>NZ_CADESW010000009.1 GCF_902830275.1 Burkholderia stagnalis | reverse complement strand
CACCGTGACCGGCGTGCGCAGCTCGTGCGCGATCGCGGCATTCCAGAACGCCTGCTCTTTGGTCACGCGCTGCAACTGGTCGGCGAGCGCGTTGAAATCGTCGGCGAGCAGCGCGGCTTCGCGCAACGAGCGGTCGCCGGCCACCGCACGCGCGCCGAGATCGCCGTGCGCGACGCGGCGGATGCTGTCCGCCACCGAATTCAACGGCGCCAGAATGCGCCGCGACAGGTTGACCGCGACGGCAATCGCGAGCGCGAGGCCGGCCAGCGTGGTCGCGCTCAGCCAGACCCATTCCGGCGCGGTCGGCACCCACTCCCAGCGCGTGCCGTAGTTGTAATAGGCGGGCCAGTACGTGAAGACCAGGTAATAGAACACATAGGCCGTCACCACCACCAGCACCGTCACGCCGAACGCCATCGCCGCCATCCACAAGGCGATCTGGCGGCTCAGGCCTTCCAGCTTCAATCGACGCTCCACAGCTTGTAGCCGACGCCGCGCACACTGGCCGGCACACCGTCGATGCCGAGTTCCTCCAGTTTCTTGCGCAGCTTGCTGATGTGGCTGTCCACCGTGCGCTCCAGCGCATCGCCTTCCGGCAGGCAGGCCGCCATCAGCTCGGCGCGGCTGGCTACCCGCTTGGGCGCGCGCGCCAGCTGCGCGAGCAGCTTGAATTCGGTCAGCGTGAGCGTGAGCGTGTGGCGCTGCTGGCCGATCTGCACGGTGGCTTCGTGGTGGTCGAGGTCGATCTCGAACGGCGCCGCGCGCAGCACGCGCCGGTCCGCCGCGCCCGCATTGGCCATCGAGCGGCGCAGCACCGCCTGCACGCGCGCGACGACTTCCGCGGGATTGAACGGCTTGACCACGTAGTCGTCCGCACCGATGCGCAGCCCGGTCAGTTTGTCGACGTCCTGGTCCAGCGCGGTCAGCATGATCACGGGCGTATCGCCGCGATGGCGAATCTCGGCCAGCACCTGCCAGCCGTCGACGTGGGGCATCTGCACGTCCAGCAGCACGAGGTCGGGCTTGAGCGACAGATGCAGGTCGAGCGCGCGGCGGCCGTCGGCCGCATGCACGCTGCGCAGGCCGCTGCGCGCGAAATAGGCGGCCAGGATCTCGGCGATCTCGGGTTCGTCCTCGGCAATGAGGATCAGGGCTTGGGCGCCCTGGGCGGCACCGGAGGGGCGGGTGGTTTCAGGCATGTCGACTGCTTCGAATTCCGTTGGTATCTCCATCGAATCTCCATGCTACCTCAGACGAGACGCCATTGGTCGCGCGCAGACTCGCCAGTCTTCGCCGGCAGTCTGGTTGCCTGCGTCTCATGGAGTCCATATGAATAACGATCGACGTTGCCGCTACGGCGGTGCATACGCCCTCGTGTTTGCTGCGCTACTGGCCGGGTGCGGACAATCCGAACAACAGGCCGCACTGCCGGCGCCGCAGGTGAGCGCCATGACCCTGGCGCCTGCGCCCCTCAAGCTGACCGAAGACTTGCCCGGCCGCATCGCGGCGGTCAGGATCGCGGAAATCCGCCCGCAGGTCAGCGGCATCGTGCAGCGCCGGCTGTTCGAGCAGGGCACCGAGGTGCGTGCCGGCCAGTCGCTGTTCCAGATCAATCCGGCGCCGTTCAAGGCCGACATGGATACGGCCGCGGCGGCGCTGCAGCGGGCCGAGGCCGCGCTCTCGCGCGCCAAGGTGCAGACGGCGCGCTTGCGCCCGCTCGTCGAGGCGGACGCGATCAGCCGCCAGGTGTATGACGATGCGGTGTCGCAGCGCGACCAGGCAGCCGCCGACGTCGCGCAGGCGCGCGCCACGCTCGCCCGCCGGCAGCTCGACCTGAAGTTCGCAACCGTCGAGGCGCCGATCACGGGCCGCATCGACCAGGCGCTGGTGACCGAAGGCGCGCTCGTCAGCAGCGCCGACAGCCAGCCGATGGCGCGCATCCAGCAGATCGACCAGGTTTACGTGGACGTGCGCCAGCCGGCCGCATCGCTGCAGCACCTGCGCGACGCGCTGGCGTCGCAGGACGGGTATACCGGCACCGGCCTGCCGGTCGAGGTGCTGCGCGACGACGGCACGCCTTACGACGTCAAGGGCCGCATGCTGTTCTCCGGCGTGAACGTCGATTCCGGCACCGGCGACGTGCTGGTGCGCGTGCTGGTGGACAACTCGAAGCGCCAGCTGCTGCCGGGCATGTACGTGCGCGCCCGCATTCCGCGCGCGAACTACGCGAACGCGCTGACGGTGCCGCAACAGGCGGTGCTGCGCGCGGACGGCAAGCCGCAGGTCTGGGTGCTCGACGCGAAGAACCAGGCGCACCTGAAGCCGGTCGAGCTGGGCGAGCAGGCGGGCCGCAGCTACCGCATCAAGTCGGGGCTGCAGGCGGGCCAGAAGGTCGTGGTGGAAGGCATGGAGCGCCTGGCCGACGGCGTCCCGGTCACCGCGAAGGCCTGGAAGTCGCCTGACGCCGCGGCCGCCACGGCCGCGCGCTGAGTCACGGGGAGCGTCCTGCCATGTCTCAATTCTTCATCCGCCGGCCGGTCTTCGCATGGGTCGTCGCGCTCTTCATCATCCTGACGGGCTTGATCGCGATCCCGGAGCTGCCGATCGCGCGCTACCCGACGGTCGCACCGCCGACCGTCACCATCACCGCGACCTACCCGGGCGCCACGCCGCAAACCATGAGCGACGGGGTGCTGAGCCTGATCGAACGGGAGCTGTCGGGCGTCAAGAACCTGCTGTACTACGAGTCGTCGGCCGATACGTCCGGTGTCTCGAAGATCACCGTCACGTTCAAGCCCGGCACGGATCCGGCGCTCGCGCAGGTCGACGTGCAGAACAAGCTGAAGGCCGTCGAGCCGCGCCTGCCCGCGGTCGTGCGGCAGAACGGCGTGATCGTCGAGTCGGCCTCGTCCGGCTTCCTGCTGTTCGTCGCCCTCAAGTCCGATAGCGGCCGTTTCGACGAAGGCGAACTCGCCGACTACATGGCGCGCAACATCGTCGAGGAGCTGCGCCGCGTCGAGGGCGTGGGCCGCGTGCAGATGTTCGGGTCCGAACGGGCGATGCGCATCTGGGTCGATCCGTCCAAGCTGATCACCTACAACCTGTCGATGAGCGACCTGACGGCCGCCGTCAGCCAGCAGAACGTGCAGATCGCGCCGGGCAGCGTCGGCGCGTTGCCGGCCATGACCGGGCAGCGGGTGACCGTGCCGCTCACCGTGCAGGGTCAACTGACGACGCCGGAAGCGTTTGCCGCGATCGTGCTGCGCGCCAACGCGAACGGCTCCAAGGTGGTGCTGGGCGACGTCGCGCGGGTCGAACTCGGCTCGCAGTCCTACAACTTCGTCAACACCGAGAGCGGCAAGCCCGCCGTCATCGCCGGCGTGCAGCTTTCGCCGGGCGGCAACGCGGTCAAGACCGCGGCGGCCGTGCGGGCGCGGCTGGACGAGATGCGCAAATCGATGCCGTCGGGCATGAGCGATTCGATCCCGTTCGACACCGCGCCGTTCGTGAAGATCTCGATCGAGAAGGTGCTCCATACGCTGCTGGAAGCGATGGTGCTGGTGTTCCTCGTGATGTACCTGTTCCTGCAGAACGTGCGCTACACGCTGATCCCGGCGATCGTCGCGCCGGTCGCGATGCTCGGCACCTTCACGGTGATGCTGGCCACGGGTTTCTCGATCAACGTGCTGACCATGTTCGGCATGGTGCTCGCGATCGGCATCATCGTCGACGATGCGATCGTCGTGGTGGAGAACGTCGAGCGCCTGATGGCGGAGGAAGGCCTGTCGCCGAAGGACGCGACGGTCAAGGCGATGAAGGAGATCACCGGCGCGATCATCGGCGTCACGCTGGTGCTGACCGCCGTGTTCCTGCCGATGGCGATGTCCAGCGGTTCGGTGGGCGTGATCTACCAGCAGTTCACGATGTCGATGGCGGTGTCCATCCTGTTCTCGGCGCTGCTCGCGCTCACGCTGACGCCGGCGCTGTGCGCGACGATGCTCAAGCCGATCGCGCACGGGCACCACGAGAAGCGCGGCTTCTTCGGCTGGTTCAACCGCCGCTTCGACCGCATGACGCAGTGGTACGCGACGCGCGTCGGCCGGCTGATCGGCCGTGCGGGGCGCGTGATGCTGATTTTCGTCGCGATCTGCGGCGTGCTGGTGGTCGGCTTCCGGGAGCTGCCGTCGTCGTTCCTGCCCGAGGAGGACCAGGGCTACTTCATGACCGGCTTCCTGCTGCCGTCCGATTCGACGGCCGAGCGCACGCGGGACGTGGTCAAGACGCTCGAGCGGCATATCGCTTCGCGCCCGGGGATCGAGTCCAGCATTTCGATCGTCGGCTACGGCTTCTCCGGCTCCGGCCCGAATGCCGCATTGAACTACGCGGTGCTGAAGGACTGGAACAAGCGCAACGGCGCGACGGCCATGGGCGAAGCCATGATGGCCCAGCAGGCGATGGCGGGCGTGACCGAAGGCACGGTGATGAGCCTGATGCCGCCGGCGATCGACGAACTGGGCACCAGCTCGGGCTTCTCGATGCGCCTGCAGGACCGCGCGAACCAGGGCAACGCGGCGCTCAAGGCGGCCGAGGCCAAGCTGCTCGAACTCGCGGCGCAAAGCAAGGTCGTGGTCGGCGTCTATCCGGACAGCCTGCCGGCCGGCGCGAGCATCCGCCTGGATATCGACCGGCAGAAGGCCGAGGCGCTGGGCGTGTCGTTCACGAGCATCAGCGACACGCTGTCGGGTGCAATGGGCTCGACCTACGTCAACGATTTCCCGAACGCGGGGCGCATGCAGCAGGTGATCATCCAGGCCGATGCGCCGGCGCGCATGCAGATCGACAGCGTGATGAAGCTCTACGTGCGCAATGCGAGCGGCGGCATGGTGCCGCTGTCCGAGGTGGTCCAGCCGGTGTGGGCCGATACGCCGCTGCAGATGGTGCGCTACCAGGGCTACCCGTCCGCGCGCATCTCGGGCATGGCCGCACCCGGCTACTCGAGCGGCGCGGCGATGGACGAGATGGAACGTCTGGCCAGGCAGCTGCCGCCGGGCTTCTCGGTGGCGTGGACGGGCCAGTCGCTGCAGGAACGCCAGTCCGCTTCGGAGGCGCCGATGCTGATGGCGCTGTCGATGATCGTGGTGTTCCTGGTGCTGGCGGCGCTCTACGAGAGCTGGTCGATCCCGCTGTCGGTGATGCTGGTCGTGCCGCTGGGCCTGATCGGCGCGATCGGCGCGGTGATGCTGCGCGGCCTGCCGAACGACGTGTACTTCAAGGTCGGGATGATCACCGTGATCGGCCTGTCCGCGAAGAACGCGATCCTGATCGTCGAATTCGCGAAGCAGTTGCGCGAGGAAGGCAAGGGGCTCGTCGAAGCGGCGGTGGAAGCGTCGCGGCTGCGGCTGCGCCCGATCCTGATGACGTCGCTGGCGTTCGGCCTGGGCGTGGTGCCGCTGATGATCGCGACGGGCGCGAGCGCCGAAACGCAGCACGCGATCGGCACGGGCGTGTTCGGCGGCATGGTGACCGCCACGGTGCTGGCGATTTTCTTCGTGCCGGTGTTTTTCGTGTTCGTGATGGGCTTCCAGGAGCGCGTCGGGGCATGGTTCGGATTCCGCAAGAAAACCGTCGCCGTGAGTCCGGAACAGGAAGGTTAATGTTATGCGAATGCTTGTTCTTCCCCTTGCCGTAGCGGCGGCCGTCGCGCTGTCGGCCTGCTCGATGGCGCCCCGGCTGGTCAAGCCGGAGCCGCCGGTGCCGACGGCCTACACGACGGAAGGCGCCGCGGCCGACACCGGCGCGCATGCGGCCGACCTCGGCTGGCGCACGATGTTCGGCGACCGGCGCCTGCAGCGGCTGATCGAGCTCGCGCTCGAGAACAATCGCGACCTGCGCCTGGCCGTGCTGAATGTGGAGGCGGCGCAGGCCCAGTACGGGATCCAGCGCGCCGACCGGCTGCCGTCCATCAATGCCGGCGCCAGCTTCACGCGCCAGCGCACCCCCGCGGATTCGCAATCGAACCCGCCGATTCTCGAGTCCACGCAGAATCAGTACGGCGTGAACGTCGGCATCAGCGCGTTCGAAATCGATCTGTTCGGCCGGGTGAAGTCGTTGTCGGATGCTGCCTTTGCGCGCTATCTGGCAACCGACGAGGGGCGCCGCGCCGCGCAGGTCTCGCTCGTCGGCGCGGTGGCGGATGCCTACTTCGCCGAGCGCCTCGCGCAGGAGCAGCGCGCGCTGTCCGAACGCACGCTGGCCGACTGGCAGCAGTCGCTCGATCTCGCGCTGCGCCTGAAGGAGGCGCATCAGGCCAGCGGCGTCGACGTCGCGCAGGCCGAGGGCCAGGTCGCGAGCGCGGCCGCGGACCTGGAGGCGCGCACGCGCGCCGTCAAGCAGGCGCGCAACGCGTTGCGGCTGCTGGTCGGCGCCGAGCTGCCCAAGGATCTGCCCGAACCGGTGCCGCTGGAGCGCCAGCCGGTGATGACCCAGCTGCCGGCGGGCTTGCCGTCCGAGCTGCTGATCCGCCGGCCGGACATCCGGCAGGCCGAGCAGAACCTGGTGGCCGCCAACGCGGATATCGGCGCCGCGCGCGCCGCGTTCTTCCCGCGGCTGTCGCTGACGACGACGCTGGGCTTCATCAGCCCGGGCTTCGGCAGCCTGTTCGACGGCGGCCAGCGCACCTGGGCGTTCTCGCCGCAAGTGACGGTGCCGATCTTCCAGGGCGGCAGGCTGCGTTCGGAGCTACGCCTGGCGGAGGTGCGCAAGTCGAGCGCCGTCGTCGAATACGAGCGGGCGATCCAGATCGCGTTCCGCGAGGTCGCGGACGGCCTCGCCGGCCGCGAAACCTACGGCCGGCAGATCGACGCGCAGACCCGCGTGGTGGCCAGCGCCGAGCGCCGCACCGACCTGTCGAACCTGCGCTATCGCGCGGGCGTCGAAGGGCGCCTCGAGCTGCTCGATTCACAGCGGCAGCTGTACGCGGCGCGACAGGCGTTGCTGGACCTGCGAAGCAGCGAGCTGAGCAACGCTGTCGCGCTCTACAAGGCGCTCGGTGGCGGCCTGACGGATACCGACGTGCCGCCGGTGGCGAAGGCGCAGTAACGCCGGGCCGGCGCGTCGTCCGGCCCGCAAGGGCCGGACGGCATCGGGATGCCCGCCGGTGGGCTGATGAATCCGCCGCTCGAATCGGCACGCTGAAGACAGGGGAATACCCTGTCTTTTTTTTCATTTCTTTTGTTATGTATCATGACCTATGTTTTGCAACATGTACTAGTAAAGGGAAGGGCCTGAAAGACCTTCGGCGCTGAAGGGGTTTTACTTCGGAAGCCGAAAGGTCGTCGAACGGCCGGTGCATTCCCTTCGATTCGACCCGGACTCCGATTCCGGGCAACCGTCCGGCGTGCGCTGCCCCGATGGGCCGCTGACGCATGACTTTCCTGGCATGAGAAAAAAGACACCATGGCAAAGAAGTCTCCACCCAACCGTTCGGCCGATTTGCAGCGAAGGCAATGGCTCAAGTACGCCGGTACGTCGGTTGCCGCCGCCGGCATCGCGATGGGCGCGGCCCGGGCGAACGCCGGCGCCGCGCAAGCGGCCGGCAACCCGGGCGACGTGCTCGATGTCGTCATCGTCGGCGGGGGGCTGGCCGGCCTGACCGCCGCGCGGGACCTGCGCCACGCCGGCTGCGAGTCGTTCCTGCTGCTGGAAGCGCGGGACCGGGTGGGCGGGCGGACGCTCAACTACGACATCGGCGGAGGCTACGTCAGCGAAGTCGGCGGGCAGTGGATCGGGCCCGGCCAGACAGCCGTGGCGGATCTCGCGCGCGAGCTGGACGTCGGCACCTTCCCGAGCTACTACGCGGGCAAGACGGTCGTGCTCGGCGGCGACGGCCGCGTGGAGATCGACCTGAACGGCACGTTCGGCACCGACGAAGCCGTCGGCGCCAAGCTCAGCAAGCTGTCGCGCGACGTGCCTTCGGGCGCGCCGTGGAAATCGCCGAAGCTTGCCGAGCTCGACAAGCTGTCGGTCGGCGAATGGCTGGCCACGCAGGACATCCCGCTCGAGGATCGGCCGAGCTGGAACGGGTCGATCGCACTCTCCGGCGGCGTGATGCCGGCCAAGATGGGCCTCCTGCATTTCCTGTCGATGATCAACTCGGCCGACTGCGACTACACGCAGCTCGACGCCATCCGCCACAGCGCGCAGGAAACCCGCTTCGTCGGCGGCTCGCAGATCCTCAGCGACAAGATGGCCCGGCAGCTCGGCGACAAGGTGCGCCTGTCGTCGCCGGTGCGGCGGATCTCCGATTGGGATCGCGACGTCGTCACGCTGCACACGGACCAGGGCGTGGTGCGCGCGCGGAAAGTCATCATGGCGATCCATCCGGCCCTGTGCAACCAGGTGCAATTCACTCCGCTGCTGCCGGAAAAGCGTGCCGCGCTGCAGCGCGCATGGCCCGCTCATTCGCCGGCGCGCAAGACGGCGATGGTCTACAAGCGCCCGTTCTGGCGCGACAAGGGCTTGAACGGCCATGTCTTCCAGTTCAACGGGCCGATCATCTGGGCCTACGACAACTCGCCGCCGGGCGGCGAGATCGGCGTCGTCAACGCGTTCGTCAAGAACGCGCTGCTGCCGTCGGACGTGCAGGCAGCGAAGCGCATGCTGGCGGAACTCTATGCGCAGGCATGGGGCAAGGACGCGTTGTCCCCGGTGGATTACCACGATCACGACTGGGGGCAGGCGGACCCGTGGACGATCACCTGCGTGTCGGCGATTCCGCCGGGTTTCTGGAGCGCGCACGGTGAAGCGCTGCGGCCGCCGTGCGGCAACCTGATCTGGTCGGGTACCGAAACCGCGAACATCTGGGCCGGTTACATGGACGGCGCCGTGCGCTCGGGCCACCAGGGCGCGCTGCAGGCGCTCAATGCGCTGCGTCGGGCATGAGGAGAGCGGACATGAAAAAACGCATCCTGCTCGCCGTGGCCGCCATCGTCGCGGTCCTCCTCGTGATCTACGGGCCCGGTCTCCTCGATCTCTATCGCCTGCAGCGCTTCGTCACGACGTCCGCGCAGGCCGACGAGGCCGACGGCGGCCAGTGGCCGCGCCTGGTCGACGCGTGCCTCGCCTGTCACGGCGTCAACGGCAATTCGCTGCATCAGGGCTATCCGAGCCTCGCGGCACAGCCGGCCTCATACGTCGCCGAGCAACTGCACAGGTTCGCCGCCGGACAGCGGACCAGCCCGTTCATGGCCCCGCTCGCGATGTCGCTGAGCGATGCCGAGATCAAGCGTGTGGCCGATTACTACGCGAAGCAGACCGCCGCCGAGAATCGCTTCTTCGAGCCGGATGCCCGGTTGAAGGCGCGCGGCGAGCAGCTGGCGAAGGACAACGCATGCGCGGCATGTCACGGCGCGCAACTGATGGGGCAGGGGCCGTTTCCGCGCCTCGCCGGCCAAGGCGCCGACTACGTGCTGAAACAGCTCGACGCGTTTGCCGCGGGCACGCGCGTCGAATCCACCGGCACGATGCAGCGCGTCACCGCGGCCATGTCGCCGGAAGACCGCAAGGCGGTTGCCCACTATCTGGCGAGCGTCAAGCCGGCGAAGCAATGATCAATCCAGTGCAATCGGGAGAGGGAGTTTAGTCATGGACCATAGAACTTTCGTGCTTTGCCTGGCCAGCGGGCTGCTGGCGACGACGACGTGCGTCTACGGTGTGAAGTTTCTGAAGAAGCGCAACTATCTGCTCGGCCTCGAGTGGCTGATCGTGACGGTTTCCTCGACCAATGCGCTGATCTATTTCGCGACCGGTTTCGAGATCTCGGGCCTCGTCTCGCATGTGCTGGATGCCTTCTCGCGCGGGTTCGGCATGCCGATCGTCGCGGTCGCGGGGCTGATGGCCGTGACGCACGGCTACAAGCCGACCGCGCGCCAGGATGTCGCACTGTTCGCGATGTCCTTCGCGGGCACCGCCGTGCTGGTGGGCGCCGGTTTCGTCGCCAAGGTGTTGCCGTACTTCTACGTCGTCATGTGGGCGCTCCTGTCGATCTACCTCGCTTACTTCGTGCGGCGCTTGTTGCGCGCGGGGCAGCTGTTCCATGCGATGACCACGACCGTCGCGCTGGTCGCATCGCAGGCGATCGCCTGCATCTACGACTTCTATCCGATACCGGGCGACGCGCACAACGTCGTGTTCAATTTCTTCGTGCTCGCGCTGGTCACGTGGTCGTACGTCACGGTCGTGCTCTATTACGCGTATGGCGCGCTGGAGCGCGCCAATCGGACGGCGAGCGCCGGGGAAATTCGCTCGGCCCGGGATCCGCATCGTCGCCTTGCGTGAGCACGCATATCGTCGGGACAGCGGGAACGTATCGGCCCGCCGAAAATGATGAGTGAACCTCGTATCGAATTGCCTGCATCGTGGCCCGGTGCGCCGCAGGCTGCGGCCGAGATCGAACCCGCGAAATCCGCGCGCCTGACGGGCTCGCAGAAGCGGGATCGGACGCGCGAACGCCTGCTGTGCGCCGCGCACGAAATCTTCTCGACGAAGGGATACGCCACGGCGAGCATCGAGGAGATCGCTGCGGCAGCCGGCTACACGCGCGGCGCGTTCTATTCGAACTTCCGCGACAAGACGGAGCTGTTGCTCGAACTGCTCAGGCGCGACAGCGACGAGCTCGACGCGCAACTGCAACGGATGCTCGACGCGGGCGGCACGCGCGAAGAGATGCAGCGGATGGCGCTCGCGCATTATCGGCAAAGCGTTCGCCGGCACGGCTCGTTCCTGATGTGGGCGGAAGCCAAGCTGCACGCGGTTCGCGATCCGGTGTTCCGGGAGCACTTCAACGCATTGCTGCGCGAACGGCAGAACCGCGTGAAGGGCTACGTCACGGGTCTGGCGCAACGCGCGGGCGCGCCGCTGCATTTGCCGGCGGACGTGCTGGCGATCGGCCTGATGGGGCTGTGCGACGGCGTGCAGTTCGGTTGCGCCGTCGATCCGCAGCGCATCACCGACGAGCTGGCCGACGCGGTGCTGACCAGCTACTTCGAGCATGCGGTGTTCGATCGCATGCCTGAGTGACGGTGCGCCGCGTTCGGCGGCATGCCATCGAACGGCCGGTTGCATCCCCGTTCGGATTGTCGTCGTATCTTCCCGGCGCGGTCGGTTGCGCGGCGGGGCATTTCAATGCCGCAACGCGCGTGCGCGCGTTACGGCGTATTCGTCACCAACGCAAACGGAACGCATCATGAAAACCAGGATCACCGAGCTCTTCGGCATCGACTATCCGATCATTCAAGGCGGCATGCACTACGTCGGGTTCGCCGAGCTCGCGGCGGCCGTCTCGAACGCGGGCGGCCTCGGCATCATCACGGGCCTCACGCAGCGAACGCCGGACGATCTGGCCGCCGAAATCCGGCGCTGCCGCGAGATGACCGACAAGCCGTTCGGCGTGAACCTGACCTTCCTGCCGACCGTCAGTCATCCGGATTATCCCGGCTATATCCGCGCGATCATCGAAGGCGGCGTCAGGATCGTGGAAACCGCCGGCAACAATCCGCAGCCTTACCTCGCGCCGCTCAAGGAAGCGGGCGTC
Organism: Burkholderia stagnalis; assembly: GCF_902830275.1. GTDB lineage: Bacteria > Pseudomonadota > Gammaproteobacteria > Burkholderiales > Burkholderiaceae > Burkholderia > Burkholderia stagnalis. The sequence continues at coordinate 250,789 of NZ_CADESW010000009.1, read as the reverse complement.
AAGGTGATCCACAAGTGCACGTCGGTTCGCCACGCGCTGAAAGCCGAATCCATCGGCTGCGACGCCGTCTCCGTGGACGGGTTCGAATGCGCGGGCCACCCGGGCGAGGACGATGTTCCCAACTTCATCCTGCTGCCGCGCGCCGCAGACGAACTCAAGATTCCGTTCGTGGCCTCCGGCGGCATGGCCGACGGCCGCTCGCTGGCGGCGGCGCTGTCGCTGGGCGCGGACGGCATCAACATGGGCACGCGCTTCGTCGCCACGCAGGAGGCGCCCGTGCACGAGAACGTGAAGCAGGCGCTGGTCGCCGCCACGGAACGCGATACGCGCCTCGTGATGCGTCCGCTGCGCAATACCGAGCGCGTGCTGCGCAATGCCGCCGTCGACCGCATTCTCGAGAAGGAAGGCGCACTCGGCGCGGGCATCAAGTTCGAGGACATCGCCGACGAAGTGGCCGGGGTGTATCCGCGCGTCATGAAGGAGGGCGCTGTCGACGTCGGCGCATGGTCATGCGGCCTGGTCGCCGGCTTGATCCATGACGTTCCGACGGTCAAGGCGCTGATCGAGCGCATCGTCGGCGAGGCGACCGAGATCATCGGCGGCCGCCTGGCGCGGATCGTCGGCTAGCGACGCGACACGCCGGTCGAGGCGGCATGCGCCGTCTCGATTCCTCCCGACATCGGCACGCACCGCGTGCCGGTTCACTCACGTTTTCCTGATCCGGTGACGGGCGCGGGTGCGCTGCCGTCGGCGTCGCATCGCCTGTCGCCGCCCCGAATCACATGCTGTGCAGGACAGGGAATACCCTCTCTTTTTCTTTTTTTGATTTTTGTCATCATGACCTAACATTGGCAATACGTTCTAAAACAGATAAGCCAGAAACACCCGTGACAAGGCACTCATTTGACTCATCAGGAGACAACCGATGGATGAATCCAAACGCAAGGCTTTCGCAGAGGATGGCGCGGTTCTGATCGAAGGCTTGCTCGACGACGAACAACTGGCGCTGTGCCGGCAGGCATTCGACTGGGGTATCGAAAACCCCGGGCCGATGGCGTCCACGCTGCTCGACGGCAGCGAGTTCAAGTCGCACGTCGACAACGCCAATCCGTATGCGAAGGAACGGCTCGACGAACTGGTCGGCCAACTTCCGATCGGCAAGCTGTTCGCCGATCTGTGGGGCTCCACGAACGTCTGGTACTTCGCCGAGGAGCTCTTTCTGAAGAAGGGCGGCAAGGGCGCGCGTTCGCTGTGGCACCAGGACACGTCGTACCTGCCGTGGCAGGGGATGCACTTCGGCAACGCGTGGATCAGCTTCGAGGCCGTTCCCAAGCGCAATGCGCTGGAGATCGTCCGCGGGTCGCATCGCGGCACGCGACACGACGGCACGACGTTCCAGAACCCCGACGATCCCACCGAGCCGCTGCACGGCGGCGGCGTGTGGCCGCGGATGCCCGACATCGAGGCCGAGCGCCGCGCCGATCCGAATGCGTACGACGTCATCTCGTGGGCAACGAAACCGGGCGACGTGCTGCTGCTGCATCCCGGCGTGCTGCACGGCGGCGGCGTGGTCGATGCCGATTTCCCGGATCGAAGCACGCTCGTGCTGCGCTTCTTCGGCGACGACGCCGTGTTCAGTCCGCTGCCCGACAACAGCATCTCGGGCTACCCGACGATGGGCGTGCTGTTCGCCGAGGAACTCGCGTCGCTCAAGGCAGGCGATCCGTTCCGCGCACCCTGTTTCCGTCAACTCGTCTGAACAAAGGAGTTCAATCCGTGGCAGCGAACAACCAACGGCAGTCGATCATCCCTCCGGGGTTCAAGGCCTGGTACGACGCCTTCCATTTCGCGCCGGCGACGCGCGTGGGCGACACGATCTGGGTGTCGGGCCAGGTCGGCATCGGCGCGGACATGAAGCCGGCCGACGGCGTGCAGGGCCAAGCCCGGATCGCCTTCGAGTCGCTGAAGGCGATCCTCGCGGAAGCGGGGGCAAGCCTCGCCGACGTCGTCGAACTGACGACCTTCCATACGAATCTTCAGGGCGAAACCGAGGGCTTCGCGGCCGTCAAGGACGAGTACTTCCCGGACCGCTACCCGTCGTGGACCGCGGTCGGCGTGACGCAGCTCGCGCTGCCGGGGCTGTGCGTCGAGATTCGGGCGGTGGCGGTGGCCGGATCGGGCGCGGCCTGAGCCGGCGATGGCCGGGGCGGTCGAAGCCCGGCGCGATCCAGCGGAGTGCCTATGGCGTGAGATGCAGCGTGAGATGCACCCTCTACCAGAATCGAATGGTGCGATCGATAAAAGTCGTACTCCTCAGTTGTTGATATGAACGATATCGAGCGCTGCGGCCGACGGCTTCACGATCGATCGGAACGCGGCGCGGTGCCGCCGGAAAGTGGCTTGGCCGGTTGGCCGAACAATCGGCTCGAAACGAACGCCGACCGTCCGTCGATGACGTGACCGGCGAATGATTGCGGAATCGGAAGGAGACTCATGATGAAGAAGCACACACTCGGAGCCGTGACGGCCATTGCGGCGGCCCTGCTGCTCATGGCCGGAGAAGCCGCGGCGGCGGACGATCTCACGCCGGTCGGCGCGGAGCGCGGCGCGAACAAGGACGGCACCGTGCCCGCGTTCGCCGGCAGGCAGGCGACGCCGTCCGGCTGGGAGTACGGCAAGGTGCGCGGCGAATTCTGGAAGCATCGTAACGAGAAGCCGCTGTACTCGATCGACGCCGCGAACGTCGACAAGTACGCGAGCCAGCTCACGCCGGGCCAGATCCAGCTCGTCAAGCAGCAGAAGGGCTATCGGATGGACGTCTATCCGACCCATCGCGAATGCCAGTTCCCGGAGGCCGTCGAGCAGAACTCGAAGGCGAACCTGACGTCGGCGAAGCTCGCGTCGAACGGCGAATCGTTACAGTCGGCGATCCTGCCCGGCGTGCCGTTCCCGCAGCCGAAGAGCGGCGCCGAGGCGATCCTGAACTACGAAATGCGGTATCGCGGCGAAGGCATCGAATGGCCGCTGGACGTCACGACCATTTCGCCCCGGCCGGGCGGCGGCGAATGGATCGACGGGATCGGCCCGCAGGTGTTCTTCTTTCCGGCGGGCAAGCTCGGCAAGAACTCGCCGCAGGACGTCGACCAGCTCAGCCTGGCCGCGTACTTCACGGCGAACTCGCCGGCCGCGCTGGCCGGGCAGGCATTCGTGCAGCGCCAGTATTTCGACAAGGTCTCGGAAACGTACTACTACTTCCCGGGCCAGCGGCGCGTGCGGCGCATGCCGGCCTATACGCACGATGCGCCGCTGATCGGTTTCGAGAACCAGTACCTGATCGACGAAGCGAACATGTTCAACGGCCCCATCGACCGGTTCAACTGGAAGCTGGTGGGCAAGAAGGACATGATCGTGCCGTACAACGCGTTCGGCATGTACACCTTCAACGCGAAGCTGCGTGACGTCGCGACGCCGAACGGCATCGCCGCCAGCCACCGCCGCTACGAGGTGCACCGCGTATGGGTGGTCGAGGCGACGGTCAAGCCGAGCGCGCGCCACGTCGCGTCGAAGAAGGTGTTCTACCTCGACGAGGACAGCTGGCTCGCGCTCGTCGGCGAGGACTACGACGCGCAGGGCAAGCTGTGGAAGGTGCGCGAGAGCTACCCGATCCCGGTGTGGGAACTCGGCGGCACCTGCGACAACGAGCCGTTCGTGCAATACGACCTGATCAACGGACGCTACGTGCTCGATTCGTCGACGATCGGCCAGGGCAAGGACCTGCGCTGGTATCAGCAGATCAACGATCCGCGCTTCAAGGCCGATTTCTTCACGGCGGAATCGCTGCGATCGGTCAGCGATCGCTGAAGGGCGCTGCATAAATAAATAATAGAGCCGACGTGCGCGAGCGCGCCGTCGGCATCCAGGTTTGGGTGAGGTGGGGCGATGAAAGCGAAGCATGTCATTAGGCGTACTACAATTTCGATTGCCGTGCTGGGTGCGGCGACGTCGAGCGCATACGGATACGATTTCACGATGGGGGATGGCGCTGTCCAGGGTTCGTGGGTGACCAATCTCACCGCAGGCGCGGGCATCCGCACCAAGAGCCCGAGCTGCTCGCTTACCGGCGATCCGAACGCATACGGCTGCGGCGCAGCGGCCAATACCAACCAGTGGGGCTACGGCGACAACGGCAACCTGAACTACCGGAAAGGGCAGCCGTTCAGCACGTACATCAGCGCGACCAGCGAACTGCTGCTGAAAATGCCGAGCGAAGGGCTCAAGTTCATGGTGCGCGGCACGGGGATGTACGACTTCCTGGCCGGGAATACGGCCAGGACGCCGCTGTCGAGCACCGCGTCGGCGCAGGTCGTCTACAACGCGCAACTGCTCGACCTGTGGGCGCAGAAGGATTTCACGATCGGCGGGCGCAACGCGCACGTGCGGCTCGGCAACCAGGTGATCAACTGGGGCGAGAGCATGTTCGCGCAGAGCGGCATCAACACGACCAACTCGCTCGACACCCAGAAGCTGCTGATCCCGGGCGCGCAGCTCAAGCAGGCGCTGCTGCCCGCGCCGATGCTGAGCGTGGCCGCGGACCTGTCCCACGGGTTCAGCACCGAGGCCTACTACCAGTTCCAGTGGAACGGCAACCGCTATCCGCCGGTCGGCTCGTACTGGTCGCTGGCGAACGTGTTCGGCCGTGGCGCCGAGCCGTTCACGATCAACACCAACAACCTCAACGTGGCCGGCCCGAGCGCAGGCACGATCGCGGGATTGACGGGGCTCGACAAGGGCAACTCCGGCGTACTCGACGGCATAAAGAACGGGCTCGTGAACGGCACCTACGCCGGGCCGCCGTTCAACGACATCGGCATTCCGGTTTCGACGCAGCTGCCCGCGAAATACCGGCCGCAGTTCGGCGTGAAGTTCAACTTCTCGCCGCGCTCGTTCGATGCGAACTTCGCGTTCTACTACCTCAACTACATCGACAAGTCCCCGGTGCTGTCGACGCTGGCGAACGGCACCGCGCAGTGGTCGTACCTCGGCAACCGTCAGCTGTTCGGCGCCAGCGCGAACTTCGGCATCGGCCCGTGGGCGATCGGCACGGAACTGTCGTACCGGCCGCGCGACGCGGTCGCGCTGTCGAGTTGCTTCGGCGCGGGCGGCCCGCTCGACCTGAACACGAACGGCGTGCCGGGGACGAACTGCCAGCAATGGGTCGACAAGAAGAAATTCCAGCTCGACGTGAACGGCCTGCTGGCGCTGACGCGCAGCGGGTATCCGTTCCTCAAGCTGCTCGGCGCGGATTCCGCGAACCTGACCTGGGAACTGACGTGGATCTATTACCCGGGCCTCGGCTCGAGCGTGACGCGCAACATCAACGGCCAGCAGGTCACGCAGGTGCCGGCGACCGGCTATTTCCCGTGGCTGAACAACAACTCGGGGCTCGGCTACCCGATCACGGCGGGGCAGGGCACGTCGAGCTCGGTGGGCGCGACGATCGACTTCAACTGGACGTATGACGGCACGCTGATCCACGGCTGGCAGGTGACGCCCGGCGTGACCTTCACCACCGGGCTCTACGGCTACACGCCGACGTTCACCGCGAACTACATGCAGGGCATGAAATCGGTGAACGTCTACGTGCTGTTCAACCAGAACCCGCCGAAGTGGCAGGCGGGCATCAACTTCGCGGCGTTCTTCGGCGGGCACCAGACGGTCGGGCAGCCCTATGCGGATCGTAATTTCGTCGGCGTGTTCGTCACTCGGAACTTCTGACTTGAAGGGGTCATGTCGTGCTTAATCGCTTAGTCAGCAGTCTGGAAAAATTCTTCTTCGGCCACCGCGCGATCGTGCTCGCGGCGATCGGGCTGTTCACCGCCGCGATGGCCGTGGTCGCGGTGCAGTTGCGCATGGATGCGGGCTTCGAGAAGCAGATGCCGATCGGCCACGAGTACATCCGCACGTTCCAGCAATACCGGAACGACCTGCTCGGCGCGAACCGGATCACCGTCGTCGTGAAGGCGCGCAAGGGGCCGATCTGGACCCAGGACGGGTTGACGCGCCTGTACAAGGTGACCCAGGCGGTGACGTACCTGCCGAACGTCGACCGGATCGGCGTGCGCTCGCTGTGGACGCCGAACGCGTTCGTCAACGAGATCACCGACGAAGGGTTTCGCGCGGAGCCGATCATCTCGGGAACGATCACGCCGGACCAGCTGACGCCGGAGATCGTCGCGCAGATCCGCCGTGCGACGACGCTCGGCGGCTACGTCGGCACGCTCGTGTCGCACGGCGAGGACAGCGCGATGATCACGGCCGAGCTGAACGAGCGGGATCGCGCCGGCAAGGTGCTCGACTACGTCGCGTTCAACCGGCTGCTCGAACAGCAGATCCGCCAGCCGTTCGAGGACGCGGGCTACGAGATCCAGATCATCGGCTTCGCGAAGCAGATCGGCGACATCGCCGACGGCGCGACCGGCGTGCTCGGCTTCTGCGGGATCGCCTTATTGCTCACCGCGCTCGCGGTCTACTGGTACTGCCATTCGGTGCGCTTCACGGTGCTGCTGATCGTCTGTTCGCTGACGTCTTTGGTCTGGCAGTTCGGCACGCTGAAGTTGCTCGGCTTCGGCCTCGATCCGCTCGCGGTGCTGGTGCCGTTCCTCGTGTTCGCGATCGGCGTATCGCACGGCGTGCAGCAGGTGAACTTCATCGTGCGCGAGATCTCGCACGGGCACAGCTCGTACGAAGCGGCGCGGCGCAGCTTCAGCGGCCTGCTGATCCCCGGCGTGCTCGCGCTGATCACCGCGTTCGTGTCGTTCATCACGCTGCTGCTGATTCCGATTCCGATGGTGCGCGAGCTCGCGATCACCGCGTCGCTGGGCGTCGCGTACAAGATCGTCACGAACCTGATCCTGCTGCCGGTCGCCGCGTCCTGCTTCAACTTTTCGAAGGCCTATGCGGACAAGTCGCTGACGCGCGCGCAGCAGCGCGCGAAACCGTTGCGCGTGCTGGCGCGGGTGGCCGAGCCGAAGTATGCGGCGCTCACCGTGGCGCTGACGGTGGCGATCTTCGCGCTGGCCGCGTGGCAGAGCCGCGACCGCGTGATCGGCACGCTGCAGCCGGGGGCGCCGGAGCTGCGCGCGGACGCGCGCTTCAACCGCGACGCGACGTCGATCGCAGGCAATTACGACATGGGCCTCGACTGGCTCACGGTCGCGATCGAGTCGAGCGGCAAGGCGTGCGACAACCCGGCGGTCGGGCTGTATGAAGACGACTTCGCGGCGGCCATGCGCACCGAGCCGGGCGTCGTGTCGGTGCAGTCGTATTCGGGGATGCTGCGCACCTACGACCAGGGCTACAACGAGGATTACCCGAAGATGAACGTCGTGCCGATCGCGCCCGAGAACTACGGGGCCGTGTCGGTCGATGCCGGCCGCATCAAGGGCTTCATGAAAAGCGACTGCAGCATGACGGCCGTGCACCTGTTCCTGACCGATCACAAGGCGACGACGATCAACCGGATCCTCGACGACGTGAAGCAATACCGCGCGTCGCATCCGTTCCCCGGCATCACGGTCCGCCTTGCCGCCGGCAACGCCGGCGTGCTCGCGGCGACCAACGACGAGGTGGAGAAGAGCGAGCTGCCGATGATGCTGTACGTGTACGCCGCGATCCTGATCCTCGTGTTCCTCGCGTATCGCGACTGGCGCGCGATGCTCGCGTGCTGCCTGCCGCTGTCGGTCGCGACCTTCATCGGCTACTGGTTCATGAAGGAGCTGCAGATCGGGCTGACCGTCGCGACGCTGCCGGTGATGGTGCTGGCGGTGGGCATCGGCGTGGATTACGCGTTCTACATCTACAACCGGCTGCAGGTGCACCTCGCGGGCGGGCAGACGATCGTGAAGGCGGTGCAGCACGCGATGCTCGAAGTGGGCGTGGCGACGATCTTCACGGCGATCACGCTGGCGATCGGTGTCGCGACGTGGAGCTTCTCGGCGCTGAAGTTCCAGGCCGACATGGGCAAGCTGCTGGCATTCATGTTTCTCGTCAACCTGCTGATGGCGATGACGGCATTGCCCGCGCTGGCCTCGGTGCTCGAGCGCTGGTTCCCGCGCCGCAAGCCGGCGCGCGCGCCGGGCCTGTTCAGCCATTGACGTCGCCGCCCACAGCTACTGAGGATTCCTCCATGAACAAGCCACTTGTCACCTGTACCGCGCTTTGCGCCGCCGCGGCGGCATTCGCGCTCCTCCATGGATCGGTCGGGGACCGGGCCGCGCCGGCCGGCATGACGCCCGCACATGCTCCGCGCGCCGCCACGCACATCGTCGCCGTCGACGAACACGGTGTCGTGCTCGCGTCGGACGACGACGGCAAAACCTGGCAGCGGGCGCCGCGCGAGCAGGTGCCCGCGACGCTGCCGGCGGTTGCATTCGGCGATGCGAGGTCGGGCTTGGGCGGCTTGTTCACCCACTGACGCCCGCGAACACCACTACAGAGACCCAGCCATGATCAAGATTCTTGTTGCCTGTACCGCGCTTTGCGCTGCCGCGGCGGCGTTCGCGCAATCCCACGGAACGGTCGCGGACTGGGCCGCGCGGCCCGCGCACACGTGGGCCGCACCGGCCCGCATGATGCTGACGGACGCGACGCGCGCGGGCGCGCGCATCGTCGCCGTGGGCGAGCACGGCGTGATTCTGCTGTCGGACGACGACGGCAAGACCTGGCGGCAGTCGCGGCGCGTGCCCGTGTCGGCGACGCTGTCGGCCGTCACCTTCGCCGACGCGCAGCACGGCTGGGCGGTCGGCCAGTGGGGCGTGATTCTCGCGACCGCCGACGGCGGCGAAACGTGGGAGAAGCAGCACATCGACACGTCGGTCGACCAGCCGCTGTTCTCCGTGATCTTCACCAGCGCGCATGACGGGATCGCGGTCGGCCTGTGGTCGCTGGTACTGCAGACCCGCGACGGCGGCAAGACCTGGACGCGGACGACGCTGCCGAAGCCGCCGGGCGGCGGCAAGGCCGACCGTAACCTGTACCGCATCTTCGCCGATCGCCAGGGCGCGCTCTACGTGGTGTCGGAGCTGGGGACCGTGCTCAAGTCGACCGACGGCGGCACGAACTGGAGCTACCTGCAGACGGGCGGCAAAGGCTCGCTGTGGACGGGCGTGGCGCTGCCCGACGGCCGGATCGTGGTGGGCGGGCTGCTCGGCAGCCTGTTCCAGAGCAGCGACGGCGGGGCGAGCTGGGCGCCGTTGAACCCGGAGACGAAGAGCTCGATCACCGATCTCGTCGCGACGGGGACCGGGCTGCTTGCGGTCGGGCTCGACGGGCTGGTGTTGAAGCAGCGCGCGAACGGCGCGTCGATCGAGGTCGTCCAGCGCGCGGATCGCGCGACGCTGACTGCCGCGCTGGTCGATGCGGGCGGCAAGCCGCTGCTGTTTTCGCAGGATGGCGTGCTCGCATCGCCGTGAGCGGGGCGGCCGTTTCTGCATCGATGAATCAGTGATCCTGATAAAAAAGAGAGCAAGGAAAGACACGATGAAAATCGTTGGAACAAGGAAGCCGGATCGGAAGCGCACACCCGAGACGCAGGGCCGGCGTCAGGTCCTTCGTCTCGCGGCCATGGGCGCCGTGTCGCTGGCCGCGGGCGAGGTGTCGCTGGCGGCCGGCGACACGGCGGCGCTCGCGAGCCGCGGCGTGCTGGACGTCGTGATCATCGGCGCGGGACTGGCGGGGCTGACGGCCGCGCGCGACCTGAATCGCGCGGGGTGCGATTCGTTCGTCGTGCTGGAGGCGCGCGACCGCGTCGGCGGGCGAACCTTCAATCACGAACTGGGCCACGGCGTCGTGTCCGAGGCCGGCGGCCAGTGGATCGGCCCGGGCCAGACGGCGATCGCCGACCTGGCCCGCGAACTCGGGGTCGATACGTTTCCGACCTACTACGCGGGCAAGTCCGTCATCCTGGCAGGCGACGCGCGGGTCGCGCAGGATCTGCACGGCGGCACGGGCGGCGACGGCGCGATCGCCGCGAAGCTCGACGAACTGGCGCGCGGCGTGCCGTCCGGCGCGCCGTGGAATGCGCAGCGCGCGGCGGAGCTCGACAAGCTCACGTACGGCGAATGGCTGGCGAAGCAGGGCGTGAAATACGAGGACGGGTACTTCATCGCGCTGGCCGCGCAGCTGTCGCTCGGCGGCGCGCCCGCGCAGCTCGGCCTGCTGCACTACCTGTCGGTGATCAACAGCGCCGGCTGCAACTACGATCAGCTCGAATCGATCAAGGGCGGCGCGCAGGAAACGCGCTTCGTCGGCGGCTCGCAGGTGCTCAGCACCAGGATGGCGGGTGAATTCGGCGGCAAGATCAGGCTGTCGTGCCCCGTGCGCAGGATCTCCGGCTGGGATCGCGACGTCGTCGAGGTGCAGACCGACCAGGGCGTCGTGCGCGCGCGCCGCGTGATCGTCGCGCTGAATCCGGCTCTGTGCAACCAGATCGCGTTCGATCCGCCGCTGCCGGAAGGGCGCTCGCAGTTGCAGAAGCGCTGGCCCGCGAATGCGCCGATGCGCAAGACGGTGCACGTCTACGAGCGGCCGTTCTGGCGCGACGACGGCTACTGCGGACAGATCTACCAGGTCGGCGGCCCGGTCTTCCTCGCCTATGACAACTCGCCGCCGGACGGTTCTGTCGGCGTGCTGAGCGCGTTCGTCGCGCCGGGGGCGCTGCCGAGCGAGCGCAACGCGGCGGAGCGGACGCTGTCGGCGATCTATGCGAAGGCATTTGGCGACAAGGCGCTGCGCCCGACGCAATTCCACGACTTCGACTGGGGCCGTGTCGATCCGTGGACGCTGCAGTGCATCCATCCGATCCCGCCAGGCTTCTGGACGAAATGGGGCAAGTTCCTGCAGCCCGAGGTGGGCCGCCTGATCTGGTCGGGCACGGAGACCGCCGACATCTGGGCCGGCTCGATGGACGGCGCGGTGCGCTCCGGGCATCGCGCGGCGTTGCAGGCGCTCGGCAAGCTGGCACAACGCGGCGTGGGGGTGTAAATGAAGCGCGCAATGATCATTGGCGCTGTCGTTGCCATCATGGGATTGGCCGGCGCGGGCGTGCTCCACGGGCGCGACATCCTGGACGGCATGCGTTTCGAAAAGGCGATGAGCCAGATCGGCGCAGCGGAGCAGGCCAACGGCGGCCCGTGGCCGCGGCCGCAGGAGACCTGCTTCTTCTGTCACGGCGCACGCGGCCAGTCGCTCAATGCATGGTATCCGGCGCTGTCCGGCCAGCCCGAGCCGTATCTCGCGGCCCAGCTGCGCGCGTTCGCCGCCGACGCGCGCCACAACGCGACCATGGGGCCGCTGGCGAGGGATCTCGACGACGGGCAGATCAAGACGCTGGCCGCTTATTTTGCGCGGCAGACCCCGACCCGGAACGAGGCCGTCGCGGCCGACGCGGCGCTCGCGAAGCGGGGCAACGCGCTGGTCGAGGCGAGGAGCTGCCAGGCGTGTCACGGCGCGACGCTGATGGGCAGGGATCAGGCGCCGCGCCTTGCGGGCCAGGGGGAGATTTACCTCGCGACCCAGCTCGCCACGTTCAAGACGGGCGAACGCAAGGATCCGGCCGGCGCGATGAATGGCGTGGCCGCGACGCTGTCGGACGACGACATCCGGGCCGTGGCGCACTACCTGGCCAGCGTGTCGCCCGGGCAGGGTGACGTCGCGGCCCGCTAGGGGCAATTCCGAGGCCCCCGGCGCGCGTTCGCCAAGATACGGACGCCGGGGAGGACATGGCCGCGCGCGACGCGCGGCCGGGGCAATGGCGACCGGAGCGCCGACGGCCGCGGGCGCGGCCGCGCTCCGGGTTCGCCCGAAGGAGGGCATCAGAATGAGTGCAGTGCCGGAAACGTACCGCCCGCTCGGCGGATGGGTGGAAGCGCCGGACGATCCGCAGCCGCCGCTCGACGGCGAGGTCAACGCGGACGCGATCGTCGTCGGCGCCGGCTTCGCGGGCCTGTCCACCGCGCTGGAGCTTGCCGCGCGCGGCGCGCGCGTGGTCGTCCTCGAACGCGAGTTCGCGGGCTTCGGCGCGAGCGGGCGCAACGCGGGTTACCTTGCCGGCGGGCAGGGGCTCGAATACGAGCTGTTCGTCAAGCGCGTGGGACGCGAGCGGGCGAAGCAGATCGTCCGCTTCTACGACGAAGGGGTCACCTACGTCGAACGCAAGCTCGGCGAATACGGGATCGAGTGCGACTACCTGGCGACGGGCATTATCCGCGCCGGCGTGCATGCGTCGCAGGAGAAGCGGCTGCGCGCGAGCATGGCGACCGGCCTCGAACTCGGTTCGCCGGCGACGTTCCTCGATCACGCCGCGATGCGCGCGCGCGGCATCCCGCCGGCGTTCCTGTTCGGCTTCCACATGCCGCACGGCGGCACGCTCAACCCCGGCAAGTACGTGATGGGGCTGCGGCGCGCGGCGCTGCGCGCGGGCGTGAAGATCTACGAGCATTCCCCGCTGCTGTCGTATACCGAAGGCGCGGTCGTCAAGGCACACACCGCGCGGGGCAGCGCGAGCGCGCCGTTCCTCGTGTTCGCCACCAACGCGTATACGCCGCAGCTCGGCCTGCTGGGCGACAAGGTGATGCCGATGCGGGTGTCCGCGCTCGAGACCGAGCCGCTGTCCGCGGCCCAACTGGCGGCGCTCGGCTGGCCGGGGCGCGAAGGCATCGTGACCTCGCACCTGACGATGGAAAGCCATCGCCTGACGGTGCGCAACACGCTCGTGCTGACGACGAAGCGGATCCACTACGTCTACGGTTCGCAGACGCCGAACGTGCCCGACAACGACGCGTATCGCGCGCTCGAGGATACGCTCGGCGCCCGTTTTCCCGAACTGGGCAGCGTGGCGGTGCGCGCGTGCTGGAGCGGCTATATCAGCCTGGCCGGCGATGCGTTGCCGGTAGTGGGCGAAACCGGCGCACACGGAAACATCCTCTACACCGCCGGGTGTTCCGGGCATGGCGTCGCGACCCAGTCGCTGGTCGGGGAACTGCTGGCCGAGCGGATCCGGGGCGCCGAGCATCCGCTGCTCGCGGCATTGCGCCACAAGACGCCTGCGACGCTGCCCGAGCCGTTGCGATGGTGCGCGATCAACGGGGTGCTGGGCGTGGCGAACATGCTCGACGGCCGGGTGAACCGCAAGGTGCGCGACGCGGCTGCGCGCCGCGGATGACGCGATCGCGAGCGTGCTGCGGGCCGGCGCCCGGCGCGTCCGCCCGGCGCGTCCAACGCAGGCCAATCACGCAGGCCAATCACGCGCCCAATCACGCGCCCAATCACGCGCCCGGGTACGCGCCCGGGCACGCCGGCCGGGTGTAAGGGGTTTGTTGGAAAATGCGTGAGGCATCGGGTATAGTCATCGGCGCTTCGGCGAAGCGCCGGTGCGATGACTACCATGAGGCCGTAGCGCCTACACGATGACGGAAAGCGATGACAGTGCCAATTGAGCAGCGCAACAGCAGGAAACGGCGCACGTCGAGCGCAGCGCCCGCGGCAGAGGGTACCGACGGCTTGCGAGCCCAGGGCCTGCGCACGCGCAACAAGATCGTCCGCGTCGCGCGAAAACTCCTGCTCGAAGGCGGCGCCCTCGATTTCTCGCAGCGCGCGGTCGCCGCTGCGGCGGGGATCAGCGTCAGCAATCTCCAGTACTACTTCCCGACGCGGCTGGCCGTGTTGCGGGCGGTGATCGAGCCGGCCATCGGGATGTATCTGAACGACCTGACGCGCGCGCTGGAAAGCGACGCGTCGCCGCGCGAGATGCTCGACGCGCTCATGGAACGGGCGCTGCGCGACGCGAAGGATGCCCAGTACAGGGCGTTGTGGGCGCACTTCTTCTCGTTCGCGGCGATCGACGAAGAGTGCCGCCGGCTGGTCGACGATTGGTATGCGACGCTCACGCGCGAACTCGCGCAACTCGTGCGTACCGTCAATCCGGAACACAGTGAGGCCGACAGCGAGCACGTCGCCACGCTGCTGATCTCGATGGCCGACGGGTTGGCCTTTCAGGCCGGCGTCGGGCGGCATGCGCCGGCGCTCGACGCGAAATTCATGGAGACCGCCCGTTACATCGTGTATGGGAAGTCGTCGAACGGCGCCGGGAAATAACGGCGGAAAACGTCGAAGCGACGGCGCTGGACAAGGCGTAGGACAACTCGCACATTCTCGCGCCGGCAACGGCCTCGAAGCTGATCTCCTTCACGCGGTGCCGGAGCAGCGGCCCTGGTCTGACCGAGCGCGCGACGCTTGAAATGGTCGCGTCACCGGCCCGGCGTAGCAGTCATGGTGTAGGGGTTGCCGCACGGCGGACACTTTCAAGAGGGCTGGCCTTGGCACATCCAGGGGCTTTCGCGTATGAACCGCTCGAGATCTTCTCGCTTGACTCGATGAGCGTCTACCTCTGAAACCAGTTCGCGATAGGTCAGACTGATTCCGCCGGGTACCGATTCGAGCAATGCGCCGAAATGGGCAATGGTCCGCTTTCCAAACCAGACGCTCTTGAGCGCCGCGGCGATCGCGATCGCCGCGGCTTCGGTTATGTGTCCACGAACAACGAAGCTCTTGAGGCACCGGCGAAGATGAATCAGCGGTTCACTCAACGGAACATAGGGTGCTTCATCGCCATGAATAAGCGCTACTTCGTCATCCTGAAAATCGATCTGCTTGAAGAATTCCTCATACACCGTCCCGAAGCCTCTCATCCCCAGGTCGCGCATTTCAAACGCACGAATCGCACCCATCGACGATAGTCCCCAGACCTCCCATCCACGCTGTATCGCATCGCGAATTTCAATATGTCCAACTGCCGGATAGGCGAAATATGTCCCGTCGACAATCGCCATGGTCGCAGGAGTCTGACGGGAGGAGATAAGTTTCGCGATGTCGCCGCGTCGGACAGGGGGCATGAACGTTATCTCCGGAGTCGATTTCGTTTCTATCACGCTGCCCACCGCTGTCGGACCGACAAACATGTAAAGTTGACTACAACGACATGATGTAGTCATGGAGACGTCGTCCTATCCGCATGTGTTCGGGTGAGAAGGCTTCCAGGCCCGGCACGATGATTCGTACGACCTGGAACGGGTCCGATGCCTGGCTCAGGCAAATTCGCACTACTTGGGACAGGTTTCGTTCCCGCAACACGTCGACCATATAGTCCCACGCCGTTTCCAGCGACGTAACATGCTGCTCATGATCCACGATGTTCGCGAAATCAACGGCATTGTCGGCGTTGGATTCCTTGGTTCTCAGGGCGGAAATTGCCTCGATCTCCTGTTTGCGTGCGCTTTGAGGCCAATGTTCGAGGCGTTTGGTCAGATCGTCACGGCCGCCGTGAATGGCGGTGAGGCGTGACTGCGCGGCCTCTGTCATGGCGCGCACCGCCGCAATCGACCGAATGGGATGTAAGCCGTACCCGGCGCACACGGCCAGCGGAGCGTCATCCGTGTTGTCGAACAGTGTCGCGCGAAAATAGGGCAGGCCGAATGCATTCGGCGTATGGCGTAGATACAACGAAAAGCCGGCATCCTCGCAGAGCTGACGCAGCCGCTTGATCGGCATTGGAGCGGAGTCCAGCCTGACCAGGCAGGATTCGTCACGTACGAAGCCAAAGGACGCAATATCGTGCTCGATTAACTCCGCCAGACCATGAACCGACGCTTCCAGCAGATTGTTTCCTGATGCGAGTCCCACCGAACTGCTGCCGAATTTCGTAGCAAAAGGATTGTCGTCAAACGGGGAGAAGACGAGTTCCGACGGGACCAGCACCGTCTCTCCGGACAGCACCTCTTCTCCAGGCGTACATGCGATGAGTTCATTGCTGTCGAATCGCTGCCCGAGAAGGGGGGCGAAATCGGCCATCGTCACCCGTGCATCATAACCATCAAGCATTCGTTCAACCGTCACCGGCGCGAAGCCGATGCCGGATCGTCCGAACTCGCACGATGCGAGTTCGATCGCTTCCATGAATGCCCCCATCTCTGCTTCCGCCGGCAGCAGGCCTTTGCCGGCACTCACGCAGAGCGAACCAGGCACCGCATTGGGGCGGATGCTTGCAAAGACAGGAATGCCGATCCGGTCCAGGGCTGTCGTGTTCGTCACACGAGTAATGCCGTATTCGCCTGCAACCGAGCGCACCAGCGCCAGCGACT
This sequence comes from Burkholderia stagnalis, assembly GCF_902830275.1. Taxonomy (GTDB): domain Bacteria; phylum Pseudomonadota; class Gammaproteobacteria; order Burkholderiales; family Burkholderiaceae; genus Burkholderia; species Burkholderia stagnalis. The sequence continues at coordinate 234,596 of NZ_CADESW010000009.1, read as the reverse complement.
CGTCGAGCGAGCGCATTCTCAGACTCGAGTTCAACCGAATCATTGCCCGCCGCCCATCGGGTCATCCAGCGCGTCCGGCCTGTATCCGGCGTCAAGAAAGGCCGTAACGCCGCCGTCCAGGCTGACGAGGTGTTCTCTTGCGTATCCCCGTGCGATCAGTTTCTCTGCCGCGCGCTTGCTTCTTGCGCCGGACTGGCAATACATGACGGCTATGCGTGTTGCATCGATCTCGGGAACGTCGATGTCCGATTCGCTCAGTGGCCAGTGCACCCCTCCGAGAGACACGCGCTTGCGTTCATCCGGTTCCCTGACATCGACAAGTACTAGCGGCCGGCCTTGCGCGTGCCATTCGATCAAGGTATTCGCAGAAATCGACCGAATCGGCATGTCCGGTACGTTGCTCGATGTCGTCACGCTCCGTACGTTGCGAATGGAAGGAGAGGTGCCGCTCAACGGATTGTTCGGATTCTTCTTCAATCTCATGCTTTTCGTCGAGCCGCTCAATGCGTCGACAAGCAGCAATGTCCCTGAAAGCGGTTCGCCTATTCCTGTAATCAACTTGATCACTTCGTTTGCCTGCAGGCAGCCGACAATGCCGGGCAGCACGCCGAGCACGCCCGCTGTCGAGCAATCGGGCGCAAGGGCCGCCGGCGGCGGCGACGGGAATAGGTCCCGGTAGTTTGGACCGCGCTCCGTCGCATCCGCACCGGCGTGGTTGAATACGGCGACCTGGCCTTCGAAGCGGTGGATCGATCCGTATACCAACGGTTTTGACAAGAACCAACATGCGTCGTTAAGCAGGAACTTGGTTGCGAAATTGTCCGTTCCATCGACGATGATGTCATAGCCCGAAATCATGTCCGACACGTTTTCATCATCGATCGCAACGGCATGCTCAACGACCTCGACGAACGGGTTGCGTGCACGCATTGCGGCGGCCGCCGTCCGGACCTTGGTTTCGCGGCAATCTGCGACACCATAGATGACCTGTCGGTGCAGATTGCTCAGCGAGACGAGATCGGCGTCGGCGATGCCGATTCGCCCGACGCCGGCAGCGGCGAGATAAAGCAGAATCGGACACCCCAGGCCACCTGCGCCCGCTACAAGCACGCTGGCGCGCTTCAATGCCAATTGTCCTGTTTCGCCGATCTGGGGCACGGCGATCTGTCTGGAATAGAAGCTGTGCTCCTCTACCGTGAGCATGTCGCACATGTCAGCCTCCCGCGACGGCGGAAATCAACGTAACGACCGACGTTCTCGGCAGCGCCATATGACGATCCGCGGCAGGATCGATCTGGCCGCCGTCGACGAACACGCCGACGAAGGGCGATATCCGGCCGTGCGCATCCAGTATGGCTGCCGTCAGGGCAGGATACGCTGCAGTCAGGCCGCGACAGATTTCATCAATGCTTTGCTCATCTCGTTCCAGTTGCAGTTGGCCGTTTGCCAATGCGGCGAGTTGTGCGGAAAGTATCAACGTCGGCATGACTATCCCGTGTGAAATTGAGAAATCGACTACCTGGTCTCAGAGGCATTCAGCTTCGTTTCAGCATGCCCGGAATCAAATATCGGCCGCATGTTCCATGCGACGATCAAAAGCGCGACCAATACCGCTGGCGCGATACCGGACAGCAGATAAGGCAACGGATCGGAAAAGTATCGGACGACACAGACGCACGCGGGCAAGGCAATCAGAATGAAGCAGCACGCCTTGATGACGGGCAACCTGACCGTCAATCGGTAAGCCCGCCCGACGCCGATCAACAGTATGAGCGGGCATTCGATTGCAAAAATCAACGTTGCCCATTTTTGGTTCGGAATCGCATAGCGTGTTACCTCTGGCGACGCGCCATAGATATGCGCCCAGAGTCCGGGTATGGCGAGATAGGCAATCCACGCAATGGCGTCCAGCATCAGGAGAAGCATGATGCCGGCGCTCGCAGCATTCACGGCGCGCGTTCGATCCAGCGCGCCCATCGCCTGCGTCGCACGGATCGTTGCTGCCGTCGCGCAGCCGGCGCCGATCAGCATCAGCAAGCCAAGCCACTGGGAAGCAATCTGATAGGCGTTCAGTGCGACGACGCCGAGATTGCCGACGAACCAGGTCATCGACGATACCGAGACCGTTGTCATTGCGTCAGCGAATCCCGCCGGAACGCCAATCTTCAACAGCGCAAGACAGTCGTGCGGCAAGCACGTCCCGATCTGACCCATCGCAGCGGACAAACCGCGGCGGTTCATCCATAGAACCATTGCCAGCGCCACGGCCGCCAGTACGTAGCGTGAAAGCGTCAGCGCCAGCGCGGCACTCGACTCACTGGAGATTCCCAGGGCAGATGAGGCATGGACGAGCCAGAAAGTGGCGAGCGCGGTGACCGACGTACCGAGTATCGCGAGAAGCAACACGAACCTGGGCCGTTGGGTCGCCTCGAAATAGAATGAAATCGATAGATAGATACAAAACGCCGGCATGCCGTAGCCGATCGTCTGCAGCGGCGAAAAGGCGTCGACCCCGTCTGCTGCATGCCGTGACGCAAACACCCACGAAACGATGACCGACAGGGCAGACATCAAGCAACCCATTCCAAACGCGACCAGAATCGACGAAAGGACGAAGGCGGTTGCTCGCTCGTGCTCTCCCGCGCCGTGACGTTTTGCCACCTCCGTCTCCGTACCCACGAGCCCGCTGAAGCTCGCGACCACCATGACCTGTTGAATCGCCATGGCAAGCGTGAGACTTGCCATTCCGACCGTCGAGTAATGTCCGAGAATCGACATCGTTATGATCCCGGACACGTATGAAAGCATTCTTGTCGTGGCCATCGTCGCCGCCAGCCGCGCGATCACGAAGAATTCCTCGCGAAGGAGGGGCGTGCGAATCAGTGTCGTGCTCATTGGATTCCCGGCTCCCTCTCTCGTGGACAGTCCCCGGATGCCATTTCCGTCAATTGAGCACGACAGTCCCTCAACCAGGCAAGGAATGCAGCACCCTCGTCGGTCAACCAGGTGGCGGCCTGTGCGGACAATTGCGGCTCGAGTAGCGCGGCTCGCCTGATAGCCTGCGCCAGCTTGTCAGTAACATGCGCGCGAATGCGTGGGTGATCCGAAGTCGTATCGGTACGCGCGGCCAGGAAGAATGCGATCAGATGAATGTACACGTGGTAGGCGCCCAAACCCTGATCGAAGGGCCAATGATTTCGCCGCCATTTCAGATTCTTGTTCCACGTACTGACCACGCTCTCGGACTTCCGTGCGTCGTACTCGCGCACGAGCAAACCCGGACTCATGTAAAGATCGAACAGCTTGGTATGCGTAGCCTCGTGCAACAGCGACTCGGCTGCCAGCCAGGGCTCCTCCAGTGCGCCGGAGAACAGGAAGATCGCTCCAGGAATCGTCGGGGTCGACACGCTATCGAAGTACGCAGGTTGAGGCGCCTCCGACGCGCTGGCCTTTCCGTCTACCGAATAGGTGCACATGAGTCGCACATGCTGGATGCACGATTGAGCGGTTTCCGGCAACAGGCGCATCAGGAGCGCATGCCCGTCCTGGCAACCCCGGACGGTCGCCGGCGTTCCGTCGATCAGCGCCACGCGAGCGGATAATCCACGTGGGGCAATCTCGGCCTCGTAAAGCAGGGACATTACGGCTGCGCATTCCGGCGCGTTGCTCGGGTGCAACCAGACTATTTCGCCGATACTCGCATGTGCTCGTGGATGGTTTTCAGACACCGACCGTGCCCATGTTTCAGACGGCAGCCGCACTGCCGGTGTCGTTTCTGCCTCCCCGCCGTGCACGAGCCGCCACATTGCGCGTCGGACAGCATATCGCGCAATGGGATGCAAAACGATTTGCCACGAGCCTGTCTCACTCGACGAACTCAGCATTTCGCGCAACGGATCGATTGACGCATCGTCGTCGGCAAAGTCGAGATAGGCCGCCGCTCGATCGGCGCACGACGCCAATACGTGTCTTGTATCGCCAAAGTAGCCGCCGGAAAGCAGGCGATCGACGCTGACGGAATGGGATTCAGCCACGAGTGCAATGTCCTGTAGAAGGTGTGATCCGGTTTGTCAGCCTGCCGCGGCAATGAGCCTCTCTGCGTCCGCGGCGACGCGTGTTCTGTCTTCTCGTGCGAAGGCAAGGCCGCATTCGAGCAAGGTCCGAACGTCGCCAGTGAATCTCGCCTTGTCCACGGCGATGTCCATCAGGCTTTTCAAGTGCCCGGCCGTCAGCCCGTCCGGGCTGGCGATTGCCTCCCACAGCAACAATCCAGGGCCGTCGAGCTCTGAGGCAACACCGGTGATGCCGCTGACAAGCACCCGATTTCCAGGGCCGGACGGCTGTGTATGAACATGCGCCTCCGCGACGATGACCGAGAAATTCGGTGAGTCGAAGTCAACTGCTGCCAATGGCTCGGACAAGTCGAACATCCCGAAGCGGCAAAGTGCGGCAACCGTCTCATCTGCCTGCCCGCCGATGTGCGGCGCCAGGCATTGCACGACGCTTTCATGACTTTGTTTGATTCTCAGCGGATCCAGATTCAGGTCCGGAATCGGAAGTTCGATCAGGTACCCCGTCCGCGGATCGTAGATCACCGTATGAGCGTGAACGGAAGCGTTCAGCACGGATCGCTGCGTATGACAGATCGTGACTTCCGGAGACAGCGCAATGTCTCTTTCCGGCAGACGCTCCCATACGGATAGGCTACGCCGCGCCACGCCGGGTAATCCTGTCCCGAGACAGGTTCTGAGAAATGCTTCTTCTTCGCTTGCCGTCGATAACGACCGATGAAAACGCGACACTTGCGAAATGAAGCTCATGTTTCGAGCCCGCGGATTCATGTCGGCCCCGACCTGCTCAAATATGCTTCCTCCGGAATGAACGTAGTCGATCTCGCGACTGAGCGACAGGTCGTGATTTTCCGGCGGCTCGACAAGTCGAACGCCGAAGCGCTCCGGATCTTTTCCGACGGGGGAATGGACGTCGACCGTAAACCGGCTGGCGCCCCACGAGGAATACGCGTTGCCGTAGACCGTGCGTGACCGCTCGACCACACGTTCGCAAAACGCGACCGTTCTGGCGGCTTCTTCCAGTGTTTCACCCGGAAACCCCAGGATGGCGAAGAGATGCACCGCAATGCCCGCCTTCAGGCAGATTTCTAGGTTGTCTTCGATGTACTCGACCTGCACTTCCTTTTCCATCAAATCGAGGATCCGCTGGTTATACGACTCCAACCCGAAATTCAGGCGACGACAGCCAGCGCGATAAAGTTCGTCGGCAATATCCTGCGTCCATTGCTGGCTGAATCTCGTTTCCGCATACCACTTGATCGGACTGCCGATCGCAATCAGTTCCCGGCTGACATCCGCGAGCGAACGGATCGTCATGATCTCGTCGACGAACATGAAGTACCGCGAGCCATGCAGGCGGGCCAGCTCGGCGATTTCCGCAGCCACCTCGCTGGCCGTTCGCCGACGAAAGCTGCCGCTCGCATAGGGGATCGAACAGAATGCACACTTCCATGCACAACCTCGCGATGAAAAGACAGGCAGCACCGGGCCCGGCGAAAAATATTTTTCGAGAGGAATCAAGTCGAAGGCCGGTTTTGCCGCATGCTTCAGCGCCGTCTTCACGGGGGGCGTATGGACAGTATTCCCGGCGATGACCTCTGACAAACCCGGAATGGGGCCCAGCCTCCGTTCGAAAAGACGCTCGTAAAGCGCGGGCAGCGCCTCTTCGCCTTCATACAGGATGCAGTAGTCGAAAATGTCGTGGAACGGATGTAGTTCGCCGCTCCAGGCACTCATCATGCGAGTCGTATAGTTTCCGCCGACGACAATTTTTAGATTCGGGCGCAATGCCTTGATCAATGTCGCCGCGGTCACCGCCGGCGTCAGCTGGGTTTCCGCCGAGATGGAAATTCCGACCAGGCCGATGTCCGGATCGGCAATGGCGTCCGGGATGATTTTTTCGAACGCCCAGCGGTACAGGGAAAGGGGGTTGGTTGCGGCACGCCTGATTGCCGCCGACGACGGTGCCAGGTAGTCGAAATCTTCGGTGGTGAGATCAAAGCGCAAACCGTCGAAAGACGCGGAAATCACTCGCAAGGCATCTCTCATCGTGATTTTTGCTTGATTGAATTCGTGATGGTTCGTCAGGGAATCGAAGCTGCGCAGAATGGCGCGGGCTGAATCGACTCTGGCGATGGCGGATTCGCAGACGACTTTTGCCTGTTCGATCGCTTGACGCTCGATTATGTCCTTTGCCGTCCGACGCTCCAGCAGCTTGCCGATTTCCGAGAGTCCGCGTGCAGACACGACCAGATCGAGAAATTCGATATTGAGATCGAGACACCTGACCGGTTTTCCTTTCTCTCTCAGCACACCGGCAAGCAACGGTATTGCGAGATACGGGGCATGCGCACTCCACAACGGCGGATTGATCAGCAAGACGACGGGGCCACTGGCGAGCGCGCGGCCACGCGCGAATGCGATGGATTGAGTGAAGCCAGACTGCATGATCGGATATCCCGCGTTGAATTGGGGAAGGGGTGTGGCCCCCTTCCTTGAGCCTGCTGCTTAAGCGCCGGATTTACCCGAAAGGCTCGGTCTCTCGACATTCACGTTCGCGTATTGTGTTTGGAGAACGATTTCCGGCCCGATCAGCTTGATCGACGGCGTTACGCTGGTGTCCTCTTGTTGGAGTGCTTCCTTCAGCTTCGTCAATACGTCCTGGTTTTGCATGTTTGATCATCCTTCGAAGGGTTATGGTGCAATGGAAATTGCGCCGATTTTCTTCAATGCGCATAAGCAATCCAGGATTTCATGCGCTTGAAGCGTGAGGCCCGTATCGTGCACGAGCTTTTCGATTTCGTCGGGCGAGCGTTGATTGCAAATTTCGAGAATAAACCATGCGGCAGTGTTGAGCTGGTGCAGTGTTCTTGCGTCCCGATTGAAAATAATGCAGCTTAGCCCGTTGTCTATGGGTTTGACTTTCAATCCATTGTTTTTCTCGTATCTCATGCGTGCGTGATCTAATGGCGGGTGCATGTCGGTACGATACGGTCTTAATATATTTGGTTTAACTGGTAACTATGACAGGGCTGTCAATTAAAGTGGATCAAGTTTGATTGGATCAAATTAATTCGGGGTGTGGGTGTTTGGTGATAATCAAGACGCATCTGGCGTTTTGATTTTGTTTGATCAGGAAAAACATAATGAATTTGCATTGATTGCGGCAATGACGCCCCGGTCGCTCGCTGCTGTCGATACCTTTGCGGCCAACGCGAGCGGTTATGCCCCGTTGTCGCAAGTCGTGCCTGCTCGGCGGGTTCCGCCCGGCATTCGTTCGACCGGGCAGCCAGGAATTCACAAAATGAATACCATCCGATTCATCAAATAAATTTCAAAAATGGCTGCGCGCTCGCTATGCTGGATCAATCTGATTCCGCGAGCATGCGATGGCTGAACTCTATCTGGTACGGCACGGGCAGGCGTCGTTCGGCACCGACGACTACGACCGCCTTTCCGAGCGCGGCGAGCAGCAGGGCGTCTGGCTCGGCGAATACTTCGCGCGGCAGGGCATCGCGTTCGACCGCGTGACGTGCGGCACGCAGCACCGGCATGCGCAGACGGTCGACGCGATCCTGCGCGGCATGGGCCGCGACGACGTGCGCTGCGACCGGCATCCGGGCCTGAACGAATACGACTTCCACGGGCTCTTCGCCGCGGCCGCCGACGAATTTCCGGAGATTGCGCGGCTCGCGGCCGGCACGATGAAGGAGCACTTCCGCGCGCTGCGGCAGGTGCTGCAGCTCTGGTCGGAGGACCGGCTGAGCGGCGCGGTGCCCGAGACCTGGGCGCAGTTCCAGCAGCGCGTCGCCGACGCGCGCGCCGCGCTCCGGCAGGGCGACGCGCAGCGCGTGCTGGTGGTGAGCTCGGGCGGCCCGATCGCGGTCACCACGCAACAGGTGCTGGCGGCGCCGGCATCGAGCGCGATCGCGCTGAACCTGCAGATCCGCAACAGCAGCATTTCGCAGTATTTCTTCAACGCCGACGCGTTTCATCTGGCGTCGTTCAACGGCATCCCGCATCTCGAGGATCCGGAGCGGCGCGCATACCGAACCTACGGCTGACCCACGACCGATCGCGACGATGACGAACACACCCCAGCAACTCGATATCGCCAGGCTGACCCAGTATCTGGAACAGCACATCCCCGGTTTCGAAGGGCCGGTCGACGCGGAGAAATTCGCCGGCGGCCAGTCGAACCCGACCTTCCTGCTGAACGCGAAGAGCGGCCGCTACGTGCTGCGCCGGCAGCCGCCGGGCGAACTGCTGAAGTCCGCGCACGCGGTCGACCGCGAGTTCCGCGTGCTGACCGCGCTGTCGGGCAGCGCGGTGCCGGTCGCGCGCCCGTACCACCTGTGCGAGGACCGCGACGTGATCGGCAGCATGTTCTACGTGATGAGCTTCGAGGACGGGCGGATCTTCTGGAATCCGGCATTGACGGAGCTGCCGAAGCCGGACCGCGCGACGTGCCACGACGCGGTGCTGCAGACGATGGCCGCGCTGCACGACGTCGACGTCGACGCGGTGGGCCTCGGCGATTTCGGCCGGCCCGGCAACTATTTCGAGCGGCAGATCGGCGTGTGGACGAAGCAGTACCGCGCGGCCGAAACCGAGCGGCTCGACGCGATGGAAACGCTGATCGACTGGCTGCCGAAAGCGTGCCCGCCCGATACGGGCCGGCCGTCGCTCGTGCACGGCGACTTCCGGCTCGACAACCTGATGTTCGAGCGCGACAGCTTCCGCGTGAAGGCCGTGCTCGACTGGGAACTGTCGACGCTCGGCAACTCGCTCGCCGATCTTGCGTACTACTGCATGTGCCTGCGCCTGCCGTCCGACGGCCACGTGCCGGGGCTCGCCGGCCAGGATCGCGCGGCGCTCGGCGTGCCGGACGAAGCGCAGATCGTCGCGCGCTATTGCGAGCTGCGCGGGATCGAACCGATCCGCGACTGGCACTTCTATCTCGCGTTCAGCTTCTTCCGGCTCGCCGCGATCGCGCAGGGCGTGAAGGCGCGCGCGCTGCAGGGCAATGCATCGAACACGGCGGCGCTGCGCGTCGGCAACATGGCGGGCCCGCTCGCCGAGGAAGCCGTGCGCGTGATCGACGCGCACCGCTGAACACGCGCGGCAGCACATGCCGACAACATTCAATGGAGGAGCGAAGCATGGCAACGAATCTGTTTGACCTGACGGGCAAGATCGCGCTGGTGACCGGCGCGAGCCGCGGCATCGGCGAGGAAATCGCGAAGCTGCTCGCGGAGCAGGGCGCGCACGTGATCGTGTCGAGCCGCAAGATCGGCGACTGCCAGGCGGTGGCCGACGAGATCGTCGCGGCGGGCGGCAAGGCCGAGGCGCTCGCATGCCACGTCGGGCGCATGGAGGACATCGCGGCCGCGTTCGAGCACATCCGCGGCAAGCACGGGCGCCTCGACATCCTCGTCAACAACGCGGCCGCGAATCCGTATTTCGGCCATATCCTCGATACCGATCTGCAGGCGTACGACAAGACGGTCGAAGTGAACATCCGCGGCTATTTCTTCATGTCGGTCGAGGCCGGCAGGCTGATGCGGGAGCACGGCGGCGGCGCGATCGTCAACACGGCGTCGGTGAACGCGCTGCAGCCGGGCGACCGGCAGGGCATCTACTCGATCACGAAGGCCGCGGTCGTCAACATGACGCGCGCGTTCGCGAAGGAATGCGGGCCGCTCGGCATTCGCGTGAACGCGCTGCTGCCGGGCCTCACGAAGACCAAGTTCGCGGGCGCGCTGTTCGAGGACGAGCAAATCTACGCGAGCTGGAAGGCGAAGATCCCGCTGCGCCGTCACGCGGAGCCGCGCGAAATGGCCGGCACGGTGTTGTATCTCGTGTCGGACGCGTCGAGCTACACGAACGGCGAATGCATCGTCGTCGACGGCGGCCTGACGATCTGATCCCGCACGCCGGCGGCCGGCAGCCCGGTCAACCGCTGTTGCATCCCATTCAAGGAAGATCCACATGAACTTCGAATACTCGCCCAAAGTCAAGGAAATGCAGGCCCGCCTGCTGGCCTTCTTCGATCGCCACATCTACCCGAACGAGCACCGCTTCGAGGCGGAGGTGGAGGCGAATCGCCGCGCGGGCAATGCGTGGGTGCCGACCACAGTGATCGAGGAACTGAAGCCGCTGGCGCGCGAAGCGGGCCTGTGGAACCTGTTCCTGCCGCGTTCGTCGCGCGCGCCGGAAGGCCTGTCGAACCTCGAATACGCGCCGCTTTGCGAGATCATGGGCCGCGTGTCCTGGGCCGCGGAAGTGTTCAATTGCTCCGCGCCGGACACCGGCAACATGGAGACGCTCGAACGCTATGCGTCCGAGGCGCTGAAGGATCGCTGGCTCGAGCCGCTGCTGCGCGGCGAGATCCGCTCTGCATTCCTGATGACCGAGCCGGCCGTGGCGTCGTCGGATGCGACCAATATCGAATGCCGCATCGAGCGCCAGGGCGACGAGTACGTGATCAACGGCCGCAAGTGGTGGTCGTCGGGCGCCGGCGACCCGCGCTGCGCGGTGTACATCGTGATGGGCAAGACCGACCCGGACGCGGGCCGCCACGAGCAGCAATCGATGATCGTGGTGCCGGCCGACACGCCGGGCATCACCGTGCTGCGCCACCTGCCGGTGTTCGGTTACGACGACGCGCCGCACGGCCACATGGAAATCGACCTGAAGGACGTGCGCGTGCCCGTGTCGAACATCCTGCTCGGCGAGGGCCGCGGCTTCGAGATCGCGCAGGGCCGCCTTGGGCCGGGCCGCATCCACCACTGCATGCGCAGCATCGGCATCGCCGAGCGCGCGCTGGAACTGATGTGCCGGCGCCTGAGCTCGCGCGTCGCATTCGGCAAGCCGCTCGCGCAGCACAGCGTGTGGCACGAGCGCATCGCCGAAGCGCGCTGCATGATCGAGCAGGCTCGCCTGCTGACGCTGAAGGCCGCGTACATGATGGACACCGTGGGCAACAAGGTCGCGAAGGCCGAGATCGCGATGATCAAGGTGGTCGCGCCGAACATCGCGTGCCAGATCATCGACTGGGCGATCCAGGCGCACGGCGGCGCCGGCGTGTCGAGCGATTTCCCGCTGGCGCAGGCGTATGCGCACCAGCGCACGCTGCGCTTTGCCGACGGCCCGGACGAAGTGCACCGCGCGGCGATCGCCAAGCTCGAGCTCGCGAAGCATCTGCACCGGCTGGCCGACGTGGCCGAGATGCCGGTCACGCGCGGCGCGTAACGCCGGTGCATGCCTGCACGCGCCGCCCCCGTCCGCCGTGGACATGCGGGCGGCGCGCGCCTTAAGATGCCGGCAAGGAGACCGGCGATGCGCTTAACGAAGATTGATCTGAATCTGTTCGTCGTATTCGAGGCGATCTACAACAAGCGCAACCTGACGCGCGCGGCAGAGCTGCTGAGCATCACGCAGCCGGCCGTCAGCAACGCGCTCGCGCGGCTGCGCAAGACGCTGAACGATCCGCTGTTCGTGAGCACGCCGGCGGGAATGGTGCCGACGCCGATGGCGGAGAACATCGTCGGCCGGGTGCGCGAGGCGTTGCAACTGCTCGATGCCAGCGCACACGAAGGGGACGTGTTCGATCCCGCGTCGTCCGAGCGCGTGTTCCGGCTGAGCATGAGCGACCTGACCGAGGCGCTGCTGATGCCGGCGCTCGGCGAACTGCTGCAGCAGCATGCGCCCCGCATGCAGGTGCGCAGCTACTACATGGACCGCCGGGAGCTGCCGACCGCGCTCGCGAACGGCTCCGTCGACATCGCGATCGATTCTGCGCTGATCGGCGATCCGAACCTGCAGCAGGCGCTGCTCGTGCGCGACCGCTATGCGTGCATGATCCGCCGCGATCATCCTTTCAAGGGCGACGTGCTGACGCTGGACGACTATCTCGCGATGGGGCATATCCACGTATCGAGCCGCCGCAAGGGCAGCGGCCACGTCGATGCGGAGCTCGCGCGCCTCGGGCAGCGCCGCAACATCCAGATGCGGGTGCAGCACTACATGGTCGCGCCGCTGATCGCGATGCGCGGCGATCTCGCGCTGACCGCGCCGCTCAGGCTGCTGCGCAGCTACCCGGCGCGCGTGCTCGAACTGCCGTTCGAATTGCCGGATCTCGAATACTGCTGCTACTGGCACCGCAGCGCGGATCGCGACCACGCCAACCAGTGGCTGCGCGAGCAGTTGATGCAGTTGATGCGCGACCTGATCGCCTGAATCGCCTGAATCGCCTGAATCGCCTGAATCGCCTGAATCGCCTGAATCGCCTGAATCGCCTGAATCGCCTGAATCGTCGGAACCGGTGCGCGGCCGTCACTACCGCATCTTCAACGTCACGTCGGCGTTCTGCGTCGCGCCGACTTTCTCGAGCGCGGCGACCGCCGCATCGTTGCCTTGCAGGATCGCGTTCTGCAGCGCGGTGCGGCCGAGCGCATCGACGTGATCCGGATTCGCGCCGTGCGCGACGAGCGCCGGCAGCATGTCGAGCCGGCCGAACAGCGCCGCGAACGCCAAGGCCGTCTGGCCTGCATTGTTGGTCTGGTCGATCGGGCAGTGCGTATCGATCAGCCGCCTCGCGATTGCGCTTTCTCCCTTGAACAACGCACCCATCAGCGCGGTATTGCCGTGCCGGTCGCCGACGCACGGGTTCGCGCCGGCGCGCAGCAGGTAGTCGAGCGCCTGAGGCTGGTCGCGATACGTGGCGAGGATCACGGCGGTATAGCCTGCCGAGGTCTGCGCGTCGATCGGATAACGCGCGTCGACGAGCGCCTGCAGGATGTCGATGCGGCCCAGGCGCGCGGCGTCGAACCACGCGTCGTCGTAGCGGCGCGGGTCGGCTTGCGCGACGTCGTGCGGGATGGCCGCGGGCGGCGCGGTGTGCGCGCATGCGGCCAGGAATGCCGCGCTCGCGAGCACGAGCAGGCGGAAGAGGGCGGTTCGGAATCGATGGTTCATCAGCGCTGTGCGCCGCGCGTTGCCGCGCGGCGCATCCATGCGGAGTGGTGTGCGAAAGCCGCTTCGCGGCCTTCGCACGGGCGTGGCGATCAGTTCTCGGCGAGCTTGTCGGCGAGCGATTTCACGCGGGCGGGGTCGGCGTGCGTCGCGCGCGCGAGGCGCGTGCCGTAGTCCGCGTCGGCCTTGTAGAAGTACGACAGCATCGCGTACTTGTTCGCGTCGTTCTTCACCTGGTTCAGGTCGCCCGACAGCGCGGTCAGCAGATCCTGCCGCTCCTGCGCGGACAGCGCGCGGTAATACTCGCCCGCCTGCCGGAAGTTCAGCGTCTTGCGGATCGCGGCCTGCTGCGTCGTGCCGGCAAGCGGCGTCTGCGCCGACTTGTAGCGCGGGTTCTGCGCGAGTTCGTTCAGCGTCGAGGGCTCGTAGTTCACTTCGCCCTTGCGCTCGCCGAAATTCATCGCGCCGTCCTGATTGTTGTTCGTGACGGGCACGCGCGGGCGGTTGACCGGCAACTGGTTGAAGTTCGCGCCGAGGCGATACATCTGCGTGTCGGCGTACGAGAACATCCGGCCCTGCAGCATGCGGTCTTCCGACGGCTCGATGCCGGGCACCATCCGCGACGGTGCGAATGCCGATTCCTCGGTCGACTCGAAGAAGTTGTCGGGCACGCGGTTCAGCGTCATCGTGCCGACCTTGCGCTCAGGCACGCCGGTCCACACCTTCGTGTCGTCGAGCGGGTTGAAGTCGAACGCGTCGAGCTCGGACGGCTTCAGCACCTGGATATACAGATCCCACTTCGGCGCGTTGCCGGCCTTCAGTGCGCCATACAGGTCGTTCGTCATCAGGTTCCAGTCCGCGCCGATCGAGCCCGGAATGTCCTTCGGACGGAGCCCCTGCATGCCTTGCTGGCTCTTCCAGTGGAACTTCACGTACGTGAACTTGCCGTCGGCGTTGACGAACTTGAACGCGTGCACGCCGAAGCCGTCCATGTGCCGGTACGAATCGGGCATGCCTTCGGTCGTGTACAGCCGGGTCAGCATGCTGGTCGCTTCGGGCGCATGCGCGAAGAAGTCGAACGCGAGGTTCGGGTCCTGCACGCCGGTGACCGCGCTCGGCTTGTTCGCGTGGACGAAGTCCGGGAACTTGATCGCGTCGCGGATGAAGAAGATCGGCAGGTTGATGCCGACCAGATCCCAGTTGCCCTGCTCGGTATAGAACTTCACCGCGAAGCCGCGCGGGTCGCGCGCCTGCTCGGGCGAGCCGCGCGAGCCCATCACGGTCGAGAAGCGCACGAACACGGGCGTCTTCGTGCCGGGCGTGAAGAGCCTGGCGGTCGTCAGGTCGCTGAGGTCGGCGCTCGGCACGAATTCGCCGAATGCGCCGGTGCCGCGCGCGTGCACGACGCGCTCGGGGATGCGCTCGCGATCGAAGCGCTGGAGTTTTTCGATGAGATGCGAGTCCTGCAGCAGCACCGGGCCGCTCGGCCCGGCCGTCTGCGAATTCTGGTTGTCGCCGACGGGCGAACCGTTGTCGCGGGTGAGTTCGGCAGCGTAGGGCGTTGCGCTCAGCGCGACGCAGGCCGCGGCGATCACGGTGTGCAGAAGTCGATTCGCGGAGTGTGACATGTCGTTGATGTTCCTTGACGTGAGGTGGGTTGCGAAGCAACGCCGCCAATGTAAAAGGATCATCAGACGATTCGCCAATTGAATCTCGTTAAGGGCGCGATAGGCAATGCACCATCTTTGCGCATCCTGTAACGAACACAGCGGATTCGCATCGAAGTCGCAATTAATCAGAACGGCGTCGCATCCGCCATGCAGCCGCGCAAGCGCGCGGCCGATAGCTACGTCACCGGCGTGCCGCGGCGCGGCCGGCTGCGAGTTTGTTCCGATCCTTCTGCAAGGGGCGCGCACGAGTACGCGGCGTGCGGGCCCGATGGGCGACCATGATCAGAAACGTCACGATACGCGGCGGGCTCGCCGCCACCATCGCCGGTTGCACGCTGCTGCTGATGCTGGTCATCGCGGCGGCCGTGTTTGCGCTCGTGAAGAGCAACGGCGCGCTCGATGCGATGTACAGCGACGACACGGCCGCCGTCGTGCATCTGAAGACGAGTTCCGAACGCCTGCTGATGTTCCGGGCGGGCATGGGCGACGTCGAACAGCTGATCAGCGCGGGCAAGCCGGCCGTGGCGGAGGTCAAGCGGCTGCATGCGCTGCTCGACGCGAGCAATCGCGAGCTCGACGCATACCGTTCGCTACACGAGGCCGACGCGGCGGAGAAGGCGTTGCGCGACACGCTGCTCGGCCAGCGCGACCGGCTGCTGTCGCAGGCGTTCGCGAAAGGCCTCAAGCAGCTCGACGACGAGAACTTCGTCGACTTCCTGAGCACGCAGCGCGAGATGCCGGCCGCGTGGTTCGACGACTACCAGCGCGCGCTGACCGCGCTCGAGGATTTCCAGGTGCAGCGCCAGCGCGCGCGCTTCGAGCAGGCCGCCGGGCGTTTTCACATGACGCTGTGGGCGTTCGGCATCGCCGGGCTGGTGGCGCTGATCGCGGGCGTGTTCGCGCAGCGGGCGCTGACGCGCGCGATCGTCACGCCGATCGACGCGGCCGTCGATTCGTTCGCGCGGATCGCGGCCGGCGACCTGACCGGGACGGTCGAGTCGGGGCGCGGCAACGAGATGGATCGCCTGCTGAACGCGCTGAACGGGATGCGCGACGGGCTCGTCGCGGTCGTGCGCCAGGTGCGGCACGGCACCGACGCGATCATGCACGATGCGCGCGCGATCGCGGGCGGCAACC
The DNA here is from genome assembly GCF_902830275.1 of Burkholderia stagnalis. GTDB lineage: Bacteria > Pseudomonadota > Gammaproteobacteria > Burkholderiales > Burkholderiaceae > Burkholderia > Burkholderia stagnalis. Next base: position 218,743 of record NZ_CADESW010000009.1, on the reverse strand, counting down.
GCGACCTGTCGATGCGCGCCGGCCAGCAGGCCGCGTCGCTGCAACAGGCGGCCGCGAGCATGGAGCAGCTCACGGCGACGGTGCGCCAGAACGCGGACAACGCGCAGGACGCGAGCGCGCTCGCGACGCGCGCGTCCGACATCGCGTCGCGCGGCGGCGAGGTGGTGCGCGAGGTGGTGCGCACGATGGACGCGATCTCGGACAGCTCGACGCGCATCGTCGGCATCGTCGGCGTGATCGAGAGCATCGCGTTCCAGACCAACATCCTCGCGTTGAATGCCGCGGTGGAAGCGGCCCGCGCGGGCGAGCAGGGGCGCGGCTTCGCGGTGGTCGCGAGCGAGGTGCGGCATCTCGCGCAGCGCTCGGCCGCCGCGGCGAAGGAAATCCAGGAGCTGATCGCCGCATCGAGCCGCAACGTGCGCGACGGCAGCGCGCTGGTCGCGCGCGCGGGCACGACGATGGACGAGATCCTGAAGGCGGTGGGCAGCGTGAACGCGATCATGGCCGACATCAGCCTCGCGTCGCGCGAGCAGACGGCCGGCATCGAGCTCGTGAACGCGTCCGTCACGCAGATGGAGGCAGCAACCCAACACAATGCCGCGCTCGTTGAAACGGCTTCCACGGCGGCCGCGTCGCTCGAAATGCAGAGCGAGAGCCTGTACGCGGCCGTGTCGCTGTTCCGCGTCGACGCGACCGCGCCCGCCGGCTGAGCGCATCGCGCGCCCGGCGCGGCATCACCGCTGCCCGAAGTACGCGCTCGGCGGCACGCCGAGCGCCTTGCGGAACATCGCGGCGAACGCGCCGGCGCGGTGGCGTTCGGCGTGGTGTTCCTCGTGCCGAACTATTTCGCGGCGCTGCACGGCTACAGCGCGCGCGACATCGGCCTCGCGATGATTCCGTACGGGCTCGTGCAGTTCGCGATGTCGTTCCTGACGCCGCCGCTGATGCGCCGCATCGGCCCGCGCGCCGCGATCGTCGCCGGGTTCGCGCTGGTCGCGGCCGGCTGCCTGATGAACATCCACCTGAGCGCGGATGCCGCGTCGAACGTGATCGTGCCGTCGCTCGTCGTGATCGCGCTGTCGGTGATGGCGGTCGACGGCATCGAGAAGGCGCAGCTCGGCTCCGCATCGGGCGTGTTCAACATGGTCCGCAACGTCGGCGGCGCGATCGGCATCGCGCTCGCGAGCCAGCTCGTCGTCGAGCGCAACAAGCTGCACGCGATGCGGATCGGTGAAGCGGTCACGCAGTATTCGGCCGCGTTCCAGGAACGCATGGCGCTGCTGGCGCGGCTGCTGTCGGGCCGCCATCTCGACCGGCCGGATGCGCTGCCGCGCGGCGCGTTCGGCGGCGTGCACGAGCTCGCGCTCGCGGTGGTGAACCAGCGCGTGATGCGCGAGGCGCTGCTGATGGCGTACAGCGACACGTTCCTGATCGCCGGCATCGCGATGCTCGCGTGCACGGCGAGCGCGTTCCTGCTGCGCGGCAAGCGGGCGGCCGCGCAGCCGGTCGCTCGGCCGGTCGCTCAGCCGGCGCGCGAGCGCTAGCTCGCGCAGGGTCAGTGCGCGGAATCGGGCGACACCACTTCCCATGTGCCGAACAGCGTCAGGCCGGCCGCCACGGCGAGCACCGCGGACGCGCGGTTGTCGAGCTGGCAGCGGTACTGCGGCTCGTAGTCGTGCGCATAAGCGTGGCGGCCGATCGCGCGCACCACGCCGCGCGCATGGCCCTTGCCGCGGAAAGCCGGCAGCGTGAGCACGCCGAGATCCATCAGGCGCGTGTCGTCCCACGCATACATGCTGGCGGCGGTGACGAGGCGGCCCTGCTCGAACGCGCCGAAGGCGGCCGCGTGATCGAGCGCGACGTAGGCGGCGTCGCGGTCCTGCCCCGACGCAGCGGATTCGAAGGCCGCGAACGCCGCCGCGTCGACCTCGGTCAGCCGGCGCACGGACGGATCGTCGCCGTCGCGCAGCAACGCATCCTTGCCGGCTGCCGAGAAGTAGAACAGATGGTCCGCGCCGTGCAGCGTGACGTTCGCCTCCCGCAGCCGCCGGCGAAAGCCGGGCTCCGACAGGCGCGGCTCCTGGCGCAGGCCGAGGCGCTCGGCGAGGGCCGGCGTCAGGACCGCCTCGCAGCGCCGGTCGGCGTGCTGCAGCACCATGACGCGGGCGTCCTCGTCGAGGTCCGGATTGACGGTGACGGTGAAGCGGCTGTCGCGGTGGAGGATGTCGCCGCGTGAAAACGGCGCGTGCCAGTAATCGGCGATGGTTCGCGAGAAACGGGTCATGCGGATGGGCTCTGCGCTGTCCGTGGAGCCGTCATCATAGGATTTTCGGTGAAAGCCTGTCGACAGGTTCGGGCGCGTCGAACTGCTCGACCAGCGCGCGCCGGAACACGTCCAGCACCTCGTCGTCGTCCGCGTTCTTCGACGTCGCGAGCTGGAACTCGACTGCATGCCCGAGCCGGTTCGCGAGCAGCCTGCGCATCTTCCCGGCCGCCACCCACGGCGCCGCGACATGCTCCGGCAGAAAGCCGAGATGCGCGCCCGACAGGATGAAGATCACGTCGGCGTCGACGTTCTCGGAGAACGCGGTCGGCTGCCGGCCGCGCAGCCGCGCGCCCGATGTGCCGGTCTTGTACAGGCGCGCGACGGCGTTCGACTGCGCGACGTCGTCGACGGTGACGGCCTGCTTCGCGAACAGCGGATGCGCGGCGCCGCAGTAGAGCGCCTGCTGCTCGACGAACAGCGGCGTGTAGTTCAACCCGGCCTGGCGCCCCGAGAAGTAGCCGATCGCGAGCTGGAGCCCGCCGTTGAGCAGCCTGCGTTCGAGCTCGTCGGGCGGCACCGCGAGGATCTCGATCAGCACGTCGGGCGCGCGCGTGCGGAAGCGGCCGACGGCCCGCGCGATCGACTCGGCAACCGCCGGGGCCAGCAGCTCGGACATGCCCACGCGCAGCTCGCCGAGCAGCGTGCCGGACACGTCCTGCGTGTCGCGCGTAAACGCGTCGAGCGCGTGCAGCAGTCGGCGCGTGGACTGCAGCACGCGCTCGCCCTTGGGCGTCAGCCGGAACCCGCGCTTGCCGCGTTCGCACAGCCGGAACCCCAGGCGCGTCTCGAGCTTGGCCATCTGCGTGCTGATCGTGGACTGCGCCATCCCGAGCCGGCCCTGCGCCGCGCTGAACCCGCCGCTCTCGACGATCGTCACGAACAGGCGGAGCAATTGCAGATCCATGTCCCTCAATGTGGTGAGCATGGCGATACATCGCGTCTGGTTGAAGTCAGCTTATGTTAGTTCATGTTTATCGTTGCATGGCGGCGTTGCAGAATCCGGGCAGGCGTCGCACTCGCGACCGTCCGTCCCCTCGTAAAGGAATCCGCTCGATGAGCCAGAACGACTTTGCCTTCACCCGTTCGAGCCTGTACGGCACCCAGGCCGAGCCGACGTTCGCCGGCGCGACCAGCTTCATGCGCCGGCGCTTCAGCCGCGATCTCGCCGGCGTCGACCTGGCCGTCACCGGCGTGCCGTTCGACGCGGCCGTCACGCACCGTCCCGGCACGCGCTTCGGGCCGCGCGGGCTGCGCATCGCGTCGACGGGCATCGCGTGGGAGCGGCCGTGGCCGTGGGAGTTCGATCCGTTCGACGTGCTCGCGACGGTCGATTACGGCGATTGCGCGTTCGACGCGGGGCAGCCCGACTCGGTGCCGGCGGCGATCGAGCGGCACGCGGACGAGATCCTGAAGCAGGGCTGCGCGATGCTGACGCTCGGCGGCGACCACTTCATCACCTATCCGCTGCTGAAGGCGCATGCGAAGCGCCACGGGCCGCTGTCGCTCGTGCATTTCGACGCGCACACCGATACCTGGCCCGATCACGACGCGAAGCGGATCGATCACGGCACGATGTTCTTCCACGCGGCCAACGAGGGCTCGGTGGTGCCCGGGCGGTCCGTGCAGGTCGGCATCCGCACGACCAACGACGCGCCGATGGGGTTCGACATCGTCGACGCGCGGCAGGTGCATCGCGCGACGCCCGACGCGATCGCCGCGCGCATCCGTGAACGGGTCGGCGATCATCCCGTGTACCTGACGTTCGACATCGACTGTCTCGACCCGGCCTTCGCGCCGGGCACGGGCACGCCGGTGGCGGGCGGGCTGTCGAGCTACCAGGCGCTCGAGATCCTGCGCGGCCTCAGGGGCATCAACCTGGTCGGCATGGACGTGGTCGAGGTGTCGCCGCCGTACGACCACGCGGAAATCACGTCGCTCGCGGGCGCGACGATCGCGATGGAGCTGGTGTGCCTCTACGCGTGGCGGCATCGGTGCATGCGGTAACGGCGGCGCGCGCGGCCGCCCGACCATCAGGAACGAGGACATGAACGACAGAACCTATCGCAAGGCCGTGCCGGAGGATGCGTCACGGTGCATCGAGATTCGCGGGCGCACGCGCGAGAACGCGTTTTCCGCAGCCGAGCTGCGGGCGCTGGGCATCACCGCCGACACCTGGCGCGACGGGATCGCGAACGGCGCGTTTCCCGGCTACGTGTGCTGCGTGGACGGCACGGTGATCGGCTATTGCTTCGGCGATCGCGACAGCGGCGAGATCGTCGTGCTCGCGCTGCTGCCGGCGTACGAGGGCGAGGGCATCGGCAAGGCATTGCTGCGGCGCGTCGTCGATGATTTCAGGGCGCGCGGGTTCACCAATCTGTTTCTTGGCTGCTCCGATGATCCGGCCGTGCGCTCCCACGGTTTCTACCGGCATCTCGGCTGGACGCCGACCGGCGAACGCGACGCCGCCGGCGACGAAATCCTCGCGCTTCGGCTCGGCTGAGCCCCCGGCTTCCCGTCGCGCGAAACATCGCGGCCGCCGCCGCGCGCGCGATGCCCTACGATGGAGAGATCCTTCCCTGCGAAAGGCCTCCGCCGTGTGCACCAACTATCGCGCGCCGGACGAAGATCCGGGCATCAGCGAGCTGAAGCTCGGGATCGGCGACCTGTTTCGCCGCGATCCGTGGGCGCCGGACGTGTATCCGGACTATGCGGCGCCGATCGCCCGCGCGGACGGCGACGGCCTGGCGGTCGTGAAGGCCGTGTTCGGCTTCTGGCCGAAGTTCATGCAGCCTGAGCGCGTCGACGACGCCGGCCGGAAAAAGAAAAAACTCGACACGATGAACGCGCGCGCCGAGACGGTCGGCAGCTCGCGCCTGTACGCCAAGGCGTGGCGCGACGGCCAGCGCTGCCTGATTCCGGCGCGCTGGATCTGCGAGCCGTGCTACGAGACGGGGCGCAACGTGTGGCACCGGATCGGCCTGGCCGGGTGGGGCGCGTACTGCGTGGCCGGCATCTGGCGGCGCTATGAAGGCGACGACGGCCGGCAACTGATCGGCATGGCGATGCTCACGGTCAACGCGGACGCGCACCCCGTGTTCGCGCGGATGCACCGGCCCGGCGACGAGAAGCGGGGCGTCGTGATCGTGCGCCGCGGCGACTACGACGAATGGCTGCACACGCCCCGCGTCGAGGCTGCGCGCGTGATGCTCCAGCTGCTGCCGGCCGACGAGATGGCGGCCGAACCGAACCCGAAATGACCGAAGCGGGCCCGCTGCGTCGCGCGCCGTATCGGACAAGTTAGAAACTGCGCCGAAGCCGGGTAATTACCGATTTCGTCATAGTTGTATATACAAGATTATCCGCTGGCACTGTCGGCGCGAGCCGTGCCGACTGCGCGCCGGCCTGCTGATCGTGCATGTCCGGCGCATGCCGGCGATCCACGGCGCTCCCCCTCACGAGTCACACCATGCGGCTCGGTACGCTTCCCAGCATCGGTGGATGCGTCGCGCATCCTGAGTCATTTGGAGAACCATCCGTGTCAACGAATTCCAGTGGAAATGCCGGCAGCGGGCTGATCGAAGTCCGCTCGATCGATTTCATTCCCGAGGCCGAGCGTCATGGCGGCCTGTTCAGCCAGTTCACGCTGTGGCTGTCGGCCAACCTGCAGATCACGGCCATCGTGACGGGCGCGCTCGCGGTCGTGCTCGGCGGCGACGTGTTCTGGTCGCTGGTCGCGCTGCTGCTCGGCCAGCTGGTCGGCGGCGCGGTGATGGCGCTGCATGGCGCGCAGGGCCCGCAGCTCGGCCTGCCGCAGATGATCTCGAGCCGCGTGCAGTTCGGCGTGTACGGCGCGATGATCCCGATCGTGCTCGTGTGCCTGATGTACATCGGCTTCTCCGCGAGCGGCTCGGTGCTGGCGGGGCAGGCGGTCGCGCAGCTGCTGCACGTCGACGACGCCACGGGCATCCTGCTGTTCGCCGCCGTGATCGTCGTGCTGACCGTGTTCGGCTATCGCGCGATCCACGCGGTGGGGCGCGTGGCGAGCGTGATCGGCATCGCCGCGTTCGTCTACATGTTCGCGCAGCTGTTCGCGAACCATGACATCGGCGCGCTGCTCGCGAACCGGCACTTCTCGCTCGCGAGCTTCCTGCTGTCGATGTCGCTGTCGGCGTCGTGGCAGATCGCGTTCGGGCCGTACGTGGCCGACTATTCGCGCTATCTGCCGCGCTCGACGTCGTCGGTCGGCACCTTCCTCGCGGTGGGCGCAGGCTCGGTGATCGGCGCGCAGGCCGCGATGGTGTTCGGCGTGTTCGCGGCCGCGCTGGCGGGCAGCCAGTTCGCGCATCACGAGGTCGCGTATATCGTCGGGCTCGGCTCGACGGGCGCCGTCGCCGCGCTGCTGTACTTCAGCATCGCATTCGGCAAGGTGACGGTCACGGCGCTCAACGCATACGGCAGCTTCATGTCGATGGCGACCATCATCAGCGGCTTCCGCGGCAAGGGCGCCGTGTCGTCGCGCAGCCGCCTCGCGTACATCTTCGGGATGATCTTCATCTCGACGATGGTCGCACTCGCCGGCCGGCATTCGTTCCTGAAGGAATTCACCGCGTTCATCCTGTTCCTGCTCGCGTTCTTCACGCCGTGGAGCGCGATCAACCTCGTCGACTACTACTGCTTCACGAAGTCGCGCTACGACGTGCCCGCGCTGTCCGATCCCGACGGCCGCTACGGGCGCTGGAACGTGATGGCGATCTCGATCTACGTCGTCGGCATCCTCGTGCAGCTGCCGTTCATGTCGACGCACATCTACACGGGGCCGCTGGTCGACGCGCTGGGCGGCACCGACATCTCGTGGATCCTCGGCCTCGTCGTGCCCGCCGTGCTGTACTACGTCGGCGCGCGCGCGTCGCGCCGCGAGATTCCCGAACGGCTGATCCTCCCGTTCGAGCGCGGCGAGATCCGCAACTGACCACCGGCCCGCGCCGCTTGCCGGCGCGCGCCTTCCGCTCCGGCCGCACCGTGCCGCGGTGCGCAACGCATCGGCCGGAACCTTCCCGATGACTGACCGCAGGACGGCACGCCGAACGCGTGCCGCGTCCTTGCACGTTTCTCGAAATAAATCAGTATGACTAACGTGAACAAGCGGCGCGGCGCCTTGCACCGCGCGACATCCGCACGCACCGGCCTGCACGCGGTGTGCGTGGCCGCATCGCTCGCCGGCGCCACGGCGGCGCGGGCCCAGGACGGCGTCACGCTGTACGGCGTGATCGACGAATTCGCGCAGTACGTGAATACCGGCAACGGCTACACGGCCGCGATCGGCTCGAGCGGCCAGTGGGGCAGCCGGTTCGGCGTGAAGGGGAGCGAGGACATCGGCGGCGGGCAGAAGATCGAGTTCGCGCTCGAAAACGGCTTCAAACCGAACGACGGCGCGTCCGCGAACGCCGGCAGCATGTTCAGCCGGCAGGCATGGGTCGGCATCGCGGGGGCATGGGGCAAGGTGCGCGCCGGCCGGCAGAATTCGCCGCTGTTTCTCGACCAGGGCGGGCAGGACGCGTTCGGCGGCGTCACGCAGGCGTCCGGCATGGACAACCTGACGCCGTTCGCGATCCGGACCAGCAACACGCTGTCGTACATGAGCCCCGAGTTCGCCGGGTTCCGGGCGGGCGTCTACGTCGGCTTCGGCGATGCGGGCGGCGCGCGCTCGGCGGGCTCGAGCCAGCAGTTCGACGTGACCTACACGCACGGGCCGTTCGCCGCGTTCGTCGCGGGCCAGTGGCTGAAGAACGCGGCCGCGACGACCACCGATCGCACCCTGATGGCCGGCGCGTCGTACGAGCTCGGCAAGGCGACGGTGTACGGCGGCTTTTCCGCGGTGAAATGGGACGATCTCGGCATCGATGCGCGCGTCTACGGGCTGTCGGTCAAGTACGCGTTGAGCCCGTCGAACTTTCTCGCGCTCGGCTACGCATACGCGCACGACCAGACCTCGCAGGGCAACCACGCGGACCAGGTCGGCCTGATGTACGAATACGATCTGTCGAAGCGCACCAGCTTCTACGGCGCGCTCTCGTACCTGCGCAACCGCAACCAGGCCGGCTACACGCTGGCCGGCGCGGCGAACCCGGGCCTGCCGCTCGCGTATCCGGGCGCGAATGCGCGCGGCGTGCAACTGGGCATCGTGCATCGCTTCTGACGGCGCCAAGGCGCCGGGCGCTGCGCCCGGCGCGCCCGAACGGGCTATTTGCCGAGCCGCTCCGCAAGCGAATAGCGCTGCATGCAGCGCTCCATCGCATCGAGAAACGCGTGCTCGGCCGCATTCATCTTCCTCTCGCGGTGCCACAGCAGGAACACGTCGACATCGACGAGCCCGTCGTCCGGCGGCAGGCGCCACAGCCGCTGCTGCGCGATGTCGTCGCGCACGATGTGCTCGGGCAGGCAGCCGATCCCGTAGCCGGCGAAGATCAGCCGCCGCACTTCGTCGAGGCTCGGCGACGACGCGACGATCCGTCCGGTGAAGCCTTTCTGGTCGCGAAACACGGTCAGCGGCGACAGGCTGTCGCCGATCTGGTCGCTCGTGAACGACACGAAGTTCTCCGCGAGCAGGTCGTCCATCCGCAGCTGGGTCTGCCCGAACAGCCGGTGATGGCGGCCGCAGTAGATCGCATAGCGCTGGCGCAGGAAGCAGCGCATCTCCAGCTTGTCGTGCGGCGTGCGGCACAGGCCGAGGCCGGCCGTCGCGGTCTTCTGCAGCAGCGACGACAGGATGTCGGACGAGCGCATCACCTCGATCTGCAGGTCGATGCGCGGATACGCACTATGAAAATCGGCGAGGAATTCGTCGTAGACCGGCGACTCGATGCGGCTCACCGTCAGCAGGCGGATCGAGCCGGTGAGGTCGGCGCTGCGGTCGTCGAGCTCGGTTTCGAGGCGCGAGATGCCGCCGTAGATGTCGCTCGCGATCCGGTAGACGGCCTCGCCCGCCGGGGTCGGCGCGAAGTGCGGGCCGCGGCGCTCGATCAGCCGGCGTTCGAGTGCTTCCTCGAGCCGGCGCAGCGCCTGGCTGACCGCCGGCTGCGTCACGTGCAGGCGCGCGGCCGCGCGGCTCACGCTGCGCTCCTGCATGATCACGAGGTAGGTGCGCAGCAGGTTCCAGTCGAGACGGTCGTTCAGGAACGGGGCGAGGTCGGCGCGCATCGGGTCTCCGGGCAAGGCAGCGATCGGAACATTAGCTGAATTTATACGGCGAATAATAACTTGAAATTTGACTAATGATTTGCGGTCGCCGATAAAGGAGGGGCGCCGCATCGTGCGGCGCAAGGCCGCGCGAGACGGCCGATCGTCACGACATTGCACGCCGGCGCCGGGCCGTCCGCGCCGCACCGTGCCTCAGGAGCCAGCATGACCCAGTCCCTTCCTACCGCCCGCCAGCCGGGCCGCGCCGCGACGGCCGCGTTCATCGGCACGATGATCGAGTGGTACGACTTCTACATCTACGCGACCGCCGCCGCGCTCGTGTTCGGCGAGCTGTACTTCCCGTCGCACGACCGTTTCGTCAGCACGATGGCGTCGTTCGCGACCTTCGCGGTCGGCTTCTTCGCGCGGCCGCTCGGCGGCGTGATCTTCGGCCACCTCGGCGACCGCATCGGCCGCAAGAAGGCGCTGATGACGACGCTGATGATGATGGGCGCGGCAACCGTCTGCGTCGGGCTGCTGCCCGACTACGCGCGGGTCGGCATGCTCGCGCCGGTGCTGCTCGTGCTGCTGCGCATCGTGCAGGGGATCGCGGTGGGCGGCGAGTGGGGCGGCGCGGTGCTGATGGCGGGCGAGCATGCGCCGCAGGGCCGCCGCACGTTCTTCGCGTCGTTCGCGCAGCTCGGCAGCCCGGCCGGGCTGATCCTGTCGCTGGTCGCGTTCCGCGCAGTCGCGTCGATGGACAAGGCCGACTTTCTCGCATGGGGCTGGCGCCTGCCGTTCCTCGCGAGTTCGGTGCTGCTGGTGGTCGGCATCCTGATCCGGCTCGGCGTGAACGAGTCGCCGGAATTCGCGCGCGTGAAGGAGGCGAACCGCACCGTGAAGCTGCCGGTGGCCGAGGTGCTGCGCTCCGCGTGGCCGCTCGTGCTGCTGTGCATCGGCGCGAACACGATCGGGATCGCGGGCGTGTATTTCACCAACACGTTCATGATCGCTTACACGACGCAGTACGTCGGCGTGTCGCGCACGCTGATCCTCGACAGCCTGTTCGCGGTCGCGATCATCCAGTTCGTCGCGCAGCCGATCGCCGCGTGGGTCGCGGAACGGATCGGCGGCGCGCGCTTCCTGAAGCGTGCGGCGCTGTTCGCGATGCTGTCGCCGTACCCGATGTTCGTGCTCGTGCAGGGCGGCACCGGCGTGTCGCTCGTGATCGGCATCGCGCTCGCGGTGGTGTGCATGGCGGGCTTCTATTCGGTGATCGCGGGCTTCGTCAGCGACGTGTTTCCCGCGCACGTCCGGTATTCGGCGATCTCGCTCGCGTACCAGGTGTGCGGCGCGATCGCGGGCGGCCTGACGCCGCTCGCCGGCACCTGGCTCGCGCATCGCTTCGCGGGCCAGTGGTGGCCGCTCGCGGTGTTCTACACCGGTCTCGCGGGCATCTCGCTGCTCTCCATCGTCGCGCTCGACGCACGGCGCGAAGCGCGCGGCGCGGCCGCCGAAGCGCTCGGCTCGCGTTGACGTCAATCGAACGAACTTATCCGGAGTCCAGATGAAACAGTTATTGGAAATCGATGGCGCGCGCCTGTGGCAAAGCCTTGCCGACATGGCCCGCATCGGCGCGACGCCGCGCGGCGGCGTGCGCCGTCTCGCGCTCACCGACGACGACCGCCGCGGCCGCGACCGGTTCGCGCAATGGTGCCGCGACGCGGGCCTGACGGTGAGCGTCGACGAGATCGGCAACCTGTTCGCGCGGCGCGACGGCTCGGACGCGCACGCGGCGCCCGTGCTGATCGGCAGCCATCTCGACACGCAGCCGGAGGGCGGCCGCTTCGACGGCGTGTACGGTGTGCTCGCCGCGCTCGAACTCGTGCGCACGCTGAACGACGCGGGCATCGTGACGGCGAAGCCGATCGAGATTGTGTCGTGGACCAACGAGGAAGGCGCGCGCTTTGCGCCGGCGATGCTCGGCTCGGCCGTGTTCACCGGCGCGCTGCCGCTCGCGGATGCGCTCGCGAAGCAGGATGCCGACGGCGTGACGCTCGGCGACGCGCTGGCCGCATGCGGCTATCGCGGCGCGCGCCGCATGGGCGGCGCGGTCGACGCCTATTTCGAGGCGCACATCGAACAGGGGCCCGTGCTGGAGGCGAACGGCACGACGATCGGCGTCGTCACCGGCGGGCAGGCGATCCGCTGGCTCGACGTGACGGTCGCGGGCGTGGCCGCGCATGCGGGCACGACGCCGATGCCGTACCGCAAGGACGCGTTGTTCGCGAGCGCGCAGATCGCGCTCGAACTGGAACGCATCGTCGCGGGCTACGCGCCGCGCGGGCTCGCGACGATCGGGCAGCTCGGCATCCGCAACGCGTCGCGCAACACGATCGCGGGCGACGTGACCTTCACGGTCGACCTGCGCCATCACGACGACGGCGAGGTCGATGCAATGGAGCGCGACCTGCGCGACGCGTGCGCGCGCGTGGCCGCCGCGCGCGGCGTGCGGGTCGCGGTCGACGCCTGCTGGCGCAGCCCGGCGACGCCGTTCAATGCCGATTGCGTCGACCATGTCGCGCAGGCGGCCGCCGCGTTCGGCTACACGCACGAACGGATCGTCAGCGGCGCGGGCCACGACGCGATCGTGCTCGCGCGCCATTGCCCGACGGCGATGGTGTTCATCCCGTGCGTCGACGGCCTGTCGCACAACGAAGCCGAGGACGCGCTGCCCGACGACGTGACGCGCGGCGCCAACGTGCTGCTCCACGCGGTACTCGCGCGCGCGGGCGTCGCGGCGACGGCCGATGCGGCGCCGACCGCGCACGATGCATGACGCAAAGAACGACCGAGGACGACCGATGAAAACCTACTTCCACCCCGAACAACTGCTGCATCATCCGCGCACCTACCTGTCGCGCGGCCGGATGCGCGCGCCGCAGGAAGTGCCCGAGCGCGCGGCGCGGCTCGTCGCGGCGGTGCGCGCGCTGGACTTCGACGTGCGCGAGCCGGCCGACTTCGGCACCGCGCCGCTGGCGGCCGTGCACGACATGAACTACCTGTGCTTTCTCGAGGACGCGCACCGCGACTGGAAGCAGATGCCCGACGACTGGGGCGACGAGGTGATGTCGAACATCTACGTGCGCGAGCCGAACCCGCTGCGCGGCGTGCTCGCGAAGGCCGCGCGCTATCTCGCCGACGGCAGCTGCCCGGTCGGCGCGCAGACGTGGCGGGCCGCGTACTGGTCGGCGCAGAGCGCGCTGGCGGCGGCCGCCGCCGTCAACGACGGCGAGCGCGACGCCTACGCGCTGTGCCGCCCGCCCGGCCATCACGCGCGGCGCGACGCGGCGGGCGGCTTCTGCTACCTGAACAACGCGGCGATCGCCGCGCAGGCGCTGCGCGGCCGCCATCGCCGGGTGGCGATCCTCGACACCGACATGCATCACGGCCAGGGCGTGCAGGAGATCTTCTACGGCCGCGACGACGTGCTGTACGTGTCGATCCACGGCGATCCGACCAACTTCTATCCGGTCGTCGCGGGCTACGAGGAGGAAACCGGCACGGGCGCGGGCGACGGCTTCAACCTGAACCTGCCGATGCCGCACGGCGCGCCGGAATCGGCGTTCTTCGCGCGGCTCGACGACGCGCTGCGCGCACTCGCTCGGTATCAGCCCGATGCGCTTGTGCTCGCGCTCGGCTTCGACATCTACCAGCACGATCCGCAATCGCAGGTCGCGGTGACGACCGACGGGTTCCGGCGGCTCGGCGACGCGCTCGGCGCGCTCGGGCTGCCGACGGTGATCGTGCAGGAGGGCGGCTATCACCTCGAGAGTCTCGACGCGAATGCGCGCGCGTTCTTCGGCGGCTTCGGCGGCGCGCGCGGAGCGGGGCGGTAAACGAACGACGGGCCGCCCCGTGAGGCGGCCCGCGATCGGCACGAGCGGGTTGGCGTCCTGCCGGGTCGAAGCCGGGCGCCGCATTACACGATCACACGTTCACCGCAGCCGGCGCGCGGCGGCGCTGCACGAGCTGGAACACGACCAGCGCGAGCCCGGCCGCCGCGATCAGCGCGCCGGCCACCGGCACCGCCGCGTAGCTGAAGCCGGCCGAGATCGCCGCGCCGCCGGCCGCCGCGCCGAGCGCATTGCCGAGGTTGAACGCGCCGACGTTGACCGACGACGCGAGCCCCGGCGCATCGGACGCGGCGCGCATCACGCGCATCTGCAGCGGCGGCACCACCGCGAACGTCGCGACACCCCATACGAGCAGCGCGATGGCCGCGCCCGCATGCGTCGCGGCGAGCGCCGGGAACGCGAGCATCACGGCGATCAGCAACAGCAGGAAGCCGATCAGGCTGCCGTCGAGCGAGCGGTCGGCGAGACGGCCGCCCGCGACGTTGCCGATCGAGAATCCGATGCCGATCAGCACCAGCATCGCGGTCACGAAGCCCGGCGTCGCGCCGGTCAGGTGCGCGAGGGTCGGCGCGACGTACGTATAGAGCGTGAACATCGCGCCGGCGCCGAGCACGGTCGTCGCGAGCGCGCCGAGCACGACCGGGCGCGTCAGCACCGCGAGCTCGGCCCGCAGGTTCGGCATGCGGCCCGCGTCGCCCTTCGGCAGCGCGGCGAACAGGCCCGCGATCGCGATCAGGCCGAGGCCCGCGGTCGCCGCGAACGACATCCGCCAGCCGATCGCCTGACCGAGCCAGGTCGCCGCCGGCACGCCGCCGACGTTGGCGATCGTGAGGCCCATGAACATCGTCGCGACCGCGCTCGCCTGGCGTTCGCGCGGCACGAGGCTCGCCGCGACCACCGAGCCGAGCCCGAAGAACGCGCCATGGTTGAGGCTCGTGACGAGCCGCGCGAGCAGCAGCGTCGTGTAGTTCGGCGCGATTGCCGACAGCAGGTTGCCCAGCGTGAAGATCGCCATCAGCGCGATCAGCGCCGCGCGGCGCGGCCAGCGCGCGAGCAGCAGCGTCATCAGCGGCGCGCCGGCCATCACGCCGATCGCGTACGCGCTGATCAGCATGCCGGCGGTGGGGATCGACACGCGGAGGCCGTCGGCGATCACGGGCAGCAGGCCCATCGGCGAGAACTCGGTGGTGCCGATGCCGAACGCGCCGGCGGCGAGCGCGAGCAGCGGCAGCGCGGCGCCGCCGTTCGGGCGTGAGGTGGGGGAGGTCGGAGGGTTCAAGAGTCGGGTCCTGGTGCGGCTGACGGTTGATGGCAGGACGGAGTGTGCCGGGCTTGTTGTTGCCGAAAAAGCGGCCCAGGGGCGAAATAATCTTGATTCGAAATCAACAATCGATGCCGCGCGCGACGGACGCCCGGCCCGGCGCCGCGCATAAAAAAGCCTCGATCACGGGTGGACCGTGAGCGAGGCGCGAAGGCATCCTCTCATAGGCACGAGGAATGGATGCGACCGCAGTATATTTGGAGTTGTAACAATTTTAAATAGTGTTAAACGTTTGTATTTCGAGGAAAATTTCAAATTCCTGACGATTTCGCGAGGAGTCGTCATAAAAACGCAAAATTTCGCGCGGGCGCAGCAGGGGTTTTCGTGAGCGGATTCACCGGCACGCGTTTCAATCTTGAAACATTCGGCGCCACAGGGCGAACCGGGAACAGGCGGTCTTTCTGTCAGGAAAATGTCGGAACCGGCGATCGCGCGTGCCGTTCCGCCTGCATGCATGAATGCCGCGCACATGTCCGATGGCGCGCCGTGCCGCCCCCGGTGCTTGTCGGGCCGCCTGTTTCATCCGGGAAACGGATCGCGTGCGCCGCCGGCGCCGCGCGCTGCGCGCGGCCGCGCCGTTGCGTGCGGGGCGCGGCCGCCGTGCCGATGGCATGGAACCTGCATGCCATTAAGCGAAATGAAAAAATGTAGCGCAACGCAAACACAGTGCGAGGAGGCATACGGGGATACCGGTCGACGAACCGGTAGATGCACACGAGGCGCCGTCGGGACGGCAGTCCGCCCGGAAGAAGGCGGATGCCGGTCGGCGGCAGGCGAGCAGGCATCGCGGATTTCCAGCATTCGGGGCAGATTCGGCGGCGGCGCGATCGCGGGCAATGCGCCGCCCGGCCGATGGGAGAACGGCAATGAGGGAGTTCGTGGTCGCAGCGCTGTGGATTGGCCCCCTGTCGGTGCTGCTTTACCTGTCGGATGTCGACGTCCGGCATGTCGTCTCGGAGATTCCGGACCTGCTGCGCAGTCTGGTGGCGATGTTCTTCAGCTGACGCCCGCCGCGCGCAGCGCCGCGAGGAATTGCCGCACGACCGGCGACGGCGCGTGGCCGTCGTACACGAACTCGACGTCGAAGCGGCCGGCGAGCGCGTCGAGCGCGACCAGCCGCACCGTGCGCGGGCACGACGCCGACGCGCTTTCCGGCACGAATGCGCAGCCCATACCGGCCGCGACGAGCCCGATCAACGTCGGGATGTCGCTGCCGACCTGCGCGATGCGCGGCGTGAAGCCGGCTTGCCGGCACTGGTCGATCACGAAGCGATGATGCGCGGCGGAGCGCTGCGGGTCGAACCAGACGAACGGCATGTCCGCAAGGTCGGCCAGCGCGCGCGGCGCGTCGATGGGGCTGCCCGGCTCGGCCGGCATCGCGAGCACGAACCGGTCGCTCAGCAGCCGCACCCCCGCGAGCTGCGGCGCCTCGTCCCGGCGCTACGCCATGATGCCGCCGTCGAGTTCGCCGCGCGCGATCGCGCCCGCCTGGTCGGCCGACAGCATCGGCGCGATCGACAGCTTCACCTGCGGGCAGGCGTCGCGGAACGCCTTCAGCACGTTCGACACCACCGGCAGCGGCAGATAGTTCGGCAGCACGCCGAGCCGCAGCTCGCCGAGCTCGCCGGCCGCGCTGCGCAGCGCGCGCTCGCGGCTGTCGCGCAGGTCGGCGAGCAGGCGCGTCGCATCGCGCAGGAAGCTCGCGCCGGCGGCCGTGAGCGCGACGCCGGTCGCGCGGCGGATCAGCAGCGGGGTGCCGATCGCCTCCTCGAGTTCGCGGATCTGGCGGGACAGCGCGGGCTGCACGATCCCGACCGCGCGGGCGCCCGCCATCACGCTGCCGGCTTCGGCGACCGCCACGAAGTAGCGGAGATGGCGCAATTCGACTTGTCGCATGCGATTTCCCGTCCGGTGGTTGGATATGCCTGATGAGCATAGCAAACTACATTCGATGGTATTGGGAGGCATGGCTGGCGTGACGTACGATGGGCGGCGTCGTCTCCTCTGTGCGCGCGCCGCGCGGTCTTCTTCCGCTTCATCGAGTCTCGTTCCATGCCGCTCCATATCCCGACCCCGTATCTCCGTTCGCAGGCCGCGTCCCGCCGCCTCGGCAAGGATGTCCTGCTGAAGCTCGAAGCCTTGCAGCCGTCCGGTTCGTTCAAGCTGCGCGGCGTCGGCGCCGTCTGCGAGGCGCAGCGCGCGGCCGGCGCGCGCCGCTTCGTGTCGTCGTCGGGCGGCAACGCGGGCATCGCGGTCGCGTATGCGGGCCGCGAGCTCGGCGTGCCGGTGCGCGTCGTGGTGCCGGAAAGCGCGTCCGCGCGGGCCCGCGAGCTGATCCGTCTCGAAGGCGCGGAGCTGGTCGTGCACGGTGCGTCCTGGGCAGAGGCCCATGCGTTCGCGCAGGCCGGGATCGGCCCGCACGACGCGTTCGTGCATCCGTTCGACGATCCGGTGCTGTGGCAGGGCCACGCGACGATGATCGACGAGATGGCGGCGGCCGGCCCGAAGCCCGATGCGGTGGTGGTTGCGGTGGGCGGCGGCGGGCTGCTGTGCGGGGTGCTCGAAGGGCTCGCGCGCAACGGCTGGCGCGACGTGCCGGTGGTCGCGGTGGAAACCGACGGCGCGGATTCCTATGCGCGCTCGGTCGCGCAGGGGCGGCCCGTCGAATTGGCGGAGATCACCAGTATCGCGACGTCGCTCGGCGCGAAGCGGCCGTGCGACGCGGCGCTCGAATGGGCGAAGCGGTACCGGATCGACACGGTCGTCGTGTCCGATGCGGCGGCGGTGGCCGCATCGCTGCGGTTCGTCGATGAGCAGCGGATCGTCGTGGAACCGGCTTGCGGGGCCGCACTGGCCGCGCTCGATGCGCCGGTGCTGGCGCCCGCGCTGGCCGCCGCGTCACGCATCGCGGTGATCGTCTGCGGCGGGGTGACGGCGACCGTCGACACGCTGCACGCGCTGGCCGGCCGGACGCGGTAACGCGGGCCGCCGGCCGAGCGGCGCTCAGCCTGCGCGGCGCGGGCCCGACGGTGCGGGGGCGGCAGCCTCGATGGTCGTGATGGCGGCGGGTGCCGGCGCCTTGTCGGCCGGCGTGGTCGACACCGGCGCGGCGGTCGGCGTGCGAGCGGGTGCGGAAGCGGGCGTCGGGGCGGCGGCGGGCGGCGCCGATGCGGTATGCGGTGCGGCGGCCGGTGCGGTCGCCGATGCCGGGGCCGGTGCGGAGGTCGGCGCAGTCGCTGATGTCGAGGCCGGCGCAGTAGTCGCCCGTGTCGAGGCCGGTGCGGAGGCCGGCGTAGTCACCGATGTCGAGGCCGGTGCGGAGGTCGGTGCAGTCACCGATGTCGAGGCCGATGCGGATGCCGGCGCAGTCGCCGATGTCGAGGTCGATGCGGAGGTCGGCGCAGTCGCCGATGTCGAGGCCGGCGCGGATGCGGGCGCAGCAGCCGATGCGGAGACGGCAGCGGATGCCGGTGCGGTGGCCGACACGGACGCGGCAGCGGATGCAGTAACCGGAGCCGACGCGGAGACGGCCGGCGTAGACGCCGCAACAGGCGCGGACGCCGTCACGGCCACGGAAGCCGCCGGCGCAACCGCGGCCCGCGCGGCGGGCACCGTCACCGCAGGCGCGGCCGAACCCGGCGGCACCGCCGTGCCCGAAGCCGGCGCCACGGCGGAGGCCGGCACCGGCGGCGCGGCCGGCGTCGGCACGACCGGCGTCGTCATCTTGATCGGCTCGCCCTGCGGCGTCGGCGCGGGCTCCGGCAGCGGCGCGACGGGCTCCTTCTCGGCAGCCTTGACGGTCGCGCGGTCGCGGCGGGCCGGGTCGACCTTCAGGAAATGGTCGACGAGGTTGAAATAGCGCTCGTAGAACACCCCGGCCGGAATCGTCTCGCTCGCGGTCTTCACGAGCGCGTCGTCGCTCGAGCCGATCGGCAGCGACAGCGAGCCGAACACGCTGAGGCCGACGCTTGCCGACGTGTTCGACTTCTTCAGCGTGTAGCGGTCCTGCACCGCGTTCACGTACGCGATGCTCGACGTGCCGTCCGCGTTCGCGTCCGCGCACACGACGTGGAATTCGATCACCACGTGCATGTCGTTGCTCGGCTGGAAATTCTTGCTGCCGTCGACCGAATCGGCGCGGGGCGACACCGCGACGTAGCCCTGGCTCAGCAGCGCGCGGCGCGCCGCTTCGCAGGTCGCGTCGGATTTCGCGTGGAACGCGCGGGAGTACGGGCTGGTGGTCGCGTCGAACTGCTCCTGCTGGTAGATCGGCTTCGGCGGCGACGAGCACGCCGCCAGCACGGCCGCGGCCGCGAGCGCGCACGAAACGGGGAACAGGCGAATTCGGTTGTGCATGGCTCTTTCAAAAGGCGCGGCCCAGTGCCGCGCCGGGCTGCGCGCGCATCGCGCGAAGGTCGGATGGACGCCGCCGCGCACGGGCGCGGCCGGCGGAAGGCGCGAGGCAAACTCGCAGGGCCGGGGCGCTATTATAGTTTCGTTTGCCGGCGCGCTCGTGTTACGTGCGTGACGCATCGCGCGCCACCGCCAGCAATTGCGCGGTCAGCGGATGATGTTCGCCGCGCCGCGAACGGATCGCGTGGATCTCCTCGGTCACGTCGCCGGCGCGCCCGAGCCGCCGCAACCCCCTCAGCATCGACGCATCGTTCGCCCCCAGTTCGCTCAACGGAAACACGCCGAGGCCGCGCGCCGCGAACACCGCCATCAGCGCGCTGTCCTCGAATTCGCCGACGATGCGCGGCGTGACGCGCGCCGTCTCCAGCCAGCGGTCGAGGCGCTCGCGCAGCGCGGAATGGGCAGTCGGCAGCAGCAGCGGCAGCTCGGCGAGGCACTGCGGATAGCGCTGGCGCGCGGCCGGCGTGACGAGCGCGGCGGGCCCGTACCAGTCGACCGGCGACGCGACGAGCCGCTCGCTCGTCACGCGCAGGTTCGCGTTGGGCGGCGCGGCCTGGCCCGCGAGCACCAGGTCGAGATGATGCAGCGCGAGTTCCGCGAGCAGCGCGTCGTGCTCGCCCTCGTGGCACAGCAGGCGCAGCGCGGGCGTGTCGAGCACCGGCGCGAGGATCGCGTGCGCGGCCAGCTTCGAGATGCCGTCCGACAGGCCGACCGCGAGCCGCACCGTCGGCCGGCTCGCGGCGGCGCGCACCTCGTCGGGAATTCGCCGGCCGAGCTCGAAGATCGCCTCGGCGCGCGCGAACGCGGCCTGGCCGG
This sequence comes from Burkholderia stagnalis, assembly GCF_902830275.1. Lineage (GTDB taxonomy): Bacteria > Pseudomonadota > Gammaproteobacteria > Burkholderiales > Burkholderiaceae > Burkholderia > Burkholderia stagnalis. Next base: position 198,774 of record NZ_CADESW010000009.1, on the reverse strand, counting down.
CGTCGGTCAGCGCGACGCCGCGCCCCGCCGGCCCGAGCAGCTGGTGGCCGAGCGCCTTCTCCAGCTCGCGCACCTGCGCGCTGATGGTCTGCACCGCCATGTCGAGCCGCTCGGCCGCGCGAGCGAAGCCGCCTTCCTTCACGACGACCCAGAAGTAATACAGATGTCGAAAATTCAGCATCGGAGCCTGACTTCGGAAAAACCGAATCAAAGATAAGATTGTCGCTGATTTTTTCGAAGCCAGCGGGCGGCGATAATCGGGCTTTCCACTTTCGTTTCCCGAACCCCATGGACTACCTGCTGACGCTTGCCGCCGATCCCGCCGTCTGGGCGGCGCTCCTGACGCTCGTCGTGATGGAAGTCGTGCTCGGCATCGACAACCTGATCTTCATCTCGATCCTCAGCAACAAGCTGCCGGAAGCGCAGCGCGCCCGCACGCAGCGGCTCGGCATCGGCCTCGCGCTCGTGATGCGGCTCGCGCTGCTCGGCACCGTCGCGTGGATCGCGCGCCTGACCGAGTCGGTGTTCACGCTGTTCGAGCACGCGTTCTCGTGGCGCGACATGATCCTGCTCGCGGGCGGCCTGTTCCTGGTCTGGAAGGCGACCACCGAAATGCATCACCACGTGTCGCACGACGGTGGCGACGCCGGCGCGTCGGGCGGCGCGGGCGGCCTGACGATGTGGGCGGCGGTCGGCCAGATCCTGATGCTCGACATCGTGTTCTCGATCGACAGCATCGTCACCGCGATCGGCATGACCGAGCACATCCCGATCATGTTCGTCGCCGTGATCGTCGCCGTGACCGTGATGATGTTCGCCGCGCAGCCGCTCGCGCGCTTCATCGACCGCAACCCGACGATCGTGATGCTCGCGCTCGCGTTCCTCGTCGTGATCGGCATGACGCTGATCGCGGAAGGCTTCGGCTCGCACGTGCCGAAGGGCTATATCTACGCGGCGATGGCGTTCTCGGCGTTCGTCGAGGGCATGAACATGCTGGCGCGGCGCGCGAAGGCGAAGCGCGCGGCGCAGGCGTCCGGCCACTGAGCGCGGCCCCGCGTCGCGATTTCCTCCGTCAATCTCAAGGAGCTTCACGATGAAATGCCCGGTCTGCAAGACACCCGACCTGTTGCTCGCCGAGCGCCAGTCGATCGAGATCGACTACTGCCCCGAATGCCGCGGGGTGTGGCTCGATCGCGGCGAGCTGGACAAGCTGATCGCGCGCGGCGCCGACGACGCATCCGGGCGCCGCCCCGACGCACCCGCGTACCGTGATGCACCGGTACAGCGCGGCCACGACGACGCGTGGGGCCGCGCGCGCGTGCCGCGCGACGACGATCGCCGCCACGAGCCGTATCGCCGCAAGAAATCGGTGTTCGACATCTTCGACTTCGATTGAGCGCGCCGGCCCCGAAGCCGTGAAATCATGAAAACGCCCCGTCGGGCTGCGTACCCGGCGGGGCGCGTCGCATTGGCGCGCCCGGCGCGCGCGCCGCTGATTCGATGCGACAATCGCCGCGACATCAACGGAGACCCAACCGGTATGGACACGGACATCAGACGCATCGCCATCGTCGGCGCCGGCGTGATCGGCGCGAGCTGGGCGGCTTTCTATCTGTCGAAAGGCTTCGACGTGGTCGCGACCGACCCGGCGCCGGACGCCGAAACGCGGCTGCGCGACGCGCTCGGCGCCTTCCTCGGCGGCGAGGCCGACGCGCTGACGCAGCGGCTCGCGTTCGACGCCGATCTCGCCCGCGCGCTCGACGGCGTCGATTTCGTGCAGGAGAACGGCCCCGAGCGGCTCGACCTGAAGCGCGCGCTGTATCGCCGGATGGACGACGTGCTGCCGGCGCGCGTGCCGATCGCGTCGAGCTCGTCGGGCCTCAAGATGTCCGAGATCCAGACGGCCTGCGCGCATCACCCGGAGCGCTGCCTGATCGCGCATCCGTTCAACCCGCCGCACCTGATCCCGCTCGTCGAGCTGGTCGGCGGCGCGGCCACCGGCCAGGACGTGATCGCCCGCGTGAAGGCCTTCTACGACGCGCTCGGCAAGGAGACGATCGTTCTCAACAAGGAGATGGCCGGCCACGTCGCGAACCGGCTCGCGGCGGCGCTGTTCCGCGAGGTGTACCACCTCGTCGGCGAGGGCGTCGTCAGCGTTGCCGACGCGGACAAGGCGGTCGCGTGGGGCCCCGGGCTGCGCTGGGCGCTGATGGGACAGTGCCTGACCTATCACCTCGGCGGCGGCGCGGGCGGGATCGCGCACTTCCTCGAACATCTGTCCGGCCCGATGACGAGCTGGTGGGACGACCTCGGCACGCCGTCGTTCGACGCAGACGTCGACCGCAAGCTGATCGACGAACTCCGCGCGATCCAGGGCGAGCGCTCGATGCAGGAACTCGCCGCCGAGCGCGACCGGCTGCTCGTCGAGTTGATCGACGCGCGGCGGCGCAGCTTCCTGCCCTGAGCGGCGGCAGCGCGCGCGGCGCCTATTGCTGCGACGCCGGCTGCTGCGCCTGCATCGCCCACGCGGGCCGCACCGCGTCGAGCAGCTCGCGGTTGCGCGCGCGGGTGGCGTCGCTCGGCGGGTAGTCGGCGTCGCTGGTCGGCAGGTCGCCTTCCAGGTAGGCCTGCTTCAGTTCGGCGAGGACTTCCGCGCGGGTCTTGCCCGGCGCGGGCGGCGTCGCATCGGTCTGCGCGAAGGCGGGGGACAGCAGCACGGCGGCGGCGGCCGCGACGGCGAATCGCATGACGTTCATGGTGGGCTCCGAAAGCGTGAACAGGGGAACGGCAGCGCGGCGTCGTGCCGTGCCAGCCGATGGGGCCCATTGTCGCGATCGGGTGCTGCGCGGACGCTGACGCGATCCGGGCAGGATTGTCAGACGCAGCCGACGGGGCCGGAGCGGGCGGCCCGAATGCGGGCTACAGCTCGGCCGCCGCGGTGATCAGCGTCGCCTCGAGCGCGAGCGTCGAACGCGACGCGGCGGCGGGGCGGTCGATCACGTATTCGAGCTCGCCGAGCTCCGGCAGCCCCGCGTCGAGCCGCGCGAGCCCGGCCGGGATCACATAGCCCGCGAACGCGCTGATGCCGAGCCCTGCGCTCGCGGCCGCGCGCAGCACGGCGACGCTGCTGCTCACCACCGCGATCCGGTACGGCCGCCCGGCGGCCTCGAGCGCTTCGAGCACGCGGCGGCGCGACACGCTCGGCTCCGGATGCAGCGCGAGCGGCAGCACGGACTCATGGCCGGTGATGCGGGAATCGGGGCCGGTGCACCAGTACAGCGGCTCGCTGCGGATCACGCGGCCGCGCCGGCTGCCGGCGATCCGCTTCGCGAACACGAGGTCGTGCCGGCCTTCGTCGAGCGCGTCGAACAGGTCGCCGGACAGCCCGGTCGCGATCGCGAGCTCGACGTCGGGGTTGCGCTGCACGAAGCTCGCGAGCGCGGCGGTCAGGTGCGCCGACGCGAAATCCTCCGACATCGCGAGCCGCACCTTGCCCGACAGCGGCGGCCCGCATACCGACGTGACGGCCTCGTCCATCAGCTCGAGGATGCGCACCGCGTAGCGGAACAGCGCGTCGCCGTGCGGCGACAGGCGCACGTTGCGGGTGTCGCGCTCGAACAGCGGCCGGTCGAGCAGCTCTTCGAGGCGGCGGATGTGCTGGCTGACGGTGGACTGCGACAGGTTCACGCGCTCCGACGCGGCGGTGAAGCTGCCGGACTGGGCGACGGCGACGAAGCTGCGCAGCAGCTCGGGCGGTAACGGACGCATTGCTAAACCCACTGAATCGGTTTCGACAACTTCATAAATGGCCGGATATTGCGGCGCTAGTATCGGATCACGCCCCGGTGCGGCGCGCGACACGAAGCGCGCCGCATCGCGCCGGCGGCTGCTTCGGGCAGTCTACGGCATCCGGGCGCGCGCCCGAAACCGCATCATCCCATCGACCGCCCGAGAACGCGCCCGCACGACGAGCCGCCGGGGCCGCGGCACACCGCCGCGGGAGACACTGGAGACGACTCATGATCATCTACGGAACCGCGCTGCTCGCGTTCTGCCATCTGGCCGGGCTGTTTCTCGGCGACCTGCTGGGCGCCGCGATCGGCGTGAAGACCAATGTCGGCGGCGTCGGCATCGCGATGCTGCTGCTGATCTGCCTGCGCCTTTACCTGCACCGCCGCGGCTGGCTGCCGAAGGAGACCGAGGCGGGCGTCGGCTTCTGGGGCGCGATGTACATCCCGGTGGTCGTCGCGATGGCCGCGAACCAGAACGTCGTCGCCGCGCTGAAGGGCGGGCCGGTCGCGCTGCTCGCCGCGGTCGGCGCGGCCGTGCTGTGCGCCGGCTGCATCGCGGTGCTCGCGCGCACCGGCCGCGACGACACGGCGTTCGCCGTCGTTCCCCAGTTCGAACAACAGTGACGGGAGGCGGCCATGCTGCAGATGCTCGAAAAAACCGTCGCCCATAACGGGCTCGTCGCGTCGTTCGCGCTGGTCGGCCTGATCATGTGGCTGTCGTCGATCGCGTCGCGCAAGCTGACGTTCGGCCGCGTGCACGGATCGGCGATCGCGATCCTGATCGGCCTCGCGCTCGCCTACGTCGGCGGCGCGTTCACCGGCGGCCAGAAGGGGATCGCCGACGTGCCGCTGTTCGCCGGCGTCGGCCTGATGGGCGGCGCGATGCTGCGCGATTTCGCGATCGTCGCGACCGCGTTCGAAGTGCAGCCGACCGAGGCGCGCAAGGCCGGTCTGGTCGGCGTGCTGTCGCTGCTGCTCGGCACCGTGCTGCCGTTCATCGTCGGCGCGAGCGTCGCGCGCGCGTTCGGCTATACCGACGCGGTCAGCATGACGACGATCGGCGCGGGCGCGGTCACGTACATCGTCGGGCCCGTCACGGGCGCCGCGATCGGCGCGAGCTCGGACGTGATCGCGCTCAGCATCGCGACGGGGCTCGTGAAGGCGATCATCGTAATGGTCGGCACGCCGCTCGCGGCCAATTTCATGGGGCTGAAGACGCCGCGCTCCGCGATGATCTTCGGCGGCCTCGCGGGCACCGTGAGCGGCGTGAGCGCGGGCCTTGCCGCGACCGATCGCCGGCTCGTGCCGTACGGCGCGCTGGTCGCCACGTTCCACACGGGCGTCGGCTGCCTGCTCGGGCCGTCGCTGCTGTTCTTCGCGACGCGCGCGCTGGTCGGCGCATAGGGCCTGTTCCCGCTGATAACGGCCAGCCCCTGCAATTGGCGGGAACAGGCCTTATGCCGCATCCATCGCGCGGGCCGCTGAGTCGCATTGGACATCGTCATCAATCGCCGGCGGCGGCCGGCTTAGAATGCCGCTGAACCGAATCACGAGCATGCTTGGCAGGAGATAACGCTATGACGGGATGGAATCACGCGCGACGCGCGCGCGATGCACGCCTCGCGGCCGGCGCGCCGTTCGCGCAAGGCAAGCGGGTCGACGCGCGCGACGCCGTGGCATTGCTGGAAGCCGTGCTGCGGCCCGGCGACCGGGTCTGCCTCGAGGGCGACAACCAGAAGCAGGCGGACCTGCTCGCGGTGGCGCTCGCCGACGTCGACCACACGAAGGTGCACGACCTGCACATGGTGCAATCGGGCGTCGTGCTGCCCGAGCACCTCGACGTGTTCGAGCGCGGCATCGCGAAGCGCCTCGACTTCGCGTATTCGGGCCCGCAGTCGCAGCGCATCGCGAAGCTGCTGTTCGGCGGCAAGATCGCGCTCGGCGCGGTGCATACCTATCTCGAGCTGTTCGCGCGCTACTTCATCGACCTCACGCCGCAGGTCGCGCTGATCGCCGCCGTCAGCGCCGACGCCGACGGCAACCTGTACACGGGCCCGAACACCGAGGACACGCCGACCGTCGTCGAGGCCACCGCGTTCAAGGACGGCATCGTGATCGCGCAGGTCGACCGCATCGTCGACAAGGTGCCGCGCGTCGACATCCCGGGCGACCGCGTGCATTTCGTCGTCGAGGCGGGGCGGCCGTTCTACGTCGAGCCGCTGTTCACGCGCGATCCGGCCGCGATCACCGAAACGCAGATCCTGACGGCGATGCTCGCGATCAAGGGCCTCTACCAGCCGTACGGGATCAAGCGCCTCAATCACGGGATCGGCTTCAACACCGCGGCGATCGAGCTGCTGCTGCCGACCTACGGCGAGAAGCTCGGCCTGAAGGGCCAGGTCTGCACGCACTGGGCGCTCAATCCGCACCCGACGCTGATTCCCGCGATCGAATCGGGCTGGGTCGAACAGATCCACTGCTTCGGCTCGGAGGTCGGGATGGACGACTACATCCGCGCGCGCTCCGACGTGTGGTTCACGGGCCCCGACGGCTCGCTGCGCTCGAACCGCGCGTTCTGCCAGACGGCCGGCCTCTACGCGTGCGACATGTTCATCGGCTCGACGCTGCAGATCGACCTGTCCGGCCATTCGTCGACGGTGACGGCCGAGCGGATCGCCGGCTTCGGCGGCGCGCCGAACATGGGCAGCGACGCGCGCGGCCGGCGCCATCCGAGCGAGCCGTGGCTGAAGGCCGGCGAGGAGGCCGACCCCGACACGCCGGCGGCGCTGCGGCGCGGCCGCAAGCTGGTCGTGCAGATCGGCGAGACGTTCGGCGACAAGAACGTGCCGATGTTCGTCGAGAAGCTCGACGCGCTGAAGCTCGCCGACAAGCTGCAGCTCGATCTCGCGCCGATCATGGTGTACGGCGACGACGTCACGCACATCGTCACCGAGGAAGGCATCGCGAACCTGCTGCTGTGCCGCGACAAGGACGAGCGCGAGCACGCGATCCGCGGCGTCGCGGGCTATACGGAAGTCGGCCGCGGCCGCGACCGGAAGATGGTCGAGCGGCTGCGCGCGCGCGGCGTGATCCGGCGCCCGGAGGATCTCGGCATCGATCCGCTCGACGCCGACCGCCGCTGGCTCGCCGCGCGCTCGATCAAGGATCTCGTGCACTGGTCGGGCGGGCTGTACGCGCCGCCGGCGCGGTTCCGCAACTGGTAAGGAACACGGCAATGGAACAGTTGAGCTATCGCTTCACCGCGCGTGCGCGCGCGAAGGGCGAGCTGGCCACGGCGCTCGTCGGCGTGGTCGCGTCCGGCAATCTCGAGGTGCTGGTCGAACGGGTGCTGCCGGGCAATGCGTGCGAGATCGACATCCGCACCGCGGCGGTCGGCTTCGGCGAAGTCTGGCAGGCGGTGGTGGCCGATTTCGTCGAGCGGCGCGCGCCGGGCGGCCTGAAGCTGTCGATCAACGACGGCGGCGCGCGGCCCGACATGGTGTCGCTGCGGCTCGCGCAGGCGGTGCGCGCGATCGAGGGGGAGGCATGATGAACGACCCCCGCGCTCACATTCGTTCGCTGCCCGCTGAGGGAGCGGCCCGGCGGGAGGCGGCGACGGAAGCGACCCACGACGCCCCCGCGTTCGTCGCGAACGCGTCGAGCTGGTACGAGGCGTCCGCGCGGCAGCGCATCGACGGCCTGCTCGACGCGGGCAGCTTCGCCGAATTCCTCGGCCCGGCCGAGCGCGTGACGAGCCCGCACCTGCCGCTGTTCGACCTGCCGCAGCAGTTCGACGACGGGATGGTCGTCGGGCGCGGCCGGCTCGACGGCAAGCCGGTGCTGGTCGCCGCGCAGGAGGGCCGCTTCATGGGCGGCGCGTTCGGCGAGGTGCATGGCGCGAAGCTCACGGGCCTGCTGCGCGCCGCGCGCGAGCTCGGCACGGTGCCGGTGCTGATCCTGTTCGACACGGGCGGCGTGCGGCTGCAGGAAGCGAACGCGGGCGAGCTGGCGGTCGCCGAGATCATGCGTGCGCTCGTCGACGCGCGCGCGGCCGGCGTGCCGGTGATCGGCCTGATCGGCGGGCGCGCGGGCTGCTACGGCGGCGGCGGGCTGCTCGCCGCGTGCTGCTCGGCGCTCGCGGTGTCGGAGCAGGGCCGCATCAGCGTGTCCGGGCCCGAGGTGATCGAGACCAATCGCGGCGTCGAGGAATTCGACGCGAAGGACCGCGCGCTGATCTGGCGCACGATGGGCGGCAAGCACCGGCGGCTGATCGGCGGCGCGGACCGCTACGTTGCGGATACGCCGGACGCATTCCGTGCGGCGGCGCTCGATCTGATCGCCCGCGCGCCGGCGTTCGACGCGGCGATGCTGCGCGCTGAGCAGGCGCGGCTCGAAGCGCGCATCGACCGGTTCGGCGCGTGCGCGGACGCGCTCGACGTGTGGCGCGCGCTTGGCGCGGCCGAGCCCGCCGCGATTCCCGGCATGCCCGACGACGCATTCGCCGCGCTGGCCGACCAACTCCAGGAGCCGCCGCATGACGCTCGATGACGTTTTAGCCTCGCTGTTTCCCCAAGGTCATGCAATCGTCCGCGACGGTGGCCTGCTGTCCGGCCAGGCCGAACTGGCCGGCACGCGCATCGACGTGATCGGCGTCGCCGACCGGCTGCCGTTCGGCATCGACGAGGCGCTGCGGCTCGCGTCGCACGTGCTCGCCACGCTCGAACGCGGCGGCGCGACGCCGATCCTCGTGCTGGTCGACAGCGACAGCCAGCGGATGAGCAAGCGCGACGAACTGCTCGGCCTGAACGAGGGCCTGTCGCATCTCGCGAAGTGCCTGATGCAGGCCGACCTCGCCGGCCACCGGACGATCGGCCTGCTGTACGGGCACACGGCGGCCGGCGCATTCATCGCGACCGCGCTCGCGACCCGCGCGCTGCTCGCGGTGCCGGGCGCCGAGCCGGAAGTGATGGACCTGCCGTCGATGGCGCGCGTGACGAAGCTGCCGCTCGACGTGCTGAAGGAGAAGGCGCGCTCGACGCCGGTGTTCGCGCCGGGGCTCGACAACCTCGTGAAGATGGGCGCCGTCGATGCGGTGCTCGATCCGGCCCGCGGGCTCGACGCGCAGGTGGCCGAATGGCTCGACAAGCCGGCCGACCGCGTCGACCGGCGCGCGGCGCGCGGCCGTCCGGTCGCGGCCGACGTCGCGCAGCGCGTGTATGAACTCGCGCGTGCCGCGCACTGACGCGCCGCTGCGGCGCCACGCGCTCGTCACGCTGACGGCGGCGGGGTGGGCGGCGCTGCTCGCGCGCGACGCCGCGCTCGCCGGCGATGCGCGGGTGCGCGCGTGGGCGGCGCGCGGCTGGCCGCTCGTGGTGCGCCGCGCGCTGCCGGACGAAGCCGGCGTGCCGCTCGGCATGCCGCTGCCGCCGTCGGCGGGCAAGCGGCGCGTGGCGATTTGCGTCGACGCCGATGCGCTCGCGGCGGTGGCCTTGCCGCCCGCGTTCGCCGATGTGCTCGACGCCGCGCCCGCTGGATGGCGCCCGACGCTGCGCGCGCTGGATGCGCTCGGCGCACGCTGCGGCGTGCAGGGCCGCGTGTTCGGCAGCCTCGCATGGCAGGCGCTGACGGGCGAACGCTATGTGACCGGCACGTCGGATCTCGACGTGCTGTTTCCGCTGCCGGATGCCGCGCAGGCCGCGACGCTGCTCGACGGCCTCACGGCGCTCGACGCGGCCGCGCCGATGCGCATCGACGGCGAGCTGTTGCGCGACGACGGCGCGGGCGTCAACTGGCGCGAGCTGCACGCCGGGCTGACCGAGGTCGCGATCAAGACGGCAGGCGGCGTCGCGCTCGGCGCGGCGGCCGAATTCATCGCCGGAGTCGCGCAATGAGCGCGCTGGCGATCCTGCACGCGCCGCCGGCCGCACCATCGCGCGCCGAGCGCATCGGGGCGCTCGCCGAGCGCAGCCTGCTGCTCGAGATCGGCACCTATCCGAAGCCCGGGCTCGTCAGCCAGGTCGATACGGGCAGCCATGCGGACATGGACGCGTCGACGTTCGCACGCAGCGCGGCGGTGCTGGCGCCGTATTTCGCGGAGCTGGCCGATGCGGGCGCGCGCGACGCGGAGATGGCCGCGCTGCGCAAGATCGGCCTGCGCGCCGAGCACGCGATGCTCGCCGCGACGGGCGGCGTGAACACCCATCGCGGCGCGATCTTCGGGCTCGGGCTGCTGTGCGCGGCCGCGGGCCGGCGCGGCATGCCGGGCGCGGCGCCGGGCCTGTCGCTCGGCACGGTCGTCGCGCGCCGCTGGGGCGCCGACATACTCGGCGGGCCACGGCTGCCCGACAGCCACGGCGAGCGCGCGAGCCGCCGCTACGGCGTCGGCGGCGCGCGCGGCGAGGCGGCCGGCGGCTTCGTCACGGTGTACCGCGTCGGGCTGCCGGCGCTGCGCCGCGCGGCGCGCGACGTGCCGGGCGATCCGGAGGCCGCGCGCGTCGATGCGTGCTTCGCGCTGATCGCCGCGCTCGACGATACGAACCTGCTGCACCGGGGCGGGCAGGCCGGCCTCGACTTCGCGCGGGCGAGCGCCCGTGCGTTCGTCGCGCGCGGCGGCGTGCGCGTGCCCGGCTGGCGCAACCGCGCGGCGGCCGTGCATCGCGCGTTCGTCGCGCGGCGGCTGAGCCCGGGCGGCGCGGCCGACCTGCTCGCGATGAGCGTGTTCGTCGACGCGCTGGAACCCGCCGAGGCCTGGGGATGACGCTCGCGATCCTGTGTTCCGGGCAGGGCGGCCAGCGCGCCGACATGTTCGACCTGACCGGCGCCGCGCCGCAGGCCGATGCGTTGTTCGCGCACGCGGGGCGGCTGCTCGGCGAGGATCCGCGCAGCTGGGTGCGCCGGGCCGCGCCGGACGCGCTGCGCGAGAACCGCGCGGCGCAGATCCTGTGCACGCTGCAGGCGCTCGCCGCCGCCGCGCTGCTCGACGCGGCCTGGCCGCGCCGGCGCTGCGTCGCGGGCTACAGCGTCGGCGAGATCGCGTCGTGGAGCGTCGCGGGCCTGCTCGATCCGGGCGATGCGCTCGACCTGGCCGATGCGCGCGCCCGCGCGATGGACGCGGCGAGCGGCGGCGGCGAGCGGATGGCGTTCGTGCGCGGCCTGTCGCGCGATCATCTTGCGCGGCTGTGCGCGGCGCATGGCGCGGCGATCGCGATCGCGAACCCCGGCGACGCGTACGTGATCGCCGGCCGGCGCGACGATGTCGAGGCCGCCGCCGAGGAGGCAGCGCGCGACGGCGCGCTGCGCGTCGCGCCGGTCTGCGTGCGGATCGCATCGCATACGCCGCGGCTCGCGGCGGCGGTGCCGGCGTTTCGCGCGTCGCTGGCCGCGGTGCGCGTGCGGCGGCCGCTGCCGGGCGTGCGGCTGTTCGCGGGGATCGACGGCGGGTCGGTGCTCGACGCGGCCGACGGGCTCGACAGGCTCGCGCGCCAGATCGCCGAGCCGGTCGAATGGGCGGCGTGCCTCGCCGGCTGTGTGGAGGCCGGCGCGACGGCCTTTCTCGAACTCGGCCCCGGCCGCGCGCTCGCCGAGATGGCGGCCGGCGCGTACCCGGCGCTGCCCGCGCGCAGCCTTGCCGACTTCCGCTCGATCGATGGCGTGACGGGCTGGCTCGCGCGCGTCGCGGCGAGCTGACCGGGCCCGTTTCGGCAGGCCGCCGGCGTGCCGTGTTGCGTCGGCGCAGCAGCCTTGAAACGTACGCTTGCCACGCGAATTGGCGTCGCTACAATGGCGCCCGCCATGAGACCTGCCGCCTTCCTGTTCGCCGCGCTGTGCTGCGCGGCAAGCGCCCACGCCACCCCGATTCCGTCCGACGCCGCGTCGGTCGGCACGTACTTTTCGTATGACAACGCAGCGGCCGACACGACCGTCGACCTGATCCGGCAGGCGGGCCGCCGCGTGCTGCTGGCCGGGTACACGCACGTGCCGCCGGCGGTGGCCGCCGCGCTGCGCGACGCGCGCTCGCGCGGCGTCGAGGTGCGGGTCGTGCTGGCGCGCCCGGCGCGCGCCGGCAAGTACAGCGGCGCGGGCTACCTGAAGGAAGCGGGCATCGACGTCGCGATCGACACGCGGCAGGGCGCCGGCGCGTCGCGCTTCGTGATCGTCGATGACGACGTCGCGCTGACGACGCTCGCCGACGGCGCACCGGCGCACGCCGAGACGGTGAACGTGTTCCAGCGCGCGCCGGAACTCGCGCAATCCTATGCGCAGTCGTTCTGGCGGCTGTATCGGCAGGCAAGCGGGCTCTGACGCCTCCCCGAATCATGCGCGCCGGCCGTGCGCGCGCCCCGTTTACCGCGCTTGAATTGGCGCAACGCATGCACCATGCTCATTGACGTAACGCCGGCGTGATCGCGGCGCCTGCGCGACCGGGCGCCGGCGAACGGAAGGGGCGGATCGTGATGGATCGTTTCGTCGATCGCGCGGACGCGGGCCGCCAGCTCGCCGATGCGCTGCAGGCGTACGCGGGGCGCACCGACGTCGTGGTGCTGGCGCTGCCGCGCGGCGGCGTGCCGGTGGGCTATCCGGTCGCCCGCGCGCTCGGCGCGCCGCTCGACGTGCTGGTGGTGCGCAAGCTCGGCGTGCCGTACGACCCCGAACTCGCGATGGGCGCGATCGCGACCGGCGGCGCGATCTACCTGCAGCGCTCGGTGATCCAGTCGATGGGCGTGTCGGACGCGCAGCTCGCCGACGTGATCGCGCGCGAAACCGTCGAGTTGCAGCGCCGCGAGGCGCTGTATCGCGGCGCGTGGCCGGCGGCGCCGGTCGAAGGGCGCATCGCGATCGTCGTCGATGACGGCATCGCGACCGGCGCATCGATGCGCGTCGCGCTGCTCGCGCTGCGCGAGCGCCGCCCGGCCCGCGTGGTGGCGGCGGCGCCGGTCGCGCCGGCCGGCGTGCAGCGCAAGTTCGACGACCTGGCCGACGCATTCGTCGCGGTGTCGCATCCGCTGTCGTTCTTCGGGATCAGCCAGTTCTACGCGCATTTCGAGCAGACGAGCGACGACGAGGTGCGCGCGCTGCTCGACGCGGCGCGCGGCGCGCCGGCGTGACGCGGGGTCAGTGGTGCGTCGCGTGCCGGGCCTCGGCCTGCGCGAACACGGCCTGCAGCGCCGGATGCACGTCGTCGCGCCAGTGCGCGCCGATGAACAGCCCGTAGTGATCGCAATCGCCGACGTCGAGCCGGTGCCGGTCGGCGCGCGCGAGGCCGCCGCACAGCGCATGCGCGGCGTGGGTCTGCCCGGCGCCGGTGACGGTGTCGCGCGCGCCTTCGACGGTCAGCAGCGTGGTGCCGCGCAGCCCGGCCGGGTCGACCGGCACGCCGTGCACGCGCCAGTTGCCGTTCGCGAGGCACGCGCGCTGGAACACGATGTCGACGGTGTCGAGAAAGTACTCGGCCGGCATGTCGACGAGGGCGGTGTATTCGTGCAGCGCGCGCCGCGCGTCGGCCATCCCGCGCGTGTCCAGCCGGCAGGCCGCCTGCGTGTAGCGGTCGAGCAGCGACAGGAAGCGGTGCGGGTAGACGATCGAGATCTCGGCCTGCTGCAGATAGGTCGGGAACACCGGGCGGCCGTGCCCGGCGAAGCCGGCCGGCACGACGTCGATCAGGTGCCGGCGGCACCAGTCGAGCGAGTGCGACGCGGCCGCGATGCCGAGCGTGCTCGGATTGACCCGCGCGTCGAGCGGGCCGCCGATCAGCGTGATGCTGGCCGGCGGTGCGATCGCACGCCGGGCGCGCAGCGCGAGCGCGCCGAGCGCCGGAAACGTCGCCTGGCAGACGGCGACCACATGCAGCGGCCGGCCGTCGCGCGCGAGCGCATCCACGAAGCCGTCGAGCATCGTCACATATTCGTCGAGACCGAAGCGCCCCGCGGCGGGCGGCACGTCGCGCGCGTTGGCCCAGTCGGTGATGTAGACGTCGCCGTCCGCGAGCAGCGTCTCGACGGTTTCCCGCATCATCACGGCCGCGTGGCCGGCGAGCGGCGCGCACAGAAGCACCGCGCGGGTTGCGCGGCTGTCATGGGAAAACCGGCGCAGCGCGCAGAACGGCGTCTGCGCGACGACCTGCTCGGCGACGTCGTGCCGGCCGGCGTCGCCGGTGAGCGGCCCGATCGGCCCGATCGCGAACGGCGGCGGGGCGGCAGCGGGCCCGAGCAGGGGTTCGAACAGGTCGGCGTACCACGCCGACGCGGCATGCGGCAGCGTCGAGGCAGGCCATGCGTCGAACGCGGACCGGGTCGCCGCGTGCCACGCGCGCAGCCATTGGCGCTGCTGTTCGACGAGGGCATACCACATGGCGGACCTTCCGGTGGCGATGGGCGAACCTGCATTATGGTCACTGTTGCCGCGCGGCGGGGGCCGCGTTTGTACCCGGTTGCCGGCGACGGCCGTGCGCCGCTAGGCGCGTGCCGCGGACGCTGCTACAGTCGTCCCGTCCCCTCGAGCGGAGTGACTTGCGATGAAACTGATCGGCATGCTGGATTCCCCGTTCGTGCGCCGCGCCGCGATCTCGGCGAAGCTGCTCGACCTGCCGTTCGAACACCAGTCGGTGTCGGTGTTCCGGCACTTCGACACGTTCAAGGCGATCAGCCCGGTCGTCAAGGCGCCGACGCTCGTCACCGACAGCGGCGCGACGCTGCTCGATTCATCCCTGATCGTCGACTATCTCGACCACCTGGTCGAACCCGAGCGCCGCCTGCTGCCCGAGGCGCCCGACGCGCGGCTGCGCGCGCTGGTGCCGATCGGCCTTGCGCTGGCGGCAGCGGAGAAGTCGGTGCAGGTGATCTACGAGTTCAGCCAGCGCCCGGCCGACAAGCAGCACCAGCCGTGGCTCGAGCGCTTGCTGGGCCAGCTCGAGGCCGCATACGGCGAACTGGAGAACTGCGTCGCGGGCGCGGACGGCTGGCTCGGCGGCGCGCGCGTGATGCAGGCCGACGTGACGGTCGCGGTGGCATGGCGTTTCACGCAGTTCGTCGCGGCCGACTTCCCGGCGCTCACCCGCATCGATCCGGCCCGCTATCCGGCGCTCGCCGCGCATTCGGCGCGTGCGGAGGCGCTGCCGGCGTTCGTCGAGACGCCGCTCGTGTAAGCGGATCCGGCGCGCAACGGGTGCTTGCCGGCGAGTGCCGTGCCGATTGTTTTCCGTAGCCGACAAGTGACTTCGCTTCCACGCGATTTATCCGCGCGTCGGCCATCCCTAGAATTCACTCCATCGCATACCGCCTTGCCTGATGGAGCCGATGATGAAAGCCCTGATCGAATCGAGCCTGTACCACCCGTCGGTCGTGCTGCCGCTGGCGGCGCTGACGCAGCTGATGGTCGAGCGCGATTTCAATCTCGGCCAGGTCGGCCTGATCGTCGCCGCGCGCGGCGCGCAAGCGGCGGTGTCGCGCTCGCGCGCGCTGATCTTCTGCCGTCATTGCGGCGAGCACGCATGAGCGCGACGCAGCGGCAAGGATGAAAAAGCGCCCGGCCGGCGCGAGCCGGTCGGGCGTGCGGGCCGGGCAACCGGCCGTGCGATCGGGCCCCGGCAATGCCGGGGCCTTTCGTTTGCGGGGCGCTTACGCGCGCGCGGTGGCGGCGACCGCGTACAGGTCGCCGCCGGTTTCGTCTTCCTCGCGCAGCTTGCGCGCGAGCTGGTGCGCCTCGCGGCGCGTCGCGACGGCCGGCGGCGAGCCCTTCAGCGGCTGGCGGGCCGTCTCGGCGAGCGCGACGACCGACACGATGCCGATCACGGCCGCGCCCATCATGTAGTACGCGGGCATCATCAGGTTGCCGGTCGTGTCGACGAGCCACGCGGTGACGAGCGGCGTCGTGCCGCCGAACAGCGACACCGACACGTTGAAGCCGATCGCGAGCGCGCCGTAGCGGATCTCGGTCGGGAACAGCGCCGGCAGCGCGGACGGCATCACGCCGGTGAAGCACGACAGCAGCACGCCGAGCACGAGCAGGCCGCCGAACACGGACGCGGTGGTGCCCGCGTGGATCAGCATCATCGACGGGATCGACAGCACCAGCAGGCCGACGCAGCCGGCGAGCATCACCGGCTTGCGGCCGACCTTGTCGGACAGGCGGCCGGCGGCGAGCGTCAGCGGCATCATCAGCACCATCACGAGCAGCACCAGCACGAGGCTGTGCGATTCGTCGAAGTGCAGCGTCGACGACATGAAGCTCGGCAGGTACGACAGCACCATGTAGTCGGTGACGTTGAAGATCAGCACGAGGCCGACGCACAGCAGCAGCGCGCGCCAGTTGCGCATCAGCGTGTCGCGGAAGCGCGCCTTCGGCACGGCCTTGTCCTGCGCTTCGCGTGCTTCGGCCTGGCGCTTGAACGCGGGCGTTTCCTCCAGCTTCATCCGGATGTAGAGGCCGATCAGGCCGAGCGGGCCAGCGATCAGGAAAGGCACGCGCCAGCCCCACGACAGCAGCGCCTCCTGCGACAGCGATGCGGTCAGCAGCGCGACCACGCCGGCGCCCATCACATAGCCGATCAGCGTGCCGAACTCGAGGAAGCTGCCCATGAAGCCGCGGCGCTTGTCGGTCGAGAATTCGGCGATGAAGGTCGCCGCGCCGCCGTATTCGCCGCCGGTCGAGAAGCCCTGCACGAGGCGCGCGACGAGCAGCAGCACGGGCGCCATGATGCCGATCGATGCGTAGCTCGGGATCAGGCCGATCGCGAAGGTGCCGACGGCCATCATGATCATCGTCATCGCGAGCACGCGCTGGCGGCCGATGCGGTCGCCGAGCGGGCCGAACACCATGCCGCCGAGCGGGCGCACGAGGAACGCGGCCGCGAACGTGCCGAAGGTGGCGAGCAGCTGCGCGGACGGGCTGCTGGACGGGAAGAACACCTTGCCGAGCGTGACGGCGATGTAGCTGTAGACGCCGAAGTCGAACCATTCCATCGCATTGCCGATGGCCATCGCGCTGACGGCGCGCTTGAGCAGGCCCTGGTCGACGACGGTAATGTCGTCCGCGGCGAGCGGGGCCTCGCCGGACGACGAAGCGGAAGAAGAGACAGCGGTCGGGCTGACGTGTGTTGCGGTCAAGGTCATGCACTCCTTTGACTGCGCCGGAACGGGCGGGCCGTCCGACACGGTTTGCCGGCGAGCGCGATATCGCACGCGGCGCGTCGGGGCAGGCCATTAAGCGCTTACTGCGAAAAAGGGACTGCTTCGACGCGGGCCCGATGGGCCGTCGCGACAGGCGCTCATGAAGAAAGGGCCGCGTGATGCGTGTGCGGCAGACGCCCCGGAAGGGCGACGAAACGAGAAAAACGGGCCGCTCGGGCACGCTTTCCTGTGGATGCGATTCTGGTCGAAGCCACGCGCCGCAAGCGGCGGACGGACTTCTCTCAAAATCGAAATGACAGAGATTGAATGTTGAAACAGGCGACATGATAGCACGATGCGCGATGATCGTGCAAATTGCCGCGAAACGCCCGTCCGGCGGGGCGCCCTCGGGTATGATCGGCGGCGCGCGGCGGGGCCGCGCGGGCCTCGCGAGGCGGCCCGAAACGACGAGGATTGGAGATGCCTGAACTGATGAAAGTCGCGGCGCTTTTTGCCGCCACCGCGCTGGCCGAAATCGTCGGCTGCTACCTGCCGTGGCTCGTGCTGAAGGCGGGCCGGCCGGTCTGGCTGCTGGCGCCCGCCGCGCTGTCGCTCGCGCTGTTCGCGTGGCTGCTGACGCTGCATCCGAGCGCGGCGGGGCGCACCTATGCGGCGTACGGCGGCATGTATATCGCGGTCGCGCTGGCGTGGCTGCGTGCGGTCGATGGGGTCGCGCTGACCCGCTGGGACACGGCCGGCGCGGCGCTCGCGCTGGCCGGGATGGCGGTCATCGCGCTGCAGCCGCGCGGGTGAGCGCGCGGCCGCGGCGCGGCGGAGGGTGGATTACGACGCTTCGCCGGCTGCTGCCGTCTGGCGCCACACGCAGGTGCCCTTGACCGACTTGTCGAGCGCATCGAGCTGCGCCTGGTGCTCGGCGAGCTCGTCGTCGTTCGCGGCCAGCACCTGCAGGTCGAGCGACGCGAGCGCGACCCGCTGGCCGTTCGCCGCGCCGCCGTGGGCCGCATCGTCGTCGAGCATGTCGATCACGAGGCTGTCCTGGCCGCGCGTCATTGCGAGATACACCTCGGCGAGCAGCTCCGAGTCGAGCAGTGCGCCGTGCAGCGTGCGGTGCGCGTTGCTGATGCCGAAGCGGTCGCACAGTGCGTCGAGCGAGTTGCGCTTGCCGGGGAACATCTGCTTGGCCTGCACGAGCGTGTCGATCACGCCCCCGCAATGCTCGGTGAATGGCGGCAGGCCGAGACGCGCGAATTCGGCGTCGAGGAAGCCGAGGTCGAACGGCGCGTTGTGGATGATCAGCTCGGCGTCCTTCACGAAGTCGCGGATCTGGTCGGCGACCTCCGCGAACTTCGGCTTGTCGCTGAGGAATTCGGTCGTGAGGCCGTGCACCGCCAGCGCGCCCGGATCGCTGTCGCGCTCGGGGTTCACGTAGAAGTGCAGGTTGTTGCCGGTGAGCCGCCGGTTCAGCAGCTCGACGCAGCCGATTTCGATGAGGCGGTCGCCCGTGCGGGCGTTCAGGCCGGTGGTTTCGGTATCGAGAATGATCTGGCGCATGTCGGGAAAAAACAGGGGAAACGGGGCGGCGCTCAGGCCGCGAGGGATTCGACGCCGCGGTTCGCGAGCGCATCCGCGCGCTCGTTCTCCGGGTGGCCGGCGTGGCCCTTGACCCAGCGCCATTCGACCTGGTGCTGCGCGACGAGCGCGTCGAGCCGCTTCCAGAGGTCGGCGTTCTTCACGGGCGTCTTGGATGCGGTGACCCAGCCTTTCTTCTTCCAGCCGTGGATCCACTCGCTGATGCCTTTCTGCACGTATTGCGAATCGGTGTGCACGATCACGTTGCACTCGCGCTTCAGCGCCTCGAGCGCGGCGATCACGGCCATCAGCTCCATGCGGTTGTTGGTCGTGTTCGGCTCGCCGCCGAACATTTCCTTCTCGCGGTCGCCGTAGCGCAGCAGCGCGCCCCAGCCGCCGGGGCCCGGGTTGCCCTTGCAGGCGCCGTCGGTATAGATGTCGATGGTATCGGTCGTCATGAATGTTCGTGATGGGTGGTCGGGGAGGCCGCCGGCGTGAGGCCCGGCGCGAGCACGGGCTTCTTCATCCGGATCGGGCCGACGAGGCGCATGCCGCGCACGCGCTTGACGGCCGTCACCATGTAGACGGCGCCGAAGATCGGCCACCAGCGGTCGCCCGCGGCTTCCATGAAGCCGTAGCGGGCGAGCCATTGATCGGAGGCGAGCGGCGGCCGGTAGCAGCCGAAGCGGCCGCGTTCGAGGTCGAAGCCGAGCAGCTTGATCCAGTCCTTCAGCCGGATGAACGCGATCTGGTCGCGTGCGGCCGGCACGAACGGCCGGTTCGCCATCTTGCCGAACGACTGCCGCATGCCCCACAGGCTGAGCGAGTTGAAGCCGGTGATCACGAGCTGGCCCTCCGGCATCAGCACGCGCTCGGCCTCGCGCAGCAGGCGGTGCGGGTCGGACGTGAATTCGAGCGTGTGCGGCATCACGATCAGGTCGACGCTCTGCGATTCGAACGGCAGGTCGAGCAGGTCGCACCAGGTGGTGCTGCGGCCGGCCGGCGCATGCTCGGGCGCGTGCGCTTCGCGCGCCCACGGATATTGATAGGGCGCGCTCGCGCCGCTTGCCGGGTCGAGCACGAGGCCGCGGTACGGCATGCGGTTCTCGCGCAGCGCGTCGAGCTGCGGCAGGCCGAGCTGCAGCGCATGGAAGCCGAACACGTCGGACACGACGCGGTCGAGCTGCGCCTGTTCCCAGCCCAGCACGTAGCGGCCGGGCGGCGAGTCGGTCCAGGCGGGCCAGTCTATAATTTGTCGGTCAGACATAGCGATGATTGCGCGCCCATGAACGAGCTGAAATACGTGCCGGTACCGGCATTCGAGGACAACTACATCTGGCTCGTGTCGGACGGCAGCGAAGCCATCGCCGTCGATCCGGGCGAAGCCGCCCCGGTGCGCCGCGCGCTCTCCGAAAGAGGCTGGCGGTTGACCGCTATTTTACTCACCCATCACCATGCCGACCATGTCGGCGGTGTCGCGGATCTCATCGCCAGCCAACCGGACGAGGCGCCGCTTGCCGTCTACGGCCCGGCCGGCGAGGCGATCGACGTGGTCACGCACCCGCTCGCGGGCGGCGACCGCGTGACGCTTGCGGCGCCCGCGCTCACGTTCGACGTGCTCGACGTGCCCGGCCATACGCGCGGCCACATTGCCTTTTTTCAATCGGCTGGAAACGGTGCCGCCGCACCGCACGTGTTCTGCGGCGACACGCTGTTCTCATGCGGCTGCGGCCGCCTGTTCGAAGGCACGCCCGCGCAGATGCTCGCGTCGCTCGACGCGCTCGCGGCGCTGCCCGGCGACACGCACGTGCATTGCGCACACGAATACACGCTGTCCAACATCCGCTTCGCGCTGGCGTGCGAACCCGGCAACGCGGCGCTCGCCGCGTGGCGCGACGAGGCCACCGCGCGCCGCGCGCGCGGGGTGCCGACGCTGCCGACGACGATCGCGCACGAGCGGGCGGTGAATCCGTTCATGCGCGCCGACAGCGCGGCGATTCACGCGACGCTCGAAGCCGAGCTGCATGAAACGGTGCCGGATCGGCTCACGGCATTCAAATTGCTACGGGAGTGGAAGAACCGCTTCCGATAAAAGTTTTCCGGAGGACTCCAAAGCTCATCCGGAATCTGTAAAAATTGCCCCAAATATCAGATTTCGCTGAGTTTTCGGTGTTTTTATTGACGTGAAGCGTGCACTTCCGTAGTATCGCCTGCAATTTCCAGCTGTCGGACGCCGAGATTTTCATGCGACTTCTATTGAGCGCGATGCTGGTCCTGCTGCTCGCCGCGTGTGCGAGCCAGGGGCCTGTCGCCAATTCCGCCGCCGATTCCCAGGCGGCATCCACCTACCTCCGCAAATCAGCCACCGCCAAAGAAACCGTCGACGTCGACAAGCAATCGGTCGGCGATCTGACCAGCGCCGACTCCGATCTGTGGGCGCGCATCCGCCGCGGTTTCCAGATGCCCGACCTGCAGACCGACCTCGTCGACATGCAGACTACCTGGTATACGCAGCGCCCGGATTACGTGCAGCGCATGACCGAGCGTTCGCAGAAGTACCTGTATCACATCGTCGAGGAGCTCGAGTCGCGCCACATGCCGACCGAGCTTGCGCTGCTGCCGTTCATCGAGTCCGCGTTCAACCCGCAGGCGCTGTCGGTCGCGAAGGCGGCCGGCATGTGGCAGTTCATGCCGGGCACCGGCCGCACGTACAACCTGAAGCGCAACATGTGGCAGGACGAGCGGCGCGACGTGCTCGCATCGACGAGCGCGGCGCTCGACTACCTGTCGCGCCTGCATGACATGTTCGGCGACTGGTATCTCGCGCTGGCCGCGTACAACTGGGGCGAGGGCAACGTGCAGCGCGCGATCGCCCGCAACCAGGCGGCCGGCCTGCCGACCGACTACCTGAGCCTGCGGATGCCGAACGAGACCCGCAACTACGTGCCGAAGCTGCAGGCGGTGAAGAACATCATCGCGAATCCGAAGCAGTACGGTCTGTCGCTGCCGGACATCCCGAACCACCCGTATTTCGTGACGGTCACGACGTCACGCGACATCGACGTGTCGGTCGCCGCGAAGCTCGCGAACCTGCCGCTCGACGAATTCAAGTCGCTCAACCCGTCGTTCGCGAAGCCGGTGATCCTCGGCGCGACCGAGCCGCAGATCCTGCTGCCGTTCGACAACGCGGCGGCGTTCGAGAAGGGCCTGAAGTCGTACAGCGGCGCGCTGTCGTCGTGGACCACCTACACGGTCAGCGAGCGCGCGCGCCCGGCGGCGATCGCCGAGAAGATCGGCGTCGACGCGGACACGCTGATGTCGGTGAACAAGATCCCGGCCGGCATGCGCCTGAAGCCGGGCTCGACGATCGTCGTGCCGCGCGCCGACGACGATGACGAGGACATCAGCGCGGACGTCGCGGAAAACGGCGCGCTGGCGATGGAGCCGGACGTGCCCGACACGCGCAAGATGCTGATCCGCGTGCGCCGCAAGCAGTCGATGGCGGCGCTCGCGGGCCGCTACGGCGTGTCGGTCGGCCAGCTGAAGGCGTGGAACCGCACCCATCGCGATGTCGTGATGCCGGGCCAGGCGCTGGTGCTGCATGTGCCGGTCGGCCGCTCGGTGCCGGCGGAGCCGGGGCCGGAGCGGATCGCGACGTCGGCCGGCGGCGCGCACATCGAGCGCGCGAGCCTGTCCACCGGCGGCAAGTCCGCGCGCGGCGCGAAGCGGGGCGCCGCGAAGCCGGCGGCGAAGGCGAAGGCCGCGCCGGCAAAGGCTGCCGCGACGCACAAGGGCAAGAAGAAGTAAGCAGGCCGGGCCGCCGTCGAGCGGCTGCCCGCGACGCCCGGATGCTTTATCATCCGACGAAACGCCGTCACCGAGGTGACGGCGTTTTCGTTTGTGCGCGGCGCGTGGGCCGCGCGATGCCGCAAGGAGAGGTCATGTCGCTGGTGCAGGTGAGGGTGCTCGGTCTGTTCGCGCTCGGGTATTTCGTGTCGTATGTGTTTCGCGGCGTCAATCTCGGCTTCGCGCCGTTCGTCACGCACGAACTCGGGCTGTCGGCCGCCGATCTCGGCCTGCTCACCAGTCTCTATTTCCTCGGCTTCGCGGGTGCGCAGATCCCGGCCGGCGTGCTGCTCGACCATTACGGCCCGCGCCGCGTGACGGCCGGGACGCTGCTGTTCGCCGCGGCGGGCGCCGCGCTGTTCGGCGCCGCGCACGGGCTCGGCACGATGATGGCCGGCCGGCTGCTGATCGGCGTCGGCGTGTCGGTGTGTCTCGGCGCCGCGTTCAAGGCGCTCGCGCAGCACTTTCCGGTCGGCCGGCTGCCGCTCGTCAATGGCCTCGTGATGGCAGTCGGCGGGCTCGGCGGCGTCGCGGTCGGTTCGCCGCTCGCGTGGCTGCTCGACTGGACGAGCTGGCGCGCGATATGCGGCGGGCTGGCGGTGATGACGGTCGTCGTCGCGGCCGCGATTGGCTTCGGCGCGCCCGACGCGCCGCAGGCGCGGCACCAGGGCGGCCTCGTCAGCCAGTTCAAGGGCACGTGGCACATCCTCGCCAGCGGCGCGTTCTGGAAGATCGCGTCGTTCTCGGTCGTCACGCAGGGCGTGTTCTATGCGATGCAGTCGCTGTGGGTCGGGCCGTACCTGCGCGACGTCGGCGGGTTCGACGCGTCGCACGCCGCGCGCCTCGTGTCGGTGCTCGGCTTCGCGATGATGGCCGGCTGCGTCGGGTTCGGCGCCGCCGCGCGGGCGCTGGAGCGGCGCGGCGTGTCGGTGTACGCGTTCTGCGGCGTCGGGATGGCGCTGTTCGTCGCGACCCAGGGCGCGATCGTCGCGCGCGTGCCGCTGCCGGCGGGCGTGCTGTGGGCGGCATACGGGATGTTCGGCGGGGTCGGCATCCTGACCTACGCGGTGATGGCCGGGCATTTTCCGGCGCACCTGATCGGCCGCGCGAACACGACGCTCACGCTCGTGATCTTCGTGCTGATCTTCGCGTTCCAGATCGGCGTCGGCGCGGTGCTGTCGCATTGGCCGGCGGTTGACGGCCGCTATCCGGCCGATGCGCACCTGGCTGCCTGGGGCATGCTGCTGGCGCTGCAGCTCGCAAGCGCGGTGTGGTACGTGTGGCCGTCGCGGGTGCCTGCTACTGGTCAAGCGAGCCGATAGCGGGGTACGCTGGAGCGTGGGGCGGCCGCGGAAACGGGGCTGCAACATCGGCGGCGCATGCCGCCGGGCCGGCTCCTGTTGGCTGGAAGGGGCTGATTCGCCGCGCCTCGTCGATTGAATGAGCCGTCTTATCAATTGAAAATGAGGCCATTTTCAGGCTATAATTTGAAAGTTTGTGCTGATCAACCTCGCACCCTAGCGCCTACCTCATTCATCCCGTTCATCCGCCGCACGCCGCCAGCCGGGCGACGCCGCGAAGCCTCGTGCGCCACGCGCCGGGTTCGCGTCTCGACAGCGCAGGCCGCGTCCCGCGAGCGACCGCGCGCGCCTACGCAGCGCGGCGCTCGCGCGGCAGGGTAAACAGGTCGGCAGCAGGGTGTTCCCCAAGGAGCCTCCCGTGTTGCCGTCTTTTTCTCCCGCTTTGCTCGCACTCGCCGACGGCACGGTCTTTCGTGGTTATTCGATCGGGGCCGAAGGCCATACGATCGGCGAAGTCGTGTTCAATACCGCGATCACCGGCTATCAGGAAATCCTGACTGATCCGAGCTACGCGCGACAGATCGTCACGCTCACCTATCCGCATATCGGCAACGTCGGCGTGAACGCCGAAGACGTCGAAGCCACGAAAGTCCATGCCGCCGGCCTGATCGTCCGCGACCTGCCGACGCTCGCGTCGAACTTCCGCATGGATCGCACGCTCGGCGATTACCTGCGCGACGAAGGCGTCGTTGCAATCGCCGGCATCGATACCCGCAAGCTCACCCGCATCCTGCGCGACAAGGGCGCGCAGAACGGCTGCATTCTCGCCGGCTCGGACGACGAGGCGAAGGCGATCGAGCTCGCGCGCTCGTTCCCGGGCCTCGCCGGCATGGATCTCGCGAAGGTCGTGTCGACCACCAAGCCGTTCGAGTGGAAGCAGACGGAATGGCGCCTCGGCAGCGGCTACGGGATGCAGGAAGCGCCGAAGTACCGCGTCGTCGCCTACGATTTCGGCGTCAAGTACAACATCCTGCGCATGCTCGCCGAGCGCGGCTGCCAGGTGACGGTGCTGCCGGCGCAGGCGAGTGCGGCCGAAGCGCTCGCGCTGAATCCGGACGGCGTCTTCCTGTCGAACGGCCCCGGCGATCCGGAGCCGTGCGACTACGCGATCGCGGCCGCGAAGGAATTCATCGAGCGCGGCGTGCCGACCTTCGGCATCTGCCTCGGCCACCAGATCATGGGCCTCGCGGTCGGCGCGAAGACGCTCAAGATGAAGACGGGCCACCACGGCGCGAACCACCCGGTCAAGGATCTCGGCGACGGCCGCGTGGTGATCACGTCGCAGAACCACGGCTTCGCGGTCGACGCCGATTCGCTGCCGGCCAACGCGCGCGTGACGCACGTGTCGCTGTTCGACGGCACGCTGCAGGGCTTCGAGCTGACCGACAAGCCGGCCTTCTGCTTCCAGGGTCACCCGGAAGCATCGCCGGGCCCGCACGACATCGGCTATCTGTTCGATCGCTTCACCGCGCTGATGGACGCGGCGAAGCAGCGCAGCGCGTAAGCTCACCCAGGCGCAGGAGGCTCGCATCATGTTCGGTCACGCACTCGGCATCACGGATCTCTGGACCTACGTGTTCGGAGTGATCTTCATCATCCTGCTGCCGGGGCCGAACTCGATGTACGTGCTGTCGCTCGCGGCGCAGCGCGGCGTGAAGGCCGGCTATCGCGCGGCCTGCGGCGTGTTCGTCGGCGATACCGTGCTGATGGTGCTGTCCGCGGCCGGCGTCGCGTCGCTGCTGAAGGCGAACCCGCTGCTGTTCTCGGTCGTCAAGTACGGCGGCGCCGCGTATCTGCTCTACATCGGCGCCGGCATGCTGCGCGGCGCGTGGCGCAAGCTGCGCGCGCCGGCCGGCGCGGCTGTCGAAGCGCCGCCCGCGGTCGACGGCGAGCGCCCGTTCCGCAAGGCGCTGCTCGTGAGCCTCCTGAATCCGAAAGCGATCCTGTTCTTCATCTCGTTCTTCATCCAGTTCGTCGACCCGGCGTTCCCGCATCCCGCGCTGCCGTTCTTCGTGCTCGGGGCGATCGCGCAGTGCGCGAGCTTCCTGTACCTGAGCACGCTGATCTTCGCGGGTGCGCGGCTCGCCGAGCATTTCCGCCGCCGCCGCAGGCTCGCGGCGGGTGCGGCGAGCAGCGTGGGCGGGCTGTTCATCGGCTTCTCGGTGAAGCTCGCGCTCGCCACCATGGGCTGAGCGCAGCCGGCCGCCCCACGACAACGATTACTTATTGAATTTTCAAGCCATGCCAAAACGCACAGACATCAACAGCATCCTCATCATCGGCGCCGGCCCGATCATCATCGGCCAGGCGTGCGAGTTCGACTATTCGGGCGCGCAGGCATGCAAGGCGCTGCGTGAGGAGGGCTACAAGGTCGTCCTCGTCAACAGCAACCCGGCGACGATCATGACCGACCCGAACACGGCCGACGTCACCTACATCGAGCCGATCACGTGGGAAGTCGTCGCACGCATCATCGAGAAGGAGCGCCCGGACGCGATCCTGCCGACGATGGGCGGCCAGACCGCGCTGAACTGCGCGCTCGACCTGCACCATCACGGCGTGCTCGAGAAGTTCGGCGTCGAGCTGATCGGCGCGTCGCCGGAAGCGATCGACAAGGCGGAAGACCGCCAGAAGTTCAAGGACGCGATGACCAAGATCGGTCTCGGTTCCGCGAAGTCGGGCATCGCGCACTCGATGGAAGAGGCGACCAAGGTGCACGCCGAGATCATGGCGGCCACCGGCGGCAGCGGCTACCCGGTCGTGATCCGTCCGTCGTTCACGCTCGGCGGCTCGGGCGGCGGCATTGCGTACAACCGCGAGGAATTCGAGGAAATCTGCAAGCGCGGTCTCGATCTTTCGCCCACGCGCGAGCTGCTGATCGAAGAGTCGCTGCTCGGCTGGAAGGAATACGAGATGGAAGTCGTGCGCGACCGCGCCGACAACTGCATCATCGTCTGCTCGATCGAGAACCTCGACCCGATGGGCGTGCACACGGGCGACTCGATCACGGTCGCGCCGGCGCAGACGCTCACCGACAAGGAATACCAGATCCTGCGCAACGCATCGCTCGCGGTGCTGCGCGAGATCGGCGTCGACACGGGCGGCTCGAACGTGCAGTTCTCGATCAACCCGAAGGACGGCCGCATGGTCGTCATCGAGATGAACCCGCGCGTGTCGCGTTCGTCGGCGCTCGCGTCGAAGGCGACCGGCTTCCCGATCGCGAAGGTCGCGGCGAAGCTGGCGGTCGGCTACACGCTCGACGAGCTGAAGAACGAGATCACCGGCGGCCAGACCCCGGCGTCGTTCGAGCCGACGATCGACTACGTCGTCACGAAGATCCCGCGCTTCGCGTTCGAGAAGTTCCGCGAAGCCGATTCGCGCCTGACCACGCAGATGAAGTCGGTCGGCGAGGTGATGGCGATCGGCCGCACGTTCCAGGAATCGTTCCAGAAGGCGCTGCGCGGCCTCGAAGTGGGCGTCGACGGTCTCGACGAGAAGTCGACCGACCGCGACGAGATCGCGATCGAGATCCACGAGCCGGGCCCGGACCGCATCTGGTACGTCGGCGACGCGTTCCGCATCGGCATGACGGCCGAGGAGATCTTCGCGGAAACCGCGATCGACCCGTGGTTCCTCGCGCAGATCGAGCAGATCATCAACAAGGAAAAGGCGCTCGCGGGCCGCACGCTCGCGTCGCTCACGTTCGACGAGCTGCGCTACCTGAAGCAGAGCGGCTTTTCCGACCGCCGCCTCGCGAAGCTGCTCGGCGCGACGCCGGCCGACGTGCGCGCGCGCCGTCTCGAGCTGAACGTGCGCCCGGTCTACAAGCGCGTCGACACCTGCGCGGCCGAGTTCGCGACCAAGACGGCCTACATGTACTCGACCTACGAGGAAGAGTGCGAGGCGCAGCCGACCACCAACAAGAAGATCATGGTGCTGGGCGGCGGCCCGAACCGGATCGGCCAGGGCATCGAGTTCGACTACTGCTGCGTGCACGCGGCGCTCGCGATGCGCGAGGACGGCTACGAAACGATCATGGTCAACTGCAACCCGGAAACGGTGTCGACCGACTATGACACGTCCGACCGCCTGTACTTCGAGCCGCTGACGCTCGAAGACGTGCTCGAGATCGTCGACAAGGAAAAGCCGGTCGGCGTGATCGTCCAGTACGGCGGCCAGACGCCGCTGAAGCTCGCGCTCGACCTCGAGGCGCACGGCGTGCCGATCGTCGGCACGTCGCCGGACATGATCGACGCCGCGGAAGACCGCGAGCGCTTCCAGAAGCTGCTGCAGGATCTCGGCCTGCGCCAGCCGCCGAACCGCACCGCGCGCGCGGAAGACGAAGCGCTCGCGCTGGCGGCCGAAATCGGCTACCCGCTCGTCGTGCGTCCGTCGTACGTGCTGGGCGGCCGCGCGATGGAAATCGTCCACGAGCCGCGCGACCTCGAGCGCTACATGCGCGAGGCCGTGAAGGTGTCGAACGATTCGCCGGTGCTGCTCGACCGCTTCCTGAACGACGCGATCGAGTGCGACGTCGACTGCATCTGCGACGGCGACGCCGTGTTCATCGGCGGCGTGATGGAGCACATCGAGCAGGCGGGCGTCCACTCGGGCGACTCGGCATGCTCGCTGCCGCCGTACTCGCTGTCGAAGGAAACCGTGGCCGAGCTGAAGCGCCAGACGGGCGCGATGGCGAAGGCGCTGAACGTGGTCGGCCTGATGAACGTGCAGTTCGCGATCCAGCAGGTGCCGCAGGCGGACGGCTCGAAGCAGGACATCATCTACGTGCTGGAAGTGAACCCGCGCGCATCGCGCACGGTGCCGTACGTGTCGAAGGCGACCAGCCTGCCGCTCGCGAAGATCGCGGCGCGCGCGATGGTCGGCCAGAAGCTCGCGCAGCAGGGCGTGACGAAGGAAGTCGAGCCGCCGTACTTCAGCGTGAAGGAAGCGGTGTTCCCGTTCGTGAAGTTCCCGACCGTCGACCCGGTGCTCGGGCCGGAAATGCGTTCGACCGGCGAAGTGATGGGTGTCGGCCAGACGTTCGGCGAGGCGCTGTTCAAGTCGCAGCTTGCGGCAGGTTCCCGCCTGCCGGAGTCGGGCACGGTGCTGCTGACCGTGATGGACGCGGACAAGCCGAAGGCCGTCGAAGTCGCGCGCATGCTGCACGACCTCGGCTACCCGATCGTCGCGACGAAGGGCACGGCTGCCGCGATCGAAGCGGCCGGCGTGCCGGTGAAGGTCGTCAACAAGGTGAAGGACGGCCGTCCGCACATCGTCGACATGATCAAGAACGGCGAAATCGCGCTCGTCTTCACGACGGTCGACGAGACCCGCCAGGCGATCGCCGATTCGCGTTCGATCCGCATGAGCGCGCAGGCGCACAAGGTCACGTACTACACGACGATGTCGGGCGCGCGCGCGGCCGTCGAAGGCTTGCGCTATCTGAAGAACCTGGAAGTCTATGATTTACAAGGTCTTCACGCTCGCCTAAACTAAGCAGTCAGTTACCTGTCGAAGCATCACGTGCCGCGATTAAGCGGCGTTCCCGGCCAGCCGGGAATGCGCTTAATCGCGGTGATTTTTTTTATAGCCGTTTTTAGCGATTGAGCCGTTTATGAGCACCATTCCGTTGACAAAGCGTGGCGCAGATCAACTGCGCGATGAATTGCAGCGCCTCAAGTCCGTCGAGCGGCCGGCCGTGATCAATGCGATCGCGGAGGCGCGCGCGCAGGGCGACCTGTCCGAAAACGCCGAATACGACGCAGCCAAGGAAAAGCAGGGCTTCATCGAGGGCCGCATTGCGGAAATCGAATCGAAGCTGTCGGCCGCGCAGATCATCGATCCGACCGTGCTGGATGCCGATGGCCGCGTGGTGTTCGCCGCCACCGTCGAGCTCGAGGATCTCGAGTCCGGCGACACCGTCAAGTATCAGATCGTCGGCGACGATGAAGCCGACCTCGATCACGGCCTGATCTCGATCAGCTCGCCGATCGCCCGCGCGCTGATCGGCAAGTCCGAAGGCGACGTCGCGGCCGTGCAGGCGCCGAGCGGCGTGCGCGAATACGAAATCATCTCGGTCAGCTACATCTGAAGCGGGGCGACACGATGCCGCATCGCGTGTTCCGCCTGCTGTCGGCCGTCTGGGTCGGCAGCCTGCTGACGATCGGGTATGCGGTCGCGCCGGTGCTGTTCAATTCGCTGGAGCGGATGACGGCCGGTTCGGTCGCCGCCCAGTTGTTCCGCATCGAGGCGATCCTCGGCGCGGTGTGCGGCGTGCTGCTGCTCGTGCTGTCGAACCAGCAGGTGCGGCGCGGCTGCGACGAATACCGCCGCGTGCGCTGGATCCTCGCGGCGATGGTCGGGTGCGTGCTGGTCGGGTATTTCGCGCTGCAGCCGTTCATGAACGCGCTGCGCGTGGCCGCGATGGAAGCGGGCACCGACATTGCGCATTCGGCCTATGCGGGCCGCTTCGGGATGCTGCACGGCGTGTCGAGCCTGTTCTACCTGGTCGAAAGCGTGCTCGGGCTGATGCTGATCTGGAAAATGCCGGCGCGCGACGCCTGAGCATCGCGCGAGCCGGCAGGCAGGCGCTGCGCGCCCGGCAGGATTACTTGTCCTGGAACGGCCGCTTGGTGCTCGCCTGGCGCTTTTTCGCGCGCTTGACGGTGCCGCCCGCGGTCACGCGCTCGTTGCCGCGCACCGTGACCTTCGTCGGCTTCGGCCGGCGCACCGGGCTCGCGTTCGGCGACACCTTGACGACCTTCACGGTGCGCGGCGCACGGCCCTTCTTGTCGGCGGCGGCTTCGCCCGCGCTCGGCAGCGCGCTGCCGCGGCGGCCGCGAACGGGCGCCGGCGCGGCTTCCTCGGGCTTCCAGATCACGAGCAGCTTGCCGATATGCTGGATCGGCGCGGCGTTCAGGCGGTCGCAGATCTCGTCGTAGATCGCAACGCGCGCGTCGCGCTCGTCGCCGAACACGCGGATCTTGATCAGCTGGTGCGCGGCGAGGTGCACCTTGATTTCATTCAGGACGGCGTCGGTGAGCCCTTCGGCGCCGATCAGCACGACCGGCTTGAGCGCATGGGCCTGGGAGCGCAGCGCGGAGCGCTCGGCGGGGGTAAGCGAAAGGGCGGGCATGGAATGTCGAATTCAAAATAAGGGCGCGCAACACCGGCATAAGCCGCGTCAGCCACGCGCCGAAACCACGTAAAATCGCGGCTTGGGCCTGGGTGGGCCTCAGCCGCGCGAAGAAGACGCGTATTATCCGCCAAAAGCGCGGCTTCACGAAGCAAATGGCAGCAATCTCTCTCTCGAATGGCAAAGAATCGCTTTAACCAGCACTGGCTGCACGACCACATCAACGATCCGTACGTCAAAATGGCGCAGCGGGAAGGCTATCGCGCGCGCGCCGCGTACAAGCTGAAGGAAATCGACGAGCAGGACAAGCTGATCCGTCCGGGCCAGGTGATCGTCGACCTCGGCGCGGCGCCGGGCAGCTGGAGCCAGTACGCGCGCAACAAGCTCGCGCAGGGCAAGAAGCGCGACGCGACGCGCGAAGGCGGGATCGACGGCACGATCGTCGCGCTCGACATGCTGCCGATGGAGCCGATCGCCGACGTGAATTTCATCCAGGGCGACTTTCGCGAGGACGAGGTGCTGCATCAGCTGGAGGCCCTGCTCGAAGGCCGGCCGGTGGACCTTGTAATTTCCGACATGGCCCCCAACCTGTCGGGGGTCGCCTCTGCGGACGCGGCGCGCATCGAGCACGTGTGCGATCTCGCGCTCGATTTCGCGCAGAATCACCTGAAGCCGGATGGCGCGCTGCTGGTGAAATGCTTCCACGGCAGCGGCTACAGCCAGATTGTCGAGAAATTCAAACAGCAGTTTAAGATTGTCGCGCCGCGCAAGCCCAAGGCGTCCCGCGACAAATCGTCCGAAACGTTCATCTTGGGGCGGCACCTGAAGCATCCGCGCTGACGCGGAGCCGGGGCCGCAAACGGGCTCCGGCCCTTGCCAGGCAAGCCGTTGGCTATTGCAGCGGTTGTCAATGCTTATGGCGGGGGTGGTCGGACTGGATTAGAATGACCGAGGGGCGCCGCAAGGAAAATGTAGGCGCTCGTCTACGAGTGAAGGAGTGGTGCTTTGAACAACAATATGTTTTCGAAGGCAGCAGTGTGGCTGGTGATCGCACTGGTGCTGTTTACGGTGTTCAAGCAGTTCGACAAGCCCCGCGTCCAGGAAGGCGTGTCCTATTCGCAGTTCATGGACGACGCCAAGAACGGCAAGGTCAAGACTGTCGTCGTGCAGGGGCGCAACCTCACCGTCACTCCGGCTGATGGCCAGAAATACCAGATCGTGTCGCCCGGCGACATCTGGATGGTCGGCGATCTGATGAAGTATGGCGTGCAGGTCAGCGGCAAGGCCGACGACGAGCCGAACGCGCTGATGTCCGCGCTGTACTACCTCGGGCCGACGATCCTGATCATCGGCTTCTGGTTCTACATGATGCGGCAGATGCAGGGCGGCGGCAAAGGCGGCGCGTTCTCGTTCGGCAAATCGCGTGCGCGGCTGATCGACGAGAACAACAACGCGGTCAACTTCTCCGACGTCGCGGGCTGCGACGAAGCGAAGGAAGAAGTGTCCGAGCTGGTCGACTTCCTGCGCGATCCGCAGAAATTCCAGAAGCTGGGCGGTCGCATTCCGCGCGGCGTGCTGCTCGTCGGCCCCCCGGGTACCGGCAAGACGCTGCTGGCTCGCGCGATCGCGGGCGAAGCGAAGGTGCCGTTCTTCAGCATCTCGGGTTCCGACTTCGTCGAAATGTTCGTCGGCGTCGGCGCGGCCCGTGTGCGTGACATGTTCGAGCAGGCGAAGAAGCATGCGCCGTGCATCGTGTTCATCGACGAAATCGACGCGGTCGGCCGCCATCGTGGCGCCGGCATGGGCGGCGGCAACGATGAGCGCGAGCAGACGCTGAACCAGATGCTCGTCGAGATGGACGGCTTCGAAGCGAATTCGGGCGTGATCGTGATCGCCGCGACCAACCGCTCGGACGTGCTCGACAAGGCGCTGCTGCGTCCGGGCCGTTTCGACCGCCAGGTCTACGTCGGCCTGCCGGACATCCGCGGCCGCGAGCAGATCATGCGCGTGCACCTGCGCAAGGTGCCGATCGCGAACGACGTCGACGCGGCAGTCATCGCGCGCGGCACGCCGGGCTTCTCGGGCGCGGATCTCGCGAACCTCGTGAACGAGGCGGCGCTGTTCGCCGCGCGTCGCGGCAAGCGGATCGTCGAGATGCAGGACTTCGAGGACGCGAAGGACAAGATCTTCATGGGTCCGGAGCGCAAGTCGGCCGTGATCCGCGAGGAAGCGAAGCGCGCGACCGCGTACCACGAGTCGGGCCACGCGGTGATCGCGAAGCTGCTGCCGAAGGCCGACCCGGTGCACAAGGTCACGATCATCCCGCGCGGCCGTGCGCTGGGCGTGACGTGGCAGCTGCCGGAGCACGACAACGAGACGTATTCGAAGGATTACCTGATGGATCGCCTGGCGATCCTGTTCGGTGGCCGTGTCGCCGAAGAGCTGTTCATGAACCTGGTCAGCACCGGCGCGTCGGACGACTTCAACAAGGCGACGCAGACGGCGCGTGCCATGGTGGCTCGCTTCGGCATGACCGATGCGCTTGGCCCGATGGTGTACGTCGACGACGAGAGCGACAACGGCCCGTTCGGCCGCGGCTTCACGCGTACGATCTCGGAAGCGACGCAGCAGAAGGTCGACGGGGAAATCCGCCGCGTGCTCGACGAGCAGTACAACCTCGCTCGCCGCTTGCTGGAAGAGAACCGCGACAAGGTCGAAGCGATGACCGCCGCGCTGATGGAGTGGGAGACGATCGACGCCGACCAGATCAACGACATCATGGAAGGCCGTCCGCCGCGCTCGCCGAAGAGCTCGCCGGCTGTCGGCGGCGATGCGTCGTCGGGTGGCAGCGGCACCGAAGTCAAGCCGGGCAACGCACCGGCGCCTGCTTCGCCGGCATAAGTTCCGCTGTTGTACCGTTCACGGGCTGGTGTGGCTTCACACCGGCCCGTTTTGCATTCATTCACCCCAGTCGCTCGTGTCCGATCCCGCTTCCTCCGCATTCATTCCCGCGCCGCTCCAGTGCGGCCGCTTCACGCTGACGTTCGAACGCCCGCTCGTGATGGGCATCCTCAACGCGACACCCGATTCGTTTTCCGACGGCGGCCGCTTCCTCGCCCGCGAAGATGCGCTGCGCCAGGCCGAGCAGATGCTCGCCGACGGCGCCGACATCCTCGACATCGGCGGCGAATCGACCCGCCCGGGCGCGCCGCCGGTGCCGCTCGACGAGGAGCTCGCGCGCGTGATCCCGCTGATCGACGCGCTGCGCCCGCTGAACGTGCCGCTGTCGGTCGATACCTACAAGCCGGCCGTGATGCGCGCGGCGCTGGCCGCCGGCGCGGACCTGATCAACGATATCTGGGGCTTCCGGCAAGACGGCGCGATCGACGCCGTGCGCGACGGCAACTGCGGGCTGTGCGCGATGCACATGCTCGGCGAGCCGCAGACGATGCAGGTGCACGAGCCGGACTACGGCGACGTCGTCACCGAGGTGCGCGATTTTCTCGCGGAACGCGCGCAAGCCCTGATGGACGCCGGCATCGCAGCGGAGCGAATCTGCGTGGATCCGGGCTTCGGATTCGGCAAGGCGGTGGTCGACCACAACTACGCGCTGCTCGCCGCGCTGCCCGACACCACGCCCGCGCGGCCCGACGGCCGGCCGTACCCGATACTCGCGGGGATGTCGCGCAAGTCGATGCTCGGCGCGGTGATCGGCGGCAAGCCGCCGATGGAGCGCGTCGCGGCAAGCGTCGCGGCCGCGCTGTGCGCGGTGGAGCGGGGCGCCGCAATCGTGCGGGTGCACGACGTCGCGCCGACGGTCGACGCGCTGAAGGTCTGGATTACCGTGCGCGGGGCCGCACGGCATCGATAAGTCAGAACAGGAGGAAGATTCTTTATGGGACGTCGATATTTCGGCACGGACGGCATTCGCGGCACCGTCGGCGAGGCGCCGATCACGCCCGATTTCGTGTTGCGGCTCGGCTATGCGGCGGGCAAGGTGCTGGCCGGCTCGGCCGACGTCGCGCCGGGCGCGCGCCCGACGGTGCTGATCGGCAAGGACACCCGCGTGTCGGGCTACATGCTCGAGGCGGCGCTGGAGGCCGGCTTTTCCGCGGCCGGCGTCGACGTGATGCTGGCCGGCCCGATGCCGACGCCGGGCGTCGCGTACCTGACGCGGGCGCTGCGCCTGTCGGCGGGCGTCGTGATCAGCGCGTCGCACAATCCGTATCACGACAACGGCATCAAGTTCTTCTCGGCGGACGGCAACAAGCTGCCCGACGAAACCGAGGCCGCGATCGAGGCGTGGCTCGGCAAGCCGCTCGAATGCGCGCCGTCGGACGGCCTCGGCAAGGCGCGCCGCCTCGACGACGCGGCCGGCCGCTACATCGAGTTCTGCAAGAGCACGTTCCCGGCGGCGTTCGACCTGCGCGGCATGAAGCTCGTCGTCGACTGCGCGCACGGCGCTGCCTACCAGATCGCACCGCACGTGTTCCACGAGCTCGGCGCGGACGTGATCCCGATCGGCGTCGCGCCGAACGGCTTCAACATCAACGACGGTGTCGGCGCGACCGCGCCCGACGCGCTGGTGCGCGCGGTGCGCGCGAATCATGCCGATCTCGGCATCGCGCTCGACGGCGACGCGGACCGCCTGCAGGTGGTCGACGCGAACGGGCGGCTGTTCAACGGCGACGAGCTGCTGTACGTGCTGGTCAAGGATCGCATCGCAACTAACGGTCAAGTCGAAGGGGCGGTGGGAACACTGATGACGAATCTCGCCGTCGAAGTCGCTTTGCAGCGCGAGGGGGT
The DNA here is from genome assembly GCF_902830275.1 of Burkholderia stagnalis. Taxonomy (GTDB): domain Bacteria; phylum Pseudomonadota; class Gammaproteobacteria; order Burkholderiales; family Burkholderiaceae; genus Burkholderia; species Burkholderia stagnalis. The sequence goes on along the minus strand of NZ_CADESW010000009.1, from coordinate 163,142 downwards.
GAAGTTCGTCCGCGCGGCGGTCGGCGACCGCTACGTGCTCGAGCAGCTGCGCGAGCATGGCTGGCAGCTTGGCGCGGAGGGGTCGGGGCACATCCTGTCGCTCGATCGGCATACGACCGGCGACGGCATCGTGTCGGCGCTGCTGGTGCTGGCGGCGCTCAAGCGCAGCGGCCGCACGCTCGCGCAGATGCTCGAAGGCGTTACGCTGTTCCCGCAGAAGCTGATCAACGTCAGGATGAAGCCGGGCGCGGACTGGAAGGGCCATGCATCGATCCGCTCCGCGATCGACGCCGCCGAGCAGGCGCTGGCCGGCAGCGGCCGCGTGCTGATCCGTGCATCGGGCACCGAGCCGGTGCTGCGCGTGATGGTCGAGGCGCAGCAGGCGGCAGATGCGAGCCGCCATGCGGAGGCCATCGCCGACGCGGTGCGCGCCGCAACCGCCTGACACCGACCGGCGGCGGCACGCGTTGGCGTGCCCGCCGCCGGCGCGCTGTCGGTCGTCGGCATCGGATCCTCGTCCGGTGCCCGTGACCGTCTCAACGATGCCTGCGGCTGCGATCCGCACGGCAACCCCTTCCGACCCTGCAATCGCGCCGTCCTGCCGCGTCAAACAGGTTCCGATCAGCCGCCGCCTTGCCGGCGCAACGGCCTTTCCCTGCATCGGCCGCTTCTCCCCGCCGGGCTTCATCGCCCGCGCGCCCGCCGCGGGCCGCGTCCCGACACGCGAATTTCACGGTGCCTGATCGCCTTTCAAGTAGTCATGTTACTGTCACGCCAGTTTCATCGATTGTCACATTACCGTCATGAGCAGCCCCTAACCTTCGCGGTGCCGTAGTCATCCGCTCACACACTGGAGGTCTCATGAAATTGATGCAAACCGCGATTGCTGGCCTGGCTGGCGCGCTTTTCGCCGTTGCCGCGCATGCCGCCGACATCACGGGCGCAGGCAGCACCTTCGCCATGCCGATCTATACGAAATGGGCTGCCGATTACCAGCAGGCCGGCGGCGCGAAGATCAACTACCAAGGCATCGGTTCGTCGGGCGGCCTGAAGCAGATCATCGCGAAGACGGTCGATTTTGCCGGTTCGGACGCCCCGCTGAAGGACGAGGATCTCGCCAAGGACGGCCTGTTCCAGTTCCCGACGGTGGTCGGCGGCGTGGTGCCGGTCATCAACGTGCCGGGCGTGAAGGCCGGTGAACTGGTGCTGTCGGGCGCGGTGCTCGGCGACATCTACCTCGGCAAGATCAAGAAGTGGAACGACCCGGCGATCGCCGCGCTGAACCCGAAGGTCAAGCTGCCGGATACGGACGTCGCGGTGGTGCGCCGCGCCGACGGCTCGGGCACGAGCTTCATCTGGACGAACTACCTGTCGAAGGTCAACGACGAATGGAAGTCGAAGGTCGGCGAAGGCACGACGGTCAACTGGCCGACGGGCACGGGCGGCAAGGGCAACGACGGCGTCGCGGCATTCGTGCAGCGTCTGCCGGGCGCGATCGGCTACGTCGAATGGGCGTACGCGAAGAAGAACAACATGGTCTACACCGCGCTGAAGAACTCGACGGGCACGGTCGTCGAGCCGAAGACGGAAACCTTCAAGGCGGCGGCTGCCGGCGCGAACTGGTCGAAGTCGTTCTACCAGATCCTGACGAACCAGCCGGGCAAGGAAGCATGGCCGGTCGTCGGCGCGACGTTCGTGCTGCTGCACGCGAAGCAGGACAAGCCGGAGCAGGGCGCGGAAACGCTGAAGTTCTTCAGCTGGGCGTTCAAGAACGGCGAGAAGGCGGCTGACAGCCTCGACTACATCTCGCTGCCGCCGGCAGTCGAAGCGGAAATCCGCAAGCAGTGGAAGGCCAAGGTGACGGACGCAGCCGGCAAGCCGGTCGCGGCGGAGTAAGCGTCACAGCGGTTCGCTGCCCGGTCGCGCCGGCCGGGCAGCGTGTGCGGTAAGGCCGGGCGTCATGGCGCCCGGCATTCAAAAGCAGGCACCCATGTCTGATATTTCGTACGCATCTTCCCGGTCTGCCGGCCCCGCGCAGCAGCGCGCCCCGGGCCGCCTCGGGGATATCCTGTTCGGCAGCCTCGCCCGGCTCGCCGCCATCGTCACCCTGCTGCTCCTCGGCGGCATCATCGTCTCGCTGATCGTCGCGTCGATGCCGACCATCCAGAAGTTCGGCCTCGGCTTCCTGTGGCATGCCGAGTGGGATCCGACGGTCGACAACTTCGGCGCGCTCGTACCCATCTACGGCACCATCGTGACGTCGCTGATCGCACTGCTGATCGCCGTGCCCGTCAGCTTCGGCATCGCCCTGTTCCTCACCGAGCTGGCGCCCGTGTGGCTGCGCCGTCCGCTCGGCATCGCGATCGAACTGCTCGCCGCGATCCCGTCGATCGTCTACGGGATGTGGGGGCTGCTCGTGTTCGCGCCGATCTTCGCCAATTATTTCCAGAAGCCGATCGGCCGCCTGTTCGAGAACGTGCCCGTGCTCGGCCCGCTGACCGCCGGCCCGCCGATCGGCATCGGCATCCTCGCCGCCGGCGTGATCCTCGCGATCATGATCATCCCGTACATCGCATCGGTGATGCGCGACGTGTTCGAGGTCACCCCCGTGCTGCTGAAGGAATCGGCATACGGGATCGGCTGCACGACCTGGGAAGTGATGTGGAAGATCGTGCTGCCCTATACGAAGACCGGCGTGATCGGCGGCGTGATGCTCGGCCTCGGCCGTGCGCTCGGCGAAACGATGGCCGTGACGTTCGTGATCGGCAACACGAACCTGCTCGACAACGTATCGCTGTTCTCGCCGGGCAACAGCATCACGTCGGCGCTCGCGAACGAGTTCGCCGAGGCGTCGCCCGGCCTGCATACGTCGGCGCTGATGGAACTGGGCCTGATCCTGTTCGTGATCACCTTCATCGTGCTGGCGATCTCCAAACTGCTGCTGCTGCGTCTCGAGAAAGGAGAGGGCAAGAAATGAGCGAGCCCGTACTGAACTTCCCGGGCCCGGACGGCGCCGTGCTCGACGCAATGCGCAGCCGCCTGCAGCGCAAGCGCAAGATCACCAACGCGATCGCGCTCACCGCGTCGCTCGGCGCGATGCTGTTCGGCCTGATGTGGCTCGTGTGGATCCTCTACACGACACTGCACCTCGGCATCGGCGGCCTGTCGCTGCAGCTGTTCACCGATTCGACGCCGCCGCCGAACACGGCGGGCGGCGGCCTGGCGAACGCGATCGTCGGCAGCCTGCTGCTGGTCGGTTTCGGCACGCTGGTCGGCACGCCGATCGGCATCCTCGCGGGCGTGTACCTCGCCGAGTACGGGCAGAAGAACGTGCTCGCAAGCACGATCCGCTTCATCAACGACATCCTGCTGTCGGCGCCGTCGATCGTCGTGGGCCTGTTCGTCTACGCGCTCGTGGTCGCGAAGTCGGGCCGCTTCTCCGGCTGGGCCGGCGTGATCGCGCTCGCGCTGCTGCAGATTCCGATCGTGATCCGCACGACCGAGAACATGCTGAAGCTCGTGCCGAACGCACTGCGCGAGGCGGCCTTCGCGCTCGGCACGCCGAAGTGGCGGATGATCCTGAAGATCACGCTGCGCGCATCGGTGGGCGGCATCATCACCGGCGTGCTGCTCGCGGTCGCGCGGATCGCCGGCGAAACGGCGCCGCTGCTGTTCACCGCGCTGTCGAACCAGTTCTTCTCGCTCGACATGAGCCAGCCGATGGCGAACCTGCCGGTCACGATCTTCAAGTTCGCGATGAGCCCGTTCGCGGAATGGCAGTCGCTCGCATGGGCGGGCGTGTTCCTGATTACGCTCGGGGTGCTCGGACTCAACATCCTGGCGCGCTCGATCTTCTCGAAAAAGTAACGGCGGAGCAATCCGATGAATATGGCAGAGAGCCACCTGAATCCCATCGAACGCGTCGCGGCGCCCGCAGGGTCGCACGGCACGGCGGACGGCCGCCCGCTTGCGCCGCTGAATGCGAAGATCGAGGTCAACAACCTCAACTTCTTCTACAGCAAGTTCCACGCGCTGAAGAACATCAACCTGAGCATTCCCGAAGGGAAGGTGACGGCGTTCATCGGCCCGTCGGGCTGCGGCAAGTCGACGCTGCTGCGCACGTTCAACAAGATGTACGCGCTCTATCCGGAGCAGCGCGCCGAAGGCGAGATCATGATGGACGGCGAGAACCTGCTGACCACCAAGCGCGACATCTCGCTGCTGCGCGCGCGGATCGGCATGGTGTTCCAGAAGCCGACCCCGTTCCCGATGTCGATCTATGACAACATCGCGTTCGGCGTGAAGATGTTCGAGAAGCTCACGCGCTCGGAAATGGACGACCGCGTGGAGTGGGCGCTGACCAAGGCCGCGCTGTGGAACGAAGTGAAGGACAAGCTGAACCAGAGCGGCTACGGCCTCTCGGGCGGCCAGCAGCAGCGTCTGTGCATCGCGCGCGGCATCGCGATCCGTCCGGAAGTGCTGCTGCTCGACGAGCCGTGCTCGGCGCTCGACCCGATCTCGACGGGCCGCATCGAGGAGCTGATCGCGGAGCTGAAGAGCGACTACACGGTCGTGATCGTCACGCACAACATGCAGCAGGCGGCGCGCTGCTCGGACTACACGGCCTACATGTACCTGGGCGAGCTGATCGAATTCGGCGAAACCGAAAAGATCTTCATCAAGCCGGTACGCAAGGAAACGGAAGACTACATCACCGGCCGCTTCGGTTGATGACGGAGAACAACAGCCATGTCGGATAAACATTTGTCGAGCCAGTTCGACGCCGATCTCAACGCGGTGTCGTCGAAAGTGCTGGAGATGGGCGGGCTCGTCGAGGCGCAGATCATCGGCGCGATGCACGCGCTCAACGAATTCGACCGCGACGCGGCCGAGAAGGTGATCGCGAACGAAGACATCCTGAACACGATGGAAGTCGACATCGACCAGGAGTGCGGCAACATCATCGCGCGCCGCCAGCCGGCCGCGCGCGACCTGCGTCTCCTGATGTCGATCTCGAAAACGATCACGAACCTCGAGCGCGCGGGCGACGAGGCGGAGAAGATCGCGAAGCGCGTGCGCCGCCTGATCGACGAGCCGATCGCGCGCACGGTCAACATCGCCGAGATCAAGGTGTCGGGCGAGATGGCCGTGACGATCCTGCGCCGCGCGCTCGACGCGTTCGCGCGTCTCGACACGGTCGCCGCCGCGCAGATCGTCAAGGACGACAAGGAGATCGACCAGGAATTCCGCGCGTTCGTGCGCAAGCTCGTGTCGTACATGCAGGAAGACCCGCGCACGATCTCGGTCGGCCTCGAATACCTGTTCATCGCGAAGGCGATCGAACGGATCGGCGATCACGCGAAGAACCTCGCCGAATTCATCATCTATATCGTGAAGGGCACCGACGTGCGGCACCAGCCGCGCGACACGCTCGATCGCGAAGCCAACAGTTGAGCGCCTGCGCTCGAGACGAACCAAGAGGTGCCGATGCCCAGCAACATTCTCGTCATCGAAGACGAACCCGCGATATCCGAATTGATCTCGGTGAATCTCCAGCATGCCGGACACTGCCCGATCCGCGCGTACAACGCGGAGCAGGCGGCGAACCTGATCAGCGACGTGCTGCCCGATCTCGTGCTGCTCGACTGGATGCTGCCGGGCAAGTCCGGCATCGCGTTCGCGCGCGACCTGCGCAATAACGAGCGCACGAAGCATATCCCGATCATCATGCTGACCGCGCGCGGCGACGAGCAGGACAAGGTGCTCGGCCTCGAGATCGGCGCGGACGACTACGTGACGAAGCCGTTCTCGCCGAAGGAACTGATGGCGCGCATCAAGGCGGTGCTGCGCCGCCGCGCGCCGCAGCTGACCGAGGACGTCGTGTCGATCAACGGGCTGCGTCTCGATCCGGCCACGCACCGGGTGGCCGCGCACGCGGAAGGCAGCGAGATCAAGCTCGATCTCGGGCCGACCGAGTTCCGCCTGCTGCACTTCTTCATGACGCATCCGGAGCGCGTGCACAGCCGCACGCAGCTGCTCGACCAGGTGTGGGGCGACCACGTGTTCGTCGAGGAGCGCACCGTCGACGTGCATATCAAACGATTGCGCGCGGCATTGAAACCGGCCGGCTGCGACGCGATGATCGAAACGGTCCGCGGCAGCGGCTACCGGCTCGCGAAGCACGCGTGACGCACGAGCGGTGCGCGCTGCGCCGCGCCAGGCTTTTCAACTTTTCGGACGCTGAATCATGAACATCATCTGGGCGCGCTTTCTGGTGTCGCTCGTGTTGCTCGTGCTGATCAGCGTACTGGTCGGCTTCTTTGCCGGCCCGACCGCGGGGCTCGTGTTCGCGGTCGTGATGCTGGTCGCCCAGGGCTTTTTCGCCACGTTCCATACGCAGCAGCTGTGGCGGCTGCTCGACGCGCCCGTGTATGGCGAAGTGCCGAGCGCGCCGGGCATCTGGGGCGAAATCTATTACCGGCTGCACAAGCTCGCGAAGCAGTGGCATGCGCAGGTGCGCCAGGTCGAGCAGCAGCATGCGCGCTTCATCCAGGCGATCCAGGCGTCGCCGAACGGCGTCGCGATGCTCGACGACCGCGACCAGATCGAATGGTGCAACGCGATCGCCGAGGTGCATTTCGGCCTCGATGCGAAGCGCGACCTGCGCCAGCACATCACGAATCTCGTCAGGCATCCGGATTTCGTCCGATACCTGAATTCGCAGCACTACGAGGAGACGCTCGTGATGCACGGGATGGGCGGCGCGCGGCAGAACGTGCTCGCGGTGCAGGTGTTCCCGTACGGCGAGAATCGCAAGCTGCTGCTGACGCAGGACATCACCGAGCTCGAGCGCACCGACGCGATGCGGCGCGACTTCGTCGCGAACGTGTCGCACGAGCTGAAGACGCCGCTCACCGTGCTGTCGGGCTTCCTCGAAACGATGCGCGAGCTGCCGCTCAACGAGGAGGACCGCGCGCGCTACCTCGACCTGATGGATCAGCAGGCGTCGCGGATGCATCACATCGTCACCGACCTGCTGGTGCTCGCGAAGCTCGAGGGCGAAAGCAAGCCGGCCGTGGATCGCCCGGTCGACATGCGTGCGGTGTTCGACCATCTGAGGGAAGACGCGCAGACGCTGTCGAACGGGCATCACGCGATTTCGTTCGCGCTCGACGAGACGCTCGCGGTGGCCGGCGCGCAGACGGAGATCTTCAGCGCGTTCGCGAACCTCGTCACCAACGCGATCCGTTACACGCCGGAAGGCGGCAGGATCGCCGTGTCGTGGCGGCGCGAAGCGTCGCAGGCGGTGTTCTCGGTGACGGACAGCGGGTTCGGCATTCCGGCCGCGGACCTGCCGCGCCTGACCGAGCGCTTCTACCGCGTCGACCGCAGCCGTTCGCGCGACACGGGCGGCACCGGGCTCGGGCTCGCGATCGTCAAGCACGTGCTGCAGCGGCACGACGCGCACCTGTACATCCAGAGCGAGGAAGGGCGCGGCAGCACGTTCACCGCACGCTTCCCGGCGCTGCGCACGGTCACCGTGAAGCCGGCGGCGTACGAGGCCTGATCGCGGTTCGGCAGCAGCCGATAAGCAAAAAGCGCAGCCCTTGCACGGGCTGCGCTTTTTTTATGGGCGCGCGGTGCGAAGCCGCGCGGCACGCACGACGCGCGTCAGGTGCAGAACTTCGCGAGCAGCCCGAGCTGCGCGTTGCGCATCGTCTTGCCCGCGCGGCGGCGCCGGTAGTGGCCGTCGCTGTGCATCAGCCACGCCGACTGGTTGTCGCCGAGGAACACCGACAGGCCCTCCTGGATCACGCGGCGCTTGAGCTTGCGTTCGCGGATCGGGAACGCGACCTCGACGCGGCGGAACAGGTTGCGATCCATCCAGTCCGCGCTCGACAGGTAGACGTCTTCGGCGCCGTTCGCGTGGAAGTAGTAGATCCGGTGATGCTCGAGGAAGCGGCCGACGATCGAGCGCACGGTGATGTTGTCCGACAGCCCCGGCACGCCCGGCTTCAGCGCGCAGACGCCGCGCACGATCAGGTCGACCTTCACGCCGGCCTGCGAGGCCTCGTACAGCGCGGCGATCACCGACGGCTCGAGCAGCGCATTCATCTTCGCGACGATGCGCGCGCGCTTGCCTGCGCGCGCGTGTTCGGTCTCCGCGCGGATCGCGTCGATGATGCGCGGATGCAGCGTGAACGGCGATTGCCACAGCTCGTTCAGCGTCAGCTCGCCGCCGATGCCGGTGAGCTGCTGGAACACGTGGTGGACGTCCTCGCAGATCTTCTGGTCGGCCGTCATCAGCCCGAAATCGCTGTAGAGGCGCGCGGTGCGCGGATGGTAGTTGCCGGTGCCGAGGTGCACGTAGCGGCGCAGCGACGCCTTGCCGCCCCGCACGACGCGCCGCACGATCAGCATCATCTTCGCGTGGCACTTGTGGCCGACGACGCCGTACACGACATGCGCGCCGACGGATTCGAGCTGCGACGCCCAGTTGATGTTGGTTTCCTCGTCGAAGCGCGCGAGCAGCTCGACGACGACGGTCACTTCCTTGCCGTTGCGCGCGGCTTCCATCAGCGCGTCCATCAGCGGCGAGTCGGTGCCGGTGCGGTAGATCGTCTGCTTGATCGCGACGACGCTCGGATCCCGCGCGGCCTGCTGCAGCAGTTCGAGCACCGGCTGGAAGCTTTCGTACGGGTGATGCAGCAGGACATCGCCGGCGTCGATCGCGTCGAACATCGTCGGCGCATTCGCGATCGCCGGCGGAATCGACGCGTTGAACGGCGCGAACTTCAGGTCGGGCCGGTCGACGAGATCGGGAATCTGCATCAGCCGCACGAGGTTCACCGAACCGGTGACGCGGTAGCAATCCTTCTCGCTGAGGCCGCCTTCCTCGAGCAGGCGCCGCACGATGTGCGGCGGCGTGTCGGCGGACACCTCGAGGCGCACCGCGTTGCCGAGATGGCGCGCGGGCAGTTCGCCCTGCAGCGCGACGCGCAGGTTGGTGATTTCGTCTTCGTCGACGAACAGTTCGCTGTTGCGCGTGATGCGGAACTGGTTGCAGCTCTTCACGACGAGCTGCGGGAACAGCTCGCCGACGAAGCGCTGCATGAACGAGCTCAGCAGCGCGAAGCCGTGTTCGAAGCCCGACAGCGCGTGCGGCATGCGCACCACGCGCGGCAGCGCGCGCGGCGCCTGCACGATGCCCATCACGGCCTGGCGGCCGAACGCGTCGCGCCCTTCGAGCTCGACGACGAAGTTCAGGCTCTTGTTCAGCACGCGCGGGAACGGGTGCGCGGGATCGAGGCCGATCGGCGTCAGCACCGGCAGCAGTTCGTCGAGGAAATAGCGCCGCGCCCACTCGGTCTGCTCGTCGTTCCACGTGTCGCTGCTGTGGAAGTAGATGCCTTCCTGCTCGAGCGCCGGCAGCACCGTGTCGTGCAGCATCGTGTATTGCCGGTGCACGAGCCGCTGCGCGCGCTCGACGACGAGATCGTACGCGTGTTGCAGCGACATGCCGTCGGGCGTGATCGCGCCGGGATTGTCGCGAATCTGCTCCTGCAGGCCGGCCATGCGGACTTCGAAGAATTCGTCGAGGTTGCTGCTCGTGATGCAGATGAAGCGCAGGCGTTCGAGGAGCGGGACATTGGGATCGGCTGCCTGGGCGAGCACGCGCTCGTTGAAGTCGAGGATGCCGAGTTCACGGTTCAGAAGCGGATAGCGGACGGACATCGGCAAAGTAGGGGGCAGGTCGGGCGATGACTCGAAAGGACGCTCGGAAACTCTCACGATGAGATGACGTGCTGATGACGGTTGGCGTGATGCGTGAGCAAATTCTACGCCGTAATCCTTTCGTCTCATAAAAGTTTCGCCTATATACAATGCTGCGGTGTGCATGCCCGGCGAACGTGACACCGGCAAGCGTTCCACGCTTAAAATGTCGCCTTTGAATGACTGCCTCGCGGCGTGCGGATGCTGCGGGTGCGCGCGCACGGAGCCCCCTCTGATGGTTACAACCCCCCACTTGCTGGCTGCCGTGGATCTCGGCTCGAACAGCTTCCGGCTGATCGTCGGGCGCATCGAGGAAACGCCGGCGGGCAGCCAGATCTATCCGGTCGATGCGTTGCGCGAGCCGGTGCGACTGGCAGCCGGCCTGTCGCGCGACAAGATGCTCGACCGCGCGTCGCAGGAGCGCGGCTGGGAGGCGCTCAAGCGGTTCGGCGAACGGTTGCGCGATTTCCACCCCGATCACGTGCGCGCGGTGGCGACCAATACGTTGCGCGTCGCGAAGAACGCCGGCGAATTCCTCGTCGAGGCCGAAGCGGCGCTGGGTTTCCCGATCGAAGTGATCGCGGGGCGCGAAGAGGCGCGCCTGATCTATGCCGGCGCCGCGCATTCGGTGCCCGCGAGCGCGGGCAAGCGGCTCGTCGTCGACATCGGCGGCGGCTCGACCGAGTTCATCATCGGCTCGCACTACACGCCGCTCGTGATGGAGAGCCTGTACATCGGCTGCGTGAGCCATAGCCGCGCGTTTTTCCCGGCCGGCAACGTCGACGAATACACGATGCGGCAGGCCGAGCTCGCGGCCAAGCGCGAGATCCAGATCATCTCGAGCGAGTACAAGAAGGCGGGCTGGGACCAGGCGATCGGCTCGTCGGGCACGGCCCGCGCGCTCGCGGAGCTCGTCGAGGCGAACGGCTTCAACGATCCGGGCGTGACGCACGGCATCTCGCGCGGCGGGCTCGAGCGCCTGAAGCGCGCGCTGATCAAGTCGGAGAACGTCAACCGGCTGAAGCTCGTCGCGCTGAAGCCCGACCGCGTGCCGGTGCTCGCCGGCGGGCTCGCGATCATGCTCGCGGTGTTCGAGGAGCTCGGCATCGACTACGTCGACACGACCGACGGCGCGCTGCGTCTCGGCGTGCTGTACGACCTGCTCGGACGCTCGCAGCATGAGGACATGCGCGCGGTCACCGTCGAAGGCTTCACGCGCCGCTACGGCGTCGATCGTGCGCAGGCGGAGCGGATCGCCGCGCTCGCGGTGCGCTTCTACGACCAGTTGGGGGAGCCGGACGACGAGCGTCGCGAGGAAAGCCGGATGTTCGTCGGCTGGGCGGCGGCGCTGCACGAGATCGGCCTGTCGATCTCGCACAGCTCGTACCACAAGCATTCCGCATACATCGCGAGCAACGCGGACATGCCGGGTTTCTCGCGCACCGACCAGGCGCGCCTCGCGGCGCTCGTGCTCGGTCATGCGGGCAAGCTCGGCAAGCTGTCGCAGGCGCGCGAGGTCGAATGGCCGCTGCTGTTCTGCCTGCGCCTCGCCGCGCTGCTGTGCCGGCGCCGGACCGACGCGGGGCTGCCGGACCTGTCGGTGTCGCAGATGAAGAAGGGTGGGTACGAAGTGCGCCTGCCGAGCGCCTGGGTCGAGCAGAATCCGCTGACCGACTACAGCCTCAGCCAGGAGGCGGCCGAGTGGGAGAAGGTCGGCATCCCGTACCGCGTGGTGTATACGGGCGCGTGAACGGGCGGGGGCCGCTGGCGCCCCTCGCGCGGCGCACTCAGTCCGACGCGCAGACGATCGCGGTGAGGAACGGGAACGCGGCCTTCACGGTCGCGTCGCTGCCGGCCTTGCGCACGGCCGCCTCGACCGAGCTTTTGGTGCCCCGCACCACGACCCCGTACGCCCATTGACCGATCGGCGTGCCGCTGCCCTGGCGGAAGATCGGGTCGTCCGCCTGGTAGCCGAGCACGACGTAGACGCCGTAGCCGTATGCGGTCAGTTCGTGTTCGGTGTGAAACGCGTTTACCGAATTCGACTCGACGTGCATCGGCTCCGGCCGGATGTCGCCGGCGGCCAGCAGCGGCGCGACGAACTTGTGGCCGTTGGAATGGCAGTCGAGCGCGTCGTCGAGCGGCTTGGCGAAAGCGATGCCGGGCGCTGTCAGCGCCAGCAGCGCACCGATGAGGGCAGTCTGGAGAGCGTTTTTCATGCGTGGGTGTCGGTTGTTGCCGGCTATTATCGCGTGTTCGCGCGCAGGCCGTCGTGCAGGGCCGAACGCATGCGGGCAAGAAAAGGGTGGTGGATCGCTTCCTTTCGTGTGCGCACGGCGGCATGCCCGATCAATACAAAAATCATTCATTTGCCATACAAATAGCATTCACGCGGAATATGACGCAGCCTGGATGATCTTTTCATTCTTCATATTATTAATCGGAACGCTTCGGCCAATTTCATCGCTGTGAATCCCCCGCACCCGCATTAGGACTTTTTTGCGGTGCACCCTCAAGTTTTCACGAGCGATGCCGTTATCGTCATCGGATAAGGTTCGTGCGTCGACGCGCTGCGGCGCTTGCCCGCTTGTATTACGCGAGTGCGGGGAATTGACGCTTTGCAAAGTTGATTTCGGCCTCCTGGTCGATTTTTGCTCCTCGATTCGCGCATGAACGGAATGCGCGCCGGCCGCGGTCTGTTTCCTGTTCGTGTGTAATCGGGGTGTTCCGGCCGTATCGTCGAGCCGATGGTGAATCATTCACATTCGATCGGCTTTGCTAAACATGGTTAAAAGGCAGAAGTGGGCAACGCGGCGTTCGTTGATTTCATCGAGGTATCTGTTAGAATCCGCCGCGCACAGTGGTGTTCGGGAACTCTGTAATCCTGACGAGTCTGCGGCGATTTGCCAAATGAATCCACGGGAGCGGCGCGCATTCTGCGGGGCGGCGCGAATATCGAAATAACGACGCTTTCAAAAAAATACCTCAACGAGAACAACAATGGCCGATTTGCATTGGACCATGCCAATCGCCAGATGGACGTCGATTTCGACCACGGGGATGCCGAGCGTCGAATTTATCGATCCGATGGTGCGTCGCAGGCTGAGCCGGTTGTCCCGGCTCGCGTTGCAGGCAGCCCACGACTGTGTCGGGGAGCATGGCGCGCTGCGCGTGGTGTTCGCTTCTCGTCACGGCGAGCTGGCCCGCACGACCGGCATCCTCGAAGACATCAGTGCCGCGGAACCGATTTCCCCCACCGCATTCAGCCTTTCCGTCCTTAACGCCGCAAGCGGCGTGTTCGGCATCGCGCGTGGCGACCGGTCCCCCGCCACGGCGGTCGCCGCCGGGCCCGAGACTCTCGGCTATGCGCTGCTCGAGACGTTTGCGCAATGTGCGTCCGCGCCGTCGGCGCCGGTGCTGCTCGTCTACGCGCACGAACCCGCCGATCCGGTGTACGGCGCGCCCGACGACGATGCGCAAAGCGAAGCGCTGGCGATCCTGTTCGATGCCGGTTCGGCCGTCGGCCACCTGACGTGCGAAATGCGCGCGTCCGTCGCGGGGGATGCGGCGGGCATCGCGCCGGATCGCACGCAAAGCGCGGCGATCCGGCGTTGCCTGTCCGAGCGCGCGAATGCGGCGTGGCAGGGCGCCGATGCATCCTGGCGCTGGAGCTGGCATGACCGCGCGGCTTGACTACGGCTGGCGTCTCGTCGCAACCGGGATCAGCCTCGCGTTCTTCGCGGCGTGCGGCTGCGCGTTTTCGCTGGCGCTGATCGTCGGCGGCGCGCTGTGGCCGCACAAGCGCTCGCGTCAGCGCGCGGTGACGTTCGTCATTCATCATTTCTTTCGCATGCTCGTCGCCGTGTTGCAGCGGATCGGCGTGATGACGCTCGACGTGTCGGGCGCGCCGCGGCTGCGCGACGGCGGCCCGTCGATCGTCGTCGCGAATCACCCGACCTGGCTCGACGTGATGGTGCTGCTGTCGCTGACGCCGAAGGCCTGCTGCGTCGTCAAGCGGGGGCACTGGGGCAATCCGTGCTTCTGGGGCATCGTGCGCGCGGCCGAATACGTGAGCAATGCCGACGCGATCGAGCTGGTCGAGGCCGGCGCGCGGCAACTGGCGGCGGGCTACACGATGATCATTTTCCCGGAAGGCACGCGCAGCCCGGGCGCGAATCGGCTGCATGCCTTCTCGCGCGGCTTCGCGCACATGGCGCTGCAATCGGATCGCCCGATCCAGCCGGTGCTGATCGATTGCGATCCGCCGGTGTTCACGAAGGCGCTGCGCTGGTATCACGTGCCGCCGCGCGCGTTTCGCATGCGTATCGACGTGCTCGAGCCGATCGAACCGGGCCGGCTGTGCGGCGAGCCGACGTCGTCGTCGCTCGCGGCACGCGGGATCGCGCACGCCATCGAGACGCACATCACCCAACACCTGTTTCAACATGGATACTTTAAAGCTGCAAATTAAGCGTCTGCTGATCGACATGCTCGACCTTCACGACATGACCGTCGACGACATCGACGACGATGCGCCGCTGTTCTCGACCGACGGCATCGGGCTGGATTCGGTCGATGCGCTGGAAGTCGGGATCATGCTGCGCAAGCAGTTCAACCTGACGATCGCCGCGAACGACGAATCCACGCGCGCGCATTTCCGCTCGGTCAACACGCTGGCGGCATTGATCGCTGGTCAGCAGGCGAACCAGGAATCGAACAAAGCCGTCATGGCAAAAGGGGAGTGACTCGTGACCGACGCAGAAATCCTTGAGCGTATCCGCGCCATCTTCAACGAGAACTTCGCGATCGAGCCGGCGCGCGTGACGCCCGACACGCATCTTTTCGAGGAACTCGATCTCGACAGCATCGATGCGGTCGATCTCGCCATCAAGCTCCAGGAACTGACGGGGCAGCGCATCAAGCCGGAAGAATTCAAATCGGTGCGCACCGTCGGCGACGTGATCGCCGCCGTTCACACGCTGCTCGCGCGCGGTCGATGACCCCGCTGGCGCGCGATCGCGCGACCGATTCCGCGCTGCTGCGCCGGGCGGCCTTCGCGGCGCGGGTGGCGCTCATGCTCGCCTATCCGCTCGTGATCCTGCTCGCCTGGCGCGGCCTGGCGCCGCGTCAGGCCGGTTGCATCCTGGTGGCGCTGCTGTGGCTGCAGCGCTGGGTCGGCAAGGGCCCGCTCGCGGCGGCGCTCCGGCGGCTTTCGCGGCTGGACTGGTGCGTGGCGGCCGCGTTGACCGGCATCTCGCTGGCGATGGCCGTGACCGACAGCGAAACGCTGCTGCGCCTGTATCCGGCGTGCGTCAGCGCGGGCCTTCTGGCCGCGTTCGGTGCGACACTGGTTCGCGGTCCGTCGATGATCGAACGGTTCGCGCGCGTCAGCCATCCCGATCCGGGGCCCGCGATCGTGCAGTACACGCGGCGCGTCACGCAGGTCTGGTGCGCGTACTTCATCCTGAACGGCGCGTTCTCCGTCTATACCGCGCTCTGCTGGAGCCGCGACGCGTGGTCGCTGTACAACGGCGCGATCGCGTATGCGCTGATCGGCGCGTTGCTGGCGGGCGAGTGGATCTGGCGGCAACTGTTCGTGATGCCGCGCCGACACGGAGCGACGACCGCATGATCGCGCTGCACGAGCTGCTGTCCGCGGCCGCGGATACCCGCGCCGTCGTCTGTCGCGACGGCGATGCCAGTCTCACGCTCGCGGCGTTTCGATGCCGCGTCGATGCGGTGGCGCGGGCGATCGAATGCAGCGGCGCGCACCGCGTGGCGATCTGCACCGACGATCCCTATGAATTCGCGTGTGCGTTCTTCGCCGTCGCGGCGAGCGGATGCGAAACGGTCATTCCCGCCAGCGCCGCGCCCGGTTATCTGGGCGAGCTCGCGGCGGCATACGACCTGCTGCTGGACGACCGCACGCTGGCGGCGTGCGCGGACGGCGACCGGACGCGCGAGCCGTCCGCCGCAGCCCGTGCGATCGCCGCCGACGCCCCCATCACGCTCTACACGTCGGGCAGCAGCGGCAGCGCGAAGCCAGTGCGCAAGACGCTGGCGCAATTCGATGCGGAAGTCCGCACGTTGCAGCGCGAGTGGGGCGCGCGGGTCGGCGGCGCGGTGACGCTGTCGAGTGTCCCGCATCACCATATCTACGGGCTGCTGTTCAGGATTCTGTGGCCGCTCGCGACGGGGCGCGCATTCGATCGCGCGCTGTCGTTCGAACCGTTGCAGCTGCAGGATCGGCTGGCCGCCTATGGCGGCGGCATCGTGGTGTCGACGCCGTCGCAACTGATGCGCTGGCCGCTGCTGCCGGGGTTCGCGGCGCTGTCGCCGGCGCCGTGCGTGTTCTTCTCGTCGGGCGGGCCGCTGCCGATGGATGCCGCGATGCCCTACGCGGACGCATTCGGCGAGGCGCCGCTCGAGATCTTCGGCAGCACGGAAACCGGCGGCATCGCATGGCGTCGACAGGACCTGACGTCGGCATGGCGACCGATGGCCGGCATCGAGGTGCGTTGCGACGACGGCGCGCTGAGCGTGCGCTCCGCGCATCTCGGCCACGACGCGTGGCACCGGACCGACGACGCGGCCCGCTTCGACGACACCGGCTGCTTCGAACTGACGGGCCGCCGGGATCGCATCGTCAAGCTCGACGGCAAGCGCGTCTCGCTGCCGGAAGTCGAGGCGCGCATCGTCGCGCATCCGTTCATCGCGCAAGCGACGGCGACGATCATCGACGGCACGTCGCGCGCGCGGATCGGCGTGGTGGCCGTGCCGAGCGACGCGGGCCGCGCCGCACTCGAGGCCGACGGACGCATCGCGGTGGCCGCGGCGCTGCGCCGGGATCTCGGCGCCTATCTGGATCCGGCAGCGCTGCCGCGTCACTGGCGCTTTCGCGTGGCGATGCCGTTCGATGCGCGCGGGAAGCTGCCGGCGACGGCGATCGCCGGCGCATTTGCGCCGACGCCGGAAGGTTTCGAATTGCTGGCCGAATGGCGCGACGCGGACGAATGGCATGCCGAGTTGCGCGTGCCGCCCGATCTCGTGCATTTCGACGGCCATTTTCCGGGCTTGCCGATTCTGCCCGGCGTCGTGCAGGTCGACTGGGCGACGCGGCTTGCGATGCGCAACATCCCCGCGCTGCGCGCGGTCCGGTCGATCGACCAGCTGAAGTTCAAGGCGCCGGTGCCGCCGGGCGCGGTGCTCGCGCTGCGTCTCGCGCACGATGCCGCGCGGCGGCGCGTGCGGTTCGCGTTCCGGCGCGGCGAGCGCGAATGCACGTCCGGCACGTTCGTCTACGGGGAGGCGGCGTGACGGTCGACGCGTGCATCGTCATCCCGATCTACAACCATCGCGACGCGATCGGCGGCACGCTCGCGCGTCTGTCGGTGCACGGGTTGCAGGTGATCGTGGTGGACGACGGCAGCGACGCGCCGACGCAGCAGACGCTCACCGCGCTGGCGCAACGCCACGCCGCGTGGATGAAGCTGGTCCGCCTGCCCGTCAACGGCGGCAAGGGCGCTGCCGTGATGGCCGGGCTGCGCGCGGCGCGCGCCGACGGCTATACGCACGCGATCCAGATCGACGCGGACGGCCAGCACGATGCCGCCGACGTGCCGGCGTTCGTCGCGGCCGCGCAGGCTGCGCCGGACGCGGTGATTCTCGGCCGGCCGCTGTTCGACGAAAGCGTGCCGAAGGCGCGCTTGTATGGCCGTTACCTGACGCATGTATGGGTGTGGATCGAAACGCTGTCGCTCGACATCGCCGACGCGATGTGCGGATTCCGTCTGTATCCGCTCGACGCCGTTTGCCGGCTGATCGATTCGGTGTCGATGCCCACGCGCATGGATTTCGACAGCGAGATCCTGGTTCGCCTGCACTGGCGCGGCCTGGCGTTCCGCACGATCCCGACGCGCGTGGTGTATCCGGCCGATGGCCTGTCGCATTTCGACGTGCTGTGGGACAACGTGCGCATCAGCGCGAGCCATACGCGGCTCGTCGCGGGGATGCTGGCGCGCGCGCCGCTGCTGCTCGCGCGCAGGCTCGTGCGGGTATGCCGCGGCGGGGCGGCGAAGACGCCCGCGCGATCGTGGTGGCGCATGCCCGAGCGCGGCAGTCGCGCCGGCATGGCGCTGCTCGCGCTCAGCTGCCGCTGGTTCGGCACGCGGATCACGTCCGCCTGGCTGTACCCGATCGTCGGCTACTTCGTGCTGACCCATCGAGCCGCGCGCGTCGCGTCGCACGGCTATTTCGCGCGGCTCGGGCACGCATGCCCGGCGCGCGCGCTGCCGAAGCCCGGCTGGGGCACCGCCTACCGCCACATGCTGACGTTCGCGCAAGCGGGGTTCGACAAGTTCGTCGCGTGGTCGGGGCGCGCCGATCGCCTGCGGGTGCGTTTCGACGACGCCACGGCGTTCGACGCGCTGGCAGCGAGCGGGCGCGGCGCGCTCGTGATCGGCGCGCATCTGGGCAACCTGGAAATGACGCGCGCGCTGGCGTTGCGCGACGCGCATACGAAAGTCACCGCGATCGTCTACACCGAACACGCGAAGCGCTTCAACAGCGTGCTGTCGCAGGCGAATGCGGAATTCGCGAAGCAACTCGTCGAGGTCGCGGATTTCGGCCCCGAGACCGCCATCATGATGCAGTCGCGCATCGACGCCGGCGAACTGCTCGTGATCGTCGGCGACCGCGTGCCCGCGCACGACGCCGGCAAGACCGTCGATGCACGCTTTCTCGACGCGAACGCCGCGTTCGCGCAGGGGCCCTACGTGCTCGCCCACGCGCTCGGCTGCCCCGTCTACCTGTTCTTCTGCCTGAAGGAGGGCGGCGAATACCGCCTGTACTTCGAACCGTTCGCCGAACGCATCGACCTGCCGCGCCGCGGCCGCGCCGCGCACGTCGCCGAATGGGCGCAGCGCTATGCGGCGCGGCTCGAACACTATTGCCGCAAGGCTCCGTATCAATGGTTCAATTTCTTCGATTTCTGGGCACGCCCCGATGGAGGTCCGCATGACCGCGCATGACACGAGGGAGGCGGACGCCGTGGCCGCGCGCGCGGCGCCCATGCCGGCCGTCGTGATCGGCGGCCGGCACCTGTCGATCGAGGACGTGATCGCGATCGCGTGCCGCGGCGCAGGCGTCGCGCTGAGCGATGCGCCGGCCTGGCGCGCGCGCATCGAGCGCGGCGCGGCCTGGCTGCGCGACTATCTCGCGAGCGGCGGGACCGTCTACGGCGTGACGACCGGTTATGGCGACGCGTGCGTGGTCGACGTGCCGGCCGCGCTCGTCGAAGCGCTGCCGCTGCAACTGACGCGCTACCACGGGTGCGGCATGGGCGCATGGTTCGACGCGCAGCAGACGCTCGCGATCGTGGCTGCCCGGCTCAATTCGCTGGCCTACGGTTACTCGGGCGTGCGGCTCACGCTGCTCGAGCGGCTGGCCGACCTCGTCAACCACCGCATCCTGCCGCGCATTCCGTCCGAAGGGTCGGTCGGCGCGAGCGGCGACCTGACGCCGCTGTCGTACGTGGCGGCCGCGCTCGCGGGCGAGCGCACGGTGCTGTTCGAGGGCAACGAGCGCGCGGCGGATGCAGTGTGGCGCGCGCTCGGCCTGGAGCCGCTGACGCTGGCGCCGAAGGAAGGGCTCGCGCTGATGAACGGCACGGCGGTCATGACGGGGCTGGCGTGCCTCGCGTTCGCGCGCGCCGACAACCTGACGCGCATCGCCGCGCGCCTGACCGCGCTGACCACGGTCGCGCTCGACGGTCGCGCGACGCATTTCGACGCGCTGTTGTTCGAAGCCAAACCGCACGCGGGGCAGGCCGAAGCGGCGGCGTGGATTCGCGCGGACCTCGCGGGCCGCGACGAGCTGCCGGGGCGGCGCCTGCAGGATCGCTACTCGGTGCGCTGCGCGCCGCACGTGATCGGCGTCGTGTGCGATGCGCTGACGTGGGTGCGCCGCGATGTCGAGAACGAGCTGAACAGCGCCAACGACAATCCGCTGATCGATCCGGACGGCGGGCGCGTGCTGCATGGCGGCAACTTCTACGGCGGCCATATCGCGTTCGCGATGGATGCGCTGAAGACGGCGGTCGCGAACCTCGCCGACCTGATGGACCGCCAGCTCGCGCTGCTCGTCGACGACAAGTTCAGCAACGGGCTGCCGCGCAACCTGACGGGCGCGACGCCGGAGCGCGCGCCGATCAATCACGGCTTCAAGGCGGTGCAGATTTCCACGTCCGCGTGGACTGCCGAAGCGCTCAAGCACACGATGCCGGCGAGCGTCTTCTCGCGCTCGACCGAAGCGCACAACCAGGACAAGGTCAGCATGGGGACGATCGCCGCGCGCGATTGCCTGCGCGTGCTCGAACTGACCGAGCAGGTCGCGGCCGCGCACGTGCTCGCGACGGTCCAGGCCGTGCGCCTGCGCATGCGCGCCGCGCCGGATACGCAGCTGTCGGCGTCGCTGCGCGCATTCGTCGACGACGTGAACCGGCTGTCGCCGCTCGTCGTCGAGGATCGTCCGCTCGAGGCCGAGCTGCGCGCGCTGACCGCGCGGATCGCGGCGTGCGAGCCGATCGGCGCGGAGGCCGCATGAGCGCGACCCGGACGATGCCGACGGCGACGGCCTGCGTCGAAGTGCCGTTTCACGATGTCGACGCGATGAACGTCTGCTGGCACGGCCATTACCTGAAGTATTTCGAAAGCGGCCGCGCGGCGCTGCTGCGCGCGATCGATTACGACTATCCGGCGATGCAGGCGTCCGGCTATCTGTGGCCGGTGGTCGAGGCGCACCTGAAGTACGTGCGGCCCGCGACCTACGGCCAGCAGCTTCGCGTGCGCGCGACGCTGCTCGAATTCGAGAATCGCCTGAAGATCGGCTACGAAGTGTTCGACGGCGATTCGGGCGAGCGCCTGACGAAGGGCTATACGGTCCAGCTCGCGGTCGATGCGACGACGCACGAAACGCAGTTCGTGTCGCCGCCGGCGTTGACGGAGCGGGTGGAGGCGCAATGGGCGTGACCTGGCAGCGTCGCTGGGCGGCCGCCGTGTTCGGCATGATCGTGGCGACCGGCGCTTGCGCACAAACGGCCTCCGACACGGCCACGCCGCCGACGGCCGCGCATCGGGCGAACCCGGCGCTCGTCTCCGAGGTCGCCGCGCGGCTGGCGCGCGGCGGCACGATTCGCGCCGACTTCACGCAGACCCAGACGCTGGCGGCGATGACGCGGCCGCTCGTCAGCACCGGCTCGCTGCTGTTCGACCGGGCGTCGGGCGTGGTCTGGCGCATCGACACGCCGTACAAGGCGACCTACGTGATCACCGACGGCGGCGTGCGCGAAGTCGGCGCGGACGGGCAGCTCGTTCGCGCGCGCGGAGACGCGCGCGGCGTCGCACAGGTGTCGCGGATGATGCGCGGCATGCTGGCGGGCGACCTGTCGGGCCTGTACGCGCAGTTCGACGTCGACGCGAGCGGCACGCCCGAACGCTGGCGCCTGACGCTGCGGCCGAACCAGCCGCAGCTTGCGCAGGCGATCCGCACGCTGCAGATGACGGGCGGCGCGTACCTGAAGACCCTCGGCATGACGTTCGCGAACGGCAATGTCACGACGCTCGAATTCGCCGGGACGGCGCGCGTCGACGCGCCGGCGCCGGCCGAGCGCGCGTGGCTGGAGGCCCGCTGATGGAGACGGCGCGCGACGCGCTCGCCGTATCGGCGAGGCGCCCGAGGGTCTGGCTGCTGCGGGCGGCATGGCTGCTGGTCGCGTTGGCCGTCGCCTGCTATTGCGCGTGGCGATTCGCCGGGCCATCGCCGCTGCAGACCAATCTGCTCGCGCTGCTGCCCGCGACCGAAGCGAACCCGGTTGCCGAGAAGGCGGTGGATGCGCTGAGCGACGCGCTGGGCGGCCGCACCGTGTATCTCGTCACGGACGCCGACGCGCTGCGCGCGAAGTCGGCCGCGAAGGCGTTCGGCCGACGGCTCGAGCGCAGCGGCGCATTCCGCTCGGTGACGGTCGAGGTGCCGCCGTTCGACCTGTCGCAGATCGCGGCGACCTATCAGCCGGCCCGTTTCGGCCTGTTGACGGACGCGGATCGCGCTTCGCTCGCGCGCGCCGATGCGCCGTTGTCCGACCTGCTCGCGAAGCGGCTGTACAGCCCGCCGATCGACGGTTTGCCGACCGCCGTCGCCGACGATCCGTTCGGCTGGCTGCAGCACTGGCTGGCCGGCCTGCCGCTGGCGGCATCGAACCTGGCGCTCGAGGACGGCATGCTGGTGTCCCATCGTGAAGGTGCGACGAGCGTGCTCGTGCTGGCGTCGCTCGACGGCTCGGCCTACGAGACGAAGGTGCAGCAGGCGGTGCGGCACGCCACGTCCGACGCCGAGGCCGCGCTTGCGGACGGTTTTCGCGGCGTGCGGGTCGATCGCGCCGGCGCGGTGTTCCATGCCGACGCGGCGCGCACGAGCGCGGAACGCGAGGTGCACGTGATCGGCGCGGTGTCGCTGGGCGGGATTGCGCTGCTGCTGCTGGGCGTGCTGCGTTCGCCCCGGCTGCTCGTGCTGGCGTTCGTGTCGACCGCGTTCGGCATCGTCTGCGCGCTCGCCGCGACGATGCTGCTGTTCGGCAAGCTGCACCTGCTGACGCTGGTGTTCGGCGTGAGCCTGATCGGCGAGGCCGTCGACTATTCGATCCAGTATTTCGTCGTGTACCTGTCGAGCGGCGCGACGTGGGATGCGCGGCGCGGCGCGGCCGCGGTGCGTCCCGCGCTGGCCGTCGCGCTGGCGACGAGCCTGCTCGGGTACGCGATCCTGATGTGGGTGCCGTTTCCGGCGCTCAAGCAGATCGCGACCTTCGCGATGGTCGGCATCCTCGCGGCATTCGCGGCAGTGCTGGGCTTTCTGCCGCTGATGCTGACCGATGCGCCGAAGCGCACCCCGGCGCGGCTGTTCGCCCGTGTCGCGCGCATGCTCGCGGGGTGGCAGGCGGCGATGGGGGGCCGGCGCGCGCTGCTGGCCGCCGGGCTGCTCGTGCTCGTCGCGGTGCCGGGCTGGCTCAGGCTGACGAGCGACGACGACGTGCATCTGCTGATCCAGCGCGACCCCGATCTCGCCCGCCAGGAGCGCGCGATTCGCGATGCGGTCGGGCTGGCGAACACGTCGCAGTTCTTCGTCGTGCAGGGCCCGACGCCGGAACACGTGCTGCAGCGTTCCGAGGCGCTGGCGTCGGCGCTGGACGCGCTCGACGGCGCGCAGCAAGCGGGCGGCCTGCAGTCGATCTCGGCGTTCGTGCCGTCCGCCGAACGGCAATCGCGCAATCGCGCAGTATTGGCGGCGCGCGTGTTTGCCGATCGCGACGCATTGCGGGCGACGCTCGCGCACGCCGGCTTCCGCGACGACGTGGCCAACGCGTGGATCGATGCGTTCGCGCGCGACGCGCGCGCGACGCTGTCGGTCGATGCATGGCTCGCGGCCCGCTGGTCGACCCCGTTCCGCCACCTGTGGATGGGCCGGATCGACGGGCGCGAGCCGGTGTATGCGGCGCTGGCGATTCCCGGCCGGGTCGACGCGTCGAACCTCGCGTCGCTCGAGGCGCTCGCGCGGCGCGTTCCCGGCGTCACCTTCGTCGACAAGGCCGCGAGCGTATCGAGACTGTTCGGCGCCTATCGCGTCGACAGCGCGCTGTGGCTGGCCGGTGCGCTCGTCGTGGTCGCCGCGCTGCTGTGCTGGCGCTATGGCGTGCGCGGCGGCATCGCGACGACGCTGCCGGTCGTATTCGCGATCGGTCTCGCGCTCGCGGTGTTCGGCTACCTGCGCGTGCCGCTGACGCTGTTCAACTGGCTCGCGCTGATGCTGGTGCTCGGCGTCGGCGCGAACTACGCGGTGTTCCTGCGCGAAGGCTGCCAGCGCGACGCCGCGAATCTCGGCGCGGTGTGGAGCGGCGTGCTGCTGTCCGCCGCGACGACGCTGCTGTCGTTCGGAATGCTCGGCGTGAGCGCCATGCCCGCGCTGCGCAGCTTCGGCACGACGCTCGCGATGGGGATCGTGTTCGCGGTGCTGTTCGCGCCGCTCGCCGCGCCAGCCCGCAAGGAAATCCACTGATGAAGCAGGAATCGGTTTATCTGCATGCGCTCGGCATGGTCAATGCGCTCGGCGGCAACGTCGACGAGATCGCCGGCGCGTTGCGCGACGGCGTGTCGCCGGGCATGGGGCATGCGTCCGCCGACGGCGGCGACGCATTTGCCGGGCGCGTATTGACGCCGCTCGACATCGCGCCGCCCGACGCGCTCGCGCATTTCGACTGCCGCAACAACCGCCTGTTGCTGGCGGCGCTCGCGCAGGTCGCGTCCGCCGTCGAGGCGGCGGTGGCGCGCTACGGGCCGGCCCGCGTCGGCGTCGTGATCGGCACGAGCACGTCGGGCATCCGGGCGGCCGAGGAAGCGTTCGCGCATCGCGCCGCCACCGGCGCGATGCCGGCCGCATTCGACTACCGGCAGATGGAAATCGGCACGGCGGCGCCGTTCGTGAAGGCGGCCCTCGGCCTGGCCGGGCCGGCCTATACGCTGTCGACGGCCTGCACGTCGAGCGCGAAGGCGTTTGCCGCCGCGCGCCGCCTGCTGCGGCTGCGCCTCTGCGACGCGGTCGTCGTCGGCGGCGCGGATTCGCTGTGCGAGCTGACGATGCAGGGTTTCGCGTCGCTCGAATCGGTCAGCCCGGCGCGCACCAATCCGATGAGCCGCAACCGCTGCGGGATCAACGTCGGCGAAGGCGCGGCGGTGTTCGTGATGCGCCGCGACGAGGGCGAGATCCGGCTGGCGGGCGTGGGCGAATCGAGCGACGCCCACCACATTTCGGCACCCGACCCGGAAGGCAGCGGCGCGGAGATGGCATTGCGCGAGGCGATCGCCGACGCCGGCGTGACGCCGTCCGCGATCGGCTACGTGAACCTGCACGCGACCGCCACGCGCCACAACGACGCGATGGAAGCGCGCGTGATGGCGCGCGTGTTTCCGGACGGCGTGCCCGCGAGCGGCACCAAGCCGCTGACGGGGCACACGCTGGGGGCGGCCGGCGCGACCGAGCTGGCGTTCGCATGGCTGGCGCTTGCGCGCGACATCGCGCTGCCGGTGCACGTGTGGGACGGCGAGGCCGATCCGGCCCTTCCGTCACTGGATCTCGTACGGACGTCGCGCCGCCTGGGCGGCGACGGACGGGGGCAATACGCGATGAGCAATTCGTTCGCATTTGGCGGCAGCAATGCCAGCCTGGTTCTGGGGCGCTGACATGCAGGCCGGTTCATCGACTCCAACGGCAGCGCCGACGTCCGCCGATATTCCCGTGTGCGATGTGCTCGACGTATTGCCGCATCGCGGCACGATGCTGATGCTCGATGCGATCGAGCGCTGCACGGAGACGGCGATCGACGTGCGTGCCACGGCGCGCCCCGACGCGTGGTATGCGGCCGGCGACGGCGCGATGCCGGCATGGATCGGCATCGAGCTGATGGCGCAGGCCATTGCCGCGCACGTCGGCCTGCTGGCGAGGCGTGCGGGCGGCCGCGCGCGGCCCGGCGTGCTGCTCGGCACGAGCGGCTACAAGATGCATCGCCCGGCGTTCGACGCCGGCGCCACGCTGCGGATCGCCGCGCAGGAATTGCTGCGCAGCGAAGCGGGGCACGGCGCGTACGAATGCACGATCCACATCGGCGACACCTGCTGCGCCGAAGCCGTCGTCAAGGTGTATCAGCCGGACGACTTCCAGACATTCATCGAAGGGAGCTTCAACTCATGACTCGGCGAGTACTCGTGACGGGCGCGAGCCGCGGCATTGGCCGCGCCGTCGCGCTGCGTCTTGCGGCCGACGGTTTTGCCGTGACGGTCCATTGCCGCAGCGGCCGCGTGGAAGCGCAGGCGGTGGCCGATGCAATCGCGCAGCAGGGCGGCACGGCGAGCGTGCTGCAGTTCGACGTGCGCGACCGGGCCGCATGCCGCCAGCTGCTCGAAGCCGACGTCGAAGCGCACGGCGCCTACTACGGCATCGTCTGCAGCGCGGGCGTGACGCGCGACGGCGCGTTTCCGGCCCTGTCCGACGAGGACTGGGACATCGTGATCGAGACCGGCCTCGACGGCTTCTACAACGTCGTCCACCCGCTGACGATGCCGATGGTCCGGCTGCGCAACGGCGGCCGCATCGTGACGATCGCGTCGGTGTCCGGCGTGATGGGCAACCGCGGGCAGGTCAACTACAGCGCGGCGAAGGCCGGCCTGATCGGCGCGACCAAGGCGCTCGCCGTCGAACTCGCGTCGCGCCGCATCACGGTCAATTGCGTGGCGCCCGGCCTCGTCGATACGGGGATGCTCGACGACGTGCCGCTCGACCATGCATTGAAGACGGTGCCGATGGGTCGGGTCGGCCGGCCCGAGGAAATCGCGTCGGTGGTCGGCTTCCTGATGTCGGATGCCGCGTCCTACGTCACCCGGCAAGTGATCGGGGTCAACGGCGGGATGGTGTGATGAAGCGGGTCGTCGTAACGGGAATGGGCGGCGTGACCGCCTTCGGCGAGACGTGGCCGGAAATCGACGCGCGCCTGAAGGCCGGCGGCAACGCCGTGCGGCGGATACCGGAATGGGATCGCTACGAGTCGCTGCACACGCGGCTCGCGTGCCCGCTGCCGGGCTTCACGCCGCCCGCGCATTATCCGCGCAAGAAGACGCGCTCGATGGGGCCGGTCTCGATGTACGCGGTGCGGGCAAGCGAGCTCGCGCTCGCCGACGCCGGGCTCGCCGGCGACGAATCGATCAAGGATGGCCGCATGGGGGTCGCGTACGGGTCGTCGTCGGGGTCGGTCGAGCCGATCCGCGCGTTCGGCGCGATGATCGAAACCGGGTCGATGCGCGACGTGACCTCGAACAGCTATGTGCAGATGATGCCGCACACCACGGCGGTCAACGTCAGCCTGTTCTGGGATCTCAAGGGCCGTGTCGTGCCGTCCTCGTCCGCGTGCGCGTCGGGCAGCCAGGCGATCGGCTATGCATACGAGGCGATCGCATCGGGCAAGCAGGCGCTGATGCTCGCGGGCGGCGCCGAGGAGCTGTCCGCTCCGGCGGTCGCCGTGTTCGACACGCTGTATGCAACGAGCACGCGCAACGATGCCGCCGCGTCGACGCCGCGGCCGTTCGACGTCGACCGCGACGGGCTCGTGATCGGCGAGGGCGCGGCGACGCTGGTGCTCGAGGAGTACGAGCATGCGCGTGCGCGGGGCGCGACGATTCACGCGGAAGTGGTCGGCTTCGGCTGCAATTCGGACGGCGCGCACATTACGCAGCCGACCGCCGAGACGATGGCGGTCGCGATGCGGATGGCGCTGCGCGATGCCGCGCTCGACCCGTCGGCGATCGCCTATGTCAACGCACACGGCACGTCGACCGAGCGCGGCGACGTCGCCGAAAGCCATGCGACACATTCGGTGTTCGGCGAGCGCATGCCGATCAGCTCGCTGAAGAGCTACGTCGGGCACACGCTCGGCGCATGCGGTGCGCTCGAGGCATGGTGGACGATCGAGATGATGAAGCGCAACTGGTATGCGCCGACGCTCAACCTGGCGAACGTCGATCCGGCGTGCGCCGCACTCGACTACATCATGGGCGCCGGCCGCGCGATCGACGCGGAGTTCGTGATGAGCAACAACTTCGCGTTCGGCGGGATCAACACGTCGTTGATCTTCCGGCGCGCCGGCGCATGACGCGCGCTCGGGGCGCCTCGTCGCGCGTGGTCGTCACGGGGCTCGGCATCGTGTCGTGCCTCGGCAACGCGCTCGCCGACGTGTCGGCCGCGCTGCGCGACGGCCGCTCGGCCGTGCGCCGCGTCGAGGCGTGGCAGGCGCGCGGTTTCCGCAGCCAGGTCGCCGGCGTCGCGACAGTCGATGCAGAGCCGCCGTTCGCGCGCAAGCACGAGCGCTTCATGGGCGATACGGCGCGCTTTGCCGCGCACGCGGCCGCGAGGGCGATCGACGACGCAGGCCTCGACCCGGCGGCACTGCGCTCGCCGCGGGCCGGCGCGATCATCGGCTCCGGCATCGGCTCGATCGGCGCCTACGACGACGCGATGGCGATCGCCAGCACGCGCGGCGTCGACCGGACGCCGCCCTATGTGGTGCCCAAGGCGATGAGCAGTACCGCATCGGCCTGCGTCGCGCAGGCGTTCGGTATCGAGGGCGTGGCCTATTCGCCGTCGTCGGCCTGCACGAGTTCGACGCTCGCGATCGGGCAGGCGATGCAGCTGATTCGCGCGGGCGCCCAGGATGTCGTGCTGGCGGGCGGCAGCGAGGCGCTGCACGACAACATGACGTTGATGTTCGATGCGATGGGCGCGCTGTCGGGGGGATTCAACGATTGTCCCGAGCGTGCGTCGCGACCGTACGGCGTCGGCCGTGACGGCTTCGTGATCGCGTCGGGCGCCGGCATCCTCGTGCTCGAGTCGCTCGATCACGCGATGGCACGGGGCGCGCGCATCTACGCGGAGCTGACCGGTTTCGGCCAATGCACCGACAACGCCGGCATGGCGACGCCGCACGCGCCGGGCATCGCGCGCGCGATGCGTGCGGCGCTGGCGGAGGCGCGGGCTGTGCCGGACTACGTGAATACGCACGCGCCGTCGACGCCGCTCGGCGATGTCGAGGAGCTGAAGGCGCTGTCGGCCGTGTTCGGCGGCGACGTCCCGGCGTTTTCGTCGACGAAGGCGATGACCGGCCATCCGCTCGGCGCGAGCGGCGTGCACGAACTGATCTACACGATTCTGATGATGCGCGACGGCTTTATCGCCGGCACGGCGGTGGACGGCGCGCTCGATCCGGCGCTGGGCGGCCTGCCGGTCGTGCGGACATCGCGCGATGCAAGGATCGCGCGCGCGCTGTCCGTTTCGTTCGGCTTCGGCGGCAGTTGCGCGAGTGTGTTGCTGGACGCCTGGAAGGGCGATTGAAATTCGTTACCGAGAGATGAGGACAAGAACGATGAAACGTAAGGGCTATCTGGCGGGTGCGTTGATCGCTGCCGCCGTGCTGACGGGTTGCGGCACCACCGTGCGTTCGCTGCCGCTCCCGCCGGCCGCCACGGCGGCCGACGCGAACGGCGTGAAGCTGTATTTCGGCGCGCAGGCGCATCCGGCGGTGAAGTCCGATCTCGGTCCGCGTTCGGAGTCGGCGCGGATCGCGCGAGGCACGCAGGCGGAACAGCAGGCCTGCGAGCAGGCGCTCGGCGACGCGTTGAGCAAGCTGCGCGAATACGCGAAGCGACGCGGCGCGAATGCGGTCGTCAACGTCACGACGCGGTTTCACGACAATCGCTCCGATTCGCAGACCAGCTACACGTGCGGCGTGAGCGGCAGCGCAGGCGCGATCTCGGTGTCGGGCACCGTCGTTCAGCTCGACGCGCACTGACGGCGCGTCGGCCGACCGCGGGCACGCATCGCGCGACGCCCGCCCGCATGCACCGCTATGGCGCACCGCGGGCGCGCGTCGTTCATGCGCGCTTGCGGGCGGCGACGTTGACGAGCGTTTCGCGGCGCTTGCCCGGCTGCGGGCGGTAGAGGCCGATCCGTTCGAGCAGGCCGAAGTCCTTGGCGCGGCTCCACCACAAATACGGTAACGAGACGTTTCGGTGCTCGAACGAAAAGCCGGCTTCGCGCAACATGGCGAGGTAGCCGTCGGCGCTCTTCTGCACGTGCATCGGGTGCCGGAACAGCAGGCGGATGACCCAGGACTTGATGTAGGCGTCCGTCGATTCGGCGAACAGCAGCAGCCCGTTGGGTTTGAGCACGCGCCGGAATTCAGCGAGGGCCTGTTCCTGTTCGACGAGATGATGAAAGGTCTGATGGCAGAACACGATGTCGACGCTCGCGTCGGCAAGCGGCAAGTGCGCGCAATCGGCGTCGTGCAATTCGACCGCGGCGCCGCAGCGGCCGGCCGCCTCCGACGCGCAGGCGAGCGATTCGCGATGGCAGTCGATGCCGATGATCTTGCCGGGGGCGAAGGCCTCGTGCAGCAGCCGGAACGATTTCCCCTGGCCGCAGCCGGCGTCGAGAATGACCGGCGCGGGCGGCAGTGGGGCCGTGACGAGACGCTTCAGATCGTCGATGGCGACGCGCAGCACGTGATGCTCCCAGGTGTGCGTGCGCAGGAACCAGACGCCGAATGCGGTTTCCGGAACAAACGTTGCGGCGTGCGTGCGGGAAGACGACATAGGCCCTTCGTTGGTCTGCGTGATTTCTCGGGCGCCCATTTTAAATGGCATCGCGCACGCGTGCGCGGAAGTTCAACCTACCCAATCAATCGAAACGGGCAACACGAGCATGAATGAATTGAATCCTGACCAGGTCAGCGTGGACGTCGCGATCATTGGCGCAGGCCCGGCCGGCGCAGTCGCTGCCGGATTGCTGCGCAAGGCGGGCCGCTCGGTGCTCGTCCTCGAGCGCCAGCATTTTCCGCGCTTTTCCATCGGCGAAAGCCTGCTGCCGCAGAGCATGTGCTACCTGGAAGAGGCGGGCATGTTGCAGGCGGTCGTCGAAGCGGGGTTCCAGTTCAAGAACGGCGCCTATTTCGTGCATCGCGAGCGGATGTCGTCGTTCGATTTCCGCGACAAATTCTCGGCGGGCTGGGGAACCACGTACCAGGTGGAGCGTGCGGTGTTCGACGACGTGTTGATCCGGTGCGCGATACAGCAGGGCGCCGACGTGCGTTTCGGCCACTCGGTGCGGGCGTTCACGCCGGGTGCGCGGCCGCGGCTGGAGGTCGTCGACGAAAGCGGTCATGCGTATCGGGTCGACGCGGCCTTCGTGCTGGACGCGAGCGGATTCGGCCGCGTGCTGCCGCGCCTGCTCGACCTCGAGGCGCCGACCCGCATGCCGACGCGGGCGGCAATCTTCACGCACGTCGAGGATCGCTTGCCGGCCGGTTCGACCGACCGGAACAAGATCTGCATCGCGGTGCATCCGTCGCGCCGCGACGTGTGGTACTGGATGATCCCGCTCACGAACGGACGCTCGTCGGTCGGCTGCGTCGCGGAAGCGGCGTTTCTCGACGTGCCGGAAGCGCAACGCGAGGCGCGGCTGCGCGAACTGCTGCAGACGGAGCCGACGCTCGCACGCCTCGTCGGCGACAAGCCGTTCGTGATGCCGGTACGTCACATCGGCGGCTATGCGGCGAATGTCGAGCGCCTGCATGGCGAGGGTTATGCATTGCTCGGCAATGCCGGCGAATTTCTCGACCCGATTTTCTCGTCGGGCGTCACGATCGCGCTTCGCTCGTCGCAGCTGGCGGTTCAGGCGATCGAGCGTCAATGGCGCGGCGAAGCGGTGGACTGGCAGCGCGATTACGACGTCGCGCTGCGCAAGGGCATCGATACGTTCCGCGCATTCGTCGAGCGATGGTATTCGGGGGAACTGCAGGACGTCGTCTTCCACGAGGAAAAATCGCCGGAAGTGAAGCGCATGGTCTGTGCGATCCTGGCCGGCTACGCGTGGGACGAGTCGAATCCGTTCGTGCGGGATCCGGGGCGGCGGCTCGATGTGCTGGCCGCGCTTTGCCGTTCTAGTGATTCGGATTCGGTCGACGGATTGGCGTGATGGCGGGCGTTCTGGGGGCGTATCGGCAAGCGCTTCGGGATTTGCCGCGGCAGTCAGGCTGGCCGCTCGATGTGCGATGGCCGGCGCCGCCGGTTGCTGCTTAGGCTCACGCGAGCGTCGGCGTCGCCTCGGCGGCTGCCGGAGCAATCTCGATCGTGATCGGACGCTTGGGGCGGTGCTCATCGTTGAAGCGGCGCGATGAGATCCGCTCGATCTTGCGGTGGTACTTTGCTTTCAATCGCTGTCCGAACGTGCGCGAATCCGAGCGGTCGGTAATCATCGTCGGCATGCCCGGGTCGGCGACGTATTCAGGCGATGTGATATAGAGCCGTTGCCCGTGCTCCCAGCTTCTGTCGAACGCAATATCGATCGCGTGAACGATGTTCGCCGTGTAGGCCAGCATCTGTGCCGCAGCCTGCCGCGTGATCATATAGCACTGCGTGCCGGTCGGATGCGAGTCCATCCACATGATGCGCATGCCGCTCGGCAGCGTCGCATATTCGACCTGCGGGCGTTTCGTGATCCCCATCAGGCGCACCATGTCCCAGTGGTGGCGCGTGTCATGAAGTTCAAGCGTCGCGGGCTTGAAGCCGTCGAGCAGCGTAATGTCGTCTTCCATGACGCACATCGTGTCGTTGTTCGATTGCACGAGCTGGAGCCAGGCCGCGCGGTGGCTGAGATAGCAGCCGACTTCGCCGCGCGACAGCGGCCAGCCGTAGCGGCGCTGGCGTCCGGCTGCATCGTAGCCGGGAATGGTGTCGACCGAACCTTTCAGTTCAAACGCATCGAAGAATCGTGCATCAATATCGTGAGCAGCGAACTGCTCTGCCATTTTTGCGCGCCGGTCTTGCGCGCGGGCAAGCGAGATGCAGACGTAGGAAATTCCCCGTTTCATGGGTGTTGCCCTGGAATATTTTGATTCACGCCACGTGTTTAGTGCGGCGTCGCCTCGGGGCCAGTATGGCCTTGGGGATCGTCACTGCGTTTGCAGGACGGTGGTCGGTGTGTTGGCCGGGAACGGGGCAGAGAACCGCGTCCCGGGTGCGGCTTTCATGTTGGCGAGCGCTGCAGTGCGGCGATGGTTCTCTTCGCTGATCGCGTCCAGCCGCTGTTGTCGGTCGAATGCTCCGCTTGATCCCGCGCAGCCTGAACGAACCGCAAGCAATACCGCACTTGATGCCGCTGCTTGTCCGTCGGTTCACCCTCGTCGAGCGCCTGACCTCGGGCGTTGAACCCGAACAATCCCCGGATGAATTTCATGGCAATCTGGCCGACTTACGCTCGGCTTTCTATGGATTCGTCCGAAGTATAGACGAACACCTATCATCGATCGAGGGTGCTGAGGGAGGGGGCCGAGAGTGCGGGGGCGTGTCGCGTGACTCAGTGGCGCGAGATGCTAAGCGCCTCGAGAGCTCGGCCGCGTCGTATGCACACGCCAGTCAAACAGCGCCTTCGGGCGTGCCCATCGGGCCGCCCAAGCGAACACCGTTTTGGGAAGCTTGCTTTTTCAGGCCCCATTCCCGCATGGTCGGAAACGATTTTCAAGACGACGGCGCCGATGATTGTTGTCACCCACTAGTCGGCGATATAGGTCGTCAAGCGTCATGATCCGGTCTTCGGCGCATGCATGAAAAAAGCCCGCGCAGTGGCGGGCTTCGTTCAAAACCAGCGTCATTTTACTGAACGCCGGTTAGACTTTCCATTGGACAGGGCTCACAGCACGGAACCCTTATATCTCGTGGTCGGAGCGATAGGATTCGAACCTACGACCCTCTGATCCCAAATCAGATGCGCTACCAGGCTGCGCTACGCTCCGACGAGCCAAAGATTCTATCGTTGAATTACACACCGGGTCAATCGTACGATGCAAAATTGCGCGCGGCGGCCCGTACGAACACGCACGAATCGAACACGGACAACGGAGACGACCATGATGAACCTGATCCTGTGGCGCCATGCGGAAGCGGAAGACTACGCGGCGAACGACCTCGCGCGGCAGCTGACCGCGCGCGGGCGCAAGGATGCGCAGGCAATGGCGAAGTGGCTGCGCAGTCGGCTCGAAAGCAACAGCACGATCCTTGCGAGCCCGGCTGCGCGCACCGTGCAGACCGTCGAGGCGCTGACCGACCAATACCGCACCGTCGACGCACTCGCGCCCGGCGCGGACGTCGACGACGTGCTGGCCGCCGCCGGCTGGCCGGACGGCATCGCGCCGACGGTCGTGATCGTCGGCCACCAGCCGACGCTCGGCAGCGTCGCGGCGCGGCTGGTCGCGGACGGGGACGATAGCTGGAGCATCAAGAAGGGCGCCATCATATGGCTCGCGAGCCGGACGCGGGACGGCAACCGGCAGGCTGTGCTGCGCGCCGTCATGACGCCGGACCTGGTCTGATGGATTTGGAAGGGGTTGGATCAAACGTATTTGCGGGCTTTCTGCTAAAGTCAATTCGGCGACATGTCACTGAACGGACACAGGCTTGCCACGTAACGGTCACGGCCGGTTACTACATTGGCGGGCATGTCGTCTTATTCCTTACGACCAGGAAAGCCTAATGCGAGAACTGCCGACGCCTACGCTCCCCTTTGCCTCGCTGCCCCTCGATTCCTCGCGGCGCCTGTTGCCGCGCGCATCTGAAACCGTCACGTCGGAATACCGCCTGCGCGCCGCGTGGGCGCGCACGGAAGACGAATTGCGCGAGGCCCAGCGCCTGCGCTACAGCGTGTTCGCCGAAGAGATGGGCGCGCAGGTCAGCGGTCCCGCCGGTCTCGACGTGGATTCGTTCGACGCCTATTGCGACCACCTGCTGGTCCGCGATCTCGACACCCTGAAAGTCGTCGGCACGTATCGCGTGCTGCCGCCGCACCAGGCGGCCCGCGTCGGCCGGCTGTACGCGGAAAGCGAATTCGACCTGTCGCGCCTCACGCATCTGCGCGGCAAGATGGTCGAGGTCGGCCGCTCGTGCGTGCACAGCGACTACCGCGGCGGCGCGGTGATCATGGCGCTCTGGGGCGGCCTCGGCGCGTACATGATGCAGAACGGCTACGAGACGATGCTCGGCTGCGCGAGCGTGTCGATGGCCGATGGCGGCCACTATGCGGCGAACCTGTACCAGTCGCTGCCGGCCAAGTCGCTGACCGATCCCGAATATCGCGCGTTCCCGCACACGGCGCTGCCGGTCGACGAACTGCAGACCGGCATCGCGGTCGCGCCGCCGCCGCTGATCAAGGGCTATCTGCGCCTCGGCGCGAAGATCTGCGGCGCACCCGCGTGGGATCCGGATTTCAATTGCGCGGACTTCCTGACGCTGTTCCGCCTGTCGGACATCAACGCCCGCTACGCCCGCCATTTCCTCGGCTGAGCGGCATCGGATGCGCGCGCCCGCAACGGGCGCGCGCGTCTACGCGGCCTGCGGCGTTCGTGCTGCGAGCCTTGGCGAGGCTGAGTCCAGCCCCCATTATTTCGCGAAATACAATGCTGACAGCGTGCCAGCCCGGCACGCTGAACGACGACCCCGCTTGAACGCGGGTCGGAACGGGAAGGGCGGTGCGAAGGGTTCAGTGCTTGCGCCGCCAGTCGAGCAGATGATGCTCCGCCATCCAGTGATGGATCATGCCCTCGCCGCCGTGCGAGCGCTTGTATTCGCGCGACTCGAAGTACGACAGGGCGATCAGCACCATCACGCCGATGAACAGGCCGATCAGGCCGGCAATTTCCTCAGACGACATGGCAGCCTCCTTTCAACGGCACTGCGCCATCAGTACATAGTAGGACATGCGCGGCGCCACTTCGAAACCGGAATTCCGTTAGACTCGGCGCGACCTCAGCGCGCCGTGGGCGCGCGTTTTTTACCGGAGCAAGATTTGATGACCCGCTTCGTGCTGGCCGTACTGGCCGCATCGATCGTCGCCGGCTGCGCCGGCGATCCCCGCCATGCACGCCGCGGCCAGCCGCCGCAGGACCCGGCCGACTATCACGGCGTGCCGACCGACATGACGCCGCCGTCGATGCTGGCCGCGCCGCCTGCCGCCGCGCAGTAAACGCGGGCGCCTACGCGGCGGAGGCCGGCGCGGGCCGCACGTCGCCGCCGATCCGCGCCGACAGCCCCGGCAGGTAGCGCGCAAGCATCGCGCCGCGCGCGGCCATGAACAACAGCAGCGCGAGCCAGAGCCCGTGATTGCCGAGCGGGCCGACGAGCGTCAGCGCGGCGGCGGCAAACACCGCGAACGAGGCGACCATGCCGCGCAGCAATGCGCGGGTTTGCGTCGCGCCGATGAACACGCCGTCGAGCAGGAAACCCCACACGGACACGACAGGCGAGATCGCTGCCCACGGCAGATAGCGTTCCGCGACCGCGCGGATTTCCGCCTGGTCGGTCAGGCGCGCGACGATCCAGCCGCCTGCCGCCCAATAGACGAGCGCGAACCCCAGCGCGCCGAGCGCGGACCAGAAGAGCGTCACGCGCACCGCCTGCCGAAACGCGGCGCGGTCGCGCGCACCGGCCGCCGCGCCGACCAGCGCTTCGGCCGCATGCGCGAAGCCGTCGAGGCCGTATGCCATGAAGGTCTGGAAATTGAGCAGCAGCGCGTTCGCCGCGAGCGTCGCGTCGCCCTGTTTCGCGCCGAGGTGCGCGAACCAGCCGAAGGCGGTCAAGAGACACAGCGTGCGGACGAAGATGTCGCGATTCAGCACGACGAGGCGCATGAGCGCCGTGCGGTCGACGAGGGTGCGCATCGCGAGCGGCGGCAGGCCGCGCGGCCGCAGCCGCCACAGCATCCATGCGCCGAGCGCGAAGCCGCAGGCGTCCGCGGTGGCGGTCGCCGCGCCGATGCCGGCGATGCCCCAGCCGAAACCGTACACGTAGAGCAGCACCGCGCCGATGTTCACCGCGTTGATGAACACCTGCGCGACGAGCGCGAGCCGCACGCGCTGCATGCCGAGCAGATAGCCGAGCACGACGTAGTTCGCGAGCGCGAACGGCGCGGCCCAGATCCGCGCGTGGCTATAGTCGAGCGCGGTGGCGCGCACTGCGTCGCTGCCGCCCAGCGCGCCGAGCCCGAACGACAGCAGCGGCACCTGCAGCGCCAGCACCGCGGCGCCGAGCACGAATGCGGCGATCAGCGCGCGCAGCAGGTTCGACCGGATGCCGTCGTCGTCGCGCGCGCCGTGCGCCTGCGCGACGAGGCCCGTCGTACCCATCCGCAGGAAGCCGAACCCCCAGAACAGGAAATTGAACAGCAGCCCGCCGAGCGCGACGCCGCCGAGATTCTGCACGCCGTCGAGATGGCCGGCGACGGCCGTGTCGACCGCACCGAGAATCGGCTGCGTCAGGTTCGCGAGGACGATCGGGAAGGCAAGCGCGAGCACGCGCCGATGCGAGACGGCGGGCAGTTGCGCGGCCGCGGGCGGTAATGCGGAAGCGGGCATGGCGAACGCGTCAGCCGCGTTCCTGCACGCAGACCCACGGCGAAACGACGACGGCCCACAGTTCCGGGTTGCGCGCAGCGTAATCCTGCGCGGTGTCGGCCGGCATGCGGGCGACGTGGCCGGCGGCGAGCCAGCGGGTGACCTGCTCGCTGTCGTCGCTCGCGATCGCTTCGGCTACGCTGACGAGATCGAGGTCGCGTGCGACGGAGAGCAGCTTGCCCTGCGCGAAGAAACGTTCGAGATCGCACCAGTCGATCTTGGCGGTCTCGCCGAGGAGCTTGACGTAAAGCGGGCTATGCGACGCGCCCGCGGCGCCGGGGTGTTCGGAGGACATCGTATTCATGTAGAGACGGCAAGTGAGCGCCACTATAAACCATCCGGACACGCGCGCCGCGCTTCACGCTTCGCGCAGCGCGCGCCGCACGATCTTGCCGGTCGCCGTCATCGGCAGGCCGTCGACGAACGCGATCGCGCGCGGATACTCGTGCGCGGCGAGGCGCGTCTTCACGTGCGCCTGCAGCGCGTGCACGAGCGCGTCGTCGCCGGCGTAGCCGGGGTTCAGCACGACGAACGCCTTGACGATCTCGGTGCGCGTCGCGTCAGGCACGCCGACGACGGCCGCCATCCGCACGGCAGGGTGGGTAAGCAGGCAATCCTCGATCGGGCCCGGCCCGATCCGATAGCCCGCGCTCGTGATCACGTCGTCGTCGCGGCCGACGAAGCGGATGAAGCCGTCGGCGTCGAGCGTGCCGGTATCTCCCGTCAGCAGGTAGTCGCCGACGAACTTGTCGCGGGTTGCGTCAGGGTTGCGCCAGTATTCGAGAAACATCACCGGATCGGGGCGGCGCACCGCGATGCGGCCTTCGACGCCCGGCGGCAGCGGCGCGCCGTGCGCGTCGACGATCGCGACCTGGTGCCCGGGCACGGCCTTGCCGATCGCGCCCGGCCGCGGCGCGAACAGCGCCGCGCACGACGACAGCACCATGTTGCATTCGGTCTGGCCGTAGAACTCGTTGATCGTCACGCCGAGTGCGTCGCGCCCCCAGGCCGTCAGTTCGCTGCCGAGCGACTCGCCGCCGCTCGCGACCGATTTCAGCGACAGCGCGTAGCGCTCGCGCGGCCGCGGCACGGTGCGCATCAGCTTCAGCGCGGTTGGCGGCAGGAACGCGTGGGTGACGCCGTGACGGGCCATCAGCGAGAACGCCGCCTCGCCGTCGAATTTCTCGAAACGGCGGGCGAGCACCGGCACGCCGTGGTGCCACGACGGCAGCAGCACGTCGAGCAGGCCGCCGATCCACGCCCAGTCGGCAGGCGTCCAGAACAGCCTCGCGTCGTGCGGAAAGCATTGCTGCGACATCTCGACGCCGGGCAGGTGGCCGAGCAGTACACGGTGCGCGTGCAGCGCGCCCTTCGGTTTGCCGGTCGTGCCGGACGTGTAGATGATCAGCGCCGGATCGTCGGCTGCCGTGTCGGCCGGCGTGAAATCGGCGGACTCGGCGGCGAGCGCCGCGTCGTAGCGCTGCACGCCGGCGGCGTCGGGCGCGTCGGCGCCGATGCAGTAGATCGCCCGCAACGCAGGCAACTGCGCGCGCAGCGGCGCGATCTTCGCGTAGCCGGCCGCATCGGTGACGAGCGCCGCCGCGCCGCTGTTCGCGAGCCGATATTCGAGCGCGTCGGCGCCGAACAGCGTGAACAGCGGCACGGCGATCGCGCCGAGCTTGTACGCGGCAAGATGCGCGACGGCCGTTTCCGGGCCTTGCGCGAGGAAGATGCCGATCCGGTCGCCGCGCCGCACGCCGGCGCGCATGAAGCTGTTCGCGAGACGATTAGAAGCAGTCTTCAGATCGTCGAACGTCAGCCGCGCGACGTCGCCTTGCGCCGTTTCGTGGATCAATGCGAGCCGTCCGCTGCCATCCGCCCATTTGTCGCAGGCGTCGACGGCGATGTTGTAGCGGGCCGGAACGGCCCACGTGAAGCGGGAGAGCAGTGTGTCGTAGCGGTCGGCGGCGGGCAGCATCGGGTGTCTCCGTGGTGGCGGATCGTGGATGCCGGGCGCCGGCAGGCACCGGTTTCCATGCGTCCGGACCATCAATGTAAGCGATCTCCGGGAGGATGCCGACCCATCGCGGGTGGGCGGTTCAGTGCACGATTCAGAAATGGCGCATAAGATCATCGCAAATCGTTGAAATGACCATGGATATGCTTCTGATAGCTGCGGGGTTCAGCCTGATCGGAATCGGCGCACTGGTGGCGTTCGCGAGCCGCGTCGATCCGTTGTCCGGCCGCTGGATCGGCCGTGCGCGCAAGCGCTGATTCGCTTCCCTCCGACATACACACCCGACTGCACGCGGCGCGCGCTGCGCCGCATGCAGTCGTTCGGCCGTCAGCGGGCCGGCAGGTAGCGCGCCGGATCGATCGAGCGTCCGCCGTAGCGCAGCTCGAAATGCAGCGCGACGCGATCGCTGTCGGTGTTGCCCATCTCGGCGATCGTCTGGCCCTGCGTGACCGACTGGCCTTCCTTCACGAGCAGCGCGCGATTGTGCGCGTAGGCCGTCAGGTAATCGGCGTTGTGCTTGAGGATGATCAGGTTGCCGTAGCCGCGCAGCCCGTTCCCCGCATACACGACGACGCCCGGCGCGGCCGCGATCACCGGCGTGCCTGCCGCGTTCGCGATGTCGATGCCCTTGGATTTCCCGCCATCGAACGTGCGGACCACATTGCCGGCGGACGGCCAGATCAGCGCGATGTTCGAGGCCGGCTTCACGGCCGATTCGGCGGGCGCGGAGGGCGCCGGGCGGCTGCGTCCCGCGCTGCCGGTGCCGACGCCGGACGGCGCCGTGGTGGTGGCGGCCGTCGTCGTGCCGGCCGGCGGCGCGACGCGCAGCACCTGGCCCACTTCGATCGCATCGGGGTTCGAGAGCTGGTTCCAGCGCGCGATGTTCTGCACCGACTGGCGGTTGGCGCGCGCGATCTTGTAGAGCGTGTCGCCGCTTTCGACGCGGTAGAAGCCGGGGCCGACCGGCGCGGAGCCGCACGCGGCGAGCAGGGCGGCGATCGATGCCGCGACGAATCGTTTCGTTGTCGTTCCGAACATTGAACCTCGCAAAACCCTGCCGCGCGCGGACGCGGCAGGTGACACAAAACATCGGATTTTAACGGGTTCGACCCGCGCGCCGCAGTTTTGGGGCCGCCGCGCGTGCGTTCGGCCGGCCCGACGTCAGGCGATGTCAGGCCGCGAGCGGGCCGACGTGGATCCGCAGCGCGGCTGTCTCGGTCGCGCCCGGCGCGAGCATGCGCAGCCCGAGCCCGTTGTGGATCGCGTCGGGCAGGCCGAGCCACGGCTCCACGCAGTAGAAGTCGGAGTCCGGTTTTTCCGTCCAGGTCGTGACCGCGTACCACGGGATCGAGCCCGGCACGTCGAGCGTGATGTCGATCGTGCGGCGGCGGCCCGGCATCACGATCCGCACGGGGCCGGACGGCGTGCCGTCCAGGCAGTGGAAGCGGTCGTGGATGCGTGCTTCGTCGAGCGTATAGCGGGCTTCGCCGGGCTCCGGCGCGCTGATCGTGCCGTCGGCGAGCTGGGCGCGGCGGTGCGTCGGCGGCAGCTCGAGCGTCGTCTGCGCGCGCTCGTCGTGCGGCAGCGCGAAGTAGAAGTGATGGCCTGCGTAATAGGGCAGCGGCGTGGCGCCGCGGTTGGTCGTCGTCAGCGCGACGTCGAGCGTGTGCGCATCGGCCAGGCGATAGGTCGCCTCGAACCGGAAGTCGAACGGGTAGCCCGCGCGCAGCGCGTCGTTCGCTTCGAGCGTCATCGCGAGCGCCGTGCCGTCGGCGGACGGCTGCGCGGCGAACGGCAGGTCGCGTGCGAAGCCGTGCATCGGCAGGTCGCGAACCGTGCCCGCCGCGTCGCGCCAGCGGCCGATTTCGCCGTCGACGCGGTGCCGGCCGAGAAACGGGAACAGCAGCGGATTGCCGCCGCGCGCGCGCGCGAGCTGGCTCCAGTCGGCGGCGTCCGGCCAGAAAATGACGGGCTCGCCGTCGACGTGCCATGACAACAGGCGTCCGCCGAATTGCGGCGCGATCCGGACATGCGACGGGCCGGCGTGAAGTTCGTGAATCTCGTGTTGCTGGAAGAGCGGCATGGCGAATCCGGCGTAGACGGTTGGAGGAGAACAGGCTGCCGCGGTGCGGCGCGCTCCATTATCGGGGCGCCGGCACGTCCGGGAAAACCCTTCTCGGGGAAATTGCGAGTGTTGAAGCGTGTTAAGCGTCTTGATAATGCACTTAACCGGTCGTGTTACCGGGTCATGACACTTCAAGGAGCGGCCATGGATCTGGCGATGGCGATGGGTATCGCACTGTTTGGGATGTTCACCGGCAGCACGGTGCTGTTTTTCTACCAGCTCGGCCGCTGACCGGCGGCAAAATCTGCCGAATCTGCAAAGCCCGCCATTCAAATGGCGGGCTTTTTGCTTTCTTCGTGCTTACAAAATGCAAGTGTTTGTGTGCATTCCCGCAATTTCCTGCCAAATGCCTTGGCGCAGTCATGGGTGCTCGGCATAATCCGGGGCGCGCTTCCGGGCCGCGCGCCGCGTCGTCCGGAATTTCTTTCCGCTGTATCTCCGTAAGAGGACCGACGCGTGAGTCTCTGGTTTCTGGCATTCCTGAGCGTCCTGCAGGGCGTGACCGAACTCTTTCCCGTCAGCAGTCTCGGCCATACGTTGCTCGTGCCGGCGCTGTTCGGCATGCATATCGACAAGCACGCGCCGCAGTTGCTGCCGTTCCTCGTCGCGTTGCACCTCGGCACCGCGCTGGCGCTGCTGTGGTATTTCCGCGCGCGCTGGATCGCGCTGATCGGCGGTTTCTTCGCGCAGCTCGGCGGCCGCAGGAACGACGAAGGGCACCTGATGTGGGCGCTCATCATCGGCACGATTCCGACAGGCATCGTCGGCCTGCTGCTCGAGAAGCGCATCGAGCGTGTGTTCCACGACCTGCGGATCGTCGCGGTCGCGCTGATCGTCAACGGCGTGCTGCTGTGGCTCGGCGATCGCATCCAGCGCAGCCGCGCGCATCAGCCGCCCGAGAAGATGACCTTCAAGCAGGCTTTCCTGGTCGGGCTCGCGCAGGTAGGCGCGCTGATTCCGGGTTTTTCGCGCAGCGGCCTGACGATGATCGCCGGCAACGCGGCGGGGCTGACCGCCGAGAAAGCGGCGGAATTCTCGTTCCTGCTCGGCACGCCGATCATCTTCGCGGCGGGCGTGCTCGAACTGCCGAAGCTGTTTCACGCGCGGGATCAACTGGCGGATGCGCTGCTCGGCGGCGTGCTGACCGCGATCGCCGCGTACCTGAGCGTGCGTTTCCTGATGCGCTATTTCGAAGGGCGCGGGCGGCTCGCGTCGTTTGGCGTGTACTGCGTGATCGCGGGGCTGTTCTGTCTCGGCTGGTTCATGTTCCATCCGCAGCCGGTGTGAACCTGTTTGCCGATGTTTGATGGCGTTCGGGTATAATTTCGGGCTCGGTTCGTACCGGGCCCGTTTTGTTTCTGCAGCTTTTGCATCAGCGCGGCCCCAAGTCGGAACCGTGTCTTCTTCCCCGGACCGCCCTTAGCTCAGTTGGATAGAGCAACGGCCTTCTAAGCCGTAGGTCACACGTTCGAATCGTGTAGGGCGGGCCAACAAAATCAACGGTTTGCGGTTGTTTGTGCCCCGCCTTGATTTTCAATCGCAGCGCCATGTAGCCGCCCAGTAACCCGAATTGATCAACTCGGATGCATCATTCGGCTGCGCATTTCGACCAGCGCTTCATCGCCCGGCTGAAGGCGGATGAATTTTTGTACCCCAGTCGCGCTGCGATCTCCTTGATCGAATATTCCTTTTCGGCGAGAAATTGCGATGTCAGATCTTGACGAACAAGGTTGTGCATGGCACTGAACGACGTTCCCATTTCCTGAAGCTTTCGCTGCAGGCTGCGCAGCGAAATCCCGAGCGCTCTGGAAAACTCGGCGACGTCCTGACACGCAGGGTTTTCATACATCAGGCCAAGCATTCGCCCGATGAGGTCAGATGGAACCCAGTGCGCCAGTTCGAATTCACGCTTGGAGCACGCTTTCCTTGCTACTTCGAACTCGATCGGATGTGCGAGCGGGAGAACGGTATCGAGCAATGACAAATCAAATTCGAGGTAGTTTTCACTGGACTCGAATTCGATGGGGCAGTTGAAATATGCCGCATAGGATTCGGCGTGCGGCGGCGCCGGATAAACGAACCCGATTCTCGTAAAATCCGGATGGCGCCCGATCAAATCGTGTATCTGCCGGCGAATGGCGGTAAAAACCATGTCGGTATTTACAACCAGAAGATCGGTGCGATATGTATAGCCGCCGACCGTAATTCTTGTGGTATCACCTATCGCGGTCATCCTCATTCTGAAATAACTGATCCCGAGCAACGGATGCTCGAAGCCCAGGCGCAATGCATCACCCAACGTCGGGCTCACCAGCATGGCGTG
This sequence comes from Burkholderia stagnalis, assembly GCF_902830275.1. GTDB lineage: Bacteria > Pseudomonadota > Gammaproteobacteria > Burkholderiales > Burkholderiaceae > Burkholderia > Burkholderia stagnalis. The sequence goes on along the minus strand of NZ_CADESW010000009.1, from coordinate 119,821 downwards.
ACCTCGCAGGCCGTACGACGTCACCGGGATCGCGTTTCCGATATGAAGCCCGATCGCGGTGTCGCCGGTCGCCTCGCGCGCATTGGCAAACAGCACCATTTCCTGCGCATGTGTCACCATTGCGTTGGGTCGTTCGATGTCCGAGGCAGAAATGCCCGTGCCCCTCAGCAAGACGTCGACGGGGACCCCCATACGCTTCATGAAGTCGAGCGTGATGAAGATGGTATGAAGCGGCGCCGGACGTTGCGCTGCGGTGCGGTTAATCACGTCGGTTGCCTGCTTCATTCGATACCCCTGGCTAACTCAAATCTCCAGCGACTTCGTAAACACGACCTGGCATCCATACTCGTCCAGCTCGCCGCGCGTCCAACCCAGGCGTTGGTAGAAGCCGTCGGCTCGGGAACCTGGATCGGTCACCAACGTGACCTGTGCCACTCCCTTGTTTTTCATCCACGTCAACGTGCGGTCCAGCAACTCGCGCCCGATGCCCATGCCATGGAACGACGGCTTTACAAACAACGCGGTAATGAACGGCTTATCGGTGATGACCGGCAGGCAGATCCCGACTGCCTCATCACGACACTCGCAGATCCAACCGCCTCCCTGCCTGATTTTTTCGATCAACAGGTTGCGATTGAGCAGATGGACTTGGTGGGGATGGATTCTATTCTCGCTCACGGAGAACCGCACGTCATAAAAAGCCCCGACGTCGCGCTCTGTCATTCGACGGTATTCCAGCATCTCGGTAATGGCCATATTCTTGATCGTCTCTTGCCTCGTTATATGAAATGCGCGGGTGTGACTCAGGCAACTGTCTCACGATTTTTGCATATTTTCAAACGATCATAAGCGCTGGAGTAGTAAGAGCCTCGCCATGGTAGAGCGGTCAGTCGCCGAAGCGGCATGTCGCCGCGCGGATCACCGTTGAGCATCAATGTGCGGCCGGACGACCGGCGACAATTCATTGCAGCGCTTCGAGTGGCCGAAAATCTCGTGAATTTCCAAGGGTGAAACATTTTTTGTAATTGAATCGTATTTAAAAAATATAAGGCATTGGCGTCCGGGGATAACACATTGGCGCGTTCGGCACATCCCGGCTCTATAAATGAATCGATCGATTTGGTACGCTTTTTGCTGATCGAATTGACTGATTTGAGGTAATTGGTGGTGCGCCAAGTCTCCGTGCTCGATTTGCTGAAATCATGGCGAAAGACAAGCAACCCGGCGATGCTCGTGATGGTCGTCGGCGTTGTTTTGCCCATGCTTGTACTGGCCGTGGTATCGCTCAGCTCGCCCCTCGATTTCGGTGGCGTCGCGTGGGGGAATTTCACTGCTCGGGCATACGAGCGGGTTGTATTCGATCGAGACTGGGATGGTTCGCGCGTGCTTCAGCACGGCTACATCGACATTTTTGCCCGATCCGTGGCCATGGCCCTGCTGACCACCGCGGGGTGTCTGGCGGTCGGATTTCCGACGGCGCTGTTCATGGCGACGCGCTCCCGGAGGTGGAAGGCCGCGTTGTTGATCCTGGTTACGATCCCGTTCTGGACCTGCGTCGTCGTCCAGATGTATGGATGGATCATCATCATTGCGGACAACGGCTTGCTGAACCGGATATTGACCAGGGCGAGTTTCGTGCAAGGCCCGCTCGGCCTGCTCTACACCGATTTCGCAACGGTGATCGGCCTGGTCTATGCGTTCACGCCATTCATGATTCTGCCGATCTTCGCCGCGCTCGATGATTTCGACTGGCGGCTGCTCGAAGCTGCCTACGATCTGGGCGCGCACAAGCCGGCCGCGCTCGTCCATGTCGTCGTACCGTGCTGCCGTCCGGGCATCATGGCCGGGGTAGGGCTCGTCTTCGTTCCTGCACTGGGTTCCTATACGATCCCGGGTCTGCTCGGTGGCAATCATGCCTTCATGATCGGCAATCTGATCGACTTCCAGTTCGCCGGCGGACGGGATTGGCCTTTAGGCGCCGCTATGTCGTTTGCATTGCTTGCCGTTGTGCTTCTGGCCATGCTTGCGTCTCGACTGGGTTCCGTCCTTCAACGACAGGAGCGCATGCATGAGTTCGCGTGAGTTGCGCCGGTTCCCGTTGACCGGGTCGATCGCATTCGTCGTGCTGTTGTTCCTCTACCTGCCGATGCTGACCGTGATAGGGATGAGCTTCAACGTCGGCCCGTCTGCCCTCATATGGGACGGCTTCGGTATTCGAGGTTACGTTGACGCGTGGTCCGATCCGACTCTGGTCCGTGCCGCGAAGAATTCACTGCTTCTCGCGTTGGCGTCGACGGTGCTCTCCACGACGCTTGCGACGAGTGCGGCGGTCGCCTGGTGGTCGAGAAGCGATCGGCACGGTTTCGACCCGGCAGGACTTGTCATCGCGCTTCCGCTTGCAATACCTGAAATCGTGCTGGCGATCGCGACCATGATGCTGTTCTCGATGTTCGAGACCGAGCTGGGATTCAGCGCCGTTCTGTTTGCGCATGTGGTGTTCAGCGTGCCGCTTGCTTACCTGCCGATCAAAGCCAGGCTCAAGACGATCGATCGCACCTTGCTCGAGGCCGCCGCGGACCTGTCGGCCACGCCTTGGGCCGTATTCCGGCAAATCACCGTGCCCCTGGCCCTGCCGGGCATAGTCGCGGGGGCGCTGCTGTCGTTCGTCGCGTCGATGAATGATTACGTCACCAGCTATTTTCTCGCAGGCGCAGGCATGACCACATTGCCGATGTACATCTTCGGTGCGCTGAAGATCGGGATCACGCCAAAGGTCAGTGCCGTTTCGACCGTCATCATCGCCCTTTCAACGATACAACTGATGGCGGTCTGGATCATCGGTGCCCGAGGTAAGCGAAGCGTCGCGCCCAAGCAGTCAGAGATACATCACTCGAATCTCCAAGCGATAGGAACAGCATGAAAAAAACAATCGGTGCGATGTTGCTTCTCGCCGCGGTTACGACGCAGGCAGCCGAGCTTCATATCGGAAGCTGGCCGAGCATTCTGCCTGTCAATTTGCTCAAGAAGTTCCAGGCGGATACCGGAATCGAGACGACACTCGACACCTATGCGAGCGATGCAGCGCTGACCCAGAAACTGCAGGCGGGAGGCGGAGGGTACGACGTCGTGGTGGCCGGCGACTACTACGTCCCGGTGCTCGTCAAATCCGGCCTGTTGCTCAAGCTCGACAAGAGCAAGCTGCCGAATATCGCAAACATCAAGCCGGAGTATCGTCATCCGGCATTCGATCCTCAGCGCGATTACGCGATGCCCTTTACGGTCGTACTGACCGGGTTTGCGTACGATAGCGCACGCGTGCCGGGTGGCCGGCTCGACGATAGCTGGAAATCCTTCTTCGAGCCTCACGAGACGCTGCGCGGCCAGATCGGCGACCTGGACGTCGAGGAAGAGCTGTATATGGCCGCAAGCTGGTATCTGGGACAGGATGAATGCACCGAGCGTCCTGACGATGCGAAGCGCGTGCTCAACGTGTTGCAGAAGCAGAAGCCTTTCGTGAAGACCTACAGCAACGACGGAACGGTGGATCGTCTCGCGTCCAGGCAAATCATCGTTCAACACGTCTGGAACGGCGCCGCTGCGCGCGCACAGGATCGCCTGCAGACCATCAAGTTCGTTTATCCGAAAGAGGGCGTCCGGCTGTTCATGGACAGCCTGCTTGTTCCCGCAAAAGCGCGAAACGTCGATTCGGCATACAAGTTCATTGACTGGATGATGCGGCCGGAAAACATCGCGCTGGTGACGAACGCGCTGCGGTACAGCAACGAGATCGCCGGGTCGGATCGTTACATCGATTCCGCCTTGCTGAACAACCCCGCGATCAAGACGCCCGAGGCATACAAAGATCGGCTCAAGCCGTACAAGATGTGCTCGCCCGCGGCGATTCAGCTACGCAACAAGGTCTGGTTGAAGTTGAAGGGAAATCAATGAGAGGTGCCGGAGTTCGTTGACCTCTTGGGCGAACCTTCGCTGCATTTTGCTGAGCGCGGCCGGGACATCACGCAGCAAGCAGATCGGTCTATTCCCACGAGAACGCTTTGCCTCTGTCGCCGGCTCCGCCTGTTATCGGCGACACGTCAGCTCGCAGCGCAGGCGGTTCGCGATCCTTGCCTCTCGATCGCTCAAAGCATTGAACAATTCAAAGGAATCGAGATGTCTATCTATCTGGACCTGAAAGCCAAGATACGTACACTTCAAGCTCAGGCGGAACTCGCGCGCAGGAATGAAATGCAGAGTGCAATAACGGAAATTCAGAAAATGATCGCCGAGTTCGATCTGAAGCCTGAGGATGTGTTTGCTGACATCCAAAATAAGACACGTCGGATCAGGCGTCGCGCACCGGCTCTGGTGAAATACCGAGACCCTGCGTCCGGCGCAGTCTGGAGTGGACGTGGACGCGCACCTCGCTGGATTGCCGGACAAGATCGCGAGAAATTTCTGATTCACACGCCGACATAGAGGAATGCAGGGGCGTCGGTGAGTTCAAGCCGGTCGACCCTCCCGTCGTCGCGCTTCGGATGCCGATTGCGCTGTCTGCAGCGCTTTTGCGGGCTGCCGCACGGCGATGCGCGCATCGATCTTGTCAAGCTCCCGGCCACGCTCGGTTAGTGGCATTCGCTTCCCGCCCGTGCAACGCGTATCGCAGGTGTGGATGATCGTCAGGTCCGGAAAGCGCGCCCGCATCGCAGCCGACCGCCGCGCCACCCAATCGAACGGCGCTGTCACGCGCCCAACTCCACTCACTCCTCCAGCCCGAACCCCTGCTGATCATCCGCCGGCGGCAAGTCGAGCACGAGCTTGACGGCGCTCGTGTTCGTCTTGAGCGAAAACACCCGGCCGATCACGAGAAACGTCTGCTGCAGGTTTTCGAGTTCGACGAAGTCACCCGGTTGCGGCAGAAGCGCGCCCTGGTCGTAGGAAAAGTTGGTGCTGGTTTGATCGCCGACTGCTTCTGCCGCGTGGTCGGTGAATTCGATCGTGATGTGCGTGGTCATGCGAATCCTGTTGTCGAGGAGAGGAAAGAAACCGGATGGCGTGGATTTTCTCACGGCCGGCCGGAATACCTCACGCCGACCGATCAGTCGCGCCGGCCTGACGATCGTCGCCATCCCCCTGCCGGCACAGCCAGTCGAACACGTCGGCAACCGTCTGCGACCGAGGCGCCTGCGTCACCCGCGATATCCACCACGACGTTCCGGGCAGCCGCGGATATCCGGACAGGATCGTCAGCAAGCCCCGTTCGATGCTGTCGTCCGCCAGCCGCCGCGGCAGGCATGCGATGCCGCGCCCGCGCAGTGCCGCATCGAGCGCGAGGCGCTGATCGTCGTAGATCGTCTTGTCCTGGAACGCGGCGAGCTGGCCGCGAAGCACGGCCGCCGTATCCTCGCGGACGATGTCTTCCTCGAGGCACACGAGCCCCGCATGCAGGTGATGCTGCTCGATCGGCAGCGCGTCGAGCCGCGCCGCGAGCGCAGGCGTGCACACGGTGACCCGCTCGTCCTGCAGGAACGGTATTTCGAGCAGCCCCGTCTGCATGAGCGGGCGCTGCCCGATCGTGATGTCGACGTCGATCTCGTCGACGTAGCGCGCGGTCTCGTCGGTCGACAGCAGCGGGCACAGCTCGGGGATGTCCTGCCGCATCCGCTCGAGGCGAGGCTGCAGCCAGCCGTGCAGCAACGGCGCGGGGCAGACCAGCACGACGAGGCCGGGCGTCAGGTAGGTGCCGATGCGCCCGAGCCCGCTGCGCAGCGTCTCCAGCGAGCGCTGCACGCTGCGCTGCAGCACCTCGCCGCCCACCGTCAGCTCGACGCCTCGGCCGACGCGGCGAAACAGCGGCTGCCCGAGCTGTTCCTCGAGTTGCTGGATCTGGTGGCTGATGGCCGACTGCGACAGGTGCAGCTCGTCGGCCGCGCGCGAGAAATTGCCGAGCCGGGCGGCCGCCTCGAAGCCGATCAGCAGCTTCAGCGATGGTATGCGTGGCATGGAGGTATGAAAAAAATCGATCGATCGGTGCAGGAAAGATCAATTTTCATCAGATTTCAACGGCAGCACAATGGGTCATCGATCAACGAGGAGAACATCCGATGAGCCGTTTCGACGCCCGCCAGGCCGGCTACCGCATGCCGGCGGAATGGGAACCGATGGCCGCGACCTGGCTGGGCTGGCCGGTGCTGCAGGATCGCGAGGCATTGTGGGGCGAGCATTACCCGCAGGTCTGCCGGGAATTCGCACTGGTCGCGCAGACCATCGCGCGTTATCAGCGCTGCATCGTGGTGGCGCACGCGGCCTGCGCCGATGCGGCGCGGGAAATGGTCGGCCGCGGCGTCGAGGTGCTGCCCGTTGCCGCCGAAGACAACTGGGTGCGCGATTGCGGGCCGATCTTCCTGCAGGGCGAGCGCGGCGAGCTCGCGGCCGCCGTGTTCCGCTTCAACAGCTGGGGCGAGAAGTACCACCCGTACGACGGTTGCCAGCAGCTCGGGCAGGACATCGCACGCGCCGCGGGCGCGCGCATCTTCAACTCGCACATGGTGCTGGAAGGCAGCGCGTTCTACGTGGACGGGCAGGGCACGCTCGTGACCACCGAAAGCTGCCTGCTGCATCCGAACCGCAACCCGCAGATGAATCGGGCGGAGATCGAGGCCGAACTGCGGCGCATGCTCGGCATGGCGAAGATCGTCTGGCTGCCGGGCAATCCGGACGAAGTGGAGACGAACGGCCACGTCGACGGCATCGCGCCGGGCAAGATGCTGTGCCAGGCGGCGAGCCCCGAGCAGGGCGACTATTTCCGCGTGATGCAGGAGAACCGCCGCGCGCTGGCGCTTGCGACGGACGCGGCCGGCCGCCGTTTCGAGCTGCTCGACCTGCCGTCGCCGATCGTCGCCGACCGCTACGGCTCGGAGCGCTATTGCGACTGTTACGTGAACGACATCCTGGTGAACGGCGCGGTGATCTCGACGGCATTCGGCATCGAGCAGGACGCCGCGGCCCGCGCGGTGTTCGAGCGCGCGTTCCCGGATCGCCGCGTCGAGCTGCTGCCGATCACCGCGCTGTCGATGGGCGGCGGCAGCATTCATTGCTCGACGCAGCAGCAGCCCGCCGTGATGCCCGCGCGCGCCTGAGCGGCGACGCGTCCAGCAGGAGGAACGAAACCATGTCGTCGAGGATGATCACCGTCGCCGCCGTGCAGATGGCGTCGGGCAGCTGGACGATCGAAGACAACCTGGCGACGGCCGAGCGGCTCGTGCGCGACGCGGCGCGCCAGGGCGCGAACGGGGTCGTGTGCCCGGAGTGGCGCGGATTTCCAACGCGAAGCGATACGCGAACGCAAACCGGGATGCGTCGGCGTACCTCGATGCGAAGCTGCGCGGCAATCCGGCCATCTATCCGGGCGAGGCGGTGCGCAAGACGCTGTTCATGCCGATGGCCGAGCCGCCCGCGCTCACGCGCCTGCAAGGCCGCTGGTGGACGAAGTTCAAGGCCGCGTTGCGTTGATGCGGGCACACGGTGCCCGCCGTAAAATCTCAGATGGATGGCACCGGCAGGCCGGCGAACGCGTCGGGCTCTTCCCGCGCCGGCAACGTCATCACGAACCGCGCGCCGCCGAGCGGCGAATCCTCGAGCCGCACGTCGCCGCCGTGCACGAGCGCGACGCGGCGCACGATCGCCAGCCCGAGGCCGAACCCGCCCGTCTGCCGGTCGCGGCTCGAATCGAGCCGCTGGAACGGCTCGAATACGCGTGCGCGATCGGCGGCCGGAATGCCGGGCCCGTCGTCGTCGACGGTCAGCACGAGCGTGCCGTCGGCGCCGGCCGTCGCGGCGAGCGACACCGTGCTCGCCGCATAGCGCGTGCCGTTGCGGATCAGGTTCAGCAGCGCACGCGCGACGAGCTTCGGATCGCACACGTGGCTCGCGGGTGCGCCGCGCGTCGACACGCCGAGCGCGAGCCCGCGGTCGGCGACGTCGTTCGTCACGTTGCCGGCCACGCTGTCAATCAGCTCGTCGACGGCGACCCGCATCGGCACGAGTTCGCTGCGCCCCTGTTCGAGGCGGCCGATCGTCAGCAGTTCGGTGACGAGATCGTCGAGTTCGCGCACGTCGCTGCGCAGCGCGTCGCGGCCCTCGCGCATGCGGTCGGTGTCGTCGGGCGTTTCCAGCAGCGCGAGGCCGAATTCGAGCCGCGCGAGTGGCGTCTTCAGCTCGTGCGAGATGCCGTGCATCATCTCGCGCTGCTGCTGGATCGACGCCTCGATGCACTGCGCCATGTCGTTGAACTGCTGCGACAGCTCGTAGACGCTCGATTTGTTCGACAGTTGCGCGCGCGTCGACAGCCGGCCCGCGCCGAACGCACGCGCGGCGGCCTGCAGCTTGCGCAGGTCGCGCCAGTGGAAATGCACCCAGGTCACGACAGCGAACAGCGTCGCGAGCGCGAGCAGCAGGTACGCGTAGATGCGGATGTCGAGATCGGGCGGTTCGGGCGGTCGCGCGTGCAGCACGGAGCCGTCCGCGAGCGGCATGTAGTAATCCTTGCCGTTGTAGCTGATCGCGATCAGGCCGCGCTCGAGATCGCGCAGCGGCACCCCGGTGAGCTGCGCGCGGGCTTCGGCCATCGAGACGAAGTTGAACCCTTCATTGCCGTGCAGCGCCAGTTCGCGCAGCGCGAGCTGGCGCTTCGCGCCCGGGTGGCGTTCGAGATAGTCGTTGAGCACGAATGCATAGGTGGTCAGCGAATTGCGCGAGGCTTCCGCGCCGCGCTCGTAGAAGATCCGGTCGAACGACAGCTGGATGAACAGGATCGACGCCACCACGCACGCGATCACGATGAGATACAGCCTGATCAGCGAACGCAGCATTTACTCGTCCCACGCGGAAGGGCTGAACAGGTAGCCGCGGCCCCAGATCGTCTTGATCTTGTGCGGCTCCGACGACGCGTCCTCGAAGCGGCGGCGCAGCTTCGAGATGCCGGAATCGACCGAGCGGTCGAGCCCGTCGAACTCGATGCCGCGCAGCTGCTTCAGGATGTCGTCGCGGCTCAGCACGACGCCGGCCGCGCGCGCGAGGATCACCAGCAGGTTGAATTCGGCGGTCTTGAGGTCGACCGGCTCGCCGCGCCACGTCACCGTGCGGTTCGGCGGCGAAATCGTCAATTCGCCGAACACGAGCGCTTCCGGCGCGGCGGCCGTCTCGCCCTGCGGCGCGGGCTGCGCGCGGCGCAGCAGCGCGCGGGCGCGCGCGACGAGCACGCGCGGCTCGATCGGCTTCGTCACGTAGTCGTCGGCGCCGGTCTCGAGGCCCGCGACCTGGTCGTACACGTCGGCGCGCGCGGTCAGGATCAGCACCGGCACGTTCGAGAATGCGCGAATGCGCCGGCAGACTTCCATGCCGTCGAGATTCGGCAGCATCAGGTCGAGCAGCACGAGCGCAGGCTGGTGCTCGCGCACCGCGGCAACGGCGAGATCGCCGCGCCGCACGACGGTCACCGTGAATTCGTAGCCGTCGAGGTATTCGCGGACCAGCTGCGCCAGCCGGTCGTCGTCCTCGATCAGCAGGACGCGGTATTTGAGCGGATCGTCGTTCATGGTTTCCTCGGAATGCGCGCCGCCGCGCGACCAGGCGGCGGCGCGGCGGCGGGCAGGGGATTTTATCCGGCGTTCCGGCAACCCGCGCGCGATCGCCACAATCGCCAACAATCAAACACAATTGAGCACAGATTCCCCTCAGATTCCGGACAGTTTCGGCGCGCGGCGGCCCCTAGACTTCGGACTCCCTGACTTTCATCTGACTATTGTGCACCCAACCCTTCGCCGCTACCGCTACTGCGTGCCGCTCGCCGGCCTCGCCTTCGCCGCTGCCGCCCACGCGGAAAACGAATACTCGATCGGCCTCGGCGCCGGCATCGCGCCGCGCTACGCGGGCAGCAGCCAGTACCGGGGCGTCGTCGGGCCGTCGTTCTCGGCGACCTTCGACAATGGCTTCTTCATCAGCGAGTCGGACGGCGCCGGCTACCGGCTCGACCTGCCGCACGGCACGTTCGTGTCGGCGGCGGTGGACTACGACCCGGGCCGCGCGGACGAGAACCGCTTCGACCTGCCGGGTTCGAGCCATCTGAAGGGCATGGGCCGGGTGCCCGGCTCGGTGCTCGTCGGCGTGCGTGCCGGCATGACGATCTATGGCGGCGCGGTGTTGAGCGTCACGATCGACACGCCCGTCACGCACACGTCGCGCGGGGTGTCCGGGCACGTCGATCTCGCGGTGCCGGTGTACAAGTCGGCGAAGGACCAGATCGTGCTGACGGGCACCGTGCACGGCGGCGCCGGCCGCTACATGCAGACGTTCTACGGCGTGACGGACGTGCAGTCCGCGCGCAGCGGGTTCCGTCAGTACTCGACCGGCGGCGGGATCGACAGCGCGTCGATGTCGGTCGCCTGGACCCGGGCGATCTCGCAGCACTGGTCGATCCTCGCGACGGCGGGCGTGTCGCGGCTGCTCGGCCGCTACGGCGACAGCCCGATCGTGCAGTCGCGCACCAACTACTTCGGGGGCGCGGGTGTGAGCTACAAGTTCTGAACGGGCGGGGCGGGCGGCGGCGCCGGCTTGGGCGCATTCCGGGGTTGCGGTAGGATGCGGATCGCCACGCCGGCGCGCGCGAAAGCGCGCGACGAACCGGCAGCTTCGCCGCATGCCGCGGCCAGCCCCATCACGGAGACGCCTTTGAAGAACACGATTTCCTTCGTCATCGCACTCGTTGCGGGCGCATCTATCTACGGTTGCGCGAACCCGGACCAGAAAACGGAGGGCGGCGCGATGCCGAATCCCGCGCACACCGGCACGACCCCTACCTGCAAGGCCGACGCGGCGCCGGACGACGCGCTGGTCGGCCAGACCGAAGCGGACGCGATCGCACAGCTGGGCGGCTGCCCGTGGCGCGTCGGCGAACGCGACGGCCAGTCGTTGCCGGGCACGATGGATTACCGCGAAGACCGCCGCAACCTGGGCATTCGCAACGGCAAGGTGATCTGGGTGCGCCGCGGCTGATGCGGCGCGTTACTTCGAGATGTACCAGAGCGCGTCCGTGCTGACGCGCGCGGCCGGTGCCGGCGCGGGCGCCGGTGCAGGCACCGATGCGGTGGCGGGCGCCGGTGCAGCCGCAGCCACGGGCAGCGACGTCGATCCCGCCGACGGCTTGGTCACATACCAGAGCGCATCGGCCGACGCGGTGCTCCTTGCGGCGCCCGCCGGCTTGTTCGCCGTCGGTGGCGCGCTCGCGGCGGCCGCCATCGCCGGCCGCTGCGCCGGCGCGCCGGCCGGTAACGGCGAACCCGCCGCAGCGCGCTGCGCGCGCGCTTCATAGGCCCCGAGCTGGAAGATCAGCGCTTGCGCGGGGCGCGCGATCACCGCATACGGAAACTGCGGTTCCCACGGCACCAGCACGCGCCCGCCCGGCGTGTCCGCGAAGATCGCCGGCACGCGCTTCATGTCGCTGAACTGCACGTAGACCTTGGCGCCGTCGTCGAACACCTGGATCGGCTTCGCCGCATCCGCGCCGCTCACCGTCCAGCCGAAGTTGTACGCGCCGGCGGGGCCGGCCGGCGCCGACGCGGCCTGCGCGGCGGCGCGCGGGCGGGTGACTTGCGGCGCCGAGACGCTGAGGCTGGCGAACGGGTTGTAGGCCTGCGGCGGCGTATAGGACGGCGGAAGGATAGGCATGGGGGAATCCGGCGAATCCGGGATGGTTTGAATCGCGTCGTACACCTTGCGCGCATACGCGAGGCGCTTGTCGGGCGATGCGGCGTTGTACGCGCCGATCGCGTTCCAGGTCGGCCCGAGCTGACGGATGTTCTGCGACAGGATCCACGCGCCGACATAGGCGTTGGTGCACGGGTCGTACAGGCTCTGCTCGGAGATGCCTTCGCGCGAGAGCGTCGGCAGCCACGAGCTGTTGATCTGCATGAGACCGATGTCGGTGGTGCCGTTGGCGTTCGTATTGACCGCGTTGGTCTTCATCCCGGATTCGACCTGCGCGATACCGCGCAGCAGGCTGACGTTGACGTGATGGAACGCGGCGGCATCGTCGAGGCAGTCGGCCCGGGCGATGCCGTGCATCATGAACGAAATCGAAATAATCGGCGCTATTTTCAGCATTTCAGTGCTGAGCGAGCGGGTTTTCTGACGCGGCATGGCAGGTTGGCGCGAAATCGGGCGGCCTATGCAAGAAAAAAGCAACGGCGAAGTGTGCCATAGCGCGCGATCGAATGGCTCATTCCGGTGCGGCGATGATGATTCCGCGGCCGGGGGCAGGTCGAAGGGGTTTTATCCGGCGCGAGATGCCGGGCCATGCGCGAACGCGAATGCGGCGGTAATGCCGCGCGCGTTTTGTTCGCGAGAATCGATGCGACAGACGCAGTCGCGCATCGCATATCGGAAGAATCGACGAACGGTTGGCGTCGATCGCGAACGGTTCGGGTTGCGAAAGCGCGGCATCGGCCGCGCATGCATCGCGGGTGGCGGGCGCCGCCGCGCGAATCATGGCCGGCCGCCGCGAACGGGCGGCCGGCCGTGCGCGATCAGAAGCGGTGACGCAGGCCGAGGTTGACCATCGTCTGCGAGCGGGTGCCCACGTAGCCGTACGAACCGATCGACGCTTGCGCGGCCATCGCGCCGCCCTTGCCGTCGCCGGTCTCGCCGCTTGCGTGCTGGTAGGCCGCGGTCACGTATACGTCGGTGCGCTTCGACAGGTTGTAGTCGCCGCCGAGGGACACCTGGTGATAGGTCGCCGACGTGTCGCCGCCCGACTTCGTGTAGCTGTAGCCGACGCCGACGAGCAGGGCATTGGTCGCCTGGTAGTTCAGGAAGCCCTGGCCGGTGTTGTAGTGCTCGTTCGACGCGAACAGCGAGCTGGCGTCGCGGCGGTACTGCGCGTTGCTGTAGCTCGCGCCGAACGTGAACTTGCCGAGCACGTACTGGCCCGCGACGCGCGCGATGCCGATCGAGTGGGCCGTCGAGTAGCCGCTGTTGACGGGGCCGTCGAAGGTGCCGTCCGACGTGCTGGTCCAGGTCGAGCGCGGGCCGTTCGCGGCCGGGCTGTTCGCCGCGTAGAAGTAGCCGCCCGCGAGGCTCAGCGGGCCGTTGTTGTACGCGAGCGCCGCCGAGTACGACTGCCCGGAGCCGGTGCTGCCGGCGATGCCGCCGAACGAGTACATCACGGAGAACTGCAGGCCGGCATACACGGGCGACGTGTACTTCACCGCGTTGTCGACGCGGAAGCTGTTGTCGTAGTTGTCGACGTCGCCGGCCGTCGCGAACGCGCTGCCGAGATAGTTGTCGGCGGTGATCACCTGCACGAGATCGATCAGCGGATCGTACTGGCGGCCGAGCGTGACCGTGCCGTAGCGGTCGCTCGACAGGCCGACGAACGCCTGCCGGCCGAACAGGCGGTTGCCCTGGCCCTGGCGGCCGTTGCTCGGGTCGAAGCCGTTCTCCAGCTGGAACAGCGCCGTCAGGCCGCCGCCGAGATCCTCGCTGCCCTTGATCCCCCAGCGGCTGCCGGACAGGTTGCCCGCGCTGCTGTTGCCGAGCGCCCACAGGTTGTCCTTGCCTTGTGCATGATTCACGTAGGTCAGCGACGTGTCGATCACGCCATACAGCGTGACGCTCGATTGGGCGTGCGCGGCAGGCGCGGCCGCGAGCGACGCGAGCGAAACCAGCGAGAGTGCGGTGCGTTTCATTTGATCTCCTTTTGCAATGGCTTTCGATGGTGAATCGGCAATGGCAGGAGACTACCGAGTCGGAATTGAAGGAGAAAAATGAAATGCTCTGTTGTGACGAAAAGAAGACATGCGCATGCCACGCAAGCGTGCATTTCCGGATTCGAATTATTGATGAACGTGCATCAATCGGCGAATAAGCGGATAGGTTTTTAAAGCGGCTTTACCGATCCCGTCACAATTTGCGCGTGGCAGCCGGCATATCGATCCGTGATTCGAATTATCGCGGTTCGGGTAAATGATTATTTAATCAACTGAATCAATCGGGCGGAATTGACTGTGCTAGCGTAGCCCCACTCGTATGCTTCATCGATTGAGGTAGCGAGTTTCCACGCTTTTTAAAGCGGCTTCGGCCGCTTCTTTTTTTCCGAACGCTTCGTTTGTCCGTCTGCCGCTCGCCGGCATCGACATCGCGCCGCCGCGCATCATCGCCCCTTGTCCGATGACGTACCCGTAGAACGCTCACATCGTTCGCGCGTGCGCGACAAGCGCCGACGCGACCCTCCCGGCGGCGTTCCGTGTTTGTATATAATAATCATTCTCATTTACGAATGCGCTCGCGCGCCCGCGCCCGGAACCCGGCCATGTCCGCTGACAAGCTCCCTCTGTACCGCGAAATCGACGCCCTGTACGTCGGCCATCACGCGTGGCTGCGTGGCTGGCTGAACAGGAAGCTGGGTTGCGCGCACCGCGCGGCCGATCTCGCGCACGACACGTTCATGCGGCTGCTGGCGCGCGACGAGCCGATCGGCGCCGCCGAGCCGCGCGCGTTCCTGACGACGGTCGCGCAGCGCGTGCTGTACAACCACTGGCGCCGCGAGCAGCTCGAGCGCGCTTACCTCGACGCGCTCGCGCTGCGCCCCGACGCGCATGCGCCGTCGCCGGAGGAGCGCGCGGTCGTGCTCGAGACGCTGCTCGAGATCGACCGGCTGCTCGACGGCCTGCCGCTCGCCGCGAAGCGCGCATTCCTGCTGTCGCAACTCGACGGGCTCGCGCAGGCCGAGATCGCGGCCGAACTCGGCGTGTCGCTCGCGACGGTCAAGCGCTACCTGGTGAAGGCCGGCATGCAGTGCTATTTCGCGATGGCGGCCTGACCGATGGCCGCATCGGGTACGCCGGCGATTGCGCCGCAGGTCGCGCAGCGCGCGGTCGAGTGGTGGGTCGATCTCCAGGCCGGCAACACGGATGCCGCGTTCGCGGCCGAGCTCGCGCGCTGGCGCGCGGCGGATCCGAGCCACGACGCCGCGTGGCGCCACATCGAAGCCGTGCACGGCAGGCTGAGCCGGCTCGCCGACGGCCTCGACACGCGGGCCGCGCGCGCGGCGCTGCTGCCGCCGCGCTCGGGCCGCCGCCGCGCGGCCGTGAAGGCGCTCGCGGTGCTGCTGTTCGCGGGCGGCGCGGCGTGGATGGCCGAACCGTCACGGCGCTGGGCTGTCCGGCAGGCCGACCTGCGCACGACGGTCGGCGAACGGCGCACGGTGACGCTCGCCGATCGCACGGTCGTCGTGCTCGACACCGACACGGCGCTCGACGTGCGCTTCGACGATCGCGAACGGCGCCTGCGCTTGCTGCACGGCACGATCATGGTGACGAGCGGCCACGACGATCGCGGGCTCGCGCGTGCGCTCGTGGTCGCGACCGACGACGGCGAGCTTCGTCCGCTCGGCACGCGTTTCTCGGTGCGGCAGCGCGATGGCGCGAGCCGCATCGAGGTGTTCGCCGGCGCGGTGCGGGTGCAGCCCGGCCGCGCGCCAGGCGGCGCGCGCGTGATCGCCGCGGGCGAGGGCGCCGATTTCACGCGCGATGCGCTCGGCGCGAGCGCGCCGCTCGATGCGTACGCGTCCGCATGGACCGACGGGATGATCGTCGCGTCGCGCATGCGGCTCGCGGACCTGGTTGCCGAACTCGGCCGCTATCGCCGCGGCAGCCTGCGTTGCGACGCGGCCGTGGCCGACCTGCGGGTGTCGGGCACGTTTCCGCTGGACGATCCCGATCGCGTGCTCGACACGCTGAAGACGACATTGCCGATCGACGTCGCGTACGTGACCCGCTACTGGGCGACGGTCGTGCCGGCCGGTTCGTGAGCGTCCCTGAAAAAATCCTGCATCTGTGTGAGCTGTTTTCGCGTTTCGCGTGACATGGGTCATGAGAGCAGCACCGAACCATCGCCTACCGACACCCCGAACATGGCTTCCACCCGTCTGATGCGCCGCCGCCGACCGGCTTCCCGGCGCGCGTTGCCGCCGCGCCCGCGCGCGGCCATCTCCGCCGCACCTGCCGCCTCGCGCGGCTTTGCCCACCGGCTGGCCGGCGCCGTCCTGCTGTCGGCGCTGCTGCCGCTGCCCGCGCTGGCCGCCCCCGACGCCGACACGACATCCGCGGCCGCGCAGCGCGCGTCGCGCCGCGCGTTCGATATCCCGGCCGGCCCGCTCGAAGCGGCGCTCAATCGCTTCGGGCGCGACGCGGGCATCCTGCTTGCGTTTCCCGCCGATCTGGCCGCCGGCCGGACGAGCGGCGGCCTGCACGGCCGGTTCGACGTCGAAGGCGGGCTCGACCGCCTGCTCGCGGGCACCGGGCTCGTCGCGCTGCGCCAGCCGGGCGGCGGCTATACGCTGATGCGCACCGGCAGCGCGCCGGCCGCGCAGCCGGCGGCCGCTGCGGGCGCCGGCGCGGAACTGCCGACGATCGCGGTGCGCAGCAGCGCGATCCGCGCGGAAAGCTACCGGCCGCCGCAGGAGGCCGGCGTGCTGCGCTCGGACATCCCGCTGCTCGACACCGCGCAGGCTGTCGCGATCGTGCCCGCGCAGGTGCTGCGCGACCAGCGTCCGCGCAATCTCGACGATGCGCTCGGCAACGTGAGCGGCATCACGCAGGGCAACACGCTCGCCGGCACGCAGGACACGATCATGAAGCGCGGCTTCGGCGACAACCGCGACGGCTCGGTGATGCACAACGGGATGCCGATCGTGCAGGGCCGCTCGTTCAACGCGGCGGTCGACAGCGTCGAAGTGCTGAAGGGCCCGACGGCGCTGCTGTACGGGCTGATGGATCCGGGCGGCGTCGTCAACGTCGTCGCGAAGCAGCCGCAGCTCACGCGCTACAACGCGGTGTCGGTCGGCGCGTCGACATTCGGCCACGGCAAGAACGGCGGCAGCGCGACCTTCGACTCGACCGGCCCGATCGGCGACACGCCGCTCGCCTACCGGCTGATCGTCGACCAGTCGAACGAGCAGTACTGGCGCAACTTCGGCGAATACCGGCAGACCTTCATCGCGCCGTCGCTGGCATGGTACGGGCGCGACACGCAGGTGGTGCTGTCCTACGAATACCGGAAATTCCATTCGCCGTTCGATCGCGGCACCGCGCTCGACCCGCGCACTGGCGCGCCGCTCGACATTCCCGCGCGGCGCCGCCTCGACGAGCCGTTCAACAGCATGGACGGCGAATCGCATCTCGCGCAGCTGTCGGTCGACCACCAGATCAACGCCGACTGGAAGGCGCACTTCGGCTACAGCTACAACCGCGAAACCTATGACGCGAACCAGATCCGCATCACCGGCGTGAACCCCGCGCAGGGCACGCTGACGCGCAGCAACGACGCGACGCACGGCTCGCTCAGCACCGACAGCTACGGGATCGCGTACGTGAACGGCAAGCTGCGGCTCGCGGGGATGCGCCACGACCTGCAGTTCGGCGTCGACAGCGAGTACCGCCGCATCTACCGCAAGGACATGCTGCGGCAGGCCGTGAAGACGCCGTTCAGCTACGTGGATCCGGTGTACGGGCTGCTGCCGCCGTCGAGCACCGTGTCCGCGAGCGACAGCGACCAGACCGACACGCTGCACGACGCGTCCGTGTTCTTCCAGGACAGCATCCACGTGACCGACAAGTGGATCGTGTCGGGCGGCCTGCGCTTCATCACGTACAACCAGGTTGCGGGGCGCGGCCGGCCGTTCAAGGCGAACACCGACCTGAGCGGCTCGAAATGGCTGCCGCGCGCGGGCGTCGTCTACAAGTGGAACGACGCGTTCTCGCTGTACGGCAGCTACTCGCAGTCGCTGAAACCGTCGTCGTCGATCGCGCCGATGGCATCCGGCTTCGTGATCGACGGCGCGACGCCGCCCGAGGAGGCGACCGCATGGGAAGTGGGCGGCAAGCTCGACCTGCCGGGCGGTCTCACAGGCTCGCTCGCGTTGTTCAACATCGACAAGAAGAACGTGCTCGTGTCGCAGTTCAACGACACGACCAAGCTCACCGACTGGCGCACGTCCGGCAAGGCGCGCTCGCGCGGCGTCGAGCTCGACGTGTCGGGCAAGATCGGCGAACGCTGGAACGTGATCGCGAGCTACGCGTACATCGACGCGAAGACGATCGAGGATCCGCTGTATGCGGGCAACCGGCTCTGGAACGTCGCGCGCCATACGGGGTCGATCGCGGCCGTCTACGACGTCGGCACGCTGGCGGGCGGCGACGACCTGCGGATCGGCGCGGCCGCGCGCTACGTCGGCGCACGGCCCGGCGATTCGGCGAACAGCTTCACGCTGCCGTCGTACGTGCTTGCCGATGCGTTCGCAACCTACGACACGCGCATCGGCAAGCAGAAGCTGTCGCTGCAGCTCAACGTGAAGAACCTCTTCAATCGCACGTACTACCCGTCGAGCGCGAACCGCTATTTCGTCGCGCTCGGCGATGCGCGGCAGGTGTCGCTGCTGACGACGCTGCAGTTCTGACGCACCCGTCGTCGCATCATTTGCCGCGCGAAGCGTCGCGCGGCCTCGGAGATCATGGAATGAACGGAAACATGAAGCACCTGACGCACCGCGCGGCGGCGTTGACGCGGCGCGGCGCATTGCGCGCGCTCGCCGGTTCGGCGATTGCGATCGCGGCGGGCGTTGCCGGCGTGTCGCCCGCATCGGCCGCCGAACAGAACGTGCAGCGCGCGCAGCCCGCGCCGGCCACGCGCGTCGCGATGCTCGTGCAGACCGGAGGCCCGAACCTGAAGGTCGACGAACGGATCGGCGCGCACCTGAGCACGCGCGGCTACGCGGTGCGCTTCGTCGACCAGGCCGCGGCGCCCGATGCGGCGCGCGATGCGGACCTCGTGATCATCTCGTCGACCGTGTCGGCGAAGAACGTCGCGGCGGGCTGGCGCACGCTCGACAAGCCGCTCGTCACTTGGGAGAACGACCTGCTCGACGATCTCGCGATGACCGGCAAGCGCCACGAGGTCGACTTCGGCGAGACGGGCAAGGAGCGCTACGTGTGGCTCGTCAACGCGCCGCACCCGATCGCGGCGGGGTTGCCGGCGGGCGCGACGAACGTGTACGGCAAGCAGGCGCCGATGAGCTGGGGCAAGCCGGGGCTCGGCGCGAGCATCATCGCGACCGTGTACGGGCAGCCGGACAAGGCCGCGATCTTCGCGTACGAGAAGGGCGCGACGATGGACTACGAAGCGCTCGCGCCGGCGCGACGCGTGATGTTCTTCCTCGACAACGACACGTTCGTGAACCTGTCGCCGGCCGGGCTCGCGTTGTTCGAGGCGGCAGTCGATTGGGCGGCGGGGCGGCGCTGACGGCCGTGCAGGCGAGTGCGCGGCGTGTCGGCCGGCCGCCGCGCGAACGGCGGGACGCGATGCGGAAGGCGGCGCCGATACACGCGAAGCGAGCAGGTGGATTCGATCCGTCGCTGCCCGTCGATGCGAGAATGCGGGCGTTTGCAGAATCGTGTCGAGAGAACTGAATGGACAGTCATATCGCTCCGGTGGAGCTGAAGAAGGCCTACCGTCTCCTCAATCACGGCCCGACCGTGCTCGTGTCGGCGCGTCACGGCGGCACCGACAACGTGATGGCCGCCGCGTGGGCCTGCGCGCTCGACTTCATGCCGCCGAAGCTGACGGTCGTGCTCGACAAGTCCGCGAAGACCCGCGAACTCGTCGAGCGCAGCGGCACGTTCGTGATCCAGATCCCGACCGCCGCGCAGCTGGCGCTCACGCATGCGGTCGGCAGCCACAGCCTCGCCGACCGGCCGGACAAGCTGCGCGAAGCCGGCGTCGCGCTGTTCGACGTCGAAGGGCACGACCTGCCGTTCGTCGCCGGCTGCTCGGGCTGGCTCGCGTGCAAGCTGATTCCGGAGCCGCACAACCAGCAGACCTACGACCTGTTCATCGGCGAGGTCGTCGGCGCGTGGTCCGACACGCGCGTGTTCAGCGACGGCCACTGGCATTTCGAGCAGGCCGACCCGGCATTGCGCAGCCTGCACTACATCGCGGGCGGCAACTTCTATGCGATCGGCGAGGCGCTGTCGATCGACGCCGGCACGACCGACGCGCAATGACGCAGCGGGCCGGCGGACGCCGGTTCGTCCCCGTGGTCGGCCACCGGGATTCCGGCACGCACTTCGATGATGGCGAGGCGGCTCGCCGCCCGTATGTCGCCGCGGATAGCGACTAATATGGAAAGATTCCGATCGTCGCGGCGCATGATCCGGCGTCACGTGCCGCGATGCAGGTGTCGCGGGCGTCCGCGTTCGCCGGAAGGAGAGGCGCGAAATGCGAAGAATCTACGTGCTGTTGCCCAATGCGAAAAGTGCGTCGCGGATCATCGACGAATTATTGCTCCGCCGCGTCGAATGGCGGCATGTTCATGTGCTGGCCGCGCCGGGCGTGGAAACCGAAAACCTGCCGCAAGCGACACTCGCGCAGCGCAGCGACCTGCTGCCGGCGCTCGGGCGCGGCACGCTGGTCGGCTGGCTGGTGGGGATGGCGGTCGGGCTCGCCGCGCTGCTGTACCAGCCGGAGGGGCTGAAGCTCGGCGCGGGCGCCGTCGTGCTGATCACGCTGCTCAGCGCCGGGTTCGGCGCGTGGACTTCGACGATGATCGGCGTCAACGTGCCGAATACACGGCTCAAGCGCTTCGAGGGCGCGGTCGAGGGTGGCGAGCTGCTGTTGATGGTGGACGTCAAGACCGATCGCGTCGACGAAATCGAGGCGCTGATCAAGCAGCATCACCCGGACGCGGGCGTCAAGGGGCACGATCCGACGATTCCGGCGTTTCCTTGAGCAGCAGGCGAGGGCGGCGCGACGGTGACGGGCGCGCCGCTCCGCGCTGCACACGGCTTTTTCGTTCGGTTCCCGCGATGCAGCGCGGGAACCACGCTGCCGGCTGGTCTGTCGCTTTCTCCTGATAAGCTGTCGCGATTCCGAAATCGACGAGCCGGCGGCTCCCGGCCGGCTTGCGCTGCGCGACGACATGACAAAAACGACCACGCCTGTCCCGTTGAAACACCCTGACCGTTCCGTCGGCCGCCTGCTGACGATTACCGCCTGCGCGCTGTTCGCCGCGCTGCCGGCGCGCTCCGCGCCTGCCGACCGCCTGCTGCATGCGTTCATCCGCGATCACTACGGCGCGTGGCGCGCCGATCGCAAGGGCTGGCAGCAGGACCCGGACGACGCCATCTACCAGCCGTGCGGAACGCTGCGCGTCGCCACGCCGGACGGCCCGCGCTACCTGCTCGCGATGTGCGGCGAGACCGCCGCGAGCGTGCAGGACGGCATGCCGGGCATGGATTCGGACGCCACGCCGGGCACGATCGACCTGTACGTGCTGCGCCCGTCGCCGGACGGCAAGGGGCTCGAACCGGTGCTGACGAAGACGGACATCGCGTCCGGCAAGCGCGGCGCGCCGGGCACCGTGAGCATTCAGCGGCTCGGGCCGCGCCTGTTCGGTTTCGTCATCGGCGACAGCGACACGCGGCAAGGCTACACGCAAAGCCTCCGCGCGATCTGGCTGCCGCACGGCAATGCGCTGGTGTTGGCGGCGCCGCGCATCAACGAAGCGCTCGACAATGCCGAGTCGTCCGAATGCGCGAATGCGCAGGCGCGCTGCGAGGCACGCCGCTTCGAGATCGCGCCCGACACGACGGCCACCGGCGCCGTGTATCCGCTGACGGTGACCGAAACCGGCACGCGCGGCAGCCGCGCGATCCATGCGCGTTACACGGTGAAGTTCGACGACGCGCGCGGGCGCTACGTGGTGCCGAAGGCGCTGCGGGAAGGGTATTGAGGCGCCGCGCGCCGGCATGAACGCGGCGCGCGGGCGGCAACGGCGGCGCCTGCCGCCGCCGCGTCACACGTACAGATAGCGGACGAGGTGGAAGAACACCGGCGCGGCGAAGCAGATCGAATCGACGCGGTCGAGCATCCCGCCGTGGCCGGCGATCATCGAGCCCCAGTCCTTGGTGCCGAGCGAGCGCTTGACGGCCGACAGCACGAGCCCGCCGACGAAGCCGGCGACCACGATCGCGAGCGAGATGCCGAACGCGGCGCCGAAGCTGAACGGCGTCACGCGATACAGCGACGCGCCGCACAGCGTCGCGAGCAGGCCGCCGCCGACGAAGCCCTCGATCGTCTTCGACGGCGACAGGCGCGGCGCGATCTTGCGGCGTCCGAACAGCTTGCCGACCACGTACTGCAGCACGTCGCTGATCTGCACGACGACGAGGAAGAAGAACAGCAGCAGCGCGTTCTGCCCGGTGTAACGCGGAATGTCGAGGATCAGCACGGCGGGCGCATGGCTCAGCCCATAGACGCACACCATCAGCGCCCAGTTGATCTTCGCGTTGCGGCTCAGGAATTCGCGCGTGTCCTGCGTGAGCGCCGACACGAGCGACATCGCGAAGAACAGGTGCACCGGCACGAAGATCGAATACATGCCGTACCAGTTGATCCCGAGCAGCAGGTACTGCACCGGGATCGCGACGAAGAACGCGATGAACAGCGTCGTGTGATCGCTCGCGGTGGTCGGCGTGAGCGTGATGAATTCGCGCAGCGTGAGATACGACAGCACCGCGAACACGAGGTAGGTGACGTTGTTGCCGAGGCCGATCGCGATCACCATCACCGCGATCATGGCCCACCATGCACGGATGCGCTGGTTCAGGTTGACGATCGTCGCGCTCGTGCCGCCGCTGCGCGCGCCGAGGATCGCGCCGATCACGGTCGCGACGCTCAGCAGCGCGGTGACGCCCGCGACCAGTTCCCAGAAAAGTGTTCGCATGTGGATGTGGTTGTCCGGATGAAGAGGGGGCGCGCCGCGCTCAGCCTGCCGGCCGGTGCGGCGCGAGCGCGACGATCGCGTCGCGCATGCGCGCGAGGAACGACGCCTTGTCTTCCTGGTCGCCGCGCGCCTCGTTCGCGCCGAAGTGCACCTTGCAGATCAGCGGCACCGGCCAGATCGCGCCTTTCGGCATGATCCGCTGCAGGTTCTCCAGGTAGACGGGCGCGAGCGCGACGTTCGGGAATTCGCTCGCGAGATGGAACAGCCCGCTCTTGAACGGTTGCGGCAGCGCCTCGGCGCTGCGCGTGCCTTCGGGGAAGATGATGATCGAATGGCCCTGCGCGAGCGCGTCGCGCACGGGGTCGAGCGGGTCGCCGCCAGTCTCGCGGTGGCGGTCGATCAGCACGACGTTCAGCAGCTTCTGCGCGATGTGGCGCTTCATGTCGCTGCTGTCCCAGTAGTCGCGCGCGGCCACCGGCCGCACCACCGCGCGCACGTCGCGCGGCAGCGCCGCGAGGATCGCGAGCGTGTCGATGTGGCTCGTATGGTTCGAGAAGTAGATCTTCTGCGTCGGGCTCGGCGGCGCCTGGTGCCAGACCGGATAGGCGCCGGCGACGAGCCGCACGATCGTCAGCAGGAAGTCGCGCTGCCATGCATGCAGGATGTTCATCGGCGGCGCGCCTCCTGTCGTTGCGGTTCGCACGCCCGCCGCGCGGCGCACGCGTGACGGACGGCATCCCGGAATGCCGATGCGGCGCGATGCGCATCGGACGGCCCATGTTTAAATTTTTTCAAATGAGTGAGTGCCTGTCGCTGGTCCGCGATAATCGGCGGGTTGCACGATTGCCGGCGGGAGTGATCGCTATTGCACGAGTGCGCGAATACGATTTGCAACCATGTTGCATTGCATTCGGGCCAGCGGATTATCGCGAGTTTCCCGGAAAAACGCCAGATCGCCGCGCCGGCCGCGCGCTTGACGCCCGGGGGCTGCTCGGCGACGATTATGCCCGTCCAGTAGTCGACCGTTTCCGCACCGGGGGCCGCCCGCGGAGACGAACCCCAAGCGGTGCCAATTAAAACGATGAGCCTGTACGCACTCAAACCCAAATTCCAGAACCGCCTGCGACCGCTCGCGAATTCCCTCGTCGAACGCGGCGTCACCGCGAACCAGGTCACGCTGTTCGCGGCCGGCGGCTCGATCGTCGTCGGCGCGCTGGCCGGGCTCGGCGCGTTCGCGCCGGCGCTGTTCCTGCTGATCCCCGTATGGCTGTTCGTGCGCATGGCGCTCAACGCGATCGACGGCATGCTCGCGCGCGAGCACGGCCAGAAGAGCACGCTCGGCGCGTACCTGAACGAGCTCGGCGACGTCGTGTCGGACGTCGCGCTGGTGCTGCCGTTCCTCGCGGTGTCTGCGTTCTCGCAGGCGGACGTGTGGCTGTTCGCGCTGCTGGCGGTGATCGTCGAATGCGCAGGCCTGATCGGCCCGCTCGTCGGCGCGAGCCGCCGCTACGACGGCCCGTTCGGCAAGAGCGACCGCGCGTTCGCACTCGGCGCGTTCGCGCTGTGGATCGGCGTCGGCCTGCCGGCCGGCGGCCTCGCCGCATGGCTGTGGCGGCTGCTGATCGTGCTGTCGGCCGTGACCGTCGTGCGGCGCGTGCGGGCCGGCATCGCCGAAGCGGGCGGTTGAGCGGGCGACGCCGGAGGGCGGCGTCGCGTTGTTGCTTCGAATAACGAACCGAGAGAGAGCGCATGAGCACACGCATCGCCCGCGAGGCGGAATTCACCACGCACGACGGCGAACCGCTGTTCTACCGTCACTGGCCCGCGACGGGCGAGCGCTGCCGCGGCGCGATCGTGCTGCTGCATCGCGGCCACGAGCATTCGGCGCGCGTCGCGCACCTCGTCGACGAGCTCGACCTGCCCGAGTTCGCGTTCTTCGCGTGGGACGCGCGCGGCCACGGCCGCTCGCCCGGCGCGCGCGGCTACAGCCCGAGCGCGGCCGCGTCGGTGCGCGACCTGCAGACCTTCGTCGAGCACATCCGCGACACGCATGGCATCGCGATCGAGGACATGGCCGTCGTCGGCCAGAGCGTCGGCGCGGTGCTCGCGGCAACCTGGGCGCACGACTACGCGCCGCCGATCCGCTGCCTGGCGGTCGCGTCGCCGGCGTTCCACATCAAGCTCTACGTGCCGTTCGCGCGGCCCGGCCTGCGGCTGATGCACAAGCTGCGCGGGCTGTTCTACGTGAACAGCTACGTGAAGCCTAAATTCCTCACGCACGACCCCGAGCGCATCGCGAGCTACGCGGCCGATCCGCTGATCACGCGGCCGATCGCGGTCAACATGCTGCTCGACCTGCACGACACCGCGCAGCGGATCGTCGCGGACGCGGCGGCGATCACCGTGCCGACGCAACTGCTGATTTCCGGCGCGGACTGGGTGGTCCATCGCGGCCCGCAGGACCGCTTCTACGAGCGGCTCGGCTCGGCGCGCAAGGAGCGCATCGTGCTGCCGGGCTTCTATCACGACACGCTCGGCGAGCGCGACCGCGCGCAGGCGCTCGCGCCGCTGCGCGCGTTCGTGCTGCGCGAATTCGACACGCCGAGCCCACGCGTGTCGCTCGCCGACGCCGACCGGCGCGGCGCGTTCCATGACGAATACGCGGCGCTCGCGCGGCCGCCCGCGAATCCGCTCGCACGCGCGTACTGGGCGATCACGCGCGCGGGGCTGAAGGCGGGCGGCGCGCTGTCGGACGGCATCGCGCTCGGCCTGAAGCTCGGCTTCGATTCGGGCTCGACGCTCGACTACGTGTATCGCAACGATGCGCAAGGCCGGCTCGGCATCGGCCGGCTGATCGACCGCACCTACCTCGATTCGCCGGGCTGGGCCGGCATCCGCCAGCGCAAGATTCATCTGCAGGAACTGATCGGCGCGGCGATCGCGCGGCTGCGCGGCGCCAGCGAGCCGGTGCGGATCGTCGACATCGCGGCCGGGCACGGCCGCTATGTGCTCGACGCGATCGCGTCGGCGGCCGAGCGCGACGGCGCCGCGCCCGACGACATCACGCTGCGCGACTACAGCCCGCCGAACGTCGAGGCGGGGCGCGCGCTGATCGCGCAGCGCGGCCTCGAAGCGATCGCGCGCTTCGAGCGCGGCGACGCGTTCGACGACGCGTCGCTGGCGGCGCTCGCGCCGCAGCCGACGCTCGCGATCGTGTCGGGCCTGTACGAGCTGTTCGGCGAGAACGCGCTGATCGAGCGCTCGCTGCGCGGGCTCGCGCAGGCGGTGCCGCCGGGCGGCTATCTCGTCTATACGGGGCAGCCGTGGCATCCGCAGCTCGAATTCATCGCGCGCGCGCTGAACAACCATCGCGGCGACGCGACCTGGGTGATGCGCCGCCGTTCGCAGGCCGAGATGGACGAACTCGTCGCGCGCGCGGGGTTCCGCAAGCTCGACCAGCGGATCGACGCGATGGGGATCTTCACGGTGAGCCTCGCGCAGCGGGTCGACGCGTGATGGGCGAGCTCGGCGGCCGCGCGCGCGGCCTGGCCGCCCAGGCCCCGGCCGCGGCCGGCGCGCGCGACGCGTCGCTCGCGCTGCGCGTCGGCTGGCTCGCGGCGATGGGCGCGGTGTTCTTCTCGACCTATGGCTTCGCGAACTGGCTCGCCGCGCGCCGCGACGCGGTGCCGACCTTCGCGTTCGGCTGGGAGCATGCGATTCCGTTCGTGCCGTGGACGATCGTGCCGTACTGGTCGATCGACCTGCTGTATGCGCTGTCGTTCCTGTTCTGGGCCCGTCGCGACGATCTGCTCGATCACGTGAAGCGCCTGCTGACCGTGCAGCTGATCTCGGTCGCGTGCTTCGTCGCGTGGCCGCTGCGCTTCGGCTTCGAGCGGCCCGACGCGGGCGGCGTGGCAGGCGCGCTGTTCACGCTGCTGATGGGTTTCGACAAGCCGTTCAACCAGGCGCCGTCGCTGCATATCGGGCTGCTCGTCGTGCTGTGGGCCGTCTACGCGAAGCACCTGCGCGGCACGCTGGCGCGCGCGGTGCTGCATGTGTGGTTCGCGACGATCGGCGTGTCGGTGCTGACGACCTATCAGCATCACGTGATCGACGTGCCGACCGGCGCGGCGGTCGGCTGTCTCGCGTTGTTCCTGTTCCCGTTGCGCGACGCGGCGGGCCGGCTGCCGGGCGCCGATGCGGCGCCGTCCGTGGCCGGCCGCGCGCTCGCGCGCCGCTATGCGCTCGGCGCCGGCATCGCGGCGCTCGTCGCGCTCGCATGCATTCCGCATGCGGCTGGCTGGGCGCTGGCGGCGGGGTGGGGCGCGCTGGCGCTGGCGTGCGTCGCATGGATCTACCGGCGCGGCGCGCCGTCCGCATTCCAGAAGCGCGCCGACGGCCGGTTTGCGCCGTTCATGCGGCTGCTGTTCGCGCCGACGATCGCCGGCGCGTTCGTCAATTCGCGCGCATGGACGTTCCGCAACCCGGCGCCCGCGCGCATCGACGAACGCGTGTCGATCGGCCGCGCGCCGAGCGCCCGCGAACTCCGGAAGCACGGGTTCACCGGGCTCGTCGACCTGACCGCCGAGATGCCGCGCTGGGCCGCGGCCGATGCATCGCTCGCGTATGTGAGCGTGCCGCAGCTCGACCTCGTCGCGCCGACCGCGCTGCAGTTGCAGCAGGCCGTCGCGGCGCTCGAGCGCCTGCACGGCGAGGGCCGCGACGTGCTGGTCTGCTGCGCGCTCGGCTACGGCCGCAGCGTGCTGTGCGCGGCCGCGTGGCTGGCGCTGCGGCGCGGGCTGACCGATGCGCGCGACGCGCTCGCGGCGGTGCGGGCGGCCCGGCCGCGCGCGGTGTGGTCGGACGAAGGCGTCGCGGTGCTGCAGCACTGGATCGACCGCCGCGCGGCGGGGGACGCGTGATGCGCGACCCGTCTGCGCCGTACCGGATTGCCGCGGCCCGTGGCGCGCTCGATGCGGGCGCGTGGGCGATCGTGGCCGCGTTCGCGGCGGCGGGCGCGGGGTGGTGGGTCGCAGCGGGCTGGATGGCCGCGCCACTCGCGCGGGCGCTGCTCGCGGCCGTCAGCACCGCGTCGGGTGTCGCGGCGCTGTGGTATGCGGTGCGTATCGCGATCGACCGCCGGCTGTTTGCGGCGCTCGCGCATGCGGCCACGGCAACGGCGCCGGACGGCGCCGGCGATGCGCTCGCGGCGCTCGACCGCGCGCTGGCCGACCTCGGCTGGATCGATGCCGCGAAGGCGGGCCGGGCGCTCGATGCGCGCGTGCGCGGCGCGATCGGCCTGTGCCGGGCCGGGGTGCTGATCGCGGTGATCCAGTGGGCGATCGTCGGGGCCGCGATCGCGATGTCGGGGTTCTGAAGAGCGGCCGGCGGCAACGGGTGTCGTACCCTCGACGCCGTCACGCCGTCACGCCGTCACGCCGTCACGCCGTCACGCCGTCACGCTGTCACGCCGTCACACCGTCACACCGTCACACCGTCACACCGTCACGCAGTTACGCAGTCACGTCCTCGCGCGCGCTGCGCCGCGACCGCTTGACCTCGTACATCGCCTGGTCCGCGTGTTCGATCAGCGCGTTCATCTCGGTGCCGTCGTCGGGCAGCATCGCGATCCCGACGCTTACGCCGAGCGCGAGCGGCCGCCCCTCGAACTCGAACGGCGCGCCGACCGTCTGCGCGAGCCGTTCGCTTTGCGTTTGCGCGTCGGCGCGGGTGCGGATGTTCGGCAGGATCACGCCGAACTCGTCGCCGCCGAGCCGCGCGACCGTGTCCGAGCGCCGCACGGCGCCCATCATCCGCGTCGCGGCCTCGCGCAGCGCGGCGTCGCCCGCGCGATGGCCGTGCACGTCGTTGATCGGCTTCAGGCCGTCCATGTCGATGTTCAGAATGCCGAGCCGGGCATGGCCGCGCAGCGCCGCGTGCATCGACTGGCGCAGGCGGTCGTAGAACAGCGCGCGGTTGGGCAGGCCGGTGAGCGCGTCGTGCGTCGCGCGCAGGTACAGCTCGTTCGCCTCGTTGCGCGCCGCGTGGAACATCGCGGCCGCGATCAGCTCGGCCATCAGCCGCAGCGTGCCGGCATCGGCCGGCGTGAACCCGTCGACGGCGGGCGACATCACCTTCAGCACGCCGACCGTCGTATCGAGGTGGGTGAGCGGCATCACGAGCATCGAGCGCAGCCCGACCCGGCGGCAGGCGTCGCGATCGACGCGCGGGTCGGTTTCCGAATCGGTGCAGCGCAGCAGCTCGCCCTGCGTCACGCACCGGCCCGACAGGCTGCCCGAGCGCCGCAGCCGCAGCCCGAGCATCCCGGCGGCGGTGCCCGACGCGGCGCGGTACACCATGTCGTCGCCTTCGGCGAGCTCGACCGCCGCGCCGGCCGCGCCGGTCAGGCACGGCACCTGTTCGGCCACGTAGGCCATCACGCTGCCGAGATCGAGCCCGAGCTTCGCGATCTCGGTTTGCGCGGCGATGATGCGCAGCAGGGTTTCCGGGGCGGGCGTGGCAATGGCGACGGATTGATTCAATTCAGGTTTTCCACAAAGAAAGCGCGGCCAAGCACGGCAGAATGCGGTAGCATACGCGCCGCTCACGCGGACGCGCGCGGCCGGCGGCCTGCAACGGGATCGCCGCCGACATCCGTTTGTCGGATCGGCGCGCCGGGATGGCGCCGACAGGATGCATGCGCCCGGCATTGTGCCGGTCGACCAATCCGGTGACAACGGCGCAATTCGTACCCCCAGCGCGCTGCGCCGGCATTTCTGACCGGATTCATGGCCTTTCCGCCTTGTACGTTCGAATTGGGGTACGTTTTAATCTATTTTTGAGATAGTGTGACGAAAGGGGAGTGCGCGCGCCGGTGCCAGGCGCGCGGCGCGGCGGCGCGAGGGCGCCGCTTTCAACCGTTCGCGCTGTTTCTCAAGGCAATCAGACCTGTATACGAGAGGGGAAGCATTGGGGATGTGCATTCGCCTGCCCGGCGGCGCGGCATGCGTCGCCTTCGACACCGTCGACCATCAGATGAAACGGAGCGGCCGATGAAGCCGGCCGCGTCGTTTCTCGTCTCGATCGCGGCCGCGGCCGGCACGTTCTATGCCGCCTGCCTGCCGGCTGCCACGCAGACGCCGCCCGGCCCGGCGCCGGCCATGGTTCCGACCCCGGCTTCGGCGCTCTCCGCCGCGCCCGCGGATGCCGCGAGCGCGCCGCCGTCCGCCGGCCGGGGCGCGACCAGCGTGCGCCTGCCGTTCGCGACGCTCGGCGCGTTCGACCCGCTGCGCCTGCGCGGCGCGGACGACGCGCGCACCATTCACGCCGGCGTGCGGCTCGACCGCGTGGTGACCGGCGCGCGGCTGCGCCTGACCTACGCGTATTCGCCGTCGCTGGTGTTCCCGATGTCGCACCTGAAGGTGTCGGTGAACGGCGAGGTGGTCGCGACCGTGCCGTTCGACGCGCCGCGCGCGGGCAAGATGGTCACGCAGGACATCCCGATCGATCCCCGCTATTTCTCCGATTTCAACCAGATCGGCCTGCGCCTGATCGCGCACTACACGCTCGACCACTGCGAAGACCCGATGAATTCGGCGCTGTGGGCGGACGTGAGCCCGACCAGCGAGCTGATCCTCGACGAGTCGCCGGTGCGGCTGCCGAACGATCTCGCGCTGCTGCCCGCGCCGTTCTTCGATCGCCGCGACAACGGGCTGCTGCGCCTGCCGTTCGTGCTGCCCGCGTCGCCCGACACGGCGACGCTCAGGAGCGCGGGCGTGCTCGCGTCGTGGTTCGGCGCGCTCGCGGATTATCGCCACGCGCGCTTCCCGGTGTCATCCGCGCTGCCGGCCAACGACAACGCGGTGCTGATCGGCCCCGTCACGGCGCTGCCGCCGGGCCTCGCGCTGCCGTCCGTCACCGGCCCGACGCTGGCGGTCGCCGACAACCCGGCCGCGCCCGAGCGCAAGGTGCTGGTCGTCACCGGCCGCTCGGCGGCCGAAGTCGACGACGCGGTCGCGGCGCTGGTGCTCGGCCGCGCGGCGCTGTCGGGGCCGTCGGCGACGGTCGCGCGCGTCGACCTCGGCGCGCCGCGCAAGCCGTACGACGCGCCGCGCTGGCTGCCGGTCGACCGGCCGATCGCGTTCCGCGAACTGGTCGGCGACCCGCGCGAGCTCGAGGTGCGCGGCACCTCGCCGGACGCGATCCGGCTGAACCTGCGGGTGCCGGCCGACCTGCATTCGTGGAACGGCTCGGGCGTGCCGATCACGCTGCGCTACCGCTACACGGCGCCGACCGTGCAGGACAATTCGACGCTCGCGGTCGAGATCAACGATCAGCTCGTGAAGTCGTACCGGCTCGGGCCGTCCCACGCCGAGGACGCGCGCGGGCGCATGCAGCTGCCGCTGCTGTCGGTGCCGGAAGGGCGCGTGACGAGCGACGTCGACATCCCGGCGTTCCGCGTCGGCAGCGGCAACCAGCTGCAGTTCCGCTTCACGCTCGATTCGCAGAAGACGGGCCTGTGCTCGAGCACCGCGACCGAGCCGCAGCGCGCGGCGATCGACCCCGATTCGACGATCGACTTCTCGCACTTCGTCCACTACGCGCAGTTGCCGAACCTCGCGTACTTCGCGAACAGCGGCTTCCCGTTCACGCGCTTCGCGGACTTGTCGCAGACCGCGGTCGTGGTCGCCGGGCGGCCGTCGCCGCAGGAGCTCGAGGCTTACCTCACGATGCTCGGCCACATGGGGCAGTGGACCGGCTTCCCGGCGCTGCGCGTGCAGGTCGTGCGGCCGGGCGAGGTTGCCGCGCTGGCGGGCAACAAGGATCTGCTCGTGATCGACGGCGCGCCGTCGCTGCCGCTGCTCGGGCACTGGCGCGACGCGCTGCCGCTGTCGTTCGGCGAGCAGGGCGGCGCGGGCGGCACGCGGGTCGCGTTCACGGTGAAGGAGCGCTGGCGCAACGGCGTCGGCATGGCCGAAGGCAGCGCGCGCATCGAACAGACCGGCTCGCTCGCGGCGCTGCTCGGCTTCGAGCTGCCGGGCAGCCGCGGCCGCAGCGTCGTCGCGCTGAGCGCGACCGACCCGGCGCGCCTCGGCAGCGTGCTCGACGTGTTCGAGAACGCGGGGCTCGTGTCGCAGCTGCAAGGCGACCTCGCGCTGGTGCGGCCGGGGTCGGTCGACAGCATGCGCGTGGGCGACCCGTACGTGGTCGGCTTCGTGCCGTGGTACGCGCGGCTCTGGACGGTGGCGGCGCGGCATCCTGTCGTGCTCGGCGCGGTGGGCGTCGTCGCCGGTCTGCTGCTCGCGCTCGGCGCGTTCAGCGTGCTGCAAAGGATTGCCGCGCGGCGACGGGGGATGTGACGGATGGTGCAGGCAACGGCAGGGCGGCGGGTGAGCCGGCCGGCGCGCCGCGCCGGCATGGCGCTCGCATTGACATTCGCGCTGGCTGCGTCGGCAGCGGGCGCGGCGGCGGGCGCGCCCGCCACGGGCCAGGACGCCGCCGGCGCGGCCTGCGGCGCCGCGTGGCCGCGCTGGGATGCGTTCAAGCGCGATTTCGTGTCGGCCGACGGCCGGGTGATCGACGTCGGCTCGGCCGACTCGCGCACCGTCTCCGAAGGGCAGGCGTACGGGCTGTTCTTCGCGCTCGTCGCGAACGACCGGCGCGCGTTCGACACGATCCTCGGCTGGACCGAGAACAATCTCGCGCAGGGCGACCTCACCGCGCGCCTGCCCGCGTGGCTGTGGGGCCGCGCGGCGGACGGCGCGTGGCGCGTGCTCGATGCGAACGCCGCGTCGGACGCCGACCTGTGGATCGCGTACACGCTCGTCGAAGCGGGCCGTCTGTGGCATGAGCGCAGCTACACCGCGCGCGGCGCGCTGCTCGCGAAGCGCGTGCTCGACGACGAGACGGCCAGCGTGCCGGGCCTCGGCCTCACGCTGCTGCCGGGGCCGGTCGGCTTCCGGCTCGCGAACGACCAGTGGCGCGTGAACCCGAGCTATTCGCCGCCGCAGGTGATCCGCGGCCTCGGCGCGCGGCTGCCGGACGATCGCCGCTGGGCGTCGCTCGCGGCGAGCACCGCGCGCGTGCTGCTCGACACCGCGCCGAAGGGGTTCTCGCCCGACTGGGCGCTGTACCGCGCGGGCGCGGGCTTCGCACCCGATGCGGCCACCCACGCCGAAAGCGCGTACAACGCGATTCGCGTGTACTTGTGGGCCGGCATGCTCGACCCGGCCGATCCGCTCGCGGCACCGCTGCTCGCGCGCTTCGCGCCGTTTGCCGAGCACATCGCCGCGCACGGCGCGCCGCCGGAGAAGGTCGACACGACGACGGGCGCAGCCGGCCCGAACGACGGCAACGGCGGCTTCTCGGCGGCGGCCGTGCCGTTCCTCGACGCGCGCGGCCAGCGCGCGCTCGCGGACGCCCAGGCGGCGCGCGTCGATACGCTCGCGCGCCAGTCGCCGCCCGGCTACTACTCGAGCGTGCTGACGCTGTTCGGCCTTGGCTGGCGCGATGCGCGCTACCGGTTCGGCGCGGACGGCACGCTGGACGTGCGCTGGAGGAGCCGCCCATGCGCCGCCCGCTGAAACGCGCCGCGCCGCGCGTGGCCGGACTCGCGTGGCTCGCGTCGTCGGTCTGCGCGGCGGCGCCGGCCGCGCCCGCGCCGGCTGCCGGCAACGTCAGCGACGCGCAGCGGCTGCTGGCGACCGCGCGCATGTGGGGCGTCAAGCACCGCGACGATCTCGCGCGCGACGCGATCAGCAAGGGGCTGCTGATCGCGCCCGACAATCCCGCGCTGCTGGCCGAGCAGGTGCGCGTGCTGCTGCGCGTCGGCGACGCCACCGGCGCGCAGGCGGCGCTCGCGCGCCTGCAGGCGCGCGCGCCCGGCGCGGCCGACACGCGCCGCGCCGCCGACGAATACCGCGTCGCGACGAGCGGCCGCCAGGAGATGGCGCGGATCCGCCTGCTCGCGCGCACCGGCCGCTCGGCGGACGCCGCGCGGCGCATCGTCGCGCTGTTCCCGAACGGCGCGCCGTCGGGCGCGCTCGGCGCCGAGTATTACCAGATCGTCGCGAACGGGCCGGGCGGCCCCGACGCGGCGATCGCGGCGCTGCGCCGCGCGGTCGCGGCCGATCCGGACGACGCCGACGCGGCGCTCGGGCTCGCGAAGCTGCTGAACCAGCGCAGCGCGACGCGCGCGGAAGCGAACCGGCTGGCGTGGGCGCTCGCACGGCGCCCCGATACCGATCGCACCGAGGCGATGGCCGTGTGGCGGCGCGTGCTGCAGTCGGCCGACACCGATCCGGCCTACCTCGACTCGATGCGCGCGTACCTCGCGCTGGTGCCGGACGATACCGAATTCCGCGACAAGGTCGCGTCGATGGAGCAGCAGCGCGACGCGCAGCGCCGCCTCGAGCGCGACCCGAACTACATCGCGCAGCAGCGCGGGCTGCAGGCGCTGGCGCGCGGCGATCTGGCCGCGGCCGACCCGCTGCTCGCGCAGGCCGCGCGCACGCGCGCAGGCGACGCAGATGCGCTCGGCGGGCTCGGCCTGCTGCGCCTGCGCGAGGGGCGTCACGACGACGCGCGCGCGCTGTTCGCGCGGGCCGCGTCGCTCGCGCCGGACCAGCGCGGCAAATGGGACAGCCTCGCGCGCACCGCGCAGTTCTGGGGCCTGCTCGCGCAGGGCCGGGCGGCGGCCGCCGCCGGGCGCCCGCAGGACGCGGAGCGCACGGCGCGCGCCGCGCTCGCGATGCAGCCGGACAACCCGGACGCGAAGCTGCAACTGGCCGACGCGCTGCTCGCGCAGCGCGACTGGGCGCGCGCGGAGCCGCTGTTGCGCGGGCTGCTGGCGGCCCGCGCGCCGAGCCTGTCCGCCGTGCGCAGCACCGCGACGCTGTACGAGAGCACCGGCCGCGCGGACCAGATCGGCCCGCTGCTCGATGCCGTGCAAGGCCGCGTCACGGGCCGCGACGACCGGCGCGCGCTCGACGGCCTGCGCGCCGACCTGCTCGCGCAGCAGGCGCGCGCGCTGGCCGACAAGGGCGAACGCGGGCCGGCCGCGCAGCGCTACGAGGCCGCGGTGCGCGCGGCGCCCGACGCGCCATGGACCCGTTTCGCGCTCGCGCGCCTGTATCGCGACATGGGCCTGCCGCAGCTCGGCCGCACGGTGATGGACGACGGGCTCGCGCAGGCCGGCACGCCGGAGATGCGCTACGCGACGGCGCTGTACCGCCATTCGCTCGACGATTTCGCGGGCGCGCAGGACGCGCTCGCGCCGGTGGCCGACGCGCAGCGCTCGGACGGCATGCGCGCGCTGGCGCGCAAGCTCGAGGCGCAGCGCGCGCTTGCCGATGCGCGCGGCGCGCTCGGGCGGGGCGAACGCGACGCGTTCGACGCGGCGCTCGCGCGTGCGCAGGCCGCTGCGCCGGACGATCCCGACATGCTGGCCGCGATCGGCGCGCAGTGGATCGACGCGGGCGAGCCCGAGCGCGGCCTCGTGCCGCTGCGCGACTGGATGGCCGCGCATCCGCAGGAGGCCGACGCGAGCGTGCGGCTGCGCTACGGCGACCTGCTCGGCAGCGCGGGGCGCGACGACGCGCTCGCCGCGTGGCTCGACACGATCCGCCGCGACCCGTCGCTGACGGCCGCGCAGGCCGCACGGCTCGAGGACCAGTCGCTGCGGCTGATCCTGCGCCGCACCGACGACGCGATCGCGCGGCAGGACTATGCGCAGGCGCGCCGCCTGCTCGCGAGCACGAGCCCGGCCGGCCACGCGGACAAGCGCCTTGCGCTCGAAGTGGCCGATCTGGAACGCGCGCAGGGCCGTTACGACGCGGCGCGCGATGCGCTCGCGCCGATCGTCGCGCGCACGCCCGACGACGCGGATGCGCAGCTCGCGCTCGCGCGGATCGACGAGGACAGCGGTGATCGCGCGGCGGCGCTGGCGCGGGTGCAGCGCGTGCTCGCGCACGCGCCGGCCGACGACGTCGATACGCAGCTGTCGGCGGTGCGCCGCCTCACCGCGCTGCGCCGTGCGGACGACGCGGCGGAGATCACCGGCCGCCTGCAGGCAGCCTGGCCGGAGCGCCCCGACGTGACGGTTGCGGCGGGGCGCGTGGCCGAGGCGCAGGGGCGCTATGACGACGCGGCATCGCTGTACGAGACGTCGCTGGCACAGGAGCGCGCGACCGGCGTGCGCCCGCGCCGCGACGGCCGCACGCCCGCGCAGGCCGCGTTCGCGAGCCTCGAGCAGCGCCGCGACCCGGAGATCGAGATCGGCTGGCTGCCCGCGTACAAGTCGGGCGACAACGGCGTGTCCGCATACCGTGCGCAGCAGGTGCCGATCTACATGCAGGTGCCGGTGCGCTACGACGGGCACGCGTTCCTGCAGGTCGACACGGTGCGCCTCGACGCCGGCACGCTCGACACGAGCAACCCGAACGCCTACGCGCTCAACACGTTCGCGACCTATCCGGGGCTGAACGCGCCGAGCGCGAACCCGCCCGGTTCGCTGCGCCAGTCGGCAACGGGCGTCGCGCTCGGCACGGGTTATCGCACGGACGCGTGGCGCTTCGACGTCGGCACGTCGCCGCTCGGTTTTCCGGTGCACTACGTGGTCGGCGGCGTGCGCTACCGGTTCGACGCGGGCCCCGCGAGCTTCTCGGTGAGCGCGTCGCGGCGGCCGGAAACGAGCAGCGAGCTGTCGTATGCGGGCATGCGCGACCCGTGGACCGGTGCGGTGTGGGGCGGCGTGCGCCGCGACGGCGTGAACCTGCGCGCGTCGGTCGACCTCGGCCGCACCAACGTGTTCGCGGAACTCGGTGCGGGCGTGCTGAGCGGGCGCAGCGTCGAGCGCAACACGGCGGTGACGCTGCGCACCGGCTTCACGGTGCCCGTGTACGAGCGCGCGACGATGCGGGTGAGCACCGGCCTCGTCGGCAACGCGTGGCATTACGCGCAGAACCTGCGCTACTACACGTACGGGCAGGGCGGTTACTACAGCCCGCAGCGCTACCTGTCGCTCGGCGTGCCGATCGAGTGGGCGGGGCGGCGCGATGCGCTGTCGTGGGACCTGACCGTGACGACCGGCGTATCGAACAGCTACGAGCGCGATTCGCCGTATTTCCCGGTCGGCCTGCCGGCCGGCGCGAACGCGCGGTCCGCGGACGAACTCGCGCGGCTTGTGTACGGCGGCAGCTCGACGCGCGGCGTGTCGTTCTCGTATGGCGTCAACGGGATCGTCGAGTACCGGATGAACCCGCACCTGAGCATCGGCGCGCAGCTGCGCATCGACCGCTCGCACGATTACGCGCCGAGCTCGGGGCTGCTGTACCTGCGC
The DNA here is from genome assembly GCF_902830275.1 of Burkholderia stagnalis. Classification (GTDB taxonomy): domain Bacteria; phylum Pseudomonadota; class Gammaproteobacteria; order Burkholderiales; family Burkholderiaceae; genus Burkholderia; species Burkholderia stagnalis. The sequence goes on along the minus strand of NZ_CADESW010000009.1, from coordinate 82,652 downwards.
TATGCGTTCGACGCGCGCGAGCCGCGCACCGGCCTCGTCACGCCGACGCCGGTGCGGTTGTACTCGGATTACTAGCGTGATGCGTGAAAAGGAAGCCCTAGCGTGAACACCGAATTCGAAGCCACCCGTCCCGCGTTCGGCGCCGCCGGCGTGTTCGGCCGCCTGCGCGCGCTGCTGCGCATGGGCCCGGCCGACGGCCGCGTGGCGGCGCTGAGCCGGCTCGCGATCGACGGGCTGCCGGACGAGTGGACGCAGCTCGAACCGGGCGGCCTGTATGCGATCTACGCGGCCGCGCGCACGAGCGCGAGCGACGCGCTCATATGGGAAAGCGCGCGCCAGGCGCGCACCCGCGACGTGACCGTCGTGCTCGCGCGCGACGCCGCGAACATCGCCGCGCAGATGGGCGAGCGCGGCTTCGCGGGCGGCGCGCTCGCGCCCGGCTGGCCGCGCAACCTGAACGTGCTGGCGATGCCGCCGGCTGGCGCGTCCGATCCGGCGCACGCGGATGCCGCGCGCGCCGAGCCGGGCCCGTTCGCGCGGCTGATGGGCGGGTTCCGCGCGATGCAGCGTTTCGGCTTCCGCGCCCGCTCGCTGTACTTCGTCGAAGGCGCGGAGCGCTGGTTCAGCTGGCACGACCCGGCTGCGCTCGCGGAAGAAGGGCGCGCGTTCGCGGACTGGTGCCGGATGCACCGGATCGCGGTCGTGCTGCTGATGGACCCCGAGGACGGGACCGAGGACGCCGCCGACCCGCACACCGACGATCCGCCGCTCGTGCGCGACGCGCGCCGCACCCGGCGCAGCGGTTTCCACAGCGTCTGCGCGGGCGTGTCGCAGCTGCAGCGCACGCACGGCGAGCTGCTGTGGGTCGTCGATTTCTGGCGTGCGGGCGACACGCTCGCCGCGGGCGAGGTGCGGCCGCTGCGCTTCGCGCCGAGCGGCCGCCTGTCGGCGATCTTCGATGCCGACACGGTCGTGCAGCCGCGCCAGATGAAGCTCGCGAGCGACGAGGACCGGGTGGTCGTCAGCCGCGCGGTGGTCGACGGCGAGCGCTTCGTGCCGCCCCACTGGGAGATCGTCGACGACAACGCCGCGGTGGTGGCGGCCTGCGCGAAGGCGCAGGCGGCGACCGCCGTGCTCGCGTTCCGCACCCATGCGCAGCTCGAGGCGCTGTGTGCGGCCGTCCATACGCTGCGGCGGCAGTGCGGCGGCGCGCTGAAGATCGCGATCGTCGAGCGCGGCGAGGTGCTGCGCCACCAGTTCGAGATGCTGGTGCTGAGCGTCGGCGCGAACAGCGTCGTCGGGCGCGACCTGCCGTTTTCGCGGCTGCAGGCCGCGGTGCATTCGCTGCACGGCCAGCTGCAGGCGCGGCCGGTCGCGGCCGACTACCGCGTCGCGCTGGCCGCCGCGCTCGGCGACACGGTGCTCGGCTACCTGCCGGTCGGCGCGTTCTGCCTGCGGATCCGCGCGGTGCTCGATCGCGGCGCGGTGCTCGCGCTGCCGCACACGCTCGTGAAGATGACGCTGCTGCCCGGCGTCGCGCACGTGGACGCGCTGCGCCACTGCCTGCCGCGCCGCGCGGGCGACGTGGTGACGGCCGACGCCGAGCACCTGTACGTGTTCCTGTTCGCGTGCGAGCCGGCCGATGCGGACGAGGCGCTCAAGCGGATCTTCGACGTGCCGGTCGAGACGCTGTCCGACCGCATCGTGAGCCTCGGCAACGGCAGCATCGCCGCGGAACTGAACAAGCTGAAGGCGGAGAACCGCCGCGCGCCGATCGCCGACTACAGCGACCTGTTCGCGGCCGTGCATCCGGCGAGCGGCGCGCAGGCGGAGACGGCCGATGCGGGCGCGGAGGCGGCCCATGCCGCCGCCACGCCGCCGCAAGCCGGGTCGCAAGCCGAGCCGCAAGACATCGCGCCGCCGCCCGACGCACCCGCCGAAGCCCCGGCCCCGGCCGGCCCGATCACCGCCGCCGCGCGTGCGCGCGGCGCCACGCGCAGCGCGATGCCGCTGCGCAAGCCGGAGGCCCCATGATTGCCGACATCGTCATCGGTTTTGTCGTCGGCATCGCGATCGCGGTGCCGGTCTGGCTCGTCGCCCAGCACCTCGGCCTCGGCCGCGGCTTCCGTGCGCCGCGCCGGATCGACCGTCACGACGCGGTGCCGTGCGCGATCGTGCCGGTCGCGCTGCGCGGGCGCCTGTTGCCCGACGCCGCCGATGCCGCCGACGCCGGCCGCGAGGAGGCGCGATGAAGACGATCGCCGTCACGTCGACGAGCGGCGGCGCCGGGCGCACGACGCTGGCTGCCGCGCTCGCCGTGCTGCTCGCGCGCCGCGGCCGGCCGGCCGTCGCCGTCGAATTCGATCCGCAGAACCTGCTGGGCGCGCACCTCGGCCTCGACGCGTTGTCCGAGGCCGGGCTCGCGCAGACCCTGCTCGGCGCACCCGAGCCGTGGCACGCGCACACGTGGCGCAACGCCGACGGCGTGCTGTTCGTCCCGTACGGGCGCGTCGACGCGGCGCAGGCCGCCGCGTGCGACGCGCGGCTCGCCGCCGAGCCGTCGTGGCTCGCCCGCGCGCTCGGCGAGATCGCGCTGCCGGCCGAAGGCGTCGCGCTGATCGACGCGTCGCGCTATCCGTCGCTGCACGCCGAGCACGCGATCCGCAGCGCGGACCTGACGCTCGTCGTCGTGCCGCCGGAGCCGGCGGCGTGCGCGACCGTCGCCGCGCGCCTCGACGTGCTGCGGGCGGGCCGCGGCGCGCTGCAGATCGTCGTCAACCGGCTGAATCCGGCCCGCGACATGCAGCGCGACGCGCTCGCGATGCTGCGCGAGGTCGCGGGCCCGGGCGTGATCCTCGACCAGCGGATCCACGTCGACGCCGCGGTGCCCGAGTCGCTCGCGCGCGGCAGCTGGATCTTCGACGACGCGCCGTACTCGCAGGTGTCGCATGACCTGCACGGCGTCGCGAACTGGGTCGACGCGTGGCTCGACGCTGCCGGCGCCGGCCGCTCGGGAGACCGGCGATGACGCCCGCCGGGTTCGCCGCCGCCGTGCGCGCACTCGGCCGCCGCGCGGCCGACTGGCTCGCGCGCGGCATCGGGCTGCCCGCGGAACGCACGCTGCTCGACTGGCTCGTGCGGCTGTTCTTCCACGCGCCGCCGCCCGGGCAGCCCGACCCGGTGCGCAAGCGCGCGCGCGCGGTGTTCCTGCGGCTCGCCGCCGAGTGGGGCGTGCTGCAGCCGCTGAGCCCGCGCGAATGGCTGTGGCGGGCGTTCGTGCGCGCGCCGCGCGCGGGCGCCGGCGAGCGGCCGGCGCGTGACCCGCTCGCGTGGTTCGACAAGACGGTGGTGCCCGCCTACGTGTTCGTGCGCGCGATCGGGCGGCGCGTCAACGCGGCGCTCGCGCGCCTGCCGTGGGACCGCTGGGGCGGCTGGATCGACGCGCGCGCGCAGCGGGTCGGCCATCGCCGCTGGCTCGCGCCGCTGCTGCTCGCCGGCGGCGCGCTGCTGTGGGCGACGGCCGGCATGTCGCCGCTGATGCCCGGCGCGCAGTTCGCGTTCTTCCTGATCGTCGCGGTGCTCGCGCTCGGCATCCGCCGCCTGCCGGGCCACATGCCGACGCTCGCGCTCGCATCGCTGGCGCTGCTCGCGATGGTGCGCTACGTGTGGTGGCGCGCGACGCAGACACTCGATTTCCGCAGCCCGCTGGAGGCGTTCGCGGGCTACCTGCTGTTCGCGGCCGAAGCGTACACGTGGCTGATCCTGCTGCTCGGCTTCGTGCAGACCGCGTGGCCGCTCGACCGCCCGGTCGTGCCGCTGCCGGACGACACCGACCTGTGGCCGACGGTCGACGTCTACATCCCGACCTACAACGAGCCGCTGTCGGTCGTGAAGCCGACCGTGTTCGCCGCGCAGAGCATGGACTGGCCGAGCGCGAAGCTGCGCGTGTACCTGCTCGACGACGGCAAGCGCGCCGAGTTCGAGGCATTCGCGCGCGAGGCCGGCATCGACTACCTGACGCGCGACGACAACCGCCATGCGAAGGCCGGCAACATCAACCGCGCGCTGCCGAAGACGCACGGCGAGTACATCGCGATCTTCGACTGCGACCACGTGCCGACCCGCTCGTTCCTGCAGACGACGATGGGCGAGTTCCTGCGCGACCCGAAGTGCGCGCTGGTGCAGACGCCGCACCATTTCTTCTCGCCCGATCCGTTCGAGCGCAACCTCGGCACGTTCCGCGAGGTGCCGAACGAGGGCAACCTGTTCTACGGGCTCGTGCAGGCGGGCAACGACCTGTGGAACGCGACGTTCTTCTGCGGCTCGTGCGCGATCCTGAAGCGCAGCGCGCTCGAGGAAGTCGGCGGCGTCGCGGTCGAGACCGTGACCGAGGATGCGCACACCGCGCTCAAGCTGCACCGCCGCGGCTATACGTCCGCGTACCTGCCGACCGTGCAGGCGGCGGGCCTGGCGACCGAAAGCCTCGCCGGCCACGTGAAGCAGCGCACGCGCTGGGCGCGCGGGATGGCGCAGATCTTCCGCATCGACAACCCGTTCCTCGGGCCCGGGCTCGGCCTCGTGCAGCGGATCTGCTACGGCAACGCGATGCTGCACTTCTTCTACGGCGTGCCGCGGCTGATCTTCCTGACGATGCCGCTCGCGTACCTGTTCTTCCACCTGTACTTCATCAACGCGTCGGCGGTCGCGCTCGCGAGCTACGTGGTGCCGTACCTCGTGCTCGCGAACATCGCGAACTCGCGGATGCAGGGGCGCTACCGCCATTCGTTCTGGGCGGAAGTCTACGAATCGGTGCTCGCGTGGTACATCGCGCTGCCGACCACCGTCGCGTTCCTGAGCCCGAAGCACGGCAAGTTCAACGTGACCGACAAGGGCGGCAAGATCGAAGAGGGCTACGTCGACTGGTCGACGTCGAAGCCGTATCTCGTGCTGTTCGCGGTGAACGTGATCGCAATCCTCGCCGGCATCACGCGGCTGGTGGTGGACCAGGGCGACGAGGCGTCGACGATCATGATCACGATGGGCTGGACCTTCTACAACCTCGCGATGCTCGGCGCGGCGCTGGCCGTCGCGCGCGAGGCGAAGCAGGTGCGCGTCACGCACCGGATCGCGATGCGCGTGCCGGCGACGCTGCTGCTCGCCGACGGCACGACGGCCGCCTGCTTCACCAGCGACTACTCGGCCGGCGGCCTCGGGCTCGAGGCGGTGCCGGGCCTGACGCTCGCGGTGGGCGACACGCTGACCGTCTGCGTGACGCGCGGCGACCGGCCGTTTCCGTTCCCGGTGCGCGTGTGCCGCGTGACGCCCGCGCACATCGGCGTGAGCTTCGACGCGCTGACGCTCGAACAGGAGCGCCAGCTCGTGCAGTGCACGTTCGGGCGCGCGGATGCGTGGCTCGACTGGCATGAAGGCGAGCGCACCGATACGCCGCTGCGCGGCCTGAAGGAAGTGCTGCGGGTGGGCGTCGAGGGTTACGTGCGCCTGCTGAAGGGCGTGTCGCGCAGCGTGCAGGCGATGCTCGCGCTCGATCGCGCGCGCGACTGACTGGAGTTGTTTCGATGACGTTCTGGAATCTGTATTTCATCCTGAAGTTCGCGCTGTTCGCGACGGGCAAGCTGCAGCCGATCTGGCTCGCGAACCTCGCGCTCGCCGTCGCGCTTGCCGCGAGCGCGCGCGTGCGGCGGCGCGGCTGGCGCATCGTGCGCCATCTCGCGGGGCTCGCGCTCGCCGTGCCGCTGCTCGCGCGCGAAGCGCACGCGCCGCCGCTCGCGCGGCTCGCCGACGCGCTGCGCGAGATGAGCACGTTCCGCTTCGACTACTGGATGGAGATCCTGCCGCGCGTGCTGCCGCCGATGCTGCTGCTGACGGTGGCCGGCGTGCTGATCGTCTACTTCGTCGTGAACCGCTGGCTGCGCGTGGCGACCTTCGTGCTGGTCGCGCTCGTCGTGCTGCCGGTGTGGCAGGCCGGCAGCGGGGTGGTCGCGCGCATCGCGGCGAATGCGCAGGCGCAATCGCAGGCGGGCGGCGACGGCGCGGCGCGTGCCGGCCAGCCGGAGGACCACAACGCCGCGCTCGCCGCGTTCCGCGCGCAGGAGTCGCAGCGGCAGGTCGCGTTCGGCCGGCTCGGCAACGATCCGGCGACGCAGTTCGACGTGATCGTGCTGCATGTGTGCTCGCTCGCGTGGGACGACCTCGACGCGGCGAAGGTGCGCAACCATCCGATGCTGAGCCACTTCGACTACCTGTTCACGAACTTCAGCTCGGCCGCGAGCTACAGCGGCCCGGCCGCGATCCGCGTGCTGCGCGCGAGCTGCGGGCAGGAGGCGCACGCCGACCTGTACCAGACCGCGCCGCAGCAGTGCTACCTGTTCTCGCAGCTCGCGCGCGCGGGCTACACCGCGCAGTCGCTGCTGAACCACGACGGCCACTTCGACAACTTCCTGCAGGTGATCCACGACAACCTCGGCGTGCCCAATGCGCCGCTGGTGTCGAACGACGCCGCGCCGGTCGCGATGCACGCGTTCGACGGCTCGGCGATCAAGGACGACTACGCGACGCTCGCGAACTGGTACACGCAGCGCGCGTCGGTGCCGGGCCCGGTCGCGCTGTACTACAACACGATCAGCATGCACGACGGCAACCGCGTGGTCGGCAGCGCGCTGACGAGCATCGACTCGTATCCGCAGCGCGCGACCCGGCTGATGAACGACGTCGACCGGCTGGCCGACCTGATCGCGTCGTCGGGCCGGCGCGCGGTGATCGTGTTCGTGCCGGAGCACGGCGCGGCGCTGCGCGGCGACAAGAACCAGGTGGCCGGGCTGCGCGAGATCCCGACGCCGCGCGTCGTGAACGTGCCGGTGGGCGTGCGGCTCGTCGGCTTCTCCGGCAACCACGGCACGACGACCGTGATCGACCAGCCGTCGAGCTTCCTCGCGCTCGCGCAGCTGCTGTCGAACCTCGTATCGAACAGCCCGTTCAAGCCGGGCGTGACGCTCGCGCAATATGCGGCCGATCTGCCGCGCACGCGGATGGTCGGCGAGAACGAGGGCACGGTGATGATTCAGACGGCCGCGGGCTACGCGGTCAAGACTCCGGATGGCGTATGGATCGACGAAAAGTAATTTCATCCGACGGCGGCGATCGCCTGTCGCAACCCAACGACGTGATCGGGCTCGCGCACCATCTGCCGGCGCTCGATCCGGATCGCTACGTCGACGAGCAGGCGCGCCGCGCGTATGTCGACGCGCTCGAGCGGTGGCCGGTGCTTGCGAAGCTGATGGGGTTGAAGGCGTAGCGGCGCGCGCAGTGCGCCGTGCAAACAGCAAAGGGCGGCCGAGGCCGCCCTTGTTGCGTGCGCAACGGATCCGGCACGACCGGCGGCGCGCGCCGGCCGTGCGGCCCGTTACAGGTTCGGCGACAGCTGCAGCGCGTTCGTCAGGTCGCCCATCGGCTGCGCGCCGTTCGTCTTCAGCGCGTCGTCGCGCTGCTGCAGGCCCGCGAGGCGCGGCAGCGAATAGCGGCGGGTGATGAAGCGCAGGATCGAGCCCGTGTCGTACTGCGTGTGATCGACGAAGCCCTTCTTCGCGAACGGCGACACGATCAGCGCCGGAATGCGCGTGCCCGGGCCCCAGCGATCGCCGCTCGGCGGCGCGGCGTGATCCCAGAAGCCGCCGTTTTCGTCGTAGGTGACGACCACGACCATGTTCTTCCATTGCGGGCTCGCCTGCAGGTGCGCGATCACGTCGGCGATGTGCTGGTCGCCCGACGTCACGTCCGTGTAGCCCGGGTGCTCGTTCAGGTTGCCCTGCGGCTTGTAGAACGCGACCTGCGGCAGCGTGCCGGCGTCGATCGCCTTGATGAACTCGGCGCCGTTCGCGCCGCCGTCGAGCAAGTGCTGCGCGCGGCTCGCGCTGCCCGGCGCCTGGTTCGCGAAGTAGTTGAACGGCTGGTGGTGCGGCTGGAAATTCGGCGTCGACAGGTCCGCGCCGTAGATCACGTTCGACGTGTTGTTCTGGCTCGCCTGCAGCGCCTGGCCCCACGCGCCGCCGTACCACGCCCACGACACGTTCGCGTTGGTCAGCAGGTCGCCGATGTTGGTCGCCGTCTGCGGCGGCATCGTCGACGCGTTGGCCGGATCGGCGAGCAGCGGGTCGCCGCCCGTGGCCGCCTTGTTGCCGCTCGGCTGGTACGGCGGCTGCATCGTGTTGACCGCGTAGAAGTCCGGCGTGAGCGCGCCGTCGTTGACGAACTTCGGCGGGCCGCTCAACGCGGACGCCGGCGAGTTCGTCGCGACCTTCAGCGACTTGCCGTCCGCGTTCAGCACCGCGATCTTGCCCGCCGCCGGGCTCGTGTTCGCGTTCGCGTAGAGCGGCGCGCACGCGCAGATCAGGTACTGGTGGTTCAGGAACGAGCCGCCGAACGCGCCCATGAAGAAGTTGTCGGCGAGCACGTACTGCTGCGCGATCTTCCACAGCGGCAGCTTGGACGGATCGGCCGCGTAGCGGCCCATCGTCAGGCCGCCCGCGTCGGTCCACGCGGCGTACATGTCGTTCTTGCCGCCGTTGATCTGCATCTGGTCCTGGTAGAAGCGGTGCACGATGTCCCGCGTCGCGATGCTCATCGACTGGTTGAACCCGTTCGGGTCGTCGATCGCGAACGGCGCGTTCGGCAGGTTCGCCGTCATCGCTTCCGTCACGGCCGGCGTGATGCCGGTCGCGGTGAGGCCGCCCCAGATCTTCGGCAGCGTCGCCATCGTCGAGCCGTCGCGATCCTTCTGCACCGAGTTCGCGGCCGTCACGTTCTGGATGCCGTTCGCGCCCGGGAAGCTGCCGTACAGGTTGTCGAAGCTGCGGTTTTCCGCGTAGATCACGACCACGTTCTTGACGGACGACAGGCCCTGCTGCGTGACGTCGTCGCCGCCGCAGGCGGTCAGGCTGAGTGCTGCCGCGAGGGCAATCGGCGTGTAGCGAATCCAGGCGTGCTTCTTCATGCGTCGTTCTCTCTCTTTGTCGTCGCGTGTGGGAACAGGGTGGCGATGGAACCGGCGCGGGCGGTTCGAACCGCGGCCGTCTTGCGCCGAAAGCTGCGCGCATTATCTGGAACCGATTTGACAGGCGGGTGTAGGGGCGCTTTCAATTCACTGTCGATGGATCGTCACGCAACGGTCACGCAACTGACATAAGCTCCGGCCGGTTTCCCACCGCTACAAGAAGAACGACGATGCACAGCAACCCGAAGCCCTTCGCGTCCGCGCGATCGTTGATCCATGCCGCGGCGGCGCTCGCGCTGGCCGCCGGGCTCGCGGCGCTCGCCGGCTGCGATGCGCGGCCCGGCGCGAGCGCGCAGGTCGTGCCGGCCGCGCAGGCGGCGCCGCCTGCGAGCGCCGCGCCCGCGGTGGCGGCGGCCAGCCAGCCGCAGACGCGCGCGCAGGTGTTCGAGGGCGTGAAGCAGATGACGGCGCTCGGCAAGCAGTTGTTCTTCGATCCGTCGCTGTCGGGCTCCGGCAAGCTCGCGTGCGCGTCGTGCCACAGCGCCGAGCACGCGTTCGGGCCGCCGAATGCGCTGGACGTGCAGCTCGGCGGCGACGACATGCATCGCCCCGGGTTCCGCGCGGTGCCGTCGCTGAAATACCTGCGCGGCATTCCGCCGTTCAGCGAGCACTTTCACGATTCGCCGGACGAAGGCGACGAGAGCGTCGACGCGGGGCCGACGGGCGGCCTCACGTGGGACGGCCGCGTCGACACGCGCGACGCGCAGGCGCGCATTCCGCTGACGTCGCCGTTCGAGATGAGCAGCTCGCCGGCCAAGGTCGCGCGCGCGGTGCGCGCGGCGCCGTATGCGGACGCGTTCCGCCACGCGTTCGGCGACGCCGTGCTGGCCGACGACAAGGCGACCTTCGACGCGGTGCTGCGCGCGCTCGACGCGTTCCAGCAGCAGCCGGCGCTGTTCGATCCGTACACGAGCAAGTACGACGCGTACCTGGCCGGCAAGGCGCAATTGACGCCCGCCGAGCTGCGCGGGCTGAAGCTGTTCAACGACGAGCAGAAGGGCAACTGCGCGAGCTGCCACCTGAGCCAGCGCACGCTCGAAGGCGGCCCGCCGCAGTTCAGCGATTTCGGGCTGATCGCGATCGGCGTGCCGCGCAACCGCGCGCTGCCGGTGAACCGCGACCCGCGTTTCCACGATCTCGGCGCGTGCGGGCCGGAGCGCACCGACCTGAAGGGCCGCGACGGATTCTGCGGGCTGTTCCGCACGCCGTCGCTGCGCAACGTCGCGACGCGCAAGACCTTCTTCCACAACGGCGTGTACCACACGCTCGAGGACGTGATGCGCTTCTACGTCGAGCGCGACATCCATCCGGAGAAGTTCTATCCGGTCGTGCACGGCAAGGTGCAGAAGTTCGACGACCTGCCGCAGCGCTACTGGACCAACATCAACCGCGAGCCGCCGTTCGACCGCAAGCCGGGCGACCGGCCGGCGCTGAACGCGGCGGAGATCAGGGACGTGATCGCGTTCCTGGGCACGCTGACCGACGGCTATCAGGCGACGCCGACGCAGGCGGGCCGCTGAGCGGCGCGCAGGGTGGAGGGCGCGGGGCGGAGGGCGCATGCTATCCTCGCTGGCTGACGCGCGGGGCGACGAGGGTCGCGCCGCGCGGTTTTATCGATCAGCCAAGGAGAACAACATGTCGATGCGTGCATCCCTTTCCCTCGTCGCGCGACTGCTGGCCGGCGCCGCGTGTGCCGCCGCGATGCTGCCCGCCCATGCGCAGAACAACCTGAACTTCCTGACCGACACGCCGCTCAGCTACTTCAGCAAAGCCGACCGCGCGTCGCTGTCGAAGGCCGTTGCGCAGGTGCGCGACGAAGGCAAGGACGGCGAGGCCACGACGTGGCAGAGCAGCGGCAGGGGCACGCAGATCGACGCGAAGCTCACGCCGTCCACGTCCGAGACCGACGGCAAGACCTGCCGTGAAATCGCCGCCGAAATTTCCGCGAAGGGCCAGACGATGACGCTCAAGCCCGTCTACTGCAAGACCGCCGCGGGCAAGTGGCAGCTGCAGAAGCGCTGAGCACGCGTGCGATGAAGCAGGGCGGCGCGCCGCGCACGGTGTCGTGCGGCGTCGTGATCCTCGACGGGGCCGGGCGCGTGTTTCTCGCGCATGCGACCGACACGACGCACTGGGACATCCCGAAAGGGCAGGGCGAGCCGGGCGAATCGCCGCTGCAGGCCGCGCTGCGCGAACTGCTCGAGGAAACGGGCATCGCGTTCGCGCCCGGGCGGCTCGTCGATCTCGGCCGCTTCGTGTATCGCCACGACAAGGATCTGCACCTGTTCGCGGTGCGCGTCGCGGACGACGAAGTGGATCCCGCCCGGTGCGTGTGCACGTCGCTGTTCCCGAGCCGGCGCGACGGGACGATGATTCCCGAGATGGATGCGTATCGATGGACCGAACCCGGCGACATCGACACGTTCGCGAGCCGCAGCCTCGCGCGGCTGTTCCGCACGATTTTGCCGCTCGCGGATTTGCATCGGCGGCTGCCGCGCGCGTGAGCGCGGTGGCAGGAAAAGAAAAAACCCGGCTTTCGAGCCGGGTTTTTTTGTCATCGCACGCCAGGCGCCGTCAGGCCGGCTTGCCCCAGCTGTCGCGCAGCCCGACGATCCGGTTGAACACGGGCTTGCCCGGCTTCGAATCGACGCGGTCGGCCACGAAGTAGCCGTGACGCTCGAACTGCAGGCGGGTTTCCGGCGCGACGTCGCCGGCGCCCGGCTCCACGTACGCGTGCGTGATCTTCTTCGAATCGGGGTTCAGCGCGTCGAGGAAGTTCGCGCCGCCCGCGTCCGGATGCGGCTCCTTGAACAGGCGATCGTAGATCCGCACTTCGGCCGGCTGCGCGTGCTTCGCGCTGACCCAGTGGATGTTGCCCTTCACCTTGTAGTTGTTCGCGCCTTCGGTGCCCGACTTGCTGTCCGGGAAGTAGTTGCAGTGCACGGCCGTCACGTTGCCGTCCGCATCCTTGTCGAAGCCCGTGCATTCGATCACGTAGCCGTAGCGCAGGCGCACCTTGTTGCCCGGGAACAGGCGGAAATAGCCCTTCGGCGGATTCTCGACGAAATCCTCGCGCTCGATCCACAGCTCGCGCGAGATCGGGAACGTGCGCACGCCGCGGTCGGGGTGGTGCGGGTGCACGGGCGCCGTGCACGCTTCCTCGAGGTCTTCCGGATAGTTGTCGATCACGAGCTTCAGCGGGTCGAGCACCGCGACCGAGCGCGGCGCCTTGTCGTCGAGGTCGTCGCGCAGCGCGCCTTCGAACACGCTCATGTCGATCCACGAATCGACCTTGGTCACGCCGATCCGCTCGCAGAACAGCTGGATGCTCTCCGGCGTGAAGCCGCGGCGGCGCACGCCGACGATGGTCGGCATCCGCGGGTCGTCCCAGCCGTCGACGTGGCCTTCGGTGACGAGCTGCAGCAGCTTGCGCTTGCTGGTGATCGCGTAGGTGAGGTTCAGCCGCGAGAATTCGATCTGTTGCGGCAGCGGCCGGGTGAACTCGCCGGCGTCGGCCAGCTCGTTGAGCACCCAGTCGTACAGCGGGCGGTGATCCTCGAACTCGAGCGTGCACAGCGAATGCGTGATGCCTTCGAGCGCATCCGAGATGCAGTGCGTGTAGTCGTACATCGGATACACGCACCACGCGTCGCCGGTGCGGTAGTGGTGCGCGAAGCGGATCCGGTAGATCACCGGGTCGCGCATGTTCATGTTCGGCGAAGCCATGTCGATCTTCGCGCGCAGCACATGCTCGCCTTCCTTGAACTCGCCGGCCTTCATCCGGCGGAACAGGTCGAGGTTTTCCTCGGGCGAACGGTCGCGGAACGGCGACGGCTTGCCGCCTTCGGTCAGCGAGCCGCGGTTCGCGCGCATTTCCTCCGCGCTCTGGCTGTCGACGTACGCCTTGCCGCGCTTGATCAGCAGTTCGGCGAATTCATAGAGCTTGTCGTAGTAGTCGCTGGCGAAGTACTGGTGGTCGACCGCGTCCTTGCGCCAGTCGAAGCCGAGCCAGCGCACCGAATCGACGATCGAATCGACGTACTCGATGCTTTCCTTTTCCGGGTTGGTGTCGTCGAAGCGCAGGTGGCACACGCCGCCGTAGTCGCGGGCGACGCTGAAGTTCAGGCAGATGCTCTTCGCGTGGCCGATGTGCAGATAGCCGTTCGGCTCGGGCGGGAAGCGCGTCTCGACGCGGCCGCCCCATTTGCCGGTGCGGTTGTCGTCGTCGATGATGTTGCGGATGAAGTTGGAAGCCGCGGGGGCGTCGTTGCGTTCGGTGCTCATGCGGAATGGTCAGGTTTGGTCGGCGCGCGCCGCGCCGGTTTAATCCTGCAATTCTACCTGAGCGGGGTCCGGCCCGGGCGGCTCGCGCGGCGGCGGCGCGCCGGAATCGCACCGGATGCAATATCTCGAGGGTGTGTCTGCTGTAACACGACGTAAATCGGATTGCTGCCGGCATTCGATGCTTTCTATGATGGGTCACTCATTTGAAAGCCGTCGTGCACGTTCCGCGCGACGGGAGGACGCCAACAATCATGAAGAAGCAGACCATCTTTCTCGTTCGCACCGCGGTAATCGTCGCGGCGCTGTCGCAACTCGGCGCGTGCGCGATGACGCACACGCAGCGCAATGCCGGCATCGGCGCGGCCGCCGGCGGCGCGCTCGGCTACCTGATCACGGGCGGCCCGGTCGGCACGGTCGCGGGCGCCGCGGCAGGCGGCCTGGTCGGCGCCGGCGTGCGCTGACCTCCGGCGGCGGGCAGCCGCCGCATCGCACATCCTTCCGACGATTCCACCATCGACAGGCATCAGGGAGGGAACGGATGTGCGACACTCCGTCGACTGACCACACTCACATCCAAGCGTCGACGGAAACCTGCATGACCCAACCTTCCATCTTCGTGCTGCCGGGCTACGGCAACTCCGGCCCGCTGCACTGGCAAAGCCGCTGGGAACGCGGCGACCCGCGTTTCGTGCGCATCGCGATGCCCGACTGGGATCGCGCGTTCCGCAACGGCTGGTGTCTCGCGCTCGACCGCGCGGTCGACGCGGCGCGCGGCCCGGTGACGTTCGCCGCGCACAGCCTCGGCACGCTGACCGTCGCGTGGTGGGCGACGCGCTATGCGCGTCCGGCCGCGCTCGCGAAGGTCAGCGGCGCGTTGCTCGTTGCATTGCCCGATCCGGCCGGGCCCGCGTTTCCGGCCGACGCGCACGGCTTCGGCCCGGTGCCGCGCGAGCGGCTGCCGTTTCCGACCCGCGTCGTCGCGAGCCGCGACGATCCGTACGGCACGCCGGCATTCGCGCGCGCCTGCGCGGATGCGTGGGGCAGCGATTTCCACGATATCGGCCCGCGCGGCCACATCAACGCGGACAGCGGGCTCGGCGACTGGCCCGCCGCGCGCGCGTGGCTCGACGCGATGGCGGGCGGCCACGCCGGGCGGTAATCGCCCGGCGCGTCGTCAGATCGCCTGCTTCGCCTTCAGCGCCGCGATCCGCGCGTCGTCGTAGCCGAGCAGCTCGCGCAGCACGTCGTCGGTCTGCTCGCCGAGCAGCGGCGGCGCGCTGCGCGCCTCGGGCGGCGTGCGGCTCATCCGGATCGGATTGCGCACGAGCTTCACGTTCGCGCCGCACGGGTGAGGCAGCTCGACCTGCATCCCGCGCGCGACCACCTGCTCGTTCTCGAACACCTCGTCGAGGTCGTTGATCGGCCCGCACGGCACGCCGGCCGCCTCGAGCGCGTCGATCCACGCCTGCTTGCCGCGCGTCTTCACCATCTCCGCGATGATCGGCACCAGCGTCTCGCGGTGGCGCACGCGCGCGGGGTTGGTCGCGAAGCGCTCGTCGTCGGCAAGCTCGGCGCGGCCGCCGGCCTCGACGAACTTGCGGAACTGGCCGTCGTTGCCGACCGCGACGATGATCCAGCCGTCGCTCGTCTGGAACGTCTGGTACGGCACGATGTTCGGATGCGCGTTGCCCCAGCGCACCGGCGGCTTGCCGCTCGCGAGGAAGTTGGTGTTCATGTTCGCGAGCAGCGCGACCTGCACGTCGAGCAGCGCCATGTCGATGTACTGGCCTTCGCCCGTGCGGTCGCGGTGCGCGAGCGCGGCGAGCACCGCGATCGTCGAATAGAGCCCGGTCGCGAGGTCGGAGATCGCGACGCCGGCCTTCTGCGGGCCGCCGCCGGGCTCGCCGTCGCGCTCGCCGGTGATGCTCATGAAGCCGCCGATGCCCTGGATGATGAAGTCGTAGCCCGCGCGGTGCGCGTACGGGCCGGTCTGGCCGAAGCCCGTGACCGAGCAGTAGACGATGTCCGGCTTGACCGCGCGCAGCGCGTCGTAGTCGAGCCCGTACTTCTTCAACTGCCCGGCCTTGTAGTTCTCGAGCACCACGTCGCTCTGCGCGGCGAGCTCGCGCACGATCTGCTGGCCCTCGGGGGTCGCGATGTCGACGGTGACCGAGCGCTTGTTGCGGTTCGCGGCGAGATAGTAAGCGGCCTCGGCGGTATCCGCGCCATTCGCGTCCTTCAGGTAGGGCGGCCCCCAGTGGCGCGTGTCGTCGCCGGCGCCGGGGCGCTCGACCTTGATCACGTCGGCGCCGAAATCGGCAAGCGTCTGCGCGCACCACGGGCCCGCGAGCACGCGGGTCAAGTCCAGCACGCGGATATGGCTCAGGGCACCCATCGTCGATTCGTCTCCTTTTTGGCTTGGCCTTGCCGCGCAAGGCGCGTGGCATGCCGAGCATCTTACGGCGAATCGGCCGCGCCGGTGGCCCCGCGCGGTCGTCCGCGCGAGCGGGCCGCCTGCGCGAGGCGGCCGTCTGGGGCGGCGGTCTGTATCGTATAATCAGCCGTTTACGATCTTTGCCGCCGCGCGTCCGCGAGGACGCGCCGGCGTTTGAAGCCGTCTCAGCCAGACATTCCCCGCACGCCATGAAAGCTGCCGAAATCCGCGAGAAATTCCTCAAATTCTTCGAATCGAAGGGCCACACGATCGTCCGCTCGTCGAGCCTCGTGCCCGGTAACGACCCCACGCTGATGTTCACGAATTCGGGCATGGTCCAGTTCAAGGACGTCTTTCTCGGCACGGACCCGCGCCCGTATTCGCGCGCCACGACGGCGCAGCGCAGCGTGCGCGCGGGCGGCAAGCACAACGACCTCGAGAACGTCGGCTACACGGCGCGCCACCACACGTTCTTCGAGATGCTCGGCAACTTCTCGTTCGGCGACTACTTCAAGCACGACGCGATCAAGTTCGCGTGGGAGCTGCTGACCACGGTCTACCAGCTGCCGAAGGAAAAGCTGTGGGTCACCGTCTACCAGGAAGACGACGAGGCGTACGACATCTGGGCGAAGGAAGTCGGCGTGCCGACCGAGCGGATCATCCGCATCGGCGACAACAAGGGCGCGCGCTACGCGTCCGACAACTTCTGGACGATGGGCGACACGGGCCCGTGCGGCCCGTGCACGGAAATCTTCTACGATCATGGCCCGGACGTGTGGGGTGGCCCGCCGGGGTCGCCTGAAGAAGACGGCGATCGCTACATCGAGATCTGGAACCTCGTGTTCATGCAGTTCAACCGCGACGCGCAGGGCAACATGACGCGCCTGCCGAAGCAGTCGGTCGATACGGGCATGGGCCTCGAGCGTCTCGCCGCGGTGCTGCAGCACGTGCACAGCAACTACGAGATCGACCTGTTCCAGAACCTGATCAAGGCCGCCGCGCGCGTGACCGGGATCAGCGACCTCACCAACAACTCGCTGAAGGTGATCGCCGATCACATCCGCGCATGCTCGTTCCTGATCGTCGACGGCGTGATCCCCGGCAACGAAGGCCGCGGCTACGTGCTGCGCCGCATCGTGCGCCGCGCGATCCGCCACGGCTACAAGCTCGGCCGCAAGGGTTCGTTCTTCCACAAGCTGGTGGCCGACCTCGTCGCCGAGATGGGCGTCGCGTATCCGGAGCTGAAGGAAGCGGAACAGCGCGTGACCGACGTGCTGCGCCAGGAGGAAGAGCGCTTCTTCGAGACGATCGAGCACGGGATGTCGATCCTCGAGGCCGCGCTGGCCGACGTCGAGGCGAAGGGCGGCAAGGTGCTCGACGGCGAACTCGCGTTCAAGCTGCACGATACCTACGGTTTCCCGCTGGACCTCACGGCCGACGTGTGCCGCGAGCGCGGGATGACGGTCGACGAGCCGGCATTCGACGATGCGATGGCGCGCCAGCGCGAGCAGGCACGCGCGGCCGGCAAGTTCAAGGCCGCGCAGGGCCTCGAATACACGGGCGCGAAGACGACCTTCCACGGCTACGAAGAGATCGCGTTCGACGACGCGAAGGTCGTCGCGCTGTACGTCGACGGTTCGTCGGTCAATGAAGTGAAGGCCGGCCAGGATGCGGTCGTCGTGCTCGACCACACGCCGTTCTACGCGGAATCGGGCGGCCAGGTCGGCGACCAGGGCGTGCTCGCGAATGCGTCGACGCGCTTCGCGGTGGCCGACACGCTGAAGGTGCAGGCCGACGTGATCGGCCACCACGGCACGCTCGAACAGGGCACGCTGAAGGTGGGCGACGTGCTGCGCGCCGAGATCGACGCGCACCGCCGCGCGCGCACCCAGCGCAACCACTCGGCCACCCACCTGATGCACAAGGCGCTGCGCGAAGTGCTCGGCGCGCACGTGCAGCAGAAGGGTTCGCTCGTCGATGCGGAAAAAACCCGCTTCGACTTCGCGCACAACGCGCCGCTGACCGACGACGAGATCCGCCGCGTCGAGCAGATCGTCAACGATGAAATCCTCGCGAACGCGCCGGGCATCGTGCGCGTGATGCCGTACGACGAAGCGGTGAAGGGCGGCGCGATGGCGCTGTTCGGCGAGAAGTACGGCGACGAAGTGCGCGTGCTCGATCTCGGTTTCTCGCGCGAATTGTGCGGCGGCACGCACGTGCATCGCACCGGCGACATCGGCCTGTTCAAGATCGTCGTGGAAGGCGGCGTCGCGGCCGGCATCCGCCGCGTCGAGGCGATCACCGGCGACAACGCGGTGCGCTTCGTGCAGGAACTCGATGCGCGCGTGAACGAAGCGGCGGCCGCGCTGAAGGCGCAGCCGTCGGAGCTGACGCAGCGCATCGCGCAGGTGCAGGATCAGGTGAAGTCGCTCGAGAAGGAACTGGCGGCGCTGAAATCGAAGCTCGCGTCGAGCCAGGGCGACGAGCTCGCGCAGCAGGCGGTCGAGATCGCCGGCGTGCACGTGCTGGCCGCGACGCTCGACGGCGCGGACGCGAAGACGCTGCGCGAAACGGTCGACAAGCTGAAGGACAAGCTGAAGAGCGCGGCGATCGTGCTGGCGGCGGTCGAAGGCGGCAAGGTCAGCCTGATCGCGGGCGTCACGGCGGACGCGAGCAAGAAGGTCAAGGCCGGCGAGCTCGTGAACTTCGTCGCGCAGCAGGTGGGCGGCAAGGGCGGCGGCCGTCCGGACATGGCGCAGGCGGGCGGCACCGAGCCGGCGAACCTGCCGGCGGCGCTCGCGGGCGTCAAGGGCTGGGTGGAAGAGCGGCTGTGAGCGTCGTGAGCGGCGCGGCGCCCGAGCGGGCGGCGCGCTGCCTTTGACGGGATCGCACGAGACGGCCCGATCGGCACTAGCCGGTCGGGCCGTCTTGCGTTTACGGCGAGCGGGCAGGGCGAGACGGGCGGTTCCCGGTCGCCTCAGGCCGGCAGCGCCACCCGCGCGCCGGTCGCGCCGGCCGGCCGCGCCGCCTCCTCGAGCGCGTCGCGCAGCGCGGCGAGCGCCGCCGACGCATAGCCTCGCCGCCACGCGAGCAGCGTGTCGATGCCCGCGAGTTCGGGAATCGCATGCGCGGCGACGGTGCCGGTCTCGGGCTGCAGATCGAGCACCGAACGCGGCGCGACCGCGACGCCCGCACCGGCCGCGACGCACGCGACGATCGCATGGTACGAGCCGAGCTCGAGCACGCGGGCCGGCTTCGTCCCGTGCGCCGCATACCATTGCTCGGCGTATTTGCGGTACGAGCAGCCGCGCTCGAACGCGACCAGCGTCGGCAGGATCACGTCGCGCGGCGTGCGCACGGGCGGATGGCCGCGCGGGGTCAGCAGCAGCAGGTCTTCGCGGAACACGGGCACCGTGTCGAGCGTGTCGGGCAGCGCGTCCGGCGTGGGCGGGCGTGCGAACAGCGCCGCGTCGACCTCGAATTCGCGCACCTTCTCGATCAGCCAGCCCGTCGTGCCCGTCACGAGTTCGAGCGACACGTCGGGCCACGCATGGTGATAGCGGGCGAGCACGGCGGGCAGCCGGCTCGCGGCCGTGCTCTCCATCGTGCCGAGCCGCAGCCGGCCGCGCGGCCGGTCCTCGCGCACCGCGTGGCGCGCCTCGTCGGCGAGCGCGAGCAGGCGCTCCGCATACGGCAGCAGCGTCTCGCCGGCCGGCGTCAGCACGAGCCGCCGGCCGTCGCGCACGAACAGCGCCGCGCCCAATTCTTCCTCGAGCTGCTTGATCCGCGTCGTGACGTTCGACTGCACGCGATTGAGTTTCGCCGCCGCGCGCGTCACGCCGTTCTCGCGGACGACGGCCCGGAAAATCGCCAGTGCCGCCAGATCCATGATTCTCTCCAGGTGATGAATGGATTCTTGATTATTCATTTTTCGAGAACGCTTGGTCAAGCTAGGATCGAAGCATTCCAGTCTCCGTTTCGACCGTCGCGCAGCCGCCATGTCACGTTCCGACCCGCATTCCGAAACCCTGTTCGCCGCCGCGCACGTGCGCCCGGCACGCGACGCCGGCCGTCGCGCCCGCACCGCCGCGCTCGCCTGCATGATCGGGCTCGCGGTGGCGCTCGGCGTCGGCCGCTTCGCGTTCACGCCGCTGTTGCCGCTGATGCTCGCCGACGGCTCGATCGGCCTGAAGGCCGGCAGCTGGCTCGCGTCGGCGAACTACGCGGGTTACTTCGTCGGCGCGGTCAGTTGCGCGGCGTTGCGCGTCGCGCCCGCGCGGATGGTCCGCTTCGGGCTCGCGGCGACCGTGCTGCTCACCGCCGCGATGGGCGTCGGCCATCTGCTGCCGGTGTGGCTTGCGGTGCGCTTCGTCGCCGGCGTCGTCAGCGCGTGGACGTTCGTGTTCGTGTCGCAATGGGGGTTGCGTCGGCTTGCCGAGCTCCATGCGCCGCAGTGGAGCGGGGTGATCTATACGGGGCCCGGCGTCGGCATCGTGCTGACGGGGCTGATCGGCAGCGCGCTGGCCGGCCATCCGGCGGCGCCGGGCTGGCTGGGCTTCGCGGCGTTGTCGGCCGTGCTGTCGGCCGTGATCTGGCGCACGTTTGCCGTGACGTCGACGGCGGGCGGGCCGTCGTCCGGCGCCGCGCCGCATGCCGCGGCCGTCGCCCGGCCGGCAGCCGCCACGCACGGCCATCGCGCGGACGCGGCGTGGCTCGTTGTGCTGTACGGGGCGCCGGGCTTCGGCTACATCATCACGGCGACGTTCCTGCCGGTGATCGCGCGCGCCGCGCTGCCGGCCGGCTCGCCGTGGCCCGACCTGTTCTGGCCGATGTTCGGCGCCGCGCTGATCGTCGGCGCGCTGGCGGCCGCGCGGCTGCCGTCGCACTGGGACAATCGCCTGCTGCTGGCCGCCGGCTGCGCGCTGCAGGCGGCCGGGATCGCGCTCGGGATCGTGTGGCCGAGCGCGCCGGGGCTTGCGCTTGGCAGCGCGCTGCTCGGCCTGCCGTTCACCGCGATCACGCTGTTCGCGATGCGCGAGGCGCGGCGCCTGCACGGCGAGCGCGCGGCGGGGCTGATGGGTTATGCGACCGCGTCGTACGGGATCGGGCAGATTGCCGGGCCGCTCGTCGCGGCGCCGCTGGTTGCGCATGCGGGGTCCTTCGTGCCGGCGCTGTGGGTCGCGGCGGCGTCGCTCGCGGTCGGCGCCGCAGGGTTCGTGGTGCAGGCGCGCTGGCCGGGGCGGGCGATGCGCGCCAGCTGACCGGATGCGCGGCGCCATGACGTCGTGCGCAGGGCCGGACCCGCTGCGCGGCGGGCAAACTCGCTAGAATGAGGCCTTTCCCGCGCCGAGCGGGCGCGCGGGCCACCTGCGGGCGGCCGTCCCGCCCGCCTTATTCTTCTCGATGACCACCGCCGACTACCGCTTCTGCCCGCGCTGCGCGCGCCCGCTGACCGAGCGCGCCGACCCCGAACACGAAGGCGGCCGCGTTCGCCTGGCCTGCCCCGACGACGGCTGCGGCTACGTGCACTGGAACAACCCGCTGCCCGTCGTCGCCGCGATCGTCGAACTCGACGGCAAGATCCTGCTCGCGCGCAATGCGGCCTGGCCCGAAGGGATGTTCGCGCTGATCACCGGCTTCCTCGAGAACGGCGAGACGCCCGAGGACGGCATCGCGCGCGAGGTGTTCGAGGAAACGGCGCTGAAGGCCGAGCAGGTCACGCTGGTCGGCGTGTACGAATTCATTCGCAAGAACGAGCTGATCATCGCGTACCACGTACGCGCGTCGGGCACGGTCGCGCTGTCGCCGGAACTGCTCGAATACAAGCTCGTCGATCCGCCGCTGCTGCGCCCGTGGCGCGCCGGCACGGGCGTCGCGCTCGCCGACTGGATGCGCGCGCGCGGCCTCGATTTCCAGTTCGTCGACCGGCCGGGGCAGTGACGGGCCGGCCCGCCCGCCGTCGCGCCGCGCCGCACGGCCGCCGCGTTTCCTCTTCATCGTCCTGAGCACCGCCGCCATGTCCGACAAGCCGCAGCCGCGTTCCCGCGACGCCTACCGTCACTTCCTGCCGATCACGACCCGCTGGATGGACAACGACGTCTACGGGCACGTGAACAACGTCGTCTACTACAGCTACTTCGACACGGTCGTGAACGAATACCTGATCCGCGCCGGCGTGCTCGACATCGAGCATGCGCGGACGATCGGGCTCGTCGTCGAGACACAGTGCAACTACTTCGCGCCGCTCGTGTTTCCGCAGTCGGTCGATGCGGGGCTGCGCGTCGCGAGGCTCGGCACGTCGAGCGTGCGCTACGAGATCGGGCTGTTCGCGCAAGGCGACGCGGCGCCCGCCGCGCAGGGGCATTTCGTGCACGTGTACGTCGACCGCGACACGCGCCGGCCCGTGCCGCTGCCCGATGCGCTGCGTGCGGCGCTCGACCCGCTCGCCGCCTGACGGCACGCGCGGTGCAGGCGTTCGCGATCCAGGCCTTCAACGGCCTCAGCTACGGTTTGCTGCTGTTCATGCTGTCGGCGGGCCTCACGCTGATCTTCAGCGTGCAGGGCGTGCTCAACTTCGCGCATGCGAGCTTCTACATGCTCGGCGCGTATGTCGGCTACAGCATCGCCGCGCGCGCGGGCTTCTGGCCGGCGCTCGTGCTCGCGCCGCTCGCGGTCGGCCTGATGGGCGCGGGCTGCGAACGCTGGCTGCTGCGCCGCGTGCAGGCGCGCGGCCACACGAGCGAGCTGCTGCTGACCTTCGGGCTCGCGTACCTGATCGGCGAGGGCGCGAAGCTCGCCTGGGGCCTTGCGCCGCTGCCCGCGCCGGTGCCGCCGCTGTTCGACGGCGCGCCGGTGACGGTGTTCGGCGTCGCGCTGCCGCGCTACCGGCTGTTCATGATGGCGATGTCGACGGCGATGCTGGTCGCGCTCGCGGTGCTCTTGCGCGCGTCGCGCATCGGGCTCGTCGTGCGCGCGGCGCTGACGCATCGCACCGCGGTCGAAGCGCTCGGCTACGACGTGCCGCGCCTGATGACGGGCCTGTTCGGCGCAGGCACCGCGCTCGCGGCGCTGGCCGGCGTGATCGGCGCGCCGCTCGCGGTGATCGAGCCCGCGCTCGCCGAGACGGTCGGCTCGATCGTGTTCGCGGTCGTGGTGATCGGCGGGCTGGGCTCGCTCGGCGGCGCGTTCGTCGCGTCGCTCGCGGTCGGGTTCGCGCAGACCTTCGCGGCCGCGAGCGACACGTCGCTGCGCGCGCTCGCGCAGTGGGCGGGCGTGCTGCTGCCCGACAGCATGGCCACGGTGACGATCGCGCAACTCGCGCCGCTCGTGCCGTACCTGCTGCTCGTCGCGGTGCTGGTCGCGCGCCCGCGCGGGCTGTTCGGCGAGCGCGCCGATGCGTAGCCGCGCGCATCCGGACGGGCTGCGCTGGGCGCTGTTCGCCGGCTGTCTCGTGCTGCCCGCGTGGCTGTGGCCGCACGGCGCGATGCTCGGCTATCTCGCGCAGACCGCCACGCTCGTCGTGCTCGCGCTGTCGTACAACCTGCAGCTCGGCACCACCGGCCTGCTGTCGTTCGGCCATGCGGCGTTCGCGGGCCTCGGCGCGTTCGCGGCCGCGCACTGGTTCAACCGCTTCGGCGGGCCGCTGCCGCTGCTGCCGCTCGTCGGCGGCATGGCGGGAGCGGCGTTCGGCCTGCTGTTCGGCCTGCTCGCGACGCGCCGCGCGGGCACCGCGTTCGCGATGATCACGCTCGGCCTCGGCGAATGCGTCGCGGCCGCCGCGTGGAGCGTGCCAGGATGGTTCGGCGGCGTCGGCGGCGTGCCGATCGACCGTGCGGCCGGCACGTCGTGGTTCGGCTGGCAGTTCGGCGCGCCGGCGCATGCGTATGCGGTAATCGCCGCCTGGTGCGTGGGCAGCGCGTTCGCGATGCGCGCGCTGACGCGCACGCCGTTCGCGCGTCTCGCGAACGCGGTGCGCGACAACCCGGCGCGGGTCGCCGCGCTCGGCACCGATCCACGCCGCGTGCGGCTCGCGATGGTCGCGTGCGCGTCGTTCTTCGCGGGCGTGGCCGGCACGCTCACGCTGATCGACGTCGAACTCGCGACGCCCGACAGCGTCGCGATGGCCCGCTCGGCGACCGTGCTGATCGCGGCGGTGATCGGCGGCACCGGCTCGTTCTTCGGGCCGGCGGCGGGCGCGGCCGTGCTGACGGCGCTGAGCGTCGCGGTCGCGGGCGTGTCGCGCGCGTGGGCGCTGTATCTGGGCCTGCTGTTCGTCGTCGTCGTGGTGGCCGCGCCGCGCGGGCTCGCGGGCCTCGCGGCCGACATCGCGCATGCGCTGCGGCCCGGCGCGCCGGCGGCCGTGCGGCGGCGCACGCTGTTCGGCTGCGCCGCGAGCCTGTGCTGGTGCGTCGCCGTCGTCTGCGCGGCGGAACTCGGTTATGCGTGGCGCTTCGCGCAGGACGACGGCGCGTCGGCCATGCTCCTCGGCATCGTGCGCGTCGACGGCGGTGCGCCGCTCGGCTGGGCGGCGGCGCTGGCGCTGGCGGGCCTCGGCGCGCTGCTGTGGCGCGGCCGGCGCGCGCTCGCGCGCGACGCGCATGGAGACCCGCGATGAACGGCAACGCAGTCGCCTTGCACGGCATCACGCAGCGCTTCGGCGCGCAGACGGTGCTCGACGGCGTCGAGCTGTGCGTCGCGGCCGGCGAGCGCCATGCGCTGATCGGGCCGAACGGCGCGGGCAAGTCGACGCTGTTCGACGTGATCGCGGGCGCCGTGCGGCCGGCGCGCGGGCGCGTCGTGCTGCATGGCGTCGACCTGCGCGGGCGCGGGCCCGTTGCCGCGAGCCGGCTCGGCGTCGGCCGCAGCTTCCAGCAGACGAGCGCGTTCGCGCGCCTTACCGTCTTCGACAACCTGCGCTGCGCGGCGCTGCATGCGCCAGCGGAGCGGCGGCGCTGGTGGAACCGGCTGCGCGAATCCGCGTCGGTCGACCGCGCGGCCGCGCAGGTGCTGCGCGAGGTGGGCCTCGACGCGTACCGCGACACGCCGGCCGCCGCGCTCGGCTACGCGGAGCAGCGCGCGCTCGATCTCGGCATCGCGCTCGCGAGCGGCGCGCGCACGCTGCTGCTCGACGAGCCGACCGCCGGCATGAGCCGCGCACAGGCCGCGCGGATGGTCGAGCTGATCCGCACGACCACGCAGGGCCGCACGGTGCTGATGATCGAGCACGACATGGATGCGGTGTTCGGCTTCGCGGAGCGGATCACGGTGCTCGTGCGCGGCGCTGTGATCGCGACCGGCGCGCCGGAGGCGATCCGCGCCGATCCGGCGGTGCGCGCGGCCTATCTCGGCGAGGGCTGCGCATGAGCGCGCTGCTCGAGATCCGCGGCCTGCGCGCGTGGTACGGGATGCAGCCCGTGCTCGACGGGGTCGAGCTCGCGCTCGCGCCGGGCGAAACGCTCGCGCTGATCGGCCGCAACGGCGCGGGGCGCTCGACGCTCGCGAAGGCGGTGATGGGGCTCGTGCGCACGGCTGGCTCGGTGCGGATCGCGGGCGTCGAATGCGCGGGCGCGCGCACCTTCGAGATCGCGCGGCGCGGCGTCGCGTACGTGGCCGAGAGCCGCGACGTGTTTGCGCTGCTGAGCGTGCGCGACAACCTGCGTCTCGGCCTGCGCGATGCGGGCGGCGCGCGGGCCGGCGCGGCGCTCGACCGGCTGTTCGCGCGCTTCCCGATGCTCGCCGCGCGTGCGGACGTGAAGGCGGGGCGGCTGTCGGGCGGCGAGCAGCAGGTGCTCGCGCTGGTGCGCGCGCTGGCGGGCGAGCCGCGCATGCTGATCGTCGACGAGCCCGCGGAAGGGCTCGCGCCGCTCGCGGTCGACGAGGTCGGCGCGTGTCTCGCGGCGCTGCAGGCGGACGGCGTCGCGATCGTGCTGATCGAGCAGCGGCTGCAGCTCGCGCCGCGGCTGACCGGGCGGGTCGCGGTGATGGGGCGGGGCAGGATCGTGTACGACGGCGCGCTCGACGGGATCGGCGGGGAGGTCGCCGATACGTGGCTGAGCGCGGGGTGACGGCGGCGGGCGTATTCTTCACCGCCTCGTGCCGCTGGTGCCGCTATCGCGTGTTTCCGGCCGCCACCGCGTCGGGGTCGGGCACCGGATGCGCTTCTTGATCGATTGTTCGGCCGGTCCCGCAACTCAATTCGTCGCAAGCCGCTTTATCGCCGCCGACAAAGCGCCTAGATTTGCACCATCGCCGGCTGCCTGCTTCGCATCGACAGCCGGTCCGACCATGGGTAAGACATCAGACTGAGGATAGAAATCATGAGCAAGCTTTCGGGCAAGGTAGCGATCGTGACGGGCGGCTCCAAGGGCATCGGGGCCGCGATTGCCAAGGCGCTCGCCGCCGAAGGGGCGTCGGTCGTCGTCAACTATGCGAGCAGCAAGGCCGGCGCCGATGCGGTCGTGAGCGCGATCACGGCGGCCGACGGCAAGGCGATCGCTGTCGGCGGCGACGTGACGAAGGCGGCCGACGCGCAGCGCATTATCGACACGGCGATCGAGACCTATGGCCGTCTCGACGTCCTCGTCAACAATTCCGGCGTGTACGAATTCGCGCCGATCGAAGCGATCACCGAGGAACATTTCCGCAAGCAGTTCGACACGAACGTGCTCGGGCTGCTGCTGACGACGCAGGCGGCCGTGAAGCACCTCGGCGAAGGCGCGAGCATCATCAACATCAGCTCGGTGGTGACCAGCATCACGCCGCCGGCCAGCGCGGTGTACAGCGGCACGAAGGGCGCCGTGGACGCCATCACCGGCGTGCTCTCGCTCGAACTCGGCCCGCGCAAGATTCGCGTGAACGCGATCAATCCGGGCATGGTGGTGACCGAAGGCACGCACAGCGCGGGGATCATCGGCTCCGACCTCGAAACGCAGGTGCGCGCCCAGACGCCGCTGGGCCGCCTCGGGCAACCGGACGACATCGCCTCGATCGCGGTGTTTCTCGCGTCGGACGATGCGCGCTGGCTGACCGGCGAGCGCATCGTGGCGAGCGGCGGCCTGCACTGAGCGAAAGGCGTGCCGGCCCGCCGTCGAGCCGGCGCGCAGCACGCCAGGTGAAGGCGCCGACCGGCGGCGGCTACGCGATCCGCAGCATGCCGGCCGCGCCGACGTACCAGCGCAGGCTCTCGACGGCGAGCGCGTGGTTGCGGACCGAATCGAGCCCCGCGATCGTCATCGCGCCGACGAGCCCCGCATGCGCGACGCACAGCGGCACGCCGCCGCCGTCCAGCGCATAGTCGTCGCCGGACAGCCCCTCGGTGTGCAGCGAGCGGCCCGAACGCGCGAAGCTCGCGCCGACTTCGAGCGAGCTCTTGCCGAACCGCAACACCGTGTTCTGCCGGCGGCGGATCGCTTCGCAATCCTCCGCGCCGCTGCCGTCGAGCGCGCAATAAAACAGCGGCCCGCGTGCGGACACCACGCTCACCGCGATCGGCAGCCCGCGGCGCGATGCAAGGTTGACGGCGATGTCGCCGAGCCGGCGCGCGGCGTCGGCGTTGAAGCTCGGCAGCATCGTGCTTGACGCCTGCTGCTCGAATGTCTCGTCCTCGATGCGGAAGAATGGCCTCATCGTTGCCTCCTGTCGCGGCATGTCGCGTCTGCCCGCCCGCCGGCCGCCGTGCGCGCCATGCGCCGACGGCCGCGCGGGCTCAGCCGCCCGCCGGCGGCTCGAGCATCCACTCGTGCGCCGGGTCGTTCTTGAACGCCCATGCGCGGCTCGGCCCGGCCATCACGTTCAGGTAGTACAGGTTGTAGCCGTGCGGCGCGACCACCGGGTGATAGCCGCGCGGCACCATCACGACGTCGTGGTTCTCGACCACGCACGCCTCGTCGAGGCTGCGGTCGTCGGTGTACACGCGCTGGAACGCGAAACCCTGCGGCGGGTCGATCCGGTGATAGTAGGTTTCCTCGAGCACGGTTTCCTCCGGCGCCGCGTCGCGGTCGTGCTTGTGCGGCGGATAGCTGCTCGAATGGCTGGCCGGCGTGATCACCTCGACCACGAGCAGCCGGTCGGCCGCCGGGTTGTCGCCCATCAGGATGTCGCACACGTAGCGCGTGTTGGTGCCCTTGCCGCGCACCATCCGCCGCATGCGCTCGCCGTCGAGCCGATGCACCGCCTTGTCGCCGCTCACGTACGGCGCGGTGCACAGCGCGATTTCGGCGTCGCGCGTCGCGGTGACGGTTACGGTGTGGCCGCCCGGCACGTACAGCGCGTCCGGCGACACGTCCTCGAACACGCTGTCGCGCTTGCCGAGGCCGTCGTAGGTCGCACCGCCGGTTTCCGCGCGCACCGTGCCGGTCAGCACGACCACGCACAGCTCGCGCGTGCCGGTGTCGACGGTCTCGTGCTCGCCGGCCTTCAGGCGCAGCACGCGAAAGCCGACGTGTTTCCAGCCGGCCGATTCAGGCGTGACGTTGCAGATTTCCCGGTCGGGCGATGCCTTGACCAGCAGGGGAGAGATCGTCATGGAAGCGGCTCCGCAAATCGGTGACAGGGGGCTCAGGCGCTCAGCCGGTCGACGATCGCGCGCAGCGTGTCGTAGCCCTTCTTCGCGTACTGGTAGCTCGGCGCGACGGCGGGATCCTGCTCGGCCTCGACCACCAGCCAGCCTTCGTAGCCGGCGTCGCGCAGCGTGCGCAGCGTCGCTTCATAGTCGAGCGCGCCGTCGCCCGGCACGGTGAAGGTGCCGTTGATCACGCCGTTCAGGAAGCTCCAGCCGTCGTTGCGCGCCTGCGTGACCACCTGCGCCCGCACGTCCTTGCAATGCACGTGGACGACGCGCGCGACGTGCTTCTTCAGCAGCGCGACCGGGTCGGACGCGCCGCCGAAGTATGCATGCCCGGTGTCGAACAGCAGGAACACCTTCGCCGGATCGGTGAGCGCCATCAGGCGGTCGACGTCGTCGGGCGATTCGACGTACGCGCCCATGTGGTGGTGATACGCGAGCTTGATGCCGTAGGTGGCGACGAGGTGCGCGCCGAACGCGTTCAGCCGCTCGGCGTAGCGCCGCCATGCGGCGTCGTCGACGAAGCGCGGCCGCTTCGCGACCGGCGTGTCGATGTTGCCCTGGATCGTGCCCGCGCACTCGCCGTAGACCACCACCTTCACGTCGTTGTACTGCAGCTTGGCGAGGTGCGCGTGGCAGCGCTCGATCTCGGCGGCCACCGCGTCCGCGTCGCTCATGCCGGCCGGCACTTCGGCGAGAAAGCCCGAGTACCAGCCGGACACGCACACGAGGCCGTACTCGGCCAGCTTCGCCTTCAGCGCGGGGCCCGTCTTCGGAAACTTGTTGCCGAGCTCGAAGCCGGCATAGCCGATCTCCGCGCCTTCCTTCAGCGCCGTTTCGAGCGGCGTCTCGCCGCCGAGCGACGGCAGGTCGTCGTTCATCCACGACAGGGGATTGATGCCGATGCGTACGTTCCAGCTCATGGGGGGCTTCCTTGGGTGTTCGGGTGAGGGCGCGCGAGGCGCACGGAGGCTGCGCGTCAGCGCCGCTGTCGGGTTTTCGCGTCGAGATACGCGCGATGCGCGCGTTCGACGTCGGGGCGGGCGGAGACCTGCGGCACGGCCACCTCCCACCATGCGCCGCCGTCGTCGGTCGTGCGGTGATGGGTCGTGTCGATCACGAGCACCTGGCTGATCGTGGCCGCGCGCGCGCGGCGCATCTCGCGGCGCAGTTCGGCGACGTCGCGCACGTGCACGGCGTCGGCGCCGAGCGCGCGCGCATGCATCGCGAAATCGATCGTCGAGCGCGCGCCGCCTTCCGGCACGCAGTCGTCGAGCATGTTGTTGAAGCTCGCGCCGCCGCACTTGAGCTGCAGCCGCTCGATGCAGCCGTAGCCGCGGTTGTCGAGGATCACGACGATGATCTTGCGGCCGAGCATCACAGACGTTGCGAGCTCGGCGTTGAGCATCATGTACGAGCCGTCGCCGACGATCACGATCACTTCGCGCTCCGGCCGCGCGAGCTTCGCGCCGAGGCCGCCCGCGACCTCGTAGCCCATGCACGAATACGCGTAGTCCATGTGGTAGTTGCCCGGCACGCCGCTGCGCCACAGCTTGTGCAGCTCGGCCGGCAGCGTGCCGGCCGCGCACACGACGAGATCGTCGCGCGCGCTGTCGCGGCCCGCGTCGGCGGCCGATTCGCGCACCGCGCCGATGACCTCGGCGTCGTACGGCAGCGTGTCCTGCGGCACGTTTGCGGTCAGCTCGGTCACGCGCGCGACCCACGCGGCGGCCTGGTCGCGGCAGCCGGCCGTCCACGCCGGGTCGGCCTGCCAGCCGGCCAGCGCGGCGGACACCTGGCCGAGCCCGGTGCGGGCGTCCGCGACGAGCTGCCGGCCGCGCTTCTTGCCCGCATCGAACGGCTGCACGTTCAGGCTCAGCAGCTGCGCATGGCCGAACAGCGCGTGCGAGCCGGTCGTGAAGTCCTGCAGCCGGGTGCCGACCGCCAGCACCACGTCGCATTGCGCGGCCGCGCGGTTCGCGGCGGGCGAGCCCGTCACGCCGATCGCGCCGAGGTTCAGCGGGTGGTCCCACGCGAGGCTGCCCTTGCCGGCCTGCGATTCGGCGACCGGCACGCCATGCGCGTCGGCAAACGCGCGCAGCGCATCCCACGCCTGGCTGTAGAGCACGCCGCCGCCGGCGACGATCAGCGGCTTGTTCGCGGATTTCAGCAGGTCGATCGCGTCGGCCAGCTCGACGGCGTCGGCCGGCTGGCGGCGCATCCGGATCAGCAGCGGCGCGAAGAAATCTTCCGGCCAGTCGTATGCGAAGGTCTGCACGTCCTGCGGCAGCGCGAGGCACACGGGCCCGCATTGCGCCGGGTCGGTCAGCACCTGGATCGCGCGCGGCAGCGCCACCAGCAGCTGCTCGGGCGACGTGATCCGGTCGAAGTAGCGGGTCACCGGGCGGAAGCAGTCGTTCGCGCTGACGTCGCCCTGCTCGAAGCTCTCGACCTGCTGCAGCACGGGGTCGGGCTGGCGCGACACGAACACGTCGCCCGGCAGCAGCAGCAGCGGCAGCCGCGCGACGTGCGCGAGCGCCGCCGAGGTCAGCATGTTGGTCGCGCCGGGGCCGATGCTCGAGGTCACGGCCATCATCCGCTGGCGGAAGTGCGTTTTCGCGAACGCGACCGCCGCGTTCGCCATCCCTTGCTCGTTGTGCGCGCGGTAGGTCGGCAGCCGGTCCCGCTCGGCGTGCAGCGCCTCGCCGAGCCCGGCCACGTTGCCGTGCCCGAAGATCGCGAATACCCCGCCGCAATACGGCAGGATCTCGGTGCGGCCGTCGGGCTGGATCACTTCGGCCCGCAGCGCGGCCAGGTAGCGCACCAGCGCCTGGCTGACGGTCAGTCTCACGGTTGTCGTCATCGTCTGTCGTTCGTTCTCGTTAATCGTGCCGGCGTGCCGGCGCGGGGGCTCAGGCCGCGGGCTGAGCGAGCGCGCGGCGCGCCAGCCACGCGTCGACCAGCTGCGCGAAATTGCCGGCCACCTCGTCGATGAACGCCTGGTCATCGCGCTCGCCGGCGAGCCATTTCAGCGACGCGTCCGCCCACAGCGTGCGGCCCACCATGAAGCCCTTCACGATCGGGTTGGTCGCGAAGCGGAAGCTGTCGACCAGGTATTGCAGCGGCTGGTTCAGCCCGAGGATCACCGCGCCGCGGCAATGCCGGTCGCGCTCGGCGACGAGCGCCGCGAGCCGTGTCCAGCCGTCGGCGCTCATCGGCGCGAGCTTCCACCATTCGGGCCGCACGCCGAGGTTGTAGAAGCGCGCGACCGTGCGCAGCACCGCGTCGTCCTCGGTGCCGGCCGGCGTGACCGCGCGCGGCGGAATGATCTCCAGCAGCAGCTCGTTGCCGCTCGCGCGGGTCGCTTCCCACAGTTCGAGCACGCGCTGCTCCTGCGCGACGCGCAGGTCGACCGGATCGTCCGGGTGATAGTGGACGAGGCACTTCACGACCTGTTCGGTCGGCCAGTGGGTGAGCGTGGAGCCGACCGAGCGCGTGTCGTCGAAGCGCAGCGGCCGCGAGCCCGGCAGCTCGACGGGCCGCCCGACCCACCAGCCGCGCCCGGTCGCGGACGCGAGCGCGTCGCTGCCGTACGCGCCGCCGTCGATCAGCACGCCGACATGGCCCTCGATGCCCCGATCGCGCTCGACCTGCTCGGCGGCGCGCACCAGCAGCCGCTTGAGCGTCTTGATCCGCGCTTCGTCGGCGCCGGCCTGCACCGACAGCTCGTAGAACTGGCTGCGGTGGTCGAACGCCATCACGCACAGGTCGTTCCAGTCGCGGCGCGCGACCGTCACGCGATGCAGGTGCGCGAGCTCGCGATCCGCGTCGACGACGGGGTTGCGGCTGCCGTCGAACCAGTGGTCCAGCTCGGCGGGCGTCGGCATCGCGGCCGAGCATGCGTGGCGCGACACGACGATCGCGCCGCACGCGTTCGCGATGCGGGTCGATTCGGCCCAGCCCCGGCCGCGCAGCAGCCCCGACAGCAGCCCGGACAGGAACGCGTCGCCGGCGCCGAGCACGTTCAGCACCTCGACGCGCTCGCCCGCATAGGTCGGCGCGTCGTCGATGCGCTCGGGGATGTCGCCCTCGATCACGCAGCAGCCGAGCGCGCCGCGCTTGACCACCAGCACCGCGCCGCTGGCCCGCCGCACCGCGCGCAGCGACGCGATCAGGTCGTGCGGCACGCCGCCGGCGATCAGGAATTCCTCCTCGGTGCCGACCAGCAGGTCGAACTCGCCGAGCACCTGCTGCAGCTGCCGCGACACCTGCTCGTCGGCGACGTAGCGGTTCTCGCCGGCGCCGCGCCCGGTCAGGCCCCACAGCACCGGGCGGTAGTCGATGTCGAGGATGCGCACGACGCCGTGGCGGCGCGCGTAGCCGAGCGCGGTGAGCGACGCCTCGCGCGTGCCGGGCGTCGACAGGTGGGTGCCGGTGATCGCCAGCGCGCGGCAGCCGGCGATGAAATCCTCGCGGATCTCGTCGGCGCGCACGGCCATG
Source organism: Burkholderia stagnalis (assembly GCF_902830275.1). Classification (GTDB taxonomy): domain Bacteria; phylum Pseudomonadota; class Gammaproteobacteria; order Burkholderiales; family Burkholderiaceae; genus Burkholderia; species Burkholderia stagnalis. The sequence goes on along the minus strand of NZ_CADESW010000009.1, from coordinate 49,805 downwards.
TCCGCGCAGTTCTCGCGCACGAACAGCAGCGGGAAGGTGTCGCGATCCTTCAGCCCGAGCAGCACCAGCGCGGTCAGGCGCTCGGGGTCGGTCTGCAGCTGGCTCGTGTCGCAGCCTTCGCGCTCGAGCGTCTCGCGCAGGAAGCGGCCCATCTGCTCGTCGCCGACGCGCGAGATCATCGCGGTCTTCAGCCCCAGGCGCGCGACGCCGAACGCCACGTTGCCCGACGAGCCGCCCAGGTACATCTGGAAGCTGCGCGCGTCCTCCAGACGGCTGCCGTACTGCTGCGCATAAAGGTCCACGGCCACCCGGCCGAGGCAGGCCAGGTCGACGGGGCGATCACTCGGAAAGTTCAACGGGCTCATATCAGTCGTCATGCTCGCGGCCGGCGTGGCGCCTTGCCGGCGGATTGAGGGCGGGGCGGGCGGATCGCCGTGCCGGACGCTTGCGCGCCGTGCGACGGCCATCCGCCTGCCGGGAATTCGAGGCTACGGACGAAGTCTAGTGTTTTTGGAAATCCAGTTCCCTAGGTGAAATCACGTAGAAATAAATTTCCAAAAAGTAGTCGGAGTGCTCTACAGTTTCGTCCTGAAGCTTCGGTCCGTATCGGAACCGGCCTCGCGGTGCACCGCGCACCGTTTTCCATCCCAGAGATGAGGAGACAGATTGATCATGAAAACCAAGCTGATGGCTGCCGCCGCCGCCGCGATCCTCGCCATGCCGCTCGCGCATGCCGAGAAGATCGGCGTGACCATGGCGTCGTTCGACGACACGTTCCTGACCATCCTGCGCAACGGCATCGTCGACGCGGCGAAGAAGGACGGCGTGGGCACCCAGGTCGAGGATGCCGGCAACGACGTCGGCAAGCAGCTCAGCCAGGTGCAGAACATGATCGCGCAGAAGGTCGACGCGATCATCGTGAACCCGGTGGACACCGACGCGACGCCGAAGATCACGAAGATGGTCACCGAAGCGAAGATCCCGCTCGTCTACGTGAACCGCAAGCCGGTCGATTTCGACAAGCTGCCGGCCGGCGTCGCGGTGGTCGCGTCCGACGAGAAGCTGTCGGGCACGCTGCAGGCCCGCCAGGTGTGCAAGCTGCTCGGCGGCAAGGGCGACATCCTGGTGCTGATGGGCGAGCTGTCCAACGAATCGGCGCGCGCGCGCACGAAGGACATCGAGGAGGTGCTCGCGACCAGGGAGTGCGCGGGCATGAAGATCGTCGACAAGCGCGAGGGCAAGTGGAGCCGCACGCAGGGCCAGGACATCACGATGAACTGGCTGAGCTCCGGCGTGAAGTTCGACGCGATCGTGTCCAACAACGACGAAATGGCGATCGGCGCGATCAACGCGCTGAAGGCGGCGCGCAAGTGGACGCCGAAGACGGTCGTCGCGGGCATCGATGCGACGCCCGACGGCCTCGCGTCGATGAAGAGCGGCGAGCTGAAGGTGTCGGTGTTCCAGAACGCGGCGGGGCAGGGCCAGCAGTCGGTCGCGGCGGCGCTCAAGCTCGCGAAGAAGCAGGGCGTGGAGCGCTACGTGAACGTGCCGTTCGAGCTCGTCACGCCCGACAACATGAGCAAGTACGCCAAGCACTGAGCGGCAGTCCGCCGAAGCCGCGCGGGCCGGCCGACCGGCCCGCGGGCGCACCCTGAGGAACGTCCATGTTCACAGCCAAGCGGGATCGGCCGTCGTCCAGCCCGGACGCGCCGCTCCCATCGTTCGCCACGCCTGCCCCGTCCGATCCCGGCTGCCTGCTGGAAGTCCGCGGCGTGGGCAAATCGTTTCCCGGCGTCGTCGCGCTCGACGGCGTGCAGTTTCGCGTGCGTCGCGGCACCGTTCATGCGCTGATGGGCGAGAACGGCGCGGGCAAGTCGACGCTGATGAAGATCATCGCCGGCGTCTATACGCCGGACAAGGGCGAGATCCGCCTGAAGGGCGAGCCGGTCGTGCTGAACGGCCCGCTCGACGCGCTCGATCGCGGCATCGCGATGATCCATCAGGAACTCAACCTGATGCCGTACATGACGGTCGCGGAGAACATCTGGATCCGCCGCGAACCGAAGAACCGCTTCGGCCTGATCGACCACGCGGCGCTGCGCCGGCAGACGGCCGCGCTGTTCGAGCGCCTGTCGATCGACGTCGATCCGGACGCCGAGGTGCGCACGCTGACGGTCGCGAGCCGCCAGATGGTCGAGATCGCAAAGGCCGTGTCGTTCGACTCCGACGTGCTGATCATGGACGAACCGACCTCCGCGCTGACCGACAAGGAAGTCGTCCACCTGTTCCGCATCATTCGGCAGCTGCGCGAGCAGGGCAAGGGCATCGTCTACATCACGCACAAGATGAACGAGCTGTTCGAGATCGCCGACGAGTTCTCGGTGTTCCGCGACGGCAAGTACATCGGCACGCATGCGTCGACCGAGGTCACGCGCGACGACATCATCCGCATGATGGTCGGGCGCGAGATCACGCAGATGTTCCCGAAGGAGGAGGTGCCGATCGGCGACGTCGTGCTGTCGGTGAAGGATCTCGCCGTCGACGGCGTGTTCCGCGACGTGAGCTTCGAGCTGCGCGCGGGCGAGATCCTCGGCGTCGCGGGCCTCGTCGGCTCGGGGCGCTCGAACGTCGCGGAGGCATTGTTCGGCGTCGTGCCGGCGACTTCCGGCGAGATCCGCATCGACGGCAAGCCGGTGCGGATCGCTTCGCCCGCGCAGGCGCTGCGGCACGGCATGGCGTTCCTGACCGAGGACCGCAAGGATACCGGCTGCTTCCTGAATCTCGACCTGCTCGCGAACATGGAAGCGGCGGTGCTGCACAACCGCTACGTGAAGTTCAACTTCGTGCAGCGCGCGCAGCTCAGGCGCGACTGCGAGGACATGAGCCGCATGCTGCGGGTGAAGGCGCCCGGGCTGCACGAGGAAATCCAGAACCTGTCGGGCGGCAACCAGCAGAAGGTGCTGATCGGCCGCTGGCTGCTGACCCGCCCGCGCATCCTGATCCTCGACGAGCCGACGCGCGGCATCGACGTCGGCGCGAAGGCCGAGATCCACCGCCTCGTGAGCGCGCTCGCCGGCAAGGGCGTCGCGGTGCTGATGATCTCGTCGGAGATGCCGGAGGTGCTCGGCATGAGCGACCGCGTGATGGTCATGCACGAAGGCCGCATGACCGGCATCGTCGAGCGCAAGGACGCCGACCAGGTGCGCATCATGGATCTCGCCTCGCGCTGAGCCGGAACACAGTATGGAGACAACGGAAATGGGCAATCTCAATTCGATCGCGGACGCGCAGTCCATGACGGCCAAGACGCGGCGCGCCAAGTGGCCGCCCGAACTCAGCATCTTCCTCGTGCTGGTGGGCATCAGCCTGTTCTTCGAGGTGGTCGGCTGGATCGTCGTCGGCCAGAGCTTCATCTTCAACGTGGAGCGGCTCGAGATCATCGTGCTGCAGATGGCGGTGATCGGCATCATCGCGGTGGGCGTGAACCTCGTGATCATCACGAGCGGCATCGACCTGTCGTCGGGATCGGTGGTGGCCGCCGCGGCGGTGGTGTCCGCCAGCCTCGCGCAGGTGTCCGACTTCCCGCGCGCGGTGTTTCCGCACCTGACCGACCTGCCGGTGATCTGGCCGGTGCTCGCCGGCGTGTGCGTGGGCCTGCTGGTCGGCCTGCTCAACGGCTCGCTGATCGCGTTCACCGGGATCCCGCCGTTCATCGCGACGCTCGGCACGATGGTGGCCGCACGCGGCTTCGCGAAATGGTTCACCAACGGCATGCCGGTGTCGATGCTGACCGACCCGTTCGCGGCGATCGGCGCGGGCGCCAACCCGGTGATCATCTTTCTCGTGATCGCGGCGATCTTCCACGTGGTGCTGCGCTACACGCGCTTCGGCAAGTACACGTACGCGATCGGCGCGAACCGCCAGGCGGCGATCGTGTCGGGCATCAACGTGCACCGCCACCTGATCTGCGTGTATGCGATCGCGGGCCTGCTGAGCGGCATCGCGGGCACCGTGACGGCGGCGCGCGCGATTTCCGGCCAGTCCGGCATGGGCGTGATGTACGAGCTCGACGCGATCGCGGCGGTCGTGATCGGCGGCACGTCGCTGTCGGGCGGCCTCGGGCGCGTCACGGGCACCGTGATCGGCGTGCTGATCCTCGGCGTGATGACCTCGGGCTTCACCTTCATCCGCATCGACGCGTACTACCAGGAGATGGTCAAGGGCGCGATCATCGTCGCGGCCGTGATCGCCGACCAGTATCGCAACAAGAAGGGGCGCCGCTGACGCGGATGCGCCGTCGGTCGAGTCACCTGCGTCGCCCGAGTCACGTGAGTCGCTTCAAGGAACCGCAATGAAGATCGCTCTGGATCCCTACATGATCCGCCACCTGCCGCTCGACCGGCTGCCGCATGCGGTGGCCGAGCTCGGCTACGACCAGATCGAGCTGTCGCCGCGCGGCGATTTCCTCGACTGGTGGGTGATGCCGCGCGCGACCCGCGAGCGCATGGCGGCGTTCCGGCAGGCGATGCGCGCGAGCGGCGTGGGCCTCGCGTCGCTGCAGCCGATGTACCGCTGGGCCAGCCCGTTCGACGACGAGCGGCAATGGGCGGTGCGGTGCTGGAAGAAGGCGATCGAGGTCGCCGTCGAAATGGACTGCCGGCTGATGGTGTCCGAGTTCGGGCGCGGCGCGTCGCCGGAGCGCTCGGTCGGCGAGCGGCCGGGCGCGAACCCGAAGGAGATGTGCGAAGCCGCGTGGTTCCGCTCGATGGACGAGCTGCTGCCGATCCTCGAACGCGAAGGCATCACGCTGTCGGTCGAGCCGCATCCGGAGGACTGGATCGAGCAGCTGCAGCCGGCCGTCGACATCGTCACGAACATCGGCTCGCCCGCGCTGAGGCTGTCGTACATCGCGCCGCATACGTTCTACTACGGCGACGACATGGCCGCGATGATCCGCGCGGCCGCGCCGGTGCTCGCGCACGTGCGCGTGGCCGATACGTTCGACCACAAGAAGAGCAGCCAGCTTCGCTACATCGTCAATCCGCCGGGCTCGACGCAGATCCGCGTGCACCAGCACCTCGACATCGGGCAGGGCGAGATCGACTGGGACGTGTTCTTCCGCACGCTCGGCGAGGCCGGCTTCGACGGCGTGATGTCGTCGTGCGTGTTCGCGTGGGAGGAGCGCGCGGAGGCGTCGTCGCGCTTCATGCGCGAACGGATGCAGCACTACGTGGACCGGTATTTCCGCGCCGCCGCGCATTGAGCGCGCCGGTGCATGCATAAGCGACCCGCACGGTGCCGGGTCGGACAACATGGAGAACGACATGACTTTGCAGATTGGCGTGATCGGCTGCGGCGCGATCGGTCAGGATCACATCCGCCGGCTCACCCGGACGCTGTCCGGCGCGAAGGTGGTCGCGGTGACCGACATCGAGCCCCGCCACGCGCACGATGCCGTCGCGGCCTACGGGCTGTCGGCCGAGGTGTATGCCAACGGGCACGACGTGATCGACGCGGCGGACGTGCAGGCGGTGCTGGTCACGTCGTGGGGGCCGACGCACGAGGAATTCGTGCTGAAGGCGATCGCGCGCGGCAAGCCGGTGTTCTGCGAGAAGCCGCTCGCGACCACCGCCGAGGGCTGCCTGCGGATCGTCGAGGCGGAGCAGGCGCACGGCCGCCGGCTCGTGCAGGTCGGCTTCATGCGCCCGTACGACGAAGGCTATCGCGCGCTGAAGCAGGTGATCGCGAGCGGCCGGATCGGCGCGCCGCTGATGCTGCATTGCGCGCACCGCAACCAGTCGGTGGGCGAGCGCTACACGACCGACATGGCGATCACCGATACGCTGATCCACGAGCTCGACGTGCTGCGCTGGCTGCTCGATGACGACTATGCGAGCGCCCAGGTCGTGTATCCGAGGAAGAGCCGCCACGCGTCGTCGCATCTCGCCGATCCGCAGATCGTGCTGCTCGAAACCGCGCGCGGCGTGCGCATCGACGTCGAGATCTTCGTCAACTGCCAGTACGGCTACGACATTCAGTGCGAGGTGGTGGGCGAGGACGGCATCGCGAAGCTGCCCGATCCGCCCGCGGTGTCGACGAAGCATGCGGCGAGCCATGCGACGGCCATCATGACCGACTGGAAGGAGCGCTTCATCGCGTCGTACGACGTCGAGCTGCAGGCGTTCATCGACGGCGTGCAGCAGGGCGCGCTGACCGGGCCGTCGGCGTGGGACGGCTATGCGGCGGCCGTGGCCGCGGACGCCTGCGTGCGCGCGCAGCAAAGCGGCGCGGTGGAGCCGATCGCGATGGCGGCGCGGCCGGCGTTCTACGCGGCGTGATCCCCGCGTGATCCCCGCGTAATTCCGCCGCGGTTTCGACCCGTCCGGCCGCAGGCCGGCTACCTTCTCGACGAACCGACATGACGATGAAAATTGGCTGCGCGCCCTGCTGCTGGGGCGTCGACGACGTGAAGAACCCGCATCTGCCGGCGTGGCGGCACGTACTTGCCGAAGCATCGGAAGCCGGCTATTCGGGCATCGAGCTCGGCCCGTACGGCTATATCCCGCTGGAGCCGGACGTTGTGCGCGCCGAGCTGGAGCGGCGGCATTTGAGCATCACCGCCGGCACGATCTTCGACGATCTCGTGTCGCCGGAGAACCTGCCGAACCTGCTGCGGCAGACGCGCGAAATCTGCGCGCTGATCCGGCAACTGCCGCCGCTGCCGACCCAGCCGGGGCAGCGCTACGCGGCGCCGTACCTGGTGGTGATGGACTGGGGGCATCCGGAGCGCGACTACGCGGCCGGCCATCCCGATCGCGCGCCGCGGCTCTCCGGCGAACGCTGGGCGGGCATGATCGAGCATATCCGGCAGATCGCGGACATCGCGCGCGACGCGTTCGGCGTGCGCGCGGTGATCCATCCGCACGCGGGCGGCTACATCGAATTCGCGGACGAGATCGACCGGATCGTCGCCGACATCCCGGCCGGCACGGCGGGCCTGTGCCTCGACACGGGCCATCTGCACTACTCGGGCATGGACCCGGAAACGTGGTTGCGCCGGCATGCTGAACGCCTCGACTACGTCCATTTCAAGGACATCGATACGGCCGTCTACGACCAGGTGATGGCGGAGCACATCGCGTTCTTCGCCGCCTGCGCGCGCGGCGTGATGTGCCCGATCGGCAAGGGCGTGCTCGACTACCCGGCGATCAAGCGCGCGCTGGACGAGATCGGCTATGCCGGCTACATCACGATCGAGCAGGAGCGCGACCCGCGCAACGCGGGCACGAGCCTGCGCGACGTGGCCGCGAGCCGCGCCTTCCTCGCGTCGGCGGGCTTTGCCTGAACCCGACCCGGAACACGCAACGCAATCAAGGAACCTAATCATCATGATCGACGGACAGATTCTGCTGGGCCATTCGATTCCGTGGGGCATGGTCGGCGGCGGCCTCGGCAGCCAGATCGGCTACAGCCACCGCTCGGCCGCGCTGCGCGACGGCAGCTTCCAGCTCGTCGCCGGCGCGTTCGACATCGATCCGCAGCGGGGCCGCCAGTTCGGCGTGAAGCTGGGCGTGGCCGCCGAGCGCTGCTATCCCGACTACCGGACGATGTTCGAGGTCGAGGCGAGCCGCCCGGACGGCATTCGCGCGGTGTCGATCGCCACGCCGAACAATACGCACTTCGAAATCTGCCGCGCGGCGCTGAACGCCGGGCTGCACGTGGTCTGCGAGAAGCCGCTGTGCTTCACGACCGCCGAGGCCGAGGAACTCGCGCGGCTGTCGGTCGAGAAGCGCAAGATCGTCGGCGTCGCGTACGGCTACTCGGGGCACCAGATGATCGAGCAGGCGCGCGAGATGATCGCGCGCGGCGATCTCGGCGAGATTCGCATCGTGCAGATGCAGTTCGCGCACGGGTTTCACAGCGAGGGCGTCGAGGCCGCGAGCCCGGCCGCCCGCTGGCGCGTGGATCCGGCATTCGCGGGGCCGAGCTACGTGCTCGGCGATATCGGCACGCATCCGCTGTACATCTCCGAAGTGATGGCGCCGGAACTGAAGATCCGGCGGCTGATGTGCTCGCGGCAGAGCTTCGTGAAGAGCCGCGCGCCGCTCGAGGACAACGCGTTCACGATCATGGAATACGACACCGGCGCGATCGGCTACGTGTGGTCGAGCGCGGTGAACGCCGGCTCGATGCACAGCCAGAAGGTGCGCGTGATCGGCTCGAAGGCGAGCGTCGAATGGTGGGACGAGCATCCGAACCAGCTGCGCTACGAAATCCAGGGGCAACCTGCGCAAATCCTCGATCGCGGGATGGGCTACCTGCATCCGCAGGCGCTGCACGACGACCGCATCGGCGCCGGGCATCCGGAAGGTTTGTTCGAGGCCTGGTCGAACCTGTACAGCCGGTTCGCGCTCGCGATGGACGCGACCGACCGGCGCGACGCGGCGGCGCTGAAGGACATCCGCTATCCGGACGTGCACGCCGGCGTCGAAGGCGTGCGCTGGGTCGAAAACTGCGTGCGCTCCGCCGACGAAGGCGGTGTCTGGGTCGACTATCGCTGACCCGCGCGGTTCGCGTGCCGAAGCGACGCTCCGGCACGCCGGCGCTTGTTCACGCGTATGGCGCCCGCGCCCGCATCGGTAGACGCCCTAATATTGTCGGCGCCGGCCGGGCGTTGGAAAATAATTTCCAGACCTGTCGTGCAGCGCAACGCAGGTGATGATCGAGCGCGTGGGCGCGACGCCGCGGCGACGTGGTCTTCGCAACGGTTACAATCCGCGCACCACGCATGTGTCCAGCCGAGCCCCGGGCCGGATCCTCCGCCGCAGCTGGCGGGCGCCGGGACTGTCAACTTCGCGCCATCCGATGAGTTCATCCGAGAAACCTCCCGCCACCGTCGAGCAGTTCCTGCAGCGTCTGACGCAGGAGTACGACGGGCTGAGCAATCGCCTGAAGGTGATCGCGCGCCATGTCGAGACGCAGCGGGACCAGCTTGGCCTCGAAGGCATCCAGTCGCTCGCCGAGCAATGCGGGGTGCAGCCGTCCGCGGTGGTGCGCTTCGCGAAGCATTTCGGCTTCTCCGGGTTCTCCGAAATGCAGCGGCTGTTCCGCGACGGGCTCGCGCAGCAGATCGCGCCGGGGCGCGCCTACAACCTGCGGCTGCGCGACGTGATCGAGTCGGGTTCGTCGAGCCTGCAGCCCGGGCAGATCGTCGACGAGTTCATCAAGGGCAGCATCGCCGGCATGCAGCAGCTGCACCAGACGCTGGATCCGACGGCGTTCGCGCAAGCCGTCGACATGCTGGCGCAAACCCAGGCGATCTGGATCGCCGGCTCCCGGCGCGCGTTTCCGATCGCCGTGTACCTCGATTACGCGCTGCAGCACACCGACAAGCGCATCGGGCTGTTCAGCGCGCTCGGCAGCATGCAGCTCGGGCAGATCCGCTCGGTGCGGGCCGGCGACGTGCTGATCGCGATTTCGTTCATGCCGTATGCGGAAGAGACGGTGCAGGTCGCGCAGGAGGCCGCGCAGCGCGGCGCGCGCCTGATCGCGATCACCGACAGCCGCATGAGCCCGCTCGCGCGCGACGCGGAGGCGACGCTGGTGGTGCAGGACAGCGCAACCTTCGGCTTTCGCGCGCTGACCGCGACGATGGGCCTCGCGCAAAGCCTGTTCGTCGCGCTGGCGTACCGGCTCGAGCTGTCGTATCTGCCGACCACGCCCGGCGGCTCGCGCGATACGAAAGCGACGACCTGAGCGGCCGCGCGGCCGATTCCCAAGACCGGCGCCCGGCGCCGGCGCGCGATACCGCTGCGCACCGGGCCGGGCAGTGCGTCATTTCGCGGTCGGCATCGCGAACTCGGCGCCCTTGCCGATGCTCGACGCCCAGCGCTGCATGATCGACTTCTGCCGCGTGTAGAAGCGCACGCCTTCCTCGCCGTACGCATGCATGTCGCCGAACAGGCTCTTCTTCCAGCCGCCGAAGCCATGCCAGGCCATCGGCACGGGAATCGGCACGTTGATCCCGACCATGCCGACCTGGATGCGGCGCGCGAATTCGCGCGCGATGCCGCCGTCGCTGGTGAAGCACGACACGCCGTTGCCGTACTCGTGCGCGTTGATCAGCGACACGGCCTCGCCGAAATCCTTCACGCGCACGCAGCCGAGCACCGGCCCGAAGATTTCTTCCTGGTAGATCCGCATGTCGGGCGTGACGTGGTCGAACAGCGTGCCGCCGGTGAAGAAGCCGGCCTCGCGGCCCGGCACGCGCAGGCCGCGGCCGTCGACCACCAGCTGCGCGCCTTCCGCGACGCCGAGTTCCACGTAGCCTTCGATCCGCTGCAATGCTTCGCGCGTGACGATCGGGCCCATCTCGGCCTCGGGCATCATGCCGTCGCCGATCACGAGCTTGCGCGCGCGCTCGGCCAGCGCCGGCACGATGCGCTCGGCCACGTCGCCGACCAGCACCGCGATGCTGATCGCCATGCAGCGTTCGCCCGCCGAGCCGTACGCCGCGCCGATCAGCGCGTCGACCGCCTGGTCGAGGTTCGCGTCGGGCATTACGACCAGGTGGTTCTTCGCGCCGCCGAGCGCCTGCACGCGCTTGCCGAACTGCACGCCGCGCTGCTGCACGTAGGCGGCGATCGGCGTCGAGCCGACGAAGCTGACCGCCTGCACGTCCGGGTGTTCGAGCAGCGCGTCGACGGCGCGCTTGTCGCCCTGCACGACGTTGAACACGCCGGCCGGCAGGCCGGCCTGCGCGAGCAGGTCGGCGATGAACAGCGACGCCGACGGGTCGCGTTCGCTCGGCTTGAGCACGAACGTGTTGCCCGCCGCGATCGCGACCGGGAACATCCAGCACGGCACCATGCACGGGAAATTGAACGGCGTGATGCCGGCGACCACGCCGAGCGGCTCGCGCATCGTCCAGTTGTCGATGCCGGTGCTGACCTGGTCGGTGAAGTCGCCCTTCAGCAGTTGCGGGATCCCGCATGCGAACTCGACGATGTCGATGCCGCGCGCGACTTCGCCCTGCGCATCGGAAAACACCTTGCCGTGCTCGGCCGTGATGATTGCCGCGAGCGTATCGCGGTGCTCGTTCATCAATTGCAGGAAGCGGTGCATCACGCGCGCGCGCCGGATCGGCGGCGTGGCCGCCCACGCGGGGAACGCAGCGTGGGCGGCCGCGACGGCCTGCTGCACCTCGTCCTCGTCGGCGAGCGCGACGCGGCGGGCCGCGCTGCCGAGCGCGGGGTTGAATACGTCCTGGAAGCGGCCGCTGCGGCCGGCCAGCGGTGCGCCGCCGACATAGTGGCCGACGTCGTCGGCCGAAGTGAACGCGGGTACCGGATTCATCCGTCTCCTCCTGGTCTGATCTGGTGGGGTGGGGGAAGCTGCAGTCTAGGCAATCGCACGGGGGCGGAGAAGGCCGTTCAGATTGATTCACTGTTCAGAATTCTGAATAATCGCTGCATGAATCAGCAAAATGTCCAGGCGCTCTGGCCGCACATCCACTCGCTGACGGTGCTCGCCGCGAGCGGCAGCTTCACGGCCGCCGCGCAGCGGCTGGGGATCAGCAAGGCCGCGATGAGCCAGCGCATCGCCGATCTCGAGAAGGCCGCGGGCGTGCCGCTCGTGCGCCGCACGACGCGCAGCGTGCGTCTCACCGAGGCCGGCCAGACCCTCGTCGACAGCACGCGCGAGGCCTACGAAACGATCGGGCTGAACTTCGCGCGCGTGAAGGAGATGGCGGGCGAGCCGCGCGGCCTGGTGCGCGTGACGGCGCCGGTCGCGCTGGGGCGGCAGCAGATCGTGCCGCGCATCCCGGATTTCATCCGGCAGTATCCGGCGGTGCGGATCGAGCTGGATCTGTCGGACCGGCTGTACTCGCTCACGCAGGAGGGCTTCGATCTCGCGATCCGCCATGCGACCACCGCGCCGCAGACGCACGTGGCCTGGAAGCTGTGCGACACGCGCTCGCTGCTCGTCGCGAGCCGCGCGTACCTCGACGCGCGCGGCACGCCCGCGCATCCGGCCGAGCTGGCCGAGCACGACTGCCTGTGCTACCTGCGCGGCAGCGAGCCGGCGGCCTGGAGCTTCGAGCCGCACGACCGGCGCCGCAGCCGCGTGAGCGTGCCGGTGCGCGGCAGCTTCGCGGCCAACAACAGCGAAGCGATGCGCGAAGCCGCGCTCGGCGGGCTCGGCATCGCGCTGCTGCCGGATTTCTCCGCGCAGCGGGACATCGATGCCGGCCATCTCGTCACGCTGCTCGACGGCTGGCGCCCGTCGGGCGCGTTCGGCGACCACATCTTCGCGATCCGGCCGTACAGCCCGGTCGTGCCGAATACGGTGCGCGTGCTGGTGAAGTACCTGCGCACGCAGCTCGCCGGCGGGTTTTCGCGCGGATGAGCCGCGGCCCCGGCGGGCGGCATGCGCGGCAGGCACGGCGGCGCTGCGGTAAAATCCTCGCTTCCCCAGCGCCGCATGCGGCGCGTCATTCGAAGGTCGAAAGCCGATGCAGATTCACAAGGAAGTGGACGCGCGCGGGCTCAATTGCCCGCTGCCGATCCTGCGGGCGAAAAAAGCGCTCGCAGACATGGAAAGCGGGCAGATCCTCAAGGTGCTCGCGACCGATCCCGGCTCGCAGCGCGATTTCGCCGCGTTCGCGAAACAGACGGGCAACGAGATCGTCGAATCGTCGACCCAGGACAAGACCTTCGTGTTCCTGATGCGCCGCCGTTGACGGGCGCTGCGCGCCACCTGCCGCCCGGCAAGGGCGGGGCCCCGCTCTGACAATTCTTAAACCTCGCTTCGCCGACGGCTGCGTATACTGACCCGGCCGGTCGTCCGCGCTCAATGGACGCGCCGGCCACGGTACGTCGATTCGAGGTAGGCACGGGGGCCATGCCTGACGCTACCGTCGTACACGGGGAAAGGACATGCCCTTCAGACCGGGGACCAATCGCAGTCCGTCGGAAGCGGAACACATCGCGACTGCGCGCACACCGGGGGCGAGCCGCGTCGAGCTCGACCCGCAGCGGGACCGTCACGCGCGCGCCGCGCTCGAAGCATATGCGGATTCGGTCGCGGCGGAGATGCCGTGGCTCGCCGAATGGCTGCGCGAAACCGTGCCGGACGGGGCGCCGGGCATCACGCATTGCGCGGCGACCGTCGAGCGCGTGTTCGACCTGGCCCACGCGTGGGCGGCGAGCCAGCCCGATTATGCGGGCGCCGCGTGGGAGCGGGTGCGCGGGCAACTGCTGCGGATGCTGCGGCAGCCGGAGCTGCGGCACCCGGCGATGGCCGACGCGCAGCGGATGGATGCCGCGCAGATCGATTAACCGTGCGGCACGTGTTTCGGGAAGGATTATTCGAAGAAAGGTCGACCGTCCGCGCAAATCCTTGGCGATTTTCATACTACTATGGTGGAATCGCCGGTTCGTCCGCGCCCCGTTTTTGAGATATATGCGGGGTCCATTCGTTCGTGCGCGCGGCGCGCCAATGGATGCATGGCTCGCCGGCCGGCGAGATGCAATGCCGGCGCGCCTGCCGCAGGCGGCGCCGCGGGGAGTGCGAGGAGCTGAACTGGACGAATGGATTTCGTTTTGCGGGGTGCTATGAGAATTGCTGTACTGGATGACGATCCGGCCCAAACCGACTTCGTCAGTCAAACGCTGACGGCCGCGGGCCATACCTGCTACGCCTTCAAGGAAGGCAAGGCGCTGAAGAAGCGCCTGCAGCGCGAAACCTTCGATCTGCTGGTGCTCGACTGGAACGTGCCCGACATGTCCGGCGAGGAGGTGCTGAAGTGGGTGCGTGCCAATCAGACCGAGCACAGCCTGCCGATCATCTTCATGACGAGCCGCGACGACGAAGCCGGGATCACGCAGATCCTCAACGCCGGCGCGGACGACTACGTCGTCAAGCCGGTGTCCGGCCCGATCCTGCGCGCGCGCATCGGCTCGCTGCTGCGCCGCGCGTATCCGGTCAACCCCGAGGCGGCGGTGCGCGAATTCGACCAGTTCCGCTTCGACGTGAACCTGAAGCAGGCGTACGTCGGCGACAAGCCGGTGAGCCTCACGCAGAAGGAATTCGAGCTCGCGCTGCTGCTGTTCCAGCACCTCGACCGGCCGCTGTCGCGCGCGCACATTCTCGACCTCGTGTGGAAACAGGCGACCGACATCCCGTCGCGCACGATGGATACGCACATCTCGATGCTGCGCACGAAGCTCGGCCTGCGCCCGGAGAACGGCTACCGGCTCGCGCCGATCTATGGCTATGGCTACCGGCTCGAACGGGTCGGCCAAGGGGAACCGGAGTGAGCATGGAGATCGGCCGACGCACGTTCCGTACGCTACGCACGGCGGGTTGCGGCGCGTGCCTGCTGGCCGCCGTCGTCGCGGCCCAGCCGGCGCACGCGAAACCGCCGGCCCGCGCGGCCGGCAAGACGGTCGTCTATACGACCCGCGCCGGCGACACGCTGTACGACGTCGCCGAACGCTACCTGCAGGGCCCGGACGACTGGCAAGTGCTTGCACAGATGAACGGCGTGCCCGCGCCGAAGCGCCTGCAGCCCGGCATCGCGCTGAAGCTGCCGGTCGCGCGGCTGCGCAAGGAGCGGCTGTCCGCCCGCGTGGTCGCGGTGCAGGGGCCGGCCGAGCGCGGGTCCGGCGACGCTTATGCGCCGCTCGCGGTCGATGCGACGCTGACCGAAGGCGACCGCGTGCGTACCGGTGCGAACGGCTTCGTGACGCTCGAGCTCGCCGACGGCACGCACATGAGCCTGCCGCCCGACAGCCAGCTCGACCTGAAGACGCTGCGCCGCACCGTGCTGACCGGCACCCTCGACCGCGAGTTCGAGCTGACGCGCGGCACGGTCGACAGTGAAGTCACGCACCTGAAGAAGCGCGACGATCGCTTCCAGATCCGCTCGCCGTCGGTCGTGGCGGGCGTGCGCGGCACGCGCTTCCGGGTCAATTACGATGCCGCCGGCAAGGCGACGACGCGCGTCGAGGTGCTCGACGGCGCCGTGGGCGTCGCGCGCGGCCAGCGTCCGGCGGACGCGACGCTCGTGCCCGCGAACTATGGCAGCGTCGCGACCTCGTCGGGCGCGGTCGGCGCGCCGGTCCAGCTGCTGCCCGCGCCCGCGCTCGCGGCGCCGGCCAAGGTGCAGGACGAGGCCGACGTCGCGTTCGACGTCGTGCCGCTCGCGCTGGCGCGCGGCTATCACGTGCAGCTGGCGCATGACGCCGGGCTGCTCGACCTGTTCAGCGAGACCCGCACCGACGCGCCGCGCGCGGTGTTCCGCGGCGTGCCGAACGGCAAGTACTTCGTGCGGATCGCCGCGCTCGACGAGAACGGCCTGGAAGGGCGGCCGCGCACCTATGCGTTCGAGCGGCGCCTGATGGGCCTCGACGCGACGGCAGCGCCCGGCCCCGACGGCTACGAGTTCCGCTGGTCGCCGAACGGCGCGGGGGCGAACGCGCGCTACCGCTTCGTGCTGTCGCGCTCGAAGGACCTGAGCGCGCCGGTGGTCGACCAGGTTGGCCTGACGGCGCGGCAGATCGTCGTCGCGAACCTGCCGCCGGGCGAGTATTTCTGGGCGGTGACCGTCGAGGAATTCGACGGCGGCCGCTTCTACGAGAAGACGAGTCCGGTCGGCGCATTCACGTTGTCGCGCTGACCCGCGACGCATGAAACCCGAATCCGTGTCCCCGCGGCGGCGCCTCGGCCGCCGCTTCCTCGTCGAATGGATCGCGATCGGCTGTCTCGGCATCGCGGTGATCGTCGCGTGCGTGCTCGGCCGCGCGTCGACGAGCGTCGACGGTTTGGTCTACGACCGGCTGCTGATGCTGCGCAGCCTGCCGCTGTCGCCCGATATCGTCGTCGTCGACATCGACAACCAGAGCGTGGCGACGCTCGGCCGCTGGCCGTGGCCGCGCAGCGTGCACGCGCGGCTGCTCGACGCGCTGTCGCGCGCGCAGCCGGCTGCCGTGGTCTACGACGTGCTGTTCACCGAGCCGTCGCCGGATGACCGGCAATTCGCGGCCGGGCTCGGCCGGGTGCCGACCTTCATGCCGATCCTGCTGAGCCCCGAGGGGCCGGACGGCACGCGCACCGTCGATCCGCCGGTGCCCGAGCTCGCGGCGCGCGCCGCGGGCCTCGGCCACATCAATCTCGAAGTCGATCCCGACGGCATCGTGCGCAGCGTCGCGCTGTACGAAAGCGACGGCCGCACGCGCTGGCCGCAGCTGATGGTGCCGGTGTTCGACGCGATTCGCGCCGGCAAGCTGCATCCGGCCGGCGGCGCGCCGGGCGCCGGCGCGCCGGGCGCCGGCGCGCACGACCTGTCGCGCGATGCGCGCGGCGAGGGCCGCTATCTGATCCCGTTCAACCGCAACACGCCCGCGTACCCGACGCTGTCGTTCGACGACGTGCTCGCCGGCCGTGTGCCGTCCGGCGCGCTGCGCGGCAAGATCGTCGTCGTCGGCGTGACCGCGTCCGGGCTGTACGACCGCTTCGCGACGCCCGTGTCGGGCGACTTCGGCCCGCTCGCGGGCGTCTACATCCACGCCGGCGTGCTCGACATGCTGACCACCGGCCGGGCCATCTCGCCGGTGTCGCGCGCCGGGCTGCTCGCCGCGTCGCTGCTGCCGCTCGCGGTGCTGCTGGCCGGCTTCCTGATGCTGTCGCCGCGGCGCGCGCTGCTGCTGACGCTGGGCCTCGCCGCGCTGTCGGTGTGCGCGAGCGCGGCGCTGCTGTACGAAGCGCGGCTGTGGCTGTCGCCCGCGCCGGCGATCTTCGGGCTGATCGCCGTGTATCCGATCTGGAACTGGCGGCGGCTCGAGATGACGATGGCGCACCTGCGCCGCGAGCTGGAGCGGCTCGCCGACGAGCCGCACCTGCTGCCGGAAGCGCCGCACACGCGCAGCGTCGGCGGCGACGTGCTCGAACGGCAGATGGCGCTGATGGCGCAGGCCGCGCAGCGCGTGCAGGACATGAAGCGGTTCGTGTGGGACAGCCTCGACAGCATGCCCGAGCCGATCTTCGTCACCGACCTGGCCGGCACCGTGCTGATCGCGAATCACGCGGCGAAGCGCTACTCGGCGCGGCTCGCGCTGCCGCTGCCGGAAGGCGCGCCGCTGCGCGCCGCGCTCGGCGAGCTGACCTTCGTGAAGACGGTCGACGGCAATGCCGAACACGACGCCGCGATGCGCCAGCACTGGCCGGACGCGCTCGACCCGACGCTCGCGGCCGAGCACGATGCGATGGAGCGGGGCATCGAGGTGCGCGATCGCGACGGCCTCGACCATCTGCTACGCTACGCGCCGTGCACGAACGCGCAGGGCCGCGTGACCGGCTGGATCGCCGGCCTCGTCGACGTGACCGAGCTGCATGCGGCCGAGCGCCATCGCGAGGAGGCGCTGCACCTGCTGTCGCACGACATGCGCTCGCCGCAGTCGTCGATCCTCGCGCTCGTCGAGATCGAGCGGCAGCGCGTCGACTCCGACGACGTGCGCGGGCTGCTCGCGCGGATCGAGCGTTATGCGCATCGCGCGCTGTCGCTCGCCGACGAGTTCGTGCAGCTTGCGCGCGCGGAATCGCAGGCGTACCAGCTCGAGGCGACGAGTTTCGTCGACGTGCTGATCGATGCGAGCGACGAGGTGTGGCCGCAGGCGCAGGCCAAGCGCATCCGCATCGACACCGACGTCGGCAGCGAGATGGGCTGGGTGCGCGCGGATCGCTCGTTGATCACGCGCGCGTTCGTGAACCTGCTGAACAACGCGGTCAAGTACAGTCCGACCGACACCGTGATCACGTGTACGCTGTCGATCGAGCCCGCGGCGAAGCGGATGACCTGTACGATTCGCGATCAGGGCTACGGGATATCGCCGGAAGACCAGCGGCATCTGTTCGAACGATTCAAGCGGTTTCATGCCGGCGAGCGGCCCGAGATCTCGGGCTCCGGGCTCGGCATGGCATTCGTGAAGACGGTCGTCACGCGCCACGGCGGCAGCGTGTCGGTCGACAGCGAAGTGGGTGTCGGCACCGCGGTGACGGTTGCGCTGCCCACGATCGACGAGCCGTCCGCCTGACAGGGCCGGGCACGACGGCAAGCATTGGGGGAAGTCATGAAACATGAATGGGCGGCCGTCGCGCTGGCGGCGGGGCTGTTGGCGGGGTGCGCCGGCGTGACGAGCGGCGTGAGCGCGGTCGGGCGGCCGGACGCGTTCGCGTCGGGCGGGCATGGCTACGGGTTCGTGCGCAGCGCCGCGCAGGCGGACGACGCCGAATACAAGCAGATCGAATCGCTCGTGCACGACGAGCTTGCGCGCGGCGGGTTCGACGCGCAGGCGCCCGAGCGCGCGCGCTACCGGCTGTCGATCGCGTATGCGACGCAGCCCGCCGCGGTCGCGGCGTCGGCCGAGCAGTGCGGCGGCGCGAGCAGCGCGTGCGTCATGGTCGACGGGCCGGCGCCGCTCGGGCTGCCGTTCGCCGGCACGGTCTATCGTCACGTGCTGACGCTGCGGTTCGTCGACGCGAAATCGGGCGCCGACGTGTATCGCGTGTCGGCGGCGCTGCGCGATCGCGAGCCCGGAACCGGGCATGCGGCGCCCGCGCTCGTGAAGAGCGCGCTGGCGAAACTGCCGTTCGAGGCCGGCGAAGGCTGGCTCGTGAAGACGAAAAAAGACGACGCGGGCGGGATGCCGGGCGTCGTCTCGGTGAAACCGGCCGCGCGCTGAGCGCGCCGGCCATCCGGCGGGCCCGCGGTGCCGCGGGCCCTGGCCGCGTTATGCGGCCGGCGGCGTGATGCCGCGCGTGCGCAGGTATTCTTCGAACTCGGTGCCGACTTCCGGGTGGCGCAGCGCGAACTCGACGGTCGCCTTCAGGTAGCCGAGCTTGCTGCCGCAGTCGTAGCGCGTGCCCTGGTACTTGTAGGCCAGCACCTGCTCGTCGGCGAGCAGCGCCTCGATCGCGTCGGTCAGCTGCAGCTCGCCGCCCGCGCCCGGCTTCAGCGCGCGCAGGTGCTCGAAGATCCGCGGCTTCAGGATGTAGCGGCCCACCACGCCGAGGTTCGACGGCGCGACTTCCGGCGCCGGCTTCTCGACGATCGCCGACATCTTGATGATCGACTCTTCCCATTCCTTGCCGTCGACGATGCCGTACGACTTCGTCTCCGACGGCGGGATCTCTTCGACGCCGATCACCGAGCTGTGATAGTGGTCGAACACGTCGACCATCTGCTTCATCACGGGCGGGTTGCCGTCGAGCAGGTCGTCGGCGAGGATCACCGCGAACGGGTTGTCCGCGACGAGCTTCTCCGCGCACAGCACCGCGTGGCCGAGGCCGAGCGCTTCCGGCTGGCGCACGTAGAAGCAGTCGACGTGGCTCGGCTTGATGCTGCGCACCAGCTCCAGCAGCTTTTCCTTGCCGCGCGCCTCGAGTTCCGCCTCGATTTCGTAGGACTTGTCGAAGTGGTCCTCGATCGCACGCTTGCTGCGCCCGGTGACGAAGATCATTTCCGTGATGCCGGCGGCGATCGCTTCCTCGACCGCGTACTGGATCAGCGGCTTGTCGACGACCGGCAGCATCTCTTTCGGGCTGGCCTTGGTCGCGGGCAGGAAGCGCGTTCCGAGGCCTGCGACCGGGAATACTGCCTTGGTGACTTTCAACATGATCGAACCTTTGTTCCTGTAATCGACACTGCGGTTGATGTTCGCGCCCGCATTATAGTGAGCGCAAACACCCTTACGGTTTGTTACGCGGGCAACCGCTCGAGTTGCGCGCCGAGCTTCTCGAGCGTGCTCTGGAACTCGGCGAGACGCTTCTGCTCCTGCTCGACCACGGCGGGCGGCGCTTTCGCGACGAACGCCTCGTTGCCGAGCTTCGCCTGGCATTTCGCGATCTCGCCCGTCAGGCGCGCGACTTCCTTCGACAGGCGCTCGCGCTCCGCCTTGACGTCGATCTCCACCTTCAGCACCAGCTTGTTCCGGCCGACGATCGCGATCGGCGCGCCGTGCGCTTCCTGGTCGAGCGCGGCTTCGTCCGCGAGGATCTGCACGTCGGACAGGCGGGCGAGGGCCTGCACGTACGGCGCGAACGCGCGCAGGCGCTCGGCGTCGCCGGCCGCGAGCAGCGGCACCTTGGTCGCCGGCGACAGGTTCATCTCGCCGCGCAGGTTGCGGCACGCGTCGATGATCGCCTTCAGGTCGGCCGCCCATTGCTCGGACGCCTCGTCGATCTTCTTCAGGTCAGCGACCGGATACGGCTGCGTCATCAGCGACGCTTCGCCTTCGGCCTTGCCCGGCGGATAGCGGCCCGCGAGCGGCGCCACCTTCTGCCACAGCGCTTCCGTGATGAACGGGATGATCGGGTGCGCGAGGCGCAGCACCGTCTCGAGCACGCGCAGCAGCGTGCGGCGCGTCGCGCGCTGCTGCTCCGGCGTGCCGTTCTGGATCTGCACCTTCGCGAGCTCGAGATACCAGTCGCAGTACTCGTCCCAGACGAACTTGTAGATGCTGTTCGCGATGTTGTCGAAGCGGTAGTCGGCGAAGCCCTTCGCGATGTCGGCCTCGGTGCGCTGCAGCAGCGACACGATCCAGCGGTCGGCCGCCGAGAAATCGAGGTAGCCGCCGGGGCCGCAGTCGCCCGCGCCGCACAGTTCCGGCTTGTCGAGCCCGCAGTCGTGGCCTTCGCAGTTCATCAGCACGAAGCGCGTCGCGTTCCACAGCTTGTTGCAGAAGTTGCGGTAGCCTTCGCAGCGCGCGAGGTCGAAGTTCACGTTGCGGCCGAGCGTCGCCATCGACGCCATCGTGAAGCGCAGCGCATCGGTGCCGAACGCGGCGATGCCGTCCGGGAATTCCTTGCGCGTCTTCTTCTCGATCGTCGCGGCCTGCTTCGGGTTCATCAGGCCCGTCGTGCGCTTCGCGACCAGCGCTTCGAGGTCGATGCCGTCGACGATGTCGATCGGGTCGAGCGTGTTGCCCTTGCTCTTCGACATCTTCTGGCCTTCCGCGTCGCGCACGAGGCCGTGCACGTAGACGGTGTGGAACGGCACCTGACCCGTGAAGTGGGTCGTCATCATCACCATCCGGGCGACCCAGAAGAAGATGATGTCGAAGCCGGTGACGAGCACCGACGACGGCAGGAAGTGCTTCAGCTCCGGCGTCTCGTTCGGCCAGCCGAGCGACGAGAACGGCACGAGCGCCGACGAGAACCACGTGTCGAGCACGTCCTCGTCACGCTTGAGCGCGCCCGCGTAGCCCTTCGCGGCCGCCTGCGCGCGCGCCTCTTCCTCGTTGCGCGCGACGAACACCTCGCCGTTCTCGCCGTACCACGCGGGAATCTGGTGGCCCCACCACAGCTGGCGCGAGATGCACCAGTCCTGGATGTTTTCGAGCCACTGGTAGTAGGTGGTCGTCCAGTTTTCCGGCACGAACTTGATCTGGCCGCTGCGCACCACGTCGAGCGACACGTCGGTGATCGACTTGCCCGGGTTGAACGTGCCTTCCGGCGCCGGCTTCGACATCGCGACGAACCACTGGTCGGTCAGCATCGGCTCGATCACGACGCCCGTGCGGTCGCCGCGCGGCACCATCAGCTTGTGCGGCTTCACGGAATCGAGGAAGCCCTGCGCGTCGAGGTCGGCGACGATCGCCTTGCGCGCGTCGAAGCGGTCGAGGCCGCGATACTGCTCGGGGCCGTTGTCGTTGATCTTCGCGTCGAGCGTCAGGATCTCGATCGGCGCGAGGTTGTGGCGCAGGCCGACCTGGTAGTCGTTGAAGTCGTGCGCCGGCGTGACCTTCACGACGCCGGTGCCGAATTCGCGGTCGACGTAGTCGTCGGCGATCACCGGGATCTCGCGGCCCGTCAGCGGCAGCGTGACGAGCTTGCCGATCAGGTGCGCGTAGCGCTCGTCTTCCGGATGAACCATCAGCGCGACGTCGCCGAGCATCGTCTCGGGGCGGGTGGTCGCGACGGTCAGCGTGCCCGAGCCGTCGACGAGCGGGTAGCGGATGTGCCACAGGTGGCCGTTTTCCTCTTCGCTCGCGACCTCGAGGTCGGACACGGCGGTGAGCAGCACCGGATCCCAGTTGACGAGGCGCTTGCCGCGGTAGATCAGGCCCTGTTCATAGAGCGTGACGAACACGTCGCGCACGGCGGCCGACATCTTGTCGTCCATCGTGAAGTATTCGCGCGACCAGTCGGGCGACGCGCCGAGGCGGCGCACCTGGCCCGTGATCGTCGACCCCGATTTTTCCTTCCATTCCCACACGCGCTCGACGAACTTCTCGCGGCCGAGGTCGTGGCGCGACACGCCCTGCGCGTCGAGCTGGCGCTCGACGACGATCTGGGTTGCGATCCCCGCGTGGTCGGTGCCCGGCACCCACAGCGTGTTCTCGCCGAGCATCCGGTGGTAGCGGGTGAGGCCGTCCATGATCGTCTGGTTGAACGCGTGGCCCATGTGCAGCGTGCCCGTGACGTTCGGCGGCGGCAGCTGGATCGAGAAATCAGGCCGGGCCGGGTCGAATGCCGGGGCGGCATAGCCGCGTTTTTCCCACTCCGGCCCCCATTGGGACTCGATGGTGTGGGGCTCGAAACTCTTCGCCAGCGTGCTGTCGCTCATGGTCGGAAATTTGCTGAAAAATGCGTGAATTGGATACGTAAACCATCGATTATAAATGGATGCGCATCGGCCGGTCACCGCCCGCCGCGCCGACGGGTCGCGCCGCGCTGATCCCGGCAAGTCGCGCGGCGGATTTATAATGGCGGACTTACGTTCCACCGCACGCCCGCTGCCACTCCATGCCCGATCTGCTCGCGAATCTGAACCCTGAACAATACGCCGCCGTCACGTTGCCGAACGAACCGGCGCTGATCCTCGCGGGGGCGGGCAGCGGCAAGACGCGCGTGCTGATCACGCGGATCGCGTGGCTGATCCAGCAGGGCTACGCGTCGCCCGCGACCGTGCTCGCCGTCACCTTCACGAACAAGGCCGCGCGCGAGATGATGGCGCGCCTGTCGGCGATGATGCCGATCGACACGCGCGGGATGTGGATCGGCACGTTCCACGGCCTGTGCAACCGGATGCTGCGCGCGCACTACCGCGACGCGGGCCTGCCGCAGACCTTCCAGATCCTCGACACGTCCGACCAGCTGTCCGCGATCAAGCGGCTGATGAAGGGCGCGAACATCGACGACGAGAAGTATCCGCCGAAGAACGTCCAGTACTTCATCAACAATGCGAAGGAGCAGGGGCTGCGGCCCGACAAGGTCGACGCGACCGACAGCTTCAACCGCAAGTTCGTCGAGATCTACCAGGCCTACGACCAGCAGTGCCAGCGAGAGGGCGTCGTCGACTTCCCCGAGCTGCTGCTGCGCTGCTACGAGCTGCTCGCGCACAACCCGCCGCTGCGCGCGCATTACCAGGCGCGCTTCAAGCACATCCTCGTCGACGAGTTCCAGGATACGAACAAGCTGCAGTACGCGTGGCTGAAGCTGCTCGCGGGCGGCCAGAACGCGATCTTCGCGGTGGGCGACGACGACCAGTCGATCTACGCGTTCCGCGGCGCGAACGTCGGCAACATGCGCGACTTCGAGGACGAGTTCCGGGTGCGCAACCTGATCAAGCTCGAACAGAACTACCGGTCGCACGGCAACATCCTCGACGCGGCGAACCACCTGATCTCGAACAACGCGCACCGCCTCGGCAAGAACCTGCGCACGGATGCCGGCCACGGCGAGCCCGTGCGCGTGTACGAGGCGGCCACCGATTCGCAGGAAGCGGGCTGGATCGTCGAGGAGATCCGCTCGCTGATCAACAGCGGGATGGCGCGCAGCGAGGTCGCGATCCTGTACCGCAGCAACGCGCAGTCGCGCGCGATCGAGCACACGCTGATGACGGCCGGCATCGCGTACCGCGTGTATGGCGGCCTGCGCTTTTTCGAGCGGCAGGAAATCAAGCACGCGCTCGCGTACCTGCGCCTGATCGACAACCCGAACGACGACACCGCGTTCGCGCGCGTCGTGAACTTCCCGGCGCGCGGCATCGGCGCGCGCTCGATCGAGCAGCTCGCAGATGCCGCGCGCCTGTACGGCTGCGCGATGGCCGCGGCGATTCCGTACGTGACCGGCAAGGCCGGCTCGAGCCTCGGCGCGTTCGCGAACCTGATCGCGAAGATGCGTGCCGACACGCAGCAGATGAGCCTGCCGGAAACGGTCGAATACGTGGTGCGCGCGAGCGGCCTGGCCGATTTCTACCAGGGCGAGCGCGAAGGCCAGGACCGGCTCGAGAACTTGCAGGAACTCGTCAACGCGGCCACCGCGTTCGTCGGCGAGGAGGGCTACGGGCTCGACACGCCGGCCCGCTCGATTCCGCTGCGCGCGGGTGCGATCGCCGCGCCCGAGCTTCGCGCGCAGCCGGACGGCGCGGCCGTCGACGTGCTGGACGCGGCGCCGCTCGGCGACCCGGCGCAAAACCCCGACACGATGACGCCGCTCGCGGGCTTCCTGTCGCACGCGTCGCTGGAGGCCGGCGACAACCAGGCGCAGGCCGGCCAGGACGCCGTGCAGCTGATGACGGTGCACGCGGCGAAGGGGCTCGAATTCGCGGCGGTGTTCATCACCGGCCTCGAGGAAGGGCTGTTCCCGCACGAGAACAGCGTGCTCGAATCCGACGGCCTCGAGGAGGAGCGGCGCCTGATGTACGTCGCGATCACGCGCGCGAAGGAGCGGCTCTACCTGTCGTTCGCGCAAAGCCGCATGCTGCACGGCCAGACGCGCTACAACGTGCGTTCGCGCTTCTTCGACGAACTGCCGCAGCACGTGCTGAAGTGGCTGACGCCGAAGGTCGAGGCGGGTTCGCGCTGGGGCGGCGGCCGCAGCGACAACGCGGCCTGGGGGCGCGACTGGTTCGCGCGGCCGGGCGGCGGCAGTCGCGAGCAGATCGTCGATGCGGCCGTATCCGCGCCGCTGCCCGCGTTCGCGAACCAGCAGCGCGCGGCCGACACCGGCTTCCGGGTCGGCCAGCAGGTGTTCCACACCAAATTCGGCGAAGGCACCGTCACCGCGCTCGAAGGCAACGGCGCGGATGCGAAGGCCCAGGTGAAATTCAAGCGGCACGGCGAGAAATGGCTCGCGCTGGCGGTCGCGAAACTGCAGGCGGTCGAATGAGCATCACGTCTTCTTCGCCGGGCAAGCCGCTCGGCATTCTCGCCGCGCTGCCCGAGGAACTCGGCGACCTGATCGCCGCGATGCGCGCCGAAGGTGCGGTCGAGACGGTCACGCTCGGCCGCCGCGACTATCACGTCGGCGTCGTGCACGGCGCGGCGTGCGTCGTCACGCTCGCGCGGGTCGGCAAGGTCGCGGCCGCGGCGACGGTCAGTGCGCTGATCCACGTATTCGGCGTCGCCGGCATCGTGTTCACGGGCGTGGCGGGCGGCGTGTCGCGTGCGGTGCGGGTGGGCGACGTCGTCGTCGCGGATACGCTGCTGCAGCACGATCTCGATGCGTCGCCGCTGTTCCCGCGCTACGAGGTGCCGCTGCTCGGCATCACGCATTTCGAACCCGACGCCGAGCTGTCCGCGCGGCTGAAGGCCGCGTGCGCGCAGTTCATCGCGGAAGAGGGCGGCGCGCTCGCCGAGCGCTTCCGGCTCGCCGGCGCGCAGCTGCGCAACGGGCTCGTGATCAGCGGCGACCGCTTCGTGTCGAGCGAGCGCGAGGTCGTCGCGTTGCGCGACGCGCTGCCCGATGCGCTCGCGGTCGAGATGGAAGGCGCCGCGATCGCGCAGGTGTGCGTCGAGCACGGCGTGCCGTTCGCGCTCGTGCGCACGATCTCCGACACCGCCGACGATCACGCGACCCAGTCCTTCTCGCATTTCCTCGCGGAAATCGCCAGCGCCTACTCGACCGGCATCCTCAAGCGTTTCCTGACGCTGCATGCGGCGACGGCGGCCTGAGGGCCGCCGCCGTCCGATTCCCCGGGCCGCCGGCGCGCCTCGCCGCGTGCCGGCCCCGTCGCATTGCCGGCGCTACGCGCGCCGGCTGCCTTTGAGGTCCGGCAGGAACACCGTCAGCACGCCGATGAGCGGCAGGAACGAGCACACCTTGTAGACGAGCGTGATGCTCGTTGCGTCGGCGAGCTGGCCGAGCGCCGCCGCGCCGACCCCGCCGAGGCCGAACGAGAGCCCGAAGAACAGCCCCGCCACCATCCCGACCTTGCCGGGCATCAGCTCCGTCGCATAGACGATGATCGCGGCGAACGCCGACGCGAGCACGACGCCGATGATCACGGACAGCACGGTGGTCCAGAACAGGTTCGCGTACGGCAGCAGCAGCGTGAACGGCGCAACGCCGAGGATCGACACCCAGATCACGTACTTGCGGCCGATGCGGTCGCCGATCGGCCCGCCGATCAGCGTGCCGGCGGCCACGGCCGCGAGGAACACGAACAGGTGGAGCTGCGCGGCCTGCACCGACAGGTGGAACTTGTCGATCAGGTAGAACGTGAAATAGCTGTTGATGCTCGCCAGATAGAAATACTTCGAGAACACGAGCAGCACCAGCACGCCGACCGCGGCCATCACGCGGCCGCGAGACAGCGTCGCGTGCGCCGCATGCGCGGCCTTCTTCTTCATCGACGGATGCTGCCGGTACCAGCGGCCGATCCACGCGAGCACCACCATCGCGACGAGCGCGGCCGCCGAGAACCACGCGATGCTGTGCTGGCCGTGCGGAATGACCACCAGCGCGGCGAGCAGCGGGCCGAGCGCGGAGCCGGCATTGCCGCCGACCTGGAACACCGACTGCGCGAGCCCGTGCTGGCCGCCCGACGCCATCCGCGCGACGCGCGACGATTCCGGATGGAACACCGACGAGCCGCAGCCGACCAGCGCCGCGGCGGCCAGCAGCATCGTGAAATTCGGCGCGACGGCCATCATCAGCAGCCCCGACAGCGTGAAGCCCATGCCGACCGGCAGCGAATACGGCTGCGGGCGCTTGTCGGTATAGAGGCCGATGAGCGGCTGCAGCAGCGACGCGGTGATCTGGTAGGTCAGCGTGATCAGGCCGATCTGCGCGAACGACAGCGCGAACTGGCTCTTGAGCATCGGGTAGATCGCGAGGATCAACGACTGGATCATGTCGTTGAGCAGGTGCGAGAAGCTGATCGCGCCGAGGATCGGATAGACGGTGCGGGCGGCGGCCGGCGCCGCGGACGGCTGGGCGGCCGGCGCGGCCTGGCCGGCGGCGCGCGTGTCGAGGCTGGTTTCCATGAAGGCTGGGCGAGTTGAGGTAGAGGGCGCGCTCTGTGCGGGACGGCGCGTTGAAATCGTTGCAGCGTCAAACGAGTGTAATGTGGCGTGTCATGAATGTCCGGACAAGTTTTGTCGCGAACAGGACATCAAGGGACGAATCGTCGCGCGTGCGGCTTTTTGGCCGGGTATAACGCTGGCGGCGCGCGCCATATCCGGCGCCGCCGGGGCCGGATACACGTTCGTCCGGACTCAAGGAATGCCGACGGCGGCCGTAGAACCGATACAGATTCCAGAACGAGCGCGCCGACCCGGGCACCGGCCACAAGCCGCCCCGGGCCGGACGCGCAGGCGCGGCAGCCATCGCGGTGACGCCGGAACCGACCTTTCCGGCCGCGTGATCAATACGGGGACTCATCTGATGAAAGCAGCTACTCTGCGTCCGCAGCCGGACGCTCCTGTCGCGATGCCGGACGACGGCGCGAAGCGGGCCGGACGCACTGCACGGGCAGCCCGGCCCGCGCGGCGGCCGTGGAGCGTGAAGGCCACGCTGCGCGCCGCGTTCGCGGTGCTGCTGGTCGGCACGCTGGCGATGGGGGTGTTCTCGCTCGCGCAGATCAGCCGCCTGAACGGCTCGATCGCATCGGTCTACGAGCAGGGGCACGTCGCGAGCCGCGCGGCGCAGGACGTGCGGGCCGAAGTGCTGCGCGCGAGCCGCGCGCAGAAGATGCTGCTGACCGCGTCCACCGCGAAGGAGCGCGACGAGCTCGGCGCCGAGATCGATGCCGGGCTTGCGTCGATCGGCAAGGCGCTCGGCGCGCTGCAGCAGGATGCGGACGCGCAGGACGCGGACGATGCCGCGCGGCTGCGCGCGTTCGCGTCGGCGGTCGGCACGTGGAGCGGCCATCTGCGCGATTTCGTCACGCTGGTGCGCGCGCAGCCGCTCGACCTGTCGCAGATGAACTGGCAGGTCGGCACGCAGGACGTGTCGCTGCTGGTGGAGACGGGCAAGCTCGAGAAGCTCGTCGCCGATCTCGTGAAGACGCGCGGCGCGAAATCGAAGGCGACGCTCGATGCGTCGGCCACGATCTTCTCGTCGTCGTTCGCGATGATCGCGGCATCGACCGTCGCGCTGATCGTGCTCGCGTTCGTGATCGCCGAGCGGGTGGTGCGCCGCCTCGTCGCGCAGCTCGGCGGCGAGCCCGCGTACGCGAAGGCGATCGCCGCCGATATCGCGAGCGGCGACCTGACTCGCCCGATCACGCTTGGCGCACACGACCGCGACAGCATGGTGCGCGCGCTGTCCGACATGCAGGCGGGGCTGGCGTCGACGGTCCGCGAGATCGCGGTCAGCGCCGAGGCGATCGCGTCCGCGTCCGGCGAGATCTCGATGGGCAACCTCGACCTGTCGCAGCGCACCGAGCAGCAGGCGGTCGCGCTCGAGAAGACCGCGGCCAGCATGGAGCAGCTGACGTCGACGGTGCGCCAGAACGCCGAGAACGCGCGGCAGGCGAGCACGCTCGCCGGGAATGCGTCGGCGGTCGCGGAGGCGGGCGGCGAGGTGGTCGGCCGGGTCGTCGCGACGATGAACGAGATCGACGAGAGCGCGAAGAGCATCCGCGACATCATCGGCGTGATCGAGGGAATCGCGTTCCAGACCAACATCCTCGCGCTCAACGCGGCAGTCGAGGCGGCGCGGGCCGGCGAGCAGGGGCGCGGCTTCTCGGTGGTGGCGGGCGAGGTGCGCTCGCTCGCGCAGCGCGCGGCCACCGCCGCGAAGGAAATCCGCTCGCTGATCGGCGCGTCGGTCGATCGCGTCGCGAACGGCGCGGCGCTCGCGCACGATGCGGGCCGCACGATGGACGACATTGTGCGCGCGGTGAAGCGCGTGACCGACATCATGGGCGAGATCTCGGCCGCGTCGAGCGAGCAGAGCGCGGGTATCGACGAGATCGGCCGCGCGGTCACGCAGATGGATGCGGGCACCCAGCAGAACGCGGCGCTGGTCGAGCAGGCCGCGGCCGCGGCGCGCGCGCTCGACGATCAGGCGCAGTCGCTGAAGGCGCTGGTCGGCCGCTTCCGCTATGCGGCCTGACGTGCGGTTCGACGCCTGAGCGTGACGGCGGGGCGGCGGCGCGCCCCGCGCGGATTACGACTTCTTCCGCTTGTTGTCCGGATCGATGATCACCGTGCAGGTCGTGCCGGCCGACAGCAGCACGCCGGCCGGCACCTCGTCGATCTTGATCCGCACCGGCACGCGCTGCGCGAGGCGCACCCAGTTGAAGGTCGGGTTCACGTCGGCGACGAGGTCGCGGCTTTGCGGGTTGTCGCGGTCGAAGATGCCGCGCGAGATGCTCTCGACGTGGCCCTTCAGCACGCCGCCGCTCATCAGCCGCATTTCGGCCGGCGCGCCGACGCTCACGCGCGGCAGCTTGGTTTCCTCGAAATAGCCGTAGACCCAGAACGAATGGCTGTCGACGATCGCGAGCTTCGCCTGGCCTGCGGTCGCGTAGTTGCCCTTGAAGGTCTGCAGGTTCGTGATGTAGCCGTCGACCGGCGCGACCACGCGCGTGCGCTCGAGGTTGAGCTTCGCGGCGTCGAGCGCGGCGAGCGCCTGCTGGTACTGCGCGTCGGCGCTCGACGCGCTGTGCGCCGCGTTCTCGCGGTTTTCCTTCGACACGACGAGGGCGTCGAGATCCGCGCGGCGGGCCGCGTCGTCGCGGCGCATCTGCAGTTCCGCGCGGCGGGCGGCGACGGCCGCCTGCGCCTGCTCGACCGCGATCTGGTAGTGCGACGGGTCGATCTGCATGATCAGGTCGCCTTTCTTCACGAGCTGGTTGTCGTGCACCGGCAGGTCGACGATGGCGCCCGACACGTCAGGCGCGACGTTGACGATTTCGGCGCGCACGCGCCCGTCGCGCGTCCACGGATCGTCCATGTAGTGCACCCACAACGAGCGCCCGATCAGAATCGCGACGATGAGGATGACGGCCGTCGCGGCGAAGCCGAAGAGTTTTCGCAGGATCATGATTATGTTGGTTCAACGGTAAACGGCGAGACTCAGTCCGCCGCAGATGCATACGAGAAGGCAGGCCCGGAACAGCGACGGGTGCCAGACGAGTCGGTAGAGCCCGGTGTAGGCGAGCAGCCGGTCGACCGCCCAGGTCGCCAGCGCGCCGATGACGAACATCAGCACCACCGTGGGCATGTAGGCATCGAGAATGGCGAGTTCACGCGGCATCATGACGAGGTTCCTTGTTGGGTGGGCGCGGCGCGGCGGTTCAGCGACGCGAGCGGCGATTCCGGGTCGAGCAGCGCGGTGCGCACGAAATGCAGGTGGCTCAGGATGCGCTGCAGCCGGTGGCGTTCGTCGCGCGGCGGCGCGAACGCGTCGAGCGCCTGCCGGGTCGCGTCGATCGCGGCGACGGTGGCCGCGAGCGTCGCGTCGAAGCGGGCCGCGGCCGGCTTCGCGAACAGCGCGGACAGCGCGTGGCGCATCGTCTCGATCTCGCGACGCCACGGCATCGACGGCGCGTAGCGCGGGTCGGGCGGCAGCGCCGCAAGCTCGTCGCGCAGGTCGATCGCCGCGTTGCCGGCTTCGAGCACCGCGAACATCCAGCGCAGCGCGTCGCGCTGCACGTCCGGCTGGTCGGTCGAGATCGTGTGCGCCTGGTACATCAGGTCGCGCGCGCCGCTCTCGAAGCGCGTGCGCAGGCCGGCGAGGCGCGCATGGCAGGCCGCGACCGCCTGGTGGCGCAGGTCCGCGAACAGGCGCTTCTTCAGCCACGGCGCGCTCGGCGGGAACAGCACCGCGAACGCGATCGACGACACGAGCATCGACAGCACGAGCGCGAGCGCATCGTTCATGAAGCCGCTCGGGTCGTAGTGCATCAGGTTTTCCGGGCCCGCGAGCGTGCAGAAGAAGATGCAGTAGCCGACGCCGTAGCCGGCCGTCTTCGGCTTCATCGACAGGTAGAGCCCGAGCGCGAGGA
This sequence comes from Burkholderia stagnalis, assembly GCF_902830275.1. Classification (GTDB taxonomy): domain Bacteria; phylum Pseudomonadota; class Gammaproteobacteria; order Burkholderiales; family Burkholderiaceae; genus Burkholderia; species Burkholderia stagnalis. The sequence continues at coordinate 18,562 of NZ_CADESW010000009.1, read as the reverse complement.
ACGGCGCGAGCCCGACGCACAGCATCACGAAGCCGTCGATGCGCGGATACACGCCGAACATCGCGATCAGCCCCATGAACGACGCGAGCACGGTGCCCATCGCCATCTGGTAGGCCATCGCGGTCGGGCGCGGCATCGACGACGCGAGCGCGCAGACCGCGGCCGCGTTCAGCACCATCGTCACGCCGTTCGGCCAGGCGGTCTGGATCCAGAACCAGCCGAGCACCAGCATCACGGTCGCGGTGCGGATGCCGGCGATCAGCGCGGCGGTGAGGTTGGTGCGCGGCTCGTATTGCTCGATCCAGCGCTCGCGCTCGTGCGTCGCGGTCGCGAGCGACGCGTAGGTCGCCGCATACGCGTGCAGGTCGGTGATGAAGCGGTACAGCAGCTCGGCGGCGGTGTCGAAGTCGAGCAGCGGGAAGTCGGGCTGCGTCTCGAGCTCGGCGCGCGTCGCGCGGATGCGGCGCGGCAGCGCGTCGCGCCACGCGAGCAGCTGCCCGGCCGCGTGCGCCGCGTCGGCCGACGTGCGCACCGGCTCGCCGTCGTGCGTGAGCAGCGGGGCGATCTCGCGGAAATACGGTTCGATCGCCGCGATCGCGGCGGTCGCGCCGGCCGCGTGCAGCCGGTTCATCAGCTGGTGCAGCGCGTGGAAGCGGCTTGACGCGCTCATGAACTCGCTGTTCAGGCGCGCGAGGCGGCCGCTTCTCATCCGCGTGTCGGGGTGTTCGAACACGGCCATGCTGCGCGCGGCCTCGAAGCCGACCACGTCGGCGACGAAGCGCGTATGCACGCTTTCGATGTGTGCGCGGTCGAGCTGGCCGGACAGCGCCGACGCGACGTAGTCGACGAACGCACTGAAGCGCCGGCGCACCGTCGTGCGCATCTGCTCGCCGGTGTACTGCGGCAGCACGAGCGCGCTGACGACGCCCGCCGACAGGATCCCGACCACGATCTCGGCGGCGCGCGTCATCGCGGTCATGAACGCGCCGTCCGGGTGCTGCGACGCGGGCAGGCCGATCAGCGCGGCCGTGTAGCCGGCGAGCAGGAAGCCGTAGCTGCGGAAGTTGCGGTTGCGCGCGGCGCCGGCCGTGCACATCGCGACCCACAGCGCGACCGCGAGCAGGAACAGCAGCGGCTGCTGCGGGAACAGGCCGACGAACGACAGCGTCGCGATCAGCCCGAAGAAGGTGCCCGCGAGCCGGTAGAAGCTCTTCGCGAACACGGCGCCGCTTTGCGGCTGCATCACGATGAACACCGTCGTCATCGCGGTCTTCGGCGCCGGCAGGTCGAGCCGCATCGAGATGCCGAGCGCGAGAAACGCCGCGAGCAGCGCCTTGAACAGGTAGATCCACGCGACCCCGTCGGTGCGGGCCCAGTCGCCGAGCGTGGCGACCCATGCCGGCAGCGGGCGGCCGGCGGGCGTGGACGCGGAGGAGGTGGCGGACATGGCGAGCGCTCCGCGTGTTAGTGCGCCGCCGGCGTGCCGGCGGCCGTGGCGGTGGCGGTCCGCGCGGCTGCGGCGGCGCGGCCGGCCGTCTTCGCGTCGGCCTTGGGTGCCGCCTTCGCTTCGGTGCCCGGCACGTCCTCGCCCGTCTCGACGCCGCCGCCGAGCGCGGCCATCAGCTGCGCATGCGCGGCGAGGCGTTCCGCATCGATCCGGGCGGCCGTCTCCTGCGCGCGCAACAGCTGCTGCTGCGCGACCAGCACGTTCACGTAGTCGGTCAGCCCGCGCCGGAAGCCTTCGCGCGACAGCTGGTAGCTGCGGTCGTTCGCGGCCACCGAGCGCGCGGCGTCCTTCTTCTGCGTGTCGAGCGAGCGGATCCGCACGACCTGGTCGGCGATGTCCTTGAGCGCGCCGACGATCGTCTGGTTGTAGTGCTCGACGGCCTGGTCGTAGCCGGCCGACGCCGCGCCGAGCTGCGCGCGCAGCCGGCCGCCTTCGAAGATCGGCAGCGACAGCGCCGGGCCGGCAGTCCAGCCGCCGTTCATCGCGCGCAGGAAGTCGGCGAACGGCGCGGTCACGCCGAAGCCGCCGACGGTCGCGAGCAGGTCGATGTTCGGATAGAACGCGGCCTTCGCGACGTCGATGCCGCGCGCCTGCGCGTCGACCGTCCAGCGCGCCGCGACGACGTCCGGCCGACGGCCGAGCAGGTCGGCCGGCAGCGCGGACGGCAGGCCGGCCGGCGCGTCGAGCGCGAGCTTCGGCCGCGTGATCGCGTCGCCCGCGCCGGGCCCCTTGCCGGCGAGCGCGGCGAGCTGGTGACGGGCGAGCTGGATCGCTTCCTCATACGAATCGATCTGGCGCTCGTAGTCGGGCAGCGTCGATTCCGCCTGGCTGACCTCGAGCTGCGTGCCGAGGCCGGCCTGCAGCCGCTTGCGCGCGAGCTCGGCGAGCGCGTGCTGGCGCTCGAACGTCTCGTGCGCGAGGTCGAGCAGCGCGTAGTTCATCGACATGCCGATATACGCGCGCACCACGTTGACCTCGAGCTCGAGCCGCGCCGCGCGGGCGTCGGCCGCGGTCGCGTGCGCCATGTCGAGCGCGCGCTCGGTCGCGTTCTTGTCCTTGCCCCACAGGTCGAGGTGATACGACAGGCCGAGCGTGCCGGTGTTGTTCCAGGTGTCCGCATTCGCGAGCGGCCCCGGGCCGTAGAACACGTTGTCCGGCCAGTGCTGGCGCATCAGCGACAGGTTGCCGTTGATCTGCGGCAGTTCGGCCGAGCGGGCGACGCGGGCCATCGCCTGCGCCTCGCGCACGCGCGCCTGCGCGGCTGCGAGCGACGGGTTGCCGGCCTGCGCGGCCGCGATCCACGCATCGAGTTGCGGATCGCGATATGCGCGCCACCAGTCGGCGGCGGGCCAGCCGGCGTCACGATCGGCCGCGCGGATCGCCGCGCCCGCGTCGAGCGAAGCCGGATCGGTCTGAATGGATTGGGGTTTGTTGTCGCCCATGCTCGCGCATCCGGCCATTATTAATGAGACTGCAAGAACCGCGAGTGCGAGCGTCCCTTTTATTGCCGGAGACTGCACGATTTTCTCCCTTTCGGATATAGATGAGCCGGAGAGGATTATATTTTTCAGCAATTCCTGAATAAATGGACAACGGTGCAAGTCATTTTTACAAAAGCTGAGATAATATTTGTGCGCCGCTGTGCAACAATCCTCCCGGATTTACACGGGTAATGGCATGGATACGTTACAGAACATGCGGGTATTCATGCGCGTGGTCGACGCGGGCAGTTTCACCGCGGCCGCGCAGCAGATGAATTCGACGACCGCCTACACGTCGCGGGCCGTGTCGGACCTGGAGGCGCACCTGCGCACCCGGCTCCTGAACCGGACCACGCGCCGCATCGCGCTGACCGAGGCGGGCGAGCGCTATCTGCAGCGCTGCGAACAGATCCTCGCGTATGTCGACCAGGCGGAAGCGGAGGCGAGCGACGCACACGCGCGCCCGTCCGGCAAGCTGAAGGTGCACTGCTTCACGAGCCTCGGTCAGCACTACACGGTGCCGGCCGTGTCGCGCTATCGCGAGCGCTTTCCGGACGTGCTCGTCGACCTGACGCTCGCGCAGCGGATGCCCGACCTGCTCGACGAGGGCTACGACGTCGCGATCGTCGTCGGCCGCGACCTGCCCGATTCGGGGCTCGTGTCGCAGCGGCTCGGCGAGAGCTACAGCGTCGTCTGCGCGTCGCCGCGCTACCTCGAGCGGCACGGCGTGCCGCGGCAGCCGCAGGATCTCGCGCGGCACGTGTGCCTCGGCATGGTCGCGCCGGGCTTTCACTACGACGAATGGACGCTGAGCGGGCCGAGCGGCGACGTCACCGTGCCGCTGTCGGGCCCGCCGTTTCGCGTGAACGTCGCCGAGGCGCTCGCGGTGGCGGTGCGGGAGGGGATGGGAATCGGCGTGCTGCCGCTGTATTCGGCGATCGCCGGCCTGCGCAACGGCCACTTCGTGCGCGTGATGCCCGAGTACCGCTCGCACGTGATGAACATCTATGCGCTGTATCCGTCCCGCCAGTATCTCGACGCGAAAATCCGGACCTGGGTCGATTTCCTGCGCGACGAACTGCCGGCGACGCTCGACGCCGACGAAGCCGCGCTGGAGCAGTTCACCCGCGCGACATGACGTCGCGGGCTCACGAAATCTAACGAGATTTGTCGTTCCCGCAACATTTCTTTACCCTCGACCGGCCGACAGTTTGATACTGTCTGATCCAGAGTGATCTGCAATACGGAGCAGCAATGGATACGCACCTGATGATTGGCCTTGGAATCCTGTTCGGCGTGATCGGCGCCGTCGCGTCGCGCGACTTGCTGCGCGCGATGAAGGCGCGGATGCAGCCGGCGCCGGTCAGGGTGCGCTCGGCGTCGGAAGCCGCCCGCCGCCTCGGGCGCTGACGCGCCGGTTTACCTCATCTGGCGCTCGGGGCAGCCGCCCCTCAGAGCGTCACGACCTTGTCCCACGCGAACGCCGTGTTCTCGCGCTCGCCGGTGCGCCGGCGAATGTAGCCGCGCGGGTTGCAGACGACGCGCGTGCCGCCCTCCGTCACGTAATCGAATGACGTATGCGTGTGGCCGTGCGCCCAAAGGGCGACCGGCGCGCGCACCAGCCCCGCCAGATCGTTGACGAACCCGGCCGATACCGGGTCCTGCGCAAAGCGCTCGGCGAGCGAGCGCCGGTGCGGCGCGTGATGGGTCACGACGATCGTCTTGCCGTCGAACGGCACCGCGAGCTGCGTTTCGAGCCACGCGCGCGCGCGGCGGTGCAGCGCCAGCGAATCGGCCGGCGTGAAATCACGCTCGGCGCCGCGTTGCGACTCGGCCGCACCCGCATGAACCGCCGCGTCGTGCGGCCACGTCACCTGGATCAGTCCCTTGAAATCGAGCATCACCTTCGATGCCGCGTCGGTCGCATGCGCGATGCTGGCGTCGTCGGCCCCGAACAGCGCGAAGTCGGTCCACAGCGTGGTGCCGAGCACGCGGAAGCGCCCGGCCGGATCGACGTAGGCGTCGTTGTTCAGGTAATGCACGTTGTCGAGCGCGTGCGCCGCGTCGCGCATCGCCGCCTCGAGCGCGCCGAATTCCCCGTCGTAGTACTCGTGATTGCCCGGCACGTAGATCACCGGCACGCCGCCTGGGCGTACCCCCGGGTCGAAGGTCTCGGCGGCCCAGCGCAGCCCTTCCGCGTGATTGTGGATGTCGCCGGCGAGCACGACGAGATCGGCTTCGGCGTGTGGAATCACGTCGGGCAGGTTGCCCTCGAGATGCAGGTCGGACAGCACGCGGACTTTCACGGGCATCACTCCGGTGGGGTTGTCTTCAGCGTAGCACTTTGCCGGGGTTCATCAGGCCGCGCGGGTCGAGCGCGGCCTTCAGCGTGCGCATCAGCCCGATCTCGACCGGCGACTTGTAGCGCTGCGCGTCGTCGATCTTCAGCTGGCCGATCCCGTGTTCCGCGCTGATCGTGCCGTGGTGGCGCTGCACGTTGTCGTAGACGATACGGTTCACCGGCGCCTGGTATTCGGCGAGGAACGCCTTGGCGTCGCCGCCCTCGGGCGTCTGCACGTTGTAGTGGAGGTTGCCGTCGCCGAGATGGCCGAACGTCACCATCCGCGCGCCCGGCGCTGCCTGCTGGATCGCCGCGTCGGTCTCATCGATGAAGCGCGCGATCGACGAGATCGGCACCGCGATGTCGTGCTTGATGTTCAGCCCTTCGTCGGCCTGCGCGAGCGGGATGTGTTCGCGCAGGTCCCAGAACGCGCGCGACTGCGCGAGATTCTCCGCGACCACCGCATCGACCACGATGCCCGCCTCGAAGGCTTCTTCCATCAGCGTCTCGAACAGCGCGCGCGCATGCGCTTCGCTCTCGTTGTCCGACAGTTCGAGCAGCACCGTTTGCGGGTGCGTGCGATCGAACGGATAGCGCAGCTGCGGATAGTGCTTGCCGACGAGCTGCATGCAGAAATCCGACATCAGCTCGAAGCCGGTCAGGAGCGGCCCGGCCGCGCGCTGCGCGAGCGCGAGGAAGTCGAGCGCCGCGTGCGGCGAGTCGAGCGCGGCGAGCGCCGTGACCTGCGCGGCCGGCCGCGGATGCAGCTTCATCACGGCGGCGGTGATGATGCCGAGCGTGCCTTCGGCGCCGATGAACAGGTCGCGCAGGTCGTAGCCGGTGTTGTCCTTGCGCAGCCCGCGCAGGCCGTCCCAGATCTCGCCCTGCGGCGTCACGACCTCGAGCCCGAGGCACAGCTCGCGCGCGTTGCCGTAGCGCAGCACCGCGGTGCCGCCGGCATTCGTCGCGAGGTTGCCGCCGATGGTGCAGCTGCCTTCGGCCGCGAGGCTCAGCGCGAACAGCCGGCCGGCGTCGCGAGCGCGCGCCTGCACGTCGGCGAGGATCACGCCGGCTTCGACGGTGATCGTGTTGTTGTGCGGATCGAGCGCGCGCACGCGGTTCAGGCGCGCGAGGCTCAGCACGGCCTGGCCGCCGCTCGCGTCGGGCGTCGCGCCGCCGGCGAGGCCGGTGTTGCCGCCCTGGGGCACGAGCGCGATGCCGTGCGTGTTCGCGAGCTTCACGAGCGCGGCGACTTCGGCCGTGCTCGCGGGCCGCAGCACCGCGCACGCGGCGCCCTTGTAGCGGCGGCGCCAGTCGGTCAGGAACGGCTCGGTATCGTGCGGGTCGGTCAGCACGTGGTCCGCGCCGATGGCGTCGCGGCACGCGGAAACGAAAGCTTCGGAAGAATTCATGACGGTCGGTCGCGTAAGGGTCAGGGCGCGGCGCGCTGTTTCTTCGCCGCGCGCTTGAACGGCGCGACATAGGCGAGTGCGGCCGCGAAGAAGGCGAGGGCGAGCGCGGTTTCGCACCAGCCGAGCGTCGCGGACAGCCCGCGGTCGGACATGCCGCGCACGATGCCTTCGGCGAAATAGAGCAGGATCAGCATGCTTGCCCACTGCATCGTGTAGATGTTACGCCGCCACACGCCGGGCAGCGCGAGCGCGAGCGGCACCGCCTTCAGCATCAGCGCGGAGCCGCCGGGGCGCAGCGGCGCGAGCCACAGCTCCCAGACGAGCGACAGCGCGATCAGCGCGGCGAGACACGCGGCGGCGGCCAGCGCATGGCGCGGCCGGGCGGCGACGGCGGGCGCGGGCCGGTTCATGCGGGGGCCTGGGCCGCGACGAGGGCGGCGGCCGTGCGGGCGAGCCGCGCGCCGAGCGCGGCGGCGAGCGCCTTTTCGTCGGCGGACAGCCCCGCGGGCGCGGTGCGCTCATGCCGCGACACGTGCGATGCGCCGTACGGCGTGCCGCCCGTTTCCGTCGTGCTGAGCGCGGATTCGGTGTACGGGATGCCGACGATCATCATCCCGTGATGGAGCAGCGGCAGCATCATCGACAGCAGCGTCGATTCCTGGCCGCCGTGCAGGCTCCCGGTCGACGTGAACACGCAGGCGGGCTTGCCGCTCAGCGCGCCCGACAGCCATTGCGGCGTCGTGCCGTCGAGGAAATACTTGAGCGATGCGGCCATGTTGCCGAAGCGGGTCGGCGAGCCGAGCGCGAGGCCCGCGCATTCCTCGAGATCGCGCAATTCGGCGTACGGCGGGCCGTCGTCGGGAATCTCGGGCGCGCTCGCTTCGCAGACGGTGGAGACGGGCGGCACGGTGCGGATGCGCGCCTGCATGCCGGGCACGCTGTCGATGCCGTTCGCGATCGCGAGCGCGAGATCACGCGTGGCGCCGTGACGGCTGTAATAGAGCACGAGGATGTCGTTCATAGGCTTGGGGGCATGCCCGTGGCAACGCATGGACGTTCCAGTTGCGAACCGCCCCTGATGTGAGCGGCTATTATAGGGGCTGAAGCCGTCGCGCTGCGCGACGCGCCGCATGTGCAAGGAGGAAGCCGTTTGCCGAAGTTGAGCGTCGATCTCGACACCATCAAGCGCCTCGCGCGCTTTGCCGCGAAGCGCAGCGCCGAGGACCGTATCCCGCAAGTGGCGGCCAGCCTCACGTTCACGACGATGCTGGCGCTCGTGCCGCTCGTGACGGTCGCGTTCGCGCTGTTCACCGCATTCCCGATGTTCGCGTCGTTCCAGCTCTCGCTGCAGGGGTTCCTCGCCGATCACCTGATGCCGACGCAGGTCAACATCCAGATCTTCAAGTACCTGAACCAGTTCGCGTCGAAGGCGAAGGGGCTGACGACGGCGGGCCTGATCGTGCTGGTCGTCACGTCCGTGATGACGATGATGACGATCGAATCCGCGTTCAACCTGATCTGGCGGGTGCGCAAGCCCCGCCCGTTCGCGCAGCGCGTGCTCGCGTACTGGGCGCTGATCACGCTCGGGCCGCTGCTGTTCGGCGTGAGCCTGTCGATCTCGTCGTACCTGTTCACGGAGTCGCTCGCGATCACGGGCGCGCAGTCGGCGCCGTCGTTCGCCGAGTGGCTGCTGACGCTCGCGTCGCTGCCGCTGACGGTGCTCGCATTCACGCTCCTTTACGTTTATCTGCCGAACTGCACGGTGGCGTGGCGCGACGCGGTGGTCGGCGGCCTGTTCGCGGCGATCGCGTTCGAGCTTGCGAAGCGCGGCTTCGGCTACTACGTGCGGCGGATCCCCACCTACACCGCGGTGTACGGCGCGTTCGCCGCGCTGCCGGTGTTCCTGCTGTGGGTGTATCTGAGCTGGTTCATCGCGCTGCTTGGCGGGATGGTGACGTCGGCGTTGCCGGCGATTCGCGTCGGCCAGTTCCACCGCGTCCACTATCCGGGCAGCGACCTGTTCGACGGGCTCGAACTGCTCGCGCGCCTCGCGGAGGCCCGCGAGGCCGGCAAGGCCGGCTATTCGGCGATCCGGCTCGCGGCGATGCTGCGTTGCGACATGGAAACCGCGCAGCGGCTGCTAGTGCTGATGGAGGAGCGCGAGTGGGTCGCCCGGCTGGATGGCGGCGACGGCGCGCAGCGCTACGTGCTGCTGGCGAACCCCGAGCAGCTGACGCTCGCGCAGCTGTTCGACGTGCTGGTGATCGACCTGACCGAGCTGACCTACCAGCTGCAGCGGCGCCGCACCCACGTCGACGGCGACGCGTTGCTGGCGGTGCTGTCGAGCGAGCGCTTCGACGTGTCGCTGGCGTCGCTGATCGGCACGCACCTGCATGCGGATGCGCCACCGGTCGCGGTGGCCGCGCCGGCGCCCGGCGCGGCGGACCCGCACGCGCGGCCGCACCGCACGGCCTGAGCCCGGGCCGTGCGCGCGCCGCGCGGCATGGCCGCGCAGGCCGGCGTCACAGCGGGATCTTGCCGGTGCAGATATCCCTGAACATCACCCAGTCGCCCATCAGGCTGTAGATCGGGTGACGGAAGGTGGCGGGGCGGTTCTTCTCGAAGAAGAAGTGCCCGACCCACGCGAACGCGTAGCCGCAGACGACGGCGGCCGGCAGCCACAGCCAGTCGCCGGTCGCGACCGCCATCGCGACGCAGCCGATCACGCCGAGCGAGCCGATGAAATGCAGCCGCCGCGACGTCAGGTTCTGGTGTTCGTTCAGGTAATACGGGTAGAAGTCAGTGAAGCTGGCGAAATGCTCGGTATGCGAATGCGCCATGGCCGTCTCCTCGGGCCGCCGTCCATGAAGCCATTGTGCGGCGAGCGGCAGGCGTCCGCAAGCGGGGCCGGCTGGAGCGGGTTCTCCAGCGGCGGCAGGCCGGGCGGCGCCGGCCGCCAAGCCCTGCGCTTTCCTTTTGACAGGCTTTCCGATAGGATCGAAAGCCAGTTTTTGCATATATGCATGAGGGGACTACGATGCGCGTCAGCGATATTCTCAAAGTCAAGGGCAACACGCTGTTCACGGTGACGCCCGATAAGCCGCTGCGCGAAGCGGTCGATACGATGGCCGAACACGATATCGGTTCGCTCGTCGTGATGGAGTACGGCGATCTCGTCGGGATTCTCACGTTCCGCGAGATCATCATGCGCCTGCGCGAGAACGGCGGCGCGATCGGCGACGTGCAGGTGCGCAAGGTGATGGACGAGCCGCTCACGTGCACGCCGGAAACGGATGTCAACGAAGTGCGCCGGATGATGCTCGAGCGCCACGCGCGCTACATGCCGGTGCTCGACCAGAAGGTGCTGATGGGCGTCATCTCGTTCTACGACGTCGCGAAGACGGTCGTCGAGGCGCAGAGCTTCGAGAACCGGATGCTGAAGGCCTATATCCGCGACTGGCCGGAACCCGAAACCGAAGCGCACAAGCCGGTCGCCGGCTGAGCGCCGTGCCCGGGCCGTCACGTGGGGCGCGGGCACATTCGACCAGCGCGGCGGCGCGGGCCCGGCCTGCGCGCCGGTGCTGCCTTTCCTCCGATAACCAGGGCCCGCGCAGCTTCGCCGAGACGACGCGCGCGCATTCCGCATGAGCGATCACACGTCGGTCTCGTCCGAGCGTCGCAATGAGCGACGCGCACACGCTTCCCAATTCGACCTGCTGCGCGAACGCCGTTTCGCGCCGTTCTTCACGACCCAGTTCCTGGGCGCGCTGAACGACAACGTCTTCAAGATCGGCTTCACGTCGCTCGTCACCTATCACACCGCGCGGTTTTCCGGCGTCGACGCGAAGACCGCCGCGTTCCTGATCTCCGCGATCTTCATCCTGCCGTTCGTGCTGTTCTCGGCGACGTCCGGCCAGATCGCCGACAAGTACGACAAGGCGCGGCTCACGCGCTTCGTGAAGTCGTTCGAGATCGTGCTGATGCTGGTCGGGGCCGCGGGCTTCGTCACGCACACCGCGGCGCTGCTGTACCTGTGCACGTTCATGATGGGGATGCACTCGACGCTGTTCGGGCCGGTCAAGTACTCGTACCTGCCGCAGCACCTCGGCGAGCACGAACTGGTCGGCGGCAACGGCCTCGTCGAGATGGGCACCTTCATCGCGATCCTGATCGGCACGCTGATCGGCGGCGCGGCCGCGGGCATTTCCGGCCGCGGCGAGCTCGTGCTCGCGGTGAGCTGCGTCGTGATCGCGTGTGCGGGGCGTCTCGCCGCGCAGCGCGTGCCGACGACGCCCGCGCCGCAGCCCGACCTCGTGATCAACTGGAATCCGGTCAGCGAAACCTGGCGCAACCTCGGGCTCGCGCGCCAGAACCGCACCGTGTTCCTGAGCCTGCTCGGCATCTCGTGGCTGTGGTTCGTCGGCGCGACGTTCCTCACGTCGTTCTTCAATTTCGCGAAGGACGTGCTGTCCGCGAGTCCGGACGTCGTCACGATCCTGCTCGCGACGTTCTCGGTCGGCATCGGCATCGGCTCGCTGCTGTGCGAGCGGCTGTCGCAGCGGCGCGTCGAGATCGGCCTCGTGCCGCTCGGCTCGATCGGCATCAGCGTGTTCGCGATCGAGCTGTATTTCGCGAGCCATGCGCTGCCGGCGCCCGGCCACCTGCTGTCGGTCGGCGAATTCCTGGCCGGCGCGCGCCACTGGCGCATCCTCGCCGACCTGTTCCTGCTCGCGATGTTCGGCGGCTTCTACAGCGTGCCGCTCTACGCGCTGATCCAGAGCCGCAGCGCGCCGACGCACCGCGCGCGGATCATCGCCGCGAACAACATCCTGAACGCGCTGTTCATGATCGTGTCGGCGGTGATGGCGATGGCGCTGACCAAGGCCGGCGTCGGCATTCCCGGCATCTTCCTCGTCACCGCGCTGCTCAACGTCGCGGTTGCCGCGTACATCTACCTGCTCGTGCCCGAATTCCTGCTGCGGTTCGTCGCGTGGGTGCTGGTGCACACGTTCTACCGGATCCGGCTCGTGCATGCGGAGCGGATCCCGGAAGAGGGGCCCGCCGTGCTCGTCTGCAATCACGTCAGCTACGTCGATGCGCTGGTGCTGGCGGCCGCGAGCCCGCGCCCGATCCGCTTCGTGATGGATCACCGGATCTTCCGCACGCGCTTCGCGAGCTGGGTGTTCCGGCATGCGAAGGCGATCCCGATCGCGTCGCGGCACGAGGATCCCGAACTGCTCGCGCGCGCGTACGACGCGTGCGAAGCGGCGCTCAAGGACGGCGAGCTGGTGTGCATCTTCCCCGAGGGCAAGCTGACGAAGACGGGCGACATCAATACGTTCCACCACGGCGTGACCGAGATCCTGCAGCGCACGTCGGCGCCGGTGATTCCGATGGCACTGCGCGGCCTGTGGGGCGGCGTGTTCTCGCGGCACTCGGACGCCCGCTGGCCGCGGCCCGTCAAGCGGGGCGTGATGAGCCGGCTGACGCTCGCGGTCGGCGACGCGATGCCGGCCTCGGTCGCGACGCCCGAGACGCTGCAGGCCGCGGTGGCCGAACTGCGCGGCGCGCGCAAATAGCGACGGATCGGGCGGGGGCCGTATCGCGCGCGGCCCGCGCGGCCGGCACGGCTGGCATAATATCGGTTTCCCGATTTTTCTTTGGGCGGTCCTACCATGTCCGGCAATACCCTTGGCACGCTTTTCACCGTCACGACCTTCGGCGAGTCGCACGGCCCTGCGATCGGCTGCGTGATCGACGGCTGCCCGCCTGGCCTGGGGCTGACCGAGGCCGACATCCAGGGTGAGCTCGACCGCCGCAAGCCCGGTACGTCCCGTCACGTCACGCAGCGCCAAGAGGCCGACGAGGTCGAGATCCTGTCGGGCGTGTTCGAGGGCGTCACGACCGGCGCGCCGGTCGCGCTGCTGATCCGCAATACCGACCAGCGCAGCAAGGACTACGGCAACATCGCCGAGACGTTCCGGCCCGGCCACGCCGACTACACGTACTGGCAGAAATACGGCATCCGCGACTACCGCGGCGGCGGCCGTTCGTCCGCGCGCCTGACCGCGCCGATCGTCGGCGCGGGCGCGGTCGCGAAGAAATGGCTGCGCGAGCGCTACGGCGTCGAGGTGCGCGGCTGCATGACCGGGCTCGGCGAGATCGACGTGCCGTTCGTCGACTGGTCGTACGTGCGCGAGAACCCGTTCTTCGCGCCGAACGCCGACATCGTGCCGCAGCTCGAGGCCTACATGGACGCGCTGCGCAAGGACGGCGATTCGATTGGCGCGCGGATCGACGTCGTGGCGTCCGGTGTGCCGGTGGGCTGGGGCGAGCCGGTGTTCGACCGCCTCGACGCGGACATCGCGAAGGCGATGATGAGCATCAACGCGGTGAAGGGCGTCGAGATCGGCGCGGGCTTCGCGAGCATTGCGCAGCGCGGTTCCGAGCATGGCGACGAGTTGACGCCGGATGGCTTCGTCGGCAACCACGCGGGCGGCGTGCTCGGCGGCATCTCGACCGGGCAGGACATCACGGTGTCGATCGCGATCAAGCCGACGTCGAGCATCCGCACGCCGCGCCGTTCGATCACGAAGGCCGGCGAACCCGCGACGGTGGAGACCTTCGGCCGTCATGATCCGTGCGTCGGCATCCGCGCGACGCCGATCGCCGAATCGATGCTCGCGCTGGTGCTGATCGATCACGCATTGCGCCACCGCGCACAATGCGGCGACGTCGAAACGCAAACCCCGAAGATCGCCGCGAGCGCGACCTGACGCGGGAAGCGGAGAGTCAGAACGAAGCGGGGCGCTGCAGCGAGCAGCGCCCCGTTTTTCATTGGGCGGGCGCTCGTCGCAACACGCGTCGCGGGTGTGCCGGTTCGTATGGCGGCGCGACAATCCCCGCCGGTCCGCTCCCCGAGGTCAGGCGCGCGGCGTGTCGGCCGATGCCGGCGGCGCCACCGATTCCCGTGACCGCAGCTCGGGCAACACCGCGCAACCTGGCCCGGTCGCACCGCTGTCGAGCGCGTCGAGCAGTGCGTGCGCGGCCTTGCGGCCGATCGCGTCGGTATCGACCCACATCGTCGTCAGCGACGGCCGGATCTCGCGGGCGAGCGCGATATCGTCGAACCCGGTGATCGACAATTGCGACGGTACGTCGATGCCGAGCGCCTGCGCCTCGAGCAGCGCGCCGAGCGCGAGCGCGTCGTTGCCGCAGATGACCGCGGAGGGCCGGGGCGCCGAGTTGTCGGCGATCGCGCGCAGGCTCGCACGGCCGAACGCGATCGTGGCCGGCCCCTCGTGCTGATGCGCGGGGCGGACCGCGAGCCCGTGCGCGGCGAGCGTGTCGTGAATGCCGCGCAGGCGCGCCTGCACACGGTCGTTATCGGCCGACGGCTGCATGATGATCGCGAAATCGCGATGCCCGAGGGCGAGCAGATGGTCGGTGAGCCGCGCGAACGCCGCGCGGTTGTCGAACCCGACACAGCAGTGCGGGCTGTCGTCGCGATATGCGTAGGTGACGACGTACGGCACGCGGTGCAGCGCGAGCAGCTCGAACAATTCCGGCGGATAGGCCTCGCCGACCAGCGATACGGCTTCCACGCCGCGCGCGAGCATCGCGCGCACCTGCGTCAGCGCCTGGGCGGGATCGTAGTTCGAGCAGCCGAGGAACAGTGTGATGCCGTGCTCGGCCATCACCGCCTGCATGCCGGCGACCTGCGACGCGAACACCTGGTCGTCGAGCGTCGGGATGATCGCACCGGTGATGTGCGTGCGGGTCGACGCGAGCGCGCGGCCGGCGGCGTTCGGAATCCAGTTCAGCGCGCGCGCCGCGTCGCGCACGCGCTGCTGCACGTCGGCCGACACCTTGCCGGGATCGTTGTAGACGCGCGAGACGGTCGCGGTCGACACGCCGGCGAGCTTCGCGACGTCGCCGAGCACCGAGCGGCCGGTGCCGCGGCGGGCGCGCGACGCGCCGCCGCGGGGCGGGGCGGCGCTCATCGGGCGGCTCCCGTCGCAGGGGGCGGGGCAGGGCGGATACGGCAGGCTGTCGAAAGCGTCATCGTTTACCCTCGAATTACGTGACTCGTGCTTGCATCGCCGACTTGGCCTGTGCGAATGTAAGCGCTATCAGAATGATAGCCCGCATTATGTCAGACGTGCAGTCAGTTTGTTTCGGTCATTTTTCGTCGCTGCCGGATACACCGGCCGTTTTGTCCAATCTTAATGTAAGCGGTTACATTTGCAGATGAGCGACATGAAACCTCCGCGCGTGACCGTCGTGGGCAGCGCGAACATCGACCTCGTGGTGCGCGCGCCGCGCCTGCCGTTGCCGGGCGAAACGCTGCTCGGCAGCGCATTCCAGACCGTTCACGGCGGCAAGGGGGCGAACCAGGCGGTCGCCGCCGCGCGCCTCGGTGCGTCGGTCGCGATGATCGGCTGCGTCGGCGACGACGCGTTCGGCGCGCGTCTGCACGACGCGCTCGCGGCCGAGCGGATCGACGTGACGCACCTGCACCGCGTTGCCGGCGTCGCGACGGGTGTCGCCGCGATCACGGTCGGCGAGGGCGGCGCGAACAGCATCGTCGTCGTGCCGGGCGCGAATGCCTGCGTCGACACCGCGCGCGTCGACGCGGCGGGCGACGTGATCGCGCAGGCCGCGCTGCTGGTCTGCCAGCTCGAAGTGCCGCTGGCGACGGTAATGCATGCGATCGCCTACGCGGCCGCCCGGCGCACGCCGGTGCTGCTCAATCCCGCGCCGGCGCAGCCATTGCCCGACGCGCTGCTGGCGCAGGTCGACTACCTCGTCGTCAACGAAAGCGAGGCGGAGTCGCTGACCGGCATCGCCGTCGGCGACGACGCATCTGCGGTGCGCGCAGCCGACGCGCTGCGCGCCAAGGGCGTGCGCAACGTGCTCGTGACCCTCGGCGCACGCGGCGTCTGCTGGCGTGGCGACGCGGGCAGCGGGCACCGGCGCGCGCAAGCGGTGATCGCGGTCGACACGACCGCCGCCGGCGACACATTCGTCGGCGGGTTCGCGGCGGCCCGTGCCGGCGGCGCATCGATGGACGACGCGATCGACTTCGGCCAGCGCGCGGCCGCGATCGGCGTGACGCGTCACGGCGCGCAGACGTCGATCCCGACGCGCGACGAGGTTACCGGCGCGCGCGTGGCCGCCTAGACACGCGACCAGAACGGCCGAAACCGGCCGACACATACGATATGGAGACAACCGTCATGAACGAAGCTCAATCCCTTCCGAGCGTGCCGCCGCGCATCCGGCGCGGGCAGCGCATCGCGCTTGCGCTGCTGATGGTGAGCGGTATCGTCAACTATCTCGATCGCGGCACGCTGGCCGTCGCGAATGCGGCGATCCGGGGCGAGCTCGGGCTGTCGCTCGGGCAGATGGGGCTGCTGCTGTCGGCGTTCTCGTGGAGCTACGCGCTGTGCCAGCTGCCGATCGGCGGCCTTGTCGATCGCATCGGGCCGCGCCGGCTGCTCGGCATCGGGCTGATCGTCTGGTCGCTCGCGCAGGCAGCAGGCGGCATCGTGTCGACGTTCGGCTGGTTCATCGTCGCGCGCATCGTGCTCGGCATCGGCGAGGCGCCGCAGTTCCCGTCCGCCGCGCGGGTCGTGAGCAACTGGTTTCCGCTGCGCGCGCGCGGCACGCCGACCGGGATCTTCAACGCGGCGTCGCCGCTCGGCACCGCACTTGCGCCGTTGCTGCTGTCGATCCTCGTCGTGTCCTTCAACTGGCGCTGGGCGTTCATTGCGACGGGCGCGCTGGGGCTCGTCGTCGCCGTGGCGTGGTTTGCGTTGTACCGCGATCCGGCGCGTGCGCAATTGTCGGCGGCCGAGCGCGGCTATCTGGACGCCGGCGCGGAGAGCGCGATCGCCACGCCGAAGCTGACCTTCGGCGACTGGCGCAGCCTGTTCTCGCACGGGACGACCTGGGGGATGCTAATCGGTTTCTTCGGCTCCGTGTACCTGAACTGGGTCTATCTGACCTGGCTGCCCGGATACTTGACGATGGAGCGGCACATGAGCCTGATCCGCACCGGGTTTGCGGCGTCGGTGCCGTTCCTGTGCGGATTCGTGGGCTCGCTGGTCGCCGGCTGGTTCTCGGATCTGATCACGCGCCGCAGCCGCTCGCCGGTCGCGAGCCGGCGCAACGCGGTGGTGGTCGCGATGCTCGGGATGGTCGCGTTCACGATTCCGGCCGCGCTGGCCGAGAGCAATACGGTCGCGCTTGCGTGCATCTCGGTCGTGATTTTTCTCGCGAACGCGGCGTCGGCCTGCTCATGGGCGCTCGCGACGGCCGCCGCGCCGCCGAGCCGGGTCGCGTCGCTGGGCGCGATCCAGAACTTCGGCGGATTCATCGGCGGTGCGCTGGCCCCGATCCTGACCGGCTTCATCGCGCAGCGGTGGTCGTTCGTGCCGGCGCTGCTGACCGCGGCGGCGATCGCGTTCGCCGGTGCGATGGCTTATCTGCTGCTGGTGCGCAAGCCGATTCCCGAGCAATCCGAGGGTGCCGTGTCCGGGCCGCCGTTGCCCGCGTGAGCGCCTATCACTTCTGAAGGAGAAACCGATGCAAGCACAGCAGCCATCCGCGGTGGCGATCGAGGGGATCGTGCCCGTGATGCTGACGCCGTTCGACGACGCCGGCGCAATCGACTATGCGGGGCTCGAGCAGCTGATCGAGTGGTATCTCGCCCATGGCACCGACGCGCTGTTCGCGGTCTGCCAATCGAGCGAGATGCAGTTCCTGAGTCTTGCCGAACGCGCGGCGCTCGCGCGCTTCGTCGTCGAGCAGGTTGGCGGGCGCGTGCCCGTGGTCGCGTCGGGACATGTCAGCGACAGTCTCGACGCGCAGGTCGCGGAACTGCGTGCGGCGGCCGAGTCGGGCGCACAAGGTGTCGTGCTCGTGACCAACCGGCTCGATCCGGAGCGCAAGGGCAGTGCGGCGCTGCTCGGCAACCTGCGCGCGCTGCTCGCACAGCTGCCGCCGGACGTGCCGCTCGGGCTCTACGAGTGCCCGGTGCCCTATCGCCGGCTGCTGTCCGACGACGAGTTGCGCGCATGCATCGACACCGGCCGCTTCGTGATGCTCAAGGACGTGAGCTGCGATCTGGAGACGGTGAAGCGGCGTGTCGCGCTCGCGGCGGGATCGCCGCTGAAGATCCTGAATGCGAACGCCGCGATCGCATGGGATGCGATGAAGGCCGGCTCGGCCGGATTCAACGGCGTGTTCACCAACTTCCATCCCGATCTCTACCGGTGGCTGCGCATGCACGGCGAGTCGGATCCGGTGCTGGCCGACGAGCTGTCGACGTTCCTGGTCGTCGCGGCGGTGTCGGAGGCGCTCGGCTATCCGGCGCTGGCGAAGCTCTATCACCAGCGGATCGGCACGTTCCGGTCGATTCGTTGCCGTGCGATCGACTACGATATCCGTGAACGGTTCTGGGCGCTCGACGCGGTGCTCGACAAGATCGTGGCCGGCACCGAGCATTTCCGTCGGCGGATCGCGGCGCGATAGCGCGGGCGGCGTCTTGCCGCGCGTGCGCAATGCGGTCGCCGCGGGATGGAATCGCGAGCGACGCGCATGAAATGAAACGGCGCGCTGCGTCGGGCAGCGCCCCGTCCAGTTTCGACGATCAAGAAAAACGCCGCTCGATGAGCGGCGTTTTCGATGGCGTTACATGTTCGGGTAATTCGGCCCGCCGCCGCCTTCCGGCGTGACCCACACGATGTTCTGCGTCGGGTCCTTGATGTCGCAGGTCTTGCAGTGCACGCAGTTCTGCGCGTTGATCACGAGGCGA
>NZ_CADESW010000008.1 GCF_902830275.1 Burkholderia stagnalis | reverse complement strand
ACGGACTGGCTCGCCGCGCGGCAGTACCGGTACGACGCGGCGGGACGCCTGACGCGCATCGAGGATCGTGCGCGCGGGGCAACCGATTACACGTACGACCCGGTGGGGCGGTTGCTGAAGGCGGTGACGCCCGATCTGAAGGAAGTCTTTGCGTTCGATCCGGCGGGCAATCCGGTCGATCCGGAGAAGATCACGCCGCGCCCGACCGAGGAAACGCTCGACGAGATAAGCCGGCGGCACCAGCGGATCATCGCGCAGGATCGGGCGTGGCAGGACGCGCACCCGGGCGAGCGGATGACGCCCGAGCAGATCGCGCGGCGCACGCGGATGGCGGACGAAGCCGGCCGGCTGGATGCGTGGGAGAAGGCGCTGCCGAAGTGCGTGGGCAATGTGCTGAAGGAGTTGAACCGCACGCGCTACGAGCACGATGCGCACGGCAACCTGATCCGCAAGACCGAGCCGGGCGGCATGACGTGGCTGTATGCATACGATGTGGCGAACCGGCTCAAGCGTGCCGATCGCTACGCGAAACCGCCGGCGGCGAACGAGATCGACCGGATCGAGCGGACGCCGGACGGCACCACGTCGATCCCGGGCACGGTGCGGCCGGAATTGCGGGTGAGCTTCGCCTATGACGCGTTCGGGCGGCGCACGCTGAAGGAGGTCGGGCGGCCGGACGGCAGCATTGACCGGACGGTGTTCACGTGGGACGGCGACGTGCTGTTGATGGAGGAGCGCTTCCACCTGCCGCCGCTTCAGTCGGGCGAACGCGAGCCGCTGGCCTACCGCCCGGTCCGGATCGTGCGCGAGGATCCGGACGATGAGGACGCGCTGCCGGTGGCGCAGCGCATGCATACGCTCAGCGAGCGGCATCAGTGGCAAGGGGCGTCGCTCTACCTGCATGAGCCCGGCACGTTCGTGCCGCTGGCGCGGCTGGACGAGACGCTGGTGGAAGCGGCGTTCATCGCGACGGGGACGGATGGCCGGTTCGTACAGGTGCCGGCGAAGACGCGGCACGCGACGCTGTTTTACCAGAACGATCATCTGGGGACGCCGCAGGAACTGCTGGACGAGTCGGGGAAGGTGGTGTGGCTCGGGCGGTACAAGGCGTGGGGCGGGGAGAAAACCGTCTGGCAGGCGCAGCCGGAACGCCATGAGGCGGGGAATCCGATCCGGTTCCAGGGGCAGTACCATGATGACGAGACGGGGCTGCATTACAACCGGTATCGGTACTACGATCCGGGTAGCGGACGGTTCGTGTCGAAAGACCCGATTGGTCTTGACGGCGGTATCAACGTCTACCAGTACGCTGAAAACCCAACGGGTTGGATTGATCCGCTAGGGTTGGCGAGAAAGTGTCCTTCATGTCCCGGTAAGAATGATCGCCAGTGCGATGAAGTGCACAATGACTACAATCAAGCGATGAATAGTGCCCTTGACTTTACTAAGATTACAGCAAAGGGGGCTATTCCAAACCCGGCAAAATTTGGCTCTCAGCCGTTTAACGGACGACGCGCTCCTGATGAATATCGCGGGTTTCGTGTTGAGCACGACGAAAGGCATGGTGCTCACATCAATGTGTTTAATGGGAAAGGAAATGAAAAAACAATCTGCTTCAATGCATCTGGCAAGACGGTTGACAAGATAATCAAGAGGTTTAATCGATGATTTTCTCAAAAAAATGTGACGGTTACATTTCCGCCCACTCATGCACCGAGAGTGAAGAGAGATGTGCGCTTGACTTTATCAGGAAAGCTCTTCCTGTTAGCTCATCGGCTATCGATTGGAAGCGTATCGTCAATAAGGAAGAAGTGAATGATGTTGATAGAGCACACCTGGCTGATGAATTGACTGGCATTGCAAATTCCATGGGGGCGATGGTAAATGACGTTTTTTATGTCATCAATGTCGATGATGCTTTTCCAGTGCTTAAGACCCGCCTATTGGAGTGGTTGAGATTTTCCGGTGAGCTTGATTTTGTCGATACGATATTTGTATCGGAGTCTAAGAGGGTGATTATTCATTGGGATTTTTATAAAAACCTGCACGCAACAATCGTGTGATCGGCCCTTTACGTATGAGTAGTCGGTCGAAGCTGGGCGAGATGGAAATCGTGCATCTGACGTAATTGAAGGAGAGGAGGATGTACTCGCTGGGTTTGAAGACCAAGAGTTCGATGTATGTAAGGTGTGCCACCCGATCTGCTCTGGTCTACCGTCGTGCGACGTCGAGATTCCTTGTCACACAAGGCTCAACGACGCATCATTCGCCGCGCGATAACACTACGACGATTAATGTGGCGCGCATCGCTGCGGGAGATTGCGAAAGCTGAAAGATCGGTCGTAGCGGCAGGTAGACGGGGCTGCACTATAACCGGCATCGGTATTACGATCCCGATACGGGTAGGTTCATTAGCAAGGACCCGATCGGGTTGGCGGGCGGGATCAACGTCTATCAATATGCACCCAATCCGACGGGGTGGGTTGATCCGCTTGGGTTATCCGGTTTTGAATCTAGGGTTCTAACCAGCGGGACTGTTTTTAGAAATGCATCTGGAACCCCCGATAGCCTGACTCCGCGCTTAGGAAAAGACACAACCCGAATCGATGGGAGAGAGCCGGGCTTGTCGGCAGCCACTTCGGAAGCAGGATTGGACAGCGGGAAATATGTTGAGCTAGACGTCGGTAAGCTTTGTTCGTGCGGGCTTCAAGCGACGCACGATAAGCCGAATGGTCACGTGACCATTCGACCGATAAACGATCCGATCGATTCAAAATTAACACACTGGGCGAAGTCCAGAGGAGGCGGCTCGACGCATTCCCTGACAGAAGGTATATTGAGAGCAATCACTGGCCGGGGGGGAAGTGATGGCGATCGATATCCAATCCTATTTGTCAGACTATGTGGCGCGGATAAAATGTGCCATTGAAAATAGAGTCGAGATTGAGTCATCGAATTCAGGATTTTACCAAAGCTCTCTCGGTGGCACGGCATACGTAAGCTTCTACCCAAAGGAGATCGATTTCACACTTGATCTGATCGGTGTGGGTGATAAATATACGATAACCGCCGATCTGACAGATCAAGAGGGAAAGGTGGTTTCTGGAGATATCTTTAAATTCGACGGGAATCCAGAGTATTTGTGCATGGAGCTTGATGCGTTCTTCCCTGATTTGGTTAAGTTGGTTTCGGATCGCCTTTAAATGAATGAGATGGCCACGTCAGTGGCCCCTCGTTCGTCTAAAGCTGGCATCGGTACTATGATCCAGGCATGGGGGCAGGTCACCTGACGTATGTGCAGGACATTGCTAAGAATGGGGCGATCCAATCAAGTGCGAGCATTTCCCTATCTGATTATCAAGCGACGCTTGGTGAAACTAAAGTTGGTAGAGAAATTGGAGCTGAGATTGATATCATTCTAGATCGATAATTTCGATATGCCTTGAAGAAGGGGGCTTGATTCGATTCGAGCTATTCTTGTGAAATGTCGAGAAAAACGTTTTGACTCTAAGTCTGTGAATGAATTGCTCGGTGCAATGAAGAATGGTGTGGCTGAAGATATTGAAGGCAGGATTCTAGAAAATGTGGATATCGTTTCTGGCTTTTACGGTCCCAATATGCGAATTTGGTGACGGATAGCATGCGTAGGTGCCACTTCGATCATATGGCACCTTCGTATCGCCTCACTGCGAATGGTGCTACACGTAGCAGCCGCTGGCGGAGAACGAGATCGACCGGCTCGAGCAGACGCAGGACGGCGCCGCGTCTATCCCAGGCACGGTGCGCGGGTGAGCTTCGCCTACGACGCGTCTGGGCGGCGCACGCTGAAGGAGGTAGATAGCTGGAAGACAGCATGGATGGGACGGTGTTCAGGGGCGGGAGATCTGTTCCCCCACGCGGAACTGGCACGCCCCCTCAAATCGACCCGAACAACGCCCGCGGCCGATCCTTCAACGTCCCCGCCAGAATCCGCAGCCCGTTGACGAGCTCGTCGCGCGTCGACGCGCACGCGAGGTTGATGCGCACGCCGTGCTCGAGCTCCGCGCGATCGACCGCGAACGTCGACGACGGCATCACCACCACGCCGCGCGCCTTCGCATTCGCCGCGAAGTCATCCGCGCGCCACGGCGGCGGCAGCCGCAGCCACACGAACATGCACGCCGGGTCGGATTTCAGCTGCCCGGCCGGCAGCAGCTCCCGCGCGAGATCCACCCGCGCGCGGATTTCCGCCAGTTGCGCATTCATGATCCGCCCGGCGGTGCCGTTCTCGATCCAGGCGGTCGCGATCAGCATCGACATCGGCGCGGGCATCCACGCGGTCGTGCGCACCGCTTCCGCACACAGCGCGACGCTGTCCTTCGGGCAGCACAGGTAGCCGAGCCGCAGCCCCGGCGCGAGGATCTTCGACGTCGCGCCGATATGGAACGTCAGCTCCGGGCACAGCCCCGCGATCGTCGGCAGCCGGTCGCGCACGAGCGGGCCGTACACGTCGTCCTCGATGATCGTCACGTGATGGCGCCGCGCGACGTCGACGAGCGCCATGCGCCGCGCGAGGCTCATCGTCGTCACGGTCGGGTTCTGCAGGTTCGGCACGACGAAGATCGCCTTCACGGGCATGCGCTGGCAGATCCGCTCGATCTCGTCGGGCAACAGGCCGTCGTCGTCCGCCGGCGCGCTGACGATCTCGAACTGGAACACCGGCGCGAGCGCCTTGAGGCCGTAATAGGTGAGGCGATCCGCGACGATCACGCCGTCGGTGCCGATCAGGCTGTTCAGCACCGCATACAGGCCATGCTGTGCGCCGCTCGTCACGACCACCTGGTCGCGCGACGGCGCGAAGCCCGGCGCGGCGAGCCATTGCGCGCCGGCCGCGCGCGCCCAGTCGGGCCCCTGCGGCGGCTGGTATTCCTGCAGCGTCGCGAAGCGCGGGTCGTTCGGCAGCGTGCCGAGCGTCTGCGCGAGGCTCGCGAGGAAATCGCCGGTGGCCGGCCGGTTCACGGTCAGGTCGATCACGCCGTCGCCGGCCGCGAGCGACGCGCGCGCCGGCTCGATGCTCGGCATCGCGCCGCCGGTGACGAGCGACCCGCGGCGCTTGCTGCCGATCACGAGGCCGCGCAGCTGCAGCTCCTTGTACGCCCGCGACACGGTCGACACGTTGATGCCGAGCTCGGTCGCGAGCTGGCGCTGCGGCGGCAGGCGGCTGCCCGGCGGATACGTGCCGTTGCGGATTTCCGTCTCGATCGAGCTCGACACCTCGACGTAGGTCGGGCGCTTCGCCTGCGCCGGCGCGCCGCTGTCGCGCGCGTCGGAAAGTTTGTCTGATGCCATTTGTCGCCTGTCGCCACACAAAAAGCGTTTGTCTGTCGTTTTGCCCTGCCTCGCGATTGTATATGAGCCGCCCCGTGCGTCAAACAGTCCCGCAAAATCCCGCTGAATCAGTCAGTTGAAAGCGGGTAAACACCGACGCCACACAATCTCATTTTGATTGCACACAAAAAATTCTTGTGTGATTCTTGATTCCATCTTTGTGTGAGTGCAGTGCGCCGGAGGGGATGCGTCATGGCGAACGTCGCCATCGTGGGGGCAGGTTTCATCGGGCTCGGCGCGGCCGCCTGGCTGCAGCGCGACGGGCACCGCGTGACGCTGTTCGACCCGGCGGGCGTCGGGCACGGCGCGTCGTTCGGCAACGCCGCGACGTTCGCGCCGTACGGCTGCGTGCCGGTGAACAGCCCGTCGGTGTTCCGCGACATCCCGCACTACCTGTTCGCCGCCGACAGCCCGCTGCGCATCCGCTGGCCGTACCTGCTGCGCGGCGCGCCCTGGCTGGCGAGGTTCCTGGTCGCGTCGACGCCGGCCCGGCACCTGCGCAGCGTGCAGGCGCTGGCGGCGCTGCTGTCGCGCGCCGCCGAAGGCTACGCGCCGTTGCTCGGCACGCCGCGGCTTGCGGCTTTCGTGCGGCCGCGCGAGTGCCTGTACCTGTACGCGCGGCAGGCGTCGTTCGAGGCCGCGCAGCCGTCGCTCGCGCTGCGCCGCCGGTTCGGCGTCGCGTTCGAGACGCTCGACGCGGCCGGCATTCGCCGCCTCGAGCCCGCGCTCGCGCCGATCTTCTCGCACGGCGTGCTGTTCGACGGCAGCTGGCATTTTTCCGATCCGCACGGCTTTCTCGGCGCGCTGTTCGACCATCTGGCCACGGGCGGCGCGGCGCTCGAACGCGCGCACGTCGAGCGGATCGAGCCGGCCGGCGACGGCGTGACGCTGATCGCCGACGGCGCGACGCGCACCTTCGACCACGTCGTGATTGCGGCGGGCGCACGCTCGCGCGCGTTCGCGGCCGCGTGCGGCGATCGCGTGCCGCTCGATACGGAGCGCGGTTACCACGTGCAGTTCGCGCAGCGCGAGCACGTCGTGTCGCGGCCGGTCGGCTGGGCCGAGCGCGGCTTCTACATGACGCCGCTCGACGAAGGGCTGCGCGCGGCCGGCACGGTCGAGCTCGGCGGCTTCGACGCCGGCGAGAACCGCGCGCTCGTCGACCTGCTGACGCGCTCGGCGCGCGAGGCGCTGCCGGCGCTCGGTGCGCCCGTGCGCAGCTGGCTCGGCTTTCGCCCGACGCTGCCGGACGGCGTGCCGGTGCTCGGCCGCGCGCGGCGCAGCGAACGCGTGATCTACGCGTTCGGCCACCAGCATCTCGGCGTGACGCTGGCGGGCATCACCGGCCGGATCGTGGCGGACCTGGTTGCGATGCGCGCGCCGCCGCTCGACCTGGCCGGCTATCGGGCCACGCGTTTTTGACTTTGACGCGCCGCGATCGGACGGCGCGCGACCCCGGATACGGCTTCGAGTCGTCGCGTATCGAAGCGGCCGGAACGGTAGACACGAACCGCGACTTCAACCGCAGCAAGGAGGCATCATGAATCGTCGTAACTGGCTGGTATGGCTGGCGGTCTGCTCGATCGGCACGGCCGTCACGTCCGCGCAGGGGGCGGACGTGGAAACCGTGAAGATCGGCTTCGCCGGCCCGCTGACGGGGCCGGTCGCCCGCGTCGGCAAGGATCTGCAATACGGCGCGCAGCTCGCGCTCGACGAGGAGAACGCGAAGCACCCGACGATCGGCGGCAAGCCGGTGCGCTACGTGCTCGACGTGCAGGACGACCAG
Source organism: Burkholderia stagnalis (assembly GCF_902830275.1). GTDB lineage: Bacteria > Pseudomonadota > Gammaproteobacteria > Burkholderiales > Burkholderiaceae > Burkholderia > Burkholderia stagnalis. The sequence goes on along the minus strand of NZ_CADESW010000008.1, from coordinate 260,012 downwards.
GCCGATCCGCGCACCGCGATCCAGGTCGCGCAGAAGCTCGTCGACGACGGCGTGGTGGGCGTGATCGGGCATTACAACTCGGGCTGCAGCATTCCGGCGTCGGCCGTGTACCGGCAGGCGAACGTGACGATGATCACGCCCGGGTCGACCAATCCGCAGCTCACGATGCAGGGCTTCAAGAACGTGTTCCGCACGATGGGGCACGACGGGATCGGCGGCGTGGTCGCGGGGCGTTTCGCGGTCGAGCAGCTGAAGGCGAAGCGGATCGGCATCATCGACGATCGCACCGCATTCGGCCAGGGGCTCGCGGATGCGTTCGAGAAGGGCGTGAAGGAGGCGCACGGCACGGTCGTCAGCCGCGAATACACGAACGACAAGGCGGTCGATTTCCGCGGCATCCTGACGACGCTGAAGAGCAACAACATCGACCTGCTGTTCTTCGGCGGGCTCGACGAGCAGGGCGCGATGCTGGTCAAGCAGATGCGCTCGCTCGGCATCCGCGCGCAGCTGTTCGGCGCGGGCGCGCTGAAAAGCAACGCATTCCTGAAGATCGCCGGCAGCTCCGGCGAAGGCACGCAGGATCTCGAGCCGGGCCCCGCGCTCGACAAGCTGCCGGCCGCGCAGGCGTTCGCGCAGCGCTACAAGGCGCGCTTCAACCAGGATGTCGAACTGTATGCGCCGTTTGCGTACGACGCGGCGCTCGCGATGATCGCGGCGATCCACAATGCCGATTCGGCCGATCGCGGCAAGGTCGTGCAGAGCATGCCGAAGGTGTCGGTCACGGGCGTGACGGGGAAGATCTCGTTCGACGAACGCGGCGACCTGATCAAGCCGCCTTATACGCTGTTCCGGGTCGAGCAGGGGCAGTGGCGCAGCATCCGCACGGTCGGCGGCGCGTCGAACGGGTGACGGGGGGCGTCAGTGCGTGTTCGGCGTCTTCGGGAGGTCGGACGCCGGCACGCTGACCGGCATCATGCCCGCGTTTGCATCGTCGCGCGGGTCGAGCACGAAGCGGAACGACTCGACCCGCTGCATCACTTTCGCCGCATACGCGTGCGAGCCGCCGTAGCTCTTCAGCGCGGCGCCCACGTCGCCGCCGGCGGCCTTCACGTAGCCGGACAGGATCGCCGAGCCGGCGTTGACGTTGGCGGTCGGCTCGGTGAGGTCCTTCACGTTCCGCAGCAGCCCGCGGTGCGCGCTGGGCACCACCTGCATCAGCCCGGTTGCGCCGCCCGCGCCGCGCGCCTTTTCCTGGAAGCGCGATTCGATCGAGATGATCGCGTAAACCAGTGCCGGCGGCAGCGAATATTTCGTTGCATTAGCGCTCACGATGTCGGCGAGTTTGGCGGCCTTCTCTTTCGCGACGCCGAATTTCTTCGTCAGGTAGGCGGTGATGCGGCGGTTTTCCTCGTTCGGCTGGGTGTCGGCCTGCGGCGCGGACGCGGCCGATGCCGCGGAGGCGGCCACCGCGATCGATGCGGGCGCAAGCGGTGCGGGCGCTTGCTGCGCCGACGCTTGATTCGCGGTGCAAAGCAACAACACGGTCAGCCAGGGAAACCGTCGCATGGTCCGGGGGAGGGAATTGGGAGGCGCACAGTATATCCACCATTCGTCACAGCCGGCTGGAATCAAGACTGAATTGAAAGGTACATGTAACAGCCGTCGGAATCAGTCCCGATCGAGATTGGCCTTCAGAATCCGAAGCCGAGTCCGGCCGTCGGGCGTGAAATGCGTGCCGAAGCGCACCAGCCCTTCCTGATGCAAATGGCAACTCATCGTGAAACTCAGCAGCATGCCAGGTTCCGTCTCGCTGACCTGGATGTCGATGGCCTTCACGCGCGGCTCATACTTGAGTATCGTTGCTTCGATCGCATGCCTAAGCTTGTGTGCGGACGACGGCAGGTGCCGGTAGATTTCCGACAGATCGTCCAGTCCGTAATCCGGCAGGTGCGCGAGGCCGTTGCGTCGACTGTTCAGGATGCGCTGAATGTTGTCTTGCACCGAGAGAAAGGTTTGTGTCGCGGCGTCGAAATCATCGATTCGCGAACCGTTTGCGAAATGTCCCGTTATCGCTTCGAAGAGGCCTGGCCCGCGCGTCATGCCCTCACCTCCACAGCGGCGTCGAATTCGACCGCCGCGCCACTCGCAATATCGCGCTCAACGTTCAAGCCGCCATCGTTCCGAACCGAGTCGCCGAACCTATACTGCGGCGTCGCTTGAAACGAGCGGTGCTGCGCGATCCTGGCGATTGAACCGCTCAGCCATCCATCGAGCGCAAGGTACAGGGCGCCTGTCGCGACGACGGAGAGCAAGAGCCAGATGAGTGCGGAGAGACGACGGCGGCGGTGCGCGGCATCGGATTTGACGATGAGGGGGCCGGATGCGCCGAGGCTGCCGCCGAGGCGCTCGTCGATCGTTCGCAAGAGCATTGCGTGAGCATCCTGGCCACTCAGCGCGAGCTTGCCGGTGAATCCAAGACTCAGTACGGCACGGAAGATTGCCAGCAACGGCAGTACGGGCCGGGGCTCGGCGAGACGACGCTCGATACGCGAAATCACTTCGTCGCCGGCGTCATGCCGCTGGAATTCACCGATCTGCAAAGGTTCGCGCTCCCAGGCGTCGCGGTCGTCCCCCGTCAAGTTGCGAAGTGCTGATTCATCGAGCAATGCGCACTGGGCATACACGGCGTCTTCCACGGCGTCGTGCGGATGACCGGTCGATATCATTTCCTCGCGCAGTCGAGCGATCTGCTGGCTGCATGTTTTCCGAAGGGAATCGAACGACTGAGGCGCGAGACCACAGCGAAGACTCGCGACGGTCAATGCCGTATCGCGTAGCGCGACCGGCAGCAACACCATGGTGTCGGTTCGCGAATCAGGCGTCATGTCGGCAACACCGCATAAAGTTCGAGCGAGACATCCGGTACCGACGCCGGGACGTAGAACTGGCATGCGCGTGCATCCAGCATTCGTTTGAATGCCGGGTGAGTGTTGTCGAGGGCAAAGTACTGGTTCTCGATGCGAATGGGAATGGCCGCGGGCAGGCGTGACATCGCGCGCAGCGGAATACCGGGCAAGGCCGAGTTGACGATCTGCTCGACCTCGTCGGGGGCGCCGGCCTTGCACAAGCGCGGCAGCTGATCGAGCAGCGCATGAGGAGAGAGTCCGGACTGGACCGACAGGTAGTAGTCGGCACCGTCGACGAGCCGTTCGTCGTTGATCTTTCCGGCCCATACCGTTTCTCGTACCTTATCCAGGGCGATCGGCACGACGCGCGAAGGAATGACGGTATCGAGGAGCGTGCGAATCAGCGATTCCAGTTCGGCAAATACCGGTTCAGGGGCGCGGTGGTCGTAAGGCGGAATGGCCTGCAGCGTCTCCACTGTCGAGAATGTCAACAGCGATCCGGCCAGGCGCGCCAGCACGCCGTACAATCGTTCGGGATGCTGGCCGGGCGCCTGACACAGGCGGGCAAGATCCGGCCACGCGCTGTTCACGCTGTGCAGCAACCAGAAGAGCGACACATCGGCAACCGCATAGTCGGCAATCTGGTCGGAGCGCTCGCGACGACGAACCGCGAGGCTGGCGCTTTTGGCGACAAGGATCTCCGACAAGCGGTTCATGCGGCCGACCAATTGGTCGCTGGCAGACAGAACGAGGCACGGAGGTACGAAGGCGACGTCCATCTCGAAGCGTCCCTGTGCGCTGCGTACGAATTTTCCGATCGGGCAGGTCACGTAGTCGCCCGCCTCCTCGAAATCGAACATCAGCGCCAGCGCATGGCGTTCGACGCTGATTTCCTCTTTTTCGTCACCGTTCATGTCGGCAACCTGAAGGTATTCCCGCCGGAAGCGTCGCGGACGGGCCGGCTTGTCATCCGATTCGATGCAGTTTCCGCCCTGCGGGTCGATCAGGGGCAGCCCGACGAGCACGACGACCGACTCGGTTCGAGCCGGCACGTCGTTCAGATCGCGCGCCGGAGGCAGGCAGTCGGCCGACTCGGTGTCGATCAAGGTTCCGTCGGGCAGACGCATATCGAGGGTGGACAGCTGCAGACGGTCGATGGCCAGCGCCTGAGTATCGAACGCTACCCGGCTCACTCCCCAAGGATCGGGGCTGGCAATGCTTGCAATACGTTCGTCGCATGTTCGTTCCCACAACGCCTGTTGCTGGAAGTGCTGGGGCGTCATGAAAATGCCTTTTGCCCAAAGTGGTCTCGTTATCTTCATCGATAGTGGTCGGTATTGGAAATTGGGTTCAGGTCGGGGGCCGGCAAGCAGCATCAATTCTTCGCCCTCGGCATTTGCGAGACGAGTGACAGGTTGATGTCCATCCCTTCGATCTGGAAGTGCGGAACGATGAAGAGCTTGACGCGGAAAAAGCCCGGGTTGTCCTCGATGTCCTCTACGCTCACGCGCGCTTCTCGCAGCGGGTGCGACGTCTGGAGGTCGTCACTGGGGTCGGTCATCTCCGTGACGAGCGATTTGATCCATGCGTTCAATTCAAGCTCGAGCAGGCGCCTGTCTTTCGTCGTCCCGATGTTCTCGCGCTGGATCAGCTTCAGATAGTGGGCGATGCGCGACAGCAGGAAGATATATGGCAGGCGTGCGTTGATGCGGCTGTTCGCGGCCGCCTCCCTCGTCTCGTACTGCGCCGGCCGTTGTGCCGAGTTGGCCGAGAAGAAGCAGGCAAAGTCGTGGTTCCGGTAGAACGACAATGGAATGAGGCCGAGATTGGCGAACTCGAATTCGCGCGCCTCCGGAATGAGCGCCTCGGTCGGAATTTTCGCCGGGTTGCCGGTGCCCAGGTCATACCGGTGAGTGGGCAAGTCTTCAACCAGGCCGCCCGCCCGTGGCCCGCGAATCTGCACGCACCAGCCATTCCTGATGAAGCTTTTCACCATGTTCGCGCCGAACGCGAACGATGCATTTGCCCAGAGATAGCGCGTCGAGTCGGGCGCGCTGACCGCCTCCCGGTAGTTGAATGCGCGCACGGGAAAGGTGTTCGGGCCATATGGCAGGCGGGCCAGAAAGCGCGGAAGCGTGAGACCGATGTAGCGGGCATCGTCGGTCTCCCGGAAGCTCTTCCATTTCTGATATTCGGAGCGATCGAAATAGTTGCCGATGTCGCGGATGCCGACGACTTCCTCCATCGATTCCTTGCCGAAGAACATCGGCGACACCGATCCGATGAACGGCATGTGTGCCGCCGCCGACACCTTCGAAATATCGCGCAGCAGTGCAATGTCCTGCGCGCTGCGATCGAAAGCGTAGTTGGAGATGATGGCCCCGATCGGCTCGCCGCCGGGCGTGTCGTATTCGTGGGCGTATGTGTGCAGATAGAGGCCGCTTTGAATGATCTCGGGCGCATCCTCGAAATCCTGGCGCAACTGCTCCTTCGACACGTCGAGCACTTCAATGCGCACGTTGCGACGAAAGTCAGTGTGATCGACGAGATATTTCAGGCCGCGCCATGTCGACTCGATTTGCTGGAATGCTGCGTTGTGCAGGATCTCGTCGATCTGATCGCCGATCTGGAGATCGAGTCGGGCGATATGGAAATCGAGCAGGCTCTTGTCGAGCTCGTCGACCTCGCATGACCCGTCGTCAATCATGGCGAGGAGCACGGCGATTGCATGCGTCATGCGTTCGGCGAGCGGCGCTTCCAGCAGCCTATCCGCATGCTCGAAGGCGCGAAGAGGCCGCAGAAACCCGACTGGCTTCAGGTTGATGCTTTCGCACAGTGTTTCATAGGCACCTTTCACATGTGGGGCGATGACCGCCGTGCTCTCCCCCGCAGAATGATGTGGTCTCGTTTCGCGTTCTGACATTTCGCAATATTTTTCGATGCTGTGCGGTCGACGCCCGGTACATGCGTCCGTTAGGCGCATGGCCGATACGTGATTCTGAATCGAGACCGAATGCTGCTTGGGGCATCGAATTCAGGAAGCGGCCAATCCACGTCGCGCTCACAACAATTTCAAGATAAAGATAGGGATGCAAATTGATGGCGCGAATAAATAGCACACAAATTCCATCTTGAAATATGTGTGCATGAAATATTTCGTGGACTGCGAAAAATACGCAAACGTCCATTCACATGAGATGACAATGTGTTTACCATGGCCCGCAAAAATTCATGCCGGGTTGCAATGACAGTACACGCAACATTGGAGGCAGCCGTTCTGCAATTGAGGGAAGAGGGACGATGGCGGATCTGCTTGAGAGGTTGGACGAGTATGCGACGAACCCGGGGGCGATGACGGGCCGGCAATCGTATTTCCTGGAAGTGTTGGGAGAATCCACAAGCCGGGAATTGTCGGTGGTGTCGTTCACGGCAACCGAGCGCATGGGCGATCCATACCGGATCGTCATCGAACTGACGCACCCGAATCATCTTGCACGCGGCGACTATCTCGGACGCGACGCAAGTTTCACGATCGAGCCGGCAAACGGCGCTCGGCCCCGGGTGTTCGCCGGCTGCATCACGCGTTTCGCGAAAACGAAGACGACGAGGGACTTCAGCCGCTACCGGATCGTCGTCGAGGCGCATATCGCGCGCCTGCGGTTGACGCGCACGAGCCGGATCTATCAGCAGCAGAGCGCACCGCAGATCATCGAGGCGATCCTGCGCCGCCATGGCTTCACGGGCCATCAGTTCGCGTTCAACCTGCGCCGCCAGTATCCGCAGCATGCGTTTCGTTTCCAGTATCAGGTTTCGGACTTGGCCTATATCCGGATGCTGATGCAGAAGGAAGGGATCTACAGTTACTTCACGCAGGGCAAGCACGGCGATGTGATCGTGTTTGCCGACGACATCGACCATTACGTCTATACGCCGGAACTGAAGGCGGCATACCGGGAGACTGCCGGGCTGGAGGCGGGCGTCGAGGCGGTGTTCGCGCTCGAGATGCATGCGGAAACGGTCCCGCAATCGATCCTGGTGGCGGACTACAACCCCGATCAGGCCTGGGAGCGGTTCAAGGCTGACGCCAACGTCGCAAAGAAGGACACCACGACATACGGGCAGTCCTATGTCTACGGTACGCATCATCTGGATCAGGATGGCGCGCGCTGGGAGGCGCAACTGCGTCACGAAGCGGAGATCGCGTGGCAGGTGCTCTACGAGGGCGAAAGCAACATCCTCGCGCTGCGTCCGGCGCGCGTGCTCCGTGTCGACGAAGCGCTGCCGGACGCGCCGAATGGCCAGGTGATCATCGAGACGATTCACTCGGGAGCACGGGATCAGGCGTACCGCAACAGCTACAAGGCCATTCCCGCAGACCGCCGCTTCCGCCTGAAACTTGACGTGGAATGCTGGGCGAAGATCAGCGGCACCCTGAGTGCGCGGGTGACGTCTCCACGCGACTACGAATACGCATACCTGACGCAGCAGGGCTATTACACCGTGCGATTCGACCTGGATTTCGACGAATGGAATCCGGGCGGCGAGAGTGTGCCGCTGCGCCTCGCGAAGCCGTTTGCGGGCGGCCTCCAGACCGGTTTTCATTTTCCTGCGCTGCACGGCGACGAAGCCGTGGTGGAATTTCGCGACGGCAACCCGGACAAGCCGTACATCTCCCAGTTTCACCACCACAGCCAGGCGATCGACCTGATCACGAATCAGGACCGGTGGCTGTCGCGCAACGTGATTCGCACGCAGAGCAACAACAAGCTGCGGATGGAGGATTGGCGAGGCTGCGAAGGCATCAAGCTGTCGACCGATCATTCGGGCAAGAGTCAGCTGAATCTCGGCTATCTGGTCGATTCGAAAAAGCAGCGGCGTGGCGAGGGCTTCGAGCTGCGCACGTCGGGTCATGGTGCGGTCCGAGGCGGAAAGGGGCTGTTCGTTTCCACGGACGACAGGCCGAATGCGGCCGGTGAGCAACTCGACATGCAGGAGGCGATGACGCGGCTCGGCGACGCGCAGGCCCGCATGGAGGGGCTGGCGCAGGCCGCGAGCATCGCACGGGCCGACGCGGCCGATGTAAAAGCAATGCAGCAGGTGCTCCAGGAGCAGATTCGGGATCTGCAACAGGCGGTCATGCTGCTGTCGTCGAACGCGTCCGTCGCCGTCGTGACGCCCGATGCGCTCGTCCACAGCGCCGGCAGCAATCTGACGATGACCGCGGGGGCCAGCGCGGATATCGGCGTGTTGCGCAGGTTCACGGTGGCGGCGGGCGAGGCAATCAGCCTGTTCGCGCAAAAAATGGGCATCAAGCTGTTCGCCAGCCACGGGAAAGTGCGGATCCAGGCGCAGAACGACGAGATGGAGCTGACGTCGCAGCAGAACATGACCGTGACCAGCAGCGGGGGGCATGTGGTCGTTCAGGCCGGCAAGTCCGTCATGCTCACGGATGGCGGCGGCGCATACATCAAGCTTGAAAACGGAAACGTGACGATCGCGTCGCCGAACAAGGTGGCGATCCGGATGGCGAACTTCGCGTGGGAAGACCCGGATAGCGCGGCAGGCAAGCTGCCGGCGTTCGCCGCGTGCAAAGGATCGCAGGGGCTCGCTTCGACGTCGGGCGAAAACAGCGTGGCGCTGGGATGACGGCGAACCTGCAACCTGCCGCTCCGATTTTGCGCTGCCTGCCGCCGACGCTGACGGGCGGCGGCTATCTGTTGCTCGAACCCGCTGCGTTCGATGACGGCGGCCTGGTGGCCACGCTGAACCTGACTTGGTGCAGCCCGATCAATTGGGGCAAGGATCTTGCCGGTCTGCCGGCGCTCGTCGATCTTGCCCGGTGCGACGCGTGGCAGAAGGAATGGCTGGCATCCGTGCTGGATGCGGAGCATGTGATTCGGCAAAGCAAGCCGCTGACGCGCACCGGTATCGGGGCGTATATCGAAGCGCCTGTTTCGCTCGATGAGCTGGCCGGGCATCTTGCGAACCGTCTGCTGGTGTTGCCGATCCATAAAAGCGGCAACCGTTCTCCAGGCGGCGCGTTGTGGCGCTTCTTCGATCCGCGCGTGTTCGCCAATCTGTGCTGGATGCTCGCCCCCGGCATGTTGACCGCGCTGACGGAGCACGTGTCCGGCTGGTCGTTTCCGTGGCTGAACGGCTGGTTCCGATTCGACGCGGATATCGGGCATTCGTCCGTGGCCGACATGGAACCGCTTGCGCTGCTACAGGAGCGTTCCGACGAGTTCACGCGGATCGACATCGATGTATGGGACCGCGCGCAGCGAATCTCGAGCATCAATCAGGTGCTTGCCCGCATCGATTTGCCGGCGGAGCTGTCCTGGGAGCAGCAAGCCGCTCTGGCGGCACGCGTCGAATCGGCGCTGGTGGCGGCCGAACATCGGTTGCACTGGGATCAGCGCGAAGACCGCGTGCGGTACGCGGAATACGCAGTGCGCTATGGGCCGGCGTTCCTGGCGCACCCGAAATTGAGCGACAGCTGGGCGCAACTCGACGCGCGAACCGTCTCCATGAACTGGGCCGAACTGATCGCGCTGCTCACGCCGGAAGAGCATCAGGCGCTCGCGTCGCACGCGGTAGACCAAGACGGCACCCAAGGCGGCCGACCCGTTCCGAATCAAACCCCAACCCGTAGGACATGACATCGATGGCTGCTGGTACAGAACCGAAGTGCGATCTTTGCAACAAGCATGGTTTGCTGCTGATGCCGGTGCGCTATGCGATCGCGCCCGCCAGTATCGGGCTGCCGGCGGTGAACGAGCCGTTGAAGATCGAGGATGCAGCGCACAGCGTCGGCAAAGGGAAGAAGCAGAATCTGACCATGGAGGGCGGCAGCGCGCAGTACACGGCGCGGCTGCTGCGAAGCGGCTACCTGTACGTCTACGACGAGAAACGCGACCGGATGGACGCGTACTGGATCACGGAAGACGGCTACTACATGCGATTCGCGCCGGAAGCCGCGGTGCCGGCCGAAGCGAAATCGGCGAAGCCCTGCAACTACACCGGACATCAGGAATTGGCGGGATGCATTTCGATCGCGGACGCGCGCAACGCCGGCATCGTCTGGCTCGGGTATTCGGACGTGCAATGGACGTCGGCGGTCATCGACGCGCATCGCGGGCCACACGGAAAGCGGCTGCGCGAGTTGCACATGCGCGCGTTCGATGCGGGCGCTTGGGCGAAATCGCATCAGGCTTCGGCGAAAGCGGCCACGGCCCACGGGCGTGGCAGCGTCCCGCACGCCGTGCCGATGAGTGAACTGGCGAAGACGGTCGCTGAATACGCGCCGGCCAAGCCGGTACCCAATGGTTTCGCGCCGTCGTCGGCGCCCCGATTCCATTTGCATGCGGGCAAGGCGGACGGCGTGCAGGCCGCGTGCCGCCGACGCAGCCCGGAGCTGGCGGGCGCGATCGTCGCGGTGGACGACCCGGCGGGCGTGACGCAGGATCTGGTGGCGCTGATCAACTGGCATTCGGAACGACTGCTCGATACGCGCGTCGAGAAGGAAAAGTATGGCGCAGGGTATGGGCCGTATCCGACGACCTACCGGAACCTGGTCGCGCTCGACGGGGCGATCAAGACGCTGCGCGCGACCAACGACGAGAAGGTCAAGCTCGAAGTGTTTCGCAAGGCAAACGACCTCGCGGACTATCTGAAGCTGAGCTACGAAGTGGCGCGTGAACATAGCGAGGCGATGGCGACCACGCCATCGACGGCCAATCGTCCGGCGTCGGGTCGACCGGCAGTTGGGACGACGGCAGAGTCACTTGCCAGGCAAAACGAGTTGGATGCGCTGATCCGGAATCCGTCGCCGACGAAGTGGAAGGAGGCGCAGGAGAAATCCTGGCAAGCGTACCGCGCCAAGCTGAACGTCGCCGCCTACGACGGATGGGTCGAGGAATACAAGAAGGCATCCGATGCGTTGCAGAGGCAGCACATCGAGTCGCTTGCAAAGGCGCATGCCGCGTGGATGCAAAGCAATCTGCTCGCCAACAAGCTCGATTGCACGCATGACGGCTCGGATCCGTTGTCCGGCGATGTCTACGCGGAGACGCTGCAGCGCTGCATGGCGGCCACCCAGCAGATCGGTGGCTGCGGCGAGATTTACCTGCGCTGGCTCAAGGGCGACATCACCGAGAAAACCAATCTGCTGCTGCGTGCGCTGATGTTGCGTCAGGACGACCTGATCAAGGCGATGGCGGCCGCGCCGCTGGAGCCGGACGCGGTGCCGTGGAAGGCGCTCATGGATCAGTACACGCGCCACGTTCAGGTGCTGCTCAAGGTGGACCCGGCGATTCAGGCAAAGGCTCGACAAGCACAGGCGGCGGCGGATCGGGCCAAGGCGAAAGCGGAAGCGGCGTCCCGGGAGTTCGCGCTGGGGGCTGCGATGTCGGCGGGCGTGGCGCTCTTCGACAACCCGCTGAAGCGAGCGGCCGAGCAGGCCGAGGCGGCGGCGAAGGCCAGTCAGGCCGAGGCCGCGCAGGCGAAGCAGGATGCGCGGCCGAAGCTGTTGCCGGATTCGGTGGCGAACGTGCTGACGCAGATCGGGGCGCAGGTGTCGACGGCCTTGCGTGAATACAACGGCAATGCGATGGAGAAGGCGCTCTCGCGGTGGATGGCGGTGGTGGGTGTGGCATTGAAGATGCCGGCGGGAACGGTGGAAATCAGTGGTGGGGCGCGGGAGACGATCAAGACGCTATCGCAGATGTTCGTGGACAACGTCGCGGATGCCGGCAAGGCGGAAGGCAAGCCGCTGTCGGCGCAGCAGGTGAGGCAGTTGACGACGCACGCGGAGCGTCAGGTGGTCGGGAGCTTTGCGAGCGGGAATCTTGCGTCGTTCGAGAAGAGGGTGGCGGCGGCGGGGCAGGCGAAGTCGAGGATGGTGGTGTTCATCACCGATGACCTCGAGAACGAACTGAAGGCGATCAGCGATCCGACGAAGAAGGTGAAGTTGCTGGCGGAGAAGGTGACGTCGCCGGGGAGCGTGCGGGAGTACAGGTTGCTGAGGGCGAGGCTGAGTGCGCCGATGGTTGGGACGGTGTCGGCGGGGGCGCTGGCGATGATCGACGGGATGTGCGAGTTCGCGGGGTGGAAGGCGCTGCTGGAAAGCGAGGAGAAGGCGCTGTCGTTCCAGAAGACGGGGCAGCAGGATTTGCGGGAGACGCTGGGTGGCGCGATGTTCGTGGGTTCGATTGCGGTGGGGGTCGGTACGGTGGTGAAGGCGTATGGGACGTGGCGGAACTTATACGCGACGGGGATGGCGGAGCGGCGGGCAGGTGAAAAGCTGGCGGCGCGAGCGGATATTGCGTTGCGGGTGGTGGGGGTGGTGAATGCGGTGGTTTGGGGGGTGTCGGCGGCGATGGATTGGGTCGATGCGGCGAGCAGCTTACATCAAAATAAATGGGAGTTGGCAATGCTCCAGCTTTTCTCCGGGGCTTTAGGTATCGCTGCTGCTTTCGTTGCCGGATGGGCTGCATTTGCTACCGCCGGTGGAGGCACGATGCTATTTGGCCTAAGTCTGACTGGGTGGGGGGTGGTGCTGGCTGTCGTACTGGTGGCGCTAGGTATGTTGATCGATCAGATCAAAGGCGACATTTTTTCTCAATGGTTGGAAAGAACCTATTGGGGTGTCTTGCCGGTGCCGAGTCGTTACACGGAGTCCAAGATAGAGCAGTCGGACTTTAGTAAGGCGATGGCGGGGGCGTGATGTTTACGACTAGCAAAAAAGAACGCCCTCTGACTGAGCAGGATCGCGAATGGCATCTCCCCATTAAGCGCCGTGCCGAAGACCCTCATGCGTCCGCGATGGCAATCAGGATGAATTCAACTTACCTGGAGCTTGTTGATGGTTACCACACGAATCGTGGCCTGATGAGCATTATTGGAGTTCTTGCGTTTGTGCTGTGTGCATGGTTTTTCTATCAGCTTTTCAGCGTTGCAATTTTTGATCACTACATGGATCAGAATTGGAATCGGCATGACGAGCGGAGAATGCTGTTGGCGATTGGGGTTTGCTCTCTAATTTTGCTGGCGACAATTTTAGGCAGCGTAACTTTCCTTCGAAAAATTGGCGAATGGTTCGGATACACGCACTACCCCATTCGCCTTAACCGCCGAACGCGCATGGTTTACGTCTTTCGTGGTGACGGTACGGTATTGAAGGCGTCGTGGGACGACGTGTACTTTGCCTTGCGGGTCAACATGCAGGTGGCGGGCGTCCGCACGCTCGGCATATGCGGCCTTGTGCTCAAGGATTCCAAGACAGTCGAAGAAATGTTCGTCTTCGGTTACGCGTCAAGCAGCCGGGAATACTGCCTGCGTCACTGGGAGTTTATTCGCCGATACATGGAAGAAGGACCGCGCGCCGTGCTCAACGCGCCCGGGCTTGGGTTGTATCTGCCGATCGCGGACAAACGCGAAACGCTGTACCAGGGCTGGATCGAGCTTGTGTCGAACGACGCGTGGAATCCGGTCTTCAAATGGCTGATGTTTCCGTTTCATGTGGCGTTTTTCATCGGTCGTCTGGTGAACCGAGTAACGAGCAAGGTGCCGAGGTGGCCGGCGGATGTGGAAGCGGCGTGCCGAATCGAGCCGGGCGATCCGTATGTGCGGGATTCCAGCCTGAATCCGCCGGGATATCGGTGAATTGAAGAACCGAGCTTCGCTGATGAACCTCGCGACTGGGCAAATCATCGATAACTACCGGGCGCGGCCGAAGCTGTTGCCGGATTCGGTGGCGAACGTGCTGACGCAGATCGGGGCGCAGGTGTCGACGGCCTTGCGTGAATACAACGGCAATGCGATGGAGAAGGCGCTCTCGCGGTGGATGGCGGTGGTGGGTGTGGCATTGAAGATGCCGGCGGGAACGGTGGAAATCAGTGGTGGGGCGCGGGAGACGATCAAGACGCTATCGCAGATGTTCGTGGACAACGTCGCGGATGCCGGCAAGGCGGAAGGCAAGCCGCTGTCGGCGCAGCAGGTGAGGCAGTTGACGACGCACGCGGAGCGTCAGGTGGTGGGGAGCTTTGCGAGCGGGAATCTTGCGTCGTTCGAGAAGAGGGTGGCGGCGGCGGGGCAGGCGGAATCGAGGATGGTGGTGTTCATCACCGATGACCTCGAGAACGAAGTGAAGGTGATCAGCGATCCGACTAAGAAGGTGAAGTTGCTGGCGGAGAAGGTGACGTCGCCGGGGAGCGTACGGGAGTACCGGTTGCTGAGGGCGAGGCTGAGTGCGCCGATGGTTGGGACGGTGTCGGCGGGGGCGCTGGCGATGATCGACGGGATGTGCGAGTTCGCGGGGTGGAAGGCGCTGCTGGAAAGCGAGGAGAAGGCGCTGTCGTTCCAGAAGACGGGGCAGCAGGATTTGCGGGAGACGCTGGGTGGCGCGATGTTCGTGGGTTCGATTGCGGTGGGGGGCGGTACGGTGGTGAAGGCGTATGGGACGTGGCGGAATTTGTATGCGACGGGGATGGCGGAGCGGCGGGCAGGCGAGCGGTTGGCAGCGCGGGCGGATATTGCGTTGCGGGCGGTGGGGGTGGTGAATGCGGTGGTTTGGGGGGTGTCGGCGGCGATGGATTTTGCGGACGTTGTTGATAGCTGGTATCAAAATAAATGGGGGCTGATGATGCTCCAGGGCATTTCTGGATTCGTTGGAGTGCTTGCGGCAGGGCTTGCTGGATGGGCTGCTTTTGCCGCTGCTGGTGGAGCCACGATGCTATTCGGCTTGAGTCTGACCGGGTGGGGCGTGGTACTGGCTGTCGTACTGGTGGCGCTAGGTATGTTGATCGATCACATCAAAGGCGACATTTTTTCTCAATGGTTGGAAAGAACCTATTGGGGTGTCTTGCCGACGCCGAGTCGCTACGACGAGCCAAAAGTCGAGCAATCGGACTTCAATAAGGCGATGGCGGGGGCGTAATGTTTACGACAAGCAAAAAACAACGCCCGCTGACTGAGCAGGACCGTGAATGGCATCTTCTCATCAAGCAGCGTGTTGCGGATCCCCATGCATCTGCGATGGTAATCAAGATGAACTCGACGTATATCGAGCTAGTAGATGGGTTTCATAAAAATCGAGGGTTGATGAGCATCATAGGTATATGGGCCGTCGGGTTATTTGGTTGGGTACTCGTGAAAATTTGGGGGTCTGCGCTATTTGATTTCTACTTGAATTCTGAATGGGATCGTCGGGATCAGTGGGAAATGACGGCTGCGTTATTTGGAATAACAATACTTATGCTGTTTGGCGTCGTAGTTTTTGTTGTTTTCTTTAAGAAAATTGGAGAATGGTTCGGATACACACACTACCCCATTCGCCTTAACCGCCGAACGCGCATGGTTTACGTCTTTCGTGGTGACGGCACGGTGCTGAAGGCGTCGTGGGATAACGTGTACTTCGCCTTGCGGGTCAACATGCAGGTGTCGGCAGGCGTCCGCACGCTCGGCATATGTGGCCTTGTGCTCAAGGATCCGAAGACAGTCGAAGAGATGTTCGTCTTCGGTTACGCATCAACCAGCCGGGAATACTGCCTGCGTCACTGGGAGTTCATCCGCCGATACATGGAAGAAGGTCCTCGCGCCGTACTCAACGCGCCCGGGCTTGGGTTGTATCTGCCGATCGCAGACAAACGCGAAACGCTGTACCAGGGCTGGATCGCGCTCGTGTCGAACGATGCATGGAATCCGGTCTTCAAATGGCTGATGTCCCCGTTCCATGTTCTGTTCTTCATCGGTCGTCTGGTGAACCGAGCGACGAGCAAGGTGCCGAGGTGGCCGGCGGACGTCGAGGCGGCGTGCCGAATCGAGCCGGGCGACCCATATGTGCGGGATTCCAGTCTGAATCCCCCGGGATATCGGTAGGCGGAACTGCAGTGATTGGCATTAGATTGGACCGTTCCAAGAGCCGACATTTCCAGCCGACAGAAGAACGCTGCTGCGGTACTTCGCCGATCGACAGTCGCTGCGGTAAGCCACAGCGCGATATGAGGCATCGGCATCCAGTCATCCGAAAAGCTTCACGCACCGCTTACCAGCGCGACACAAATGAATCAACGAGGGCAAGCACAATGTTTTTGGATTGGCGCGGTGTCAGGCAAGTCAGCAATCGATACTCGTGCGGATTGATCCTGCTTCTGTCGAGCCTTCTCGTCGGTTGCGGCTCGGCAAGCGACACGGACGCATTCCTGTCCGCGGTGAAGTATGACGAACTCCCACAGGTCGACGCCGCGATAAAGAAAATCAGCAGCCGGTACAAGGGTGTGAACCGCGCCAACGCGGACGGCATTGACGGCTTGATGATCGCGGCCGCCCGTGGGCGGGCCGATATTGTCGAGAGGCTGATCGCTGCGGGAGCCAAGCCCGCCAGCGTGGCGGGGAAGGGCAGCACGGCACTGATGTTCGCACTGCGGCAGGCGAGGAGCCTGGATGTGGTCAATGCGCTCATGCGTGCCGGCGCGGATGTCAACGCAACGGACAGCGAAGGCAATTCCGTAGCCTGGTATGCGCTGTGGCAACCGTACGAATCAGACGACGATGACGATCTGATTCGGGAAATCCGTCCACCGCATGCGTCTGACGGCGAAATCAGCGCTCCCGAGTTGTATTTTCGCGAGGATGAAAGGCTGAGACATCGCCATCTTCCGAGGCCTCGCGAGGACCTGTCGACCGTCGATCGTGTAGTCGCGACACGTTTGTCACTTCTCACGACACTGGCCGACGCCGGCGCGGATCTGCGGGTTTTGAACAATGATCGTGACTCGTTGCTGATGCGTGCCGTCCGGGCGAACGATATCGATGTGGTGCGTTTCCTTTTGAAAAAAGGGCTCGACGTCAATGCGCGTAATCGTTTCGGCTCGGCGGCATTGGAATACGTCGGCTACAACATCGATGGGCCCGCCCTGGATGTAGGGATAGCGAAGGAATTGCTGGCTGCCGGAGCGAGCGTCGATGCGGTCGATCTGGATGGTAGCGCGACACTGGCGCTCGCTGCGAACAAGGGCAAGCTCGAATTGATGAAGGTACTGCTGTCGGCTCGTGCAAACGTCAATCTCAAGGATAACGAAGGTCGGTCGGCATTGGTGAAGGCCACCCCGGAGGCGCGTGATCTGTTGCTGAAGGCGGGCGCGGAAGTCAGCGACCAGGCAGCCCTTATGGCAAGTTGGGATCTCACCGAATGTGCGTCTAAAAGCACACGTGATCGCATGGCGAAAAAGTCCATCCTTATTTTTATCGACGACATCAATAAGAAATATTTTAATAAAAACACAGATTACGAACTTTGGTTTGGATTGGCTGCGTCGCGGAGTGAGTGCAAAGGTCTGGCGAATCTGAAAATAGATAGTGCCGGTTTTTCAACGACTGTTTCGCTCGAGCAGGAAGGTCTTCCGATCACGTATTACGGCGTTTCCATCGTTTGCAAAACCGAGGACGAGCAACGCATCGTATGCGAGAAGTCGAGCGACTAATAGCTCGTGCCGAGCCGTGAGCGTCAGCGATCGATTTCCCATTAAAACTTCAAGAACAAGAGCTATGCCAAACGTCATTTACATCGGCGACGAAACGAGCCACGGCGGCAAGGTACTGACGGGTTCGTCGCGCGTGAAGCTGAACGGCCGCGGCGCGGCACGCAAGACCGACAAGGTGTCGTGTCCGATGTGCGGCGACAACGAAATCGCCGAGGGCAATGACAGAATGCTCGACGGCAATCTGCCGCTTGCATTCCACGGCTACAAGACCCGCTGCGGAGCCGTCCTGATCGCGTCCAGCAAGGTGACGAGCAGCACGTGATGGCTTACGACCTGCTCCGGATCGGCCCTGCCCGGGACGTTCCGACGATCAAGCCGGCGTGGCTGGCATGGGCGTTCTTGTTTGTCATCCTGACCGGTGGCGGCGCATTGTGCGTCGTTCGCTTCTGGCCAGCCGGCGAACCGACGAATACGCCCTGGTTCTGGACCTGTGCCGTCGTCTTTCCGATCCTCGGCTGGCTGATTCCGTTCCTCGCCTATCTCGGCGTATTGCAGGTTCCTCGGCAACGTGCGATCGACTACAACACCGCGCGGCGCGACTATCTCGAACGCGTCCACCGCCGGGCCCGCGTTCCGCTGCATGTGCTCGGTTCAGGTTTCGTCTTTTCCGTAGAGCCGATCGACAACACAGCCGATGCCGTCGTGCAAAAGCGGCTGGCGTTGGCGCCGCGAAGCCGCTTTCCTGGCGACCAGGAAGTCGTCAGCGCGCGCTGGATCGAGCCGGAGGGCGGTGTCTGGTTGCCCGCCGGCGACAACACGGATGACGAACGACACCGAGAGCTCTTGAAATTCCTGTTCGACGCACTGCTGCGTCAGGTTGCGCCGGCACTGCGCGCGATACCCGAACGGACGAAGATGGTGGTCCGGTTGAGCATCGCCACGCAGCTTTCTGCACCTGAAATCGAAACGATCTGGAGCGCGTGCTGGACCGCCTGTCAACTGGGCCCGGCGCTCAAGCCGGAAATCGCGACGACAGCCCCCGAACTGATTTCGGCGGACCGCTGGATCGACGGAAAGGAAGCCGAAATCGCGGATGCTGTGGTCCTGCTTTGCGTCGTGCAACTCAACGCGTTGCTGAACACGCCCCCGGCGGACGGCGCGGCCGAGGCGGGTGTCATCCTGATGCTGGCGCCTGCTCCGCTGACCGCGCGCAAGCGGCTTGCCAGCCAGGCGCTGTTTTTTCGCCCTGAACAACGTGATGAAAAGGGGCTTGGGCAGGGCGTGACGCAGGCGCTGCTATGGGGCCGCGTCCAGGGGCCGGAACTGACCGATCACTGGATGACCGGCGGCGCGGAATCGCCGCTGAACCGGGCGCTGGCCGGTCATCTCGACGCCGTCGGCGTGGGCGTGATGAAGACACCGAACCTTGCTGGCCAACACGACATCGACTTGCGGCTGGGTGTGTCCGGCATCGCCGCGCCATGGCTATGTCTGGCCCTTGCGCTGGAGCGCGCGAAGATTTCAGCGCGAACGCAGCTGATCAGCATTTCCGAGGCGGAACGGCTGACGGTGGCGGTAGTCGCGCCGCAACACTGACCTGGATGCCACGATGCGTTTGAATTTCAAACTGGCCGCTTTTTTCATGGCGCTGATCGGCGCCGCGCTCTTCGTACTCGGCAAGGGCGATTTGATCGGGTTGCCCGCGATGAGAGAACGGCTGCTCGCCGTGTGCGCGGTGGTCATGCTGTTCCTCGTCGTCGTCATCGTCTACGCGCTGCTGGTGCGACGGGCCGACCGGAAGGCGGCGGCGCACGAGGTCGGCTCGGCTGAAATCGTCGATGTCGCGCCGACAAGCCAGCCGGCCACGCCATCCGATCCTTTTGCCGGACTGCGTCATATTCTGTGCGGCCGGTACGGCATGCGCTGGCACTATCGCCAGCCGTGGTTGCTGCTGACGGGGCATGATTCGGCGATTGCACGATTGCTGCCCGAGCTGACGGAAACCGGCTGGCTGGTGACCGACGACGCTGTCCTGCTCTGGAGCAAGGCCGGCGACGGCGATCTGCCCGACGAAGCATGGCTGAAACGTCTGTACCGGTTGCGTCGCCGCAGGCCGGTGGATGCAGTCGTATTGACCGTCGATGGCACGGCCGAACTGCCGGCGCCTCGACGTGGCATCGGCGCGCTTGACGTGCGCCTCGCACGTATCACCGACACGTTGCGCTGGGCCGCTCCGGTGTTCGTGCTCGACGTGGCGGATAGCGATCCTGTCGAAGGCGTCGAGACGCCGCTGACAGGGTGCGAGTTTCCGCGCCATGCAGAGAGGGGGACGATCGAGGCTGCCCTTCATGCTGTTCGCCTTCAGCTTGCGAATCGCGGCATCGTGCAACTGAGCCGGAATGCTCGCAACCTCTACGCGGCAAAATTGTCGTCGCGACTCGACACGCGCACCGCGCCGCTTGCCGGCTGGATTGCCGGCATGTTCGGCGGAGATACTGATCCGGCATTCGGGAAACGGTATCGCAGGCAGCATGTCGGCGGCGCGTTTTTCGCCCCCTATCCAGCGCCGGTCGAGGGACGCGAAAAAGACACCCCGAGCGGGGCGGAGCTGTCGTTGTGGCGGCATCTGGGCGGCGTCGCGCGAACCGTCCCCGGTCGTTGTGTCGGCTGGCATCCGGCCACCGTCTGCTCGGTCGTCGCCTTTATCGCATTGGGGCTTTGGACCGCCGGCATGCTGATCTCCGCGTTGTCGAACGCGAGCGAAGTGCAGCGCACGAAGCAGGCGCTCCACACGCTGGATGCGGCTCCCGATTCGGCGGCGCGCCTGCGCGCGCTGCTGGCGCTGCAGCAGCGCATCGACTTCTACGAGAGCCGCGCGCGGCAACACGCGCCACTGCTGAGCCGCTTCGGCATGAATCGCGACCGGGAGACGCTTGCGGCGCTGTGGCATCCGTATTCCCGGACCAGCCTGGGTGCCCTCGTCACGCCGATCCGGCAGAACCTCGAAGCCACCCTGGTCGATCTCGGCCAGATGCAGACCGAACAGGTCGATGACCAGACCAGCCGGATCGCGCTTGCCGGTCACGAGGCGCTCAAGACCTACCTGATGCTGGCCGAGCCGGATCGGGCCGACGCGGCGTTCATGACGCCGCAGCTCGGCCATTACTGGAGCACGAGCGCGAACCTGCGAGCCGGGGAGAAACTTGACCTGTCCGAACGCTTGCTCGGATTTTATGCCCGTCACCTGAAGTCGCACCCCGACTGGCGCATCCAGCCGCGTCAGGATCTGGTCAATGCCGCACGTCAGACCTTGCTCTCGGTGATCGGCGTGAAGAACTCCGAAGATACGGTCTACAAGGGTGTCATCGACGCGGTGGGCAATCGCTACCCGGATCAGACGCTCGCGTCCCTCGCGGCCGGAACCGACGCGCGTGGACTGCTGAAGGCATCGGCATCGGTGCCGGGTGTGTTCACGCGGCAAGCCTACGAAGGCGCCATCGAGGCGGCGATCGACGAAGCCGCCAAACGCAACGGAATCGCGAACGATTGGGTGCTGGGCGGCAGTTCGCAGCGGCAGGCGCCGGAACATTCGGCCGCGAGCATGAAGGCATCGCTCACGAGCCGATATTTCGCCGACTACGCGGATCACTGGCAGGGTTTCATGAACGCGTTGCAATGGGAGCCGGCGCCCACGCTGCCGTCCGCGATCCAGCAGCTCAAGCTGATGGCCGACGCGCGGCAGTCGCCGGTGATCGCGCTGATGAAATCGATCGAATACCAAGGGGGGGCGGGGGCGCTGAAGACGTCGTTGTCCGACACGCTGGTGGACAAAGCGCAGCAGGTATTCGGCGGCAAGGCCGACGGGCCGCAAGCGGCGAAACCCGACCCTGCCGGGCCGCTCGGCGCGTCGTTCGGGCCCGTGCTGCGCATTGTCGCGCAGGGGGATGTCAACCGTGGTGGAAGCAGCGACCTGAGTTTGCAGCGATTCATGGAGCGCGTCACCACGTTGCGCCTGAAGTTGCAGCAGATCAGCGACAGCCCCGATGCCGACGCCCGGGCTCGCCAGGTCGCGCAGGCCTTGTTTCAGGGCAAAGGCTCGGAACTGGCCGATACGCAGGCATATGCACAGCTGATCGCCGCCAGTCTCGGCGCGCAGTGGGCCGGCCTGGGCGACGCACTCTTCGTGCGGCCCGTCGCCCAGGCGACGCAAACGGTGCTGCAGCCGGCCCAGGCCAGCCTGAACGCCGCGTGGCGCCGGACGATCGTTGCAACGTGGAATCGATCGTTCGCCGGTCGCTATCCGTTCGCCGATACGGGCAACGATGCGTCGATTCCCGAACTCGCACGCTTTCTGCGGCCGCAAGGCGGACTGATCGGCGCGTTTCTCGGCTCGCAGCTTGCCGGCGTGCTTGAACTGCAAGGTGACCAGTGGGAACCGGCGGCGGCCGGCAGCACCGCGGTCACTTTCGATCCCGATTTCCTGAGGGCAATGAACCTGCTGCAGCGCATTGCGGGCCATCTCCTTGCGCAGGGCGAACCGCAATACCGGTTCGATCTCCGGCCCGTGCCCACGGCGGGCGTGACCGACACGATCTTCACGCTCGACGGTCAGAGTCTGCACTACTACAACCAGCAGGAAACGTGGCAGCCGCTGACATGGCCGTCCAACCGGACGCAGGGGCTCGGCACGCGTCTGCAATGGCAGACGGATACGGCGGGGACGAACAAGCAATTCGAGTTCGGAGGTCGCTGGGGACTGGTGCGCATGCTCGAACGGGCCCGTGTGCAACCGGTCGACAGCGCCACGTTTCTGCTGACATGGCAAGCGGCGCCCGATACGCGCGCGCCCGGGGCAGTGCGACCCGCGTCGGCGGTTTCCGCAGCGAGCGCAACGACGGTCTCGAACGCCGATGACGAAGAAGGCGACGAGGCGACGGCCGTTGCCGATCCTGCCGATAGTCTGACGGCGCAAGGCCCGCTTACGCCTGCTTCGATGACTCTCACTTACCCGCTGAGCTTCATGTTGCGCACGGAAGTGGGCAAGGGGCCGCTGGAATTGCTGGCGTTGCGGCAATTCGTATTACCGCCACGCATCTTCGCCGTCAATGCGCCGTATGCGGGCAAATCCGTCAGAAAATCCGCGCGGACCGATGGTCCGCCGCCATTGCCGAGGGCAATGCTCGACGCGGCGAAGCATGCGGATACGCCGTTGCCTGGAGGCCTGAGGCCGCTATGAACGCCATCCACCGAACATCGACGCGGCGTTCGCTTGTGCGTGACCTCGACGGGCCGGCGCGGCAATCGCGTCGCGATACCGGCGTGAGCGGCTGTCGACGTCCGGCTGGGCCAAACCACGAGAGACTGAACCCATGAGCGACGCGACCAAAGACAACGAAATTCTCCGCTACTACGAAGCCGAGATGCGCTACCTGCGTGATGCGGGCAAGGAGTTTGCACACGCGTTCCCCGACCGCGCACGCATGCTGAACATCGATCGCATCGGCGACAGGGATCCGCACGTCGAACGATTGTTCGAAGGCTTCGCTTTTCTGATGGGACGCCTGCGCCACAAACTCGACGACGAACTGCCGGAATTGACCGAGGGGCTCGTCAGCATGCTGTGGCCACATTATTTGCGGATGATCCCGTCGCTGTCGATTCTCGAACTGAGCCCGGCCAACGGCGCGTTGCAGAAGCACGAAACGCTTGCGGCGGGGCTGGAGGTCATGTCCGATCCGATTCCGGTCGAAACGCCGTCCAGCGCGGGCGGCGATGGCGTCCGATGCGTCTATCGAACCACGCAGGAAGTGGATTTGTATCCACTGCGGCTTTCCGAGGCGAATGCGTACACACGCGACGATGGCCGCTCGGTTCTGCGGTTCCGGTTCGAGACGCAGCCTCAGGTCCAGCGCGCGCAACTGACCGTGCCGCGCCTGCGCCTGTTCCTGAACGCCGACCGGCCTGTCGCGCTGGCGCTCTACGCGGCGCTCGTGAACGAGCCTGCCGCGATTCACATACGCGTTCCGGGCTATCCCGCCGACCGTCCCGGCGCATCGCAGCCGATGCATGGCTTGCGCATCGAGCCCGCGGGGTTCGCGGCCGGCGAACGGCTGTGGCCGAAGGCGGACAACGCATTCGGAGGGTATCAACTGCTGCTCGAGTACTTCACGTTCCCGGAAAAGTTCATGTTCGTGGACCTGCTTGGCCTGGACATGCAGGCCATCCCACAGGACGCGCCGTATTTCGACGTGGAGGTCGTGCCGAGCCGGCCCTATCCGGACGACATGCGCTTTTCCGCCGAGAACGTGCGCCTTTTCTGTACGCCGATCATCAATCTGTTCCCGATGGAGGCCGACCCGATCGTCGCGACGCAATTCGAAACCGAGTATCGCGTCCATGCGATCGAGCAGCAAGGCGATCATGTCGACGTGTATTCGGTCGACACCGTGCAGGGTTTCGAGGCGGGTTCGGGTCGGCGCTTCGAATACGCACCGTTCGCATCGTTCCGGCACCGTGGCGGCATGCTGCGTCACGAGATGCCCGAACGGTACTTTCACAGCCGCATGCGACGCGGGCCGTCAGGCCGGTTCGATACATGGGTCGTGCTCGGCGGCCACGCGTGGGAGCAGCAGGCGACGCTCCCGAAGGAAACGTTGTCGCTATCGGTCACCGGCACGAACGGGATGCTGCCCCGCAAAGCCCTGCGCGAAGCGAGCATGACGCGGATGCGCAGCGGCTTCACGAATGTCGGCTCGGTGCGCAACCTGACGGCGCCGACGCTTCCCGTCTACCCGCCGACCGGCGACCGCTTTCAGTGGCGTGTGCTGTCGCATCTTTCGCCGAATTACCTGTCGCTGCTGAACCCGGAGATCCTGCGCGGATCGCTGGCGCTGTATGACTGGACCGACGGCGAACTGAACAAGCGCCGCATCGAAGCGATCATCGACGTGAAGCATCGGCTGCTGCAGAAGCTCGTGAAAGGGGGGCTGCAGCGGGGCGTCGAGATCGAAGTGACGCTCGACAGCAGCCCGTTCGCCGGCGAAGGCGATATCGAACTGTTTGGCGGGATGCTCAATCGCTTTCTTGGACTTTATGCGACGTTGAACCTGTTCACGAAGCTCGTGATCGTGACGCAGCCGACTGGCCGTCGCATCACATGGCCAGATACGAAGGGTGACGGAGCGCCGTTTTGAGTACGTCTCGAAGAACCTCTCCTTCATGGGCAGATCGTCCGCTCTTGCCGGAGTTGCTCGACAACGCAGTAAGGATGAATTTCTTTCGCTTCTGCGAATTGATCGAGCTGGCCGCACCTGACAGAGCGCCGCTCGGTGCAACCGATTCGGCGGCGGCCGAGCCGGTCCGCTTCCGTTCGCGGGCGCGGATCGGGTTTCCGAGCCGTGAAATCGACGCGATCGAATATGACCTCGATGATCCGGCGGCACCACCTGCGGTTCGCACGACGTTTCTCGGGCTCTATGGCGTCGACGCGCGCATGCCGTCGTATTTCGTCGACGAAATTGCACAGAATCGCGACGGCGCCGAGCCGATGTCGGGGTTTCTCGATCTGTTCCATCATCGCATCGTCACGCAGTACTACCGGGTGTGGCGCAAATACCGCTATCCAGCCGGATTCAGGCGTGGAGGCACCGATACCGTTTCGCGTTGCTTGTTGAGCTTCGCAGGGCTTGGCATGGGTGAATCGGAGATCGCGCAGGCCGTCGGCGCCCGAAAATTGCTGTCGATGCTCGGACTCGCGGGGCAGAAGACGCGTACGGCCGAAGGGCTGGCCGGCGTGCTTCGGCATGCAGTGGCCGACGCGCGGGTGACGGTCGAGGAGTGTCATCCGGTATGGATACACGTGGGCACGGCCACACCCGGCGCGCTCGGTGAAGGGTGTCTGCTTGGGCGCGGATTCCATGATCGGGCAAACACGGTGCGCGTGATCATCACGCCATACACGCGCAAGGCGGTTGTCGATCTGTTGCTGGGGCGCGGCCACCACCGGGAACTCATGGCGCTCTTGCGCTTTTATCTGGGTTACGAAGCCAGCGCGCATCTGGAAATGCATGTGTCACCGGAGCTGATGCCGGCTCAGCAACTGAATTCGAATCAGGTCAGTCTGGGGTACACGACTTTGCTGCCGCCGCCCGGCTCGCCTGCCGCGGCAACCGGGATGACTCGTGTGCAGCTTGGCGAGTGGACCGGAGGCAGCGAGCACGCGCGCTACGCGACGAAATCGAAATGGCAACACAACAAGGGACCGATTGAATGATGCGACCGTTTAGAACCGGCACAGTCGTGCTGACCATGCTTGCCGTCGCGGGATGCGGGGTGGGGCAGGCGGTGAAGGATGGCACGGTGGGCGCGGCGAAGTGGGCGTTCACGACGCAGGTGAAGACGATGAACATCGATCTCGTCAGCCGAGCGTCGCTCAATCCGAATGACGCCGAGCAATCGTTGTCTACGGTCGTGCGGATTTATCAGCTGAAAGCATTGCAGACGTTCCGTCAGCTCGATTACGCGCAGTTGCAGGCGGACGATCGCGACGTGTTGAAAGCCGATGTGCTTGCGACCACGGACGTCGTGCTGCGTCCGGATGCGAGTGCGAGCATAAGTGAACCCATGCACAGCGATACGGAACATGTTGGCGTGGTTGCGTTTTTCCGCGATCCGGGCAGGAATTCGATGTGGAAACTGACGATTCCGAAGCAGCAATGGAAGAAAACCGATCCGGTGAAGATCGAGGCGCGCGGCAACACGTTGAACGTTGTGGGAGCGACGGATGAGCCCAGGCGCCGTTCGCCGCTGCAGAGCGTACCAAACCCACTGAAGTCCAGGCCGGCTGCGGTGACTGAATATGGAACGCAGGCCGGATGACAAGGGCTGGCAGGGAGAGCGCTATGCACGCCTCTCGACCAGCCGCGCAAGCGCCCCGATCGCATCGCTCACCAGCACCGCCAGCAACCCGACGATCATCCCGCCCTGCAGCACGAATGCCGTGTTCGCGGTCTGCAGGCCCGCGATGATCACGTCGCCGAGCCCGCGCGCGGCGACCGTCGAGCCGATCGTCGCGGTGCCGAGATTGATCACGACCGCGAGGCGAATACCGTTGACGATTACCGGAAGCGCGAGCGGCAGCTCCACGGTGGCCAGTTGCTGCCAGCCGCTCATGCCCATCCCGCGCGCGGCGTCGACGACGTCGCGCGGCACGTCCTCGATGCCCGCGATCGTGCTTTCGAAGACCGGCAGCAGCCCGTACAGCACCAGCGCGATCAGCACCGGCTGCAGGCCGAAGCCGACCGCCGGCACCGCGAGCGCGAGCACGGCCACCGGCGGAAACGTCTGGCCGATGTTCACGATGCTGCGCGCCACCGGCAGGAAATCCGCGCCGGACGGCCGCGTCACCGCGATGCCGGCCGCGATCGCGAGCAGCGTGCCGATCAGGCTCGACAGCGCGACCGTGCCGAGATGCGCGAGCGTGAGGTCGAGCAGGCTCGCGCGGTCGTAGATGACGGGCGCGCCGTTGTCCGCGAACGGCGCGAACAGCCCTTGCAGCCATGCCGGACGCAGCAGCAGCACGAGCAGCAGCGCCAGCGCGGCCACGCGCGCGGCGAGCGAAGCGAAGCCGCGCCGGCGGTGCGCGGTGGGCCGCGTCGTCATGCGGGCCGTCGCGCATGCGCGCGAATCGCGTCGAGCGCGATGCGGCGCGTGATGCGGCCATCGGCGTCCTCGACCGGCAGCACGTCGACGCCCCGCCACAGCAGCTCGGAGATCGCGTCGCGCAGCGTGCGCGTCGCGGCGATCGGCTCGCCGTCGGCGCGGCCGGGCTCGGCCACGTCGCCGACCGGCGTCAGCGCGAGCAGGCGCAGCGGCCGGTCGACGCCGGCCACCAGTTGCTCGACGACGCCCGCCGCTGGCTGGCCGAGGATCTCGGCGGGCGGCGCGACCTGCAGCAGCCGGCCGCCGTCCATCACCGCGATCGTGTCGCCGAGCTTCAGCGCTTCCTCGATGTCATGCGTGACGAGCACGACCGTAATGCCGAGCCGCCGCTGCAGCGCGAGCAGCTCGTCCTGCGCCTTGCCGCGGATGATCGGATCGAGCGCGCCGAACGGCTCGTCCATCAGCAGCATCGCGGGCTCCGCGGCGAGCGCGCGCGCGACGCCGACGCGCTGCTGCTGGCCGCCGGACAGCTCGTGCGGCAGCTTGCCCGCGAACTCGTCCGGCGCGAGATTGAAAAGCACGAGCAGCTCGCGCACGCGCGCGTCGATGCGCGCCGCCGGCCAGCCGAGCAGGCGCGGCACGGTCGCGATGTTGCGCGCGACGTTCCAGTGCGGAAACAGGCCGTGGCCCTGGATCACGTAGCCGATGCCGCGCCGCAGCTGCTCGGGCGGCACGCTTGCGGTGTCGACGCCGTCGATGCGCACGGTGCCCGCGCTCGGCGCGATCAGCCGGTTGATCATCCGCAGCAGCGTCGACTTGCCGCTGCCCGACGCGCCGACCAGTGCGGTGATCGTGCCGCGCCGCATCGTCAGCGACACGTCGTCGACCGCGACGAGATCGCCGAAGCGCTTGCCGAGCCGTTCGATTTCGATCATGCGGAAGGTCCTTTCGCGAGTGCGGTCGCGGCTTCGAACACGACGGCGGCCATCAGCGCGAGCGCGATCGTCGGGATCGCGCCGAGCAGCACGAGATCGGCGGCGGATTGCCCGATCCCCTGGAAGATGAAGGTGCCGAAACCGCCGCCGCCGATCAGCGCGGCCACCGCGGTCAGGCCGATGTTCTGTACGAGCACGATGCGCACGCCGCTCAGGATTACCGGCAGCGCGAGCACGAGGTCGACCCGCAGCAGGCGCTGCGC
This sequence comes from Burkholderia stagnalis, assembly GCF_902830275.1. Taxonomy (GTDB): domain Bacteria; phylum Pseudomonadota; class Gammaproteobacteria; order Burkholderiales; family Burkholderiaceae; genus Burkholderia; species Burkholderia stagnalis. The sequence continues at coordinate 231,768 of NZ_CADESW010000008.1, read as the reverse complement.
GCCCGTCATGCCCATCGCGCGCGCGGCTTCGGTTACTTGCGGCGGCACCTGCTGCAGGCCCACCGCGACGCTCGAGGCGATCGGCAGCAGCGAATACAGGAACAGCGCGAGCACGGCCGGCGCGACGCCGATCCCGCGCACGCCGAGTGAGGCCGCGAGCGGCACGTGCGCGGCGAGCATGCCGAGCGGCGCCATCATCAGCCCGTACATCGCGATGCTCGGGATCGTCTGAACGACATTGAGCACCGGCATCACCGCCGCGCGCACCGCGTCGACGCGCGCGCACGCGATGCCGAGCGGCAGGCCCGCGACCAGCGCGGCCGCGACCGAGCCGCCCGCGAGCGCGACGTGCCGCGCGGCCTCGCGCCAGAAGTCGTCGCCGCGCACCGCGTATTCGCGCATCACGGAGAGCCCGTCCCACCAGCCGGTCGCGAGCGGCACGGCGAGCGCCGCGACGGCGAGCGCGAGCGCGGCGAGCCGCCGCCACGGGCCGAACGCGAGCCGCGCGAGCGCATCGGCGACCAGCACGGCCCACGCGAACAGCAGCAGCCAGACGCCGGCGGCGGGCGACACGCGCGCGAGCGCGTCGTCGGCCGCGACGAGATGCGTCGCGGCGGCGCCGGCCGCGTAGCCGAGCGTCGCGAGCAGCCCGCAACCGACGGCGAGGCGCCACGCGGGCCGGCTCGCCGTCATCGTCCACAGTGCGGCGGCGATCCACAGCGCGGCGAGCGCGCTGGCTTGCGCGCCCGGCAAGGCATGGAGCAGCGGGAGCCCGGCGCCTGCCGCGATCCGGTTCGGCCGCAGCACGACGAACGGCGCGAACAGCACCGCGCCGATCGTCAGCGCGCCGATCAGGATGCCGACCCGGTCGGCCGCGAGGCGTCGCGCGGAGGCGGCCGCGCGCGCCGTCATTTCACGAAGCCCTTCGCCTTCAGGTACTGCGCGGCGACGCCCGCGGCCGGCTCGCCGTTGATCTGGATGCGGCTGTTGAGCGTCTGCAGCGTCTTCAGGTCGAGGCTCGCGAACACCGGCTTCAGGTAGTCGGCGATCTGCGGATGCGCTTTCAGCACCGCTTCGCGAATCACCGGCGTCGGCGCATAGACGGGCTGCACGTGCTTGTCGTCGTCGAGCACCGCGAGGCCGCTGGCCGCGATCCCGCCGTCGGTGCCGTAGACCATCGCCGCGTTCACGCCGTCGGTCTGGTTCGCGGCGGCCTTGATGGTGGCCGCCGTGTCGCCGCCGGACAGCACGACGAGCTGGTCGGGCTTCAGCTTGAAGCCATACGCCTTCTCGAACGACGGCAGCGCGGACGCGCTGTTGACGAACTCGGCGGACGCCGCGAGCTTCAGCTTGCCGCCGCCGGCCACCCATTTGCCGAAATCGGAAAAGCTTTTCAGGCGCTGCGCCTGTGCGAGCGGCGCGAGCACCGCGACGCCCCACGTATTGTTCGCGGGCGACGGCGTGAGCCACACGAGGCGATTGGCCGCGTAGTCGAGCTTCTTCGCGGTGTCGTAGCCTTGCGCCGCGTCCTTCCACACGGGATCGTCGGCCTTGTTGAAGAAGAAGGCGGCGTTGCCCGTGTACTCGGGATAGATGTCGATCTCGCCGCTGACGAGCGCCTTGCGCACGATCGGCGTCGTGCCGAGCGCGATCTTCTGGGTGACCGGAATGCCGTGCGCCTTCAGCACCTGCGCGATCACGTTGCCGAGCAGGTTGCCTTCGGTATCGATCTTCGACGACACCACGACGGCGTCGGCGGCATGCGCGCCGGGCGCCGCGACGGCGGCGGCGAACGCGAGGCCCAGCATCCGGGCGGGCAGGGCAAGTTTCATCGGGCCGACCTCCAGCATTGTGAGAAAAGGAGCGTACGCCGAAACTTACTTGAGCGGGCCTGCTTTGGCAAACCGCGTGCGCCGTTTTGGGCCGGTTCTCCCGTACGCGATCCGGCGTCTTCCGATACACTGCCGTGCATCGCCGCGAAGCCGAATTCCATCATGAAGCCCGAGCTGCTGATCCTCATCCCGATGCGCGACGACGCGCATCGCCAGATCGCCGCGTCGTTCGACGTGCGCTATGCCCTCACCCCCGACGCACGCGCACAGGCCATCGCCGAGCACGGCGGCACGATCCGCGCGGTGCTGACCAACGGCAGCACGGGCCTCACCGCCGCCGAAATCGATCGGCTGCCGCGCCTGACCTTCGTCAGCGCGCTCGGCGCGGGCTTCGAGCACATCGACGTCGCGCATGCGCGCACGCGCGGCGTGGCCGTCGCGGCCGGCACGGGCACCAACGACGACTGCGTCGCCGATCATGCATTCGCGCTGCTGCTTGCCACGGTGCGCGGCGTCGTGCGGCTGGACGGCCAGACCCGCGCGGGCATCTGGCGCGATGCGTTGCCGCTGCCGCCGAACGTGTCCGGCAAGAAGCTCGGCATCGTCGGTCTCGGCAAGATCGGCGAGAAATTCGCGCGCCGCGCGGCCGGCTTCGATCTCGAGATCGGCTATCACAACCGCACGCCGAGGGCCGGCGTTACCTATCGCCATTTCGACCGGCTCGACGCGCTCGCGCAGTGGGCCGACTTCCTGCTCGTCGCGACGCCGGGCGGCGCGGGCACCCGTCACCTGATCGACCGCACGGTGCTCGATGCGCTCGGCCCGAACGGATTTCTCGTCAATATCGCGCGCGGCAGCGTTGTCGATACCGCTGCGTTGGCAGACGCGTTGCGCGAAGGCCGCCTCGGCGGCGCGGGGCTCGACGTGTACGAGGGCGAGCCGGCGCCGCCGCACGCGCTGCTCGATCTCGACAACGTCGTGCTGACGCCGCACATGGGCGGCTGGTCGCCCGAGGCGCTGGACCGCTCGGTGCAGCAGTTCCTCGACAACGCCGCGCGGCATTTCGCGGGCGAGCCGCTGCTGACGCCGATCTGAGCCGGCGCGGCGCGCACACACAGGATTTTTGTCAACGAAGGAGCCAGGATGTCGACGTATACCGCTGAAGTCGAATGGCAGGGCGCACCGGACGAGAAGTTCACCGACAACCGCTACAGCCGCAAGCACGAATGGCGCTTCGACGGCGGCGTCACGGTGCCCGCGTCGAGCTCGCCGCACGTGGTGCGCGCGCCTTTCTCGGATCCGGCCGCGGTCGACCCGGAGGAGGCGTACGTTGCGGCGCTGTCGAGCTGCCACATGCTGTGGTTCCTGTCGATCGCCGCGCAGAAGCGCTTCGTCGTCACGCGCTATCGCGATGCGGCGCAGGGCACGATGGAGAAGAACGACGCGGGCAAGGAAGTGGTGACGCGCGTCGTGCTGAAGCCGGCGGTGACGTTCGCCGGCGAGCGCGCGCCGACCGACGCGGAGGTGGCGGCGCTGCATCACGAAGCGCACGACGCATGCTTCCTCGCGAACTCCGTGCGCACGGTGATCGATATCGAAGGGACGTGGTCGCATGCCGGCGCGCGTTGAGCCGTTCGCCGGCATGGCGTGCGTTCAGATGTCGAAGTACAGGTAGAACTCCCAAGGATGCGGGCGCAGGCGGATCGCGTCGATTTCCCGCCTGCGCTTGTAATCGATCCACGTGCGGATCAGGTCGTCGCTGAACACGCCGCCCTTGAGCAGGAATGCGTGGTCGGCTTCGAGCGCCAGCAGCGCCGCGTCGAGGGAGCCCGGCACCTGCCGGATGTTGCACGCTTCCTCGGGCGGCAGGTCGTAGATGTTCCGGTCGAGCGGCTCGCCGGGATCGATCCGGTTCTCGATGCCGTCGAGGCCGGCCATCAGCATCGCCGCAAACGCGAGGTACGCGTTCGCGGACGGGTCGGGGCAGCGAAACTCGACGCGGCGCGCAGCAGGCGAATCGGAGTACATCGGAATGCGCGCGGCGGCGGAGCGGTTGCGCTGCGACATCGCGAGATTCACGGGCGCTTCATAGCCCGGCACGAGCCGCTTGTACGAATTCGTGGTGGGCGCGCACAGCGCCATCAACGCGGGCGCGTGGTGCAGCAGGCCGCCGATGTACCAGCGGCACAGGTCGGAGGTCAGCGCCCAGCCGTTCGCGTCGTAGAAGAGATTGCGATCGTCGTTCCACAGGCTCTGGTGGCAGTGCATGCCGCTCGCGTTGTCGGCGAACAGCGGCTTGGGCATGAAGGTGGCGACCTTGCCGTGCCGGCGCGCGACGTTCTTGCAGATGTACTTGTAGATCATCACGTTGTCCGCCATCTGCGTGAGCGTCGCGAAGCGGATGTCGATCTCGTTCTGGCCGGCGGTCGCGACCTCATGGTGATGCACCTCGACCTGCACGCCGGCCTGCTCGAGCGTCAGCGCGATTTCCGAACGGATCTCCTGCAGCGTGTCCTGCGGCGGCACCGGGAAATAGCCTTCCTTGTAGCGCGCCTTGTAGCCGAGATTGCCGCCGCCGTATGCGCCTTCGTCGCGGCCCGTGGCCCAGTCGCCTTCGGCCGATTCGACGTAGTAGTAGCCGCTGTGCTGGTCCTGGCCGAAGCGGATCGAATCGAAGATGAAGAACTCGAGCTCGGGGCCGAAATAGCACGCCGTCGCGATGCCGGTCTGCTTCAGGTAGGCCTCGGCCTTTTGCGCGATGTAGCGCGGGTCGCGCGAGTACGGTTGCCGCAGCACCGGATCGATGACGTCGCAGATCAGCGACAGCGTCGGCGTGCCGCACACCGGATCGACGAACGCGCTGGCGGGGTCCGGCCGCAGCAGCATGTCCGATTCGTGGATCTCCTGGAAGCCGCGAATCGACGAGCCGTCGAAGCCGATGCCGGCGTCGAACAGGCCTTCATGCACTTCGGGGCGCGTAATCGACAGGTGCTGCCAGAGGCCGGGCAGGTCGGTGAACTTCAGGTCGACGATCCGGATATCGTGCCGGCGCAGCAGCGCGATGACGTCGCTCGCGTTCTGGGGGCGCACGACGCGGTAGCTGCCTGCGTCGACGGATACCGCGGGCGTCGGCCCGGGCGGCGCTTGCGTCTTGGACATGATCGTTCTCCGCTTCCGGCCATTTCTTCCTATCGTTCGACTTCAGGCCGTCCGCGCGCGAAAGCCGGACGGGTCCGCAGGCGAGTGCGTTGCGTCAGTGATCCTGCCGCATGCCTGTCAGGCGAGCTTCGCCGGCATCCCTCGCGGCGGCTGCCGTGCCGAACGATTCCTCGGAGACGAGCGCGCGCTTGACGGTCTGCGCGTCGAAGTCGACGAGCGCGATGACCCACACATACGAGCCGGCCTGCTCGGCGGTCTGCACGAACGCGCGCACGTTGGCGCTGGTTTCCGTATTCATGACGATCTCCAGGGAAAAAGGGGCGGTTCGATCGGTCAGACTTGCCGCAACGCCCGGTTGCCCGCGGCATTCCACGCAGGATTGACGCGCGGCGGGTTCGCGGGCGGGCGATATGACCGACCCGGCCGTGCCGCACGCCACGATGGGCGTGCACACAACTTTGATTCTAGGCAATGGAAATGCGTGGATCGTGACGGGTTGGGCGATCTTGATCGGGCCGGATGAGAGGCGAACATTCGGCCGCCGCCGGCATTGGGTTTATTCATTCGAATTGCAAAGCAACGAGGTGAATTCAAGTCAAATGAATAACCGGCAGGTTTGACAGGCTTCGAAAGATTTTGATACGATCGGCCCGGTTTAAATCGTCATACCATTCGATAGCGCGAATACCAAAGCAGTTCTAATGAATCAACGGATCGCTCGTCCTTCATCAGACAGGCGATCGGGATTCAGCGTGATTGCATCCACCTGCGCCTGCACTGGCGCGTTCGAGGCGCCGGCCCCGGATGCAATCGCCATCGGTCAGCGACACTCGCCACGAAGCCCGCACACCACGTCGTGCGGCGCGCCTCTCTTTAGCCATGTCGTCAGCGTCGATTCCGGCGCGTCTCCATCCGTTGCGCGCGCGTGCGTCCGCATTTCGCTCGAGCGAAATCAGTAGGCCTATGCGATGCGACGACCGTATCCAACTCGCCACCACCCAAACGAGGAGCCCTCCCGATGACCTACCGATCCCGCCCGACGCGCACGCGCACCGGTATCGCGGCGCTGCTGTGCGTCGCCGCCGCCGGCACGAACGCCGCGTTGCAGCCGATCGACGAGGCGCCTGTCGCGCGGCGCACCGAGCTCGCCTGCCGGATCCAGCCGGACACCAGCAAGGACTGCACGACCATCGAGCACCTGACGATCCTGCGCCCGGCCGGGCGTGCGCAACTGTCGCGGCTCGACTTCGATTTCCGCGACAACGACCGCCTCGAGATCAAGGACGCCGCCGTGATCCAGCCGGACGGCCGGCGCGTCGCCCTGTCGGGCAGGCAGATCGACACGCGCACCGCGCCGAACCCGGAAGCCGGCTTTCACCGCAACAAGCAGACGTCCGTCGCGTTTCCGAGCCTGGTGGTGGGCAGCACCATCACGTACACGCTCGTCGAGCACATCGCCGCCACGCCGAACGCCACCGAATTCCACGAGCGCGCGGTGTTCGATCCGACGCCCGTGCGGCTCGACGCGTATCGGGCCACGTTCACGGCCGACCGGCCGATCCTGTGGCGCGGCGAGCAGCTCGATGCATTCCGGGTCGATACGTCGCGGCAGGGCAAACGGCTCGTCGTCGAGCTGAAGGCGCCGCGCTTCGTCAACCTGATCAACGAGGACGGCACGCTCGTGCGCCGGGTGCCGCGCATCGAACTCGCCAGCAGCCTCGACCGGCAGGCGCATTTCGGCGTGTTCGCCGCGCGCTACAACGCGATTCTCGCGGCGCCGCTGCCGCCGGCCGCCGCGGCAGCCGTCGCGGCGGCGCGCAGCAAGCCCGCGCCCGAGCGCGTTGCCGCGCTGATGAAATTCATCAGCGCGCACTATCGCTACATGGGCGACTGGCGCGCGAGCGAGCGCGGCCTCATTCCGTTCGACCTCGCGCAGATCGAGTCGAACGGCTATGGCGATTGCAAGGATCTCGCGGTGCTGCTCGCCGCGATGCTCGACGCGAGCGGCATCGACGCGCGTCCCGCGCTCGTGTTCCGCGGCGCCGATGCGCGGCCGCTGCTGGTGCCCGGCATCGGCGCGCCGAACCATGCGATCGTGCGGGCGGTGGTCGACGGCAAGACCTGGTGGCTCGATCCGACCAACAACGTGCACCTGCCGGGCCGTACGCCATCCGATCTGCAGGACCGCTGGGCGTTCGTGTTCGAGCGCGACGGCACGGTGAGCGAGGACCGCGTCGCGGCCGAAGCGCCGCTGGCGACCTTCGACGGCAGGTACCGTGCGCGCGTGCTGGCCGACGGCAGCGCGCGCGTCGACGTGAGCGTCATCAAGAACGGGAACCTGCTGTGGTCGCTGATGGACGCCGACTACGCACAGGGCGCGACCGCCGTCGACCAGCACCTGTGCAACGGCTGGCTCAACGAGCCGGTCGAATGCCGCATCGAGCGGCCGGCCTCGAGCGAGGCGGGGCTCGGCGGCTACCGGATCCGCGCGCAGGGCGTCGACCGGCGCGCGCTCGACCGCACGTCGAGCGGCTACGTGTACAACGGCGGCGCCGGCTGGCGCGACAAGTGGGAGCGGCTCGCGAACTACCGGCGCAACGGCGACGTGGGCGACCTGTACGTGGGCGACCAGGAGGAAACGCTCACCGACGTGCGGCTCGACGGCGTCGAGGCGGCCCGGCCGCTTGCCGCCTGCGCCGCGCATTCGCCGTGGTTCGACGTCGACGTGACGCCGCAGGCGGGCGGCGTGAAAGGCATTGCGTTCCGCCAGCGCGTGGTGCAGAAAGCGCGCTGGTTGAGCCACGACGACCTGAACAGCGATGCGTTCGGCCGCTTCCTCGACGATGCGCAGCGCTGCACGAATTCGTTGCGGCAGACAGTGTCGATCGTGGCGCCAGCGTAAGCGCGTTGCGCCGGCGTTCGAAGGACGGAACGGGCCCGCACGCGCCGTTGACGCGCAGAAGGTTCGTCTCCCGCATCGATTCGGAAACGATTCGAGAATATCCGGGGAGCCGGCTGGTGCGTGACGGCGCGTTCCGCCTTCGACGTGTGAGCTGCTGACGCACCGCGTCACTTTGCACGGCCGGCCTGCCCGGCATGCAGTCGGCCCTTTCCTCCGCCTGGCCATCGCGCGACACGCGAGCGTGTCGCGCCGATCCGACGCATCGCCCCGAAACCGCGGACGCAGTTTCCATCGACTCCGGCCTGGCCGATAATACGGCGGTTTTTTTCGTCGCACTGTTTCACAGAACGAAGCATCCACGGCGCAACCGGGCCGCGCCGTCAGACAACTATTCCGGGGAACGTCGCCACGGCCGGCAGCACGTCCCTGACAAGGAAAAGAACAAGATGGACTTGCTGCGCTTCCTGCTGCTCTTGCCGATTCGCGCGATCGGCTTCGTCGGGCGCCTGCTTGGCCGCGTGCTGCGGCCGATCGTCGGCAACGTGTCGTGGACTGCGCCCGCATGGGCCGGCTTCGCGGTCGCGACGGTGCGCCGCCGCCCGTGGCACGCGGCCGGCGCGGTCGTGCTCGGCGCCGCGCTCGCCGGCGGCTGGCACGGGTACCAGCATCGCCCGAAGCCGCCCGAGCCCGAGACGGTGAGCTTCACCGTGAAGCCGCCTGCCGCGACGACCTACGACACCGACGAGAACGGCCGCCCGAAGGTCACCATCCATCCGCTCGACATCGTGTTTTCGCATTCGGCCGCGCCGCTCGAGCTCGTCGGCAAGCCGGTCGAGCGCGGCATCGCGCTGACGCCCGCGCTGAAGGGCGGGTGGCAATGGGTCGACGACAAGACGCTGCGCTTCACGCCGCTCACCGACTGGCCGGTCGGCGCGCATGTCGAGGGGCGGTTCGCGGTGCGCGAGGCGTTCGCGCCGCAGGTGACGATGGCCGACGACCGCTTCGCGTTCGACGTCGCGGCATTCGCCGCACAGTTCGGCGAGAACCAGTTCTACCAGGACCCGGAAAACCCCGCGCAGAAGCAGGCGATCCTCGCGCTGCAGTTCAACTACCCGGTCGATCCGGCCGAATTCGAGAAGCGCATCGGGCTCGTGCTGGTCGGCCGCGACGGCAAGAGCACGACGCCGCTGCGCTATTCGGTGTCCTACGACGACCACAAGCTGCGTGCGTGGGTGCATTCGCAGCCGCTCGAGATCCCGCGCGACCCGCTGTCGGTGCGGCTCGACGTCGACAAGGGCGTGAAGAGCGCGCGCGGCGGCGACGGCACCAAGGACGCGCTGCACGCATCGGTCGGCGTGCCGGGGCTGTACAGCCTGTCGATCGGCGACGTGTCGCCGACGCTCGTCGACAACGACCGCTACGAGCCCGAGCAGGTGATCGTCGCGGAAGCGTCCGACGGCGTGCGCAGCGCGGAGCTCGCTGCGCGCGCGAAGGCGTGGGTGCTGCCCAAGCGCAAGCCGGGCGTCGAGCAGTCGGACGACGCGCCGCCGTACGAATGGAATGTCGAGGACATCGGCGACGCGGTGCTGAAGCAGTCGAAGCCGCTGCCGCTCGAACCGGTGCCGACCGAGGGCGACTACGCGACGCTGCAGAGCTTCAAGTACCACGCGACCCCCGGCGATCGCGTGGTCGTGCGGATCGACGACGGCCTGAAATCCGCCGGCGGCTACCTGCTGGGCAAGCCCGTCGCGCGCGCGTTCACGGTGCCCGACTATCCGAAGCTGCTGCGCTTCATGGCGGACGGCTCGCTGCTGTCGATGAGCGGCAGCAAGCGGCTGTCGGTCGTATCGCGCAACCTGCCTGGGATGAAGGTCGAGATCGGCCGCGTCGTGCCCGACCAGCTGCAGCACCTCGTCAGCTTCAACCACGGCTCGTACGCGCGCCCGGAGCTGTCGTATTCGTTCAGCGAGGATCACATCGTCGAGCGCTTCGTGCAGACGCGCGCGTTCCCGGCCGGCGAACCGGGCAAGGCGCACTACGAGGGCGTCGATCTCGGCCAGTACCTGAAGGGCGGCAAGCGCGGCGTGTTCCTGCTGCACCTGTCGAAATACGACCCGGCCGCGGAGAAGAAAAAGGCCGACGCCGCGAAGGGCGACGACGGCTCGGCAGGCGGCGACGGCGATGCGAGCCAGTCGGACAGCGCGGAATCGAGCGACGGCGACAGCAGCGACGGCGACGGCGCGCTCGGCGACACGCGGCTGATCGTCGTCACCGATCTCGGGATGCTCGTCAAGCGCGCGCTCGACGGCAGCCAGGACGTGTTCATCCAGTCGATCCGGTCGGGCCGGCCGGTGGCGGGCGCGACGGTGTCGGTGCTCGCGGTCAACGGCCAGGCGCTGTTCACGCAGACCACGGCCGCCGACGGTGTCGTGCATTTCCCGGCATTCAAGGGGCTCGAGCGCGAGAGGCGTCCGCAGCTCTATGTCGTGAAGAAGGACGGCGACCTGTCGTTCCTGCCGGTGGGCGGCCGCGACCGCCAGCTCGATTTCTCGCGCTTCGACGTGGACGGCGAGCGCAACGCGACCGGCCAGGGGCAGCTGTCCGCGTACCTGTTCTCGGATCGCGGGCTGTACCGGCCGGGCGACCCGTTCCACATCGGCCTGATCGTGCGCGCCGCGAGCTGGGCGCGCAGCCCGGCCGGCGTGCCGCTGCAGGCGGAGATCGTCGACCCGCGCGGGATCACGGTCGAGCGCAAGCCGGTGACGGTGGACGCGACCGGCTTCACCGAAGTCGGCTACACGACGGCCGAGACCGCGCCGACCGGCGCATGGACGGTCAACCTGTACATCGTCAAGGACGGCCAGCCGGGCGACCAGCCGATCGGCAGCACGACGGTGCAGGTGAAGGAATTCCTGCCCGACCGGATGAAGGTCGACGCGAAGCTGTCGCAGCAGGTCGTCGAAGGCTGGGTGAAGCCGGACGGGCTGAAGGGGCTCGTCGATGCGCAGAACCTGTTCGGCACGCCGGCCGAGAAGCGCCGCGTCGCCGCGACGCTGACGCTGCGCCCGGTGTGGCCGTCGTTCCGCAGCTGGCAGGGCTATCAGTTCTTCGACGCGCGGCGCGCGAAGGAGGGCTATACGACCACGCTGCAGGACGGCCAGACCGACGACAAGGGCCATGCGGAATTCGACCTCGACCTGAACAAGTACGCGGACGCGACCTACCAGCTCTACTTCCAGGCGAAGGCGTTCGAGGCGGAAGGCGGGCGCAGCGTCGCCGCGAACGCGCAGACGCTCGTGTCGAACAACGACTGGCTGGTCGGCTACAAGTCGGTCGACGATCTCGGCTACGTGAAGCGCGGCAGCCCGCGCACGGTGCGGCTCGTCGCGATCGATCCGCGCGCGAAGGCGCTCGACGTGAAGGACCTGCGCGCGCAGCTCGTCGAGCAGCGCTACGTGTCGGTGCTGACCAAGCAGGATTCCGGCGCCTACAAGTACGACTCGCGGCTCAAGGAAGTGCCGGTCGACGAGAAGCCGCTGACGATTCCGGCCGCGGGCCTCGACTACGCGCTGCGCACCGACAAGCCGGGCAGCTACGCGCTGGTGATCCGCCGCGCGGACGGCACTGCGGTGAACCGCATCGAGTACGCGGTCGCGGGCGACGCGAACGTGTCGCGCTCCCTCGACCGCAACGCGGAGCTGCAGGTGAGCCTCGGCAAGCACGACTACAAGCCGGGCGAGCAGGTCGAGATCGCGATCCGCGCGCCGTACGCGGGCAGCGGCCTGATCACGATCGAGCGCGACAAGGTGTACGCGCATGCGTGGTTCCATGCCGATACGACGAGCTCGATCCAGCACATCACGGTGCCGGCCGGCTTCGAGGGCAACGGCTACATCAACGTGCAGTACATTCGCGACCCGTCGTCGGACGAGATTTTCATGAGCCCGCTGAGCTACGGCGTCGTGCCGTTCTCGGTGAACCTCGACGCGCGCCGCAACGCGCTCACGGTCGACGCGCCCGCGCTCGTGAAGCCGGGCGACACCGCCACCTTCACCGTGCATTCGGCGAAGCCCGCGAAGGTCGTGGTGTTCGCCGTCGACGAGGGGATCCTGCAGGTCGCGCGCTACAAGCTCGGCGATCCGCTGAAGTTCTTCTTCCGCAAGCGGATGCTGGAAGTCGGCACGTCGCAGATTCTCGACCTGATCCTGCCGGACTTCGAGAAGCTGATGTCGATGGCCGCGCCGGGCGGCGACGCCGACGACGCGCCCGGCCGCCAGCTCAACCCGTTCAAGCGCAAGCGCGACAAGCCGGTGGTCTACTGGTCGGGGATCGTCGACGTGAACGGCGACACGCGCGTGAGCTACACCGTGCCCGATTACTTCAACGGCCGGCTGCGCGTGATGGCCGTGTCGGTGTCGCCGGACCTGATCGGCACCTACGAAGGCGCGACGACGGTGCGCGGCGATTTCGTGCTGTCGCCGAACGTGCCGACCACGCTCGCGCCGGGCGACGAGGCGGAAGTGAGCGTCGGCGTCGCGAACAACCTGACCGGCGCCGGCAACGCGCCGGTGCCGGTCGCGGTCACGCTGAAGACGGGCCCGCAACTGCAGGTGGTCGGCCCCGCGACGCAGAACGTCGCGCTCGCGCCGATGCGCGAAGGCGTCGTGCTGTTCCGCGTGAAGGCGACCGACACGCTCGGCTCCGGCACGCTGTCGTTCGGCGCGCGCTACGGCGCGAAGGCCGCGCAGCAAAGCGTCGACGTCGCGGTGCGGCCGGCCGCCGCGTTCCGCACGCAGCTCGACTTCGCGCGGCTCGACGCGGGCAAGAAGGCGAGCGTGCCGAACCTGCGCGCGATGTACGACGCCTACGCGGCACGCGACGCGAGCGTTTCGACCGCGCCGCTCGTGCTGTCGGAGGGGCTCGCATCGTATCTCGTCAACTTCGATCATTACTGCAGCGAGCAGATGGTGAGCGCGGTCGTGCCGCGGCTGTTCGCGTCGAAGTGGCTGTCGGTGCGGGCGCTGACGAGCCCGCGCCAACCGCAGGCCGCGTCGGCGGCAGCGGCCGGGAAAGCCGCCGTGGACGCGGCCGCGCAGTTCTTCGGCGCGCTGCGCACGCGGCAGAACGCGCAGGGCGGCTTCGGGCTGTGGAGCGCGACGCCCGACGCCGATCCGTTCGTGTCCGCATATGCGATGCACGTGCTGATCGACGCGCGCGAGCGCGGCGCGGCGGTGCCGAAGGACATGCTCGACGCGGGCAACCAGTATCTGCAGCAGCTCGCGGCGAACGACCGGCTCGGCTCGCTCGACCTGCTGCGGCAGCGCGCGTACGCGGTGTACCTGCTGACGCGCGAGGGCAACGTGACGACCAACAGCCTCGCGGCCGTGCAGAAGCGGCTGCAGGACGCGTATCCGAACGACTGGAAGAACGATCTCGCGGCCGGGTGGCTCGCCGCGTCGTACCAGCTGCTGAAGCAGGACAAGGAGGCGGCCGCGCTGATCGCGGGCCCGCAGGCGCTGCTCGAACGCAAGGCGGCGCGCAGCGAACCGTACGAGGCCGGCTACTACATCGATCCGCTGACGCGCGACGCGAGCGTGCTGTATCTGGTCGCGAAGCACTTCCCCGAGCGCGTGCGCAAGCTGTCGCCGCGCGTGATGGAGAACATCGCGGCGCCGCTCGCGCGCAACCGCTACAACACGCTGTCGTCGTCGATGACGATCCTCGCGCTCGATGCGTATGCGGGGGCGACCGCGACCGGCCTCGACAAGCTCGCGATCGACGAGGTGCGCGCGGGCGGCGCGCCGAAGGACGTGTCGTCGATCCAGGCGAACCTCGTGCGTTCGGGCACATGGGGGGCCGGTGCGACGCGCGTCGACATCGTGAACGGCAGCGCACTGCCCGCATGGTGGATCGCGAGCCAGTCGGGCTACGACCGCGGCACGTCGACGAAGGCGATCAAGGACGGCCTCGAGATCGTGCGCGAGTACACCGATACGAACGGCAAGCCGCTCGACAAGGCGACGCTCGGCCAGGAAATCGACGTGCACCTGAAGATCCGCGCGACGGGCGCCGCGAACGTCGGCAACGTTGCGATCGTCGACCTGCTGCCGGGCGGCTTCGATCCGGTGATCGCGCCGCCGCCGGCAACCGACGCGCAGGACGGCGGCGAGAACGCGGACGCGGCCGCCGCCGCGAATGCGCCGTGGCGTTCGCCGATCGGCGTCGCGGGGTCGAGCTGGAAGCCGGAGTACGCGGACGTGCGCGAGGATCGCGTGGTGATCTACGGCACCGCGACCACCGACGTGCGCGAGTTCGTATACCGGATCAAGGCGAGCAACGCGGGCCGCTTCGTCGTGCCGCCTGCGTACGGCGAATCGATGTACGACCGGCGCGTGCAGGCGCAGTCGCCGGGCGGCGCGACGCTGACGGTCGGGCGCGCGCGATGACGGCGGCGGCGCGCACGCCGGCGCCGGCGTCTGCGGCAGGCGGCCCGGCGCATGGCTGACGGCTCGGCAATCCGCCAGCGCCTGCACGGCGCCGCGCGCTGGCTGCACCGCTGGCAGAACGTGATCGCCGGCGTGCTGCTGGCGGCGGCGGTGCTGGCCGGCTTCCGGTTGTGGCCGCATCCGGCGCTGCGCGACTGGAAGCCGTCGTCGACCGCGGTATTCGACGCGAACGGCCGGCTGCTGCGGCTCACGCTCGCGAAGGACGACCGCTACCGGCTGTGGGTGCCGCTCGAACGGATGTCGCCGCAGCTCGTCGAGGCCGTGATGCTGCACGAGGACCGCTGGTTCTGGTGGCACCCCGGCTTCAACCCGTACGGCCTGGCGCGCGGCGCGTGGGTCACCTACGTGCGCGGCCGCAATCCGCAGGGCGGCTCGACGCTGACGATGCAGCTCGCGCGCTCGCTGTGGCGGCTCAACACGCGCACGCCGCTCGGCAAGCTCGAGCAGGTCGGGCGCGCGCTGCAGCTCGAACTGTTCTATTCGAAGCGGCAGATCCTCGAGGCCTACCTGAACGACGCGCCGTATGGCCGCAACGTCGAAGGCGCGGGCACGGCGAGCGTCGCGTATTTCGATCGCCAGCCCGACGCGCTGACGCTGCCCGAGGCGCTCGCGCTCGCGGTGATTCCGCAGGACCCTGCGCGGCGCGTGCGCGGCGGCGCGGGGCAGGACGAGATCAATCGCGCGCTCACGGTGTCGCGCAACCGGCTGTACGCGCGCTGGCTCGAACGCCACCCGCGCGATGCGGCGCTCGAGCCGCTGTTCGCGCTGCCGCTCGCGATGCGCCCGCTCGCCGCGCTGCCGTTCGACGCGCCGCATGCGGTCGACCAGGCGCTCGCCGCGCGCGCCGCATGGCGCAACCGCGGCGGCGACGGCGACAGTGACGACGCGCGGCTCGTCACGACGCTCGATCTCGGCCTGCAGCGCGCGCTGGAGCGGCAGGTCGGCCGCTATGTCGCGCGCAACGACACGCACGGCATCGCCAACGCGGCCGCGATCCTGGTCGACACGCGCGACATGGGCGTGAAGGCACTGGTCGGCTCCGCGAACTTCTTCGACCGCGCGATCCAGGGGCAGGTGAACGGCACCCTCGCGCGGCGCTCGCCGGGCTCGACGCTCAAGCCGTTCATCTACGCGCTCGGCTTCGACCAGGGCGTGCTGCATCCGCAGACGGTGCTGCGCGACGTGCCGACGTCGTTCGGCCCGTACGCGCCGGAGAATTTCGACGGCCATTTTCTCGGGCCGATCACCGCGACCGATGCGCTGAACCGCAGCCGCAACGTACCCGCGGTATGGGTTGCGTCGCAGCTCAGGCAGCCCGACCTGTACCGCTTCCTGCAGGACGCCGGCGTGCGCCGGCTCGCGAGCGCGCAGCATTACGGGCTCGCGCTCGTGCTCGGCGGCGGCGAGGTGACGATGCAGGATCTGGCCGGCCTCTACGCGATGCTCGCGAACGGCGGCGTGTTCCGGCCGCTGCGGCTGCGCGCGGACGAACCGGTCGCGCCGGGCCGCCGGCTGCTGAGCGCGGAGGCGAGCTTCATGACGATGGACATGCTGCGCCAGCACCTGCGCCCCGACGAGACGAGCGGCGCGCAGCCGGTGCAGTTGCCGGTGTACTGGAAGACCGGCACGTCATGGTCGTTCCGCGACGCGTGGACGGCCGGCGTGTTCGGGCCGTACGTGCTGATCGTGTGGGTCGGCAATTTCGACAATTCGAGCAACACGGCCTTCGTCGGCGTCGATGCGGCCGCGCCGCTGTTCTTCCAGATCGTCGACGCGCTGGGCGCCGAACGCGCGCTCGCCGAGCCGCCGCGGCCGGCGCCGCCGCGCGTGAAGCGCGTGCGGATCTGCCTCGCGAGCGGCGACTTGCCGAACGAGTGGTGTCCGCAGCAGGGCTGGACGTGGTTCATCCCCGGCACGTCGCCGATCCGCGTGAGCACCGTGCACCGGCCTGTCGTGATCGACGACGCGACTGGCCGGCCCGCGTGCCCGCCGCACGACGGCAAGCGCACGCACACCGAAATCTTCGAGTTCTGGCCGTCGGACCTGCAGCAGGTGTTCGCGAAGGCCGGCATCCCGCGCCGGCACCCGCCGCAGAACCCCGATTGCGCGAACGCGGGGCAGGTGGACGGCGATCCGCCGCGGATCACGTCGCCGCTGCGCGGCAGCACCTACGCGATGCGCGTGAAGGACGCGCGCGACACGCGCATCGCGTTCAACGCGACGGCCGACGCGAGCGCGCATGCGCTCTACTGGTTCGTCAACGACGCGTATGTCGGCCGCAGCGCGCCGGGCGACGTGCTGTTCTGGCAGCCGGGCACCGCCGGCAGCTTCACGGTGCGGGTGGTCGACGACCACGGCCGCAGCGACCAGCGGCCGCTGGCGGTCGGGCTCGAACAGTAGCTCGGGCCGCGCCTACTTCCACGTCGGCGGCAGCGCGGGCGCCGGCATGCGCGGGGCGGCGGCGCCCGGCACGTCGCCGAAGCCGCGCTGCGCGTGCCACGCGTCGGCCGCCGCGACCATTTCCGCCGGGTTGCGCGCGACGAAGTTCCACCAGATCAGCAGCGTTTCCTCGAACGGTGCGCCGCCCAGCACGATGAACTTCGCGGCGCCACCGGTCTTCAGGTCGAGCCGGTCGCGCCCGGTGCCGAGATAAAGCAGCACGTCCGGTTCGAGCGCCGCGCCGTCGACGGTCACGTCGCCGCTCAGCACGTAGACCGCATGCTCGAACGCCGGATCGAGCGGCATCGCGAGTTGCGCGGCGCCGTCCGACGCGAAGTCGAGCCCGACCAGCGGCGAATACACCTGCGCCGGCGACACGCGGTCGAACGCGGCGCCGGCCAGCACGGTGATCGTGAAGCCGCCGTCGCGGTGCACCGGCAGGTTCCGGTAGTTCTCGAACGCGGGCGCGCGGTCGCGATGCGCATCGGGCAGCGCGATCCACAACTGCACCGCATGAAAGCGCCCGTCGGGCGACACGGTGTCCTCGGTGTGCGCGATGCCGCGGCCGGCGGTCATCAGGTTGACCTCGCCGGGCCGGATCACCTGCTCGTAGCCGAGGCTGTCGCGATGCAGCACCTCGCCTTCGATCATCCACGTGAAGGTCTGCAGGCCGATGTGCGGATGCGGGCCGACGTGCATGCCGGTGTCGGCGGACACTGCGACGGGCCCCGCGTGATCCAGGAAGCACCACGCGCCGACGGTTTTGCGCAGGCGGTTCGGCAGTGCGCGGTGGATCGGCAGCGCGCCGACTTCCGCGGCGCGCGCCGGGTAGCGTTCGGCGGCCTGCTGGCCGGGTGCGGGGGAGGCCTGCGGCGTGTCGGCGCGGGTGTCCATGTCGTGAATCTCCTGGTCAAAGGCAATCAAAGGCAAAGGCAATCAAAGGCAAAGGCCCGCGTCACGCGGTCAGGCGGCTGTCGATCTCGACGTCGCCGGTGAGCAGCCGGTGAATCGGGCACGCGTTCGCGATTTCCAGCAGGCGGTCGCGTTGCCCGGCCGTCAGGTTGCCGTTCAGCGTGATGTCGCGCGCGATCTTCGTCGGCGCGCCCGGGCGTTCGTCGGTGATCGCGAGCCGCACGTCGATGCTGTCGAGCGGCAATTCCTTGCGCTGCGCATACATCGCGACGGTGATCGCCGTGCAGGCGCCGAGCGCCGACAGCAGGAGGTCGTGCGGATCGGGGCCGCTGTCGCCGCCGCCGAGCCGTTCCGGCACGTCGCTGTGCAGGGTGTGGGCGCCGGCGGTCAGCGTGACGCGATAGTGGAGCGCGCCGAGATGCGCGGCGACGGTCGAATTTGCCATGGGAGATTTCCGATGAAGGATGACGTCGATGGAAAACGGGGCGGGCGGATGCCGCGGCTCAGCGGTCGTTGATGCGCACGACGGCGTAGCCGGCATCGTCGAACGCGACGAAGAACTCCTCGGCGAACAGCCACGAATCGACGTGGACCGTGCGGTTCGCCGGGTCGACCTGAACCTCGGCATCCGGGTCGACGGTCCGGATCTGATGCGAGATGTCCTGGGTTGCCGCGTCGTCGATCGCGTGGTCGAGCATGAATTCCATGAGGGTTTCCGGTTCGGGAGTGGGGTTGTGCGTGGCCGCGCCGTCACGACCGCAACGTTACAGGGCCGTATCGGCGCCCGGTAGCCGGCGCGCGCGGAACGGACTGTCGTCGGCTGGGCAACAGTCGGTCATGCGGAGGCCGCCGGTTGCGTGCCGGCCGGCGGCGGGTGGCTCGTGCGAACCTCCGGCGCGATGCATAGCCGGCTGGGACAGAACGCCATGTTCTCGCCGGGAGAACGGCACGCGTGCGGCGACTTCTCCGGGTTGCGCGCCTCGCCGGCGGCGAGGCCGGGCATCTCGATGCCGCCGTTCATTCGCGCGAAAACGAAACGGGCGGCGACGACCCATGATCGTCACCGCCCGTTCGGCATGCTTCTTATGCGCTCGTCACTTGCGGCGGCGCCCGCCCGCCGCGTCATCCGTCGTCGGCCTTCCCCTGCAAATCCTTCAAGCCCTGGATCACGACCAGCAGCGCGCGCCCGTGCTCGTCGGAGCCGTCCCACGCGTCGACGATCGCGTCGCGCAGCAGTTCGTTATAGCGGCGCCGCGACGGACGCATGTCGACACCATAGAAAGTGCATAGCTTATTGAATGGCGCGCTGCGGCGCAGGCGGCGCCCGTTCGACTGCCGAAGGCGTGACACGGTCGGCTGGCTGACCCCGGAAAGCCGCGCTATTTCGCTGGACGAGCGAGTATCCGCCATCAAGCGGCGCAACAGGTCATCAACGGGAAAATCAGTATCCGGGGCTTCCATGCGATGCATTATACCTATACAGTTACGGCTATTGAATGACTTGCTGAAGCTGGCAAGCTGCTGCATCCCGAGAAAGTTGATGACACTGAAACACCTCCCCCGAACGTTTTGCTGGACGAAGATCGGTTCCGAGTCCGGCGAAGAACTTCCTGCCGTGGTGCTCCGCAAGGAATGGGAGCGCCGGCTGGGGGGCGGGCGGTTTCTGTGGGGCATCAACCAGCCGCTCGGCAGCAGCGCGCAGATCGCCGCGCACCGCACGGGTGCGCTGCTCGCGCTGTTCTCGCCGGTGGCCGCTCGCGCGCGTGCGCCCGAGCGCAAGCGCGAGAAGATGCTGCTGTGGAATGCGTGGGTCGATGCGGGCGGCCAGGTGCGCCAGCTGCCGCCGCACACCTTCATCACGAGCCGCGCGACGCTGCCGTCGGGGCGGCCGCGCGGGCATCACTACGCGCTGGTGTGCGCGTCATCCACGGCGCTCACGATCGGCACGCGCCTGCGCGTGTTTCCCGATCAGCTGCGCAGCGTGAGCAGCGGCAAGCGGCTCGGCGCCGCGCAGGGCGCGGTGGTCGTCGATTGCGCGGGGCGCGCGCTGGAGCAGGCGGGCAAGAGCTATCCGCTCGCGCTGTCGGTCGAGCTGGAGGCGCCGTATTTCGTGCGGCTCACGCAGCCGAGCGTGCTGAAGGCGCGCGATCTCGCCGATGTGAACAAGGCCACCCGCGACGGCGATTTCGACCGCTTCGTCGAGCTGGTCACGCGCCTGCGCGGCCGTTCGGCGACGGAACAGGTGCGCGGCTTCACGCGCGACCTGTTCGACGTGCCGCCGATCGAAACCGCGGCCGCCTACGTCGCACCGTCGCACGCGGCGCGCCTGCGCAAGCGCCCGGCGGCCGAGCATGTGCGCGGCTTCACGCAGGATCTGTTCGACCTGTCGCCGGGCGAGCCGGCCGCGTTCGGCGGCCTCACGCATCCGCAGGTCGGCCGGGCATAAGCGGCGCGCAAGGCATTGTTGCAATCTCGTCGTGGCGGATCGGCGAGCGGAGGGGGAAAATCGGCGCGAAGCGCGCAGCGCGACGGCCGATGCATTGACAGGCAGTTCGCAGTTGGTCATCCCGTCGCCGTGCGCACCGCGCACACTGGGCGCCGGCTTGCTTCATACGGCAACCTGAGGGAGAAGTGTCGATGTCCACCCACATCTGTTCGCGAGAGGCCGAGGCCGCGCAACGCTTCGTCGAAGCGACGCGCAACGTCGACGAGGCGTTTCGCGCCGTGCGCGGCGAAGCCGACGACGAGGCGTCGCCGGCCGAATACGCGATGGCGATGTCCCGGCTCGATCGCGCGCTCGACGAGCTGGCGCGTGCGCAGGAAGTGTTCGACCGCGTGGTGAACGCGGATTCCCGCCGGCGCAACTGATTCCCCCCTTCTTATCCGGCTTGCCGACGGCGGCGCCAGCGCCCGCGCGAACGCGGCCGACACCGTGCCGCGCGAACGCGGCCGACACCGTGCCGCGCGATTCGCGGCAGGGGGCGTCAGCCTGCGCGTGGCGCTGCGCCCGCGCGGCCCGCGACGTCGGTGCGCGGGTGGAACGCGTAGCCGCTGCGCTGGAACGACGACGCGAAGAACAGCACCTGATAGCGGATCGCGTTCGCCCAGTAGTCCCACGTGTGGCCGCCGGGCCGCTCCGCGTAGTCGTGCGGCACGCCGAGCGCGACGAGCCGTTCGTGCAGCGTGCGGTTCGAGCCGACCAGCGTGTCGTCGGTCCCGCAATCGATCGTCAGGTCCATCTGCGCATACGCGAACGTGAGGGCGCTCTCCACGATCGCGCTGCGGTTCCAGAACGACGGATGGCGCGTGCGGTCGCCGAATACGTGATCGATGCGCGGCTCGTCGTCGCATGCGCGCGGGTCGACCGCGCCGCTGATGCTGCCGGCCGCGCCGAACGCGTCCGGCCGGTCGAGCGCGATGCGCAGCGCGCCGAAGCCGCCCATGCTGAGCCCGGTGATCGCGCGCGCGCGTTTCGTTGCGATGGTGCGGAAATGCGCGTCGACGTACGACACGACCTCCTTGCCGACGAAGGTCTCGTAGCGGCTGCCCGTTTCGAACGGGCTGTCGAGGTACCAGCTTTCGCGGCCGCCGTCGGGCATCACGAGGATCACGTGGTAGCGGTCGGCCAGCTCGCCGATGCGCGTGTTGGCGGTCCAGTCGGTATGGTCGCCGCCGGAGCCGTGCAGAACGTACACGGCGGGGAAGCGTTCGGCGGCGTTGCCGCCACGGTTGCCGCGCACGTACGCATCGGGCAGCACGACGGTCGCCGCGAACGATTGTTGCATCGTCGCGCTGGGAATCGTGACCACCCGTGTCTGGAATGCCCACGCGGGGCGCGCGAGCGCAAGCAGCAGCAACAGCGGCAGCGCGCGCGCAAGGTTCAGGGATCGTCGCATTCGTCGTGTCCGCCTGAAGGGCAGGCCTCCTCGGAAACCCTATGCGGGATGACTCTAACAACCGCGCCTTTCAGCCAAATTTCGGCGACGCATACGGTTTGTCAGCCGGGCGGCGCGACGCGCCCGTTCAGGCGGGGCACGTCGACGGGCACGCCGCCGAAGTGCGCATCGATTGCTTGCCGCACCTGCTCGACCTGCGCCGCGAGCGTGATGCCGTCGGGCGGCGCCGCGCGGTGCGCGCCGTAGCCGAGCAGGTCGGGTGCGAGATGCGGGCCGTGCCAGCCGGGCACGTCGAAGGTGCCGATGAAGCCGTGGATGAAGACGACGGGCGTGGGCAAGTTCATGCGGCGGGCGGGGTGGGGTGGGTGGTGTCGGTGGCGGGCGGCAGGCCGAGTTCGGCGAGCAGTTCGTCGAGTTCGAGGCAATGGGTGCGGTCGTGATCGAGCAGCTCGCGCACCAGTTCGTCGAGCGACATGCGGCGGATGCCGTCGCGCAGGCCGCAGCGCGTCAGCTCGGCGAGTGTCAGCGTGGCGAGCGTCGCGCACAGCCCGCGCCGCGCCGCGCGGAACGCGTCGAGTGCAGCGTCGAAATCCTGATGCAGATAGTCGCGCTGCTCGGCGAGCGCGGTGCCGTCGACCGACGCGATCACCGGCAGGTCGGCCGTGCGCACCGCATCGATGCGCGCGGCGAACACCGCGTCGAGGTCGCGCAGGTGGCACGCGTGTTCGACCAGCGAAAAGCCCGTGCCGGCCGGGCGCCGCGCCCGCAGCGCCGCGGGCACGCGCGCGGCGAACGCGGCGAAAGCAGCGGGCATGCGCGCGAGTTCGCCGACGATGTCGGTAAATGGCAGCAGTTGAGGATATGGGCTGAACACGGCGCCATAGCTGAACAGCGCGCCGCCGAGGCGGCCGCGCGCCTGCACGACGTCGTGGCCGCGGCGGCGCATCACGTCGGCGACCAGCGCGCCGCAGAACTGGCGCGCGGTCGTGTCGGCCTCGATCTCGGGGAATTTTTGCGCGATCTCGTCCTGGACCGCGCCGATCGCCGCCACGCCGACGCGCGACAGCGCCGCGAATTCGGCATAGCGTTCGGGCAGCCCGATCAGGGCTTCGAGCTGCGCGCCGAGCGGCGTCGCGCGGAAACGGTCGAAACGGGAATGCATGGCAGGTAGCTTCCTTTGTAACGTCGCAAAACGATACGTTATGAAAGGGGCTACGTCAATTCACCGGATCGGGCGCGCCCTCGCCGAATGGCGGGGCGCTCGCGGCACGTTACCGCAACTCGCTGCGCAGCGCGCCGGCAGCGGCGACCATGTTCGTCAGCGCCGGCACCACTTCCGCCCACTGCCGCGTCTTCAGGCCGCAATCGGGGTTCACCCACAGGCGCTCCGCCGGAATGCGCTCGGCCGCCTTCTTCATCAGCGCGACGATGTGCGCCTGGCTCGGGATGTTCGGCGAGTGAATGTCGTACACGCCCGGCCCGATCTCGTTCGGATACTTGAAATCGTCGAACGCATCGAGCAGTTCCATATCCGAGCGCGACGTCTCGATCGTGATCACGTCGGCATCCATGTCGGCGATCGACGCGATGATGTCGTTGAACTCCGAATAGCACATGTGCGTGTGAATCTGCGTGTCGTCGCGCACACCGTTCGCGGCGATGCGGAACGACTCCACCGCCCATTGCAGGTAGTCGTTCCACTGCGCGCGGCGCAGCGGCAGGCCCTCGCGCAGCGCCGCTTCGTCGATCTGGATCACGCGCACGCCGGCTTGCTCGAGGTCGAGCACCTCGTCGCGGATCGCGAGCGCGAGCTGATGGCACGACACCGAACGCGGCTGGTCGTCACGCACGAACGACCAGTTCAGGATCGTCACCGGGCCGGTCAGCATGCCCTTCATCGGCTTCGTCGTGAGCGACTGCGCATACGTGATCCACTCGACGGTCATCGCCTTCGGGCGGCTGATGTCGCCGAACAGCAGCGGCGGCTTCACGCAGCGCGAACCGTACGACTGCACCCAGCCGAACTGCGTGAACGCATAGCCGTCGAGCTGCTCGCCGAAATACTCGACCATGTCGTTGCGCTCGGCCTCGCCGTGCACCAGCACGTCGAGCTTCAGCGCTTCCTGCTCGCGCACGCTGCGCGCGATTTCCGCCTGCATCGCGGCCTTGTAGCCGGCCGCGTCCAGCGCGCCGGCCTTGAACCGGCTGCGCGCCTGGCGAATCTCGGCGGTCTGCGGGAACGAGCCGATCGTGGTGGTCGGGAACGCGGGCAGCTTCAGCCGTGCGGCCTGCTTCGGCGCGCGCACGCCATACGGGCTCTGCCGGCGGCCGAGCGCGGTGGTGATGCGTTCGACCGCAGCCTTGACGGCTGGGTTGTGCACGCGCGGCGACGCGCGCCGGCTCGCGATCGCGGCCGCGTTGTCGGCCAGCTCCGCCGCGACCGACGCGCGGCCGCGATTCAGCGCGGATGCGAGCACCTTCAGTTCGTCGAGCTTCTGCAGCGCGAACGCGAGCCACGAACGGATCTCCGGATCGAGCTGCTGCTCGCTCGACAGGTCGACCGGCACGTGCAGCAGCGAGCACGACGGCGCGAGCCACAGGCGCTCGCCGAGCTGCTGCGCGAGCGGCTCGAGCCAGTCGAGCGTCGCGGCCAGGTCGGTTTTCCAGATGTTGCGGCCGTTGATCGCGCCGACCGACAGCACGCGTTCGGCCGGCAGCTCGCGCGCCAGCGTCGCGGCTTCGTCGCGTGCCTGGATCGCGTCGACGTGCAGGCCGTCGACCGCCAGCGAGCACGCGAGCGCGAGATTCTCGCGCAGCGGGCCGAAGTAGGTGGCGAGCAGCAGCTTGATGCGCCGCGTTTCGAGCGATTCGTACGCGGTGCGGAACGCCTGCCGCCATTCGTCGTCGAGCTCGGTGACGAGCGCCGGCTCGTCGATCTGGACCCACTCGACGCCCTGCGCGGTCAGCGTGTCCAGCAGCGCGCCGTACACCGGCAGCAGCTTCGGCAGCAGCGCGAGGCGCGACGAATCGTCCTTCGCCTTGCCGAGCCACAGGTACGTGACCGGGCCGATGATCACCGGCTTGGCCTTCACGCCCTGCGCGTGGGCTTCGCCGAGCTGCTGGAGGAGCCGCGACGGGTCGAGCGTGAAGTTCGTGTCCGCGGTGAACTCGGGGACGATGTAGTGATAGTTCGTGTCGAACCACTTCGTCATCTCGCCCGCGGCCACGCCGCCGCAGCACGCGTCGTGCGCGTCGCCCGACTGCGCCGAGCGGCCGCGCGCGACGCGGAAATAGTTGTCGAGCGGGTCGCCGTGAAAGCCCTGCACGCGTTGCGGCAGGTTGCCGAGCGTGAAGCTCATGTCGAGCACCTGGTCGTAGAACGCGAAGTCGCCGACCGGCGCGAGGTCGAGCCCTTGCTGGTGCGCCCAGTGGCGCCGGCGCAGCTGCGCGCCCGCTGCCGTGAGTTCGTCGCGCGACGATTGGCCCTTCCAGTAGCGTTCGAGCGCGAACTTCAGTTCGCGTTGGGCGCCGATGCGCGGGAAGCCGAGATTGTGTGTGCTGACCATATGGGCTGCCGTTCCGGTGGATTGAAAGCGGTGGTTGAAAGGGATGGCAGCGATGATAGGATTTCCGGTTCATGAAATAAAATGGCATTATTTCATTCATCGATTAGATTTTTTCATGAACGAGGTAAGCGAGTCACCGACATGCTGGAACGGATCCATCTGGTCATCATTCGCGAGGTCGAGCGGCAGGGCTCGCTGACGGCGGCGGCGGGCGCGCTGTACCTGACGCAGTCGGCGCTCAGCCATACCGTCAAGAAGATCGAGCAGCAGCTCGGCACGCCGATCTGGGATCGGGAAGGGCGCAGCCTGCGGCTCACGCAGGCGGGGCAATACCTGCTGGCGCTGGCGAACCGGCTGCTGCCCCAGTTCGAACATGCCGAGGCGCGCATGAAGCAATACGCCGACGGCGAGCGCGGCACGCTGCGCATCGGCATGGAGTGCCACCCGTGCTACCAGTGGCTGCTGAAGGTGGTGTCGCCGTATCTGGCCCAATGGCCGGACGTCGACGTGGACGTGAAGCAGCGGTTCCAGTTCGGCGGCATCGGCGCGCTGTTCGGCTACGACATCGACGTGCTCGTCACCCCCGATCCGCTGAACCGCCCCGGGCTGCGCTTCGATCCGGTGTTCGACTACGAGCAGGTGCTGGTGGTCGCCGAAACGCATCGGCTGGCGGGCGTCACGCACGTCGAGCCCGCGCAGCTCACCGACGAGATCCTGATCACCTACCCGGTCGAGACCGACCGTCTCGACATCTACAACCAGTTCCTGACGCCGGCCGGGGTCGTGCCGAAGCGCCACAAGGTGATCGAGACGACCGACATCATGCTGCAGATGGTGGCGAGCGGGCGCGGCGTGGCCGCGCTGCCGCGATGGCTCGCCGACGAATACGCGGACCGGATCCCGGTAACGCCCGTCAAGCTCGGCCGCGACGGGATCGCGAAGCAGATCTTCCTGGGCACGCGGGAAGCGGATGGCGCGATCGACTATCTGGCGGCGTTCGTCGCACTTGCGCGCGAGTCGACGCAGCTCGCGCCGAAAATGCGCCGATAGCGCAGGCGGCGCGCGTCCGCTCAGGGGTTCGTCCCAGCTTTACGGCGCCGCCGGCCGCCGCTCACAATGGATCATCGGCGACACAAGCCGGGCCGACGCCTGCGCGGCGTGCGCGTCGGGCGGCTCCGGGACAACACACGACGCCGGTCGGGGGAAGCACCGCCAAATGGGGGGAGCCATGTCACCGCGCGCTCATCTCGTGCTCGTGCTCATCGGGTGGTTCGCCGCAGGCCCCGGCCGGGCGTCCGCCGACGAGCCGCCGCTGCGCTTCGACGCGCATGTCGAGGCACAGCACAACGCGCTGTCGGATCGCCCGATGGAGACGGACGATCCGCAACGCGTGCTCGTCATCCAGGGCAGCAAGGATCCGAAAGTCGAGCTGTGGCTCGGCATCGACTTCGCGTCCACCGAGCCGCGCTGCCGGTCCCAGACCTTGCTCGGGCGGGTGACCGGCGCACCGGACGTGCCGCAGCTCATCACCGACAACGTCCGCCTGCCGGCCGGCCAGACGCATTTCGAAATCCGCTTCTTTCTCGACCGCTACGAGCCGGGCCGCTGCCGCTGGCAGCCGATGGGGATTCGTCATGCCGAATTCGTGCCGGGCCTCAGCGCGGGGCCGAGCGAATGGAGCGGGTTGATCGGCTTCAGCGACGCGGGGCGGCGCGAGGCGACCCTCGCGTGGACGTGCCAGCTCGGCATGGCCGGCACGGCGTCGTCCCACCTCGGCTGCCTGACCCGCACCCGCGGCGCCGGCGCGATGCGGATTTCCAGCCTCGGCGGCCAGGTGAACGTGAGCTTCGCGCTGCTGCCGCACTCGCCGTGGCCGCGCGGGCTGCAGGCCGGCGTCGGCGGCAAGGCGGCCAGCGGGTGAGCGCGGGCGCGGCGGGGCATCGCCCGTGCCGCGCCGCTGCCGTCAGTGCTTCTTCTGCGCGGCCTCGATGCCCGCGCGCAGCCGCGCTTCCTGCTCCTGCAGCTCCGGCGTGAATTCCGCGCCGAAGTCCTCCGGTTCGAACACGCGCCGGATCTCGATCTCCGATTCGCCGTGCATCGGGTTCGGGCAGCGCTTCACCCATTCGACCGCCTCGTCCATCGATTTCACCTGCCACAGCCAGAAGCCGGCGATCAGCTCCTTGGTTTCCGCGAACGGCCCGTCGGTCACGGTGCGGTTCGCGCCCGCGAAGCGCACGCGCTTGCCGCGCGAGCTCGGGTGCAACCCTTCGCCGGCGAGCATCACGCCCGCCTTCACCAGTTCCTCGTTGTACTTGCCCATCGCGGTCAGCAGCTCGGTATCCGGCATCTGGCCGGCTTCGGACTCGCTGGTCGCCTTGATGATGACCATCACGCGCATTTTCGTTTCTCCTTGAAAGGGGCAGGGCGGGTGCCCGCCGACGGCGCATGCGGTCGACGGGCAGTTCCGACGCTACGACGGATCAGGATGCCGGAAATCGACATCCGCTCGGGAAGAATTTGCGCGATCGTCGGTTCGACCACGGGCATGGATGATCGCCCGAAGCCCCGGCGGGTTCAGGATTGCGGGTTTACGCGGGTGTGCCGCCGCTCAAGTCTTCGTCTCGAACGTCGTTATCCGTACCGGATAGTTAACACATCGAGGCGTGCGCATGAGGCTTTCCACGAAACTGCTGTTGCTCGTCGCGGCGGCGCTGCTGGGCGTCGTGCTGCTGGCCGCGACGGCGCTGCATACGTTGCGCTCCGCGCTGATCGACAGCCGCCGCGAGGAAATCGTCATCCTGTTGACGAAAGCCGAGCACCTGGTCAACGCGTACCGCGAGTTGCAGACGAGCGGCGCGCTGACGCGCGAGCAGGCGCAGCAGCAGGCGAAGGAGGCGCTCTCCCGGCTCAACACGAACACGCGGAGCTACTACTGGGTCACGACGGCCGACGGCGTCAATCTCGTGCACCCGAACGCGAAGTTCATCGGCACCAAGGCCAACGGCAACCACACGCCCGATGGTCTGCTCGACCGCGACGCGTATCGCGCCGGGATGGCGCAATCACATTTCGCGCTCGTCGACGTGCTCGTGAAGCGCACCCCGGAGGGCGAACCCGAGCCGAAACTGCAAGGTGTCGTGGCGATCCCGGACTGGGACTGGTGGATCGGCACCGGCTTCTTCTACGACGACATCGATGCCGCGTTCTCGAAGTTCGCGGTGCTGCTGGGCGCGATTGCACTCGGCATCGCGGCCGGCCTGGCCGCAATCGCGTGGGCGATCCTGCGCAGCATCACGCGCACGCTCGGCGGCGAACCCGCGCAGGCGACGCGGATCGCGCGCGCGATCGCGACCGGCAACCTGAACGTGCAGCTCGATGCGGCGAAGGCCGCGCCGGGCAGCCTGCTGGCGGCGCTCGCGGAGATGAGGGCGGCGCTCGTCGGGATGATCGCCGAAATCCAGTCCGCGACGCACTCGATCGCGATCGGCACGGGCGAGATCGCGCGGGGCAATCTCGACCTGTCGCAGCGCACCGAGGAGCAGGCCGCGTCGCTGCAGCAGACCGCCGCGAGCATGGAGCAGATCACGGCGACCGTGAAGCAGAACGCCGACAATGCGCGGCAGGCCAACGGGCTCGTCTCGACCGCGGCCGACGCGACCGAGCGCGGTGGCGAGGCGGTGCAGGAAGTGGTCGCGACGATGCAGCAGATCGCGCAGCAGTCGGACCAGATCGCCGACATCACGTCGGTGATCGAGAGCATCGCGTTCCAGACCAACATTCTCGCGTTGAACGCGGCGGTCGAGGCGGCGCGCGCCGGCGAAGGCGGGCGCGGGTTCGCGGTCGTCGCGTCGGAAGTGCGCTCGCTCGCGCAGCGCAGCGCCGCCGCCGCGAAGGACATCAAGTCGCTGATCCAGGCGTCGGTCGAGAAGGTCGGCCACGGCAGCCAGCTCGTCGGCGTCGCGGGCGACCGGATGACGGCCATCGTCCAGTCGATCCGCCATGTCGCCGGCATCATGGGCGAGATCACCGCGGCATCCGACGAGCAGAGCACCGGCATCGAGCAGGTCGGCAAGGCGGTCACGCAGATGGACGAGGTCACGCAGCAGAACGCGGCGCTCGTCGAGCAGGCCGCGGCCGCCGCGTCGTCGCTCGACGAACAGACCGCGCGGCTGCGGACCGCGGTGTCGGTGTTCAGCGTCGGGTGATGTCAGCCGCGAAAGCGCGGCGTGCAGCGGGGCCGGGGCCCCGGGTGTTCGTCGCGGGCCGGTGGCTGCGGCAGCCGGCCCGCTGTCCGACGGCGTGTCGGCAGGGTCACGACACCTTGTCCACCGCCGGCGCATAGCGCCCGCCGTCACCCGCTTCATCGCCGGACGCCAGTTCCTCCAGCGCGAGGCCCTTCGTCTCGATCCCGAGCGCCCACACCGCGAGCGCCGCCGCCGCGAACGACAGCGCGCCGAGCGTGAACACGCCGCCCTGGCCGAACACCGGCAGCACCACGCCGACCACGTACGGCCCGATCAGCGACCCGATGCGCCCGATCGCCGACGCGAAGCCCGAGCCCGTCGCGCGCGCGCCGGTGCCGTACAGCTCGGGCGTGTACGTGTACAGCGCCGCCCACATCCCGAACAGGAAGAACTGCATCGCGAGGCCCGTGCCGATCAGCAGCGTCGTGCTGCCGCCGTACAGCGCGCTTTGCCCGTACGCATACGCCATCGCGCCGCCGCCGAGCAGCGACGCGATGCAGGTCGGCTTGCGCCCCCAGCGCTCGACGAGCCACGCCGCGCACAGGAAGCCCGGCACGCCGCCGAGCGAGATCAGCACCGTGTAGAACACCGATTTCGTGACTTCGAAGCCGGCCTGCTGCAGCAGCGCGCCGAGCCACGACGTGAGCCCGTAGAAGCCGAGCAGTGCGAAGAACCACAGCAGCCACACCATCGCCGTGCGGCGGCGATACGCGCCGCTCCAGATTTCGCGCAGCGCGCCGCGGCCGCGCGGCGCCGGGGCCGGTGCGAGCCGCGCCGGCGGCGGCAGCGTCGCGACGCCGGCCGAGCGCATCACCTTCGCCTCGATTTCGCGCATCACCGTGTCGGCCTCGCCGAGCCGGCCCGCGTGCTCGAGCCAGCGCGGCGATTCCGGCACGAGCCGGCGCACCACCAGCACGAACACGGCCGGAATCGCGAGCAGCGCGAACACGGTGCGCCAGCCGAACTGCGGCAGCACGAAGTACGACACGATGCCGGCGGTGATGAAGCCGAGCGGCCAGAAGCCGTCCATCAGCGCGATCAGGCGGCCGCGCTTCGCGGTCGGCACGAATTCCGACAGCAGCGTCTGCGCGACCGGAAACTCCATGCCCATGCCGATGCCGAGCAGCACGCGATAGACGATCAATGCGTCGACGCTCTGCGCGGTCGAGCACAGGTACGACGCCGCGCCCCACAGCACCATGCTCCACTGGAACACGGGGCGGCGGCCGAAGCGGTCCGCGAGCAGGCCCGCGACCGCCGCGCCGAGCACCATCCCGAAGAAGCTCGCGCTCGCCACCAGCCCGGCCGTGGCGGTCGACAGCCCGAACTCCTTCTTGATCGAGCCGAGCACGAAGGTCATCGTGCCGAGGTCGACCGAGTCGAAGAAGAACGCGATCGCGATGATGAAGAAGATCAGCTTGTGATACCCGGAGAACGGCAGACGTTCGAGCCGGGCGGCCGCGCTGGCGCGCGTGATGGAGGCGGTGGCGGGCATGGCGTCCTCTGCGGAAGAGAAAAGGCCTCGAAGCGGGGTGCTTCAAGGCCTCTGCTCTTCAGTAGACGCGACCACAATTGGCTGCATCGGAGGAAAAGCGTCGCGGGCTTGGCCAAATGCGTCACGGCCGCGACGCGTGCGCGCATCAGTTCTTCAGCCGGTAGCCGGTGCGGAAGATCCACGCGACGATCGCGAGCAGCACGATCAGGAACAGCGAGGTGGCGGCGAGGCTGATGCCGACGTGCACGTCGGCGAGCCCGTAGAACGACCAGCGGAAGCCGCTGATCAGGTAGACGATCGGGTTGAACAGCGTGACGATGCGCCAGGCGGGCGGCAGCATGTCGACCGAATAGAAGCTGCCGCCGAGGAACGTGAGCGGCGTGATGATCAGCAGCGGCACGAGCTGCAGCTTCTCGAAGCTGTCGGCCCAGATGCCGATCACGAAGCCGAACAGGCTGAAGGTGATCGACGTCAGCACGAGGAACAGCACCATCCAGAACGGATGCAGGATGTGCAGCGGCACGAACAGCCCGGCCGTGGCGAGGATGATCAGCCCGAGCAGCATCGATTTCGACGCGGCCGCGCCCACGTATGCGATCACGATTTCCCAGTACGACACGGGTGCGGACAGGATCTCGTAGATCGTGCCGGTGAAGCGCGGGAAATAGATGCCGAACGACGCGTTCGAGATGCTCTGCGACAGCAGCGACAGCATCACGAGGCCCGGCACGATGAACGAGCCGTAGCCGATGCCGTTCACGTCGCTGATGCGCGAGCCGATCGCGGAGCCGAACACGACGAAGTACAGCGACGTCGAGATCACCGGCGCGATGATGCTCTGCATCAGCGTGCGCCGCGTGCGGGCCATTTCTGCGCGGTAGATCGCGCGGATCGCATGGAAGTTCATGGGTGGGCTGCCTCGTGTACGCCGTTGCGGCGGTTGTCGATCAGGCTGACGAAGATGTCCTCGAGCGAGCTCTGCGTGGTGTGCAGGTCGCGGAAGCCGATCCCGGCCGCGCCGAGCGCGTTGATCAGCGTCGCGATGCTCGCGTCGTCGCGATGCGAGTCGTACGTGTAGACGAGCGCGCTGCCGCCGTCCGCGAGTTCGAGCCCGAACGGCGCGAGCGCGGGCGGCATGGCCGCGAGCGCGCGGTCGAGCTGCACGGTCAGCTGCTTCTTGCCGAGCTTGCGCATCAGCTCGCGCTTTTCCTCGACGAGCACGAGTTCGCCGCCGAGGATGATGCCGATCCGGTCGGCCATTTCCTCGGCTTCCTCGATGTAGTGCGTGGTCAGCACGATCGTCACGCCGCTTTCGCGCAGCGAATCGACGAGTTTCCACATGTCGCGGCGCAGTTCGACGTCGACGCCGGCGGTCGGTTCGTCGAGGAACAGGATGCGCGGCTCGTGCGACAGCGCCTTCGCGATCATCACGCGGCGCTTCATGCCGCCCGACAGCGTCATCAGCTTGTTGTCGCGCTTGTCCCACAGCGACAGCGCCTTCAGCGTCTTCTCGATGTGCGCGGGGTTCGGCGCCTTGCCGAACAGGCCGCGGCTGAACGACACGGTGGCCCACACGGTTTCGAACGCGTCGGTGGTCAGCTCCTGCGGCACGAGGCCGATCAGTTCGCGGGCCGCGCGGTACGCGCTGCGGATGTCGTGGCCGCCGACCGTCACGCGGCCGTCGGTCGGCGTGACGATCCCGCAGATCGAGCCGATCAGCGTCGTCTTGCCGGCGCCGTTCGGCCCGAGCAGCGCGAAGATCTCGCCCGGGCGGATGTCGAGGTTGACGTGTTTAAGCGCCTGGAACCCGGACGCGTAGGTCTTGGACAGGTTCGAGACGGACAGGATCGGGGGCGTGCTCACGGGCGAGGTCCGGTAGGGAAGACGGCGGGGGCGGCCGCGGCGGCGCGCGGGCGCGAAGGGCGGGGCGTACGGCGGACAGGTGGCATCGGGTGTTCGTCGAAGCGATGGGATCGCTATCTTAGCAACGGCGAGCGGGGTTTGCCGGGGTGCGCAACAGCCGCGTGGATCGCGTGCCGATTAGTCGGTTTGGATGAACAAACGCGGATCGGCAGGGCGGTCGGTGGTCGATTCGGCTCGAAGGGCCGGATTTCAAGGGCGGGGGAACGTTTACAGTCCGTGGCGAACAGGGTGCTTCGTGGGGCGAGCCGTGGCGATTGGCTTCGTTGCCGGGAAGGAGTGGTGCCGAATCGGCATGGACCAGAAACGCAAACGCCGCCGACATTGGCTGTCAGCGGCGTTTGCTACGACAAGAACCTGGCGGCGTACCCGCGCTCGTCAAACCCTCTCCGGCGCCCTAGCCACCTTCCCGACATCCCGCGCCGGCGCCCCGTTCGCAACGAAATAAGGCACATCCACCCGCGCCAGCGCCTGCCGCCCGCGAATCTTGTCCGCGATCTTCTCGGCGATCATGATCGTCGGCGCGTTCAGGTTGCCGGTCGTGATGATCGGCATGATCGACGCATCGACCACGCGCAGGCCGTCGAGCCCGTGCACGCGGCCTTCGTTGTCCACCACGGCCATGTCGTCATAACCCATCTTGCACGAGCACGACGGATGAAACGCCGTCTCCGCGCGGGCACGCACGAAATCATCGAGCTCCTTGTCGCTCTTCAGGTCCGCGCCCGGGTTCAGCTCACGGCCGCGATAGCGGTCGAGCGCGGGCTGGCGCATGATCTCGCGCGTCGCGCGGATCGCGTCGCGGAACTCGCGCCAGTCGAGCGCTTCCGCCATGTAGTTGAACAGGATGCTCGGGTGCTCGTTCGGATCGCGCGAGCGCAGCTTCACGCGGCCGCGGCTCGGCGAGCGCATCGAGCCGACGTGCGCCTGGAAGCCGTGCATCTCGATCGCGTTCGAACCGTTGTAGTTGATCGCGACCGGCAGGAAGTGGTACTGGATGTTCGGCCACAGGTCGTCGTCGCGCGTGCGGATGAAGCCGCCCGCCTCGAAGTGGTTGGTCGCGCCGAGGCCCGTGCCGTTCAGCATCCATTCGAGGCCGATCTTCGGCTGGTTCCACCACTTCAGCGCCGGGTACAGCGACACCGGTTCCTTGCACTGGTACTGGATATACATCTCCAGGTGATCCTGCAGGTTCTGGCCGACGCCCGGCAAGTCGAGCACGACGGGGATGTCCAGTTCCTTCAGCCACGCGCCGGGGCCGACGCCCGAGCGCTGCAGCAGCTGCGGCGATGCGATCGCGCCGCTGCACACGAGCACTTCGCGGCGCGCATGCGCGGTCGCGCGCTCGCTGCCGCGCAGGTAGGTGACGCCCGACGCGCGCTTGCCGTCGAACAGGATGCGATCGGCGAGCGCGTGCGTGACGATCTCGAGGTTCGGCCGCGCGCGCGCCTGGTCGAGGTAGCCGCGCGCGGTGCTCGCGCGGCGGCCGCGCGGCGTCACGGTGCGGTCCATCGGGCCGAAGCCTTCCTGCTGGTAGCCGTTCAGGTCGTCGGTGCGCGGGTAGCCGGCCTGCACGCCGGCCTCGACCATCGCCTCGAACAGCGGGTTCACGCCCGGCTTGCTGGTCGTGACCGACACGGGGCCGTCGCCGCCGTGGTAGTCGTTCGGGCCCACGTCGCGCGTCTCGGCCTTCCTGAAGTACGGCAGGCAGTCGAGATACGTCCAGTTGTCGAGGCCCTTGTGCGTCGACCAGTTGTCGTAGTCGAGCGCATTGCCGCGGATGTAGCACATCCCGTTGATCAGCGACGAGCCGCCGAGCCCCTTGCCGCGCCCGCACTCCATCCGGCGGTTGTTCATGTGCGGCTCGGGGTCGGTCTCGTATGCCCAGTTGTAGCGGCGGCCCTGCAGCGGATAGGCGAGCGCCGCCGGCATCTGCGTGCGGAAGTCGAAGCGGTAGTCGGGGCCGCCCGCTTCGAGCAGCAGCACGGTGACGTCCGGATCTTCCGTCAGGCGCGTCGCGAGCACGTTGCCCGCGGAGCCTGCGCCGCAGATGATGTAGTCGTATTCGCGTGTCGTCATGACGGATCTCCTTGTTCGTGACTCAAAACACCGGGTTGTAGCGGCCGAGCTCGACCTGCACCGACTTGATCCGAGTGTAGTGTTCGAGCGTCGTGATGCCGTTCTCCCGTCCGACACCGGATTGCTTGTAACCGCCAACCGGCATTTCGGCCGGCGATTCGCCCCACGTGTTGATCCAGCAGATGCCGGCTTCGAGGCGGTGGATCGTGCGGTGCGCGCGCGACAGGTTCTCGGTCACGACGCCGGCCGCGAGCCCGAAGTGCGTGTCGTTCGCGCGCGCGACGACTTCGTCCTCCGATTCGAATTCGAGGATGCTCATCACCGGCCCGAAGATCTCCTCGCGGACGATCTTCATGTCGTCGCGGCAGTCGCCGAACACGGTCGGCGCAACGTACTGGCCGTTCGCGAAATGGCCGTCGGTGAGGCGCGTGCCGCCCGCGAGCAGCTTCGCGCCCTCGGCCTTGCCGCTGTCGATGAAGCCGAGCACCTTGTCGAGCTGCGCGGCGGACACGAGCGGGCCGAAGTTCGTGTCGGCATCGGTCGGCTTGCCGACGCGGATGCGCTTCACGCGTTCGAGCACGCGCGCGGTGAATGCGTCCTTGATCGAGCGGTGCACGAACACGCGCGTGCCGTTCGTGCAGACCTGGCCCGAGCTGAAGAAGTTGGCCGTTACCGCGATGTCGGCGGCACGGTCGAGATCGGCATCGTCGAACACGATCAGCGGCGATTTGCCGCCGAGCTCCATCGTCACTTCCTTCAGCGACGATGCGCCGGCCAGCGACATCACCTTCTTGCCCGTCTCGACGCCGCCCGTGAACGACACCTTCGCGATGTCGGGGTGGCCCGTGAGCAGCGCGCCGACCGAGCCGTCGCCCTGCACGACGTTGAACACGCCGGCCGGCACGCCGGCCTCCGTGTAGATCTCCGCGAGCTTCAGCGCGGTCAGCGGCGTGACCTCGCTCGGCTTGAACACCATCGCGTTGCCGGCCGCGAGCGCAGGGGCCGTCTTCCAGCACGCGATCTGGATCGGGTAGTTCCATGCGCCGATGCCCGCGCATACGCCGAGCGGCTCGCGGCGCGTATAGACGAACGACTCGGCGCGCAGCGGCACCTGCAGCCCTTCGATCGCGGTCGCGAGGCCCGCGTAGTACTCGATCACGTCCGCACCGGTGACGATGTCGACCGCGAGCGTCTCGGCGATCGGCTTGCCGGTGTCGCGCGTTTCCAGCGCCGCGAGTTCGTCGTTGCGCTCGCGCAGCAGCTCGACCGCGCGGCGCAGGATGCGCGAGCGCTGCATCGCGGTCATCGCGGCCCATTCGCGCTGGCCTTCCCGCGCCGATGCGACCGCGCGGTCGACGTCGGCGGCGCTCGCCTGCTGCACCTGCGCGAGCAGTTCGCCGGTGGCGGGATCGAAGGTGTCGAAAGTCTTGCCGCTGGTGGCGTCGACGTAGCCGCCGCCGATGTAGAGGCGCTGCAAACCGAATACGGACATGAGGATCTCCTTGAGGGCGATTGCGCGCCGCGTCAGTCGGACGCGAGCAGCAGGTCGATGTAATCGTGGGCAAGCTTCAGCGCCGCCCGGGTGTCGAACGGGCCGCCGGCGAGCGCGCCGCGCAGCCACAGGCCGTCGATCAGCGCGGCGAGGCCGCTGGCCGCTTCGCGCGCTCGCGCGCGCGGCACGGCCTTCGCGAATTCCGCGCACAGGTTCGAATAGAGCCGCCGCGTGTTGACGTGCTGCAGGCGCTTCAGCGCCGGCTCGTGCATGCTCTGCGACCAGAACGCGAGCCAGGTCTTCATTACGGGCGCGCTGATCTGGGTGTCGTCGAAGTTCGCGGCGACGATCGCGCGCAGCCGGGCGCGCGGATCCTTGCGCGCGGCGACGCGGCGGCGCGTGGTGGCCGACCACAGGTCGCGCAGCACGTGGCGCATCGTTGCTTCGAGCAGGCCGTCCTTGTCGCCGAAGTAATGGCTGACGATGCCGGTGGAAATGTTCGCGCGCTGCGCGACCGACGCGAGCGTCGTGCCGGGCAGGCCGGCTTCGTCGATCGAGCGCAGCGTCGCGTCGATCAACTGCGCACGGCGGACTTCCCGCATTCCGACTTTCGGCATCGCGACTCCCTGGGCCCGGACGGCAGATCGATGGAAGCCGTGAGCTTAGCGGTTTTTTATTGATCGTTCAATCAATAAAAAAGCGGGGTCGGAGGGGCGAAGGCAAGGGAAAACGGGGTGCGATTGGGCGGTCGCGGCGATATGCAACTGCGGAAAAGCGGATCCGAAAGACAGTTAAATAAAATGGAGTTTGTTTAAAACGGATAAAGAGGGCGGCAAGTTTATAAGTCGCCGCCTCGATATTTTTTGCCATTTCCTCTTCGAAAGATTGTAAATGTGACCGATGTTTGTCGGTGTACGGAAATTTGCAGAATGTTCGGGGGAGATGATTGATGCGAGGGTGAGGCTGTCGTGAGATAGTGTATGGAATACAAGGCATTGATTATTAATGAAAATAATGCGAGTTTTCAGCGAATTGAAAGGTAATTGAAAAATGATTGCGTATCCCTCGAAAACCTTTGCTCATACCATAAAAAATGCTCGAAAAATTTGAATCGACGGCGTTTCCGGGTTGAGTAGAGGGGATATTTGAACCTGCTTGAGTGATCAATATTCGGCGTATTAGTATGGCGCCGCACTGGCAGGAAATAATCGACGCCGCCGAATTTGGTGCGGTGCGCCGGCCGTGGCGCGATCGGGGGTTGCGCCGCGGGCCGGCGCGTCGCCATTGCATGCGCGTGTGCACCTGCGGCAAAGCGCTCAGCCGAACCGCCGCATCCACCCGGAGAACGACGATGCCGACCGAAAAACACGTGGTTCCGCTGCCGAATGGTCTGAAGGTTTACGTCGAGCGCCAGGTGTTCGATCCGGCGTTCGACACGGCGATCCTCGTCAACGGCGCGCTGGCGACGACGGCGTCGTTCGGGCAGACCGTCCAGTACCTCGGCGAGCGGATGAACACGGTCTGTTTCGACCTGCCGTACGCGGGGCAGTCGCGCCAGCACAACCCGGGCTGCTTCATCCTGACGAAGGACGACGAGGTGGCGATCCTGCAGCATCTGGTCGAGCGCTTTGCGCCCACCTATCTCGTGTCGGTGTCGTGGGGCGGCGTCGCGTCGCTGTTCGCGCTCGCGCGCGGCTGCCCGAGCGTGCGGCGCGCGGCGATCTGCTCGTTCTCGCCGTTCCTGAACGATGCGATGGTCGACTACGTGACCCGCGCACGCGACCACATCGCCGCCGGCGAGAACCTGAAGGCCGCGCAGCTGCTCAACGACACCGTGGGCCGCTACTTGCCGCGCATCATGAAGCTGTACAACTACCGCTACCTCACGCGCCTGCCGCGCGACGAGCAGGACCAGGTCGCGTTCCACGTCGACCAGATCCTGTCGCTGCAGCCCGAACGCTACCTGAGCGAGTTCTCGAACATCCGCTGCGAGCTGAAGTTCGTCAACGGCGCGCTCGACGAATACACGACGCCCGCCGAAGTCCGCACGCTCGCCGCGCACGTGCCGCGCGCACAGTTCGCGACGATCCCCGGCGCCGGCCATTTCCTCGACATCGAAGGCCGCGCGCAGCGCGACAGCACGCGCGCCGAGCTGCTCGGCTTCTTCTGCGACGCCGCGCCGACGCTGCTCGGCATGCCGCCCGACATGCCGGCCGCGTGCCTCGCCACGGCGATGCCCGCACTGTCGTCGTGACGCCGCGCGCGCCGCTCCGCGCATCCGATTTCCACTCCACCCGAGGCAGGCCAGCCGTGAATATCGTTCAGAGCATCGCCATCGTCGTACCGTGGGCCGCGTGGCTCGCGTACTGGATCGCCACGTCGAACGCGGTGAAGGCGACCGTGCGCAAGGAGGCGTCGCGCTCGCGCACGCTGCAATCGATTCCGCTGATCGTCGGCGGCGCGCTGATCATCCTGCCCGACCCGACGTGGCAGGCGCTCGCGCCCGACTGGCATCGCTTCGGCCTGCAGGCGCAATGCGGCCTCGCGGTGCTGGTGGCGGGCCTGCTGTTCTCGGTGTGGGCGCGGCGGCATCTCGGCACGAACTGGAGCGTGTCCGTCACGCTGAAGGCCGATCACGAACTGATTCGCACCGGCCCGTACGCGCTCGTGCGGCACCCGATCTACACGGGCTGCCTGCTCGCGCTCGCCGGCGCCGCGCTGATCGGCGGCGAGTGGCGCGGCGTGCTCGGCGTGCTGCTGGTGTTCGCGTCGCTCGCGTACAAGGTGCGCGTCGAGGAGAGCTGGCTGACCGGCCATTTCGGGCCGGCCTATGCGCAGTACCGCCGCGAAGTCGCGGCGCTGATCCCCGGCTTCTACTGACTCCCGCGAGGCGCGCGATGGCGAAGGTGATCGTGACGGCGATCGGCTCGGCGGGCGACGTGCATCCGCTGCTCGGCGTCGCGCGCGCGCTCGCGGTGCGCGGCCATCAGGTCGTGTTCTGCACGCATCCGCCGTTCGAGGCAGCCGTGCGGCGCTGCGGCTTCGCGTTCGTGCCGGTCGGCACCGCGGCCGAGTACGACGCGGCGATGGCGAACCCCGCGCTGTGGGATCCGCGCACGTCGTTCCGCACGCTGTGGCAGGTGATCGCGCCGGTGCTGCGGCCGCATTACGACGCGCTGCGCGCGCTGACGGACGCCGACACCGTGCTGGTCGGCACGCTGTGGGCCTTCTCCGCGCGCTTCATGCAGGAGTTGCACGGCACGCCGTACGTGTCGGTGCAGGTGTCGCCGTCGACGCTGCTGTCCGCGCATGCGCCGCCGACGCATCCGCGCCTGACGATTCCCGCGCGCTGGCCGCTGCCGGTCAAGGCCGCGCTGATGACGCTGATCGAGCGCGCCGCGCTCGACCGCGTGTGCGGCCCCGCGCTGAACGCGGTGCGTGCGGATCTCGGGCTGCCGCCCGCGCGGCGCGTGCTCGGCCGCTGGCTGCATTCGACCGACGGCGTGCTGTGCCTGTTTCCCGACTGGTTCGCGCGGCCGCAGCCGGACTGGCCCGTGAATCATCTGCAAAGCGGCTTTCCGCTGTTCAACGACGTCGGCGAACCGGCGGGCGACGCCGGGCTCGACGCGTTCCTCGCGGCGGGCGCGCCGCCGGTCGTGTTCACGGCCGGCTCGACGCGCGTCGATCACGCGGCGTATGCACGCGCGGCGAGCGAGGCGCTGCGCATCACCGGCGCGCGCGGCATCCTGCTGACGCCGGGCGATGTGCCGGCGGGCGGCGCATCGCTGCTCGTGCGGCGCTTCGTGCCGATGCGCACGCTGCTGCCGCGCTGCCGCGCGCTCGTGCATCACGGCGGCATCGGCACCGCGGCGCTCGCGTACGAGGCCGGCATTGCGCAGGTGGTGACGCCGTTCGCGCACGACCAGTTCGACAACGCGCAGCGCGTCGCCGCGAGCGGCTGCGGCGTGCGGCTCGATGGCCCGGTCGATGGTGCGCGACTTGGCGCGGCGCTCGCACGCGTGCTCGACGATCCCGCGTTCGCCGCGCACGGCGCGCGGGCGCGTGCGGCGCTCGCCGCCGCGCCGGACGGCTGCGCGCGCGCGGCGGATTTCATCGAACGGTTCGTGCCGGCGCAGGGGCGCGCGGGCGCGCGTTCCGCACCGGCCGCCGCGGCGGCAAGCGCATGAGCACAGCATCGCCGCTTCGTGATGCGCATGCCGCGCCGGCAAGCCCCGCCGCGGCAGAGGCATCCACGCGGCCGCTGCGCGGCGCGCGCCTCGCGCTGCTGACGTTCGCGCTGTCGCTCGCGACCTTCATCGAGGTGCTCGATTCGACCGTGACGAACGTCGCGGTGCCGGCGATCTCGGGCAGCCTCGGCGTGTCGAACAGCCAGGGCACGTGGGTGATCAGCTCGTATTCGGTCGCCGCCGCGATCGCGGTGCCGCTCACCGGCTGGCTCGCGCGCCGCGTCGGCGAGCTGCGCCTGTTCGTCGGCGCGGTGCTGCTGTTCACGCTGACGTCGCTGCTGTGCGGGCTCGCGCGCGACCTGCACGTGCTGGTCGTGTGCCGCGCGCTGCAGGGGCTGTTCTCGGGGCCGATGGTGCCGCTGTCGCAGACGATCCTGCTGCGCGCGTTCCCGGCCGACAAGCGCACCGTCGCGCTTGCGCTGTGGGCGATGACGGTGCTGCTCGCGCCGATCTTCGGGCCGGTGGTCGGCGGCTGGATCATCGACAGCTTCTCGTGGCCGTGGATCTTCCTGATCAACCTGCCGATCGGCATCTTCTCGTTCGCGGTGTGCACCGCGATGCTGCGGCCCGACGCGCAGCGCGGCGCGGCCGGCCCGGTCGACGTGCCGGGCATCGTGCTGCTCGTGGTCGGCGTCGGCGCGTTGCAGGCGATGCTCGACCTCGGCCACGACAAGGGCTGGTTCGGCTCGCCGCTGATCGTCACGCTCGCGATCGTCGCGGCGCTCGCGATCGTGTCGCTGCTGATCTGGGAAGCGGGCGAGGCGCATCCGGTCGTCGAGCTGAGCCTGTTCCGCGATCGCACGTTCTCGTTCTGCGTGCTGATCATCTCGCTCGGGATGATGAGCTTCTCGGTGGTGGGCGTGGTGTTCCCGCTGTGGCTGCAGGCGGTGATGGGCTACAACGCGTTCCATGCGGGGCTTGCGACCGCGCCGCTCGGCATCCTCGCGCTCGTGTTCTCGATTCTCGTCGGCCTGCATGCGCACCGCTTCGACGCGCGCGTGCTCGCGACATTCGGCTTCCTGGTGTTCGCGGGCGTGCTCGCGTGGGACGCGCACTTCACGCTGAACATGACGTTCGCGCAGGTCGTCGCACCGGGGCTGATCCAGGGCATCGGGCTGCCGTGCTTTTTCATTC
Organism: Burkholderia stagnalis; assembly: GCF_902830275.1. Lineage (GTDB taxonomy): Bacteria > Pseudomonadota > Gammaproteobacteria > Burkholderiales > Burkholderiaceae > Burkholderia > Burkholderia stagnalis. The sequence continues at coordinate 189,945 of NZ_CADESW010000008.1, read as the reverse complement.
CGCTGACCGCGGCGACGCTGTCGCGCATCCCCGACGACAAGCTCGCGGCCGCGTCGAGCCTGTCGAACTTCCTGCGCACGCTGTCGGCCGCGTTCGGCACCGCGATGAGCGTGACGCTGTGGGACAACCGCGCGACCTATCACTACGACGTCGTGTCGCAGTCGGTCACGCAGGCCGCGGCGAACACGCAGCGCTTCGTGCACGCGCTCAACGCGATGGGCATCGACGGCGTGCGCGAGCTGGCGACGCTGAACCGCGTCGTGATGCAGCAGGCATACATGATGGCGACGGGCGACATGTTCTGGATGGCGAGCATGACGTGCGTCGTGCTCGCCGCGATGATGTGGCTCACCCGGCCGAAGCGGGGCGCGGCGGCGTCCTTTGGACATTGATTGCTCGTAGGAGGCAACATGGCGGCACTCGGCGCGCTCGTGATTCTCTACCACCCGACCGACGCGCAGCTCGCGGCGCTCGGCGCACTGCGGCGCGCGTGCGACGCATTGCTCGTCGTCGACAACACGCCGCAGCCCGACGCGCAGGCGCGCGACGTCTGCACGCGCGACGGCATCGCGCTGCTGCATCACGGCAATCGCGGCGGGATCGCGGGCGCGTTCAACGCGGGGCTCGCGGCGCTGTTTCGCGAACGCGTCGATGCGGTCGCGCTGTTCGACCAGGATTCGGCGGTGCCGGCCGCGTTCTTCCCGGCCATGCGCGACGTGTGCGCGGGGCTCGCGCACCGCGCGTTCCTCGCCGGGCCGCGCGTGTTCGACGAGAACGCGCGCAGCTTCCTGCCCGAGCTGTCGACCAACGGCATCACGCTGCGGCGCCTGCGCATCGAGCCGGGCGCGCCGCTGCAGCGCTGCGCGTTCCTGATTTCGTCGGGCTGCGTCGTGTCGCGCGATGCCTACGACACGCTCGGCCCGTTCGACGAGACGCTCGTGATCGATCACGTCGACACCGAATACAGCTTCCGCGCGCTGGCGCGCAACGTGCCGCTCTACGTCGTGCCGTCGCTGGTGCTGTCGCACCGGATCGGCGCGAAGCAGCGCCACGCGTTCGGCCCGTTCGAGATGACGTCGATGAATCATCCGTGGCAGCGGCGCTATTACAGCGCGCGCAACGGCGTGCAGCTCGGCATCCAGTACGGGCTGCGCTTTCCGGTTGCGATCGTGCCGAACCTGCTGACGCTGTGGCAGATCGTGCAGATCGCGCTCGTCGAGCGCGACAAGCGCGCGAAGCTCGGCGGCATCCTGCTCGGCATCGCCGACGGCCTGTTCGGCCGGCTCGGCCCGCTCGAGCGCACGCGCCCGCGGCTCGCCGCGCGCGTGCCGCGCGTGCGGCAAGGGTGAGGGCGACGATGCGACGTTCGATGTCGAGAACCGGCAAGATAGCCGCTTCACTGGTTATTTCGTTTGCGCTGGGCGGTTGCGCGCCGTCAGGATTCCTGCCTTCACTGTCGCTGCGCGCACCGGCCGACGACGCGCTCGCGCACACGGTGGGCCCGGGCGCCGGCGGCGCATGGCCCGCGCCGGACTGGGTCGCGCAATTCCAGGATCCGCAGCTCGACCAGCTGATCGCCGACGCGCTGCAGCAGAACCCCGACCTGCAGGTCGCACAGGCGCGGCTGCGGATCGCGCAGGCGCAGCTGCAGCAGTTCGATTCGCTGACCGGGCTGACCGGCACCGCCGGCGCGACGGTCAGCCGCGCGCGCATGCCGCAGCCGGGCGACATCGCCGACGTGTCGGTGGGCGGCTACAAGGTGCCGGTGCAGATCTTCGGCGATCCGGTCGTGTCGCCGTCGTCGGTGTTCGTCGGGCTCACGTACCAGCTCGACCTGTGGGGCAGGAACAAGGCCGCGACGAAGAGCCTGATGTCGCTGCGCGATGCCGCGCGCGTCGAGGCCGAACAGGTGCGCCTCACGCTGTCGACGGCGATCGTCACCGTGTACTGCCGGCTCGACGAGGCGTATGCGGCGCGCGACCTGCTGCAGCAGAAGCAGAAGGTGAGCGAGCGGGTGACGACGGTGCTGCGCGAGCGCACCGCGCGCGGCCTCGACAACGCGTACGACGCGAGCGACGCGTCGATCAAGCGCAGCCGCCTGCTTGCGCAGATCGCGCTGAACGACGAGCAGATCAAGCTCGCGCAGCTGCAGCTCGGCGTGCTGTCGGGGCGCGGCCCCGAGCGCGGCCTCGCGCTGCAGCGCCCGCGCGTCGGCAAGCTCGGCGATGCGCCGCTGCCCGCGCGGCTGCCGGCCGACCTGCTCGGCCGCCGGCCCGACATCGTCGCCGCGCGGCTGCGCGTCGAGGCCGCGTATGCGAGCGCCGACGCGACGCGCGCGGAGTTCTATCCGGACGTGAACCTCGTCGCGCTCGGCGGCGTGTTCGCGCTGGCGCCCGCGTCGCTGTTCAAGCGCGACGCGCTCGCGGGCTCGGTCGGCCCGGCGGTGTCGCTGCCGATCTTCGATCGCGGGCGGCTGAAGGCGAAGCTCGGCGCGGACGTCGCGCAGGCGGACGTTGCGATCGGCCTGTACAACAAGGCCGTCGACGACGCGCTCGGGCAGGTCGCGCAGCTCGTCACGTCGCTGCAGACCGCGCAGACGCTCGTCGCGCAACAGCAGGACGCGGTGAACGCCGCGCAGAAGATCGTGCAGATCGCGGCCGACCGGCACCGGCGCGGGGTGCTGATGCAGAAGGACGTCGACGTCGCGGATCTCACGCTGATCGACGAGCGCGCGCAACTGATCGCGACGCTGGGCCGGCAGCGCACGCTGCGCGTCGCGCTGATCGGTGCGCTGGGCGGCGGGTTCGACGCAGGCGCAACGGTGGCGCAGGCGCCGGCCGTGCATCAGGCGCGCAGCGGGGCGGCGAGGCGCGGTGCTGCGACCGCTGCGGCCGCGAGCCGGGCTGCGGCGGCGGGTACGTCGAACGACGCGCGCCCGGAGCGCGTTGCCGGGCCACCGGCTACCGGTGCGGCGAGTGTCGCACCTGCGCCTGCACCTGCACCTGCACCTGCACCCGCACCCGCACGGCGCGACGACGCGGCGCGTGCGTCGATGGTCGGCGTGACCGACCCCGGCGCGGCGCCTCGCGGTACGCCTGTTCTCGCGCGCGCGGCATCGGCGAGCCCGACGCCGACGGCGAAACCCGTCTTCCAGCACGATCGTCTGATCGTTACGCAAAGCGACTGATGCACCACGACAACCTTCATACTGCCGCGCAGCCGGCCGCGCTGAACGACCCGGAACGCGATGCGCGCCGCGCGACGCGCCGCAAGCGCTTCACCGTGTTCTTCGCGGTCGTGCTGCTGGCCGCGCTCGCGTGGCTCGCGTACTGGCTGATCAGCGACCGCTACTACGAGGACACCGACGACGCGTACGTGGCCGGCAGCATCGTGCAGGTGGCCGCGCAGGTGCCGGGCACCGTCACCGACGTGCTGGTGGGCGATACGCACACGGTGCGCGCGGGGCAGACGCTCGTGCGGCTCGACGACGCGGAGGCGTCGGTCGCGTTCGCGCAGGCGAAGGCGCAACTCGAGCAGGCCGTGCGGCAGGTCGCGAACGCGAAGATCTCGAACACGATGTACGTCGAAGCGGTGAACGCGCGGCGCGCGGACCTGTCGCTCGCGCAGCGCGCGCTCGCGGCGCGCTCCGGCGCGTCGGTCGAGATCGTCGCGCCGGAGGAACTCGCGCGCGCGCGTGCGGCGGCGGCCGGTGCGCAGGCGAATCTCGCGGCTGCGCAGGCGCAGCTCGATGCCGCGCGTGCGCTCGGCGGCAAGCTGCCGGTCGACGAGAGCCCGGCCGTCGTGCAGGCGGCCGCGCAGTTCAAGCTTGCGTACCGCAACCTGAAGCGCACGACGATCGTCGCGCCGGTCGACGGCACGGTCGGCCAGCGCGCGGTGCAGGTCGGCCAGCAGGTCGGGCCGGGCGTGCCGCTGATGTCGATCGTGCAGTTGAAGCAGCTGTGGATCGAGGCGAACTTCAAGGAAGGGCAGATCCGGCACATGCGCGTCGGCCAGCCGGTCGAGATCGTGTCGGATCTCTACGGCACGCGCGTCGTCTATCGCGGCCGCGTGCAGGGCTTCTCGGCGGGCACCGGCAGTGCGTTCTCGATGCTGCCGTCGCAGAACGCGGCGGGCAACTGGATCAAGGTCGTGCAGCGCGTGCCGGTCGTGATCGCGATCGAGGCGGCGGACCTTGCCGCGCATCCGCTGCGCGTCGGGCTGTCGATGCGGGTGGCGGTGGATACGCACGAGCGCGGCGGGCATGCGCTCGACGGCGAGCCGCCGATGCCGGTGCAAAGCACGCGCGTGCATGACGGTGTCGCGAGCGAGGCGGAAGCGGCTGCTGCGGCGGTGATTCGTGACAATCAGGGCGGGTGAACGGCCGCGCCTCCCGCTTCCCGCCTGCCGGCCGCCCATGTCGGCCCGGATCAAACCCATGTCGCGTTTAGCACATCGGCCCCCCCACGTCCCGGACTACTCTCGAACAGCGCGCTGCCTGCTCGCCTCATCCGCCGGCGGGCCGCAGCGCCATCCAACGAGACATGGAGACAATACGATGAGCAGCAATCGAGGTGTCGTCTATCTTGGGCCGGGCCAGGTCGAGGTGCAGAAGATCGATTATCCGAAGATGGTCGATCCGAGCGGCCGCGCGATCGGCCACGGCGTGATCCTGAAAGTGGTCAGCACGAACATCTGCGGTTCCGACCAGCACATGGTGCGCGGCCGCACGACCGCGCCCGTCGGCCTCGTGCTCGGCCACGAGATCACCGGCGAGGTGGTCGAGGTCGGCCGCGACGTCGAGACGCTGAAGCTCGGCGACATCGTGTCGGTGCCGTTCAACGTCGCGTGCGGCCGCTGCCCGATGTGCAAGGAGCAGCAGACGGGCGTGTGCCTGAACGTGAACCCGTCTCGCGCGGGCGGCGCGTACGGCTACGTCGACATGGGCGGCTGGATCGGCGGGCAGGCCGAGTACGTGCTGGTGCCGTACGCGGACTTCAACCTGCTGAAGTTCCCCGACCGCGATCAGGCATTGGCGAAGATCCGCGATCTCACCTGCCTGTCGGACATCTTGCCGACCGGCTATCACGGCGCGGTGAGCGCGGGGGTGAAGCCCGGCTCGACGGTGTACATCGCGGGCGCGGGCCCGGTCGGGATGGCGGCGGCCGCCTCGGCGCGCCTGCTCGGCGCGGCGGTCACGATCGTCGGCGACATGAACGCGGAGCGCCTCGCGCACGCGAGGGCGATGGGCTTCGAGACGGTCGACCTGTCGAAGGACGCGACGCTCGGCGAGCAGATCGCGCAGATCCTCGGCACGCCCGAGATCGATTGCGCGGTCGACTGCGTCGGCTTCGAGGCGCACGGCCATGGCTCGTCGGGGCATGCGGAAGAAGCGCCCGCGACGGTGCTGAACTCGCTGATGGAAATCACGCGGCCGGCCGGCGCGATCGGCATCCCGGGCCTGTACGTGACGGATGATCCGGGCGCGAAGGACAAGGCCGCGCAGCACGGCAGCCTGAGCATCCGCTTCGGCCTCGGCTGGGCGAAGTCGCATTCGTTCTTCACGGGCCAGACGCCGGTGCTGAAGTACAACCGCAACCTGATGCAGGCGATCCTGTTCGACCGGCTGCCGATCGCGAAGATCGTCAACGTGACGGTGATCTCGCTCGACCAGGCGCCGGACGGCTACAAGAAGTTCGACGGCGGCGCGCCGCGCAAATTCGTCATCGATCCGCACGGCATGCTGGCGGCGTAACGCGGCCGGCGGTGCGGCAATCGGAGGGCCGGGGCGGTCATACGCCCCGGCCCTTCGTGTATTCATGCATTCGTGCGTGCGGGAATCGCGCGCTCAGTGCCCGCGATAGAGCCGGGCGAGTTCGATACGGTGCGACCCGGAGCGCCGCGCGGGCTCGGGGTGCGCGCTCACGCGGCGTATCGTCTTCTGCGCATGACGCGCCGGAGCCGTATCGCGCCTGTCGCGCGGTTCCGCGGTGCGCAGCGCGGCGGCGCGCATTCGCGCGCAACCGGATTCGTTACGGAGCGCGCATGGGCGCGCGGCAAGCGTATTGACCGGCGCGCGTGCGGCGATCGCATTCTGCGTGCGCACGGGGGCGGGCGCGCGCACGGGGGGCGCGTCCTGCTTCGGGCGGCCCGCGAGCCGATCCTCCGCGCCCGGTCCGCTGCCTGCGCCGGCCGCGACACGAGGCGGGTCGGTCGCGTGAAACGGATAGACGGGCGGCGGCAGCACCGGCAAATCGGCCGACTGGGCAGCAAGCTCCGCCTGCGCATGCAAGTCGCCGGCGATTGCCGGCGCCTCGGATACGTCCTGCGTCCGGCAGACGGGGTCGAGCCTGCACATCCTGTCGAGCCCGACGTAGCCGCCGAACAGCAGGAAGAGCGTCACGAGGCTCAGCATTGGCGCGGTCGATGCGCGCGGCTGGTTGACGGCGACATGGTGGAAGAAGCGGGCAACGCGCGCGTCCCACGCATCGACCGGCCGCATGGGGTGGTCGGCAAGCGCACGCCGCGGCTGCTCGGCCAGCGGCTCGAACGGCCAGTTCCACCGCCCGCACGCGGGGCAATGCTCGAGCGCTCGGAACGCGATGAATCCGCATTGCGTGCAGCGGCAGCACGCGATGTGCCGCGACCGCGCATGCGCGCTCAGTACACCTGTCAGCGTGTCGCGTGCGACGATTTTCCGGTTGGGCAGGACTTGCATGATTCGACAAGGCCGGACATGTTCGATCGACCGGGCGACATCCGCCCGGCTCCATTCAGGCGGCACGCTCCATCGCCGCGTCGTACTGGCCGCGACAGGCTGCGCCGTTCAGGCGTGCGCGCAGCAGCAGCGCATCCTGCGCGGCGCGGACGTTGGCCGCCTGTCCCTTCCACGCGGCCAGCGGCGGCTCCTGCAGCGCGCGTCCATACGAAAAGCTCAGCAGCCACGGCCGCCCGGCGATGCGATTCATCGCGTCGAGATGGGCCGTCGCTTCTTCGGGCGTCTGCCCGCCGGACAGGAAGAAGATGCCGGGGACTTCGGCCGGCACGACGCTGCGCAACAGGTGCACCGTCGCCGCGGCGACTTCGGCGGGGGCCGGCTGCGTCGCGTGCGTGCTGCCCGCGACGACCATGCTCGGCTTGAGCAGCATGTGCGCCAGCACGACGCTGTGCCGATGCAGCGCGTCGAACACCGCATGCAGCACGGCGTCGGTCACTTGCGCGCACCGTGCGAGCGAATGATCGCCGTCCATCAGCACTTCCGGTTCGACGATCGGCACGACGCCGGCTTCCTGGCAGATCGCCGCATAGCGCGCGAGCGCTTCGGCGTTCGCCTCGATCGCCGCGCGGCCCGGCAGCGTGGCGGACACGTTGTACACCGCGCGCCATTTCGCGAACCGCGCGCCTTGCCGCCGGTAGCCGTCGAGGCGCGCCGCGAGCCCGTCGAGCCCTTGCGTGATTTCGTCGCCGGGCGCGAGCGCGAGCGGAATCTTGCCCGCATCGACCTTGATGCCGGGCACGATCTGCTGGCGTGCGGCGAGTTCGGGCAACGGCGTGCCGTCGTCCGCGGATTGCCCGAGCGTCTCTTCATACAGGATCACGCCGCTGACGAATTCGCCGAGGCCCGGCGTCGACAGCAACAGGCTGCGCCATGCGCGGCGGTTCTCTTCAGTCGATTCGACCGCGATCGTCTTGAAGCGCTTCGCGATGGTCGGCCCGCTTTCGTCGGCCGCCAGCAGCCCTTTGCCATCCTGAACGAGTGCCTGGATCGTCGCCTGGAGTGCGCTCTCGGTGCTCATGGGATTCCTCCGTTGAAACCCGCCATGCGGCCTTGCATGCCGCCCGTTTTATTGCTCGCTTGATTGCTCGCGTCACATCCGCCTGCTCTCCGATCTTCATTCTTTGTCGCGCACGGGCGAGAACGCAAGGCGCGTGCCGCGCATGATCGGTACGTGAATGGGGCATCTTCCGTGCCTGGGCTAGTGGGTATGCCGTTGCCGCGCGGCCAGCGCGCCGAGGGTCTGCATCGCGTGTTCGACGGCGGGCGTCCACGGCCGGCCGTAGTTGAGGCGCACGTAGCGGCGGAATCCGCCGGAGGCCGAAAAGATCGGCCCGGGCGCGAGGCTGATGCCGTTCTCCATTGCGGCGCCGAACAGGCGCAGCGCATCGACGCGCGGCGGCAGTTCGATCCACAGGAAATAGCCGCCGCGCGGTGCAATGACTTCCGTGCCTTGTGGAAAATATGCACGCACGGCGGCCAGCATCTGCGCCTGGTGCGCGGCAAGATTGCGCCGCAGCTTGCGCAGGAAGCGGTCGTATCCGCCGTCCTGCAGATAGTTCGAGATGGCCAGTTGCGCGGGCACGTCGGCCGCGGGCGCGGCGACGCATTTCGCGTGCCGGATCTGCTGCACGTAGCGCCCGGCCGCGACCCAGCCGATCCGGAAGCCCGGCGCGAGGCATTTCGAGAACGAGCCGCAATGCAGCACGAGCCCGCTATCGTCGTACAGCTTCGCCGGACGCACCGGCACCGAGCCGAAGTACAGCTCGCCGAACACGTCGTCCTCGATCAGCGGCACCTCGTGGGCAGCGAGCAGGGCGATCAGCGCGCGCTTGCGCTCGTCGGAGAGTGTCGCGCCGGTCGGGTTGTGGAACGACGTCATGAGCCAGCATGCGCGGATCGGATGCGTGTCGAGCGCGCTCGCGAGTGCATCGAGATCGAGCCCGGTGCGCGGATCGACCGGGATTTCGACGGCCTTCAGATGCAGGCGCTCCACCGCCTGCAATACCGCATGGAATGCGGGGCGTTCGATCGCGACCACTTCGCCCGGGTGCGTCAGCGCTTCGAGGCTCAGCATCAGCGCTTCCAGCGCGCCGGTCGTGATCACGATCTCGTCCATCGGCAACGCCGCGCCCGCGATCAGGTAACGCAGCGCGATCTGGCGGCGCAGCCCTTCGTCTCCAGGCGGGAACCCCGACAGCAGCTTGGTGCGATCCATGTTGCGCGCCGCCGACGTTACGCATCGCCACAGGCTGTTCATCGGGAACAGCGAATAGCTTGCGAATGCCGAGCCCAGCGGAACGATGTCCTCGTGCTTGATGGAATCCACGAGCCTGCGCAGCGCATCGTCCGGGCTGGCGTTTCGCGCGGCGGCGGTTTTTCGCGGCGGGCCGTGGTTCGAGCGCAGCCGCTTGCCGCCGAGATCGGACACGAAATAACCGGAGCGCGGCCGCGCGACGATCAAGCCCTCGCTCTCGAGCAGGTAGTACGCACGGAACACGGTGGTCGGGCTCACGTGGTACGCATGGCTCGCGGCGCGAATGGTCGGGATGCGTGCACCTGGCACTAAATCGCCGCGCCGGATAGAATCCGCGATCGTCTTCGCCAGCGCCGCGTAACGCTTCATGCTTGTGTCCCCGGCCGATCCGTGACTCGCTGGGAAAAGAGTAGCACGCGACAGGTCACGCGCCATCCCGTCCTCAATTTCTGATCCGCTTGTTTTTTGCGCGCTCTGATCCTTTTAATGCGCGCGGTTTGCGGGCATTCTCTCGCCAGCTTTTTTTCAACCGACGTCCTATCGATACGGATCGACGCTGCCCGGCGGCTGATCCGTAGTCCTGCGCATGTGTGCGGGATCTTGTCCGCCGGCGTCTCCCATCAATCCAGGAACCCCCCCAGCGTGAAATCGAAGACCCTCGTCGCGGGCCTTGTGGCCGGCATCACCCTCAACCTGTTCGGCGGCGCTGCGCAAGCGGCCTGCATCAGCAATCCCCCAGCGCAGTCCAATGCATCGTTTCCGGCCGCGCTGACCGGCAAGCTCGTCTATCACAGCTACGTCACGTATGGCGACGGCACGAGCCAGCTGTTCCTTTACGACTTCTCGGCGCGCACGCTGACGCAGCTGAGCAAGAGCACGTGGGGCATCACCGACCCGATGAACGGCGTGATCAGCCCCGACGGCAAGTGGCTCGCGTTCATGGGCATCCGCAACAACGCGTGGAACGTGTTCATGGTCCAGCTCGGCACCAACAACGCACCGGTCAACCTGACGAACAGCACGGGCGCAACCCGCAACGAAGATCCGAAGTTCAGCCCGGACGGCAAGACGCTCGTGTTCAAGCAGAACGGCGACGTCAAGCAGGCGACGCTGTCGTACACGAGCGCGGGCCCGGTGTTCACGTCGGTCGTGAGCCTGACGAACGCGCCGGCCGGCGCCGAATACTCGATGCCGTTTCTCGCGCCGGACGCGAGCGCCGTGTACTACGCGACCGGCACCGGCGCGAACATGGGCCTGATGAAGCGCACGATCGCCACCGGCGCGACGGCCACGTTCGATCATCCTGCCGGGCTGCAGACCTACTACCCGATCGTGCGCGCAGACGGCATGGTGTTCTACGCGCGCTGGAAGGACACCAGCCAGCTCGACCAGATCTATGCGAAGACCGCCGATCCGGCATCGACGCCGAACCAGCTCGCGCTCAACGACTGCATCAGCAACAACTCCGACCCGGCACCGGTGAACGGCACGAACTATCTGTTCTTCTCGTCGACCACCGCGGGCGGCTACCAGCTCTACGTCGGCGACGTGACGACCGGCCAGCGCTGGAGCCTGTCGCAGTTCGGCGTGAACGCCGACACCACGAAGGCCAAGCTCGGCGCGAGCTACTACGGCGGCCCGTCCGCCAGCCAGACCGGGCTGCTGTCGCAAGGGCGTCCCGCCGCCGCGTCGGCCAGCTACAACGCGTCGCTGACGCCGGACAAGGCCTTCGACGGCAATACCACCAGCACGCGCTGGGATTCGCCGGAGGGGACGGGCGTCGATCCGCAATGGATCTCCGTGGATCTCGGGGCCGTGAAGACCATCACCGGCGTCGATCTCTACTGGGACGCGGGCGCGCTCGTCTACCAGATCCAGACGTCGAACGACAACGCGAACTGGACGACGATCTACTCGACGAACAACGGCGTGTCGTACGGCCACGTCGCGCTGAACAATCTCAACGGCCGCGGCCGCTACGTGCGGATGCTCGGCACGAAGCGCGCGACGCCGTGGGGCTACTCGCTCGACGAAATGCAGGTGTGGGGTTCGTGAGCATCGACCCGCAATGAAAAAAGCGACCCGAGGGTCGCTTTTTTTATGTCACGCGAGGCAGGGCTCACGCATGCATCATCGCGAGCGTCGGGACCGACGCGCCGCCGGGCCCCTGCGCGAGCGGCGCCACCTGCTTGCGCCGTTCCCGCGTCGGCGCGACGCCGAACGCGTCGCGGTAGCTCTTGCTGAAGTGGCATGCGGACTGGAACCCGCACGCCATCGTGATGTGCATGATCGACATGTCCGTCTGCAGCAGCAGCTCGCGCGCGCGGCGCAGCCGCAGCGTCAGGTAGTAATGCGTCGGCGTCATCCCGAGGTGCTCGCGGAACAGCCGCTGCAGCTGCCGCTGCGACATGTTCGCGAGCCGCGCGAGCTCCTCGCGCGACAGCGGCTCCTCGATGTTGTTCTCCATCAGCGAGATCACTTCGAACAGCGACTTGTTCGCGGACCCGAGCCGCGCGACGAGCGGCATGCGCTGCTGCGCGCTCGTGTCGCGCACGTGCTCGACGATGAACTGCTCGGCGATCTGCGTGACGCGCGCGGTGCCGACGCGCGCGGCGATCAGGTTCAGCATCATGTCGAGCGGCGCGACGCCGCCCGTGCACGTGATGCGGTCGCGATCGATCACGAACAGTTCCTTCAGGAAGCGCGTGTCCGGAAACTCCTCCTTCAGCGCGGACATGTTCTCCCAGTGGATCGCGCACGCGTAGCCCGCGAGCAGGCCCGACTTCGCGAGCGCATAGGTGCCCGTGCACAGGCTGCCGAGCGGAATGCCCCCGCGCGCGAAGCGGCGCAGCGTCGACAGGTGGTCGGCCGTCGTCGCGCGCTGCACGTCGACGCCGCCGCAGACGAACACGATGTCCGGCTGCCCCGCGCATTCCGCGGGGCCCGTGTCGACCGTCAGGCCGTTGCTCGCCGTCACCGGGCCACCGTCCGGGCTGATCACCGACCAGCGGTAGAGCGGCTGGCCGCTCAGGTAATTCGCCATCCGAAGCACCTCGATCGCATTCGTGAATGCAATCATCGTGAAGTTGGGCAACGGCATGAACGCGAAGTGGGACAGCGACGCTGTGCGGTCGGGCGACATGGGGAGCGTTCCTAATCTACTAATAGCTTTCGGTCCGAGGCACGGACCGGGCTGCGGTATTGTGTGAGCGAGTGCAACAAGCGTGCCATACGGCTAAACCCTAGCTCCATACGTTGTCTGGGCCGAGCGCCCATGCTGCACTGCACCGTATCCGTGATCGGCTGCACCCGCCGCGGGCGGCGGCGGCACCGTGGCAGTGCCTGCGCGGCAGTGGCGCGCTGCGGCGACGTTGCTTGGCGATCCGAAAAAGCACGATCGGTCACTTGTATAAAACGGACGCGAATGGCGGAAAAGGCAAAGAACGCGTCTAAATTCATCAATCGACCGAAAATCCGAACGACAAGAATAGAGCCGTCGGCAGCCATGCCATGGACATGCTGGAAACCCAGGCGCGGCGGGCCTTACGCGTTGATCGCAGCCCCACAATTCTTCGTCACGGATGCTCTATGTCGAACACCCAGTCTTTCTTCTCGCAGCCCCTCGCCGAGCGCGACGCGCCGGTCCGCAGCGCCATCCTGAAGGAACTCGAGCGACAGCAGTCGCAGGTCGAGCTGATCGCGTCGGAAAACATCGTGTCGCGCGCCGTGCTCGAGGCGCAGGGCTCGGTGCTGACCAACAAGTACGCGGAAGGGTATCCGGGCAAGCGCTACTACGGCGGCTGCGAATTCGCCGATGAAGTCGAGGCGCTCGCGATCGAGCGCGTGAAGCAGATCTTCAACGCCGGCTATGCGAACGTGCAGCCGCACTCGGGCGCGCAGGCGAACGGCTCGGTGATGCTCGCGCTGGCCAAGCCGGGCGACACGGTGCTCGGCATGTCGCTCGACGCGGGCGGCCACCTGACGCACGGCGCGAAGCCCGCGCTGTCGGGCAAGTGGTTCAACGCGGTGCAATACGGCGTGAACCGCGACACGATGCGGATCGACTACGACCAGGTCGAGGCGCTCGCCCACGAACACAAGCCGAACCTGATCATCGCCGGCTTCTCCGCCTATCCGCGCGCGCTCGATTTCGCGCGCTTCCGCGCGATCGCCGACAGCGTCGGCGCGAAGCTGATGGTCGACATGGCGCACATCGCCGGCGTGATCGCCGCGGGCCGCCACGCGAACCCGGTCGAGCACGCGCACGTCGTCACGTCGACCACGCACAAGACGCTGCGCGGCCCGCGCGGCGGCTTCGTGCTGACCAACGACGAGGAGATCGCGAAGAAGATCAACTCGGCCGTGTTCCCCGGCCTGCAGGGCGGCCCGCTGATGCACGTGATCGCCGGCAAGGCGGTGGCGTTCGGCGAAGTGCTGCATGCGGACTTCAAGACCTACATCGACAACGTGCTCGCGAACGCGCAGGCGCTCGGCGAAGTGCTGAAGGCGGGCGGCGTCGACCTCGTCACGGGCGGCACCGACAACCACCTGCTGCTCGTCGACCTGCGCCCGAAGGGCCTGAAGGGCGCGCCGGTCGAGCAGGCGCTGGAGCGGGCGGGCATCACCTGCAACAAGAACGGCATCCCGTTCGACACCGAGAAGCCCACCGTCACGTCGGGCATCCGCCTCGGCACGCCGGCCGGCACGACGCGCGGCTTCGGCGTGGCCGAATTCCGCGAGATCGGCCGCCTGATCCTCGAGGTGTTCGACGCGCTGCGCGCGAACCCGGAAGGCGACCACGCGACCGAACAGCGCGTGCGCCGCGAGATCTTCGCGCTCTGCGAGCGCTTCCCGATTTACTGATCGACACCGACACGACTGGAGCAAGAGGCAGATATGAGCACGCTGCATCAGGACAGCATCATCATCGACGGGCTGAACATCTCGAAGTTCGAGAAGCCGGTGTTCGAAGACATGCGCAAGGGCGGCATCACGGCCGCGAACTGCACGGTGTCGGTGTGGGAAAACTTCACGAAGACCGTCGACAACATCGGCGTGATGAAGAAGAAGATCCGCGACAACGGCGAGCTGCTGACGCTGGTGCGCACGACGGACGACATCTTCCGCGCGAAGAAGGAAGGCAAGACGGGGATCATCCTCGGCTTCCAGAACGCGCATGCGTTCGAGGACAACCTCGGCTACATCGAGGCGTTCGCCGACATGGGCGTGCGCGTCGTGCAGCTCTGCTACAACACGCAGAACCTGGTCGGCACCGGCTGCTACGAGCGTGACGGCGGGCTGTCGGATTTCGGCCGCGAAGTGATCACCGAGATGAACCGCGTCGGCATCATGGTCGACCTGTCGCATGTGGGCGGCAACACGTCGTCGGAAGCGATCGCGTTCTCGAAGAAGCCGGTGTGCTATTCGCACTGCCTGCCGTCGGGCCTGAAGGAGCATCCGCGCAACAAGAGCGACGCGCAGCTGAAGGAGATCGCCGATGCGGGCGGCTTCGTCGGCGTGACGATGTTCGCGCCGTTCCTGAAGCGCGGGATCGAAGCGACGATCGACGACTACATCGAGGCGATCGACTACGTCGTGAACCTGATCGGCGAGGACGCGGTCGGCATCGGCACGGACTTCACGCAGGATTTCGCGAAGGAATTCTTCGACATGCTGACGCACGACAAGGGCCGCTATCGCCAGCTGACCAACTTCGGCAAGGTGATCAACCCGGACGGCATCCGCACGATCGGCGAATTCCCGAACCTGACCGCGGCGATGGAACGCCACGGCTGGAAGGAGTCGCGCATCCGCAAGATCATGGGCGAGAACTGGGTGCGCGTGTTCAAGGACGTGTGGGGCGCGTAAGCGCAGCAGCGAACCGAACCGCCGCCCGCGATTCAACATTAGAAAAATCGGGACGTGCCCGCGCAAGCCGCGCGGGCACGCGGACGATGTCGCGCCTGCGCACTGAGCCGCGCGGCCTTTTTTCCTCACGGAGTCACCACGATGCAACCGCAACTGCCGATCAACGTCGATCCCGATACCGGCGTCTGGACCACCGACGCGCTGCCGATGCTGTACGTGCCGCGCCACTTCTTCACGAACAATCACGTCGCCGTCGAGGAAGCGCTCGGCGTCGACGCGTATGCCGAGATTCTCTACAAGGCCGGCTACAAGTCCGCGTACCACTGGTGCGACAAGGAAGCGAAGCTGCACGGCCTGACCGGCATGGCCGTGTTCGAGCACTACCTGAAGCGCCTGTCGCAGCGCGGCTGGGGCCTGTTCTCGATCATCGAGGCCGACCCGGCGAGCGCGCGCGCGAAGATCGAGCTGCGCCACTCGTCGTTCGTGCTCCAGCAGCCCGGCAAGGAAGGCAAGCTCTGCTACATGTTCGCGGGCTGGTTCGCCGGCGCGATGGACTGGGTGAACGACACGACGCCGGAAGGCAAGGGCGCGCCGCGCGCGTACTCGAAGGAAGTGCAGTGTGCGGCGGAGCACCACGACCACTGCGTCTTCGAAGTGTCGCCGCTCACGCACTGATGCACTGACACAAAACAACACCCGCAACACGAGACACACGAACGCCAGAGGTCGCCTGCGATGCGTTATCCCCACCTGTTCAAACCCATGCAGCTGAACCAGCTGACGCTGCGCAACCGGATCGTCAGCACCGCGCACGCCGAGGTGTATGCCGAGCCGGGCGGCCTGCCGGGCGACCGCTACATCCGCTACTACGAAGAGAAGGCGAAGGGTGGCGTCGGCCTCGCGATCTGCGGCGGGTCGAGCCCCGTGTCGATCGACAGCCCGCAGGGCTGGTGGAAATCGGTGAACCTGTCGAACGACCGGATCATCGACCCGCTCACGCGCCTGGCCGACACGATGCACAAGCACGGCGCGAAGATCATGATCCAGGCGACGCACATGGGCCGCCGCTCGTCGTTCCATGGCGAGCACTGGCCGCACCTGATGTCGCCGTCGGGCGTGCGCGAGCCGGTGCACCGCGGCAACGCGAAGATCATCGAGATCGAGGAAATCCGCCGCATCATCGGCGATTTCGCGGCGGCCGCGAAGCGCGTGAAGGCTGCCGGCATGGACGGCATCGAGATCTCGGCGGCGCACCAGCACCTGATCGACCAGTTCTGGAGCAAGCGCTCGAACCATCGCACCGACGAATGGGGCGGCAGCCTCGAGAACCGCCTGCGCTTCGGCATCGAGGTGCTGACGGCGGTGCGCGAGGCGGTCGGCAAGGATTTCTGCGTCGGCCTGCGCATGTGCGGCGACGAATTCCACGAGGACGGCCTCGATCACGAGGCGCTGAAGGAAATCGCGCAGGCGATGTCGGAGACGGGCCTGATCGACTACCTGAGCGTGGTCGGTTCCGGCGGGGATACGCACAACACGATCGCCAACTGCATGCCGCCGATGGCGCTGCCGCCAGAGCCGTTCGTGCACCTCGCGGCCGGCATCAAGTCGGTCGTGAAGATTCCCGTGATGCATGCGCAGAGCATCCGCGACGCGGGCCAGGCCGAGCGCCTGCTCGCCACCGGCATGATCGACCTGGTCGGCATGACGCGCGCGCAGATCGCCGATCCGCACATGGTGATCAAGATTCGCGACGGCCGCGAGGACGAAATCAAGCAGTGCGTCGGCGCGAACTACTGCATCGACCGCCAGTACAACGGCCTCGACGTGCTCTGCATCCAGAACGCGGCCACCTCGCGCGAAGCGACGATGCCGCACATCATCGAGAAGTCGCGCGGCCCGAAGCGCAAGGTGGTGGTGGTGGGCGCCGGCCCGGCGGGCCTCGAGGCGGCGCGCGTCGCGAAGCTGCGCGGCCACGACGTCGTGCTGTTCGAGAAGAACGCGGAAGTGGGCGGGCAGGTGATGATCGCCGCGAAGGCGCCGCAGCGCGAGCAGATGTCGGGGATCATCCGCTGGTTCGACATGGAAACCAAGCGCCTGGGCGTCGACCGCCGCCTCGGCGTGGCCGCCGACGAGAAGATGATCATGGCCGAGAAGCCGGACATCGTCGTGCTCGCGACGGGCGGCTCGAGCTTCACCTGGCAGGTGCCGGGCTGGGGCGTGGCCGAGGGCCTGGCCGTCAGCTCGTGGGACATCCTGACCGGCAAGGTCGAACCGAAGCAGAACGTGCTGCTGTTCGACGGCGTGAGCACCCATGCGGGCGCGGGCGTGGCCGACTTCATGGCGAGCCGCGGCTCGAAGGTCGAGGTCGTCACGCCCGACGTGAAGGTGGCCGACGATTGCGGCGGCACGACCTTCCCGATCTTCTATCGCCGCCTGTATGCGTTCGGCGTGATCCCCACGCCGAACACGATGCTCGATCGCGTCTATGAAGAAGACGGCAAGAAGATCGCCGTGCTGCGCAACGAGTACACGGAGGAACTGGAGGAGCGCGCCGTCGACCAGGTGGTGATCGAGAACGGTTCGTCGCCGAACGACGAGCTGTACTGGAAGCTGAAGCCGGAATCGCTGAACCGCGGCCAGATCGATCCGCACACGCTGTTCGCGGCCGAGCCGCAGCCGTGCCTGTCGGAAGAACTCGGCAACGGCCGCTTCCTGCTGTTCCGTGTCGGCGACTGCATCTCGATGCACAACGTCCACGGCGCGATCTACGACTCGCTGCGTCTCGTGAAGGATTTCTGACGCCATGAATCCGTCCTTCCTCATTACCGCATTGCTGTGGCTGTCGGTGGCCGGGCTCGCGTTCGCGGTCGCAAAGCGCGCGTCGTACTGGCGTCTCGGCCGCGCCACCGCGCCCGGCGCGTTCGGCGTCGCGAACTTGTTCGCGATCCCGAAGCGCTATTTCGTCGACCTGCACCACGTGGTCGCGCGCGATCCGTACATCGCGAAGACGCACGTCGCCACCGCCGGCGGCGCGATCGCCGCGCTGGCGCTGGTGTTCGTCAACTACGGCCTCGCGATCTACTCGCCGTGGCTCGACAAGCTGATCTTCCTTGCGGCGCTCGCGATGCTGGTCGGCGCGGTGTTCGTGTGGCGCCGCCGCCATGCGCGCAACGTG
This sequence comes from Burkholderia stagnalis, assembly GCF_902830275.1. GTDB lineage: Bacteria > Pseudomonadota > Gammaproteobacteria > Burkholderiales > Burkholderiaceae > Burkholderia > Burkholderia stagnalis. The sequence goes on along the minus strand of NZ_CADESW010000008.1, from coordinate 171,873 downwards.
CCGGCGCGGCTGTCGAAAGGCCCGTGGAATACGCTGCCCTGGCTGCTCGGCGCGTTCGCGCTCGGCCTCACGCTGTACACGCTGGTGCCGGCCGGCGCGATGTCCGGTGCGTTCGCAGTGCTCTGCGCGGTGCTGATCGGCATCGGCGCATTCGCGATGACGTTCGGCGCCGCGAAGGGCGGCCCGATGAAGCACGCGATCGCGGGCCTGCTGCACCTCGCGTTCCATCCGCGCCAGGAGCGTTTCGCGGCGACCCGCGAATCGTTCACCGGCAACGGCACCGCCACGCCGCCGACCGCGCTGAAGCTGCCCGACATCGAGCAGCAGGAATACGGCGTCGCGAAGCCCGTGGAATTCCGCTGGAACCAGCTGCTGAGCTTCGACGCGTGCGTGCAGTGCGGCAAGTGCGAAGCCGCGTGCCCGGCGTTCGCATCCGGCCAGCCGCTGAACCCGAAGAAGCTGATCCAGGATCTCGTGGTCGGCATGGCGGGCGGCAGCGACGCGGCCTACGCAGGCAGCCCGACGCCGGGCATCGCGGTCGGCCAGCATCGCGGCGAGCCGAACGGCCCGATCGTGTCGGGCCTGATCGAAGCGCAGACGCTGTGGTCGTGCACGACCTGCCGTGCGTGCGTGCAGGAGTGCCCGATGCTGATCGAGCACGTCGATGCGATCGTCGACATGCGCCGCAACCAGACGCTCGTGCACGGCACGGTGCCCGGCAAGGGCGCGGAAGTGCTCGCGAACCTGCGCGAGACGGGCACGATGGGCGGCTACGACACGGCGGCGCGCTACGACTGGTCGGTGGACCTGAACGCGCCGGTCGCGCAGCCGGGCAAGCCGGTCGACGTGCTGTTCGTCGCGGGCGAAGGCGCGTTCGACATGCGCTACCAGCGCACGCTGCGCGCGTTCGTGAAGGTGCTGAACAAGGCCGGTGTCGACTATGCGGTGCTCGGCGGCGACGAGACGGATACGGGCGACGTCGCGCGCCGTCTCGGCGACGAGGCGACGTTCCGGGAGCTCGCGAAGCGCCTGATCGGCACGCTGTCCACGCTGTCGTACAAGCAGATCGTGACCGCCGATCCGCACGTGATGCACAGCCTGCGCAACGAATATCGCGCGCTCGGCCTGCGCGTGACGGTCAAGCATCACACGACGTATCTCGCCGAACTCGCCGAGCGCGGCAAGATCGCGCCGAAGGCCGTCGAAGCGCTGCGCGAGAAGCGCACCACGTATCACGACCCGTGCTACCTCGGCCGCTACAACGGCGAGACGGAATCGCCGCGCAAGCTGCTGAAGGCGATCGGCATCCAGGTGGTCGAGATGGAACGCAACGGGATGCGCGGCCGCTGCTGCGGCGGCGGAGGCGGTGCGCCGCTGACCGACATCCCCGGCAAGCAGCGCATTCCCGACATCCGCATCGCCGACGCGCGCGCGATCGGCGCGGACGTGGTCGCGGTCGGCTGCCCGAACTGCACGGCGATGCTCGAAGGCGTCGTGGGCCCGCGCCCCGACGTGCTCGACGTGGCCGAACTCGTCGCTGCGTCGCTGGAGTGAGTGAATCGATGAATACGATCAAACGAATCGATCCGCGCCGGCCGTTCATCATCACGGCGGCGGGCCTGAAGCGCATCACGCTGGGCGAGGAAGGCAGCGCCGACGCGAGCGCCGCGCACTGGTCCGCGCACGGCCACGCGGCAGCCGCCGCGAAGCCGCGCCGCGCGGTGCAGGAGCCGAAGCACGTGCTGCTGGTGGTGGCGCACAGCGAACGCGGCGCGCTCGACGATCATGCGCGCCAGGCGGTGGCCGCCGCCGCGCTGCTCGCCGACGCTCAGACGGAAGTCGCGCTGCTGGCGTTCGGCGAACTGAAGGACGACGTGGCCGAACTCGGCGTCGACAAGCTGGTGGAACTCGCCGGCTTCGATCGCCGCACGTTCGCGCCCGAAAGCGAATTGCAGGCCTTGCAGGCATGTGTCGCCGCGCTTGCGCCGAAGCACGTGTTCGTGCCCGACAACGCGACGGGCGACGGCGATCTCGGCCGGCGCTACGCGGCGGCGGCCGGGGCGAGCGTCGCGACGAACGTCGTCGAGATCGACGCCAAACACGTCGGCGCCTATGCACAGGCGCGGCGCGCATTCGCGGCCCGCGCGCTGCCGGACGTGATCCTGCTCGCGCCGAACGCGGTGGACGCGAAGCTGCCGTTCGTCGGCGCGGGCGAGCGCCTGGCCGGCGATTTCATCCGCCCGTCGTCCGGCGCCGGCGCCGGCGCGTCGTATCGCGATCTCGGCCTCGAGGAGCTCGACGCCGCGCGGGTCGCGCTCGAGGAAGCCGATTTCATCGTGTCGGCCGGCAACGGCGTGACCGACATCGGCGCGTTCGAGCAGCTCGCCGGCGCGTTCGGCGCGGCGATCGGCGCGAGCCGCGTGGCGGTCGACAACGGCCACTTCACGCGCGACAAGCAGGTCGGCGCGACCGGCAAGACGGTCGAGGCGAGCGTCTACATCGCGTTCGGCATCTCGGGCGCGGTGCAGCACCTGCAGGGCATCAAGGACTGCCGCCACGTGATCGCGGTGAACCTCGACGGCAGCGCGCCGATCGCGAAGCGCGCGAACCTGACCGTGGTGGGCGACGCGCAGGCGACGATCGCCGCGCTGATCGAGCAGGTGCAGGCCGCGCGCGCGGCGCGCGGGCAATCGCCGGCGGCCGTCGGCAACCACGTACCGGAAGGAGTCGCCGCATGAATGCCCCCCGACTGTTGAAACGCATCGCGGTGCTGGTGTCGGTCGGCCGGCATCCGGTCAGCGGCGTGCCGCGCTACAGCCGCAACGACGCGGCCGCGCTCGAGATCGGCCGCGCGCTGGCCGAGCGCCATCACTCGCAGCTCGATGTGATCCACGCGGGCGACCCGCTGACCCCGGCGCTCGCCGAATACCTGGCGCTCGGCGCACGCGAGGTCGAGGTGCTGACCTGCCGCGACGGCGACGATGCCGCGCGCGCGCTCGCCGCGCGCGTCGAAGGCTACGACCTCGTGCTGACCGGCACGCGCGCCGAGGGCGCGTACGACACCGGAATGCTGCCGTATCAGGTCGCCGCGGCGCTCGGCTATCCGCTGGTCGGCTCGGCCGTCGACGTGACGATCGACGCGGGCCGCGCGTCCGTCCGGCAATTTTTGCCGAAAGGGCTGCGCCGGCGTGTCGATGCGGCGCTGCCGGCGGTGGTCGCCGTGCATCCGCTCGCCAATGCGCAGCCGCGCTACGCGTATGCGCGGCTGAAGGCCGGCACGGTGCGTCCGGTGCGCGTGTCGCCCGGCCGGGACGCCGAAGCGGGCGCCTGGACGGTCGGCGCGATCGAGCGCAAGCCGGTCAAGCTGGCCGCCGCCGAGAAGCGCTCCGGGCATGCCCGGATGCTGTCGGCGACGACCACCGAAAGCCGGGGCGGGAACGTCGTAAATGAAGGGAGTTCGGTCGAAAAAGCACAAGTGATCCTCGCGTATTTGCGCGAGCATCAGCTCATCGACTACTGATTTTTGATGCCTGTCGGCAACCACACTGGGATGCAAGGAATCCGGAGCAAACGATGAAAGTATCGGCAGACATTCGTGCAATGATCGAGCGGCGCAAGGAAGGTTACAGCCTGGAAGCGCCGTTCTACACGAGCGAGGACATTTTCGCGCTCGACATGGAGGCGATTTTCCGACAGCACTGGATCCAGGTGGCGGTCGAGCCCGACGTGCCCGAGCCGGGCGACTACCTGACGGTGCAACTGGGGAACGACTCGATCCTGATCGTGCGCGACGACGACATGGAGATCCGTGCGTTCCACAACGTGTGCCGCCACCGCGGCGCGCGGCTGTGCAACGAGGACAAAGGCTCGGTCGGCAACATCGTGTGCCCGTACCACAGCTGGACCTACAACCTGACGGGCCAGTTGATGTTCGCCGAGCACATGGGCGAGCAGTTCGACCGCTGCAAGCACAGCCTGAAATCGGTGCACGTGCAGAACCTCGCGGGCCTGATCTTCATCTGCCTCGCGGACGAGCCGCCGGCCGACTTCGCACAGCTGCGCGCGGCGATGGAGCCGTACCTGCTGCCGCACGACCTGCCGAACACGAAGATCGCCGCGCAGATCGACATCATCGAGGAAGGCAACTGGAAGCTGACGATGGAGAACAATCGCGAGTGCTACCACTGCGTCGCGAACCATCCTGAGCTGACGATCTCGCTGTACGAATACGGCTTCGGCTACCAGCGTTCCGAGGCCAACGCCGAGGGCATGGACGCGTTCGCGGAAACCTGCGTGCGGCGCGGCAAGGAATGGGCCGAGATGGGCCTGCCGTCGGTCGAGATCGAGAAGCTGGCCGACGTGACGGGCTTTCGCACGCAGCGCCTGCCGCTCGACCGCAGCGGCGAATCGCAGACGCTCGACGCGAAGGTCGCGTCGAAGAAGCTGCTCGGCGAATTCCGCCAGGCGGACCTCGGCGGCCTGTCGTTCTGGACCCAGCCGAACTCGTGGCATCACTTCATGAGCGACCACATCGTGACGTTCTCGGTGATCCCGCTGTCGGCCGGCAAGACGCTCGTGCGCACCAAGTGGCTCGTGCACAAGGATGCGAAGGAAGGCATCGACTACGACGTGAAGAACCTCACGGCCGTGTGGAACGCGACCAACGACCAGGATCGCGCGCTCGTCGAGTTCTCGCAGCGCGGCGCGAACAGCAGCGCGTACGAGCCGGGCCCGTACTCGCCGTACACGGAAGGTCTCGTCGAAAAGTTCTCGGCCTGGTACATCGGCCGGCTCGCCGAGCACACCGGCGAATAGCACATAGCAGTGAACAAGCGGAGTCAGACATGATGCGAGATGCGGCGAATTTCGAGCCGGCCGACAGCCGGGTGACGCGCCCGGCGTTCTGGAACGCGCTCCCCGAGCGCTGGACGAGCGACGTCGAGGAAACGCTGGTGTGCTGCCACGTGCGGCAGGAAACGCACGACGTGAAGAGCTTCTTCTTCCGTTCGCCGCAGGGCCGTGCGTTCTCGTTCGAGCCGGGGCAGTTCATCACGCTCGAGCTCGACATCGACGGCGAGACGATCAACCGCTGCTACACGATTTCGTCGTCGCCCGCGCGGCCGCACACGATCTCGATCACGGTCAAGCGCGTGCCGGGCGGCAAGGTGTCGAACTGGCTGCACGACAACCTGCAGCCGGGCGCGCCGATCCGTGTGCTCGGCCCGGCCGGCGAGTTCACCTGCGCGCGGCATCCGGCGCGCAAGTACCTGTTTCTTTCCGCGGGCTCGGGCGTCACGCCGCTGATGTCGATGAGCCGCGCGCATCACGATCTCGCCGAGGATCGCGACATCGTGTTCGTGCACAGCGCACGCACGCCGGACGACATCATCTTCGCGCGCGAACTCGACCTGATCGCGTCGAACCACACGAACTTCCGTGCGTCGTTCGTCGTCGAGCGCGTCGGCACGCGCACCAACTGGCCGGGCGTCACGGGCTTCCTGACGCTGCCGCTGCTGAAGCTGATCGCGCCGGATTTCATGGAGCGCGAGATTTTCACGTGCGGCCCGGCGCCCTACATGAAGGCCGTGCGCGACCTGCTCGACGAAGCCGGGTTCGACCGCAAGCAGTACCACGAGGAGAGCTTCTCGTTCGAGACGCTCGCCGAGACGGCGAGCGCCGAGCTGGCCGCCGATCTTGCACCCGCCACGAACGGCGACGGCGGCGCGGCGACGACGCAGTTCACCGTCAGCTTCGCGAAGAGCAACCGCGAGATCGCGTGCGGCTCCGAGCAGCACGTGCTGGACGCGGCACGCCAGTCGGGCGTGCGGCTGCCCGCGTCGTGCACGCAGGGCATGTGCGGCACCTGCAAGGTGAAGCTCGTGTCCGGGCAGGTCGAGATGAAGCACAACGGCGGGATTCGCCAGCGCGAGATCGATCAGGGGATGGTGCTGCTGTGCTGCAGCAAGCCGCTCTCGGATCTCGTGATCGACAAGTAAGTAGCCGCCGACGTCGCGGCTGGGCAAGCGCGCGTCGGAAAACAACGATACCGCGGAATTGTGGTTGAAGAACCTAGAGAGGCATGGGGGCATTCGCGCCCGATTCAAAGGAGATCGACCATGAAGTTGTTCGGAAAACTGCTGTGGACCGGCGCGCTGTCGGCAATGGTGGCGTTGAGCGCATCGGCGCTCGCCGACACGAAGCCCACGCTGAAGATCGGTTATGTCGAAGGCTGGGACGACAGCGTCGCGACGTCGAACGTCGCCGCGCGCATCATCGAGAAGAAGCTCGGCTACCAGGTGCAGCTCGTGCCGGTCGCGGCCGGCGTGATGTGGCAGGGCGTCGCGCGCGGCGACCTCGACGCGACGTTGTCCGCATGGCTGCCGGTCACGCACGGCTCGTACTGGGATCAGTACAAGACCAAGGTGGTCGATCTCGGCGCGAACTTCAACGACGCGAAGATCGGCCTGATCGTGCCGGCCTACGTGAAGGCGAAGAGCATCGACGACCTGAACGCCGAGAAGGCCGACTTCGGCGGCCGCATCGTCGGGATCGACGCCGGTGCCGGCGTGATGCGCAAGACCGACGAGGCAATCAAGAACTACGGCCTCGGCTACTCGCTGATGCCGAGCTCGGGCAGCGCGATGACGGCGGAACTGGCGCGTTCGGTCAATGCGAGCAAGCCGGTGATCGTCACGGGCTGGGCGCCGCACTGGATGTTCGCGAAGTGGAAGCTGCGCTTCCTCGAGGATCCGAAGAAGGTGTTCGGCGGTGCGGAGCACGTCGACAGCGTCGCGAATCCTGGCCTCGAAACGAAGGCGAAGCCGGTGGTCGCATTCCTGAAGAAATTCCAGTGGAAGCCAGGCGAGATCGACAGCGTGATGCTGGCGATCCAGAACGGATCGAAGCCGGACGCCGCCGCCGATGCGTGGATCGCAGCCCATGCGGACCGCGTGAATGCATGGACGGAAGGCGCGCAGTAATTCGTCTCACGAAATCATAAAAACGACATCCGGGAGTGACGAGCAGGATTCCGAATCATTTAAGCGGAACCGGCGTCACATCCCGGAATTATTTTTCCGATTCTGCAAAAACGCGCAAAAGTTGTTACACTGCGCCTCTTGTGCGGAGTCATCACAGGAGGATTTGGATGAGTCAGGCAGGACTGCGTGCGAATAGCACCAGTGGTGTTGAGGCAACCATCTCACATGATTCGACAGGCCACACGCTGCATCGTGGCCTGACGTGGAAGGACGCATTCTGGGTAACGAGCGGCGTGCCGGCAGGCGTGCTGTTCACGATCGGCGGCGTATGCGCGACGATCGGCCAGCCTGCGTGGGCGATCTGGATCGCCGCGATCACGATGGGGCTGATCCAAAGCGCGACTTATGCGGAAATTTCCGGGCTGTTTCCCCATAAATCGGGCGGTGCGTCGGTATACGGCGCGATCGGCTGGGTGCGCTACAGCAAACTGATTGCCCCGGTATCCGTGTGGTGCAACTGGCTCGCGTGGTCGCCGATGCTCGCACTCGGGTGCGGTCTCGCGGCGAGCTATGCGCTGACCAGCCTCTTTCCCGCCGATGCGGCGGTGCTGCACTGGCAGCTCAAGATAGCAGACCTGAGCTTCATCAAGCCGGGCCTGTCCCTGCGGATCAACGCGACGTTCATCATTGCGACGATCCTGCTTCTCATCACGTTCAAGCTGCAGCACAGCGGTGCGTCGAAGGCCGCGCGCACGCAGCGCATTCTCGGCATCGCGTCGCTCACGCCGCTTCTGATCGTCGGCATCGTGCCGTTCGTGACCGGCGACGTGCCGATGTCGAACCTGCTGCCGCTGCTGCCGCTCGGCCATGACGCGCAAGGCAACCTGAGCGCGACCACGTTCGGCTCGTGGAACGGGCAGGGCGTCGTGATGGCGCTCGGCGCGATGTTCATGGCGGGCTGGGCGTCGTACGGTTTCGAAACGGCTGTCTGCTACACGCGCGAATTCCGCGATCCGCGCCGCGATACCGCGAAGGCGATCTTCTGGTCGGGCGCGCTGTGCCTGGTCGTGATGACGCTCGTGCCGATGGCGTTCCAGGGCGCGCTCGGCACGCAGGCGATGCTCGATCCGGCGATCGGCGACGGCACCGGCGTGGCGGCCGCGATGGCGAAGATCGTCGGCGGCGGCGCGTGGGTCGCGAACGCGGTCGTCGTGATGCTGATGCTGTCGATCCTGCTGATCGTGATGACGTCGATGATGGGCTCGTCGCGCACGCTGTACCAGGCGTCGGTGGACGGCTGGCTGCCGAAGTACCTGTCGCACGTGAACGAGCACGGCTCGCCCACGCGCGCGATGTGGACCGATCTCGGCTTCAACCTCGTGCTGCTGATGATGTCGGACTACATGACGGTGCTGTCGATCTCGAACGTCTGCTACATGTTGTTCGTATTCCTGAACCTGCAGTCCGGCTGGATTCACCGGATGGACCGCGGCAACTGGGAGCGGCCGTTCCGCTGCCCGACGTGGCTGCTCGTCGCCGGCTCGCTGTGCGGCTACGCGAACCTCGTGTACGTCGGCGCGGGCGCGAACCTGCAGGGCGAGGGCACGCTGCGCAACGGGCTGATCGCGATGCTGCTGATCGTGCCGGTGTTCCTCTACCGCCACTACTGGCAGGATCGCGGCCGCTTCCCCGAGCAGATGCAGCACGACATGGAGCTCGAGGTGCCGAAGCGCAGCGTGTGGCTCAATCTCGCGCCGTATGCGGCGCTGGTCGGGGCCGCGCTGACGATCTGGCTGTCGTATTACCTTGCGTGGGTGAAGTAAGCGCGCGGCAGGCGTAGCGATTCTCGCGCCGGACCCGGAAACCGCACACGGGCCCGGCGCGACGAATCGGCGAACATCTGCTTGCCGTGCACAACAATGCCACGCCGCATCGTTCAGTTCGCGGCCTCGTCATCCGCCGTCCGCGCATCGTCGCCGAGCGTGCGCATGAAGCGCGTCGGCACCATTACGACCTGATGGCCCGCCGTATCACCCGCAGTGCCCGCGTCGAGCAGCGCGAACGCTTCCGCGATCATCCGCTGCACGTCCTGACGCAGCATCGTCACGTCGAACGGCAGGCGTGCGGCGAACGGATCCCAGTCGAAGCACCCGACCGCCGCGCGCTGCCAGATGTCCCACGGCAATTCCGACGCGAACTGGACGAGCCCTTCCAGCACGGTCAGCGAGTTGATCAGCATGCCGGCCGGGAGCCGGCCGAGCGTCTCGTAGCGCCGCGCGAGCGCCTGCCGCGCGGCCGTCGGGCCGTAGCCGCAACATTCGATCGCATGCGGCGACGGCTGCTTCAGCCGCCGCGCCTCGAACGCGTCGCGAAATCCGGCGATCCGCATGTCCGTCGCGTATTCGCCGGCGAAGCCGCCGAGCAGGATCAATTCGTCCGGCGCATCGCCGCGCGCGAGCATCTTGTCGAGCAGCACGTCGGTCAGCGCACGCGCGCCGCCGCGGTTGTCCGACACGACCGACGGCGCGCCTTCGCCGGGCAGGTCGAGGTTGATCGACGGCACGCCAGCCTCCGCGCACAGTGCATTGAGCGGCGTCGGGTTGCGCACGCCAGTGACGAACAGCCATTCGACCCGCTGCGACAGCAGCGTCTGCGCGACGTGCAGCTCGACGGCCGGATCGCGCTGCGTGCCGACGACGATCGGGCACAGGCCGCGGCGCCGCGCTTCGTCTTCGAACGTTTCCGCGAGTCCCGCGAAAAAGCGGTTGCGGTAGTGGGGGATGATCATGCCGGCCAGCCCCGAGCGCGACAGCCGCAGCCCGCGTGCACTCAGGTTGACCTGGTAGCCGAGCGCCTGCGCGCTGTCGAGAATGCGCCGCGCGGTTTCCTCCTTGATCCGGTATCGCTCCCACGTGCCGTTCAGCACCATGCTCACCGCGGACGTCGACGAGCCGGTCGCCTTCGCGATGTCGTAAATCGTGGACTTGCGTCCGGTGTTCGTGCGGGCCATCTGCCTCTGCTCCCCTCGTGTACTGATTTTGTCTGATGCCGACGGTAGTCGATCGGCCACGGATTCCATTATCAGGGTTTTCCTGTGCTTCACGTCGACGCTAAATGGATTCAGCATACGCGAACGTTGCTGCTGAATGGATTCAGCAACGGCCGAAACCGCTGTCATGCCGGGTCCGGCGAAGGCGGTCGCCATCCAATGGAGGAGACATGTCAATCAACTTCGTGCGATCGATGTGCGCGGGCGTGGTCGCGTGCGTGCTGGCAAGCAGCCTGGCGTGGGCGTCGCCCGACAAGCCCGTGATCGGAGTCGTCGTGAAGATCGGCGGGATTCCGTGGTTCAACGCGATGGATGCGGGCATCAAGAAGCGTGCCGAGCAGCTCGGCGTGAAGGCGTTCATGGTCGGGCCGACGAGCGCCGATCCGGCGCTGCAGGTGCGCGCGATCGAGGACCTGATCGCGCAGCACGTCGACGTGATCGGCGTGGTGCCGAACGACGCCGAGGTGCTCGAGCCCGTGCTGCAACGGGCGCGCGCGGCGGGCATCAAGGTCATCACGCACGAATCGCCGAAGCAGAAGAACGCGGACTGGAATTTCGAGCTGGCGTCCGCGCAGGGCTTCGGCGAAGCGTATGCGAAGAAGCTGGCGAGCGCGGTCGGCGGCAAGGGCGAATACGCGGTGTTCGTCGGCTCGCTGACGGTGCCGCTGCACAACGCGTGGGCCGATGCGGCGATCGCGTATCTGAAGGCCAACCATCCGGACATGAAGCTGGTGGGCGACCGCTACGGCGTCGCCGAGGATGTCGACGCGTCGCGCAAGACGGCGCTCGACCTGATGCGCGCGCATCCGAACCTGAAGGCGATCCTCGCGTTCGGCAGCCAGGGCCCGATCGGCGCGGCGCGCGCGGTCGCGGAGCGGCAGGCGAAGGGCAAGCTCGTCGTGCTCGGCCCGTTCTCGCCGGGCCAGGGCCGCCGGCTCGTGCGCGACGGCGTGCTGACGGGCGGCTATATGTGGAACCCCGAACAGGCCGGCGAAGTGTTCGTCACGCTCGGCACGATGGTCGCGAAGGGGCAGCCGATCAAGGACGGCACGACGATCCCGGGCCTCGGCGTCGTGCATCCGGACGGGCACAACCTGATCGTCAACCAGCTCGTCGATCTCAACGAGAAGACGGTTGACGCACTCGCGAAGCAGGGGCTCTGAGCGGCGCGTGCCCGGCTTCCCTGTTGATCCCGATCGCACCGGAGACGCATCGCCATGATTCCAGCCCCTTCGCCCGCACTGCTCGAACTCGACAACGTGTCGAAGACGTTCGGCGGCGTGCGCGCGCTGCAGCAGGTGAAGTTCGACGTGATGCCCGGCGAGGTGCTGTGCCTCGCCGGCGAAAACGGCTGTGGCAAGAGCACGCTGATCAAGATCGTCAGCGGCGTCTACCAGCCCGAGCCGGGCGCGGTGCTGCGGTTCGACGGCCGGCCCGTCGCGCAGCTCGATCCGGCCCGTGCGCGCGCGCTCGGCATCCAGGTGATCTGGCAGGACCTCGCGCTGTTCCCGGAAATGACCGTCGCCGAGAACATCGCGTTCGAGCGCAACCTCGGCGCGTGGCCGCGCCTCGTCGACTACGGGAAGATGAACGCGGCGGCGCGCCGGATTCTCGAGCGGCTCGGCGTCGCGCTGGACCTCGGCCGCCCGGTGCGCGCGCTGTCGATCGCGCAGCGGCAGGTGGTCGCGATCGCGCGCGCGCTCGTCGCCGATGCGCGCGTGGTGTTCATGGACGAGCCGACCGCGTCGCTGAGCCACGCGGAGACGGGCGCGCTGCTCGCGATCGTGCGCCGGCTGTCGTCGGACGGCATCGCGGTCGTGTTCGTCAGCCATCGGCTGGCCGAGGTGCTCGACGTGTGCAGCCGCGTGACCGTGATGCGCGACGGCCGCCACGTCGGCACGTATCCGACCGAAGGGATGACGCAGACCCGGCTCACCGAATTGATGACGGGCCGCACGTTCGATTACGCGGTGCGCTCGACCGACCTGTCCGCCGCGCCGGACGTGCTGCGCGTCGACCGCCTGTGCCGGCGCGGCGAATACGACGCGGTGTCGCTGCGCGTGAGGCGCGGTGAAATCGTCGGCGTGACGGGGCGGCTGGGCGCCGGGCGCACCGAGCTCGCGCTGTCGCTGTTCGGCATCACGCGCCCGCATGCCGGCGAGATCCGCGTTGACGGGCGACGGCTGTCGATCCGCTCGAATCGCGAGGCGATCCGCGCCGGCATCGCATACGTGTCGGAGGACCGTCTGCAACTCGGCCTCGTGCAGGCGCAGTCGATCGGCGACAACGCGGTGATCGCGGTACTCGACGATCTGCTCGGCGCCACGCGGCTGATTGCGTCGCGCAAGCGCGATGCGCTGATTCACGACTGGATCGACCGCCTCGCGGTGAAGATCGGCCGGCCCGGCGACGCGGTGTCGACGCTGTCGGGCGGGAACCAGCAGCGCATCGTGCTCGCGAAATGGCTCGCGACGCGCCCGAAGCTGCTGATCCTGGATTCGCCGACGGTCGGCGTCGACGTGGGCGCGCGCGCCGGCATCTTCGCGATCATCCACCGGCTCGCCGAAACGGGGATGGCGATCCTGCTGATTTCCGACGAGATCCCCGAAGTCTATTTCAACGCGGACCGGATCCTGCACATGCGGGCGGGACGCATCGTCGCCGAGTACGTGCCGCGCGGCACGCCCATCGAACAGATCGAGCGAGACGTCCATGCCTGACCTGCGCAAAACCGGCATCGGGACGGTCGAGGCGGTGCTGATCGCCGTCATCGCGATGATGGCCGTCGGCCTCGGACTCTCGACGTCGACGTTCCTGACGCTGTCCAACCTGTTCGACCTGCTGAACCAGAGCGCGGTCAACATCATCTTCGCGGTCGGGCTGCTGATCGTGCTGATCGCGGGCGGCATCGACATTTCGTTCGCGGTCGGCGCATCGGTGGTGCAGTACCTGACCGCGCTGACCGTGATGCGGCTGGGCGGTGGCAGCTGGGCGCTCGGCTTCGCGCTTTCGGTGGCGTTCGGCGTGCTGCTCGGCGCGCTCAACGCGACGATCATCTACCGGTTCCGCATCGTGTCGATCGTCGCGACGATCGCGACCTTCAACCTCTTTTTCGGCGGGCTGATGTTCGTGACGGGCGGCGTGTCGATCTACGACCTGCCGGACTGGTGGACGGCGCGCGTGTCGCTGCTGCGGATCGCATCGCCGGGCGGTGCCGCCGATCTCGCGCTGCCCGTCGCGGTGATGTTCGCGGCGGTGGTCGCGACGTGGTTCCTGCTGCGGCGCACGACGATCGGCCGCCAGCTCTACGCGATGGGCGACAACCCGGAGGCCGCGCGTCGCGTCGGCATCGATCTCGCCGCGATGCATTACCTCGCGTTCGGCTGGCTCGGGATGATGGCCGGCATCGCCGGGCTGATGCAGGCGCACACGGTGCAGGAGGTCGTGCCCAACGCGCTGGTCGGCCGCGAGCTCGACGTGCTCGCCGCGGTCGTGCTCGGCGGCGCGCGGCTCGGCGGCGGACGCGGCACGGTGCTGGGCACGGTGCTCGGCATCCTGCTGGTGTCGATCACCGCGAACGGGCTGAACCTGCTCGGCATTTCCCCTTACGCGTTCAAGATGATCGTCGGCGCGGTGATCCTCGTCGCCATCACGCTGTCGAGCGACGGGGTCGCGCGGCTCGTCGGCGCGCGCTTCGCATCGTCACGCAACGAGGTGTCCTCATGAACAACGTCACGCCGCCGCGCGTCCGCGCACCGCTCGTCCAGGCCGACGTCGCCGGCCTGCTCGGCTTCCTGGCCGTCGTCGTCGTCGCGATGAGCGCGGCGTCGGACCGGTTCCTGTCCGGCAGCACCTTCGTGTCGATCGCGTTCCAGTTGCCGGAGCTCGGCCTCTTCACGCTCGCGATGCTGATGCCGCTGATCTCCGGCGGCTTCAATCTCGCGGTGACCTTCACCGCGAACATCGCCGGGCTGGCGATGGCCTGGGTGATCCAGTCGCACGGCGGCGCCGACGCGGGCGCCGGCGTGGTGCTGGCGGGCGTCGCCGCCGCGCTCGCCACGGGCGCGGCGGCCGGCTGGCTGATCGGCGCGATCATCGCGCACACGGGCGCGAGCCCGATCCTGGTGTCGCTGTCGGCGATGATCTTCCTGCGCGGGCTCGGCGAGTTCCTGACGCGCGGCGGCGACCTGTCGGGATTTCCGCCGGTCGTGCGCGCGATGGGCAACGGGCTGTGGCTCGGCATTCCAGTGCCGTTGTGGATCTTCGCGGGCTGCGCGCTGCTCTGGCACGTGGTGATGACGCACTCGCGGCTCGGCTTCGTCACGCGGATGATCGGCTCGAACGTCGAGGCGACGCGCTATTCGGGCATCGCGACGGCGCGCGCGATCACGCGCATCTACATGCTGTCGGGCCTGATGTGCGGCGTGGCCGGCGTCGTGATGCTCGCGCGCTTCAATTCGGTGCGCGTCGGTCACGGCGAGGCGTTCCTGCTGATCTCCGTGCTCGCGTGCTTCCTGGGGCGCGTCGACCCGTTCGGCGGCTTCGGGCGTGTCGCGCCCGTCGTGATTGCGCTCGTGATCCTGCAGGTGATCGCGTCCGGCCTCAATCTGCTCGGCGCCAGCCAGCACCTCGCCACCGCGCTGTGGGGGGCGTTCCTGCTGGCCGTGATGCTCGTGCGCTGGATATGGGCGCGCGGCGTTTTCCAGTCCCTGGTTCGTGCGCGCGCGGCGGGCGCCGCGTTCAGCGGCCCGGGACGCCATCGTCAAAAGGAGGGTGAATGAACAAGCTTGGCGTACACGCACTGGTGTGGGAAGCAGGGTGGAGCCACGACGAATGCGCGCGGGCGATCGCGAACACGGCCGAGACGGGCTTCGATTTCATCGAGGTGGCGGCGCTCGACCCGGAGTCGATCGACGCCGGCTTCACGCGGCGGGAACTGGAGAAGCACGGCATCGGGATCACCTTTTCGCTCGGGCTCGACGCCGAGTCCGACATCGCGAGCGGCGACGCGGCGAAGGCGGCGCGCGGCAAGCGCAAGCTGGAGGCCGCGCTGCGCGTCGCGCGCGATTGCGGCGCGACGCACGTGTGCGGGATCCTGTATTCGGCATTCCGGAAGTATGCGGAGCCGACCACGGCCGCCGGCGTCGCGATGTCCGTGGACATCCTGGGGCAGGTCGCGGAAACGGCCGCCGCGAGCGGGATCACGCTCGGGCTCGAAGTGGTCAACCGGTACGAATCGAACGTGCTGAACACCGCGTCGCAAGGCGTCGAGCTGTGCACGCGGATCGGCATGCCGAACGTGAAGGTGCATCTCGACACGTATCACATGAACATCGAGGAATCCGACGTGACGTCGGCGATCCGCGCTACGGGCGACCATCTCGGCTACTTCCACATCGGCGATTCCCATCGCGGCTATCTCGGCTCGGGCAGCATCGATTTCACGGAAGTGTTTCGCGCGCTGGTGTTCAGCGGCTACCAAGGGCCGATCACGTTCGAGAGTTTCTCGTCGCGCGTGGTCGGGCAGCCGCTCGAAGGCATCCTCGCGATCTGGCGCAACCTGTGGGAAGACAGCCGCGACCTCGCGTCCCACGCGCTGATGTACACGCGCGTGCAGCTCAAGTCCGCGCAGGAAGCGCTGAAGCAGGCGGAACGGAGCCGCCTGCCATGAGCGGCGCGACGCGCGTCGAACTGTCCGTCGATCTCGCCGGCCTCGCCGATCATCTGCGCGGCGAGCGGAACGCGGCACGCAGGATCGTCGCGATCGCCGGCCCGCCCGGCGCAGGCAAGAGCACGTTCGCACGACGGCTTTGCGACGAACTCAACCGGAGCGAACCGGAGACGGCGGCCGTGCTCGGCATGGACGGCTTTCATTACGACGACC
Organism: Burkholderia stagnalis; assembly: GCF_902830275.1. GTDB lineage: Bacteria > Pseudomonadota > Gammaproteobacteria > Burkholderiales > Burkholderiaceae > Burkholderia > Burkholderia stagnalis. The sequence goes on along the minus strand of NZ_CADESW010000008.1, from coordinate 155,960 downwards.
GGGTGCTGGGCGCGCGCGGCCATCGCGCGCGCAAGGGCGCGCCGCATACGTTCGACGTCGACGGCCTTGCGGCGATGCTCGGCAGGTTGCGCGCGGACGACGGCAAGCCTGTCGCGGTGCCCGTCTTCGACCGTTCGCTGGAAATCGCGCGGGCGGGCGCCGAGATCATCGCCGCTTCGGTTCGGCTCGTGCTGGTCGAGGGCAACTACCTGCTGTTCGACGATCCCGCATGGGCCGCGCCGCGGCGCTGCTTCGACGTGACCGTGATGCTCGACGTACCACGCCCGGTGCTCGCCGCGCGTCTCGCTGCGCGGTGGCGCGAACTCGGGATGGACGAGGCCGGCGTGCGCGCGAAGCTCGACGGGAACGATCTCGTCAACGTCGATCTGGTGTTGTCGCGGCGCGCACCTGCGGATTTCGTCGTGCGGGATGCGGGGTAGAGGCCGGGTCGAGCATGTTGCTCGGTGCGCCTGAAGATGCTCCGGCAGACGAGGGCGCACCTCGGTTTCGAGAACGCTCGTCTCAGCCCCAGGCGAGGATCGCCACCGAATAGACGATGCCGATCCAGAACATCATGATCACCGTATAGCCCATGATGTCCCTGAGCTTGAGCCTGGAAAGCGCAAGCGCCGGCAGGATCCAGAACGGCTGCACCAGATCGTTCCATGCGTTGCCGAGCATCACGGCGGTGGAGGTGTGGCCGACGGATGCGCCGATTGTCTTCGCCGCTTCGATCATGAACGGCCCCTGGATGACCCAGTGGCCGCCGCCCGAGGGGGCGAAGAAGTTGATGACGAACGAGCTGATCAAGCCCCAGAACGGCAGCGTGGCGGGCGTCGCGACCTTGACGAAGGCCGCGGACAAGGTATCGACGAGCCCCGACGACGCCATGATCGCCATGATGCCGGCATAGAACGGATACTGCAGGATGATGCCGCTGATCGTGCGGATGCCCTCGTTGAGCTTCTCGACATAGCGGATCGGCGTGCCGAGCAGCAGGATGCCGAGGAACAGGATGAAGAAGTTGATGAGGTTCAGGTCGATCGAGCCGCCCCGCACGAAGTGCAACGCGACGTAGCCCATGCCGATTGCGCCGATTGCATAGCTCAGCAGGCGGCTGTTGTTCAGGCGGGCGGCGAGCGTGCCGCTTTCGTCGAGATCGAGCACGGGCAGGGCGGATTTGGGCGCGGCTTCGAGCGCGCGGTCGATCTCCTTCACCGGCTGCCCGGCACCGGGATGCAGCCACGCGTTCAGGATCGGCAGCGTGATGATGGTCACGAGGCTCGTCACGAGCATGGCGGGCGAGAAGATCGTCTCGGACAGCGGTATGACGCCCATCTGCGCTTCGAGCGGATGCCCCTTCGTCGAAATCAGCACGGGGATGCTGGCGGAAAGGCCGAGCCCATAGAGCGTGAAACCGCTGTACGCCGACGCGATGATGAGCGGGTAGTGCACGCCCTTCACGCGCAACGCGAGCTTGCGCGCGACGATGCCGCCCACCACGAGCCCGAAGCCCCAGTTCAGCCAGCTGCCGATGCCGCCCACCAGCGTCGCGGCGACGATGGCCATGCGCGGCGAGTTCACCTGCGAGACGAGGCGATCCAGAAAGCGGTCGGTGAGCGGCGCGGTGGCGAGCACGTAGCCCATCGCGAGAATCACGGCCATCTGCGTCGTGAAGGCGAGCAGCGCCCAGAAGCCCTTGCCCCAGCTCGTGGCGAGCGCGGTCACGGCCTGGCCCTGCACGACCACGGCCAGCGCCATCGTGAGCAACGTGAGGCCGATCGCGAAGACGAACGGATCGGGCAAGTACCGGCGCATCAACTCGGTGAAGAATGCGGTAATTCTTTGCATGGTGTCGTCTCCGTCGAATCGTAATCGTTATGGGGCGGCACGTCGTGCAAGGAGCGGGCCGCGAATACGCGAGTCAGTCGTCGTCAGCGGGCGCGGCGAACTTGCGGTGCCGCGCGAGATGCATGAGCTGGCGGTCTCGCCACGTCACGCGCGCGTCCCATTGATCGAGCGGCAGCGCTGCACGCCGCGCGGCCGCCACCCGCGCGACGAGCTCGGGCGTCCACGGATCGTGCTGGCCGCGCTCGGCGCCCATGCGTTCGTAGGACGGTCCCATCTTCTGCGCATGCGAGGCGATGCCGCCGCGCGTGTTCAGGTCGACGGTCTCGAACGGTCCGATCACCGACCAGCGCGGCGCGAGTCCTTCGCGCATCACCGTGTCGATATCGTCGACCGATGCCACGTTGTCGCGCACCAGGCAATACGCTTCGCGCAGCACCGCGCCTTGCAGCCGGTTGAAGATGAAGCCGGCCACTTCCTTGTTCACCTGTACGGGCATGAGGCCCGCCTCGCCGTAGAGCGCGACGGCGCGCACGGTGGCATCCGCGGAGGTGAAGGGGGCGGGCACGATCTCGATCACGGGCACCAGATAGGGCGGATTGCCCGGATGCGCGACGAGGCAGCGCGCGTGGCCCGGCAAGGCTGCGTCGACGAACTCCGATGCCGACAGAAACGACGACGCGCTCGCGAGAATCGCGTGCGGGGGCGCGGCACGGTCGAGTTGCGCGAAGAGGCCTCGCTTGAGCTCGGCGCGCTCGGGCGCGCATTCCTGTACCAGATCGGCATCGGCCGCGGCGGCTTCGAGCGTATCGACCACTTCGACGCGCTCGGCGATTTGCATCGCGCTTTCGTCGATCAGCGCGAAATGCGCGAGATCGGCCAGACGCAACGCGATTTCGGCGGGCGCCGCGGCGCGCCGCGCTTCGTCGGGATCGAAGAGGCGCACGCGCCAGCCCGCGCGCGCGAACACGACGGCGAACGCCACGCCGATGCTGCCCGCGCCGACAATGCCCGCACGACGGCTCGCGGGCTGCGGCCCGGCTTGCCGGCTGCGTGAGTCCGCTTCCAGATGGTCGATGGCCTGCATCGTCAGACTCCCGCAACGCCGACCGTCATGCCGCCGCACACGTACAGCACCTGACCCGTGACGAAGCCGCTGCGCGCGTCGAGCAGATACGAGGCCGCGTGCGCGACGTCATCGGGCGTGCCCACGCGCTTGACGGGCACCGCGTCGATGATGGCCCGGGTGCGCGCCGCGCCGGGCGGGTTGGCGCGGTCGAAGAGCTCGGTGCGGATGGGGCCCGGGCCGATGGCGTTCGCGGTCACGCCGAATCCGCCGAGCTCCAGTGCCCAGACGCGCGTCATGCCGATGAGCGCCGCCTTCGTGGCCGAGTACGCGGTGCGCAGCTCCTTGCCGAGCGCGGCGCGCGAAGACATGTTGACGATGCGCCCAAAACCGGCGGCCTTCATGCCGGGCAGAAGCGCCTGCATGCACTGCTGCGCGCAACGCACGTTGAGCGCCCACGCGCGCTCGAGCTCGTCGAGCGTCTGGTGCTCGGCGTCGGCAGGGAGCACGACGCCCACGTTGTTGACGAGGCGCGTGATCGGGCCGCCCGCGAGCGCACGCTCGAGCGCGGCCGCCGTTGCCTGCGTGTCGGACAGGTCGGCGACGATGCCGTCGCCCACGCGGTCGATCACCACCGCTTCGTATCCGTCCGCCTCGCAGCGCGCGGCACACGCGGCGCCAATGCCGGCGGCGCCGCCGGTGATCAAGACTCGTTCTTTAGCCATGTCGGGAACCCGATGTTGATTGTGCGGCGCAGGAATGCGGACTGAACTCAGACGGTGGCGACCGGCGTGACGGGCGAGCCCATCGCACCCGGCAGCCGCAGCGGCGGCGCGGTGAGCATGAAGCGCGAACGCTTGTGCTCGCGCAGCCATGCGGCGAGGTCACGCAGGTACCACAGCTCGCCAAGCGGCAGGCCCAGCTTGAAGAGGCAGTGATGATGCAGCGGCAGCAGCGGATGTTCGCCCGGCGTGGCGGGTTCGCGCGCCGGGTAGCGCTCGACCGCGTAGTTGTCCGCGGCGAGTGCGGCAATGCCCGTGTCGGTGATCCACTGCAGGAGGCGCTCATCGCGGCCGTCGAGCGCGCTGCAATGGCTCGCCAGCACGGCCTCGTCCGGCTGGCGATTCATTTCCAGCACCATTTCGGCGAAGCCGGTGCGCAGGACGAGCATGTCGCCGCGCTCGACCTCGACGTTGTCCGCCTGCATCACCGTCATGAGGTCGTCGTAGCCGACCGTGCGGCATTCGCGCCCGAAATGCGCGGCGAAATCGACCAGCACGCCGCGTCCCTGCATGCCTTTCACCGCCAGGTTCTCGATGCCGAGCACGTCCGCGCGGCTGTGCGCGCCGCCGCAGGCTTGCGGCGCGAAGCCGGTTTCCGCGCGGTATTCCATCGGACCGACAATGTCCTGGTTCGCGCGATAGCCGTTGTAATAGACGCTTTCGGCCACACCGTCGCCGTCGGCGTCGAAGCGCGCACCCACGTGCGCGAGCGCATCCCATTGCGTCGAATATTGCAGCGAGAGCAGCACCTGGTCGTCGCTGACCACATCGGTGGCGCTCGGCTCGCTGCGCGCGAACGGGAAGTTCACGTAGGGGAGGTCATCGCGGAACGTGGGGCGCAGCACGGGCGGATGGCGGCGCGCGTTGAGCGTGTTCCCGCCGGGAAAGTCGAGCGGCAGCGACAGCGTGAAGCTCAGGCCCGCACGAATTTCGCGCGCACCCTTGAGCACCTGCTCCGCGCCGATGAGGTTGGGGCGGCCCAACTGATCGTCGGGACCGAAGTCGCCCCAGTTCGAGCCTTTCGGCCGGTTCTTCCAACGCATGCTGTCTTCCTCCGCCTCCGCCTCCGCCTCCGCCTCCGGGCCCGGCGATACGTCACGCCGGCGATCCGTTCCGTGGCCGTTTCGTTATGCCGCTGCCTGCCGGGCCGATTCGCTTCGTGCCCCGCCGGACGTTGCGCGCGAGCCGTCAGGCGGCCAGCAGCGAGGGCGGGATTTGCGCATACACCTCGAGCAGCGCCTTCACGGCATGCTGCTCGTGCTTCAGGAGACGCGCCTTGGGCGCGCCGATGACGAGCGCGAATGCCTCGCCATGAATCAGGAACCCGCGCGCGAGGCCGGCCACGTCTTCGACGCTTTCGCCCGTCGAGCGATGCCAGCCGTCGGCCACGCCCTGTTCGATGTCGCGCTCGAACGTTGCGCGGTCCACGAACGAGCCGCCCGGCGCGACCGCCAGCGGTTCGCAGCTGTCGAGCAGCTTGCGTCGCGCCGCGGGCGCCAGCGCGCCGAGCAGCGCCTTGCCGGCCGCGCTCGCGACGGACATGAAGCCGCCCGGCTCGTCGCTGTAGCGGATCTTCTGGCGCGACTCCACGACGTCGAGATAGACGACGCGGTTGCCTGCCAGCGTGGCGAGTGCCGTCGTCTCGCCGGTCGCATCGCGCAGCGCGGAAAGCAGCGGCTGGAACATCAGCGTCAGCGGGTCTTCGCTGCAGATGTCGCGCGCGACGTGCAGCAGGCGCTGCGTGGGGTAATAGCCCGCCTTCACGCCCGGCGCGTAGAGATAGCCCTTGGCCACCATCGTCTGCAACAGCGCGTGGCAGCTCGACAGCGGAATCTCGGTTCGACGCGCTATCTCGCTGTAGATCATCGGTTGCCGGACTTCGGCAAAGAGGTTGATCACGTCGAAGACGCGCACTGCAGTTTTCACATCCATGAGAACATTATCGCCATATCGATAGAAATTTGGCAATACGCTTACGGGTAAACACCGGCGTCGCACGCGCAGCCGCGTTGACCGGGTACGACGCGACTTCGGGTTGTCCCTTGATTGACGCCGTAAAGCGAGCGCCGCATATTTCGCACGCTTCGGCGATTGTTCGATAAGAGAAATGATGTTCTAAATATGAACAATTTGCGCGGCCGTCTGCATGTGCCGAAGGGGCCTGTTTCTCATGAGAAGCACGGCGGTCGAAATCGATATCCGGAGACATACCTTGGAAGCTTCCACGCTCGACACCCAGCATCGCCAGGCCCGCAAGGCCGGCGTCGCCTCGTTCGTTGGCACAACGATCGAGTGGTACGACTTTTACGCGTACAGCACGGCGGCGGCGCTCGTGCTCGGCAAGTTGTTTTTCCCCACGACCTCGCCTGCGGTCGGCGTGCTCGCGTCGTTCGCGTCGTTCTGGGTCGGCTTCCTCGCGCGCCCGATCGGCGGCATCGTGTTCGGCCACCTGGGAGACAAGGTGGGCCGCAAGAAAACGCTCATCATCACGCTGATGCTGATGGGCTTCTGCACCACGGCGATGGGCCTGTTGCCCACTTACGGCCAGGCGGGCGTGATCGCGCCGGTGCTGCTCGTTTTCCTGCGCCTGCTGCAGGGCATCGCGATGGGCGGGGAGTGGGGCGGCGCGGTGGTGCTCTCGTCGGAGCATGCGCCCAAGGGCAAGGAGATTTTCTATTCGGCGTTCGCGCAGCAAGGTTCGCCCGCCGGCAATCTGCTCGCGACCGTGGCGTTTCTCGCCGTCTCGACGCTGCCGGACCACCAGTTCATGACGTGGGGATGGCGCGTGCCGTTCCTGATGTCGGCGCTGCTGGTGGCAGTGGGCATGTTCATTCGCATGAGCGTGGACGAGTCGCCGGCCATGAAGGCGCTGCAGGCGGAGAACAAGGTCGTGAAGCTGCCGATCGGCGAAGTGCTGCGCCACCACAAGGCGCTGGTCGCAATTGGCGTGGGTGCCTGCGTGATCGCGCTTTCGGCGACCTACTTCAAGACGACGTTCGCGCTTTCGTGGGCGGTGACGTCGATCGGCTTCGACCGCACGCAATTCCTCGGCGTGATCACGTTCGCGATCGTCGTGCAGTTGATCGTGCAGCCGTTCGGCGCCGTGCTCGCGACGAAGCTCGATCTCAGGAAGGCGGTCGTCTACATGCTCGTGCCCGAGATCGTGGCCCTGCCGATCATGTTCACGCTGATCGCCACGGGCTCGACCAAATTGGCGATGTTCGGCATGGCGCTCGCGTCGATTCCGCACTCGCTGTATTACGCGGCAATGGCCGGCATGCTCGCGAAGGCCTTCCCGGCGCAGGTGCGCTACACGGGCATCTCGCTCGCGTACCAGATCTGCGGCATGGTGTTCGCGGGCACGACGCCGATTCTCGGCCAGTTCCTCCTGAGCGCCACCGGCAGCATTCTGTCGGTGGTCGCACTGGGCATCGTGCATGTGCTCATTACGCTGGCATGCGCGCTGATGCTGGTCTCGCGCATTCAGTGCGAAGGCGCGACGAGCGAGCCGCGCGCGGTGACGGCGCAGACCTGATCCCGAAGCGTGCTTGAAATTCGGGTGCGCTCTAGTGGCCTGTTCACGCTGATAACGGGCTTGCGAACGTGCCTTTCCGCCCGCAGGGCAAGGAGAGAGGAGGCGCAATAGCCGTTGCTATTGCAACGACGAACGACGCGGCAATGCGGGCGGAAAGGCACGTTCCGCTGATTTGAAAAAGTCATTCGTGGGGCTGGCCCCCAGAAGGGCCGAGCGCTGCGTCATGCGCCTCGCGAATACGTCGAGTATTCGCTCCGTCGCATTCCTTGCGCTCGGCCCTTCCGGGGGCCAGCGCAAGCCCGTTATCAGCGTGAACAGGCCCTGGTCGGCTGGAACGGCTTCGGGCGCACCGGGCCGCATGCTTGAACCGGCCGCTTACGGAAACACCACCGTCCGATCCCCGTTCAGGAACACGCGCCGCTCGATGAACGCCTTCACCGCGCGCGCGAGCGTGATGCACTCGACGTCACGCCCGGCCGCGAGCAGCTGCTCCGGGCGATGCGCGTGATCGACGCGCTCGACCACCTGCTCGATGATCGGGCCTTCGTCGAGATCGTCGGTGACGAAGTGCGCGGTTGCGCCGATCAGCTTCACGCCGCGCGCGTGCGCCTGGTGGTACGGCTTCGCGCCCTTGAAGCCGGGCAGGAACGAATGGTGGATGTTGATCGCGCGGTTCGCGAGCTTCGCGCTCGTTTCCTTCGACAACACCTGCATGTAGCGCGCGAGAATCACGAGCTCGGCGCCGCTCGTCTCGAACACGTCGAGCCACTGCGCTTCCTGCTGCGCCTTGGTTTCCGCGGTGATCGGGAAGTGACGGAACGGCAGCCCGTGCTGTGCGGCGAGCGGTTCGAAATCCGGATGGTTCGACACGATGCCGACGATGTCCATCTTCAGCTCGCCCATCCGCCAGCGGAACAGCAGGTCGGCAAGGCAGTGCTCGAGCTTCGACACCATGATCAGCACTTTCGGCCGCGCGTTGACGTCGTGGATCGCCCACTGCATGTCGAAGCCGGCGGCAATCGGCGCGAATTCGTGCCGCAGCGCATCGATGTGCAGCGTTTCGTCGGTCGGGTGGAACACGCAGCGCACGAAGAAGCGGTTGCTCAGGTCGTCGTCGAACACGTTCAGCGCGTCGACGTAGCAGCGATGCCGGTCGAGAAAGCCGACGACGGCGGCGACCTGGCCGGCCGCGCTCGGGCACGACAGCGTCAGGACGAATTGTTCGGGGCGTTGGGCGTCGCTCATGGGGCTCCTCTGGTCGATAAACGTCTTGCCGTGAGCGGCAAAGCACGATGCTGAAGTAAATCAGGCCAGATTCGGAGCGGATAGAACTTACCCGCCGTGTGGCTGGTATCGGCGCGTCAGTGCGCCCGGGGTGGTTTACCCGGAGCGGGCGGCGCACGCGTCCAGCAGCCAGCGCCGGAACACCGGCACCGCGTCCGGCTCGGGCCGCGCCGGCGGCCGTACGAGGAAGTAGCCGCGCGACGTGACGACCGGCGCATCGACGAGCGTCACGAGCTGGCCGGACGCGAGCAGTTCGTCGACGAGCGGCGTCCAGCCGAGCGCGACGCCTTCGCCGAGCAGTGCCGCGTGGATCACCAGCGCGTAGCTGTTGAAGGTCACGCCGTGCGCGGCGGCCGGCGCGGCGAGCCCGTGCGCGTCGAACCAGCCGCGCCACGAGAGCCAGCGCTCCGGCCGCGTCGGCTGCACGTGCAGCAGCGGCAGCCCGGCGAGGTCGCGCGGCTGCGCGACCTGCGGATGCGCGGCCCGGAACGCCGGCGAGCAGACCGGCGCGACTGTCTCGGGAAACAGCCGCGCGGCCGTGCACGACGGCCAGTGGCCGTCGCCGAACAGGATCGCGATGTCCGCCTGGTCGCGCTGCACGTCGACATCCTGCGACGTGACGACCCGCACGTCGACGCCGGGCATCACGCGCTTCAGGCCCGCGAGGCGCGGCATCAGCCAGTAGGTCGCGAAGCCGACGTCGGTGACGAGCGTGAGCGTGCCGTGCTCGCGCCGCGCACGCAGCGCGGCGGTGGCGGCGCGCAGCGTGTCGAGGCTCGCGCGCACCGCTTCGTACAGGCGCTTGCCGTCGTCGGTCAGCGTCACGCCGCGCGGGCTGCGCTCGAACAGCGGCACGCCGAGCTCCGCCTCGAGCTGGAACACCTGCTGGCTGACGGCCGGCTGCGTCGAGCCGAGCTCGCGCGCGGCGGCCGTGAAGCTCGCGAGCCGCGCGGCCGATTCGAACGCGCGCAGCGCCTGCATCGACGGGAGCGAATCGGGTTTCGACATAAGCCTCTCTAATGGGCCCATAAGGGCCGAACGCCTTCCCGGGCGGGATACGGCGGGCAATAGTGCAACCGTGCGCGCGACGCGGCACGCGGGGCGTCCGGCGATTCTAGCGAGGTTTCGCGGGGTTCCGCGCGATATCGGCCGAGCGTCGCCGTTTCAGCAGACAAGTGGCTGCCGAAGCGTCGCGCGCGATCCCGACGCGACCCGTTTTCTTTCCCGACCGCCGATGACGAACCCGACACCCCACATCCTGATCCTGATGGCCGACCAGCTCACGCCGTTCGCGCTGCCCGCCTACGGCAACCGCATCGCGCGCACGCCGACGCTTGACCGGCTCGCCGCGCAAGGCGTCGTGTTCGATGCCGCGTATTGCGCGAGCCCGCTGTGCGCGCCGTCGCGCTTCTCGCTGATGACAGGCAAGCTGCCGTCGGCGATCGGCGCCTACGATAACGCCGCCGAATTGCCGGCGCAAACGCTGACCTTCGCGCACTACCTGCGCGCGGCCGGCTACCGCACGGTGCTGTCCGGCAAGATGCATTTCTGCGGCCCCGACCAGCTGCACGGCTTCGAGGAGCGGCTGACGACCGACATCTATCCGGCCGATTTCGGCTGGGTGCCCGACTGGGCGCGCCCAGCGGAGCGGCCGAGCTGGTATCACAACATGAGTTCGGTGCTCGACGCCGGCCCGTGCGTGCGCACCAATCAGCTCGACTTCGACGACGAGGTCGCGTTCGCCGCGCGGCAGAAGCTGTTCGACCTCGCGCGCGCGCGGGCGGCGGGGCTGGATGCGCGGCCGTTCTGCATGGTCGTGTCGCTCACGCATCCGCACGATCCGTACGCGATCTCGCGCGAATACTGGGACTTGTACCGCCACGACGAAATCGACATGCCGGCCGTGCCCGCCGGGCTCGGCAGCAGCGATCCGCATTCGCGGCGGCTGCGCGCCGTCTGCGAAACCGACCGCACGCCGCCGACCGACGCGCAGGTGCGCAATGCGCGCCATGCGTACTACGGCGCGACGTCCTACGTCGACGCGCAGTTCGGCCGCGTGCTCGCGGCACTCGAGGAAAGCGGCTTCGCGGACGACACGATCGTGATCGTCACGTCGGACCACGGCGACATGCTCGGCGAACGCGGCCTCTGGTACAAGATGACGTTCTTCGAAGGCGGCTGCCGCGTGCCGCTGATCGTCCATGCGCCGGGCCGCTTCGACGCGGCGCGCGTGGCGGGGCCCGTGTCGCACGTCGACCTGCTGCCGACGCTCGTCGAGCTTGCCGGCGGCATGCCGGCCGGCGGCTGGCCCGATCCGGTCGACGGCGCGAGCCTCGTGCCGCACTTGCGCGGTGCGCCCGCGCACGACGTCGCGTTCGGCGAATACCTGGCCGAGGGCGCGATCGCGCCGATCGTGATGATCCGCCGCGGCGACTGGAAATACGTGCATTGCCCGGCCGACCCCGACCAGCTCTACAACTTGAGAGACGACCCGCGCGAGCTGGAGAACCTCGCCGATGCGCCGCACGCGGCCGGTGTGCTCGCGGCGTTCCGCGCGGAAGCAGCGCAGCGCTGGAACCTGCCCGCGCTGCATCAGGACGTGCTCGCGAGCCAGCGGCGGCGGCGCTTTCATTTCGCGGCGACCACGCGCGGGCGCATCCACGCGTGGGACTGGCAGCCGTTTGCCGACGCGAGCCAGCGCTACATGCGCAATCACCTCGAACTCGACGCGCTCGAGGCGATGGCGCGCTTTCCGCGCGTGCCGCGCCCGGCCTGAACCTACTCTGACGATGGAGCAAACGATGAAACGAGCGGGCAATGCAGCAGCAAGCCTCATCGGCGCCGCGTGCGCCGCCTTCTGCATCACGGCGGCGCACGCGGCGGAACCGCAGACGTGCCGCGACGTGCGGATGGCGGGGCCGGGCTGGACCGACATCGACGCGACCAACGCGATGGCGGGCGTCGTGCTGAAGGCGCTCGGCTACCGGCAGGACGTGTCGAACCTGTCGCTGCCGATTACCTACCAGGGGCTCAAGAAAGGGCAGGTCGACGTGTTCCTCGGCAACTGGATGCCCGCGCAGGGGCCGCTGGTGAAGCCGTTCGTCGACGAGCGATCGATCGACGTGCTGCACGCGAACCTGAGCGGCGCCAAGTTCACGCTCGCGGTGCCCGACTACGTCGCGGCCGCGGGCGTGCGGTCGTTCGCGGACCTCGAACGCTTTGCCGACCGCTTCGGCGGCCGGATCTACGGAATCGAGCCCGGCGCGCCGGCGAACCAGAACATCAAGCGGCTGCTGGCCGACCATGCGCTCGGCCCGGCGAACTGGTCGCTCGTCGAATCGAGCGAGACGGGGATGCTGACCCAGGTCGAGCGCGCGGTGCGCGACCGGCGCTGGGTGGTTTTTCTCGCGTGGGAGCCGCATCTGATGAACACGAAGTTCCGGCTGACCTACCTGTCCGGCGGCGACGCGTACTTCGGGCCCGACTACGGCGGCGCGACGGTCAACACGGTCGCCCGCGCGGGCTTCGCCGGCCAGTGCGCGAACCTTGCGCGGCTGTTCCGGCAGATGACGTTCACGGTCGGCATCGAGAACCGGATGATCGCCGACATGCTCGACCACAAGACCCCGCCCGCGCTGGCTGCGCAACGCGTGCTGAAGGCCGATCCGGCGCTCGTCGCCGGCTGGCTCGACGGCGTGACGACGGCCGACGGCGCGCCGGGGCTGCCGGCCGTGCGGGCCGCGCTCGACGGCCGCTGACGCGCAGGCCTCCGCCGTCGCCACCCATCCGTGTTTTCCCGACCCGTCGCATCGCGACCATTCGATGTCGCGTTCAGACGGGTGAGCCGAAATATGGGTTTGTATTTTTCGGCAATGGCTGCGCTATTGCGAAAAGTGAAATACCGAGGCCATCGGGTGTACTGAATACGAATCGGCCGGCGCGCGACGCTGCGCGTGCAGCCGGCGATTCTTTCCATCAAACGGGTCAGGGAGGGTGGTCGACGATGAAGCAATCGAAATTTGCCGTGGCAGCCGCGCTTGCATGCGCGGCGTGCGTTCCCGCCATCGGTCACGCGCAGAGCAGCGTGACGCTGTACGGGATTCTCGATGCGGGCGTGACATGGGTGAACAACACGGGCGGCGCGCACGTGTTCAAGTTCGACGACGGCGTCGCGTATGGCAACCGGTTCGGCCTGAAGGGCACCGAGGATCTGGGCGGCGGGCTGAAGGCGGTGTTCGTGCTCGAAAGCGGCTTCCGCCTCGGCACCGGCGCGCTGAACTTCGGCGGCGCCGAATTCGGCCGCCAGGCCTACGTCGGACTGCAGAACGACTGGGGCACGCTGTCGTTCGGCAACCAGCTCGACATCACGAACGAACTGGTGTCGATCTACAACATCTCGGCCTGGGGCAGCGGCTACGCGATCCACCAGGGCGACTTCGACCGCTTCAACGGCGACCGCCTGCCGAACTCGGTGAAGTTCCTGTCGAACGATCTGAACGGCTTCAAGTTCGGCGCGATGTACTCGTTCGGCAACGTCGCGGGCAACTTCCACCGCGACAGCGCATGGAGCGCGGGCGCGAGCTTCACGAAGGGCGACTTCTCGATCGGCGCCGCGTACACGCGCCTGAACAACCCGCACGGCATCTACGCGTTCGACCCGTACGCGATGATCGGCACGCACACGTTCCTCGGCCAGCAGACCGTCACTGTCGATCCGGCGACCGGCGCGCGCACCGACCTGTTCGCGAACACGCCGATGAACGTCGACAGCCAGGGCACGTTCGGCGTCGGCACGAGCTATACGATCGGCAAGCTGACGCTGGACGCGAACTACTCGTACACGACGATCAAGGGCTTCGGCAACTCGTCGCACATGCAGTCGTACGAAGGCGGCGGCCTGTACCAGTTCACGCCGGCGCTCAGCCTGATCGCGGGCTACCAGCACACGCGCTTCGAAGGCCACCACTGGAACATGGGCACCGCAGGCCTCCATTACCTGCTGTCGAAGCGCACCGACGTCTACATCTCCGGCGATTACCTGCGCGCGTCGAAGGGCGTCGATGCGGTGATCGGCTACAGCTTCACGCCGTCCACCACGCAGACCCAGGCCGACGTGCGGATCGGCATGCGGCATTCGTTCTGAGGGGGCGGGACGCGGCACTCCATCTTCAGCGAGGTCTCTCTTTGGCGCGAACCTAGGTTCGCGCTTTTTTTTTGCTTGTTCGAAGAACTCCGTGGATGTCGCTGTCCGCCCCGCTTGTGCGATGCGGCCACTCATCCACGAAGCGTGAGCAGACGACCAAGCGCGGGCATCATTGCCGAACACATTTGCACATTTAAATGTGTTAATGTATCAATCCGTTGTTACTTTCCGGATTCCCTTTATGCCCGCCAAGCTGTTCACACCCCTTGTTCTCGGTGACTTGTCGCTAAAGAACCGTATCGCCTTACCGGCACTGACTCGCTCCAGAAGTTCGCAACCAGGCGATGTGCCGAACGACTTGATGGTCACCTATTACAGGCAGCGTGCAGCCGCCGGCTTCATGGTGACGGAAGGCACGCAGATCGAACCGCGGGGCCAAGGCTACGCATGGACGCCGGGGATCTATAGCGCTGAACAAATTGCAGGGTGGCGCAGGGTCACGGATGCAGTCCATGAGGAGCACGGGATCATTTTCTGCCAGCTATGGCATGTAGGCCGTGTCTCCCATGTGAGCCTGCAACCTGGACACGCAGCCCCCGTTGCGCCGTCCGCAATACAAGCCACCGCGGTTAGAGTGTTCATCGAAACCGGACCCAATGAAGGCGCTCTCGCGGCGCCCAGCGCACCGCGCGAACTGACGACGGACGAGGTTTGGGAGCTGGTGGAAATGTATCGGCGTGCCGCCGTCAACGCCAAGCTCGCCGGCTTTGACGGCGTAGAACTTCACTCTGCGAATGGATACCTGCTGAACCAGTTCATTTCCGAGCATGCGAATCATCGTACTGACGAGTTCGGCGGGTCACTGGACAATCGGCTCCGGTTCCTCCGAGAAGTCACGCAAGCCGTTGTCGGCGTATTCGGCAAGGAGCGAGTCGGGGTGCGCTTCGCGCCACTTTTCGAGACAACCGACGAGGAACGCGTCTACTTGGGGCTTGTGGAAGGCGATCCACAAGAAACGTACATCAAAGCTGCGATAATGCTGAACGACTTGGGCGTGGCGTACCTGTCGATTGCGGAAGCGGATTGGGACAACAGCCCTGATTTGCCGGATTCGTTCAGGCGCGCTCTGCGCAGGGCTTTTTCGGGCGTCATAATGTACGCTGGCCGGTATACGAGAGAAAAAGCGCTCTCGGTGCTGGAAAACGGCTATGGCGATCTATTCGGTTTCGGTAGAACGTTCATTGCCAACCCGGACCTGCCTCATCGCTTGAGACATGGGCTTCCCCTCAACCCTGTCGACCAGTCAACACTCTATGGCGGCGGCGAGCGGGGATACACCGATTATCCGCGTAGCTTCGGCTGACAGGCCAACTGCGCAAGGCGGGCAATGCCCGCCTTTTCGATCCAAGGTATTTGCATGCCGCTGAGCGAGGCATTGAAGATTTTGTCCAATCCTACGCGGCGCGCAGTTCTCGCGTGGCTGAAGGATCCCCATGCTGCATTCTCAGGTTACAGTCAACTGTACGATTTCAGCGTGTATGGCGTATGCGCAAGCCTAATCCAGGACAAGGCCGGCCTTTCGCAGCCGGCAACCTCGCTGTGCCTGAAATCCCTGCAGGACATCGGCTTCATCGAAGGACGCAAGGTGGGAAAGTGGACCTATTACCGACGGGATGAGCAGAAGATCGCGTCCGTTCTATTCGAGCTTTTTGACGACCTCGCCATCGAGTCGCGCGAGATCCAGCGCATAGGACACACTCGATGACCGCTGCTTGCGGTGATGTTCCTTCGAGGCGGACCAATCTGTCGCTCTGCCTTACGTCGATGTCGAGCCCGCGCTGCAATCTCGAAACCCACTCCCACTGTGCCGTCCATCGGCTGAAAGACCAAAGCCAAGGGAGATGGACCGGCCCCGTAAACGTCCGGGCAAGCTGCATGCGGACAAAAGGGCTATGACTTCGCTCGCCGCCGGCGTTATCTGAAGCAGCGCGGCATCAAGGCTCGTATCGCCCGTCGCGGCGTGGAAAGCCGCGAGCGGCTCGGACGACATCGCTGGGTCGTCGAGCGCACGCATGCCTGGTTTGCAGGTTTCGGCGAAACTTCGGATTCGCTTCGAGCACCGCCTCGATATTCACGTCGCGCTTCTCTTCCTGGCTGCTGCTGTCATCTGCTCACGCTTCGTGGATGACTTGTGTTGGCGGCTCGGCTCTTAGTCACTCGTTCGGGTTGGTTGGCGTTTTTCGAGGGATATACGACCTTTGAGCCATTCGCTTCGAGTTCCATACTTCGCGTGGAAGATCAAGCAGGGAACAGTTCACAAACGCGATTGCGTTCCGAACGTTCGGCCTGATCAATCACGACCTGGAAAGGAATGGAAGATGAGGCTCAAGAACAAGTCAGTTTTGATCACGGGCGGTACCAGCGGCATCGGCCTTGCCACCGCCAGGCTGTTCATTGCAGAAGGCGCCCGAGTGGCGGTCACCGGCCGCGATGACGCCGTGTTCGAGCGCGTGAAGGCCGAGCTTGGCGAGAATGCGCTCGTTCTCAAGGGTGACGTACGTTCGATCGAAGACATGCGAGCGATCGCCGCGCAGGTCAAGGAGAAGTTCGGCGGCCTGGATGTCTTGTTCGCCAACGCCGGCTGGGCTTTCCCGTCCGCAGTCGACGACATCGACGACGAACTCTATAACGAGATCATGGACGTCAACGTCAAGGGCGTGGTGTTCACGCTTCAGGCGGTGCTGCCGGACTTGCGGGAGGGCGCCTCGGTCATTCTCAATACATCGTTCGTCGCGCAGACCGGCAAGCATGGCATCTCGTTGACTGCGGCCGCGAAGGCCGCCGTGCGTTCGCTGGCCCGTAGCTGGTCCTACGAGTTTCTCGACCGGAAAATCCGCTTCAACGCGATCGCGCCCGGTGCGATGAACACGCCCCTGATCACCAAGTGGGGCATGCCCGACGAATGGGTTCGCGACCGTAAGGCCGAGTTCGCCGAAGCCATTCCGGTGGGCTACATGGGCAAGGCCGAGGACGTTGCCTACGCGGCACTCTATCTCGCCAGCGACGAATCCTCCTACGTCGTCGGCACCGAACTGATCGTCGATGGCGGCGCCTCGCAGCTTTAAGCCTGCGATTCCCGATTCCCGATTCCAGAGCCCTGCACGTCATTCCGGCTCATCCACATCTCGATCTCATGTCCGCCACGCTGTTCGGCGTGGTGTTTTCCATCTGGCCAATCTGGTTGCGCTTGCAGAGGGGCCCAAGTGCAAGGAGAGATTAACTTGACCGACCATAGCCAAAACAACGCCACTGGCGAGAAACTCACCAAAGCAGGCCGTTCCCGCCGCGATGTTCTCAAGTTTGGAAGCGTCGCCACGCTCGGCGCCGTCATGGGGGGCGGAGCCTTGCCTGGCCGCGCCGCCCCCGTTTTTGCGCAGGCAGACGGCAAGGCGGAACTGGCTCCGAGCGATCCCCTCGATATCCTGATCGTGAATTACGATGGCGGCACGCTGCTTGATTTCGCTGGCCCCAGCGAGATTTTTCACCGGCTACCGAATACGAACGTTCGCTACGCGAGCCTCGACGGGGGCAACGTGACGCTCGAATTCGGGGTCGTCTATGGCAAGACCGAACGGTTGGCCGATATTGAGAAAACCGACCTGATCCTGGTTCCCGGCGGCTCCGATCTGTCGGTGCCGATGCGCCCGGCGTATCAGGCTCAGATCCGGCGTCTGGCTGAAAGCGCCAAACATGTGACGTCGGTTTGCAACGGATCGCTCGTGCTCGCCGCAACGGGCATTCTCAAAGGCAAGCGAAGCGCCTGTCATTGGGCGTTCGTCAACAAGCTGTCCGAATATGGCGCCATCGCCGTTCCGGATCGCTTCGTGGAAGACGACCACGGCCGGTTCATGAGCGGCGGTGGCGTGACAGCGGGCATCGACTTCGCACTTCGCGTCGCGGCGAAGCTGCGCGGCCAACAGGCCGCGGAATTCACACAACTCGCGATCGAATACGATCCCGCTCCGCCGTTCCATTCCGGTCATCCCAGAGATGCGCGAGCAGAGGTCATCGCGATGGTCGACAAAGAATTGCCCGGCGCATCCAGAGGTCTCGCACGAATCCCGGGCGTTCGCTGAAAAGCTTGCAGGCAATGTCGGCGAGGCCACGCGCAGGCCATGACCAGGGCCCCGCCTGACGTTGCATGTCCCACCTGCACAACCGTGCAGCCCTCTTCAATTCAAGTCACGATCGGAAGTCATACGATGCAACAGATCCGTTTTCGTACGGCTGCGCTTGCAGTCTGCGTTTCCCTTTTCGCCGTTGCGGCGCCGGCAACGGCCGGAGGTTTGGAGCACCGGTTCGGCGCGGCCATCAAAGCCGAGAACGCGCGATGGGCAGATGCCTTTGGGCGAGGGGACTACGAGGCGATAGGCCGCCTCTATACCAACGACGGCACACTCTTGCCGCCCGGCGGTGACAAAGTGACGGGGCGCGGCGCGATCGCCGCGTACTTCACCAACGGATATGCCGGAGCAGCGCCCAATACCGTGTCGTTCAGCAATTACGAGTTCTACGGTGATGATCACACCGTGACGGAGGTTTCGGATGCGGAAATCCGTGACCACGATGGAAAGCTCAAATACCGCGGCAAGCAGATCCTTGTCTTCCTGAAGCAGGGCGGTGCCTGGAAGCTGCATCGAGACATGTGGAATGATTACGCGTCACCAAAATCTGACGGCCGTTGAGGCCCGATCAGACGTCGATAATCACGTAACGAAAGCGCCGGTAAGCTGCTAGGCAGGCGCCGACCCAGGGTGGCCTGATGGGCCGTCTGTCGATTCAGCGCTTGCCGTTCAATCTGCTCTGGCGCCGGATCGATTGCGGCGGGTGTCCGTGCAATTTGACGAACGCCCGCCGCATCCGCTCCGGATCCGTGAATCCCACGGCCAGCGCAATCTGTTCGATGGGTTCGCTGCCGTCCTGCAGGCGCAGCCGCGCAGCTTCGACTCGCAAACGCTCAACCGCCTTCGCGGGCGTTTCACCGGTTTCTCGACGAAATGCTCGTCCAAATTGTCGCGGACTTAATCTCGCCGCATCGGCGAGTCGTTCGACCGGTAGCGCTTCGGCCAGATGTTCCCTCGCAAAATTCAGCGCGATGCGGATACGATCCGATTCCGGCTCCATTTGCGACATCGCGGAGAATTGCGACTGACCGCCTGGTCGACGATACGGAACGACCAGAAGCCTGGAGACAGCACGCGCAATTTCGGGGCCCATGTCTCTTTCAATCATGGCGAGCGCCAGGTCGATTCCGGAGGCGATGCCCGCCGACGTCCAAATGCGGCCGTCCGCTATGTAGATGCTATCGCCCTCGACCTTGGTGAGCGGGAAGCGCGACTGCAATTGAGCCGCGTATCGCCAGTGCGTCGTTGCCTTGCGGCCGTCCAGCAAGCCGGTTTCCGCAAGCAGGAATGCCCCGGTACACACGCTTGCCACCCGCAAGGCTTTGGCGCTCAGTTTCCTGGCGGCGGCAATGTTCTCCGATGCCTGCATCGGATCGATATCGCCGCCCACGAAAACAACGGTGTCGAACGTGCGCCTCCCGATCGGCTTCGTCTCGATCGGAAGGCCTGTATTGCCGAGAACCGGGCCTCCAGCATGCGAAATGACATGAAGCTCATAGGGGGTATGGCCAGCGGCTGTCGCCACTTGGTTGAAGGCCGAAAGTGGTCCACCGAGATCAAGAACATCGTGCCCATGGCAGACGAAGAGTCCAATTCGATGCATGACGAACGCGTTATCTGAAGCCCCGATAACGGCGCATTTTACGGAAAAACCTCGAATTGAGCCGTTTGGCCACTGCGCCGAAATGTCGCGCTATGAGCGGTCGCCGACAGTCTGCCGTTTCGATCCTCAGGCGCTGATCGCCTGCGCGATCGGCATCGCGGTACAGCTCCCTTTCACGAACACGCCGATGTACGCGGGCCCGGCGCCGAAGTATCTCGGCGGCGCCGATCTGCCGTGGATCATCGGGCTGCTGCCGACGTCACCGCTGTATTGCTGGCTGGCGTCGCGCAATGGCGCGCGCCGGCGCATGCACGCGAGCGCCGATATTGCGCGTCACGCGGACGCATGACGCTTCGCGCGCGTGTCGGACGGCCGCTCGCCGAACGCCTTTCGATAGTCGGCCGCGAACTGGCCGAGATGGACGAAGCCCCAGCGCGTCGCGATCTCGGTGATCGATGCGCTGGCGTCCGCTTCCTGCAGTGCCGTTCTCACGCGCTGCAGACGCACGTCCTTCAGGTAGCGCATCGTGCCGATGTCGCGCCATTGATGGAACGCGCGCTGCAGCGTGCGCACGCTGCAGCGCGCGGCGGCCGCGATCTCGGACAGCGTCAGCGGCT
This sequence comes from Burkholderia stagnalis, assembly GCF_902830275.1. Classification (GTDB taxonomy): domain Bacteria; phylum Pseudomonadota; class Gammaproteobacteria; order Burkholderiales; family Burkholderiaceae; genus Burkholderia; species Burkholderia stagnalis. The sequence continues at coordinate 135,898 of NZ_CADESW010000008.1, read as the reverse complement.
GCCCCGCGTGCGCGTCGATGAACGCGACGGCGCGCTTCACGCAGGCGGGGGCGACGGTGGCCGTGTCGGTGTCGTCGAGCCGTTCGCCGATCAGGTTCATGATCAGCAATTCTTCCGCGAGCGGCAGCTGCATCGCTCTCAGCGCGGGCGGCGTATCGGGATGCAGCAGCAGCCGCAGCGTCTGCACCGACGCGAGCCAGCGTTCGCGGCTGCGCGCGTCGAGCAGCGTGCACGACGGCAGCGCGTGCGGCGGCTCGCGCCCGGACAGGCGGCGCCACAGTTCGGCGATGCGGCGGGCGTCGATGCGCACGCCCATCTGCACGTTGTCCTCGCTGTAGCGGAATGTCGATTGCTCGTTCGATGCGACGAGCACCGTCGAGCCTTGGCCGCCTGCGTGCGCCACGTTGCCGCTGCGGATGTCCGAATGCCCGGCGAGCGTGGTGAGCACCAGCACGAAATGGCCGAGGACCTCGGGGCGGATGGCGATCTCCGTGCCGTACGCCAACCATGAGAGCGCGACGCCGTCGCCGCCGAGATTGAACATGGTGGCCGGCATCGCGCGGCGCGGTGCGGCCGTGAAACGATACGGGCGGTAGATCCGGCTGACTTCCTGGCGGGCATGCTCCAGGTCGTCGGTCTCGAACAGCATCGCGCTGCGGGGCAGGTCGCTTGCGGACAGCAGCGGCGGGAAGGGCAGCGATCGCATGCCGGATCGGGAAAGCAGGTCGTTCATGGTCGTCCCTCCTGGTGGAAGCGGGGGCGGATGCACCGTCGAAAAATGGCGCGTTTTCGATGCGGATGGCGTCGCGACGATAGCCGCGCGCGCGCACTCCGGGAATCATGGACGCCTGTCGAACGCTGAACGGAGCGCGTCGGAGCCGTGAAACCCTCACTGGGCGGAAATTATACGGTGTGCATCGACGACGGGCGGTTCGTGAGGCCGAACGGCCCGGACGGCGACGTTCCACGCGTTCGGCGAGATCAACCGGGCGGCGGCCGATAGCGCGGCCGGCGCAGGCGAGACTGACACGAACCCGGTTCGCGGTGGCTCGCGTTCCGGCCGTTGGATATGAACACCTATCGACAGGACTTGAACATGACTACGCTCTATCGCGGCATGGACCGCACGACACTCGACGCCGCATACAACAACGTCGCGGCCGCTGCCGATTTTCCCGCGGTACTCGCGGATTTCCAGGCGCGCGGCGCCGCGCTTTACGCCAGCGCGTCGTGCCGGCGCGACCTGCGCTACGGCGAGCGTCCGCGCGAGCGCTACGACCACTTCTCATGCGGCAAGCAGGATGCGCCGACGTTCGTCTTCATCCACGGCGGCTACTGGCAGAACTGTGCGAAGGAAGACTTTGCGTTCATCGCGAGCGGGCCGCTCGCGCACGGGTTCGACGTCGTGCTGGCCGAGTACACGCTGGCGCCCGATGCGTCGATGACGCAGATCGTCGGCGAGATCGGCCGGCTGCTCGACCATCTGGCGGACGGCCCCGACGGCGTTCGCACCGCAGGCCGGCCGCTGGTGCTGAGCGGCCATTCGGCGGGCGGCCACCTGACGGCGCAGTACCGCGCCCATCGGGCCGTGACGGCCGCGCTGCCGATCAGCGCGCTCGTCGATCTGGAGCCGATCTCCCTGTCGTGGCTCGACGACAAGCTGAAGCTGTCGGCGGCGGAGATCGACGCGTTCAGCCCGCTGCGGCATGTCGGCAAGGGCGCGCCGACCGTCGTCGCGGTCGGCGGCGCGGAGCTGCCCGAGCTCGTGCGTCATTCCGATGACTATGCGGCCGCGTGCATCGCGGCGGGCGAGACGGCCGAACTGATCCATGTGGCGGGTTGCACGCACTTCTCGGTGCTCGAGGATCTCGCGCGCACCGACGGGCGCCTGTTGCAGGCGGTGTCCGCGATCATGGGCCGGTGACCGCGGGCGGGCCGTCGCGTACGCGTCAGAACGCGCGCGCCAGCGCACGCGCGCGTTCCAGCGCATCGACGCGGCCCGCGCGCCCGTCGTCGCCGAACAGCGTCTTCTCGACCACGATGTCCTGCACATCGGTCACGCCGACGAATTTCAGCCACATCTCGACATACGGCCGCTGCAGGTCGTATTCGCGCGCCGGCGTGAACGATCCCGGCGACGCGTAGTCGAGCCCGCGCGCATAGACGACGGCCGCCTTCCTGCCGGCGAGCTTGCCCGCGAAACCCGTGCCGTCGAATGTGAACAGCACGTCCTTCTGCGAGATCACGTCGATCAGGTGCTTGAGCTTGTACGGCACGCCGAAATTCCACAGCGGGATGCCGAACAGCAGCTTGTCGGCCGCGTGAAAGCGCGCCGCCAGCGCGTCGATGCGCGCCCACGCCGCCGCCTGGGCCGGCGTCAGCGCGGTGCCGGCGAGCCCGGCGTACTTGGCGGCCAGCACGTCGCCGTCGAATTCGGGCAGGTCGAGATTCCACACGTCGAGCGTGTCGACGGTATCGGCGGGATGGGCGTCGCAATACGCATCGAGAAACGCGCGGCAGATGTCGATGGAAGCCGAATCGCGCTTGCGCGGCGAGCTTTCGATATAGAGCAGTCGGGCCATGTCGGCAATTCCTGTCACAAGAGGGAGAGGGGGCGGCGCGAGCCGGGGGCGCGCGTCGACAGGCACAAGGGTAGTGGGTCGGCGTATTATCCGGAAATGATATTAATTCGTTTCACTTACCCGATTTGGTGATGAATGAGCGGACCCCTCGATACCGCATTGCTCCATACGTTCGTCGCGGTTGCGGACGCGCGCAGTTTCACCGGCGCGGGGCGCCGGCTGCACCTGAGCCAGTCGGCGGTCAGCGCGCAGGTCGCGCGGCTCGAGGAGCAGACCGGCTGCGCGCTGCTGATGCGCAATACGCGCACCGTGTCGCTGACCGAGCAGGGCACGCTGCTGCTCGGCTATGCGCGCGCGATGCTGAACCTCAGCGACGAGGCCCGCGCGTGCCTGGGCGGCCCGGGCGTCGACGCGGCGGGGCCGCTGCGCATCGGCGCGTCGGACGATTTCGCGTGCGGCTGGCTGCCGGACATCCTGCGGCGCTTCGGCGCGCGCCATCGCGGGCTGGCGCTCGAACTCGTCGTCGACGTGCCGGGGAACCTGGTCGACGCGTTCGACGCGGGCCGCTTCGATCTGGTGATCGGCAGCCGCTGCGAGCACGACGACCGCGGCCTGAGCCTCGGCGGCGAGCCGCTCGCGTGGGCGTTCGCGCGGCATGAGCCGGTGCCGGACGGCGCGCTGCCGCTCGCGTGCATTCCCGAGCCGTGCCCGTTCCGCGCGGCGGCGTTGACGGCGCTGGCTCGCGCCGAGGTCGCATCGCGCATCGCGTGCGTGAGCCCGAGCGTCGCGGGCGTGAAGGCGGCGGCGCGCGCAGGCCTCGCGGTGACGCCGCTGCCGCGCAGCGCGATCGACGACGGCCTGCGGGAATTGACGCCGGCCGACGGCCTGCCGCCGCTGCCGCCCATCGAGTACGTGCTGATGCACGACGCCGGCGCGGCGGCGGTGCGTGAGCTCGCGCAGGCGATTCGCGACGCGTTCGACCTGCGGCCGCTCGGCGGCTGAACGCGGACGGTCGGGGCACGCGCGCTGCCGGAAGATATCCCGCATTTGTCCTATCATCGCCGCTTGACCGCGACCCGGCCGCGCGACGACGCTGCCGCGCGCCGGGCTCCTTCACCCCGCCCGATGTTCGCGCCGCCGCCGACACCCCGATGACCCGTCCGTTACCCGACGCCGGCAGCCCGGCCGAGCCCCCGCCGAACCTGTTTCGCCACGTTCCGTTCCAGCGCTTCTGGGGCACCCGCGTGATGTCGTCGCTCGGGTTCCAGATCCTGTCGGTCGCGATCGGCTGGCATGTGTATGCGCTCACGCACAGCGCGTTCGCGCTGGGGCTCGTCGGCCTCGCGCAATTCGTGCCGATGTTCGCGCTGACGCTGGTGGTCGGCCAGGTGGCCGATCGCTACGACCGGCGGCGCATCGCGATGCTCTGCCAGACGGTCGAGGCCTGCGTGGCCGGCGCGTTCCTGCTCGGCAGCGCAAGCGGCTGGCTGACCGCGCCGGGCGTCTACGCGCTCGCGATGATCGTCGGCACCGCGCGCGCGTTCGAATCGCCGTCGGTGTCGTCGCTGCTGCCGACGGTCGTGCCGCGCGGCGACCTGCCGCGCGCGACCGCGCTGTCGACTTCCGCGAACCAGGCCGCGCAGATCCTCGGCCCCGCGTGCGGCGGCTTGCTGTACGGGCTCGGCGCGCCTGTCGCGTTTGGCGCCAGCGTCGCGGCGTTCGCGCTGGCCGCGCTGATGAGCGGCACGATCCCGCTGCGCAGCGCGCCGCCCGCGCGCGAACCGGTCACGCTGCGCTCGGTGTTCTCCGGCATCGCGTTCATCAGGCGCGAGCCCGCGATACTCGGCGCGCTGTCGCTCGACCTATTCGCGGTGCTGTTCGGCGGCGCGACCGCGCTGCTGCCGATCTATGCACGCGACATCCTGCAGGTCGGGCCATGGGGGCTCGGCGCGCTGCGCGCGGCGCCGGCGTTCGGCGCGCTCGCGGGCACGCTGTGGCTCGCGCGCTTTCCGCTGCGCGGCCGTCCCGGGCGCGCGATGTTCGGCGGCGTGATCGCGTTCGGCATCGCGACGATCGTGTTCGGCCTGTCGCGGCACTTCATGCTGTCGCTCGTCGCGCTCGTGGTGCTCGGCGCGTCGGACGTGATCAGCGTCGTCGTGCGGCTGTCGCTCGTGCAACTGCGCACGCCGGGCGAGATGCTCGGGCGCGTGAGCGCGGTCAACGCGCTGTTCATCGGCACGTCGAACCAGCTCGGCGAATTCGAGTCGGGCGTGACGGCCGCGTGGTGGGGCGCGCCGGGGGCGATCGTCGTCGGCGGCGCGGCGACGATTCTCGTCGCGCTCGCGTGGATGCGGCTGTTTCCGCAGCTCACGAACATGACGTCGCTGGAGTGTGATCGATAATTTCAAATGCCTTTCGAGGCAATGCGATTTCTTTTCAATTCAAAGCGGCCAATAATCGTCTGATTATTGGCTGCAGCTTTATTGTCTGATTAATTGCATCCGATGGATATTCATCGGATGTTTCCACAAAACCCTTACCGGAAAAGGCTTTGGCGAGCCATTGATCCGATGAATTCACATATGAAATTACAGAACCTATTCAAATAATTACATCATGCTTTCTGTAATTTTCTGAAATGTCTTTCTAATGGCCGGCTGTGCTGTCACCAATTGAAACGTAAAGAAATACATGGAATGATAGCGATTCTCATTTCACGAATCGATGCGTCGATTCATCGTCAACCGTAGCCAGCTCGACGCCGCCAGCCGTGCCTGATCGCCGGCGGCCAGCCAGCCATCGGGCCCATGCCGGCAACCCGCCACAGCGCGCGCGTGCCCGGGCCGCTTTTCCGGATTGGAACCCCATGTTGAACAGGACTCCGCTCGCGAGTGCGCTCGCGCTGGCCTTTGTCGTGCCTTTTGCTTCGCCTGCGCTCGCGCAGGGCGTGCCCGCATCGTCGTCGTCAGCCGCGCGTGCCGATGCCGCCGCGGCCGCCGCGCCGGATACGCTGCCGACGATCGCGGTGTCGGGGCAGGCCGTGACGCAGGATTTCCAGGCCGATCGCGCGAGCGTCGGCGCGAAGACGCCCACCGCGCTGCGCGACATCCCGCAGTCGGTCACGGTGATCAACAAGTCGCTGATGGAGTCGCAGGGGCTCACGTCGTTCCAGGACGTGCTGCGCAACGCGCCGGGCATCACGATCGGCGGCGCGGAAGGCGGGCAGATCGGCAACAACATCAACCTGCGCGGCTTCACCGCGCAGAACGACATCTATCTCGACGGCTTCCGCGACCGCAACCAGTACTACCGCGACACGTTCGACCTCGATGCGGTCGAAGTGCTGTACGGCCCGTCGTCGATGCTGTTCGGGCGCGGCTCGACGGGCGGCGTGATCAACCAGGTGACGAAGAAGGCGAACCTGAAGCCGTCGGCCGAAGTGTCGACCACGCTCGGCACCGACGACCGCTATCGCACGAGCGTCGACCTGAACCGGCCGCTCGGCGCGACGTCCGCGTTCCGGATCAACGCGTTCGGCCAGTCGCTCGGCTCGACGCGCGACGTGATGAAGAACAAGGACTACGGCGTCGCGCCGGAGCTGCGCTTCGGCATCGGCACGCCGACCGAAGTGACGCTGTCCGCGCTGATCCAGCACAACTACGACATGCCCGACTATGGCGTGCTCGCGCTCGACGGGCATCCGGCGCCGGTGTCGAAGCACACGTTCTACGGGCTGACCGACGACCGCACGATCCAGGACCTGCAAACCGTCACCGCGCGCATCGACCACAAGATCAACGATTCGCTGAAGATCAGCAACCGCACGCAGTTCTCGCACTCGATGACGGACGCCCGCGAAACCGCGCCCGGCTCGGTGTTGACCGGCCCGCTCGCGTCGAGCACGGCGCTCGCGAACGGCAACTACACGTCGCTGCCGCCGTCCGCGCTGTACGTGAAGCTCGTGAGCCACGACCGCGTGATCCAGAACCACGCGATCTACAACGACACGATGGTGCAGTACCACTTCGACGCGGGCAGCGTGAAGCACGACATCGTCGCGGGCGTCGAGTTCGGCCACGACAGCTACACGAACCAGGCATACACGCGCAGCAACCTGCCGATCGTGTCGCTGGTCGATCCCGCGTACCTGTCGTCGACGTCGAACGCGAAGCAGACGGCCGGCAACCACGCCGAATCGGGCGCGACGACGCTGGCCGGCTACGTGAACGACACCGTGTCGATCGGCAAGGAATGGAAGGTCGTCGGCGGCCTGCGCTGGGATCGCTTTCAGGCGCACATCGGCAACACGGTCAGCGCGCCGGGCTATGCGGCGCAGACGAACTTCTTCACGAGCGTGCGTGCCGGCCTGATCTACCAGCCGGCGGACTGGCAGTCGTACTACTTCTCGTACGGCACGTCGTTCAACCCGTCGCTCGAATCGCTGACGGTGACGAACAACACGCAGAACCTCGCGCCCGAGCATTCGAAGTCGTTCGAAGTGGGCAGCAAGTGGGACCTGCTGAACGGCAACCTGTCGGTCACGTCGGCGCTGTTCCAGCAGGAGAAGAGCAACGCGCGCACGCAGACCTCGACGGGCGAATACCTGCTCGAGGGCGACATCCGCGTGCGCGGCTTCCAGGCCGGCGTGTCGGGCCGCATCACGGACAAGTGGCTCGTGTACGGCAGCTATACGTACATGGACGGCACGATCCTGCAGGCGCGCGACGGCACGCAGGGCAAGACGCCCGCGAACACGCCGCGCAACACGTTCACGCTGTGGACGACCTATGCGTTCACGCCGCACTGGGAGATCGGCGGCGGCCCGACCTACATGTCGGGGCGCTACGCGGCGAACACCAACTACGTGCAGGTGGGCGGCTACACGCGCTGGGACGCGACGGCCGCCTATCACGCGAAGCAGTGGGACGTGCGGCTGAACCTGCTGAACGCGACCAACAAGCACTACTATGACGCGCTGATCCAGTCGGACGGCGGCCGCGCGGTGCCGGGCATCGGCCGCACGTTCCTCGCCACGGCCGACTACCGGTTCTGAGCGGCGCGCGACATCACGAAAGGGCAGGCACGATGCTTGTACACATTCCGAACGTATTGACGCACGAGCAGGTGCGGACGCTACGTGCGCGGCTCGACGGCGCGGGCGACGCGTGGGTCGACGGCCGCGCGACGGCCGGCTATTCGGGCGCGCCGGTCAAGCGCAACCAGCAGATCGCCGAGCATTCGCCGCTCGCGCGCGAGCTCGGCGACGTGATCCTCGCGGCGCTCGAGCGCCATCCGCTGTTCATCAGCGCCGCGCTGCCGAACCAGGTCTACCCGCCGCTGTTCAACCGCTACGAAGGCGGGATGACGTTCGGCAGCCACGTGGACGGCGCGGTGCGGGTGCTGCCGAACGGCGTGAAGCTGCGCACCGACGTGTCCTGCACGCTGTTCCTGTCCGAGCCCGACGCGTACGACGGCGGCGAACTCGTGATCGAGGACGCATACGGCGTGCAGCAGGTGAAGCTGCCGGCGGGCGACCTGGTCGTCTACCCGGCGACGAGCCTGCACCAGGTCACGCCGGTGACGCGCGGCGTGCGCGTCGCGAGCTTCTTCTGGGTGCAGAGCCTCGTGCGCAGCGATGCGCAGCGCGCGCTGCTGTTCGACATGGATACCGCGATCCAGCGGCTCAACGCGAGCGACGCCGATGCGCAGGCGCGCCGCAGCCTCGTCGGCTGCTACCACAATCTTTTGCGACTCTGGAGTGAAACGTGAGCGTGGCCGATCTGATCGAAACCGGCGCGGACGCATCGCGCGAGCAAGCCGGCTCGCGCGCGCGGCGCGGCACCTTCATCAAGTGGCTGCGCAAGGTGCACGGCTGGGTCGGCCTGTGGGGCGCCGCGCTCGGCTTGCTGTTCGGCGTCACGGGCTTCGTGCTGAATCATCGCGCGGAGCCGCTGCGCATCGCGACCGGCGCGCCGCGGGTGTCGACGCTCCGGCTGCGCGTGCCGCAGCCCGCGCCCGACTCACCGCGCGCGCTCGCCGAATGGTTGCGCGCACAGCCTGATCTCCGGCTCCCCGCCCGGATGGGCCGCGTGCAGAAGGAACCCGAGCATCCGGTCGCGTGGGGAGACCGCGAGACCGTGCAGCCCGAACACTGGCAGATGACCTTCGCATCGCCGGCCGAAAGCGTCGCGGTCGACTACTGGGTCGGCGGCGACCATGTCGCGCTGAAGCGGACCGACAATTCTGCGCTCGCGTGGCTGACGAACCTGCACAAGGGCGTCGGCATGAGCATCGGCTGGGTGCTGCTGGTCGACACGCTCGCCGGCGCGCTGGTACTGCTGTCGCTGACGGGCGTGCTGCTGTGGACCGGGCTCAACAAGCGCCGCACGATCGGCGCGGTGCTCGTGATCGGCTCGATCGCGGCGACGGTGTGCACCGTGCTCGCGTCGTGACAGCGGCGGGCGCCTGCACGCTCAGCGGTCGTGCCCGACCCGCACCGCGGTGCCGTAGCAGATGACTTCCGTCACCCCCGTGCCGATTTCCGTCGAGTCGTAGCGCATCGCGACGACCGCATTCGCGCCGAGCTTGCGCGCGTCCGCGAGCATCTTGTCGAACGCCTGCTGGCGGGCTTTTTCGCACAGCGACGTGTAGAGCGTGATGTTGCCGCCGAACAGCGTCTGCAGCGCCGCGCCGAACGAGCCGACGATCGAGCGCGAGCGCACGACGATGCCTTGCGCGACACCGAGCGCGCGCACCGTCGTGTGGCCGGGCAGGTCGAATGCGGTCGTCACGCGGTCGGGCGTGAGGTCGTCGAGGGAGCGGGAAGTGTCTTGCATGTCGGATAGCGCCGCGTGGCGCGAAAGGATCGAGCGACGATTTTAGCCGCACCGATGCCGCCATCGACATGCAAGTGAGCGCAAATGAGCGCACACGAGTACAAACGGGCGCAAACCTGGCTTCGCGCCCGTTGTATCGCATGCCGGCGGCAACCGGCTCAGCGGCGCGCCGTCACGGCTTCGCCGTCGTGCCGCCGTTGCCGAGGTCGACTGCGTACGCAAGCGCCAGCTTGCCGAACTTCAGCGCGTGGTTGGCCTGGCGATCCGAGTTCGCCAGCGTGTCGTTCACGGTATGGATGTACGGACTGTCGTTCTGGTCCGCCTCGAACGGGAGCGACGCCGGATAGCCCTGCGCGTTCCACGACGCATGATCCGAGCACGCGTAGCCGCATTGCGACGTGCCGACCGTCAGTTCCGGCAGATAGGTTCTCGCCAGGTTCGACAGGTAGGTGTTTTGCGCGGCGTTCGTGTAGTCGGTGATCAGGTAGATGTCCTTCGCGTCGCCCTTGTAGTTCGTCATGTCGAGCTGCAGCACGCCGACCACGTTCGCGTTCTGCGCGCGAAACTGTTTCGCGATCGCCTTCGAGCCGAGCAGGCCGGCTTCCTCGGCCGCGTAGCCGATGAACTTGATGGTCCGCTTCGGCTTGTAGTTGTTCGCGAGCAGCACGCGCAGCGCCTCGGTGAGACTCGCGATGCCGGACGCGTCGTCGTCCGCGCCGGGCGCGCGGGTATTCTCCGTCGTGCGGCCGACGGTCGAGTCGAGATGGCCGCCGAGCACGACCGTGCCCGCCGACGCATCGCTGCCCTTGATCGTCAGGATCACCGATTTCTGCGGCCAGCTCGCGTGCGCGAACTGCTCGACGGTGACGTCGGCGCGCCCGTTCGCCAGCTGCTTCCATTGCAGCGCGAGCCAGTCCGACGCGGCCACGCCGTGCGACGTCGTGTAGTAGCGGTTCGTGAAGCCGGACAGCGACGTGATCGTGCCGACGATGTTACTGGCCTGCAGTTGCTGGATCCACGTGCTGATCTGCGACACGTTCGCGACCTGGTACTCGGCGGCGGCCTGCTTGGCCAGCGCGGCCGGCAGCGGCTGCAGCGCCTGGCGCGCCTCGTCGAACGAGTCGTGCACGACGAAGCCCGGGCCGTGGCCGCGCGTGCGGTGGACGGCGGCCGCGAGCTCGCCCAGCGCGGCGTCGTCGATCTGCACGACATGGACGGTTTCGCGGCGCGCTACGCCGCTGTCGGTCTTGCCGGCCACGACCGTGGTGCTGTACGCGGCGGTCACGCCGGCGTCGACGCGCTGCAGTTGACGCAGCGCGCTGTCGCCGAGCGTGATCCAGACGGGTGCCGCATGCGCGGCGGCGGCGACCAGCGTGCCGCATAGCGCGGCGCTCAGGTGTTTGAGTTTCAGACTAGGCATGTTCGATCTCATCAGGGTAGTGATGTCGAAAAAGAGGGCGGCTCGCAGGGTGTGCGATCGGCCCGGCCTGCTGCGGGATTACGACTTCTTCGGAACCGTGACGCCATACGTGCAGCTCTTGTTGTACGCATCGCCGATCGCGGTGATTTGCGCGGCGCTGTAGCCGAGCGTGGACGCGGCGGTGATCACGGCCTGCGCGGCCGCCTTCTGGTTGGTCGAGCCGTTGGTCATCGACAGCCCCTTCAGGAACGCCTTGTCCATCGCGGCGCCGCCGATCGCGTCGCGCGCGACCAGGTTGCACGAGGCCCAGTACTGGCCGGCCGTGTGGATCTCGGCGCCGCGTGCCTGTGCATAGGTGCGGCCGACGTTCCAGTTGGTCACGCGCCCGCCCCAGAACTCGTTGTGGCCGTCCCAGTTGAAGACCCAGTTGTACTGCGCGTCCGACGGGCTCCACTGGTTGAAGTCGCGGCTGTAGGCCGCGGCGAGGTAGTCGCCGGTGCCTTCCGAGAGCCCTTCCTGCTGCGACAGCCCGCCGTTCGTCACCCAGTCGTGGATGCCGTGGCCGAGCTCGTGGATCACCACGTCGGCGTCTTCCGCATCGTCGACGCCGCCCTGGCCGAACGTCAGCCTGCCGCTGCCCGACGAATACGACGAGTTGTCGGCGCCGGATTCGCCGTGCGGGTCGTACTGCACGCCGCCCGCGTACTGGTACGGCGTCGCCTTGATGCCGAGCGTCTGGTTCACGTAGCGCAGGAACGTGTCGATGTGGTAGTACGCGTTGACCGCCTCGAAGTACAGGTTCTTCCGCGTGAACTCGAAGGTCGGCGTCGACTGCACCGGGCACGCGTTGTCGTTCGGCGCGTCGAAGTCGGTGCACACGGCGTACGGGCCCGACAGCCGGTAGCTCGACCCCGACAGCGCGAGATCCTTCAGCGTCACGCGCACGCGCGCGGCGCTCAGCTGCGTGGAATCCGCATCGCTGTTGTCCTTGTAGCCGGTGCTGCCGTAGCTGCTTTTCGTCGGCGACAGCGGATCCGGACGGAACACGTAGCCCGTGCCGTCGGTCGCGTAGAACGCCTTGTCCTCGGCGCGCAGCACTTCGCCGCTGTCCGCGTCGATCAGCAGCTCCCAGTCGCCCTTCGGGCCGCCCTGCGGCCGGCCGCGCACCTTCCACGCGGTATGCGTGCCGGCGGCATCGACGAATGCGACGAGCTTCGCGTCGATATTCGTGAAGCCGCTCACGCCGAGATACGCGCGTGCGCGGTCGAGCGCCTGCTGCTGGTCGACGGCCTGCGTCTTGCGGGCCTTCACGACGGCGCCGCTGATCGTGTTGCTGGCGACGTACAGGATGCGGCCGTCCTTCGCGACCGTCACCGCGATCTCGCTGCCGTACACCGGCAGGCCGCCCGCCCGCTGCTCGAAGCGCACGACGGTGAAGTCGGGATCCTTGCGCTCCGACGCGACCACGAGGCTCGCGAGCGCGGCCGCGTCGAGCCCGAGCTGCGTGGCCTGCGACGTGACGAAGCCGCGCGCGGTGTCGGCCGGCGTCGCGGCGGCCTGCTTGGTGTGGTAGGCCGGGTTGTACAGCGTGACCGCGACGCCGTCCGAACGATACTGGCCGGTGGCCGAATCCGACTTCGCGGCCGGCGGCGCGACGCCGCGCGTCAGGCTTTCGCGCAGGCTCGACGCCTGCGGGTCGCCGTTCTTGTGATCGGCCGCCGCCGCGCCGCATGCGATGCCGAAACCCAGTGCGATGCTCAATGCCAACGGCAATGCCTTGCGTGATGTCTGCATACGAGATCCTTTCTTCAACGGTTGGGGAAGCCCGCGCCCTCATGGAACGCAGGTACGACATGGCCCGCGCGCCGGCTTGCGCAAGCCGGCACGTCAGTGCGCATTGCGGTGCTGCGTGAGACTCAGGAACCCTAAACGTCAGGTCGAAATGAAACAGCCCGGCGATGGCGCGAAGGCGCGCCGCCGGGTGGCGGAAGACGGGGAGAAGCGGACGGCAGGCGGGTGCGGCGACGGCGTATCGAACATCGTCATGTCATACCCCTCGGATCAATGACCAATCGGCAGCAGGCGGGCTCGACGCATGTCGGCCCGGATTCTCGTCTACTTAGGCTGCCTATCTAATTTTGGGATATGTTACAGAACATTTTCGACGAAATTGCAATTTATTTTCGAAGGCTGCTTCGATTCGTCGAGTAATTGGCGGAATTGTTCAGCGAGCAGCGGCGATTGTTGCCGGAATACGCAATATTCCGCGATTTTGTGCGCAAGCCTGATGGTTTGCGCGAGCGCATCAGCGCATCAGCGCAGCACGCGGCGATCGCTGCGCGGGCTCGTGCCGAAACGCGCACGATAGGTGCGCGAAAAATGCGACGGCGACTCGAAGCCGCACGCGACGCACACCGACGTGATGCTCATGTCGGTCTGCTGCAGCAGTTCGCGCGCGCGGTCGAGCCGCAGGTTCAGGTAGAAGCGCGTCGGCGTGTCGTTCAGCGTCGCGCTGAACAGGCGCTCGAGCTGGCGGCGCGTGATCGCGACTTCGCCGGCGAGCGCGTCGGGGCCGAGCGGGTTCTCCATGTGGCGCTGCATCGTGCCGATCACCTGGATCAGCTTGCGGTTGTGCACGCCGTAGCGCGCGGCGATTTCGAGCCGCTGGCTGTCGGAACGCTGGCGGATCCGGCTGACGACGAACTGCTCGGAGATCGCGGCCGCGAGATCCGCGCCGTGCCGCCGCCCGATCAGGTCGAGCATCATGTCGATCGACGCGGTGCCGCCCGCGCAGGTGATGCGCCGCTCGCCGATCTCGAACAGTTCCTGGGTGGCCTTCAGGTCCGGATAGCGCTCGCGGAACGCGGCGAGCGCCTCCCAATGCAGCGTGAGCGGGTGCGACGGGTCGAACAGCCCGGCTTCGGCGAGCACGAAGCTGCCGGTGTCGATGCCGCCGAGCGTCGCGCCGTGCCGGTTCTGGCGCCGCAGCCAGTCGGCGAGCGCGCGCGTATAGCAGACGAGCGGGTCGAAGCCCGCGACGACGAACACCGTGCCGACGCGCTCGACGTCCGCGTACGCGGCCTGCGCGGCGACCGGGATGCCGTTGCTCGCGGCCACCGGCGCACCGTCCGCGCTGAGCACGTGCCAGCGGTACAGCTCGCTGCGAAAGCGGTTTGCCACGCGCAGCGGCTCCACCGCGGACATGAAGCCGAGTGCGGAGAAGCCGGGCATCAGCAGGAAATGGAAATCCTCGGGCATCGGAGTGGGGAGCGGGGTGGCCATGAACGTGGGGCGGCGCGAGGGCCGGGCAGCCCGCTGCGGATTATGACGGGTTTTGCCGCGGCCTCAGCGGGTTTGGGCGTGATGCGCCGCGCGGCGCGCGGTCGCCGACGGCAGCTCGCCGAACTGTGCCTTGTATGCGTTCGCGAAATGGCCGAGATGGATGAAGCCCCATTGCGCGGCCGCGTCGCTGATCGGCAGGTCGGCCTGCCGCCGGTCGAGCAGCAGCCGCCTGACCTGCGCCAGGCGCAGCGAGCGCATGTAGCTCAACGGGCCGGTCTGCACGACGGACTGGAAGCTGTTCTGCATCGTGCGCCGGCTGACGCGCAGTTGCGCGCACAGGCGCTGGATGTCGACGGGTTCCTCGGGATGGTCGATCACGTAGTCGTGCACGCGGCGCACGATGTCGGCGCGGCATGCGTGCGTGAGCCGGTTCGCCGGCGCGGGCACCCGGTAGGCGAGCAGTTCGGCGAGCACGTCGCCCACCTCGCCGCGCAGCGCCTGCTGCGTGTGCGGGGCGTCGAAGGCGGCGGGCGACGCGAGCACGCGTTCGAGCAGCGTCGCGATCTGCAGGCCGGCCCGCACGCAGGCGGCATTCGGCATGCCGACGACGCCGTGCCGGAACAGGCGGTCGTCGAGCTTGACGCTGGCCGCGTCGGAGATGTGCAGTGCGAGCTCGGCATCGACGACGACGCAGATCAGCGACATGTCGCCGGGGCAATGCAGTTCGAACGGCGTGCCGCCGCGCGTCATCACGATCGCGCCGTGCTCGATGCGCGCGCCGCCGAACGCGAAGGCGCCCGCGCCGGTGAGCGGGATGCCGAACACGGTTTGCCCGGGCGGCAGGTGCCCGCGCTGGTGCACGCGAACGTTCGCGGCTTCCTGGAACAGCTGGACGCCATCCAGCGCGACCTGCTTGACGACGCTGCGATACGCGCCCGAGCCGATCTGGTCGTAGCGCTGCTCCCAGCCCCGCAGCGCGTTGGCGTGCTGGTCCGCGTCGTCGAATGACTGGTGATGCACGAACACAGAGCCTCCGGCGCCTCGATCAGACCGCGCAAGCGTAAACCGGCCGCACGGTCGGCGCAAGGTGGGCGAGGGTTAATCCGGGCGGCTCGGCGCGGTGTCCCTTTCAGCAGGATTGCCAATATCCCGAATCGGCACGAACGCGTTGCCGGTCTCGGTGCTGGCCGAATTTTTTGTCGATCTACAGTCGCCGCACACAACGTGAATCCCTACTGGAGGCGACATGAAGACAAGGCGACGCACCGCTGTGATCGCGGCGGCGCTGTCATGCGCGGCGGCCTGGAGCGGCGCCGCGCACGCAATCGAGAAGCCGGAAGAGCTGGTCGTGAAGAAGATGCCGCCGTGGCATCCGCACGAGGTGTTCATCGTCGACATGTCGATGCCGTCGATGACCGACGGGCGCATCCACGTGTACGACGCCGACGCGAAGAAGCTGCTCGGCCAGATCGACGGCGGGTTCGGCCCGGGCCTGGCGATCTCGCCCGATCACCGGACGAGCTACGTGGCGACGACCTATTTCTCGCGCGGCTCGCACGGCACGCGCACCGATGTGGTCGAGCTCACCGACAACACGACGCTTGCTCACACGGGCGAGATCGCGATTCCGCCGAAGCATGCGCAGCACGTGCCGTCGCCGTACAACACGGCGTTCAGCGCGGACGGCAGGCGGCTGTATGTCGCGAACATCACGCCGGCCGCGTCGATGACGGTGATCGACGTGGCGACGCGCAAGGTGCTGCCGGAGATCGACATGGCCGCGTGCGTGCTCGCGTATCCGTCGGCGAACGACCGCTTCACGTCGCTGTGCGAAAGCGGCAAGGCGCTCACCGTCATGCTCGATGCGAAGGGCCGCGAAGCGAAGCGCACGATGTCGGACGCGTTCATCGACGTGGATCGCGATCCGGCCTTCGTCAACGCGTCGCCGTACCAGGGCGGCTATCTGTTCACGACGTTCGGCGGGAGCGTGCGCAGCGCCGATTTCCGCGGTGACAAGGCCGTGTTCGGCGCGCCGTGGTCGCTGCTGACGGACGCCGAGCGCGCCGAGGGCTGGCGCCCGGGCGGCATGCAGCAGACGGCCGTGAACGCGAAGCTGCACCGCTATTACGTGGCGATGCACAAGGGCGGGGAGGGCTCGCACAAGGAACCCGGTACGCAAGTTTGGGTGGTCGACCTGCAGACGAAGCAGCGCGTCGCGCGCTGGGATCTCGCGCAGCAGAAAATCGATCCGCTCCTGTCGATCCAGGTCAGCGCGGACGACAAGCCGCTGTTCTACGGGCTGACGCCGACGTCCGACCTGGTCGTGATGGATGCGCTGACGGGCCGGCTGCTGCACGTCGAGAAGCAGGTCGGCAGCACGTCGTCGCTGCTCGTCAACCCGTGAGGCCGCGATGACGATCGATCCTGTACTCGCCACGGGCGCGCAGGCCGGCGCGGCCATCGTCGTGCTGCTCGGCGCGGCCGCCAAGATGCGGCGGCCTGCCGCGTTCCGCGACGCGCTCGGCGGCTACCGCCTGCTGCCCGATGCGCTGACCGCGCCCGCGGCGTTCGCGCTGCCGCTCGCCGAAGTGCTCGGCGCCGCGGCGCTGCTGTTTCCCGATACGCGCACGATCGGCGCGGGCGTGCTGGTCGCGCTGCTGCTCGCGTTCGCCGCCGCGCTCGCGATCAACATCCTGCGCGGCCATACCGACATCGATTGCGGCTGCTCGGGTTTTGCCGCGACGCGGCCGGACGCGCCGCGCGGCATCGGCGGGTTCCACGTCGCACGCGCGCTGCTGCTCGCGGCGCTGGCCGCGACCGCGTTCGCCGAGCCGGCCGCCCGCGCGGTCGTGTGGTTCGACTACCTGACGCTGTTCTTCGCCGTGCTGCTGATCGTCTGCACGCTGCTCACCGCCGACGTGCTGCTGGCCAATGTGCCGCGCCTTTCCCACCTGAGGAATTCCTGATGCAAACCGCTCTCACCGTTTCTACCGCCTTGCTGTGGATCGCCGTGCTCGCGCTCGGCGCGATCTGTTTCGCGATGGTTCGCCAGGTCGGCATCCTGTACGAACGCATCATGCCGGCCGGCGCGCTGATGATCGACAAGGGCCCCGCGGTCGGCTCGATCGCGCCGGTGTTCGAGCTGGCCGACATTCGCGGCACGCCGGTGAAGGTCGGCGGCATCGACGCGTCGGGCAAGGCCACGCTGCTGTTCTTCCTGTCGCCGACGTGCCCGGTCTGCAAGAAGCTGCTGCCGCTGCTGCCGTCGCTGCAGGCGAGCGAAGCGACGCCCGTGAACATCGTGCTCGCGAGCGACGGCGAGCTCGACGAGCACACCCGCTTCGCGCGCAAGCACGACCTCGGCCGCTTCCCGTACCTGCTGTCGCAGGAGCTCGGCCTCGCGTACCAGATCGGCAAGCTGCCGTATGCGGTGCTGCTCGACGAAACCGGCACGGTGCGCGCAAAGGGCCTCGTCAACACGCGCGAGCACCTCGAGAGCCTGTTCGAGGCGAAGGAGCGCGGCGTCGAGTCGCTCCAGGCGTTCGTGCACGGCAGCGCTCGCCACGATGGCCACGCGCAGCACGTGTGACGCGCGCCTCTTTCAATCTCAGTGGAGAACAACGACATGGGTGTGTTTGATTCATGGTTCGAGCGCTCGGCGCGCAGCGTCGCGCAACGCAGCTCGCGGCGCAGCGCGATGGCGACGCTCGGCAAGGTCTTGCTCGGCACGTCGCTGCTGCCGCTGTTGCCCGTCGACCGCACCGCGTATGCGGCCGATGCCGCATCGGGGGCATCGGCCGCGGCCGGGGCCGGCGACGATCCGATGAGCTGCGACTACTGGAAATACTGCGCGATCGACGGCTGGCTGTGCAGCTGCTGCGGCGGCACGTCGAGCAGCTGCCCGCCCGGCACGACGCCGTCGCCGATCACGTGGATCGGCACCTGCCGCAATCCGCGCGACGGCACGGACTACATCGTGTCGTACAACGATTGCTGCGGCAAGACGTCGTGCGGCAAGTGCTTCTGCAATCGCAACGAACGCGAGAAGCCGCTGTACAAGCTGTCGCTCAACAACGACATCAACTGGTGCATGGCGAACGGCAACGCGAATTACCACTGTTCGGTTTCGGTTCTTCTTGGAGCGGCCAGGCAATGAAAGGGAAGCACGCTGGAAAGATTCTGGCCGCCTGCGTGACGGCGGCCGCATCGTTGACGATGCCGGGTATCGGCCACGCACAGCAGGGCGCGCGTTACGCCGCCGGCAAGGGCCTGTTCGACGCGCAATGCGCGGTGTGCCATCAGGCGGGCGGCCGCGGCCAGGACGGGCTCGCGCCGCCGCTCACCGAGTATCCGGGCAAGTACGCGACGCTCGCGCAGGGGCGCGCGCAGCTCGTGGCGACGCTGCTGAGCGGCATGTTCGGCGAGATCAAGGTGCGCGACAAGACCTACAACTTCAAGATGCCGTCGTTCGCGGGCACGAGCGACGAGGATCTCGCGCAAGTGCTGAACTACGTCGTGTTCGACCTGAACGCGAAGCATGGCGCGGCAAAGCCGTTTACGGCCGACGAGATCCGCGCGGCGCGCGCGCAGGCGACGGACGGCGCGGCCGTGCATGCGCAGCGCGCGGTCGTCACGAAGGGGCTCGGGCTGTGAATGCCGATCGCGTGTGTCATGCGCGCGATTGCGCGCATCGGCCGCGCGCCGCAGCCGCGCGCCGACGGGCCGGCGCATGGCGGCGGGCCGCCGCGCTGGTGCTGGCATGGGCCACGATCTGCGCCGTGCCGTCGCCGGCGCGAGCGGAAGGCAGCGCCGATGCGGCGCTCGCGCGGCAGCACTGGGTGCTCAACTGCATGGGCTGCCACACGGCGACGGGTGGCGGCATTGCGGGCAAGGTGCCGTCGTTGTCGAACTCGCTCGGCTACTTCACGCATCTGCCGGAAGGCCGCGACTACGTGATGCGGGTGCCCGGCGCGTCGAACTCGGCGTTGTCGGACCAGGCGCTTGCCGACGTGCTCAACTGGATTCTCACGACGATGAACCGCGATGCGCTGCCGCGCGATTTCCGGCCATATACGGCCGCCGAAGTCGCCGCGCGCCGCCGCCCGGCGCTCTCCGACGTCGCGACGGTGCGCGCCGGCCTGGTGCGCGCGCTGCAGGCACGCGGGATCCACGGCGTCGCGGATCGCTACTGACCCTCGTTGGGGGCACCTTGTCCATCGGGCGCGTCGACTGCGCCCCATCGATCCCCCTTCAGATGCGCCCCGGCGACGCACCGGGACAAGCATCGATCCTCCTGAATCCATCTGAAAAGCCCGCCTGACAAGGCCTCTACGCGACCTAGTGGTTTTTCCGCATAGTCGCATCCAGTCAAGAAAATGTCGCCGGCGGTCGCCTTTGCGCGAATATGGCTCGTTACTTTTGAGTCCACGATGCAGGCCGGGACGCATCCCGCACACCCGCTGCTCACTGAGTCGAAACGGGAGGAAACCATGAAGTCGAGAACGATCGCCGCGCTGGGCGCGGCCATGCTGGCGGCGGGTGCGTGGTCGACGGCGGCGCTCGCCGATGCGGATCCGGCAAGCTGCCGCACCGTGCGTTTCGCGGACATCGGCTGGACCGACATCACGTCGACCACCGCGATGGCGTCGACGGTGTTCGAGGCGCTCGGCTACAAGCCGACCACGACGATCGCGTCGGTGCCGATCTCGTTCGCGGGGCTCAAGAGCAAGCAGCTCGACGTGTCGCTCGGCTACTGGTGGCCCGTGCAGCAGAAGCAGCTGCAGCCGTTCCTCGACAGCAAGTCGATCAACGTCGTCGAGCCGCCGAACCTGTCCGGCGCGAAGGCGACTCTCGCGGTGCCGAGCTACGCATACCAGGCGGGCCTGAAGACCTTCGAGGACATCGCGAAGCACCGCGCGGAGCTCGACGGCAAGATCTACGGGATCGAGCCGGGCAGCAGCGCGAACGCGACGATCCAGAAGATGATCGACACGAACCAGTACGGGCTCGGCGGCTTCAAGCTCGTCGAGTCGAGCGAGGCCGGGATGCTCGTCACCGTCGAACGCGCGATCCGCGACAAGAAGTGGGTCGTGTTTCTCGGGTGGGAGCCGCATCCGATGAACATCCAGATCAGCATGAACTACCTGTCCGGCGGCGACGCGGCGTTCGGGCCGAACTACGGCGAGGCGCGCGTCTACACGCTGACCGCGCCCGACTTCATCGCGCGCTGCCCGAACGCCGGCAAGCTCGTGACGAACCTGCGCTTCTCGACGCAGCTCGAGAACCAGCTGATGCAGTCGGTGATGAACAAGACCAAGCCGGCCGAAGCAGCGAAGGCGTACCTGAAGAAGAACCCGCAAGTGCTCGATCCGTGGCTCGCGGGCGTGAAGACGTACGACGGCAAGGACGGCCTGCCGGCGGTGAAGGCCTATCTCGGCCTGTGACGGCCCCGCGCGCCGTCATGGCGCGCGCCGACGATCCAAGAAGCAACCCGAAACCAACGAGGCAACCAGCATGAACCACGAAGTCATCGTGACCTGCGCCGTGACCGGCGCGGGCGATACGGTCGGCAAGCACCCGGCGATTCCGGTGACGCCGAAGGAGATCGCGGCCGCCGCGATCGAGGCGGCGAAGGCGGGCGCGACGGTCGCGCACTGCCACGTGCGCGATCCGCAGACGGGGCGCGGCAGCCGCGACCCGAACCTGTATCGCGAGGTGGTCGACCGGATCCGCTCGGCCGACGTCGACGTGATCATCAACCTGACGGCCGGCATGGGCGGCGATCTCGAGATCGGCCCCGGCGAGGACCCGATGCGCTTCGGCAAGGGCACCGATCTGGTCGGCGGGCTCACGCGGCTCGCGCACGTCGAGGAACTGCTGCCGGAGATCTGCACGCTCGACTGCGGCACGCTGAATTTCGGCGACGGCGACTACATCTACGTGTCGACGCCCGCGCAGCTGCGCGCCGGCGCGAAGCGCATCCAGGCGCTCGGCGTGAAGCCCGAGCTGGAGATCTTCGACACCGGGCACCTGTGGTTCGCGAAGCAATTGCTGAAGGAGGGCCTGCTCGACGATCCGCCGCTGTTCCAGCTGTGCCTCGGCATTCCGTGGGGCGCGCCGGCCGACACTGGCACGATGAAGGCGATGGTCGACAACCTGCCGCCCGGCGCGCACTGGGCCGGCTTCGGCATCGGCCGGATGCAGATGCCGATGGTCGCGCAGGCGATGCTGCTCGGCGGCCACGTGCGGGTCGGCCTCGAGGACAACCTGTGGCTCGACCGCGGCGTGCCCGCATCGAACGGCACGCTGGTCGAGCGCGCGCGCGAAATCGTCGAGCGCCTCGGCGGCCGCGTGCTGACGCCCGCCGAAGGGCGCCGCAAGCTCGGCCTGCCGGCGCGCGGCGAGCGGCTGCTCGAACGCCGCGCGGTGGCCGAGTTCGCGTGAAGCGCTGAAGCGGCATCGCACTGCATTGAGGCGGCCGTGCGCGCACGGTTGCCACCCGATTTCCCCGATTTGAAGGATGCGTTTGTCATGGCAGTGATTACCGACATCAAGACGTTCGCCGCGATCGGCACCGGCGTGATCGGCAGCGGCTGGGTTGCCCGCGCGCTGGCCCACGGTCTCGACGTGGTCGTATGGGATCCCGCGCTCGGCGCGGAACAGCAGCTGCGCGCGAACGTCGCGAACGCGTGGCCCGCGCTGGAGCGCGTCGGCCTTGCGCCGGGCGCCGACCCCGCGCGGCTGCGCTTCGTCGCGACGATCGACGAGTGCGTCGCCGACGCCGATTTCATCCAGGAAAGCGCGCCCGAGCGCGAAGCGCTGAAGCTCGAGCTGCACGAGCAGATCAGCCGCGCGGCGAAGCCGGACGCGATCATCGCATCGTCGACGTCGGGCCTCTTGCCGACGGATTTCTACGCGCGTGCGGTGCACCCCGAGCGCTGCGTGGTCGGCCATCCGTTCAATCCGGTGTACCTGCTGCCGCTCGTCGAGGTGCTCGGCGGCGCGCAAACCGCGCCCGAAGCGGTGGAAGCGGCGATGCGGATCTATCGCGGCCTCGGCATGCGGCCGCTGCACGTGCGCAAGGAAGTGCCGGGCTTCATCGCGGACCGGCTGCTCGAGGCGTTGTGGCGCGAGGCGCTGCACCTCGTCGACGAGGGCGTCGCGACGACCGGCGAGATCGACGATGCGATCCGCTTCGGCGCGGGCATCCGCTGGTCGTTCATGGGCACCTTCCTGACCTATACGCTCGCGGGCGGCGATGCGGGCATGCGACACTTCATGCGGCAGTTCGGCCCCGCGCTCGAACTGCCGTGGACGAAGCTCGTCGCGCCGAAGCTGACCGATGCACTGATCGATCGCGTCGTCGACGGCACGGCCGAGCAACGGGGCGCGCGCAGCATCAAGGAACTCGAACGCTACCGCGACGAGTGCATCATCGAAGTGCAGCGCGCGATCGCCGCGGTGAAGGCGCGGCATGGCATGCAATTCGAGGATTGAGCGATGACAGGCGATACCCCGCTGACGATATACCGCGACGTCGTGCGGCCCGAATGGGTCGACTACAACGGGCATTTGCGCGATGCGTTCTACCTGCTGATCTTCAGCTTCGCGACCGATGCGCTGCTGGATCGCATCGGCCTCGACGACGCGGCGCGCCGCGAGCGGGGGCGCTCGGTCTATACGCTCGAGGCGCACGTCAACTATCTGCACGAGATCAAGGAGGGCACGCGCGTGCGCGTCGATGCGCGCGTGCTCGCGCACGACGCGAAGCGCCTGCACCTGTATCTCGAACTGTTCGCCGACGGGCACGACGGCGCGGTGTCGGCGAGCGAGCAGATGCTGCTGCACGTCGATACGCGCGACGGGCCGAAATCGGCGCCGTTCGATGCGGACGTCGCCGAACGGGTTGCCGCGCTGCATGCGCTGCAGCGCGACGCGGCGCCACCCGCCTACGCGGGGCGCGTGATCGGTTTGCCGTCACGCCGGTAGCGCGGCGCGCGAACGATGCTCGAACCGGAAATCGCGGCGTTCGTCGCGGCGGTGGGCGCGTGGTATCCGGCCGACGCGGCGGTGCGCGCGCCGGCGGAACAGCGCCGCATCTACGACCGTTTCGCGGCCGCATGGACGCCCGCAGGATTGCCGCCGGGCATCGTGCAGCAGGATGCCGCGCTGCGCGCGCCGGACGGCCGCGTGATCGCGCTGCGCCGTTACCGGCCCGCGCATGCCGCGCCATGCGGCACGGTGCTGTTCTTCCATGGCGGCGGCTTCGTCGTCGGTTCGCTCGACAGCCATGCGCTGATTACCGCGCGTCTCGCGGCCGATACGGGGCTCGAGGTGATCGCGGTCGATTACCGGCTGGCGCCCGAGCATCCGGCGCCCGCCGCGCTCGACGACTGCATGGCCGCGACGCGCGCCGCGCTCGCGGCGCAGCTGCCGTTCGGGCCGTGCGCACGGCCGCTGACGCTGGCGGGCGACAGCGCGGGCGGGATGCTCGCGGCGGCCGTCGCAACCGCGCTGCGCGATGCGGGCGAGGGCGGCATCGACGGCATCGCGCTCGTCTATCCGATGCTCGGCTTCGAGCCGCAGGCGCCGGCGCGCGATACCGAAGCGCACGCGCCGATGCTGACGCTCGACGATGTCTATCGCTATCGCGCGCTGTACTGGGGCGACCGGCCGCCGCGCGCGTCCGCGCCGCTCGATGCAGCACGCTTCGACGGCTTGCCGCCGGTGCTCGCGATCGGCGCGGAGCACGATCCGCTGCGCGACGATGCGCGGGCCTACGTCGCGCGGATTCGCGCGGCCGGCGGCGCGGCGCATCACTGGATGGGTGAGGGGCTGGTGCACGGCTGCTGGCGCGCGCTCGACACGAGCCCGCAGGCGGCGCGGATGCACCGGATCGTCAGTGAATTCCTGCGCGCGCCGGGCGCGCAGCGTTCGTGAACGGGAGGCAACGATGCAGGCTGCAGCAGGGCAATTGCGTATCGAGGACTGGCGGACGTTTTCCACCGACGTGACGATCGCGGCCGCGACGGCCGGCGACGGCGTGCTGGACGTGACGTGGAGCGACGGCCGCCGCTCGCCGTTTCACTTCGACTGGCTGCGCGACACCTGTCCGTGCGCGCGCTGCGTGCATGCGCAGACGCGCGAGCAGGTGTTCGAGATCGTCGACGCGCCCGCCGCGCTCGCGGTGCGCAGTGTGCAGGTGGATCGCGACGGCGCGCTCCAGGTCGAATGGCACGACGGCCACCGCAGCGCGTGGTCGCCCGGCTGGCTGCGCGCGCACGCGTACGACGACATGTCGCGCGCGGAGCGCCACGCCGCGCAGGGCTATCACGTGTGGCGCGGCGACGATCCCGAGGCGCTCGCGGTGTTCGCATGGCGCGACGTGATGCACGACGACGCGGCGCTGCTCGCGTGGCTCGCCGCGCTGCGGCGCACCGGGTTGACGCTGGTCGAAGGGGTGCCGCCGGAGCGCGGGCGAGTGGACGGCGTCGCGCGCCGGGTCGGGCTGATCCGCGAGAGCAATTTCGGCGTGCTGTTCGACGTCGAGTCGAAGCCGCGCCCGGACAGCAATGCGTACACATCGATCAACCTGCCGCCGCACACCGACTTGCCGACCCGCGAACTGCAGCCCGGCGTGCAGTTCCTGCACTGCCTCGCGAACGACGCGACGGGCGGCGACAGCATCTTCATCGACGGCTTTGCGCTCGCCGATGCGTTGCGCGCCGAATCCCCGGACGATTTCGCGCAGCTCGCGACGACGCCGTTCGAGTTCTGGAACAAGAGCGCGGCCAGCGACTATCGCTGCGCCGCGCCGGTGATCGGGCTGAATGCGCGCGGCGACGTGATCGAGGTGCGCCACGCGAATTTCCTGCGCGGGCCGCTCGACGCGCCGGCCGCGTCGATGCCGGCGATCTATCGTGCGTACCGGCGCTTTCTCGCGCTCGCGCGCGAACCGCGGTTTCGCGTGCAGCGGCGGCTGCGCGCCGGCGACATGTGGGCGTTCGACAACCGGCGCGTGCTGCACGCGCGCACCGAGTTCGATCCGTGCACCGGGCGTCGGCACTTGCAGGGCTGTTACGTCGATCGCGACGAGCTGTTGTCGCGCTGGCGGGTGCTGTCGCGCACGGCTGTGCCCGCATGACCGGTTCGCATCGGCGAAAAAGCGCCCGGACGCGCAGCGCCCGGGCGAAGCCGTCCCTTGCGGGGCGGCGGAGGTATGCCGTTCACAAAAAAGGACGAGCCCGTCCGACGGGCTCGTCCTGACTGCTGTCGCGCGAGGCGCTGGGCCTCGGCGATGCGCTTACTGACCGAAGAAGATCGAGTCGCGCGGGTTCGACGTGGTCGCGGCGGCAGCCGGGCTGCCTGCGCGGACGACCGGCGCGGCTTGCGCGCCGTAGCCGCTGCTGTCGGCACCATGCACGCGCGCTTCGGCAGCCTGGATGTCTTGCGGATAGTACGGGCTCGACTCGCTCGGCTTGTAGCCGGCCTTCTCGAGCTGGACCAGCTCGTCGCGCACTTGCGCGCGGCTCACGGTGCTTTGCGCGAACGCGCCGAACGAAGCGGACAGGGCGGTAGCGGCAACGACTGCATAAACGAGCGATTTCATGGTGACCTCCGATGTTTTATTGGGCTTCGCTCTCGACGCCTTGTCTTAAGCGATTGGCTAAATCTTAGTCACGGAGATGTACAGGGTAAACGCCGATTTCCGCTAAAGATCATTTACCCGGTTGCAAAAATAAGCGCCCTCAGCAGTCTTTCAACGGGCTTTCATTGCGCATGTTGTAAATAAGTGCGACAAATCTTCACCAGACATCGGGCGTCGCCGCCGCGGTGCCGCGCGGCCCGGCCCGGGGGGCGCGGCTCCGGCTCGAGGAAACGCACGCCCGTCGCGGCTACCGACGCTTCCCACGGCAGCGCCGCCGTGGCGACGGCTTACTTGCCGCCGGCCAGCGCGAGCACTTCGGCGGCGGAGATCATCGCGGCGGCGTTCGCGGGGGCCGGGCGCTCGGCGGGGCGGAACACCTCGTCGCCGCGCTGGATCACCTGGCGCGACAGCGCGCAGGTGCCCGTGCGCTGCGCGAAGCGGCGGCGCCAGCGCTGTTCGCCGTAATGACAGCGGCCCGGTTCGACCCAGCGGACGACGAGCAGCGTATCGGAACGTTCGAGGATTTCGACGTGGACGTCGGCAGGATCGAGCACAGGCAAGGATTTGGAGGACTTCATTGGCCGTTCCTAAAGCGCGTGCGATATCGGCCTGGGCAGTGGTTGCAACTGCGCGAAGTCGATTCCGTAGCGGTTTCCGGTGGTGGAGCGCTAAATGTAAGCGTCTGTGACGGGAAAAAACATCCTGCTTCGCTCAAATTACCTTTTGCCGATTTAGAAACAATCCAGGCTTATTTTCTTGGCAATCCAGCGGCAAAAGCGCCCCGGACGGGCGTCCGGGGCGGGAAGCCGGGTGCGCCGCCGCGCCTGCTCGCTCAGGCACGGTGCAGCGCCGCGCGGGACGGAGTGCCCGCGACCTGCGTCGGCGGGCGGAGTCGCGTGGCGCCGTGTTGGGGGCGCGACCCGGCATGCACATGATCGCGCGGCCGACCGGTTGGCACGCTGACGCGAAGATGGCGGTTCTGTCAGGTTGACGGCCGGGAAAACACTGAATCTCATTTCCGTGACAAATCCCGGGGCGCTGCCTATGATTGGTTGGACCTTTAGTCCTTTGTGCCAATTAGCCGGTGTCAAGCCGGCCTCCACAGGAGCGGTGCTGATGAGATTGCAGGGCAAGCGTGCGCTGGTCACGGCGGCGGGGCAGGGCATCGGCCGCGCGACCGCGCTGCGGTTCGTGCGCGAAGGCGCACAGGTGCTGGCGACAGATATCGACGACGCGGCGCTCGCGCGGCTCGCGGCCGAGACGGAGACCGTCGCGCCGGGCGGCACGCTGGCGACGCGCCGGCTCGACGTGACGAGCGCGCACGACATCGCGGCGCTGGCGGCGGCCGAGCCCGCGTTCGACGTGCTGTTCAACTGCGCGGGCTACGTGCACCACGGCACGATCCTCGACTGCGACGACGACGCGTGGACGTTCTCGTGGCAATTGAACGTGACCTCGATGGTCCGGCTGATCCGCGCGCTGCTGCCCGCGATGATCGCGGCCGGCGGCGGGTCGATCGTCAACATGGCCTCGGCCGCGTCGAGCGTGAAGGGCGTGCCGAATCGCTGCGCGTACGGCGCGACCAAGGCGGCGGTGATCGGGCTGACGAAGGCGGTGGCCGCCGATTTCGTCGAGCAGCGCATCCGCTGCAACGCGATCTGCCCGGGCACGATCGAGTCGCCGTCGCTGGCGGCGCGCATCGCGGAGCAGGCGCGCGTGCGGCAGGTGCCGGCCGACACCGTGCGCCAGGCGTTCGTCGCGCGCCAGCCGATGGGCCGCATCGGCAGCGCCGACGAGGTGGCCGCGCTCGCGCTGTACCTGGCCTCCGACGAAGCGTCGTTCACGACCGGCGCGATCCACCTGATCGACGGCGGCTGGTCGAACTGACCGGGCGCCCCCCTTCTCCTCTCCAACACGCCCCGCTCCCATGAAACTGCTGAGATACGGCGAGAAACACCACGAAAAACCCGGCCTGCTCGATGCGCAGGGCCACATCCGCGACCTGTCCGGCGTGATCGACGACGTCGCCGGCGATGCGCTCGCGCCCGCGTCGCTCGCGCGCGTCGCCGGCATCGACCCGGCGACGCTGCCGCGCGTCGACGGCGCGCCGCGCCTTGGCGCGTGCGTCGGCCGGGTCGGCAAGTTCATCTGCATCGGGCTCAACTACTCCGACCACGCAGCCGAATCCGGCATGGAGGTGCCGAAGGAGCCGGTCGTGTTCGGCAAGTGGACGAGCGCGATCGCCGGGCCCAACGACGACGTCGAGATTCCGCGCGGCGCGGAGAAGACCGACTGGGAAGTCGAGCTCGGCGTCGTGATCGGCCGGGGCGGCCGCTACATCGACGAGGCCGACGCGCTGTCGCATGTCGCGGGCTACTGCGTGGTGAACGACGTGTCGGAGCGCGCGTACCAGCTCGAGCGCGGCGGCACGTGGGACAAGGGCAAGGGCTGCGACACGTTCGGCCCGCTCGGGCCGTGGCTCGTGACGGCCGACGAGGTGCCCGATCCGCACGCGCTGCGGCTGTGGCTCGACGTCGACGGCCGCCGCTATCAGGACGGCACGACCGCGACGATGATCTTCCGCGTGCCGTTCCTCGTCAGCTACCTGAGCCGCTTCATGAGCCTGCAGCCGGGCGACGTGATCTCGACCGGCACGCCGCCGGGCGTCGGCCTCGGGCAGAAGCCGCCCGTCTACCTGCGCGCCGGGCAGGTGATGTCGCTCGGCATCACGGGGCTCGGCGAGCAGCGCCAGCGCACCGTGCAGGGCTGATTTCCTTTATCGGACGGTTCGTCATGCCTATCATTCGATCGATGCGCGTCGTCGACGTGCGCTTTCCGACCTCGCGCCAGCTCGACGGCTCCGACGCGATGAACCCGGACCCCGACTACTCGGCCGCCTACGTGGTGCTCGACACCGATCGCGACGGCCTTGAGGGCCACGGGCTCACGTTCACGATCGGGCGCGGCAACGAGATCTGCTGCGCGGCGATCGACGCGATGCGGCATCTCGTCGTCGGGCTGGACCTCGACTGGATTCGCGCGGACATGGGGCGCTTCTGGCGGCACATGACGTCGGACAGCCAGCTGCGCTGGATCGGGCCCGACAAGGGCGCGATCCATCTCGCGACCGGCGCGGTGGTCAACGCGGTGTGGGATCTGTGGGCGAAGGCGGAAGGCCAGCCGCTGTGGCGGCTCGTCGCGGGGCTGTCGCCGGAGGAGCTGGTGCGGGCGATCGACTTCCGCTACCTGCGCGACTGCCTGACCGAGGACGACGCGCTCGCGATCCTGCGGCGCCAGGCGCCGGGCAAGGCCGAGCGCATCGCGACGCTCGAGCGGGACGGCTACCCGTGCTACACGACGTCGGCGGGCTGGCTCGGCTACAGCGACGACAAGCTGCGCCGCCTGTGCCAGCAAGCGGTCGATGCAGGGTTCGACCATGTGAAGCTGAAGGTCGGCGCGAACCTCGAGGACGACATCCGCCGCGTGACGATCGCGCGCGAGGTGATCGGCCCCGACCGCAAGCTGATGATCGACGCGAACCAGGTGTGGGAAGTGGACGAGGCGATCGACTGGGTGCGCGAGCTCGCGTTCGCGCGGCCGTGGTTCATCGAGGAGCCGACGAGCCCCGACGACATCGAGGGCCATCGCAAGATCCGCGACGCGATCGCGCCCGTGCAGGTCGCGACCGGCGAGATGTGCCAGAACCGCGTGATGTTCAAGCAGTTCATCGCGCGCGGCGCGATCGACGTCGTGCAGATCGACGCGTGCCGGCTCGGCGGCGTCAACGAGATTCTCGGCGTGATGCTGCTGGCCGCGAAATACGGGCTGCCGGTGTGCCCGCATGCGGGCGGCGTCGGGCTGTGCGAATACGTGCAGCACCTGTCGATGATCGACTACGTGTGCATATCCGGCACGAAGGAAGGGCGCGTGACCGAGTACGTCGATCATCTTCACGAGCATTTCGTCACGCCGTGCGTGGTGCGCGGCGCGGCCTATCTGCCGCCGGCCGCGCCCGGCTTCTCGATCGAGATGAAGCGCGAATCGCTGGAGCGGTATCGCTTCCGCGGCTGACGCGGCGCAAGCGAAACGACAAAGACAACGACGGAGACGCAACGTGGACCTGGAACTGCAACAGAAGGTCGTGATCGTGACCGGCGGCGCGTCGGGCATCGGCGCCGCGATCTCGATGCGGCTCGCCGGCGAAGGCGCGATTCCCGTGATCGTCGCGCGCGATGCGCCGGACGATGCGTTTTGGCAAGCGCTGTTGCAGCGGCAGCCGCACGCCGTGTTTTTCCCGGTCGAACTGCGGGACGACGCGCGGTGCCGCGACGCGGTCGCGCAGACGGTCGCGCGCTTCGGCCGGCTCGACGGCCTCGTGAACAACGCGGGCGTCAACGACGGCGTCGGCCTCGATGCGGGGCGCGACGCGTTCGTCGCGTCGCTGGAGCGCAACCTGATCCACTACTACGTGATGGCGCACTACTGCGTGCCGCACCTGAAGGCGGCGCGCGGCGCGATCGTCAACGTGTCGTCGAAGACGGCCGTGACCGGGCAGGGCAACACGAGCGGCTATGGCGCGGCGAAGGGCGCGCAGCTCGCGCTGACCCGCGAATGGGCGGTCGCGCTGCGCGACGACGGCGTACGCGTGAACGCGGTGATTCCGGCCGAAGTGATGACGCCGCTGTACCGTGACTGGATCGCCGGCTTCGACGATCCCGACGCGAAGCTGGCCGGGATCGCCGGCAAGATTCCGCTCGGCAGGCGCTTCACGACCGCCGAGGAGATCGCCGACACCGCCGTGTTCCTGCTGTCCGCGCGCGCGTCGCACACGACCGGGCAATGGCTGTTCGTCGACGGCGGCTATACGCATCTCGACCGCGCGCTCGGCTGACGCGCGCGATGCCCGACACCGGACCTCACCCCATGCAACCCGACCCGAACCCGCTGCGCGTGACGCACGACACACCCGCGCACGCGCCGCTGATCGCGCTGCGCGGCGTCAGCAAGCGCTTCCCCGGCGTGCAGGCGCTCGACGATTGCCGCTTCGACCTGCTTGCGGGCGAAGTGCATGCGCTGATGGGCGAGAACGGCGCGGGCAAGTCGACGCTGATGAAGATCCTTGCCGGCGTGTACCGGAAGGACGGCGGCGAGATCCTGCTGGACGGCCGCGCGGTGGAGGTCGCCGACCCGCGCGCGGCGCAGGCGCTCGGCATCGGCATCATTCATCAGGAACTGAACCTGATGAATCACCTGAGCGTTGCGCAGAACATCTTCATCGGCCGCGAGCCGCGCGGCCGGCTCGGCGTATTCATCGACGAAGCGCGCCTGAACCGCGACGCGGCCGCGATCTTCGCGCGGATGCGGCTCGACCTCGACCCGCGCACGCCGGTCGGGCGGCTGACGGTCGCGCGCCAGCAGATGGTGGAGATCGCGAAGGCGCTGTCGTTCGACTCGCGCGTGCTGATCATGGACGAGCCGACCGCCGCGCTGAACGACGCGGAGATCGCCGAACTGTTTCGCATCATCGGCGACCTGCGCGCGCACGGCGTCGGCATCGTCTATATCTCGCACAAGATGGACGAGCTGCGGCGCATCGCCGACCGCGTGACGGTGATGCGCGACGGCAAGACCATCGCGACCGTGCCGATGGCCGGCACGTCGATGGAATCGATCATCACGATGATGGTCGGCCGCGCGCTCGACACGCAGCGCCGCACGCCGCCCGACACGTCGGCCAACGACGTCGTGCTCGACGTGCGCGGCCTGTCGCGCGGCCGTGCGATCCGCGATGTCGGCTTCACGCTGCGGCGCGGCGAGATCCTCGGCTTCGCCGGGCTGATGGGCGCGGGCCGCACCGAGGTCGCACGCGCGATCTTCGGCGCCGATCCGCTCGACGCGGGCGAGATCCGCGTGCATGGCGCGACGGTGACGATCCGCACGCCGGCCGACGCGGTCGCGCACGGCATCGGCTATCTGTCCGAGGACCGCAAGCATTTCGGGCTGGCGCTCGGCATGGACGTGCAGAACAACATCGCGCTGTCGAGCCTGCGCCGCTTCGCGCGCCGCGGCGGGCTGCTCGACGCGCGCGCGATGCGCGACACCGCGCAGGCGTACGTGCGCCGGCTCGCGATCCGCACGCCGTCGGTCGCGCAGCCCGCGCGGCTGCTGTCGGGCGGCAACCAGCAGAAGATCGTGATCGCGAAGTGGCTGCTGCGCGACTGCGACATCCTGTTCTTCGACGAGCCGACCCGCGGCATCGACGTCGGCGCGAAGAACGAGATCTACACGCTGCTCGACGCGCTCGCGGCCGCCGGCAAGGCGATCGTGATGATCTCGTCCGAGCTGCCCGAAGTGCTGCGCATGAGCCACCGCATCCTCGTGATGTGCGAAGGCCGCGTCACCGGCGAACTGAGCGCGGCCGAGGCCACCCAGGAAAAGATCATGCAGCTCGCCACCCGGCGCGAATCGTCCGTTGCGCGCTGATGCCCCGACTCCGACGCCCATCGACCACCATGCCCCACGATACGCATCCCGCCTCGTCCACGCAGCTGGCTGCCGGCGACACGCCGGCCGGCGCATCCGGCCTGCGCGCGCGCTTCTTCAAGCCGGCCGCGCGGCAGAAGCTGCTGGCGTTCGCGAGCCTGCTGCTGCTGCTCGCGTTCTTCAGCGTCGCGTCGCCGAACTTTGTCGACGTCGACAACCTCGTCAGCATCCTGCAGGCGACCGCCGTCAACGGCGTGCTCGCGGTTGCGTGCACGTACGTGATCATCACGTCGGGCATCGACCTGTCGGTCGGCACGCTGATGACGTTCTGCGCGGTGATGGCGGGCGTCGTGCTGACGAAGTGGGGCCTGCCGCTGCCGGCCGGCATCGCGGCCGCGCTCGGCTTCGGTGCGCTGTCCGGCTGCGTGTCGGGCGTCGTGATCGCGAAGATGAAGGTGCCGCCGTTCATCGCGACGCTCGGCATGATGATGCTGCTCAAAGGGCTGTCGCTGGTGATCTCGGGCACGCGCCCGATCTACTTCAACGACACGCCGGGCTTCACCGCGATCGCGCAGGATTCGCTGGTCGGCAGCCTGATCCCGGCGCTGCCGATTCCGAATGCGGTGCTGATCCTGTTCCTCGTCGCGATCGGCGCGTCGGTCGTGCTGAACCGGACGATCTTCGGCCGCTACACGTTTGCGCTCGGCAGCAACGAGGAAGCGCTGCGGCTGTCGGGCGTGAACGTCGATGCGTGGAAGATCGGTGTCTATACGTTCAGCGGCGCCGTGTGCGGGATCGCGGGCCTGCTGATCGCGTCGCGCCTGAACTCCGCGCAGCCCGCGCTGGGGCAGGGCTACGAGCTCGACGCGATCGCGGCGGTGGTGATCGGCGGCACGTCGCTGTCGGGCGGCGCCGGCAGCATTCTCGGCACCATCATCGGCGCGTTCATCATGAGCGTGCTGACCAACGGCCTGCGCATCATGTCGGTCGCGCAGGAATGGCAGACGGTCGTGACCGGCGTGATCATCATCCTCGCCGTGTATTTGGACATCCTGCGCCGGCGCCGCCGCTGAAGCGGCGTGCGGCAGGGGTTTTCCGGTCCGCCGCCGGTGGGGCGGGCGCCTCGGTCGATCTCGGTCGATACAACAAGGAGACACGAAGTGATCAGGAACAGGTTGCTCGGCATCGCATTCGGCTTGTCGCTCGCATTCGGCGCGCACGCGCAGGAGGCCTATATCCCGCTGGTGTCGAAGGGCTTCCAGCACCAGTTCTGGCAGGCCGTGAAATCGGGCGCGCTGCAGGCGGCGAAGGACTATCGCGTGAAGGTCACGTTCGAAGGCCCGGAAACCGAGGCGATGATCGACAAGCAGATCGACATGCTGTCGGCGGCGATCGCGAAGAAGCCGGCCGCGCTCGGCTTCGCGGCGCTCGACAGCAAGGCCGCGCTGCCGCTCCTGAAGAAGGCGCAGGCGGAGAAGATCCCGGTGGTCGCGTTCGACTCCGGCGTCGACAGCGATATCCCGGTGACGACCGCGGCCACCAACAACAAGGCCGCCGCGTCGCTCGCCGCGGACAAGCTGGCCGAGCTGATCGGCAAGGAAGGCGAGGTCGCGGTGGTCGCGCACGACCAGACGAGCCGCACCGGCATCGATCGCCGCGACGGCTTTCTCGAGCGGATGAAAACCGCGTATCCGAAGATCAAGGTCGTGACCGTGCAATACGGCGAAGGCGACCAGCTCAAGTCGACCGAGGTCACGAAGTCGATTTTGCAGGGCTACCCCAAGCTGAAGGGGCTCTTCGGCACCAACGAAGGCTCGGCGATCGGCGTCGTCAACGGCGTGCGGGAAATGAAGCGCAAGGTCGTGATCGTCGGCTACGACTCCGGCAAGCAGCAGAAGGACGCGATCCGCAGCGGGCTGATGGCCGGCGCGATCACGCAGAACCCGGTCGGCATCGGCTACCGCACGGTCGAGGCGGCCGTGAAGGCGACCAAGGGCGAGACGCTGCCGAAGATCATCGATACCGGTTTCTACTGGTACGACAAGACCAACATCGACGATCCGAAGGTGGCGGCGGCGCTTTACGATTGAGCGCCGCGAACGCGAGGAACCCATGAACGCCATGCGCATCGATTCCCACCAGCACTTCTGGCGCTATCGCGCGGACGACTACCCGTGGATCGGCGCGGGCATGGACGTGCTCGCGCGCGATCGCCTGCCGCACGAACTGCGGCCGCTGCTGCAGGCGCACGCGCTGGATGCATCGATCGCGGTGCAGGCGCGCGCCGGGCGTGACGAGACGGCGTTCCTGCTCGACCTGGCGCGCGACGACGCGCGCATCGCCGCCGTGGTCGGCTGGGAGGATCTGCGTTCGCCGCAGCTCGCGCAGCGCATCGCCGAGTGGGGCAGCCCGAAACTGCGCGGCTTTCGGCATCAGGTTCAGGATGAAGGCGACGTCGCATCGTTCGTCGCGCACCCGGATTTCAATCGCGGCGTCGCCTGGCTGCAGGCGCATGGCTACGTGTACGACGTGCTCGTGTTCCAGCGGCAATTGCCGGACGTGCGTGCATTCTGCGCGCGCCATGACGCGCACTGGCTCGTGCTCGACCATCTCGGCAAGCCCGCGCTCGCCGAGTTCGATCGCGACGACACCGTGTACGCGCGCTGGCGCGACGCATTGCAGGCGCTCGGCGCGTTGCCGCACGTCGCGTGCAAGCTGTCCGGGCTCGTCACGGAAGCGGACTGGCGGCGCGGGCTGTGCGCGCGGGATCTCGCGCAGATCGAGCGGGCGCTGGATACGGCGCTGGCATGCTTCGGGCCGCAGCGGCTGATGTTCGGCTCGGACTGGCCGGTGTGTTTGCTGGCCGCGTCGTATCGCGAGGTTGCGGGGCTGGTCGAGCGCTGGGCCGCGACGCGCCTGTCGGCGGCCGAGCAGGACGCGGTGTGGGGCGGCACCGCGGCGCGCTGTTATGGCGTGGCGGCATGATGTCGACGAATCGTTGCCGCATCGTTGCCAAGTCGCTGCAATGACGCCGCCGGATAAAATAGCGCGAACGGTATGTGACATGCGCAGGCCGTTCCGACCGAAACCGACTACCTGACACGCAGTGCATCGACGTATGTCCATCCAGCCGATTCAGAACCGCCGCCTTTACCAGCAGATCGCCGACCGCTTGAGCGCGATGATCGCGTCCGGCGATTTTCCGCCGGGCAGCTACCTGCCGCCCGAGCGCGAACTCGCCGAACAGTTCGGCGTGTCGCGCACGTCGGTGCGCGAGGCGCTGATCGCGCTGGAGGTGAGCGGGCTCGTCAGCGTGCGCGTCGGCGACGGCGTGAAGGTCCGGCATCCCGAGGCGGCTGCGCCCGCGCTCGAACGGCAGGCGAAGCCGGGTGGGGCGCTCGCGGTGGTCGAAATCGATCCCGAGCTCGGCATCGAACTCGACCTCGACACCGAGATTCCGCCGTTCGCGCTGCTGCAGGCACGCCGGCTGATCGAGCCGGAAGCGGCGGCGCTTGCCGCGACGCATGGCTCGGATGCGCAGATCGAAGGCATCCACGCCGCGTTCCTGCGCAACCAGGAAGACAACCGCAGCGGCTCGCGCACGCATCCCGGCGACCGCCTGTTCCACATCCGCATTGCCGAGGCGAGCGACAACCCGGCCTATGCGCTGATGATCAAGCAATTGCTCGCGCACAAGTACGACCCGATGTTCCAGCGGCTGCAATCGCTGTACACGCCGAGCGACATGCCGCACCGGTCGGAACTCGAGCATCGCGCGATTCTCGACGCGATCCGCGCGCGCGACCCGGAGGCCGCGCGCCGCGCGATGGCCGAGCACCTGGATTCGGTGATCAGGATCTTCGGCCGGGCGTGTGACTGAGCCGAGCGTTCGGCATCGCGGATCTTGTCGATATGGCGATGCCCGTATTGCGCTTATCGAGCGTCAAGGCCAAGCGACGTCAGTATCCGGTACGCGGCCGCGATCCGCTCCTCGTTCGGGTAGTGCCGGTTGGCGAGGATGACGATGCCCATATGCCGGGCGGGAACGAACGCCACGTAGGCGCCAAACCCGCCGGTCGAACCGGTCTTGTTGATCCAGACTTGCGGCTGAGGGGCTTGAGGCGGCTTGATCGCGTCGACCGGCGTGGCATCGAACGTGATCGACGGTGAATTGCCTGCGATGAGCGTTTTCAATGCGACCGGGTACGGATACTGTTCCCAGATCAGGTCCTGCGTCATCGGGCCTACGTTGAAGTACGCGGTGTGCGTGTCGGTAATGGCCTGCTGAAGCGGTTTGTCCAGCTTCACGTCGCCCATGTTGGCCTGCACGAAACGCAGCAGGTCGGCGGCGGTCGTCTTGACGCCGTACGTTTTCGACGACAAGACGTCAGGGGTCGTCGTGACTGGCGCACCGTCCTTCGCATAGCCTTGCGCGTAGTCGGCCATGCGGGACTTTGGCACGTCGATGTAGGTGTTTTTCATTCCCAGCGGCGACAGCAGATGACGCGACAGCGGCACGGCGAAGTCCTTTTGCCCCATGCTCGTCGCCGTAATCAGGCCAAGCATGCCGATGCTCACATTGGAATACGTGCGATAGGTGCCCGGCGAATAGGCGGGCTGCCAGGCCTCGAGATACCGCATCAGCTGCGCTTCGTTGCGGACGTCGTCCGGAACCTGCAGCGGCATGCCGCCGGGGGTGTGCGTGCCGAGTTCGAGCAGGGTGACGTTGCCGAACCGGCTGCCTTGAAGGTTCGGCAGGTACTTTTCCGTCTTGTCCGACAGCGAAAGCTGGCCGGTGGCTTGCGCCCAGGATGCCAGGGTTGCCGTGAGCGTCTTGCTGATGGACCCGATCTCGAACAGCGTATCGCGCGTGACGGGCCGCTGGTCTTGCCGGGATGCGACGCCGTAGTTGAAGACATAGGACTGTCCGTCTGCAACGATGCCGACTGCCATCCCCGGGATGCCGTATTTCGTCATGATGGGCAAGACGACGTTGTCCGTTGCGCTCTTGACGGCGTCGCTCCGATCATTGGCCGCGTAACCGATGGTCGCCACCGCGCAGGTGGAAATTAGCGCGGCCGCCAGCGCGCATTTGATCCCGAGATTCATATTTTTCGCGTCCTTGAGATTGATGCCGAGTTGGAAATTGATGGACGGGCGATTGTCACGGGGCGCATTCGCGACGACAAGCGAGGATATTTTGTCGGAGACAAAAGAAATTCTTGCGTGTGCGCCGTGAGCAGGCGCGCGACGGTCGGATAGCCGAGCGCATCATCGTTCTTGCCGATGCAAAATGGGCTTTCGTTTCGACGTGTCCGGTGACGGTGCGCTTGCCTGGACGTTGTCCAAGCCGGACAAGCGTTTCGATAATGACTCGTGCGTCCGAGCTCGCGTGGATGTCGCGGATAAAGGAGCAATCCAATTTATGCGTATCGACCGCGAGGCGATGCCGTATGGCAATGACCAGCACTCCGTACAAAAGTCGTCGATCGTGACGCTGGATTGGCGGTTCTGATTTGTCGGCGACGGCCTGGCACGAGAGATCGTATGAGGTTTCTGGTGAGCGTGCGTCCAATCCGCTGAATAATTCGCCGACGTCGGGTTCGGCATTCGCCTGTACAAATCGCGCAGCGCGACCATTCA
This sequence comes from Burkholderia stagnalis, assembly GCF_902830275.1. GTDB lineage: Bacteria > Pseudomonadota > Gammaproteobacteria > Burkholderiales > Burkholderiaceae > Burkholderia > Burkholderia stagnalis. The sequence continues at coordinate 98,005 of NZ_CADESW010000008.1, read as the reverse complement.
GCGTATTTTCCGACGTTTCCGCCGGGTGTTTCCCACTGGTCGTGCGCGCGACTTTCTACCTAATATGAAGCAATCGTGCGCGTGCAACGGTGTCTGCACGCGCAGGCCGGGGGGGGGCAAGAAGCGGCGCCGCGAGCGCCGCCAGCGGAAGTTTCCATCATGGTTGCGACAGTGTGCGCGGCGGCTGCCAGTCTTGCGACTGCAACGACGCCAACGGGCGCGGCGGCGAGCGCCGCGCGGACGACGTGCGGCCGGCCCGGCCGGGCCGCGTCGCTGCGCCATGCGTTGCTCGCGGTGGCATGCGTGCTGGGCGCGGCGCCCGCCGTACTCGTCGGAGCGCCCGCCAGTGCCGACGATCCGGCCGACATCGTGCGCATCGTCACCGCCGCGAGCCGAGCCGATCCCGTCATGTCGCCACTCGACGCCGCCGTCCGTCAGGTCGTGCTGGGCATCATCAGCTTCACGCGCTGGCCGACGACGCCCGTCACCCTGCATCTGTGCGTGACGGGTCGGCCCGACTACGCGCATGGCCTGATCGACACGCTGCAGGCCGGCTCGACGCAGCTCGACGTGGAGCGCGTCCGCTTCGACGATGCGTCGCTCGGCATGGCCTGCGACGTCGTCTATCTCGGCATCATGAGCGGCGACGAGCGTGCGCGGGTGAGCGCCGCGGTGGCCGGCCATCCGGTCCTGACGATTTCGGAACACGATCCAGCCTGCACCGCGGGCAGCATGTTCTGCCTCAATGTCGACGGCGAACGCGTCACCTTCGACGTCAATCTCGACGCCGTGGCGCGCAGCGGCGTGCGTGTTCACCCGAATGTGCTCAATCTTGCGCGGCGGCCGGTGACGCCATGACACGGTCCGCGCCCGCCGCTTCCTCTTCGCGCATGTTGCGCCCGACGCTGCAGAGCGTGCTGCGCCGCGCGCACCTGCGGCTGGCGTTCGTCGCCGTCGCGATGGCCGCCGTGTCGTTGATCGTGGTCGCCGTGATCGCATTGCGCGCGTATGCCGGCAACAACCTGAACCTGCTGGCCCGCTCGCTCGGCTATACGGTGGAGGCGGCGCTCGTGTTCGGCGACCGCGTCGCGGCGGCCGAGGCGATCGCGCTGATCGCCGGCGACGAAGACGTCGCGCAGGTGGTGGTCACGGATGGCAAGGGCCAGCCGTTCGCGACGTGGCAGTTGCCCGCAGGCAGCGAAATCGCCCGGCTCGAGCGAGGCGTCGCCGATTTTGCGCTGCCCGGGCCGGTGACGATTCCGGTCGTGCACGACGGCATCGTCGTCGGTTACGTCGTCGTGCGCGGGCGGGGGCACCAGTTCTTCGGTTTCCTGCTGGGCGGCGTGGGCGGCATCCTCGGCTGCCTGGCCGTCAGCGTGTTCGGCGCATATGTCAGTTCAAAGCGCCTGCTGCGCAGCATCGTTTCGCCGTTGCGCGCGCTGGCCGGCGTCGCTCACGCCGTGCGGCGCGAGCGCGCGTTCGAGCAGCGCGTCAAGCCCGCGGCGATCGCCGAACTGAACGAGCTCGGCGACGACTTCAATGCGCTGCTCGACGAGCTGGAAGACTGGCAGAACACGCTGCGCGACGAAAACGCGTCGCTCGAACACAAGGCCACGCACGATGCCCTCACGGGCCTGCCCAACCGCGAGCAGTTCGAGTCGCGCCTCGCGCTCGCCCTCCGCGAGGCCAGGGTAACGAGCCAGCGGCTTGCCGTCCTGTATCTCGACTGCGACCGCTTCAAGGAGATCAACGACTGCTTTGGCCACGAAGCCGGCGACAAGGTGCTGATCGGCATCGCGGCCCGGCTGCGCGCGCAGTTGCGCGAGGCCGATCTGGTCGCCCGCCTGGGCGGGGACGAATTCGCCGTGATGCTGGCGCCCGTACGCGAAGCGGACAGCGTCGGGCGGATTGCCGACGCGATCGTGTCCGGCATGGTGCCGTCGATCGTATTGGCCGATGGCCGCGCGGTGCCGACCATGATGAGTGTCGGCGTTGCGCTGTATCCCGATCACGCGTCGGACGCGAGCGGCTTGCTGCGCGCGGCGGATGCCGCGATGTACCGGGCCAAGCGCACGCGGCCGGGGTCGTGGCAGTTGGCTGAGGGGGTCGCCGGGCCGGCTTGAGGTTGATCGCCTCGCGCAGTGGGCGGAGTGGTCGTGGCGGTTTGAAACCATGCGTGCGCGGCGGGCGCGCTTTGAGGGGAGGCGATGATGGAAAACCCGTTTCCTGTGAGCATTGGGCGGATGGGCATCGGCGGCGTGCTGCTGCTGTGCATGCTGCTCGGCGGCTGCAAGACGCCGCCGCTTCATCGCGGGCTGACGCAGACGCAGGTCACGGCGCTCAAGTCGGCCGGGTTCCAGGAGACCGAGCAGGGTTTCGAGTTCGGCTCGGCCGGGCCGATCCTGTTCGATTTCGACCGGTACAACCTCAAGCCCGACGTTCGCCGGATCGTCGAGCGGATCGGGCGCACGCTCACGTCGGCGGGGATCAATGGGGTGCGCGTCTATGGGTACTCGGATGACGAGGGGGCGGATGCTTATGACCTGGAGTTGTCCAGGCGTCGTGCGGAAGTCGTGGCGATCGAGCTCGTCGACGTCGGGCTGGATGCGAAGCGCATTGCGATCGAGGGGAGAGGAAAGCGCGAACCGGTGGGGGATAACCGGACGCCGGCGGGCAGGGCGCAGAATCGAAGGGCGGCGATTGTGGTTTCGCCGCGGTGAGGGGGCGGTTTTTTGCTTCAGGGGGATGGTCGAGGGCGGCGGCGCAAATCGTGAATGTATGCGCGGCGATCGCTTGGTCGTTCATCAACAGGCGAGTCGACTGATCTAATCCGGTCAGTAAGGGCCCGTGTCCCGGTACGGCCAGTTGGTACTGTGTTCCATGGTCGTCACGTAGACACCTGAGCGTTTGTTCAGCATCAAGCGGCGAACCTTCACGTTTATGACGTGCGGAACAGGCTCGTCGTCCGAAGCGGCCGCTCGCTGAAATGACGGCAGCCGGCCAGGAACGGTAGTTCTCCATCGAAGTGACTGGCCGTTCAGGCGGCTGCGCTTGAGTAGCGGACCGGCACGTTCGACCGTGTCTGACCTGTAGCACAGGGCTCCGCCGTGGAGCGGTCGACAGCGCCTTCGTGGCCAGTACTGACAGCGTGTGGAGCAGCGGGTTACGCGTCAGCCGCTACATCCTGCGGAGTCAATAGGGCATCGAATGACTTTTTCACCTCGGCAAGCCGCTCGCTAGTTCCTGCGGGAGCCTCTTGTGTGGTCCAGATGGTTGCCCAGTGGAGAGTCACAAAGCCTGTTGTCGACTCTAGAACCTGCGCAGAGACAGCCAGCGCGACGAGATAGCCGTCGACTTTGCCCAGATCAACCAATTTTCGAAGCTTCGACGCATTACGAGTGCAAAAGGCGGCGGCAGTGCTCCGTCCAATTTCAAGTAACTCGCCGGTTGTCCGGCAAACTCGCAGCTGTTCCGTAGGGACAAGGTCTTCGATATTCAACGCCACGATCCCATGATTCCCCGACTTGGCAATCTGGCTTGCACCCTTAGCGAGAGTGCGATCGAGGTTCTTCTCTGAGTAGATTTTTTTGCACGCGATGGAACATGGCCATGGTTCAAAGTCGGCGATGAGGTCTGGCTCTTCGAGCCGAACAGTTGTGCCCTGGAGTGACAAGCGGTAATAGAGTTCCAGTTCCCAGAGCAGGTCCTTTCCGGTCGACCTCTCAACGCTACCCAGCACGAATGGCTTTGCATGCATACGGTGCAAGGTCTGGTGAGCGGCTGGATTGTCTAGGGCATGCAGAACCGCCGCCGTTATCCTATGTGCATGGCCTGCTTGCACAACGGTGAGCGGATCGATCTGATCACGATCTTTCGTCTTCCAATCACGTGCGAATTTCTCGGTATGTTTGAACAGACGCCCCATCGGGCTGCCGTCATTAATTCGCCATCCTCTTTCTGAAAATGCGGACCTAACTCGGTCGATCCGGGCCGCGACGTCGTCATAGCTGTATTTGTTATACGGTTCGGGGTTTTGGCTGACCTGGGGCGTATTCAGTTGACTTTTTTCATGCGTCATTTAATGGTCCTTGAAGTGTATATTGGCTCAAATTTGCCACCGGTATCGTACGGCATTTGTGCGGAACTTGATGCTGGTATAGCGGGCCATTTTTCCCTAATAAAGCAAAAACTGAATCGCCGGCCGTCTGGACATGCACCAGTATTTCCAGGGCGCCGCGAGGCTTGGAGTGAATGGGGCACTGATTGCGTGGAACTGACTCAACCGATGCGATAAGCGATTCAACAAAATCGAATGGCTGCTCTCGTGGCGCTATCAGCCATAGCTCCGGGCACTGTCGGGTCGATTGCGGTCGCTAGGAGGTCTGACACTGGCCATCCACTCAAAGCTTCCTGCGCATCCGAACGATCACCATGGTCGAGCAACAGTACATCAGTATCGAAACGTGCTCATGCAGTGAGTCCGGTTTCAGTGAACTGTTTCGAATCGTCACGTACGGACTAATTGTGTCCCGAGATAGTACGACGTTCGCCCCTCGCTTCCCCCGCCTTCGCCATCAATGCACTCAGTGCACCGACCAAATCGCATATCTATAACCATCGGCTAAAGTGCGCCCAATCCGAAAACATCGGACAATCAATCACGGTCCAACACGCAATGTCCAACTGAAACGGATCGCGAGTGCGTGATGCGCGCGGATGAAAGTGCTGCACGCTCTGATTCCCGTCAAAGCATTGCTTTCATTGGAACGCAAAAAAGGAGGAATTCAAACCATAAAATCGCGGCAGTAAACGAGCGCGGGCCGCAAGTGCTACCAACACTCACGACCCGCTGACCACAGCCAACTGACAAGGAGTTGCCCATGGCTAAGGCGAATCATAAAGCACGCCCACCAATCACGGAACGTTACGTGACGATTCAGGAATCCTGGGGTGTTCCAAAACGCATGTACAACAGGCCGGAGTCGTTTTATCCGTGGCTGAGGATCGGCGGCATGTGGCTGATCAACGATGCGGGCTTTGTCCCGGGCCGAAAGGCGCGGATTACGATCGAGCCGGGCAGGCTGATCATCACGGCGCTGTGAGATACGCCGCCGCGTATGCGGCCGTGCTACGCGAAACCGCGTAGCACGGCGGATAGGGCAGCCCGCTGCCGCGCGTCGTCGTCGCGGAACACCCGCCGCGCCGAACTACTTCATCACGCGCCCAAGCACTTCACCCAATTCCGCATCCTCGAGCACCGGCGCGATATCGAGCGACATCAGGTCGCTCCACATGTACGCGAACTCGGTCAGCTTCTTCACGTCATCCGTCTCGAGCAGGTCGAAGCCGCCGCTCAGGTCGGCCCGGGTCCATCGGCCCAGCAGCGTGACGCCCGAAGGTGGGAGTCCGCCGGTGAGCCTGAACCGGTCGAAGGCTTCCGCCCTGGATTGCGTGTCAGGGGCCCAAGTGAAAGTCAGCAAGAATTTCATCGCTTACCCTCCTGCTATCCGCTGACCAATCGACGCTCGGGCAACGTCCGGGCGTGACCGACGAATGTATCGCGCCGTCGATCCTCCACGGTGGGTGGAGCGGGCTGGTTCAATCCATTTTAGGCAACCGGAAGCGTCCGGTTCAGCTGGGCGTGAAGGAGGGGCGAACGTCAGACGCGCGAGCCGTCACCATCCGAGATCGCATGACGATCGCGACACCCCCGCGCCACCCGTCGCCGTGCAACGCGTGCCGGTGCCGTTGTCATAGAACGTGCGTGTCTCGGGCTGCGGCACCGACGGGTCGTACGGATTCGGCACGCCGGGCAGCCCGTGCGGGCGGCCATACGGACGCACCGGTACGCGCGGGTTCGACGGCGAGTACGTCCGCGTCGCGGACAAGCCGCCCCCGTACGGCGAGCCGTTGTCCTTCAGATACGCGTCCCAGTTGAGCGCCCGCCGTTCATGCTCGGGCACGCGACGGCCGAGACCGTCCGCACCGGGCGTAACGCGGTTCGCGGGCCAGTGCGAATCGCCGGCGCGCTTGTCCCGCGCACGCGGCACGAGGCGGCCGCCGGACATTCGAAGCTCGCGGGTGTCGTTCGTCTCGAACGGGCCGTGCGTCGTGGGTGCGGCGTAGCGTCCGGCGTGCGCGTCGCGCGGGACGCGCACGCCGTTCGTCGCGCGCCGCTCGGCACGGAACACGTTCGTGCCGGCAGCGTCCGGGTTGGGTATGTCCTGGCTCCATGCACGGGCAGTCATGACGAAAAGCGCACCGGCGAGCGCGGCGGCGGGAACGAAGCGAATGGCGTGATTCATGGACGATGCAAGGCAAGCGACAGGCGTTGAAACAAACGGGCAGATCGCTGGCTGGCGGCAGGCGCGCATCGCGGCGGAGGGCTGGCTGGACTGCGGAAACGGCTTCGCATTATTTCATAAAAATAACGACATGCTTTCGCACAGCCAATAATCGTCGGCGAATTGAATGGGTCTCGATCCCTGCGCGACGCACTGCAATGGTGCCTGGTCCACATGCTGCCCGTGCCTATCGCCGGTCCGGTCCGGCGCTTTGCATCGCGCTGCTCCGCCACCGGATAGGACGGATTCCAGAATGCCTTGCCTGACAAGGCAAAGCGCGCGACGCCGGGTTGCGATCGCAACCGGATTGCGCTTCCGTCAACCATGCCCTTTTAAATCGGGTTGCGCCACCATCGCCACCGCACCCAGGGCAATCCTACGTGTTTTCCCTTGGTCAGCCGGCATTTTTGACAGATGATTGAAAAACGCCCATATAATTTCGACTGCCTTGCCAACGGCTGTCGGACCATCCCTCCGGCGTGCGGTTCGGCAAGCGGGGCAGGCGAAACGCTTGCGCAATGCAAGACGCATCACGTTGTCTTTCCGAACCACTCATCCCCTCCGGGGATGGTAAGAGCCGGGCCCCGCACAAGTCTCATTCCGCCGCAGGTCCGTCTCCGCGTCTCGGGCGTGTCCCATGTCCTCGCCCCGGGTGCTGTTCGATTGCGCAAGTCATGCCGCCTTTGCCCGTATGACTAACAACATCGAGGAGCTCCTGATGACGCTGTCCCGTCTTACGTCCATTTCCCTCGCCGCCGTGCTGTTCGCCGCCGGCGCCGCCGCCGCGCAAGCGGAAACCGTGAAGATCGCCATCGCCGGGCCGATGAGCGGCTCGGTCGCCCAGTACGGCGACATGGTGAAGGCCGGCGCGTTGACCGCGATCGAACAGGTCAATGCAGCGGGTGGTGCGGGCGGCAACAAGCTCGAAGTCGTACTGATGGACGACGCGTGCGAGCCGAAGCAGGCCGTCGCGGTCGCGAACAAGATCGTCAGCCAGAAGATCAAGTACGTGATCGGCCACGTGTGCTCGGGCTCGACGATTCCCGCCTCCGACATCTACGAGAACGAAGGCATCGTGATGGTCACGCCGTCGGCCACCGCGCCGCAGCTGACCGAAGGCAAGAAGCGCCACTTCATCTTCCGCACGATCGGCCGTGACGACCAGCAGGGCCCGGCCGCCGCGAAATACATCATCTCGAGCCTGAAGCCGAAGAAGGTCGCGGTGCTGCACGACAAGCAGTCGTACGGCCAGGGCATCGCCTCGTCGGTGAAGAAGGACCTCGAGGCCGCGAAGATCCCGGTCGTGCTGTTCGAAGGCGTCAACGCCGGCGATTCGGACTACTCGGCGATCATCACGAAGCTGAAGTCGCAAGGCGTCGACTTCGTCTACTTCGGCGGCTACCACCCGGAAATGGGCCTGCTGATGCGCCAGGCGCGCGAGCAGGGCGTGAAGGCGACCTTCATGGGGCCTGAGGGCGTCGGCAACAAGGACGTGACGGCCATCGCCGGCCCGTCGTCGGAAGGCATGCTCGTCACGCTGCCGGCCGATTTCACGGCCGATCCGGCCAATGCGTCGCTCGTGAAGGCGTTCGCGGACAAGAAGCGCGATGCGAACGGCCCGTTCCAGATGCCGGCCTACGCGGCGGTGAAGATCATCGCCGACGCAATCGCGGGCGCGAAGACGACCGACCCGACGAAGGTGGCCGCGTACATCCACAAGACGACGTTCGACACGCCGATCGGCAAGGTCGCGTACGACGCGCAGGGCGACCTGAAGGCGTTCAAGTTCGTCGTCTACACGTGGCACAAGGACGCGACCAAGACGGTCGCCGCCAACTAAACGGAGTACCCGCCCACGCACCCGCCCCGCTCGAAACCCGAGCGGGGCGGGTGCGTATTGGCTGCGCATGCGGCCATCGGGCGGCTCGTGACGATACCGTGCGCTTTGCCCGCAGCCCTGCCGCGATCCGGCGGCGGCGCGCGGCGCGGCGCTACCGGGAGCTTCCCGCACATGACTGATTTCTTTCCGCAATTCGCCCAGCAGCTGGTCAACGGCCTGACGCTGGGCGCGATCTATGCGTTGATCGCCATCGGCTATTCGATGGTCTACGGCATCATCGGCATGATCAACTTCGCCCACGGCGAGATCTACATGATCGGCGCATACGTGGGCCTCGTGACCCTCACTGCCATCGGCATCTCCGCCGGTTATCCGCTGCCGCTCGTACTCGGCGCGGCGCTGATCGTGTCGGTGCTCGTCACCGGCTTGTACGGCTTCGCGGTCGAACGCGTCGCGTACCGGCCGCTGCGCGGCGGCCCGCGCCTCGTGCCGCTGATCTCCGCGATCGGCATGTCGATCTTCCTGCAGAACTACGTGCAGATCGGCCAGGGCGCGCGCGACGTGTCCGTGCCGGTGCTGATCTCCGGCGCGTTCGAGATCCACCTCGGCGGCGACTTCGACGTGACGGTGCCGTATGCGCGCCTGCTGATCGTCTGCGTGACGATCGCGCTGATGATCGCGCTCACGCTGTTCATCTCGCATTCGCGAATGGGCCGCGCGTGCCGCGCGTGCGCCGAAGACATGAAGATGGCGAACCTGCTCGGCATCGACACGAACCGCGTGATCTCGTTCACGTTCGTGCTCGGCGCGATGCTCGCGGCCGTCGGCGGCGTGCTGATCGGCCTGACGATCGGCAAGCTGAACCCGTACATCGGCTTCGTCGCGGGCATCAAGGCGTTTACCGCCGCGGTGCTCGGCGGGATCGGCAGCATTCCGGGCGCGATGCTCGGCGGCGTGCTGCTCGGCCTGGCCGAAACCTTCGCAGCGGGCTACATGCCGGCCGAGTACAAGGACGTCGTCGCGTTCGGCCTGCTCGTGCTGATCCTGCTCTTCCGCCCGACCGGCCTGCTCGGCAAGTCGGACATCGAAAAGGTTTGAGGGAGACGCAGATGAGTCAAGTCATTTCCGTTCGCCGGCCGGCCGCCGGCGCGTCGTTCGGCGATACGCTGAAGAATGCCGTGGCCGCCGCGCTGCTGACGGCAATCCTCACGGTGCCCGTGCTCGGGCTGCAGCTGAAGCTCGAGGGTTACCAGGTCGTGCTCGAGCCGCACTGGCGCCCGGTGTGGATCGCGGTCGCGGCCGTGTTCCTGTTCCAGCTGTTCAAGCCGTGGCTCACGCGCGCGAAAGCCGCGGTCGCGCTGCCGGCGCTGCCCGAGATGGGCGCGAAGCAGCAGCGCGCGATCGTCTGGGCGCTGCTCGCGGTCGGCCTCGTGTGGCCGTTCTTCGGCTCGCGCGGCGCCGTCGACGTCGCGACGCTCGCGCTGATCTACGTGATCCTCGGCCTCGGGCTGAACATCGTGGTCGGCTTCGCGGGCCTGCTCGACCTCGGCTACGTCGGCTTCTACGCGGTCGGCGGCTATACGTACGCGATGCTCAACCAGTACTTCGGGCTCACGTTCTGGGAATGCCTGCCGCTCGCGGCGATCGCGTCCGCGACGTTCGGCTTCCTGCTCGGCTTCCCGGTGCTGCGGCTGCGCGGCGACTATCTCGCGATCGTCACGCTCGGCTTCGGCGAAATCATCCGCCTGCTCGCGAACAACCTGACGAGCCTCACCGGCGGCCCGGACGGCATCTCGGGCATTCCGAAGCCGTCCGTGTTCGGCTTCGAGATGGCGCGCTCGGCGAGCGTCGAAGGCGCGAAGACGTTCCACGAGCTGATCGGCCTCGAATACAGCGGCGAGCACATGGTGATCTTCCTGTACCTGCTCGCGCTGCTGCTGGTCGGCTTCACGCTGTTCGTGACGAGCCGCCTGATCCGCATGCCGATGGGCCGCGCGTGGGAAGCGCTGCGCGACGACGAGATCGCGTGCCGTTCGCTGGGCCTGAACCCGACCCGCATCAAGCTGTCGGCGTTCACGCTCGGCGCGGCGTTCGCGGGCATCGGCGGTGCGTTCTTCGCGGCGCGCCAGGGCCTCGTGAACCCGGAATCGTTCACCTTCATCGAGTCGGCGCTGATCCTCGCGATCGTCGTGCTCGGCGGGATGGGCTCGCAGCTCGGCGTGATCCTCGCGGCGATCCTGCTGACGATCCTGCCCGAAGTCGCGCGCGGCTTCGCCGAGTACCGGATGCTGATCTTCGGCCTGGTGATGGTGTTGATGATGATGTGGCGTCCGCAGGGCCTGTTGCCCGCGAGCCGTCCCCACGTGGAGCTGCCGCAATGAGCGCGAATGCAGAACTGTTGAAGGTTGCCGGGCTGCAGATGCGCTTCGGCGGGCTGCTCGCCGTCGACGGCATCGATTTCGACGTGCGCCGCGACGAGGTGTTCGCGATCATCGGGCCGAACGGCGCGGGCAAGACCACGGTGTTCAACTGCGTCGGCGGCTTCTACAAGCCGACCGCGGGCGAAGTGGTGCTCGACGGGCACCGCATCGCGGGGCTCGCGAGCCACCAGATCGCGGTGAAGGGCCTCGTGCGCACGTTCCAGAACATCCGCCTGTTCAAGTCGCTGACGGTCGTCGAAAACCTGCTGGTCGCGCAGCACCGCAAGGTGAAATCCGGGCTGTTTCACGGCCTGTTCGCGACGCCGGCCTACCGGCGCGCGGAGAAGGAAGCGCTCGAACGCGCGGCGGTGTGGCTCGAGCGGATGAACCTGACGTCGGTCGCCAACCGGCCGGCGGGCACGCTGTCGTACGGCCACCAGCGCCGCCTCGAGATCGCGCGCTGCATGATCACCGAGCCGCGCCTCCTGATGCTCGACGAGCCGGCGGCCGGCCTCAACCCGCAGGAGAAGATCGAGCTGCAGCAGCTGATCGACCGGCTGCGCCGCGAGTTCGGCGTGTCGGTGCTGCTGATCGAGCACGACATGAGCCTCGTGATGGGCGTGTCGGACCGCATCCTCGTGATGGAGCACGGCCGGCCGATCGTGATCGGCACGCCGGAGGCGGTTCGCAACGATCCGCGCGTGATCAAGGCCTATCTGGGGGAAGAGTGATGCTGAAGCTGGAACAGGTCCATACGCACTACGGCGCGGTCGAGGCGCTCGCGGGCGTGTCGATCGAAGTGAACAAGGGCGAGATCGTCACGCTGATCGGCAGCAACGGCGCCGGCAAGACGACGCTGATGATGACGGTGTGCGGCACGCCGCGCGCGTCGTCGGGCCGCGTGCTGTTCGAGGGCAACGACATCACCGGGATGTCGACGCACCAGATCATGCGGCAGGGGATGGCGATCTCGCCGGAAGGGCGGCGCGTGTTCCCGAGCCTCACGGTGCTCGAGAACCTGAAGATGGGCGGGTTCTTCGCGAGCCGCCATGAGATCGACGACGGCATCGAGCACGTGTTCAAGCTGTTTCCGCGCCTGAAGGAGCGTTCGGCGCAGCGCGCGGGCACGATGTCGGGCGGCGAGCAGCAGATGCTCGCGATCGGCCGCGCGCTGATGAGCAAGCCGCGCCTGCTGCTGCTCGACGAGCCGACGCTCGGCCTCGCGCCGCTCGTGATCGCGCAGATCTTCGACATCATCCGCACGATCCGCGACGAGGGCGTGACGGTGTTCCTCGTCGAGCAGAACGCGAACAAGGCGCTGCAGGTCGCCGATCGCGGGTATGTGCTGGAGACGGGGCGGGTGGTGCTGGCGGACACCGGCGCGAACCTGCTCGCGAACGACCGGATCAAGCAGGCGTATCTGGGCGGTTGATTCGCGTCATCGACGAAGATGAAAAGACCGGGCAATGCCCGGTCCAGATTGCCGACAAAGCCCAGGGCCATTCCCTGGGCTTTGTTGTTTAATGGGCGTCATGCTAAAGACCCCGACGCTCGCCCAGCACGAACTCGAGAGGGTGACGCTCGAGGAACGCGTGCCGAAGGACCACTTGCTGCGCCAGATCGACGCGGCGGTGGATGTCGAATTCATCCGCGACAAGGTCGCCCGCGGCGCGCGGCACTGGATCGATCGAGGGCACGGCCGATAGTTTCGTGAGGACGGAAAGCCTCACAGCGCAGGCCATGTCGCGCGCGTCATCCCGGGTGAATATTCACGTCGGTGATGACGCCGGTTCCACGATCGATGCGGGCATAATGCCGATTCCCTTCATCGCACACGAGGTCACGATGCGCGCCTTGTCCGACGCCCCCGATACCGAATTCAGCGCGGTCCGCTTCGTGCTGACCGACATGGACGAGACCCTCACGTATCGCGGCCGGCTGTCCGCCGTGACCTACGCGGCGCTCGAGCGGCTGCAGGCGGCGGGCATTCGCGTGATCCCGGTGACGGCGGCGCCCGCGGGCTGGTGCGACCAGATGGCGAGGATGTGGCCGGTCGACGGCGTGATCGGCGAGAACGGCGGCGTGTTTTTCCGGCGCGACGACACGGGGCACGGCGTCGTCCGGCACTTCTGGCACGCGGACACCCCGGCGCACGAGATCGCCGCCTGTGTCGCGCCGATCGCGCAGATGGTGATGCAGTTGCTGCCGGATGCACGGCTCGCCGACGATCAGCCGTTCCGGATGACGAGCGTGGCGTTCGCCCGTTCCGGCGACGCCGCGTTCGACGATCGCGTCGCGCAGGCGCTCCGGCAGGCCGGCGCGGACGTCACCGTGAACAACCTGTGGGTGCTCGGCTGGCTGGGCGGATACGACAAGCTCGCGATGGCGCGCCGCGTGCTCGCGCAGCACTACGGCGTCGATATCGAACAGGAACGGCACGCGATCCTTTACAGCGGCGATTCCACCAACGATGCGCCGATGTTCGAATTCTTCGCGCATACGGTCGGCGTCAGCACCGTCACCGCGTATCTCGACCAGATTCCGGTGGCGCCGCGCTGGATCACCCGCGGGCCCGGCGGCGCCGGGTTCGTCGAAATCGCGGACGCGGTGCTGGCCGCGCGGCGCCAGGCGGGGGCGTGACGGCGCGGGCTACGCGTGCTTTGCCAGGTATTTGCCGATCAGCATCATCTGCAGGGTCCAGCCGTGGTCGTTCATCTCGTACGCCTTCGCGCGCCGCTCCGCGAACAGCTGGTCGAAACCGGATTCGGTGAGCGTCAGCAGCGTGCCGTCCGGTTGTTCCGCGAGCACGAATTCGATCAGCGTCATCGGCTCGCTCGAATAGTCGACGGACGGATTGATCGCGAACGGATGCCAGCGGAACGAGAACAGGCGCTTCGGCTCGACGCGGTCGACGACGATTTCGAATACCGTGCCGGCGTACGGCTCCTGCGCCTTCGCGACGTCCGCGTCGACGCGCGTCGGCGTGATCCGGCCGAACAGCCGCTGGCCGGCGACGAACGGCCCGTCGAAGGTCACGCCGAACCAGATGCCGAATTCGCCGGCATTGCTGACGGCTTCCCACACGCGATCCGGCGATGCGGCCAACAGGGTCTGCTTTTCGATGCGATCGGTCTGCTGTGTCATGACGCTCTCCTTGGGTTCATGAAACGTCGCCGCTGTCCTGCGTGCGCGTTAGCGCATCACCGCATCACCGCATCCGGCACGTCGAGCACGACGTCCGAGGTCGCGATCGCGACGCACGGCAGCGTATAGCCTTCAGCCTTTTCCTCGCGGCTCAGCCCCGGCCATTCGATCGTATAGCGTACGCTGCCGCTGACGATCCGGCACAGGCACGTGCGGCACGTGCCGTTGCGGCACGAGCGCGGCAGCGACACGTCGGCGAACGCGGCGGCTTCGAGCAGCGTCAGCGAGTCGGGTGCGTCGAAGCTCACGCCGAGCGGTTCGATGCGCACGAGAGGCGGGTGTGTGGAATCGGTCATGTCGGTACAAGGCGGCGGGGCGCCACGGCAAGCCGCCAAGCATACCCGAAGCAGCCCGCGGCGGCCGGCGGCCCGCGCCGTCAGTGCCTGCGCAGATGCCGGTACACGGTATTGCGCGCGAGCCCGAGCTCGCGCGCGGTTGCCGACACGTTGCCGCCGTGCCGCGCGAGCACCGCGTCGATCACGGCCGCCTGGTGATCCTGCAGCGTCGTCGCCTCGGGCGCCGCCGCCCGGCTTGCCGGCGCTTCCGGCGCGGCCGATGTGGGCGGCGCCGCGTCGCAATCGAGCCAGAAATCGTCCGGCAGGTGCGCGAGCGCGATTTCCGCTTCGTCCTCGGCGAGCATGCCCGCGGTGCGCAGCACGTTGGTCATCTGCCGCAGGTTGCCGGGCCAGCGATGGCGCGCGAACGCCGCGAGCACGTCGGGCGCGATGCGGCGCGGCATCGGTTCGCCGTGCGCGAGCCGGTCGAGAATCCGTTCGACGAGCGCCGGCAGGTCGGTGCGCGTCGCGAGCGGCGGCAGCGTCACCGCGAGGCCGTTGATCCGGTAGAACAGATCCTCGCGGAACGTGCCCTCCGCGATCATCGCGCGCAGGTCGCGGTGCGTCGCGCACACCACCCGCAAATCGACCGGCACCGCGCGCGCACCGCCGAGCGGCATCACCGCGCGTTCCTGCAGCACGCGCATCAGCCGCACCTGCTGCGCGAGCGGCATGTCGCCGATCTCGTCGAGGAACAGCGTGCCGCCGTCGGCCTGCGCGATCTTGCCGGGGCTGCCGCGCTTGCGGGCGCCGGTGAAGGCGCCGTCCTCGTAGCCGAACAGCTCGGCCTCGATCAGCGAATCGGGCAGCGCCGCGCAGTTCACCGCGACGAACGGGCCGTCCGCGCGCGGCGACGCGTCGTGCAGCGCGCGGGCCAGCCATTCCTTGCCGGTGCCGGTCTGGCCGAGGATCAGCAGCGGCAGGTCGCGCCCGCGGATCTTCGCGACCCGTTCCAGCACCGCGGCCATCCGCGCGTCGCCGGTGTCGAGCGTCGCGAACGTGATCGCGCCGGGATCGGCGGCCGGGGCGCGCGCGATCTGCACGGCAGCCGGCGTGACGGCGGCCGTCGTCTTCTGCGCATCCGCGAATTCGCAGCGGGCGAGCACGCGCACGCCACTCGCGAGCGTCAGCCGCACCATCGCGCCGGCCGCGCGCGCGGCCTGCTGCGCGAGCAGGCCGAACGACATCCCGAACAGCGCGTCGCAGCCTTGATGCTGCAGCGCGTCGAACGGCGCGCCGAGCTGGAACAGCGCGCTGCGGTTCGCGGCGATCAGCCCGCCGTCGGGCCCGAACGCGACGAGCCCGGCGAACAGCGAATCGACGCACTCCTCGTGCGCGTGGAAGCGCACGCGCAGCGCCTCCGCGCACTGGTTCGCGAACAGGTGGTTTTCGATCAGCTGCGCGGACATCCGCACGAGCGCGAGCGTGTGCGAGCTGACGCCGCGCGGGTCGCCGCTCACGTCGAGCGCGCCGAGCGTGCGGCCGAACGGATCGACGATCGGCGCGCACGAGCAGGTGAGGATGCGGTTCGCGCGCAGGAAGTGCTCCGAGCCGTGCACGGCCAGCGCCTGGCCCGACGCGAGCGCGGTGCCGATCGCGTTGGTGCCGCGCGCGCCCTCGGCCCATGACACGCCCGGGCACAGCGCGACGCGGTTGGCCTTCTCGATGAAGTCCGCATCGCCGATGCTGTGCAGGATCACGCCGTGCGGATCGGTCAGCAGCACGAGGCTCTGCGTGTCGGCGATCTGCGCGTGCAGGTTCTCCATCACCGGGCGGGCGTGCGCGAACAGCGAATGATTGACGTCGATCAGCTCGCGCAGCGCGACGCGCGACAGCGGCGAGAAATCGGGCAGTTCGTCCGCGCGCAGGCCGACCGCGCTCGAGCGGGCATGCGCCTGCGCGAGCAGGTCGACGCGGCCCGCGGTGGCGGGCAGCACGGAAGATTGGGGCATGACGTGTCTCCAGTCCTGAAGCCGTCGGCGGGGTACGTTCCCCGCTCGCGACGCGCGAGCACCAGGCCGGCCGCGCGGGCAACGCTTCATCATACAAGCGCCGCGCCGGATGCGCGACCACGGGCAAATTCTGCTTGCTTTTGGGCGGGCGGCTGCAATGATGGAAACGGAGCACGCTCGCGCCTGGTTCCGCATTGCAGCACGCATGCGCCGCGACATGCCTCCGTGCGGGGAGAACCATCATGGTTCGGACGGAACTGAGGATCGTACTGGCGGCCATCGCCACGTTCATCATGCTCGGCGGCATTGCCGTCGCGATCCACGGCCTGCTCTTCGATATCGAGGACGCGTTGCGATACGGCGCGGCGGCGATCGCGCTGGGCGTCACGACCGCCGCGATCACGCTCAACGTGTGGCCGAAAGACCCGCACTGACGCCGCGCCGGCGCCTGCGCCGGCTCCCCGATTGACCTGACGAAACCCGCGTCGGAACGCCGCGCGTCGCAATATTTGCCTCCTGCGCGAAACCGTCTAAAGTGAATGCAACCGGTCAGCATTGTCCGCGCCATGCCCCGCGCGTCATGCAGTGGCCGGCCAGCCCGCGAACACTTCGTCCGGCCGGTAGCGGACGACGTACGCGGTCATTCATTTTCTACCGGACGGTTGAGGCGCTCATGCAGATTCATTTCCCGAATGAGGCGCCCGAGTATTCGGGGCGCGAACTGATGCTCGCATTTCCGGCGCTGGTCAATGGCGAGCGAGTCCAGTGCCACATCACCGCGGAGGCGCTCGAAGACCACTTCGGGGCGGCTTCACCGCGCTTCGAGGATATGGTCGGCGCGTTCGACATGCACCGGGAGCGGATCGAGGCGGCTGCCCGGCGCCTGCTGTCGGAAACGCGGGCGCAATGCGTGACGTTGCGCAGCGGCTACGTGCGCTTCTACGAGGCGAACTGGCGCTGACGGTCGAGCCGGCGCAGCGCGTTCGGTGCCGATCAGTCGGGCGCCCGGACGGCATCGATTCTGCGCGCGTCGAGCGACGCGCGCGGTGGTTTCCTGTCCGCTGCCGCGCATGCCGGTGAACCCCTCTTCCTGACGAATCCGTGCCGTTCGGCCGATGCCGCGCGGCATGTTCACATGCGCGCCGCGCGCAAAAACGACGACGCCACCCGAAGGTGGCGTCGTCGTTTTTTTGCGGCGCGTCAGGTCGCGCTCATTCGCTGCCGAGGTAGAAGAAGCGGAACAGGAACACGGCCGCGATGATCCACACGATCGGCTTGACCTGCTTCACCTGGCCGGTCAGCAGCTTGAGGCCGCCGTACGCGATGAAGCCGAACGCGACGCCGTTCGCGATCGAATACGTGAACGGCATCAGCAGCGCGGTGAGCGCGGCCGGCACGGCTTCGGTCGCGTCGTCCCACGGCACGTCGACCATGTCGCGCAGCATCAGGCACGACACGTACAGCAGCGCGGGCGCGGTCGCGTAGCCGGGCACGACGCCCGCGAGCGGCGCGATGAACAGGCACGCGAGGAACAGCACCGCGACGGTGATCGCGGTCACGCCGGTGCGGCCGCCGGCCTGCACGCCGGACGCGCTTTCGATATACGCGGTGGTCGACGACGTGCCGAGCACCGAGCCGGCGACGATCGCCGTGCTGTCGGCGAGCAGCGCCTTGTTCAGGCGGCCCATCTTGCCTTCGACGAGCAGGCCCGCGCGGTTCGCGACGCCCATCAGCGTGCCGGTCGCGTCGAACAGCTCGACGAGGAAGAACACCAGGATCACGTTGATCACGCCGGTCGACAGCGCCGCGCCGATGTCGAGCTTGAACAGCGTCGCGTCGATCGACGGCGGCGCGGAAAACACGCCGTGGAATTCGTTGCCGCCGAAGAAGAACGACAGGATCGTCACGCCGAGGATGCCGATCAGGATCGCGCCGCGCACGCGCAGGTGGTCGAGCGTGACGATCGTGAAGAAGCCGATGATCGACAGGATCGTGGTGGGCTTGTGCAGGTCGCCGAGCGTGACGAGCGTGGCCGGGCTGCCGACGATCACGCCGGACGTCTTCAGCGAGATGATGCCGAGAAACAGGCCGATGCCCGCGGTGATCGAAATGCGCAGCGATTTCGGAATGCCGTTGACGATCGCCTCGCGCACGCGGAACAGCGTGACGAGCAGGAACAGGCAGCCGGAGATGAACACCGCGCCGAGCGCGGCCTGCCACGTGAAGCCCATTCCCTTGACCACCGTGTACGCGAAGTACGCGTTGAGGCCCATGCCGGGCGCGCACGCGATCGGGTAGTTCGCGTACAGCCCCATGATGATCGACGCGAGCGCCGCGACGAGGCAGGTGGCCACGAACACGGATTCCTTCGGCATGCCGGCGTCGCCGAGGATCGCGGGGTTCACGAAGATGATGTAGGCCATCGTCAGGAACGTGGTGACGCCCGCGAGTATTTCGGTGCGGAAGTCGGTGCCGGCTTCATCGAAGCCGAAATACCGCTTGATGGATTCCATGTAGGCGTTTCTCCGGTCGGGTTGTCGTGTTGCTTGTTGCGTTGATTTGTTTTAGCGGTGCGGCCAGCCGGGTAGGGCCGGCGTACTGTAACCAGCCACTATTGCGCGACTATCGGCGGATTGTAATAGCCGGGATAGGTCGGACGATATAGTCGTGGGGCACGATCGGCCGCGGCACGCGTGCCGGCGGCATGGCCGCGCGACGGCGGCGCGCATTTTACCGGTTCGGGCGGCAAGCGGCGGCGAAACGGGGGGAGCGCGGCGGAAAACGGGCGGGCGGGATGCGCCGCCGCGTGCGGGGGCGGCGCAGACACGCGGCTGAAACGGTGCATCCGCATGCTGGATGCAAGGGGCGCGCGGTGATTCTTATTCTTCAGTCCATTGCCGCGCGGGAATCGAACAATCCTGCGCCGAAGCCGTCCCGTGCGCAACAGTCATCGCGTGCTGCGCTGCGGACTGTGGTTTCTGTGTAAAAGAGTGCAAGACCGTATCGCGTTAATCAGCAACTGTTTCTAGGATAGAGAAACCGTGCACGCACACCGGGCCGATCGCCGCCGATGCGGGGGAGCAGGCGGCCCGCGCAGCGCCCGGCAGTGACGTGCGGCGGCGGCCGATGCGCGTGCGGGCAGCGCGCGGCCGAATGCGATTGCCCGATGCGGGTTCGTCCGTTATCACGGAGGTCAGTATGCTGAACTGGATCAGCCGTTGGGCAATGCGCCACGCCCCCACGCCGGAGAAAACCGCCGCGTCGATGCTCGTCACTGCGCGCATGGAGCTGTTTGCCGCCGAGCAGCGCGTGATCGATGTCAAACTGCAGGCGGACTACTGGCGGACACGCGTGTCCTTTCTCGAGGAAGTGCAGAAGCAGGGCATCGAACCTTGGGTGAGCGCGCAGGCGTCGCAAAAGCCGGACGTCGAGTCCACTCCTCGCGGCACGGGCCCGCGTCTCGCCGCCAGCACCTGATGTCCGCGCGCGGCGCGCGATCGCTCGCGGCACGCAGCGGCGTGCCGCGTCATTCGGTGCACACCCGCGATGCGACGCGTCGCAGGTGGGTGCTTTCCTGACGTCGCCGGCACGCGCATCGCGTGCGCGGCGACGCTTCCTTCATCCCCGACATCCCCGGCATCGCCATCGTCAGCTCGATCCGTCGAGCCGGCCGGGATGACGCGCACCAAAACAAAAAAGCCTCATCCGTTTCCGGTGAGGCCTCGTGTCATGCAGTACGGCGCTCGATGCTGAAGCGCAAGCGCCTCCGGTGATCGACCCGTATGGGCGTTCACCGGTGTTTGGGGCGCGATGGTTCACGCGTCGTGCTGCGCGAGCCCGTTCACCAGCAGTTCGCTCAGCAGGCCCGTCATGCCGTTCGGATGCGTCGCCGCGCGCGCCTTGAGCTGCTCGACGAGATCCGCGTTGAGCTTGCACGCGAACGGCACGAGCCCCTGTTCCTGGTCGAGCTTGCGCTGCGCGCGGCGGTCGAGCTTCGCCGTGTCTTCGGCACCCTTGCCGAAGCGCGCGGAGCTCGACTGCTTCATCGCGTGCGTCAGCTTGAGCGCCTTGTTCTTCTCGAGATCGGTTTTTTTCATGGCCATCGCGGCACCTCCGGGGAAATGAAGCCGCGATTGTACGCATTTCGCCGGGCCGTGCGCGCGCGGCGGCGGCGGGGCGGCGTCACGGTGTCACGACGCCTTCGTCGTCCCCCAGTTGCCGCCGTGCGCGGCGGCCTGCGCGGCCGGCGAGCGCGCGAGGTACGCGAGCGCCTGCTCGGTCGAGCCTTCGTGGTGCGGCGTATAGCCGGGCTTGAAATAGCGCAGCGCCGCGCCGATCACCTTCCAGAACGACGGCAGGTGCCCGCGCCGCGCGCCTTGCGCCCACGCGCGCACGAAGCCCGGATAGCGGCCCGCGCCCGGGTCGCGCCGGTACATGAACTTCGCGCCCTTCGTGATGTAGTAGAGCAGCAGCACGATCACGAACGCCATGTGCACGCAGCGCTCCGGGTACGAGCCGCCGAGGTGGCGATAGATGTCGAACGCGACGGTGCGGTGCTCGACTTCCTCGGCGCCGTGCCAGCGCAGCAGGTCGACCATCGTCGGATCGGCGCGGCCTTCGTCGAGCCCGTGCGCGTTGAGCACCCAGTTGCCGAGATAGCCGAAGAAATGCTCGAGCGACGCGATCACCGCGAGCTGCTGGCGAAGCCAGAATCGCGTATGGCCGATCTTCAGCCCGAGCGGCGCTTCGCCGAGCACGCGCGTGAACAGCCGGTTGAGCCGCTGCGTGAACGGTTTCGTGTCGATGCCGTGCCGGTCGTAGTAGTGCTTGAGCACGCCGCCGTGCGAGCGCGAATGCACGGCTTCCTGGCGCAGGAAACCCTCGGCCTCGTCGCGCAGCCGGGCATCGGTGATGTGCGGCAGCGCCTTGTTATACACGCGGCAGAACCACAGCTCGCCTTCCGGAAACAGCAGGTTCAGCGTGTTGATGATGTGCGTGCTGCCGGGGTCGTCCGGCACCCAGGTGATCGGCGTCGCGCTGAAGTCGAACTTCACGTGGCGGGCCTTGATCGGGTGGTAGTCGGCGGGTGCGTTCATGCGTGTCTCCCTGTGCGGCGTTGTTGCTGTGTCGTTGCGCCGTCAATGCGATGCCATGCTGACGCGGGCGATGATCCGGCCGAGCCACGGCATGAAGCGGCCGACGAAGCGCAGCGCGTGGGCCTCCGTGCCGACCGCGACGACCGGCCGGTTGCGCAGCACGGCGTCGACCATCGCCTGCGCGACGGTGTCGGGTTTCAGCCCGCGCATCTGGTAGAGCTTCGTCGCGCGCTTGCGCAGGCGCGCTTCGTCCTGCGCATTGGCGCCCGCGTATTGCGTCGACGCCATGATTCCCGTTTCGGCGAAGCCGGGGCACACGGCCGTCACGCCGATGCCTTGTTCGGCCAGCTCCGCGCGCATGCATTCGCTCAGCATCAGCACCGCGGCCTTGGTCGTGGCGTACGCGGGCAGGTCGCGCGACGGCCCGAACGCGGCCGCCGACGCGGTGTTGACGATGTGGCCGCCCGTGCCGCGCGCGGCCATCTGCTGCGCGAACAGGCGCGAGCCGTGGATCACGCCCCACAGGTTCACGTGCAGGATCCGCTCCCAGTGCGCGGCGCTCGTGTCGAGGATGCCGCCCGCCATGCCGATGCCCGCGTTGTTGATCACGACGTCCGCGCCGCCGAGTTCGCGGCCGACCCAGCCGGCGAGCGCTGCCATTTCGTCCGCGGCCCCGACGTCGACGCGCCGCGCATGCGCCGCCGCGCCGATCAGCCGGAGCAGCAGCGCGGTGCGCTCGGCGCTCGCGAGGTCGATGTCGACCGCGACCACCGTCGCGCCTTCGCGGGCGAACGCCAGCGCCGCGCAGCGGCCGATCCCGCTACCCGCGCCGGTGACGACCGCGACTTTGCCGCTGAAGCGGCCGCTCGTCGCGCGGCGCCGCGCGTTCGCGAGCGCGGGCGGCTCGTCGCCGGATTCGACCGCGTCGATCAGCTGCTGCGCGAGGCCCGCGAAGCGCGCCGGATCGGCGAGCGGCAGCCAGTGGCCGGCGGCCACTTCGCGCCGGTAGTACTGCGGCACCCAGCGCGACAGGTCCTCGGACAGCGCCGGGCTCACGTACTTGTCGCCGAGCGGCACGATCGTCTGCACCGGCGCATGCGCGTAGCGCTCGCGCGGCGTGAACAGGCAGCGGATGAAGTTCGCGCGATACAGGCGCACGCCGCGCGCGCCGTCGTCGGCCTGCGTCGCGCGCGGCGCAACCGGCGTCTTCTCGATCCGGCGCAGCAGGCGCGGCCACGCGCGGCCGAGCCACAGCCGCCAGCCCAACTCGGGGATCAACGGCAGGTGGAACAGGTACACGTACCACGACCGCGCGAGCTGGCCGGCGAGCTTGCCGAGCGACGCGGGCGTCGGCCGCAGCAGGCGCTCGCGCAGCCAGTGGCCGACGTGGTCGAGGCACGGGCCGGAGCATGATGTGTACGACGCGATGCGGCCCGCGAGCCTCGGCTCGGTGACGAATTCCCAGCCCTGGATCGAGCCCCAGTCGTGCGCGATCAGGTGGACCGGGCGGCCGGGGCAGAGCGCGTCGATCACCGCGATGAAATCGTCGGTCAGCTTCGCGAGCCGGTAGTCGGCGGTGCGCGCGGGCGCGCTCGACAGCCCCGCGCCGCGCACGTCGTACGCGATCACGTAGTGCTGGCGCGCGAGCCGCGGCGCGACGTCCTGCCAGACGCTGCTGGTGTCCGGATAGCCGTGCACCAGCACGACCGGCGTGCGGGACGGGTCGCCCCAGGTTCGGACCGCGAGCGTCAGGTCGCCGGACGCGACCGCGGTTTCGGTGAACACGGAATCGAACAGGGCCAGCGGCGCTTCATCGGAAAGTGGCTGCATCGTGGGTCCGTACACGTTCGTTCGGAAAGGGGGGGAGCCGCGCGCCGCGTCAGGCCGCGGCCGGGGCGGCGGCGACGGCCGGCGCGGCCGGTACGAGCGCGGGCGTGCGCGCTGCCTGGCGGCGTGCCCAGCGGCGCACGTGCGGCAGGTCGTCATCGAGCCAGTACGCGTCGTCGTCGGTGATCACGAGCAGCTCCTCGAACTTCGCGCCGACGCCGGCGAAACCGAGGTGCGGCTCGACCGCCCACAGGCCCGGCACCGGCGCGTGCTCGGAGCGGCGGTCGATCGACCACAGCGGCGACCAGCCCTGCTGCTTCGCGGCGCGGCCCTGGTCGAGCAGCAGGTTGCGGGTGGCGTTCAGGCCGAAGCGCGCGACGAAGCGCGGCTTCGACAGCTTGTGGATCTTCGCGACGCGATGCGCGAGCACCTTGAACGGATACGCCTTGTGGCGCGGCTCGACGCCCTGTTGGCGGCACAGCGCGTCGACTTCCTGCGCGACCTCGGCCATCGTGCGGCGCGCCTTCACGAGCCGCACGATCAGCTCGCGGTGATCCATCAGGTCGTCCTGCAGCTGCTCGAGGATCGGGTTCGTGCCGAGGCAGTGCGCGTAGCCGACGTCGGCGACGATGCCGTCGAGCACCGGCGCGACGTCGAGGATCACCGGCATGTCGGGCTCGAGCTGGCGGTTGCTCGGGAAGAACGCGAGATTGAAGCCGCCCAGGTGCGTGAGGCCCGAGAAGCCGTCGAACGCGGTGCGGTTGCCGAACCACGCGAACGGCTTGTGCAGCCAGTCGCGCACGCCGTGGTCCTGCAGCCATTCGGCGAGCAGGCGCGCGGCTTCCTTCTCGGTGATGCCCGGATACAGCAGGCCGCCGACGGTCTCGACGCAGCGGTACGCGAGTTGCTGGACGGCGCGGAATTGCGCCAGTTCTTCCTGGTGGACTTCCGGCAGCGGATGGTCGGGCATGAGGTGTCTCCAGTGTCGACCGGCGTCGGCGCTTCGGCGCCGACTCGGGTCCCATGCAAAGCGAGGCGCTGATCCGGAACACGCCCGCCGCGCGTCGCCGCCGCAGGTTATTCAGTCAGCTTTTAATGCGCCATTGAATGATGTAACGATCATAGCGAATTCGGCCGAACATGCCAGTGTTTCGGGGTGAGGGCTTTTCCTAGGTCGGGCGGAGGGTGCCGTTGCGGGGTTTTCGCGAGCGGGCCCGGCGTGGAAGGCGGCGAGGCCGGTTCGGCCGGCGCGGGGCGCATCTAGTGGAATCCCTCCACGCAAATCGCGCTTCCCGGGCGGCCCCGGCATGTCGCTGCGGATCAACTCGATGTCGCATCGCGCGGCGACACGGACAATTTGCCGCAATATTTTCGCCAGATCATGCGTCCCCAATCCGTCGCCGCCCCGGCCCGGCCGGACGGATGAGCCGCAGGTACGCCGCGATGCGCGCCGCGCGTCGAGCAGGTTGGCGACCGAACCCGAATCGTCGTTTCCACGGAGAGAGTCCATGCAGCGCCGCACCTTCCTGAATACCCTTGCCGCGGCGAGCGCCGCGACGTCGCTGATGCTCAAGGCCGGCACCGCCGACGCGAAGAACGCGTCCGCGCCGGACGCGCTGGACCCGGGCCGCTGGTCGCCGTTCAACGCCGCGCGCCTGCAGGCGGTGCTCGACCGGCATGGCGCGGGGCGCGCGGGCTACGACGCGAAGCGGCGCCCGTACGCGGTGTTCGACTGGGACAACACGTGCATCATGAACGACTGCGAAGAGGCGTTGCTGATGTACCAGATCGACCATCTGCAGTACAAGCTGACGCCGGACGAATTCGTCGACGTGATGTGGCAGGACGTGCCGAAGGGCGCGTTCGCGAAGGACTACACGACGGTGGACGGCAAGCCGGTGACGATGGAGGATCTCGCCGCCGACGTCGAGGCCGACTATCGCTGGCTCTACGCGAACTACCAGGGATTCGGCGGCGGCAAGAGCCTCGACGAGATCCACGAGACCGATCAGTTCAAGGATTTCCGCGCGAAGCTGTACTACATGTACGACGCGATCTGCGACACGCATCCGCTCGAGATCGGCTACAAGTGGATCATCTATTTCTACCGGAACATGACGACCGCCGAGCTGCAGGCGATGGCGCAGGCGTCGAACGACCGCGCCATCGGCGACGCGCTGCGCAAGGTGAAGTACGAAAGCCCGAAGACGCTGCCGGGCAAGGCCGGCGTGGTCGCCGCCACGCATTTCCACGGCATCCGCATCCACGAGGAAATCCGCGGGCTGATGCACACGCTGCGCGCGAACGGCATCGACGTGTACGTGAGCACCGCATCGATCGACGACGTGGTGCGCGTGTTCGCCGGCCACCCGAACTACGGCTACGGCGTGCCGCCGGAGAACGTGATCGGCCTGCGCCTGGACAAGAAGGACGGCAAGTACGTGAGCCATTACCCGGACGGCTGGCACTTCAACTACGGGCCGGGCAAGACGGTCGGCATTCGCAACGTGCTGCAGGCGAGCAAGGGCTACGGCCCGGTGCTGGTGGCCGGCGACAGCGACGGCGACGCGTGGATGCTGCGTGACTTCAAGGACACTGCGGTGGGCGTGATCGTCAACCGGATGAAGAAAGGCGAGATCGGCGCGGACAGCAAGCTCGCGGCCGCGCAGATCGGCAGCCCGGACGCGCGCTTCATCCTGCAGGGCCGCGACGAGCACACGGGCCTGATGATCCCGGACGAGAAGTCGATCAAGTACGGCAAGACGGAGCGCAGGCTGCTGGCGTGACGCGCGGCCGTCAGCGTTCGCGCGGCGGCGCGAACCGGTCGAGCACGGCGTTCAGCAGGTCGACCGGCAGCGGGAACACGATCGTCGAGTTCTTGTCGGCGGCGATCGTGGTCAGCGTCTGGAGGTAGCGCAGGAGCCGACGCCGCGGTGTGCGCGGGGCCGTGATGACAGTTGCTAATAGTGCTGGGCACTGTCGTGAATTCGAAAAAAATCGGCCGCAACTGCGTTGCGGCAGCGTTCCGCTCATTCTGTTGCCGATAAGGGTGTGGCATGCAAGTCTCTGCTTGTCGGAGGCTTGCACCAATGTTTCTATGATGCGTCCTTTGGGGGGGAGAAACGGCGAGGCATGACCAAGCGCCTCATGTGCCGTCGCACGCTCTCCGAATGGAGATCGCATGTCATTTCATCTGGCAGTAGGCGGTGGTCGGCACTGCACGCTGTATTCGCGCGTTGAATATCGCTCATGCTGCCCTGTCGGCGCGCCGGGGGAAACCGCGGGAAAGACGCTCATCGAATCGGCTGTCGCGGGAGATCTGGCGCGCGATACCGCGCAACTGGCGCGCCTCTGCGATTTTCTTCGGAATTGCCATGTCGGGCACGACGCTCAACGCACGGAGCCGCTGCCACTGTTACGCGCATTGCAGCACGCCGTAAGCGGGGGCGACGTCATTGCGGTCGTCGAGCCGTTACGTTCATCCGGGGTGCCCAGTCGAATAGCCGATGACGGGCCGCGTCCGCGATCGATCACGTTCACGCCGTCTCAAATATTCAGGCGTGCGGTGGCCAGGCCAGCGGTCGGTCGGCAATTGCCGAGCAGCGGATGGAAAAGGCTCCGAGCCCAGGATGGAATTGCGATATGGTTTGCGAATCCGGGGGACGTACTGCCTGACGGTACGATCGCCAAGCCACTCGGAAGTGCGCAGGCGTTCGAATACAGTCGCGATGAACCGACCGGCGACGCGATGGCGCTGGCTGGTATTGATCGTGGCGACCTGTATGCTTGCGATGTGATTTCGGCGGAATGCAAAGGCTCCGTGTTGCGCGAGTTTCCGAGCCAGTATCTGGGCACGACGCTCAACGATATTCAGAGCGATGCGCGCAATGGTGTCAAGGACGCCCGAAAAGCACTCAAGCTCCTTAACGACAATCGGTTCAAGAAATAGGATCCAGCATGGCCCATTCAATATTCGACCTGCTGACGAAACTGGATGCTGCACACGTCGCTTACGCGCTCAGTCGTCACCGACCGGATTCCATCCTCGTTTCCGTAACCGTCGTCGGGCAACGTATCGAGATCGACGTATTCGACGACGGGCACATGGAAATCTCTCGATTCGTGGGGAATGAAGACATCGAGGGCGGCGCCGAGTTGATAGATTCCATTTTGGCGTCGGCTGCTTGACGCGGAAGAGGATGCCGGCAGCATCCACGAGTGCGTGCCGGCCTCGAATCGCATGGGGAAAATTGCTCCGAAACGCTAGCGCGCATTTCTGTCGGGGCATTGCATAGCAGATCAGCCGTCAGCGAACTGCATCAGCGTTCGCGCGGCGGCGCGAACCGGTCGAGCACGGCGTTCAGCAGGTCGACCGGCAGCGGGAACACGATCGTCGAGTTCTTGTCGGCGGCGATCGTGGTCAGCGTCTGGAGGTAGCGCAGCTGCATTGCCTGCGGCTGCTGCGCGAGCCGCTGCGCGGCCTGCAGCAGCTTCTCGGACGCCTGCAGCTCGCCTTCCGCGTGGATCACCTTCGCGCGCCGTTCGCGCTCGGCTTCCGCCTGCCGCGCGATCGCGCGCACCATCGTCTCGTTCAGGTCGACGTGCTTTATTTCCACCGTCGACACCTTGATGCCCCACGCGTCGGTTTGCGCGTCGAGGGTCTTCTGGATATCGGCGTTCAGCTGCTCGCGTTCGGCGAGCAGTGCGTCGAGCTCGTGCTTGCCGAGCACCGAGCGCAGCGTGGTCTGCGCGAGCTGGCTCGTCGCGTCGAAGAAGCGCGCGACCTGGATCACCGCTTTCTCCGGATCGACCACGCGGAAGTACACCACCGCGTTCACCTTCACCGACACGTTGTCGCGCGTGATCACGTCCTGCGCGGGCACGTCGAACACGACCGTGCGCAGGTCGATGCGCACCACCTGCTGGACCACCGGGATGATCAGCACGAGCCCCGGCCCCTTGACCTTCCAGAAGCGGCCGAGCATGAACACGACGCCGCGCTCGTACTCGCGGAAGATGCGGATCGACGACGCGACGAGCAGCACCGCGAAGACGATCAGCAGGCTGCTGAAGCCGAAGGTGTAGCCGATCATGGTTTTTCTCCTTTGTCGACCGCCGTTGGCGCTTTAGCGTCTACGGCGGTCCCACCCACGCGGGAGTCGGCCGTCGCTGGCGCTTCAGCGCCTACGCCGCTCCCACGCAGCGCGGCTTCCGGCCGGTCATACAGCGGCGCGACCGTGAGCATCAACCCCTGGCGGCCCGTCACACGCACGCGGCAGCCCGCCGCGAGCGGCGCATTGCTCGCGACCCGCCAGCGCTCGCCGTGCACGAGCGCCCAGCCGGCGGCAGACGGCGCAGGGCCGGCCCCCGTATGCGGCTGGTCGGGCACGAGGCCGTCGTCGAGCACCTCGCCGATGCTGCCGACCATCGCTTCCGCGCCCGAGACGACCGGCCGGCGCCGCGCGCGCAGCGCGAGGCTCGACACGCCCGCGACGAGCAGCCCGCCGCCGAGCGCGAGGCCCGCGATCAGCTGCCACGGGATGCCGTAGCCGGGCACGTCGGTATCGATCAGCATCAGCGCGCCGATCGTGAACGACGCGATCCCGCCGAAGCCGAGCACGCCGAAGGTCGGCAGGAACGCCTCGGCGACGAGGCACGCGAGGCCGAGCAGCACGAGGCCGAGGCCCGCGTAGTTGATCGGCAGCAGCTGCATCGCGAACAGCCCGATCAGCAGGCAGATCGTGCCCGCGAGCCCCGGCAGCACGAAGCCGGGGTTCGCGAATTCGAAGAACACGCCGTAGATGCCGATCGTCAGCAGGATCAGCGCGACGTTCGGATCCGCGATGATCGACAGGAAGCGGCTGCGCCAGTCGGGCTCGACGACGACGAGCGGCGCGTGCGCGGTCGCGAGCCGCTGCGCGCCGGCGGAGGTCGTCACGGTGCGGCCGTCGAGCTGGCGCGCGAGGTCGGCCGGATCCTGCGCGATCAGGTCGACCACGTGCTGCGTGCGCGCCTCGGTCGCCGACAGGCTGACCGCCTCGCGCACCGCGCGCTCGCCCCATTCCGCGTTGCGGCCGCGCAGTTGCGCGAGGCCGCGGATGTACGCGGCGGCGTCCTGCATCGCCTTGCGGATCTCGGTCGATTGCGTGTCGGACGGCAGCGCGGCCGATGCGGCCGACGCGCCCGATGCAGGCGACTTGGGCGACACGCCGGTCGGCGACGGCGGGTTGCCCCCGGGCGGGCCGCCGCCGATGCCGAACTGGACCGGCGACGCCGCGCCGAGGTTGGTGCCCGGCGCCATCGCCGCGACGTGGCTCGCATACACGATGTAGGTGCCCGCGCTCGCCGCGCGCGCGCCGCTCGGTGCGACGAACGCGGCCACCGGCACCGGCGAGCCGAGGATCGCCTTGATGATCTGCCGCATCGACGTGTCGAGGCCGCCGGGCGTGTCAAGCTGCAGGATCGCGAGCGGCGCGTGCTCGCGCGCCGCGCGGCCGAGCGAGCGGACGATGAAGTCGGCGCTGGCCGGCCCGATCGCGCCGTTGATCGGAATCACGATGACGGGCGGGGGCGCGGCAGGCGCGTTGGCGGCAGGCGGCGCCGCGGCCACCGCGCAGACGACGAGCAGCGCCGCGAACAGCGCGGCGCGCGCGACCCGCGCCGGCAGCGGGTGAGGAAGATGGCGGCCCGACGCGTCGTGCGTCGGCAGGTGCCAGGAACGGTGAAAGCGCATCGGGGCGTCCGGGCGGCGCGCGAGTGCACGCCGTCCGGCCCGCAGGAAGGGCGCTGGCCCGATGTTTAAAGATTAGGCGGTTTCCGCGCAAAGCGCGATGACGCGCGCCGCCGCGCGGGCCGTGCGATCTCAGCCCGTGCCCCCCGTGCGCCCGAGCGCCTCGTCGCGAAACTCGGCCGGGCTGCGCCCGCTCCACTTGCGGAACGCGCGGTAGAACGCGCTCGGCTCGGCGAAGCCGGCCGCCGCGGCGACGTCGGCGATCGTGCGCGACGGATCGGCGAGCGCCTCGAACGCGAGGTCGCGCCGCAGCGCATCCTTGATCGACTGGTACGCGTGGCCTTCCTGGTGCAGCTTGCGGCGCAGCGTCGCCTCGGCCACGTGCAGCCGCGCGGCCATCTGCCCCGCGCCCGGCCACGCGGCGGGCGGCATGCCGCGCAGCACCGTGCGCACGCGCTGCGCGAGCGCGTTCGGGTTGCGGTACTTGACGATGAAGCTGGCCGGCGCGTTGCGCAGGAACGTCTTCAGCGTCTTCGGGGTCTGCACGACCGGCAGCGCCGCGAATTCGGGATCGAAATCGACATACGAATCGGGCTGGTTGAAGCGCATGTCGTCGCAGAACATCGACGGGTACTCGTGCTCGGCGGGCGGCGTGTCGCAGCGGAAGCTCGCGTGCAGCAGCGGAATGCGGCGGCCGATCAGCCAGCAGGTGAGCCCGTAGACGATGATGAAATAGGTCGCGTACGTGAACATCGCGGGCGTCGCGCCGTTGTTGCGGTGCACGAAGCGCAGCCGCACGCGCTGCGGGTTCGCGTCGAGTTCCGCATGCAGGTCGTCGAGCACGCAGTGCATGAAGTTCATCGCGCGCGCCATCGCACGCAGCCCGTCGCGCGCGGTGAGCGCCGCCTGGCTCATCGCGATGAAGCTGCCGCTCCTCATCGGGTGGCGGTCCTGGCCGAAGAACTCGTCGTCGAGCGTGCGCGCGATCGCGTTCCACAGCGCGCCGTACTGCTGCGCGGACACCCGCGCGCGCGGCTGGTCGAGCAGCGCCGGCGCGATGCCGGCCTGCGCGAGCAGCGGCTCGGCCGCGACGCCGCGCCGCGTCGCGAGCGCGACGCTGTACGCGACCAGGCTGATCGCGATGGTTCCCTTTTCTTCCTGCTTCATCGACTGCGCTGGTGTGGCAAAAACGCTCAGTGTAAATGAGCGGGGCGAGCATCGAACAGTAGCGCACGCTTGCCTACACTTGATTCATCCAAAACTGAACGCGGCCGCGCGACGCGGGCCGCCGGGAGACAGCAGCGCCATGGACGAGCTTTACACCGAAGACCAGCGGATGATCCGCGACGCCGCGCGCGCTTTTGCCACCGAGGTGCTGGCGCCGCACGCCGCGCAGTGGGACCGCGACGCGCACCTGCCGGACGAGGTGGTCGCGCAGCTGGGCGAACTGGGCCTGCTCGGGATGATCGTGCCGCAGGAGCTGGGCGGTTCGTACACCGACTACGTCGCCTATGCGCTCGCGATGGAGGAGATCGCCGCCGGCGACGCCGCGTGCGCGACGATGATGAGCGTGCACAACTCGGTCGGCTGCGGGCCGATCCTCGGTTTCGGCACGGCCGCGCAGAAGGATCGCTGGCTCGCCGAGATGGCCGCCGGCCGCACCATCGGCGCGTTCTGCCTGACCGAGCCGCAGGCCGGCTCCGAGGCGCACAACCTGCGCACCCGCGCCGAGCTGCGCGACGGCAAGTGGGTGCTGAACGGCGCGAAGCAGTTCGTGACCAACGGCCAGCGCGCCGGCATCGCGATCGTTTTTGCCATCACCGATCCGGAGGCCGGCAAGCGCGGCATTTCCGCGTTCCTGGTGCCGACCGACACGCCGGGCTTCATCGTCGGCAAGCCCGAGAAGAAGATGGGCATCAAGGCGTCCGACACCTGCCCGATCACGTTCGAGAACTGCGCGATTCCCGAGGAGAACCTGCTCGGCGCGCGCGGCGAAGGGCTGAAGATCGCGCTGTCGAACCTCGAGGGCGGCCGCATCGGCATCGCCGCGCAGGCACTCGGCATCGCGCGCGCCGCGTTCGACAAGGCGCGCCGCTATGCGGGCGAGCGCGTGCAGTTCGGCAAGCCGCTCGCCGAGCACCAGGCGATCCAGCAGAAGCTCGCCGACATGGCCACGCAGATCAACGCCGCACGCCTGCTCGTGCATCACGCGGCGAAGCTGCGCACGGCCGGCCTGCCGTGCCTGTCGGAAGCGTCGCAGGCGAAGCTGTTCGCGTCGGAGATGGCCGAGCGCGTGTGCTCGGACGCGATCCAGATCCACGGCGGCTACGGCTATCTCGCCGATTACGAAGTCGAGCGCCACTACCGCGACGCGCGCATCACGCAGATCTACGAGGGAACCAGCGAAGTGCAACGGATGGTGATCGCGCGGCAGTTGCAGGCGTGATCCACCGCAACGGCCGCATGCCCGCGAGCACATAAAACAACGGGGCATCAACAGGAGACGACACGATGACGGTACAGGCATTCCTGGACGCACGCGACTTTCTGCTGCGCCATCGCACCGACTACGAAACCGCTTACCGCGATTTCCAGTGGCCGGCGCTCGACACGTTCAACTGGGCGCTCGACTACTTCGACGCGATGGCGCGCGGCAACGACCAGCCCGCGCTGTGGATCGTCGATGCCGCGACCGGGCAAGGCGACCCGTATTCGTTCGCGCAGATGTCGGAGCGCTCGTCGCGCGTCGCGAACTGGCTGCGCGGCATCGGCGTCGTGCGCGGCGACCGGATCCTGCTGATGCTGCCGAACCGCGTCGAGCTGTGGGACGCGATGCTCGCCGCGATGAAGCTCGGCGCGGTCGTGCTGCCCGCCACCACGCAGCTGTCGGCCGACGACGTGCGCGACCGCGTGCAGATCGGCGGCGCGACCTACGCGATCGTCGACGAGAACGAAGCCGCGAAATTCGAGCAGCCGGGCCTCGGCCTCAAGCACAAGATCGTCGCCGGCGCGCCGCGCGCGGGCTGGCTCGCGATGAACGACGGCTACGCGGCGCCCGCCGCGTTCACGCCGGACGGCGTCACGCACGCGAGCGATCCGATGCTGCTGTATTTCACGTCGGGCACGACGTCGAAGCCGAAGCTCGTCGAGCATACGCACCGCACCTATCCGGTGGGCAGCCTGTCGACGATGTACTGGGTCGGCCTGCAGCCGGGCGACATCCACTGGAACATCAGCTCGCCGGGCTGGGCGAAGCATGCGTGGAGCTGCTTCTATGCGCCGTGGAACGCGCAGGCGTGCGTGTTCGCGTTCAACTATGCGCGCTTCGAGCCGAAGGTCGTGCTCGATGCGATCGTCAAGCACCAGGTGACGACGATGTGCGCGCCGCCGACCGTGTGGCGGATGCTCGTGCAGCAGCCGCTCGCGTCGTTCGACGTGAAGCTGCGCGAGATCGTCGGCGCGGGCGAGCCGCTGAACCCGGAAATCATCGAGCGCGTGAAGAAGGCGTGGGGCATCACGATCCGCGACGGCTACGGCCAGACCGAGACCACCTGCCTGATCGGCAACTCGCCGGGCCAGCCGGTGGTGGCCGGGTCGATGGGCCGCCCGATGCCCGGCTACCGGATCGCGCTGCTCGACCCGGACGGCGCGCCGGTGAGCGAAGGCGAGGTCGCGCTGCCGGTCGGCGCGGGCGCCGAGCGCCCGGTCGGCCTGATGAAAGGCTATGCGAACAACCCCGACGCCACCGCGCACGCGATGCGCGACGGCCACTACCGTACGTCCGACATCGCGATGCGTCGCGACGACGGCTACTTCGTCTACATCGGCCGCGCGGACGACGTGTTCAAGTCGTCCGACTACCGGCTCAGCCCGTTCGAACTCGAAAGCGTGCTGATCGAGCATCCGGCGATCGCCGAGGCGGCGGTCGTGCCGAGCCCGGACCCGGTGCGGCTCGCGGTGCCGAAAACCTTCATCACGCTGCGCCAGGGCTACGAGGAAAGCCCGGCGCTGGCGCTGGAGATCTTCCGCTTCTCGCGCGAGAAACTCGCGCCGTACAAGCGCATTCGCCGCCTGCAGTTCGCGGACCTGCCGAAGACGATCTCCGGGAAGATTCGCCGCGTCGAGCTGCGCCGCCGCGAGATCGAGCGCGGCGACGACGCGAGCGCGCGCATGCCCGGCGAATACTGGGAAGAGGATTTTGCGGCTGAGCTGAAATGATCGCGGCGCGTGCCGCCCGCGATCGAACCGAACCGGCCGCCTGCGCGCGATGTCGCGCGGCGGCTCTCCCAAGGAGAATCAACTGATGAACGCGAATCCGACGCCCCAGGCGGGGCAACACGCACCGACGGTCAAGCTGCTGATCGACGGCGCATTCGTCGAATCCGCCACGAACGAGTGGCGGGACATCGTCAACCCGGCGACGCAGCAGGTGCTCGCGCGCGTGCCGTTCGCGACGGTCGCCGAAGTCGACGCGGCCGTGCAGGCCGCGCAGGCGGCGTTCGCGACGTGGAAGAACACGCCGATTTCCGCGCGCATGCGCATCATGCTGAAGTTCCAGGACCTGGTGCGCACGAACCTGCAGCGGATCGCGAAGACGCTGACGGCCGAGCAGGGCAAGACGCTGCCCGACGCCGAAGGCGACATCTTCCGCGGGCTGGAAGTCGTCGAGCATGCATGCTCGGTCGGCACGCTGCAGCTCGGCGAGTTCGCGGAGAACGTCGCGGGCGGCGTGGATACCTACACGCTGCGCCAGCCGCTCGGCGTATGCGCGGGCATCACGCCGTTCAACTTCCCCGCGATGATTCCGCTGTGGATGTTCCCGATGGCGATCGTGTGCGGCAACACGTTCGTGCTGAAGCCGTCCGAGCAGGACCCGCTGTCGACGATGCAGCTCGTCGAGCTCGCGGTCGAAGCCGGCGTGCCGAAGGGCGTGCTGAACGTCGTGCACGGCGGCAAGGAAGTGGTCGACGCGATCTGCACGCATCCGCTCGTGAAGGCGATCTCGTTCGTCGGCTCGACCGCGGTCGGCACGCACGTCTACAAGCTCGGCAGCGAGCACGGCAAGCGCGTGCAGGCGATGATGGGCGCGAAGAACCACGCGGTGGTGCTGCCCGACGCGAATCGCGAGCAGACCCTCAACGCGCTGGTCGGCGCGGGCTTCGGCGCGGCCGGGCAGCGCTGCATGGCGACGTCGGTCGCGGTGCTGGTCGGCGAGGCGCGCGACTGGCTGCCCGATCTCGTCGCGAAGGCCAAGCTGCTGAAGGTCAACGCGGGCGCCGAAGCCGGCACCGACGTCGGCCCGGTCGTGTCGCGGGGGGCCAAGGCGCGCATCCTGTCGCTGATCGAAGCGGGCGTGAAGGAAGGCGCGAAGCTCGAACTCGACGGCCGCGACGTGAAGGTGCCCGGCTACGAGAGCGGCAACTTCGTCGGCCCGACGATCTTCTCCGGCGTGAAGACGGACATGTCGATCTATACGCACGAGATCTTCGGCCCGGTGCTCGTCGTGCTGGAAGCCGACTCGCTCGACGACGCGATCGCGCTCGTCAACGCGAACCCGTTCGGCAACGGCGTGGGGCTGTTCACGCAGAGCGGCGCGGCCGCGCGCAAGTTCCAGAGCGAGATCGACGTCGGCCAGGTCGGCATCAACATCCCGATTCCGGTGCCGGTGCCGTTCTTCAGCTTCACCGGTTCGCGCGGCTCGAAGCTCGGCGATCTCGGCCCGTACGGCAAGCAGGTCGTGCAGTTCTACACGCAGACGAAAACCGTCACCGCGCGCTGGTTCGACGACGACGCGACGGCGGGCCCGGTGAACACGACGATCCGTCTGCACTGACAGTTCAAGGGAGGCTGCAATGAAGATCGGTTTTATCGGCCTCGGCCACATGGGCGCGCCGATGGCGCTGAACCTGCTGAAGGCCGGCCACGAAGTCCATGCGTTCGACCTGAGCGCCGATGCGCTGCGCGCGCTGCAGGACGCGGGCGCGCAGGTGGCCGGCTCGCCGCGCGACGCGGCGGCCGGCGCGGCGTTCGTGATCACGATGCTGCCGGCCGCGCCGCACGTGCGCTCGGTGCTGACCGGCGAGAACGGCGTGCTGGCCGGGCTCGGCGCGGGCGCGACGGTGATCGATTCGAGCACCATCGACCCGGCGAGCGCGCAGGCGTTCGGCGCGCTGGTGCGCGAGCACGGCGGCGCGTTCGTCGATGCGCCGGTGTCGGGCGGCACGGGCGGCGCGGCGGCCGGCACGCTGACCTTCATGGTCGGCGGCAGCGACGCGGATTTCGAGCGCGTGAAGCCGGTGCTCGCGGGAATGGGCAAGAACATCGTCCATTGCGGCGCGACCGGGATGGGGCAGGTCGCGAAGGTCTGCAACAACCTCGTGCTCGGCATCTCGATGGCGGCCGTGTCGGAAGCGATGTCGCTCGGCGTCGCGCTCGGCATCGACCCGAAGGTGCTCGCGGGCATCGTCAACACGTCGACGGGCCGCTGCTGGAGCTCGGACACGTACAACCCGTATCCGGGCGTGATCGACACCGCGCCGTCGTCGCGCGGCTACACGGGCGGCTTCGGCACCGACCTGATGCTGAAGGATCTCGGCCTCGCGAACGACGCGGCGAAGCAGGCGCGCCAGCCCGTCTATCTCGGCGCGCTCGCGCAGCAGCTCTATCAGGCGATGAGCAGCCGCGGCGACGGGCAGCTCGATTTCTCGGCGGTGATCCGCCTCTATCAACCGGCCCCGAAGAAGGACGCGCAATGATCGAACTGGACTACGTCGACGACGGCGCGATCGCGCGCGCGACGCTCAAGCGTCCGCCCGCGAACGCCTTCACCGCCGACGGGCTGCTGCAGATGCAGCAGATCGTCGCCGAGCTCAACGCGAACCCGCGCGTGCGCGCGCTCGTGATCACCGGCGACGGCCCGAAGTTCTTCAGCGCGGGCGCCGACCTGAACACGTTCGCCGACGGCGATCCGGCGGTCGCGCGCGCGATGGCGATCCGCTTCGGCACCGCGTTCGAGACGCTCGCCGAAGCGCGCTTCGTGACGATCGCGGCGATCAACGGCTATGCGATGGGCGGCGGGCTCGAATGCGCGCTCGCATGCGACCTGCGGATCGCGGAGACGCATGCGCAGATGGCGCTGCCCGAGCCGTCGGTCGGGCTGCTGCCGTGCGGGCTCGGCACGCAGACGCTGCCCTGGCTCGTCGGTGAAGGCTGGGCGAAGAAGATCATCCTCGCCGGCGTGCGCGTCGATGCGGCCACCGCGCTGCGGATCGGCCTCGTCGAGGACGTGGTCGACAGCGGCGCGGCCCGCGACGCGGCGCTTGCGCTCGCGCGCAACGTCGCGCGGCAGAGCCCGCACGCGGTGACCTACAGCAAGGAACTGATCGGCCTCGCGCGCCGCGGCGTGCCGCGCAGCGCGGCGCTCGCGGTGGAGCGCGAGCGCTTCGTCGACCTGTTCGACACGAACGATCCGCGCGAAGGCGTGGCCGCGTTTCTCGGCAAGCGCGCGCCGAACTGGCAACCCGACGGAGAGCAAGGCCGATGAGCACCCCGATCACGACGCACGACGCGCTCGCGCAAGCGGCGCCGGACGTGCTGTTCCGCGTGCTGAACCGCGTGGCGCTGATCACGCTGAACCGGCCGGCCGCGCTGAATGCGCTGTCGCACGAGATGGTGCGCGAGCTGGCGGCGCTGCTCGCGCGCTGCCGCGACGACGACCAGATCGTCGCCGTGGTGCTGCGCGGCGCGGGCGAGAAGGGCTTCTGCGCGGGCGGCGACGTGCGCGCGCTGCACCAGATGGCGGCGCGGCGCGATGCGTGGCTGCCGTTCTTCGTCGACGAATACCGGCTCGACTACGCGATCCATACGTTCCCGAAGCCGGTCGTCGCGCTGATGGACGGCATCACGATGGGCGGCGGGATGGGGCTTGCGCAGGGCGCGGCGCTGCGCGTGGCAACCGAGCGCAGCAAGATCGCGATGCCGGAGACGCGCATCGGCCTCGTGCCGGACGTCGGTGCGACGCATTTCCTCGCACGCATGCCGGTCGAGCTGTCGCTGTACGTCGGGCTGACCGGCGCGATGCTGTCGGGCGCCGATGCGCTGACCGCGAAGCTCGCGGATCTGTGCGTGCCGTCGGCATGGCTCGACACGTTCGAGACGCGCATCGGCAACGTGAAATGGGACGGCAACGTGCTCGCCGCGCTGCGCAGGGTGTTCGAGCCGCCGTGCAACATCGTGCCGCACGCGACGCTGGCGAGCCAGCTGCCGTGGATCGTCCGCCATTTCGACAAGCGTTCCGCGGTCGAGCGGATCGTCGCGACGCTGCGGCAGGAACTCGTGCGCGACGAGCTGACGCGCGAGCATCGCCAGTGGCTGCAGGCGACGCTCGACGCGCTGCTCGGCCATTCGCCGACGATGCTCGCGGTGACCCGCGAGGCCCTGCTGCGCGGCCGGCAGATGACGCTGGCCGAATCGTTCCGGATGGAGCTCGGGATCGTCGCGCGGTCGATCGAGGAGGGCGACTTCCGCGAAGGCGTGCGCGCGCACCTGATCGACAAGGATCGCAAGCCGCGCTGGGCGCCCGCGTCGCTCGTCGAGCTGCGCGCCGAGCGCGTGCGGCACTTCCTCACGTCGCCGTGGAAGCTGTTCGCGCATCCGCTCGTCGATCTCGGCGGCGCGTAACGACCGGACGCGCCGTGCGGCGCGTCGGGTCCATCTCATTGCATCATTTCGTTTCGTCCTCGCGCGCGATCATCGGCGGAATCGCCTGCACGAGCGCGTCGATCACGCAGCGCGTCTTGCGCGGCAGGTAGCGGGTTTTCGGCCAGATTGCATGGATGTCGCCTTCGCAGACGAAGCAGCGGTCGAGCA
The DNA here is from genome assembly GCF_902830275.1 of Burkholderia stagnalis. GTDB lineage: Bacteria > Pseudomonadota > Gammaproteobacteria > Burkholderiales > Burkholderiaceae > Burkholderia > Burkholderia stagnalis. Next base: position 59,389 of record NZ_CADESW010000008.1, on the reverse strand, counting down.
CGACCACCATCTCGCCGCGCTTCACGTAATGGTCGAGCAGCCAGCTCGGCAGCCACGCGATTCCGAACCCCGACGCGCCGGCCGCCGCGATCGCCTGCACGTCGTCGAAACTGAGCTGGTGCTGCATGTCGACGCGTACCGTCGAGCCGTCCGGCGCGCGCAATTCCCACGGCTGCGGCACCCCCGAACGTGAATAGGCGATCGTCCGGTGATGCTTCAGGTCGTCGAGCGACTTCGGCATCCCGTGGCGCGCGAGATACGACGGGGCCGCGCCGAGGCTGCCGTATTGCGTGCCGAGCCGTCGCACCGCGAGGCTCGTGCTGTCCGCGAGCGTGCCGATCCGCACCGCGAGGTCGATGCCTTCCTCGACGAGATCGACGAAGCGGTCGGTGATCGACACGTCGATCCGCAGGTGCGGATAGGTGCGCGCGAGGTCAAGCACGATGGGCGTCACGCAGTGATGCCCGAACGCGAGCGGCACGCTCAGCCGCAGCTTGCCGCGCGCCTCGTGGCGGCCGCAGTCGAGATCGGCCTCCGCCGCTTCCAGCTCCGCGAGCGCGCGCACGCAGCGGTCGTAGTACGCCTGGCCGTCGTCGGTCAGGCTCTGGCTGCGCGTCGTGCGCTGCAGGAGCCGCGCGCCGAGCCGCTTCTCGAGCCGCGCGATCGCCTTGCCGACCGCCGAGCGCGTCATGTCGAGGCGCTCCGCCGCGAGCGCGAAGCTGCCGGATTCCACCACCTGCACGAAGGTCGTCACGCCGTCGAGTTTGTCGGTCATCGTTGGTGAGTGTCTATTGGTTCCTGGGAGTCCCGAGTCATGCGAAGCAGATGACTCAATGGGGAGCAAGATTCTCACTATAGTACCGACTCCCGTTCATCGCGTGCGACGCCGCGGCCCGTGCGCAGCGAACGCCCTGTTCGACTCTGGAGGTGCGGGTCGCCCGGCTGCCGGGCGACGCCGCGATATCGATGACGTCTTCTGCTTCCCGCCGCAATGCGGTCGCGCTCGCGGCCGTCTGTCTCACTTCGTTGATGTTCGGTCTCGAGATCTCGAGCGTGCCGGTGATCCTGCCGACGCTCGAACGCGTGCTGCACGGCGACTTCAACGGCATGCAATGGATCATGAACGCGTACACGATCGCCTGCACGACGGTGCTGATGGCGGCCGGCACCCTCGCGGACCGCTTCGGCCGCAAGCGCGTCTACGTCGCGGGCACCGTGCTGTTCGGCGCGACGTCGCTGCTGTGCGGGCTCGCACCGAACGTGCCGGTGCTCGTCGCGGGCCGGCTGCTGCAGGGCGCGAGCGGCGGCGCGATGCTGATCTGCCAGATCGCGGTGCTGTCGCACCAGTTCCGCGAGGGGCGCGAGCGCGGCCGCGCGTTCGGCATCTGGGGGATCGTGTTCGGCATCGGGCTCGGCTTCGGGCCGATCGTCGGCGGCGCGATCGTCGCGCTCGCGAGCTGGCCGTGGGTGTTTCTCGTGCATGCGCCGCTCGCGGCCGTCGCGCTCTCGCTGATCGCCGGCGCGGTGCAGGAGTCGCGGGATCCGCACGCGGGCACGCTCGACGTCGCGGGCATCGTCACGCTGTCGCTCGCGGTGTTCGGCCTCGCGTTCTATATCACGCAGGGCGACGCGCTCGGCCTGACGAGCGCGGCGGGGCGCGGCGTGCTCGGCGCGACCGTGCTGGCGCTGGCCGGATTCGTCATGGCCGAGCGCAGCAGCGCGCGCCCGATGTTCGATTTCTCGGTATTCCGGATCCGCGCGTTCACCGGCGCGATCTTCGGCTCGATGGGGATGAACTTCAGCTTCTGGCCGTTCATGATTTATCTGCCGATCTACTTCCAGGTCGCGCTCGGCTACGACAGCGTGACGGCCGGCCTCGCGCTGCTCGCATACACGCTGCCGACGCTGGTCGCGCCGCCGTTCGGCGAGCGCCTCGCGCTGCGCGTCGGGCCGGGCGTCGTGATTCCGGCCGGGCTCTTCACGATCGCGGCTGGCTTCGCGCTGATGCGGATCGGCAGCGCGGCCGCGCCGGCGAGCTGGCTGACGATGCTGCCCGGCTGCGTGATCGCGGGCATCGGGCTCGGCCTGACCAACACGCCGGTGACCAACACGACGACGGGCGCGGTGCCGAGCGCGCGCGCGGGGATGGCGTCGGGCATCGACATGAGCGCGCGGATGATCTCGCTCGCGCTGAACATCGCGGTGATGGGCTTCGTGCTGGTCGCGGGGATCGTGTCGAGCCTGAAGGCGGGCGCGGCGGGTGGTATCGGCGACGCGGCGCTGCGCGCGCTCGCGCAGGAAATCGCGGCCGGCCGCACCGACGGGCTGCGCACGTTCGCGCCGGAACTCGCGCGCGCCGACCCGACGGGCGCGGCGCTGCACGCGGCGCTCGTGCATGGTTTCGGCTGGGTGATGACGTATGGCGCGCTGGGCGTGGCGGTGCTGGCGACGGCGAGCGCATTGGCATTCGCGCCCGCGCGGCGCGGGACGGCGCTGGCGGAATGACGTACAGCCGGCGGGCCCGCGCGTTTGCGTGGCCGCCGCCGCGCGCGGTGCTGGCGACGGCGAGCGCACTGGCATTCGCGCCCGCGCGGCGCGGGACGGCGCTGGCGGAATGACGCACAGCCGGCGGGCCCGCGCGTTTGCGTGGCCGCCGCCGCGCGCCGTGCTGGCGACGGCAAGCGCGCTAGCGTTCGCGCCCGCGCGGCGCGGGGCGGCGCTGGCGGAATGACGCACAGCCGGCGGGGCCGCGCGTTCGCGTGGCCGCCGCCGCGCCGCGCGCCGTTCAGCGCATGCCGCCGCCGAGCGCGCGGTACAGCGTCATCTGGTTGTTGAGCCGGTTCAGGCGGTTCTGCGCCTCCGTGCTCTCGGCGTCCCGCAGCCGCTGCTGCTGGTCGAGCCACGGCTGCACGCCGGTCGCGCCGGCGCGGAACTGCGTGCCGGCGAGCGTTTCCGCGCGCTGCGCCTGCGCGAGCGACAGCGCACGCTGCTCGGCTTCGCGTTCGAGCTGCACGCGCGCGGCGAGCGCGTTCTCGACTTCGGCGAGCGCGCCGTACAGGCGCTGGCGGAACGTGACCACCGCTTCCTCGTATTGCGTCTTCGACACCTTGATTTGCAGCTGCATCGTGTTCCACTGGATGAACGGCAGCGCGAGCCCGAGCCCGAGCGTGCCGACCGGGTTCGTCAGCACGCGTTCGAGGCTCGTGCTCGACGTGCCGACGTTGCCCGTCAGCGTGAAGGCCGGGTAGAAGCTCGTGCGGGTCGCGTCGACGTTCGCGAGCGATTCGCGCAGGCGGAATTCCGCGGCGCGCAGGTCCGGGCGGCGGCCGAGCAGGTTCGCGGGCAGGCCGGCCGCGACCTCGGGCAGCGGCCCGCCGGGCAGCGCCTGCGGCTCGGCGGCAAGCTGCTGCGGCGGCCGGTCGAACAGGATCGCGAGCGCGTGGCGGCTTTCGGTGCGCTGCTGGATCAGCTGCGTCTGCGCGGCGCGCTGCGCGGACAGGTTCTGTTCGGCCTGCGCGACGTCGAGCCCCGACACCGCGCCCGCCGCATGGCGCGATTGCACGAGCGCGAGCGTGCGCTGCGCATACGCGATGTTCGCGTCGCCGAGCGCGATCAGCCGGTTCAGGTAGCCGAGCCGCCAGTACAGCGAGGCCGTCGTGCCGATCAGCGACAGCCGCGCCGCTTCGCGGTCGGCCTCGGTCGCGTCGGCTTCCCAGCGCGCGGCGTCGCGCTGCGCCGCGAGCCGGCCCCACAGGTCGAGCTCGTAGCTCAGCGTGCCGGTGACGCCGCTCGCGCGGGACGTCTGGTGCGTGTCGAGCGTGCGTGTGACCGAACCCGACGCGCCGAGCGTCACGGTGGGCGTGAGGTTCGTGTCGACGAGGCCGGCCTGCAGCCGTGCGCGGTACACGCGGATCGCCGCGATCGCGAGGTCGCCGTTGGTGCGCAGCGCGTCGTCGATCAGGCCGTCGAGCACCGGATCGCCGAAGCTGCGCCACCAGTCGGCCGCCATGGGCGAGGCAGCGGGTGCGGCGGGTGCGGCGGGCGCCACGGGCGAGGCCCAGTTCGCGGGCATCGCGACGGCGGGCAGCGGCCCGTTGCGCGTCGCCGTGCAGCCGGCCGCCAGCGCGAGCGCGGCGGCGAGCGCGGCGGCGCGGCCAGGCAGGGAGGCGGGTGTCGTCATGGGCGGGCTCCGTCAGTCTCGCGCGAGCGCATCGATCGGATCGAGCCGCGATGCGTTGCGTGCCGGCATGTAGCCGAATACGACGCCCGTCAGCGTCGAGCACAGGAACGCCGTCACGATCGCGCCGGCGGAGAACACCATCTTCCATTGTTCGACGAACAGCGAGAACAGGATGCTCACGCCGAACGACAGCACGATGCCGATCGCGCCGCCCAGCAGGCACACCAGCACGGCCTCGACGAGGAACTGCTGCAGGATGTCGGCCTGGCGCGCGCCGACGGCCATCCGGATGCCGATCTCGCGGGTGCGCTCGGTGACCGACACGAGCATGATGTTCATTACGCCGATGCCGCCGACCACGAGCGAGATCACCGCGATCAGCGACAGCAGCAGCGTGAGCGACTGCCCGGTCTTCGCGACCGTCTTGACGACACTGTCCATGTTGTACGTAAAGAAATCCTTGCGGCCGTGCCGCTGGGTGATCAGCTTCGTCACGCTCTGCTCGGCCGCCTGGCTCGGCTGGCCGTCGCGCACGCGCACCGTGATGCTGTCGAGATACTGCTGGCCGAACAGGCGGCCGCTCGCGGTGGTGTACGGCACCCACGCATTGAGGCTTTTCACGTCGCCGAACGCGCTCTTCTTGTCGGCCGTGACGCCGATCACGACGCACGGCAGGTTGCCGATCAGGATCACTTCGCCGAGCGGGTTGCGGTTCGCGCCGAACAGCTTGCGCCGCGCGTTCTGGTCGATCACCGCGACCTGCGCCTGGCGGCGCACTTCGTCCGCGCCGAACGCGACGCCCTGCGCCATCCGCATGCCGCGCACCTGGAAGAAGCGATCGCCGACGCCGCTGATGAGCGCGTTGACGTCGACGTTGCGGTAGCGCAGCAGCTGCGAGCGCGACGTCTCGGGCGTCACGCTGTCGACGTACGGCTGTTCGGCGAGCGCGGCGACGTCGGCCGGCACGAGCGTCTGGATCGTGTCCGCGCGGCTGTCGCCCCAGTCGAGGCCCGGGTAGAGGTTGATCGTGTTGGTGCCGATGCTGCCGATTTCGTCGAGCATGTAGCGCTTGGCGCCTTCGCCGATCGCGACGATCGACACCACCGACATGATGCCGATGATGATGCCGAGCATCGTCAGCAGCGTGCGCAGCCGGTGCGATACGAGCGCGATCCACGCCATCCGGAATGCTTCGGCGAAACGGCCGGTGCCGGCCGACAGGCGCCGCGCGCGCGGCGGCGCGACGACCGACAGCGCGTCGTCGCCGTGCGTGCGAGCGGGCGCGGGCGCGTGTGCGTGTGCGGCGTCGTGTGCGGCTTCGTGTGCGGGCCGGACCGATGTCGCGACATCGCCGGCGTCGGCTTGGGCTTCTGCTTCTGCTTCGGCATCCGAACTCACACTCGCATCCGCATCCGCATCCGCATCCGCACTCGCACTCGCACTCGCACTCGCACTCGCACCCGCACCCGCACCCGCACCCGCACCCGCACCCGCATCCGCATCCGCACTCGCACTCGCACTCGCATCCGCTTCCATCGCGTCGATCACAGGATGCAGGTTCGGCCGGTCGGCGACGATCTCGCCGTCGCTGATCTCGACGATGCGCCGCGCGTGGCGGGCGACATGCTCGTCGTGCGTGACGAGGATCACCGTGTGGCCGAGCGCATTCAGCTCGAGCAGGATCCGCATCACGTCGCGGCCGCTTTTCGAGTCGAGCGCGCCGGTCGGCTCGTCGGCGAGGATCACCTCGCCGCCGTTCATCAGCGCGCGCGCGATGCTCACGCGCTGCTGCTGGCCGCCCGACAGCTGGCTCGGCCGATGGTCCTCGCGATCCGCGAGCCCGAGGCGCGCGAGCAGGCTGGACGCGCGCGCGCGCCGCTCGGCGTGCGGGCTGCCGGCGTAGACGGCCGGCATCTCGAGGTTGCCCACCGCGCTCAGGTGCGGCAGCAGGTGATAGCGCTGGAAGATGAAGCCGAAATGCTCGCGGCGCAGGCGCGCGAGCTCGTCGCCGTCGAGCGTCCCGGTTTCGCGCCCGCCGACCGTGTAGCGGCCTTCGCTCGGGTGGTCGAGGCAGCCGAGGATGTTCATCAGCGTCGACTTGCCGGACCCCGACGCGCCGACGATCGCGACGATCTCGCCGGCATCGATCGACAGGCTGACGTTCTTCAGCACCACGACGTCCTTGTCGCCGGTGGCGAAGCGCCGCGTGACATTCGTCAGCTGCAGCAGCGGCCGGGCCATCGTCACGCTCCCGGCGCGGACGCGCCGCCCGCGGCGGCGTCGGCGGCGTCGCCGATCACGACACGCTCGCCTTCCTTCAGGCCCGCGAGCACCTCGACCTTGACGTTGGTGTTGATGCCGGTGCGCACCGCGCGCGTGTCGAGCGTGCCGTCGGCGCGCAGCACGCGCACCGCGTAGCGGCCGTCCTTGTCCTTCGCGCCGAGCGCGGCGGCCGGAATGCTGAGCGCGTTGCGCGCGCTGCCGAGCAGGATGTTGACCTGCGCGGTCATCGAGATGCGCAGCCGGTGGCCGGGGTTCGGCACCTCGAACAGCGCGTTGTAGAACACGGCGGCGTTCGATTTGGCGCCGCCGCTCGACATGCCGCCGAGGGTGCTCTGCGATTCGAGGAAATTCTGCGGCGCGGGCTCGATCGCGCGCAGCTTGCCGTAATGGCGCTTGTCGGGATCGCCGAGGATCGTGAAGTACGCGTTCTGCTCGGGATGCACGCGGATCACGTCCGCCTCGGACACCTGCGCCTTCACCGTCATCGTGTCGAGGTCGGCCAGCTTCAGGATCACCGGGGCCTGCTGCTGCGCGATCACGGTCTGGCCTTCCTGCGTGACGATCGCGACCACCTGTCCGTCGATCGGCGCGACGATGCGCGTGTAGCCGAGATTGGCCTCCGCCGTCTCGATCTGGATGCGGGCCGCGCGGATCTGCGCGTCGAGCGACGCGAGGGTCGCGCGCTGCACGTCGAGCGCCGCGCGCGCGCTTTCGAACGCTTCGCGGGAGGTGGCGTCGTCGGGCAGCATCGCCTGCTGGCGCCGGAACGCGAGTTCGGTCTGCTTCAGCTGCGCGGCGGTCGCGCGCTGCTGCGCGAGCAGGCTCTCCTCGCTGGTGCGCGCCTGGCGCAGCGCGTTGCGCGAGATCACCGGGTCGATTTCCGCGAGCCATTGCCCCTTCGTGACCTTGTCGCCGAGCTTCACCTTCAGCGTCTTGAGCTGCCCCGACACCTGCGCGCCCACGTCGACCTGCCGGAACGCCTGCAGCGCGCCGGTTGCCAGCACGGTGTTTTCGAGGTCGCCGCGCGTGACCGGCGCGCTCAGGTATTCCGGGTGCTTGTCCGGCGCGAGGAAGTGCAGGGCGAGGCCGGCGACGAGCGCGACGGCGGCGAGACTTGCGAGCGCGATGCGCCAGCGGCGGCGGTTCTGTTTCATGAGAGTGCACGGCGACGATGGGTCGCGCGTCGGCTAAGCGAGTGGTCGATCAGTCGTTCGAATGGCCGCGACGGAGGTGACGGGCGTCACGCGCTGGCTGCAAGCGCGGCAAGGCAACTGTCAGGTTTCGTCGCGGCCGCTCATGGTAAGCGAATTCGTCGGACGATATCGAGCCGATTTATGTCACCAATTGTGCGCAGATGTGCAACGTGGCGCGTCGGGCGGCCGGCAGGGTGTCGAACCGTGAAAACCGGCACGTGTGACGAACGAACGCGGCGGCGTCGCGTCCTTTTTCGTCGTCAGGGTTGGGGTGCCACCGGGGCGGGCACATGCGGCGCGGCGCCGTCGATCCGGCTTTGCGTGTCCGCATCGACGATCGCGCGGATCGTGCTGAACAGCGGGCTCGCGCTCGTATAGCGCCGACCGTAGCCGAGATTGAACGCGTAGTCGAAATCGGGCGGATTGTCGCCCTGGTTGTGCTGAAGGATCGTTTCCAGCTTGTCGAGCGCCTTCACCGCCTGCGCTTCAGGCGACGCGGCCTGCTCGTATTCGTCCCACAGCGCCACGATCTCGTCGCGCAGCGCGGCGTCGAGGCCGGCGGTCAGCGCCAGCAGGTCGCGGCGCTCGTGCGCGTGCCGGTCGGGATGCGCGGCCTGCTCGATCGCGGGAATGTCGCCGTGCAGCGCTTCGCCCAGATCGTGCACGACGCACATCCTCAGCACCTTCAGCGGGTCGGTGCCGGGCAGCGCGTCGGCGAACGCGAGCGCCATCAGGCACAGCCGCCAGCTATGCTCGGCGGTGCTTTCCGGGCGGCCCTGCGACGTGCGGCCGCTGCGCAGCACGTCCTTCAGGCGTTCCGCTTCGCGCAGGAAATCGAGCCGCGCGCGGATCGTGTCGGGGTTGATCGAGACGCTCATCGCCAGGCTCCTTGCAGGAAGCCGCCAAGCGTACGCCGCGCAGCGGCCCGCCGTCCACGCATGAAATATGCGCGGGGCGTCACAGCGTCTCGACGAGCCGCGCGGCGGAGCCGTCGGACAGGGTCATCCGCGTCCAGCGGCAGGTGCTGCGGCGGATCGGCACGACGCGCGACGCGTTCGCGCCGCTGCCGAACTCGACGCTCGGCGGGCCCGCGCGGTCGCGCCAGCCGAGCGCGTCGAGCGACGCTTCGACGCGTGCGATTTCCGGCGTCGCATAACGCCACAGCGATGTGCCGAGCAGCGCCGACAGCGGCATGCCGAATTCGGCGGCGCGCAGGCGCGAACTCGCGAGCAGGCGATGCGTGAGATCGCACACGAGGTGGACCTGCCCCGGATGCGCATCGACGAGCCGCGCGAGCGCGCGGTCGCCCGCGGAATCGAGGCGGGCCGCGAGCAGCCGCTCGGCGAGCGCGCGCTCGTCCGGCGACATCTGCTGCACGCCGGCCTCCCAGCGGGAGATCGTCGATTGCGCGACGCCGAACAGCTCGGCGGCGTGGTGCTGTTTCACGCGGTGCAGGAGCCGCCAGCGTTTCAGCAGCGGGCCGAGCGGCGGCGTTTGAAGCGGCGAGTCTGCCATGTCGGTGCTCCCGTTGCGGTGGCCGTGTGGGCGTCTCTACTGGATGATCCGCAGGCTGCCGTTCGCCTGGATCGCGATGGCCACCACCGGCACGAGCAGGATGCCGCCCAGCACGAGCACGCCGTCGGCCGCGACGGTGACGGGCGTCGCCAGCAACCGGATGCCCTTGTCGACCGGCGACAGCGATTCGCGAATGGTGACGGTGTAATGCCGGTTGAACGGCTGCGCGGCCGCGTCCGGTTTCTGTTCGAAGCCGTCGGCCGAATAGCGCTTGCCGCTGATCTGCCCGCCGAGCGACAGGCTGTCCGTCCGTTCCTTGAACCCGTCGGCGATGGCGGCCTGGCGGTCGTCGGCGGATGCGTCCTTCGGCAGGGTCGTGTGATAGGCGCCGGTCACCGCGTCGCCGTCGACATGAAGGCCGTAGAACGACGAGCGCAGCGATTTCCGGTAATGAGACATCAGTACCGGCCGAAGCTTGTTCGGCATGTCGAAGATGGAGTGGTACCGCTCGCCGAGCACCACGAGCTTCCTGCCGTCCTCGGTGATCATGAAGCGGGAGACGCCTTCGGTGTATTGCTTGTCGTCGAAGAGATTCGGCGTGAAGCAGCCGGACAGCGCGAGGCTGCCCGCCAGCGCGCCGGCGCCGAGCGGTCGCCGGCGCGTGATCGTGGTCGTCATCGGTCGTGGTTCCGTCTGGTGCGGCCTGGGCGGGCTTGCGCCCTCGGAGGCGACGATTCTGGCGGATTGGCCTGGCTTTGTCGAACGGCGCGTTCGGCAATCGACAAGATTGTTGCGTCGCGCGTCGCGTTGCCTTCATATTCGTGCCACGGTGCCGCGGCGACAATCGCGGGCAGACGCAGACGATCTCGCGGCGCATCCCGCGACCGCGCCTTATCCGAGGGAAAGACATGCTCAAGACGCTTCTCCGCGCCGCGCTCGCGCTTGCCGTCACTGCCGCCTCGCTGCACGCCGCCGCCCAGACCAGCTACGACTACCTGCTGCTGGCTTCCTCATGGGAGCCGGGCTTCTGCGCGACCCACTCGACGCCGGAGTGCGACAACCTCGCAGGCACCTACGCGGCGACCAGCCTGTCGCTGCACGGCCTGTGGCCGAACAACTACGACGGCAACCAGCCGTTCTTCTGCGGCGTGCCGCAGCGCGACATCGATCTCGACAGCAGCCACGCGTGGTGCAGCATGGATGCGTACCCGATCAGCAGCGCGACGCGCAACACGCTGTCGACCTACATGCCGGGCGTCGCGTCGTGTCTCGACAAGCATGAGTGGTTCAAGCACGGCACCTGCGCGAACGCGGCGTCGCCGGATGCGTACTGGAACCAGGCGAGCGGCATGATCAGCCGCCTCGGGAACACGTCGTTCAACGCATTCCTGCAGGCGAACGCGGGCCGGACGGTGACCCGCAACCAGTTGCTGTCCGCGTTCGAAGGCGCATTCGGCAGCAACACGCGCGGCGCGGTGTCGCTGAAATGCACGAAGGCGAACGGCGTCAGCTACTTCACCGAGGCGTGGATCGCGGTGAAGACGAACGCGGCCGCGCAGTTCCCGAGTGCCGCGTCGCTCGTGATCGACGGCAATACGCAGGGCACGTGCCCGACGACGGGCGTGTTCATCGCGCGGTAACGCGGGGAGGGGGCGTACATCCCGCGCGATTGGGTCGCGCTCCCGCGCTGCTCAAAAAATCGACCTTCCGAGCGATTGCGGACGAGCAAGCGGCACCGCTCGTCCGTAGCGGAATGGAAATTGCGGCACCAGGAACGGTGGTATTTGCCACAGCGTTGAATTCGTTCCAGGAGGCGCTGCCATGTTAGGTACGATTCTTATCGTTTTACTGATTCTCCTGCTCCTCGGCGCGATCCCTTCATGGCCCTATAGCCGAAGCTGGGGCTATGGGCCGTCAGGCGCCATCGGGCTCGTCGTCGTCGTGGTCGTCGTGCTCGTCCTGCTGGGTCATATATGACCACGGCCGATCATGAATTAGCGGCCGCCGAAGCCGGGCGGCACGCTCGTGCGCGGGACGGACCCGGCCCGCCGGGGTTGCGCGTGGATTCTTTGCATAAAGGTAAAGGTGCTTGAACGACCGTAGCCGAGCGGGTCGACCGGCCCTCATGCCGCCGGATCGGCCTCGGCACGTCAAAAAATCGACCGCCCCGAATAAGTCGTCAGCCACTCCAGCGCCAATGTGCCGGCGAGCGAGTTCCCGTTCGCGTCGAGCCCCGGCGCCCACACGCACACGGCCATCTCTCCCGGCAGCACCGCGACGATGCCGCCGCCGACCCCGCTTTTCGCGGGCAGCCCGACCCGGTACACGAAGTCGCCCGCTGCATCGTAGGTGCCGCAGGTCAGCATCAGCGCCGACAGCCGTTTCGCGGAACTCGAATCGACGATCCGCTCACCCGTGACCGGCGCGACGCCGCCGTTCGCGAGGAACAGCGCGGCGCGTGCGAGCTCGACGCAGTTCATCGTGATCGCGCATTGGCGGCAGTACGCGTCGACGACGACGTCCGGCGGCATCTGCATGTTGCCGAAGCTCGCCATGAAGTGCGCCATCGCGCGGTTGCGCTCCGCGTGCTGCAATTCCGACAGCGCGACGCGCGAATCGTAGTCGATATCGTTGGTGCCGATCAGCCGTCGCACGAATTCGACGAGCGCAGTCTCAGCGCGCACGAAGCGGCGGGACAGCACGTCAGTGACGACCAGTGCGCCAGCATTGATAAACGGATTGCGCGGCTTGCCGCGTTCGCTTTCAAGCTGGACGAGCGAATTGAATGCGGTGCCGGACGGCTCGCGGCCGACTCGCTCCCACAGGGCGTCGCCAAGCAACTGGAAGGCGAGCGTACACGCGAACAGCTTCGAAATGCTCTGGATCGAGAAGCGTTCGCGTGCATCGCCGACCGTGTAAACGTTGCCGTCGAGCGTGACGATCGCCATCCCGAACTTGTCGGCGGGCACTTTCGCGAGCTCGGGGATGTAGTCGGCCACGCGGCCCTGGCCGATCCAGGGGGCGAGTTCGGTGTGGATGCGTTCGAGGATCGGTTGGTAATTCATGAAGTCAGACGAGGGCGGCGCGGCGCCCGGATTGCGGCGAGCCCGTATGGAACCGTTTCGGCGCGGATTCGTCAAGCTTTCCGCGCGCGCGGCACGCGCGGCATGCGCCGCAAGGCGGCATTCGCGCCCCGATTTTCAAGACAAGCAAGAAAGCAAACGGCAGGCGCAGTATCATGCGGTACGTTTCGCGGCGCGAAACGCCCGGCATCCGCCGGCGCGGCCGCCGCTGTTTCCCCCTGTGATTCAAGTGCCGACCCATGTCTTTCCGGATCCTGCTCGTCGAGGACGACACCCGCTTATCCACGCTGATCGCCGGCTATCTGCGCAAGAACGACTATGAAGTCGAGACGGTGCTGCACGGCGACGCCGCCGTGCCGGCGATCCTGTCCCTGCGCCCGGACCTCGTCATTCTCGACGTGAACCTGCCGGGCAAGGACGGTTTCGAGATCTGCCGCGAGGCACGCAAGCAGTACGACGGCGTGATCATCATGGTGACCGCGCGCGACGAGCCGTTCGACGAACTGCTCGGCCTCGAATTCGGCGCGGACGACTACGTGCACAAGCCGGTCGAGCCGCGCATCCTGCTCGCGCGGATCAAGGCGCAACTGCGCCGCGCGCCGGCGCGCGGTATCGAAAGCACGGCCGCGCAGCCGGAGCGCCACACGTTCGGCAAGTTCTCGATCGACCGCACCGACCGCACCGTCATGCTGCCGGACGGCAGCGTGCCGGACCTGACGTCGGCCGAGTTCGACCTGCTGTGGGCGCTCGTCTGCCACGCGGGCGAAGTCGTCAGCCGCGACGACCTGATGCTGCAATTGCGCGGCGTCGAATTCGACGGGCTCGACCGCACGATCGACGGGCGCATCTCGAAGCTGCGCCGCAAGCTGCGCGACGACGCGAGCAACCCGCAGCGGATCAAGACGATCCGCAGCAAGGGTTATCAGTTCAGCAAGCATGCGTGGGAGTGACGCCGCGCAAGGTCGCGCGACCCCCGCGCACGGCCGGCCCGGCCGCCGGGAGCCGCGATGATCCACCGATTCCGCGCGCGCGCTGACGCGCCCCCGCTGTCGCCGCTGCGCTACGTGAAGTGGCGCTGGCTGCATTTCCGCCGCGCGTGGACGGACACGCGCGCCGATCGCATCCCGAGCTGGTCGCGCCTCTACGTGCGCACCTACATGCACCTGCTCGGGCTCGTGCTGCTGACGGCGCTCGTGCCGGCGCTGGCGCTCGGCGTCGCGCTGTCGCCGCAGGTGGTGTGGCATGCGTTCGATGCGCTGCCGGGCGACATCTGGATCGTGCTCGCGTTCATCCTCGCCTTGCCGGCGCTCGCCGCCTACCGCTGGATGCGGCCCGTATGGTCGGATCTCGTGATGGTGCGCGAGCGCGCGATCGACTTCACCGGCGGGCGCTTCAACACGCGCGCGCGCGAATCGCACAGCGTGATCATCGGCCCGCTTGCACGCACGCTGAACGCGCTCGCGATCCGCATGGAGCGGCTGATCGCCGCGCAGCGCGATCTCACCAACGGCATCTCGCACGAACTGCGCACGCCGCTCGCGCGCGTGCGCTTCGCGCTCGAGATGCTGCGCGAGCCCGGCTCCGCCGCCGAGTACCAGGGCGCGCTCGACAGCATCGCGCAGGACGTCACCGAGCTCGACGAACTGATCGACATGAGTCTCACGTACGCGCGGCTCGAATACAGCTCGCTGCAGTCGAGCCTCGAGCCGACGGCGCTCGCCGCATGGTTCGAGCACCAGGTCAACGATGCGGCGCTGCTGTATCCGGAGAAGGCGATCGAGACGCGCATCGCGATCGCGGCCGACCTGCGCGTGGCGATGGACCGGCGGCTGATGGCGTACGCGATGCGCAACCTGCTGCGCAATGCGAGCAAGTATGCGCAGTCGCGCATCGCGGTCGGCATCGCGGTCGTGCACGGCAACATCCGCATCTACGTCGAGGACGACGGCCCCGGCGTGCCGGTGGACGAGCGCGAGCGGATCTTCGACGCGTTCGTGCGGCTCGACCGCCGCACCGGCGGCTACGGCCTGGGCCTCGCGATCACGCGGCAGGTGCTGCACGCGCACAACGGCCGGATCGCGATCGTCGATCCGACCGAGCTCGGCGGCGCGCGCTTCGAGATCAGCTGGCCGACCTGAGCGGCGGCGCCGGCTGCGTCGTCAGTAGGTGCGGCCGAGCTGGACGTAGAAGTTGCGCCGGCCGCCCGGCGCGAGCGCGACGCCGATGTACACGGGGCCGGCCGCGGTCGTCATGCTGGTGAAGAACGTATAGCTCTGCTTCATCGAGCCGCCGCCGATCCGCGAGCCGCCCAGCCACACGTTGCCGACTTCCGCGCTCGCGCCGACATAGAGCGCCTTGACCAGCGACGTGTTGAACGTCGCGAGCTGGTTCATGTAGGTCACCTGCCCGTAGGCGAGCGAATCGCCGTTCAACTGGTCGGCCGCATAGGCGGACAGATGCTGGAACCCGCCGAGCGTGAAATTGAATGCGTTGACGAGGTTCGTGCCGCCGATACTCTTGCCGCCCTCGATCGTCGCGCTGATGCTGTGCCGGCCGAACGACTGCGCGACCATCGCCTTGCCGTACAGCTCGGTGTACGGCGCGTTGTTGATCCTGGAGTCGAATGTGGCCGTCGACGCGCCGTTGCGCGAGATCAGCGAGCGCTCGACGCGGAACTCCGTGTAATAGCCCTTGCGCGGGAATCGCGGATCGTCGAGCTGGTCGATCACGAGCCGCGCGCGGGCCGACAGGGCGTCCGCCGAATAGCTGGGGAACAGCAGGATCGACTCGGTGCTCACGTCGTCGTCGAACTGCAGCGGCACGTTGTAGGTCGGCGAGCCGTGGGTGTGCGTGTACGCGACGCCGATCCGGAAGTCGCCGAGGCGGCCGATCGGCACGCCGAAGTCGATGCCGGCGCGCGACGTCTGGACCAGGTACCGCGTCACCTTCACGTCGCCGGTTTCGTCGTACAGGCTCGCATAGCGGCGCTGGTACTCGGCGTATGGCGCGATGTAGTCGCCGTACTTCACCGACAGCGGCTGGCGCAGCTCGACGTGCACGGCATCGAGGTCGCTGCCGACCGTCGCGTCCGCGCGGAATTCGAGGCCGGATTCGGTGAGCCACGGGCGGCGGTAGCCGGCGTGCAGCCGGAAGCCGCCTTCGTCGGTCGAGCTGCTCGACATGCCGAGGCCGAACAGCAGGAAGTTCGGCCCCCAGTATTTCTCGCGCGCGTCGATCACGAGCCGGTTCTCGTCGCCCGCGCTGACGACCTGCTGCGTGACGCTCTCGAAATTGCCGCTCGTCGTGAGCGACAGCAGGTCCTGGCTGACCGCCTTCGGATCGTAGATGTCGCCCGGCTTCACGTGAAGCGCATTGCTGACGACCCGCTTCGGCACGCCGCCGCTGGTCCGGATCTCGATACGGGTGATGCGCACCGGCGGCGGCAGCGGCTGCGCGTGCGCCGCGTGATATTCGGCGTACTGCTCCGGCGTCAGCGCGTAGCGCTTCAGCTTCGGCAGCGCCGCGATCGCGGCGGCCTCGCCGGCGGCGATCGCCTGGCTCGCGTTCTGGAAATCGGTGAACGCGAGCGAGCCGAGCGCGGGCGTGAGCAGCACGTCGCGCGCGGTCATGTGCTCGCGCTGCGACGACACGTTCTGGCGGATCAGGATGCCGACCATCTGCTGCATCACGTCGGCGGGCGACGCGAGCGCGTCGAGCGGGCGAAGCTGCGAGCCGATGTCGACCGCGATCACGACGTCCGCGCCCATCTGCCGCGCGGTGTCGACGGGCAGGTTGCTGACGAGGCCGCCGTCCACCAGCGCGCGGTCGTTGATCTCGGCGGGCGCGAACAGGCCCGGCATCGCCATGCTCGCGCGAATCGCGAGCGGCAGCGAGCCATGGTCGAGCACGACCATCTGCCCGGTCTGCAGGTCCGTTGCGATCGCACGGTACGGGATCGGCAGCCGGTCGAACTGCTGGTTGGTCGGCACCGCTGCCGTCCAGTCGGCGAGCAGCGCCTGCAGGCGGTTGCCCTGCACGAGCCCGGCGGGCGCCTTCACGCCCTTCGCGCCGAAGCCGATCGCCAGGCCGTTCACGTACAGGCGCTCGTCCTCGCGGCGGCTTTGCGGCAGGTCCGCGCGCTCCGTCACGTCGAACGCGATGTCGGCGAGGTTCACTTCCGACAGGCGCTTCTGCATGTCGGCGGCGGCCATGCCGCTCGCGTACAGGCCGCCGACCACGGCGCCCATGCTGGTGGCCGCGATGCAGTCCACGGGAATGCGGTTCTCCTCCAGCACCTTCAGCACGCCGAGATGCGCATAGCCGCGCGCGCCGCCGCCGGACAGCACGAGGCCGACCGACGGCCGGCCGGCGGGGCCGCCGTCGGGTGTGCAGGCGTGCGAAACATTCGGGGGCGGAACGGCGGCGCCGGTGGCGGCGGCCGCGTCGGCGGTGGGGCCGGATTGCGCGGCGGCGGCGCAGCACCAGACGGCAACGAATATCGGACAGAGGCGGTACAGCCCCCGCCAGCGGTAGGAATCAGGCGCTGACATCGTGTTTACCTGGCGTGATCGGGCAGCGGGTGCCTGGCGGGAGCAGGCAAAACCGAGAGATTAACGTGTTTTAGGGGTACGGAGCGAGGCACGGATGCGCCGGCGGGGCGGACACCGGTCATTTAGTCGCGAAAAAATCACGAGATTTGATTAAAGTATCGGCACAATTTGCCGCTAAGCCGGAGATGGGCGGGCACACGCCGTGCGTCGCCGAAAACGTTTCACCCGTTTGTAAAGGGCCTGATCATGCCGACACCGCTGTTCGGAAAGCTGTTTGCGCAACCCGTTGCGATCGATACGGGTACCGCGACCACGCGGATCTACACGCACGAGCGGGGCGTGGTGCTGAACCAGCCGTCGGTCATCTGTTTCCGCAAGCCGGACGGCGCGGTTGCCCGGCCGATGCTGGAGGCGGTCGGCGAGCGCGCGAAAGCGCTGCTCGGCCGCGAGCCGGTGCATCTTGAAGCGGTGCGGCCGCTGCAGCACGGCGTGATCGCCGACGCGCACGCGGCCGAGCAGATGATCCGTCACTTCATTGACATGTCGCGCACGCGCTCGCGCTTCGGCCGGCGCGTCGAGGTCACGTTGTGCGTGCCGTCCGGGGCGACGGCGGTCGAGCGGCACGCGCTGTCCGAGGCGGCGCTCGCGGCGGGCGCCGCGCGCGTCACGCTGGTCGACGAGACGCTCGCCGCCGCGTTCGGCGCAGGGCTGCCGGTGACCGACGCGATCGGCTCGCTGGTCGTCGACATCGGCGGCGGCACGACCGAGGTCGCGGTGATCGCGCTCGGCGGCATCGTCTATCGCGAGGCGATCCGCGTCGGCGGCGAGCAGTTCGACGCGGCGATCGTCAACCATATCCGCACGCTGTACGGCGTCCAGCTCGGCGAGCAGACCGCCGAGCATGTGAAGAAGACGATCGGCACCGCGAGCGCCAACGTGCCGCGCGACACGATGCGGGCGGTTGGCCGCAGCGTCGTCGACGGCCTGCCGCGCACGATCGAGCTCAGCAACCACGACATCGCCGACGCGCTCGCCGCACCGCTGAACGCGGTCGTGAGCGCGGTCAAGCGCACGCTCGAGAACGCGCCGCCCGAGCTGATCA
This sequence comes from Burkholderia stagnalis, assembly GCF_902830275.1. Lineage (GTDB taxonomy): Bacteria > Pseudomonadota > Gammaproteobacteria > Burkholderiales > Burkholderiaceae > Burkholderia > Burkholderia stagnalis. Next base: position 41,483 of record NZ_CADESW010000008.1, on the reverse strand, counting down.
CCGACATCGCGGATCGCGGCATCGTGCTGACGGGCGGCGGATCGCTGCTCGCAAATCTCGCCAAGCGGCTGCACGACGAGACCGGCCTCACGGCACGGGTCGCGGACGATCCGCTGACCTGCGCGGTGCGCGGCGCGGGCGCGGCGATGGGGCAGTTCCCGGTGCGCGCGGCAGCCTGACGCGCGACACGGCCGGGGCCGCCGTTCAAATATTCGGCCCCATTTCTCTTCCTCCACGGTTGTTGCGGCGCAGCCCGCGCGCCCCCCGACGATCCCCCGTCGGTCATCGAATCAAATTGCACATTTCACGCCACACTTCGTTCGGGTGAATCGAAATCCGAAATGAAAGGCCCGAAAAAAAGGGATTCTCGCCGTTAATCGAAAACTTAATTATTTCGGCGATTAACGAATAAAATCGGCAATTTTTTCAGTTTGAAAACTATTGCGCCGCGGCATTCCCGGGAGTGGCGCGCGACGGCATGCGCCCGCGTCGCCGTGCTAAACGTTTCACGCCGTTGTGCCCTGCCGGAAAGCCTTTGCGCGCCGGCGCTGCGATCGCACGCAGCGATTTGCATGACTGAATCATGCAATCCAGTCGATATCCGGCTACCCAAGTCAATTCATCTCGACATATCGATTGGCAAATAGGGTTGGTTTGATATAGCCTTGTCTGACAAAACGCAGGGCAGTTATCAAATCAACCAGAATGTCGCTGCCAGAGGGGTCGCCGTCATGCCATTTGACTAGCGTCGCTGTTCGCATTTCCGGGCCGATTTCAATCTTCACCATCTGAATCCATCCGCCGACAACGTTTTCCGCGGCGTCGGAGGGGTACGTGTTTGCCCGCGATTTTCAGCCGTCGTCGTTGCCATCAAGAGCCATCGAGCCGTTCCTTGCCGTCCGTATCTGCTGACAGGAGAGAATCAGCATGAACCGCATGCGTTCGAGAAAAACCAAAGAGACACTCCCGCGCTTCCTGCTGCCGACCGGCGTCTGCCTCGCGCTCTCCGGCGCCGGCATCGTTCCGGCGTACGCGACCTGCAGCACGGCGGGCACCACCGTGACCTGCTCGGGCGTCGCCAACCCGCTCGCGCCGAGCTATGCGAACAGCGCGAACAACATCAACGCGACCGTCAACCCGGGTGCGAGCGTCGGCGTGCTGCTCGGCGTCGGCGGCACGGCGATGTCGCTGACCGGCAACAACACCACGCTGACCAACAACGGCACGATCGACCCGTCGGCGCTCGGCTCGGGGCTCGGCGTGCTGTCGAGCGGCGCGGTGGTCGGCAATGCGTCGGCGAGCACCGCCACCGTCACCAACAACGGCACGATGAACGGCTCGACCGGGGTCGCGATCAGCGGCGTGACGGGCATGGCGCTGTCGGTCCAGAACGGCACGGGCGGCACGTCGACCATCACGAACACCGGCACGATCGGCTCGAACCCGCTGGTCGGCGCGACGCTGTCCGGCGCGGATGCGCCCGTGGTCGCCGCATACGGCGGCGGCAAGGTCAACATGACGAACAGCGGCACGATCAACGGCCGCGTGTCGCTCGGCACGAACGGCACGCCCGGGCAGGGCAATACGTTCACCAACTCGGGCACGATCAACGGCAGCGTGTCGATGGGCGCGAACAGCAACAACACGTTCATCGCGAAGACAGGCTCGTCGGTCAACACGGCGGGCGGCACCGGCACCGCGTTCAACATCACGGTCGGTCCGAACACGCTCAACGTGGCGCAGACGGGCATCGTCGACGGCGGCGCGGGCGGCGACAACACGCTCAAGCTGCAGCAGGGCACCCCTGCGAACGGCACGATCGCGGTCAACAACTACATCAACTTCAATCACCTGAGCGTCGAGAACGGCACCTGGACGATCAATGGCGCGTCCACCGCGCAGGACGCGACGCTGTCGGGCGGCGTCGCGATCATCAACGACAACGCGTCGCTCGGCACCGGCACCATCACCGGCGGCGGCGGCGCGCTGCAGGCGGGCACGGCGGGGCTCAACGTATCCAACAACGTGGCGCTCGTGGGCGGGCTGACGGTGCAGGGCGCGACCGGGATCACGCTGTCGGGCACGGTGTCGGGCAGCGGCGCGCTGACGAAGAACGATGGCGGCACGCTGACGCTGTCCGGCGCGAACACGTTCACGGGTGGCACGAACCTGAACGGCGGCGGCCTGGTGGCCGGCAACAACGGGGCGCTCGGCGTCGGCGCGCTGAACGTCAATGCCGCGGCGACGCTCGACACGAGCACGAACGTCACGCTCAACAACGCGGTCAATCTCAACAACGGCTCGACGCTGACGATCGGCGGCAGCAACGATCTCGGGCTGTCCGGCACGATCAGCGGCGACGGCGGCCTCGTGAAGAACGGTGCGGGGAGGACGACGCTGAGCGGCATGAACACGTATACGGGCGACACGACGATCAACAGCGGCACGCTCGCGCTGAGCGGCGCCGGCAGCCTGGCGACGACGGGCACGGTCAACCTGACCGGCGCGGGCGCGACGTTCGACCTGAGCACCGCGTCGGGCGCGCGGACGATCGGCGCGCTGGCGGGCGCGGCCGGCACGACCGTGGATCTCGGCGGCAATTCGCTGACGCTCGGCGGCAGCATCAACGCGACCTACGCTGGCACGATCAGCGGCTCGGGCAGCCTGACGCTGTCAGGCGCCGGCACGCAGACGCTGACCGGCGTGAACGTGTACACGGGCGGCACGAACCTGAATGGCGGCAATCTCGCCGTCGGCAGCAATACGGCGCTCGGCATCGGCGCGGTGAACGTCAGCGGCTCGTCCACGCTCGACGCGACCACCAACGTGTCGCTCGCGAACGCCGTCAACCTCGCCACGGGCACGACGCTGACGCTCGCCGGCAGCACCGATCTCGGCCTGGGCGGCACGATCTCCGGCGCGGGCGGCCTCGTGAAGAACGGCGCGGGGACGCTGACGGTGTCCGGTGCGAACAACTTTACGGGCGGCACGACGCTGAACGCCGGCAGCCTCGTGCTCGGCAATGGCAACGCGCTCGGCAACGGCGCGCTGAACGTCGGCGGCACGGCGACGCTCGATACGACCACGAGCATGACGGTCGCCAACGCCATCAACCTCGGGACGGGCAAGACGCTGACGCTCGGCGGCAGCAACGCCCTCGGGCTGAGCGGCCAGATTACCGGTGGCGGCGCGCTCGTGAAGAACGGCGCGGCGACGACGACATTGACGGGCGCGAGCAGTTTCACGGGCGGCACGACGATCAACGCCGGCACGCTGGCAATCGGCGCGGGCGGCAGCCTGTGGGCGGACGGCACGGTGAACCTGGCGAACGCGGGCGCCGCATTCGACATCAGCGCGGGCGGCGCGCAGAGGATCGGCGCGTTGACGGGCGTGGCAGGCACGAACGTGAGCCTCGGCGGCAGCACGCTGACGCTGGGCGGCAGCGGCAGCGCGACATACAACGGCGCGATCGGCGGCACGGGCGCCTTGACGCTGGCCGGCAGCGGCACGCAGACGCTGAACGGCGCGAGCACGTACACGGGCGGCACGAACCTGAACAGCGGCACCCTCGTGCTCGGCAATAACCAGGCGCTCGGCTTCGGCGCGGTGAACGTGGGCGGTGCGGCCACGCTGGATACGAACGCGAGCCTGACGCTCACCAATGCCGTCAACCTCGCGACGGGCGCGGCGCTGACGCTCGGCGGCAGCAATGCCCTCGGGCTGAGCGGCCCGATTTCCGGCGGGGGCGGTCTCGTCAAGAACGGCCCGGCGACCACGACGCTGACGGGCGCGAACACGTACACCGGCACCACGACGATCAACGACGGCACGCTGGCGCTCGGCGCGGGCGGCAGTTTCGGGTCGACCGGCGCGGTGAGCCTGGCCGGCGCGGGGGCGACGCTCGACCTGAGCGCAGCGACGGGTGCCCAGTCGCTCGGCGCGCTGTCGGGCGGCGCGGGCACGAGCGTCAATCTGGGCGGCAACGCGCTGACGCTGGGCGGAACCGCCAGCGGCACCTTCGGCGGCACGATCGGCGGCGCCGGCAGCCTGACGCTGGCCGGCACCGGCACGCAGACGCTGACCGGCGTGAACGTGTACACGGGCGGCACGAACCTGAACAGCGGCAGCGTGGTGCTCGGCAACAGCGGGGCGCTCGGCAACGGCGCGCTGAACGTCGGCGGCGCCGCGACGCTCGATACGAGCACCGGCATGACGTTCGGCAACGCGGTCAACCTCGGGACGGGTGCGGCGCTGACGCTCGGCGGCAGCAACGCGCTCACGCTGAGCGGCAGCATCACCGGCGGGGGCGCGCTCGTGAAGACCGGCGCAGCGACGGTGACGCTGGCGAGCGCGGCCGGCTACACCGGCGGCACGACGATCAACGCAGGCACGCTCGCGCTGGGCGCGGGCGGCAGCCTCGCGTCGACGGGCGCGGTGAACCTCGCCGGCACGGGCGCGACGCTCGACGTGAGCGGCGCGACGGGCGCGCAGACGATCGGCGCGCTGTCGGGCGCGGCCGGCACCAACGTGAATCTCGGCGGCAACGCGCTGGCGCTGAACGGTGGCGGCACCGCGTTCGGCGGCACGATCGCGGGCGCGGGCGGCGTCACGGTGGCGAGCGGCACCCAGGTGCTGACCGGCAGCAACACGTACACGGGCGGCACCACGATCGCGGCCGGCGGCACGCTGCAGCTCGGCAACGGCGGCACGTCGGGCAGCGTCGCGGGCGACATCGCCAACAACGGCGCGCTCGTCTTCAACCAGTCCGGCAACGTCATGGTCGCCAGCATCCTGTCCGGCAGCGGCTCGCTCACGCAGGCGGGCAGCGGCCAGCTGACGCTCACCGGCACGAGCACGCTGTCCGGGCCGACGACGGTCGCGGCCGGCACGCTGGCCGTCAACGGCTCGCTGGCCGCATCGGCCGTGACCGTGCAGGGCGGCGCGACGGTCACGGGCACCGGCACGATCGGCGGCCTCGTCGTCGCGAGCGGCGGCACCGCGTCGCTGTCGCAGCCGGGGCAGGCGCTGAACGTCGCGGGCAACGTGACGTTCCAGCCGGGCTCGACGATGCAGGTCGCCACGACGCCGCAGCAAAGCGGCAGCCTCGCGGCGACGGGCAGCGCGACGTTGAACGGCGGCAATGTGCAGGTGATCGCGAGCCAGGCGTCGTATCAGGCCAACCAGCCGTACACGATCCTGAGCGCGGTCGGCGGCGTGCAGGGGCAGTTCACGGGCGTGAGCTCGAACTATGCGTTCGTCACGCCGACGCTCAGCTATGACCCGACTCACGTGTACCTGCAGCTGGGGGCGAACGGCACGTCGTTCGCGTCGGTCGCGAAGACGCCGAACGAAGTGGCCGTCGCCACGGCGATCGGCACGCTGGGCGACGGCAACCCGGTGTACGACTCGGTGCTCGTCGCCGACGCGCCGACCGCACGCACCGCGTTCCGGCAGCTCGGCGGCGAGTTCCAGGCGAGCGCGAAGAGCATGCTGATGACCGACAGCCGCTACGTGCGCGACGCGGTGTCGGATCGCGTGCGCCAGGGGCTCGCGGCGGGCTCGGGGCCGCTCGCGGCGCTGTCGTCGGGCGGCTCGGCGCTGTGCGACGACACGGGCGCGGCCGCGGCGCGCGGCAACACGCTGGCGCCCGAGCGGCGGCTCGGCTCGCACGCCGGCTGCGTCAGCAACGTGCCGTACCGGCCGGTCGTGTGGGGGCAGGGCTTCGGCGGCCGCAGCCGGCTGGCCGGCGACGGTAACGCGTCGACGATCAACCGCAGCATGACGGGCTTCATCGCCGGCGCCGACATGGCGCTCGACGAGCGCACGCGCGTCGGCCTCGCGGGCAGCGTCACGCACAGCTCGCTCGACAACGACCAGAGCGCGTCGGCGTCGCTGAACAGCTACTCGGTCGTGCTGTACGGCGGCACGCAGTTCGACGCGCTCGGCGTGCGCGGCGGCGCGGCGTACACGTGGCACCGGATCAACAGCGACCGCCATCCGTCGTACGCGGGCTTCAGCGACAGCAACTCGGCCGGCTACAACGCGAACACCGCGCAGGTGTTCGGCGAGGTCGGCTACGCGATTCCCGTGGGGCGCGTCGCGCTCGAGCCGTTCGCCGGGCTCGCGTACGTGCGGCTGCATACGAGCGGCTACACGGAAACCGGCGGCGCGGCCGCGCTGCACGCCGATTCGGACACGAGCCACGTCGGCTTCTCGACCCTCGGCGTGCGCGCGGCGACGGAGCTCGGCTTGCTCGCGAAGGGCGCGCTGACGGCGCGCGGGACGGTCGGCTGGCGGCACGCGTTCGGCAACGCGCGGCCGAAGTCGACGTTCGCGTTTGCGAGCGGCAGTTCGTCGTTCCAGGTCGCGGGCGTGCCGATCGCGCGCGACAGCGCGGTGCTCGAGGTCGGGCTCGACGCGAGCGTGACGAAGAACCTGACGCTCGGCGTGTCGTACAGCGGCCAGTTCGGCAGCGGCGTGCGCGACAACGCGGTGCTCGGCAACATCCTGTGGCGCTTCTGAGCCACCTCTGACCGGCCGCCGACACGGCGGCACACACAAGCGGCCCCGCCCGGCATCGACGCCGCGCGGGGCCGCCGCGCATCCGGCTCGCTGCGCGCCCGGCGCAATCTGGCCTATCCTGTGCGGAACCGGCGACGCGCGCCGCGCGTGCTGTCCGACCCAGGAGCATCGATGCCGAATCAAGCCGACGCAACGACCACGCAAGCGCCGCAGGTCGCGCCCCTTCCTCCGACCAAGGCGTCGGGCCCCGCATTCATCGCGCCGGAAGCCGATCCGCTGGCGGCCGCGCGCAACAACCAGTACGTGCTGAAGGCCGACGACGCGTTCGTGGTCAGCGATGCCCTCGGCGACATCGGCGGCCACGACGACGGCCTGTTCGTCGACGACATGCGCGTGCTGTCGAACTGGCGCCTGACGTTCGGCGGCCGCGCGCCGTCGCTGCTGTCGGGCGCGACGAGCGCCGACAACGCATCGTTCACCGCGCACCTGACGAACCGGCCGCTGCCGCCGCTCGGCGGCCGCGAGACGCCCGAGGGCGTGATCCACATCGAGCGGATGCGCGTGCTCGCGAACAACGTGCTCTACGAGGCGCTGATGTTGACGAACTACGGCGCGAGCGAGGCCGAGGTGCCGCTGTCGCTGTCGTTCTCGGCCGATTTCAAGGACATGTTCGAGGTGCGCGGCACGCAGCGCGTGCGCCGCGGCACGGTCGCCGCGCCGCGCATCGAAGCAGGCGCGGTGCGCCTGCGCTACGACGGGCTCGACGGCGTCGAACGCGCGGTGACGCTCAATTTCTCGCCGGCGCCCGACGTGCTGTCGGTCGATCGCGCCGACTACACGCTGACGATCGCCGCGCAGGCGTGCGTGTCGATCTACCTGACCGTCGAGGCGACGGTCGGCGATGTGCCGGGCGAAGCGCCTGCGTGCGACCGCCCCGCGTTGCGCACGGCGCTCGTCGCGGTGCACCGCGCGATGCGCGCGCGGCGCGCGACGATGGCCCGCGTGCGCACCGGCAACCCGCTGTTCAATGCATGGCTCGACCGATCGCTCGCGGATCTCGGCCTGCTGACGACGCAGCTCGACACGGGCCCGTATCCGTATGCGGGCATTCCGTGGTTCTCGACGCCGTTCGGCCGCGACGCGGTGATCACGTCGCTGCAGATGCTGTGGCTGCAGCCGTCGCTCGCGCGCGGCGTGCTGCGGTTTCTCGCGTCGCGCCAGGCGCGCGAGACGTCCGCGTTTCGCGATGCCGAGCCGGGCAAGATCATGCACGAATGCCGCAAGAGCGAGATGGCGGCGACGGGCGAGGTGCCGTTCGAGCTGTACTACGGCGGCGTCGACACCACGCCGCTGTTCGTCGTGCTGGCGGGCGCGTACGTCGAGCACACCGGCGACGACGCGCTGCTCGACGAGCTGTGGCCCGCGCTCGAACGCGCGATCCAGTGGGTGACCGACAAGTGCGACCGCAATCCCTACGGACTGCTTGACTACCAGCGCACGTCGGAGCGCGGCCTCGCGAACCAGGGCTGGAAGGACAGCCACGACTCGGTGTTCCACGCGGACGGCCGCTTCCCCGACGGGCCGATCGCGCTCGTCGAAGTGCAGGCGTATGCGTGCGCGGCATTCGACGCGATGTCGGCGTGCTCGCAGCGGCGCGGCCACGCGGCCGACGCGACGCGCTATGCGCTGCGCGCGAAGCAGTTGCGCGAACAGGTCGAGGCGCTGTTCTGGATGCCGGAGGCGAATTTCTACGGGATCGCGCTCGACGGCCACGGCGAGCTGTGTCGCGTGCTCGCGTCGAATGCCGGCCATCTGCTCGCGTTCGGCCTGCCCGATCGGGCGCGCGGCGCGGCGGTCGCGGACGTGCTCGGCTCGACGCTGTTCCAGACCGGCTGGGGCGTGCGCACGCTGGCCGCCGGCCAGCCGCGCTTCAACCCGATGGCGTACCACAACGGCTCGGTGTGGCCGCACGACAATGCGCTTGCCGCGCGCGGGCTCGCGCGCTACGGCGACAAGGCCGCCGTGCTGAACCTGCTGCGCGCGCTGTTCGAGGCCGCGGTGAGCTTCGAGATGCGGCTGCCGGAGCTGTTCTGCGGGTTCCCGCGCCGGCGCGGCGAGCCGCCGACCGCCTATCCGGTCGCGTGCCTGCCGCAGGCGTGGGCGGCAGGCGCGCCGTTCATGATGCTGCAGGCCTGCCTCGGCGTGAGCGTCGACGCCATGCGCCACGAAGTGCGGGTCGAGCGGCCGACGCTGCCGGAAGGCGTCGACTGGCTGCGGATCGACGGCCTGCGGGTGGGTGACGACAGCGTGTCGCTGACGTTCCGGCGCGTCGACGGCCAGGTGGTCGCGGCGGCGGAGCCGGGGCGCGTGAAGGTCGTCGCGGTGCTGTAGCGCGGCATGCGTGAACGTTGAGCGATGTCGCGCCACGTTCGCGCACGCAGGCATAGAATCGCGACATGACCCTCGAACTTTCCGGAGGCACACGATGACGACCGACAAGCGGCCCGACGACGGCGAGCAGAAGCTCGAGCATCTCGAAGCGGCGGTCAACCACCTGCACGAGTCGATCGAATCGCAGAGCATCGCCGTCGGCGCGGCAAAAGGCATCCTCTTCAGCCTGATCGAAACCCTCGGCGCGCTGATCGGCGACCCCGACCTGCCCGAACATGCGCGCTCCGGCTACGAGGCGCTGCGCGACAAGGCGCGCGACTTGCGCGGCTCGCTCGAGAAGCGCTGAATCCCCGCGTGGCGGTGCGCGCGCCGCCGCGCATGCCCGCCGGCCGACCGATTGCGCACGCGCACAAAATGCCGTGCGCTCAATGGGTTAGGCATCGCGTGCGCAGGATATCCACAAGCTTGCCAACAAAAATTGTGGAGAACCTGCCTGCCGCCGAAAGGAGGCGCGGCGATCGGATCGCGCGTGCCTAGTCTGCGCCACCGGGGTGGCGCCGGAGCGAATCTCCCGTTGTATCAAATGCTTACATGCCGCATCGGCACGATATCCACAGGGTTGCCAACATAATCTGTGGATAACTCGTGCGCCATTGCGTCGCGATGGTTGGTAATGCCGGGGCGCCGCGCGGGTGACGGCTGCCTCGCGCGGGCGGCCTGCCCGAAGCGGGTGTCGCGGCGGGAAATCGTGCCGGATCAACGAGTTAGGCGCCGGGTACCCAGGATATCCACATCCTTGCCAACAAAATCTGTGGACAAGCGGCACGGCCGCGAAGCTCATGCTGCCGGCATCGAGCCGGCCGCCTCGTCGACGATCCAGTCGCGAAACAGCGTCATCGCCGGCGTGAGCGGCTTCGACTTCAGCGACGTGAGCCAGTAGCCGCCCGCCCGCACGTCGATGTCGAACGGCCGCGCGAGCAGGCCGAGCTGCAGCTCGCGCGCGAACATGCAGGCCGGCGCGAGCGCGACGCCGGCGCCTTGCATCGCTGCCTCGATCATCAGCCGCGACGAATCGAACACGGGCCCGCCGACCGGCCACGGCTCGAGCTGCGCGGCCGCGAACCAGCCGAGCCATTCGTCGGTGCGGTACGAGCGCAGCAGCGTTTCGTTCGCGAGATCGGCCGGCTGCGCGAGGCGTTCGGCGATCTCCGGCGCGCACAGCGCGCTGAGCGGCGCGTCGAGCAGCGGCTGGTTGCGCGTGGCCGGCCAGTTGCCGACGCCAAACCGGATCGCGAAGTCGAGCCCCTCGGCGGCGAGATCGACGACGTTGTTGTTGGTACGCAGCCGCAGCTCGACGAACGGATGGGTGTCGCGGAAGTGTTTCAGGCGTGGCATTAGCCAGCCTAGGGCAAACGTGCCGACGACCCCGAGCGACAGCACCTCGTGGAAACGCCCGCCGTCGAACTGCTTGAGCACCGTCTCGATGCGGCTGAACGCATCGCTCAGCACCGGCAGCAGCGCGCGGCCCTCGTCGGTGAGCCCGAGCCCGCGCGGCAGGCGCGTGAACAGCGTGCAGCCGAGCCGCTCCTCGAGCATCCGGACCTGCTGGCTGACCGCGGCCTGGGTCACGCTCAGCTCGAGGCCGGCGCGCGTGAAGTTCAGGTGGCGCGCGGACGATTCGAACGCGCGCAGGGCGTTGAGCGGAAGATGGGGGCGGAGCTTGGTCATAAGAAATTCTTTTGTCAGCGCTCAATTATCGTTGCTTGTCAGTGAACCGTAAACTGACGATAGTTCGTCTCGCCGGGCCGGCATCACGCTTCCCTTCCACTACGAGACACCCCCATGACCTACTCATCGCAACGCCGAACCCTGCTGCTGGCCGCCGCGACGGCGCCGCTCGTCCTGACCGTGAACGCATGCGCGTCGTCGCAGGCGGGCGCGCCGTCCGTTGCTTCCGCGACGTCGTTCGATGCGCTCGAACGCGCGGCGGGCGGCCGCCTCGGCGTGTGCGCGATCGACACCGCGACCGGCCGGCGCGTGCAGCATCGCGCCGACGAGCGCTTCCCGTTCTGCAGCACGTTCAAGGCGATGCTGATCGCCGCGGTGCTCGCGCAGAGCGTCGCGCGTCCGGCGCTGCTCGCGCAGCGCGTGACGTATCGCCAGGCCGATCTCGTGCGCTATTCGCCGGTGACGGAGCAGCACGTCGGCGCGGGCATGACGGTCGGCGAGCTGTGCGAGGCGACCGCGCAGTACAGCGACAACTCGGCCGCGAACCTGCTGATGAAGGTGCTCGGCGGGCCGTCGGCGGTGACCGCGTTCGCGCGCACGATCGGCGACGACACGTTCCGGCTCGATCGTTGGGAAACCGAACTGAATACCGCGCTGCCGGGCGACCCGCGCGATACGACGACGCCCGCCGCGATGGCCGCCAGCCTGCGCGTGCTCGCGCTCGGCGACGCATTGCCCGCGCCGCAGCGCGCGCAGTTCGTGGCATGGCTGCGCGGCAACAAGACGGGCGACAAGCGGATTCGCGCGGGCGTGCCGGCGGGCTGGCAGGTCGGCGACAAGACCGGCACGGGCGACTACGGGACGACCAACGACGTCGGCGTGCTGTGGTCGCCTGCGGGCGGGCCGGTCGCGCTGGCCGTGTACTACACGCAGGCGCGCGCCGATGCGCAGGCGAAGGACGACGTGATCGCGGCGGCGACGCGCATCGCGATCGCGGCGCTCGGCTGATCGGCGCGGCGCGCCGGGCGTGACGCGAATTCGACGCGCGACCTGAAATGTTGTGCGATCAACCACTTAGCTCGCACATGCTCAGGATATCCACATGCTTGCCAACAAAATCTGTGGATAGCGGGGTGCGCCTGGCGGGGCGCTCTGCTCCCGGCATCCCATGTGCCTCATTCGTGGCGATGCCGGGAAAGCCTTTCGGATCAAGCGCTTGAGCGGGGTATGCGCAGGCTATCCACATGCTTGCCAACAAAAATTGTGGACAAGCAGGGCGCGCGCGCCGGCCTCCCGGCGTGCGCGTGCCTCATTCGCGACGGCGCAAGGAAAGCCTTTCGGATCAGGCAGTTGACCGCGGTATGCGCAGGCTATCCACATGCTTGCCAACAAAATCTGTGGAAAAGCCGGGCCGCCGAGAGGCGGCGGCGCTCAGCCGCGCTGGTCGTCGACGGCCGGCCAGCGCACGAACGCGAACACCCAGAGCATTATGAAGTTCAGGATCGGTACGGCCATCGTCAGCACCCACCAGCCGGAGTGGCCGGTGCGCCGGACGATGCGGACATACGGATAGATGCAGATCGCGATGATGACGAGCATGACGAGCAGCTTCAGCGCGCTGAAATGATGCATGGCCTTCCCCTCGAGCGAGTTGATTGTCGTTGTACTGCGTGGACAGGATGCCGGCTGGCGTGATGGTGACGCGTCGCGTGCGCGAGCGTCAAGCCGTTGCGGCCCGCCGCGGTGCCGCATCGCTGACGCGCCGCACGATTCGCCGTCCGATCAACGGGTTAGCGCAGGCGTGCGCAGGATATCCACAAGCTTGCCAACAAAAACTGTGGGTAACTGGCGGGGTCGGCGCCCACGCAGCCGCGACGCTTCCCGGTGCATCGCCCGCGGGGCCGTGGTGCGAATTCCGAAAAAATGGCGTGCAGTGTGCCGCACGCGCGAGCCCCGTCTGCATCACGCATGCCAAAGCCCGCCGGATCAAGGGTTTAGCGTGATGTTGCGCAGGATATCCACAAGCTTGCCAACAAAATCTGTGGACAAACCGGGCATCCGCACGGATTCATGCTGGTGCATCGAAGCGCACCGTGACGGTGAGGCCGTGGCCGCCCGCGCTCGTGCCGAGTGCGACCGTCGCCCGATGCTGCTCGGCGATCCGCTTGACGATCGACAGGCCCAGGCCGCTGCCCGACGTCGTCGCCGCCTGGGAACCCGCGCCGCGATAGAACCGCTCCCACACGTCCGCGCGCTCCGCGTCCGGGATGCCGGGGCCGTCGTCCGAAACTTCGAGCACCGGCGTCGCGCCGTCGACGCGCGCGCCGACGTCGACGCGTGCACCGTCGCCCGCATAGCGGATCGCATTGTCGACGAGGTTGTTCAGCAGCACGCGCAAGGTGTCGGCGTGGCCGGCGACCATCACGCGCGACGCGCCGGTCGCGCCGAGGTCGACGTGGTGCGCGTCGGCCACGCGCGCGCGGTCGGCTACCACCGCACGGCACAGCGCGGCGAGATCGACCGGCGCGAAGGCGGCCGCCTGCGCATCCGGTTCGACGCGCGCGAGCGTCAGCAACTGCTCGGCGAGGTGGCTGAGCCGGGTCGTGCCCGCGTGGATCTGCGCGAGGACGTGCTCGCGTTCGCCGGGCGTCGCCGCGCGCTGCAGCAGCTGCGCTTGGATCGACAGCCCCATGATCGGCGTGCGCAGTTCGTGCGCGGCGTCGGCGATGAAGTGACGCTGCAGCGTGAACGAACGATCGAGGCGGGCGAGCAGGTCGTTGATCGCCTCGGCGAGCGGACGCATCTCGTTCGGCATCGACGCGACGTCGACCGGCTCGAGGTTGTTCGCGTTGCGGCGCTTGAGCCCGGCGGCGATCGTGCGCAGCGGCCGCAGCCCCGCGCCGATGCCGAACCACAGCCCGATCGCGAGCACCGGCAGCATCGAGAGCACCGGCCACAGCAGGTGCACGGCGATGCCGGCGATCGCCTCGCGGCGCGCGTAGCGCGCCTGCGCGACGCGAATCGTCGTGCCGCCGCGTTCGGTTACGTAGGTGCGCCACATCTGGCCATCGACATCGACGCTCGCGAAGCCGGCCTGTGCGGGCGGCGGCAGCTTCGAATCGCGGTCGGTCGAATAGACGAGCGCGCCCTTGCGCCACACCTGCAGCAGCACCGCATCCGGATCGTCGGTCTTGAAATGGTGCTCGTCGTCGTCACCGCCGCCGCCGCGCCGGCTGAACGACAGCTCGCCGTTCGGGCCGACGACGATCTGCTTCGACATGCTGCGCATCTGGTCGTTGAGCAGGTCGTCGAGCTCGCGCAGCGCGGCCCAGTAGGTACCGGCGCTCGCCAGCACGCCGATCGCGCAGGCGGCCGGCAGCAGCCAGCACAGCAGCCGCCGGCGCAGAGATGCGCCGCGCCAGCGCGCGATCGCCTGCCGCAGGCCCGTCATGCGACGTCACCGATCCGGTAGCCGACGCCGCGCACCGTGCGGATCGTGTCGTGGCCGAGCTTCTTGCGCAGGTTGTGGATGTGGACCTGCACCGCGTTGCTTTCGATTTCCTCACCCCAGCTGTACAGGCGCTCCTCGAACTGCTCGCGGGAGATCACCGCGCCCGGCTCGCGCATCAGTTCGTGCAGCAGCACGAATTCCTTCGGCGACAGCGCCACTTCGTCGTCGCCGAGCCAGACCTGGTGCTTGACCGGGTCGAGCCGCAGCGGCCCGATCGCGAGCAGGGTCTGCGCGCGCCCCGCGTGCCGGCGGTTCACCGCGCGGATGCGCGCGAGCAGTTCCTCGAGCGCGAACGGCTTCACGAGATAGTCGTCGGCGCCGCTGTCGAGGCCGGCGATGCGGTCGGACAGCCCGTCGCGCGCGGTGATGATGATCGCCGGCACGTTCTCGTCGCGGCGACGCAGCGCGGCGAGCACCGACAGGCCGTCGCGGTTCGGCAGCCCGAGATCGAGCAGCAGCAGGCCGTAGCGGGTCGTGCGCAGCGCGAGCGACGCGGCATCGCCGTCCCTGGCCCAGTCGACCGCGAAGCCTTCCTGTTTCAGACCCTGTTCGAGCCCGCTGCCGATCAGCGGATCGTCTTCGACGAGCAGTACGCGCATGGCTTTCGTGTTTCTCCGTGGCGGCGCGACAGGGCGCCGGTTGGCGTGATGATAGGCGCGGGCGCGTTAGCGGAGGCTTAAGGCGCGCCGGCGCGATGCGCGCCGCGGCGATCGTTCACGCGCGGTTCGGTCGCGGTGCATCGTGCAACTGCGTCAGCGCTGTGCGGATGAATTGTGAGAACGATGTGGCTTGGTGCCGGTCGCCGGATTGCTGGCCGCCGATCAGGCACAGGTGGGCGACGCGGCCGACGAGCTCGGCATGACCGGGATCCGCGAGGCGCGCGCGGCACGTGTCGATCGCGAACGCCAGCCGCGTGCGGTCGACGCGGTCCTGGTATTCGGCGGCGAGCGGATCGCGGCGCGCCCACGCGCGAATCGCGATTTCCCGGCCGGGCTGCTTTTCCGCGGCGATCGCGAGGTAGCGCGCGAGGACGTCTTCGAGGCTGTGGCCTTGCGCCGCGTGCGCGAGCATGCGCGCCGTATAGTCCGCTTCCCATTGCGCGAGCAGCGCATGGACGAACGCATCGCGGCTGCGGAAGTGGTGGTAGAACGAGCCGCGCGTCACGTTCAGGCGCCGCGCCAGGCGCTCGACGGACACGCCCGGATAGCCCTCGCGATCGAGGGCGTCGAAGCCGGCGGCGATCCAGTGGTCACGCGTCAACATGCGGTGTATCCCGAGAAACATACAGGCTGTGTATGGTATCGCCTGCGTCGCTAAGCTGCGGCTTCCTTTTTGTGATGCGCGACGGATAACCGTCAATCCATGGAGCCGCCGATGAAGCAAATCGCCCTTGTCGCTTTCGACCAATTCACCGACATCGACCTGTTCCTGATGTGGGACATCCTGGGCCGCAATCGCCGCGACTGGGACGTCCGGATCCTCGGCCTGCAGCCGACGCTGCGATCGGCCCACGGCCTCGCCGTCGACACCCACGGCGCGCTGGCCGAGGCGAACCGGGCCGATGTCGTGCTGTTTTCGAGCGGCCGGGAGGGCGTGCCGGCCGCGCTGGCCGATCCGGCCTTCACCGGCGCCTTCCGGCTGCGGCCGGAGCGGCAGTTGATCGGCTCGATTTGCGCCGGTTCGTTCATTCTCGATCGGCTGGGCCTGCTGCCCGGGCGGCGGGCCGCCACCCACCCCGATGCGCGGCACGCGCTGCGCGAGGCCGGCGTGATGCCGGACGACCGGCCGTTCGCCAGCGTCGGCAATGTCGCGACGGCCGGCGGCTGCCTGGCCGCGCTGTACCTGGTCGGCTGGGTGGTCGAGCGCCTGTTCGGCGACGCGATGCGCCGCGACACGCTGTGCCCCGTGCTTCCGGCCGGCCAGCAGGACATCTATCAGCAGTTGGTCGCGTCGAGCATCGCGCAGGGTGCCGGCGTGAGCGGCGTCGCCTGAGCGGCCGACGACGGAAGCCTGGCGCTCGCGAGCAGGTTTCTTCGTACTCGTCCAATGCGGCGTTGCGTCACGTCGTCACAATCTTCAGCTTTGCTTAATCTTACGTTTCGTAATATTCGGGTGTCGCGTTCATCGGGAACGCGCGTCATGCAAAGAAAAGGAACGACATCATGAAGCAACTGGCCACCATTCTGACGATCGCGCTCGCCGTGCTGCCGGCCGCCGCACACGCGCAATACACGGGGCCGTCCACCGTGGCGGCGACCACCGTGAAGGAACTGCTCGCCAACGGCAAGGACGACCAGCACGTACTGCTGCAGGGGCGCATCGTCAAGCACGTCGGCGGCGAGGATTACGAATTCGCCGACGCGACCGGCACGATCCGCGTGGAGATCGACGACAAGCTGTGGGCCGGCGGCCAGCCCGTCAGCGAACGCAACGAGGTGAAGCTGACCGGCGAGTTCGAGCGCAAGTGGTCGGGCCGCGTGAAGGTCGATGCCGAGCGGATCGACGTGCTGCGCTGACCGGTGCGCGCGGGGCCGGTGATACCATGGGCGACCGGTTTCCGCTTTCACCAAGATGGCCGCCAATTTCGATGAACTCGCGTCCCGGATCCGGGCGCAATTTTCCGAGCTGAGCCCGCAATTCCAGGCGGGCGCGGCTTTTCTCCTCGATCATCCCGACGAAGTCGCCGTGTCGTCGATGCGCAAGGTCGCGCAGCGCGCGCAGGTGCAGCCCGCGTCGCTCGTGCGGCTTGCGCAGCAATTCGGTTTTCCCGGCTGGAACGAGCTGCGCGACCTGTGCGTCGCGCGCGTGCGCACGCGCCCCGAGCCGCTCACGCAGCGGGCGCGCTCGCTGGTGCGGCCCGATGCGAAGGCATCGCTCGCGCACGACCTGCTCGCCGCCCAGCAGCACAATCTCTCCGCGACCGCCGCGCAGAATGCGCACGCGCTCGCGGAGGCCGCGAAGCTGATCCGCAAGGCGTCGCACGTGCATGTCGCCGGGTTCCGCTCGTGCTATCCGGTCGCGTTCGGGCTCGTATACGGCTACCGGCTGTTCCGGCCGACCGTGTCGCTGCTCGCCGGCGTGGCCGGCTCGCTCGAGATGGAACTGCGCACGATCGCGAAGCACAGCGCGACGGTGATCGTCAGCTTCGCGCCGTATTCGGCGGAAGCGACGCGCGTCGCGCAGGCCGCGAAGGCGCAGGGCAGCCGGATCGTCGCGATCACCGACAGCGCGGTGTCGCCGATCGCGCTGCATGCGGACGCGCAACTGATCTTCACGCACGACAGCCCGTCGTTCTTTCCGTCGCTGGTCGCCGCGCACGCGCTGGCCGAGGCGCTCGTCGCGCAGCTGCTCGCGCTCGAGGGCAGCGACGCGATCGCCGCGCTCGAACACGCGGAAGCCGAATTGCACGCGAAGGGCGCGTACGTGGTCTGACGGATCGCGGGACGCGTTGCCGTCGCCACCGTCGCCACCGTCGCCACCGTCGCCACCGTCGCCACCGTCGCCACCGTCGCCACCGTCGCCACCGCCGCCACCGCCGCCACCGCCGCCGCCGCCGCCGCCGCCACCGCCACCGCCACCGCCACCGCCACCGCCACCGTCGCGCGCGTCGACATTTCAGCGCACGCCGAAGCGTCGTTGCACGCCGCGCGCGTACGCTGGGGCTTTCCACGTTCCAACGGAGCCCCGCGATGATCCCTTCCGACCTTCAGATCCGCCACGCGCACGCATTGCGCGCGCTGCATGCGCAGCCCGGCGCGTTCATCCTGCCGAACCCGTGGGATGCCGGCACCGCGCGCCTGCTCGCGATGGCCGGCTTTCGCGCGCTCGCGACGACGGGCGCCGGTTACGCGCATTCGCGCGGCCTGCCCGACAATGCGATCGGCCGCGACGCGATGCTCGCGCACATTGCCGAGATCGTCGCGGCCGGCGGCCTGCCGGTCAGCGCCGATCTCGAGAACGGCTTCGGCGACGATCCGCGGACGGTGGCCGAGACGATCCGGCTCGCCGCCGGCGCCGGCGCGGTCGGCGGTTCGATCGAGGATGCGACGGGCCGCCCCGACGCGCCGATCTATCCGCGCGACGCCGCGGTGGCGCGCATCGCGGCGGCCGTCGACGCGGCGCGTGCGCTGCCGTTCCCGTTCACGCTGACCGCGCGCTGCGAGAACTACCTGAACGGGCGGCGTGACCTGGCCGACACGATCGCGCGTCTCGTCGCGTATCGCGACGCCGGCGCCGACGTGCTGTATGCACCGGGCGTGACCGATCCCGACGAGATCGCCGCGCTCACGCGCGCGGTGGACGCGCCGGTGAACGTCGTGATGGGGCTGTCGGGCCCGTTGCTGAGCCTCGATGCGCTCGCGGCGCTTGGCGTGAAGCGCGTGAGCGTCGGCAGCGCGCTCGCGCGGGCCGCTCTTGGCGCGTTCCTGCGCGGGGTCACCGAAATGGTGCAGGACGGCACGTTTACGTTCGCTCAAGCAGCCGTATCGGGCGCCCGGCTCGATCATTGGTTCGCTGCAGAGAATAATTCACCGCGCTCGTTCGAAAACTGATGCCGAAAAGAATGTGGGATCGTTTCCAGTTGAAACATTGATTGACACCAATCAAGTGCATCCGCGCTCGATTAATTAAGTGACGATGGGCCGGGCGCCCGGCAAATTCGCCGAACCCTGTATTTTCGATCAGGTGTTTTTAATCGTATCGCATCAATTTGATGGAAAGATTCCGGAAATCGCCCGCAGGGCGGGCGTTTCCGGCATTTTTTTGTAATTTGGCTCGAATGGGAGTTGCCGGTTTTTTTGTAGATTGATAATCTTCACGGCAGCCTAAAAAATGCCGGCTCGACGATGCCGGAAAATCAATATAAAAGTAATGAGAGAGCCATGACGATCCGAGATATTCTCCGTACCCGGTTTCGCGTCGGCGACGTCGTGACGCTGAAAACGGGTGGGCCGCGCATGACGGTCATTTATGCCGGGCCGGTCGTCTTCGACGAGGCCGACTGGCTGATTTGCCAGTGGTTCGACGAAAGCGGGCACTTCCGGCAGGAAATGTTCCACCACGAGACGTGCGTCGCGGAACCGCGCGCGATCTCGGCCGGGCGGGTGCGCGTGCGGATGCAGGCCCATCGCTGCCGGTCCGCCGCCTAGGAGAGGCTTGCCGGCCGGTTGGGCGGCTGCGGCGCCCGCCGCATCGACGTTTCATGCGGGCCCGAAACATCATGCGCGCAGCGAGGCCGATACTGCACGCATGAACCCGACCGATCCGATTGCCGCGGTCACGCACCGCGATCCTTACCCCTACTATGCGGCGCTCGTCGACGGGCCGCCGCTCGTGTTCGATGCCAAGCTCGGCCTGTGGGTCGCGAGCAGCGCCGCGAGCGTGAGCGCCGTGCTCGGCCATCCCGCGTGCCGCGTCCGGCCGCTCGCCGCCCCCGTGCCGCCCGCGCTGTGCGGCACGACGGCGGGCGAGCTGTTCGCGCAGCTGATCCGGATGAACGACGGCGCGCTGCGGCACGACGTGCCGAAACGCGCGATGCAGGCCGCGCTGGCGGCGGTCGACACGGAGGCGCTGCGCCGTCGCGCGTCCGTGCTGGCCGCGCAGCGCCGGCCGGCGCGTGGGCCCGACGCGCTGGACGCCTGGTGCATGACGGTGCCGGTCTGCGCGGTGGCCGACCTGCTCGGCTTCGACGACGCGCGGCTCGACGGCGTCGCCGCATGGGTGACCGACTTCGTCGCGGCGCTGTCGCCGCTGTCGACGGATGCGCAACTGGCCCGTGCGAGCGACGCGGCCGGGCACCTGCTCGAGCGGATGACCGCGCTCGTCGCCGCGTCGCGCACGGACGACCGCAGCCTGGTCGCGGCGGTGCAGCACGCGGCGCGGGACGTCGGCTGGCACGCGAGCGGCGCGCTGATCGCGAACCTGGTCGGGCTGCTGTCGCAAACCTGCGAGGCGACGGCGGCGTGGCTCGGCAATACGCTGGCTGCGTGGCTCGACCCCGGCCACCATCCCGATGGCGGCGGCATTCCAGTGGACGACGACGCGGCGCTCGACGCATTCGTCGCGGAAGTCGCGCGCTTCGACGCGCCGGTGCAGAACACCCGGCGCTTCGTCGCGGCGCGCACGACGCTGGCCGGCGTGACGGTCGATGCGGGCGACGCGATCCTGGTGGTGCTCGCGGCGGCGAACCGCGATCCGGCCGTGCACCGCGACCCGCACCGTTTCGTGCCGGGCCGGCCGCCGGGGCCGGCATTCGGCTTCGGCGCGGGGCCGCACGGCTGCCCGGGCGAACGGATCGCGCGGGCGGTGACGGCAGGGGCGGTGGGGGCGTTGCTGCGCGCCGGCGGCTTGCCGCCGCGCGACGCATTGAGTTGGCGCTACCGGGCCTCGACCAACGTCAGGATGCCGAAGTTCGAGGCGGCGCGCTAAAGGGAAAGGAGACTCAGCGGCAGCCCTGCTTCTGCGCCCACTGTTCCTGGGCGGCGACGCGGCGCTGCACGCGTTCGACGAGGCCGGTCGAGAAGGTCCGCATGCTGATGCCGCGGCGCTTCGCGAGGATGTCCTGCACGACGTCGGCGTGCGGGTTCGGCTGGCAGGCCCAGTAGAGGGTCATCAGCCAGCCGATTCCGGTCCACGCGAACAGCGCGTTGAACAGCGCGATCGTCAGCTTGTCGTGGCGGCGGCGCCGGTCGGCGATGATCGCCGGCAGGAAGTAGAGCGCGATCGCGGCGACTGAGCCGGCGACTTGAATCAGGACTTCGGTCTGCATGTTGCTGCTCCATCCGGACTGCAATGGGACCGATTGTCGCGCTTTTCCCGTTGACGTGCAGACAATTGATTGTTGCGCTTTTGGTGACGATCAGGCGGCCAGGCTGTCCGTCGGACCGGCTTCGCTGGCCAGCGCGAAACCCTCGTCGCACCAGCCCGTGACGCCGCCGATCATCAGCTTGACCGGCCGGCCGAGCCGCGCGAGGCGGATCGCGGCGCGGGCCGCGCCGTTGCAGTGCGGCCCGGCGCAGTAGACGACGAACAGCATATCGGCCGGATAACCGGCCAGCTTGCCCGCGACGATCTTGCGGTGCGGCAGGTTGCGCGCGCCGGGCACGTGGCCGGCGGCGTACTGACCGGGGCTGCGCACGTCGAGCAGCACGAAATCGGGCGCGCCGGATGCGAGCGCGTCGTGCACGTCCCAGCAATCGGTCTCGAAGCGCAGCGACGCTTCGAAATGCGCGAGGGCGGCGGGGCTGTCGGCGGCGGGAACGTCGGTGACGTAAGACATGCGGGGTTTCTCCTGAAGGGCGCGGGACGCGATGAACATGGGGTCAGTATCGCGGTTCGGCGTGCCGCGCGGCAGTGGCGCGATTGACAAGTTCCGGTAACATTGCGCCATGCAAAACCATCTCGTCGTCGCGCTCGCCTACGATCGCCTCTGCACCTTCGAATTCGGCTGCGTGGTCGAACTGTTCGCGCTCGAGCGCCCGGAGCTGGGCGTCGACTGGTATCGCTTCGCGGTGTGCGCGAGCGAGCCGGGCCCCGTGCGCGCGGCGGGCGGCATCACGGTGGCCGCGCCGTACCGGCTCGCAATGCTCGATCGCGCGAACACCATCGTGATTCCCGGCTGGCGCGACCCCGACGAGTTGCCGCCCGAGCCGCTGCTGAAGAAGCTGCGCGCCGCGCACCGGCGCGGCGCGCGGCTGTGCTCGATCTGCTCGGGCGTGTTCGTGCTCGCGGCCGCGGGCGTGCTCGACGGGCTGACCGTGACGACGCACTGGCGTTACGCGGAGCGGCTGCAGGCGCGCTATCCGGCGCTGACGGTGAATCCGGACGCGCTGTACGTCGACGCGGGGCAGGTGATCACGTCGGCCGGCTCGGCGGCCGGGCTCGACATGCTGCTGCATCTCGTGCGCCGCGATCACGGCGGCGCGATCGCCAACCGTGTCGCGCAGCGGCTCGTGCTGCCGCCGCATCGCGACGGCGGCCAGGCGCAGTTCGTGCCGCGCCCGGTCGCGCCGGGCGGCAGCGACCGGCTCGCCAGGCTGATCGACTGGATGCGCGCGCATGCGGCCGAGCCGCATACGCTCGCGTCGCTGGCCGCGCACGCCGCGATGAGCCCGCGCACGCTGCAGCGGCAGTTCGCCGACGCCACCGGGATGTCGCCGGTCACGTGGCTGATCCGCGAGCGCGTGAACGTCGCGAAGGACTTGCTCGAGGCGAATCCGGCAATGCCGCTCGCGCAGGTGGCGATGCGCGCGGGCTTCGGATCGGAGGAGTCGCTGCGCCGGCACTTCCGGCGCATCGCGGCGACGAGCCCGGCCGCTTACCGGAAGGGGATGGATCGTGGCGTAAGATGCTGACGGCCCGGCACGAGGCGGAGGGCCCGCCTTGCCGGATGCGCACGCACCACGACAAAAAAGGAAAACACCTGATGGGCCTGTTGGGAAAACTGTTCGGCAAGAAATCTCGCGAAGCGGAAGCGGCGTCCGCGTCGACGTCATCGGAACCGCCCGCGCCGCAGACGCCACCCGAAGCCGCGCGCGACGAACCCGACATCGCGCCCGAACTGGCGCCCGCGCTGGCGGCCTTCCAGGCCGGGAGGCACGAGGCAGCAATCGCCGCCGCCGCGCCGCACGCCGAGCGCATCGCGGACGCAAGCCGCCTGTGCGCGCTGGCCTATTCTGCGATGCACCGCTACCCGGAAGCGTTTCCGTACTGGCTCTCGCTGTTCGACAAGGAGCCGAGCGCGCACAACGCGGTGCAACTGGCGACCACGTCGGTGATGTGCGGCGAAGTGAAACGCGGCGAGGCGTGGCTGCAGAAGGCCGCGGAGGTCAACCACGAAACGCACGAGCAATCCGACGTCACCGCGCGCACTCACTTCATTTCCGCGCTGACGCAGAGCGGCCATTTCGCCGAAGCGCTGCCGCACCTGACCTGGGTGCGCGACGTTTATGGCCACGTGCGCATCACCGATTCGACGTTCCTCTACATGCGCGGGATTCCGTTCTTTTCGGCGTTTCTGGAGAACAGTCTCGGCATCCTCAAGGCCACGCAACCGGCCGAGGCAGTCGAAGCGTGGTACGGCGCGCTCAAGGGCAAGCTCGACGACGACGGCGACGCGCAACTCGATGCGTGGATCGGGCAACTGCAGGAGAAACCGGCCGGCTGACGGCCGGCCGGGGGCGCGCGATGATCGCGACGCCCTGCCGCAAGCCGGCGGGGCGTCGCTCGCGCCACGCGATCAGCGCGTGTTGGCGTCGCCTGCCTTGCGCTTGATGCACGCGATCCGATACACGCCGTCCTCCACTTCCACGCCATGCGTATCGTGCGTGAAGCCGGGGAAGCGCAGGTCGAACTGCTCGAGCGCCTTCAGGTAGCCGAGCAGCGGCCCGTCCGACGGCCCCGCGTTCTCGCCCGGCATCAGCAGCGGAATGCCCGGCGGATACGGCACGACGCCGGTCGCGACGGTGCGGCCTTCCATCTCCGACAGCTCGAGCATCTCGATCTCGTTGTGCACGAGGCGCTCGAACGCTTCCGCCGGGCTGAAATCCGGCGTCGGCAGCGTCGAGAAGCCGCGCGACATCATCTCGGTCGTCTTCAGGTCGCTCATCGCGTTGAACATCAGGTCGCACAGATCGCGCAGGCCGAGCTTGCGATAGCGGTCCGGATAGCGCGCGACGAGATCGGGCAGCACCTGCTCGAGCGGCGCGTTCGCGTCGTAGTCGCGCTTGAAGTCGAGCAGCGTGTTGACGAGCGTGCCCCACTTGCCCTTCGTCACGCCGAGCGAGAACAGGAACAGGATCGTGAAGTCGGTCGTCTTCTCGACGACGATCCCGTGCCGGTCGAGATACGCGGTGACTATCGTCGCCGGGATGCCGACCGGCATCAGCCCGCCGTTCGGCGACACGCCCGGCGTGACGATCGACACCTTGATCGGGTCGAGCATGCAGTAGTCGTCCTCGATGTCGCCGAAGCCGTGCCACGCGTCGCCCGGATGCAGCACCCAGCACGACGGATCGGCGACCAGCAGTGCCTCGTCCGCTTCATGGAAGCGCATGCGCCGGCCCGTCTTGCGGTCGACCACCGTATCGGGCTGCCAGCCGTTGAAGAACCAGTCGTCGTTTTCCTCGCACTCCGCATGCAGGCGGCCGAGCATTTGCCGGAACGCGACCGCCTCGCGGATCGCGTCGGTGGTCAGCGCCTCGCCGCCGGGGCCGTCCATCATCGCGGCGCTCACGTCGTTCGACGCGATGATCGCGTACTGCGGCGACGTCGACGCATGCATCATGTACGCCTCGTTGAAGCGCGCATGCTCGATCGGGTTGCGGCCGTCGCGGATGTGGATGAACGACGCCTGCGACAGCGCGGCGAGCAGCTTGTGCGTCGATTGCGTCGCGAACACGGTCGGCTTGCTCGCGTCGTGCCGCGCGGGGTCGCCGTGCATCGCGTGGCGGTCTCGGTACAGCGGGTTGAAGCGCGCGTAGCCGTACCACGCTTCGTCGAAATGCAGGCGGTCGACGCTCTGGCCGAGCAGCTCCTCGATGCGCGCGACGTTGTAGCACAGGCCGTCGTACGTCGAGTTCGTGATCAGCGCGTGCACGGGCGTCGGGTCGATGCCGTCGCGGCCCTTCACGAGCGGGTTGTGCTCGATCGACAGCCGCACGGCGGCGGCGGTCAGGCGCTCGGGCATGATCGGCCCGATGATCCCGTAATGGTTGCGCGACGGCACGAGGTAGGTCGGGATCGCACCCGACATCGTCATCGCGTGCTCGGCCGACTTGTGGCAGTTGCGGTCGCACAGCGCGACCTGGTTGCGCGTGACGCTCGCCATCAGGATCACGCGGTTCGACATCGACGAGCCGTTGGTCACATGGTACGAGCGATGCGCGCCGAACACGCGCGCCGCGTAGCGTTCGCTTTCGCCGATCGGCCCCGAGTGGTCGAGCAGCGAGCCGAGCTCGCCGACCGAGATCGACAGGTCGGAGCGCAGCAGCGCCTCGCCGAAGAATTCGAAATACGCGCGGCCGACCGGCGATTTCAGGAACGCGGTGCCGCCCGTGTGGCCCGGCGTGTGCCACGAATACTCGTATACGCGCGAGAACTTCGCGAGCGCGCGGAACATCGGCGGCAGCACGGTTTCGCGGTAGCGCTCGATCGCCGCGACGATGCGCCCGCCGATGAACGCGGTGGTGTCCTCGAGCATCCAGATGAAGTCGTCGGCCTTGCGCATCGCTTCGACCGGCACCGCCGCCGCGCTCGCGCGGCTCGCGAGCAGGAACACCGGCACGGTCGCATTGCGCGCGCGCATCGCGTCGAGCACCGACTGCGCCGGCGCGTGGGTCGCGTCGCCGCCGAGCTCCCAGTTCAGCAGCAGGCACTGGATCGCCGGGTCGGCGTTGACGACCGCGCGCGCATCGTCGGCGGATGTCGCGATCACGACGTCGACGAGCCGTTCGCGCAGCTCCTCGGCGAGCGCGGTCGCGGCGCGTCCGGTGGCGGTGCGCTCGTCGATGTCGTGCTGCACCAGCAGCGCCTTCATGCCGAGGCGACGGAATGACTGTTGGGTCAAGGAAGCGGTCATGTGTTATTCCCCCGTTTGCTGGGTTGCTTGGGCGCCCGCCGCGGCGATCGGCGAACGGGCGTGAAGGATGTCGGCCTGATGGCGGCCCACGGAGATCCAGAAGGTCGCGGCGAGCGCGGCGATGGTGACGGACAGCGCGACGTAGCGCACCCAGCGCGGCGAGCGGCCGCCCGGATGCACGTGGGTTTCCTCGATCTCGCGCTGGCGGTTGATCGACAGCTCGTAGAACACGATCGTCGCGACGACGAAGATCAGCGACCAGCGCGTCTGCTGGCCGTCGGAGCCGACCATCGCCCACAGCGCGTAGAGCGCGCCGATCAGCCCGACGATCGTGTAGAACGTGAACTGGTGCGACGGCATCTTGCCGTAGCCGAGCACCTTGATCGCGATGCACGAGTAGATGTACGGCAGCAGCGTCATGATCACCGCGATCGACGCGATCTTGCCGAACTGCTCGCTCGCGCTCGGCGACATCGTCGCCAGCACCTGCACCGACATGATCACCGCGACGATCGCGAGGCCCGCCGACGGCACGTTCTTCGAGTTGACGCGCGCGAACACGCCGGCGAACAGGCCGTCGTCGGCGGCCGCCTTCGCGGTCTGGCCGACGAGCAGCGTCCAGCCCGCGAGCGAGCCGAGGCAGCCGAGCGCCGCGCACAGCGCGACCGCGTTCGCGGCGGTGTTGCCGAGCGCGAGGCGCGCGGCGTCCGCGAACGGCGCGCTCGACGCGAGCAGCGCCTTGTTCGGGATCATCCCCATGATCACCGTCGAGCTGAGCACGTAGCAGACGGCCGCCAGCACGACGCCGCCGACGGTCGCGATCGGCACGTTGCGCGACGGGTTCTCGACCACGCCCGCCGACACCGACGCGCTCTCGACGCCGATGAACGCCCACAGCGTGAAGTTCAGCGTCGCGCCGATCGCGCTGAAGCTGCTCGCGCCGGACACGTTCCAGCCCGCGAAATAGACGTCCTTGCTGAACCAGAACCAGCCGAACACGGCCATGCCGAGGATCGGCACCAGCGCGAAGATCGTCGTGACCGACTGCACCTTGCCGACGACGTTCGGCCCGAGGATGTTCGCGTACGTGAACAGCCAGATCACGAAGATCTGCGCGAGCGCGAACACGAGCGGATCCTTCAGCACCGGGAAGAAGTGCGTGAGGTAGCCGAGGCCCGCGACCGCGAGGCCGACGTTGCCGAGCACGTTCGCGAGCCAGTAGATCAGGTTGGTCTGGTAGCCCATGTACGGGCCGAACGACTTGCGCGCATACGCGTACGGGCCGCCTGCGACAGGGTCGATCGCCGCGAGCTTCGCGAACACCAGCGCGAGCGACACCGCGCCGACCACGGTGATCAGCCAGCCGAAGATCGCGATGCCGCCGGTCGCGGCGAGGTTCGCGGGCAGCATGAAGACGCCGGAGCCCATCATGTTGCCGGCGACCATCAGTGTGGCGGGGATCACGCCGATTTTCGGCGCGGACGTGTCGGTGGTGACAGCGGGAGAAGATGTGGCCTCGGACATGCGAGCCTCCGTGGGTTGGGCGGCAGGGAACGGCGGGAATGACGCCGGCGGCCGTGCAATGACGCGCGGCCAGTGAGTTTGTTTGCCCGGATGTTATCGCCTTGCTGTCAATAAAAGTGACGCCTGACGTCCTATTCAAAGGACGTTTGACGGCGATCATTCAATAAATCGAAACGAATTGACGTTTCGTTGAGATGCGGGGATTTGAAGGGCGGAAGGTTCGCCCGGGACACGCGTGCCGGGGCGCGGTCGCCTCGATGCCGGATGTCGGGCGTCTTCGGAAGGAGAGGGGAGGGTCGAGGGCGCGGGCCGCCGCCGCAGGTGCGAATCGATCCGTAACAGATCCGCATCGCGAGCGCCGCCGCGAGCGCCGCCAGTCGGCGCGCCGGTCGCGGCGGCGGCATCGCTCAGGCGCGTGGTCGCAGCACCACGATGCCGGGCGTATTCTTCACGTATTCGAGAAACGGCGTATCGACGACTTTCATATTGGCTTTCTTCGACGACGCATTGCGCAGCATCGGCCCATCGCGCGTCTCGATGAAGAAGCCGACGTGCGTGACGTCGAGACCGTCCGCTTTCGCGTAAAAGCCGATGAAGTCGCCGGTGCGCAGCCGGCTGACGACGTAGTCATCGACGAATTCGCTCGGGATATGGACGATATCGCGCGAGACGACCGGCAATCCCGGCAGGTAGGTGCCGCCGTCGGCTTTCCTGTTGAGCTGCTTCGGGATCGTGACGGCGTGGACGCTGATCGAGGCGGTGACGTCGTCGGCCAGCAGTTGCGGCTGGTTGGCCCAGTCGGTGAAGAAATGGCGGCGGTGCGTGAAGCCGATGTCGCCGTTCACGTAGCGCGTGCGGACGAGACGGCTGGCGTAATCGGCTTTCGTCGTCGCCTTTCTTGCGGCCTCGACATAGTCGAGATAGGTGAAGCAATCGAGTCCGCTGAAGTCGATCACCAGTTGTTCCGGCGTGGTCGCGGACCCTTTCAACATGTCGCCTCGGTAAGGCGTGCCAAGGAACTCGCGCGACAACGCATCGACGAGCTGGCCGACGTCGCCGTCCGGATGCGCGGCGCGTATCGCCAGCAACGCGTCGAGCTTGCTGGAGGTCGCTTCGTTCATGTTCGCCAACGCGGCTTGTTGCTGCGTTGTCGTTTCGTCCGGCGGCAGCGAAGACGAAACGGTTGCGTCGCCGCCGCAACCGGCCAATGCCAGTGCGACGACGAGCGGTGCCAATTTTCTGAAATTCATTTCAATTACCTTGAGCCGGCTGGCGCCGAAAAATGCTGTCCATCGTCAGCGGTTGTCGTGAATTGATCAAATCGGATTCCAAGGAAGTCACTTGCGGTACGAATTGCCGGATGAGGCCGGCGCTGCACGATATTTAATGGACGAACGAACCTCAAGAAATCTCAACGAAATCTCAATGCCGGGGGAATGCCGCGATGGCGCCGGGGTGCGTGGCGCCGCTGCACGCCGCGATAGCGGCCGCCGCACGGGCGCGACGGGCGGCCGACCGCGCACGCCGGCGCAGCGCTTGCACAGCCGGCCTTGCCGGCCGCGAAACGCCGCCAGCGGCGTATGATCGAAAATTCCTTGACCATCGAATCCGGCCTGCCATGACCCTCATCGATCCTGCTCCCGACCACGACACGCACACGGCATGCGGCGCGCCGCTGCCTTCCCGCCTGCCGTTGATACAGGCTCCGATGGTCGGTTCGTTCAGCCCGCTTGCGATCGCCGTGTGCGAAGCCGGCGGCCTCGGTTCGCTCGCTTGCGCGGCGCTCGGCCCGCAGCAACTGCGCGACGAGATCGCGGCGATTCGCGCTCGCACGGCGGCGCCGTTCAACGTCAATTTCTTCTGTCACACGCCGCCCGCCCCGGACGATGCGGTCGAGGCACGCTGGCGCGCGGCGCTCGCCGGCTACTACGCGGAGGCCGGCCTCGATCCGGCGGACGTGCGGGGCGGCCCCGGCCGCGCGCCGTTCGACGACGCGATGTGCGCGGTGGTCGAGGATCTGCGGCCGGCCGTCGTGAGCTTTCACTTCGGGTTGCCGGACGACGCGCTGCTCGAGCGGGTGCGGCGCACCGGGGCGCGGGTCGTGTCGTCGGCGACGACGGTCGAGGAGGCACGCTGGCTCGATGCGCGCGGCGTCGACGCGATCGTCGCGCAAGGCGCGGAAGCGGGCGGCCATCGCGGCATGTTCCTGACCGACGACATCCATGCGCAGCCGGGCCTGTTCGCGCTGCTGCCGCAGGTCGTCGATGCGGTGCGTGCGCCGGTGATCGCGGCGGGCGCGATCGCCGACGGCCGCGGCATCGCGGCCGCGTTCGCGCTCGGCGCGCGGGCCGTGCAGATCGGCACCGGCTACCTGCTGACGCCGCAGGCCGGCCGTTCCGCGCTGCATCAGGCGGCGGTGCGCGCGGCGCGCGACGACGGCACGCGCGTGACCAATCTGTATACCGGCCGCCCCGCGCGCGGCCTGATGACGCGCTTCATGCGCGAGCAGGGGCCGATGAGCGCGCTCGCGCCCGCGTTTCCGCTCGCGACGGCGGCGGTCGATCCGCTGCGCGGCGCGCTCGAGCGGCAGGGCCGCGACGACTTCTCGCTGCTGTGGTCCGGCGAGGCGGCGGCGCTCGCGCGCGACGAGGATGCCGGTGCGCTGACGCGCCGCCTGTGGGACGACGCACTCGCGTGCGCCGCGGGGCTCGGCGCGGCGTTCCCGGCGGCGCGCTGAACGCCGGCTGAAGGAGCGGGGCGCGGCCGTCGGCGTATCATCCTGGTTTTCGTCAGCCCGATCCAGGCACCCCACCATGACTTCCGTCGACACTACCCCCGTCCTCGACCATGACAAGCTCGTGACCTTCGTCGAGCGCAAGTGGAACGATGAAATCCTCCATGCCCTGACCGACTACATCGCGATCCCCGCGAAAAGCCCTGCGTTCGACCCCGACTGGGCGAAGCGCGGCTATCTCGAGCGTGTCGTCACCGATGCCGCGCAATGGGCCGAACGCCAGCCGGTCAAGGGCCTGAAGCTCGAGATCGTGCGCCTGCCGGGCCGCACGCCGGTGATCTTCTTCGAGACGCCCGCGACGCGCTCGGGCAGCACGGACACGATCCTGCTGTACGGCCACCTCGACAAGCAGCCCGAATTCGACGGCTGGCGCGCGGATCTCGGCCCGTGGACCCCGAAGTACGAGAACGGCAAGCTGTACGGCCGCGGCGGCGCGGACGACGGCTACGCGATCTACGCGAGCCTCGCGGCGCTCGGTGCGCTCGACGAGCAGGGTGTCGAGCGGCCGCGCTGCGTCGGCCTGATCGAGACCTGCGAGGAGTCGGGCAGCTACGACCTGCTGCCGTACGTCGACGCGCTGCGCGACCGGCTCGGCCAGGTGTCGCTCGTCGTGTGCCTCGATTCCGGCGCCGGCAACTACGACCAGATGTGGCTGACGACGTCGCTGCGCGGGCTCGTGTCCGGCGACCTGCAGGTCGAGGTGCTCGAGGAGGGCGTGCATTCGGGCGTGTTCGGCGGCATCGCGCCGTCGAGCTTCCGCGTGATGCGCCAGTTGTTCGAACGGCTCGAGGATGCGAAGAACGGCAACCTGCTGCCGGGCGCGTTCCATTGCGAGATTCCCGCGAGCCGCCTGCAGGAAGCGGACGCCACCGCCGCGATCCTCGGCGATGCCGTGTGGAAGGGGCTGCCGTGGGCGTGCGGCGCGGACGGCAAGCCGGTGCTGCCGACCACGACCGACCCGCGCGAGGCGCTGCTGAACTCGACCTGGCGGCCGTCGCTGTCGGTGACCGGCGCGGCCGGCCTGCCGCCGCTCGCCGACGCGGGCAACGTGCTGCGCCCGCGCACCGCGTTCAAGCTTTCGCTGCGCCTGCCGCCGCTCGTCGACGCCGCGCAGGCCGTGCAGCAGCTGAAGGCATTGCTCGAGCTCGATCCACCGTACAACGCGAAGGTCACGTTCAAGCCCGACGCGGGCGCGGCGACCGGCTGGGCGGCGCCCGATCTCGCGCCGTGGCTCGCGTCGTCGCTCGACGCCGCGTCGCGCCGCCACTTCGGCGCGGACTGCGCATACATGGGCCTCGGCGGCACGATCCCGCTGATGAACGTGCTGCAGGCCGGCTTCCCGGCCGCGCAGTTCATGGTGTGCGGCGTGCTCGGGCCGAAGTCGAACGCGCACGGCCCGAACGAGTTCCTGCACGTGCCGTATGCGAAGAAGCTCACGGCGGCCGTCGCCGACGTGATCGCTTCCGCGCGCTGAGCGGCTGACCGCCCGAGCACCGATCCCACCCGCGAGGAAACACGCCGATGAGCGAACCGCACCAGCCGCCCGCCACCGACCCGCTGCGCATGCATGCCGATCAGCTGCACGCGTTCGTTGCCGCGATCTGGGCGCGGGCGGGCAGCAGCGAGCGCGAGGCGCGGCTCGTCGCCGATCATCTGGTCGGCGCGAACCTCGCGGGCCACGATTCGCACGGGATCGGCACGATCCCGAACTACGTGGCGTCGTGGCGGGAAGGGCAGCTCGCGCTGAACGCGCATGCGGCGATCGTGCGCGACGCGGGCGCGGTGCTGACGATCGACGGCGGGCGCGGCTTCGGCCAGGTGATCGCGTTCGAGGCGATGGTCGAGGGCATCGAGCGGGCGCGGCGGATGGGCATCTGCGCGGTCGGCCTGCGCGACGTCCATCACCTCGGCCGCATCGGCCACTGGGCCGAGCAATGCGCGCGCGCGGGCCTCGTGTCGTTCCATTTCGTCAACGTGCCGGGCGACCTGCTGGTCGCGCCGCTGAACGGCGCCGATCCGCGTTTCGGCACGAATCCTTTCTGCGCGGCCTATCCGCGCGCGGGCAAGCCGCCGCTGCTGCTCGACTTCGCGACGAGCGCGATCGCGTACGGCAAGACGCGCGTCGCGTACAACCAGCACAAGCGCGTGCCGGCCGGGTCGCTGATCGACCATCGCGGTCGGCCGACCGACGATCCGGCCGTGATGCACGAGCAGCCGTTCGGCGCGCTGCTGCCGTTCGGCCTGCACAAGGGCTATGCGCTCGCGGCGATGTGCGAGATCTTCGGCGGCGCGCTGGTCGGCGGGCACACGACGCACGATGGCACGCTGCAGAAGACGAGCGCGATCGTTAACGGGATGCTGTCGGTGCTGATCGATCCGCAGGCGTTCGACGCGGCTGATGCGCAGCGCGAAGCCGACGCGTTCGTCGCGTGGGCGAAGGCGTCGCCGCAGGTGGGCGACGCGCCGGTGCGGATGCCCGGCGAGCCGGAAGAGGCAAGCCGCGCCGTGCGCGGCGCGGACGGGATTCCGGTCGACCCGGCGACCTGGCGGCAGATCCGCGACAGCGCGGCGGCCGTTGGTTTCGCCGACGCGGAACTCGACGCGTGGACGCAGCGCTGCACGGAGCGCGCGTGAGCTGGCAGTCGGAGAAGGCGCACGGCGAGGAGATCGCGTATCAGCTCGCGAGCCTCGGCGCGGTGGAGGTCGCGCGGTTCTTCAGCGGCGCATCGCTGCGGATCGACGGCGTGATGTTCGGCTTCATGTCGCGCGGGTCGCTGTTCCTGCGTGTCGACGACGTCAACCGCCCGGCGTTCGTCGCGGCGGGGATGGGGCCGTTCTCCTATCCGGGGCGCACGCGCACCGTCGCGCTCGAGGGCTATTACGAAACGCCGGCCGACGTGCTCGAGGACGCGGGCGCGCTGTTCGACTGGTGCCGCGGCGCATATCGCGCCGCGCTGCTGGCCGGCCCGCGGCCGGCGAAGCGCAAGCCGAAGCCCAAGCGCGCGACATGACAGCGCAGGCCGCGGAGGGCGTCGCGGCCGGCCATTTATCCGCTTTCCGTTCAGCGCATCGCGCGTGCCTGTTTGCCCGGCATGCCCGACACCTTGTCCGCGGTCCGGTTTCACCGACGTCCGCGCTTCACAACCGGCGGCACGGCGTTTATGATCGGCGCGGTCGTGCCCCGCAGACGGCGCGCAGAACGCCACGCGGCACGCTTCCCCACTCATCATCCATCCAGATGGAGACAACCGATGCTCGTGCTGATTCTCGGTTTGGCGATCTTCCTCGGTGTGCATTCGATCCGCCTCGTCGCGGACGGCTGGCGATCCGAGCAGATCGCCCGTCTCGGCGAGAAGGGCTGGAAGGCGCGCTATTCGGTCGCGTCGCTCGTCGGTTTCGTGCTGATCGTCTGGGGCTACGGCATCGCGCGCGGCGGCGCGACGCTGCTGTGGGTGTCGCCGGCCGGCGTGCGGCACCTGACCGGGATGCTGACCGCGATCGCGTTCGTGCTGATCGCGGCGTCGCACGTGCCGGCGAACCGCATCAAGGCGCTCGTCGGGCATCCGATGGTGGCCGGCGTGATGGTGTGGGCGGTCGCGCACCTGCTCGCGAACGGCACGCTGCATGCGGTCGTGCTGTTCGGCGCGTTCTTCGTCTGGTCGCTCGCGAGCTTCGTGGTGTCGCGCGCGCGCGATCGCCGGGACGGCGTGCGCTACCCGGCCGGCAAGACGTCCGGCGATGCGATCGCGATCGTCGCCGGCCTCGTGATCTGGGCCGTGTTCGCGCTGTTCCTGCACGGCTGGCTGATCGGCGTGCGGCCGTTCGGCTGAGCGGGGGCGGGGCCCCGGCGCCGGCCGGTGACTTCGCCGGTCAGAACGGCTTGGCGAACAGCCCGATCGTCAGCGCGACGCCGATGCACACGATGCCGATCCGCAGAATCCGCTCGTTGACGCGGTGCAGCGCCCACGAGCCGAGCAGGCCGCCGACGATCGCGCCGCCGCCGAGTGCGAGCGCGGCGGGCCAGTGCAGCAGCGGCGAGGTCAGGAACAGCACGACCGCCGACGCGTTCATCACGCCCGCGAGCGCGTTCTTCGTCGATGCCGCGTGACGCGGCGACAGGCCCGCCATCGTCAGCGCGGCCATCATCAGGAAGCCGATCCCCCCGCCGAAGTAGCCGCCGTAGATCGCGATCGCGAACTGCGCGATTGCCGTCGTCACCGGGCCGAGATGGACGGTTTCCTGGCTCGGCTTGCGAAAGAAGCTGCCCCACGCGAACACGGCCGTCGCAAACAGCACGAGCCACGGCACGAGCCGGGAGAAGATCGACGACGGGGTCTTCAGCAGCAGCAGGCCGCCGAGCGCGCCGCCGACGATGCTGATCATGAACAGCGCACGAAACGGCAGCTTGCCCGCGCCGCGCACCATCTGGCGGCTGGCCCAGCCGGTCGTGACCTGCGCGGGAAACAGCGCGACCGTCGACGTGATGTTCGCGGCCAGCGGCGACATGCCCGACACGATCAGCGCGGGCAGCGTGACGAACGAGCCGCCGCCGGCGAGGGAGTTCTGCAGGCCGGCCCAGAGGCCGGCGAGGATGACGAGCGTGAGCATCGGTGCGGGAGCGGGTGGTGGACGAGGCCGGCATGCCGGGGGCGGGCAGTCGCGGCGGACGCAAGATGGTAATGCAGGATCGCGGGCGCCGGAAGCGTGGGCCGTTCGCGTCGCCGCATCCCGGATTCAACCGTGAGGGAGTTCGCCGGGATCCGGCTCGCCGGTGTGGTCGGCCGCGCGCGGATACACGATCGTGCCGTCGGGCTGAGCGACGGCGCCCGGCGTGAGGCGGGCAGGCTCGAGACGGTTCGGCCCGATGATATGGAAGACGGTCTCGCCGCGCGCGATCAGGTAGTCGGCGACGATGCGCCGGTGACAGCGCCACCACACGGCTTCCGCGCACATGACCGCACAGCGCTGCCGGCGCCCTTGCTCGATCAGGTGGTCGAGGCCCGCGCGAAACGCCTCGGTGAGCGCGTAATCGGCGTAGCGATGAAAGCTGTCGTTGGTCCAGAAGCCGTTGACGTCGTCGGACACGCTCCGCGTCTTGCCGCGCAGGCCGCCGAGCGCGGCGACGTGTTCGTACGCGATGTCGAATGCGGCGAGCGCGACCGGGAGCGTCGTTTCGTTGTATTGCGGGTTGGTTCGGGAGCGCGGCATCTTGCGGACATCCGCGAGCAGCGCGATGTCGGCGTCGGTCAGCATGCCGATGAAGTCGTCGAGCGTGCGGTCGGAATGACCGATCGTGAAGAATGGCAGCTTCACGCGTCCCCCTTTCCGGAAACGCGCGGGAGCACGCGGCCGCGATGCGCGGCGACGGGGTCGGGCCTGTCGCTCCTGGTCTCGTACTGCGGATCGCCCGGCGACGCGTGGTGCCGATGGCCCTTGTAATCGCAATCCGGCGTATGAATCGCGATGCTCGTACCCGTCACGTGGCCGGCCGCGGAATTCCACGTGACCCGGTCGCCCGTCTTGAACCTCGTCGTCATGTTGCAGATCCTCCTGCTTTCGGCACGCGCGCGCGTCACGCCGGCGTCTGTCGTTCGAATGAGGCTTCCGCATCGAGGCTCGCGCGGTCGCGCCCGACCGTCGCGACCGCGAGCGGCTTGCCGTCGCGCCAATACGTGACGGTGCAGTCGTGCGCGGCCGGATCGCCGTCGACATCGATGCGATCCCAGTGCTCCGCGTGCCCGACGTAGTTGATCGCCACGTCGTAGTGCTGGCTCCAGAAGAACGGGACCGCCGCGAACGGCTTGCGCTGGCCGAGGATATTCAGCGCGGCTGCAGCGCCCTGGCGCTCGGCGACCACCCAGTGCTCGACGCGGATGCGCTCGCCGGTTCTCGGGTCCGGCCATCGTGCGATGTCGCCTGCGGCATAGATGCCCGGCACGCTCGTTTGCAGAAACGCGTCGACCGTCACGCCGCGATCGATCGCGAGGCCCGCGTCCTGCGCGAGCGCGATATCGGGGCGCACGCCGATGCCGGTCACGACCAGCTCGGCGGCCAGTGCGGCGCCGGTCGACAGGGTCACGCGATCCGCTTCGATCGCCGCGACCGTCGCGCCGAGATGGAAGGTCACGCCGTGCGCTTCATGCAGCGCCTTGACCATGTCGCCGAGCGCGGCGCCGAGCACGCGCTCCATCGGGCGCGCTTCGGGCGCGACCACATGGACTTCCACGCCGCGCGTGCGCAGCGCGGCCGCGACCTCGAGCCCGATGAAGCTGGCGCCCACTACGACGCATCGGCGCGCGCTGCCGGCGCGCGCGATCAGCGCATCGCAATCGGCGAGCGTGCGCAGCACGGCCACGTGCGGCAGCGTCGCGCCGGGCGCCGCGAGGCGGATCGGATCAGCGCCGGTGGCGAGCAGCAGCGCGTCGTACGCAAGCTGGCCGCCATCGGCGAGCGTGACGATTTTCTGTCGGGGGTCGAGCTTGACCGCACGCGCGCCGCAGCGCACGTCGATCTGCCGCTCCGCGTAAAACTCCGGCGCATGCAGCGGGAGCCAGTCGGCCTGCGCGGTGCCGGCGAGGTAGTCCTTCGACAGGTTCGGCCGGTCGTACGGCAATGCAGGATCGGCGCTCAGCAGCGTGACGGCGCCTTGATACCCTTGCTGCCGCAATGTCTGTGCCGCGGCGTTGCCGGCCGCGCCGCCGCCGACGATCACCACCGATGCGGGATGCGAGGCGGCCGGCGAGACGGGCGGTGCGGCGGCAGGCAACGCGTCGCGCACGAAGACCTTGCCGTCGCGCTGCTCGACGCGCCAGCACGTCAGGCCGGACAGCGCCGGCGCGCGGAGCGCCTCGCCGGTACGCAGGCTGAAGCAAGCGTGATGCCACGGGCAGCGGATCGTGTCGTCGACCACGAGCCCGTCCGCGAGCGGCGCACCGTAATGCGTGCAGGTCGCGCCCACCGCAAAGCACGTGCCTGCCCGGCGCACCAGCAGGACCGGCGCATCGCCGACATGGCCGGTCACCATGCCGCCGTCGGGAAGGTCGGCCAGCGGGATGCCTTGAGCGAGATCGGGGTCGCCCGGCGACGAAGCGTGGTCGGTCATGGCAGCTCTCCTTCCGGAGCGGGGACACCGACATTATCGACCTCGATTTCGCGGGGGGAAAGATACAGTCAGCGGGACGCCCGCGTGGCGGCGGGCGTCCGTGCTGCGCTGCGATGCGCCGATCGCGCGGCTACTGCCACGCGGGCGCCGGCGTGATCTGCGTCGTATAGGCGGTGGCCGGCAGCAGCGTGAGGTTCGAAATGTTCTGGCCGCCGTATACCTCGGTCGACGTGCCGATCGTGACGCCCGTCACCGGCACGACCACCGATTGCCCGTCGGAGCGCGATGCGCTGACGACGATCGACTTGCCGGGCGTGAGCGTTGCCGCCACGTTCGACGCGTTGTAGACCATCCGCTGGTTCGCGAGCGTGCCGATCGTCGACAGGTACGGGCTCTGGATCGGCAGGTTCTTGTAGTACTTGTTGTACTTCGTGAACGTCGCGTTGAGCAGGTCGCCGAGCAGCGTGCTCGTGCCGCTGTATGCGCGCAGGTTCGACTGGTGGAACATCATCGGCCGGTTGTCGTACGTGAGCAGGTAGACGACGAGCTGGTCGGACACCTTGTCGAGCACCTGAGCGTAGGTCAGGTCATAGCCCCAGCGGGTCGGGTCGATCCCGTTCGCGCCATAGAAGTAGTTGTATTCGGCAACCCATTCCGATGGCTGCGACACGTTGTAGAACAGCGCGGTCGCATAGCGCGGCACCTCGAAGATCGTCTGGTTCACGCAGCTGTACTTGCCCGCGTTGAACGCCGGCAGCGGCCACGCCACCCCGCCGTTGTTCACCGGGCA
Organism: Burkholderia stagnalis; assembly: GCF_902830275.1. Taxonomy (GTDB): domain Bacteria; phylum Pseudomonadota; class Gammaproteobacteria; order Burkholderiales; family Burkholderiaceae; genus Burkholderia; species Burkholderia stagnalis. Next base: position 3,546 of record NZ_CADESW010000008.1, on the reverse strand, counting down.
GCCGGCCGTGCCGACGGGCGGCGTCGGCTTCGAGCTGTCGGAGACGAGCACGCGCGTGCCGAACGACGCGAGTGCGCCGAGCGTCGTCGGGTTGTACAGGCCGGAAATTTCCGGCGTCACCAGCGTGCTTGCGCTGAAGGTCGTGAAGCCGAACCGGTTCGCGACGGTCAGGTTCTTCTGCATCTCGGCCGTGACCTGCGCGGCGGTGGTCGTGTACGGCGGATCCAGCAGTTCGTGGTCGTAGGTGTGGCTGATCCACTTGAAATTGCGTTGCAGCAGCGCGGTCTGCAGCGACAGCGAATCCGTGCCGCTCGGCGGGTAGAAACCCTGGCCGCCGAACGCCTTGCCGTAGCCTTCGCCGTTGTACGCGAGCGTAAGCTTGACCGCGGACGCGTTCGGCGTCGTCAGGTTCACGAGCGACTGCCAGTTCACGATGTTGGTGAAGTCCGCGCCGGTGGTGCGGTACTCGCAGCCGGTGAGGCCCGTCGCCGGGCTCGTCGAGCCGAGCGGGCATTGGCCGGGCGGGCTCGTGCTGGTCGTGGCGCCGGTCCGGACGTCGTACCACAGGCCGGTGGAGTCGGATTGCGCGTACGGATAGATCTCGTCGGGAATGCCGTTGTCATCCACCTGCGGATCGATGTAGACGTGCCGGCTGCCGAGGAACAGGCCGCGCGTGAGCCAGTTCGCGATCCCGTACGACAGCGTGATCGAGTGCGTCAGGTACTGGCTGTTGTCGAACATCAGCGACATCGTCTCGCGCGTCGTGCTGTCGCCCGTGAGCGGCGTCGTGTTCGCGAACAGGCAGGTGGCGCCGATCGAGTACGTCGCGTTGCCCGGGCCCGTGGCCTGCACGATCGGCGTGACGGTCGTGCCGGTCGGCAGCGGGCTGGCCGGCGATGCGAAGTACGTCCACGCGTTCGAGATCGTGAGCGGACTGCTCGTGGACGTGCCGGCGTTCATGTACGGGAACAGTGCCTGCCCCGACGACGTCAGCAGCGACGACAGCGGCGTCGCGGTCGTGTCCTGGTAGTTCACGTACTGCAGGCAGGCGCTGTCGCCCGGCCACGTATAGAAGCTCGCAAGCCGGACGTTGTACTTGAACTGGTAGCGCGCGAGCGTCTGCGCAAGCGCGCCGCCGGCGAACGGGTTCATGTAGCGGTAGTCGCTGACCGGCAGGACGATCCCCTGGTACAGCGCGTGGTTGCCGGTTTCGAGCGGCGGCAGCGTCGGGTTGTTCGTGTCGTACGTGTAGATCGTATACGGAATGCCCACGCGATCGAGGATCGATCGGGCGGCTGCCAGCTCGGGCGAACTGCCGGCCTGCTGGCTCGCGATGATCAGGATCTTCAGGTCGATCTGGGCATCGCTCGGCACTGCATGGCTGACGCCGGCCGCGGCCAGGAGTGCTGCCGCGACGATACAGCGCGCCACATGCCTGAACTGACGGAATAGGGTTCGCAAAGCGCTCATGTCAAACCTCACGCATCGTGTCCGATGATTCGGACGAGTCCCCCGACAATTCGAAAAAATGGTGTGGTGCCTGTCTTTATTGCTTCGGTATCCGATTGTTCGTCGCCGACTTGTTGACGGTGTCGCCCGGGTGCGGGCCCGATGGCGGGTATTGGGGCTTGCCCCAGCCTTCCTTGCCGGACGGCGCCTGGGCGTGGCCGCGCGGCGCGACCTTGCCGCCCGCGAGTGCGTTCGGCGGCGCGATCGCCGTGGCGGCGATCAGCGCCGGGAACAGGCTGCAGAGCATCACGCGTGGCCAGCGTGACGAGCGTTTGAATCCAGGGGGATGCATGGTGTCCTCCCGACGCGGCCGCGTCATGCGGCGCGTGACAGAATGGATCGAACGGGGGCGTGGCCGGCCCGGCTTGCGGGAGCGGGACGGCAGCGCACGATGGACCGGCTGCGCATGCAACGATCGCCATGACCCGCGCGCAGCCCTGCCGAGGGCGGATCATGCGAACACCGTGCCAGGTGCCGCAAACGCCTGATTTCCAAGAAGTAACTTGACGTAATGAAAGCTTGGCCGCCAAAAACGTTTCAGTTTTGATCGACCGGGCCGGAATGCGGTGGAGAATCGTTTCATCGATGTGACATGGCGCGATGCGCCGTTACGCGTGCGCGCGCAACCACCAAAGATAGGCCGGCAACGCAAGCGAGCCGACGAGGCAGGCCCACAGCAGCGGGGCGATGCCGGCCCGGATCACCGCGTGGCCGTCGAGCATCCAGGCGCCCAGCGCGAACGCGAGCGTCGTGCCGAAATGGGTTGCGGCCGTTTGCAGCGCACTGAAACCGGTGCGACGGTCCGGAGCGGGGAAGGCTGCGCTCACGGAGGACGCCGCGACGAGGCGGATGTAGGTCGATGCCATGCCAATGTCAGCCGGCATGTCGCGCAACTGGAGGCGAGCCTGCCGACGCGCCTGATCGAGCGGCACGCGCGCGGCCTGACGCTGACCGACGCGGGCCGGCTGCTGTTCGAGCGGTGCGGGCCGATGCTCGATGTGCTCGACGAAACGCTCGATGCGCTTGCGTCCGAGCAGTCCCGCTTGCAGGGCCGGCTGCGCGTGAGCCTGCCGAGCGAAATCGGTCCGCAGCTGTTCGGCGCGGCCGTGGCCGACTTCGCGTGCCGGCATCCGGCCGTGGACCTGCGCTGCTCGACGAGTCTCGCCGGGCTGGAAACAGGGCTCGAGGATCTCGACCTGGCAGTCGTTGTCGGCCGCGGCGCCTGCCGGACAGCGCGTGCGTCGTGAAGCCGATGTTGAGCCTGCCGAGCGTGGTTGTCGCGGCGCCGTCGGTGATTGCCGCGCATGGCAGCCCCGTGCGTATCGAGGCGCTCGAGGCACTACCGTCGGTGTGCTCGAGGGGCGGCCATGGCGATTCGTCGGCGCGGGCGGGCATCCGACCAGTTTGCGTGTGCAGGAGCGGTTGCGAGTAGATAGTGGCACGCTCGCGTTGGCAGCCGCGCGGTGCGGGGTCGGTTTTGCGATCGTCGTCGAGGCCGCGTGCCGCGACCTGATCGAACGCGGGGAACTGGTGCGGGTTGCGCTCGACAGGCCGGCCGCGCCGCTACAACTCTATGCTGCGTATCCGCAGCGCCGGCACTTGCCGGCGACCGCGCGGGCGTTCATTGATCATTTGGTTGAGGCGGCGGGGGCGTGCGAGGCCTCTTAAATATTTTTGCGAACCCCCTTGCGCTTGCGGCGCGGGATGCCTAGAATCACGCCTCTTTCGCGCTAACGGCAACGCAGCGCGGAAGGGGGAAGCGGAGTTGGTCGGATGCCTGCAGGGCGCCGGTCGGCGCAGGAAGATGAACCCCGCAGTCGCAACGAAGTAGTTAAAAAAGTTGTTGACGAACTGCGAAACAGTGTTCATAATCTCGTTTCTCTGCTGCTGACAACGCAGCGCTGCTGAGAAGGAAGAATTTCTCGCAGAAACGTTCTTTAAAAATTAACAGCCGATAAGTGTGGGCGCTTGATGGCAGCGAACCGATCCTCGGATCGGATAGCAAAAGTATCAAGAGTCTCACACTAAAGTAAGTCA
>NZ_CADESW010000007.1 GCF_902830275.1 Burkholderia stagnalis | reverse complement strand
TGACTTACTTTAGTGTGAGACTCTTGATACTTTTGCTATCCGATCCGAGGATCGGTTCGCTGCCATCAAGCGCCCACACTTATCGGCTGTTAATTTTTAAAGAACGTTTCTGCGAGAAGTTCTTCCTTCTCAGCAGCGCTGCGTTGTCAGCAGCAGAGAAACGAGATTATGAACACTGTTTCGCAGTTCGTCAACAACTTTTTTAACTACTTCGTTGCGACTGCGGGGTTCATCTTCCTGCGCCGGCCGGCCGCCCAACAGGGCATCCAACCAACTTCGCTTCCCCCTTCCGCGCCGCGTTGCCGTTAGCGCGAAAGAGGCGTGATTCTAGGCATCCCGCGCCGCCAGCGCAAGGGGGTGCGCGAAATAAATTCAAAAAAACCCCGTGCGCTGCCGCGCACGGGGCGCTCCTATATATAGAGCGTATAGAGCGCCCCGTCGCTCACGACACGTCACTTCCCCGCAACCAGCGCCTGCAGCCGATCGACCGGCACCGCATCGGCCATCGCCGCATAGCCGGCGTCGCTCGGGTGGATGCCGTCGCCGCTGTCGTAGCGACGCTGCAGAACGCTCGGGCGCGCCGGGTCACGCAGTGCCTCGTCGAAGTCCGCCACCCCGTCGAACGCGCCGCCGCTCCGGATCCAGCGGTTCACTTCCAGCCGGATCGCCTCGCGCCCCGCGGGCAACGCCGCCGGCGTGAGCGTCGCGCCAATCACCTTCACGCCCTGGCGGTGCGCAGCGTCGATCAGCCGGCGATAGCCGTCGATCAGCAATGCCGCCGTCACCTGCGTATGCGGATGGTCGCAATCGAGACCGGCTTTCGGCGGCATCGCCGCGAAGTTGATGTCGTTGATGCCGATCAGCAGGATCGCCGCCTTCACACCCGCACGCGACAGTGCATCTCGCTCGAAGCGGGATTGCAGCGACGTGCCGTAGCACGCCGAATCGCTGAGCAGCCGATTGCCGCTGATCCCCAGGTTCACCACGCCGATCGCATCCGTACCCGACGACGCAAACCGGCGCGCCAACGCATCCGGCCACCGGCGATTCCGGTTCAGGCTCGAGCGCAGCCCGTCGGTGATCGAATCGCCGATCGCCGCGACACTCGCGCGCGCCGGCCCGGCCTCGACCGCGAGCTCGCTCACCCACGCATATTGGGTGAAGCGGGTGCGGAACGTACCGGCGCCGGCGTCCCTCGTGAAATCGCCCGGCCCCGATACATAGTTCAGCTGGTTCGACACCCGGTGCCAGACCGTCATCCGCTGGTGTGCCCCCATATATAGACTGACCGCCAACGGCCGCCCCGCCGTCACCTCGATCGCCACCGGATCGCTCTCGATCTCCTGCCCCGGCGCCAGCGTGACCGACGCCTTGCCGCCGAAACGCACCGCCGCCGGCGCGGCGTCGGCCAGCGCCGCATCTTGGCCCGCGCGCGCGAGACTTGCCGACTCGACGACCAGCGGCCCGCTGCCGTACGCGTTGCTCACGCGAATCCGCGCCGCCCGGCCCGCCACCGTCGGATAAACGATCTGCCGGACCGTCCTGCCCGCCACGTCGGGCGCGCGATACAGCGGCGGCGGCGCCGCCAGATCCGGAATCGGCTGCAGCGCGGTAGCCCAGGCGGCAACCCACCCCGCCGGCGCGGCGCCGGCCGCGAGCGGCGACAGGAGAACGGACGCGCCCAGCGCGGCCGCGGCAAGACTGCTACGGAAAGACATCGGCAAGATCCTCATCGGAAAGCGGGCATTGTGCCGCAGAAGCCATTCGGCTCCGCGCGTCGCCGCGCGTTCCCGCGCGCGGCTCCATTACCCCTCCTGTCGTATACCCGCACCGCATGATTTATCGCAAAAAATTTATTAACCGACCGGTCGGTTGGTTTATACTGCGCACACATTCAACCGGACGAGAACCTCGCCATGTACACGCAATCCCTCGACATTCCCGGCAACGTCGCCCCGCTCGACGCCGCGGCCGAGTCGCCCGAGCAGGCGCGGTTCGACGCGGTCATGGCTGCGGACGGCAAGATCGAGCCGCAGGACTGGATGCCCGACGCGTACCGCAAGACGCTGGTGCGCCAGATCTCGCAGCACGCGCACTCGGAAGTCGTCGGCATGCTGCCGGAAGGCAACTGGATCTCGCGCGCACCGAGCCTCAAGCGCAAGGCGATCCTGCTCGCGAAGGTGCAGGACGAAGCAGGCCACGGCCTCTACCTGTATAGCGCGGCCGAGACGCTCGGCGTGTCGCGCGATGCGCTGATCGACGCGCTTCATGCCGGCAAGGCGAAATACTCGAGCATCTTCAACTACCCGACGCCGACCTGGGCGGACGTCGGCGTGATCGGCTGGCTCGTCGACGGCGCCGCGATCATGAACCAGATCCCGCTGTGCCGCTGCACGTACGGCCCGTATGCGCGCGCGATGATCCGCGTGTGCAAGGAGGAGTCGTTCCACCAGCGGCAGGGCTTCGATGCGCTGCTGTCGATGATGAAGGGCACCGACGCGCAGCGCGCAATGGTCCAGCAGGCGGTGGACCGCTGGTGGTGGCCGGTGCTGATGATGTTCGGCCCGAGCGACGCCGATTCCGTGCACAGCAACCAGTCGGCCAAGTGGGGCATCAAGCGGATCACGAACGACGACTTGCGGCAGAAATTCGTCGACGCGACCGTCGAGCAGGCCAAGGTGCTCGGCGTGACGCTGCCCGATCCGGACCTGAAATGGAACGACGCGCGCGGGCACCACGACTACGGCGCGATCGACTGGGAAGAATTCTGGCGCGTCGTCAACGGCGACGGCCCGTGCAACAAGGAACGCCTCGCGACCCGCGTGAAAGCGCACGAGGACGGCGCATGGGTGCGCGAAGCCGCGCTCGCGCACGAAGCGAAGCGCCGCGCCCGCGCCGAACAACACGCCGCCTGAGCGGCATGCCCCGGCGCCCGTGCGCCGGGCTCCATCGAATCCGGGAATCCAGGAGAGACTGATGAACAAGGAATGGCCGATCTGGGAAGTGTTCGTGCGCAGCAAGCAGGGCCTCGACCACAAGCATTGCGGCAGCCTGCACGCCGCCGACGCGTCGATGGCGCTGCGCATGGCGCGCGACGTGTACACGCGCCGCCAGGAAGGCGTGAGCATCTGGGTGGTGCCGTCGTCGGCGATCACGGCGTCGGATCCGAACGAGAAGGCCGAGCTGTTCGAACCGGCGGGCGACAAGATCTACCGTCACCCGACGTTCTACACGCTGCCCGACGAAGTCAACCACATGTAACGCCCGCGCCATGACGATCACGCCCGAACACCTCGCCTACGTGCTGCGCCTCGCGGACAACGCGCTGATCCTCGGTCAGCGCAACGCCGAATGGTGCGGCCACGGCCCGATTCTCGAAGAAGACATCGCGCTCACCAACATGAGCCTCGATCTCGTCGGCCAGGCGCGCATGCTGTATACGCACGCAGCCGACCTCGAGCGCCAGCTGACCGGCGCCGCGAAGACCGAGGACGACTACGCGTACTTCCGCACCGAACGCGAGTTCGCGAACTTCACGCTCGCCGAGCTGCCGCACTACGGCCCGATCGCAGGCACCGCGCACGCCGACAAGGACTACGCGGTGACGATCGTGCGCAACTTCCTGTACGCGACGCTGATGCTGCACGTGTGGTCCGCGCTCGAAACCTCGTCCGACGCGACGCTCGCCGCGATCGCCGCGAAATCGGTCAAGGAAACCCGCTACCACGTGCATCACGCACGCGAATGGTTCGTGCGCCTCGGCGACGGCACCGACGAATCGCACCGCCGTGCGCAGGCGGCGCTCGACTACCTGATGCCGTACACGCGCGAGTTCTTCGCCGCGGACCGGATCGACGACGCGATCGCCGCGCACGGCATCGGCCCGGCGCCGGCCTCGCTCGAAGCGGGGTGGCGCGCCGACGTCGACGACGCGCTCGCGGAGGCGACCCTCGCGCTGCCCTCGCCGGTCCAGCACGTCACGACCGGCAAGCAGGGCGAGCACTCGGAACACATGGGCTACCTGCTCGCCGAAATGCAGAGCCTCGCGCGCCAGCATCCGGGCGCGACCTGGTAACGCACCGACTCACCGGAGCCTGACGATGTCCGTCCCCACCGCCGCCGCCCCCGCTTCGCACCCCACCGATCCACTGCTCGCGCGCGCATGGGAAGTGCTGGAAGCGGTGCCCGACCCGGAAATCCCCGTCGTATCGATCCGCGAGCTGGGCATCCTGCGCGACGTCCGGCGCGCGGACGACGGCCAGCTCGAGGTCGTGATCACGCCGACCTACTCGGGCTGCCCGGCGATGTCGCAGATCGCCGAGGACATCGCGGCCGCGATGCAGCAGGCCGGCCTGCCGCCGCACCGGGTCGCCACCGTGCTCGCCCCCGCGTGGACGACCGACTGGATCACGCAGGAAGCGCGCGACAAGCTGCGCGCGTACGGCATCGCACCGCCGGTCGGCCAGTGCGGCAGCGCCGCGCCGCGCGAAAACGTCGTCCGCTTCGTGCCGCGCCCGGTCGCGGCACCGGTCTGCCCGCGCTGCGGCTCCGCGCGCACCGAGCGTCTCGCCCAATTCGCATCGACCGCCTGCAAGGCGCTGTATCGCTGCGTCGACTGCCGCGAACCCTTCGACTACTTCAAACCCTACTGAATATGGCGACCCCGCAATTTCATCCGCTGCGTATCCGCGACGTGCGGCCCGAGACCGCCGACGCCGTGACCGTCTCGTTCGATGTGCCGCCCGAGCTGCGCGACGCCTACCGTTTCACGCAAGGGCAGTTCGTCACGCTGAAAACCCATATCGACGGTGAAGAAACGCGCCGCTCGTACTCGATCTGCGTCGGCACCACCGATTACGACCGCGACGGCGAGCTGCGCATCGGCATCAAGCGCGTGCGCGGCGGGCGCTTCTCGAATTTCGCGTTCGACACGCTCAAGCCCGGCCACACGATCGACGTGATGACGCCGGACGGCCGCTTCTTCACGCACCTGAATGCGGATCACGGCAAGCAATACGTGGCGTTCTCCGGCGGCTCGGGCATCACGCCGGTGCTCGCGATCGTCAAGACGACGCTCGAGCTGGAGCCGCGCAGCACGTTCACGCTGATCTACGGCAACCGCAGCGTCGACGCGATCATGTTCGCGGAGGAGCTCGAGGACCTGAAGAACCGCTACATGAACCGCTTCGTGCTGTATCACGTGCTGTCCGACGACCTCCAGGACGTCGAGCTGTTCAACGGCGTGCTCGACCAGGCGAAGTGCGCGGCGTTCCTCGACACGCTCGTACCGGCCGACTCAATCGACGAGGCGTTCATCTGCGGCCCCGCACCGATGATGGATGCGGCGGAAGCCGCGCTGAAGGCGGCCGGCGTGCCGCAGGCGAAGGTCCACGTCGAGCGCTTCGGCACCCCGCTGCCGCAGGCCGGCGTGCCGGCCGTCGAGATCACCGACGCGACGCCCGCCGCCGAACTCGAAATCGTCCTCGACGGCAAGAAGCGCAAGCTGCGCCTGCCGTACGAAGGCGTGAGCCTGCTCGACGTCGGCCTGCGCGCGGGCCTCGCGCTGCCGTACGCGTGCAAGGGCGGCGTGTGCTGCACCTGCCGCGCGAAGGTGCTCGAGGGCGAGGTGCGGATGGAGAAGAACTACACCCTCGAGGCGCAGGAGGTGAAGGACGGCTTCGTGCTCACCTGCCAGTGCCATCCGGTCAGCGACAAGGTCGTGGTGAGCTACGACGAACGTTGACCCGCCCGCGAGCCGGGGCGTCGACCGGCCGCAAGCCCGGCACGGTGCGGCCCGGCGTCGCTGCGCCCGACGGTTTCGCGCCGTCACACATCTCGCTTACACTAGGGGCCGCCCGCCGGCCGGACCGCGTCAGGTCCGACCGGCCGGCGGTTTTCTATTGTTGACGACAGGCCGATGAGTACCATTCACGTGATTCAGGGCGGCTCCGCCGCCGCGTCGCTCAACGAGGCGCTTGCGCAAGCCGGGCGCGACGAGCGCGTCGTCGGATTGCGCGACGATCTGGCCGTCGGGCCCCTCAAGGGCATCGACGAGACGCCGGACGCTCGCGCGGCATTCTGGCAGCGCGTGCTCGGCGACCAGATCCCCGACTGGAAGGCGGAAGTCGAACACGAGTTCGCAAGCCTCGACCTGCTGGCGATGGACACCGGCCAGGTGGTCGTCTGGCATGCGCCGAGCGTCGGCGACAAGCTGCTGCTGCGCCGGGTCGCCTACCATCTGCGCAATGTGCCGCAGCGCCTGAACGAAGTCCGCCTGTCGGATGCCGACCTCGATACGCCGCCGCCGCGTGCGGACCGCGCGTGCGCGACCGGCATGTTCTCGCCCGCGCAGCTGCGCGCGAAGCTGCCGGAAGCCGCGCCGATCTCGGTGCTGCGCATCGGCCGGCTCGCGCTCGAATGGCAGGAAGCGAAGCACCTGGATGCCGAGCTCCGCTACTGGATCAGCAACACGATCAAGAGTGGCCACTTCGCGAACCTCGATGCGCTGATCCTCGAGCACGCGGCCGGCGACTGGCTGCCGGCGCGGCGGCTCGCCGGCAGCGTGATGGCCGGCGCCGACCGCGGCGGGCTGTTCGTCAGCGACTCGATCGCGCTGTGGCGCTGCCGGGAGCTGGCCGCCGCCGGCCGCCTCGAACTGCAGGACCCCGCCGCCGACCTCCCCGTCACGCTGGTGCGCGCCACCCGCGCCGCCGTGCCGCAACGCTAATCTCCCGCCTCAGAACATGGCCCGTACCCGAGCCCCCGATCACGAATCCCAGCGCGAGCAGATCCTCGATCTCGCCGCCCAGAAGTTCGCGCAGTCGAGCTACCCGAGCACGTCGATGTCCGATCTCGCGACCGCGAGCGGCACGTCGAAGGCGCGCCTCTATCACTATTACGAGAGCAAGGAAGCGATCCTGTTCGACCTGCTCGACCGCTACACGAAGCGGCTGATGCTGATCATCGCCGAGGTCGAGGGCGCCAGCCAGCGGCGCGGCCTGACCGAGCGCGAAGCATTCGCGGAGCTGGTGCGCGCGTTCCTCGCCGAGTACGAGACGTCGCACAGCCGCCACGTCGCGCTGCTCAACGACGTGAAGTATCTCGAGGACGCGCAGCGCGAGATCATCCTCGACCGCCAGCGCGACGTGGTCGCCGCGTTCGCGCGCCAGCTCGCGCGCGCGTATCCGGACCGGATCTCGCGGGACAACCAGACGTCGGTGACGATGATGGTGTTCGGGATGATCAACTGGACGTTCACCTGGCTCAAGCCGGGCGGGCGCCTCGGCTACCGCGACTTCGCGGAGCAGGTGATCGGCATGATCGAGCACGGCCTGTCGTCGCCCGCCTGATTGCCGCAAAGCAGCATGCGTTGCGCGACGGGAACACTGCGTCAGCCGGCCGCGCATTTCATATGATGAATTTTTAAATCGTTTAAAATCAGTGATTTACAAAGATTTTTAAGCGTATTTAGAATTTCACCTCGAAAACGAGTACGGGTTTTCCCCAATCCGGAGACCTGCGGTCGGGTAGAATGCTGTTGCGTTGCACAACCCACTGTACGGTCACACATTGAGGAACCCACGATGAACACGCATACCCACGGCCATGCCGATGTCGTCGGCACCGCCGGTGCTGCGCCGGTTCTCGTCAGGGAACTGGCTTCCAAAGACCGTGAGCAGATGCTCACCCACTTTCTCGCGCTCCATGAAGAGGACCGCCTGCTGCGCTTCGGCCAGATGGTGCCCGACCACGTGCTCGAGAACTACGTCCGCACGATCGACTTCGGCCGCGACACCGTGTTCGGCGTGTTCGACCACGAACTCGAACTGATCGGCGTCGGCCACCTGGCCTACCTGCCCGCCGAAGGCGACAAGCGCACCGCCGAATTCGGCGTGTCGGTGCTCGAAAGCGCACGCGGCCGCGGCGTCGGCTCGAAGCTATTCGAGCGCGCGGCGATCCGCAGCCGCAACACGCACGTGACGATGCTGTACATGCATTGCCTGTCGCGCAACGCGACGATGATGCACATCGCGAAGAAGTCCGGGATGCGGATCGAGTATGCGTACGGCGAAGCCGACGCGTATCTGTCGCTCGCGCCCGCCGACCACTCGACGATCATCGCCGAGATGCTGCAGGAACAGGCCGCGGTGTTCGACTACGCGCTCAAGCGCCAGGCGCACCGCACGTCGAAGTTCATCGAATCGCTGATGCCCGCCGCGCTGACCGCCTGACGTCAGCCGCACCGGCGCCCGCCGCAGGCCTGCTGCCTGCGCGGCGCGCCCGGCTCCCGCGCGGATTCCGCGCAATCGCTCCCCGCTCGTTGCTTCCGCCGCCCGCCGGGCGACTCGCCGGCACGCGCTATCGCGTCGTGCGGATCGGCAGCGCCGTCGTCTCCTTGAAGCATTCGAGCGAAAAGCTCGTCTTCATGTCGATCACCGACGGGTGGTGCAGCAGCTGATCCTGCACGAAGCGCGAGAAATGCGCCATGTCCTCGACCTGCACGCGCAGCAGGTAATCCATGTCGCCCGTCATCGCGTGGCACGCGACCACTTCCGGCCACGCCTGCACCGCCGCGCGGAACAGCTCCGCATGCGTCGCGCCGGCGCGCGCCGGCGTTTCGTCCGCGCGCGCCGGCGCGAGCCCGCCGCGCTTCTCGAGCCGCACGCTGACGTACGCGAGCAGGTCGAGCCCGAGCTTCTGCGGATCCAGCAACGCGACATAGCCGGTGATCACGCCGATCTCCTCGAGCCGCCGGATGCGCCGCAGGCACGGGCTCGGCGACAGGTTCACCCGTTCGGCGATCTCCTGGTTCGACAGGCGCCCGTTCTCCTGAAGGATCGCGAGAATCCGCCGGTCGATGGCATCGAGTTCCACTTGCGCCATGTTCTGCCTCCCAAGCATGAATTCGAGACTGGAAATTGCGCCATCGTAGTTACGTGCGATCAAGTTCGCAAGTTTTCGCCCCGGCTCGCCCGCTACACTTTGTCGCACGCACTGATTCATCGCGCGCGTCGCGGCGCGCTTCGTTATTGGTATGGAACCGGGCCGGGTGCTGAAGCGCCGAGGCCGTTCGACCGCAAAGCATGAGATCCGGGCAAGCGCTGAACCGTTGGCGCGGATCGACAAAGGAGACACGGATGCAGATCCCCACCTGGGACAACCCCGTCGGCACCGACGGCTTCGAATTCATCGAATACACCGCGCCGGACCCGAAGGCGCTCGGCCAGCTGTTCGAGCGCATGGGTTTCACCGCGATCGCGCGCCATCGCCACAAGGACGTGACGGTCTACCGCCAGGGCGACATCAACTTCATCATCAACGCCGAGCCGGATTCGTTCGCGCAGCGCTTCGCGCGCCTGCACGGCCCATCGATCTGCGCGATCGCGTTCCGCGTGCAGGATGCGGCGAAGGCCTACCAGCATGCGCTCGAGCTCGGCGCGTGGGGCTTCGACAACAAGACCGGCCCGATGGAGCTGAACATCCCGGCGATCAAGGGCATCGGCGATTCGCTGATCTACTTCGTCGACCGCTGGCGCGGCAAGAACGGCGCGCAACCGGGCGCGATCGGCGACATCAGCATCTATGACGTCGACTTCGAGCCGATCCCCGGCGCGAACCCGAATCCGGTCGGCCACGGCCTCACCTACATCGACCACCTGACGCACAACGTGCATCGCGGCCGCATGCAGGAATGGGCGGAGTTCTACGAGCGCCTGTTCAACTTCCGCGAAGTGCGCTACTTCGACATCGAAGGCAAGGTGACGGGCGTGAAGTCGAAGGCGATGACGTCGCCGTGCGGCAAGATCCGCATCCCGATCAACGAGGAAGGCTCGGACACTGCCGGCCAGATCCAGGAATACCTCGACGCGTACCACGGCGAAGGCATCCAGCACATCGCGCTCGGCGCGACGGACATCTATCGCGCGGTCGACGGCCTGCGCGGCAAGGAAGTGAAGCTGCTCGACACGATCGACACGTACTACGAACTCGTCGACCGCCGCGTGCCGGACCACGGCGAACCGCTGGACGAGTTGAGGAAGCGCAAGATCCTGATCGACGGCGCGCGCGACGACCTGCTGCTTCAGATCTTCACCGAAAACCAGATCGGGCCGATCTTCTTCGAGATCATCCAGCGCAAGGGCAACCAGGGCTTCGGCGAAGGCAACTTCAAGGCGCTGTTCGAATCGATCGAACTCGACCAGATCCGCCGCGGCGTCGTGCAGGACAAGGCCTGACGGATGCGGCACCGGGCGCCCCGCGGCAGCGGGCGCCGGCCGGCTCAAAAAGAAAGGGCGGGAATCCTCGGATTCCCGCCCTTTTTGCTTCAGCGGCGCGGCCGGCTGGGCCGCGCGGCCGGATCAACGCACGTTCGCCCGCGGCGCGGCCACGCGCACGCCGCCCGACGGTTGCGCGGCGGCGTCCTGGGCCGGCGCGATCTGGCGCATCTGCGCGCCGGCCGCCGCGAGTGCGCTCGCGCCGCGCGCGTGCACCGGGCCGGTCATCGAGAAAAACGCGGCGGACACGATCAGAAAACTCTGGATATGACGTGTATTCATTGCACCTCCTGTTGAACTGCCGGAGCCTCCCCGTGCGCGCCGAAACGACGGCAGGAACGGGCACCTCCGGCAGGCCGACAAGATTAACGTCAAACGGCCCGCGATCGAGGCAGCTTTACATGCTTTTACATGATGTAACGCGTCATTCCTGCTCAGGAGCGCGCTCCGCCCGGCAATTTTGACGACGAGCGGCGGGTTTATCCCAGTGCTACGATCACTGAAAACCGGCCAATATGCCGGCCACTGCCGACGCGTCCACAAGTCGCCGAAGCGCTCGAAGTTTTGGCGATCCCAAACTGGGTGGAGGAGACACATCCATGAATGCCCCGCTAGACGCAGGCCAACGCGCATCCCTGGAAGCCGCGCTGACATCCGTCACGCTCGACGACAAATACACGCTCGAACGCGGCCGCGCGTACATGAGCGGCATTCAGGCCCTCGTGCGCCTGCCGATGCTCCAGCAGGAACGCGACCGCGCCGCCGGCCTCAACACGGCCGGCTTCATCTCCGGTTACCGCGGCTCGCCGCTCGGCGGCCTCGACCAGTCGCTGTGGAAGGCCAAGAAGCACCTGTCCGCCCACCAGATCGTTTTCCAGCCCGGCCTCAACGAAGACCTCGCCGCCACCGCCGTGTGGGGCTCGCAGCAGGTGAACCTGTTCCCCGGCGCGAAGCACGACGGCGTGTTCGGCATGTGGTACGGCAAGGGCCCCGGCGTCGACCGCACGGGCGACGTGTTCAAGCACGCGAACTCGGCCGGCTCGTCGCAGCACGGCGGCGTGCTCGTGCTCGCCGGCGACGACCACGCGGCGAAATCGTCGACGCTCGCGCACCAGTCCGAACACATCTTCAAGGCCTGCGGCCTGCCGGTGCTGTTCCCGTCCAATGTGCAGGAATATCTCGATTTCGGCCTGCACGGCTGGGCGATGAGCCGCTATTCGGGCCTGTGGGTCGCGCTGAAGTGCGTGACCGACGTGGTCGAATCGTCGGCATCGGTCGACATCGACCCGCATCGCACCGACATCGTGCTGCCGTCGGACTTCATCGTGCCCGACGGCGGCCTGAACATCCGCTGGCCCGACCCGCCGCTCGTGCAGGAAGCGCGCCTGCTCGACTACAAGTGGTACGCGGCGCTCGCATATGTGCGCGCGAACAAGCTCGACCGCATCGAGATCGATTCGCCGCATGCGCGCTTCGGCATCATGACGGGCGGCAAGGCGTACCTCGACGTGCGCCAGGCGCTGATCGACCTCGGCCTCGACGACGAAACCTGCGCGCGCATCGGCATCCGCCTGTACAAGGTCGGCTGCGTGTGGCCGCTCGAGGCGCAGGGCGCGCAGGCGTTCGCGCGCGGCCTCGACGAAATCCTCGTGGTCGAGGAAAAGCGCCAGATTCTCGAATACGCGATCAAGGAAGAGCTGTACAACTGGCCGGACGGCCAGCGGCCGCGCGTGTTCGGCAAGTTCGACGAGAAGGACGGCGCCGGCGGCGAATGGTCGGTGCCGATGGGCAACTGGCTGCTGCCCGCGCACTACGAGCTGTCGCCCGCGATCATCGCGAAGGCGATCGCGACGCGCCTCGAGAAGTTCGAGCTGCCGTCCGACGTGCGCGCGCGCATCGCTGCGCGCATCGCCGTGATCAACGCGAAGGAAACGGCGCTCGCGAAGCCGCACGTGACGACCGAGCGCAAGCCGTGGTTCTGCTCCGGCTGCCCGCACAACACGTCGACCAACGTGCCGGACGGCTCGCGCGCGATCGCGGGAATCGGCTGCCACTACATGACCGTGTGGATGGACCGCAGCACGAGCACCTTCAGCCAGATGGGCGGCGAAGGCGTGCCGTGGATCGGCCAGGCGCCGTTCACCGACGAGAAGCACGTGTTCGCGAACCTCGGCGACGGCACCTACTTCCATTCGGGCCTGCTCGCGGTGCGCGCGGCGATCTCGTCGAAGGCGAACATCACCTACAAGATCCTCTACAACGACGCGGTCGCGATGACGGGCGGCCAGCCGGTCGACGGCGTGCTGACGGTGCCGCAGATCACGCACCAGCTTGCGTCGGAAGGCGCGAAGAAGATCGTGATCGTCACCGATGAGCCGGAGAAGTACGACGACACGAAGTCGCTGCTCGCGCCGGGCGTCACGATCCATCACCGCGACCAGCTCGACGACGTGCAGCGCGAGCTGCGCGAGATCGAGGGCACGACGATCCTGATCTACGACCAGACCTGCGCGACCGAGAAGCGCCGCCGCCGCAAGCGCGGCACGTATCCGGACCCGGCAAAACGCGTCGTGATCAACGACGCGGTGTGCGAAGGCTGCGGCGACTGCTCGGTGCAGTCGAACTGCCTGTCGGTCGAGCCGCTGGAAACCGAATTCGGCACGAAGCGGCAGATCAACCAGTCGACCTGCAACAAGGACTTCTCGTGCGTGAAGGGCTTCTGCCCGAGCTTCGTCACGGTCGAGGGCGGCCAGTTGAAGAAGCCGAAGGCCGTCGCGGTCGACGGCAGCGCGCTCCCGCCGATCCCCGAACCGGCGCTGCCGGCGATCGACCGCGCGTACGGCGTGCTGGTGACGGGCGTCGGCGGCACCGGCGTCGTGACGATCGGCGCGCTGCTCGGGATGGCCGCGCACCTGGAGAACAAGGGCGTGACCGTGCTCGACGTGACCGGCCTCGCGCAGAAGGGCGGCGCGGTGATGAGCCACGTGCAGATCTCGCACGCGCCGACCGACATCCATGCGACGCGGATCGCGATGGGCGAGGCCGACCTCGTGATCGGCTGCGACGCGCTCGTCACGGCCGGCGACGAATGCACGTCGCGGATGCGGCACGACGCGACGCGCGTGGTCGTGAACAGCGCGCAGACGCCGACCGCCGATTTCATCAAGAACCCGAACTGGTCGTTCCCGGGCCTGTCGGCCGAGCAGGACATCCGCGCGGCCGCGGGCGACGCGGTCGACCTGGTCGACGCGAACCGCTTCGCGGTCGCGCTGCTCGGCGACGCGATCTACACGAACCCGTTCGTGCTCGGCTACGCGTGGCAGAAGGGCTGGCTGCCGCTCACGCTCGCGTCGCTCGAACGCGCGATCGAGCTGAACGCCGTGCAGGTCGACAAGAACCGCGCGGCATTCGACTGGGGCCGCCGCGCCGCGCACGATCTCGCGAGCGTGCAGCAGGCCGCGGCCGGCGACGCGCGCAACGCGCAGGCCGGCGCGACGGTGATCACGCTGCACACGAAGAAATCCGTCGATGCGCTGATCGCGAAGCGGGTGGACTTCCTTACCGCGTACCAGGACGCGGCCTATGCGGCCCGCTACGCGGCGTTCGTCGACAAGGTGCGCGCAGCCGAGCGCGCGCTGGCCGACGGCGACGCCGCGCAGGAGCCGCTGACCGAGGCGGTTGCGCGCAGCCTGTTCAAGCTGATGGCGTACAAGGACGAATACGAGGTCGCGCGGCTGCAGTCCGATCCGGCGTTCCTCGCGCGGCTGTCCGCGCAGTTCGAAGGCGACTGGAAGCTGAAATTCCACCTCGCGCCGCCGCTGTTCGCGAAGAAGGACGCGCACGGCCATCTGGTGAAGAAGGCGTACGGCCCGTGGATGATGTCCGCGTTCCGGATGCTCGCGAAGCTGAAGTTCCTGCGCGGCACCGGCCTCGATCCGTTCGGCCGCACCGACGAGCGCCGCACCGAGCGCGCGCTGATCGGCGAGTACGAGGCGCTGGTCGACGAGCTGGTCGGCAGGCTGAACGCCGCGAACCGCCCGCTCGCGCTCGAGCTGGCGGCGCTGCCGGACGGCATCCGCGGCTACGGCCACGTGAAGGAGAACAACCTGCGCGCGGTGCGCCAGAAGTGGAACACGCTGCTCGCGCAGTGGCGTTCGCCGGCGGGCAGCCAGAACCATCAGCAGGTGGCCTGAGCGGGCCCGCGCCGGCCGCCGCGATCTGCGGCGCGCCATGAAAAAACGCCACGGAACCGAGGCTCCGTGGCGTTTTTCTTGGTGCCGCGCGCAAGGCGCGGCGCGAACGCTCGCGCGAATTTACTTCGTGTTGACGTTTGCCGCGGCCACCGCCGTCATGTTGATGATCCGGCGCACGGTCGCGGCCGGCGTCAGGATGTGGACCGGCTTCGCCGCGCCGAGCAGGAACGGGCCGACCGTCACGCCTTCGCCGCCGACCATCTTCAGCAGGTTGTACGCGATGTTCGCCGCTTCCACGTTCGGCATGATCAGCAGGTTCGCTTCGCCCGTCAGCGTCGTGCCCGGGAACGCGGCCTTGCGGATCGCTTCGGACAGCGCCGCGTCGCCGTGCATTTCGCCGTCGACTTCCAGGTGCGGCGCGCGTTCGACGATCAGCTTGCGGGCTTCGCCCATCCGGCGCGACGTCGCCGACGGCGCGCTGCCGAAGTTCGAGTTCGACAGCAGCGCGGCCTTCGGCGTGATGCCGAAGCGCTCGATCTCGGCCGCGGCCTGGATCGTCATGTCGGCGAGCTGCTCGGCGCTCGGCTGCTCGTTCACGTAGGTATCGCACAGGAACAGGTTGCGGCCCGGCAGCATCAGCAGGTTCATCGCCGCGTAATGCTCGGCGCCCTTCGCGCGGCCCAGCACCTGCTCGATGAACTTCAGGTGGCTGTGGTACGTGTCGATCATCCCGCAGATCATGCCGTCCGCGTCGCCCAGGTGGACGAGCATCGCGCCGATCAGCGTGTTGAACTTGCGCAGCGCGGCCTTCGCGACTTCCGGCGTCACGCCGTCGCGCGCGCCGATCTCGTGGTACGCCTGCCAGTAGCGGTGATAGCGGGTGTCGTCTTCCGGATTGACGATCTCGAAATCGACGCCGGCCTTCAGCTTCGAGCCGATCTTCTGCAAGCGCATCTCGACGACCGACGGGCGGCCGACGATGACCGGCTTCGCGATCTTTTCCTGCAGCACGAACTGCGCGGCGCGCAGCACGCGCTCGTCCTCGCCCTCGGCGAACACGATGCGGGCCTGCTGCTTCTTCGCGGTCGCGAAAACCGGGCGCATCACCATGCCGGTGCGGTAGACGGTCGCGCCGAGCTGCTCGCGGTATGCGTCCATGTCCTGGATCGGGCGGGTCGCGACGCCCGAATCCATCGCGGCCTGCGCGACGGCCGGCGCGATCTTGATGATCAGGCGCGGGTCGAACGGCTTCGGGATCAGGTATTCCGGGCCGAACTCGAGCGAATGGCCTTCATACGCCTTCGCGACTTCCTCGCTCTGGTCGGTTTCCTGGGCCAGCTCGGCGATCGCGCGCACGCACGCGAGCTTCATCTCTTCCGTGATCGTCGTCGCGCCGACGTCGAGCGCGCCGCGGAAGATGAACGGGAAGCACAGCACGTTGTTGACCTGGTTCGGGTAGTCCGAACGGCCGGTCGCAATGATCACGTCCGAGCGCGCGGCCTTCGCGTCTTCCGGGCGGATTTCCGGTTCCGGGTTCGCGAGCGCGAGGATCAGCGGACGGCTGCCCATCGCCTTGACCATGTCCTGCTTCAGCACGCCGGCGCTCGAGCAGCCGAGGAACACGTCGGCGCCGACGATTGCATCGCCGAGCGTGCGCGCGTCGGTCGTCACCGCGTAGCGCTGCTTCGACGGATCGAGGCTGCCGCGGCCTTCGTAGATCACGCCCTTCGAATCGCACACGAGCACGTTCGCCTTGTTCAGGCCGAGCTTCACGAGCAGGTCCAGGCACGCGATCGCCGCGGCGCCCGCGCCCGAGCAGACGAGCTTCACTTCGTCGAGCTTCTTGCCGACCACCTTCAGGCCGTTCAGGATCGCGGCCGACGCGATGATCGCGGTGCCGTGCTGGTCGTCGTGGAAGACCGGGATCTTCATGCGCTCGCGCAGCTTCTGCTCGATGTAGAAGCACTCCGGCGCCTTGATGTCCTCGAGGTTGATGCCGCCGAGCGTCGGCTCGAGCATTGCGATCGCTTCGACGAGCTTGTCCGGATCGGATTCCGACAGCTCGATGTCGAACACGTCGATGCCCGCGAACTTCTTGAACAGGCAGCCCTTGCCTTCCATCACCGGCTTCGCGGCGAGCGGGCCGATGTTGCCGAGGCCGAGCACCGCGGTGCCGTTCGTGATGACGCCGACGAGGTTGCCGCGCGACGTGTACTTCTGCGCGTCGAGCGGATCGGCATGGATCGCCTCGCACGCGGCCGCGACGCCCGGCGAATACGCGAGCGACAGATCGAGCTGGTTCGACAGCGGCTTGGTCGGCGTGACCGAAATCTTGCCGGGTTTCGGGTTCAGGTGATAGGCGAGAGCGGCCTGCTTCAGTTGTTCGTCCATGATTGACCTGCGAGAGACTTGCGAAATTGTGACTGTTCAGTACACAGCACCTGGAGCCGCGTGTGCGTGGATCGAGGGGATGGTCGATTGCTGCGACGGCCGCGGCGCACCGGATGGGCACGCCCGCGAACCTTGGCGGGTGGCAAGAGGAAAGTACAAAGTACTGAACGATTTCTAATGGGTCGCCTAGTGTACACCCCGCGCATGACGAACGTTGCTGCGGCGCCGCATCGCGGGCATCGGCGCCCCATCGATCGCGCCCCGTTTTTTTCACCCGTGGCGCGCGGTGCGGCGCCCGTCGAAATCCAGCCCGAATCGGGTAAAATAGCGGGCTACGCGCGCAGCAATGCGATCGGCCCCCCGGTCGCGCCCCGGCCCTCGCGGGCGGGCTCACCTTGCTGCGCCGCCGGGCCCGCGCCCGCTCCTCGCTCATCACCCAAGGAATGCCCATGACAGGCTACGATCGTCAGTCGATCTCGGATACGACCGCCAAAATCCTGCTCGAAGTGCAAGCGGTGCACTTCAACGCCGAAAAACCGTTCATCTTCACGTCCGGCTGGGCAAGCCCCGTCTATATCGACTGCCGCAAGCTGATCTCGTATCCGCGCGTGCGCCGCGCGCTGATGGAAATGGCGGAAACGACGATCATGCGCGACGTCGGCTTCGAGCAGATCGACGCGGTGGCGGGCGGCGAGACGGCCGGCATCCCGTTCGCGGCATGGCTCGCGGATCGCATGATGGTGCCGATGCAGTACGTGCGCAAGAAGCCGAAGGGTTTCGGCCGCAACGCGCAGATCGAGGGCCACCTGGAAGAAGGCTCGCGCGTGCTGCTCGTGGAAGACCTGACGACCGACAGCCGCAGCAAGATCAACTTCGTCAACGCGCTGCGCACGGCCGGCGCGACGGTGAACCACTGCTTCGTGCTGTTCCACTACAACATCTTCAAGGAAAGCGTGTCGGTCCTGAAGGACATCGACGTCGACCTGCACGCGCTCGCGACGTGGTGGGACGTGCTGCGCGTCGCGAAGGCGTCGGGCTACTTCGAGACGAAGACGCTCGACGAAGTCGAGAAATTCCTGCACGCGCCGGCCGAGTGGTCGGCCGCGCACGGCGGCGCGACGGGCGCCCAGGAGTAAGGCCCCGTGCCGGCGGATACGCCGGCGCCGCAGCGGCCCAAGCCGCTCGCCTCACGGCGGGCGGCTTTTTTTTCGTCCGCGCGGGAATCGTCGACGATTGCCCGTCATTGCATGCGTCGCTCATCGAACCCTAATGCTAGACTTGCTCCATCGCCGCAACCGCCTTCGCGACAACAACGATGCCGGGCTCGTCGGTCCGGCCCACGTGACGGGAGAAGCGCCATATGCGTGTGGGTCGACAGATCGCTCCGCCTGCGTCATCGAACGGCCCTTCCCCGCTCGCCCTCGTCCTTCTCTGCGCCGCCGGCTTCGCCTGCATGCCGCCGGCCCATGCCGATTCCGCCTTCATCGTCACGAGCGACGACCTGTCGCCGGGCGGCCGCGTCGGCGCCGCGCAGGTGTTCGATCGCGGCGACTGCAAGGGCGCGAACCGCTCGCCGCAGCTGTCGTGGCGCAATCCGCCGCCCGGCACGCGCGGCTACGCGATCACGATGTTCGACCCCGACGCGCCCGGCCACGGCTGGTGGCACTGGGCGGTCGCGAGCCTGCCGGCCAGCGTGACGAGCGTGCCCGCCGATGCGAGCGCGTCGGGCCTGATGCGACGCATCGGCGCGAGCGAGGCGCGCAACGACTTCGGCATCGACGGCTACGGCGGCCCGTGCCCGCCGCCCGGCAAGCCGCACCGCTACGTGATCACCGTCTATGCGCTGAAGAGCACCGACCTGCGCGTCGCGCAGGGCCGCCCCGCGCCGATGTTCGAGCACGAGATCGGCACGCAGGCGCTCGGCTCCGCGCGGATCGTCGTCCACTACGGCCAGTAAGGCCGCACCCCCGCCGCGCAGCGATTGCCGACGCGCGCGACATGCTGTTGTGCGCCCGCGCATGCAATTCCGACATTTGGCGTTGCTAGACTCGCCGTGACCGATCGCTGCGCATCGCGAACACCGCGCCGCGCATCGGCGCCCGACATCGCGGGCCGACGCGCCCGCGCCCTCGCGTCTTTCCGGAGAACCTTCATGTCGAACATCGTCATCGTCTATCACAGCGGCTACGGCCACACGAAGAAGCTGGCCGAGGCCGTCCACGCCGGCGCGCAGGACACCGGCGCGCAGGTGCGACTCGTCGCCGTCGGCGACCTCGACGACGCAGGCTGGGCCGCGCTCGACGCGGCCGATGCGATCGTGTTCGGCGCGCCGACCTACATGGGCGGCCCGTCCGCGCAGTTCAAGACGTTCGCCGACGCGACGTCGAAAGCGTGGTTCACGCAGAAATGGAAGGACAAGATCGCCGCGGGTTTCACGAACTCCGCGACGATGAACGGCGACAAGTTCTCGACGATTCAATATTTCGTCACGCTGGCGATGCAGCACGGGATGGTGTGGGTCGGCACGGGCCTGATGCCCGCCAACTCGAAGGCGGCCACGCGCAACGACATCAACTTCGTCGGCGGCTTCACCGGCCTGCTCGCGCAATCGCCGTCGGACGCATCGCCCGACGAGGCGCCGCTGCCCGGCGACCTCGACACCGCGAAGGCATTCGGCCGGCGCGTCGCCGAGGCGACCGCGCGCTGGATCGCGGGCGGCCGCTGAACGCATCGCCCCGATAAAGGGACACAAGACGGCCCGCGGGCCGTCTTTTTTTCGCCCCGTGCGCTGCAGGGCCGCCGCATGACGTCTTAAAATGGCGGTTTTCCGGCGTGCGAGCGCCACGGCCCCGTTTCAGTGAGAGCGAAATGAGCACCAAAGTCTTTGTCGACGGCCAGGAAGGCACGACCGGCCTCAAGATCTTCGAATACCTGTCGGCACGCAGCGACATCGAAATCCTGCGCATCGACGAAGCCAGGCGCAAGGACGTCGACGAGCGCCGCCGCCTGATCAACGCGTCGGACGTCACGTTCCTGTGCCTGCCCGACGTGGCGTCGCGCGAATCGGCGTCGCTCGTCGAGAACCCGAACACCACGCTGATCGACGCGAGCACGGCATTCCGCACGAGCGCGGACTGGGCGTACGGCCTGCCCGAGCTGACCCGCGCGCAGCGCGAGAAGATTCGCACGTCGAAGCGCATCGCGGTGCCCGGCTGCCATGCGTCGGCCTTCGTGCTCGCGATGCGTCCGCTCGTCGATGCCGGCGTGGTCGCGCCCACCTTCGCCGCGCACAGCTACTCGATCACCGGCTACAGCGGCGGCGGCAAGTCGATGATCGCCGACTACGAGAACCCCGCGCTGGCCGCCAAGCTCGCGAGCCCGCGCCCGTACGCACTCGGCCTCACGCACAAGCACCTGCCGGAAATGGCCGCGCATACGGGCCTCGCGAACGCGCCGCTCTTCACGCCGATCGTCGGCCCCTTCCTGAAGGGCCTCGCGGTGACGACCTACTTCACGCCCGGGCAGCTCGCGAAGCGCGCGACGCCGCAGGACGTGCAGCGCATCTTCGCGGAGTACTACGCGGATGAGGCGTTCGTGCGCGTCGCGCCGTTCAACGCCGACGACAACCTCGACGCCGGCTTCTTCGACGTGCAGGCGAACAACGACACGAACCGCGTCGACCTGTTCGTGTTCGGCAACGAAGAGCGCTTCGTCACCGTCGCGCGCCTCGACAACCTCGGCAAGGGCGCGTCGGGCGCCGCGATCCAGTGCATGAACCTCAACATCGGCGTGGCGGAAGACACGGGCCTCAAGCGCTGACCATCCTCGCATGCGATGCAAAGCCGGCCGCTGGCCGGCTTTTTATTTATCTTGAATTGGCATTAAGCGGTAATTCGCGCCCGGATTTACAATTATTTACAAGCTTTCCGTTGCGCAATATTCTTTCAATTAACTTTACCCGCCTTTATCCAGTCAATCCCGAATAGGGATAAACCGGATATCCCCGCTTTAAACACTGCCGTTATAGGAAAAGGCCGCAAACCTTTTTCCGTGGGCCGTCTCGCAGCCGCTCCACGGCCGTTCTTCAGCACGCCTGCCGTTTTAATTCTTACTGAACACCCATCCCTGCAAGGGTTAATTCAACGCCCGCCGTTTCAATCGTCTTTTTTAGACGAGTTCATCAATTGACATCGAAAATACGTGCAGCGACATTAACTCGCACAATTAAACGATTGGAGACAGCGGCATGTCGCACGCCTTATCGAAGGGGGTGGCAACGGCCTTTGCCATTGCCCCTTTCCTGGTTGCATGTGGTGGGGGAGATTCCGGCGCGCCCGGCCCGATCGAAGCGCCCCAATGTTCCGGTTCGAGCTGCGGCACGCAAGGGCCGCCACCGTCGGTGCCCGTCAACGGTGCGCTGTGCCCGGCCAACGCCGACATCGTGAAAAGCACGTATCTCGGCGGCGCGGGTAGCGGCGAGATCGTCAGCGTCAACATCGACGCGGTCGCGATGACCTACACGCTCAAGTGGCTCGAATCGCCGATCCCGCTGAAGACCGGCACCGTCACGCCCACGCGCGTCGGCACGACGATCGCCGGCAAGGTCATCCACCCGCCGGCCGGCACGCTGCCGACCGCCGAGCAGACCCGCTGCGCGTTCGTCCTCACGCCCGGCTCCGGCACGGCCGGCGACGACTCGACCTATTCGACGGCCGCCGACTTCAACCAGGCGAACCCGCCGATGCTGCTGGTCGGCATGGGCGTCGCGGGCGGCGGCATTCCGGGGGCGACGGTGCAGTACGACGGCCTCACGATCATCCCCGGCGTCCTGCAGAACATCGGCCAGGTGCCGAACCGCCACTTCGACTTCTACCCGTTCCTCGGCTTCGCGAACACGACGACGGACCTCTCGACGCTGCCGGGCACCTACAACGCGCTGATCTATCACCTCGTGCCGTCGTCGAACTACGCGACGAAGGGCTCGAACTCGAGCGAGACGTTCGACGCGAACGGCGCGTGCACGTCGACGGGCGCGGGCGGCTGCCAGACGACCGGCGACCCGTGGCAGGCGAACGCGACGGGCGGCTACTTCAACAGCGCGAAGGCGCCGCAGACGCTGCCGCAGACGAGCCTGCCGCTGGTCGGCCAGACCGGCAAGTCGGCGAGCGCGCACATGGTGATCGGCCAGCTCAACGGCGCGACGGTTCCGGTGATCGTGCGCACCGGCAACGTGAACCTCGGCACGCCGCCGCTGCACGCCGACGCGAAGGTCGACGACGAATCGGGCATCGCGGTGCTCGGCTCGGCGACGGCGCTCACGTCCGGCGCGATCGACGGCGGCTACGCGGGCGCGGATTCGAACTTCAAGTACACGGCCGCGCTGATCCGCGGCGGCAACGGCACGTTCGTGAACCCGACCACGCAGGGCGCGGAAGACGGCTTCACGCTGGACTACGGGCAAGCGACGCCGGGCCTGCTGAACCTGAAGACGTCTCCGCCGAGCGGCGCGAAGTACACGTCGGCTTCGGGCCTGCTGATCGCGACGGGCGGGCTGTACGCGGCGCTCGTGCAGGGCACGGTGAACGGCGGCGTCGAGCAATCGTCGGCCAATTCGAGCACGTCGTCGGCGCCGTATTTCGGCGTGGGCGCGCAGATCAGCAAATAACCGCAACCGGCCGCGGCACGCGGCCACGCCGCGGCGGCGCAAGCCGCCGCATCCCCACGGAAGGCGCCCGGCACGGCGCCGGCAGCACCGCACACCAGCAAGAAGCGGCCGACAGGGAGCCGGCCGCCACACACAACAAATCCTGGAGGAGCAACATGAAGCGCAACCTCATTCTGGCCGCGGCCTTTGCCGCGCCCCTTCTTTCGGCCTGCGGCGGCGCCGACAATCCCCCGCCGCTCGTCGAGGACCGGCTCTGCCCCGCGACGCTCGACTACACCACCGTCTACACCGGCGGCGCGGGCAGCGGCGAGCTCGTCAAGCTGCAGCTCGACACGGCCAAGATGATCTGGCAGGTCACCTACGTGGAATCGCCGGTGCCGCGCACCACCGGCACCGTCATGCCGACGCGCGCCGGCACCGTCGACAGCGGCACGCTCACGCAGGAAACGCTGCTGCCGACCAACAAGCTCAACCAGTGCGCGTTCCGCCTGAACGGCGCGAGCCTCGACGCGTCGCGCCCGGCGCGCATCTTCGTCGGCTACGGCGTTGCGGGCGGCACGATTCCCGGCAAGGAAATCCAGTTCGGCGGCGTGCTCGGCCAGGCCGCGGTGCCCGACACCAAGTTCCCGTACTACCCGTTCATCGGTTTCTCGGCGATCGAGACCAACCTCGCGAACGTCGCCGGCACGTACAGCCACGTCGGCTTCGGCGAGGTGCCGTCGCAGAACTTCGCGCCGGCGTCGATCGACGCGAAGGTGACGATCAACGCGGACGGCACGTGGACCAAGTGCGACACGACCGGCCAGTTCGCGGGCAGCTGCCGCCAGCCGGGCACGAACCTCGCGCAGTCGGCGGACGGCAGCGGCGCGTTCCAGACCAACAACTACCAGAGCCAGCTGAAGCCGACGCTGTCGACGCTGCCGCAGGGCAAGGGCTTCATGATCGTCGGCAAGCTGCGCAACCAGCTGGTGCCGATCCTCGTGCGCACCGGCGTCGCGAACCCGAACCCGACGCCCGACGCCAACGGCGTGCCGGGCCTCACCGCCGACGACGAATCGAGCATCTCGATCCTCGCGCCGCAGGCGGCGATCACGGTCGGCTCGCAGAACGGCGAGTACATCGGCGTCGACAGCGCGTTCAACTACCGCACCACCGCGCTGATCAACAACCAGGCAACGCTGCTCGATCCGTTCCAGCCGTCGCAGGCGTCGCTCGCGACCCCGCTCGACCTCGACTACACGCAGAAGGTGCCGGGCACGGTCACGACGGTCCACTCGGGCGCGGGCAGCACGACGCCGACCGGCAAGTTCATCTTCACGGGCGGGGTGTTCGGCTTCCTCGACAACGCGGGATCGACGCCGTATTTCACGATCGGCGCATTCGTCCAGTAAGCGGCCACGGAGACGGCAATGAGGAAAAAGATGCTCTCCTGCGCGGCGGCCGGCGCCGCCGCGCTGGCACCCTTCGCGGCGCATGCGCAAAGCGCGGGCAGCAACGTCGTCACGCTCGGCTGGTTCCACATCATGCCGCAGCAGAGCAGCACGCCGATGACGACCAACGTCGCGCCGACGCCGATCAACACGCCGCTGCGCCTGCCGCCGTCGTTCACGTCGCCGGGCACCGGGCTGCGCACGAGCGGCGCGGACACCGTCGGCCTGACGGTCAGCCACTTCCTGACCGACCATATCGCGGTCACGTCGGTGGCGGGCGTGCCGCCGGTGTTCAAGGTGTCGGGCCGAGGCACGATCCAGCCGCCGGGCCCCGCCGGCGCGCTCGGCACGCAGAACATCGGGCTCGGCTCGGTCAACCCGATCGTGAAGAGCGTGCGGCAGTGGAGCCCGGCCGTGATCCTGCAGTACTACTTCGCGCAGGCGAACGCGCGGATCCGGCCGTTCCTCGGCCTCGGCGTGTCGTACAACTGGTTCAGCGACCTGCAGCTCAACCCGAACTTCGTGAAGCAGACGCAGGACAACCTCGGCGCGATCCTGGCCGCGGGCGCGGGCAAGCCGGGGACGACATCGGTGTCGGCGAAGGCGTCGTCGTCGTGGCAGCCGGTGTTCAACGCGGGCCTGCAGTACAACATCACCGAGCATTTCGGGCTCGTCGCGTCGGTGACCTACATCCCGCTGAAGACGACGTCGACGGTGACGATCAAGGCCGCCGACGGCACGACGCTCGCCGAGTCGAAATCGGACCTGAAGGCGGACCCGATCATCAGCTACATCGCGATGTCGTACAAATTCTGAGAACGATGGACGAAAAAAAGCCCGCCTGAAGAGGCGGGCTGAATCCATATCAGAGGAGACATGGAGGAGACAGGTGCAACTATAGCGAATCAGTTTCCGCAACGCAACATTTCCTTAGAGAAAATCAGGACTTTCCCTCGAATGCCGGCTCTAAACCGCGTTTTCTTCTGACCCCTTCACGTTTTCCCGCTCGATCACGGCGCCCAGCGCGTCCCGCAGCAGCGCGACCGGCCGCATCAGGCGCCCCGGCAGCGCGCCGTGCACGAGCCAGACGTTGATCCGCGTTTCCAGCCCCGACGTTTGAACCACCCGCAGCGCATCCCGGTGCGCGCTGCGCGCGAGCGCGCCCGGCGACGCAATGCCGATCCCCACGCCGCGCGCGACCAGCGACAGTTGCAAATCCGACCCGAACGCCTCGACCGCGACGTCGAACGGCAGCCCGGCCGCGCCGAGCGCGCGGCTCAGCGCGGAACGCATCCCGCAGCCGTCCTGGCTCAGCACCCACGGGCAGCGCGACAGCGCATCGAGCGTCAACGGCCCGTCGGGCAGCGGGAAATCGCGCGCCGCGACGAGCACGGCCGGCTGCGTGCCGATCAGCGTGGCCGTCAGTGCGTCCGGCAAGCTCGCGCTGGCCGGCAGCATCACCGCCGCCGCGTCGAGCGTGCCCCGCTCGACGCCTTGCAGCAGCGCCGGCGACCAGCCGGCCGTCACGCGCAGCGTCAGGCGCGGGAACGCGTCGCGCAGCCGGTCGACCGGCCGCTCGAGCGCCAGCTCCGACAGGAACGGCGGCACGCCGATGCGCAGCTCGCCGGACGGTTCGCCGTCCGGCGTGCCGGCCGCCAGCAGCTCATCGACCGCACCCAGCACGTTGCGCGCGAGCGTGTAGACCTCGCGCCCGGCAGCGGTCGGCTTCAGCGGCTTGCTCTGCCGTTCGAGCAGCGGCACGCCGAGCAGGGTTTCGAGGTTCTGCACGCGGCGCGTGAGGCCCGGCTGCGTCAGATGGAGTTTCGCGGCGGCGGCCACCATCGAGCCGCTGTCCACCACCGCGACGAAGGCCTGCAGATCGCGCGTATTCAAAACAAACTCGCATAATCATGTTAGACATATTTCAATTGTCGCATAACGACCGGCCGCCTACGATGGGGACTCTTTCCTTCCCGACTGGCACACGATGACTTCTCCTGCCGCCCCCTGCCCCGCCGCGCCGTGCTCGGCCGGCGCCGCCGCGCCCGCGCTGAGCGCGGGCATGACGCTGTTCTTCGCCGCGACGGTCGGCGTGATCGTCGTCGACCTGTTCGCCGCGCAGCCGCTGACCGGCCCGATCAGCGCCGACCTGCGCCTGCCGCCGGGCCTCGCCGGCCTCGTCGCGATGCTGCCCCAGCTCGGCTACGCGGCCGGGCTCGTGCTGCTCGCCCCGCTCGTCGATCTGCTCGAGAACCGCCGGCTCATCGTGACGACGCTCGCCGTGTGCGCGGCGATGCTGGCGCTGCCGGCCGTCACGCGCTCGGGCACGGTGTTCCTGCTCGCGACGCTCATGGCCGGCGCCGCGTCGAGCGTGATCCAGATGCTGGTGCCGATGGCCGCGTCGATGGCGCCCGACGCGCAGCGCGGCCGCGCGGTCGGCAACGTGATGAGCGGGCTGATGCTCGGCATCCTGCTGTCGCGGCCGCTTGCGAGCCTGATCGCCGGATCGCTCGGCTGGCGCGCGTTCTACGGTCTCGCCGCAGCTGCGAACGCGGCGATCGCCGCGGTGCTCGCGTTCCGGCTGCCCGCGCGCCGGCCGCATGCGACGGCCGGCTATCGCGCGCTGCTCGTCTCGATGGGGCGCCTGCTGGCCGACGAGCCGGTGCTGCGGCGGCACGCGCTGACCGCCGCGCTCGCGATGGCCGCGTTCAGCGCGTTCTGGACCGCGATCGGGCTGCGGCTGGCGCAGCCGCCGTTCGGCTTCGGGCTGCACGGCATCGCGCTGTTCGCGTTCGCCGGCGCAAGCGGCGCGATCGTCACCCCGCTCGCGGGATGGGCGGGCGACCGCGGCCACGGCCCCGCCGCGCTGCGGCTCGCGCACGGCGCGATGCTGGCAGCGCTGGTCGCGATCGGCATCGCGGGCGCCGGCTGGTTCGGCTTCGATGTGCACGCGCATCGCGGCGTCGCGCTCGCGCTGCTGTCGGCCGGCGCCGCGCTGCTCGACGCGGGCGTCGTCACCGACCAGACGCTCGGCCGCCGCGCGATCAACCTGCTGAACCCGGCCGCGCGCGGGCGACTGAACGGGCTGTTCGTCGGGCTGTTCTTCGTTGGCGGCGCGCTCGGCGCGGCGCTCGCGGGCAGCGCGTGGGCCTGGGCCGGCTGGCCCGCGGTGTGCGGCGTCGCGCTCGTGTTCACCGGCGCGGCCGGCGCATTCGGCATCGCAACCGCGCGCCGCGCAGACGCTGCGACCGTGGCCGCGCCGCCCCCCGTGATGACGGGCCCACAATGAAAAATCCCTGCCCGGCGTGGCCCGCGAGGCAGGGATTCGATCGACCGGCGCGTAACGCCCCGGCGGGCGCGATGCTCAGTGCCGCACCAGCGCCATCATCGCGCCGAAGCCGACGAACATGCCGCCCGTCAGCCGGTTGAACGCCTTCGCGACGCTCTGGCTCTTCAGCGTCGCGCCGATCCGCGTGCCGAACGACGCGTAGACGAGATACCAGCTCACCTCGATCACCGCGAACGTGACGACCAGGATGCCGAACTGCGGCAGCGTCGGCTCGGACGCGTTGATGAACTGCGGCAGCAGCGCGGCCGCGAACAGGATCGCCTTCGGGTTGCTGCCCGCGACCAGGAAGCCGCCGCGGAACAGCGCCCAGCGCGACGCCGGCGCGGCCTGCCGCTGCAGCGCGCCGACGTCGGCGGCCGGCGCCGCATCGTCGACCCGCGCGCGCCACGCCTTCACGCCGAGGTAGATCAGGTAGGCCGCGCCGGCGTAGCGCAGCGCGTTGAACATCGCCGGCCACGCCTCGAGGAACACGCCGAGGCCAGCCGCCGACACCGACAGCATCAGCACCAGCGCGCTCAGGCAGCCGGCCATCGTCGCCGACGAGCGCCGCAGCCCGTGGCGCGCGCCGTGCGTCATCACGAGCAGCATGTTCGGGCCCGGAATCGCCGACACGACGAACACCGTCGCCACGAAAAGCCACCAGGTATGCAAATTCATAGCTGCCTCTGCCTCTGCGTAAAGGAACATGAAAGGTCGATTATGCAACCGGCGGCACGCGTTTGTCGCGCGCCGCCGGCCCCGGTGCGCATCAGCGGCCCGCGCGCCGCGACGCCACCTCGCCGAGCACCGCGAAGTCCAGCTCGCCGCCGCCGTGCGCGAGCGCGTCGAGCAGGTTGTCGCGCACGAGGCTCGCGACCGGCAGCGGCACCGACGCCGCGTCGCCCGCCTCCAGCGCGAGCCGGACGTCCTTCAGGCCGAGGCGCGCCTTGAAGCGCGCAGGCTCGTAGCGCCGCTCGGCGATCATCGCGCCGTAGCCTTCGTATACGGGCCCCGGGAACACGCTGCTGGTGATCACGTCGAGGAAATCGCGCATCGCGACGCCGTGGCCGGCAAGCAGTGCGGACGCCTCGCCGAGCGTCTCGATCGCCGACGCGAGCGTGAAATTCGCGGCCAGCTTCGCGACGTTCGCATGCTGCGGCAGCGAGCCGAATCGCCAGGTCTTCTGGCCGATCGCATCGAACACCGGCTGCATCCGGTCGATCGCTTCGGCCGGGCCGGCCGCCATGATCGTCAGGCGCGCCGCCGCCGCGACGTCCGGCCGCCCCATCACCGGCGCCGCAATGTAATCGAGGCCGCGCGACGCGTGCGATTCGGCGAGCGATTCGGCGAGCGCGACGGAGATCGTCGCCATGTTCACGTGGATCAGCCCGCGCGGCGCCTGCGCAAGCAGCGCGTCGTCGAAAATCGCGCGCGCGGCGGCATCGTCCGCGAGCATCGAGAACACGGCGTCGCCGCGGAACGCGTCGGCCGGCGTGTCGACGGCCTGCGCGCCGAGCGCGACGAGCGGCGCGGTGCGCTCGTGCGAACGGTTCCAGACCTTCACCTGATGCCCCGCCTTCAGCAGGTTCGCGGCGATCGCCAGCCCCATTTCGCCCAGCCCGATAAATCCGAGATCCATCGCTTGCTCCTTGACAGTGGAAGTCGCGAGTTAACCACAGCCGCGTGCGACGTGCAGGCACCGCCGCCGCGTGCGCGATGCGATACTGCGCGCATGGCGACCGCGACTTTCCGTTTCCACGGCGAACTGAACGCGTTCCTCGCGCGAACGCTGCGCGATCGCGCGTTCGCCCGCGCGTGCGGCGGCCAGGCCAGCGTCAAGCACCTGGTCGAGGCGCTCGGCGTGCCGCACACCGAAGTCGGGCGCCTGTGCGTGAACGGCGCGCCGGCCCGCTTCGACCGGCAGCTCGCGGACGGCGACCAGGTCGACGTCTACCCGCAACGGGCGCGGCAGCAGGCGGACGGCGCAGCGATGCCGGCGCCCGCGGACTGGCGCTTCGTCGCCGACGCGCACCTCGGCGGGCTCGCGCAGCTATTGCGCCTCGCCGGCTTCGACACCTGCTACGACAACCATTTCAGCGACGACGAGATCGCGGGGCTCGCCGAGCACGACGGCCGCGTCGTGCTCACCCGCGATCGCGAACTGCTCAAGCGCCGCGCGGTCGCGCGCGGCTGCTACGTGCATGCGCTGCAGCCGGCCGCGCAGCTGCGCGAGCTGTTCACGCGGCTCGATCTCGCGCCGCACATGCGGCCGTTCCGCCTGTGCCTGCGCTGCAACGCGCCGCTGCATCCGCTCAGCGCGCAGGACGCGGCGGCGCGCGTGCCGGCCGGCGTGCAGCAGCGCCACCGGCGCTTCGCCGCGTGCGACGTGTGCCAGCGCGTGTTCTGGGAAGGCTCGCACTGGCAGCGCATGCGCACGGTGGTCGACGCGATGCGCGCGGTCGCGCCGGACGCCTGAAAAAACGAAACCCCGCATGCGCGAACATGCGGGGTTGCGACGATGCGGCCGGGAGCGCCGGCCGCGGGCCCGGCAGGCTTAGTTCTGCGTGCCCTTGTCGTCCGTGCCGGCAGCCGATGCCGCCGCGGCCTTCGCCTTGCCCTTCGCCGAGCCGTGCTGCTTCAGTTGGTGCTTCGGCTTGCTCTTGTCCTTCTTCATCGGCGCCGATGCGGCGGCCGGTGCCTCGGCGGCCGGCGCCGAAGCCTGTGCGAATGCGGAAGCCGATGCCAGTGCGATTGCTGCGGCCACGATCGATGCGAGCGTCTTCTTCATTGTTCTTCCTTTGTCGGGAGAATAGTCAAACTAGTCAAACGTACGGTACGAAAAGATGCGAGGCATCCGCATCGGAGCGCCAGCCGCGCCTGTCCTGGCGGCTTCCGCCGGGCGGGACGGCCTTCACCTTCCCCGCGCGACGAACACTGACACACTGGCTGCATAACGCGCCGCCTTCGCGGCGAGTTGACAGCGTGGCCGCCGCCTCCGGGCTTTCCCTGACGCGCATGCGCGGATCTGCCTGCCCGGCCATTATCGGGACCGCATCATGCGTGCGCGACCCGGCACGAATCCGGGTTGCGCCCGCGCGCCGGCCGTGCTCGCGGGGCCTCCGGCCGCCGCCGATACGACGCTATACTTGGCTTCCGTCCCTTTCCCCGGAAACCGGCCCGCGACCGGTCGTGGCGCACTCGCCGTTCGGAGCCGCCATGCCGCCGCGCAGACGAGGCGCGCCAAATTGCCCGATCACAACCTGGACAGGCTGAAAATCGACCGCGCGCCCCGCTCCGGCGGCGCGTCGCACCAGCGCCCGTGGCGACGCTATGCGGCGATCGCGGCGCTGGCCGCCGTGGCAATCGGCGCAGGCTTCGCACTGACCGGCCGGCCCACGGTCGACACGACCACCGTGACCTCCGCCTACCCGTTCCAGAACGACACGCTGCTCAACGCGACCGGCTACGTCGTGCCGCAGCGCAAGGCCGCGGTCGCGTCGAAGGCGCAGGGCCGCGTCGAGTGGCTCGGCGTGCTCGAGGGCACGCGCGTGAAGCAGGGCGAGGTGATCGCGCGCCTCGAGAGCCGCGACGTCGCGGCCGCGCTCGCCCAGGCGCTGGCGCAGGTCAAGGTCGCGCAGGCCAATCTCGCGCTGCAGCAGGCCGAGCTGAAGGACGCCGAAGTCGGCTTTCGCCGCACCGCGATCCTCGCGCCGAAAGGCGCGGTGCCGGCCGCGCAGTACGACACCGACCTCGCCCGCCTGAACAAGGCGCGCGCGTCCGTCAACAGCAACCGGGCCGCGATCGCGTCCGCCGAGGCCAACGCGCAGGCGGCCCAGGTCGCGGTCGACCAGACCGCGATCCGCGCGCCGTTCGACGGCGTCGTGCTCGAAAAGCACGCGAACGTCGGCGACAACATCACGCCGTTCTCGTCCGCGTCGGACAGCAAGGGCGCGGTCGTGACGATCGCCGACATGGATACCCTCGAGGTGGAAGCGGACGTCGCGGAATCGAACATCGCGCGGATCCGCGTCGACCAGCCGTGCGAGATCCTGCTCGACGCGCTGCCCGACCAGCGCTTCGCGGGCCGGGTGTCGCGCATCGTGCCGACGGTCGACCGCTCGAAGGCGACGGTGCTGGTCAAGGTGCGCTTCGTCGAGCGCGACGAGCGCGTGCTGCCGGACATGAGCGCGAAGACCGCGTTCCTGTCGAAGCCCGCGTCGGCGCAGGACGCGCGGCCCGTGACGGCGGTGCAGGCGGGCGCGGTCGCCGAGCGCGACGGCCGCCAGGTGGTGTTCGTCGTGAAGGACGACACCGTGCGCGAAACGGCGGTGACGACCGGCGCGCGGATCGGCGAGCTCGTCGCGGTGCGCGGCGTGAAGCCGGGCGACACGCTCGTGCTGGCGCCGGCCGCGAAGCTCAAGGACGGCGCGAAAGTGACCGTCGCGAAGAAATAGCGTGAACGCCGCGCCGCCGCTCGTCGAGATCAGCCATGTCGCGAAGTCGTACCGGCGCGGGATGCAGATCGTGCCGGTGCTCACCGACATCACGCTCGACATCGGCGAAGGCGACTTCGTCGCGCTGATGGGGCCGTCGGGCTCCGGCAAGAGCACGCTGCTCAACCTGGTCGCCGGCATCGACCGGCCCGACAGCGGCGAGCTGCGCGTGGGCGGGCTCGACATCACGCGGCTCGCCGAAGCCGCGCTGGCCGACTGGCGCGCCGCCAACGTCGGCTTCATCTTCCAGTTCTACAACCTGATGCCGGTGCTCACCGCGTTCGAGAACGTCGAGCTGCCGCTGATGCTCACGCGCCTGCCCGCCAAGGAGCGGCGCGAGCGCGTCGAGCTGGTGCTCGACATGGTGAGCCTCGCGGACCGGATGAGCCATTACCCGTCCGAGCTGTCCGGCGGCCAGCAGCAGCGCGTCGCGATCGCGCGCGCGCTGATCACCGATCCGGCGCTGATCGTCGCCGACGAACCGACCGGCGACCTCGACCGCAGCTCTGCGACCGACGTGCTCGCGCTGATGCAGCGCCTGAACGCGGAACTCGGCAAGACCATCATCATGGTGACCCACGACGCGCACGCGGCCGCCGCCGCGAAGGCGCTCGTGCACCTGGAAAAGGGGGAGCTGATCGATGGGCCGGCCCGCTGAGCCGCATCACGGAGGCGCGCCGTGACCATGCTGAAGCTGATCGCGCGCAACGCGCTGCGGCACAAGCTGCGCACGCTGCTGACGGTGCTCGGCCTGACCATCGCGGTGCTCGCGTACGGGCTGCTGCACACGGTGGTCGACGCGTGGTACGCGGGCGCCGCCGCGGCATCGAACGCGCGGCTCGTCACGCGCAACGCGATCTCGCTCGTGTTCCCGCTGCCGGTGAGCTACGAGAACCGGATCCGCGGCGTCGACGGCGTGACGCTCGTCGCGCGCTCGAACTGGTTCGGCGGCATCTACCGCGACCCGAAGAACTTCTTCGCGCAGTTCGCGGTGTCGGACAACTATCTCGACCTGTATCCGGAGTTCATCCTGAGCGCGCAGCAGCGCGCCGACTACGCGCGCGACCGCAAGGGCTGCCTGATCGGGCGGCAGCTCGCGAACCAGTTCGGCTTCAAGGTCGGCGACGTGATCCCGATCAAGGGCACCATCTACCCGGGCACCTGGGATTTCGTCGTGCGCGGGATCCTCGACGGGCGCGACGAGTCGACCATCACGCGGCAGCTGATCTTTCACTGGGACTACCTGAACGAGCGGGTGCGCAAGACGACGCCCCGGCAGGCCGACCAGGTCGGCGTGTACGTGTTCGGGATCGCGCGCCCCGACGACGCGGCCGCGATCTCCCGCGGCGTCGACGCGCTGTTCCGCAATTCGCTCGCCGAGACTCTCACCGAGACCGAGCAGGCGTTCCAGCTCGGCTTCGTCGCGATGTCGAACCAGATCATCGCGGCGATCCGCGTGGTGTCCTACGTCGTGATCGTGATCATCATGGCCGTGATGGCCAACGCGATGGCGATGAGCGCGCGCGAGCGCACGGTCGAATACGCGACGCTGAAGGCGCTCGGCTTCGGCCCCGGTTTCCTCGCGGCGCTCGTGTTCGGCGAGTCGCTCGTGATCGCCGCGATCGGCGGCAGCCTCGGCATGCTCGCGATGCCGCCGGCCGCGCACCTGTTCAAGCAGGCCACCGGCGGCGTGTTCCCGGTCTTCAACGTGTCCGCGCAGACCTTCGCGCTGCAGGCCGCCTGCTCGCTCGCGGTCGGCGTCGCGGCCGCGCTCGTGCCGGCGTGGCAGGCCGCGCGGGTGCGCGTCGTCGAAGGCCTGCGGGCGATCGGCTAGCTCGCGCGCGCCATGGCCATTCCGCTCGCCTATATCGCGCGCAACCTGTGGGCCCGCCGGCTCACCACCGTGCTCACCGCGGGCGGCATGGCGCTCGTCGTGTTCGTGTTCGCGACCGTGCTGATGCTCGACGCGGGCCTCACGAAGACGCTCGTGTCCACCGGCGAGCCCGACAACGTGGTGGTGATCCGCAAGGGCGCGGAAACCGAGGTGCAGAGCGCGATCGACCACAAGCAGGCGAACGTGATCGAGATGCATCCGTCGGTCGCGCTCGGCGCCGACGGCCGGCCGCTCGCGTCGAAGGAGGCCGTGGTGCTGATCTCGCTCGTGAAGACCGCGACCAACCGGCCGTCGAACGTCGTGATCCGCGGCGTGTCGCCGGCCGGCCTCGGCCTGCGCCCGCGCGTGCGGCTCGCGGCCGGGCGCATGTTCGACGCGGGCTCGTCCGAGATCGTGGTCGGCAGCGCGATCGCGAAGGGTTTCAGCGGCACGCGGATCGGCGAGCGCCTGCGCTTCGCGCAGCGCGACTGGACCATCGTCGGCCAGTTCGACACCGGCGGCAGCGGCTTCGATTCGGAGATCTGGGGCGACGCCGACCAGTTGATGCAGTCGTTCCGGCGCACCAGCTATTCGTCGATGATCGTGCGCATCCCGCAGGCCGACGCGTTCGCGCGCTTCAAGGCCGACCTCGACGTCGATCCGCGGCTCACCGACGAGGCCAAGCGCGAGCAGGCGTTCTACGGCGATCAGTCGCGCGCGCTGTCGACGTTCATCAACATCCTCGGGCTCACGCTGTCGACGATCTTCTCGGTCGCGGCGATGATCGGCGCGATGATCACGATGTACGCGTCGGTGGCCAACCGGGTCGCGGAAATCGGCACGCTGCGCGCGCTCGGCTTCAAGCGCGCGAGCGTGCTCGCCGCGTTCCTGCTCGAGGCGCTGCTGCTCGGGCTCGTCGGCGGCGTCGCGGGGCTCGGCTGCGCGGCGCTGATGCAGTTCGCGTCGTTCTCCACCACCAACTTCCAGACCTTCTCGGACCTGTCGTTCCGCTTCGTGCTCACGCCGGCGATCGTCGCGAAGACGCTGCTGTTCTCGCTGGCGATGGGGCTGGCGGGCGGCTTCCTGCCGGCGATGCGCGCGGCGCGGATGAACATCGTCGACGCGCTGCGGGCGCGGTGACGGCGCGATCGGGCGACGCGCCGAGCACCGCGCCGGCAACGCCGTGGGTCAGCGCGCGGCCGCCGACGGCGCCAGCCGCGCAAGCGCGAGCGCGTCGTCGAGCGCGATGTGCCCCTCGAACGCGGTCGACGCCGGCAGCGGCTGCGCGTCCTCGATCGCATGCGCGAAGCGCACGCCCGCATTGTCGGCCAGCCGCGCGCGCAACGCGGCGATGCGCGGGAAGGCCGCGCCGTCGAACACCTGGTGATAGTCGGCCCAGCGCGCGAGGCCCGCGAAGTACGCGTCGGCGAGCGTGCGCTGCCGGCCGAGCAGCCAGGGCTCGTCGCCGAGCATGGCCTCGAGCTGGCGGTGCGCGCGCATCACGCGGCCGCGGCCGTACGCCTGCAGGACCTCTTTCTCGACGCCTTCGCTGCCGTGCTCGTAGACGTACCAGAGCGGGCCGAACGCGCTGAAGAACGTGGTGTTCAGGTAGGACAGCATGCGGTTGAGCCGGTCGAAATCGTGGGTGCCCTGGCGGAACGCGAGGCCGCTGGCGGACGCGTCGGCGCCGATATGGTTGAGGATCGCCGCGCTTTCGGTCAGCACGTTGCCGGCCTCGGTGATGAACGCCGGCGTTTCGGCGACCGGGTTGAGCCGCAGGAACGCATCGCTCGTCACGAGGCCGGGCATCGTGATGCGGGACAGCCGGTACGGGCGGCCCACCCATTCGAGCGCAACGATCGAGCCGAACGAGCAGCCGGCGGGAACACCGTAGAGGAGGATCGGGGACATCGGACATTTCCGGTTGATTGAACGAACCCGGATGCTCCCATGGCGAACGATCACGCAGTAGCCGCTAAAATTGAAACCCGTCGTTTCCCGATATGGACGCTGAGCATTGAACCTGAACGATCTCTACCTCTTCGTGCAGGCGGTCGAAGCCGGCAGCATGTCCGCCGCCGCCCGCCTGCTCGACCTGCCGAAGTCGACGGTGAGCAAGCGCGTCGCCGCGCTCGAGCACGCGCTCGGCGCGCGGCTCGTGCATCGCACGTCGCGCAGCTTCCGCCTGACGCCGGTGGGCGCCGAGTTCTTCGAGCACGCGCGCGCGGCGGTGATCGAGGCGGAAAGCGCGCGGGACGCGGTGCTGCGGCAGGCCGCCGAGCCGCGCGGGATCGTGCGGATCACGAGCGCGGTGCCGATCGCGCAGCATGTGCTCGCGCCCTGCCTGCCGGCGCTCGCGCTCGCCCATCCGCACTTGCAGCTGCAAATTCATGCGAGCGACCGGCGCGTGGATCTCGTGCAGGAAGGCTTCGACATCGCGGTGCGCAGCCATTTCGCGCCGCTGCCCGATTCCGCGCTGGTGCAGCGCCCGCTCGCGGTGTCGCCGATCGTGCTGGTCGCGTCGCCCGCCTATCTCGCGCGCGCCGGCGAGCCGGCGGCCCCGGCCGACCTCGCGCGGCACGACGGCCTTTACCCGAACCTTCAGGCGATGCCGTGGCGCCTCGGGCGCGGCGCCGACAGCGTCGAAGCCGCGCCGCGCGAGCGCCTGCACGCGGACGAATCGACGGTGCTGCTGCACGCGGCGGTGGCCGGCCTCGGCATCGCGTGCCTGCCGGACTGGATCGTGCGCGACGCGCTCGATGCGGGCACGCTTGCTCGCGTGCTGCCGGACTGGGACGCGGGCCGCGTGACCACGACGCTGCTGATGACGCACCGCCGCGGCCAGTTGCCGGGCGTGCGCGCCGTGGTCGAGTTCCTCGTGCGGCACGTGGCGGGGCAGCACGTCTGAGGCCCGCATCGTGCGGCGATTCAAAACCTGAATCGATCAAGTCATCAATTGGCATGAAAGTGGAATTTTCGCCATGCAGAATGATCCGGACGCGCTCGATCGTCGCGCCTCGCGGCGACGGTAGACGCGTCCGGCCCGGCA
This sequence comes from Burkholderia stagnalis, assembly GCF_902830275.1. Classification (GTDB taxonomy): domain Bacteria; phylum Pseudomonadota; class Gammaproteobacteria; order Burkholderiales; family Burkholderiaceae; genus Burkholderia; species Burkholderia stagnalis. The sequence continues at coordinate 311,198 of NZ_CADESW010000007.1, read as the reverse complement.
CACGGACGGCGGGCGTCCGCCTGAGCCGAGTCGCACGTGCTCGTCGTGCTGTTCATGGCGCTGTCGTGCTTCGGCAAGGGGCTCGGCGCGCTCGGCCGGGCCGTCAACGCCGACACCGCGCCGCGCCAGATCGCCGGCCTGAGCGGCGCGCCGCTCAATACCTGCGGCAACCTGTCCAGCATCACGACGCCGATCGCGGTCGGCTACATCGTCGACACCAGCGGCTCGTTCAACGGCGAGCTGGTCCATGTCGGCGCGCACGCGCTCGTCGCGGTGGCCTGTTACCTGTTCGTCGTCAGCGAGATTCGCCGCGTCGAGCTGACATGAACGCCGCGGGCCCCCGCCGGCCCGCGCCAACCAGGAGCGAAGCCATGTCCGAATCCCGCAGCACCGGCGCGACGCCGGGCACCCCGCGCGTCACGCGCATGCAGGTGATCCCCGTTGCCGGGCGCGACAGCATGCTGCTGAACCTGTGCGGCGCGCATGCGCCGTTCTTCACCCGTAACCTCGTGATCCTCGGCGACAGCAGCGGGCGAACCGGCGTCGGCGAGGTGCCGGGCGGCGAAGGCATCCGCCACGCGCTGGAGCGGATGGCGGATCTCGTTATCGGCCAGCCGATCGGGCGCTACCAGGCGACGCTCAACGCGGTGCGCGCGGCGCTCGCGGGCAGCGGCGCGGCGGCCGGCCGCGCGATCCGCCACGAGGTGACGTCGGCCGGCGAAGCCGCGGTGCTGCGGCAACCGCACGAGATCAACCTGCGGCTCGACAACGTGATCACCGCGATCGAGGCCGCGCTGCTCGACCTGCTCGGCCAGTGCCTCGACGTGAGCGTCGCGGCGCTGCTCGGCGAAGGGCAGCAGCGCGACGCGGTGCCGATGCTCGCGTACCTGTTCTACATCGGCGACCGGCAGCGCACCGACCTGCCGTACCGCGACGAGCGCGACGCGCCGCACGCGTGGTTCCGGCTGCGCAACGAGGCGGCGCTGACGCCCGCCGCGATCGCGCGGCAGGCCGAGGCGGCGGTCGAGCGCTACGGCTTCGCCGATTTCAAGCTGAAGGGCGGCGTGATGGCGGGCCACGACGAGATGGAAGCCATTGCGGCGATCAAGGCGCGCTTTCCGGAGGCGCGCGTGACGCTCGACCCGAACGGCGCGTGGTCGCTCGACGAGGCGGTCGCGCTGTGCCGCGGGCAGGGCCACCTGCTCGCGTATGCGGAAGATCCGTGCGGGCCGGAAGCCGGCTATTCGGGACGCGAGGTGATGGCGGAATTCCGCCGCGCGACCGGCATCCCGACCGCGACCAACATGATCGCGACCGACTGGCGGCAGATGGATCACGCGGTGCGGCTTCAAGCGGTGGACATCCCGCTCGCCGATCCGCATTTCTGGACGATGCAGGGCTCGGTGCGGCTCGCGCAGCTGTGCCGCGACTGGGGGCTCACGTGGGGCTCGCACTCGAACAACCATTTCGACGTGTCGCTCGCGATGTTCACGCACGCGGCCGCGGCCGCGCCGGGCGCGATCACCGCGATCGACACGCACTGGATCTGGCAGGAAGGCGACGCGCGGCTCACGCGCGAGCCGCTCGCGATCGTCGGCGGCCGGGTGGCCGTGCCGGAGCGGCCGGGCCTCGGGATCGAGCTCGACATGGCGCAGGTGGAAGCCGCGCATGCGCTGTACCGGCAAGTCGGCGGCACGGCGCGCGACGATGCGATGGCGATGCGGTATCTGGTGCCGGGGTGGACCTACGATCCGAAGCGGCCGAGTTTCGCGACGCGGTAGCCCTGCTGTGGAATACCGTGCAGTGAAATATTTACCCGCCGCTGAAATTCCGCTTCGCGCGCCGCCGCCGTTGACGGCGGCGCGCGTCAGTCACGATCAAAGCGTGCGACTGAAGTCCTGCAACTGCTTCCTGGCTTCGTCGCGTGCGATGCCGTAGCGCTCCTGGATCCGGCCGACCAGATACTCGCTGTCGCCGTCGGCGACCGCCAGATCATCGTCGGTCAGCTTGCCCCATTGCGCCTTCACCTTGCCGGCCAGTTGTTTCCATTGGCCCTTGATCCGGTCTTCATTCATCGCGTTCTCCCGCGAGTGGTTGAGGGTGACGGGATCGCGCAATTCATGTGCCGCGAACGGACGGAGCCGACCGATGGGTTCACGCTTGCGTTGCGCGCGCGGCCGCACATCGCTCGATCGTGCGGGCAATGCGCCCGGCATGCGCGAGGCCGGGATCGCGCCCCGGGTCGTAGATGGTGAAGTCGACGCCCGCGATTCGGCCCGACGCGACGAGCGGGCCAAGCAGCGCGTCCAGCCCGTCGAAATCCAGCCCCGGCGAACCGGGCGAATCCACCGCCGGGAGCTGCGACTGGTCCAGCACGTCGAGATCGACGTGCAGCCAGGCCTGCTCGAGCGCGCGCGCCGCGAGCCAGTCGACCAGCGCCGACGCGACAGCCGCAGGCCCGCGCGCGAGCAGCTGCTGGATCGTGATGCGCGTGATGCCGGTGCGCGCGATATCGCCGTAAGCCGCGTCGAATTCCGCCGTCCCGGCATCGCGCTCTCCCACCTGGCAGGCATCGGAATCGTCGACCAGCGCGCCGTCGAGCCCCGGCCAGCGTGTCAGCAGCGGCTCGCCCCGCCCGGTCGCCAGCGCGAGATCCATGCCCGCGACGGAACCGAGCCGCTTCGACGTGTCGTAGTTGCCGGGGTGGAAGAAGTCGCTGTGCCCGTCGACGTGAACGAGCCCCCTGCCGCCCGCACGCCGGTTGCCGAGCAGGCAGCCGAGCAGCACGCTGCAATCGCCGCCGAGCACGACCGGAAACGCGTGCCGCGCACGGGCGTCGGCAACGTGCGCGGCGAGATCGAGCGAATAGCCGCGGATCGACACCCCGTTGCGAATACGCGTGCCGGATTGCGGCGCGAACGCATAGGCGGGATGCGCCAGCCGTGACACGCTCGCGCCGACGCGCGCGGCAAGGCCGGTGGCCAACAGCACCTCGGGGCCGCGCCAGGTCTCGGGTTCGAGTCCGGCCTCGTTCGGCCGCAGGCCGAGGCTGCTGGGCGCGGCGATGAACTCGACCGGCGAGCCGGGTGAAGGTGTCGATGCCGTCATGACCTTTCCTCGCGCAATGGCTGCCTGATGGATGTGCTAACCTTTTAAACAACTATCAAAGGTTAGCACGCATTCCACCCATGTCGAGCATTTCACCGGTTATCGAGGCGCACCCGTTCGCGGCTCGCGATTATGTCGGCGGCCATCCCGTACTCGATTTCGTCAATACGGTGACCGGCCGCGACCACGCGCCGCGCGACTGGCTGCCGGATTACGACGCCTATCTCGCGTGGCTGGCGACGTCGGCGGCGTTCCCCGCGCTCGACCTGAAGCGGCTTGCATCCCGCGCGGCCGACGCGCCGGCCGCGGCCGAGCGCGCGCTGCGCGACGCCAAGCGCCTGCGCGAAGCGCTGTTCGGCATCTTCGGCGCGTTCTCGCATCGCGCACCGGTGGCTGCCGCAGATCTGGAAACGCTGGAGCACGCATGGCGGCACGCGATGAGCGGCCGGCGGCTGGTCGCGACGGCCGGGCGCGTCGAATTCGGCGAGCCGCCCGATCCGGCGGACCTGCATCTGCCGGCCCAGCAGATTGCGCTCGACGCGGTGAAGCTCCTCGACGCCTTGCCCGACGGGCGGCTGCGGATGTGCGCGGGGTCGAACTGCGCGTGGCTGTTCATCGACCGCTCGAAGACAGGGCGCCGCAAGTGGTGCGACATGTCGACCTGCGGGAACGTGGCGAAGGCCCGGCGGCACTACCGTGCGGTCAGGGGTGCGCCCGATGGAGACGCAGAGCGCGACAGCGACAGCGACGCGTCGGCATGAACCCGGGGCGCAAATGCGTGCGCGCCCCGATCGGCGAAGAGATCAGTGGAAGAAGAGTTCCCGCATGCCGAACGTGTGATTCGCTTCGGCCGCCATCAGCACCATCAACACCAGCAGGCACAGGGGCGGGATCAGGATTGCGTACACCAGCGCCAGCCGCTCCCACATCATGTGCATGAAGATCGACACGATCAGCCCGGCCTTGGCGATCATGAACACGATGATCAGCGTCCAGCGCAGCAGGCCCTGCACGTGGAAGTAGTCCACCAGGTACGACATCGTGCTCAACAGGAACAGCAGGCCCCAGATCTTCAGGTAGAGGCCGATCGGATGCTGCTGCCCGTGCGCGGCGTCGGGCCGATGGGCGGAATCGGTGTGGTCCATGATCTGCCTCACCACAAGTAGAACAGCGCGAAGATGAACACCCACACCAGGTCGACGAAGTGCCAGTACAGGCCGGCGATCTCGACGATCTGGAAGTTGCCGTGCTCGGTGAACCCCGGCTGCAGGATCTTGCGAGCGATCAGCAGCAGGTAGATCACGCCGCAGGTCACGTGAAAGCCGTGGAACCCGGTGATCATGAAGAAGCACGCGCCGAACTGCGCGGCGCCGAGCGGGTTGCCCCACGGGCGGATGCCTTCATGGACGATCAGCTTGGTCCATTCGAAGGCCTGCATCGACACGAAGGTCGCGCCCAGCAGCGCGGTCGCCAGCAACAGGGCGGCGGCGCGCCTGACGTCGCGCCGGTAGCCGAAGTTGACGGCCATCGCCATGGTGCCGCTGCTGGTGATCAGCGTGAACGTCATGATCGCGATCAGCAGCAACGGCACGTCCACGCCGCCCACCGTGAGCCCGAACACCTTGGACGGGTCTGGCCACGGCACCGTGGTCGACATGCGCACCGTCATGTAGCCGATCAGGAAGCTGCTGAAGACGAAGGTGTCCGACAGCAGGAAGATCCACATCATCGCCTTGCCCCACGGCACCTTGAAGGCTGCGCGGTCGGCCGACCAGTCCGTGACGATGCCGTGCCAGCCGTCGGGCCCGGAGGCGTCGGGCGCGGGGGCGGCGGATTCGGTGGGCAGCGTGGGCGAGGTCATGACGCGGCTCCATACAACGGCCCGCAGATGGCGGCGACGATCCCGGGGGTGATCCACCACATCGCCGCCAGCAGCACGAGCCAGACAGCCAGCAGGAAATGCCAGTAGATCGCGCACAGCGAGATGGCGCGCTGGGCCCGGAACGGGTCCGCGCGCCGGAGAAGCGCGATCGTCAAGGCCCAGGCCACCAGCCCGCCCAGCACATGCATCCCGTGCAGGCCGGTGAGCAGGTAGAGAAAGCTGTTGGACGGGTTGCCGGCGACGGTCTGCCCGGCCGCCGCGAGCATGCGCCAGGCGATCAGCTGCCCGATCACGAACACGGCCGCCAGCACGCCGCCGGCCACCAGCCACGCCGCGCGATGCAACGTCATCTGCCGCGCACGCTGCATGGCGAGGCTGGCCAGCGCCAGCGCGCCGGTGTTCCACCACAGCAGCGCCGGATGCGGGATCGGCTCCCAGTCGGGCTCGCGCATGCGCATGCCGTAGGCGAGCAGCAGCAGCGAAAACAGCGCCGTCGCCACCGCCATGAAGACGAACAGGCCGATGCGGCTCGCATTCGGCGAGACCGGCGGCGTGTCGGGAACGAAGGGGCGTGGCAGGGTGGTCATTCGTGCGCCTCGCCGGGTTGAAGCGTCGGGCGGGCCGGTTCGGGCGCCGTCTCGGGCGGCTGGTTTTGCGGGACGAAGTCTTCGTCGCGCCCCGGCGGGCTGTATTCGTATGCCCAGCGGTAGACGACGGGCAGCGCGGCGCCCCAGTTGCCGTGCGCGGGCGGCGTTTGCGGCGTCTGCCATTCGAGCGTGGTGGCCCGCCACGGGTTGCCGTCGGCGCGCTTGCCGCGCACGAGGCTCCACGCCAGGTTGTACAGGAACAGCAGCTGCGCCACCGCGACGATCAGCGCGACGACGGTGATGAACGCGTTCAGCGTCTGCGCCGAAGGCGGAATGAAGCTGTAGCCGTCATACGCGTAGTAGCGCCGCGGCATGCCCAGGATGCCGAGATAGTGCATCGGGAAGTAGATCGCATAGGTGCCGACGAAGGTGATCCAGAAGTGCGCGCGCCCGAGCGTGTCGTTCAGCATGCGGCCCGTCACCTTCGGATACCAGTGGTAGATGCCGCCGAACACCACGAGGATCGGCGACACGGCCATCACCATATGGAAGTGCGCGACCACGAAGTACGTGTTCGACAGCGGAATGTCCACGCTCACGTTGCCGAGGTAGAGCCCGGTCAGCCCGCCCAGCACGAAGGTGCTGACGAAGCCGATGGCGAACAGCATCGGCACGGTAAGGTGGATATCGCCGCGCCACAGCGTCAGCACCCAGTTGTAGACCTTGAGCGCGGTCGGCACGGCGATGATGAGCGTGGTGGTGGCGAAGAAGAAGCCGAAGTACGGATTCATGCCCGCGATGAACATGTGGTGCGCCCACACCACGAAGCTCAGCGCGCCGATGATGACGATGGCCCACACCATCATCCGGTAGCCGAAGATGTTCTTGCGCGCGTGCGTGCTGATGAGATCCGACACGATGCCGAACGCCGGCAGCGCGACGATGTAGACCTCCGGATGCCCGAAGAACCAGAACAGGTGCTGGAACAGCAGCGGGCTGCCGCCGGCGTGCTTGAGCGTCTGTCCCATCGACACCACGGCCGGCACGAAGAAGCTGGTGCCGAGCGTCTTGTCGAGCAGCATCATCGCCGCCGACACGAACAGCGCCGGAAACGCCAGCAGCGCCAGGATGGTCGCGACGAAGATGCCCCACACCGTGAGCGGCATGCGCATCAGCGTCATGCCGCGCGTGCGCGCCTGCAGCGTGGTGGTGACGTAGTTCAGGCCGCCCATCGTGGCCGCGACGATGAAGATCGCCAGCGACACCAGCATCAGCACGATGCCCCACTCCACGCCCGGCGTGCCCGGCAGGATGGCCTGCGGCGGATACAGCGTCCAGCCCGCGCCGGTCGGCCCGCCCGGCACGAAGAAGCTCGCCACGAGCACCAGCACGGCCAGCAGGTAGACCCAGTAGCTCAGCATGTTGAGGAACGGGAACACCATGTCGCGCGCGCCGAGCATCAGCGGGATCAGGTAGTTGCCGAAGCCGCCGAGGAACAGCGCCGTCAGCAGGTAGATCACCATGATCATCCCGTGCATGGTGACGAACTGATAGTAGTGGGTGGCGTCGATGAAACTGAACTTGCCCGGAAAGCCGAGCTGCAGCCGCATCAGGTCCGACAGCACCATGCCGACCAGGCCGATGACGATGGCGGTCAGCGCATATTGCACGGCGATGACCTTGTGGTCCTGGCTCCAGACATAGCGGGTCCAGAAGCTTTGCGGGACGTGGTCGGTGTGCGCGTAGGGCATTGCGTGTGCTCCGCTAGTTGGCTGCGCTGCCGGCGGCCGGGCTGCCTTGCGCCTTGATGTAGGCCACCAGCGCGGCGAGTTCCTGCTCGCTCAGGTCGAAGTGCGGCATGATCGGTGCGAAGCCCTTCACGACGCGGGCCGCCGGGTCGCGGATGAACGCGCGCAGATAGGCTTCGTCGACCTTGGCGGTGCTGCCGTCGGCCATCGTTTCGGTCTTGCCGTACAGCCCCTTCCAGGTGGGGCCCACGCGCGGGCTGCCGTCCACGGTATGGCAGGCGATGCAGCCCTTGGCCTCCGCGAGCGCCTTGCCCTGGTCGGCCAGCGCCTGCGCGCTGCCGCCGGTGGCGGCGGCTGCGGCCTGCACCTTCGCCTGCTGGCGCTGCGCGAACGTGTTCTGCTGCGCCAGCCAGCGCGAGAACGCCGCTTCGTCTTCCACCACGACCACACCGCGCATGTTGGAGTGCCCGATGCCGCAGAGCTGCGCGCACAGGATGTCGTAGCGCCCTGCCTTGGTCGGCGTGAACCAGAAGGTGGTCACCATGCCGGGCACCATGTTCATGCGCGCGCGGAACGGCGGCACGTAGAAGTCGTGCAGCACGTCGCGCGAGCGGGTGAGCACCTGGATCGGCCGGTTCAGCGGCAGGTGCACCTCGGGCGTCTCGATCAGGTAGTTGTCGCGGCCGTTGGGGTCGCCGGGGTTCAGGCCGAACGGGTTGTCGTTGCTGACGTAGCGCACGTCCGTCGTGCCCAGCTTGCCGCCGGGGCCGGCAAAGCGGAAGCGCCATTGCCACTGCTGGCCGAGCACCTCCATCTGCAGCACGTTGTGCGGCGGCCGCACGTAGTCCGCGTAGACGAACAGGCCCGGCGCCAGCAATGCCGCCACGCCGACCGAGGTCAGGCCGATCAGCCACCATTCCAGCCGCCTGTTGTGCGGCTCGTAGGCCGCGCGATGCCCGCCGCGGTGGCGGTAGCGCAGCAGTGCGATCACGATGAACAGGTTGATCGCGATGAAGAGCGCGCCGGTGATCACGAGCGTGATCGTCAGCATGTCGTCCATGCGCACCCAGTTCGACGCAATCGGCGTGATCCACCACGGACTGGCAAAGTGAAACCCCACCGCCAATACGATGATCAGGATCAGGGCAATCGCAAGCGCCATAGCCTACCTCGCTGCGCGTCACTCGCTGGAGCCGCCGGCAGCACGCTCTTGCCGTACTGCCTGCGCCGGCACGTCTGGCCTGGACCGCTTCGCTGCATGTTGTAAGCGGCTCTAGAGCAAAGGTAGTCCTCTCCTTTGCATCGTGCAAGGCAGCGCAGGGGCGGAGCGCTCGATGAACGGAGGCGCGTGAATGAAGGCGTCGCCTGCTGCGATGCAATGCAAGACGACCGCCTCCGGCATGGGTTGCCGAGGCGGCCATTTCCCGATCGCGCAAGGGGTTACGGCGCGTCGGGAAAAAACGGTGCGTCAGGGCCTCGCGTCCTGCTTGCGCCGCCGTTCCAGCGCGCCGTAGACGATGGCGGTGACCACGCCGAACAGCAGGTTTGCCAGCAAGGGGCCGGATCCCCGTTCCGAGACGAACCAGGGGAATACGGCCGTCATGACATAGAAGTTCCACACATACGCGACGATCCCGAAGGCCACCCCGACGACGACCTCCATGCCCACGCTCGAATCGAAGCGGAACGGCGCGATGATGGCTGCGAGAATCATCCCCATGATGGCGCCGAGCACGTAGTGCAGGATCAGCGCCGTCCCCACGATGCCGAAGCTGAATTGCGACATCTGTTCGAGCGCACTCTGGCCCAACACCATCGCCGCGATCTTGTGGGTCGGCTGCCACGGGCTTTCATACAGCACCATGGTCGACCAGAAGAATTCCAGCACGATCACCAAGGCGCCACCCGCAAGACCCGCCACGGCGGCGGCAAGCCAGTCGGGCATGCGCCGCTCCCAATGGTGCGATTGAATGTGCAGTTCCATACGACCTCCTTGCTGGCGATTCAAGTTCGGCACTCGGGGACCGAAAGCACCACTCGCGTCGAAAGTGCGTTCCCTTGTCCGATTCAGCATGGCAGATATGAGTGCCAACGCAAGGAACAAAAACCCTGCGCTTTGCATGGCGCAATGGCGTTTTTGCTCGAAGGTCGGCATCGGCCACGAAAGGCCGCGTGTGATGGCTGGGAGGGCTGTGGGGGCGTTTCGCTCGGTAACGACCCGGCGCAACGCGTCTCGGTTTGACAACGAGACGGCGCGTCAGTCCGAGGACTGTGGGGGCTTGTGGGGGCTGTGGGAATCAGTGCAAGTCGCGCAGATACGACAAAGCCGACTCGAGGCCGGCTTTGTTTGCGAAGCATCAGGCTGTGCTTTGTAAGTAGAAGCATAACTTTGCACCCGGTGCAAAACATCGCTTCTGTCTTATTCGGCCAAGCCTTTTCGAATTCGTTGGTGGAGCGGAGGAGGATCGAACTCCCGACCTTCGCATTGCGAACGCGACGCTCTCCCAGCTGAGCTACCGCCCCAACAGTCAACCATCATACACACGCTTTCGAACGCTTGGCAATAGTGTCGAATTACTTCGACGGCGCGCCCGCCAACACCCATTCCACCACCGATCGGGCGTCCGCATCGCTCATCCGCGGATGCGCGGGCATCGGGATCGCGCCCCACACGCCGGAGCCGCCCTCCTTCACCTTTTTCGACAGCTTCGCGACGGCCTGCGGGTCTGCCTTGTAGCGCGCGGCGATGTCCTTGAACGACGGGCCGACCAGCTTGCGGTCGACCGCGTGGCAGCCCATGCACGCATTGCTGCGCGCGACCTTGAGCCCGTCGCCGACGTCCGCGTGCGCGACCGCGCCGAACGTGCCGGCCAGCAGCACCGCCGCCGCCGCGCGTTGCATCCACCGCATCACCTTCATTGCGGCACCGCCTTCGGATTGCCCGGGTGCACGTTGGTCGAATTCGAGATCGGCGCGGGCGGCTGCAGCGGCGTGGACGTCACCGCCGTGTCGGGCACCGCGCCGACCGTCGTGCCGTCCGCCGGCGCGGCCGACGCCGCGGCGGCGCCGCTCGCGGGCGCGGGCTGCAGCGCCTGCGCGTCCGCCGGCTTGATGTACTGGAACACCTTCACGACCTTCTCGACGCCCGGCACCTGGCTCGCGACTTCCGCGCCGCGGTTGCCTTCGTCGACCGTCACGAGGCCCATCAGGTACAGGTTGCCGCGCTCGCCGACAACCTTGTAATGGTTCGCGGAGATGCCCTTCTCGCCGATCAGCGCGGTCTTCACGCGCCCTTCGAGATACGAGTCGTTCGCGCGATCCGACAGCGAGCTGGCCGGGCCGATCGCGAGCTCGTTGACGATGCCGTTCACGTTGTTGATCGCGCGCACGATTTCCTCGGCGCGCTGCTTCGACGCGTCGTTCGGCACTTCACCCGTCAGCAGCACGCGGCGGTTGAAGACGGTCACGTTCACGTGCGCCTGGTCCGGCAGGCCGCTGTTGATCTGCGACGTCGCCTTGAGCTGGATCTCGCGATCCTCCGTCTGCGCGCCGAGCGTGCGCCGATCGGTGGCGATCAGCGCGCTGCCGCCGGCCGCTGCGCCGACCACGCCGAGCACGCAGCCCTGCAGCGACACCGCGAGCCCCGCCGTCAGCGCGGCGAGCAGCGTGGTTCTGACGAGCGTCTGTTTGACGCGGCTTTTCTTCATCGACGGCTCTCCTTCGTTCAATCCTCACCCAGCAGCATCGCGTCGATGCCGTCGCACAGGCAGTGGATGGTCAGCAGATGGACTTCTTGAATGCGCGCCGCGCGCTCGGCGGGCACGCTGATCGGGATGTCGGTGTCGGACAGCGCGGCCGCCAGCGCGTGGCCGCCGCCGCCCGTCAGCGCGACCACCGTCATTTCGCGCTCGTGCGCGGCCTCGACGGCGGCCAGCACGCGCGGCGACGCGCCGCTCGGGTCGAGCACCAGCAGGATGTCGCCGGTCTGCCCGAGCACGCGCACCTGCTGCGCGAACAGCTGGTCCGGCACCATCGCGCCGGTCATGCCGCCCTGCGACGCATCGGTGGCGAGCGCGAGCGCGGGCAGGCCCGGCCGCTCGCGCTCGAAGCCGCCGACGAGCGACACGGCGAGGTAGTGGGCGGCGGCGGCCGACGGGCCGTCGCCGCACGCGACGATCTTGTTGCCGTTCGCCAGCGCGGCGAACATCGCATCGACCGCGGCCGCGATCGGCAGCGACAGCGCGTCGCCGGCTTCGTGCTGTAGCGCGGCGCTGTCGCGGAAATGTTGCTGAATACGTTCGACTGACATCGATTCCTGATCCGGTGCTGCGCGCGGCGGGCCGCGCGCGACATCATGAGTGCGGCGAGTTTACCGTACTCCGGGGCCTCATCCGGGCGCACGGCGAGAACTCTTTACATCTCGTCACAGCTCTCGGCTAGACCTCGTCGGCACGAAACGCGTCGCGCAGCCATACGAGTTGCCCGGCCTCGAACGCGACCACGTCGAAGCGGCACGGCGCGCCGGCCCCGTGCCGCACCCAGAAGCCCTGCGCCGCCTTGACGAGCCGCATGCGCTTGCGCCAGCCGATGCTCGCCGCCGCGCCGCCGTGCCGGGCGCTGCGCCGCGCGCGCACCTCGACGAACACCAGCGTGCCGTCCGGCTCGCGCATCACGAGATCGAGCTCGCCGCCGCGCATCGTCACGTTCGCCGCGACGAATGCGAGCCGGCGGCGCTCGAGGAACTGCCGCGCGCGCGTCTCGAACGCCGCGCCGACCGACTTGGATCGCGCCGTGCCGGAAAAGTTGTCGGTGCGCACGGCCGCCTGCCCGCTCGCGCGCGACGGCCCGCGGCGATCGCCGTCCGATCCGGCCGGCGCCCCGTGGCACAATGCCGACCTTGTTCCGCCTGCGCCACGCCCGCGCGCATTGCCCGCCATGACTGCCCTCCTCGAACTTGCGCATACGCAGCACTACCCGAGCGCCGCGCTCTACGTCGTCGCGACGCCGATCGGCAACACCGCCGACATCACGTTGCGCGCGCTGCACGTGCTCGGCCTCGCCGACCGCATCGCCGCCGAAGACACCCGCAACACCGGCCAGCTGCTCGCCCGCTACGGCATCTCGAAGCCGCTCATCGCCGCGCACGAGCACAACGAGCGCGAAGCGGCGCTGCGCGTGATCGAACACCTGCGCGCCGGCGAACGCGTCGCCTATGTATCGGACGCCGGCACGCCCGGCATCTCGGACCCCGGCGCGCGGCTCGTCGACGCGGTGCGCGCGGCCGGCTTCGCGGTGGTGCCGCTGCCGGGCGCGAGCGCGGCCGTGACCGCACTCAGCGTCGCCGGAGACTGGGCGGGCACGTTCACGTTCGCCGGCTTCCTGCCGCCGAAGGCGAAACAGCGCGCGAGCGCGCTGCAGGCGCTCGCGTCGCACCCCTATGCGCTGGTGTTCTACGAGGCGCCGCACCGGATCGTCGAGACGGTCGCCGCGCTCGCGGACACGCTCGGCGCCGCGCGCCGGCTGCTGATCGCGCGCGAACTGACGAAGCTACACGAACAGCTGTTCCAGGGCACCCTGGCCGAAGGGCTGACGTGGCTGGAGGGCGATGCGAACCGGCAGCGCGGCGAGTTCGTGCTGGTCGTCGAGGGCGCGCCGGCCGACGCGGGCGCGGCCGACGACACCGCGCACGACGCGCTGCTCAGGCTGCTGCTGGAAGAGGTACCGGTGAAGAGTGCGGCAAAGCTCGCGGCCGCGCTGACGGGCGCGCCGCGCAACGCGCTGTATGCGCGCGCGCTCGCGTTGAAGGACGGTTGAACGGCCGGCGCCGCTGCAACGACAAAGGGCTGCCGATGGCAGCCCTTTGTCGTTGGGTTCGCTGACGGAAGCGGAATCCGCCGCGTTACCGGGTCGAGTTCGACGCGAGCATTTCGTCGCGCGCCTCGCGCGCTTCCTGCGGCGACAGCCCCTCGATCTTCACGCGGCCGGTGCCGGCATGCACGAGGCCGATCACCTTCGCGGCCGCATACGACAGGTCGAGCACCCGGCCACGCTTGTACGGGCCGCGATCGTTGACCTTCACGACGACCCACTTGCCGTTCGTCGGGTTCGTCACGCGGATGTACGACGCGAGCGGCAGCGTGCGGTGCGCGGCGGTGAACGCGTTCATGTTGAAGCGCTCGCCGTTCGCGGTGCGGCGGCCGTGGAAGCCGCGGCCGTACCACGACGCGCGGCCGGTCTGGCGGAAATCGGACACGTTGGCGCCGTCGATCGGCGCCGCATCCGCGAGCGACGTGCTCTTCGCGTCCTTGCTGTCGGCGGCCGGCATGGAGGCCAGCGCCGAGTCGAAATTCAGTTGCTTGTCGTTGTCCGCGTTCGCGGCGGTCGTCCTGACCCCATTCTTCTGGTTCGTGCCGCTCGTCGTCTGGCTGGGTTGCACGGCACAACCCGTCAGCGCGAGAAATACAGCCACAGTCCCGAAACGGCTCGGAAATCGAAAATTCATCGACGTGTCGCCTTCTGGTTCGGGCCGCTCCTTCACTTCGTTGATACGCGGCCCGGACGGCAAATGCATGCGCGCCCGGCTCGAATGCGAGCAGGCAGGCTTGCATGGACGCGGCTTTCGTACTCGCCGCAACCGTCCTGATTAGCTTTCACGTCTGGCGCAACCTGTCCCCGGCAGCCTGACCAGACCCCACATGCCGCCATCGAACATGGCTTCCCACGTTCGCGCGCGCTGCGTACAGCCAGCGCACAGGAACGGCGGCACAGGCCTCATCCGGCGGCGCGGCAGCAGGGCCGCGGCGGGCGCGCAGCGCCCGGCCGGACAAGACGTGAGCACCGGAGAATGCTCGGTGCTGGATTCGCCGCCGGACTCCCCGGCGGCAGATGCTTTGACGATGCTCATGGCCCCCTGTCAGTGGGGCTCGAACATCAGCGGAGCGCATGAAAATCATGCGCGATGGGCGGCATTATACAGAAATCAAAATCACTGCCCGAAAACGGGCCCCGGCGCGCCATTGATTCTCGCTATGCCCGTAACAATCGGCGCGGCCGCGCGCGTGTCGCGACGCCGCGCGCACCGCGCCGAACAGGGGGCCTGCGCGCCCGGTACAATCGAACCTTTTAGCCCGCCGGTGCTTCCATGAAAGTCACGCTCATCCCGGTCACGCCGTTCCAGCAGAACTGTTCGCTGCTCGTCTGCGAGGCCACCGGCCGCGCCGCCGTCGTCGATCCGGGCGGCGACCTCGAACGGATCCAGCAGGAAGTCGCGCGGCAGAACGTGCAGGTCGAGAAGGTGCTGCTCACCCACGGGCACATCGACCACTGCGCGGGCGCGAAGGCGCTCGCGACGCACTACGGCGTGCCGATCGAAGGGCCGCAGGAAGACGAGCGCTTCTGGATCGAGAAGCTGCCGACGCAGAGCGAACGCTTCGGCTTTCCGGCGGCCGACGCATTCGAGCCGGATCGCTGGCTGAACGACGGCGATACCGTGCAGTTCGGCGACGAAGCGCTCGAGGTCTATCACTGCCCGGGCCACACGCCGGGCCATGTCGTGTTCTTCAGCCGCGCGCACCGGCTCGCGATCGTCGGCGACGTGCTGTTCGCCGGCTCGATCGGCCGCACCGACTTCCCGCGCGGCAACCATGCCGATCTCGTGCGCTCGATCAAGGAGAAACTCTGGCCGCTCGGCGACGACGTCACGTTCGTGCCGGGCCACGGCCCGGTGTCGACGTTCGGCGACGAGCGCCGCACGAACCCGTTCGTGTCCGACAAGGTGTTCGGATGAACCAGACGGCCATTCAGGAAATCTACGTCAGCACCGACGTCGAGGCGGACGGCCCGATTCCCGGCCCGCACTCGATGCTGAGCTTCGCGTCCGCCGCGTACACCGAGGACAAGCAGCTGATCGCGACGTTCTCCGCGAACCTCGAGACGCTGCCCGGCGCGCAGCCGCATCCGGTGCAGGACGCCTGGTGGAAGACCCAGCCCGAAGCGTGGGCCGCGTGCCGCACCGACCTGCAGGCGCCGGAAGCGGCGCTCGTCGCGTACGTCGACTGGGTCGAGGCGCTGCCCGGCAAGCCGGTGTTCGTCGCGATGCCGGCCGGCTTCGATTTCACGTTCATGTTCTGGTACATGATGCGCTTCGCGGGCCGCTGCCCGTTCTCGTGGTCGGCGCTCGACATCAAGACGCTCGCGTTCGCGATGACGGGCCTGCCGTACCGCAAGGCGATCAAGCCGCGCTTCCCGAAGCACTGGTTCGATGACCATCCGCACACGCACGTCGCGCTCGACGACGCGATCGAGCAAGGCGCGCTGTTCTGCAACATGCTCGCCGACCTGCGCGTGCAGCAGGCCGCGCTCGCGGCGCGCGCCGCCGCTGACGGCACGGACAACGGCGCAACAGCACAAAACCCTACGGACCCGCGTGCAAATTAGCGAATCTCGCTCAGCGACACCGTGTCGGATTGCCTTTCCTTTCGCGCACCTCTAACATTCAGAGTGTTGTAGTTGCCGCATGGAGGCGCAGGTGACGCTCGATTCCTTTTCGCAAAAAATCCTTCGCCTGTTGCAGCTCGACGCGCGCCGTTCCGTCCAGGAAATCTCCGACCAGGTCGGCCTGTCCAGCACGCCGTGCTGGCGCCGCATCAAGGACATGGAGCAGTCGGGCGTGATCCAGCGCTACACGGCGCTGCTCGATCGGGAGAAGCTCGGCCTGCATGTCTGCGCGCTCGCGCACGTGCACCTGACGCGCCACAACGAGGGCGGCGTCGAGCAATTCGAGCGCGAGATCTCGACCTGCCCCGAAGTCACCGAGTGCTACAGCACGACCGGCGAAGCCGACTACATCCTCAAGATCGTCGCGCCCGACATCAAGGCCTACGACGTGTTCCTGCACGAACGCATCTTCAAGATCCCGGCCGTGTCGCAGGTGCGCACGAGCGTCGTGCTGCGCGAGATCAAGTTCGATACGCAGCTGCCGCTCTAGGCCTGCCTGCGTTACGACTTGCCCCGCACCGCCCGCGTGAAGCCGATGCGGCGCGCACCGAACTGCCGCTTCAGCGCTTCGATGTCGAGCTGCTCGGCGAGCGTGGCATCGGTGTCGCCGCTCGCGTGCGGGCTGTCATCCAGCGTCACGTCGATCTCGAGCCCCGTGCTCAGGTAGTGGAGATTCACCGCGCGCGCGCGCAGGCCGCGCTGCGCGAGCTCGGCCTCGAGACGCGCCGCGATCTCGCTGCGCGGCGGCAGTGCAAGCGCGGGCCGGCGCGCGGCGTCGTTCTCCGGGTCGACGTGGATCAGCGCGTCGAGCACGCGCCGGTCCGACAGCGCGCGTGCGCGTGCGGTCTCCGCGATGTAATGCCCTTCCGATACCGAGATCATCGGATCGACGAGGATGTGCGCATCGACGAGCGCCGAATCGCCCATCTTGCGCGTGCGCAGGTCGTGCACGTCACGCACGCCGGGCGTGGCCGCTAGCAGCGCGCGAATCTCCGCGGTGTCGGTTTCGTCGAGCGCGCGATCGGACAGGTCCTGCAGCGCGTCATAGCCGAAGGTCCAGCCCATGCGCGCAACCATGAAGCCGACGATCGCGGCCGCGATCGGGTCGAGCAGCCGGAAGCCGGCCAGGCTGCCGATGATGCCGATCGCGACGACGAGCGACGACGCGGCGTCCGAGCGCGCATGCCATGCATTGGCGACGAGCATCGCCGAGCGCACGCGCTGCGCCTCGCGCAGCATGTAGCGAAACAGTGCCTCCTTCGACACCAGCACGACGACCGCGACGACCAGCGCGCTCACATGGACGGGCGGAATATCCTCGAGATGCACGAGGCGATCGCCGGCGCGCCATAGCATGCCGATCCCCACCGCGATCAGAATCCCGCCGAGAAACAGCGATGCGACCGTCTCGTAGCGGCTGTGCCCGTAATTGTGATCGGCGTCCGGCAATGCGCCGCTATGCCGATTCGCAACCAGCACGACAAAATCCGAGATCAAATCCGAAATCGAATGGACACCGTCGGCAATCAACGCCTGTGAATGCGCAATCGTGCCGACCGCGATCTGAAATGTCGCAAGCACGACATTCAGCACGATACTGACGAGCGTGCTCTTGCGCGCGACGGCGTGCTTTTCTCCGCTTTGCGCTTCGCCGGAAAAGGTGGACATGAAATATGAGATATCGGTGTGCGATATCGGATTCTACCAAGAGCGCCCAGCACCCCATTCCGATAACCCCAAATTTCTTATTTAAATCAACTGGTTATGCGAACGGGTCGCATTTTCATTCACGCGCGTTCATGACATTTCCGTGACATTCCGCCGGCACGGGACGCGCGCAAAGCAAAAGGCCGCGCTCCGTGACGGACACGCGGCCTTTCAGCGCGGGAACGGCGAACAAACGTTCAGATTGCAAATTGTTCGCGGTTCTTGCCGGCGATCCAGCGCGGCGGCTTGCCGCGGCCCGACCACGTCGCGCCCGATTCCGGATCGCGATACTTGGCCGCGACGCCGGCGCGCGGACGGCCGACCTTGCCTGCCTTCGCACGGCTCAGACCGAGCTCGGCCAGCGTAAAGCCGTAGTCGGAGATTTTCTGCTTCACGTCATTGAGGACTTCCGCGTATTCGCGCGACTTCGCCTCTTCGATTTGCTTCTCCAGCTTCTCCCGCTGGGCCAGCAGGTCCTTGTAAGAAGACATAGTTTCCCTTTTTATCTGACCAATGGCGCCGATCTGCAGCCGGCTCACCATTCTTGAAATATCTGTGCCTCGGATTTTGAAGCCAGAGATTAGCACAAAAAAGATTTGATTGAAGCGAGACTCAATGAAAATACCGATTCGAATTGCCATTCAGCCAGGTCATTTTGACCCGCCGCGCCGATTTCTCAATTTTTCACGTCCTTACACGGAGATTAGGACATAAGCCGCAACGCATTAAGACTTTCAGCATACGCAATTACCCTGCATCGATAAAATCAAAGCTTTCATCTGACGACAGGTTCGACAAAATCCACTTGTATAGTCAACGGAATTAAACATTGGAGAACCGCGACGTCAGGTCACACCTTGCGCGCATTCGAGCAGCCGCGCGCGCAGTGCGCCGAGGTCCGTCTGCGGCGCATCGAATGCGGTGCGCAGCCGCCGGCCGTCAACGCGCCAGTCCGCGCCGCAGCGGTCGACGCCCAGCAGGTCGAGCCCGGCGCGCCGCACGCCGGCGGTGTCGTACGCGGCCCACAGCGCCTGCTCGTCGTCGAACCCGAGCGGCGCATGCGCGTCGAGCGCCGTGCCCTCCACCCAGCCCATCCGGCCGAACCCGCCGATATAGCGCAGCCGCTCGACGTCGAGCGCCCGGAACGTGAAGTCGCCGAGCGCGAGATAGCGCGCCGCGTCCGGCTCGTAGCGCAGGTAGCGCGCGGCGAGATGCGGATCGGCGTCGACCGGTGCGAAGCGGCCGAGCAGCGTCGCGCGCTCGGCGTTCAGCACGTCGCCGTCGGGCGCGTCGACGATCAGGAAGCCCGCGCGCGGGTCGGCGGCGAGATTGCGCGTGTGCTCGGCGAGGCCGCTCACGAGGATCACCGGCCGGTGGCGCGCATCCGGCGCGAACGGCACGACCGTCGGATACGGGAAGCCTTGCGGATCGCGCGCGTGCGTCGCGAGCGTGCCGAGCGCGCAGCGGTGCAGCAGGTGCAACGGAAGGGCGGGGTCGATGTTCACGAAATCTCCTGCGGTCGAATCGCGGCGCATCGTGCAGGCCGCGTGCGGATCGATGTTACCCGTCGCAGCCGTTACCGCGCATCGTCCGATCGGCAGGTGCCGGATGCGGGGTGCCGCGTGTCATTGGGCGTCACGGGCATCACGGGCCTCGCGCGCCTGCCGCGCTCCCCCGCCCGGGCCGCTCTCCGCTCTCCGCTCTCCGCTCTCCGCTCTCCGCTCTCCGCCCGTCGCCCGTCGCCCGTCGCCCGTCGCCCGTCGCCCGTCGCCCGTCGCCCGTCGCCCGTCGCCCGTCGCCCTTCGCCCTTCGCCCTTCGCCCTTCGCCCTTCGCCCTTCGCCCTTCGCCCTTCGCCCTTCGCCCTTCGCCCTTCGCCCTTCGCCCTTCGCCCTTCGCCCTTCGCCCTTCGCCCTTCGCCCGCCACCCGCCGCCCGCCGCCCGCCACTCTGCGGAATCGTAAGGGGTTCGATAGAATCGGACGATTCCCGGCGACGTCGCGTACGTCCGCGCATCTTTCTCCTGACGAGCTTTCCGTGTCCGATTCCTCCCCCGACCTCGCGGCGGCGCCCGCCGCCCACCTCGCCCTGTCGCTGCCGGTCCGCCAGCGAGCCCGCACCGCCACGATGGCGCTGTTCTTCGTCGCCGGCATGATGTACGCGTCCTGGGGCGTGCACGTGCCGACCGTGCGCGACAAGTTCGCGCTGAGCCCCGGGCTGCTGTCGATCGCGCTGTTCGCGGTCGCGGGCGGCTCGATCGCCGCGATGCTGACGGTCGCGCGCTGGATCGCGCGCGTCGGCTCGCGCACCGCGTGCCTCGCGGGCGGGCTCGTGATGTCGGCCTGCGGCGCGCTGATCCTCGTCGTGCCCGACTACTGGATGCTGCTCGCGGTGCTCGCGCTGTTCGGCTTCTCGATGGCGACGCTCGACGTCGCGATGAACGCGGAGGCGAGCGCGGTCGAGATCGCGCTCGGACGGCCGATCATGTCGGCGCTGCACGGCATGTTCAGCGTCGGCGGGATGGCCGGCGCGGCGGCCGGCGGCGCGCTGCTGTCGGCCGGCATGGCGCCCGCCGCGCATCTCGCGCTCGCCGCGGCGGTGAGCGCCGCGGTGCTCGTCGCGTCGTGCCCGGCGGTGCTGCCGCACGTCCCGCATCACGAGCATGCGCACGGCGGCGGCAACCGCTGGCGCTCGCCCGCGCTGTGGATGCTCGGCGGCATCGCGCTGATCGCGCTGATCGCCGAAGGCGCGATGTACGACTGGGCGACGGTGTACATGCGCGACGTCGTCGCGGCCAGCCCCGCGCTCGCGAGCGCCGCGTATGCGGCGTTCTCCGGCGGCATGGCGGCCGCGCGCTTCGCCGGCGACGCGGTGCGCGCCCGCTTCGGCGCGCCGCAGCTCGTGTTCGCGAGCGCGTCGCTCGCGTGCGCGGGCATGATCGGCGCGCTGCTGCTGCCGCATCCGGCCGCCGTGCTGACCGGCTTCACGTTGATGGGGCTCGGCCTCGCGAACATGATGCCGGTGCTGTTCGCCGCCGCCGCGCGCGTGAAGGGCATCCATGCGGCCGAAGGCCTCGCGCACGTGGCCGGCCTCGCGTATTTCGGACTGCTGTTCGGACCGGTCGTGATCGGCGCGGTCGCGCAGGCCGCGAACCTGACGATCGGGCTCGCGGTCGTCGCGCTGTGCGCGGCGCTCGTCGCGGCCATCGCGCCGAAGGTGCTCGCGCATCTGAAGCTCTGACGGCAAGTCACCGCGCCCGCGTCACAAAAAAACGAAGCGCGCATGCGTTGCCGCATGCGCGCTTCACCCCTCCGTCGACCGCTTGATTACATCTTCACTTCGTCGAGCAGCGTCTTCTTGCCGCTCTTGTAGTTGTAAAGCGAGATCACGCCGTGCTGCAGGTCGCCCTTCGAATCGAAGGTCGTCGTGCCGATCACGCCCGTGTAGTTCGTCGCCGGCATCGCCGCCAGGATCTTCGCCGGATCCGTCGAGTTCGAGCGCTTCATCGCGTCGACGATGATGTTCACCGCGTCATACGTGAACGGCGCGTAGATCTGGATCGGCTGGCCGAAACGCTTCTCGAACTTGGCCTTGAACGCGCCGCCGCCCGGCATCTTCTCGAGCGACGCACCGGCTTCCGAGCACACGACGTTGTCGGTCGCATCGCCGGCCAGGTCGGCCAGCTTTTCCGTGCACACGCCGTCGCCCGCGAAGATCTTCGCGCGCAGGCCGAGCTGCTTCGCCTGCTTCGCGAACGGGCCGCCGGTCGCATCCATGCCGCCGTACATGATCGCGTCCGGGTTCTCGCCCTTGATCTTGGTCAGGATCGCGCGGAAGTCGACCGCCTTGTCGTTCGTCGCATCGTGCGACATCACCTTCAGGCCGAGCGCCTTCGCCTTCTTCTCGAATTCGTTCGCGAGACCCTGGCCGTAGGCGGTCGAATCGTCGACCACGGCGACGCTCTTGATGCCCTTCGAATGCGCATAGTTCGCAAGCGCCGGGCCCTGCTGCGCGTCGGTCGCGACGACGCGGTACGTCGTCTTGAAGCCTTGCTGCGTGTAAGCCGGGTTGGTCGCCGACGGCGAGATCTGCACGATGCCCGCATCGCTGTAGATCTTCGAGGCCGGGATCGACGTGCCCGAGTTCAGGTGGCCGACCACCGCGACGACCTTGTCGTCGACGAGCTTCTGCGCGACCTGCGTGGCCTGGCGCGGGTCGGCTGCATCGTCCTGCGGGTCGAGCTGAAGCGTGATCTTCTGGCCGCCGATCGTCAGGCCCTTGGCGTTGGCCTCTTCCACCGCGAGACGCGCGCCGTTTTCGTTGTCCTTGCCAAGGTGTGCAATACCACCCGTCAACGGCGCAACGTGGCCGATCTTGACGACTTGTTGGGCGGACGCGTTGCTTGCGGCAGCAGCGCACAGCATCGCCGCTGCAGTGATCGGCAACAGCTTTTGCATCTTGATTTTCATGTAAGTCTCCAGTTTCGTCCCAAAAACGCCATCGCCCGGTGCCCCGCTGCCATCCCTGTGTTTGCATTCACTGGACGATTCGCCGGTTGCATCGTTCATGCACTTGGCCTCAGCACGTCAAGCCGCCGCTTTTAGCAGCCGCCCGACCGTACTTGCGCCGAAGTGTAGGTGATCAAATTAATTTGTGGGACTTTTTTGGGGTAGTGGTAACACTACCGATGCGGATGCGTATCAAACGCCTTTCAGAGATCGCCGAGAGCCCGGCCGGATAAGGGTTTCCGCTAATTTCTCACGCCCGCGCGAAAGGCTGTATTCAATGCAATCCCGACTTGTTTTTGATCGCCATTTTGTACGCGGGATCGCTGCACGATACGCGCGCCGGCGCGCGCGTATCGCCGATGTCGAACAGGCTGTGATCAGCCCGCCGCCGCACGCCATTCGGCATCGAGCGCGTCGATCAGCTGCGACGTCGTCAGCGCGTCGCCGCGCCGGCGCGTGAGCGGCGCGCCCTGCCCGGCCCACAGCGCCAGGTAGTCGCCGTCGTTCGCGCGCGCGGCGGCCTGGCGCAGCGGCTGCGTGAGCGCGTTCTGCACCGGATACGGCGCGACGTCTTCGGGCCGCGCGCCGAGCCGCGCCATCAGCGTGTTGCGCAGCCCGCGCGCATGACGCCCGGTGATCGCGCGCGTGACCTGCGTCGACGTGTCGGCGCTCGCGCGCAGCCGTGCCTTCCAGTCGAGCGCGATCGCGCTTTCCGCGCAGGTGAGGAACGCGGTGCCGAGCTGCGCCGCCTGCGCGCCGAGCGCGCGCGCCGCCGCGATGCCGCGGCCGTCCATGATGCCGCCGGCCGCGAGCACCGGCAGCCCGGTCGCGTCGACGAGCTGCGGCACGAGCGCCATCGTGCCGATCAGCGCGTCGTCGGCCGCGCCGATGAACGTGCCGCGGTGGCCGCCCGCCTCGGCGCCCTGCGCGGACACCGCGTCGGCGCCGGCCTGCTGCCATGCCAGCCCTTCGGCGACGTGCGTCGCGGTGCCGATCACGTAGGTGCCGGCCGCCTTCAGCCGAGCAACATCGGCCGCGTCGAGCACGCCGAACGTGAAGCTCGCGACCGGCACGCGCAGCGATACGAGCATGTCGAGCTGGGCACGGAAATCGGGCGCGAAGCGCGCGGGCGCCGTGCCGGGCGGCAGGCCGAGCGCGGCGTTGAGCGGGTCGATCGCCGCGAGCGCGCGCGCGAGCGTCGCCGCGTCGGGCGCCGCCTCCGTCAGCACGAACAGGTTGACCGCGAACGGGCGATCGGTGGCCGCGCGAATCTGCGCGACTTCGTCGGCGAGACGCTCGGGCGGCAACGCGCCCGCGCCGAGGCTGCCGAGCGCGCCGGCATTCGACGCGGCCGCGACCATCGCGGGCGTGGTCGCGCCAACCATCGGCGCCTGCACGAGCGGCAGGCGCAGGCCGAAGCGTTCGGCGAACGGCGTGGAAAGGGAATGGGCGGACATGGCGGGATCCTTCGGTGACGCGCGCAAGCGCTTTGTAAAGGGCTGGTGCGATCGACTGTACCGAAGCGCCGCGCCACCGAAAAATGAATAATCGTGAACGGAACGATCGCCGCGCGAGAACCCGGCACCCAGGGCCGCGCACTGCAGCCCGCGATGTTTGATGGCACACTAGACCGACCCCTTTTTCCATCCGCGAGACGCGCGCGGCGCGGCCTCGCTCGCCAGGAGTTCAACGTGACTGCACAATGGATCGACATCCCGACCGGCAATGACAGCTTCGGCGGCTACCTCGCGCTGCCGAAGCGCGGCACGGGCCCGGCCGTCCTCATCCTGCAGGAGATTTTCGGCGTGAACGCGCACATCCGCGCGGTGGCCGACCAGTACGCGGCCGACGGCTACGTCGCGCTCGCGCCGGACGTGTTCTGGCGCACGCAGCCGCGCGTCGAGCTGGCCTACGACGGCGCGGATCGCGACAAGGGCATCGAGCTGCTGCAGAAGACCGACGTGAACGCGGCGGTCGCGGACATCGCGGCGGCGGCCGACCTGCTGCGCGCGCGGCCCGAAGTCGACGGCAAGCTCGCCGCGATCGGCTACTGCTTCGGCGGCCGCCTCGCATACCTCACGGCCGCGACCGGCAAGATCGACGCGGCGGTCGCGTACTACGGCGGCGGGATCCAGAACGCGCTCGACGTCGCCGGCCGCATCACGCAACCGATCCTGTTCCATTATGCGGAGAACGACCACGGCATCCCGCTCGCGGCGGTCGACCAGGTGAAGGCGGCCTTCGCGGGCCGCGACAATGCGGCGTTCCACCTGTACGCGGGCGCCGAGCACGGCTTCAACTGCACGGATCGCGCGTCGTACAACCAGCGCGCGGCGGCGCTCGCGCACGGCCGCACGCTGACGTTCCTCGCCGAGCATCTGTAACGCGCGCCTCGGCGGCGGCTCCGCGCGGGGCCGGCCGCCTCTCTTCATCGCGACACGTCGCAACGGGGGTGACAGCGGTGCTTTCGGACTATCTCGCCCATGACGCGATCGGCCTCGCCGATCTCGTCCGTCAACGCAAGGTGAGCCCGCGCGAGCTGCTCGACGCGGCGATCGCGCAGGCCGAAGCGGTCAATCCGGCGATCAACGCGATCGTGCTGCAGGACTACGACGCCGCGCGCGAGCGCGCCGCCGCGCCGCCCGCGCCCGGCGCGCCGTTTGCCGGCGTGCCCTACCTCATCAAGGATCTCGGCGCGGCCGTGGCGGGCCTGCCGCTGTCGATGGGCAGCCGGCACTACCGGTATTTCGCGCCCGACGCCGATTCGCCGCTGATCGCGCGCAGCCGCGCGGCCGGCTTCAACTTCTTCGGCAAGACCAACACGTCCGAGATCGGCCAGATGCCTTACACCGAGCCGGCGCTGTTCGGCGCGTGCCGCAACCCGTGGAGCCTCGACCACACGCCGGGCGGCTCGAGCGGCGGCGCGGCGGCGGCCGTCGCGGCCGGTATCGTGCCGCTCGCGCATGCGTCCGACGGCGGCGGCTCGATCCGCATCCCCGCGTCGTGCTGCGGGCTGTTCGGCCTGAAGCCCAGCCGCCATCCGGCGCTCGTCGACATCCCGATGAACGGCGACCTGGTGGTGCAGCACGCGGTGGCGCGCAGCGTGCGCGACAGCGCGCTGCTGCTCGACGTCACGACCGGCCAGGCGCTGCCGCCCGGTGCGCCCGGTACCTTCCTCGGCGCGCTCGACACGCCGCCCGACGCGCTGCGGATCGGCGTCGTCGTCGACCCGATGCTCGCGCCGGCGCTCGCCGCCGACACGCGCGCGGCGCTCGACGACGCCGCCGCGCTCGTCGCGTCGCTCGGCCATCACGTCGAACCGGCCGCGCTGAACGTCGACTACGCGCGCGCCGCCGAAACCTTCCTGACGCTGTGGTCGACGATCGCCGAGGAGATGGTGCTCGGCGCGCGTGCGCTGACCGGGCGCACGCCGCGGCGCAGCGAATTCGAGGCGGCGACCTGGGCGATGGCCGTCGTCGGCCGGCGGCTCGCGCGCACGCGGCTGCCCGACGTGCTCGAGTGGCAGCGCCAGCTCACCGTGCAGGTCGCGCGGCACGTCGCGCGCTACGACGTGATCCTGTGCGCGTCGCTCGCGGGCCCGCCGGTGCGGATCGGCGAGCTGCAGCCGACGCCGTTCGAGCAGGCGCAGATGAAGCTGCTCGCGGCGCTGCCGATCAAGCCGCTGCTGAAGGCGTTGCTCGCGCAGGCGTCGCAGAAGGCGTTCGCGTGGGCCGGCTGCACCGAGCTGTTCAACCTGACCGGCCAGCCGGCGATGTCGGTGCCGCTCTGCTGGAATGCGCGCGGCCTGCCGATCGGCGTGCAGTTCGTCGCGCGCCACGGCGACGACGCGCTGCTGCTGAAGCTCGCGCGGCAGCTCGAGCAGGCGCGGCCGTGGTTCGAGCGCCGGCCGCCGCTGATGCAGGCGCGGGGGTAGAACCGGCGGGCCAAAGAAAAAGCCCCGCCGGCAATGCCGGCGGGGCTTTTCACATGCGCAGACCGCGACGCTTACGCGCCGAGCCGTTCGCAGATCGTCTTGGTCGCGGCCGCGGCGTTCAGCGTATAGAAGTGCAGCCCCGGCACACCCGCGTCGATCAGGCGCTGGCACAGGCCCGTGACGACGTCCGCGCCGAACGCGCGGATCGCGTCGCGGTCGTCGCCGAAGCTCTCGAGCCGGCGCGCGATCCAGCGCGGCACTTCGGCGCCGCACATCTCGGAGAAACGCATCAGCTGCGAGAAGTTCGTGATCGGCATGATGCCCGGCACGATCGGCACCTCGACGCCGAGCTTGCGCGCGTCGTCGACGAAGCGGAAATACGCGTCCGCGTTGAAGAAGTACTGCGTGATCGCGGAATTCGCGCCGGCCTTCACCTTGCGCGCGAAGTTCTCGAGATCGGCCTTCGGCGAGCGCGACTGCGGATGGTATTCCGGATACCCGGCGACCTCGATGCGGAACCAGTCGCCATGCTCCGCGCGGATGAAGCTGACCAGCTCCGACGCGTAGCGCAGCTCGCCCACCTCGCCCATGCCGGACGGCAGGTCGCCGCGCAGCGCGACGATGTGGCGGATGCCGTGCGAGCGGTACTGGTCGAGGATCGCGCGCAGGCTGTCCTTCGACGAGCCGATGCACGACAGGTGCGGCGCGGCCTCGAGGCCGTCCTTCTGCATGTCGAGCACGGTATCGAGCGTGCCCTGCTGCGTCGAGCCGCCGGCGCCGAACGTCACGGAGACGAATTTCGGCTTCAGCGGCAGCAGCTGCGCACGGGTCGCGCGCAGCTTCTCGACGCCTTCCGCCGTCTTCGGCGGGAAGAATTCAAACGAGAGTTCGATCGGTTTCATGATTCAGGAGGCGCTGGACGGGCCCGCTCAGCCGATGTTGCGCTGGCCGAAGATCAGGGCGGACAGCAGCCAGGACACGATGCTGTACAGGATCGAACCGAAGAATGCGGACCAGAACCCGGATACCTCGAAGCCCTTGAGCAGCGACGACGCGAACCAGAAGCACAGCGCGTTCACGACGAGGATGAACAGCCCGAGCGTGACGACCGTGACGGGCAGCGTCAGCAGGATCAGCACCGGACGGATCACCGTGTTGATCAACCCCAGCACGACCGCGACGATCAGCGCGGTGCCGAAGCTCTTGATGTGGATCGACGGCACCAGGTAGGTGATGATCAGCAGCGCGAGGGCATTGATGATCCAGGACAGGATGACGCTCATGTAATGCTCCGGTTCGGTGGACGCTCGGGCGGAACGGCGCCGCCGCCGCGCCGGTTGCGGGGCGCGCGCGAAAACGAAAACGCTTCGCGGCGCGCCCCGCCGCCGGGGCGGGCGGCGGCTTGCCGCATCAGTAGCGGTAGTGGTTCGGCTTGAACGGGCCTTCCTTCGACACGCCGATGTACGCCGCCTGGTCGTCCGACAGCACCGACAGGTTCGCGCCGATGCGCGCGAGGTGCAGGCGCGCGACCTTCTCGTCGAGGTGCTTCGGCAGCACGTACACCTTGTTCTCGTACTCGCCGCCGCGGGTGAACAGCTCGATCTGCGCGAGCGTCTGGTTCGCGAACGAGTTCGACATCACGAACGACGGGTGGCCGGTCGCGCAGCCGAGGTTCACGAGGCGGCCTTCGGCCAGCAGGATCACGCGCTTGCCGTCCGGGAAGATGATGTGGTCGACCTGCGGCTTGATGTTTTCCCACTGGTACTGGCGGGTCGACGCAACGTCGATTTCCGAGTCGAAGTGGCCGATGTTGCAGACGATCGCGTTGTGGCGCATCGCCTTCATGTGATCGTGGCCGATCACGTGGAAGTTGCCGGTCGCCGTCACGAAGATGTCGGCCTTGTCGGCCGCGTATTCCATCGTCACGACGCGGTAGCCTTCCATCGCCGCCTGCAGCGCGCAGATCGGATCGATTTCCGTGACCCACACGGTCGCGCCAAGGCCGCGCAGCGATTGCGCGCAGCCCTTGCCCACGTCACCGTAGCCCGCGACGACCGCGACCTTGCCCGCGATCATCACGTCGGTCGCGCGCTTGATGCCGTCGACGAGCGACTCGCGGCAGCCGTACAGGTTGTCGAACTTCGACTTGGTGACCGAATCGTTCACGTTGAACGCCGGGAACGGCAGGCGGCCGTCCTTTTCCATCTGGTACAGGCGGTGCACGCCGGTCGTGGTTTCCTCGGTCACGCCCTTGATGTGCGCAAGGCGCTTCGAGTACCAGTTCGCGTCGATGTCGAGGTGCTTCGCGATCGACTTGTACAGCGCGACCTCTTCCTCGTTGGTCGGCTTGGCGATCACCGAGCGGTCTTTCTCCGCCTTCGAGCCGAGGATCAGCAGCAGCGTCGCGTCGCCGCCGTCGTCGAGGATCATGTTCGCGAACTCGCCGTTCGGCCATTCGAAGATGCGGTGCGAGAACTCCCAGTATTCGTCGAGCGACTCGCCCTTGAACGCGAACACCGGCGTGCCGGCTTCGACGATCGCGGCAGCCGCGTGGTCCTGCGTCGAGAAGATGTTGCACGAGGCCCAGCGCACGTCGGCGCCGAGCGCCTTCAGCGTCTCGATCAGCACGCCCGTCTGGATCGTCATGTGCAGCGAGCCGGCAATGCGCGCGCCCTTCAGCGGCTGCTGCGCCTTGTATTCGTCGCGGATCTGCACGAGGCCCGGCATTTCGGTCTCGGCAATGTTCAGTTCCTTGCGGCCCCAGCCGGCAAGCGCCATGTCGGCGACGAGGTAATCGTTGGAAGCTTTGGAATCGATGACGGCGTTCATCACGCCCTCCTTTCTAAAAAAAGTTTAGAAAATGGTGACGTGAGCGCCGTTCAGGAAGCGGCTTGCCGGCGCAATGCGCACGGGCCCTGCCGCTTGGTGAAGCTTTCCGAGCCTGGCGGACGCTGATGGTCCGTCGCAACGCTCCTCGGAAAACGGGTGGGATTGTAGCAAATCGCCACGAAAATTGCGTGACCGGCACGCGCGTGTGCGACGCGCGCCGATGAAGGGGTCAGTTCTCCGTGCCGACCCACGCCTGCTCGCGCAGGCGCGCGCGCAGGCGTGCGACCGCCTGGCTGTGCAGCTGGCACACGCGCGACTCGCTGACCTCGAGCACCGCGCCGATCTCGCGCAGGTTCAGGCCCCGCTCGTAGTACAGCGACATCAACAGCTTCTCGCGCTCCGGCAGCCGCTCGATCGCCTCGATCAGCGCCTCGCGCAGATGCTCGTCGAGCAGCGACGACAGCGGATCGGCGTGATCGACGCGGTAGCGGTCGAGGAACGGCTCGTCGTCGGCCGCGCGGTCGAAATCCTCGTAGTAGATGAGCTGGCTGCCGTGCAGGTCCTGCAGCATCCCCTGGTATTCGTCGAGCGGCATGTTCAGGTGCTGCGCGATCTCCGCCTCGCTCGCGGCGCGGCCGAGCTGCTGCTCGACCTTGTGCACCGCGTGCTCGACCTCGCGCGACGTCTTGCGCAGGCTGCGCGGCAGCCAGTCGTTGCTGCGCAGCTCGTCGAGCATCGCGCCGCGGATGCGCTGCGTCGCGTAGGTCTCGAACTGCGCGCCCTGGTCTTCCTTGTAGCGGCCGGCCGCGTCCATCAGGCCGATCATGCCGGCCTGGATCAGATCGTCGAGATCGACGCTCGCCGGCATCTTCGCGACGAGCTGCAGGCCCAGGCGGCGCACGAGCGGCGCGTACTGCGACAGCACGTCGGCCTGGGAAATCCTTCCTTGAGCGTTATACATCGTGGCTCTCTCCTTCCGGTGGCGCTCACGCGGCGTGTGCCGCGCCTGCCTCGAACGACGGGCTGCCGCCCGCGCGGTGCCGTCCGGCGCCCGGCCGCGGGCGCAACGGCCAGTACAGCAAGTCGGCGGCGATCTGCCGGTAATCGCGCGCGGCCGGCGACGACGGAAACGCGTCGACTGCCGTGCGCACCAGGTCGCGCGCGCGCTCGACGAGCGGATCGGCGCTCACGCAGCCCGCATCGGCGATCGACACGGTCAGGTAGCGGCTCGCGACGCCCGCGAGGTTCTCGAACGCGGTCTTCGCGTCGTCGTGGCTGCCGACGTGGTTGGTCAGCACGCGGAACTGCGCGACCGCGTGCGCGAAATGCAGCCGCTTCATGCATGCGTAGGCCTCGGTGATCGCCTGCGCGGCCACCCGCGTGACGATCAGCACGTCGTGCGCCTCGCGCGCGAGCGCGGAGAAACCGCCGTCCGCGTCGAGCTGCGCGTCGATCAGCACGATGTCGGCCGGCCCGTCGATGAAATCGCTCAGGTGCGCTTCGCTGTAGCCGGCGCGCGCGAGCGTCGCCGCCGCGCACACGCCGAACCCGGCGGTGACGCGCGTGCGCTCGCCGTCGCGCAGCCACGCGCCGGCCAGCGTCGCCGCGGCCGAATTCACGTCGGCGCGCTCGTCGACGACGAGCACGTCCTTGCCCAGCGCGGCAAGCGCCGCGGCCAGGTTCACGACCGTCGCGGTGCAGCCGACCCCCGTCGGCCCGCCCACCACCGCCACGATCCTCGATGCGCGCCCGGCCAGCAGGCGCCGCAGTCCTTCGGCCTGGTCGATCATCGGTTTATCCAAAGCGCACCTCGTGCAGCTCGGCGGTCGAGCGTGCGGTCAGCGCGGACAGCAGCGCGGGCATGTCCTCGTCCTGCGGCACGAAGGGCGAGCCGTCGCGCGGCACGCAGAACGCGCTCTTCATCAGGAATTTCCGGGTCGCGACGTACAGGTTCTCCGGCACCTTCTGGCCGGTCGACACGTAGTGCACGGGCAGCTTGTAGCGGATCACCGTGTCGAGCACGCCGCCCAGATGGGTCGCCTCGTCGAGCTTGGTGAGGATGCAGCCGGCGAGCGCCGGCTGGCCGTCCGCGCTGCGGTACGCCTGCACGACCTCGTTGAGGGTGTCGCCGTGGCTCGTCGCGTTCAGCAGCAGCAGGCGCTGCACCGGCGTGTTCGCGCCGTGCAGCATCGCGATCTGGTCGGACACCGCGCGGTCGCGCTGGCTCATGCCGATCGTGTCGATCAGCACGATGTGCTTGTTGCGCAGCTCGGACAGCGCGAGCTGCAGGTCGCCG
Organism: Burkholderia stagnalis; assembly: GCF_902830275.1. Taxonomy (GTDB): domain Bacteria; phylum Pseudomonadota; class Gammaproteobacteria; order Burkholderiales; family Burkholderiaceae; genus Burkholderia; species Burkholderia stagnalis. Next base: position 280,106 of record NZ_CADESW010000007.1, on the reverse strand, counting down.
CCGTCCTTCACCGCGTGCACCGGCACGCCGAGGATCTTGCCGAAGATACGCAGCTGCTCGTGGCCGCCGATCCGGTAGCTGTCGGTGGTGAGCAGCGCGACCTTGCTCGCGCCGAAACGCATCACGCAGCGCGCGGCGAGCTTCGCGGTGGTGGTGGTCTTGCCGACGCCCGTCGGGCCCATCAGCGCGAACACGCCGCCGCGCTCCATCAGCGCATCCTCGCTGTCGAGCACCGGCAGGTTCGACGCGAGCACCGACTGCGCCCACTCGGACGCCTGCTCGAAGGTTTCCGTGCCTTCGCCCTGCGGCAGGTTGTCGACCATCATCCGCACCAGCTGCGCGGAGAAGCCGGCCGCGAACAGGTGCTTCGTCAGCGCGCCGTGCACGGGGCTGCGGCGCTGGCGCTCCTGCCACATCAGGCCGTCGAACTGCTCCTCCATCATCCCGCGCAGCGAACCGAGCTCGCTCATCACCGTGTCGTTGACGATGCGCTCGAGGCGCGCCTTCACCGCGTCGGCCACGGCCGCGGCCGTGTCCTCGGCCAGCCGTGCGCGCTCCGCGGGCTTCGCGGCGGGTGCGGCGGGTGCATCGGCGATACGGCGCGGCGCCGGTTCGTCGGCCGGCTGGCGGCGCGCGACGTTGCGCTCGACGTTGCGCACGATGTCGCGCGCCCATTCGGGGGTCGTCACGGTGCGGGCCGCGTCGTGCGGCGCGCGGATCGCGCTGTCTTCCGCCGGCGCAGCCTGCGCGCGCGCGATCAGCGCGTCGCGCTGCTGCGTCAGGCGCTTCGCGTGCTCGACGAGCCACGGGGCGGGTTCGGCGGGCGATCCTGCAGCCGGCACGCTCGCGGCCGGCGCCGCCGGTGCGTCTGCCGCGTCGGCGCTCGCGCCGAACACCGACGAGAACACGTCCGGCAAGCCGCCGTCGCCGGTCGCATACGGGTTCATCGCCGAAGCACGCGCCGCCGCCGCGGCGCTGGCCGCCGGCATCGTGCCGCCGGCCCGCAACGCCGCGCCGGGCAGCGCGGCCGCATCGGCAGCCGGCGGGGCGATCGCCGACAGTTCGGCATCGGCGAGCGCGACGATTTCGACGCTGCCGTCATCGAGCGTACGGTTCGACAGCACGACGGCGTCGGCGCCGAGTGCCTCGCGCACGAGACGCAGTGCGTCGCGGCTCGTCGCGCCGGTGAATTTGCGAATGTTCAAGCGGAACCCCCGATGACGTTAACGACCTTGATCGTGCGTGTGTCCGGCACTTCGGCGTACGACAGCACTTTCAATTGCGGCAGGCTGCGGCGCAGGAAGCGCGCCAGCATGGCGCGCAGCGCGTGCTGCACGAGCAGCACGGGCGGCAGCCCGAGATTCTGTTGACGCAGCATCGCTTCCTGCGTGCCGGTCAGGAGCGCGTGCGCGAGGCCCGGCTCGAGGCCCGGGTTCGCGCCGGTGGCGAGCGCCTGCGACAGCACGCGCTCGAGATTCGCGTCGAGGCCCATCACCTGCATCTCGCCGCCGCCCGGATACCACTGCTGCGTGATCGCGCGGCCGAGCGCGAGGCGCACCGCGGCGGTGATGTCGTATGCGTCGGTGAGGCGGCCGGCCTGCTCGGACACGGCTTCGATGATCGTGCGCATGTCGCGGATCGGCACGCCTTCCTCGAGCAGGTTCTGCAGCACCTTCTGCAGCGTGGTGAGCGAGATCGTCTTCGGCACGAGGTCCTCGACGAGCGACGGCGAATCCTTGCCGGTGCGCTCGATCAGCGCCTGCACTTCCTGGCGGCCGAGCAGCTCGGCCGCGTGCTGGACGACCAGGTGGTTCAGGTGGGTCGCGACGACCGTGCTCGCGTCGACCACCGTGTAGCCGTACACCTGCGCCTGCTCGCGCATCGCGACGTCGATCCACACGGCCGGCAGCCCGAACGCCGGGTCGGTGGTCGGCACGCCGGGCATCGCGGCCGTCACCTGGCCCGGGTTGATCGCGAGCCACTGGCCCGGGAACACCTCGCCGGCGCCGATCTCGACGCCCTTCAGCGCGATCCGGTACGCGTTCGGCCGCAGCTCGAGGTTGTCGCGGATATGGATCACCGGCGGCAGGAAGCCGATTTCCTGCGCGAATTTCTTGCGGATGCTCTTGATCCGCTTGAGCAGCTCGCCGTCGCTGTTCTTGTCGACGAGCGGGATCAGCCGGTAGCCGACTTCGAGGCCGAGCGGGTCGATCAGCTGCACGTCGTCCCAGGTCGCCTCGTGGCTGTCGGCCGGCAGCGCCGCGGGCGGCGCGATGTCGGAGACGTCGCCGGCCGCCTTGCGGGCCGCCGCGCGCTGCGCCTGCGTGCGCGCGAGCCAGATCGCGCCGCCGCCGAGCAGCAGGAACGCGAAGTGCGGCATGCCGGGGATCAGCCCCATGATCACGATGATCACGCCGGTGATCGTCAGCACGCGCGGGTTGGTGAACAGCTGGCCGGTGATCTGCGTGCCGATGTCCTCGTCGGTCGCGACCCGCGACACGATCACGCCGGCCGCCGTCGAGATCACGAGCGACGGGATCTGTGCGACGAGGCCGTCGCCGATCGTCAGCAGCGTGTAGTTCGTGCCGGCCGCGGCGAACGTCATGTCGTGCTGGATCATCCCGACGATCAGCCCGCCGATCACGTTGATGGCCATGATGATCAGGCCCGCGATCGCGTCGCCGCGCACGAACTTCGACGCGCCGTCCATCGAGCCGTAGAACTCGGCTTCCTGCGCGACGGCGGTACGGCGCTTGCGCGCCTGTTCCTCGTTGATCAGGCCCGCGTTCAGGTCGGCGTCGATCGCCATCTGCTTGCCGGGCATCGCGTCGAGCGTGAAGCGCGCGGACACTTCCGCGATCCGCCCCGCGCCCTTCGTGATCACCATGAAGTTGATGATCATCAGGATCACGAACACCACGATGCCGACCGCGAAGTTGCCGCCGACGAGGAAGTGGCCGAACGCCTCGATCACCTGGCCGGCTGCGTCCGGGCCGGTGTGGCCCTCGAGCAGCACGACGCGCGTCGACGCGACGTTCAGCGACAGCCGCAAGAGCGTCGAGAACAGCAGCACGCTCGGGAAGGCCGCGAAGTCGAGCGGCTTCATCGTGTACATGCTGACGAGCAGCACCATCACGGACAGCGCGATGTTGAACGTGAACAGCAGATCCAGCAGCAGCGGCGGCAGCGGCAGGATCATCATCCCCAGGATCATGCAGATGAGGACCGGGCCCGCGAGCGCGCGCAGGTTGGCGCCTGCGAGCAGGTTCGGGCGCTTCGCGAACAGGCCGGCGGGGGTGCTCATGCCTGGCCTCCGCGCGCGGTCGCGCCAAGCACGTCCTCGACCTCTTTCTGCTCATCCTCCGCCGACACCGACGCGCCCTTGTCCAGCTCGGCCGGCACGTCGAGATCGACCGGCGTGGCCGGCACGTCGCCGCCTTCACGCCGGAAGCGCTTGAGCTGGTACACCCACGCGAGCACTTCGGCGACGGCCGAATACAGCGAACCGGGAATCTCGCGCTCGAGTTCGACGTTGTGATACAGCGCCCGCGCGAGCGGCGGCGCTTCGAGCGTGGGCACGTTGTGCTCGGCGGCGATCTCGCGGATGCGCGCGGCGACGAGGTTCACGCCCTTCGCGACCACCTTCGGCGCGCGCATCTCGCCATCCGTGTATTGCAGCGCGACGGCGAAGTGCGTCGGGTTCGTGACGACCACGTCGGCCTTCGGCACGGCCGCCATCATCCGGCGCCGCGCGATCGCGCGCTGCTGCTGGCGGATGCGGCCCTTCACGTGCGGATCGCCTTCGTTCTCGCGATGTTCGCGCTTCACTTCTTCCTTCGTCATGCGCAGCTTCTTGTTGTACTGCCAGAGTTGATACGGCACGTCGAGCGCGGCGACGACCAGCATGCCGGCGACCGTCGTGCCGCAGCACACGGCGACGAGGTGCAGCGCATCCGCGAGCGCCGCGTCGAGCGGCTGGGTCGCGAGGCCGAGCAGTTCTTCCTTGCTGCGCCAGATCGCGATGCCGCCGATGCCGCCCACCACCAGCGTCTTCGCGAGCGACATGCCGAGCTGGATCGGCCCCTGGATCGAGAAGATCCGGCCGAGGCCCGTGATCGGGTTCAGGCGGTCGAACTTCAGCTCGAACGTCTTCGACGAGACCAGCCAGCCGCCGAGCGCCATCGGCGCGAGCAGCGCGGCGAGCCCCATCAGCGCCAGCATCGGCGCGAGCGCGGCGAGCCCTTCGAGGCTCGCGCTGCCCGCCGCCGACAGCATCCGGTTGGTATCGAACGCGGTCGCGCGCTCGAACGTGAACGCGCCGCGCAGCATCGTGCGCAGGTGCGTGCCGATCGGCCCCGACAGCAGCCACGCGCCGTAGAAGCCCGACGCGAGCAGCGCGAACGAAGCCAGCTCGCGCGAGCGCGCGACCTGCCCCTCCTCGCGCGCCTTCTCGCGGCGCCTCGGAGTGGCGGCTTCGGTTCTGTCGAGATCGCTCTCGTCTGCCACGGGGCCTCCAGACGGGTACGGCGGGATGCCGTTTTCCAGTGACACCGATTATTCATGGACCGGTCAACCGGCGATCGGTCGAGCAAAGCCGGGAAAGGGGGGTATTTCGGAGAATCGGGCGACGCTGCGGCGGGCGGCGGTCGCCGGTAGGCAAAGCGGTTTGGAAACGGGCGACGGGCAGCCGGCTACGAGCAGTCGGCTACGAGCAGTCGGCTACGGACAGTCGGCTACGTTCCGGCGACGGGCAGCCGGCGACCGGCGGCGGCGGGCACCCCGCCGCGGCCGCCTGCGATGCGCGCCGGTGGGTCAGGCCGCCGCGGCGAGCGGATCGGGCCCGAAGCGGTTCGGGCCGTTGTTGCCGCGCGAGCACATCCAGACGAGCAGGATGATCCCGCCGACGACCGGAATGAGCGCGATCAGCAGGAACCAGCCGGAGCGGCCGATATCGTGCAGGCGGCGCACCGTCACCGAGAGGCTCGGCACGATCAGCGCCAGCGAGACCAGCAGGGCCGCGATCGCCAGCAGCAGCGCGATCGTGTTCTCGCTGCGGCCGACCATCGTGACGAGCTGGCACGCGATCGACACGATGAACGTCAGCAACGCGAAATACCAGTATTCCGCGCGACGCGCGCGGCCGTCGAATCGTGCGTATTGATTGAAGACCGATTGAATTGCATCCGTGAAATTCATTTTATTGACCTCCTGTTCTATTTGAACGACACCGGACCAACGCGTGAAGTATAGGCGGGATTTTCAGGAAATCAGCCACTTTTGCGGCAGCCCCGGGCAGCGCTTTACGCCGGGCGGCGCGGCTGCAGCCGGATCGATTTAATCAATGACGTAACGCGTCATTTCGTTTTTTAAATCACGGCGGCGTGCCGTTATCGACGCGATAATCGCCCGCGCATTTGTTGCCGGAATATCCCGCCGCCCCGGCCGACAGAAGAAAAGGGGGCGATTGCTCGCCCCCCTCGTCATGCCGCCTGCGTAATGCCGTTCAATACGCGACGTAAGGCGCCGCGCCGCCGCTGCTGCGCCGGTCCATCCCGAAGTAGATCGTCTTGCCGTAGAAATGCGTGAGGCCGAGATCGAGCCACCCCGCGTTGCCGAACGGGCCCGCGATGTCGTTGAACGCGAACGCCGACGCGTTCGAGAACACCGAATCCGCATTCGCGACCGGCATCGACACCTGGCTCTGCGTGCCGTTCTGGCCGGTGAGCGTCGCCGTGTAGGTGACCGTCGACGCCGGGCAGTAGAACTCGGTGTTGCGCGTGCAGATCCGCTGCGTCGAATCGTTGAAGAAGTACGCGTTCGAGCCCGTATCGAAGAACGCGGTGACCGCGCCGCCGAGGAACGTCGCGTTGAGGTCGCCGGTCGTGGTGGACGTCAGCACGGTGCTCGCGCGCAGCGTATTGTTGGCCTGCGTGCCGATCCCGAACGTCAGCAGCCCGGTCGCGCTGCCCTGGCCGCTGCTCGCGATGTCCGGCATCTGCACGATCACGCCGTTGTTGTCGACCGCGAAACGGTGCACCGGGTTGGCGACCTGCTGCGCCAGCGGCACGAGCGTCACCGCGCAGCTCGCATTGCCGTTCGGGCATGCGTAGTAGTTGTTGCTCGCGGCGGCCGTCGTCGTCGTGCAGGTCGTGCCGCAGTCGAGCGGCGCCGGCCCGATGCCGAGGATGCCGTTCGCGCCGAGCGCGCTCGCCGTGTTGGCGGCCGTGCCGTTGTTCGTGCACGAGGTCGGCACGCCCGTGGTGCCGAGGTCGCCGAGAACCTGCACCGGCAGCGCGCTCGCCGTTTCGCCGCCGATCTTCAGGTCGGCGGTGCGCACCGAGCCCCACGTGTAGGTCGACACGAACTTGCCGCACTCGGCGAGCGGCGCGCCGCCCACGGTCGACACGGGCAGGCTGCCGAGCACGCCCGTCACGGCGCCGCTGACGAGCCGCAGCCCGTACGACGCGGTATCGACCAGCACGTTGTTGACGACCTGGCAGTTCGACGTGCCGGGCGCACAGACGGTCACGCTGACGGTCGGAATGTTGATGACGTTCGCGACGCCGCGATCCACGGTGATGACCGCGGTGTTCGACGCGACCGGCGTGGAGCCGCCGCCGTTGTTGTTGCCGTCGCCGCCGCCGCATGCGGCGACGAGCACCGCCGTCGCGGCCGCGAAGCTCAGCGCGCCGAACCAGCGGATGAAGGTACGAGGATTGCGCAAGATCGGTCTCCCGCTGTCACTGGATGTCGTTGCCGGTCAGGCCGGCAGGCAGCGCCTGCGGCAGCCAGGCCTGGCCGGAGAACGAGCCCATGTGGCCGCCCGTCCGGATCACGAGGGTGCCCGTCTCGACGGACACGGGCGCGCGCCAGCCGCGCGCCGCGTGGGCCGCGTCGACGCCGGCCCTGTACTGCGGGAAATAATTGCCGAGCAGCGCCGCGAGATCCGGCATCGTCGGGCCGCGCCACGCGAGCCCGAACACGCTGCCCGCGGCGGAGGTGTATTCGCGGATCACGGTGCCGGAACCGAGCGTGACCTCGCGCACGGTATAGGTGGCCGCGCTCGCCGACACGCCGTCGGCCGAGCGCATCGCGCGCTGCACCGCGCGCACGGTGGCGGCATGATCGTCCGCCGGCGGCGACATCGGCGCGCCGCCCAATTCAGCGTGCGCGTGGATGCTCCACAGCACGCCCATCGAGACCGTCGCGCACGCAACGGCACAGCCCAAACGTTTCAGCTTCACGTTCCCCCCCAGGGACTGGCCTCGTAGTCGATCGCGCGGCGGAGTCGCCCGCGCCATCGCCGAGGTTCATGTCAGACAAACCAAAAGATGTCTTGATGCTGAAGCGTAGTATGCCTGCGCGGCGTTTCAAAGTGTCAAGGACCGACGTTGGGGTTCGTCCGGGTTCGCGCAGGCGGCCGCCGTGACGGGCCGCCGCGATCCGCAATCCGGGTGCGACGGACGTGCGGCGCCGCCCGCTTGCCGGGCGGCGCCGCACGCGCCGGTCAGAAGCCGAGGCTGGCGAGCAGGTCGTCGACCTGCGCCTGGTCCTGGACCACGTCGGTCTTGCCTTCGGGGTTGATCTGCGGGCCGTTCAGCAGCGAGACGGGGCTGCCGGTGCTGCTCATCGTCTGCTCGGCCTCCAGCGCGAGCGCGGCCGCGGTCGCCGCGAACTGCTCGCGCCGCTCGGGCGCGATGTTCTCGACCAGCACGGTGAGCAGCTGCTGCTCGATCAGGTAGACCATGTCCGTGATCTTCTTGATCACCTGCCCGGTCAGATCCTGGAAGTCCTGCGCGAGCATGATCTCGAGCAGATGCGCATTGGTCGCGGTCGTCGCTTCCGGCAGCGCGCGCAGGAACGCGCGCGTGTCGTCCATCAGCTCGCGAACCTCCGCGCGCTCGATCGGCGCCGCATACCACTGCGACCAGCGCGCGTCGAGCGCCTCAGCCTCGTTCTGCATGCGTTCCTGCACCGGCTTGGCCAGCTCGATCGCGGACAGCACGCGTTCGGCCGCCTGCTCGGTCATCGTCGCGACGTAGCGCAAGCGATCGCGCGCGTCGGGCACGGCTTCCGCCGCGCGCTCGATATGCTTGTCGAGACCGAGTTCGCGCATCGAGTCGCGCAGCGCGCGGGTAACGTGGCCGATGCGCGCGAGGATGCGGTCGCTCGTCAGATCGGCGCCATCGGGCAAGCTGTCGGCGGCGAAGCCCGCCCCGGCCATCGCCGCGTGGATCGGCTCGTTCACGTCAGCTCCCGGTCTTGGCCATCTTGTCGATGATCTTGTTGAGCTTCTCGTCGAGCGTCGCCGCCGTGAACGGCTTCACGACGTAGCCGCTCGCGCCGGCCTGCGCCGCCGCGATGATGTTCTCCTTCTTCGACTCGGCCGTGACCATCAGCACCGGCAGGTGCGTGAGGGTCGCGTCCGCGCGGATTTCCTTGAGCATCGCCAGACCGTCGAGGTTCGGCATGTTCCAGTCGGAGATCACGAAGTCGAAGCCGCCGCCGCGCAGCCGCGCAAGGCCGGCCGCGCCGTCTTCCGCCTCGTCGACGTTCGTGTAGCCCAGTTCCTTGAGCAGGTTGCGGACGATCCGGCGCATCGTCGGGAAATCGTCCACCACCAGGATTTTCATGCTCTTGTCCATCTTCATTCCTTTCCAGATTCGTTTCGTCGGGACGCGTGCATGATAGCCCGCCTCCGTCGTTTTTCCTTATACGCGCTGCACCCGATCGCCCATCGTCGCGAGTCGCGCCATCACGCGGCGGCTCATGTCGGCGAGCGGCACGATTTCTTCCGCGCCGCCGAGCGCGATCGCCTCGCGCGGCATGCCGAACACGATGCAGCTCGCTTCGTCCTGCGCGAACGTGTACGCGCCCGCGCGCTTCATCTCCAGCAGGCCGGCCGCGCCGTCGCGGCCCATGCCGGTCAGGATCACGCCGAGCGCGTTCTTGCCGGCGTGCGTCGCCGCCGAGCGGAACAGCACGTCGACCGACGGGCGGTGCCGGTTCACCGGCGGCTCGTCGGACAGCTGCGCGATGTAGTTCGCGCCGCTGCGGGCGAGCAGCAGGTGCGCATGGCCCGGCGCGATGTACGCATGGCCGGGCAGCACGCGCTCGCCGTGCTCGGCTTCCTTCACCGAGATCCGGCACAGGCCGTTCAGGCGCTGCGCGAACGACTTCGTGAAGCCGGGCGGCATGTGCTGCGCGATCAGCACCGCCGGCGCATCCGGCGGCAGCGGCGTCAGCACTTCGCGGATCGCCTCGGTGCCGCCCGTCGACGCGCCGACGATGATCAGCTTCTCGGTACTGACGAGCGGATTGTTGATCATCGGCGCGGCCGGGTGGCCGCTGCTCGCGCGCGCGGCCGCGGCCTGCGGCTGCGGCGCCTGCCGCACGCGGGCGCGCGAGGCCGCACGGATCTTGTCCGCGAGCTTTTCCGCGTAGTCGAGCATGCCGTCGCGGATGCCGACGCGCGGCTTCGTGACGAAGTCGACCGCGCCGAGCTCCAGCGCGCGCAGCGTGATTTCCGAGCCGCGCTCGGTCAGCGACGACACCATCACGACCGGCATCGGCCGCAGGCGCATCAGCTTCTCGAGGAAGTCGAGCCCGTCCATGCGCGGCATTTCGACGTCCAGCGTGAGCACGTCGGGGTTGTGCTGCTTGATGAGCTCGCGCGCGACGAGCGGATCGGGCGCGGTCGCGCACACTTCCATGTCGGGCTGGCCGTTGATGATCTCCGTCATCAGGCTGCGGATCAGCGCCGAATCGTCGACGCACAATACCTTGATCTTATGCACTGCGTTCTTGCCTCCTGCTATTTCGATACGGTCTGGCTCGCGGCGCCTGCGCCGCGCGCACCGAACAATTCGATCCTCGGCCGTGCCGGCCGGGCCGGCGGCGCCGCGACCGGCTGCTTCGAGAGGTTGATCCCGCCGGCCTGCGCGGGCCGCCTGGCCGGCGCGGCGAACAGCTCCACGTGCGCGCGCGAGCGGGCGCGCACGGCTTCCGCGTGGCGCGCGAGCGCGGCTTCGCGCTCGGTCACGCCGGGCACCTGCAGGCGCAGCTTCTTCACCATCGCGCGCCCCGAATGCGGCATGAACGCGACCTTGCGCGGGTGCACGTCCTGCAGGTCCTCCGCCGTGATGCGGATGCGCTCGAGCGCGAGGTAGCGGCGCACGAAGTCCGCATTGCGGTCGCCGATGTTGATCGTCGTCATGCCGGCGAGCACGGCCGCGCCGCCGAACACCTTCGCCTCGAAGCGCTCGCGGCGGCCGCCCGCCTTGATCAGCTCGTTGATCAGCACTTCCATCGCGTATGCGCCGTAGCGCATCGACTCGGACGCGGCCGCGCAAGCGTCCGCGCCGTCGTCGGGCAACATGAAGTGGTTCATCCCGCCGATGCCCGCGTACGGGTCGTGCAGGCATGCGGCCACGCACGAGCCGAGCACGGTCACCAGCACCATGTCCTCGCCGGTCGTGTAGAACTCGTTCGGCAACAGCTTCACGCCCGGACGGCCGAAGTGGCTGTCGAAGTAGTGGTTGGTTGCGATCGGCAGCGCGCTCATCGCCGTTCTCCGACGGCCGGCGTCGCGGCCCCGCTCAGGCGCGCGCGCGGCGCGGCGCCGCCGCCGGCCGACGGCGCGCCCTTCGGCGCGCGCGTCAGTTCGTAGACCGTCTGGCCGCGCAGCCGGAACGCCTGCGTCACGTACGTGAAGTTCTCCGAGTGGCCGGCGAACAGCAGCCCGCCCGGCTTCACGAGCGGCTCGAAGCGCGACAGCACCTGCCCCTGCGTCGGCTTGTCGAAATAGATCATCACGTTGCGGCAGAAGATCGCGTCGAACGGCTTCGGGATCCCGTAGTCGGCATCGGTCAGGTTCAGCTGCTCGAAGCGGATCATCGCGCGCAGCTCGGGGCGCACCTTCACGCGGCCGGCCTGCGCGCCGGTGCCTCTCAGGAAGAAGCGCTTCAGGCGCTCCGGCGACAGGTGCTTGACCTGGTCGTACGTGTAGATGCCGGCCTCGGCCTTCGCGAGCACCTGCGTGTCGAGGTCGGTCGCGAGGATCGACGCGCTGCGCGCCGCCGAGTCGCCGAGCGCCTCGATCAGCGTGATCGCGATCGAATACGGCTCCTCGCCGGTCGACGCGGCCGAGCACCACACCGACACCGGCGCTTCGCGGCCCTTCACGAAATCCGCGAGGATCGGAAAGTGATGCGCCTCGCGGAAGAACGCGGTCAGGTTGGTGGTCAGCGCGTTGGTGAACGCCTCCCACTCGGCAGGATCGTTTTCCTGTTCGAGCAGGTCGAGATAGTCGCGGAACGAGTCGAGGCCACGCGCGCGCAGCCGGCGCGCGAGCCGGCTGTACGCCATGTCGCGCTTGTGCTCGGACAGCGAGATGCCCGCACGGTGATGGATCAGCGTACGGATGCGCGCGAAATCGGCGGACGTGAACGCGAAGTCGCGCCCCGTCTCGCCCGCCCGTTGCGGCGACCGGGAAGCGTCCCCGTGCGGGGCGTCCTGGGGTTCGGCACGATGCAAAGCGCGCGCGGACAGCATGATTTAGAAGGTCTCCCAATCGTCGTCGGACGCGCCGGCGGCCGCAGGCGCCGGCTTCGGCTCGCCTGCCAGCGCCGGACGCACGAGCGCGGGCTTCGCGGCCGGCGCGGCGGGCTTCGCGGCATCGGCGGCAGCCGACTTCGCGAGGCGCGGCGCGTAACCGCTTGCTGCCGGCGCCGCATGGGCGGCCGGGGCCTTCGGTTCGATCGCGGCGGCGGCGCGCTTCGCGGGCGCACGCGCGGCGGCGGGCGCCGGTGCAGGCGCATGCGCGTGCTGCGCCGGCCGCGCGGCGGGCTGCGCCGCCTTCGCGGGCGTATGCGCGATGCCGCCGATCACCCGCCAGCCCGACACGACCGCCTTCATCTGGCGCGTCTGCTCCTCGAGCGACGCGGCGGCGGCCGCGGCCTGCTCGACGAGCGCGGCGTTCTGCTGCGTGACGGCGTCCATCTGGCCGACCGCGCGGTTGACCTGCTCGATGCCGGTCGACTGCTCTTCGGACGCGGCGCTGATCTCGCCCATGATGTCGGTCACGCGGCGCACGGCCTGCACGATCTCGTCCATCGTCGTGCCGGCGCGCGCGACCAGCTCGGAGCCGCTCTGCACCTTGTCCGCCGAATCGCCGATCAGCTGCTTGATTTCCTTCGCGGCCGTCGCGCTGCGCTGCGCGAGCGAGCGCACCTCGCCCGCGACCACCGCGAAGCCGCGGCCCTGTTCGCCGGCGCGGGCCGCTTCCACCGCCGCGTTCAGCGCGAGGATGTTGGTCTGGAACGCGATGCCTTCGATCGTGCCGATGATGTCGACGACCTTGCCCGAGCTCGTCGCGATGTCCTGCATCGTCGACACCACCTGGCCGACCACCTCGCCGCCCTGCGTCGCGATGTCCGACGCGTTCACCGCGAGCTGGCTCGCCTGGCGCGCGTTCTCGGCGTTCTGCCGCACGGTGCCGGTCAGCTGCTCCATGCTCGATGCGGTTTCCTGCAGCGACGCGGCCTGCTCCTCGGTGCGCTGCGACAGGTCGGTGTTGCCGGTCGAGATCTCGCGCGCGCCGACGTCGACCGACTCGGCGCCGCGATGCACGGCCTGCACCATCGTCGTGACGGCGTCCTGCATCCGGCGGATGCCGCCGAACAGGCGGCCGATCTCGTTGTCGCCGGCGGCCTGCACCGGCGCGGTCAGGTCGCCCTCGGCGATGCGCTCGAAGTGCGCGACCGCCGATTCGAGCGGCTGCACGATCAGCCCGCGCAGCGCGAAGCGGATCACGATCACCATCACGACCGCCAGCGCGATGCCGGCCGTGATCAGCCCGATCATCAGCGCGATCCGCGTCTGCGTCGCCGCCTGGCGCGTTTCGGCGCGCTTCTGCAGCGCGCTGACGACGGCCGCCGCGGCCTGGTCGTAGACGACGAACATCGGGCTGATCTTCGTGTCGGCGATCGCGTGGTACGCGGCCATGTCGTTCGCGCGCGCGGCCGTGAACTCCGGCTCGACGCCGTCCTTCACGATCGTCGCGTAGCGGGCGGAGAGCTCGTCGAGCAGCGCCGGCTCGATGCCGTCCTTCGACGTCGACTGGAACGTCTGCCAGTTCTGGCTCGACTTCGTGAACAGTTCCTGCGCGCGCGCCAGCACCTTGGCCGCCTCGTCGGCGTTGCCGGCTTCGCTCAGCGCGCGGAAGCGGTCGAGCGACACGCGGGCGCGCAGCAGGTACGTCGACGTGTCGTCGAGCGCGTGGATCGCCGGCAGGTCGACGTGCGCGATCTCGTCGAGCGAACCGCTCGCGTGATGGAGCGCGTAGAGGCCGAGCCCGCCGACCGCCGCGGCGAGGCACGCGAGTATGAGCCCGACCGCCGTGAGCGTCGTGCGGATCGACCAGTTTTGCAACATCGCAGATTCTCCCGAAATTCCTTGCGCCCGGCCGTGCTTACGCGCCGAGCGTCTCGATCAGCGCCATTTCCCGGCTCGACATCAGTTTCTCGATGTCCATCAGGATCAGCATCCGGCCATCGACCGTGCCGAGGCCCGTCAGGTACTCGGTCGTCAGCGTCGCGCCGAATTCCGGCGCGGGCATGATCGCGTCGGTCTGCAGCGTCAGCACGTCGGACACGCCGTCGACCACCATCCCGACCACGCGATTCGACACGTTCAGGATGATCACGACGGTCTGGTGGTCGTACTCGACGCGGCCCAGGTGGAACTTGATCCGCATGTCGACGATCGGCACGATGATCCCGCGCAGGTTGATCACGCCCTTGATGAAATCGGGCGCGTTCGCGATGCGCGTGACGCTGTCGTAGCCGCGAATCTCCTGCACTTTCAGGATGTCGATCCCGTACTCTTCGTCGCCGAGCGTGAAGACGAGGAATTCCTGACCCGTCGCATCGCCATGCTCCGCATCGCGGCGGCTCGTGGCCGCGTTCGCCGCGGCCGGATTGATCATTTGGACTTCAGCAGACACGTTTGCCCCCAATCGGTTGATGGCGAGAGTCAGAACATCGCGACCGCGGCGCCCGCATGGGCCCCGTGCGTCGCACGCGTTTCGCGGTTCAGCGCCGCGACGTCGACGATCAGCGCGACGCTGCCGTCGCCGAGGATCGTCGCTGCCGAGATGCCGTGAACCTTGCGGTAATTGGTTTCGAGGTTCTTCACGACCACCTGCTGCTGGCCGACCAGTTCGTCGATCAGCATCGCGAAGCGGCGCCCTTCGGTTTCCATGATCGTGACGATCCCCTGGGTTGGATCGGTGCGCGCGTCGCCCACCGAGAACACCTCGTGCAGCGCGACGAGCGGCAGGTATTCGCCGCGCACGCGCACCACGCGCTCGCCGTTGCCGACCGTGTAGATGTCTTCCGCCGACGGCTGCAGCGACTCCATCACGAAGTTCAGCGGCAGGATGAAGATCTCGCCGCCGACCTTCACCGACATCCCGTCGAGGATCGCGAGCGTGAGCGGCAGCACGATGCGCGTCGTGGTGCCCTGGCCGGCGTGCGACGAGATCTCGACGTGGCCGCCCATCGACTGGATGTTGCGCTTCACGACGTCCATCCCGACGCCGCGGCCCGACACGTCGGTCACCGTCTCGGCGGTCGAGAAGCCCGGCGCGAAGATCAGCTGCCACACTTCGTCGTCGCTGATGTTGTCGGGAATCTGCATGCCCTGCTTCGCGGCCTTCGCGAGAATCCGCTCGCGGTTCAGGCCGCCGCCGTCGTCGCTGACCTCGATCACGATGTTGCCGCCGTGATGCGCGGCCGACAGCACGAGCTGGCCGACCGCGTCCTTGCCGGCGGCAAGCCGCTTGTCGACGGTCTCGATCCCGTGGTCGAGGCTGTTGCGCACGAGGTGGGTGAGCGGATCGATGATCCGCTCGATCAGGCTCTTGTCGAGCTCGGTCGCCTGGCCGAACGTGACGAGCTCGACCTGCTTGCCGAGCTTGCCGGCCAGGTCGCGCACGAGGCGCGGGAAGCGGCTGAACACGTAGTCCATCGGCATCATCCGGATCGACATCACCGCTTCCTGCAGGTCGCGCGCGTTGCGTTCCAGTTGCGCCATCCCGTTGAACAGGCGGTCGTGCAGCGCCGGGTCGAACGCGCTCGCGGTTTCCGCGAGCATCGCCTGCGTGATCACCAGCTCGCCGACCAGGTTGATCAGCTGGTCGACCTTCTCGACGCCGACGCGGATCGAGCTGCCTTCGCCGCCCGATGCGGCCGCGGCGGCCGGGCGCGCGCGCTTGTCGTCATGGTGCGGCTGCGCGGCCGGTTGCGCGGCAGCCGGCTGGGCGGCCTGCGGCTCGGCGGCCGGCGCGGGCGCGGGCGCGGCGGCGGGCTGCGGCTCGGCGGCCGGCGCGGCAGCGGCGGGGGCGGCAGCAGCCGGGGCCGACTGTGCGGCGGCCGGTGCGGCAACGTGGGCGTCGGCAGCCGCCTCGGCCGGTGCCGCGTTCGCGGCCGGCGCGGTGCCGCGGCCGATGCGGATCTGGCTTTCGTCGATCACGAAGCAGCACACCGCGACGATGTCGTCCGACGACACGTCCGATTCGAGCCACAGCGTCAGGTCGGCAGCCACCTCCTGGCGGCCGACGATCTTGCCGAGATTGCCGAGTTCCTCGGTGAGCAGCTCGCGGTCCTTCGCGTCGACGCCGGACAGCGTGATCTTCAGGTGCGGGCCGTCCCCCGTATCGGCCGGCGCGGCCGCGGCGGCCGGATGCGCGACCTCGAACGCCTGCTCGATCACATGATCGGGCGCGCCGGAGCCGGCCGGCTCGGCCGGTGCGGCGGCGGCCGGTGCGGGCGCCGGTGCGGCAGCGGGCGCCGGCGCGGCGGCCGCGTCGCCGCTGCTCGCGGCCTTCAGCCGCTCGAGCTTCGCGCAGATCGTCGCGGCGGCGGCCGCGTCAGGCTCCGCGCTCGCGCGGTAGTCGGCGAGCTGGTCGGACAGCACGTCCTTGGTTTCCAGGAACGCGTCGACCATTTCCTTCGTCAGCGTCAGCTCGTGGTTGCGCGCGCGGTCGAGCAGCGATTCGAGAATGTGCGTCGTGTCGGTAAGCGCCGAGAAGCCGAACGTCGCCGCCCCGCCCTTGATCGAGTGCGCGGCGCGGAAGATCGCGGCCAGATCCTCGGGATCGGGCGCATCGACGTCGAGGTTCAGCAGCAGCTGCTCCATCTGCGCGAGGAGCTCGTCCGCTTCATCGAAGAACGTCTGGTAGAACTGAGTGATGTCGAGAGTCATGCCGGGTCACCGGATAAATACGTCGCGTTCAGGTCAGGAAGCAGCCGGCGCGGACAGCGTCGCGACCAGGTCGATCAGCTCGGCCGGGTCGATCGGTTTCTCGATCCAGCCGGTGGCGCCAGCGTCGCGCGCGGCGGCCTTGAACGCATCGCTGCCCTCGGTCGTCAGCACGAGGATCGGCGCGTCCGCGTAGGCGGTCAGCTGGCGCAGCGCCGAGATCACCTCGAGCCCGCTCTTGCGCGGCATGTTCTGGTCGGTCAGCACGAGGTCGTAGCGCTTGGTGGCCGCCATGTCGAAGCCGGCTTCGCCGTCCGGCGCAACCGTCACGTCGTAGCCCGCCTGGACCAGCGTCGCCTGCAGCAGCGCGCGCATGGTCGCGGAATCGTCGATGGCAAGAATGGTTCGGATCATGTCTGTCTCGGGAGCATCAGGGTCGCGGCGCGGACGCGGCGGGCGCGACGGATGGGGCGAGCGCCGGGCGCGCAACCGCCGGCGCCGGGGCGGCCAGCTGCTGGGCAAGCTGCTTCGAGCCCGCCGCGTCGGCCGACAGCGTGGTCGTCGTCGCGTCGTCGCGCATCAGCGCGTCTTCGGATTTGCGGTTCAGCACGATCACGCTGATCCGGCGGTTTTCCGGATCGAGCGGATCGGCCTTGTTCAGGTTCTGCGTCGACGCGAGGCCGAGCACGCGCAGCACTTTCGCCTCGTCCATGCCGCCGGCGATCAGCTCGCGGCGCGACGCGTTCGCGCGGTCGGCGGACAGCTCCCAGTTGCTGTAGCCGCCTTCGCCGCCCGCATACGCCACCGCGTCGGTGTGGCCCTGCACGATGATGCGGTTCGGCACGTCGTTGAGGGTCTTGCCGATCTCGCGCAGGATGTCGCGCATGTACGGCTCGACGTGGTCGCTCGACATCGCGAACATCGGCCGCTTCTGCGAATCGACGATCTCGATGCGCAGGCCCATCAGCGTCGAATCGATGCGGATCTGCTGCTTGAACTGGCGTAGCGTCGGGTTCGCCTCGATCGCGGCCATCAGCTTGATCTGCAGGTCGTGCAGGCGCGCCTGCTCGCGGCGCTCGATCGCGCCCTGCGCCTGCGATTGCGCATTCTCGTCGTTCTTCTTCGCGACGCGGTCCGCGAGGCTCGTCGAGCCGTCGGTGCGGCGCGTCGTGCCCGCGTCGATGCTGGAGATGTCGCGCCCGCCGCCGTTGAGGATGCTCGAATCCTGCGCGCTGCGATCGCCGCTGCCGAACAGCGCGGCCTTCAGCGGCGTGTTGAAGTATTCGGCGATCCCCTTGAGCTGCACCGGCGTGACCGAGCTCAGCAGCCACATCAGCAGGAAGAACGCCATCATCGCGGTCATGAAGTCCGCGTACGCGAGCTTCCAGGCGCCGCCGTGGTGGCCCTTCTTCGCCGGGGCCACCCGCTTGACGACGATTGCGCGATCCTTGCTCTTGCTCATCTGGGGCTCCGCGTCACTTCGCCTTCACGCGGCGCACGTGCTCTTCGAGCTCGGCGAACGACGGCCGCTCGGTCGAGAACAGCACCTTGCGGCCGAACTCGACCGCGATCGCCGGCGCGTAGCCGTTCAGGCTCGCGAGGATCGTCACCTTGATGCACTGGAACATCTTGGTCGACTCGGCCACGCGCTGCTCCGCGAGGCTCGCGAGCGGCCCGATCAGGCCGTACGACAGCAGGATGCCGAGGAACGTGCCGACCAGCGCCTGCGCGATCATCGCGCCGAGCACCGCGGGCGGCTTGTCGGCGGAGGCCATCGTGTGCACGACGCCCATCACCGCCGCGACGATGCCGAACGCCGGCATCGCGTCGCCGACGCGCATCAGCGCGTGCGCGGGGCCTTCGCCTTCCGTGTGATGCGTCTCGATCTCCTCGTCCATCAGGCTCTCGATCTCGAACGCGTTCATGTTGCCGCCCACCATCAGGCGCAGGTAGTCGGTCAGGAATTCGACGATGTGGCGATCGGCGAGGATCTTCGGGTATTGCGTGAAGATCGGGCTCTTGTCCGGATCGTCGATGTCGGCCTCGAGCGTCAGCGTGCCTTCCTTGCGCGCCTTCGCGAGCAGCACGTACAGGAGCCCCATCAGCTCCATGTAGACGTCCTTGTTGTACTTCGAGCCCTTGAAGAGCGTCGGCAGCACTTGCAAGGTCGCCTTGATGGTCTTCATGCCGTTGCCGAGGATGAACGCGCCCACGCCCGCGCCGACGATCATCAGAATTTCGATCGGCTGGATCAAGGCGCCCAGATGCCCGCCTGCCAGCGCGTAACCGCCGAAGACGGACAAAATCGTCACGAGTGTTCCCACGATAATCAGCACTGCCCTGTCCCTCACGAATGGCCGGCGGGGAGACCGCCGTTAAGTGGTTTACGGCAGTCGGCAGGAAAACTTTGAGCGCCGCGCGCCGGCCGCCCGACGGTGTTTACCAGCAGTACGCGCCGTGTCGCGCATCGCTGCCGCCCCCGCCGCGCCGCCGCCCGGGCCCGGCCCGGCGAGGCTCAGAGCGCCATCGCCGCCCGTTCCGCCTGCGCGGCGGCCGCCTTGCGGGTCTTGCCCGCGCGCGACGGCGGCTGGCACAGGCCGCAGACGAAACCTTGATGCGGATCATGCGCATGCGCGACGAAGTGGCCGCCGCAGCGCGTGCACGGGGTCATCTGCAGCATCCCCGAATCGAAGAAGCGCACGAGCGTCCACGCGCGCGTGAGGCTCAGCGCCGCCTCGTCGCCGGACAGGTTCACGTGCTCCAGGTAGAGCCGGTACGCCTTCACGATCGACTGGATCGGCTCGCAGCGGCCGTGGTCCTGCATGAACCGGTAGATGTTGTAGAACAGCGACGAGTGAATGTTCGGCTGCCACGTCATGAACCAGTCGGTGGAGAACGGCAGCATCCCCTTCGGCGGCGACACGCCCTTCAACTCCTTGTACAGCTTGATCAGACGATCCCGCGACAGGCTCGTCTCCGCCTCCAGCAACTGCAGCCGGGCGCCCAGTTCGATCAGTTCGATGGCGAGGGTGATTTCCTTCACCTCGACCACGACGCTTTTGCTTGCCATAGTTGATAGCTGTCCGCGTGTCGTTGCTTCGGATGGAATCGCCGATGCGCCGCCCGACGGTGCGCGAGGCACCGGGACGAACGCAGGGCGGGACGCGTCAGCGGACGCTTTCGACCGGCTGGCCGGCCATCAGGATCGCCGAATGGGCGTTCGAGACGACTGCGCTGCGGCCCTTGTCCGCGAGCGACGACAGCAGTGCGTGATCGTCGAAGCGGAAGCGGCACAGCATCTGGTTCGACGCCGCGAGCTTCACGGTCTGCGCGAGCGTCAGGTTGCCGAGCACGTCGGCCAGTTCCTCGGAAATGCCCATGCGGAACATGCCCATCGCTTTGTCCTCGCGCAGCAGGCGCTGGGCGAGCAGGAGGTACGACAGGTTCACCTCTTTGATCTCACTGAGCATTTCGCTTGTAGCGCTCATGATTTCCCCGTTAAGAACTTCGGCCATTTGTGTTATGAAAACGTTTGCTCGATCGCATGGCTCGTGGCCCCGATTCGGCACGTTTATAGTCTTACAGCCGAATTTTGGCCAAACGGGTTTTATGCCGGTATCAGCGAAATGGCGTGCGCCATGCAGGATTTGTCTGTAAACCGTGTAGGAATTTTTCTGACAAAGCCAATTGAAAGGCTGGAGGCCGAAATGACGCGGCTGAATGCCGCGGAGGGCCGGTAGACGAGGGTTCCGGCGCGTGGATCGGTAAAAATTATAGTGCTTTTTCACGCAGGCGCAACAATAGTCTTGGCCATCTCACATTCTGCGCCACCGCCTTTTTCAACCCCGGGCATCGCCTTTCACGCGTATTTCAGCGTGTAACAAGCCTTAAGTGTTTGAAAAAACACTCGAACCCCGCCGGCCGATCCCGATAATGGACTTCAATGGGCAGCGCGACACGTGTCGGCCCGCCCCCGCAGCTTGCCGTACGGACGCCGCCCCCTCGGCGCCCGGCCACGCCCCGCCAACCGCGTGTTTCGGCAGGTCCCGCCCCTCATGCAACCTCGTACGGGATCGGAACAGGTGCGCCAGCGCCGCCCGCGACCGACACAGGAGATCGCCCATGCGCATTGCCCAGATCGCGCCGCTCTACGAAGCCGTCCCCCCGAAGCTCTACGGCGGCACCGAGCGTGTCGTGTCCTATCTCACCGAAGCCCTCGTCGAACTCGGGCATGACGTCACGCTGTTCGCCAGCGGCGACTCGGTCACGTCCGCCCGCCTCGAGGCGGCCTGGCCGCGCGCGCTGCGGCTCGATCCGTCGATCCGCGATTCGATCGCCCCCCATATGCGGCTGCTCGAGCACGTGGCGCGCGTCGCGCACGAGTTCGACGTGCTGCACTTCCACCTCGACTACCTGCCGTTCCCGCTGATGTCGCGCCTCGACACGCCGTACGTGACGACGCTGCACGGGCGGCTCGACCTGCCCGAGCTGCAGCCGGTGTTCGACGCGTTCCCCGATGCCCCGGTGGTGTCGATCTCCGATTCGCAGCGCAAGCCGCTGCCGCAGGCCGCGTGGGCCGGCACCGTGTACCACGGGCTGCCCGGCACGCTGCTCAAGCCGCAGCCGGACGTGAAGCCCGAGTACCTCGCGTTCCTCGGACGAATCTGCCCGGAGAAGCGCGTCGACACCGCCATCCGGATCGCTGCGCAGAGCGGGCTGCCGCTGAAGATCGCCGCGAAGGTCGACAAGGCCGACGCCGACTACTTCAAGGACGTGATCGAGCCGCTGCTGGGCGAGGCGCACGTCGAATTCATCGGAGAAATCAACGAGGCGCAAAAGCCCGCGTTCCTGTCCGGCGCGAAGGCGCTGCTGTTTCCGATCGACTGGCCGGAGCCGTTCGGGCTGGTGATGATCGAGGCAATGGCGTGCGGCACGCCGGTGGTCGCATTCAACCGCGGCTCGGTGCCGGAGGTGATCGAGGACGGCGTGACCGGCTTCATCGTCGAGGACGTGCAGGGCGCGGTCGGCGCGCTGCACCGGATCGACAGCCTGTCGCGCGACGCGATCCGCGCGCGTTTCGATACCCGCTTCAGCGCGAAGGCCATGGCGCAGCGCTACGTCGATACTTACGAAACGCTTTGCGCGGCAACCCGGCAGCCGGCATTGCGCCGCGCGGCGGGCGGCTAAAGCCGCAAATTCGCCGGGAAACCGCGCGAAAACAGCGCGGCAGCAGCCTGGAAACAGGCCGGAAACGAGCCGCGAAATGCGCGCCGAAATCGGCCGCGAAAAGCAAAAGAGCCGCATCGTCGATGCGGCTCTTTTCGTTTCCCGGTTCGCTTATTCGATCAGAAACCGGTCGCGGTTTTTGCCGACGATCCAATTCGGCGGCTTGCCGCGGCCACTCCAGGTGGCGCCCGACTTCGGGTCGCGGTATTTCGGCGGCAGCGGCGCCTTTTTCGGCGGCCGGCCGCGCCGCGCGCGCTCGGCGAATCCGAGATCCTGGGCGGTCAGGCCGTATTCGGCAATCACCCGCTGCACTTCGGCGATCACCGCCTCGACTTCCTGACGACGCACGTCATCCGCCTGAGCCTGCAAATCGGCGATCTGCGCCTTGAGTTTCGCGTATTGAGACATTTTCAGCTCCCTGTTTCATGATGCCCATGATGCGGCCCCGGCAATTCCAGCCTAGACACAAAGCATCCGTTACGCAATCCGCACTGCCACCGTGCCCGTTGAAATAAATGCCCGTATTCTTAACCGAAACGGCTATATCGAGAATGCGGGCTTATTCTAATAAAAGCCGTTCGTCAGCCATCCGAATTTAACAATCGTTGACCCTCTCGGCCCCGCTTCATTTCCTATAATCCAGACCAATTCCGGGATATGACGTCGATCCCGATGCCACCTTCCCCCTCCATTTCATTTGAACGGGAACACCTGCATGAATCTTTCTCAGCGCCTTGCGGCAGAGCTCTTCGGCACCTTCTGGCTGGTGCTCGGCGGCTGCGGCAGCGCCGTGCTCGCCGCGGCCTTTCCGGGCCTCGGCATCGGCTTCGCGGGCGTCGCGCTCGCGTTCGGCCTCACCGTGCTGACGATGGCATTCGCGATCGGACATATTTCGGGGTGCCATCTGAATCCGGCGGTGAGCGTCGGCCTGACGGTCGCCGGCCGCTTCCCGGCGCGGGACCTCGCGCCGTATATCGTCGCGCAAGTGGTCGGCGCGACGCTCGGCGCATTCGTGCTGTACCTGATCGCGACCGGCAAGCCGGGCTTCGACGTGGTGGGCAGCGGCTTCGCGACGAACGGCTTCGGCGAGCGCTCGCCCGGCCACTACGCGCTCGGCGCGGCGTTCATCTGCGAAGTCGTGATGACCGCGTTCTTCCTGTTCGTGATTCTCGGCGCGACCGACAAGCGCGCGCCGGCCGGCTTCGCGCCGATCGCGATCGGCCTGTGCCTGACGCTGATCCACCTGATTTCGATTCCGGTCACCAACACGTCGGTGAACCCGGCCCGCTCGACCGGCCCGGCGCTGTTCGTCGGCGGCGAGGCGATCGGGCAGCTGTGGCTGTTCTGGGTTGCGCCGCTGATCGGCGCGGCCATCGCCGGAATCGTCTATCCGCTGGTCGCGGGGCGCGACAACGCCCTCGACCTGCTGCCGCCGGCATCCGCCCGCACAAGCGAATAACACACTACGGGGTCAAGCGGGCAGGAGCAGCGAGCCTCACGCTGTCGAAGAAAATCGAGGCAGGCAGTTTCGACGGGCGCCATCGGCGCCCGTTTTTCATTCAGCGCGCGGCCACGCCGCCGTCGAGCGCGAACAGCGTGCGCAGGTGGCGCGCGACGCCCGCGTCGAAGTTGTTGCCGATCCGCGGAATGTGCGGCAGGCGCGCGACGAGATCGGGGTTCGCGTTGTTCATCATGAACGCGTGGCCCGCGGTTTCGAGCAGGTCGATGTCGTTCATGTTGTCGCCGAACGCGATGCAGTGGCCCGTTTCGACACCGATCCGCCCGAGCACCGCGCGCAGCGCGCGGCCCTTCGACACGTTCGCCGCCATCACCTCGAGACAGTCGGGCAGCGAGTACGTCACGTACAGCGCGTCGCCGAATTGCGCGTGCAACCGTTCGGACACGACCGCCAGGTCCGCCGGCTCACCGATGTACAGCACCTTCGCGATGTCCGAGCCCGCATGCGCGGCCATGTCGATCACGTCGTAGCGGAAACCCGAATCCTGGTGGAAATCGAGCAGGTGCGGCGCGTCGCGGTCGATCAGCCAGCCGTGATCCGCGAACAGGTTGACGATCACGCGGCCGTGCGCGCCGACGATGTCGGGCTGCACGAGGCGGCGGACGATCGCCGGATCGATGTCCTGCGCGTGGATCGTCGCGTCGTCGGGCGCATGCACGCGCGCGCCGTTCGACGTGATCAGGTACGGCCGGATGCCGAGCAGGTCGCGAATGCCCGCGACGTCCGCATAGTGGCGCCCGGTCGCGATGATGAACTGCAGGCCGTCGCGGTCGAGACGGCGGACGGTCTCGATCGTGTACGGATCGAGCTGGTGATCACTGTTCAGCAGGGTGCCGTCGAGATCGGTGGCGATGGCTTTGTACATGGGACGGAGTAGGACGCGGGTGGCTCAGCGGAACCGCCATTCTAGCGTCGCGCTCCGGGCGGCGTCGGGCGGTTGTCAGGATCGGGGGCGGAGGAGCCGAGGAGCCGAGGAGCCGAGGAGCCGGGGAGCCGGGGAGTCGGGGAGTCGGGGAGTCGGGGAGTCGAGGAGCCGAGGAGCCGGGGAGCCGGGGAGCCGGGGAGCCGGGGAGCCGGGGAGCCGGGGAGCCGGGGAGCCGGAGAGTCGGAGAGTCGGAGAGTCGGAGAGTCGGAGAGTCGGGGAGTCGGGGAGTCGGGGAGTCGGGGAGTCGGGGAGTCGGAGAGCCGGAGAGTCGGAGAGTCGGAGAGTCGGAGAGCCGGAGAGTCGGAGAGTCGGAGAGTCGGAGAGTCGGAGAGTCGGAGAGTCGGAGAGTCGGAGAGTCGGAGAGTCGGAGAGTCGGAGAGTCGGAGAGTCGAAGAGCCGGGGCCGCGCCGCCGCACCGGCCGGCCTCGCGCGGGCCCCCGCACGGCGGGCGCGCACCGACGGGCAGCGCGTGTGCCGCACCCGTGGCGCACCCGCGCCGCTCAAGCGCCGCCGGCCACCGCCAGCGCGAGGCGCAGTGCGCCGTGCGCGGAATCCTCGAGCGGCGCGCGCAGCCGTGCCGCATGGCGCGCGGGCACCGCGGGCGCGAGCGCGTCGGCCAGCCCGCCGCATAGCGCAACCGGCAGCGCGTGCAGCGGATCGAGCGCATCGATCATCTTGCCGATCTCGTCGCCCGCCTGCGCGATCAGCGCCGCCGCATACGGATGCGTGCGGTGCGCGAACACGAGCGGCGCGAGGCGCGCATAGGCCGTCTGGTTCGCGTCGCACGACCATGCGACGAGCGCGTCGCGATCCGCGGCGCCGGTCTCGGCGAGCAGCGCGCCGGCGAACGCGTCGCGCGGCGCGCGGCCGTCGAGCGCCTGCTGCGCGTACGCGAGCGCGCGCATGCCGAGCCACGCGCCGCTTGCCTCGTCGCCCGACGGAAAGCCGAAGCCGCCCGCGATCCGGCACGCGCCGGCCGCATCGAGCGCCGCCGCGATGCTGCCGGTGCCGAGCGCGACGATGAGCCCCGGCGCGCCGCCGTGCGCGCCGACGACCGTCGTGTAGGCATCGCTTTCGACCGCCAGCGCATCGAGCGGCGCCTGCGCGCGAAACGCCGCGAGCCAGCCCGCATTGTTCACGCCCGCCAGCCCGCAGCCGAGCGCGCAGCGCGACCAGTCGAACGCGATGCCCGCCTGGGTGAATGCGTCCGCGCACGCGACCCCGATCGACGCCCACGCGCGCTCGATGCCGAGGCCGAGCCCCGACGGGCCGCCGCGCCCTTGCGCGAGCTCGCGGCCCTGCCGATCCGCCAGCACCGCGCGGGTGCCGGTGCCGCCGCCGTCGATGCCGATCGCGTAAAGAATTTCCGTCATCACTTCATCCTGCCGATTCGAACAGGCGCCAAGCTTAACCGGATCGGCGCCGCGCGCCCATCTGCCGTTCGGCCGGCTTTGCCGCGCGCCGGTGCTTCCGCTATGCTGGCGCGATCGAATCGACATGGGAAGCGAGGCAGACGATGGCGCAGCGGTGCAACTGGGTGAAGACGGAGGCGGACGCTCACTATCACGATACGGAGTGGGGCATGCCGTCTCACGACGACCGCCATCTGTTCGAGATGCTGATCCTGGAAGGCGCGCAGGCCGGGCTGTCGTGGTCGACGATCCTGAACAAGCGCGCCGGCTACCGCGCCGCATTCGCCGATTTCGACGTCGACGCGGTCGCGCGCTTCACGCCGAAGCGCATCGACAAGCTGCTCGAGGATCCGGGCATCGTGCGCAATCGCGCGAAGGTGGAAGCCGCGGTGACCAACGCGCGGGCCGTGCAGCGGATTCGCGACGAACACGGCTCGCTCGCCGCGTTCATGTGGTCGTTCGTCGACCACGCGCCGATCCAGAACGCATGGGAGTCGTATCGCGACGCGCCCGCGTCGACCGAGCGCTCCGACGCGCTCAGCAAGGCGCTGAAGGCATACGGCTGCAAGTTCGTCGGCTCGACGATCTGCTACGCGCTGATGCAGGCCACCGGCATGATCAACGATCACGAACTCGGCTGCCCGTGCCGCGCGCAGTGCGCGGCGCTCGGCGGCAAGCAGCCGGCGCGCGCGAAACGCGCGCGCTAGCCGGAACGCGGCGCGACGGGCCGCTCAGCGCGATGCAGCCGGCCCAGCCAACGCAGCCGCCCGCGCATTGCGCGCCGCGCGCACCCGCCCCGCACGCTTCTTCAGCCAGATCCAGACACCCGTCACGCCGAGCATCGCGATCACGATCCCGAGCGCGCTGACGGCCGCGCGGCCCGCCACGCCCGCGATCCGCCCGGAGTGCAGCGGGAACTGCGCCTGCATGAACAGGTCGCCGGCCGAGCCGCGCCCCGGCACCTGGGCGGCCACCGGCTTGCCGGTCACGGCGTCCCAGTACAGCCATGCGTTGCCGAGCCCGACGTCGCCGTGGTCGTTGCCGGGCGTGAAGTAGCCGACTGCATAGACATTCATCGCCGGCACGAACAGCAGCGCGCCAGGCGGCGCGGCAAAGCCCGCGTCGCGCCCCGCCGCGCGCGCGATCTCGACGATCCGTTCGCGCGGCAGCGTCACGCTGCCCGCCGGCGCGGGCGGGAACCGCTCGGGGTTCGTGTACGGCGTCGCGGCCAGCGGCGAGAACCGCGCGACGAGCGGGCGCACCACCTCGTTGGAGAGATTCATCGACACCGACGTGACCGCAACGACGAGCAGCAGCCCCCACACCCACACGCCGCCCGACCGGTGCAGGTCGAACACGAGCGGATAGCCGCCGCGCCGCACGCGAAACGCGAACGACTTGCGCCAGCTTTTCACGCTCGGAAAGGCCAGCACCAGCGCGATCAGGCAATCGAGCGCCCAGACGATGCCGACGATGCCCATGGTCCAGAACCCGAGATTCACGCCGCCGCGCACCGGCAGGAACAGCGTGTAGTGCAGCCGGTAGATGAACGGCATCAGGTCGAGCCGCGCCAGCGACAGCGCACCCCACTCGCGGCGGCCCTGCACGGCGCCCGTGGCCGGGTCGATCGCGATCTGGTTGAAGTCGAGCGCCGCCGGCTGCCCGGTGGCCGGGTCGACGCGCGGCACGACGCCGGCCTGCAGCGTCCGGCCGGGCTCGACGCCGAGCGGCAGATAGGTGACCTGCACGCGCGGATCGGCCGCCTCGATCCGGCTCGCGAGCGCCAGCGCGGAAAGCGGCGCGCCGCTGCTGCGTGCCACGTAGAAATCGGGATTCAGCTGCGCGTCGAGTTCGTGATCCCACGCGATCAGCGCGCCGGTCAGCCCCGCGACGAACAGAAACAGCGCGATCGCGAGACCGAACCAGCGGTGCAGGCGCACCAGCACAGGCCGCAGCACCGCGTTCATCGCGCACCGCGCAAAAGCGGGCGGCGCGCACGCGCGCCGGCCCGGATCATCGTCGGAAGGCTGGTCATGGGTATGGTCGAGAAAGCCAGCATGCGCCCCGCCCGCGCGCGGCGCGGCCGGATGTCCTTGCAATCGTCATGGAATTGTTGCGGAGCCAACGGGTTTTGATACGATGCGCGGCATTTTAACGTAATGAGAATGATTCGCACTATCGTTCTTTGAACTTGCACAATGACCGACCGCCTGATCCGCTGTTCCGCCCATCCGCTCCGGCTGGCCGCCGCCCTCGCGTTCTGCGCGGCGTCGCTCGCCCGCGCCGACGAAGCGCCCGCCGGCGCCGCCACCCTGCCGGCCCTCGACATCACGGCCACGCACGATTCGCCGCAGCACTTGCGCGATGAAATCTCGAGCGGCGCGCTCGGGTCGCGCCGCCAGCTCGACACGCCATTTTCGACGACGATCGTGACCAGCGACGAACTCGAGGCGCGCCGGCCGTACAAGCTCGGCGACGTGTTCGCGGGCGACGCGTCGGTGTCCGACAACAGCGGCGCGTACGGCGCGTGGGCCAGCTACACGACCGTGCGCGGGATGCAGCTCGACTGGCAGAACGGCTACAAGATCAACGGCCTGCCGTTCGTCGCGTACGGCATCACGATGCCGTACGAGCAGCTCGAACGCGTCGAGCTGCTGAAGGGGCTCGGCGGCTTCATGTACGGCTTCGCGACGCCCGGCGGCATGGTCAACTACGTGACGAAGCAGCCGGGCGCGACGCCGGTGCGCAGCGTCGACGTCGGCTATCGCAGCACCGGCATCTGGACCGAGCACGCCGACCTCGGCCAGCGCTTCGGGCCGAACGGGAGGTTCGGCGCGCGGCTGAACGCGACGCACGAGGAAGGCAAGACCTACAACGACGGCAACATCCGCCGCGACAGCGTCTCGCTGGCGCTGCAGGCGAACCTGACGCGCGACCTGTCGGTCACGTTCGACGCGCTGTACCAGGATCGCCGCACGACGGGCCAGACGCCGTCGATCTACATGGGCAGCTACACGGGCAGCGCGCTGCCGGCGACGCTGAGCGGCGGCACGACGAACCTCGGCAGCAACGACCAGTACCTGAACACGAACCTGCAGCTCTACACGTTCGGCGTGCAGTACCAGCTCGCGCCCGACTGGCAGCTCAGCACGACCTACAGCTACAGCAAGGCGACGCGCCGGCGCAACGAGAGCACGCTGTACCTGCAGAACGCGGCCGGCGACTACACCGACAGCCGCTACGTGGGGATGGAGGACCACCGCTTCAGCCAGTGGCAGGCGATGCTCGAAGGCAAGGTGCGCACGGGCCCGTTCAGCCACCAGATCGTGCTCGGCGCGTCCTGGCAGAAGCAGGCGAACGACTATTCGACGAACAGCGTGTTCCAGTCGCTCGGCGCCGGCAATATTTACTCGCCGAACCCGCATCGCTTCGAAAGCCCGCACGGCATCGTCCAGTACCGCGACAGCGAGATCACGCAGAAATCGCTGTTCGCGAGCGACACCGTCGCGCTCACCGAGCGCTGGTCGGCACTCGCCGGCGCGCGCTACATGAACTACGAGCAGACCTCGTTCAAGCCGACCGGCGGCGAGAACCCCGGCTACAGCCAGAACGGCGTCGTGACGCCAACCTTCGCCGTGATGTTCAGGATCGCGCCGACCACCACCGCGTACGCGAGCTACGTCGAATCGCTCGAACCGGGCAGCCGCGTCAACGACATCTACGCGAACGCGGGCGTCGTGCTCAAGCCGCTGCGCAGCAAGCAATACGAAGTGGGCATCAAGAGCGAGCATGCGCGCTGGAGCGCGACGGCCGCGCTGTTCCGCATCGAGCGCCGCGCGGAATACGCGAACGCCGCGAACGTCTATGTGCAGGACGGCGAATCGGTGTTCCAGGGGATCGAGCTCGGCGCGACCGCGCAGCTCGGCAAGCACTGGAACGCGGGCCTCGACGTGATGCTGCTCGACGCGTGGTATGCGAAGGGTGCCGCCAACAACGGCAACCGCGTCGCGGGCGCGCCGCGCTTCGTCGTGGCCGGCAAGCTCGGCTATGCGGTGCCGGGCGTGCCGGGCCTCACGCTCGGCGCCGACGCGAAGTTCACGGGCGCGACGCCGCTGCGCGCGGCCGGCGGCATCGACGCGCCGGGCTTCCTCGTCGTCAACGCGGGCGCGAGCTACCTGACCCGCATCGGCGGCCGCGAGCTCACGCTGCGGGCGTCGATCGACAACCTGCTGAACCGCCGCTACTGGGAATTCCAGTACGCGGGCTACGTGAAGCCGGGCGACCCGCGCACGGTGAGCGTGAGCGCGAAGCTCGACTTCTGACGGCGTGCGGGCAGCGGGCGGCGCGGCCTCGCCGCTGCCCGCCGCCCGGACGGCGCCCCAGGGCCTGTTCACGCTAATTTAATAACGGGCTTGCGCCGGCCCTAACGGCGCGCAAAAAGCAAAACGGCGGAGCGGCTTCTTTCGAAGCACGCTCCGCCGTTTCGCGGCGAACCGGGGAAGCTTTTAGTGGAGCTTCTTCGGCAGCATCTGGCTGCGCAGGCGCTTGTGCAGGCGCTTGACGGCAGCTGCCTTCTTGCGCTTGCGGACTGCGGTCGGCTTTTCGTAAGACTGGCGCTCGCGCAGTTCAGCGATCAGGCCATTTTTTTCGATAGCGCGACGAAAGCGGCGAATCGCCACTTCGAACGGCTCGTTTTCTTTCAGAAGAATCGTCGTCATGTCGTTCCTAAATTGC
The DNA here is from genome assembly GCF_902830275.1 of Burkholderia stagnalis. Lineage (GTDB taxonomy): Bacteria > Pseudomonadota > Gammaproteobacteria > Burkholderiales > Burkholderiaceae > Burkholderia > Burkholderia stagnalis. Next base: position 250,027 of record NZ_CADESW010000007.1, on the reverse strand, counting down.
TTAAACGGTCAAAAACGTAGCGGCCAAGCGCCACGCACCGGCCATCCGGGCGTTCCCACAACAGGCGAAACGAGCGGAAATACGGCCTCGGAGGCCGGAAAAGAGAGGCGGAAAGCACCGCGAGTACGCTTCACAGCCGCGTGCAGCGCCGCGTTTGACTGCCAGCAGAGATGCCGTAACGGCAACAGGCGTGACAGAAAATCTCAATTCAGCCCGCCATCATAGCAGGGAATCACAGACAAAACCACCCTTTTCGTGATCCCGCCGCCGCCGCGCGACAGCCGCGGCCGGTCCGGCCTTGCGCGGGCCGGCGGCCCGCACCGGCCGGCATGCCCGCCGGCCTTGGCGTCGCGCGCGATCCGCGGGGCCGCTCGAGCTTCCGTCCCGAATTTCATCGATCAACCCTCTAAAGTTTTCGCCGGGTGCCGCCGTCAACCAGGAAAGGCGGCCAGCGCAACTCGCGATAAGCGCGACGCCGAGATTGAAAACCTGCCTCACACAGGCGTTTTCCCAAACGAGGAAGCAAATGCTGAACATCAACACCAACATCCTGTCGCTGTCGACGCAGACGAACCTGTCGGGCACGCAAAACGCGCTGTCGCAGGCAATCAACCGCCTGTCGTCGGGCAAGCGCATCAACACCGCAGCTGACGACGCGGCAGGCCTCGCGATCTCGACGTCGCAAACGGCAGCGATCAACGCGCTGACGCAAGGCGTGGCAAACGCGAACAACGGCATCTCGATGATCCAGACCGCCAACGGCGCGCTGCAATCGACGATCGACAACCTGCAACGCATCCGCGTTCTGGCACAGCAATCGGGCGACGGCTCGCTGGATTCGGGCGCACGTGCGAACCTGCAAGCTGAAGTGACGACGCGTCTCGGCGAAATCGACCGTGTCGCGACGCAAACGACGTTCAACAGCCAGACCATCCTGAGCGCGGCAGGCAACGTCACGTTCCAGATCGGCGCGGCAGCGAACCAGACCGTCGCCGTCAACTTCGGCGGCACGGTGTGGAACAGCTCGGGCATGAACGTGAACACCCTGAGCGTCAGCGACCAGACGGCAGCTCAGTCGGCACTCACGTCGATCGACGCGGCACTGAAGCAAGTCAACACGTTCCAGGCACAGCTGGGTGCGGCACAGAACACGTTCTCGGCTGCCATCTCGACGACGCAAACCCAGGCAACCAACATGAGCGCAGCTCGCTCGCAGATCACCGACGCGGACTTCGCGACGGAAACGGCGAACCTGAGCAAGGCGCAAGTGCTGCAGCAAGCAGGCATCTCGGTTCTGGCGCAAGCGAACTCGATGCCGCAGCAAGTCCTGAAGCTCCTCGGCTAATCGAGAAGCACGCGCGGCGGGCAGTTCGCCCGCCCGCCTCCGGGCTCGGCGGCGTCGCCATGCCGCAGCGCGACGCCGCCGCAACAGCCCCGACACGAATTCTCCAGGGAGGCATGCCTCCCTCTTTGCATTGAACCGCGGCCACCCGCCGCATCGCGCGCGTTGATTGCGCGGACGACCGGAGCAACGGCATGACCACTACCACCCCCGTCAGCAGCGCGGATATCAGCAGCATCCTGGCCCAGGCCGGGCAATCGCTCATCAGCGGCTCGACCAATTCGACGCTCGACGTCAATTCGCTCGTGACGACGATGGTTCAGTCGAAGACGGCAGGACAAGCGGCCATCCTCAATGGCAAGCTGACCACCGACAACACCCAACTGACGGCGATCGGCCAGCTGAAGTCCGCCCTGTCCGCGCTGCAGACCGCGATCACCGGCCTGTCGAACGGCAGCACGCTCTCGAGCCTCGCCGCGACGGCGAGCGGCACCGGCATCACGACGACGATCAAGAGCGGCAGCGGCGCCGTGGCGGGCTCGTACCAGGTCAATGTCTCGCAGTTCGCGTCCGCCAACAAGCTGACGTCGGCCGGCCTCACGTCGTCCGATGCGATCACGGCCGGCTCGCTGAGCATCACGTACGGCAGCAACCCCGCGTTCAACGTCAACGTGTCGGCCGGCGCAGCGCTGTCCGACATCGCATCGTCGATCAACGCCGCGTCGGGCAATCCGGGCGTCACCGCGTCGGTCGTCACGGGCTCGGACGGCCAGCACCTCGTGCTGCAATCGAACCAGACCGGCGCAGCCAATACCATCGCGATCACGGGCGCGGGCGTCAATTCGAAGCTGACGTCGGGTTACGCGACCACCACGCCGGCCGCCGACGCGAAGCTGACGATCGACGGCACGCCGGTCACGAGCGCGTCGAACAGCGTGTCGGGCGCGCTGACGGGCGTCACGCTGACCCTGGCGCCGGGCACCCTCGCGCTCAACACGCCGCAGACGATCACGCTGTCGCAGGACACGTCCGCGATGACGACCGCGATCAACAATTTCGCGACCGCGTACAGCAACTTCGTGACCACCGCGAAACAGCTGTCGTCCTACGATCCGACGACGTCGAACGCCGGCCCGCTGCTCGGCGACTCGATGCTGACCTCGATCCAGAACACGCTCGCGACGGCGCTCAGCAGCGGCGTCACGACGGGCGGCAAGACCTATTCGCTCGCCTCCGTCGGCATCAACCTGAACGCGGACGGTTCGCTGAAGGTCGACACCGCCACCCTGACCACGGCTCTCACGTCGAACAACTCGGCGGTGTCGGCGATCTTCAACACGACCAACGGCATCGGCAAGACGCTCAATTCGCTGATCACCGGCTACACGCAGACGAACGGCCTGATCGACCAGCGCACCAAGGCGATCAACGCGGACGTGGCGAACCTGACGAGTCAGCAGACCCAGCTGTCGACCTACGCGGCCCAGCTGACGAAGCAGTACAACGCGCAGTTCACCGCGCTGAACACGCTGATGGCGACGATGGCGAACAACACGAAGTATCTGACCCAGCTGTTCGGCGGCCAGAACAGCGCCGGCGCGCTCGCCACCAACAAGTAAGCGCCCGCCGCACCGCCCCCTCGGAGCCGAACCATGACGACCGCCACCCTGTCCCGCGCCCTCGACCTGACCCGCGCGATGCAGTCGGCGACCGACGCGCGCGACTGGGTGCGCGTCGCCGCCCTCGCCGACGAACGCTCGCCGCTGCTGATGGGCCTGTCCAGCGACCAGGCGCCGGACGCGCTGGACCTGCTCCGGCAGATCATGGCGATCGACGCGTCGATCACGGAGCAGGCCCATGAGGACCGGGAGCGTCTGAGCGCGGAATTTGCGCAGTCTCGCGACCGGATCAAGGCCGCGAGCCTGTACCAGACGACCGGCATGCTGTGACCGGCCCGGCGCTTCGGGCGCCGCGCCTTTCGAACAACAAGACGCCGCCAGTCGAGCGGAGCGCGTTGTCGCCTTACCGTCGAGCCGCTTCAATGCGGCTTTTTTTTTGGTTCGTCGCGGAATGCCGCCGGCCGGGCCGCGCGATCGCGTCGCGCGTCACCCTTGCCTGCACGCCGCCCGTTACCGCTCCGCGCGTTCGACGGCCGCGTCGACCATCTGCGCGAACGCCGTTTCCAGGTGACGGGCAAAACGCGGCGCATCGCACAGCGGCGAGCGCAGCAGGCGCTCCCGCAGCCCCGCGCGCACCGCCGCGAGCCGCGGCAGGTCGCTCGCGAATGCCGCCGCCTTCGCGACATAGTCATCGTCGTCCTGCGCAATCCATTCCGGCATGTCGAGCGTATGCAGGATGCTCTCGCCGATGTGCGACAGGAACCGCCCGCCGCGCCGCGTGACCAGCGGCACGCCCATCCACAGCCCTTCCAGGCTCGTCGTGCCGCCCGGATACGGGAACGGGTCGAGCGCGATATCGATGTCGTTGAACGCGCTCAGGTGCGCGAGCCGCGTCGAGCCGCCGCGCATCGGCAGGCGCTGCGCGTCGATGCCGTGCGCGGCGAACCGTGCAGCCAGGCTCACGCGCAGCGCCGCCTCGTCGAGCTGCGGCGATTTGAGCAGCAGGCGCGACCCCGGCACCGCATGCAGCACGCGGGCCCACAGCGCGATCACCGCGTCGCCGAGCTTGTTCGCGTTGTTGAGGCTGCCGAACGTCACGACGCCGTTGCCGGCGGCCGGCAGCGGCTCGACGGCAAGCGGCTGCGGCGGCGGCGTGAAGCACAGATAGCTGTCCGGCAGCCGCCACGGCCGCTCGACGAAGTGCGTCTCCTCGCCGGCCGGCAGCACGTGGCGGTCGCCGATGATGTAGTCGATCTCGGCGATGCCGGTCGTCGCGAAATAGCCGAGCCAGGTCGCCTGCACCGGCGCAGGCTTCCACGCGAACAGCGGCAGGCGGTTCAACGACGTGTGGCCGCTCAGGTCGATCAGGATGTCGATGCCGTCGCCGGCGATCAGGTCCGCCGCGGCCTCGTCGTCGAGCGCGGTGATGTCGCGCCAGATCGCGCAGTGCCGCTTCAGCGCGGCCGTCGTGTCGTCCTCGCGCGACTGCGTCGCGTACGCGGCGAGCACGACCTTCGACGGATCCAGCGCCGCCGCCACGGCCAGCAGGAACACCGTGACCGGATGCGAGCGCAGGTCGCCGGACACGAGGCCGACGCGCAGCGTCCGCCCGCCGGCCGCGCGCGGCGCGTGCCGCCGCGGCGACGCCCGTTCCGCCATCCGCGCGCCGAATTGCATCGCATGGTCGAGCAGCTGCGCGGGCGGGCAGCGCTCGATGCTGGCCTGGTAGAACAGGCGGCCCGAGTGCGCGCCGGCATAGGACGGATCGAGCTCGAGCGCGCGATCGTAGCTCGCGAGCCCGGCCTCGAAGTGCCACAGCGTACAGAGAATTTCCGCGGACACGGCATGCATGTGCGCGGTCTGGCCCGGCAGCGCGAGCGCGATCCGGCAGCTTTCGAGCGCTTCCGGCCGCTTGCCCTGCCGCACCAGCACCTGCGCCAGATGGTGATGCAGCTCGGCGCGGTCGGGCGCCGCGGCGATCGCGCGCCGCAGGCTCGCCGCGGCGCCCTCGAGATCGCCCGCGCGGTCGAACGCGGCGGCCAGGCTGAGCAGGACTTCGGCGCTGCCGCCCTGCGACGCGCGCGTCAGGCTCTCGATCGCCGGCGCGAGCTCGTCGCGCTCGAACAGCACGACCCCGAGGCTGTGATGCGCCTGGTACAGGTGCGGCTGCAGCTCGATCGCGCGCCGGTAGCAGCGCACCGCGTCGTCGAGCCGGCCTTGCACGCGAAACACGTTGCCGCGGTTGTAGTGCGCGTCCGCATAGGCGGGTTCGAGCGCGATCGCCTTGTCGTAGGCGCGCGCGGCGGCGTCGAGCGCGTTCTTGTCGCGCAGCGCGTTGCCGAGATTGTTGTACGCCTGCGCGTAATCGGGGCGCAATTCGAGCGCCTGCGCGCAGCTCAGCATCGCGGCGTCCGGATCGCCCGCGTCGCACAGCGCATTGCCGAGGTTGCTGTGCGCCTCCGCGTAGGCGGGCATCAGCGCGACCGCGCGCCGGTAGGCCGCGATCGCGTCGTCGAGCCGGCCGTGCGCGCGCAGCATGTTGCCGAAATTGTTCAGGTAGACCGGCTCGGCGCGCAGCGCGATCGACCGCTCCATCAATGCGATGCCGGCGGGAAACTGGCCGAGCTGGCAGGCGAGCAGGCCGAGGAAATGCGTTGCGTCGGGCTGGTCGGGCTCGCTGCGGCGAATCGCCTCGTACAACTCGCGCGCGTCGGCCAGGCGGCCGGCCTGGTGATGCGCGAGCGCCGCGTCCAGCTGCCGGGCGATTTCGCTCATCGCGCGCCCCCGGCGGGCGCATCACCCGTCGCGTAGACGTCCCACATGCCGTGCAGCGCATCCTCGAGGTTGCGCGCGAAGCGTGCCGCATCGCACAGCGGCGACGCCAGCGTGCGCTCGCGCAGGGTCGCCCGCAGCGTCGCCAGCCGCTCCCGGTCGCGCGCGAACGCGACCGCCTTCTCCAGGTATGCCGCTTCGTCGTCCGCGATCCAGTCGCCCATGCCCGCCGCGTGCAGCAGGCTTTCGCAGATGTGCGTGACGAACCGGCCGCCCTTCATCCCGATCACCGGCACGCCCATCCACAGCGCCTCGGCGGTGGTCGTGCCGCCCGGGTACGGGAACGGGCTCAGCGCAATGTCGATGCGGTTGTACGCGCCGAAGTATTCCGCACGCGGCGAGCCGCCCTCGAGAATCAGCCGGTCCGCGCCGACGCCGTGCCGCGCGAAGCGCTCGAGCGTCGCCTGGTTCAGGTCGCCGGTGCCGAACTCGAACGCCTTCAGCATCAGGCGCGCGTCCGGCAGCGCATGCAGGATGCGCGACCACAGCGCGACCACGTCGTCGCTGACCTTGGTCAGCTTGCCGAAGCAGCCGAACGTGACGCCGCCGTTGGCCGCCATCGGCAGCGGGCCGACCTCGACGTCGTACGGCGGCGGCGTGAAGCACAGGTAGCTGTCCGGCAGCCGCCAAGGCTTCTCGACGAAGTGGTGCGCCTCGTCGGCCGGCAGCGTATGCGCATCGCCGATGAAATAGTCGATCGCGTCGCAGCCAGTGGTCGCGAAGAAGCCGAGCCAGCTCGCCTGCACCGGCGCGGGCTTGTGCCCGAAGATCGGCACGCCGCTCCAGTTGGTGTGGCCGGCCATGTCGATCAGGATGTCGATGCCGTCGTCGTGGATCATCCGCGCGGCCTGCTCGCGGCTCATGCAGGTCAGCTTGTTCCAGCTCGCGAAGCCGGGCTTGAGCCGCGCGGTCACGTCGTCCTCGACGACGAAGGTCACGTATGCGTGCGGCTCGATGCGCGAGCGGTCGAGCCGCGCGAGCACGCTTTCCAGGAAGATGCCGACCGGGTGCTGGCGCAGGTCGCCCGACACGAAGCCGACGCGCAGCGGCCGCCCCCGCGCCTGCGCGACGCGCGCTTCGCGGTCGTGCTCGAACGGGACCGCGTCGCGCGCGAGATATTCGCCGTAGCGGCGCGCTTCCGCGATCCACTCTTCTGGCTCGAACGCAGGCGAGCTCGACATGTTGAACATCAGCCGCGCGTAGGCGCGATGCGGGTCGTGGTCGATCGCCACGCGGAACGCGTCCACCGCGCCGGCGAAATCGCGCTTCGCCCACAGGATGTCGCCGAGCGTCAGCTGGATCTTCACGGGATCGATGCCGAGGTCGCGCGCGATCCCGGAATGCTTCATCGCGTCGTCGAGCTTGTCGAGCCGGAACAGCACGGCGGCGAGGTTGTGATGCGCGTCGGCGTCGTCGGGGTTCAGGTCGATCGCGTGCCGGTGGCTCAGCTCCGCGGCGGCCAGCCGGTCGAGGTTGTGATACGCGAGGCCGAGGAAGTTGTACGCGTCGGCCAGCTCGGGATCGAGCTCGATCGCGCGCCGGCACAGCTGCACCGACTGCTCGTATTCGCCCTGCTGGCCGCGCAGTTCGCCGAGCCGGGCCCACGCCGGCGCATGCGCCGGGTCGATCGCGACCGCCTGCTCGAACAGCTTGCCCGCGTTGTCGAAATCGTTCATGCCGCGCAGCAATTTGCCGAGCACGTAGTGTGCATCCGCGTCGTGCGGATCGAGCCCCGCGCGCGCATGCTCGACCGCGCCGTGCGGATCGCCGGCCGCGATCAGCGTCGCGCTCAGCCCCTGGTGCGCAACGCGAAGCCCGGGCTGCAGCGCGAGCGCGCGGCGATAGGCGTCGGCCGCCGCGTCGAGCTTGTCCTGCGCGCGCAGCACGCTGCCGAGGTTGCTGTACGCCTGCGCGTACTGCGGGTGGTGCGCGATCGCCTTGCCGTAGCTCGCGGCCGCCGCGTCGTGCTCGCCCAGGTCCTGCAGCGCGTTGCCGAGATTGTTGTACGCCTCCGCGTAGCCGGGGCGCAGCTCGATCGCGCGCGCGCAGCTCATCATCGCCGCCGCCGGATCGCGCGCATCGCGCAGCGCGTTGCCGAGGTTGTTGTGCGCCTCCGGATAGTCCGGCCGCAGCGCCACCGCGCGACGGTAGTGCGCGATCGCGTCGTCGAGCCGCCCGCATTCGCGCAGCATGTTGCCGAGGTTGTTGAAGTACGCCGCGTCCGGCCGCGCGACGAGCGAGCGCTCCATCAGCGCGATGCCCGCGTCGTACTGCTTGAGCTGGCACGCGAGCAGGCCGAGGAAGTGCATCGCGTCCGGCTGGCCCGGCTGCGCGGCGAGAATCGCGTCGTACTGCGCCTTCGCTTCCGCGAGACGCCCTGCCTGATGATGCGCGAGCGCCGCCTGCAGCGTGTCGAGGATATCGTTCATGCTTCGTTTGTCGTCTCTGTATAGCGTTGCCACATACCGAGGAACGCCGCTTCGAGATGCGCCGCGAACCGTCGTGCGTCGCACAGCGGCGACGCGAGCAGCTGCGCACGCAGCCCGGCGCGCAGCGCGGCGAGCCGCTCGCGGTCGTGCACCGCGGCAATCGCCTTCGCGACGTAAGCGTCCTCGTCGTCGGCGATCCAGTCGCCCATGCCCGCCGCGTGCAGCAGGCTTTCGCAGATGTGCGTGACGAACCGGCCGCCCTTCATGCCGAGCACCGGCACGCCCATCCACAGCGCCTCGGCGGTGGTCGTGCCGCCCGGGTACGGGAACGGGCTCAGCGCGACGTCGATGCGGTTGTACGCGGTGAAATACTCGGCGCGCGGCGTTGCGCCCTCGAATTCGAGCCGGGCCGCGTCAATGCCGTGCCGCGCGAAGCGCGCGATCGTCGCGTCGCGCACGCTCGCGCGGTCGAGCTCCTGCGCCTTGAGCAGCAGCCGCGACTCCGGCAGGTCATGCAGCAGCCGCGACCAGGTGCGCACGACGTCGTCGCCGATCTTCACGAGCTTGCCGAAGCAGCCGAACGTCGGATAGCCGCGCGCCGCCATCGGCAGCGGGCCGACCTCGACGTCGTACGGCGGCGGCGTGAAGCACAGCCAGCTGTCCGGCAGCCGCCAAGGTTTCTCGACGAAGTGGTGCGCCTCGTCGGCCGGCAACGTATGCGCATCGCCGATGAAATAGTCGATCGCATCGCAGCCGGTCGACGCGAAGAAGCCGAGCCAGCTCGCCTGCACCGGCGCGGGCTTCCAGCCGAACACGGCGAGCCCGCTCGCCTGCGTATGGCCGGCCAGGTCGACGAGGACGTCGATGCCGTCGTCATGGATCATCCGCGCGGCCGCGGCCGGGGAGCGCCCGGCGATCGAGCGCCAGCCGCACGCGTGCGGCTTCAGCCGCGCGGTGATCGCGTCTTCCTCGTCCACCGTCACGTACACGCGCAGGTCGATGCGCGTGCGATCGAGGTACACGAGCACGCTTTCCAGGAAGATGCCGACCGGGTGCTGGCGCAGGTCGCCCGACACGAAGCCGACGCGCAGCGGCCGCCCTTGCGCGCGCGCGGCCCGCTCGCGCGGATCGTGCACGTAGCGCGTCGAACGCGCGGCCAGGTGCCGGCCGTAGCGCCGCGCGTCTTCCAGGTAGTCGGCGGGGCTCACGCACGCGGACGCCGCCGCGCTGAACAGCAGCCGGCCCAGCACTTCCGCCGCGTCGTCGCCGGCGTCGTCGCGCACCAGCGCGAGCGCGTCGCGATATGCAGGGACCGCCGCGTCGACGTTGCCCTGCGCACGCTGGATGTCGCCGAGGTTGACGCGCATCGACACGGTGGGCGCGCCGGCGTCCAGCGCGCGCCGGCAAAACGCGAGCGCTTCGTCGAGCCGGTTCAGCTTCAGCAGCACGACCGACAGGTTGTGGCACGCGCCGGCGTCGGCCGGGTTCAGCGCGACGGCCGTGCGATAACTGGCCTCGGCGTCGTCGAGCCGCTCCAGCCCGTGATACGCGTTGCCTGCGTTGTTGTGCGCGTCGGCGAGGTTCGGCGCGAGCCGGATCGCGTCCAGCGCGTGCGCGAGCGCCTCCGCGTAGCGCATCTGCCGGCGGCGCACGCCGCTGAGGTTCGCGTGGGCAACCGCCATCGACGCGTCCAGCTCGATCGCCCGGCCGTAGTGCGCAGCGGCGCCGTCGAGATCGCCGGTGTCGCGCAGCAGGCCGGCGAGATTGTTGTGGACGCTCGCATCGCCGCTTTCCGCCGCGATGCGCAACGTGCTCACGGCTTCGTCCAGCGCACCCTGCGACCACTGCACGAGACCCAGGCCGTGACGCGCGGCGTGCAGGCCCGGCTGCAGCGCGAGCGCGCGGCGATAGGCGTCGGCCGCCGCGTCGAGCTTGTCCTGCGCGCGCAGCACGTTGCCGAGGTTGCTGTAGGCCTCCGCGTACTGCGGGTGATGTGCGACCGCCTTGCCGTAGCTCGCGGCCGCCGCGTCGTGCTCGCCCAGGTCCTGCAGCGCGTTGCCGAGGTTGTTGTACGCCTCCGCGTAGCCGGGGCGCAGCTCGATCGCGCGCGCGCAGCTCGTCATCGCGGCCGCCGGGTCGCGTGCGTCGCGCAGCGCGTTGCCGAGGTTGTTGTGCGCCTCCGGATAGTCCGGCCGCAGCGCCACCGCGCGGCGGTAGTGCGCGATCGCGTCGTCGAGCCGCCCGCATTCGCGCAGCATGTTGCCGAGGTTGTTGAAGTACGCCGCGTCCGGCCGCGCGACGAGCGAGCGCTCCATCAGCGCGATGCCCGCGTCGTACTGCTTGAGCTGGCACGCGAGCAGGCCGAGGAAGTGCATCGCGTCCGGCTGGCCCGGCTGCGCGGTGAGAATCGCGTCGTACAGCGCCTTCGCTTCGGCGAGACGCCCCGCCTGGTGATGCGCGAGCGCCGCCTGCAACGTCTGCCCGATGCCGTCCATCTCGTTCGCCGTGCTCAATACGGATGCGGATCGCGTCCGAAATCGATCAGCCGGCCGCCGTGCTCGATCATCACGGCCGACGCGGCGATCCCTTCGCGGGCCATCTCGGCGACGATGTCGCGCGCGCGCCACTGGGTCGGGATGATGATCACGTCGGCCGGCGCGGCTTTCAGCGCGTCGCGGAACACGATCTGCTGCCCGGTGCCCGGCACGCAGGTGCCGACCTTGTCGGGATCGGAATCGACGACGAGCGGGAAGCGGGCCGCGTCGGCGTCGAAGTGATGGATGAACGCCGCCGCCTTGCCGGTGCCGCCCCAGATCGCGACCCGCCGGCCCGACTCGGCCAGCTCGGCAAGCTGTTGCGCGATATCGGCGCGATGTGCGACCGTGCGGGCCGCGAAGCGCGCCGCGGCATCGGCGCGCGCGCGCGCGGGCGCCGGCACGCCGAGCCGCACCAGCGCATAGACGACCTCGCCGTCGTAGCCGTGCGCGAGCGTGACGATCTCGCCGGCGCGCGCCATCAGCGCGCGGAACGATTCGGTCGTGAACTGCGATACGTGCTCGTAGAAGAAATCCGCGAGGCGCTCGGTCTCGAACACGCGGTCGATGCACGGCACCTCCGCGAACAGCCAGCACGGGTTCGGCTGGCTCGCCGCGCCCCACGCGAGCTGCTCGACGAGCTTCGCCGGTTCGGTCAGGTGTTCGAGCACGTGGCGGATCACGATCGCGTCGGGCCGGAATTCGGCCATGTCGGCGAGCGGTTCGAACAGGCGCGCATGGAACTCGATGCCGTTGCCGGTGCCGACGCTCGCGTTCGGATCGAAGCCGATGAAGCGCCCGCCCGTGCTCGCCTGCGCGAGGCCGCGCACGAAGTGCGCTTCGCCGCAGCCGATCTCGACGACGGTCGGCGCCGCGGACAGGCTGCCGAGCAGCAGGTCGCGCGTGGCCGCCAGATGCCCCTTCCAGATGCCGCCGCTGTTGAACATGCGGTTCGGATTGCTCTGGTACGGAATCGCGTCGTAATGGAAGCGGTGATTCCACACGTGCGAGCAGCGCGGGCACTGCACGAACTCGAGCGCATGGCGCGGCAGCGCGCGCGCGCTTTCGGCGGAATCGGGCCACGCGAGCGTCGCCAGCGTGCAGGCGCCGGCATCGAAGAACGGCGCGGCGATCGCGTGCGCGCAGACGGGGCAGGCGGCGTCGATCAGGTTGAGACTCATGCTTTCACCAGGTTGCGGAAGTAGGCGATCGTTTCCTTCAGGCCGTCTTCGAGCTGCACGCCCGGCTGCCAGTCGAGCCGCTGGCGCGCGCGGCCGATGTCCGGCCGGCGCTGCAGCGGATCGTCGGTCGGCAGCGGCCGGTATTCGATCCGGCTCTTCGAGCCGGTCAGGCGCAGCACGCATTCGGCCAGCTCGCGGATCGTGATCTCGCTCGGGTTGCCGAGGTTCATCGGGCCGGTGTCGTCGTCCTGGTCCATCATCCGCAGCAGCCCTTCGACGAGATCGTCGACGTAGCAGAACGAGCGCGTCTGGCTGCCGTCGCCGTACAGCGTGATCGGCTCGCCGCGCAGCGCCTGCATGATGAAGTTCGACACGACGCGGCCGTCGTCGGCGCGCATGCGCGGGCCGTAGGTGTTGAAGATCCGCACCACGCGGATGTCGACGCCGTGCTGCCGGTGGTAGTCGAAGAACAGCGTTTCCGCGCAGCGCTTGCCTTCGTCGTAGCACGCGCGCGGCCCGTTCGGGTTGACGTTGCCCCAGTAGCTTTCCTGCTGCGGATGCTGCTGCGCGTCGCCGTACACCTCGCTCGTCGACGCCTGCAGGATGCGCGCGCCGCAGCGCTTCGCGAGGCCGAGCATGTTGATCGCGCCGAGCACGGCCGTCTTCACCGTCGACACGGGGTCGCTCTGGTAATGGACCGGGCTCGCGGGGCACGCCATGTTGAACACGCGATCCGCCTCGACGTACAGCGGCAGCCACACGTCGTGGCGGATCACCTCGAAGTTCACGCGGCCGATCAGGTGTGCGATGTTTTGCTTGCTGCCGGTGTGGAAGTTGTCCACGCACATCACGTCGTGGCCGGCATGCACGAGGCGCTCGCACAGGTGCGAGCCGAGAAAGCCCGCGCCGCCGGTGATCAGGACCGCGGCGCCGTTCACGCGGACGCTTCCGGCGCGGCGTCGACGTGGCGCGCCCACATCGCGTGCAGCGCATCCTCGAAGTTGCGGGCGAAGCGGGGCGCATCGCACAGCGGCGACGCGAGCACCTGCGCGCGCAGCGTCGTGCGCAGCACCGCCAGCTCGGCCGGCTTGCCGACCTGCGCGACGGCCTTCGCGACATACGCGTCGTCGTCGTCCGCGATCCACTCGGGCAGCCGCGCCGCATGCAGCAGGCTCTCGGCGATATGCGACAGGAACCGGCCGCCGCGCCGGCACAGCACGGGCACGCCCATCCACAGCGCCTCGGCGGTCGTCGTGCCGCCCGGGTACGGGAACGGGCTCAGCATCAGGTCGACGCGGCGGTACGCGGCCAGGTACTCGGCACGCGGCGAGCGGCCTTCGAGGATCAGGCGCTGCGCGTCGATGCCGTGCGCCGCGAAGCGCGCGGCGAGCGCCTGCTGTTCGCGCGGATCGTCGAGATGCTCCGCCTTCACGAACAGCTTCGCGCCCGCGACCGACTGCAGCACGCGCGACCAGACCGCGACGACGCGATCGGTGATCTTCGCGAGCTTGCCGAAATAGCCGAACGTCGGATGGCCGTTCGCGAGCATCGGCAACGCGCCGACGTCGATCGCACCGGCCGGCGGCGTGAAGCACAGATAGCTGTCCGGCAGATGCCACGGCCGCTCGGTGAAGTGCGCGGCCTCGGCGGGCGGCAGCACGTGGCGGTCGCCGATCACGTAGTCGATCGCGCGCACGCCGGTGCTCGCGAAGTAGCCGGGCCAGCTCGCCTGCAGCGGCGCCGGCTTCCACGCGAACAGCGGCAGGCGGTTGTAGATCGTGTGACCCGATGCGTCGAGCAGCACGTCGATGCGGTCTGCGCGGATCTGCGCGGCCGCCGCCTCGTCGCTCAGGCCCGCGATGCAGGTCCACGTCGAGAAGGTCGGCTTGATGCGGGCGGTGAGATCGTCCTCGACGTCGCGCGTCGGGTACGCATGCATCTCGACCCGGTTCGCGTCGAGGTGCTTCAGCATGCTCTCGATGAAATAGCCGACCGGGTGCGACTTGAGGTCGCCCGACACGATGCCGACCTTCAGCGGCCGCCCGACGCGGGCGGTCAGGTCGACGAGCCAGTCCGTCCACGGCTTCGCGCGGCGCGTGACGAGTTCGTCGTAGCGTGCGGCCTCGGCGAGATACGCGTCTTGGTCGAACGCCTCGCTGCAGTGGCTCGCGAACAGCAGGTTGCTGCGCGGCTCAGGCAGATCGGGGCGCAGCGCGACCGCGTGCTGGTACGCCTCGAGCGCGGCCGGAATCTCGTTCAGGTCGAACAGCGCGTTCGCAAGGTTGTTGTATGCCTTGGCGTTGTCCGCCTGCAGCGAGATGACCTTGCAGAACGCATCGACGGCCGCGCGGGCGTCGCCGGCGAGCCGCTGCGCGTTGCCGAGGTTGTTGTACGCGTCGACGTAGTCGGGCCGAAGCTCGATCGCGAGGCGGAAGCACTCGGCGGCGGCGGCATGGCGGTTGTCCGCCTGCATCACGTTGCCGAGGTTGTAGTAGTAGATCGCGTCCGGCCGGATCCCGATCGCCGCCATGATCAGGTCGGAGGCCTCCTGATAGCGCCCGTACTGATGGCCGATCAGGCCGAGGAGGTGAAGCGCGTCCGCGTGCCGGGGATCGGCGTCGAGGATCTGCCGGTACAGGGTCTCGGCCTCTTCGAGGCGGTCGGCCTGATGGTGCGCCAGCGCGTGCTCGATCGTGGCGGTGGCGGGGGAAATGGGCATCATGAGATCGGTCGTCCTGCTAGCCAATACGGGGTTCGAAACGCGGCCTGCGCCGACGCGTCGGCCGCGCGGGGCGCGCTGCCGGAAATTGCGCGAGCGGCGCGTCATCCGGTCGCGGATTCGCAACGCCCCGGGGGCGGCGCCGCGCACGGATGACCCGTCGATATCGCGTCGCAGCGCCTTCACGCGCCTGCTGCTGCGGCACGCACGGACAGTCCCCGACGTGTCCGAATTCTCCTCGCGCGCGCCGCGTTCCAATTCGGCGATCAGGTGCCGGAATTGGTCGCTATTCCCGCGACTGCAAGCCGCTCGAAAACCGCGCCGGATCATCCTGCATCCATCGAAATGCGGGGTGAAATGGGCCGCTAATCCGACATTCGATCCTGACGGCGCTCGATAGACTTGATCGCAGAAAGATGACCGGATTGCACCGTGCGAACGACCGGGCGCCCCGCTTGCGCGCCGCGACGCGCACGGGCCCGGTTGCCGCATCGGACGCCGGTCGCGCACGCGATCCCGTTTCGCCACGGCACTTCGTTCGGTCTCACCCTCAGCCCCTGGAGCCTTTTGTATGCACGAGTCTTCCATCATCACCAACTCGAACGACGACCAGCTCGCCGCGCGCCGCGAACTGTTCGACCTGCTGCACGCGTATCCCGCGACCCCCGAGGAACTCGAGCGCTCGCTCGGCCTGTTCGTGCGCGGCTCGCTGCTCGCGCGGATCCTCGGCACGTTCGAGGTGTACCAGCAGATCGTGAAGCTGCCGGGCTCGATCCTCGACATGGGCACGTGGCGCGGCCAGACCGCGGTGCTGTGCGAGAACTTCCGCGCGATCCTCGAGCCGCTGAACTTCCAGCGCCGCATCCACGCGTTCGATACGTTCACCGGCTACGCAGGCTTCTCGGATAACGACTCGCGCGATCGCAAGCTGTTCTCCGACGGCACCTATTCGGTGGAAAGCGGCTACGCGGACCTGCTGCGCAAGCTGCTGTCGCTGCACGAGCGCAACAACGCGATGGGCCACGTGAACGGCAAGCACCATGTGTGGGAAGGCGACTGCCGCGACACGCTGGCCGCGTTCAATGAAGCGCACCCGGGCGAGACGATCGCGCTCGCGTGGTTCGACCTGAACGTGCCGCTCCCGACGGAGCAGGCGTTCGAAGCGGTGCTCGAGCGGCTCGTGCCGGGCGGCGTGGTCGCGATGTGGCAACTGATGCGCGGCCATCAGGCGCCCGCGGAAGGCATCCACTACCTGCAAAAGGTGCTCGGCAAGATCCCGCACCAGATCCACCGCACGCAGGCGTATCCGTCGCTGTGCTACCTGACGTTCCCGGAAGGCGGACGGGGGCGCAAGTAAATGAAGATCGCGATCCTCGGCAACGGCATCCTCGGGCTGATGACGGCCCGGGCATGGCAACGCGCGGAACCGGGCGTCGAGCTCGTGATCGTCGGCCCGGCGCTGCGCCCGGGCTCGGCGACGCGCGCGGCGGCGGCGATGCTCAACTCGTTCACCGAACTCGAAGGCGACTCGCTCGGCACGCCGCTCGACCGCTTCAAGTTCGAGCTGAGCCGCGCGGCAACGGCGGCCTGGCCCGGCGTGTTTGCCGAGATCTGCACGCCGGCGCGCGAGGTCGCCCACGGGTTCGGCACGTACGTGCTCAACAACGCGGCGACCGACGCGCTCGACGATGAGAACTTCGCGGCGGTGAAGCGCTTCTGCCGCGAATTCGAGGAGCCTTGCGAGGCCGTCGATCCGTCAAGCATCCCGAACTATCACCCGGACCCGCGCTATCGCGCGCTGAACGCGCTCTACCTGAAGCGCGAGGGCTGGGTCAATCCGAAGCAGTTTCTCGACGCGCTGACGGCCTCCGTCGCACAGGCCGCCAACACGACGCTCGTCGATGCCGAAGTCGAGCGGCTCGACATCGCGGGCGGGCGCGTCGTCGCGGCGCGGCTGTCCGACGGCAGCACGCTCGACGCGGACCGCTTCGTGCTCTGCAACGGCGCGAACCTTGGCGAGGTGCTGCGCGCGAGCGCGCCCGAGCTGCCGGTGCAGCGGCTGTTCTACGGCATCGGCATGTCGGTCGAGCTGCAGAGCAAGGAGCACGTGCACACGCACTGCATCCGCACGACCAACCGCGGCCTCGCCTGCGGCGTGTATTCGGCGCCGTACGGGCCGGACCGCACGCTGATCGGCGCGAGCAACTACATCAGCCCGGTGCCGATCGACCACGGCCACGTCGGTAGCGCGTACTCGCTGCTGAAGGCGGCGATGGACCAGATCAACAGCAAGTTCTACCGCGCGAACCTCGTCAACGTGAACGTGGGCTGGCGGCCGATGACGTCCGACCTGTATCCGCTGTTCGGCGAGACCAGCGTGCGCGACCTGTGGATCCTCGGCGGCACCAAGCGCGACGGCTTCCACCTGTCGCCGGTGCTGTGCCGCGACCTCGTCGCCGCGATGCGCGGCGAGCCGATCGACCCGCGCTACGCGGAACTCGCGCCCGAGCGGCCGCTGATCCGCAACATGACGCGCGAGGCCGCGATCGCGAAGACGGTGCGGCACCAGATCAACGCCGCGTACCAGCACGACTTCGAGCCGGCGCGCAACCGCATGGTCGAGCAGCTGCAGCGCTCGATGCGCGCGGACCTCGAGGCGCTGCACGACCAGGTCGGCGCGACCGACTGGGGCATTCCGCCCGAGCTGGTCGACATGTACCGGTACGGCCACATCCCGGCATGAGCGGCACGCCCCTGAGACCCGTCGCGAAGCGCGTGGCGATCCTCCAGTCGAACTACATCCCGTGGAAGGGCTACTTCGACCTGATCGCCGCGTGCGACGAGTTCATCCTGTACGACGACGCGCAGTACACGCGCCGCGACTGGCGCAACCGCAACCAGATCAAGACGCCGCAGGGCGTGCAATGGCTGAGCGTGCCGGTGAAGGTGAAGGGCAAGTATCACCAGCCGATCCGCGAAACCGAGATCGACGGCGCCGACTGGGCGCCGCAGCACTGGAAGCGGCTGCAGCAGAACTACGCGCGCGCGCCGCACTTCGCGCGCTATGCGGACGCGCTCGAGGCGCTCTACGTCGGCCGCCGGTACGACACGCTGAGCGAGCTGAACCGCACGCTGCTGACGTGGGTCAACGAGCAGCTCGAGATCGGCACGCGCATCTCGTCGTCGTCGGACTACGACCTGCACGGCGATCGCACCGAGAAGCTGCTGAACCTGTGCGTGCAGGCCGGCGCCACCGAATACCTGTCGGGCCCGGCCGCGCGCAGCTATCTGGACGAGAGCCTGTTCGCGCAAGCGAACGTCGCGGTGCGCTGGTTCGACTACCCGGCCTATCCCGAGTATCCGCAGCAGTGGGGCGCGTTCGTGCACGGCGTGACGGTGCTCGACGTGCTGTTCAACTGCGGCCCCGACGCGCGCCGCTACGCGCTGTGCCCGCGAGCGTGACGCGATGCCCGCGCATGCATCCCGGCACATGAAACCGCACGGCGACGGCCCGTGCGCCCGCGCGATCGCGGCCCGCCGGGACGCCTGAGCGGCACGCGTCCCGCGCCGCGCCGCCGATCGCCCGTCACTTTCCGAGGACCCTGACCATGTTCGGCCCACCCAACCTCGATTGCATTCCGTTCGGCCGCCCGTTCGTGGTCGGCAAGGAGCTCTACTACATCGCGAAAGCGGTCGAGCAGGGCGGCCTCGCCGGCGACCAGGCGTTCACGAAGCTGTGCCACCAGTGGCTCGAGGCGCGCATCGGCTGCCGGCGCGCGCTGCTCACGCACTCGTGCACGGCCGCGCTCGAGATGGCCGCGATCCTCGCCGACGTGCAGCCCGGCGACGAAGTGATCATGCCGTCCTACACGTTCGTGTCGACCGCCAACGCGTTCGTGCTGCGCGGCGCGACCCCGGTGTTCGTCGACATCCGCCGCGACACGCTGAACCTCGACGAGACGCTCGTCGCCGCCGCCATCACCGAGCGCACCCGCGCGATCGTGCCGGTGCACTACGCGGGCGTCGCGTGCGACATGGACACGATCGGCCAGCTCGCCGAGGACCACGGCCTGTGGGTGATCGAGGACGCCGCGCAGGCGCTGCAGTCGACGTGGAACGGCAAGCCGCTCGGCAGCCTCGGACACCTCGCGTGCCTCAGCTTCCACGAGACCAAGAACGTGATCTCGGGCGAAGGCGGCGCGCTGCTGGTGAACGACCCGCGCCTCGTCGAGCGCGCGGAGATCATCCGCGAGAAGGGCACCAACCGCAGCCAGTTCTTCCGCGGGCAGGTCGACAAGTACACGTGGGTCGACGTCGGCTCGTCGTTCCTGCCGGGCGAGCTGATCGCCGCATTCCTGTACGCGCAGTTCGAGCACGCGGACGTGATCACCGCGCAGCGGCGCGCGACCGTGCAGCGCTACCAGGACGCGCTGCAGCCGCTGCACGCG
Source organism: Burkholderia stagnalis (assembly GCF_902830275.1). Taxonomy (GTDB): domain Bacteria; phylum Pseudomonadota; class Gammaproteobacteria; order Burkholderiales; family Burkholderiaceae; genus Burkholderia; species Burkholderia stagnalis. The sequence continues at coordinate 230,923 of NZ_CADESW010000007.1, read as the reverse complement.
GACGGGCTGATCGCGCTGCCCGCGATTTCGCTCGCCGAGCGCGGCAACGGCCACATGTTCTATTTCCTCGCGCGCGACCTCGCCGAGCGCAGCGCGCTGCTGCAGCAGATCCGCGACGCGGGCGTGAACGCCGTGTTCCATTACGTGCCGCTGCACAGCTCGCCGGCCGGCCAGCGCTACGGGCGCTGCGGGTCCGGCATGTCGGTGACGGAGCTCGTCGCCGACCGGCTCGTGCGGCTGCCGCTGTACCACGACATGACCGAAGCCGAACAGGACCGCATCCTCGAGGTGGTCTTCGATTTCTACCGCACCCGATGACGACGACGATTCCGACTTCCGGCCCGACGCACCGCGGGTCGCGCATCTTTGCGCGGCTCGACCACCCGTACTACGTATGCGCGCCGAGATACCGGCAGACGTCCGGCGGGGTCCGCGCGATGCACTACCTGTGCCACGTGCTGAACCTGCTCGGCCACGAAGCGTATGTCAACACGGATGGCATGCATCCGGACCTGCGCACGCCGCGGCTGACCAACGACATCGTGCAGTCGCACGCCGACGCGAATCGCAGCGCGATCGCCGTCTATCCGGAAATCGTCTCCGGCAATCCGTTCGGCACGCGCACCGTCGCGCGCTACCTGCTCGCCGAACCCGGCCGCATCGAGGGCAACGCGATCGACCTGCAGCCGAGCGACCTCGTGTTCACGTTCGGGCCCTCGCTGGTGCCCGCAGGATGGCAGGCGGACCTGCTGCGCATGCCGCTGGTCGACACGCGCATCTTCAACAGCGACGGCGTCGACGACGCGCGCCGCAGCGGCACGGCCGTCTTCATCAACCGGCACCTGATACGCGGCGGCAGCCTGCATCCCGTCACCGCCGATTCGATCGAGATATCCAATCGCGTGCCGGAACGCTCCGCGCACGAACTCGCGGCGCTGTTCCGGCAGGTCGAGTGCGTGTACCTGTACGAGTGGTCGACCGCCGCATTCGAGGCGCTGCTGTGCGGTTGCCCGGTGGTGTGCATTCCGAACGACGCATCGCTGCCCGAGCCGTACCGCTGGGTGATGGACGGCAAGGGCATCGCGTGGGCGCTCGACGAACAGGAGATCGCCCACGCGAAGGCCACCGTTCATGAAGCGCGCGACGCGTACCTGCAGGAAGAGGAGACGTTCTGGCGGCAGCTGCAGACGTTCATCGACAAGACCCAGGCCCGCGCGGACGAACTGGACGCGCTGGCCGTGGCGGCCGGCGCCGCCGGCCGCCAGCCGGCCTCGCCGCGCAAGCGCCTCGCGGTCGTGACCGCCGAGCCGGCCGAGCACGCGCGCGCCAGCGTGCGCTTCGTGCAGCCGTTCGCCAGGCTGGCGCACGAATGGGAATTGAGCTTTCCCGTCACGCACGCCGGCATCGATGCGGACGCGCTGCAGCGCGCCGACCTGATCGTGCTGCAGGGCGACACGCCGGGCCTGCTGTCCCCGGCCGCGCTGGAACAGCTGTTCGCGCTCGGCAAGCCGATCGTCCACGAAATCGACGCCCCGCTCGAAACGCTGCTCGCCGGCACGCCCGGGGCCGCCGACAACGCGCGCCGCAGCGCGAACGTGCGCTACGCCGCGCAGCGCGCGCACGCGCTCGTCGTGCCGTCGGAGGATCTGGCGCGGCAGTACCGGCAGGTCAACGCGTCGGTCCATGTGCTGCCGACCGACATCGACGTCGAACGGCTGTACCGCGCGGCGCCCGGCGTGCGCGATCACGTGAACCTCGCGGTGTCCGGCGCCGGGCTCGACGGCCCCCGTCTCGAACAGGCCCGGCTGGCGCTGGCCGAGCTGCGCCGCCGGTATCCGGGCAGGCTCCGGGTGTCGTTCGTCGGGCCGGCGCTGCCGGCCGGCTGGGACGGCGATCCGGACGTCGCGCTGATCGCCGCGCCCGCGCCCTATGACGCCTATGCGGACCAGTTGAAGCACGCCGACCTCGACATTGCGCTGGTCGCGTCGCCGGTCACGCTGCGCGACGACGATCCGCCGCGCGCGTGGCTCGAATGCTCGGCGGCCGGCGCGGCCACGGTGCTCGTCGCCGCGCCCGCGCCAGGCAGCGCGGTCGTCCACGGCCGCACCGGCTGGCTCGTCGCCGACGCCGCCGACGCGTGGGTCGACGCGATCGCGCACCTGATCGAGCATCCGCAGGCGCGCGCGCAACTCGCCGCGGCCGCGCAGGACGCGCTCCGCGCGCGGCACGACGTCAACCGCAACGCCGCGCGCCACGGCGCGCTGTATGCGCGGCTGCTGGAACAGAACCGGACGCCGGCGCCCGGCGCCGCGAGCGCGGACGCCGCGCCGCGCCGCAGGCGGCTCGTCGTGTATTCGGTCGAGCCGCCCGAAAGCGCGTCGGCGCGGGTTCGCCTCGTGCAGCCGTTCGACCGGCTGCGCGACGAGTGGGAGTTCGTCTGGGGCATTCGCGACGGCCGGATCGACAGCAGCGTGCTGGCTGACGCCGACGCCATCCTGCTGCACCGGATGACGCCCGGCGTGCTGACGGACGACGGCCTGCGGGCCATCTTCAGTCTCAAGAAGCCGGTGATCTACGAAACCGACGACCTGCTGACCGACCTGCCCGCCGCGCATCCGCTCGCCGCGCCGGGCGGCATGGCGCGCGCCGGGCTCGAGTACGCGCTGCTCAACGCGGCGGCCGTGATCGTGTCGACGCCGTTCCTCGCGGGCCGCTACCGGCTGTCGAACCCGCGCGTGCACGTGCTGCCCGACTGCGTCGATTTCGATCGCTTCCATCAGCCGGTGACCGCGCGCGACGATGCGTACGTGACGATCGGCATCGCCGGCGCGGCGCTGCGCGACGAGAATTTCGCGCTCGTCGACGCGGCGCTGCAGGCGATCTGCGCGCGCCATCCGGGCAAGGTGAGGATCTGCTTCATCGGCGCGCACGTGCCGGCCGGCTGGGCGTCCCATCCGGCGGCCACCTGCGCACCCGCGGCCGCCGACTACCGCGCGTACGCGCAGCGCCTGCTGGAGCGGCGCTGGGACATCGCGCTGCTGCCGCTCGCCGACACCGACTACAACGCGGGCAAGAGCACGATCCGGTGGCAGGAATACGCGGCGGCCGGCATCGCGACGATCGTCAGCGACCGGCCGGCCTATCGCTGCGCGCTCGACGACGGCTGCGACGGCCTGCTCGTCGACGATACGGCGGCGGCATGGCTCGACGCGATCGAGCGGCTGATCGCGCAACCCGCGCTGCGCCGCCGGATCGCCCGCACCGCGCAGGCGAAGGTGCGCAAGCATCACGCGCTGCAGCAGGCGCTGCCGCGCTATCGCGACGTCTATCTGCAATGCGCCGGCCAGCCTGCCGCCGCGCCGGCCGCAAGCACGGACGCGCCGATTCCCGGCGTGCTGATCCTCGACGCCCACGGCGACCTGGAGCAGGTGCGGCTCAATCTCGACGAAGTCGCGGCGCTGCCGGAGCAGGATCTGCTGGCGGTCGTGGTGACCACGTCGCAGGCCGCGCTGCCCGGGTGGACCGACAAGGTGCGCTACCTCGGCACGACGACGCAGGAATACGCATCGACCGTCGAGCAGCTGTGCGCGCTGCCGGCCTTCGACTGGAAGCTGATCATGGAGGCGGGGGATCGTGGCAATGCGGGCGCGCATGCGCCCGTCGATGTGACGACTGTGTAGCGTTGCGCGGGCGGGGCCGTCGCGGAGGTCCGCCGGCCCCGCCCGCCGTTCAGTTGCTCGAACACCCGCCGCAGCCGCTCGAGCCGCATGAGCTCGAACTGCACGAACTCGATCCCGAGTCGCTCGAGCAACTGCTGTCGCCGCCATCCGAATCGGACGACCCGCCGCCTTTCGCCGCGGCAGGCATCGCCAGCGGCGCCATCAGCGGATTCGCATACGCGGCCCACGCGGTGCCGGCGAGCGCGCCGGCACCGAACAGCGCGGTCGCCCACAGCAGCGCGTCCGGCGTGGCGCGGTCGTCCCGGCGCGCCTCGCCATGCGCATCCAGTGCCGCCTGGCCGCCACGCGTCATGCCGCCGCGCCCGAACCCGCTCAGGCGCGCACTCACGAGGTGATACCCGATCGAGAACCCGGCCATGCAGATCATGAGGAGCAGCACCGGCCGCCCGCGGCTCAGGCCGATCGCGAGCTTCGCCGCGCCCGTGCCGAACACGAGCAGCGCGATCGCACGCGCGGCGATCCGCGCCGTACGCATGTCGCCGGGCGCCCACAGCCAGCCGTTGCGGCGCAGCCCGGCGACGATGCCGGACTCGCGCTGCGCGAGACGCGTGCGAAACGCCCCATAGGTCGTTTCTCGGCCGGGCTGCGCGTTCAGCCAGGCCCATTCGTCCGCCAGGTGGCCCGTGTGTGCGCGTGCCGAATCGGCAACCCGCACCCGCGAGCCGCGCTTGTGGACCTGGAGCCAGATCGCGTCCGCATGGAGGAGCGACAGCGTCGCGACCTGCGTCATCCGCGACGCGCCGCCCGCGAGATACCCGGCTTCCTCCGCGCTCAGGTCGGGTGACGATTCACGGTGGCGTGCGCCCCATGGGCGGCAGCGGTGTTCGAGCCGCTGCAGGCCCGCGATCAGCAGTAGTGCGGCCACGCAGGCCGGCACGTAGAACGCGAGGAACTGCGGGCCGGAGAAGTTCAGCACGTTGAAATCCCGCGCGGATGCGCAGGTTGCCGCGACGCTCGCCAGCGCGGCGGGCCATGACAGTCTCGTCAGGCGGCGCAGGCGGTGCGCGATGCGCTCGCGGCGGGAGGGTTCGGTGTGCGCAACGGTGTGCGGCTCATCGGGCGTGCGCGCCGCCGGTTCGGGCGCCGAACGCGGCCAGATCGTCTCGGGCGGCTCGCTGCCGAACAGCCGCCGATAGCTGTCGAGCGTGCGCCGGTAGTGCCGCGCGTACCGGTCGGCTTCGTCCGGCGCGCCGGTGCCGGGCATGTGGTGCAGCGGCGCGCGCAGCACGCCGGCGCAGAACACGTCCCAGTATTCGCGCGTGTACTGCAGATGCAGGTGCCACGCGGCGTCCACCGCGTGCGACGGCGTGACCGGATGGCCGGCCGCCTGTGCGAGGAACGCGAAGCGCTTGTATTCGTCGATGACGCCCAGCGCGCGCGCGTGCGTCCAGCCTTGCGCGTCGGCAAGGCGGCGGCTGTACGGCTGCGGCGCATCGGGCACGTCCGGCGAATAGGCCTGCAGGCGCGCGAGCAGCGCGCGCTGCGGTTCGGTCAGCGCGCGTGCATCGGCCGCGGCCGGGGAAGACGGGAAGCGAGCCATCGAAGGGGTCGCGCGATGCGCGGACGGCCGCCGCGATCAACGCTTGCTGTTGTCGTTGCGGGGGATTCTCGCATGGGGGTGCGGCGGGTGGAATACGGGGTGCATCGTCCGCCTGCATGCGCGATGGCCCGGCGTTCGGTGTGCCGTCGCGCGCCACGCCACGCTATGGCGCGTCACGCCGCAGCACGAGGCCGCGCTTGCCGGCATCGACCACACCGACCCACGCATTGCCGTCGACACGCGCGACGCGCACGTCGCCCGCGATGCGGCGCGTCGTCGTGGCCTGGCGCGTCGACAGGTCGATCGTCGCGAGCGTGCCGGCCGCCGGCTTGTCGCACGTCGTGCCGATCACGGTGATCGTCGAGCCGGTCACGCCGATCGATGCGAGATCGCACACGATCTTGCGCGTCGTGAACTGCTGCGCGAGCTTGCCGGCCGGCGAGACGACCGCCACCGACAGCGCCGTCGGCGTGGTCGCGACGTAGTACGCGGCGCCGTCCGCGCTGAACGCCGATGCCTCTACACGCGCGTCGGGCGGCGACACGTAAGTCGACGACTGGTACTTGTGCTGGTCGACGTTGATCCGCGACACCGCGAAGCCCTCGCGGCCGCCCGACGCGCCGCCCGCGTTCGGCATAAACTGTCCGGCGACGCGCAGTTGGTTCGCGGAAAGCGCCGCGGTCGTGCCGGTCCAGAACGCGCCGTTCGGGATCGTCGTCACGCCGGTGCGCACGAGCTGCGTGTCGAAGCGCGTGACGTAATTGCCGAGCTTGCCCTTGCGCTCGAGCGCGTCGCTCGTGCCGCCCGCGACCGTCACAGCGTTGCCGTCGACGTCGAGCAGGTAGGCCCACTCGTCGAACCCGGCGCCGACCGGTTCGCGCTTCAGCAGCTTGCCGTCCGCGCCGAGCTTGTTCAGCACCACCTTGGTCTGGTTGAGGCTTTCCTCGATGTGGGTGCGCTCCTGCGTCAGCACGAAATACGCGCCCTGCCCGGCCGCGCAGCGCACCGCGTCGTTGCCGACGTACGGGCGCTCGAACGGCAGCCGCGTGCGCCATGCGACGCGCTTCGCGCCGGCATCGACCAGCGCGACCCATGCGTCGTGCTTCGTGCCCATCTCGTCCATGACTTCGCCGGTGACGCAGTATTGCCCGTCGGCGACCTTGTCGACCGATGATGCGATGAATCCGTCGGGCATCCCGAGCGGAATGTCCTCGGCGCGCGCAGCGTGCGCGACCGTGCCGAACACGGCGGCCAGCACAACGGAAAGGCTGGCGATCGAATGCTTCATGGCGTCCTTGTCTTCGTCGATCGGTACGCGTCGTGATTGCGGCGCGCCGGATACCGTCTGATGATTCGCGCGAATTGTATCCCGGCGAACGCGGCGCTCCGCCAGTAAGGCTCACGTAAAATTCCCCGTCCGTTCCAAGGTCCCGCACAAGGGGGCGACATTGCAGACGAAGCAGAAGATCCTGGTCAGCGCATGCCTGCTCGGCCAGCCGGTGCGCTACAACGGCGCGGCCAAGACCGCCGCGCATCGCGCGCTCGACGAATGGCGGCAAGACGGGCGCATCGTGCCCGTCTGTCCCGAACTGGCGGCGGGCTTCGGCGTGCCTCGCCCGCCGGCGGAAATCGCGGATGGCGCATCGGGCCAGCAGGTGCTGGCGGGCGGCGCGCGGGTCGTCGAGACAACGGGCAAGGACGTCACCGCGCCTTACATTGCCGGCGCGCAGGTCGCGCTGGGCCTCGCGCGCGCGCATGGCTGCGGTTTCGCGCTGCTGGCCGACGGCAGCCCGTCGTGCGGCAGCCGCTTCATCTACGACGGCAGCTTCGCGGGCCGGAAGCATCCCGGCTCGGGCGTCACGGCCGCGCTGCTGCGGCAGCATGGCATCGAGGTGTTCGCGGAGTCGGAGATCGATGCGCTGCGTGCAAGGCTCGCGCAACTCGATTGAGGCGGCACGCAGCGCCCGGCCCGATGCGGCGGCGGCCGCGCTCCGCTATACTCGCCCGATGGACCTGAAACCGACCTCGTCGAAGCTGCAACGCTGGTGGCGCGCCTGAACCCGGCGGCCCGTTTCTTCCTGTCTTTTCCCAACGCGATGCCGCCAGTCCTGGCGGCATTGTCGTTTCTGCGCTGGCGGCTGGTGGTGTCTGACCATGGAGCCCCAGACCATGACTCAAACGACCCTTCCCGTCGTCCTCACCGGCGACCGCACGACCGGCCCGCTGCACCTCGGCCATTACTTCGGCTCGCTGAGCGCGCGCGTGCGGCTGCAGCACGAGGCGCGGCAATTCCTGCTGCTCGCGGACACGCAGGCGCTGACCGACAACGTCGGCCGGCACCGCAAGGTCACTGACAACGTCGTCGAGGTCGCGCTCGACTATCTCGCGGCGGGCATCGATCCGCAGAAGTCGACGATCCTGATCCAGTCGCAGGTGCCCGAGCTGGCGGAGCTGGCGCAATACCTGCTCAACCTCGTCACCGTCGCGCGGCTCGAACGCAACCCGACCATCAAGGAGGAAATCCGCCTGCGCGGCTTCGAGCGCGACATTCCCGCCGGCTTCCTCACCTACCCCGTCAGCCAGGCGGCCGACATCACCGCGTTCCGCGCGACGCACGTGCCCGTCGGCGACGACCAGTTGCCGATGATCGAGCAGACCAACGAGCTCGTGCGCCGCTTCAACCATACGGTCGACCAGCAGGTGCTGGTCGAATGCGAGGCCGTGCTGTCGTCGGTCACGCGGCTGCCCGGCACGGACGGCAAGGCCAAGATGAGCAAGTCGCTCGGCAACGCGATCGCGCTGGGCGCGTCCCCGGACGAGATCACGAAAGCGGTCAACGACATGTATACCGACCCGAACCACCTGCGCGTGAGCGACCCGGGCCAGGTCGAGGGCAACGTCGTGTTCGCGTTCCTGGATGCGTTCGAACCCGATGTGCAGAAGGTCGATGAACTGAAGGCGCACTATCGCCTCGGCGGGCTCGGCGACAGCGTCGTCAAGCGCATGCTGAACGAGCGACTGCAGGCGCTGCTCGAACCGATTCGCACGCGGCGCCGCGCGTTCGAGAACGAGCGCGGCGAGGTGATGGCCATCCTGCAGCGCGGCACGCTGCGCGCGCGGGAGGTGGCCGCGCAGACGCTCGCGGATGTGAAGCGTGCGATGGGGCTGTGCTACTTCGGGGGCTGATGGTGGTATTGGCCGGAGGCAGGGTGGGCAACCCCTGCCTTCGGAGCTTTACCGGCACACCGGGAGCCTTTAAAAATCAAAGCCTTACACGACTCGCAATCAGCAAAACCAAGGCTAATCAAGGTCAATCAGGGCTGTCCAAGCTCATCCAAACTGTAATTTCACTGTAGTTCGCGCCAGCGCATGCGAAGCGGCTACGATGAAAAATCACCGCGCCAGGTGCCGGAAGAATTCCGCACTGCCCCCCCCGACGAACTGCATGGATCGGAAGCAATCCGCCCCGTTCGCTCGCAGCCCCCTCCTATCACTTGACAATCTCAAAAGCCTGTTAATCCCAACAGGGGAACGGCTCACGCGTCGCGTGCTACAGTCGGCGGCACCGTTTCTTCATAGGGTTCAGCATGGGCTTCGCATTCATTCGGGATGGCGACACGACCTCGCACGGTGGGCGCGTTATTGCCAGTGACATGACCAACACTGTCGACGGGAAGGCGCTCGCTCTGCTCGGCGACATGGTTTCATGTCCGCGCTGCGGCGGCCTCTATCCGATCGTGAAGATCAAGGCCGATTTGAACATGACGTTCCACGGTCGGCCGGTCGTGTCTGAGGGCGACGTAACTGCGTGTGGCGCGAGCCTGATCGCGTCCCAGGGCACCGCAACCGCCTCGCCAACATCGGGCGCAGGCGCGCCGGTCGGCGGCGGCAAGAGCGTAGTGCCGCAGAACGACGGCCCGAATCGCGGCCGCTTCCAGGTCGTCGACGACAACACGCGCCGGCCCATCGCAAACCATCCGTACACCGTGACGTCGACGGACGGCCAGACGATTCACGGCATGACGGATGCGAACGGCCATACGGATTGGCTGAATACACAACAGGCCGCGTCGCTGTCGTTCAGCCAGCCGGGCACGACAGGCACCGCGGACACGAAGGCATGACCGACTATTCGCGCAGTTCGGCCGCCGGCGCGAGCAAGGGCGACGGCAACACGACCCTCGTCGGGCTCGACGGTCGCCTGTCGGGAAAGGATAAGGAAGTGCTCTGCGGCGTGATGTGCCCCTGCGCGCGCATCGGCGTCCAGACAAGAGTGGACAAGCGCGGGAGGTCGCGGACGCTCCGACAAGCATGCGTCGCTCAACGCCTGGACGCCATGAACGAATCGTCGCGAGCGACGTTCGGGGGACCGACCGAGTACCTGCCGGAGGTCAGCTACGACATGAGCCCGACACCGCCAGCGCCTCCGGTCCCGATCATGACCGAAGAGGATCGGCCTCTGCGCCCGGATTCCGTCGTCGACTGGATACGGGATAATTGGCCGGGCGGCATGAAGGGCTACCGCGACGGGAAGAAAACGGGCCTGGATCAAACGCGTCGACCCGACGTCGTGATCGTGCGCGATCCTGCTCTGCCGCCCGAGCAGTCGAATATCAAGACCGTCGTCGAAATGAAGTTCGAGGATTCGTACGGCGATCGTCAACGGGAGGCATACGTGCGAATCGCCGGTAGCGACAAAAAGGTGGCAACGCTGCGCCCCGCCGACTGCGGATGTGGCGATGACAAGCCGGACGAAAAACCGGCACGATCGACGCAAACGCAATCTGACGTCGAGTCGATTTTTGGCGTCAGTCCGGCCGGGCCGAACCGCGCAATGCCTGCCCCGATTCCGCATCTTCCGCCGGGCGTCCCCGGCTTCGCGTTCCCCTGAATACCATGACGAAAGATGAACTGGCTGCGTGGGCTAATGACCCGAAGCGCCGTGATACCCTGCCGTATGGACTGTTCGAGCCGCCCTATCAGAAAGGCATCGTAGGCGCGGCGTTTGTCGTGCGCGGCGTCCTGTACTTCCGCAACGGCTACACGGACGCGACGCGCAAGTCGCTCGTGCGATGTTACGACCGCTATCTCGACGTCATCACGAGGTACGAGACGGCACTGGCAGAGGCTGAAGGTCGCGATCCACCGAAGGCCGGCCCGATGCGATGGTTCTACGCCGAAGGCGAATCGCCCGTCGCGTTCGACAAATCTGCCGGCTTTCCCGACCTAGCGAAGCGCGTTCGGGGCAATGCCGCCCTGGTGTCGACCACGACCAGCGCGGATCACAAGCTCGCGGCCGGCTTCTACGATTTCGCCGTGTTCTGCCTCGAAGACTGGGAAGCGAAGTTTGAGCGCAGCCTCGACGTGATGTCGTTCACGGTGCCGCGCAGCTTTCTGCAGTTCGCGCCTGGCGCGTTCGAGCGGCTGTTCGCAGAGTTCGCGGAATGGTTGCGGCCAGTACACGGTCATGGCGGCTACGCGGTCAACCTGCCGCCGATGGGGCGCGAGCCAAACGAAGCGAGCGAGTATTTTTGGGCGCGGCAGTACGGGGCCGGGGTCGACGTCGGAAGCCCCCGGCGCACGTGCGTGCGTGACCTGACCGACAAGCTCAAGACGGTCGACTGGCTGACCGTGATAGACGCCGATCTCGTCCGCCGCGCCGGCGGAGCAGACGGAATGGTGCTCCCCCCGGACTGGTATCGAAAGGCTGCGTTCGGCGACGGCGGCCTGCTGATTCAGGCAGGGGTGGAACCTCAAACCGGCGTGTCGGTTGGCGCGGGGCACCCGCCCGAGCCTCCGGCCGCATATGTCGTGCTGAACCGGGCCCTGCGCCCCATCGTCGCCGATACGATCGACAGCCTGCAGGATGGCACCGTCAACAGCACCGCTCCCCTTCTCAGTACGACGATCGCGAGCGAAGCGTGGCTCCGGCGCTTCAACGTGCCCGACGACGAGCTCCCCGACTACTGGGTCGAGCTTCACAAGACGGCAAAGCTGCGATCGATTTAATGACGTTTGCCCCGGCCGAGGCATATCACAATTCAGCTGACTTTTACAATATTTCCTTTTGCGGTGCGCCAGAATGGCGCCACAATGGCGCCCATGATGAAAGCCGCCAAAGACTCGTGCGCCCAGACAGAGCGCATCACCGTGCGCCTGCCCGACGACATGCTTGCTGCGATCGACGCCGAGTGTTCCCGGCGCGTTGGCAACGTGTCGCGCAACACCTGGATACTCGAAGCCGTTCAGGAAAAGTTATCACGAGCGAACGGCGGCGCAGACAAACAATCAGATGCCGCGAGGGGAAACTAATGGGTCGCTTCTACGAGTTCTTCGCCGGCGGGGGAATGGCCCGTGCCGGCCTTGGCGAGGGATGGCAATGCCTTTTCGCCAACGATTTCGATCACAAGAAGGGCATCACGTACCGTCAGAACTGGGGAGACGGCGAACTGCTCACCGGCGATGTGCGCCAGGTCAAGCCCGAAAACCTTCCCGACCGCGCGAATCTCATCTGGGGTTCGTTTCCATGCCAGGACCTGTCGCTGGCCGGTGCCGGCGCGGGCCTGAAAGGCGATCGCTCTGGCACGTTCTGGCCGTTCTTCGATGTCGTGAAAGGCTTGATCGCGGACAATCGCGCGCCCGACATCATCGCCTTGGAAAATGTTGTCGGTACGCTGCATTCGCACGAGGGCAAGGACTTTGCTGCGATCTGTACGGCGCTCGACCGCGCCGGCTACCGGTTTGGTGCGATGGTGATCGACGCCGCGCTGTTCGTGCCGCAGTCACGCCCTCGTCTGTTCGTCGTCGGCATCCGCAAGGATTTGCCAATCCCTGATGCGCTCGTGCGACAAGACGCATCGCCGCTGTATCACCCGAAAGCGTTGCTGACGGCGCTGGACAAACTGACGGCCAAGGCGCGGCAGAGCTGGGTGTGGTGGCACCTGCCCACGCCGGATCGTCGCGAAGCGGTCTTCGCCGACTTGATCGAAGAAAGTCCGACGGGGGTCAAGTGGCACACGACGGCGGAAACGCAACGACTGTTGGCAATGATGAGCGACGTGAACCTTGCCAAGGTCGAGAAAGCAAAGAAGGCGTCGAAGTCCACCGGACGTCGTATGGTCGGCGCGATCTACCGGCGCACGCGTCGCGACGAGCAGGGCAACAAGGTCCAACGGGCAGAAGTTCGCTTTGACGACGTGGCCGGTTGCCTGCGAACGCCCTCGGGTGGGTCGAGCCGGCAATTAATCATGGTGATCGACGGCAGCAAGGTCCGCACACGGCTCATTTCCAGCCGTGAAACAGCGCGCCTGATGGGATTGCCGGATGAATACGAGTTGCCCGAGAACTACAACGAGGCGTACCACCTGACCGGCGACGGCGTGGCGGTTCCCGTTGTTCGCCACATCGCCGCGAACCTCTTCGAACCGATCTTGGCCGTTCAACCGCCGCTGGCGAGGGCCGCTGCATGAGCATCGTTCCGTGCGAGCAGAACGGCGAACTGCGCAAGATGATCGAAACGTACGCCGAAAACCTGAAGACCGAAGCGCACAAGATCGGCGATCACGGTCTTTCGGAGGTCGAGTTTTACAACAGCGGTGTGTTTCGTGGGGCGATCGAGCGGGTACGCGGCCAGTTTTCCGCGTCGATGCGGGAAAAGCGTGAGTTCGTGCAGCACATCCTGAACCACATGCAAGACGAAGGGTTCATCACCGAGTGGGAATCGGCCGGCGAGGCCAACCGGCACGATTACATCGTGCGCCTGCCGTCCGGTCGAACGTCCGCGATCGAGTTGAAGGGCTGCCTAGACGGCAACAACACGAACATTTTCGAACGGCCGCCGCAGGCGGAAGAGTTCGTGATTTGGAGCGTTTGCACGAACCCTGGTGCGGACCCTCGGCACAACGCCTGGTCGGGCATTCATACACGGTTGAGCGCCGAAATCATCTTCCGCGAGCAGCGTGTCGACGGCGTGGTGCTGTGGGACATGGTGTGCGGAACGGTTGGCCGTCCGTGTCCGAAAATCATCGCCGATCCAACGCGCGTTACGAAGGCGGGGCCGTTCGCGGTTCCTCCGCCTTGCATCTACGTGTTGCCGGCGACGATCCCGAGCCCGCGTAACAACCCGCATCCGAAGGCACAGCGGTTGGACGACGTACATATCCTGCGGGCGTTTCACGACTGCTTCCAAGGGCGCGTCGAAGAAGTGAACTACGTCGATTTCGAGGTCGGCTACCACGGTACCGACACCGTTCGCAAAACGCGGGTGACACGCAATGGCGAAGTCCAGCGTGAATCGGAAGCAACGGCGATCCGCCGCGCCTGACGAAACACCGGAAGCCCTACGTTCCCGCACCATGCGGGCCGTAAAATCGAAGGACACCGGCCCCGAGATGATCGTGCGCCGGTTCCTGCACGCCGCTGGCCTGCGGTACCGCCTCCATGACGGCCGCTTGCCGGGAAAGCCGGACCTAGTGTTCCCGGGCCGTCGTGTCGCACTGTTCGTTCATGGCTGTTTCTGGCACCAGCATCCGAGCTGCCCGGCAGCCGCCCGACCGAAATCGAGTTCCGACTACTGGACCCGAAAACTCGATGGCAATGTTGCGCGCGACGCTCGCCATCAGGACGAGCTGAAAGCAGCAGGCTGGACCGTCCTAGTCATTTGGGAATGCGACACCCGAAGACCGGAAATGCTTGCCCAATTGCTGATGCGCCTCCGCACCTGAAGGAACTGCGCGCGTAGAATCTTTTCTTCTCACCGGTCTTGGTCTTCGGCAAGGGACGCATTCAGCAGTCTACGGGGACGAAAATGTACGCAATAGATGATTTCACCGATAATCGCAACAAAGCGTGGTGTATTCACTGCGGAAAATGGCTCAATGAACTGAAGACAAATCGTGATCACGTTCCAACCAAAGGGTTTTTGCGAAAACCATATCCAGATGAATTACCACTGATCGAAATTTGTCGCGAATGCAACTCTTCCTTTTCTCTCGACGAAGAGTACTTGATCGCGTTTCTGGGCTCGGTGATTTGCGGAAGCACAGACCCCGAAAAACATTCGAATGAGCGAAGCGCTCGAATATTGCAACGCACGCCGAAACTTAAAGATCGGATTGAACGAGCAAAAATAGAAAGCACGACGGTCACAGGTGAAACGCGACTGCTTTGGAAACCGGAGCAAGAACGGATAAGCCGTGTCGTCGTCAAGAATGCACGCGGACACGTATATTTTGAATATGGGGAGCCAATGCTCAGCGCCCCAACCCATATCGGCGTAGCACCTTTGGAAACCTTGGATAAAATCCAAAGGGAAGAGTTTGAAGGATTGGCGGTCGGGAATGGAGTTGAACTCGCGAACTGGCCTGAAGTCGGCAGCCGTATGATGACACGGTTGCTAACTGGGCAGAATCTCAATGGCCCGTGGGTGGTCGTCCAGGAGGGCGTTTACCGGTACTCGATCCTGCAACAGGGATTCTTTCTCGTACGTATAGTGATCGAAGAATATCTTGCTGCCGAAATATTGTGGGACGAGTAGCTCGCCAATAGCAAGCCTGCATAAAAAAGGCACTTAAAAATGCATAGAAGAATCGATCCGCCGATTGCCTCGCTGCCCGTGCCAGGCGGGTTGGAACGCCCGACGCATGAGTGCATAAAAATCATTCATTTTTGCGGGCAGGTGGGGGCGGCGTCACGCCTGCGCCCATAGGTGCATGAATTCGCATCGTCGCGCATCAAAACGCACGATTTCCGCGCGCCGCGAATCGCCCGGAGCCCCGCACCACAGCGGGTGCCGAGCCTGTCGGCCCGCTGCACTAGAACCGCCCTGCCAAGCGAAGGCCGCAGGCGGGGAGGGGACCGCGCAGCGGCCGGCTCGGCGCGGGCTTCCCTGCCCCCTCCCCACCCCGCCGGACGCCCTGCACGGCCGCACGACAGCCTCCCTGCGGCCCTCGTCGGACGGCGTCCGACCCTACCGCACCCCGCGCAGGCCAACCCGTTGTAGCGCCTCTGATCGCGCCGGCCCCAGACGTAAAAAGGGCCGCGCCCGGTTGCCCGGTGCGCGGCCCTGCCGCATGACTTCGAATCGCCGAGTGCGCTACCCGGCCGCCGGCGCCGGCGGAATCTCGTAATCGTCGAACGACACGACCTCTTCGCCGATCCAGTCGTTCAGCTCGGCGAAGCGCGCCTGCAGCGGCTTGATTTCGTTCCGGCCGAACACGCGCGCCGCGGTGTCCGGCGTGCCGAACCCACCCGAGTTGCTCGGCACGATGCCGAGCAGTTGCGGCGGCACGCGATGCGCAGCGAGCAGGTCGTCGCGCGTCACGTTCTTGATGTTGAAGAACTCGTCCTTCGCCGCGACCTCCGACACGGGAATGAGCTGGATGCCGTCCTTCTTCCCGCCTGGCGCGTACATGAACACGTTGCGGAAATTGCCGGGCCCCTTCGCGTTCTTCAACGCGGTGCGCATGTTATCGACGTCCTCCTGTTTCTGCGCCGCGTCCGTCATGTACAGGATGAAGCCCGCATGGCTGCCGTTTTCGTAGTACTTTCGCCGGAACAGCGTCGACGACTCGTTCAGCCAGGCCGAGTGAAGCGAGCTGAGATATTCGGGCAGGCCGTACACCTCCTGGTTGATGTCCGGTCGCATGAGCTGGAACACGCTGCCCGGCTCGAACTCGTGCTTGTCCTGCCAGCCGTTCACGTACACGAAGCCGCTGAAATCGGCCTTGCGCCGCGTGTACTTCGCCAGGGCGGGTTCCAGCCGCAGCGTGTCGCCGAGCTGATTGCGGCGGCGTTCCAGGTAGCCGTTGCCGAACGTCAGGAAGTCGAGCGCCCATCGCTCGAACGCATGCCGCGACAGCCACCTGTGAGGCCGGAACGTCGACGCAAGCACGTTCGCCTTGAAGTACAGCGCGGAGCTGTGGTGCGTGCTGGCGCGGAACGACTTCGCCAGGCCGGCGAAGCTGACGGGCGGCTCGAACCAATCGCCGTTCGACCAGCATTCGACGTAATCGAGAATCTCGGCCCGGTTCATGACCGGCGTGGGATCGTCGAAGGTGAAGACCTCGGCGCGCGCCGGCGCAGCGCCGGCGGCGCTCGAATCCGACGCGGCCGCGAACGTGCGCGGCGCGCGCGATCGGCGCTTGCTCATGAATAGAACTCCGTGAAAGATGAAGAATTGATGTCGCCGCCGGCGAGCGGCTCGCGGTCGATCGCGTGCAGGCAGGCCCAGGCTAGATCCGCGTGGCCGGTCTCGTCGTTTCGGTCGGCCGTGAATGTCGCCTGTCGACCGCTCGGCGTCATGGTCTGTTTGATCGCCATGAAGGCGGCGGCCAGGTCGGTCCAGCCCGCGTCGAATTGCAGGCGGCCATTGCGGATGACGGATTGCCCCTTCAGCACGAGGCGGGTTTTCACCTCGGGCGAGTAGTTCAAGGCGACTACGGCCGGGTAGAACTTGCGCACGAGCTGATAGACGCCCTGCCCCATGCCTGTCGTGTCGATTGCGATGTAACCGACGTTATAGCGCTGCGTGATCTGCTCGATCGCCGCGGCCTGTTCCTCGAAGTCGTTGCCGCGGAACTGGTGACGCTCGAGTACGCGAAACGCCGCACCCTCGACGCGCGGCGGCGCCACGACGACGAGACCTGCCGAATCGCCGGTCAGCGCCGGATCGTAGCCCACCCATACCTCGCGATAGCCGAACGGGCGCAACAGCAGCGGCGAGAAGTCACCGGCCCATTCCTCCCACGAGTCGACCATGCAGCGCTGCAGGTCGGCCAGCTTGAACACCGACAGCGAATCGTCGATGAACGCGCACATCAGCAGATTCGCGAATTCCTCCGCACTGTATTCGCGGCGCAGCTCGTCGATGTCGAACAGGTCGCAGCCACCCGCCATCGCATCCAGAATCGTCACGATCTGGCGCCACTGCGCGTCCGCGCCCAGCATGCCGCGCACGAGCGCTTCGTGGCTCGTGTCGATCTGGATGCGATCGCCGGCCGCGCGGCCGCGGTTCGCGTGCGCGCCGCTCCAGAACGCGTACGCTTCGTGCGTGATACTCGACGGCGTGCTGAAGTAGGTCTTGCGCCAGCGCTTGTGCATCGCCATACCCGACGCGACCTTGTTCAGCTCGCGAAACTTCGGAACCCAGAAGTATTCGTCGAAATAGAAATTGCCGTGATACGACTGCGCCGTGCGTGCGTTCGTCCCCAGGAAATACAGAATCGCACCGTTCGGCAGAATGATCGGATCGCCTGTCAGCTCCACGTCGGCCGCGTCGCGCGCGAACTGCGCGATGTACTGCTTGAAGACGTGCGCCTGCGCCTTGCTGGCCGACAGGAAAATCTGGTTGCGACCGGTTTCGAGCGCGTCGACGAACGCTTCGCGCGAGAAATACCAGGTCGCGCCGATCTGCCGCGACTTCAGGATGTTGCGCGTACGCTGATCGCCGTTGCGATACCAGACCTTCTGGTAGTCGAACAGCGATTCGCGGAACGCCGCCACGATCCGCTCGTGCTGTTCCTCGCTGATCTCGTTGCGCGGCGGCTTACGCTTCGGCCCGGCATTGCGCGCGGCGATGTTCGGGTTCAGGTCGCCTTCCTTCCCCGTCTCTCCGTATTTCTGCACGCGCGCGAGCCGCTCGATCTGCCGGCCGAGCAGGTCGATTTCCTTGTAGTCCGCGCCGTCCTTCTTGTCCTTCGCAATCAGGACCATCAAGCGCGTTTCGGCCGCCGCCTCGATGCGCTCGATCGGCGTCGCCTCTTTCCATTTGTCGCGACGGCACCACGACGCCACCGTCGCGGGCTTCAGTTCGAGATGCCGTGCGATCGACGAGATGCGCCAGCCTTGCCAGTAGAGCGAACGCGCGATTTGTCGCACGTTCGCTTCGCGTTGAATTGGATCTGTCGTTTCGAGCATGCGGCAAGCGTAGGGCGACGCGCGCGCGCGATCACGCGGAGCACTACGTACCCGTGCGAGCAACACACGCCGCTCGTTGAGCCGTGGCGCGTGAAGGTCGAACATGAGAACCACATTCACTGACCCACGGTTCGACCTCTCTCTATGGCAACCAACAAAACGAAGTTTTTCCGCGTAGCAGTCGAAGGCGCGACTGTCGACGGCCGCGAAATCAAGCGTGAATGGCTCACGCAGATGGCGAAGAACTACAACCGCGAGCTGTACAGCGCACGTCTGAACATTGAACACCTGAAGGGTTGGGCGCCGCTCTCTGCCACCAACCCATTCGGCGCATACGGCGACGTAGTTGCACTGAAAGCAACCGAGATCGAAGATGGCCCGCTGAAAGGCAAGATGGGGCTGTACGCGCAGCTCGATCCGACCGACGAACTGGTCGCGCTGTCGAAGAAGCGGCAGAAGATTTTCACGTCGATCGAAGTCAACCCGGATTTCGCCGACATCGGCGAAGCGTATCTGGTCGGCCTGGCCGCGACCGACGACCCGGCGAGCCTCGGCACCGAAGCCCTGCAATTCGCCGCACGTCGTTCAAACAACCTCTTCTCAGCCGCATGCGAAACGGCGATCGAGTTCGACGGCGAGCCCGAATCGACGAGCCTGCTGTCCATCGTGAAAGGCATGTTCGCGCGCAATCGCACCACCGACGACCAGCGCGACGCCGACGTGCGCCGCGCGGTCGAAGAAGTCGCCGGCTTCGCCAGCCAGCAGGGCCGCGACATCGCTGCGCTGCGCGTCGACCTCACCGCCGCACAGAAGCGCGCCGACGAAGCGGTCGCCGCCGTCGAAGCGCTGACCGCGAAGCTGTCGGCCACCGACAACGGCGCGCCGCGGCGCCAGCCGTCCACCGGCTCGACCGGCGAGCTCGTGACCGACTGCTGACCCCTTCCACGCTCACACCCCGGAGAATCCACCTCATGAAGAAGGAAACGCGCCAGGCGTACCGGAAGTACGCCGCGCAAATCGCCAAGCTGAACGACACCGACGACGTGTCGAATAAGTTCGCCGTCGAACCGTCCGTCCAGCAAACGCTCGAAACCAAAATCCAGGAATCGAGCGCGTTCCTGAAGAGCATCAACATCCTGCCCGTGACCGAGCTGGAAGGCGAAAAGCTCGGTCTGTCGGTATCCGGCCCGATCGCGAGCCGCACCGACACCACGAAGACCGCGCGCCAGCCGGTCGACCCGACGGCGCTCGACAGCAACCGCTACCGTTGCGAGAAAACCGACTACGACACGGCCATCCCGTACCGCAAGCTCGACGCCTGGGCGAAGTTTCCCGACTTCCAACAGCGCATCCGCGATGTGATCGTGAACCAGGCCGCACTCGACCGGATCATGATCGGCTGGAACGGCGTGAAGGCGGCGGCCACCACCGACAAGGCGGCAAACCCGCTGTTGCAGGACGTGAACATCGGCTGGCTGCAGCAGTATCGCGAGCGCGCGGCGCAACGCGTGCTGCACGAAGGCAAGACGCAGGGCAAGGTGGTCGTCGGCAAGGGCGGCGACTACGAGAACATCGACGCGCTCGTGATGGACATCGTGTCGTCGATGATCGACCCGTGGTTCCAGGAAGACACCGGGCTCGTCGTGATCTGCGGCCGCGAGCTGCTGCACGACAAGTATTTTCCGATCGTCAATGCGACGCAGGCACCGACCGAGCGGCTCGCAGCCGACCTGATCGTCAGCCAGAAGCGCATCGGCAACCTGCCCGCCGTGCGTGTGCCATTCGTCCCGAAACGCACCCTGATGGTGACGAAGCTGTCGAATCTGTCGATCTACTACCAGGAAGGTGCACGCCGGCGCACGTTGAAGGAAGTGCCGGAACGCGACCGCATCGAAAACTACGAGTCGTCGAACGACGCGTATGTCGTCGAAGACTTCGGTTGCGGCTGCGTCGCGGAAAACATCGAACTGGTGGCGGCATGACGATCAACACGCCCGCTCGCGCGCACTTCGCGCGCGTGTCGGCCGCTCGCGCTGCGGCCGCGACGGCGCCCGGCCAGACGATGGCCGGCGCGACGCCGTACGAGCTGATGCTCGCGAAGCTCGCGGCCGACCGCCGCGCCCTGAAGGGCGTGCAGTCGGTCGCCCGCAAGGTCGAACTGAAGCGGAAGTTGCTGCCGGAGTATGCCGACTACGTGGCGGGCGTGTTGAACGGCGGCCGCGGCGCCCAGGACGACGTACTCGTGACGGTCATGGTCTGGCGCATCGACGCCGGCGACTATGACGGCGCGCTCGCGATCGCCGCCTACGCGCTCACGCACGGCCTCGCCCTACCCGACCAGTTCGAACGGTCGCTCGCCTCCGTCGTCGCCGAGCAGTTCGCCGATGCCGCACTGACCGCGTTCCTGGAGCGCAGCACATTCGACGCCGCCAGCCTCCAACTGGTCGACGAGCTGACGGCCGACGCGGACATGCACGACCAGGTGCGCGCGAAGCTCTGCAAGGCGCTCGGCTACGCCGTACAGGAAGCCGACCCGCCGCGCGCCCTCGACTATCTGCGCCGCGCGCTGTCGTTGAACGATCGCGTCGGCGTGAAAAAAGACATCGATCGGCTCTCGAAGCTGATCGAAGCCGCGGGCCGTCCGGGCGACGGCACCGAAGGCACGTAAAGAGCCCACCCCGGCATGGCGGCACCGAAGGCACGGCCCAACGCCTGACGGACACAGGCTCTGACCTTCGGTCCACCGCCATCACTCCCCGAATCGACCATGAACAGTTTCGTTGCCACTGCTGCACCTGCCGTCGCGGCGTCGCCGATCGACGGCACGCTGACGAACGACGGATTCTTCCCGGACATCGACCTGTCGGCGCTGCGCGACGCGATGCGCCTGGACGGCACCGTCACGCGCGAGCGCCTGCGCCACGCCGCGCGCGACGCCATGCTGACCGTCAACGACGAGCTGGCCGCGTGGCGCGCCCGGCAACGGGCGGCGGGCGCCGCGTCGCTCGCCGACGTGCCGGCCGAGCGCCTCGACGGCGAATCCGTGCACGTGTTCCGCTACCGGCGCGCCGTCTACCACCTGGCGCACGCGGACGTGACCGAGAAATACCGCGGCTTCGACTCGACGAAGAGCGGCGGCCAGGTCGCGGCCGAGCTGGCCGCCACCGTCGACGAGTCGCGCCGCAACGCGCGGTGGGCCATCAGCGACATCCTGGGCATCGCGCGCTCAACGGTTGAGCTGATCTGATGAAGGTCGCCACGCTTCAGGGCGAAACGCTCGACGCCCTTTGCTGGCACCACTACGCCAGCACGGCCGGCACCGTCGAAGCGGTCCTGGAAGCCAACCCCGGCCTCGCCGAGCTGGGCGTCGTGCTGCCAATGGGAACCGTCGTCGACATGCCGGAGCTGAACACGATCGAGCAGACGAAGCCCCTCCTGCAACTGTTTGACTGACCTGGAATTGTCCGAATGGCTGAACCGAACACCACCACCGCCGCAGCGCTGGCCGCCGCGATCGGCCTAGCCGGCATCGCGCCGGGCATCGACGGCGATGCGCTGATCGGCGCTTTCGCCGGCGCGGCGCTCGTCGTCGTCACCTCGAAAGACCTCGGCATCGGCCGGCGCACGGCGTACATGCTCATCTCACTCGTGATGGGCTATCTCGCCGCGCCTGAAATCACCCACATCGTGCCGGTCCGCTCATCAGGCGTCGCCGCGTTCTTCGCCGCCGCGCTCGTCATCACGGTCACGCTGACGCTGATGGAGCGTGTGAAGGACATCGACTTCGGCGCGCTGATCCGCAGGGGGAAATGACATGCATCTGTCGTTTGCCCTGGTCGCGCTCGCCGCACACCTCGCCGTCACCCTGCGCGTGCTGACCTATCGGAAAAACGGCGCGCGGCACCGTTCGCACGTTGCCTGGACGGCCTGGCTGATCGTCGCGATTTCCGGCGGCTCGGCTATCGAACTGCTTATTCACCCGAAGCCGGTCGGCTTCTTCCAGGCCGTGCAGGCCGTGTTGCTGGCCCTGTTTGTCTACCTCGCGCGTGGCAACGTAGCGCGCCTTCTCCGGAGCACCGAAGCATGAACATCCTCCGTTTCAACGACCGCGGCGCCGAAGTTGGCCTGCTGCAGCAACGTCTTGCGCGCGCCGGCTACGCGCTCGATGTGTCTCACCTGTACGACGAAGCGACCGAGCAGGCCGTGAAGGCGCTCCAGGCCGCCGCCGGGATCGTCGTCGACGGCATCGCCGGCCCGAACACGTATGCCGTGCTGTCGGCCGGCCAGCGCGACCGCAAACACCTGACCGAAATGGACATCACGCGCGCCGCGGACAAACTCGGCGTCTCGCCCGCGTGCGTGCGCGCGGTCAACGAAGTCGAATCGCGCGGCTCGGGCTTCCTGGCGGACGGTCGGCCCGTGATCCTGTTCGAGCGGCATGTCATGTACCGGCAGCTCGTCGACAGCATCGGCGCGGACGACGCCGCCCGATACGCGGCGCAGTTGCCGAACGTCGTCAGCCAGAAGCCGGGCGGCTACCAGGGCGGCGGCGCCGAATACGTGCGGCTCGACACCGCCGCGCGCATCCACGCGGCATCGGCATACGAATCGGCGAGTTGGGGCGCGTTCCAGGTGATGGGCTACCACTGGAAGCGCCTCGGCTACGCGAGCATCGACGAGTTCGTCGCGCGTATGGAGACGAGCGAAGGCGACCAGCTCGATGCGTTCGTGCGCTTCGTCGCGGCCGACTCGTCGCTGCTGTCCGCCCTGAAGAACCGGAAGTGGGCTGCGTTCGCGAAGGGCTACAACGGCCCGGACTATGCCCGCAACCTCTACGACGCGAAGCTAGCCCAGGCGTACGAGCGCTACGCCGGCACGAAGGCGGCCGCGTGAGTATGCCGGGCCTTCGCTTCTGGCTGGCGCTCGCGGCGCTCGTCGTGGCGACCGCCGGCGCGCAGTATGTGCGCGCGCTGCAGGGACGCCTCGCCACGGCACAGGATGCCGCCCGCCAAGCGAAACAGGACGTAGGCGCGCGTGACGCGATCATCGGCCGGCTGCTCACGGATGCCCGCGAGAAAGACCAGCAGCGCGCGCAGCTCGACCGCACGCGCGGCGCGGTCGACACGACGCTCGCCGCGTATCAATCGCAACTCCGGAGACTCATCGATGAGAACGAAGCCGTTCGCGCGTGGGCTGCTACTCGCCTGCCTGACGACGTTGTGCGCCTGCACAGCAGCCCCGCCCTCGCCGGCGCCGACGATTACGCTCAACGCGTGCGCAGCGGTGACGCGCTGCACCCTGCCCGCGACGCATCCGCGGACGAACGGTGATCTGAGCGATGCGCTGACCGTCGCGCGGGCAGCATGGGCGCGCTGTGCGGCCGAAGTCGACATGGTGGCCGCGTGCCAGGCACGCAGTCAGACGAACCCGCGGGCGGCCGCCCATGATTAAGCCGAACAGCCTGCGCGCTGCGCTCGTCGCGACGCTCCCGCAGCTCGCCGCAGCGCCCGACCTGCTCGTCGTCTTCATCAACGACGGCCACATTGTCGCGACCGGCACCCGCACGCCGTCGTTCGAATACCGGTACGAGTGCGAGATTCTCATCCGTGACTTCATCGGCAGCGCCGACGACGTGATGATCGCGGTCGTCGAATGGGCGCGTGCGAACCAGCCCGACCTCGTGACCAACGCCGACCAGCGCCGCGAAGGCATGACGTTCATCGCCGACATCCTCGCGAACGATGCCGTCGACCTCGCAATCAAACTGAAGCTGACGGAAAGCGTTGTGGTCGGTACAGACGAAGGCGGCCGCCGCACAGTCGAACACGTCGACGACGCGGCCGAGCAATGGGTGGCGTGATGGACGACGATCTGCGTGCGCTTGAGAAATGGGCCGGCGGGCTGCTCGCGAAGCTGGCGCCGGCTGCTCGCCGGCGTCTGTTTCGCGAGCTGGGGCGCGATATGCGTCGCGCGCAACAGTCGCGCGTCGCCGCGCAGCAGAACCCGGACGGCAGCGCGTACGTGCCGCGCAAGATCAAAAAGGGCGGCAAGGGCTTGCGCGCCAAGGTCGGCCGCATCAAGCGGCAGGCGATGTTCCGCAAGCTGCGCACCGCCCGCTATCTGCGGATCGATGTCGACGACACGGGGCTTGCGATCGGCTTCGACGACCGCCTGTCGCGCATCGTGCGCGTTCACCAGGAAGGCCAGAAGGCCCCCGTCGAACCGGGCGGCCCGCTCGTACAGTATCCGGTTCGCGTCGTGCTCGGCTTCAGCTCGGCCGATCGCGAACTCGTGCGGGATCGGTTGCTACGCTACCTCAACCGCTGAATCGTTCACAGCAGCCAGACGCGTCGACGCGATCGCGTGATACGCCTGGCTCGTCTCACATCCGACCCACTGCAGGCCGGCTTCGCGCGCGGCGACCAGGAACGTACCGGAACCGGCGAACAGGTCGCACACGACGCCGCCATCGGGCACCAGGCGCACCACGTCGCGCGCCAGCTCGATCGGCTTCTCCGTGACGTGTTGCTTTGGCAGCGTCAGGCGTGTCGGGAACACACCAGGCAGGTAGACGTCGCTTTCGTTCATCGGCCCGCGGCTCGCCCATACGATGAATTCGGCCTGTTGCGCGAAACCGCCTCGGCGCGGCCGCGTACGACCTGGCGTCTTGTCCCATACGGCGATGCCGCGCAGTGTCAGGCCGGCCGCCTGCACCACGTCCGTCAACGTCGCGAGCTGGCGCCAGTCGATGAAGCAAACGAGCAGCGCGCCGGGTTTCATCGCACGGCGGCATTCGGTCAGCCAGGCATGGCACCAGAACGCCCAGGCGCGTTGGTCCATGTTGTCGCCTTCGAAGTCTGTATAGACCGCCTTCGTGTCGCTGTTGATGTACTTCTGGCTCGGCGCACGCGATCGCGCGGACAGGTGCAGGCCGCCCGACGCGTACGGCGGATCGGTGAATACCAGGTCGACGGACTGATCCGGCAGCGTGCACGCCAAGGCAAGCGCGTCGACGCGATGAAGCCGGTTGAGCATTGGGGTAATGTCGGCCGCGGGCGCGGCGTCGGAAATGTGAATCGTCATGGTTCAGAGGCAGCGTGAAAGGGACACCCGCGACGTGTGCGACACACGTCGTTGAGCGTGTAACGCCGATTGTCGACGCACGTTTGCTCGCGCGCGCGACGAGCATGCTGTACCCGCGAGCACGACATTTGCATTCGCTCGCGTCACGCGAGGGCGACCGGCAACATGGTCGGCATGGATGCGAACGAAATTCAACGGCAGGCACGCAACGCCGTGCGCAAGGGCTCGATTCTCGATGTCGACTACGGCACGGGCCTCTGTCGCGTCGCGGTCGGCGAATCCGCCGACGACGGCCTGCAAACCAACTGGATTCCCTGGCTCACGCCGGCGGCCGGCAGCACGCGCGAATGGCTTCCGCCGACGAAGGGCGAACAGGTCGTGCTGCTCGGCCCGATGGGCGACTTCGCGCAGGCCGTCGCACTGCGCGGCCTCTACTCCGACGCCGCGCCGGCGCCGGACAACTCCCCGAACACCCACACCCGCGTCTACGCGGACGGCGCACGCGTCAGCTACGACCATGCGGCGCACGCGCTGACGGCCGAGCTGCCTGCCGGCGCGACCGTACGCGTTATCGCACCAGGCGCGGTCATCGTGCAGACGAAGGACGCGACCGTGCAGGCCGAAAGCATCCTGCTCGATGGGGACGCGACCGTGACGAAATCGCTGACCGTGAAAGGTCCGTTCGCGTTTGAGTCGGGCATGACCGGCAAGGGCGGCAAAGGCGGTTCTGTCATGAAGATCGACGGTCGCGCCGAGTTCACTGACGACGTTGTCGCACGCAACGTCAGCCTGGTCGAACACCCACACGACGCGATGGGCGAATTCGCCCGCACGTCGAAGCCGATCCCGGGGGCAGCATGAAGGGAATGAACGCTGTCACCGGTCGCGCGATTTCGGGCGTCGACCACCTGTCGCAGTCGGTCGGCCGGATTCTGACGACCCCGCTCGGCTCGTGCATCCAGCGCCGTTCGTTCGGCTCTGAATTGCCCGACCTGATCGACGCGCCGACCAATGGCGCGACGCGGATTCGCCTGTACGCGGCCGCCGCGACCGCGCTGATGCGTTGGGAGCCGCGTCTGACCGTCACGCGTGTGCAGCTCGTGGCGGGTGCCGACGAGGCGTTCGCCGGTCACCAGCTCGTCGACATCGAAGGATGGACCGACGAGCGCGACGAACCTGTATCGCTGCGCGTGCCCGTGTCGAACGGAGTCGGCGCATGAGAACGACCCCGATCGACCTGTCGCAACTGCCGGCGCCCGATATCGTCGACCCGCTCGACTTCGAAACGGTCTTTGCTGAACGCAAGGCGCGGCTCATTTCCCTGTACCCGGCCGACCAACGCGCCGAGATCGCCGCGACGCTCGCGCTCGAATCCGAACCGTTGACGCGATCGTTGCAGGAAAACGCCTACCGCGAAGTGCTGCTGCGCCAGCTCATCAACGACAAGGCTCGCGGCATCCTGCTCGCATATGCACGCGGCACGACGCTCGAACACATCGCAGCCCTCTTCGACGTGGAACGCCTGGTCATCTCGGCCGGCGATCCTGAGAACGGAGTCGATCCGGTCTACGAAGACGACGACAGCCTGCGCGAGCGCGTGCAGCTCGCGCCGCGCGGCTTCTCCGTCGCCGGTCCTGAAGAAGCGTACGTGTTCCATGCGCGTTCATCCGATGGCCGCGTTTTGTCTGCCGCCGCGTTCAGCCCGGAGCCGTGCGTGATGGTCGTCACGATCTTGTCGCGCGAAGGCGACGGCACGGCGAGCGACGAGCTGATCGAGATCGTGAAGAAGAGTCTGGAAGGCAAGCGGCCGCAGACCGACGAAGTGATCGTGCAGAGCGCGAAGGTCGTGCGCTACGCGATCCGCTCAACGCTGCGCTTCTTCTCCGGCCCGGATCGCGCGGTCGCGCTCGCGGAAGCGAACAAGCGCACGGCAAAGTTCGCCGCCGACATGCACCGCATCGGCATGGAAGTGACGGTCGACGGCCTGCACGCGGCAATGCGCGTGGCGGGCGTGCAGAAGGTATTGCTGGACTCGCCGGCCGGCGGCGTCACCGTGACGGGCGAGCAGGCGCCGTACTGCACGGGAATCGAGCTGATCGACGGCGGGGTCGCGGATGAATAAGCCGATGCCCTCGTTGCTGCCGCCGAACGCGACCGCGCTCGAGCGGCGCCTCGCCGAGACCAATGCGCGAATTAGCGGCATCCCGGTCGACATCGGCACGCTGATGGACCCGGATGCGATCCCGCTGGCATTCCTGCCGTGGCTGGCCTGGCACGTCGGCGTCGAGACCTGGAAAGACTACTGGCCCGAGCAGGTCAAGCGCGCGCGTGTGAAAACCGCAATCCGGATTGCCCGGATCAAGGGCACGGCCGAAGCCGTGCGCCAGGTCTGCGCGTCGTTCGGCGCGAACGTGGCGATGCGCGAGTGGTTCGAGATGACGCCGCGCGGCAGGCCCGGCACGTTCGAAATCGTGCTGACGGTCGGTAGCCGCGACGGCGTGCCCGCAACTGCCGAGTACGTCGCCGACATCCGCGCGGAAGTCGATCGCGCGAAGCGCGGTACCGCGCACTACACCTTCAAGCAGGGCTTTGGTGCGACCAGCGCACAGCGCGTCGGCGCCGGCGCACGCGCCGCGGTCTATTGCCGCCTGTCCCTCTCGGATACCTGAATATGGCTGGAAACCTGATTCAAATCACTGACGCCGGCCGCGCGGCGCTCGTCGCCGCGGGCAACACCGGCACCACGTCGCGCCGCGTCGCCGAAATCGGCCTCGGCACCGCCGCGTTCGCGTTCGACAAGGGCATGAAGACCTTGCCGAGCGAGCGCAAGCGCGTGACGACGTTCGGCGGCGAAAACGTCGCACCGGACACTGTGCACGTCGTCATCCAGGACGACACGAACGACCAGTACACGTTGTACGCGTACGGCCTGTACCTGGACAACGGCGTGCTGTTCGGCGTCTACGTGCAGAGCACGCCCATTCTTGAAAAGTCGCCGGCGGCCATGTTGCTGCTCGCGAGCGACATCGTGTTCACGTCGATCGACGCGGCGCAGCTTCAGTTCGGCCCGGCCACGTTTCTGAACCCGCCGGCGACGACCGAACGCAAGGGCGTTGTAGAACTCGCCACGCAGGCCGAAGTCGATGCGGGGGCGGACGACTCGCGCGCCATCACTCCGAAGACTGCCGCGACCCGGTACGCCGCGCTGACTGGCGCGAAATTCACCGGCCCCGTGATCGCGGAGTTCGATGCAGGTCCGAATTCATCGCAGGTTTCCATTCTGCCGGCGTCCGGCGCGCTCGCTCGCGAAAGCCGCGTTCGCATGTTCGGTACGTTTGGCGGCAACGTCGCCGACACCGGCGCGCGTCTGGTCGCTACGATTCGGGCCGGTTTCGACAATGGTCCGTGGGGACGCGAATACCTTGACGTCTGGCTCAACAAGACGGGTAACGACGCGACGGCCGACGCGTACCAGGCGCGGGCCGTGCGCATCTCCTACGGCGGCCGCGTTCTCATCGGCGACGTGAAGAGCGACGACGCCGGCTCACGGCTTCTCGTCGGTGGCAATACCGTCACCGATGGCACCAGCTATTCGAAGGCCGTTTCGATCGACGGCGGGGCCGGCAGTTTCTCGACGCTGTTCTTTGCCGATGGGGGGAAGGTTCGCTGGTCTCTGTTCAAGCGAGATGGCGCTGCCACCGGCGGAAATGCCGGCAACAACTTCGGATTGAACGCGTTCGCCGACGATGGCGTCACGCAGTTCCCAGCGTTTCGCGTCGACCGCAGCACGCAGGTCTTTTCGCTCGCGAAGCGCCTGGTCGTCGGCGATATCGACGACGACGGTTTGAATGCCGTGCAGGTCAAAGGTAGGGTCACTGCCTCGGCCGGCGTCAAGAGTGCAGGAACCGACAACGGCGGAGCCCAGTTCAGAGCAAGCGCGTCGAACTACGGCGTGATTCTGCGCAACGACGACGACCGCGCCTGGTTTCTGACGACGGCCAAAGGCAACCCGGACGGATCATGGAATTCACTGCGTCCGTTCTCGTGGGCACTCGATACGGGCAAGGTCAGTATCGACGGCACCGGCGCAGGAGTCGACTTTGGCGGTAATGCCAATGTGGCCGGCAATCTGTGGGTCGGCACCCGCCTGAACCAGGGGGAAATTCGCCTCGGCCCCGTCGATGGCTTCCTCTATTCGAACAAAGACACCTACGGTTGGTGGACACCGACGCAGGGCGCGTTCCAGTATTACATCGCCGATCGCACCTTCCGCATTGACGGTAATCCCGTCTGGCACTCGGGCAACGTGACGCCGCTCGATCGACTGAAGGGCGGAACGATGGCCGCAGACGTGTGGTTCGATCCAGGCAAGCGCATTTTCCTATCGGAAGGTAGTGCCGGTTCTCCTTCGCTCACGTTCCAAAACGACGGAGCGCCGGATACGGGGCTTTATCACATCGGCGATGGATCGTTCGGGATCACGTGCAATTCGCTCCCCCAGGTGGCGTTCACTCCGACCGGTACGAATTTCGAAAGGCCGGTACAAGGGCCGACGCCGCCGCAGGGCGATCGCTCGACGCGCCTGGCGACGACGGAATGGGTACTGTCCGCAATTTCGACCGTGACTGTCGGCCAGATTGTCTTCGAACCCCGCACGCTGGCGCGTGCCGGCTTCCTGAAAGCCAACGGCGTCCTCGTGAATCGCGCCGACTATCCGGCGCTGTGGGCCTACGCCCAGGCGAGCGGCGCACTCGTGTCCGAAGCCGAATGGATGAACGGCCGCTGGGGTTGCTTCTCGACTGGTGACGGCGCGTCGACGTTCCGCCTGCCCGAGATGCGCGGCGAGTTCATCCGATGTTGGGCGGACGGCCGCGACGACATCGATCCGCAGCGCGCCATCGGCTCGTACCAAGGTGACCAGAACCGTTCGCACGCGCACGGTGCAAGCGCATCCGAAGTCGGCGATCACGCGCACTCGGCATGGACGGATTCGCAAGGCTGGCACGGTCATCACGGGTGGACCACCAGTAGTGGTGACCACCAGCACATCGTCCCATTCGGGCAAAACGATCGATCGTTTGTTCCGCCGTGGGGAACTGATGGGGAGAACAACCGATTCGGGGCATCGACGGAAGACTGGGACAACAAATGGTTCCTCACCAGCCCAGCCGGCAATCACAACCACCAATTCGACACGGAAGGTGCAGGCAACCACGGCCACAACGTCGGCATCGGCGGGGCCGGTCGGCACAGCCACGGCATCACCGTCAACGCGGACGGCGGCAGCGAAGCGCGGCCGCGCAACATCGCATTGCTCGCCATGATCCGCGCCTACTAACTTACGGACCTCGAAACATGTTGATTCACCACTACAGCCCGTCGACCGGCGAATACCTGACCAGCAGCCAGCCCGACGCCGATCCGCGCAATGACGGCCGCTGGCTCATTCCGTCGTCCGCGACGATCGATGCGCCGCCGCCGCGCACGCCGACCACCTGGCCGTTCTATCGCGACGGCGCTTGGTTCCTGCTGCCGGACTTCCGCGGACGCGTCTGCTACCGCACCGACACCGGCGAGCCCGTCGAAATCGCGATCGCGGGCAAGACACCCGACGATCTGGAACTGACGACCGAGCCACGACCGTCGCCGCGTCATGCGTGGATCGACGGTGCATGGACGGTGCCGCCCGAGCTGATCGCGCGCGAAAAGCGCGACGCCGCGATGGCCGAGTTCGAACGGCTGATGGAAATCGCACGCCGCGCGAACGCGGGGAAGGCCGACGCGTACGCCGCCGGCCTTCTCGACGACGAAGGCACCTACTACTTCAAAGCCTGGTCCGCGTACCAGATGGCGCTCGTCTCCGCGATCAACGCCGACACGTTTCCGGACGCCGTGGCGTGGCCCGCGACGCCCGCGCCATACGTTGCGCCGGCCGAGCCGATCGAACCGCAAAACCCGGCTTCCGTCGCGTCGACCTGACAACGGGCTCTCCCGTTCCCTCTCACCTGTATACATATAGGAGCTGCACACCATGCCGCAGGATTACCACCACGGCGTACGCGTCATCGAAATCAACGAAGGCGGCCGGCCGATTCGCACGGTCTCCACGGCCGTGCTCGGCGTCGTCTGCACCGGCGCCGACGCCGACCCGGCGACCTTCCCGCTCGACACGCCGGTGCTGCTGACGAACGTCATTGCCGCACTCGGCAAGGCCGGCACGAAGGGCACGCTGCGCCGCACGCTCGACGCGATCGGCAAGCAGACGAAGCCCGTCACCGTCGTCGTGCGCGTCGCGGACGGAAAGGACGAAGCCGAGACGACCACGAACGTCATCGGCACGGTCACGCCGGACGGCAAATACACCGGCATGAAGGCACTGCTTGCCGCGCAGGGGAAGCTCGCCGTGAAGCCGCGCATCCTGGTCGCGCCCGGCCTCGACACGCAGCCCGTCGCCGCGGCATTCGCGACGATCGCGCAATCGCTGCGCGCGATGGTGTACGTCGCCGCACACGGCTGCAAGACGAAGGAAGAGGCGGTCGCGTA
The DNA here is from genome assembly GCF_902830275.1 of Burkholderia stagnalis. Lineage (GTDB taxonomy): Bacteria > Pseudomonadota > Gammaproteobacteria > Burkholderiales > Burkholderiaceae > Burkholderia > Burkholderia stagnalis. Next base: position 199,102 of record NZ_CADESW010000007.1, on the reverse strand, counting down.
CCGCAAGCAGTTCGGCCAGCGCGAAATCATGGTGATCTGGCCGGATTGGCTCGGCTGGGACGACGTAACGAACTCGACCGTCACCATCCCGGCACCGGCGATCGCGGCGGGCCTTCGCGCGAAGATCGACAACGACATCGGCTGGCACAAGACGCTGTCGAACGTCGTCGTCAACGGCGTGACCGGCATCAGCGCAGATGTGTCCTGGGATTTGCAAGACCCGGCAACGGACGCCGGCTATCTGAACGAGAACCAGGTCACGACGCTCGTGAACCGGAACGGCTTCCGCTTCTGGGGCTCGCGCACCTGTGACGCGGACGGCAAGTTCTTCTTCGAGAACTACACGCGTTCCGCGCAGGTGATCGCCGACACGATTGCCGAAGCGCAGATGGGCGTCGTCGACGGTCCGCTCAACCCGTCGCTCGCGCGCGACATCATCGAGAACATCAACGCGTGGTTTCGCCGCGAAGTCTCGGTCGGCGAGTTGATCGGCGGCGGCGCCTGGTACGACCCGGAGCCGAACACGACCGACGAGCTGACGTCGGGTGGCACGTGGATCGACTACGACTACACGCCGGTCCCGCCGCTCGAAAACCTGAAGCTGCGCCAGCGCATCACCGATCGCTATCTCGCCGATTTCGCCTCGCGCGTGTCGGCCTAACCAGGAGTCAAACACATGGGCATGCCTCGCAAGCTGAAAGGCTTCAACCTGTTTCACAACGGCACCAACTTCGTCGGCGAGACGAAGGAAATCCAGCTCCCGAAGCTGTCGCGAAAAATGGAGGATTACCAGGGCGGCGGCATGAGCGGCCCGATCCCGATCGACTTCGGCCAGGAGGCTATCCAGCTCGAATGGACGTGCGGCGGCTTCATGGAGGACGTCATTCGCATGTACGGCATCACCACGCACGACGGCGTGCAGCTCCGTTTCTCGGGCGGCTACCAGCGCGAGGACTCGAAGACCTACGATTCGGTCGAAATCGTCGTGCGCGGCCGCCACAAGGAAATCGACATGGGTACGGCTAAGCCGAAGGAAGACACCGATTTCAAGGTCACGACGGCGGCCAGCTACTACAAGCTGTCCATCAACGGCCAAGATCTGATCGAGATGGATTTCATCAACATGATCGAGAAGATCAACGGCAACGACCTGCTCGCCGGCCTGCGCCAGGCGATCGGTCTGTAATCGCTCGTTCCCACCCCGCCCGCGCACGCCGCGGGCATCCCTCTAAATCATCACCAGGACACCCAACATGACGACCCTCGACACCAACAACGCCCCCACCGGCGGCACCGTACTCGACGCGATCGCGGCCAACACGCACACCTTCGACACGCCGATCGTGCGCGGCGAACAGACCATCACGCACGTGACCCTCGCGAAGCCGTCCGCCGGCGCCTTGCGCGGCACGTCGCTCGCGGCGCTCGTGAACCTCGACGTGGACGCGCTGCGCAAGGTGCTGCCGCGCATCAGCACGCCGACGCTGACCGAGATGGACGTCACGCTGATGGACCCGGCTGACCTCGTGGCATTGGGGGGCATCTTCGCCGGTTTTTTGATGCCGAAGGCGCTGAAAGCGAGCATGGAATCCCCGAACGCGTAGAAGACGCGATGGCCGATGTCGCAACGGTGTTCGGCTGGACACCGCGCGACATGGACGATTTCTCCCTTTCTGAGCTGATGGATTGGCGCGAGCGCGCCCGCCTGCGTAGTGGATCAACGAACTGAAGCGGACACGAGACACGATGGACAACGCACTGAAACTGCGCGTCATGTTCGACATGGTCGACAACTGGACGAAGCCCTTGCGAAACATGCTGAACAGCAACAAGGGGCTCACACAGTCGTTGAAGGCGACGCGCGGCGAGCTTGCCGAGCTCGGCAAGCAACAGAAAGCCGTCGCCTCGTTCCGCGAAATGCGCGCCGGGCTCGCCGACACCACGAAGAAGCTCGGTGCGGCGCAGTCGAACGTGAAGGCGCTCGCAGGCTCACTACACGCATTCGGCCCGCCCACGCAGAAAATGGTTGCAGACCTGGCACGCGCGCGTCAGGCCGCGTCGCGCCTGCGCGCCGAACAGAAGAAGCAGACGGCCGCCGTCGACGAGATGCGCGGCCGCCTCACGCAGGCCGGCATCGAGACACGCAACCTCGCGCAGCACGAGCGCACGCTGCGCTCGAACATCGCGTCGACGACGGCGACGATGCAGGCGCAGACGCGCCAGCTCGAAGCACTGACGGAGCGCGATCGACAGCTCGCCGCAGCGCGCGGCAAGATGCAGGCGATGCAGGGCGTCGCCGGCGGGATGGCGATCGGCGGCTACGCCGCCCGCTCGACCGGCATGCGCATGCTCGGCGGCCTCGGCGGCACACTCGACGAAGCCAAGAAGATGACGAACGAGCGTGCGCGCATCACGGCCCTCGGCCTCGGCGACCAGGCGACGCAGGACGCCGAGAAGTACGTGCGCGCGATGAACATGATGGGCGTCAGCACGTCCGACAACATGACGCTGATGCGTGACGCGCTGTCGATCTTCGCGGACGAACATCACGCGCAGATGGTCATGCCGACGCTCGCGAAGATGAAGTTCGCCAACGAAGCACTGTTCGGCGCGGAAGACGCACACGCGAACGAAGAGAAGTTCATGAACATGCTGAAGGTGATCGAACTACGCGGCGGCACGAAAGACGAAGCGACGTTCAAGAACGAAGCGAACATGGTGCAGAAGGTGCTGTCGGCAACCGGCGGCCGCGTCGGCGGCGACGAATGGCGCAACTTCATCCAGACCGGCGGCGTTGCGGCGAAACAGATGCGCCAGGACGCGTTCTATTACCAGATGGAGCCGCTGATTCAGGAAATGGGCGGCCACGGCGTCGGCACCGGCCTCATGTCCGCGTACAGCAACGTCTACCAGGGCAAGACGACCGTGCGCGCGGCGCAGGAGATGATGAATCTCGGCCTGGTCGACAAGAAGAACGTCGAGTACAACAAAATCGGGATGATCAAACGGATCAAACCGGGCGCGCTGCTCGGCGGCGATCTGTTCAAGGCGTCGCCGCTCGAATGGCTGGAAAAGGTGTTGCTGCCGCAGATGGCGAAGAAAGGCATCACGGACCCGGACAAGGTGAAAGACATGATTTCGACGATCTTCACCAACCGGACCGCCGCGAACCTGTTTTCGACCATGTACATGCAGTGGGACCAGATTCACAAAAACGAAAAGCTCAACCGCGGCGCGTACGGCATCGACGACGCGGCGAAGCTCGGCGCGCTGCAAACCCAGGGCAAGGAAAACGACCTGCTCGCGAAGGGCCGCGACCTGCGCCGCGAGATCGGCGAGCGCATCGCCCCGTTGTACAACGCGGCGCTCGACAAGACCCGCGAGATTCTCGGCGGCCTCATCGGCCTGATCCAGCGCCACGGCGCCGCGGCGAAGGTCATTCTGTCCGTGCTCGCCGCGTTCGCCGCGCTGCTCGTCGTCATGGGGACGTTCACGATCGTGCTCGCGGGCTTCCTCGGGCCGCTCGCGATCGTGCGGTTCAGCATGGCGACGCTCGGCATTCAGGGCGGCTTTCTCGCGCGCACGCTCGGCGCGAGCGCGAGCGGCTTCGGCCGGTTGTCGGGTGCGGCTTCCCGGTTCTCTGTTGTCGGCAACGCTGCGCGCGGGACCGCCGCTCGCATGCGCACCGCCCTGGCCGCCGCCTGGTCGGCGTCATCGCCGCGCACGGCCTGGGCGACGTTGCGCGGTTACGCACGAACGCTGCGCGAAGGTATTCCGGCCGCCGGCCGAGCTGCCGTGTCGACCGTCGCGCAGTGGGGCCGCGCGGCCGCCTCGTCGATGAAAAACGGCCTGGTCGCCGCTCGGCAGTACACCGCCCAGGTATGGCGCGCCGTCGCCGCGCAGGCGGCCGCGTCGCGTGCGGCCGTCGTCTCGCGCTGGACGGCCGCGCGGCAGTATGCCGGCCGCCGCGGCGTCGCGGGGATGTCGGTCGACGCGCTCAAGGGTGCGGGTGGTCTCATCAAGGGCGGTGCGGTCGGCGCAATCAACGGCGTCGGCGCCGCGCTCGGCGGGCTCGCGCAAATGCTGATGTTCGTCGGCCGTGTCGCGCTCATGAACCCGGTCGGCCTCGTCATTACCGGGATGGCGCTGGCCGCGCTGCTCATCATCCGATATTGGGAGCCGATCAAGGCGTTCTTCTCTGGCTTCTGGCAGGGCTTGACCGAAGGTCTGCAACCGCTCGCGCCAATTTTCAGCCGCATATTCGGCGTGCTCGGCGCGATGTTCGAGCCGCTCAAACCTGCGTTCAACTGGCTGATGGATGCGGCCAAGGGCGTGTGGGACTGGATTTCCCGTCTCCTGGGGCCGGTCGACGCGAGCAAGGAAAGTCTCGACAAGGCCAGCAACGCAGGCCGTGGCTTCGGCGAATGGCTCGCGAACATCATCGTCGTGGCCGCCAAGGTCGCCGAGAGGATGGCTCAATTCGGGGCGAACCTGATATCCGGCCTGGTCAACGGCATCACGAACGGCCTGGGCGCTGTGAAGGAAGCCATCACGAACGTCGCGAACTCGACCGTGACGTGGTTCAAGGAAAAGCTCGGCATTCACAGCCCGAGCCGCGTGTTCGCCGAGCTGGGCGGATTCGTCGGCGAGGGGGCCGCGCTCGGTATGGCGGGAGAGCAGCGCAGCGTCGCGCGCGCGGCGCTCGGGCTTGCGACGGCCGCCGTAACCGGATTCGGAACGCCCGCGCTGTCGACGGCCGCGCCACTCGTGCCAATCGATCGGCGGCCGCCGATCGCGGCATCGGGTCCGGCTGCAGCATCGTCTGCATCGGCCGCCGCGCCTGCGTCGATCATCATCAACATCTACCCGCAGGCCGGCGACGATCCGCGCGCGATCGCGCGCGCCGTGGCCGCCGAACTGGATCGTCGCGAACGCGCGCAGCGTGCGCGCGCCGGCTCGCGCCTGTCCGACTGACATTCACGGAGGATCTGTCCCATGTTGCTGTCGCTGGATCAATTCGTGTTCAGCCTGACTACCGCCCCCTTCCACGAGCTGAAGCGCCGCCGGAACTGGAAGCATCCGAAGAAGTCGCGTATCGGCGCGCGCGATGCTCGCCAGTACACCGGCCAGGGCGACGATGTCATCACGCTCGACGGCCTCATCGCGCCGGATCAGATCGGCACCAGCGCGTCGCTCGACCAGCTCGTCCAGATGGCAAACGTCGGCGAAGCGTACGTGTTGGTCGATGGGCTCGGGACCGTCTACGGCGCGTACCTCATCGTAGGGCTCGACGAAACGCGACGTTACTTCACCCGCGAAGGCACCGCGCGCAGGATCGAATTCACGTTGACGCTCGAATGCGTCGACGACGATGCGCTGCGCATCGACCAGGATGCAGCGCTTGTCGATGATGCGGAATCCGATGATGCAGCGAACGCGGAGCCGAAGGCATGACGACGCGCGCGACCGAACACTCGAACGCTGCCGTGTATCGGCTCGAACGTGTCGAGCCGATGGCCGACTACCGCATCACGCTCGGCGGCCGCGATATCTCGCGGCGGTTCCGGCCGCGGCTCGAATCGCTGACCCTCACGGAATCGCGCTCTGACGATGCGGATACGATCGACCTGGTGCTCGACGACTCGCGCGGCGATCTGGCGCTGCCCAAGCGCGGCGACGAAATCAAGGTGTCGATCGGCTGGGCCGGCGAGCAGCTCGTCGACAAGGGCACGTTCGTCGTGACCGAGTTCGAACATAGCGGCGCGCCCGACACGCTGACCGTGCGCGCACGCTCGGCGTCGATGTCGAACGGCATGCAGGAGCGTCGTGAGAAGAGCTGGCACAAGCAGACGATCGGCTCGATCGTGCGCGCGATTGCCGGCCGCTACAAGCTGACGCCCGCCGTCGCCGACACGCTGGCGAAGATCGTGATCGCGCATATCGACCAGACGCACGAAAGCGACATGTCGTTTCTGACGCGCCTGGCGAAGCGCTACGACGCCGTGATGAACGTCAAGGATTTGCGGTTGCTGTTCACGCCGATCGGCACCGGAAAGACCGTCAGCGGGAAGTCGTTCCAGGTGTTGAATCTGACGCGCGCGAGCGGCGACCAGCATGCGTACCACGTGTCCGAGCGCGAGAACTATTCGGCCGTGCGCGCGCACTACCATTCGAACGGCAAGGCGAAGCGGAAGTCGGTGATTGTCGGCGGGGAGAACAACAAGAATGTGAAGGTGCTGCCGGAGGACTACGCGACGGAGGCAGAGGCCCGCGCGGCTGCACAGGCCGAGTTCAAGCGTATGCAGCGCAGCCAGGCGACGATGCGCTATTCGCTCGCGCGGGGCCGCGCCGATCTGTTCCCCGAGATGCCTGTCACGCTGTCGGGCTTCAAACCCGAAATCGACGAAACCGCGTGGCTCGTGAAAAAGGCGACGCACACCATCGATAGTGACGGCGGATTCACGACCGGGCTCGACCTCGAAATGCGCGATGATCCGACGACCGACCGGCACCGGTCGCATTTTAAGAAGGGCGGAAAGTAGAAAGCCCGCACACGGCGGGCTTCAGGTTGCTTTCTATGGGAGACGGTCAGCTCGATTTGTAGCGATCGTTCATATTCGCATGGTTTGGCGGCCCGTCGTCGCACCGCCCAAGCGCCGCACGTGCAACACGAAGATTTCCCATCGCCTGAATCGCAACTTCGAGCACATGACTGACCGACTGCATGGCATCGTCGATCGCTGCGCGCGCGGCATCGCGTTCGCTTCCGGTCAGGTCCGAACGGAACCGCATCCCGCCCATCGCTAGGGCGCGTACGTCCGCGTGACGATCGGCCGCCATCGATACGCCGGCAGCGCCGTTGTTGTGTTTCATGTCGATGCTCATTCTTCTGGTCCCTCACAAACACGTTCACGGACCGGCGGCACTCAACACGACGCGGTTGCCTCGGAATCCACCACGTCGCCAGCATCGCCGGCTTTCAGGATGCTAACCCAATACTGTATGGATATACAGTGTTTGTGTGAAGAATGGCCAGCGCGCTACGGCGCGCGCGAGCTATCTCTTTCCGTCCTTGGCGGCACGCTCGGCGCGCAAACGCTCGATTTCCGCCATCGCACGATCAACGTTCTCCGCCATGCGTTCGTCGAGCGCTGCGCGGCGGTTTTCCGGCAGGCGTTTAGCGCGCTGCGGCGTGCCCGGCTTGAGCATGACGGCCTGATTTAGAACGCTACCAATGAACGACTGCAGGATCGCCTTGCCGGTTTCGTTGAGTTGCCGGTATATGGCAACGAGTTCGGCCTCTTCTGCATCAGTTTCTGACGGCTCATCGCTCTGGCGCCCAGTCTCCAATCTCTGGCCGGTTAGCACGTAGACGATGTCGACCCCGATGGAGCGCAGTGACAAAAGAAAGCTGGTATCGGGCGCTCTTTCGTCCGATTCGTAGAACGCCAATGTCTTCCGTCCGAGTTGGCCGATCGCGGCGAACTCGTCCTGGCTCAAACCGATGCGCAGCCGCTCTTCACGCAGGCGCTTACCTACAGTTTCCATTTGTACCCATTTCGTGTTGACGTGTACTTTTGTTGCCATTACACTAGCCTTACCGTAACGCAAGGCTAACTATCAAAGTATACCGACCATGACCACCGCCAAAGGCCCGCGCCGATCACCACGCGGCACCCTGTCGGACAAGCCCGTATACGTCCGGCTGACTTCCACGGAACGCGACGAGCTTGAACAGCTCGCTGTGCAGCGCAATCGCTCGATTTCCAGCATGGCGCGCGAGCTGATTCGCATCGGCGCGAGCCAACTTCGCGTCATCCCCCGTTCCCGTTCCGCCCGCTCGTGAATTGAGGAGCCTGCATGTATCCCGATCCCAAGCGCATCCGCAACAACAAGCACACCGTCCGCTTCGATGACTACGAGCAGGCCGTTCTCACGGCGCTCGCGAATTACCAGGGCGAGCAGCTCGCCGTGCTAATCCGCGACATCGTGATGCGCGAAGCGACCGCTGTACTCGCCGAACGCAACACCTCGATTCTGGACCGCGCCGGCGCCTGAACGAAGGCACCGAACCGCCAACAATGAGTAGCTCCACCGATGCCCGAAACCAGCACGGAAATTGCCCTCTCGGACGCCGACCGCGACGTGCTGGAACGCGTGCGCACCTTGCACGACCTGCCCTCCCTGGAAGCGACTGTCGAGTGGCTCGCCAAGCGCCGCCTTCGCCGCACCGCCAAGCAGATGAACGGCCGCGGTCGCGCCTTGTACCTCGTCCGGAGTAAGCCGACATGCGAATCTTGAACCGCTGCCCGCACTGCCGCACGCGCGCGACCGCGCGCAGCAGTCGCGAAATGTCCCAGACCTTCCGGGAAGTCACCTTCCAGTGCAACAACGTCGAGTGCGGCCACACCTACATCGTGAACATGGAGTTCGCCCGCACCTTGTCGCCGTCCGCGACCCCCAATCTGTCGCTACATCTGCCGCTCTCACCGAACGTGCGCGAGCGTCTTGTCGAGCAGCTCGAACTGCCCGTCTAGCGACCTAACCCCCTTTCCCCTGTTTCCCCTCGCATCGTGCCTATCCGGCGCGAGGGGCTTTTTTTGCCCGAAAAAAGGAGATCAGCATGGCCACCCTCGCTTCTGCCGCCGTCGTTATGCCGTTCGATCCGGCCCGCCTGTCGCTCGATAAGCGCCGCGAATACCTGCGCGCACTTTGGCGCGCCGACATCGATCCGTTCGTGTTCGTCGGCACCGCCCGCCGACTCGGCTACGCATTGGGCTGTCATTGGGACGCCGATGCCGGCATGCCCGTCCTGACGCCCATCGTTCTGCATTGATCCGATGCGTGCGCCCCTCACCGACGTCGACCTGCGCGCGATGTGGCGCCGCCTGCGCATGGTCGGCAATTTCGACGCCCTGTGCCCGGCCGCCCGCCACGCCTTCGAGTGCACGGCGAACGTGTGGCGCGATCGCGAGCCCGCGGCCGAGATGCCGGCCGTCGACGGGAAACGCCGCGCCGCGAACGACTTCGACTGACCCATCCGCGCCGGCCGCCGGCGCACTTGCCTGGAACCACACCATGAAGCCCTACATTTTCAGCATCGGCGTGCTGCTGATGCTTTCGCTCTCCCTCACCGGCGTCTACTACCTGGCCGCCGACGTGCTGCGCCTGTTCGACGTTCGAAACGCCCGTGCGATCGCCTTCGTGTTCGGGGTCGTCGCAATGGTCGTCCTGGTCGCGGCCCTCGCATGGTCCGTTCCGCCGCGGGGCTGACACGATGACGAACGAGCCCACCATCCGCTACGAGCTGCTGACGCCGGCCGGCCTGCGCACCGTCGCCGGCGATCACGTCGTCATCCCGAACGACGCCGGCGCCACGTTCGGCATCCACGTCGAGCCGCACCTTCGCGACGGCCATCCAGAAAAGTGGGTCGTCACCCACCTCGCCTCGGGCATCCGCATCGGCCACGGCGTGACGCACGACGCGGCGCGTGCCAACGCGACGACGAACGTCGATCGCAACCGCGACCGCCTGCGCGCCACGCTCGACCAGGCGATGACCTCGCGCTACGAGCTGCAGCACGCCGTTCAACGCCTGCAGCAGAACCATCACGACATCCTCGGAGGTGCAGCAGCATGACGCGCACGACTACCCCTCACGATGCCGCACTCGCAGCCTCCATCGCGGCGGCCGCCGACGCCCTTCGCTTCGACCATGAACCCGGCGGCCTGCAGCGCGTCGCGGTGCTCGCGCTGTTCGTCAGCGTTCTCGGCGATCGTCTGGCGCTTGCCTTCCCTGCGTCCGCCGGCGCGCTCCGTGCGCTCGTCGACAGCCCCGCGACACCCGGCAACCCTGCCGCCCTCTCCCTGCATCAACAGCAACAGCAACAGCAACAGCAATAACGATGGCCTCGATCGACGAACTGAAACAACGCATCGACCTGCACGACCTCGCCGATCGCCTCGGCTTGAAGCGCGGTCGCGGCGGCGACCGCGCGCTGTACCACTCGCCGCAGCACGACGACAAGAGCCCGTCCCTGTCGATCTACGTGAACCACCCGAAGCACGGCACTGGCTGGCGCGACCACAGCGCCGACGTCGGCGGCTCGTGTATCGACCTGGTCATTCACGCGCGCGGCGGCACGGTCGCCGATGCGGTGCGCTACCTGCACGACGCGTACGGTATTCCGCTCGACCGCCAGGCGCCGGCCGAGCGCCGAGAGAAAACGACCGTCGAATACATCGCCGATCGATGCTTCGCGGAGCGCGACCAGGTGCGCGAATACCTCGCTGGCCGCGGTATTTCCGCAGCCGCGATCGACGCGGCGATCGCCGCGCGCTCGCTCGGCTTCAACACGTGGACCAGCTCGAAGGTCGCGGCCGGCGAAGTGGGTCACGCCGGCCCGGCCGCCGCGTTCATCGTGCGCGCGCCTGGCGACGGCCGCGTCGTTGCCGTCGACATGCGCTATGTCGATCCGGCGCTCAACGGCGGCGTCAAGACGCAGACCCAAGGCGACAAAGCTGGTTACGGCTGGACCGCCGATCCTCGCCGGCTCGACAAGGCGAAGCGCGTGTTCATCGTCGAAAGCGCGATCAACGCGCTGTCGATCGACACCTGCGCGATGCCTGGTGCCGCCGCGCTCGCGCTGCGCGGCCTGGCGAACGTGGACGGCATCGACTTCGCGTTCCTGCGCGGCAAACAGGTTGTGATCTGCCTGGACAACGACGAGCCGTTCGCGGACGGCCACCCGCGCGCCGGCCGCCGCCCTGGGCCGGAAGCTGCCTGGGCGCTCTACGAACGGCTCACGGCGCTGAACATCAGTGCCGTGCTCGTCGACCAGGCGAATTGGTTCGCCGACCTCGCGGACGGCGAGAAGGCCGTCAAGCCGATCAACGACGTGAACGACTATCTGCAACTGCGCGGCCCGGCCGAGCTCGCGCGCGCACTCGACCAGCTCGAGCCGTGGCTCATCGCCGGCCTCGCCGGCGACGCCACGCGTCGCGGCCGGCCGCGCATCTTCCTGCCGTCGCACGACTTCGCGCAGTACTGGCGTTTCCGCGTTCGGCCGGACTTCACCAGCTACATCACGAAGATGGACAAGAACGAGGAAAGCGGCGTCGAGACGCCCGTCATGACTGACCTATGCGGCTTCCGCATCGCCGGCATCAGCCGCGTGTCCGTGGCGAGCGCGACGTCGACGATGACGGGCGACGCCGACCAGGCGCCCACCGTCTATTTCGCCGTGTCGGTCCAGGCGCCGCGCCACGGCGCGCAGCTCGTGCGCCGCGTCATGCTCGACGACCAGCTCCACAACGTCGACCAGTGGGGCAAGTTCGGCCCGATCTGGGCGCCGGCGCCGTTCAAGCGCATGGTAAACATCCTGGAGCGCGGCGCCGACCTCGGCGCGCGCCAGGCGGCGAACTTCGTCGGGCTCGCCTGGCGCGACGGCCGCCTGATCGTCAACGAGGGGCCGGACTGCTATTTCACGGAAGCCGACAAGCAGTGCCCGTATCACAACCTGACCTTCCCGACCGGCCCGGCCAGCGACGCGCGCCGCGTGATCGCCGCGTACCAGGCGACGTTCAAGCAGAACGCGGCGACGATCCCGCTCGTGTGGGCGCTCGGCGGCCACCTGAAGGCACTGCTCGGCTTCTGGCCGCACATCACGATCCAGGCGAACAAGGGCGCCGGTAAGTCGACGCTCATCAAGCGGCTTGAACGCTCGCTCGCGTTCACGATGTTCTCCGGGCAGTCACTGCAGACCGAGTTCCGCCTGCTGACCAGCATCAGCCACACGAGCCACCCGGTCGGATGGGAAGAGCTGTCCGCGCGCCGGCAGGACGTGATCGACAAGGCGGTCGGCCTGCTGCAGGAGAACTACCAATACACCGTGACACGTCGCGGCACCGACATGACCGAATATCTGTTGTGCGCGCCCGTGATGCTGGCCGGCGAAGACGTGCCCGTGCGCAGCCTGCTCGGCAAGCTCGTGCGCACGACGCTGACTGGCAAGCGCGGCCCGCTGATGCCGGACGATCTGCCGCGCTTCCCGGTTCGGCAGTGGCTCGAATTCCTCGCCGGCCTGGACAAGCGCGCCGTGGCCGACCACTACGCGACGCTGCGCGACAAGGCGCTGGCCAACTGCCGCGCGAGTGGCGAGGACGACGGCGCCAAGCGCATGGCCGGCAACTACGCGGCCGTCGCGCTCGCCTGGCGCTACCTGTGCGAGTTCGCCGGCATGGACCCGAGCGAAGGCGACTTCCCACGCGACCTGCTCGCCGAAATGAACGGCCACATCGCCGAGACGAGCGCCGACCGCGAGCCGTGGGTTTGGATCATGGAAACCGCTCTGTCGGAAATGGACTGCGGCAACTACAAGCACCCGTACACCTTCGACACCGTCGACGGCGAGTTCTGCCTGCTCATCAACACCGGGCACGTGATGGACCACATCGCCCACACGAGCGCGCTGCGCGACAAATGGAACGGCCTGCCCGTGAAATCCGACCGAGTGTTCAAGGCGCAGCTCAAGCACGCCGGCGTCATCGTCGGCGACAAGGAGGTGGAGCGCCGGATCTACACGCGCCGCGTGCGCTACCTCACGCCGATCTCGCTCGAACGTCTGGCCGCGTTCGGCCTGCACGTATCCATCCGGGAAGACCTGGCCACCGACGCACTGCAAGGGGCCGCAGCGTGACACCCTCTCAGCCGATGCGGCCGCCGTGCGGCCGTACCCATTCCCTCATTCTTTCCGGCCGCGCAGCGGCCCTGTATTCGGGTTTCCGGTGCGTGCGCCGATGCGCGCAGCAGTCGGCGCACGTCGTCACGCGGCCGCCGTGCTGTCCGCTTCCCCCCGTCCCCCCCGCGAGTCGAAACGGCCGGGCAACTACGCCGCCCTTGAGGGAGAGGGGCCGCGCGGGCCGGTTTTTCCACAGGGAACGGGCATGCAGCGCAGAAAACTCGGGGATTCCGGGCCTCTTCGCGCGTAAGTCATTGATTGTTGAGAAGACACCCGCCCCGTGTGGAGTCGCGTTTGCCCCTAGTCAGGCCGATTTTGCCCCTAGTCCGATTTTTGCGCCGGCCGCCGTCGCCCCTTTCTCTTCTCTCTCTAATTCATTGAAAAAGAAGAAGAAAGAATACGAAGAGAGGCAAGGAATCGACTCGAACGCAATGCCCCGGGTCATGCCTGTTTTGCCCTCAATTGCGGACGCTGCCTATTTTTTGTGCCCCGAGTCAAAACGCGCGCCCCGCTTCATTCGGGGCAAATGGGGGCATGCAATATCCAATAAATTCAATCAGTTATGAGTAGATTCGGCGTTAGCCCCCAATCCCCTAGTTGCGCTGCGTGTGCTCCCCCCACGCGAGACACGGGCGCGGCCTCGGCGAGCACGGTCGACCTGCTCGGCGCGGCGGCGATACTCGGCGCGCATCCCGAGACGGTGCGCCTGAAAGCGAAGGCCGGCGAACTGCCCGGCCGCAAGGTCGGCAAGCGCTGGATGTTTTCGACAGTTGCCCTGCAGCGTTACCTCGCCGGAGAATGGATTCCGCGAGTTGTGCAGGGCGACCCGCAGGAGAAATTTGAATCATGTCGCTCTATAAACGCAGTAACAGTCCCAACTGGTATTACCGGCTCACCCCGCCTGGCGGCGGTCCGGTCGTACAAGGCAGCACTGGCACCAGCAACAAAGCCCAGGCGAAAGAGCTGCACGATCGGCTGAAAGTCGATCTGTGGAACCAGGCGCGGCTCGGCCACAAGCCGCGCTACACCTGGAACGACGCGGTCGTGCGCTACATCAGCGACCGCGAGGGGCTGTCGAGCCTGGAAACGTCGAAAACGCACCTGCGCTGGCTTGACCAACACCTGTCGGGCGTCGCGCTGGCCGACATCGACCGCAACCGCATCGACGCGATCGCCCTCGCCAAACGGAGGGAACCGAAGGTGATCCGCACGAAGCACGGGATCGTGACCACCGGCGAGCGCGTCAGCGCCGGCACCGTGACGCGCGTCATCGGCGTGCTGAAGGCCGTGCTGAACGCAGCCGTCGAGTGGGAATGGTTGGACCGCGTGCCGGTCACGAAGCGCACGAAGGTCGTGCAGAAACGGATTCGCTGGCTCACGCCGGCCGAGGCCGAACGGTTGCTCGCCGAGCTGCCGGATCACCTGGCCGACATGGCGCGCTTCTCGCTCGAGACCGGCTTGCGCCGCTCGAACGTGACTGGGCTGCAGTGGTCGCAGGTCGACATCGTGCGGCGTGTCGCGTGGATTCATCCGGATCAGGCGAAGGCGAAAAAAGCGATCACCGTGCCGCTCTCAGATACGGCGATCGCCGTGCTGCTGCGTCAGCGCGGGAAGAAGCGCGCCCCCGAGTTCGTCGACAGTGTGTTCGTCTACCACGGCCGGCCGGTCTATCAGACCGTGACCGAAGCCTGGCGCAAGGCGTTGAAGCGCGCCAGCATCAGTGATTTTCGCTGGCACGATCTGCGTCACACCTGGGCGAGCTGGCACGTGCAGCGCGGCACGCCGTTACAGGTGTTAAAGGAGCTGGGCGGATGGGAAACACTGGAAATGGTGCAGCGCTACGCGCACCTGTCGGCGGCGCACTTGGCGCAATGGGTGCAGCCGCACTTGCCGGTGGCGCAGGCGATCGAGCTGCCGCGCGAAACAGCGTCAGCGCCGCCGGACACACTGCTGACCGCAGCCGGCTAACTGTAATTTCACTGTAACGGGGGAATACGATGAAGTAACGAAACCGCTAGAAGCCTTGTCAGGCTTGGCGCGCCCGGCTGGGATCGAACCAGCAACCCCTGCCTTCGGAGGGCAGTACTCTATCCATTGAGCTACGGGCGCCTGTGACAGTGGAGCGACCCCGAATAATCGGCCGCCCACGAATGGCAAGACGGCAAGGATACCCGGTTTCCCATGACGCGTCCACCTTGTCGCCGAATCGGCCGCCGGACGGGCTCGGTGCGGGTAAACACGCGCCTTCGCGCCGCTCCCCGTGATGTAAACGTTCCGTCTATAATCGTCCGTGCTTCTTTGGACAGCCATTTTGCCGTTGCACCGCTCACAATTCCTATTCACGGAGACGAGGCAAGCATGAGCGAAGCACCCCACGAATCTCCCGTCAAAACGCCCGGGCAGCTGATTGCCCTGATCATCGCGTCGTTCGCGGTTCCGATCGTCATCATCATCCTGTTCGCCACCTACGCCAACGTTGCGTTCCGTTCCGGAGCGGGCACCGACGCGCTGTCCGACGAACAGGTCGCGAAGCGCATCGCGCCGCTCGCGCAGGTCGACGTGAAGGACGCCAACGCGCCGCGCACCTACAAGACCGGCGAGGCCGTCTACAAGGCGGTCTGCGTGACCTGCCACGGCACGGGCGCCGCCGGCGCGCCGAAGTTCGGCAGCAAGGACGACTGGGCCCCGCGCATCTCGCAGGGCTTCGACACGCTGCTGAAAACGGCGCTGGCCGGCAAGGGCGCGATGCCACCCCGCGGCGGCACGAGCCCCGACGACTACAGCGACTACGAAATTGCCCGCGCGATCGTCTACATGGCGAACAACGACGGCGCGAACTTCCCCGAACCGGCCGCGCCGGCCGCCAACGCGCCGCAGGCCGCGAGTGCCGCCGCGGGCGCATCGGGCGCGGCCGACGCCGCGAACGCGCAGATCGCCGCCGCGCAGGCCGCGCTTGCCGCGATCCCGAAGGCCGGCGAAAAGCCCGCGGCCGCGCCGACGAGCGCCGACGCCGCGTCGGCCGGCAAGGCGCTGTACACGCAGGTCTGCCAGGCCTGCCACGCGGCCGGCGTGCTCGGCGCACCGAAGTTCGGCAGCAAGGAGGACTGGGCGCCGCGCCTGAAGGAATCGATGGACACGGTCTACAACTACGCGCTGCACGGCAAGGGCGCGATGCCGCCGAAGGGCGGATCGACCGCGTCGGACGCCGACGTGAAGGCCGCCGTCGACTACATGGTCAACGCGTCGAAATAAGCGCCGCCGCAACGAAAAACCCCCGCGCTGCGCGAGCATCGCGGGGGTTTTGCTTGACCTTGACCGTCCGTCACGCGGCCGCGATCACTTCTGCAGCAGCGCCTTCAGGCTCGCAAGCCGGTCCTTCGGCGACATCGGCGCTTCCTCGGGCGTCGGCGGCGGCGCATCGTCGAGCCCCATCTCGGGGATGAAGCGCGACGCCTCGCAGACTACCGTCTCCCGCGCCCGCTTGCGCTTCTTGCACCAGTTCAGGTGCAGGCTGCGCTGCGCGCGCGTGATCGCGACGTACATCAGCCGGCGCTCCTCCTCGATCCGCTCGCTGTCGATCGGGCCGTCGTCCTCGCTGCCGCCGCGATGCGGCATGATGCCTTCCTCCACGCCGACCAGGAACACGTGCGGATACTCGAGCCCTTTCGACGCGTGGACCGTCGACAGCCGCACCGCGTCCGGGTCCTCGTCCTTGCCTTCGAGCATCGACATCAGCGCGACGGTCTGGATCAGGCCGAGCAGGTTCTTGCCGGTGTCGGCAAGCCCGTCCGCGTTGTGGAAGCCTTCGGCCTCGCCGTCGACGGCTTCGGCCGCCTCCGGCTTGGTGCCCTTGCGCTTCAGCCATTCGAGGAATTCGAGCACGTTCTGCCACTTCGACTGCGCCTGCCGTTCGTCGAACGCGTCGTACAGGTAGGCCTCGTAGTGGATCGCCTCCATCATGTCGTCGAGCACGACGGTGGCGGGCTCCTTGTCCGCGCGGTCGGTCAGGCGCTGGATGAAGTCGCAGAACATCCGCAGCGGCTCGATCTGGCGCGCGGACAGCCGCGCCTCGATGCCGCCCATGTACACGGCCTCGAACAGCGACACCTTCGCCTGCCCCGCGAACGAGCCGAGCGCTTCCAGCGTGGTGTTGCCGATCCCGCGGCGCGGCGTCGTGACCGCGCGGATGAACGCGGGATCGTCGTCGGCGTTCGCGATCAGCCGCAGGTACGCGCACAGGTCCTTGATCTCGGCCTTGTCGAAGAACGACTGGCCGCCCGACAGCACGTAAGGGATCCGCTCGCGCCGCAGCACCTGCTCGAAGATGCGCGCCTGGAAGTTGCCGCGGTACAGGATCGCGTAGTCGCGGAACTGCGTGCGCCGCTCGAACTTGTGCGCGGACAGCCGGAACACCACCGATTCGGCCTCGTGCTCCTCGTCGTTGCACGGCGTGACGGTGATCGAGTCGCCCATCCCGTGCTCGGACCACAGCTTCTTCTCGAACAGCTTCGGGTTGTTCGCGATCACGTTGTTCGCGGCGGTGAGAATGCGCACCGTCGACCGGTAGTTCTGCTCGAGCTTGACCAGGTGCAGCTTCGGAAAATCCTTGCCGAGCTGCGCGAGGTTCTCGAGCGTCGCGCCGCGCCAGCCGTAGATCGCCTGGTCGTCGTCGCCCACCGCGGTGAACGCCGCGCGCGGGCCCGCGAGCAGCTTCAGCAGCTCGTACTGGCACGCGTTGGTGTCCTGGTACTCGTCGATCAGCAGGTAGCGCAGCTTGTTCTGCCAGCGGTCGCGCACCTGCTCGTTCTTCGCGAACAGCTCGGTCGGCAGCCGGATCAGGTCGTCGAAGTCGACGGCCTGGTATGCATGCAGCGTCGCGACGTAGTTGCGGTACACGAGCGCGGCCTGATGCTCGTCCTCGTTGGCGGCGATCGTCATCGCCTCCTCGGGCGTGACGAGGCCGTTCTTCCACAGCGAGATGATGTTCTGGATCTTGCGGATCAGGCCCTTGTCGGTCGTGCCGATCTGCTCCTGGATCATCCCGAAGCAGTCGTCCGAATCCATGATCGAGAACTGAGGCTTCAGGCCGACGTGCTCGGCCTCCTGGCGCAGGATCTGCACGCCGAGCGAGTGGAACGTGCACACGGTGAGCTGGTTGACGGGCACCTTGCGGCCTTCCTTGCCGGGCGTGGTGAGCGTCTTGCCCTCGAGCAGCTTCGACACGCGCTCGCGCATTTCGGCGGCCGCCTTGTTCGTGAACGTGACGGCGGCGATGTGGCGCGGCTCGAAGCCTTTCGCTTCGATCAGGTGCGCGATCTTCTGCGTGATCACGCGGGTCTTGCCGCTGCCTGCACCGGCGAGCACGAGGCACGGACCGTCGAGATAGCGCACCGCTTCGTTCTGGGCGGGATTGAGGCCTGCGGACATGATTGCGGATGGTGTTGCGGTTGACGGCGGGACGCCGGGAGGATGCCGTGCGCGGGGCGCGAGGTCGAGCATGCGAACGCGCGGGCAGGACGCGCATGTTAACACGCCCGGAGCGGCGAATTCCGGAGCCCCGCCGGACGGGGCCGGGCGGGCGGATCGCGGCGCGCGGCCCCGTCCGTTCAGCCGGTTTTGCGCCGCGAGGGGCGGCGCCGCACGACCATGCAGGCAGCGCGGCGGCCCCGGCCCTTTGCCCGCCCGCCCCGTTCGCCATCCCGTCCCCTTTGACGAAAAGCGACCGACCACGCATCGGCGCCATGCCAAAATAGCCGGTCGTCACCGCGCCGCTTCCGGCGCGCCGCCCTCGTTTCGCTCGTTGCCAAGGATTGCCATGTCGTCATTGCTCAGGATTGGTCTGATGGGTTTCGGTTTCGCCGGCGCGACGTTCCACGCGCCGGTGATCGCGGCGAGCGGCCGCACGCAGGTCGCCGCGATCGCCACCGGGCAGCCGGCGCGCGCGAGCGCCGCGTATCCCGATGCCCGCATCGTGGCCGACCTCGACGCGCTGCTGGCGCTCGACGACATCGAATGCGTGGTGATCGCCACGCCGAACGACACCCACTTCCCGCTCGCGCGCCGGGTGCTCGAAGCCGGCCGCCACGTGGTGGTCGACAAGCCGGTGACGCTCACCTCCGACGAGGCGCTCGCGCTCGCGCGCCTCGCGAACGCCCGCAGCCGCGTGTTCGCGCCGTTCCACAACCGCCGCTGGGACGGCGATTTCCTCACCGTGCGCCGCCTCGTCGATTCCGGCGAGCTCGGCCGCATCACGTATGTCGCGTCGCACTTCGACCGCTTCCGGCCGCAGGTGCGCGTGCGCTGGCGCGAGGAAGCCGCGCGCGGCGGCGGCCTGCTGCTCGATCTCGGCCCGCACCTGATCGACCAGGCGCTCGCGCTGTTCGGCCTGCCCGACACGGTGAGCGCGACCGTCAAGACTCGCCGCGACAACGGCACCGCGCCCGATTTCGTGCACCTGCTGCTCGGCTATCCGGACAAGGACGTCGCGCTGCACGCCAGCGCGCTGTCGGCGATCGAGCCGGCGCGCTTCACGCTGCACGGCACGCGCGGCAGCTACCAGAAGTTCGGGCTCGACACGCAGGAAGACCAGCTGAAGGCGGGGCTCACGCCCGACCACGTCGAATTCGGCGGCGGCAACCCGCCCGGCGTGCTGCGCGTGCTCGACGGCGATATCGAAACCGAGCGCCCGCTGCCGACGCTCGACGGCCAGTACGCGGAGTTCTATCGCGCGCTCGCCGCGTCGGTCCGCGACGGTGCTCCGTTCCCGGTCACGCCGCAGGACGCGGTCGACGTGATGACGATCATCGAGCTCGCCGCGCAAAGCGAGCACGACGGCCGCCGCCTGCCGTTCGTGCGCAAGACGGTCTGAAACCGCGCGCGTCGCCGCCGCCGGAACAATCCGTTACAAATGGTGCGGGAACGAAAGTCAGCGGTGCCCCGGTCTGAAGCGTTTCTCGAAAAAGTCGATCCGACACCAAACCGTCAGGAGAAAGTGATGCAACGGTTGATTCGCGCGGCAGTGTGCTGCGCCCTGGTTTCCGCGCTCGCGGCGTGTATCGTGCAGCCGCAGCAGCGTCGCCCGGCGCCCCAGCCCCGCCCCGCCCCGCAGGTCAATCCGCCGGTGGCCCCGCCGGTCAGCCCGCCGCCGCCGGTCGTCGGCTACGAGCGGATGCAGCAGATCCAGAACCGCATCGACAACCTCGGCCGCCGGATCGACGCGCGCGTCAACGGCGGCTACTACCCGCCGCCGCAGGGCGCCGCGCTGCATCGCCGGCTCGACGTGATCCGCCAGGAATCGACCGACATGGCCACGCAGCACGGCGGCGGCCTGTCGGCCGACGAGCAGCGCGTGCTGAACCAGGAACTCGACACCGCGGCGCGCGCGATCGGCGAGTGAGGCCCGCGCCGGCAGCCGGCCGGAAAGCGGCGGCGCCCGCGCCGCCGCTTGTCGCGAAGCGACAAGGATTTGACCAAATTGACAAGCCTCACCCGCTCGCGTACAGTCGCCCGCACGCGTCGGGAGAGCGCGTGACCGCATCGCTGCAACGCCGGTC
Organism: Burkholderia stagnalis; assembly: GCF_902830275.1. GTDB lineage: Bacteria > Pseudomonadota > Gammaproteobacteria > Burkholderiales > Burkholderiaceae > Burkholderia > Burkholderia stagnalis. Next base: position 178,809 of record NZ_CADESW010000007.1, on the reverse strand, counting down.
GCGCCGCCGAAGGGGCACACCCGCAAACTCTCAGGCAAAAGGACCGGCCGCGTCGAAGCAACCCGCCTGCGCATCGCGCAGGCCGCGAGTTTCGCACTCTGGAGAGCGGCAGTAGCCCGTTGCGCACAAGCAGCGCGGGCAAGCTGCCCACCGAAGGGGCGCGCGTTCGCCGGGCCACGCCCGCGGCGCAATCTCTCAGGTATCGAGGACAGAGGGGCATGTACAGGACCGTCCGCAGGCCATGGGCCGCGGCAGTCGACGACATCGCCGTATTGTCCCGCGCGCAAGCGCCTTGCCTGAGACCCCGATGACCGCACTCAAACATACCCCGCTCAACGCCGCGCACCGTGCGCTCAACGCTCGCATGGTCGATTTCGGCGGCTGGGACATGCCCGTCAACTACGGCTCGCAGATCGACGAACACCAGGCCGTGCGCACCGATGCCGGCATGTTCGACGTGTCGCACATGTGCGTCGTCGATTTCACCGGCAGCCGCGTGCGCGCGTTCTTCGAGCACGCGATCGCGAACCACGTCGGCAGGCTGAAGACGCCCGGCAAGGCGCTCTACTCGTGCCTGCTCAACCCGCAGGGCGGCGTCATCGACGACCTGATCGTCTATTACTTCACCGAGGATTTCTTCCGCGTCGTCGTCAACGCCGGCACCGCCGAGAAGGACATCGCGTGGTTCAACCAGCTCAACGAGCAAGGCGGCTACGGCCTGACGATCGCGCCGCGCCGCGATTTCGCGATCGTCGCCGTGCAGGGCCCGAACGCCCGCGAAAAGGCCTGGGCGACGCTGCCCGCCGCGCGCGCCGCGACGAGCGAGCTGAAGCCGTTCAATGCCGCGCAGGTCGCGGGCACGCCGTTCGGCGATCTCACCATCGCGCGCACCGGCTATACCGGCGAGGACGGCTTCGAGGTGATCGTCCCGGCCCTGCACGTCGAGGCGCTGTGGAACGCGCTGCAGCAGAACGGCGTGCGGCCGTGCGGGCTCGGCGCGCGCGACACGCTGCGCCTCGAGGCCGGCATGAACCTGTACGGCCAGGACATGGACGAAACCGTCTCCCCGCTCGACGCGGGCCTCGCGTGGACGGTCGACCTCAGCGCGCCGCGCGCGTTCGTCGGCCGCGACGCGCTGGAGCGCGACGGCTCGCGCGCCGCGTTCGTCGGCCTGATCCTGCAGAAGGAGAACGGCAAGGCGGGCGGCGTGCTGCGCGCGCACCAGAAAGTCGTCACGCCGCACGGCGAAGGCGAGATCACGAGCGGCACCTTCTCGCCGTCGATGCAGGAATCGATCGCCTTCGCGCGCGTGCCCGCGGCCGTGCAGATCGGCGACACCGTGCACGTGCAGATTCGCGACAAGCAACTTCCCGCGCGCGTGGTAAAACTGCCGTTCGTGCGCAACGGCAAGGTCCTCGCTGCGTAACGACCCCGAGGGCCGGGCGGCATGGCGCCCGGCGACCCACACCCGGCGCACCGTCACGGTGCGCCAGAACGAAGAATCACACCCTTTCTATTCAGGAGCATCCGATGAGCAACGTTCCGGCCGAACTCAAGTACACCGACGAACACGAGTGGATCCGCACCGAAGCCGACGGCACGCTGACGATCGGCATCACCGACCACGCGCAAAGCACGCTCGGCGACATCGTTTTCCTCGAACTGCCGGCAGTCGGCAAGCAGGTGAAGGCAGGCGACGCGATCGGCGTCGTCGAATCGGTGAAAGCCGCGTCGGACATCTATTCGCCCGTGACGGGCGAAGTGGTCGCGATCAACGCGGACGCCGTCGACACGCCGGAAGAAGTGAACAGCGACGCGTACGACACGTGGCTGTTCAAGATCAAGCTCGCCGACGGCGCATCGACCGACAACCTGCTCGACGCCGCTGCCTACAGCAAGCTGATCGACTAATCCCCTCACCCGAAACCGCGCGGGGCCGGCCAGCCGGCCCGCGCGGGACCAGAGTCACGCCATGAAGCTCGAACACCCGGACCGCCTGATGAACCGCACGCCCCTCTCGCTCGCCGCGCTCGAAACGCACGACGCGTTCGCCGAACGCCATATCGGCCCCGACGCCGCCAGCCAGCAGGCCATGCTCGACACGCTCGGCTTCGCGTCGCGCGCCGCCCTGATCGACGCCGTGATTCCCGCGTCGATCCGCCGCGCCGAAACGCTGCCGCTCGGCCCGTTCGTGCAGCCGAAAAGCGAAGCCGAAGCGCTCGCCGCGCTGCGCGAGCTCGCAGGCAAGAACCAGGTGTTCCGCTCCTACATCGGCCAGGGCTACTACGACACGCACACCCCCGCGGTGATCCTGCGCAACGTGCTCGAAAACCCGGCGTGGTACACGGCCTACACGCCGTACCAGCCCGAAATTTCCCAGGGCCGCCTCGAGGCGCTCCTGAACTTCCAGCAGATGGTCGCCGACCTGACGGGCCTCGCGATCTCGAACGCGTCGCTGCTCGACGAAGCAACCGCCGCGGCCGAGGCGATGACGCTGCTGCAGCGCACCGGCAAGCCGAAGTCGAACATCTTCTACGTCGCCGACGACGTGCTGCCGCAAACGCTCGAAGTGGTCCGCACCCGCGCGCTGCCGGTCGGCATCGAAGTCGTCACGGGCCCGGCGGCCGACGCCGCGCAGTCGAACGCGTTCGGCGTGCTGCTGCAATACCCGGGCGTGAACGGCGACGTGCGCGACTACCGCGCGCTCACCGAAGCGATCCACGCGGCCGGCGGCCACGTGGTCGTCGCGGCCGACCTGCTCGCGCTCACCGTGCTGACGCCGCCCGGCGAATGGGGCGCGGACGTCGCGGTCGGCAACACGCAGCGCTTCGGCGTGCCGATGGGCTTCGGCGGCCCGCACGCCGCGTACCTCGCGGTGCGCGACGAATTCAAGCGCCAGATGCCGGGCCGCCTCGTCGGCGTGACCGTCGACGCGCAGGGCAAGCCCGCGCTGCGCCTCGCGCTGCAGACCCGCGAACAGCACATCCGCCGCGAGAAGGCGACCTCGAACGTGTGTACCGCGCAGGCGCTGCTCGCGATCATGGCGAGCATGTACGCGGTCTACCACGGCCCGCACGGCCTGAAGACGATCGCGCTGCGCGTGAACCGCATCGCGGCGCTGCTCGCGGCCGGCGTCAAGCAGCTCGGCTTCGCGACCGTCAACGACACGTTCTTCGACACGCTGACGATCGACACCGGCGCGCGCACCGAACAGGTCCACGCGCTCGCGAACGCGAAGCGCATCAACCTGCGCCGCGTGAGCGCCACGCAGGTCGGCATCTCGGTCGACGAGACGACCACCCGCGACGACCTCGCCGACCTGCTCGCCGTGTTCGCGCAGGCCGCGGGCGGCACCGCGCCCGACGTCGACGCGCTCGACGCCGGCCTCGCCGGCATCGCCGCGCTGCCGGCCGGCCTCGAACGCACGAGCGCGTACCTGACGCACCACGTGTTCAACCGCCACCATTCGGAAACGGAAATGCTGCGCTACCTGCGCAGCCTGTCGGACAAGGATCTCGCACTCGACCGCTCGATGATCCCGCTCGGCTCGTGCACGATGAAGCTGAACGCGACGTCGGAAATGCTGCCCGTCACGTGGCCGGAATTCGGCCAGATCCACCCGTTCGCGCCGGCCGAGCAGACCGTCGGCTACCGCGAGATGATCGACCAGCTCGAGCAGATGCTCGTCGCGGCAACCGGCTACGCGGCCGTGTCGCTGCAGCCGAACGCGGGCTCGCAGGGCGAGTACGCGGGCCTCCTGATCATCCACGCGTACCACGCGTCGCGCGGCGAGAGCCACCGCGACGTGTGCCTGATCCCCGCATCGGCGCACGGCACCAACCCGGCCTCGGCGCACATGGCCGGCATGAAGGTCGTGGTGGTCGCGTGCGACGCGCAGGGCAACGTCGACATCGCCGACCTGAAGGCGAAGGCCGACGAGCATGCGAAGGACCTCGCGGCGATCATGATCACGTATCCGTCGACGCACGGCGTGTTCGAGCAGAACGTCCGCGAGATCTGCGAGATCGTGCATGCGCACGGCGGCCAGGTGTACGTCGACGGCGCGAACATGAACGCGATGGTCGGCCTGACCGCGCCGGGCCAGTTCGGCGGCGACGTGTCGCACCTGAACCTGCACAAGACCTTCTGCATCCCGCACGGCGGCGGCGGCCCGGGCGTCGGCCCGGTCGCGGTGGGCGCGCACCTCGCGAAGTTCCTGCCGAACCAGCGCTCGACCGGCTACGCGCGCGGCGAGGAAGGCATCGGCGCGGTGTCGGCCGCCCCGTACGGCTCGGCGTCGATCCTGCCGATCTCGTGGATGTACATCGCGATGATGGGCGCGAAGAACCTCACCGCCGCGACGGAAACCGCGATCCTCAACGCGAACTACATCGCGAAGCGCCTCGCGCCGCACTACCCGGTGCTGTATTCGGGCCCGGGCGGGCTGGTCGCGCACGAGTGCATTCTCGACCTGCGTCCGATCAAGGAATCGAGCGGCATCAGCGTCGACGACGTCGCCAAGCGCCTGATGGACTACGGCTTCCACGCGCCGACGATGAGCTTCCCGGTGCCGGGCACGCTGATGGTCGAGCCGACCGAATCGGAATCGCAGGAGGAGCTCGACCGCTTCATCGCCGCGATGATCGCGATCCGCGAGGAAATCCGCGCCGTCGAGGAAGGCCGCGCCGACCGCGAGGACAACCCGCTGCGTCACGCGCCGCACACGGCGGCCGTGGTCACCGCGAACGACTGGCCGCACGCGTATTCGCGCGAGCAGGCCGCGTACCCGGTCGCGTCGCTCGGCACGAACAAGTACTGGCCGCCGGTCGGCCGCGCGGACAACGCCTATGGCGACCGCAACCTGTTCTGCTCGTGCGTGCCGATGTCGGAATACGCGTAACGCGCGCGCCGTTCCAGGGTTCGCCCGCACCATGCTGACGGCACACCGCACGCAACCCCGGTTGCGTGCGGTTTTTGCATGCGCAGCCGAAGCGGCTCACGCGCGCGCGTCAATCCGGCTAACATCACACGCGATCCAGCCAATGAAGGAGTTCCGCATGGTGCGTTCGATGTTTCCGGACCACGGCGCGCGGCGCGCGCGCGCCCGCGCGTGGGTGCCGACGCTCGCCGCGTCGCTGTCGATCGCCGCCGCCGGTTTCGGCGCGGCAGGCAGCGCGCGCGCGGCGATGAATTTCTGCGCGGCGCCGGCGTTGCAGTCGAGCGAGACGACGCAGGGCGAGCCGGGCGTGCAGGCGCTGATCCACGGCGTCGACGCGCATCTCGGCGAGCAGCCGAAGGCGCAGCCGCGCGTGCACACCGAAGGCACGCTGCCGCACGAAGGCATCTACGACCAGAGCGCCGCCGCGCTGAAGGACATGGAGCTGATGCGCGACGCCGCGCTCGCGTGGCGCGTGACGAACGACGCGCGCTACCTGCAGTTCGTCGACCGCTTCCTGTCCGCGTGGGTGGCAACCTACCAGCCGGGTTTCAACCCGATCGACGAGACGCGCTTCGACGGCCTGATCCTCGCGTACGACATGACGGCCAGCGCGCTGCCGGTAAAGACCCGCAACGCGGCGTCGGCGTTCATCGCGAAGCTCGGCGCCGGCTACGTCGAGCGGATCGACGCGCAGCCGCGCCCGCTCGCCGGCACCTGGCGCAACAACTGGCAGAGCCACCGGATCAAGCTGATCGCGCTGTCCGCGTTCACGCTCGGCGATCGCAAGATGATGAACGCCGCGCAGCGGCTGTTCGTCGAGCATCTCGCCGACAACATCGGCGCGGACGGCACGACCTACGACTTCACGGAACGCGACGCGCTGCATTACGCCGTCTACGACCTGCAGCCGCTCGCGACCGCCGCGCTGGCCGCGCGCCGCTTCAACCGCAACTGGCTGCGCGAAAAGGGCTCGAACGGCGCGACGCTCGCCGCCGCGCTCGACTGGCTCGTGCCGTATGCGCTCGGCGAGAAGACGCACGAGGAATTCGTGCACTCGCCGGTGCCGTTCGACGCGAAGCGCCGCGAAGCCGGGATTCCGGGCTACACGGGGCAGTGGGACCCGAAAAACGCCACCGAACTGTTTCATCTGGCCGCGCGCCTCGACGGGCGCTACGCCCGCGTCGCGCGGCAGCTCTCCCCGACGCCGCCCGCATGGCTAGCCGCGTGCTTGCCGCTGCAGGCGCGCTAGACTTATTACAGCAATACAGGAAACGAAATGGCAGTCAGCGTGTTTGACCTCTTCAAGATCGGCATCGGCCCGTCCAGCTCGCACACGGTCGGCCCGATGCGCGCCGCGCTGATGTTCGTCCAGGGCCTCGAGCGCGACGGGCAGCTCGACGCCACGGCAAACGTGAAGGTCGAGCTGTACGGCTCGCTCGGCGCGACCGGCAAGGGCCACGGCACCGACCGCGGCGTGATGCTCGGCCTGCTCGGCGACGCGCCCGACACCGTCGATCCCGACACGATTGCCGAGCGCCTCGACGCGGTGCGCGCGTCGAAGACGCTCGCGCTGCTCGGCAAGCATCCGATTCCGTTCGTCCTCAAGGAACACATCGCGTTCTACCGCCAGGCGCTGCCCGAGCACCCGAACGGGATGAAGCTGCGCGCGACCGACGCGAGCGGCGCGGTGCTCGTCGAGCGCACCTACCTGTCGGTCGGCGGCGGCTTCGTCGTGACGGCCGGCGCGCCGAACACCAAGGTGCTGAGCGCGGCCGAGCAGATGACGCACCCGTTCCGCTCGGCGGCTGAGCTGCTCGCGCTGACGGAAGCGACCGGCAAGTCGATCGCGCAGCTGATGTGGGAAAACGAGCGTGCGTGGCACACCGAGGAAGAAACCCGCGACGGCCTGCTGAAGATCTGGAGCGTGATGCAGTCGTGCGTGTCGCGCGGCTGCGGGATCGGCAACCCGGACGCCGAGGGCAACCTGCCCGGCCCGTTCCAGGTGAAGCGCCGCGCGCCGCAGCTGTACCGCGCGCTGACCGGCAGCCCGGAGCGCGCGCTGCAGGATCCGCTGTCGATGATCGACTGGATCAACCTGTACGCGATCGCGGTGAACGAGGAGAACGCGGCCGGCGGGCGCGTCGTGACCGCGCCGACCAACGGCGCGGCCGGCATCATCCCGGCGGTGCTGCACTACTACACGCGCTTCACGCCGGGCGCGAACGAACAGGGCGTGATCGACTTCCTGCTGACGGCCGCCGCGATCGGCGTGCTGTACAAGCTGAACGCGTCGATTTCGGGCGCGGAAGTGGGCTGCCAGGGCGAAGTCGGGGTCGCGTGCTCGATGGCGGCGGGCGCGCTCGCCGCGGTGCTCGGCGGCACGCCGCGCCAGGTCGAGAACGCAGCCGAGATCGGCATGGAGCACAACCTCGGCCTCACCTGCGACCCGGTCGGCGGGATGGTGCAGATCCCGTGCATCGAGCGCAACGCGATGGCGTCGGTGAAGGCCGTCAACGCGGCGCGCATGGCGCTGCGCGGCGACGGCACGCACTACGTGTCGCTCGACTCGGTGATCAAGACGATGCGCGAAACCGGCGCCGACATGAAGACGAAGTACAAGGAAACGTCGCGCGGCGGGCTCGCGGTGAATATCGTCGAGTGCTGATGGCGGCACGGTCGGGCAGGCGCGGGCACGGCATCACCGGCCCTCGCGCCTGGCGTGCTCCTGCCCGCCGCGGCCGTCGGCCATGAAATCCGGCCCGAATGTCGCAAACTTCTCGAGCACGTCCGCCAACGAACGCCGCATCGGTCGAATACGAATTTCATTGCCCACGCGCTCGATTTCGCGTTCGATGTCGCTGCGCTCGCAGGCCAGATCGGCGGGGATGCACACGGCTTGGGCGTTGCCGGATGTGAACATTCGGGTGAGTTTCATTGCCGTCTCCCATTTTTGTTACGGCCACTGCCGTCGCGCATGCAGCACGCGCAGAATCTCGATGGCGCCTTCAGCGCGCCGAATGCGATACACGAGCACGTCGTTCGGCGCAATCACCAACTCGCGAGTGCCCTGCACGCGCCCCGGCCGACACAGCTCGGGATGCGCCGGCAGTGCCTCGACCATTTCATCGATCCGTTCGTCCAGCTCCAGCGCGGCCACCGGGTTGTCCTGGCCGATGAAGTCCATGATGGCGCCACGATCCTCGCATGCGTTCGGATTCCAGTGCAGCGCGAACGTCAAGCCTTGCCCCCTTGCTTCGCGATCCGCTGTCGCAGCGCCTCACGACGCGAAGCAAACTCGGCCTTGACCTCGGCGTCGGGAATGGACGGCCGCGGGTCGTCCAGGGCCTGCTGCACCTGCTCGCGCAACCAGCGATCGTAAGCCGCCGCCTCGTGCGCCGCTTTCAGCGCGACCGCGCGATCGGGCCGGGTGGCTCGACCGGCAGCATCGGGATCGAAATCCGACGCGTCCACGTCGAATCGGCTGATGCCGATCTCGCGCAGAAAACCCACCAGCGTTTCGAATCGGCGAAACACGCGCACGTCGCCGCGTCTGGCCGACAGAAAGCGCTCGGTGGTGCCATAGCAGGCCGCGACGGCCCAGCCGTTGCCGCGGCCCACCACGCGCGCGTTGCGCACGGCGCCCGCCTCGACAAGCTGCGTGAGTGTCTTCTGGTCGATCGTTTCGGTTGCCATGATGATGCTCGACCCCATCGATGATTCAGAGGGACACTTTACTATTGAATGATCGACCATCTTACTGTTAATTGGCAGCATCGTTTCAGCGATCCGGGTCGGCATTCGACTCGGCACCGATGTGACACTTTTGATCGGTCGCAACACGCGCGCAAGCTGGCCTTCCGGCCAATCGCCGATCCTTCTCCATCCGCGTTCCGACACTTTTCACCCTCCCCCGAACCGGCGTAAGCTGTACGTCCCGCTACCCAGGGAGACGGCATCCCATGTCGCATTCCGAGGATCTCGAGCCGCGCGGCGTCAACGGCGCGCGCCTGCTCGTCGATGCGTTGCTCGCCAATCACGTCGAACGCGTGTTCTGCGTGCCGGGCGAGAGTTTTCTCGCCGTGCTCGATGCGCTGGCGGACCACACCGCGCGCATCCAGACGGTGGTCTGCCGCCACGAGGCGGCCGCCGCGAACATGGCGGAGGCGGTCGGCAAGCTGACCGGCCGCCCCGGCATCGCGTTCGTCACGCGCGGGCCAGGCGCGACGCACGCGTCGATCGGCGTGCACACCGCCTTCCAGGATTCGACGCCGATGATCCTGTTCATCGGCCAGTGCGCGCGCGAGCATCTCGATCGCGAGGCGTTCCAGGAAATCGACTACCGCCGCATGTTCGGCGAGATGGCGAAATGGGTCGCGCAGGTCGACGATCCGCGCCGCCTGCCGGAATACCTGAGCCACGCATTCCACGTCGCGACCGCCGGCCGCCCCGGCCCGGTCGTGCTCGCGCTGCCCGAGGACGTGCTGTCCGAGCCGTGCGCGCCGCAGCCGGTCGCGCCGCCCGCGAAGCGCATTGCGGCCGCGCCGTCCGCCGCGCAGATCGACGAGCTGCGCGAGCGGCTCGCGCGCGCGGAACGGCCGTTCGTCGTGGTCGGCGGCAGCGGCTGGACGACCGACGCGTGCGCGAACCTGCGCAGCTTCGTCGAGCGCTGGCAGTTGCCGGTCGCGTGCGCGTTCCGCTATCAGGACACCGTCGACAACGCGCACCCGAACTACGCGGGCGACGTCGGCCTCGGCATCAACCCGGCGCTGGCGCGGCGCATCCGCGAAGCCGACCTGCTGTTCGCACTCGGCCCCCGCCTCGGCGAGGCGACCACCGGCGGCTACACGCTGCTCGAGATCCCGAAGACGCGCCAGACGCTGATCCACGTCCACCAGGGCGCGGACGAGCTCGGCCGGGTCTACGCGGCCGACCTGCCGATCGTGTCGGGCATGCCGGAAATCACGGCGCTGCTCGCCGTGCTCGAGCCGCCGCCCACGCCCGCGTGGGCCGGCAGCGCGGCCGACGCGCATCGCGCCTATCTCGACTGGCACGCGCCGCTGCCGATGCCCGGCGACGTCCAGCTCGGCGACGTGATGACGCAGCTGCGCGAGCGCCTGCCGCACGACGCGATCCTGACCAACGGCGCGGGCAATTACGCGATCTGGCTGCACCGGCACTTCGCGTACCGGCACTTCCGCTCGCAGCTCGCGCCGACCAGCGGCGCGATGGGCTACGGGGTGCCGGCCGCGCTCGCCGCGAAGTCGCTGTACCCGTCGCGAACGGTCGTCGCGCTCGCCGGCGACGGCTGCTTCATGATGGCCGGCAACGAGCTCGCGACCGCGATGCAATACGGGCTGAACATCGTCGTGATCGTCGTCAACAACGGGCATTTCGGCACGATCCGCATGCATCAGGAGCGCAACTATCCGGGCCGCGTGCACGGCACCGGGCTCACGAACCCGGATTTCGCCGCGTATGCGCGCGCGTTCGGCGCGCACGGCGAAACGGTCGAGCGCACCGCCGAGTTCGCGCCCGCGCTCGAGCGCGCGCTGGCCTGCGGGCTGCCGGCGCTGATCGAGATCCGCGTGCCGCAGGACGCGAGCACGCCGGCCGCGACGCTCGAACAGATCCGCGAACAGGGCCGCCGCGCGCGCGGCGCATGACGATGGGCGCGTGCGCGGCGGGCGATGCGCTGTCGGCAGGCGACGCGCTCGTCTGGCCCGGCACGCTGCTCGCGCCGGACCGCACGCTCGTCGCCCCCTACGATCTCGAACATGATCACGGCGCCGCGGCCGGCCACGTGCCGGCCGCGCCCGCGCTGGGCCTGCTGCACGCCGCCACGCAGCCGTTCCGGCTCGCTTACGACGGCACGCTGCACGTGCACGTGATCAACGGGATGGGCGTCGCGCTCGGCGATTCGGTGATCGGCCTGACCGCGCTCGCCGCGCTGCGCGACGCGCACCCGGGGCTGCGCTTCACGCTGTACCGCCCGGCCCGCGCGCCGCGCCATGTCGACGCGCTGTACGCGCTCGCGGCCGGCGTCGTCGCGCCGGCGCACACGCTGCCGTGGCCGGCCGACACGCTGCCGGCCGGCGCGATCCGCATCGATGTCGGCAACCACCTTTACTGGCCGGATTTCGCGCGGCTGCCGATGATCGACTTCTTTCTCGCGGCGCTCGGCGCGGAGCCGGCCGCCGTGCCCGCAGCAGCGAAGCGCAACCGCTGGCTCGCGCGGCTGCCGCTGCCCGCGCTGCCGGAGGTGTGGCGACGGCCGTACGTGCTGTTCTGCCCGAGCGCGAGCACCGCCGTGCGCAGCGTGCCGCCCGCGTTGCGCGCCGCGTGCGTCGAGCGGCTCGCGCGGCGCTACGGGCTGCCCGTCGTCGGCTTCGAGCCGCTCGCGCATCCGGCTTATACCGATGTGAGCCCGTTCGCCCGCGATACCGCGGCCTTCATCGCGTGGGTCAGGGGCGCGAACATGCTGTTCTCGTCGGATACGGCGGCGCTCCATCTCGCCGACGGTTTCGACGTGCCGACGCTCGCCTGCTTCACGACGATCGCGCCGGGCTTGCGCATGCGTGACTATCCGCATTGCGTGCCGGTCGCCCTCGACGTGCCGGACGCGCTGCGCGGGATTCATCGCAGCGAAGCACCGGACGATCTCGCGGCAGTCGACGCGGCGTATCGCGCGCTCGATTGGGATGCGCTCGACTGGCCGGCACCGCGCCGGGCGGCGGTCGATCAGGGGTGACGTTCCGGAGGCAATGCGCCCGACTCACCCCGCCGCGACCATCACCGCGCTGTCGCGCAGCGCTTCCGACGGCCGCTTGCCGAACATCCGCCGGTAGTCGGTCGCGAACTGGCTCAGGTGCCAGAAGCCCCACGCCTCGGCGACGTCCTGCACCGATTCCGCCGCGCGGCCGCACAGGTCGCGCCGCGCGCCGTTCAGGCGCAGCGTGCGCAGATAGGTCGCGGGCGCCATTCCGAGCACGTCCTGGAAGCAGTACTGCAGCGTGCGGCGGCTCACGTGCAGTTGCTCGCACAGCTCCGGCACGCCGACCGGGCGCGTGCGATGCGCGAGCACGTAGTCGCGCGCCTGCTCGACGATCCAGCGCCGGCGGGCGAGCGCCGTGCCGGCCGCGCCGTCGGCGGGCAGCGCGCACACGTCGAACAGCGCGGCGAGCACCTCGGCCTGCAGGTCGTTGCGCTGCGGGTCCGGCAGCGGCGCGACGGCGGCGGCCGCGTCGTCGAGCCGCTGGCCGAGCAGCGTGCACAGCCGCGTGAGCCGCGCCTCGCCGACTTGCACGACGCTTTGCGTCGGCAGCCGCTCGTCGAGCCCGCAGTGCTCGACCTGCTCCGCATAGCGGCGCAGCACGTCGCCGCGCACCACCACGCCATAGATCGCGAACTGCGCGGGCGTCAGCAATTCGAATTCGACGTTGCCGGGGCGGAATGCGAGCGCGCCGGCGTCGATCCGCTGCGCGTCGACGCGCGCGCCGCCGTCGCGCACGAGCGGGATGCCGAACCAGTACGCATCGCCGCGCACTTCGCACGCCTGGCGCAGCGTGTGGCTCGTCGATTCGCGGAACAGCTTCATCGTGTCGAGCGGCAGCTCGGTCAGCGTGCCGACGAAGCGGCCCGCCGCAAGCTGATCGTAAGTTTGCCGCCAGCCGATCAGGTTGCGCGCCTGCTCGTCGGCATCGTGCGCGACGCTGACGACGGCCTGCCCGGCCGGCACGTCGTCGCCTTGCGCGCTGCACCGCGTGTCCTCGGCGGTCGGTTCGCCGGCGCCTGCCACTCGATCGTTCATCGTCCTTCTCCTGTCGCCCCGGAACCCCGCAAACCATGCAAGTCCCGTGCCGAATCGCGCATGTTCGATACGCGATCCGGCGGAATGCCCGTCATTCAACGACGGCGCGCCCGGCCGCGCAATGCGTACTGACCGGGATGGCGCGCCGCGCGCACCCGGCTGGTGCGGCCGCCGGGCGTCGTGCGCGCCGCCGGCCCGGTCACGCGCCGCCGCCGGGCCGCAGCCGCACGACGCGCGTGCCGCAATTGCCGTAGGCCTGCGCGACCGTCAGCTCGACGATCGGGCAATCCGCCGGCCACGGCATCGCGTCACTGTCCGGCAAACCCTCGCGCACGACGGCCCGGCCGTTGATCCGGTAGCGAATCCCGCGCAGGAAATCGACGAACAGCAGCCCGACGCCGTTGTCGTCGCATCGCGCCGCGCAGATCCGCCCTTGCGGCCCGGCCGCGCGCGGCAGCGCGAAGCGCAGCGTCTTCGTGTCAACCACCCGGACGACCGGCAGCCGTTCGCCCTGCGCGTCGCGCATCGATTGCACGATGTCGCAACTCACGCGCGCGTCGCCACCGGCGCCGACGGCGACGAACATGAACGGCTGCGCCTCGATGAATTGCCGCACGCCGATGCTCACCCGCGTGGTGACGACATCGCGCATGCGCTCGGCTTCGTCCGCGACGCCGAAGCGGCGATGCGCGTCGAGTTCGCCGTCGTGAAAAACCGGATGCCGGGAGGCCGGTCGAACGGGTTCCGCCATGTCGGCTCCTTGCGGGTTGCGCCGGCGACACCGCCACCGGCGAGCCACCGACGCCGGGCCGGCCGCAACCTGCATCGCTGCGGCCGGCCCGCGCCCGCCCCCCCGCTCCGATCAGAAGAACCCGAGCGCCTCGGCCTGGTAGCTGACCAGCAGGCACTTCGTCTGCTGGTAGTTCGACAGCGCCGTCTTGTGGGTCTCGCGACCGATGCCCGACTGCTTGTACCCGCCGAACGCCGCATGCGCGGGATACAGGTGATAGCAGTTGGTCCACACGCGGCCGGCCTCGATCTCGCGGCCCATCCGGTACGCACGCGTGCCGTTGCGGGTCCACACGCCCGCGCCGAGGCCGTAGAACGTGTCGTTCGCGAGTTCGATCGCGTCCTGCTCGTCCTTGAACGTCATCACCGACGCGACCGGCCCGAAGATCTCTTCCTGGAACACGCGCATCTTGTTGTTGCCGAGCAGCATCGTCGGCTTCACGTAATAGCCCGTGCCGAGTTCGGCCGCCGGCGCCGTGCGCTCGCCGCCCGTCAGGCATTGCGCGCCTTCGCCGCGGCCGATGTCGATGTAGGACAGGATCTTGTCGAGCTGCTGCTGCGACGCCTGCGCGCCGATCATCGTCTGCAGGTCGAGCGGATGGCCGGCCTTGATGCGCTCGACGCGCGCGACCGCCTTCTCGATGAAGCGCTCGTAGATCGATTCCTGGATCAGCACGCGCGACGGGCACGTGCACACCTCGCCCTGGTTCAGCGCGAACATCGCGAGCCCTTCGAGCGCCTTGTCGAGGAACGCGTCGTCCTGGTCGAGCACGTCGGCGAAGAAGATGTTCGGGCTCTTGCCGCCCAGTTCGACCGTCGACGGGATCAGGTTGTCGGCGGCCGCGTGCAGGATGTGCTTGCCGACCGGCGTCGAGCCCGTGAACGCGATCTTCGCGATGCGCTTGCTGGTCGCGAGCGCTTCGCCGGCTTCCTTGCCGAAACCGTTCACGATGTTGATCACGCCCGGCGGGAACAGGTCGCCGATCAATTCCATCAGCACCAGCACTGAAGCAGGCGTCTGCTCGGCCGGCTTCATCACGATGCAGCAGCCGGCCGCGAGCGCCGGCGCGAGCTTCCATGCGGCCATCAGCAGCGGGAAGTTCCACGGAATGATCTGGCCGACGACGCCCACCGGCTCGTGGAAGTGGTACGCGACCGTGTTGTCGTCGATCTCGGAGATGCCGCCTTCCTGCGCGCGGATGCAGCCCGCGAAATAGCGGAAGTGGTCGACCGCGAGCGGCAGGTCGGCGGCCATCGTCTCGCGCAGCGGCTTGCCGTTGTCGATCGTTTCCGCGACGGCGAGCAGCTTCAGGTTCTTTTCCATCCGGTCGGCTGCGGCGAGCAGCAGGTTCGCGCGCTCCGTCACCGACGTCTTGCCCCACTTGCGGCGCGCGGCGTGCGCGGCATCGAGCGCGACCTCGATGTCGTCCGCGCTCGAGCGCGGAATGCGGCAGAACGGCTGGCCGTTGATCGGCGACACGTTCTCGAAATACTCGCCCTTGACCGGCGGCACCCACTTGCCGCCGATGTAGTTGTCGTACTGCTGGCGGTACGGGTATTCGACGTCGAGGCCCAGTTGTTTCAGGTCAAACGGGTTCATCAGTGTCTCCTGTTCATCATGCTTTGCTTGTCGGAATGCGGCGCCGGTTGGTTGCGCGTGTCCGTTTACGCAACTTGCATGCCAAACACCCCGCATGCGGCCGGCACGGCGTTGCGCCGTGCGCCTCGCGCGCGTGTCGCGGGCGACTGCGCCAAACCTGAACACCCGGCGTGATCCGCGCCGTGCGGAGCGTTCGAAATTCCAACAGTGCCGGCGGGGCGGCGCGCGCCGAAGGCACGCCTGAGGCACGCCGGATGCGCGTCGCTTGCGGGCGCGGCGCGTGGCATGTCGCTTGCGTCTGCGTTCGATGCATCCGGACACGCTCACCGACCCATGACTCGTCACGGCCCCCTTTCCGCCGACGCGATCGCGTTCATCCGCGCGCAGGCGTTCCTGATCGTCGCGACCTCGAATCCGGCGGGCGACAGCGATTGCTCGTACCGCGGCCGCCAGCCGCGCGCCGACGGCACGTTCGAGCCGCTCGTCGACATCCCCGACGCAGGCACGCTCGTGCTGCCCGATTTCGCGGGCAACAACCTGTTCAACACGATCGGCAACCTGCTCGTGAATCCGGCCATCGCGCAGCTGTTCGTCGATCTCCCGCGCGAGACGTCGTGGCTCGTGCAGGGCCGCGCGACGATCGACGAAGACGCGCGCCGCTGGGCGCATCTGTGGCCCGATGCGCAGCGCTATGTCGTCGTCGCGGTCGACGATGCGCACGCGCGGGCGGATGCCGGACTGCCGAATCTCGTTCCAGCCTGAAGATGCGTCACGCGGCCCCTGCGCGCCGCCCGCCGAGAAACGCGAACACCACCGCCGCGCACAGCACCGTCACGCCCGCGAGCCCGATCAGCAGATGATCGAACGCGCGCGTGTAGCTCTGCAGCAGCACCGCGCGCCCCGCATGCGGCAGCGCCGCGGCCGCACCGCCGAGGTCGCCGGTCGCGAGCCGCGCGGCGGCCCGCACGATCGCATCGCTCGTGGCGGTTGCGTCCGGCGCACCGCCCGCCGCACTCTCCGCACCCGCCACGCCCGCCGCGCGCAGCCCCGCCTGCGCAAGTACCGCGAGCACCGCGCCGGCGATCGCGAGCGCGATCCCCTCGCCCGCGACCCGCGTCGTGCTGAAGATGCCGGTCGCCATCCCCGCGCGCTCCTTCGGCACGACGCTCACCGACAGCCCGTCCATCAGCCCCCACGGCATCCCGGCGCCGACGCCGATCGCGACCATCGGCGCGATCGCCGCCGGCCCCGCGCCGCCGCGCAGCGCAACGCTCAGCCACCCGAGCCCCGCCGCCGCGACCAGCAGCCCGACGCCCGAGATCGCGCCGGCCGACAGCCAGCGCGTGAGCGTCGCCGCGACCAGCGGCACCACGAGCATCGGCGCGGAAATCGCGAGCATCAGCCAGCCCGCGTCGATCTCGCTGAAGCCGTCGATGCCGATGAAGCGCAGCGGCAGCACGACCAGCAGCACGATGTAGCAGCAGCAGGTGGACACCGGCAGCACCTGCACGCCGACGAAGCGCGGAATGCGGAACAGCGACAGGTCGAGCATCGGCCGCGCGACACGGGCCTCGATCGCGACGAACGCGGCCGCGAAGAGCGCCGCGCCGGCCAGCAGGCCGACGACGAGCGGGCTCGTCCAGCCGCGCGCCGGCGCCTCGATCACGCCGAACGTGAACAGCGTCAGCGCGGCCGTGAACGCGGCGGTGCCGGGCCAGTCGAGCCCCGTCGCGTGCGGGTCGCGCGACTCGCGCATGCGCGGCAGCCCGAATCCGAGCGACAGCGCGCCGGCCACGGCGCCCGTCAGGAAGATCGCGCGCCAGCCGTAGCGCGCGATCAGGCAGCCGGCCAGCACCGGGCCGAACGCGAGGCCGATGCCGAAGGTCGTGCCGAGCAGGCTGAACGCGCGCGTGCGCGCCGGGCCGTCGAACTCCTGCGCGAGCGCGGCGGTGCCGCCCGCCAGCGCCGCCGCGGCGGCCAGCCCCTGCGCGGCGCGCAGCAGGTCGAGCGCGCGCATCGACGGCGCGAACGCGAGCGCGACCGACAGCAGCGTGAAGCCGCCCACGCCGATCGCGAACACGCGCTTGCGGCCGAACTGGTCCGCGAGCGCGCCGGCGGCCATCAGGAAACTGCCGAACGCGAGCATGAACGCGTTCGTGATCCAGTTCAGCGCGACCGGCCCGCCGTGCAGGTCGCGGCCGATCGCGGGGGTCGCGACCGCGCCGCCGGAAAAGCTCAACGGCAGCGCGACGGCCGCCGCGCACACGGCGGCCAGCACCAGCATGCGACGGTGCGCGGGTGCGGCGGAAAAGGTGGAATCCATCGTTGCTCCTCGAAGACTCGGCGCCGGGGCGCCATCGAAGCGACACACGATAATTCGGATTGAATCGCGGAAAAACCATGCAGGATTCCGGACATAGCGGACTAAAATTCCTTAATCTCAAAAATGAAGGCCGCCGCCGAAACCTCGATGAACAACCTGAACGGCATCGTCGCGTTCGTCCGCACCGCGGAAACGCTGAGCTTCGTCGCGGCCGGCCGCACGCTCGGCATCTCGGCGTCGGCGGTCGGCAAGACGATCGCGAAGCTCGAACAGTCGCTCGGCGTGCGCCTGTTCCACCGCACCACGCGCCGCGTGACGCTCACCGACGAGGGCCGGCATTTCCACGCGCGCTGCCAGCAGATCCTCGAGGATTTCCGCGACGCCGAGGCGATGGTGACCGAATCCGCGCAGCGCCCGCGCGGCAAGCTGCGCGTGAGCCTGCCGGTGATCGGCTACCGGTTCCTGCTGCCGGTGCTGCCCGCATTCAAGCAGCAGTACCCGGACGTCGAGCTGGACCTGGATTTCAACGACAGGATGGTGGACGTCGTCGAAGGCGGCTTCGACGCGGCGATCCGCAGCGGGCAGCTGTCGGATTCGAGCCTGATGTCGCGGCGGCTCGGCCCGTTCGGGTTCGTGCTGTGCGCGACGCCCGCGTATCTCGCGCAGGCCGGCACGCCGCGCGTGCCGCGCGACCTCGCCGCGCACGACTGCGTGCGCTACTGCTTCCCGACGACGGGCAAGCTGCAGGACTGGGCGCTCGCGGCCGACGACGGCGCGCCGCTGAAGCTGCGCGCCGCGATGACCTGCAACAACATGGAAGCGCTGCGCGGCGCGGTGCTCGCGGGCCTCGGCATCGGCTACATGCCCGACTTCCTCGCGCGCGACGCGCTGGAGCGCGGTGCGCTCGTCACCGTGCTCGACGACTACCGGATCGCGCCCGGGCAGTTCTCGATCGTGTGGCCGTCGAGCCGGCAGTTGTCGCCGAAGCTCAGGGTGTTCGTCGATTTCCTGTGCGAGCGGCTGTTCAAGTGACGCAGGCGCGCGGGCCTCACGCCGCGCCGAGCCGCGCCGTTTCCGCGTCCGGCAGCAGCGCGTCGCTGTCGTCCTTGAGCCCGACGCCCGTCAGCTGGAGCCGGCGCGCATGCGTCATCAGGTAGTGCAGCTTGTGCGCGGCCGCCGCGTACGGCAGCCCTTCGGGCCGCACGTTCGAAATGCAGTTGCGCAGCGCGTCGTGGCAGCCGACCTGCGGCGCCCAGGTGAGATACACGCCGAGGCTGTCCGGCGAGCTGAGCCCCGGCCGCTCGCCGATCAGCATCGCGACGAGCTTCGCGCGCAGCAGCTCGCCGATCTCGTCGCCGAGTGCGACGCGCGCCTGCCGCGCGACGATCACCGGCCCGATGCGCCAGCCATCCGCATCGAGCCGCGGCCGCACCGCCTGCAAAAGCGGCAGCGCCTGCTTCGCGGCCGCGAACGCGGACAGCCCGTCGCCAACCACGAACACCACGTCGGGCGCGGCATCGAGCGCCGCGCCGTGCGCGGCGAGCTGCGCACGGCTGTCGTCGGACAGCTTGCGGCCGAGATCGGGCCGGCGCAGATAGTGGTCGCGATCCGGCGCCGCGCTCTGCACGCCGAGCGTCGGCAGCAGGCTGGCCGCCTCGATCTCGCGCCGCAGCGTATCGGCGTCGAGCGGCTGGTGCACCGCGTCGCGCGCCTGCGCGTGCGACAGGTTGAACGCCAGCAGCGGCGCGGTCGGCAGGCTGCTGCCCGCGCGGCCGAGCGCGATCCGCGCGTTCGTGAACGACTTCAGCTGCCCCCACGGGTTCTTTTCGACGGCGTCGCTCATGCTGACAACCCCATCCACTCGTTCGCGCCGGCCAGCAGCGGCACGCGGGCCGACGCGGCGCGCAGCGCGCCGTGCGCGTCGGCGATCTCCATCGTCTCCAGCCACTCCTCGAACTCCGGCGCGCGGCGCAGGCCGAGCACCTCGCGCACGTAGAGCTGGTCGTGGAACGACGTGCTCTGGTAGTTCAGCATCACGTCGTCCGCGCCCGGAATCCCCATGATGAAGTTGATGCCCGCCGCGCCGAGCAGCGTCAGCAGCGTGTCCATGTCGTCCTGGTCGGCCTCCGCGTGATTCGTGTAGCAGATGTCGCAGCCCATCGGCACGCCGAGCAGCTTGCCGCAGAAGTGATCCTCGAGCCCCGCGCGGATGATCTGCTTGCCGTCGTACAGGTATTCGGGCCCGATGAAGCCGACCACCGTGTTGACGAGGAACGGCTCGAACTTGCGCGCGACCGCATACGCGCGCACCTCGCAGGTCTGCTGGTCGACGCCGTGGTGCGCGTTCGCGGACAGCGCGCTGCCCTGGCCCGTTTCGAAATACATCAGGTTGTTGCCGACCGTGCCGCGCTTGAGCGACAGCGCCGCCTCGCGCGCCTCGCCGAGCAGCGCGAGCGAGATGCCGAAGCTCGCGTTCGCCTTCTCGGTGCCCGCGATCGACTGGAACACGAGGTCGACCGGCGCGCCCTTCTCGACCGCCGCGATCGTGTTGGTCACGTGGGTGAGCACGCACGACTGCGTCGGCACCCGGTAGCGCTCGCGAAACGCGTCGATCATCGCGAGCAGCTTGACGATCGCGGCGAGGCTGTCGGTTGCCGGGTTGATGCCGATCATCGCGTCGCCGCAGCCGTACATCAGCCCGTCGAGCATCGACGCGGCGATGCCCTTCACGTCGTCGGTCGGGTGGTTCGGCTGCAGCCGCACCGACATCCGGCCCGGCAGCCCGACCGTGTTGCGAAAGCGCGTGACGACGCGGCGCTTTCTCGCGGCCGCGATCAGGTCCTGGTTGCGCATCAGCTTCGACACGGCCGCGACCATCTCCGGCGTGAGGCCCGGCGCGATGCGCTCGAGCGCCGCGCCGTCGGCCGCGGGCGACAGCAGCCAGTTGCGGAAATCGCCGACCGTCAGGTGCGAGATCTCCGCGAACGCCTGCGCATCGTGATCGTCGACGATGAGGCGCGTGACCTCGTCGTCTTCATAGGGAATCAGCGCTTCGTTCAGGAACGCCTTGAGCGGCACGCCCGCGAGCGCGATCTTCGCGGCGACGCGCTCCTCCTCGCTCGCCGCCGCGACGCCGGCGAGCTGGTCGCCGGAGCGCAGCGGGCTCGCCTTCGCGAGCAGCGTCTTCAGGTCCGCGAAGCGGTAGGTGCGCGAACCGATCGTCTCCGTGTAGGACATCGTGCGAGTCTCCTTGCAAAAACCTTCGGCGCGCCGCTGTCGCGGGCGCGCCGGGTGCCGTTTCAACGGCCCTTCACCTTCATTCCTCGAGCAGCGCGTCGCCCGGCGCATGCGCGCGCTGCGCGCGGGTCGCGAGGAAGTACGCGTAGCCGAGCGCGAGGAACACGACGAACACCATCGCGACCAGCCCGTTGAAGTACACCATCGTGCCGAGGCAGATCAGCGCGGCGATGATGGCGAACGCCGGGAACAGCGGGTACAGCGGCGCGCGGAACGGGCGGGCCATGTTCGGCTGCGTGCGGCGCAGCTTGAACAGCGAGGCCATGCTGACGATATACATCACGATCGCGCCGAACACCGACATCGTGACGATGTTCGCGGTGAGCGTCTGGCCGCCGAACTGGATCAGCTCGTCGCTGTAGATCGCCGCGATGCCGACCACGCCGCCCGCGAGGATCGCGCGATGCGGGGTCTTGAAGCGCGGGTGCACCTTGCCGAGCCACTCCGGCAGGTAGCCTTCGCGGGCCAGCGCGAAGATCTGGCGCGAATAGCCGAGGATGATCCCGTGGAACGACGCGACCAGGCCGAACAGGCCGAGCCACACGAGCATGTGCATCCAGCCGCTGTTCTCGCCGACGATGTACTTCATCGCCTGCGGCAGCGGGTCGTTGATGTTCGCGAGCTTGGTCCAGTCGCCCGCGCCGCCGGCGAACACCATCACGCCGATCGCGAGAATGACGAGCGTCAGGATGCCGGCCACGTACGCGATCGGGATCGAGCGCTTCGGGTTCTTCGCTTCCTCTGCGGCCATCGCGACGCCTTCGATCGCGAGGAAGAACCAGATCGCGAACGGGATCGCCGCGAACATGCCGTGGAACGAACCGACGCTGAAGTGATCGGCGCCGGACCAGCCGCCCTTCACGAAGTTGCTCCATGCGAAGCCCGGCGACACCACGCCCATGAACACCAGCAGCTCGAAGATCGCGAGCAGCGTGACGACGAGCTCGAAGGTCGCGGCGATCTGCACGCCGACGATGTTGAGCGCCATGAACACGAGATACGCGCCCATCGCCGCGTGCTTCGGCTCGAGCCCCGGGAACTGCACGTGCAGGTACGCGCCGATCGCAAGCGCGATCGCAGGGGGTGCGAACACGAATTCGACGAGCGTCGCCGCGCCGGCCAGATAGCCGCCCGTCGGGCCGAACGCGCGGCGCGCGTAGGCAAACGGCCCGCCCGCATGCGGAATCGACGTGGTCAGCTCGGTGAAGCTGAAGATGAAGGTCGTGTACATCGCCGCAATGAACAGCGCGGTGATCACGAAGCCCAGCGTGCCCGCGCTCGCCCAGCCGTAGCTCCAGCCGAAGTACTCGCCGGAAATCACGAGGCCGACCGCGATGCCCCACAGCTGCCAGGTTCCGAGCGTCTGCTGCAGCGCGGGCTGGCCGGACGACTTGCCGCCGGCGGCGGGCCGGCCATTCGACTCTGCTTTCATCGGTTTCTCCTCAAGGGTGGCAGGCCGCCGCCCGTGCGGCGGGCGGTCTGCACTTCTGAGAATCGATGCTAGTGAGTCATTAAACGACGTGTTATCGAAATTCGGCAAAGGTCCATGCCGACATTTCGCTTACGGAAACGCCGGCCGGCGGGCCGCGTCGCCCGCCGCGCCGCTGGCCGGCCTTACCGGCTATTGGCCGCCGCCGTTGCGCTGGTTGAACCAGCGGTCGAGCAGCTTGCCGGCCGCCTCGCGGCCGCCGAGGCCGAACGACAGCGCGACCGCCACCGCGATCGCGCCGAGCACGAGGCCGAACGCGAGCTGGACGATCTCGTTGGCGATGCCCATCGCGCGCAGCCCCATCGCGAACACGAGGCCGAGGATCGCGAACTGCGCGATGCGCGCGAACAGCACGCTGTGCTCGCTGTCGGCCTGCTGGATCACGCGGCGTGCAAGCCCCGCGAGCCACACGCCGATCACGAGGATCACGCCGCCCATCAGCACGTGGCCGCCGAATTCGATGAACAGCGTGACGACGTCGCGCACCTGCGTGAAGCCGAGCCGGTTGGCGGCCTCGACCGCCGCGAACAGCATCGCGAAGAACACGATCAGCCGCGCGGCCAGCACCGACGGCTGCAGCATCCCCGAGAACACGCGCTCGACGCCGAGCACCGCCGGCAGCCCGTCGACGCCGGCCGCGACCAGCAGCTTCTGCGCGAGCGCGGCGACGAAGCGCGCGAAATAGAGCGTGACGAGCACGATCACGAGCGCGGCGACGATGTCCGGCACCGCGGCGAGGAACTGGTTCAGCATGTTGGTCGCGGGGCCGGAGATCGCGTCGATCTTCAGCGCGTCGAGCGCGGAGATCAGCGTCGGCACGAACACGAACACATAGACGACGGTGCCGACGAAGCTCGACACGCGCACCGGCGTCGGGCTGTCGACGCGCTCGGTGAGCCGGTCGGCGCCGGCCGCGATCAGCAGGTTCGTGACGAGCCCGCGCAGCACGCGCGCGACGATCCAGCCGACCACGCCGATCACCGCGGCCGCGAACAGGTTCGGCACGATCGCGAGCAGCTTGTCGACCATTCCCTGCACCGGCGACAGCAGGCCGGACAGCGCGAATGCGGACAGGATCGCCGGCAGGAACATCAGGATCACGAGCCAGAACAGCACGTCGCCGAGGTAGCTGCTCATCGGCCGCATGCCGGCGCTCGCGGCCAGCGCGTCGTCGACCTTGCAGGATCTCAGCGCGCGGTTCGCGAGGCTGCGCAGCAGCGACGCGATCAGCCACGCGATCAGCGCGAGCGCCGCGCCGCCGATCAGGTTCGGCAGGTAGTCGACGATATGGGTGACCAGCAGCGAGAACGGGTTCGACACCGCATACAGGTTGAGCACGTTGAAGATGCCCACCGCGGTGACGAGCAGCACGAGCCAGAACAGGCCGCCGGCGACGATGCGCTCGACGTAGGCGCCCTGGCCGGTGCTTTCGGCGATCCGCTGGTCGACCTTCAGCGCACCGAGCAGCCGCAGCGTGCCGGCCCGCACCGCGACGGCGATCAGCCAGCCGATCACCAGGATGCCGATCGCGCCCGCGATCTTGGGCAGGTACCCGCCTAGCGTGGCCTGCAGCGTTGTGACGAAGCTGGATGCATCCATTTCTTCTTCCTCCCGAAAAACGTGGCGTTGCGATTGAACATCGACGAACTACCTGCGTACTTCGAAATGACGCGCGATCCCGCTGCGGGCAACCGCAGTTGCAACCGCAGTTGCAACTTAGCGCAGAAAAATGACGGCTTCAGCCGATTTCACCGTCTTTAACTTTAGTCATAGATCGATGAGGACGAGACCCCATTTCAAAAAAGAAATGGGGCAGAGTCAGCCAACTCAGCAAGATTTGTCACACCACAGCGTGCTACCGTGACGTCGGTCCTTCCCGCGAGCCTCCGATGACAGCCGACGAGACACCTTGCTGGATGCGCTATGCGAGCCGTCTCGCGCGCGTTCACGACTACATCCACACCCACCTCGACACGCCGCTCGACCTGAACCGGCTCGCCGAGATCGCGTGCCTGTCGCCGTATCACTGGCACCGCGTCTATCGCGCGCTGTATGGCGAATCGATCCTGATGACGGTGCGGCGGATGCGCATCGTGCGCGCGTCGGAGGACCTCGTGTGCACGGCGCTGCCGATTGCACGGATTGCGCGGCGCGCGGGCTACGGCTCGACGCATGCGTTCACTCGGGCGTTCCGCGACGCCTACGGCGTGCCGCCCGTGCAGCACCGGCGGGCCGGCGTGCACCGGGCCATCTACCCTTTACCCACTGGAGATCGAGACATGTTCAAGCACGAAGTGGCGATTCGCCGGATGCCGGAGCTGCACGGCTACGCGATCGGCCATACCGGTTCCTACCTGCAGGTGAACGAAGCGTTCGCGCGGCTCGGCGGCTGGGTCGCGCAGCACGGGCTGTTCGCGCCCGGCGCGAAGATGCTCGGGATCTACTACGACGATCCGGACACCACGCCGAAGGCGCAGCTGCGTTCGAAGGCGTGCTTCGTGCCGGGCAGCGGCGCCGCGGACATCGAGCCGGCCCCGCCCGTCGAGCGGGTCACCGTGGCGGGCGGCGAGTATGCGGTGCTGCTGCACACCGGGCCGTACGCGGACCTGAAGGCCGCCTATCAGTGGCTGTACGGCGACTGGCTGCGCCATTCCGGCCGCGAGGCCGCCGATGCGCCGCCGTTCGAGCTGTACCTGAACACGCCGATGGATACGGCGCCGGCCGACCTGCTGACGGAGCTCTACCTGCCGCTGCGCTGATGCCCGCCCGCGCTCATGCCGCCTGCGTGCCGCATGCCGGGCAGAAGCGCGCGCCGGCGGCCAGCGCCGCATGGCAGCGGCGGCACGCGGCGCTCTGCTGCGCCGCGCCGCATTGGGCGCAGAAACGCGCGCTCGCATCGTTGAGCGCGCCGCAGCCGGCGCAGGCGAGCTGACGCAGCAACGCGGCGCCCCCGGCGGCCGGCGCCTGACGGCCCCAGCCGAGATGGCCGTCGCCGCGGGCGTGGTGGTCGCGGCCATGGCTTCCGGCGTGGTCGTTGCCGAAGCCGCCGCCGTGACTGCCGGCATGTTCGCTGCCGAAGCCACCGCCGTGGCTGCCGGTGTGTTCGTTGCCGAAGCCGCCGCCGTGGCTGCCGGCGCGTTCGCTGCCGAAGCCGCCGCCATAGCTGCCGGCGCGTTCGTTGCCGAAGCCACCGCCGTGGCTGCCGTGGCCACCGCCATAGCTGCCGTGTCCGCCGCCGTGGCCGCTACGCTGCCCGCCGCCGTGATGGCTACGCCCGCCGTGGCCGCCGGTGATCCATTTGAGGAAACCCATCGCTCGCTCCTTCGCGCCGCATGCGCGCCCGTCACGCATGCCTGCTGCGGGACAGCAGGCGCAAACCGTTGCCCACGACGATCAGGCTCGCGCCCGCGTCGGCGAACACCGCCATCCACATCGTGCCGAGCCCTGCGACCGTGAGGCCGAGGAACACCAGCTTCACGCCGAGCGCGAAGCCGATGTTCTGCACCAGCACGCGATGCGTCGCGCGCGACAGCCGCACGAACGCGGGAATCTTGCGCAGGTCGTCGTCCATCAGCGCGACGTCCGCGGTCTCGATCGCGGTGTCGGTGCCCATCGCGCCCATCGCGAAGCCGATGTCGGCGCGTGCGAGCGCCGGCGCGTCGTTGATCCCGTCGCCGACCATCCCGACCGCGCCCGGCCCCGTCGCGAGTTCCTCGACCGCCGCGAGCTTGTCCTCGGGCAGCTGGTTGCCGCGCGCGTCGTCGATGCCGGCTTCCTTCGCGATCGCCTGCGCGGTGTGCGGGTTGTCGCCCGTCAGCATCGCGGTGCGGATGCCGAGCGCGTGCAGCTCGGCGATCGCCGCGCGGCTCGTGTCCTTGATCGTGTCGGCCACCGCGAACACGCCGAGCACGCGCGTGTCGTCGATCAGCATCACGACGCTCTTGCCCTCGCGCTCGAGCGCGTCGAGCTGCGCTTCCAGTTCCGGCGAGCACCGTTCCAGCTCCTCGACGAGCCGGTGGTTGCCGAGCCAGTAGCGCACGCCGTCGATCGCGCCGCGCACGCCGCGCCCGAGCAGCGCTTCGAAGTCCTGCACGTCGGCGAACGGCGCGGCGCCCGCCTCGCGCGCCGCCGCCGCGATCGCCTGCGACACGGGGTGATCGGAGCGCGCGGCGAGGCTTGCGGCGAGATGGCGCACCCGCGCGGCGTCGACGTCGGCCGCGCGCGGCACGAAGTCGGTCTGCACCGGCTTGCCGTGCGTGATCGTGCCGGTCTTGTCGAGTGCGAGCCACACGAGCTTGCGCCCCTCTTCGAGATAGACGCCGCCCTTCACGAGAATCCCGCGCCGTGCGGCGGCCGCGAGGCCCGACACGATCGTCACCGGCGTCGAGATCACCAGCGCGCACGGGCACGCGATCACCAGCAGCACCAGCGCGCGGTAGATCCATTCGTGCCACGCGCCGCCCGTCACGAGCGGCGGGACCATCGCGACCAGCAGCGCGACGGCGAACACGATCGGCGTGTAGACGCGCGCGAACTGGTCGACGAAGCGCTGCGTCGGCGCCTTCGCGCCCTGCGCCTCCTCGACCGCGTGGATGATCCGCGCGAGCGTGGTGTTCGACGCGACCGCGGTCACCCGGTAGTCGAACGAGCCCGCTTCGTTGATCGTGCCGGCGAACACGGTGTCGCCGGCCGTCTTCTCGACGGGCAGGCTCTCGCCGGTGATGGGCGCCTGGTTCACGGTCGAGCGGCCCGCGACGACTTCGCCGTCGAGGCCGATCCGCTCGCCCGGCTTCACGCGCACGATCGCGCCGAGCGCCACCTGGGCGGCCTCGATCGTGCGCCACGACCCGTCCAGGTCGCGCACGGTCGCGGTGTCCGGCGCCAGCCGCATCAGCCCCTGGATCGCATTGCGCGCGCGGTCGAGCGACTTCGCCTCGATCAGCTCGGCGATCGTGAACAGCACCATCACCATCGCGGCTTCCGGCCACTGGCCGATCGCCATCGCGCCGGTCACCGCGATGCTCATCAGCGCGTTGATGTTCAGGTTGCCGTTACGCAGCGCGATCCAGCCCTTCTTGTAAGTGGTGGTCCCGCACGACAGCACGGCCGCGAGCGCAAGCGCCGCGGCGACCCACGACGGCAGGCCGAGCCAACTCGCCGCTTCCGACGCGAGCGCGGCGGCGCCGGCCAGCGCCAGCGGCCACCACGGCTTCGCGGGCTCCGGCTTCGCGGCCGCCGGGGGCGCATCCGCGGACGCGGCCTCCGGCGTCATGCCGAGCGTGCGGATCGCGCCGTCGATTGCCGCCTGCGCGCCGGGCACGTGGTCCACGGTCAGCAGGCGCTGCATCAGGTTGAATTCGAGCGCCGACACCTCGCGCATGCCGCCGAGCTTCTTGCGGATCAGCGTCTCCTCGGTCGGGCAGTCCATCTGCATGATCCGGAACGACGTGCGCACGTGGCCGGACGCAGTCGCCTGCGCGGCGGGCAGCGGCGCGAGCGTCAGCGCCGCCGGCGTGCAGCAGTCGGCGGCAGCGTGGGTGTGGTCGTGGTCTTGAGCGTGCGCATGGTCGTGGCCGTGATCGTGGCTGTGGCCATCGTCATGCGCGTGGTCGTGGCTGCAGGCATGCGCATGTTCTTGATCGTGTGCCCGGGCCTCGCCGGACTTCACGCCATGGTCATGCGCATGCTCGCGATCGTGTGCCCGGGCCTCACCGGACTTCACGCCATGGTCATGCGCATGCTCGCGATCGTGTGCCCGGGCCTCGCCGGACTTCGCGCCATGATCATGCGCATGCTCGCGATCGTGTGCCCGGGCCTCGCCGGACTTCGCGCCATGGTCATGCGCATGCTCGTGATCGTGCACGTGCGCATGGCCGGCAGCGGCCCCGCGACCTTCCGCATGCGCGTGATCATGGTCGTGGGCGCAGGCGTGCGGCTTCGTCGACTGCACTGCGGGCGCGTCGCCATGCGCCGTCCGGCCGGCCTCCGGCACCGCGGCGGCGACACCGGCCGCGTGCATCTCGCGCGCATCGGCGCAACATGCGCCGTCGCCGCTGGCCGCGCGGGGTCGTTCGCCGTGGGTACGCTGGGCGTCGGTCATCAGAACCTCCTCGATAGCTTGACGGTGTAGAGTTAACACCCTGAAGCCACTACAAGGTCAACCCTTCGGCAGGAGAAAAGCATGAAGATCGGCGAACTGGCCAAGGCGGCGCGCTGCACGCCCGAGACGATCCGCTTCTACGAGAAGGAAGGGCTGATGCCCGATGCGGAGCGCACCGACGCGAATTACCGGAACTACACGGAAGTACACGTCGAACGGCTGCGCTTCATCCGCAACTGCCGCGCGCTCGACATGGCGCACGACGAGATCCGCGCGCTGTTGCGGCTCACCGATACGCCCGCCGATCGCTGCGATTCGATCAACGCGCTGCTCGACGAGCACATCGGCCACGTCGACGCGCGGCTTGCGGAGCTCACGCATCTGCGCGACCAGTTGACCGAACTGCGCCGCCAATGTGTGGGCGAGCACTCGGTCGAGGATTGCGGAATCGTGCACGGGCTCGTGACGATGGAGACGGTCGCGCCGGCCGCGAAACGCTCGCACCTCGGCTGAAAGCCTTGCCGGATATGATAGTTGAGATTAGACTAGTCATCATCTAACTAGACATATCCAGACTATTTATCCCCATGAACCGCCCGTCGCCGCTGGCGCTCGCGATCCTCGCGACGCTCACCGAAGCCCCGATGCATCCGTACGGGATGCTGCAGCAACTGAAAGCGCGCGGCCACGACGAAGTCGTCAACGTGCGGCAGCGCACGAGCCTTTACCAGGCGATCGACCGCCTGCTGCGCGACGGCCTGATCGCCGTGCACGACACCGAACGTGACGGCGCGTTTCCGGAACGCACTCTCTACACGCTCACCGATGCCGGGCGCACGGCCGGGGAAACATGGCTGCGCGCACTCCTCTCGGAGCCCGCGCGCGAATTCCCCGCGTTCGGCGCGGGGCTCGCGTTCCTGCCGCTGCTCGACGCCGACGACGCACGCCACCAGCTCGAACACCGCATCGCCGCGCTCGAAGCCGAGCGCGCGCGTCTCGATGCGCTGCGCAACGCCGCACAAGCCAACCAGGTGCCACGCCTGTTCCTGCTGCAGAACGAGCACGCGCTGGTGCTGCTCGACGCCGAGCTCCGCTGGGCGCGCAGCATCGTCGAGCACCTGCGGATCGGCGCGCTGAACTGGGTCGACGGCTGAGCGGCGCGGCGCCGCGCCGCCCGTCAAAGCACCTTGCCGGGGTTCAGGATGTGACGCGGATCGAGCGCGTCCTTCAGCCGGCGCATCACGGCGATTTCCGCGTCGCTGCGCGTATGGCCGAGATAGGGCCGCTTGAGCACGCCGATGCCGTGCTCGGCGGAAATCGAGCCGCCCATCGCCCGCACCACCGCGTAGACGACTTCATCCAGCTCGGCCTCGCTCGCCGCGTCCGGCCCCGCATGCGACACGCCGATATGCACGTTGCCGTCGCCGACGTGACCGAAGAACAGGCACACGATGTCCGGCCAGCGCGCGCGCAGCGCCGCCTCGCAATGCTGCGCGAACGCGCCGAGCTCGCCGGTCGGCAGGCTCACGTCGAAGTTGACGAGATGCGGCAGCGCGTCGATCGCGAGCCCTTCGCGCAGCGTCCACAGGTCGCGCGCCTGCCGCGCCGACGTCGCGAGCGCCGCATCGTCGACGAGCCCCGCGTCGAAGCCATCGGCGAGGCAGGTTTCGAGCGCCTGCCGCGCATCGCCGCCCGGCGCGCTGGTCGCGCATTCGATCAGCACCGCGAAGCCGTCGTCGGCCGCGAACGGCGCGACGACCCCGGGCGTGCGGTTCGCGACGTACCGGTAGAACGCCGGCCACATCGCCTCGAAGCTGACCACGTCCGGCAGCGCGCGCACGCGATCCCACAGCCGGACGACCGCGTCGTAATCGGCGACCCGGCACAGCGCGGTCGCGGGCTCCGCGAGCTTCGGATGGAGCCGCAGCACCGCGCGCGTGATCACGCCGAGCGTGCCTTCGCTGCCGATGAACAACTGCTTCAGGTCGTAGCCCGCGTTGTTCTTCAGCATCCGGTTCATCGACGACACGACGGTGCCGTCCGCCAGCACGGCCTCCAACCCGAGCACCTGCTCGCGCATCATCCCGTAGCGGATCGCGCGCGTGCCGCCCGCGTTGGTCGCGAGCGCGCCGCCGATCTGGCACGAGCCGCGCGCGCCGAGATCGACGCCGAACGTGAAACCGGCCGCGTCCGCCGCCTCCTGCACGGCCTGCAGCGGCGTGCCGGCGCGCACGGTGATGGTGCCCGCCGCCGCGTCGAGCGCGTCGATGCCCGCGAAGCGCTCCATCGACAGCACGACCTCGCCGCCGAGCGCGACCGCGCCGCGCGCGAGCCCCGTCAGGCCGCCCTGCGGCACCACCGGCTGGCCGAGCCGCGTGCAGAGCGCGAGCGTGCGCGACACCTCGTCGACGCTGCGCGGCCGCACGAGCGCGCGCGGCCGTACGCCCGGCAGCTCGTTGTAGGCGGTGAAGAAACGCGGCTCGATGTCGGCCGGCGGCGTGACGGCCGCCGTGCCCAGTTCGGCGGCCAGCACGGCGACGATGTCGCCGCCGGCCGCCGTTCGATCGCTGTCGCCGTCGCTGCGCATCGCCGCCGTCACTGCGGGGAAATGTCGATGTTGCCGAAATACTTCTGGCCCAGCGATTTCACCGTGCCGTCCGCCTTCAGCTTGTCGATCGCCGCGTTCAGCTTCGCCTTCAGCGCGTCGTCGCCCTTGCGCAGGCCGAACGCGATGCCGCTGCCGAGAATCCGGTCGTCGCGCACCGGCTGGCCGACGAACGCGAAATCCTTGCCGTCCGGACGCGACAGGAAGCCGCGCTGGCCGGCCGGGGCCAGCACCAGCGTCGCGTCGAGGCGGCCCGCGACGAGGTCCGCATAGGCCTGGTTCTGATCCTGGTACGCGACCACCGCGACGCCGGCCGGCGCCCAGTGCGCCTTCGCGTACGTTTCCTGGATCGACGCCTGCAGCACGCCGACGCGCTTGCCCTTCAGCGCTTCCGTCGTCGGCAGCAGGCCGCTGCCGTTGCGCGCGATCAGCTGCGTCGGCACCCGATAGATGATCGTCGTGAAGTCGATCGCCTGGCGGCGCTGCTCGGTCGCGTTCATCGCCGAGTTGATCGCGTCGAACTTGCGGCCCTGCAGCGCGGGAATCAACCCGTCGAACGACGTCTCGACCCACTTGCACGACAGCTTCGCGGCCTGGCACACCGCATTGCCGACGTCGATGTCGAAGCCCTGCAGTTCGCCGCTGGGCGCCTTCGATTCGAACGGCGGATATTGCGCCTCGAGGCCGAAGCGCAGCGTCTGCTGCGCATCGGCGAATGCCGCGCCGGAACCGAGCGCGCAGGCGAGCGCGAGCGAGAATTTCAACTGCTTCAGGACCTTCATCGTGATCTCCAGTGTCGGCCGGCGTCGGCGCTTGCGCGCTTGCACCGGCCCCATGCAAAGCCCGGTTCGCGGGGCGGGGTTCGAACGGCTCGCGCCGCGTGCTTCAGATGCTGCGCAGCCGGCGCGCGCCCTCGATCAGCGTCGCGTCGTCCTTCGAGAAGCTGAGCCGGATCACGCCGGCGTCGGTGCCGTCGGTATAGAACGCGGACAGCGGAATCGTCGCGACCTGCGCGTCGCGGATCAGGCGCAGCACGAAATCGCTGTCGCGCTCGTCGGAGAAGTGCCGGAAGCGCGCGAGCATGAAGAACGAGCCTTCGCTCGGCAGCAGCTCGAAGCGCGAATCGGCGAGTTCGCGCGCGAGCAGGTCGCGCTTGGCCTGATAGAACGCCGACAGGCCGAGATAGCTGGCCGGCTGCTCGAGCATCTCCGCGAACGCGACCTGCATCGGCGTGTCGGCCGAGAACACCATGAACTGGTGCACCTTGCGGATCTCGTCCATCAGCTCGGCCGGCGCGACGCAGTAGCCGACCCGCCAGCCGGTCACGTGGAACGACTTGCCGAACGACGACACGATCACGCTGCGCTCGGCCAGCTCGCGATGCCGCGCCATGCTCTGGTGCAGCGCGCCGTCGAACACGACGTGCTCGTAAACCTCGTCGGACAGGATCACGATGCCGGTGTCGCGCGTCAGTTGCGCGAGCCGCGCGAGATCGGCTTCGGAGAACACCGTCGCGGTCGGGTTGTGCGGCGTGTTGACGATGATCATCCGCGTGCGCGGCGTGATCGCCGCGGCCACCTCGTCCCAGTCGACGCGGAAATGCGCGGGCGACAGCTTGATCGCCACCGGCGTCGCGCCCTGCATCCGCACGATCGGCGCGTAGCTGTCGAAGGCCGGCTCGAAGTAGATCACCTCGTCGCCCGGATGCACGAGCGCGCTGATCGCCGCGTACAGGCCCTCGCTCGCGCTCGCGATCACCGTGACCTCGGTCGCCGGGTCGTAGCGCGCGCCGTACAGCGCCCCGGTCTTCTCGGCGAGCCGCTCGCGCAGCCGCGCGAGCCCGGCCATCGGCGCGTACTGGTTGTGCCCGTCGCGCATTGCGCGCGCGACGCCCTCGACGAGCGCCGGATCCGGCGCGAAATTCGGCGCGCCCTGCGACAGGTTCAGCGCGTCGTGCTGCGCGGCAAGCTGGCCGATCACGGTGAAGATCGTCGTCCCGACGTCGGGCAGCTTCGAACGGGGCGCGGTGGCGCTTCGCATGACTCCTCCTGATGATGTTCCGAACCACGGGCGCGCTCGCGCGGCCCGTGCATGCAGGAGGATTTAGCCCGATCCAATATCGGCGAACAACCGAAAGTTCTGCATGGGCGCCATGCATTCAAGTCATGGCTCGCGCCATGCCCGGTGTACCGGCTCATGGCATCTGGCCGGCCCTCATGCGGTGCAGGAATTCCCTGAGATTGGGCGGCAGGACCCGAGCGGCGCCGTCGGCGCGGCC
The DNA here is from genome assembly GCF_902830275.1 of Burkholderia stagnalis. Lineage (GTDB taxonomy): Bacteria > Pseudomonadota > Gammaproteobacteria > Burkholderiales > Burkholderiaceae > Burkholderia > Burkholderia stagnalis. The sequence goes on along the minus strand of NZ_CADESW010000007.1, from coordinate 145,582 downwards.
GCCAGGTACGCGTGCAGCACCGCCCGCAGCTCGGTGCGCAGCGCAGCCGCGTCGAGCGCCGGCCCGAGCGTCAGCAGCGATTGCGAGATCCAGCCGTAGCAGGTCGAATGCGCCATCCGCGCGAGCCCGTCGAGCCGCGCGGCCGGCGGCGGGTCGGCCGCCTGCGCGAGCGCATCGCGCCACAGCGCGACGTACGCGTCGTAATGCCGCCGGTAGGCGGCGAGCGGCGACACCTGCCGCTCCAGCGCGAACAGCGCGCTCCACAGCGCCGCATCGGCGCCGATCGCGTCAACCTGCAGGTCGACCAGCGCGGCGGCAAGCGCCGCGCGCGGCGCGCCGCGCAGCGTGCCGGCCGCGGCGCGCAGCCGGTCGGCCATCGCCTGCACGCGCCGGTGGATGCACAGCGCGGCGAGGCTCTGCTTGTCGGCGAAATACTCGTAGAACGTGCCGACGCTCACGCCCGCGACCGCCGCGATCTCGCGGATCGTCGTCTTCGCGTAGCCGCGCTCGAGCCAAAGCTGAACGAACGCCTGCTGCAGCGCGTCGGAGCTCGCCTGCGCGCGCGGCTGGCGCGGCCGGCGGCGCAAGGCGGGCCGGGGTTGCGCCGCCGGCGGGCCGGGCGGCGCCGGAACCTGAACATGTCGCGGCGGCATATTTGCTACTCTGGAATCAGGACAGCACGAGCTTTGCATGGGGCCGGGGCGCGCGCCAGCGCGCCGCCCCGGATCGAGCGCGACGCAGGGAACAGGGAGACACACCGATGGCCGGGCCGACGCACGCCGTTGCAAACCAGTTCGACGAACTGGTCGACTATAACCTCTTCGCCACCGACGCCCCGCTGCGCGAGGCGCTCGCGCGCGCCGGCGCCGGCTGGGCCGCGCCGCAGCTCGACGCGTACGGCGCGCGGCTCGGCAGCGCCGACACCGCCCGGCTCGCGGAAGACGCGAACCGGCATACGCCGGAACTGAACACGTTCGACCGGCGCGGCAGGCGGATCGACCGCGTCGATTTTCATCCGGCGTGGCACGCGCTGCTCGGCATGTACCGCGAGGCCGGCTTCGTGTCGCTCGCGTTCCGCGACACGCGCCCCGGCCGCTGGGCAGCCACCGCGGCCGGCTTCTACCTGCACGGCCAGATCGAGGCCGGCACGCTGTGCCCGGCGACGATGACGCAGGCCGCGATTCCCGTGCTGCAGAAGGAGCCCGCGCTGTGGGAGCTGCTGCGCGAGCGGCTGTACAGCGACGCGTACGACCCGCGCGACGTGCCGGTCGCGCAGAAGCGCTCGATCTGGTTCGGCATGGGCATGACCGAGAAACAGGGCGGCTCCGACGTGCGCGCGAACACGACGCTCGCGACGCCGTTCGGCGCGGGCGGCCGCGGCGGCGAATACCTGCTGCGCGGCCACAAGTGGTTCTTCTCCGCGCCGATGTGCGATGCGCACCTCGTCGTCGCGCGCACCGATGCCGGCGGCCCGTCGTGCTTCTACGTGCCGCGCTGGCGGCCCGACGGCACCAAGAACGCGGTCGAGATCCAGCGCCTGAAGAACAAGGTCGGCAACCGCAGCAACTCGAGCAGCGAGATCGAGCTGAACGACGCGTGGGGCATCATGCTCGGCGACGAAGGCCGCGGCATCCCGACCATCATCGAGATGGCGACCTACACGCGCCTGAACTGCGTGCTCGGCAGCGCGGCGATGCTGCGCCAGGGCGTCGTGCAGGCGATCGCCTACACGCGGCAGCGTCACGCGTTCGGCCGCGCGCTCGCCGAGCAGCCGCTGATGCGCACCGTGCTCGCCGATCTCGCGCTCGAAAGCGAGGCCGCGCTCGCGCTCGCGATGCGGCTCGCCGCCGCATTCGAACGCGACGACTCGCCGCGCGAGCGCGCGTGGAAGCGCATCGTCACGCCCGCCGCGAAATTCTGGGTCTGCAAGCGCGCGGTCGAACTGACCGGCGAAGTGATGGAAGTGTTCGGCGGCAACGGCTACGTCGACGACGGCCCGATCGCGCGGCTGTTCCGCGAGGCGCCCGTCAACTCGATCTGGGAAGGCTCCGGCAACGTGATGTGCCTCGACGTGCTGCGCGCGGTGTCGCGCGAGCCGGACGCGGCCGCCGCGCTGCTCGACGAGCTGAACGAAGCGGCCGCCGGCGAGCCGCGGATCCGCGCGGCGCTCGACACGCTGCGCACGATGCTCGCCGCGCCGGCCGATACGCTCGAGGCATCGGGCCGCCTGTTCGCGCAGCGCCTCGCGCTCGTCGCGCAGGCGTGCCTGCTGCGGCGCGACGCGCCGGCCGCGGTGGCCGATGCGTTCGTCGCGACGCGGCTCGCCGAGCCCGCGTGGGGCCGCATCGCGGGCGGCTTCGATCCGCGCGGCATCGACGTCGCCGCGCTGCTGCAGCGCGCGTATCCCGCCTGACGGCGCCGCCTCGCCACTCGCTCGGGAGTCCGGATGAACCTCCTTTCCGCCCTCGACCGCGCCGCTCGCGCGACACCCGACAAGCCGTTCCTGCGCCACGACGACACGACGATCACGTACGCCGACGCGCGCGAGCGCTCGCACCGCGCGGCGGCCGTGCTGAGCGCGCTCGGCATCGCGGCCGGCGAGCGCGTCGCCGCGATGTGCTTCAACACGCCCGCCTTCGTCGACGCGATGTTCGGCGCGTGGCGGCTCGGCGCGGTGTTCGTGCCGGTCAACCACAAGCTGCAGGCGCCGGAAGTCGACTACGTGCTCGAACACAGCCGCGCCAAGGTGATCCTGTTCGACGCGGCGCTCGCGGGCGTGCTCGAACGCGTCGCGCATCCGGCGCGGCGGCTGTCGACCGAAGGCACGCTCGCGGGCCTGCCGTGCTTCGACACGATGCGCGACGCGATGGACGGCGTCGCCGGCATCGAGCCCGCCGACGACGACATCGCGCAGATCCTCTACACGTCCGGCACCACCGGCCACCCGAAAGGCTGCGTGCACAGCCACCGCACGGTGACGCTCGCGGCGATGCACGCCGCGCTGGCGATCGGCATCGGCCGCCACGAACGCACGCTGATGGCGATGCCGATCTGGCATGCGTCGCCGCTCAACAACTGGTTCGGCGGCACGCTGTACGCGGGCGGCACCGTCGTGCTGCTGCGCGAATACCATCCGCTGCGCTTCCTGCAGGCGGTCGAGCGCGAGCGCGCGACGCTGTATTTCGGCGCGCCGGTGTCGTACACGCTGCCGCTCGACACGATCGACGGCTTCGCCGCGTTCGACCTGTCGAGCGTGCGCGCATGGCTCTACGGCGGCGGCCCGATCGGCGCCGCGCAGGCCGAACGGCTCGCGCACGCGTATCGCGGCGGCGTGTTCTACCAGGTGTACGGGATGACCGAGACGGGCCCCGCCGGCACCACGCTGTACCCCGACGAGCAGCTCGCGAAGGCCGGCTCGATCGGCCGCCACGGCGGCCCGGGCGTCGACCTGCGCGTCGTGCGCGCCGACGGCGGCGACGCGCGGCCGGGCGAAGCCGGCGAGATCTGGCTGAAGGCCGACAGCATGATGATCGGCTATCTCGACGATCCGGCCGCGACGCGCGCCGCGTTCGCGCCGGGCGGCTGGTACCGCACCGGCGACGTCGCGCGCATCGATCAGGATGGCTACCTGTTCCTCGTCGACCGGCTGAAGGACATGATCGTGACGGGCGGCGAGAACGTCTATTCGAAGGAAGTGGAGGACGTGCTGGGCGCGCATCCGGACGTGCTGGAAGCGGCGGTGGTCGGCATCGCGCATCCGGAATGGGGCGAGACGGTGGTCGCGCACGTCGTCGTGCGGGCGGGCGCGGCACGCGATGCGCAGGCGCTGCGCGCGTTCTGCGGCGAGCGGCTCGCCGCGTACAAGATTCCGCGCGAGGTCGTGTACGCGGACGCGCTGCCGCGCACGCCGACCGGCAAGGTACAAAAGTTCCTGCTGCGCCGGCGGCCCGGCTGAGCGCCCGGCAATGAAAAACGCCACCGGACGCTTGCGCGTCGCGGTGGCGTCGGCCGGGGCCGGTGGCCCCGCTACACTCGTCGGCTTACTTGCCGCCGATGCTCTTCAGCGGCTTCCACTCGCCCTTCTCGACCTTGTACATCGTGATGCCGCCGTACTTCAGGTCGCCCTTCGCGTCATACGCGACGTGCGACGACGTGACACCCGCCATGTCGCTCTTCGCGAGCACCGGCAGGTACTTCGCCGGATCGGTCGAATCGGCCTTCTTCATCGCGTTGAACATCGCCATCGCGCCGTCGTACGAATACGGCGAGTAGGTCTGCACGTCTTCGCCGAAGCGCTTCTTGTACTTGTCCGCATAGGACTTGCCGCCCGGCATTTCGGTCAGCGGCAGGCCCGCCAGCGACGCGATCGTGCCTTCCGCCGCGTCGCCCGCGATCTTCAGGAAGGTCGGCGTCTTCACCATTTCGCCGCCCATCAGCGGCGCCTTGAAGCCCAGCGCCTTCATCTGCTTGACCATCGGCGCCGCCTGCGAATCCGCGCCGCCGTAGTAGACGAGATCCGGCTGCGCAGCCTTCAGCTTGGTCAGGATCGCCTTGAAGTCGACGGCCTTGTCGTTCGTGAATTCACGCATCACGATCGTCGCGCCGGCCGCCTTCGCCGACTTCTCGAACTGGTCGGCCAGGCCCTGGCCGTACGCGGTGCGGTCGTCGACGATCGCGATCTTCTTCATGCCGAGATCCTTCGACACGAACGCGCCCGCCACCGAGCCCTGCTGCGTGTCGGACGTCATCATGCGGAAGGTCGTCTTGTAACCCTGCTGCGTGTATTCCGGCGCGGTCGCCATCGCGATCTGCGGAATGCCCGCGTTCGCGTAGATGCGCGAGGCCGGAATCGTCGTGCCCGAGTTGAAGTGGCCGAGCATGCCCTTGATGCCGTCGTCGACGAGCTTCTGTGCCACCGTCGTGCCCGTGCGCGGGTCGGCCTGGTCGTCCTGCGTGTCCAGCACGAACTTGACCGGCTTGCCGCCGATCGTCGGCTTCGTCGCGTTGAAGTCCTCGATCGCGAGCACGATGCCGTTCTGCATATCCTTGCCGTAATGCGCCTGTGCACCGGTCATCGGGCCTGCGTAGCCGACCTTCACGTCATCCGCGTGCGCAGTCCCCGCCAGCGACATGACCGCGACGAACGTCGCGCCTGCCAGCTTTTTCATCGTGTGTTCCATTGCATCTCCTTGGTACCAGGTGTAAATGGAGCGGCTTCGGGATCGCCTTGCCGCTTCCTTTGTTTGATCCGAACGGCAAGGATGGTCAGCCGATCGTCATCAAATTCGCATTGCCGCCCGCCGCCGCGGTGTTCACGCTGACCGAGCGCTCGGTGAGCAGCCGCTCGAGCGCGTAGTCTTCCGCGTCGCCGTGCTCGAACGCACCGGCCGACACGCCCTGCACCGACACGATCGGGCCCGGCCGCTGCGCGACCTCCTTCACGAGCGTCTGCAGTTCGTCGCTGTCGCCTTCGAACAGCACCGCGTCGAACGCCGCGTCCGCCTGCTTGCGCACGCTCGCATGCGCCTTCAGCGCCGCCGGCAGCGCGGCGAACAGCGCCTCGCCCGCGGCACCGGCGAACAGCGCGCGGTTGCCCGTCGCGAGCACTGCCGCGAACTGCGCACGCGCGCCGCCTGGCGTGGCCGCCACGCACAGCACCGTGCCGCGCGGGCCGAGTGTATACGTATTCCGCTCGCCCGTCGGGCCGGTCAGCACCGCGGTGGCGCCGGCCGGCACCTGTGCCAGGTAACCGTCGCAGCGCGCGGCCAGTGCCGGCTCGCGCTGCTCGATCAGCCAGTCGCGCAGCGCCGTCAGCGTGGACGCCGGGTTCTCGCGCGACTCGCCTTCGACGGCAGCGTCGGCCACCAGCATGTCCGCGAGCGAACGCGGCAGGCCGGACGGGCGCGTCGCGAGCAGGCGCTGCAGGTACAGCGCGCCGCCGGCCTTCGGGCCCGTGCCCGACAGCCCTTCGCCGCCGAACGGCTGCACGCCGACCACCGCGCCGATCACGTTGCGGTTCACGTAGATGTTGCCGACGTGCGCGCGTTCGATCACGTGCGCGATCGTCTCGTCGATCCGCGTGTGGATGCCGAGCGTGAGGCCGTAGCCGGTCGCGCGGATCTGCTCGAGCAGCTTGTCCAGCGCGCTGCGGCGATACCGCACCACGTGCAGCACCGGGCCGAACACTTCGCGCTTCAGCTCGTCGATGCTGCCGATCTCGATCAGCGTCGGCGGCACGAAGGTGCCGTGCGCGCACGCGTCCGGCATCGCCAGCTGCGTGACGCCGTGGCCCTTGTCCTTCATCGCGGCGACGTGCGTGTCGATCGTCTGCTTCGCCTCGCCGTCGATCACCGGGCCGACGTCCGTCGACAGGCGGTCGGGGTTGCCGAGCGCGAGTTCCTGCATCGCGCCCTTCAGCATCGTCAGCGTGCGGTCGGCGACGTCGTCCTGCAGACACAGAACGCGCAGCGCCGAACACCGTTGACCGGCCGAGTCGAACGACGACTGCATCACGTCCGCGACGACCTGCTCGGCGAGCGCCGACGAATCGACGATCATCGCGTTCTGGCCGCCCGTTTCGGCGATCAGCGGAATCGGCTTGCCGTCCGGGTCGAGGCGCGCCGACAGCGTCTTGTTGATCAGGCGCGCGACTTCGGTCGAGCCGGTGAACATCACCGCGCGGGTGCGCGCGTCGGCCACCAGCGCCGCGCCGACCGTCTCGCCGGTGCCCGGCAGCAGCTGCACCGCGCCGGCCGGCACGCCGGCCTCGCGCAAGAGGCGCACGGCCTGGGCCGCGATCAGCGGCGTCTGCTCGGCCGGCTTCGCGAGCACCGTGTTGCCGGCGGCCAGCGCCGCGGCCACCTGGCCCATGAAGATCGCGAGCGGGAAGTTCCACGGGCTGATACAGACGACCGGGCCGAGCGGGCGGTGCGTGTCGTTCGAGAATTCGTCGCGGATCTGCGCGGCGTAGTAGCGCAGGAAATCGACCGCCTCGCGGATTTCCGCAATGGCGTTCGGCAGCGACTTGCCCGCTTCGCGCACGATCAGGCCCATCAGCGTATGCATCTGCGCTTCGAGCAGGTCGGCGGCACGCGCGAGACAGTCGGCGCGCGCATCGACCGGCGTCGCCTGCCAGATCGGCGCGGCGGCCACCGCGTGCGCGAGCGCGGCGCTCACGTGCTCGGCCGTCGCTTCGCTGACCGCGCCGACCACGTCGCGCTGGTCGGCCGGGTTGCGCACGTCGCGGGCCGGCGCGTCGGCGAGCGCGTCGTCGGCGAGCATCGGCGCGGCGCGCCACGGGTGGTGCGCGCTCGCGAGCAGCGCGGACGACAGCGACGCGAGGCGATGCTCGTTCGACAGGTCGAGGCCCATCGAGTTGAAGCGCTCGTCGCCGTACAGGTTGCGCGGCAGCGGGATCTTCGCGTGCGGCGCGCCGAGCGGCGTGACCTTCAGCGCTTCCTCCACCGGATCGGCGACCAGTTCCTTCACCGACACGGTCTTGTCCGCGATGCGGTTCACGAACGACGTGTTCGCGCCGTTCTCGAGCAGGCGGCGCACGAGGTACGCGAGCAGCGTCTCGTGCGTGCCGACCGGCGCGTACACGCGGCACGGGCGGTTCAGCTTGTCGCGGCCGGTCACTTCCTCGTACAGCGGCTCGCCCATCCCGTGCAGGCACTGGAATTCATACTGGCCCGGGTAGTAGTTCTGGCCCGCGAGGTGATAGATCGCGGCCAGCGTGTACGCGTTGTGCGTCGCGAACTGCGGGTAGACCGCGTCCGGCGCGGCAAGCAGCTTCTTCGCGCACGCGAGGTACGACACGTCGGTGTAGATCTTGCGCGTGTAGACCGGGTAGCCTTCGAGGCCGTCCACCTGCGCCCGCTTGATCTCGGTATCCCAGTACGCGCCCTTCACGAGGCGGATCATCAGGCGGTGACGGCTGCGGCGCGCGAGGTCGATCAGGTAGTCGATCACGAACGGGCAGCGCTTCTGGTAGCCCTGCACGACGAAGCCGATGCCGTTCCAGCCCGCGAGTTCCGGGTCGAAGCACAGCGCCTCGAGCAGGTCGAGCGACAGCTCGAGACGGTCGGCTTCTTCCGCGTCGATGTTCAGGCCGATGTCGTAGCGGCGCGCAAGCAGCGCGAGCGCGCGCACGCGCGGCAGCAGCTCGCTCATCGTGCGGTCCTGCTGCGAGCGCGAGTAGCGCGCGTGCAGCGCCGACAGCTTGATCGAGATGCCGGGGCCTTCGTAGATGCCGCGGCCGCCGGCCGCCTTGCCGATCGCGTGGATCGCCTGCTCGTACGATGCGTAGTAGCGCTGCGCATCTTCTTCGGTCGTCGCCGCTTCGCCGAGCATGTCGTACGAGTAGCGGAAGCCGCGCGCCTCGAACTTGCGGCTGTTCGCGAGCGCTTCGGAAATCGTCTCGCCGGTGACGAACTGCTCGCCCATCAGGCGCATCGCCATGTCGACGCCCTTGCGGATCAGCGGCTCGCCGCCGCGGCCGATCAGGCGCGTGAGCGCCGACGACAGCCCCGCTTCGCTATTGGTCGTGACGAGCTTGCCGGTGATCATCAGCCCCCAGGTCGCCGCGTTCACGAACAGCGACGGCGCGTGGCCGACGTGCGAGCGCCAGTCGCCCTTGCTGATCTTGTCGCGGATCAGCGCGTCGCGGGTCGCGCGGTCGGGAATGCGCAGCAGCGCCTCGGCGAGACACATCAGCGCGACGCCTTCCTGGCTCGACAGCGAGAATTCGTGGATCAGCCCTTCGACGCCGCCGCCCGAGCTCTTCTCGCGCAGCGCCTCGACCAGCTGCCCGGCGAGCGCCTGCACGTCCGCCGACAGGTTCGCGGGCAGCCGCGCCTGGCCGATCAGGAACGGCACGCACTCCGGCTCGGGGCGGCGGTACGCGGCCGTGATCGCCGCGCGCAGCACCGATTGCGGTTGCACGTTCTGCGCGAACTCGAGGAACGGGTGCGGGGAGTTGTCGTCGTCGCCCTCGCCGGCCTGGCCGTCGGCGAGATCGGTCACGCCGCTGTGGCCGGACAGCTCCGGCGGCAGCTGGCCGTGCTCGATGCGTTCGAGATACGCGAAGATCGCCTGCTTGATGAGCCAGTGGGGGGTGCGTTCGAGCCGCGTGGCTGCGTCTTTCAGGCGCGAGCGGAGCAGGTCGTCGACTTTGACGCCAAGGGTGGTGCTTGCCATGGTGGGTTCGTGCGCCGGCGGGAAGCCGGCCAGTGACGTGAGAGGATGCGCGAAATCCTACGGCACACAATAAAAAGGTGCAACCCAATTTCGTATATGGTTGCACCTCAATTTTATTGAATATAATCAGTTACTTATGAGATCGCAACCTAGGAGTTGCCCGTGGTCGGGGGATCGGGATTTTCCCTGATCCGCCGCGTGCGGACACGCGCGGGCAACCCGGGCCCGGTATGGCGCCGGACGGAACCCGGTTGCACACGCGCCGGAACCGCCGCGCGAAGCGGGATGACAAGGGGAATGGGAATAGCGGGAAAACCAGCCGGTGCGCGCGCGTGGCGCCGGGCGCCGTCAGACGTCCAGCGGATCGACCTCGACGTTCCACCGCAGCACGCCCTTCAGCGCGCGCAGCTCGAAGTGCCACGCGTGCAGCGCGTGCTGCAGCGCCGCCCGCGACGCGCTTTCGAGCAGCAACTGCGCGCGATGGACGTTCGCGACCTTCACGATCGTCATCGGCACCGCGTCGTACACGGTGACGCGGTCCGCGCCGGGCAGCCCCGGCAGCGCCGCCGCGGCCTGCTGCAGGAAGCCGAGCGCCGCGTCGAGCGTGCGCCCCTCGGCGCGCAGCAGCGCCTGGTAGACGAACGGCGGCAGATGCGCATCGCGCCGCTCGCCGAGCGTCGAATTCGCGAAGCCGACGTAATCGTGCCGCGCGAGCGCGTGATACAGCGCGTGGCGCGGGTAGCGCGTCTGCACGAGCACCTCGCCCGGCAGCCCGGCGCGGCCCGCGCGGCCGCTCACCTGCATCAGCTGCGCGAACAGCCGCTCGCTCGCGCGGAAATCGTGCGAGAACAGCGCGGTATCGGCGTTGAGCACGCCGACCAGCGACACGCGCTGGAAGTCGTGCCCCTTCGCGATCATCTGCGTGCCGACCAGGATGTCGACCTCGCCCGCGTGCACGTCCGAGAACAGCGCCTGCGCGCTGCCCTTGCGGCGCGTGCTGTCGGCATCGATCCGCAGGATGCGCGCGCCGGGCACCGCCTCGGCGAGCGCTTCCTCGACGCGCTGCGTGCCGCGGCCGAGCGGAGCGATATCGACGTTGCCGCACTCGGGGCACGACCGCGGAATGCGGGCTTCCCAGCCGCAGTGGTGGCAGCGCAGCGCGTGCTCGGGCTTGTGCAGCACGACGTACGCGCTGCAGCGCGGGCAGCCGGCCACCCAGCCGCACGCGTCGCATGCGAGCTGCGGCGCGTAGCCGCGCCGGTTCAGGAACACGAGGCTCTGCTCGCCGCGCTCGAGCCGCGCCTTCAGCGCCGCGACGAGCGGCCCGGACAGCCCGCCCATCGACGCGCGCCCGCGCCGCCGCTCCTCCTCGAGGTCGATCAGCCGCACGCTCGGCAGCACCGCGTCGGCCACCGCGCGCCGCGACAGCGTGAGCTTCCTGTAGCGCCCCTGCTCGGCCTGCCACCAGCTTTCGAGCGACGGCGTCGCCGAGCCGAGCACGACCGGGATGCCGAGCTGCTTCGCGCGCCACACCGCGAGGTCGCGCGCCGAATAGCGCAGCCCTTCCTGCTGCTTGTACGCGGGTTCGTGCTCCTCGTCGACGACGATCAGCGCGAGCGTCGGCAGCGACGCGAGCACCGCGAGGCGCGTGCCGAGCACGATCCGCGCGCGGCCCGTATGCGCGGCCAGCCAGTTGCGCGCGCGCTCGCCCTCGGCCAGCCCGCTGTGCAGCGTGACGATCGCGTCCGGCGCGAGCGTGCCGGCGAAGCGCGCGCGGAATGCGGCCTCGAACTGCGGCGTCAGGTTGATTTCGGGGACGAGCACGAGCGCCTGCGCATCGGGCCGCGCGCCCAGCAGCGACGCGAGCGCATGCAGATAGACCTCGGTCTTGCCGCTGCCGGTCACGCCGTGCAGCAGGAACGGCGCGAAGCCCTGCGCGGCGCGAATCGCGTCGAGCGCCTCGGCCTGCTGGTCGGTCAGCGGCGGCGGCTCGGTTCGTCCGCCGTTTTGCCCGCTACTTTGCCCACCGCTTGTCGACAGGTTATCCACAGGCTTGGGCACAGGGTTATCCGCCCAGCCGATCGTCTCGACGTCGACCCAGCCCTGCGCGGCCCAGTCGTCGAGCGTCGCCGCCGCCTTCGGGTGCAGCGCGCGCGCATCGGGCAGGCTCAGCGAATCGGCGTCGGCCAGCGCCTGCGCGAGCCGCCGCAGTGCCGCCGCGCGCGCGGGCAGCGCGTCGGGCAGCGCCGCGCGGCCGGCCTCGGACGCGCGATAGCGGACTTCCGGCGCCAGCAGCCGCCCCCAGCGCCCGGCATCGCGCAGCGCCTGCGGCAGCGCGGGCAGCGCGACCTCGCCGCGGCCGCGCTGGTAGTAATCGGCGGCGAACCCGACGAGCGCCAGCCAGTCGGCCGACAGCGGCGGCAGCTCCGTGCAGATCGCGTCGACCGCGCGCAGCCGCGACGGCGGCACGTCAGTGTGAGTCGTCACTTCGCAGACGAGCCCGACCGCCTGCCGCCTGCCGAACGGCACCTGCACGAGCGTGCCGGGCCCGGGCGCCGGCTGCGCATCGCAGCGGTAATCGAACAGGGTCGCGAGCGGATGGTCGAGCGCAACCCGCAGATAGGTGCCGTCCGTCACGGGCACCCCGCGCCGGCGCGCGCCGTTCGGGTTCCGCCCCCCAATGCATGGGTGGGGCCGGCGAACTTAAAGTAAAACTTCAGATTCGGCGCTAAGTTTTGGATTCGCATTAGGAATCGCCGTATACCCTGACCGGCCTGTGGATAACTTTGTTGAGAACTCGCCGCCCACCACCCGGAAAGCGCGTCGGGTCGTGCCTTCCACTGCTTTTTCCGGTATACGGCCGGTCGCCGCGAAGCCTTATTCCATAAGGCTGCTATTCAAATTACCCGACAATAGCGAGGTAATTTGACCGATACGGGGCTCTACCGCGCTGCAACGTGGAAAATGTGTATAAGTCAAGTCTTGACAAGCGGCGGATCGGCCGTCCGGGCGGGGTTGCGCCCTGTTTAGCCCGGATCGCGAAACATCGCCGCTCCGCACCGCAGCATGGCCCCGCTTGCAATCAGCGCGCGGCCGAGCTACGGATCGCGCGGCTGTGGTTGTGCACCTCGTCGACCAGCTCGGCGACGTGCTCCGGCGGCGTGAACTGCGAGATGCCGTGCCCGAGGTTGAACACGTGGCCGGGGTGGTTGCCGTAGCTGTCGAGCACCGCGCGCGCCTGCTCGCGAATCGCGGCCGGCGGCGCAAACAGGATCGTCGGGTCGAGGTTGCCCTGCAGCGCGACCTGCCCCGCCACGCGCTCGCGCGCGGCGCCGACGTTGACCGTCCAGTCGAGCCCGACCGCGTCGACGCCCGTCGCCGCGATCTCCTCGAGCCACAGCCCGCCGCCCTTCGTGAAGGTGATGACCGGCACGCGCGCGCCGTCGTGCTCGCGCTTGAGCTGCGCGACCACGCGCCGGATGTAGTCGAGCGAGTAGCGCTGGTATGCGCCGTCCGCCAAGGCGCCGCCCCACGTGTCGAAGATCATCACGGCCTGCGCGCCGGCTTCGATCTGCGCGTTCAGGTATGCGGCCACCGCCTGCGCGTTGATGTCGAGGATCCGGTGCATCAGGTCCGGCCGCGCATACGCCATCGTCTTCACGGTGCGGAAATCGTCCGAGCCGCCGCCCTCGACCATGTAGCACGCGAGCGTCCACGGGCTGCCCGAGAAGCCGATCAGCGGCACCCGCTGGCGGCCCTGGCCGTCGGTCAGCGCGCGGCGGATCTCGCGCACCGCGTCGGTCACGTAGCCGAGCGTCGCGCCGATGTCCGGCACCGCGAGCTTCGCGACGTCCGCCTCGGTGCGCACCGGATGCGCGAACTTCGGCCCTTCGCCCACCTGGAAGTCGAGGCCGAGGCCCATCGCGTCGGGAATCGTCAGGATGTCCGAGAACAGGATCGCGGCGTCGAGCGGGAAGCGCTCGAGCGGCTGCAGCGTCACTTCGGTCGCGTAGTCGGGGTTCTTCGCGAGGCCCAGGAAGCTGCCGGCCCGGGCGCGCGTCGCGTTGTACTCGGGCAGGTAGCGGCCCGCCTGGCGCATCAGCCAGATCGGCGTGTAGTCGGTCGGCTCGCGCAGGAGCGCACGCAGGAAGGTGTCGTTGAGCAGGGTATGGGCCACGGTGGAAGCGACGATGCGAGAGGCAAAAGCGCATTTTACCGGACCGGGGCGCTTGCGCCGCGCGCGGCGGCCGATGGCGGCCATATGACGCGCGCGATGGCTCCGTTATGATCGTCGCTCATATCGAACCAGAGGAAGGAGGAGACACGATGACGATGCCGAAGCTTGCCGCGTTCGCCGCGGCCGCACTACTGCTGACGAGCGCCGCGGGCACTGCTTGCGCGGCCGACGCGGGCGCGGCCCCCGCCGCCGGCTCGCGGCTCGACGAGGTGCTCGCGCGCGGCGCGCTGCGCGTGTGCACGACCGGCGACTACAAGCCGTATTCGTACTACCGCACCGACGGCCGGTTCGAGGGCATCGACATCGACATGGCGGACGCGCTCGCGAAATCGCTCGGCGTGAAGGCCGACTACGTGAAGACGAGCTGGCCGACCCTGACCGCCGATTTCGTCGCGAAATGCGACATCGCGGTGGGCGGCGTATCGACCTCGCTCGAGCGCCAGAAGCGCGCGTTCTTCACGCAGCCGTACATGACCGACGGCAAGACGCCGATCGCGCGCTGCGCGGATGCCGACAAATACCAGAGCGTCGCGCAGATCGACCGGCCCGAGACGCGCGTGATCGTGAATCCCGGCGGCACCAACGAGCGTTTTGCGAAGCAGCATTTCACGCACGCGAACGTCACCGTCTACCCGGACAACGTGACGATCTTCAAGCAGATCCTCGCGGGCAAGGCGGACGTGATGGTCACCGACGCGTCCGAGACGCTGCTGCAGCAAAAGCTGAATCCGGGCCTGTGCTCGGTGCACCCGGACAAGCCGCTCCAGTTCGGCGAGAAGGCGTACATGGTGCCGCGCGGCGACGTCGTGTTCCAGCAATACGTCGATCAATGGCTGCACCTGGCGCTGTCGAACGGCGAATTCCAGGCGATCTCGGACAAGTGGCTGAAGTGATGCGCACGCGGCACCGCGCGTGCCGGGAAGGCGGCGGCCGACGCGCGGCCCGTGGAGCACCGGGTTGACCGTCGCGATCCGGGCCGGCCTGCTGCCTGGTTTCGGCGACGCCATGGTTCGGATGATCAGGTTTATCCGAAAGGCCGACTACTCGATCACCCGATCACGTTTCAAAATCTTTCTGATGATTGAATCGTTCTCGACCGAGGCCCCGGCGCGATGCATTTTTTCGCGTGTGATTGTGAACTTCGTCGAGCCTAACACGCATGAAAAACGCATCACGCGCACGCCATGAAAACAGTTGCGGAAATATTGGTAAAAATGACCTTTTCAGGATCACGTAAAACAGCAAAAAATCCCGGAAAGCCTTATCTGGCGGGCGTTACAACCTGAAACACTTTGTTACCGCGAGGGCACATCAATTCGCCCACAATGGCCTTCAACGGTTTCAACACGGATGCGGTCTCGTGTGCCAAGTGTGAGCGGACGCGAAGCGCTGCGAGCCCGTCGGTCATGTACCGAAGCCCTACCCAGGGGCATCCTTGTTGGAGTCGTTTCCGGTCTTCCCTCCGGACGCGTTCCATCTTTGGTCTCCTCGCGCTAACCCCGTAGCGTGTGGTTTTTAGCGGGCTAATAAGCCCGCTTTTTTTCGTCCATCGAAAACGTAACGGCCCGCAGGCCGTCACGTTGCGCGCGTCACGCGGTCTTCTGCACGTCGAGCTTCAGCTCGTCGATCATGCGCTGGCGCATGATGAACTTCTGCACCTTCCCCGTCACCGTCATCGGCAGCTCGTCGACGAAGCGGATGTAGCGCGGGATCTTGTAGTGCGCGATCTGCCCGTTGCAGAAGGCACGCACGTCGTCCTCGCTCATCTGCTCGCCCGCGCGCAGCACGATCCACGCGCACACTTCCTCGCCGTACTTCGCGTCCGGCACGCCGAACACCTGCGCGCTCTGAATCTTCGGATGCCGAAACAGGAACTCCTCGATCTCGCGCGGGTAGATGTTCTCGCCGCCGCGGATCAGCATGTCCTTCAGGCGGCCGACGATGTTGCAGTAGCCGTCCGCGTCGATCGTCGCGAGGTCGCCCGTGTGCATCCAGCCGTCCACCAGCACGTCGCGCGTCTTCTCGTCGTCGTCCCAGTAGCCGAGCATCACCGAGTAGCCCTTCGTGCACAGCTCGCCCGTCTCCCCGACCGGCACGGTGCCGCCGCTCGGATCGATGACCTTCACTTCCAGGTGCGGCTGGATGCGGCCGACCGTCGTCGTGCGCTTCTCGAGCGGATCGTCGGTCGAGCTGTGGAACGACACGGGGCTCGTCTCCGTCATCCCGTACGCGATCGTCACCTCGGACATGTGCATCTGCGACACGACGCGCTTCATCGTCTCGATCGGGCACGGCGAGCCGGCCATGATGCCGGTGCGCAGCGTCGACAGGTCGTACTTCGCGAAATCCGGATGGTCGAGCTCCGCGATGAACATCGTCGGCACGCCGTGCAGCGCGGTGCAGCGCTCCTCCGCGACCGCGGCGAGCGTCGCGGCCGGGTCGAACGCCTCGCCGGGAAACACCATCGCGGCGCCCGTCGACACGCAGGCGAGCACCGACAGCACCATCCCGAAGCAGTGATACAGCGGCACCGGGATGCAGAGCGCATCCTGCTCGCTGAAGCGCATCGCCATCGCGATCGAGCGCGCGTTGTTGACGACGTTGCGGTGCGTGAGCGTCGCGCCCTTCGGGCTGCCGGTCGTGCCGCTCGTGAACTGGATGTTGATCGGGTCGGTCGACGCGAGCGTCGCGCCGAGCGCGTCGAGCGCCGCGGGGTCGAGCGCGTCGCGGCCGCGCGCGATCACGTCGGTGAAACGGAACATGCCGGCCGGCGCGACGTCGCCCATCGACACGATGGTGCGCAGGCTCGGCACGCGCGCGGCATGCAGCGCGCCCGGCGCCGCGCTCGCCAGCTCCGGCGCGATCGTCTGCAGCATCTCGACGTAGCCGGACGACTTGAAGCGCTCCGCGGTGATCACCGCCGTGCAGCGGACCTTGTTCAGCGCATACTCGAGTTCCGCGAGCCGGTAGGCCGGGTTGAGGTTGACGAGAATCGCGCCGATGCGCGCGGTCGCGAACTGGGTCAGCAGCCATTCGCTGCGGTTCGGCGACCAGATGCCGACGCGGTCGCCCTTGCCGATGCCGAGCGCGGCGAGGCCCGCGGCCAGCGCGTCGACCTCGTCCGCGAACGCACGCCAGGTCCAGCGCACGCGCTGCTCGCGAAACACCACGGCCGGCCGGTCGGGAAAGCGTTCGGCGGTCTCCCGCAGGAACTGTCCGATCGTCGCTTCGGATAGCGGCACGTCGGTCGCGCCGCGCACGTACGACAAGCCGTTTTCGGGCGCGATCAGCGCCCCCACGCGTGAGTCTGCAGCCATGATGTCTCCGTCTCTTGTGTCAGCCTGATCCAGCGGACGATAACGCGCTCCGCTGACGACACTCTGACATCGATCCCCGGCGACCGGACGGAAAAGCACACTCGGCCTGAAATCGGACGAAAAAAAAGCAGCCCGGAGGCTGCTTTCTTTCGCGTGATGCGCGGCTGGCTCAGTGCCGGCTGCGGATCTTCGCCAGACGCTGGATCGCTTCGAGCTGCGCCATCGCGGTCGCGAGCTCGGATTGCGCCTTCGCGAGGTCGATGTCCGACTTCGCGTTCTGCAGCGTCTCCTCGGCGCGCTTGCGCGCTTCCTCGGCCTTCGCCGAGTCGAGATCCTTGCCGCGGATCGCGGTGTCGGCGAGCACCGTCACGGCGCCCGGCTGCACTTCGAGAATGCCGCCCGCGACGAACACGAATTCGTCGTTGCCGTTTTCGGCTTCGATGCGCACCGCACCCGGACGAATCCGCGTGATCAGCGGCGTGTGGCCCGGCAGAATGCCCAGCTCACCCGATTCGCCAGGCAGCGCGACGAATTTCGCCTCGCCCGAGAAGATCTGCTCTTCCGCGCTGACGACGTCTACTTTGATGGTTGCCATATCGACTCCTGTCGGCGGGAGTGAGCGCTTCAGCGCTTACCCCCGTCCCATGCAAGGCACGGTTGAGCGTATTACGTGGGTGCCGAAGCGGCGCACCGATACATCACGCGTATCGATACGCCGCGGGCCGGCACCCGCTGCGTTACACCCGACCTTTACTGGATCTTCTTGGCCTTCTCGAAGGCTTCGTCGATCGTGCCGACCATGTAGAACGCCTGTTCCGGCAGGTGGTCGCACTCGCCGTCGACGATCATCTTGAAGCCGCGGATCGTTTCCTTCAGCGGCACGTACTTGCCCGGCGAGCCCGTGAACACTTCAGCGACGTGGAACGGCTGCGACAGGAAACGCTGGATCTTACGTGCGCGCGCGACCGACAGCTTGTCTTCCGGCGACAGTTCGTCCATGCCCAGAATCGCGATGATGTCGCGCAGTTCCTTGTAGCGCTGCAGCGTCTGCTGAACGCGACGGGTGATCGAGTAGTGCTCTTCACCGATCACGTTCGGGTCGATCTGGCGCGACGTCGAGTCGAGCGGGTCGACCGCCGGGTAGATACCCAGCGAAGCGATGTCACGCGACAGAACGACGGTTGCGTCAAGGTGGCCGAAGGTGGTTGCCGGCGACGGGTCGGTCAAGTCGTCCGCAGGGACGTACACGGCCTGGACCGACGTAATCGAGCCCTTCTTGGTCGACGTGATGCGCTCTTGCAGCTTGCCCATTTCTTCAGCCAGCGTCGGCTGGTAGCCCACTGCCGACGGCATACGGCCGAGCAGTGCCGACACTTCGGTACCGGCCAGCGTGAAACGGTAGATGTTGTCGACGAAGAACAGCACGTCGAGGCCTTCGTCACGGAAGTGCTCGGCCATCGTCAGGCCGGTCAGCGCAACGCGCAGACGGTTGCCCGGCGGCTCGTTCATCTGGCCGTACACGAGCGCGACCTTGTCGAGAACGTTCGAGTCCTTCATTTCGTGGTAGAAGTCGTTCCCTTCACGGGTACGCTCGCCCACGCCCGCGAACACGGAGTAACCGCCGTGCTCCTTCGCGATGTTGTTGATGAGCTCCATCATGTTGACGGTCTTGCCCACGCCTGCACCGCCGAACAGACCGACCTTGCCGCCCTTTGCGAACGGGCAGATCAGGTCGATGACCTTGATGCCCGTTTCGAGCAGTTCGGTCGACGGCGACAGTTCGTCGAACGCCGGCGCCTTCTGGTGGATCGAACGCGTCGTTTCGCTTTCGATCGGGCCAGCCTCGTCGATCGGACGGCCGAGCACGTCCATGATCCGGCCGAGGGTCGGCTTGCCGACCGGCACCGAGATCGGCTTTGCCGTGTTCTTCACGGTCAGGCCGCGGCGCAGGCCGTCGGATGCACCCAGACAAATGGTGCGGACCACGCCGTCGCCCAGCTGCTGCTGGACTTCGAGCGTCAGTTCCGAGCCATCGAGAATGAGCGCGTCGTAGATCTTCGGCATGCTGTCGCGCGGGAATTCCACGTCGATAACGGCGCCGATGCACTGTACGATCTTGCCTTCTACCAAAGCAGCAGTACTCATCGCTTTTCCTTTAAATACCTGATTCTTTACTCGCGCAAAGGCGCAGTTTCGGGTGGTCTCGCGGCTCGCGCTTAAACAGCTGCGGCGCCGCCGACGATCTCCGACAGTTCCTTCGTGATCGCGGCCTGACGGCTCTTGTTGTAGACCAGTTGCAGCTCGCTGATCACGGTCTTCGCGTTGTCCGACGCAGCCTTCATCGCGACCATCCGCGCCGATTGCTCCGACGCCATGTTTTCCGCGACGGCCTGGTACACCAGCGCCTCGACGTAACGCACGAGCAGCTCGTCGACCACTGCCTGCGCATCCGGCTCGTAGATGTAATCCCACGACGTGGCCGGCGTGCCGTCATTCGCCTCGAAGTGCTCCGACGACAGCGGCAGCAGCTGTTCGATCACCGCTTCCTGCTTCATCGTGTTGACGAAGCGCGTGTACGCGAGATAAACCGCCGACAGCTTGCCTTCCGAGTACAGGTCGAGCTGCGTCTTCACCGCGCCGATCAGCTTGTCGAGGTGCGGGGTGTCGCCGAGGTGCACGACCTGCGACATCACCTTCGCGCCGAAGCGATTCAGGAACCCGAGGCCCTTGCCGCCGATTGCGGTGGCTTCGACCTTCTGGCCCTTCTCTTCCAGCTCCTTGAACTTCTGAACCGTCGCGCGCAGCACGTTCGTGTTCAGACCGCCGCACAGACCCTTGTCCGTCGTGACGAGGATGATGCCGGCCGTCTTCGCGCCTTCGTTCGCCACCATGAACGGGTGACGGTACTCGGGGTTCGCGCGGCTCATGTGCGAGGCGATGGCACGGACCTTGTCCGCATACGGACGAGCGGCGCGCATGCGTTCCTGCGCGCGGCGCATCTTCGATGCAGCCACCATCTCCATCGCCTTCGTGATCTTGCGCGTGTTCTGCACGCTCTTGATCTTGCCGCGAATTTCCTTCATTCCAGCCATAGCTTGCTCCTTGACCGAAGCAGCGCGGGCGCGTCAAGCGGCCCGCGCGGCCTCAGTGTTCACGCGCGGATCAATAGGCACCCGACTTCTTGAAGGATTCGATCGCCGCGCGCAGCGCGCCTTCGTCGTCCTTCGAGAGATCCTTGGTGTCTTCGATGCGCTTGATGAGGTCAGCGTGGCTGGTCTTCAGGAATTCGCGCAGGCCCTTCTCGAACGGCAGCACTTGCTTGACGTCGAGGTCGTCGAAGTAGCCGTTGTTCGCGGCGTACAGCGACACGGCCAGTTCCCACACCTGCAGCGGCTGGTACTGCGGCTGCTTCAGCAGTTCCGTCACGCGGCGGCCGCGCTCGAGCTGCTTGCGGGTCGCTTCGTCGAGGTCCGACGCGAACTGCGCGAACGCTGCGAGTTCACGATACTGCGCGAGGTCGGTACGGATACCGCCCGACAGCTTCTTCACGACCTTCGTCTGCGCGGCGCCACCGACGCGCGACACCGACACGCCGGCGTTGATTGCCGGGCGGATGCCTGCGTTGAACAGGTCGGTTTCCAGGAAGATCTGGCCGTCGGTGATCGAGATCACGTTCGTCGGAACGAACGCGGTCACGTCGCCCGCTTGCGTTTCGATGACCGGCAGTGCCGTCAGCGAGCCGCTCTTGCCCTTCACTTCGCCGTTCGTGAACTTCTCGACGTACTCTTCCGACACGCGAGCCGCGCGCTCGAGCAGACGCGAGTGCAGATAGAACACGTCGCCCGGGTATGCTTCACGGCCCGGCGGGCGGCGCAGCAGCAGCGAGATCTGACGGTATGCCCAAGCCTGCTTGGTCAAGTCGTCATAGATGATCAGCGCGTCCTGGCCGCGGTCGCGGAAGTATTCGCCCATCGTGCAGCCCGCATACGGTGCGAGGTACTGCATCGCGGCGGAATCCGATGCCGAAGCGGCGACGACGATCGTGTATTCCATCGCGCCGGTTTCTTCCAGCTTGCGAACCACGTTCATGATCGACGAAGCCTTCTGGCCGATCGCGACGTAGATACAGATCAGGTCCTTGCCCTTCTGGTTGATGATCGTGTCGAGCGCCACCGCGGTCTTGCCGCACTGACGGTCGCCGATGATCAGCTCACGCTGGCCACGGCCGATCGGCACCATCGAGTCGATCGACTTCAGGCCGGTCTGCACCGGCTGCGACACCGACTTGCGCCAGATCACGCCCGGGGCGATCTTTTCGATCGCATCGGTCAGCTTCGCGTTGACCGGGCCCTTGCCGTCGATCGGGTTGCCGAGCGCATCGACCACGCGGCCGACGAGTTCCGGGCCAACCGGGACTTCGAGAATGCGGCCCGTCGTCTTGACGATGTCGCCTTCCGAGATGTGTTCGTATTCGCCGAGAATCACCGCGCCGACCGAGTCGCGCTCGAGGTTCAGCGCGAGGCCGAACGTGTTGCCCGGGAACTCGAGCATTTCGCCCTGCATCACGTCCGACAGGCCGTGGATACGCACGATACCGTCGGTCACGGAGATCACGGTGCCCTGGTTGCGAACGTCCGCGCTCGCTTCAAGGCCCTGGATCCGGCTCTTGATCAGCTCGCTGATCTCAGAGGGATTGAGTTGCATTATTCGCTCCTGATAGTCAATTCTGTTGCGTGCCGGCGCGGCGCTCAGGCGGTCAAGGCAGCCTGCATCGAAGCAAGGCGCGCGCGAACCGAAGAGTCGAGCACTTCGTCGCCGACCGTCACGCGCACGCCGCCGATCAGCGACGAATCGACTTCGACCGTCGGCTTCAGCTTGCGCTTGAACTTGCGCTCGAGGCTCGCGACGAGACCTTCGAGGTCAGCGCCGTTCAGCGGGAACGCGCTGACGATCGATGCGTCGGCGGCGCCTTCACGCTCGTTCTTGAGCGCTTCGAACTGCTCGGCGATTTCCGGCAGCAGCGCGATGCGATGATTGTCGACCAGCATCTGCACGAAATTCTTCGCCTCGGCGGCCGTCGCGAGCGGCGACTTTGCCGCGGCAAGCAGCAGCTCGGCCACTTGCGCGCGGGTCACCTTCGGGCTCGACGCCACGGAGAGCACTTCGGGCAGACGCGCAACCTGGGCCAGCTCTTGCACGAGCGTGGACCAGGCGGCGATGTCACCTCCCTCGGCCACGCGGAACAGCGCTTCTGCGTAAGGGCGGGCGATGGTTGCAAGTTCGGCCATGATCAGAGCTCGGCTTTCAGTTGATTCAGCAGTTGGGCGTGGGCCGTTTGATCGACTTCGCGCTTCAGGATCTGCTCGGCGCCCTTCACGGCCAGCGTAGCGACTTCGCCACGCAGCGCTTCGCGCGCCTTCACGATTTGCTGTTCTGCTTCCGCCTTCGCCTGGGCGACGATGCGGGCGGCTTCAGCCTGGGCGTTGGCCTTGATTTCCTCGGCGACCGCCTGGGCACGCTTTTCGGCGTCGGCGATGCGCTGCTGGCCGTCGTTGCGGGCCTGCGCGAGTTCCTGGTCCACGCGCTTGTGCGCTGCGTCGAGTTCCGCCTTGCCCTTTTCCGCGGCGGCGAGGCCGTCGGCGATCTTCTTCGAGCGTTCGTCGAGGGCGTTGATCAACGGCGGCCACACGAACTTCATCGTGAACCACGCGAGGACCAGGAACACGACCATTTGCGCAAACAGGGTTGCGTTGAGATTCACGGTGTTTCCTTATCTGCTATTCCGGAAAAATGAAACGGTAAGGCGCTCATCGAGTTGCATTCGATCAGCGCCCCAAGTCTCCGTTCCGCCCTGCGCCGGCTCGCGCCGGTCGCATGTTTCCGAGGAAGCTTAGCCGGCGACGAGCTTCGACAGGAGCGGGTTCGCGAATGCGAACAGCATTGCAACGCCCACGCCGATCAGGAATGCCGCGTCGATCAGGCCAGCCAGCAGGAACATCTTCGTTTGCAGCGGGTTGATGAGTTCCGGCTGACGTGCGCAGGCTTCGATGTACTTGCCGCCCATCAGCGCGATACCGATACAGGCGCCAATTGCACCCAGGCCGATGATGATGCCGATACCGATGGCGGTCAGACCCTGGATGTTGGCGATGTAAGCTTGCATGATCACTCCTTTGTGAAAAGACTTGGAACTGAGATTTAAAAAACTAAAACGAAGACTCTTTTTTGCACGCCGCGCTTAGTGCTTGTCGTGCGCCTGGCCGAGATACACCAGCGTCAGCATCATGAAGATGAATGCCTGCAACAGAACAATCAGGATGTGGAAGATTGCCCAGACGCTGCCCGCGATCACGTGGCCAATGAAGCCGAGGAACGTTGCATCGCCGCCGAAGCTCCACATACTGCCGAGCAAGGCGATCAGCAGGAACACCAGCTCACCCGCGTACATGTTGCCGAACAACCGCATGCCGAGCGAGACGGTTTTCGCGACGAATTCGACGATGTTGAGCGCGAGGTTCGGGATCCACAGTGCCGGGTGGCCGCCGAACGGCGCCGACAGCAGTTCATGCACGAAGCCGCCCGCGCCCTTGATCTTGATGCTGTAGTAGATCATCAGGACGAACACGCCGAGCGCGATGCCGAGCGTACCGTTCAGGTCCGCCGTCGGCACGATGCGATGGTGGGAGACGATGCCCGACAGACCGATCAGGTCGATCACGCGGCCCGGCAGGTCGACGGGGAGGA
This sequence comes from Burkholderia stagnalis, assembly GCF_902830275.1. Classification (GTDB taxonomy): domain Bacteria; phylum Pseudomonadota; class Gammaproteobacteria; order Burkholderiales; family Burkholderiaceae; genus Burkholderia; species Burkholderia stagnalis. Next base: position 122,086 of record NZ_CADESW010000007.1, on the reverse strand, counting down.
AGTCGAGGGCGTTCATCAGCGCGACCCACACGAACACGGTGAGCGCGAGCGGTGCGATGAACGTGCGATTGCCGTGGACGATGGCCTTCGACTGGTCTTCGACCATTTCGACGAGCATCTCGATGGCGCACTGGAAACGGCCCGGCACGCCGGACGTCGCCTTGCGGGCGGCCAGGCGCAGCAGCAGGATGGTGATCACGCCACACACGATCGACCAGAACAGCGTGTCGAGATTCCAGACATGAATGTCGAAAATCGACGTCTGATGCGAGGTGGAGAAGTTCTGCAAGTGGTGCGCAATGTACTCGGACGGATCCGGACCGCGCGTGCCTTCGCTAGCTGCCATATCGTTAATGCCACCCAAATTGTCGAAAATCGTTTTGCCCGATTCCGCAACACGCTATTGCGGGAACGGACCGGCGCGGCTTCGTGTCGAAATCGCGCACTGCTTGTTCCTTACCGCCAGGCCAGTGCAATCCAGTACGTCTTCAGCACGACGAGGTACGTGACGAGGAGCGGCACCCAGTGCACGCCGGCATAGCCGTACGCCACCGCGGCGAACATCCCGATCGTCACGCCGAGCTTGAGGGCTTCGCCCGCCACCCAGCTCATCACGGTGGCCGAGCCACCTGCCTTCAGTCGTGCCACGAACAGCGCACTTGGCACCCAGCCGATCGCTCCGCCCAGAAACGCGGATTGCGCAGCGGCGCCCGGCGACTTCGAAAACAGCCACCACGCCAGCGTTGCAACCAGGGACAAGGCCACTTGCGCGATCACCACCTTGTAGGGGGTGATACGCGAGGGCCGGCTCACGTTCGGGCCGAACAGCCTCTCGGCGTCTGCCCGCGTCAGCGGAACGATGTTGTCTTCTTGCTGCTCGGCATCCCAGTCGTCGCCGTCGGACTCGCGCCGCTCGCCGGCCGCTGAAGCGGTGCGTCGCGTGCGTTGATCATCGTGCCTATCGTTCGGCGCCTGACCCGCCATCGCAGCCTTCCGCAAAATCCTGAACCCGGCCCCATGCTTTCCGAAAGCTTTCAGGGGTGCCTAGCTAACAAATCCGGGCGATTGTAAGCGATAGTTGCAGGTGATTCAAGGCTTTAGACGCGACAAAAACCTGCGTAAAACGACCGCTCATGATGTGAAAAATGCACGATTCGGCGACGTACGATGACAGTTGTAAGGACAATTTTTTGCACAGGCATTTCGCCCCCGGAGAAGATCGCGGGCTGACTGCGACGGGAGTCGCGAACTGTGCAAGATGGGTCGCCGCAGACGGCTCGGTGCGGGCGAGTCATCGCGGCGCGAGTCGCAACGATCACCCCACTGCGAGCCGGCCGTGATGTCTTGATCGCTGTGGGGGACTCACCACAGACACGTCGCTGTGAACGCATCGCCGACGACGAGACGCCACGCAAGCGCCATCCACAGTCAGGCGCTGTGGATGACGCGTTCGCGAATGCACGGGGCGCACCACTCAGCCGTGGGTGAGCAGCCATGCACCGAGCGCGGCACTTGCGATCGCAAACGGAATCGACACGAGGTGAAACGGCAGCCACATGCGCGGCTCCTTCGCGAGCCGCACCGCGATCAGGTTCGCCAGCGAGCCGATCGCGATGCCGAAGCCGCCGACCGATACGCCGAACGCAAGCGCGCGCCAGTCGCGCGTGAACTCCGACAGCAGGATCGCGGCCGGCACGTTGCTGATGCCCTGCGACAATGCCGCGCCCGCCGCGAACACGCGCAGCGGCGTATCGAGGCGCGCATGCGCGATCGCGTCGTGCACCGCGGGCAGCGCGGCCGCACTGCGCAGCACGACGAACATCAACACGAAGATCAGCAGCAGCAGCCAGTCGATCCGCAACACGGCATCGCGCCGCACCGCGAACAGCACGACGGCAACCGCGATCAGCCCGGGCAGCGCGCGATGCGCGTCGGCGAGCAGCACGAAGGCGACGAACAGCACCGCCGCGACGAGCGCATGCATGCGCTGCATCGGCAGCGCGATGGCATCGCCGGACAGGTCGAGCGGCTTCGCGCGGAACGCACACGCGGTGACCGCCAGCAGCAGCGCCATCAGCGCGATCGCGAGCGGCCCGAGCGTGAGCACGAAGCGGCCGAACGACACGCCGCTCAATTGCCACAGGAACAGGTTCTGCGGATTGCCGAGCGGCGTCGCGACCGAGCCCGCATTGACGGCCAGCGCGACGACGATCACGAGCCGCCGGAACGGCAGCGGCGCCAGCGCGCGCAGCGATATCATCAGCGGCACGACGACGAACAGCGCGACATCGTTGGTGAGCCACATCGACAGCACCGCCGCGAACACGACGAGCAGCATCGCGAGCGCGCGCTCGGAATGCACGTGGTGCACGATGCGGTGCGCGAGCCACATCAGGCACCCGGACAGCTCGAGCGCCTTCGTCAGCATCAGCAGGCCGGCGAGCGTCGCGACCGTCTGCCAGTCGACCCGATTCGCCAGTACTGCGAATGGTTGCGGATGCATCCATTGCAGCAAGATGAGGCCGATGGCCAGCGCGGACAACACGGGTTCCTGCGCCAGCCAGCCCAACCACCGGCGCACCGCCGGCGCCCCCGCATTGTCCATCGATGATGCCCCGTTACTCTTCCGCCGCCACGTTGCCGCGCAGGCGCGCGAGAATGCCCTCGAGCGCGTCGAGATTGCCGAAATCGATCGTCACCTGCCCTCGCCCGCGCCGGCCCATCTTGATCTTCACCGTCGACGCCAACAGGTCGGACAACGCCTCTTCGAGGCGACGCGTGTCGCGGCCGCCGTCGTCCTTCGCGCGCGCCTTCACCGCAGGCGCTTCCTTCGTCGTCTGCGCGACGAGCTTCTCGGTTTCGCGCACCGACATCCGCTTGTTGACGACCTGGTGCGCGAGCGTGATCTGCGTGGCCGCATCGACCGCCAGCAGCGCACGCGCATGCCCCATGTCGAGATCGCCGGCGAGCAGCATCGTCTGCACCGGCGCCGCGAGATTCAGCAGGCGCAGCAGGTTCGACACCGCGCTGCGCGAGCGGCCGACCGATTCGGCCGCCTGCTCGTGCGTGAAGTGAAACTCGTCGAGCAGGCGCTGGATGCCATGCGCCTCTTCCAGCGGATTCAGATCCTCGCGCTGGATGTTCTCGATCAGCGCCATCGCAGCGGCGGCCTGGTCGGACACATCCTTCACCAGCACCGGCACTTCCTCGAGGCCCGCCAGGCGCGCCGCACGGAAACGCCGCTCGCCCGCGATGATCTCGTATTTGTCTGATGAAATGGGGCGAACCAGGATCGGCTGCATCACGCCCTGGGCGCGAATGCTGGCCGCCAGTTCCTGCAGGCTGCCCTCGTCCATCCGCGTGCGCGGCTGATACTTGCCGGCCTGCAGCTTCGCCAGCGCGAGCGTGTTCGGCGCGCCTTCGATCTTCACCGCTTCGGTGATGTCGGCGCTGCCGCCGAGCAGCGCTTCGAGGCCACGCCCCAACCCTTTCTTCTTTGGCACCGCGTTCATGTCTTTCTTCCTCGCTTCGCTCGTGTCCGGATCACGCATCGAATGCGCGCACGCGCTCGATCATCTCGGCGCCGAACTGGAGATACGCTTGCGCACCGCGCGAGCTGCGATCGAACACGACGCCCGGCAACCCGTAGCTCGGCGCTTCCGCCAGACGCACGTTGCGCGGAATCACCACGTCGAACACCTTGTCGCCGAAGTGCGCCTTCAGTTGATCGGAAACCTGCTGCTGCAGCGTGATGCGCGGATCGAACATCACCCGCAGTAGCCCGATGATCTTCAGGTCGCGGTTCATGTTCGCGTGCACCTGCTTGATCGTGTTGACGAGATCCGACAGGCCTTCCAGCGCGAAGTACTCGCACTGCATCGGGATCACGACGCCATGGGCGGCACACAGGCCGTTCAGGGTCAGCAGCGACAGCGTCGGCGGGCAGTCGATCAGCACGAAATCGTAATCGTCGGCCACGCGCTCGAGCGCCGCCTTCAGCTGGCGCTCGCGGTTCTCGATGCCGATCAGCTCGATTTCCGCGCCGGACAGCTCGCGGTTCGCCGGCAGCACGTCGTACGTCACGGCTTCGGGGCGAATGCGCGCATCCGCAACCGACACGCCGTCGACCAGCACTTCGTACACGGTCGCCTCGACACCGGCCTTGTCGATCCCGCTGCCCATCGTCGCATTGCCCTGCGGGTCGAGGTCGATCAGCAGGACACGTTGCTCCTGCGCTGCAAGGCTTGCGGCGAGATTGACCGTTGTCGTCGTCTTGCCGACGCCCCCCTTCTGGTTCGCAACGCAGAAGATCTTTGCCATCGTTGGTGTGTTCCTCGTACCTTCAAACAATCGGCGCGCCGCACCGCGCGCCGTCAAATCGCTTCGTCGACAGCGACTTCGATCAGATGCCGTTCGGCATCCAGCATCGGTACCGCCAGCCGAATGGTCTGCTTCACGTGGCTGCCGTCCGGCAGCCGCGCAATCTCGTCGCCCGGGTGAACGCCCTTCATTGCCCAGATCGCTCCGCCCGGCGCAACGAGATGTCGAGCAAGTTTAACGAAGTCGGAGAGGTCCGCGAAAGCGCGCGACACGATTACGTCGAATTTTTCCGGCACCTCGACGCCCGGCTGCAACGTTTCCACGCGCCCGGTCACGACCGACAGGTTCGCGAGCTTCAGCTCCGCACGCGTCTGTGTCTGGAATGCGGACTTCTTCTGGACGATGTCGTTCAGCGTGACCTGCCAGTCCGGCCGCACGATCGCGAGCACGATGCCCGGCAACCCGCCGCCCGACCCGACGTCGAGCACCCGCGTGGATGCACGGTCACCGAGATGGGGAACGATCGATAGCGAATCAAGGATGTGCTGGATCAGCATCTGCTGCGGGTCGCGGATCGCGGTCAGGTTGTAGACCGCGTTCCACTTCGCGAGCAGCGCGACATAGTCGAGCAGTTGGTTCCGCTGGGTATCCGTCAGCGCGACGCCGAGTGCGTTCGCGCCGTCGACGAGCATCTTCTCCAGGCCGTCCCGATTAACCGCCGGCGCGCGACGCGCCGTCATTGTTGCGTCGGGACGGTGCCGTCCCCCTGCTCCATTGCCGCGTCGGCGTTACCGTTGCGACGGCCGAGGCCGCGGCGCTTCAGGTGCACCATCAGCAGCGAGATCGCTGCCGGCGTCACGCCCGAGATCCGCGATGCCTGGCCGATCGTTTCCGGCCGGAACTGATTCAGCTTCTGGCTCACTTCGAACGACAGGCCGCGCACTTCACGGTAGTCGATGCCATCCGGCAAACGCGTGTTCTCGTTCGCGTCGTTGCGCTCGATCTCGCTCGCCTGACGCTCGATATAGCCCTGATACTTGATGCCGATCTCGACCTGCTCCTTGATCTGCGCGAGCAGCACCGGATCGTCGGTCAACGGTTCCGCCGGGCCGCACTCGCCGCCCTTCAGGCCGCACACACCGTCGTAGGCGACGCCCGGGCGGCGCAGCAGCTCGGCCAGGCTGTATTCGTGATCGATCGCCTTGCCCAGCAGCGCGGTGGCTTCTTCGGGCGGCAGCGTCTTCGGCGTGACCCACGTCGATTTCAGGCGCTCGGTTTCACGTGAAACAGCGTCGCGCTTCCGGCAGAACGCATCCCAGCGCACGTCGTCGACCAGCCCCAGCTCGCGGCCGATCTCGGTCAGACGCATGTCCGCATTGTCTTCACGCAGGCTCAGCCGGTATTCGGCCCGGCTCGTGAACATCCGGTACGGCTCGGCGACGCCACGCGTCACCAGATCGTCGACCAGCACGCCCAGGTAGGCCTGGTCGCGACGCGGGCACCACGCATCCTTCTCCTGCACGTACAGGCCGGCATTGACGCCGGCCAGCAGGCCCTGCGCCGCCGCTTCCTCATAGCCGGTCGTCCCGTTGATCTGGCCCGCGAAGAACAGGCCGTTGATCGCCTTGGTTTCCAGCGACGCCTTCAGCGCGCGCGGGTCGAAGTAGTCGTACTCGATCGCGTAGCCGGGGCGCAGGATATGCGCCTGCTCGAGGCCGCGCATCGAATGCACGAGCTCGAGCTGTACGTCGAACGGCAAACTCGTCGAAATCCCGTTCGGGTAGAACTCGTTGGTCGTCAGCCCTTCCGGTTCGAGGAAGATCTGGTGGGATTCCTTCGACGCGAAACGGTGAATCTTGTCCTCGATCGACGGGCAGTAACGCGGACCGACGCCTTCGATCACGCCGGTGTACATCGGCGAGCGGTCGAGGCCGCCGCGGATGATGTCGTGCGTGCGCTCGTTCGTATGCGTGACCCAGCACGGCATCTGCTGCGGATGTTGCTCCGCGCGGCCCAGGAACGAGAACACCGGAATCGGGTCCAGATCGCCGGGCTGCTCGTCAAGCTTCGAGAAGTCGATCGAGCGGCCGTCGATACGCGGCGGCGTACCCGTCTTCAGCCGCCCTTGCGGCAGCTTCAGCTCCTTCAGGCGCGCCGACAGCGACACGGCCGCCGGATCGCCTGCCCGGCCGCCCGTGTAGTTGTTCAGGCCGACGTGGATCTTGCCGTCGAGGAAGGTTCCAGCGGTCAGCACCACGGCGCGCGCGCGGAAACGCAGGCCGATTTGCGTCACGGCGCCCACCACACGATCCCCTTCCACCATCAGGTCGTCGACCGCCTGCTGGAACAGCCACAGATTGGGCTGATTCTCGAGGCGGTGACGGATCGCAGCCTTGTACAGGATACGGTCGGCCTGTGCGCGCGTCGCCCGCACGGCCGGCCCCTTCGACGAATTGAGGATCCGGAACTGGATCCCGCTCTCATCCGTCGCGGCAGCCATTACGCCGCCCAATGCATCGACTTCCTTGACCAGGTGGCCCTTGCCAATGCCGCCGATCGACGGATTGCAGCTCATCTGCCCGAGGGTTTCGATGTTGTGCGTCAGCAGCAGCGTCTTCACGCCCATGCGGGCCGACGCCAGCGCGGCTTCCGTGCCGGCATGACCGCCACCAACGACGATCACGTCAAATTCTGTGGGATAAAGCATGGTGGATTCCGTACGCAGGACAGCGCACGAACCTATCTGAGAAATGTATGGGCCGAATTATAGCGGGTTCGCTTTTCGCCCGAATGCCGTCCGAATGGTAGGGCCCGTTCATTTCGCCGGTTTTTTTTGGCCAATCGGCGAAGCTGTGCGGCCAAACCCGCGCCGGTGGCGCATCTGCGGGCGCGTGGAACGCAGTTGGTACTGTGCGACGGCAGGCTCGGGAAGCGGCCAGCCTGTGAACCGCCCTCTCCGCCTCACAGCGTGATCGACTGATCATCCGGCACTTATCCACGCCCGACCATTCACCATCCTCACGTCCAACCTCAAACAAAAACGGCGTGTTTCACGTGAAACACGCCGTCCGATTTCCGCCGCCTCCTGCGCGTCAGGCGGTTTTCTTGGCCAACCCGAGGTACGTTTCGATCACCTGCGGGTTCTGCGCCAATTCGGCCGCCGGGCCTTCCAGCGCGAACTCCCCTGTCTCGAGCACGTACCCGTAGTCGGATATCTGCAGTGCCGCCCGCGCGTTCTGCTCGATCAGCAGGGTTGCGACGCCCGTGCCGCGCAGCGCGCTGATGATATGAAAAATCTCCTTCACGATCAGCGGCGCCAGGCCGAGGCTCGGCTCGTCCAGCATCAGCAGGTCGGGCTTGCCCATCAGCGCGCGCCCCACCGCCAGCATCTGCCGTTCGCCGCCGGACAGCGTGCCGGCCGCCTGGTTGCGCCGCTCCTTGAGCCGCGGAAACAGCGCGAATACGTGGTCGAGCTGATCGAGGAAGTTCGCTTCGCCGGCCTGCTTGCGCCGATACGCGCCGAGCACGAGGTTGTCCTCCACCGACATCGTGCCGAACAGCTCGCGCTTTTCCGGCACGAGGCACATCCCGCGCGCGACCCGCTGCTCGATCGGCAGCGCGCCGACGTCGGTTCCGCGGTACACGACCGCGCCCGATGCATGCCCGGTCGACGGCAGCGCGCCCATGATCGCGTTCAGCAGCGTCGATTTGCCGGCGCCGTTGGGCCCGATCACGCTGACGATCTGGCCGGCGCCGACCTTGATCGCGGCGCCATGCAGCGCCTCCACCTTGCCGTACCGCACCGCCAGCCCATGCACGTCGAGAATCGGCATCGTCGTGTCCACCATCATTCCACCCCGCCCAGGTACGCTTCGAGCACCGCCGGATCCTGCTGCACGTCCTGCGGCAGCCCTTCCGCGATCCGCGTGCCGAACTCCATCACCACCAGCCGATCGGTGAGATTCATCACGAAATCCATGTCGTGTTCGACGAGCAGCACACTCATCCCTTCCGATTTCAGCCGCCGCAGCAGGTCCGCGAGCTGCTGCTTTTCCTTGTAGCGCAGGCCGGCGGCCGGCTCGTCGAGCAGCAGCAGCGTCGGGTCGCAGCACAGCGCGCGGGCAATCTCGAGGATCCGCTGCTGGCCGAGCGCGAGGCTGCCCGCTTCGTCGTACATGTGGCTTTCGAGGCCGACGCGGCGGATCTGGCGCGCCGCTTCGGCCAGCAGCTGCGCCTCCTCGTGCGCGTTGAGCCGCGCGATGCTGCGCCACACACCGGTCGTGCCGCGCAAATGCGCGCCGAGCGCGACGTTCTCGAGCACCGTCATGCCGGGCAGCAGCTTCACATGCTGGAACGTGCGGCCGATACCGCGCCGGACGATCTCGCGCGACGTCAGGCCGTCGATCCGCTCGCCGCGGAACGTGATCGCGCCGCGCGTCGGCCGCAGCACGCCCGTCACGAGGTTGAACGTGGTCGACTTGCCGGCGCCGTTCGGGCCGATCAGGCCGATGATCTGCCCTGCCTTGACCTCGAAGCTGACGTCGTTGACGGCCACCAGCCCGCCGAACTGCTTGCGCGCGTTGTCGACCACGAGCAGCGCTTCGCCCGTCGCGGGCCTGGTGCGCTGCGGCAAAGGATCGGCCTGGCGCGGCGCATGCGCACGCGGGCCACGTGGAAACAGCCGGGCGACGAACGGCCAGACGCCCTGCCGCGCGTATTGCAGCAGCAGCACCATCAGCACGCCGAATACGATGATCTCGAAGTTGCCTTCCGAGCCGAGCAGCTTCGGCAGCAGCGTCTGCAGGTAATCCAGCAGCACGGTGAGGATCGCCGCGCCGAGCACCGCGCCCCACACGTGCGCGACGCCGCCCACCACCGCCATGAACAGGAACTCGATCCCGTGGTTCAAGCCGAACGGCGTCGGGTTCACCGCACGCTGCAGGTGCGCGTACAGGAAGCCGGAAATCGCCGCGAGCACCGCCGCATAGACGAAGATCACCACGCGCATCCATGCGGTGTTCACGCCCATCGCCTCGGCCATCACGCCGCCGCCGCGCAGTGCGCGGATCGCTCGGCCGGGCCGGCTGTTCAGCAGGTTCTGCACGGACACGATCGCCGCCAGCACCACCGCCCAGATCAGGAAATACAGGCTGCGGCCGCTGTCGAGCGCGATGCCGAACAGGCTCAGCGCCGGAATGCCGCTGATCCCGTCGTACTTGCCGAGCAGCTCGAGGTTGCCGAACAGGTAAAACAGCGCGAGGCCCCACGCGATCGTGCCGAGCGGCAGGAAGTGGCCCGACAGCCGCATCGTCACCACGCCGAGGACGAGCGCGACGAGCGCCGTCAGCACGACGCCGACGATCAGCGCGAGCCACGGCGACACGCCGTAGCGCGTCGTCAGGTAGGCCGTCGCATACGCGCCCACGCCGACGAATGCCGCCTGCCCGAAGCTCGTCATCCCGCCGACGCCCGTCAGCAGCACGAGCCCGATCGCGACGATCGCGTACAGGCCGATGTAGTTCAGCAGCGTGATCCAGTATTCGGGCACCTGCAGCACGCCGGGCAACACCGGCAGCGCAAACAGCACCACGAGAAACAGCCAGAACGCCTTGTTGCGCACCATCGTCTTCATCGCGTCACTCCTCGTCCTCTTCCGCATGCGGCGTCGCGAAGCTGCGCCACAGCAGCACCGGAATGATCATCGTGAATACGATCACCTCCTTGTATGCACTCGCCCAGAACGACGAATACGATTCGAGCACGCCGACCAGCAGCGACCCGGCCGCCGCGAGCGGATAGCTGACGAGCCCGCCGATGATCGCGCCGACGAAGCCCTTCAGGCCGATCAGGAAGCCCGAGTCGTAGTAGATCGTGGTCAGCGGGCCGACCAGGATGCCCGACAGCACGCCGAGCCCCGCCGCGAGCGTGAACGCGAGACGCCCCGCTTCCGTCGTGCCGATGCCGACGAGCCGCGCGCCGAGCCGGTTCACCGACGTCGCGCGCAGCGCCTTGCCCGCGATCGTGCGGCCGAAGTACACGTAGAGCGCGGCGATCAGCACGAGCGCGGTGACGACCACCAGCACGCTCTGCAGCGAGACCGTCAGGCTGCCGAGCGCCAGCGACGCATCCGAGAACGCATTGGTGCGCGAGCCTTCCGCGCCGAACATCACGAGCCCGAGGCCCACCATCGCGAAATGGACGGCCACCGACACGATCAGCAGCAGCAGCGTGGTCGCCTCGGCGATCGGCTGGTACGCGAGCCGGTATACGAACGGCCCCATCGGCACGACGATCGCGAGCGTCAGCGCAATCTGCGCGAGCATCGGCAGCGGCTGCGCGGCGAAGCTGCGCGTCACCGCGAACACCGCGAGCGGCAGCAGCACGTAGCGGCTGCCGAGCGTCGTCAGCGTGCGGCCGAGCGCGTGGCGCCGCTCGCGGTGCCGGATCAGATCGCCGACTTCGAGCAGGAAGCACGCGATGCCCATCACGAACAGCAGCCAGCAGGTGGCGGGGAATTTCTGCGCCTGCAACGCGGCAAGCGTCAGCGCACCGTAGGCGACGAACTCGCCCTGGGGAATGAAGATCACGCGCGTGACGGAAAACACCAGCACGAGCGCCAGCGACAGCAACGCATAGATGGCGCCGGTCGTGATGCCGTCTTGCGCGAGGATCGCCGCAATAGAGAGATCCATACGATTCGTGTGTCGAGAATGCTGCGGGGAAACGGCGAGCGCCGGCCGTCGCGCGGCGCGCGCAGGATCAATGACTCGCCGTCCGGGAAAAGCGCGACGACGGCACGCGCGGCACCCTTCCCCGCGCGCACCGCCGCCCTTCACGTGGAACTCACTCGGCCTGCAGCTTCCACTTGCCGTCGACGATCTGCACCATCACGCGCGCGCGCGCATCGAAGCCGTTGTGATCGGCCGCCGTCATGTTGATCACGCCGTGCGACACCGGCAGGTCCTTCACGTTCTCGAGCGCCGTGCGCAGCGCATCGCGGAATGCCTCGGTGCCCGGCTGGCCCTTCTTCAACGCGTCGGGAATCGCACGCTGCAGCAGTTGCCCGGCGTCCCACGCATGGCCGCCGAACGTCGACACCGAACCGGCGCCGTACGCCTTCTCGTAGGCCGTCCGGTACGCCTGCGACGGCTTCTTCACGGGGTTCGAATCGGGCAGCTGGTCGGTCACGAGCACGGGGCCCGCCGGCAGGATCTCGCCTTCGCAATCCTTGCCGCACACGCGCAGGAAGTCGTTGTTCGCGACGCCGTGCGTCTGGTACACCTTGCCCTTGTAGCCGCGCTCCTTCAGCGTCTTCGCGGGCAGCGCCGCCGGCGTGCCCGAGCCGCCGATCAGCACCGCGTCCGGGTTCGCGCTCGCGAGCTTCAGCACCTGCCCCATCACCGACGCGTCGGTGCGGTTGAAGCGCTCGTTCGACACCACCTTGATGCCGTTCGCGGCGGCCGCCGCACTGAACGTGTTGTACCAGCTGTCGCCGTACGCATCGGCGAAGCCGATGAAGCCGACCGTCTTCACGCCGTGCTTCGCCATGTAGCCGGCGATCGCGTCGGCCATCAGGCGATCGTTCTGCGGCACCTTGAACATCCACGCGCGCTTCGCGTCCATCGGCGCGATGATCTGCGCGCTCGCGGCGAGCGAGATCGTCGGCGTCTTGCCCTGCGATACCGGGTCGAGCATCGCGAGCGAATTCGGCGTGACCGACGAACCGATGATCGCGTCGACGTGATCCTCGTCGATCAGCTTGCGCACGTTCTGCACCGCGCGGCTCGTGTCCGACGCGTCGTCGAGCACGATGTACTGCACGCTCTTGCCCGCGATTTCCTTCGGCAGCAGCGCGATCGTGTTCTTTTCCGGAATGCCGAGCGACGCGGCCGGCCCGGTGGCCGACAGCGTCACGCCGATCTTCACCTGCGCCGACGCCGTCGCCGCCGCGCACACCAGGCCCGCGGCGAGCGCGGCTTCCATCCATCGATTCTTTTTCATGCGTGTCTCCAAACGCTGCTCGAAAAATCCGCGGGCCGCTCGGGCGGCGCCCGTCCTCAACAAACAAGTTAATAATTTAACTATCTCGCATGGCCGCGCCAACGCTCGTTTTCCCGCGACGTACACGGCATGCGCGCTGCGGCGGCCATGTCGCCGGGATGAAGGGATTGAAATCGATGCCGGAATGCATGCCGGCGCACGGTGCGGAGCGCGCCCGATCGGAAAGGCGTTCCACGGGGCACGGAGCGCTCATGCGCGCGGCGCATCCGCCGGTTCGGCAGCAGTGGCGGCACGCGCCTTCGGCGGCCGCCCAGGAACGCGCCGGCGGGCCGCGCAGGCCCGCGCGCAAGGCAACGACCCGGCGGCCCCTGCCGCCCTCTCCACGCCGATCCTTCGCGCTGCGCTTCTCATCAAACCGCACTCCGTCTTCTGCATTCTGCTTGTAGGAGGACTGCCGACCGAATTCCCGACCGATCGGTCGGTGAAAGGCGAGTGTAACGGACGCCTATTGCGCGCGCTAACCGGGTAAGCCCGAAGAACGCAGGCGCGCGGTTCGCGCCGTGACGCGATCGTATTGCGGGAGAGATGGAGACGGGTGCGAGTGCGGCTGGCCGATGCACCATCGGCGTGAAACCGGCACAAAAACGCTGAACGAAGGCGCGGCACAAAAAACGCGCGCACAAATGAAAAAGCGCTGTTGGATTCCGTCCAACAGCGCTTTGGGTCCGGGCACTTTGTGCCTCGATTGTCTCCTCGTTCTCCACCTGCAAAATTCGTTTCGCGGTGCATCAGAACTGAGACGAAGATTAAAGGAGCTTTCATACTGCGGCAACTTAGCATTTACCCCTATGGTGCATCGCCGCACGAAAATGGGGCACCAATTTGCCGTGCGGCGCGGGCCCGAGGCGGTGCGCACGCGGGCCGGAACCGGTGCCCGATGGTGCTTCGCATCAACGTGTCACGACGCCTTCAGCGGCTTGTATCGCGCGATCATTTCGCCGACGATCCCCCGCCGGAACGCGAGCACGCATGCGATGAAGATCAGCCCGGTCACGATCGTCGCGGACTCGCCGAGCGAGCGGAACCAGCCGACGCCGGTCAGCGACGCGAGCCATTCGCCGATGTCGCCGAGCCTGTCCTCCAGCGCGACGATCAGCGCCGCGCCCAGCAGCGGGCCGAACAGCGTGCCCATCCCGCCGACCAGCGTCATCAGCACGACGAGGCCCGACATCGTCCAGTAGGCATCGCTGAGCGTCTCGAAGCCGAGCACGAGCACCTTCAGCGAGCCGGCCAGGCCCGCGAGCCCGGCCGACAGCACGAACGCGAGCAGCTTGAAGCGATCGGTGTCGTAGCCGAGCGAAATCGCGCGCGCTTCGTTCTCCTTGATCGCGACCAGCACCTGGCCGAACGGCGAATGGACGATCCGCACGATGAACGCGCAGGCGGCGACGATCACCGCGAGCACGACGTAGTAGAGCGTCAGGTCCGACGACAGGTCGAGCACGCCGAACAGCCGGCCGCGCGGCACGCCCTGCAGGCCGTCCTCGCCGTGCGTGAACGGCGCCTGCAGGTAGATGAAGTAGACCATCTGCGCGAACGCGAGCGTGATCATCGCGAAGTAGATGCCCTGCCGGCGGATCGCGAACAGGCCGACGACGAGCCCGAGCAGCGTCGCCACGGCGGTGCCCAGCAGCACGCCGAGCTCGGGCGTCGCGCCGAGCGTCTGCAGCGCGTAGCCGGTCAGGTAGCCGGCGGTCGCGAGGAACATCGCATGGCCGAACGACAGCAGCCCCGTGTAGCCGATCAGCAGGTTGAACGCGGCGGCGAACAGCGCGAACGCCAGCACCTTCATCACGAACACCGGATACGCGCCGATGAACGGTGCGACGAGCAGTGCGGCGAGCAGCACGCCATAAAGCACTTTTCTCTGCATCATTTTTCCTTGCCGAAGAGGCCCGCCGGGCGGATCAGCAGCACGATCGCCATGATCACGAACACGACCGTCGCCGACGCCTCCGGATAGAACACCCGCGTGAAGCCCTCGATCACGCCGAGCATCAGGCCGGTGAGGATCGAGCCGAGGATCGAGCCCATCCCGCCGATCACGACCACCGCGAACACGGTGATGATCATCGGCTGGCCCATCAGCGGCGACACCTGGATCACCGGCGCCGCCAGCACGCCCGCGAACGCGGCGAGCGCCACGCCGAAGCCGTAGGTGAGCGTGATCATCATCGGCACGTTCACGCCGAACGCCTCGACGAGCTTCGGGTTCTCGGTGCCCGCGCGCAGGTACGCGCCCAGGCGCGTCTTCTCGATCACGAACCAGGTCGCGAGGCACACCGCGAGCGATGCGACCACGACCCACGCACGGTAGTTCGGCAGGAACATGAAGCCGAGATTGGTCGCGCCCGCGAGCTGCGACGGCACGTCGTACGGCTGGCCGGACGCGCCGTAGATCGAGCGGAACACGCCCTCGACGACGAGCGTCAGGCCGAACGTCAGCAGCAGCCCGTACAGGTGGTCGAGCTTGTACAGCCAGCGCAGCATCGAGCGCTCGATCGCGATGCCGAACGCGCCGACGAGCACCGGCGCGAGCACGAGCATCGCCCAGTAAGGCAGCCCGAAATACGACAGCCCCATCCATGCGAGCATCGCGCCCAGCATGAACAGCGCGCCGTGCGCGAAGTTGATCACGTTGAGCAGCCCGAATATCACCGCGAGCCCGAGGCTCAGGATCGCGTAGAACGAGCCGTTGACGAGGCCGAGCAACAGCTGGCTCAGCATCGCCGGCAACGGAATGCCGAATATTTCCATCGCATCTGCCGTCAGAGTGAGGTTCGTTGCGTGCACAACCACCATGCGATGCGCACGCATGCGGCGCAGCGCCGGGCGCGCTGCCGCCGCCCTGCCCCATCCGCCGCTGCGGCGCGCATCCGCGCGCGCCGCCGCATCGCGCTTACTTCCACATCGCGCAGCGCGTTTCCTGCTTGGTCGTGAACGCCTGTTCGCCCGGAATCGTCGCGAGCACCTTGTAGTAGTCCCACGGCTCCTTCGATTCGGCCGGCTTCTTCACCTCCATCAGATACATGTCGTGGATCATGCTGCCGTCCGCGCGGATGTAGCCCTTCGCGTAGAAGTCGTTGATCTTCGCCTTCTTCAGCTCGGCCATCACCTTGTCGGAATCGGTGGTGCCGGCCGCCTGCACCGCCTTCAGGTAGGTCGTCACCGACGAATAGTCGGCCGCCTGCAGGCTCGACGGCATCTTCTTCATCTTGCCGAAGTAGCGCTGCGCCCACTGGCGCGACACCGGATCGCGGTTCCAGTACCAGCTGTCGGTCAGCACGAGGCCCTGCGTCGTCTCGAGGCCGAGGCTGTGCACGTCGTTGATGAACATCAGCAGCGCGGCGAGCTTCATCGTCTTCGTGATGCCGAATTCCTTCGACGCCTTGATCGCGTTGATCGTGTCGCCGCCCGCGTTCGCGAGGCCGAGGATCTGCGCCTTCGACGCCTGCGCCTGCAGCAGGAACGACGAGAAATCCGACGCGGACAGCGGATGCCGCACGTAGCCGAGCACCTGCCCGCCGTGCGCCTTCACGACGTCCGACGTGTTCTTCTCGAGCGCCTTGCCGAACGCGTAGTCGGCGGTCAGGAAGAACCACGACTTGCCGCCCTGCTTCACCACCGCCGAGCCGGTGCCCTTCGCGAGCGCCATCGTGTCGTACGCGTAGTGCACCGTGTACGGCGTGCACTGCTCGTTGGTGAGCGTGTCGGCGCCCGCCCCGATGTTGATGTAGACCTTCTTCTTCTCCGCCGCGACCTGGTTCATCGCCAGCGCCGTCCCCGAGTTCGTGCCGCCGACGAGCAGGTCGAGCCCGCCGCGATCCATCCACTCGCGCGCCTTCGACGCCGCGATGTCCGCCTTGTTCTGGTGATCCGCGTACACCACCTCGATCGGCTTGCCGAGCACCTTGCCGCCGAAGTCCGCCACCGCCATGCGGATGGCCTCGAGGCCGCCCTGGCCGTCGATGTCCGCGTAAAGCCCCGACATGTCGGTGACGAAACCGATCTTCACGGTATCCGCGGCCTGCGCGGCGCCGGCTGCGAACGCGGCGCCCGCGAGCGCGAGACAGGCGTGTGCGAGGGTCTTCATTTTCATTGACGTCTCCTGCGTTGTGGTTATTCGATGGCCGCCCACGGCTAGCGGCTCGGGAGCGGCGTCACACGCCGAGCAGGTCGTGCAGGACCGGCATCTTGCTTTCCAGTTCGGCCGCGCCGAAGTGCTCGACGATCCGGCCATGCTCCATCACGTAGAAGCGGTCGGCCAGCGGCGCGGCGAAGCGGAAGTTCTGTTCGACCATCACGATCGTGTAGCCGCGCGACTTCAGCGCGACGATCATCTTCGCGAGGGTCTGCACGATCACGGGCGCGAGGCCCTCGGAAATCTCGTCGAGCAGCAGCAGGTTCGCGCCGGTGCGCAGGATCCGCGCGACCGCGAGCATCTGCTGCTCGCCGCCCGACAGCCGCGTGCCCTGGCTCTGCCGGCGCGATGCGAGGTTCGGGAACATCGCGTAGATGTCGTCGAGCGACATCGCGTGATCGCGCGGCCCGATCATCGGCGGCAGCATCAGGTTCTCCTCGCACGACAGGCTCGAGAAGATGCCGCGCTCCTCCGGGCAATAGCCGACGCCGAAATGCGCGATGCGGTGCGTCGCGAGGCCGATCGTCTCGTTGCCCGCGACCTTGATCGAGCCGCTGCGGCGGCCGGTCATGCCCATGATCGCGCGCAGCGTCGTCGTGCGGCCGGCGCCGTTGCGGCCGAGCAGCGTCACGACCTCGCCGCGCTGCACGGTCAGGTCGACGCCGTGCAGGATGTGCGATTCCCCGTACCAGGCCTCGAGGCCCGAGATGTCCAGCGCAGGCGTACCGTTTTCGACGCCGCTCAATTCGCGTTCCTCCCGTTCGCTGCGCTTCATGCGTGCGCCCCCGCGAGCGCCGCGTCCGCACTGCCCATGTACGCCTCGACGACGAGCGGGTTCTTCGATACCTCCGCATACGAGCCTTCGGCGAGCACCTCGCCGCGCTGCAGGACGGTGATCGTGTCGGAGATGCCGGCGATCACGTTCATGTTGTGCTCGACCATCAGGATCGTGCGGCCGGCCGCGACCTTCTTGATCAGCGCGGTCACGCGATCGACGTCCTCGTGGCCCATCCCCTGCGTGGGCTCGTCGAGCAGCATCAGCTCGGGCTCCATCGCGAGCGTCGTCGCGATCTCGAGCGCGCGCTTGCGGCCATACGCGAGCTCGACGGTCGGCACGTGCGCGAAGTCGGTCAGGCCGACCTGCGTGAGCAGGTCCATCGCGCGATCGTCGAGCGTCTTCAGCGTGCGCTCGCTGCGCCAGAAATGGAATTCGGTGCCGAGCGCGCGCTGCAGGCCGATGCGCACGTTCTGCAACGCGCTCAGGTGCGGGAACACCGCGGAGATCTGGAACGAACGGATGATGCCGCGCCGCGCCACCTGCGCGGGCCGCTCGTCGGTGATGTCGATGCCGTTGAAGACGATCTGGCCGGCCGTCGGCGTCAGGAACTTCGTCAGGAGGTTGAAGCAAGTCGTCTTGCCCGCGCCGTTCGGTCCGATCAATGCGTGGATCGAGCCGCGGCGCACGCGCAGGTTCACGCCGTTCACGGCGGTGAAGCCCTTGAATTCCTTCGTCAGCCCGCGTGTTTCGAGAATCGTGTCGCCGAGAATCATGTTCCCTTCCGTACGAAATCGGCCGAAGCACCGGGAAGCGTCGCGCATGCGGCCGCGAACATGTCAGCGGATGAGTGGCTGCCCCCGAGCTCGGTGTCGCGCCTCGAGGGTGGTCTCCCGCGCCGACGCGTCTTCACACTGCGGGACATTGTCGCCCCGTTGGTGCAGTGCAATCATCGGGATTTGCACTTATAGGGCTGGCCGCCATATCGAACGGATCGAAACCGCGTTTTACGCATGTTTTTTTCGGCAGGCATGCCGATTGCGTCATGCATGCGTACGCGGCCGCATGCCAACGTGCGCCGCGTATCCGGCCATATTCGCATTCGATTTGCGCACGATTACGCAACAAGAATCCGGCGCGCCATTACACCCTGCACGGCGCCGAATATTTTTTAAACCGGAATAATCGGCGGGCGCGGACTTGATATGCATCGCGAATGAGCTGGCGCCCGCCTGTCGCCACGCTGACGCGGCCGTCATGCGGCAGGCACCACCGCATCGGTGCGCACCTGCGCGGCGTCGCGCGCCGCACGCCGGTCCGCGCGGATCATGTCGCTCGCGCGCTCCGCGATCATCAGCGTCGGCGAATTGGTGTTGCCGGACGTGATGGTCGGCATCACCGACGCGTCGACCACCCGCAGCCCCGCGATGCCGCGCACCCGCAGCCGGCTGTCGACCACCGCGCCGTCGTCGTCCGCGCGGCCCATCCGGCAGGTGCCGACCGGATGGAAGATCGTCGTGCCGACCGCGCCGGCCGCCTCGATCAGTTCCGCTTCGGTCTGGTAACGCGCGCCCGGCAGGATTTCCTCGGGGCGGTATCGCGCGAGCGCCTGCGCGGACGCGATCCGGCGCGTGAGCCGCAGCGCACGCGCGGCGACCCGGCGGTCGTAGTCGGTCGACAGGTAGTTCGGCGCGATCGCCGGCGCCGCGCCCGGATCGGCGCTCGCGACGTGGACGCTGCCGCGCGAGGTCGGCCGCAGATGGCAGACCGATGCGGTAAACGCATTGAAGCCGTGCAGCGGCTCGCCGAAGCGTTCGAGCGACAGCGGCTGCACGTGGTATTCGAGATCGGGGCGCGTGAGCGCCGGGTCGCCCGGATCGGATTTCGCGAACGCGCCGAGCTGCGACGGCGCCATCGACATCGGCCCGCGCTGCAGCAGCGCATATTCGGCGCCGATCATCAGCTTGCCCCACCAGTGCGCGGCGAGCGTGTTGAGCGTGCGCACGCCTTCGACGCGGAACGCCATCCGCAGCTGCAGGTGATCCTGCAGGTTTTCGCCGACGCCGCGCAGATCCTGCACGACGTCGATGCCGAGCGCCTGCAGCCGCCGGCCGTCGCCGATGCCGGACAGCTCCAGCAGTTGCGGCGAATTGACGGCGCCCGAGGTCAGCAGCACCTCGGCACGCGCGCGCGCGACGAATTCCGCGCCGCCGCCGCGATATTCGACGCCGGTCGCGCGCCGCCCGTCGAAAGTCACGCGCTGCGCCTGCGCGCCGGTGATCACGGTCAGGTTCGGCCGCGACATCGCGGGGCGCAGGAACGCCTTCGACGCGTTCCAGCGCACGCCGCGCTTCTGGTTCACCTCGAAATAGCCGACGCCGGTGTTGTCGCCGCGGTTGAAATCGTCGGTCGCCGGGATGCCCGTCTGCTGCGCGGCCTGCGCGAACGATTCGAGAATCTCCCAGCGCAGCCGCTGCTTCTCGACGCGCCAGCCGCCGCCCGCGCCGTGCGCGTCGCTCGCGCCCGCATGGTGATCCTCGCTGCGCTTGAAGATCGGCAGCACGCTGTCCCACGACCAGCCGGCGTCGCCCGTCTCGCGCGCCCAGCCGTCGTAATCCTCGCGCTGGCCGCGCATGTAGATCATCCCGTTGATCGACGAGCAGCCGCCGAGCACGCGGCCGCGCGGATACGCGAGCGCGCGCCCGTTCAGGCCCGCTTCCGGCTGCGTCTTGTAGAGCCAGTCGGTGCGCGGGTTGCCGATGCAGTACAGATAACCGACCGGGATATGGATCCAGTGATAGTCGTCCTTGCCGCCCGCCTCGAGCAGCAGCACGCTGATTTCCGGGTCTTCGGTCAGGCGGTTCGCGAGCACGCAGCCCGCGGTGCCCGCGCCGACGATCACGTAATCGAATTCGCCCTCGAGCGTCCGTTCAGTCGTCACGGCGTGTCCCCTCGTATGTCTTGCGCCGCGTGGCGCAATGCGCCGCGGCCTTGTTCCAGCATAGTGCGCCGGGCCGCGCCTGCATCGCCGCGCGCCCTGGTGCGCGTCGCCCATGCCGCCTGCCCGGCCCCGGCGGGATCCGTCGGACGAAGCGGCCGGACAAGCGTACTCCCGCCGCCGGCCGCCGATCCAATGAGTTATGCTCAATTGCGTCATAAGCCGCGCTTATATCAGGACCGAACACGACGATGGACCTCACCCTGCTCCGCGCCTTCGCGACCGTCGCCCGCGAAGGCAACCTGACGCGCGCCGCCGAGCAGCTGCACCTGACGCAGCCGGCCGTCAGCCTGCAGATCAAGCACCTGCAGGCGGCGCTCGGCGTCGTGCTGTTCACGCGCACGTCGCGCGGGCTCGCGCTCACGCGCGACGGCCAGGCGCTGCTGCCGCACGCGGAGCGCGCGCTCGCGGCGGCCGCCGACGTGCAGCGCGCGGCCGCCGCGCTGCGCCACGAAGTGCGCGGCCGGCTTCGGATCGGCACGATCCTCGACCCGCAATTCCTGCGCCTGGGCGGCTTCCTGCGCACGCTGGTCGAAACCCATCCTCAGATCGAGACCGCGCTGCGGCACGGCATGTCGGGCTGGGTGCTCGACCAGGTGCGCGCGCAGGCGCTCGATGTCGGCTACTACATCGGCCGGCCCGACGACGACGATCCGCGCGACGGTGCGCTGTTCCACACCGTCACGCTCACGCATTTCCAGTACCGCGTGCTCGCGCCGGCCGGCTGGAAGGAGCGCGTGCAGCGCGCGCAGGACTGGCGCGCGCTCGCCGCGCTGCCGTGGATCTGGACGCCGCCGCAGTCCGCGCATCACCGGCTGCTGTCGCGCCGCTTCGGCGAAGCCGGCGCGCAGCCGGCGAAGGTCGCCGAGGTCGACCAGGAGCAGTCGATGCTGGACCTGGTCAAATCGGGCATCGGGTTGACGCTCGCACGCGACGCGACGGCGCTGGCCGAAGCGCACGCGCATGCGCTGACGATCGTCGAGCGCGTGACGGTGCCGACCGCGCTGACCTTCGTCACGCTTGCCGCGCGGCGCGACGAGCCGGCGATCGCGGCGGCGCTGCGGCTGATCGATGCGCAGTGGGCGGAATGAGCGCGGGCCTCGGCCATGCCGCGCGCGTTATCCACCGCTGCCCGCGCGCGGATGCGGTGAGATGCCGAACCTGCGGCAGCTCACCTTACCGGCCATGAGCGCCGCCAATGATCCCGCGACGATCCGCGTCACGCCGCCGTCGCGCGCTTTTTGCTAGATTGTGCGTTTGCGCTTCCCAGACCCTCACCGATCGAAGGAGATCCGCATGGCCCGCAATATCGAGATCAAAGCCCGCGCCCGCGATTTCGACCAGCTGCGCGAACGCGCGGCATCGCTCGCGGCCGAAGCGCCGCTGTTCTATCGCCAGCAGGATTTCTTCTACGACGTGCCGCGCGGCCGGCTGAAGCTGCGCCGCTTCGAGGACGGCACGCCGGCCGAACTGATCTTCTACCAGCGTGACGACCGCGACGGCCCGAAGGCGTCGTACTACACGCGCAGCCCGGTGACGAACCCCGATGCGATGCACGCGCTGCTCGCAACCGCGCTGACGACGCGCGGCATCGTCACGAAGGAGCGGCACGTGTACCTGGCGGGCCGCACGCGCATTCACCTGGACCGCGTCGACGGCCTCGGCGATTTCATCGAGCTCGAAGTCGTGCTCGCGCCGGACGACGACGAAGCGGGCGGCGAAGCCGAGGCGCACGACGTGTTCGCGAAGCTCGGCGTATCGCACGACGACCTCGTCGCGGTTGCCTACGTCGACCTGCTGAACGCCGACGCGCCGGAAACGGCCGCCTGAGCCCGCCGGCGCGAGCCGGCGCTGATGTTCACGCCGTGCCCGGCTCCAGGTGCGCGAGCGGCAGCGGCCCGTTGCGCTTGAAGGTCGTCAGCACGATGTTCGAGCGCACGCTGTCGACGCCCGGCACCCGCATCAGCTTCTTCATCACGAACTGCGACAGCGCGTTCAGGTCGGGCGCGACGATCCGCAGCAGGTAGTCCGCATCGCCGACCACCGCATGGCATTCGAGCACCTCCGGCAGCACGTCGATCTGCTGCTGGAACTGCTCGATGATCGAATCGCCGTGGTGCTTGAGCTTCAGGCTCGTGAACGCGGTCACGCCGAGCCCGAGCTTCTCGGGCCGCAGCATCACCCGGTAGCCTTCAATCACGCCCGCGGCCTCGAGCCGCTGCAGGCGCCGGCCGATCTGCGACGGCGACAGCGGCACCTCCTCGCCGAGCTGCTGATGCGTCGCCCGCCCGAAGCGCTGCAGCACGTCCAGCAGCGCCAGATCGAAGTGATCGAGTTCCAACATGGGGATTCTCCGCGTGATTTCGTGATTTGATGCGCGATTATCGCATCAACACCGAAATCAGCGCCAACTTTGCGCCCATCCCGCGCGTATGCCGCTCTACACTTGCATGCATTCCAACCGCAACGTGCAGAGCTGAACATGTCCACCGTCGCCACCGCGAAACTGCAGGAGCAGTTCGATGCGGGCCTCGAAACCCGCGCCGATTTCACCATCGACCAGCCGCTCGAACGCTACGGCCGGGTCGACCACGCGGTGTGGAAGCAGCTCTATGCGCGCCAGTGCGCGCTGTTGCAGGGGCGCGCATGCGACGCGTTCGTCGCCGGCCTCGCGAAGATCGACCTGCCCGCCGACCGCGTGCCGTCGTTCGCCGACGTCAACCGCCAGCTGAAGCCGGCCACCGGCTGGGAGATCGTCGCGGTGCCGGGGCTCGTGCCCGACCGCGTGTTCTTCGAGCACCTGGCGAACCGGCGCTTTCCGGTCACCTGGTGGATGCGCCGCCCCGACCAGCTCGACTACCTGCAGGAACCGGACTGTTTCCACGACCTGTTCGGCCACGTGCCGCTGTTGATCGACCCGGTGTTCGCCGACTACATGCAGGCGTACGGCCGCGTCGCGCTCGCGGTGGCGGACGACGCGGACGCGCTCGCGCGGCTCGCCCGCCTCTACTGGTACACGGTCGAGTTCGGGCTGATCCGCGACCCGCGCGCCGCCGGCGGCCTGTCGATCTACGGCGCGGGGATCGTGTCGAGCAAGGGCGAGAGCCTGTACAGCCTCGAGAGCGCGGTGCCGAACCGGCTCGGCTTCGATCTCGAGCGCGTGATGCGCACGCAATACCGGATCGACACGTTCCAGCAGACCTACTTCGTGATCGACGATTTCGCGCAACTGTTCGCGCTCGCGCACGTCGACGCGCGTGCGCTCGCCGACCGGCTCGCCGGGCTGCCCGAGCATCCGGCCGACGCCGTGCTCGACACCGATCGCGTGCTGCATCGCGGCGCCGGTGAGGGCCGGCCCGATCGCGCGCGCACCTGACACACAACTATGGAAGAATGATCGGTGCCGGCGGCGCTGCCGGGCGACGCAGGTCGCGCGCGGCCCGCCGTTTCCGAACGAGGTGCACGATGATCCACAAACTCACATCAGAAGAACGCAAGACCCAACTCGAGCGCCTGCCGCACTGGACGGCCGTGCCGGGCCGCGACGCGATCCAGCGCAGCCTGCGCTTCGCCGATTTCAACGAGGCGTTCGGCTTCATGACGCGCGTCGCGATCAAGGCGCAGGAAATGGACCACCATCCCGAATGGTTCAACGTGTACAACCGCGTCGACGTCACGCTGTCGACCCATGACGCGAACGGCCTGACCGAACGCGACATCGCGCTGGCCCACTTCATCGACCAGGCCGGCGCGCACGCGAAACCCGCTGCCTGACGATTCCCCCGCCGCGCGCATTTCGGCGCGCGGCGCGTCAACTTTTCATTTCGCTGAACGTTTTCTACGATGGAATCTGCGAAAGCCTTCAGCTTTCCAAGCCTTCCTTAAGGCGCACGTAAGTGTCGTACGCTTTCCGTGCCTTGGGGTCCAAACCTTCCAGTTGCACGGTGCTTTGCCGCTGTACAATCAGCAGCGCATACGGCTTGGAGAGCGCGCTAGCCTCTTCGCAGAGTTTGAGTTCGTCGCCGCTCGACGGCGAGCGGGCGCGCCAGAAATTGATCGCGGCTTCAAGGTCGTGGATCGAAATATCGGACATGGTTGTTGGATTGATTCGTTCGCTGGCCGCCTGCTCGATGTCTGGCTCGCGGCGCCCCTGTGGAAACGGCGTCGTGCTGTCCGCGTGCCTGAACCGCCAACCCATTGTACTTGAGCGAATTTCATGCGACTCCTTCTGATCGAAGACGACCGCCCCATCGCACGCGGTATCCAGAGCAGCCTCGAACAGGCTGGCTTCACCGTCGACATGGTGCACGACGGCATCTTTGCCGAGCAGGCGCTCGCGCAGAACCGCCACGAGCTCGTGATCCTCGACCTCGGCCTGCCCGGCATCGACGGCATGACGCTCCTGACCCGCTTTCGCCAGACCAACCGGCATACGCCCGTGATCGTGCTGACCGCGCGCGACGAGCTGAACGACCGGATCCAGGGCCTGAATTCCGGCGCCGACGACTACATGCTGAAGCCGTTCGAGCCGGCCGAGCTCGAAGCGCGGATCCGCGCGGTGATGCGCCGCAGCGGCCCGCACAGCGACATGCCGCGTCCGGAAGTGTCGCTCGGCGGCGTCCGCCTGTCGGGCGTCGACCGCCGCATCTTCAACGACGACAAGCCGCTCGAGCTGTCGCCGCGCGAATTCGCGGTGCTCGAAATGCTGCTGCTGCGCCACGGCCGCGTGGTCAGCAAGGCGCAACTGCAGGATCACCTGACGCACTTCGGCGGCGACCTCGGCGACACCGCGATCGAAGTCTACGTGCACCGCGTGCGCAAGAAACTCGAGCAGTGCCGTGTCGAGATCGTCACGGTGCGCGGCTTCGGCTACCTGCTGCAGGAAATCCGCCAGACGGCCAGCGTCTGAGCGAAGCCAGGCGGCCGGCGCAGCCTCGCGCCCGGGGCCTCGCCCGCCCGCCGCTGCCCGACCGCGCCGCTCCCCGTGAGCGGCGCTCATCCATTTCCTTCTCGCAATGTCTCCTGATCCGGCTGTGACCAGCCTGCGCCGCTCGCTGCTTCGGCGCCTCGCCGCGCCGCTGTCGATGCTCGCGCTGATGAGCGGCCTGATCGCGTACTGGCTTGCGTGGCAATACACGCAGCACGTGATCGACCGCTCGCTCGCGGATCTCGCGACCGCGATCTCGAAACAGATCCAGATCGCCGGCCCCGACGCGCCGTTCACGGTGCCGCCGCTCGCGCAGGCGATGTTCTCCGATCCGGCCGAGGCGCTGATCTACCGGATCAGCGACGGCGAGCAGGAACTCGCCGGCGATCCGAAGCTGCCGCTACAGGGCACCAACGTGCGGCGCATGCATCACGCATACGTGTTCGAGGCCGAATACGACAACCGCGCGGTGCGGGTCGCGCAGGTGCGCGTGGAGGAAGTGGACGGCGGCAAGCCGATGGTCGTCGAGGTCGCGCAGCCGGTGCGGCACCGCTACCGGATCGCGGCCGAATTCCTGGTCGCGATCATGATGCCGCTGCTGCTGCTGCTGCTCGCCGGCTGGGGCATCGTATGGCGGGTCGTCAACCAGCAGCTCGACCCGCTCACGCATCTCGCCGATTCGCTCAACCGGCAGACCCACACGTCGCTGGAACCGGTCGACGAAACCGACGTGCCGCTCGAGATCCGGCCGCTGACGAGCGCGATGAACGCGCTGCTCGGGCGCCTGAAGACCGCGCTCGATGCGCAGCGCAAGTTCATCGCCGACGCCGCGCACCAGCTGCGCACGCCGCTCACGGCGGTGAAGCTGCACGCGGAACAGGCCGCGGTCGCGCGCGACCCGCACCAAACCCTCGCCGCGGTGCGCGAACTGCGCGCGGCCGCCGACCGCGCGGTGCGGCTGTCGAACCAGTTGCTGTCGCTCGCGCGCGCGGAGCCGGGCGAACAGGCCGCGCGCTTCGTCGACGTCGACCTGGCCGCGATGGCGTTCGAAACCGGCGCCGAATGGGTGCCGCGCGCGCTCGCCGCGCACGTCGATCTCGGCTTCCAGCGCAGCGACGATTCCGACGGCCAGTTGAACGACCAGCCGGACGACGCCGCGCCGCTGCTGGTGCGCGGCAATCCGGTGCTGTTGCGCGAGGTGATCGCGAACCTGCTCGACAATGCGCTGAAATACGTGCCGCTCGCGCGGCCGCACGGCGCGCGGATCACGGTGAACGTCGCGCGCTCGGTGCTCGCGTCGGGCGCGCCGGCCGCCGAGATCGTCGTCGAGGACAACGGCCCGGGCGTGCCCGCGAGCCAGCAGGCCGACCTGTTCAAACGGTTCTTCCGCGGCGATGCGCAAAGCGGCAATGGCGTCGAGACGGGCGCGGGCCTCGGTCTCGCGATCGTGCACGACATCATCGCGATGCACGGCGGCACGGTGTCGTATGCGGATGCGCCGGAAGGCGGCTCGCGGTTCGTGGTGAAGGTGCCGCTCGCCGCGAGTGCGGCGTCGCCGGCGAGCGACGCGCCGGCCGCGGCCGCGCAGACGCACTGAAGACGGGTGGCGCACGGCGTGCGCCGCCGCTCACTTCTTCTTTTTCTTGTCTTTCGACTTGTCCTTCGGCTTCGCGTCGGCCTTCTTCTTTTTCTTCTTCGCGTCCGCGTCGGCCGTCGCGAGCAGCGTGCCGCGACACGCCTGCGCGCCGCAGTGGCACGCGTATTCGCGCTTGAGCTTCTTGGTCAGCTTCGCATCGATCACGAGGCCGTAGTCGTAGAACAGTTCCTCTTCCGGCTCGATGTCGCGCAGCGCGTGGATGTACACGCGGCCTTCGAGCTCCTCCGCCTCGCAGTTCGGCGCGCACGAATGGTTGATCCAGCGCGCACTGTTGCCGTCGACCTTGCCGTCGATCACGCCGCCTTCCTCGAGCGCGAAGTAGAACGTATGGTTCGGCTCGTTCGGATCGTGCGGATGGCGGCGCAGCGCTTCCTTCCACGAAATTCGTTCGCCCTTGTATTCCACAACGCGCTCGCCGGCCTTGAGCGGCGCCACGGCGAACACGCCCCTGCCGTGTACTCCCGAGCGGCGCACCGCGATCCTGCGTGAACTCATCGAACGAATCCTTGTGAAGACGACTTGAAAGGGAACCGGCCGCCGCGGCGGCCATGCTTCGCGCACGCACCGCACGCCGGAAATGAAAACGCGGCGCCGATCGGCGCCGCGTCAGGGCATGCGGCGAATCACCCGCATCCTACACGGTCGTGCTTGCTTCGTTCAACATCGCGCACGCATTCAGCGCTGACCGAACGCGATATCGCCGAACAGCACCTTGTGCTCGCGCGGCTGCGAGCGCCAGTACTGCGGCGGCGCCGTCACCTGCGCGCCGAGTTGGGCCGCCGCGTGCCACGGCCAGCGCGGGTCGTACAGCATCGCGCGCGCCATCGCGACGAAGTCGGCGTCGCCCGCCTCGACCAGCCGGTTCGCGTGCTCGGGCTCGTTGATCAGGCCGACCGCGATCGTCGGCATGTCGACCGCGTGCTTCACCGCCTGCGCGAACGGCACCTGGTAACCCGGCGACAGCGGGATCTTCTGCAGCGGCGACACGCCGCCCGACGACACGTCGATCCAGTCGCAGCCGCGCTGCTTCAGTTCATGCGCGAACGCGATCGTATCGTCGAGCTCCCAGCCGCCCTCGACCCAGTCGGTGGCCGACACGCGCACGCCTACCGGCCGGTCCTCCGGAAACGCCGCGCGCACGATCTCGAAGATCTCGAGCGGAAAGCGCATCCGGTTCTCGCGCGAGCCGCCGTACGCGTCGGTGCGCCGGTTCGCGAGCGGCGACAGGAACTGGTGCAGCAGGTAGCCGTGCGCCGCGTGCACTTCGATCGCGTCGATGCCGAGCCGCGCCGCGCGCTTCGCGGCGGCCGCGAACGCGTCGCGGATCCGGTTCAGGCCCGCGGTGTCGAGCGCGAGCGGCGGCGTCTCGCCGTCCTTGTGCGGCACGTCGGACGGCGCATGCGGCAGCCACCCGCCGTCGGCGACCGGAACCAGCTGGCCCCCGTTCCACGGCACCTGGCTCGACGCCTTGCGCCCTGCGTGCGACAGCTGCATCGCGACGCGGATCGGCGCATGCTTGCGGATCGCCGCCAGCACCGGTTTCAGCGCGGCTTCGGTGACGTCGTCCCACAGGCCGAGGTCGGCATGCGTGATGCGCCCGTCCGGCTCGACCGCGGTCGCCTCGATGCAGAGCAGGCCTGCGCCCGACAGCGCGAGATGGCCGAGGTGGATCATGTGCCAGTCGGTCGCCTCGCCGCGCTCGGCGGAATACTGGCACATCGGCGATACGACGATACGGTTCGGAACAGTCACGCCGCGCAGCGTGAACGGAGAAAACAGCGCAGTCATGGATGCCGCTCGCTGGGAAAGGAAAGGAGCGGCTGAGCGTAGCACGCGGGTGCGAAGCGTGCAGGACGCGGGGTCGGCCGTAAACGGATGGTCAGGTGCGGTCGGCGAGGTGCGGTCGGCGAGGTACGGTCGGCGAGGTACGACCGGCGAGGTACGACCGGCGAGGTATGGCCAGCCAGGTGCAGCCGGCGAAGTGCGGCCAGCGAGGTGCGACCGGCGAAGTGCGACCAGCGACCGGAATCGCCGCCGGCGTCACGCCCGCGGCGTGCGCGTCAAACGCCGACGCCGTCGAGCCATTCCGCGAACATGCGGCGTGCTGCGGCTTCCAGCACCGGGCCGTGCTGCACGGTGTCGCAGCGCAATTGGTGCGCGTCGATGCCCGGCGTCGCGGCGATTTCGCCGGCATTGCCGATCAACCAGGGTTCGAAGCGATCGGCGCGGATCTCGGGATGACATTGCAGCGCCAGCACGTGCTGCCCCCAGGCGAACGCCTGGTGACGGCACGCGGGCGTCGACGCGAGGTGGATCGCGCCGCCCGGCAGGTCGAAGGTGTCGCCGTGCCAGTGCAGCATCGACGTCGACGCGCCGTCGAGATGCCGCAGCGCGGACGCGCGGCCCGCGTCGGTCAGCGCGAGCGGCGCCCAGCCGAGCTCTTTCTGCGCGGCCGGATAGACGCGCGCGCCGAGCGCATGAGCGATGAACTGCGCACCGAGACAGATGCCGAGGATCGGCAGCCCCGCGTCGATGCGCTGCCTGACGAGCGCCGCAAGCGGCGCGATAGTCGGATACTGCGCGTCGTCGTACACGCTGAGCGGCCCGCCGAGCACGACCAGCAGCGATGGCTGCAGGACGTCGAGCACCTCGAACCGTGACGCGCCGACGTCGACGTAACGCACCCGCCGGCCCCGCTCGCCGAGCACTTGCTCGAAACTGCCGAGATCCTCGAAATGCACATGGCGAATCGCCACGACTTCAGCGCTCATCATCGGCCTCCCGGTCGATCGACGGACGTCAGGCCGCGAAGATCTTCCAGATCTTCTTCTGCGTCGCGGCGTCGGCTTCTTCGTGTACGGAACAATCGAGGCGCAGGTCGCTGTCGGCGAGCGTCAGGTCGAGCGCCGCGCAATAGTGCGCGGCGGCGCCCTTCTTCGGCGCCTTCGACGGCTGGAAGTGCGCGCACGTCACGCACATCCGGTGCGGCGGCGTCGCGCCGGCCACCTGCAGCTCGCGCAGCGTCTTCAGCAGCGCGCGGTACAGCGCGCCCTGCTCGTCCGTGCCGAGCGTGCCGACGGCCTTGGTCAGGAATTCCGGCCACTGCAGCGCCTTCTTCGCCGCGGTGCGGCCGCGGGCGGAGAGCCGCACCGCCAGCGCGCGGCCGTCGTCCAGCGCACGGCGCTTCTCGACGAGGCCCTTGGTCTCGAGCGTGCTGACCGCATCGCTCGTGGTCGCCGCGGTGAGCTGCGTCTCGCGTGCGATCTCGCCGAGCCGCATCGGGCCCTTGCGCTGCAGGAGCAGCACGAGGATCTCGCCCTGCGTCGGCGTGAGGCCCGCGCCTTCCGCCCAATCCCATGCCTGGCTCCGCATGGCCGTACTCAATCGCAGCAAACTGTGGGTCACGCGCCCCGCAGCCTGATTCCCGTAAACGCCTTCGCTCATAGTCTTTTCGCTTTGACGCCGCCCGTCATCCCGGGCAGCCGTAGTGTGGAGATCGAGTTTCTATCTCAAAAGGAACGCGCTCCATCGAACGCATCCAACACGGCCGTCGCGAGGCACACACGGCGGCCGCCAGCGCGGCACCGGTGAAACACGCGTCGTTCCGGCGTCCGCAAAGCCGACATTCTAAGCGAGAGCGGAAAATCGCACAGCTAAGTTATCCCCTCCAATCTGTGGATAACGGCTGAATAAGACCGGAAATCGATTGTGCGAGGATTAACTCCAACCGGCGAGGCAGCATCGGCACGCATTTTCGCGCCTCGGCCGGGCGGGCGCCGCGGATTGGCGATCCACCGGGTTATCCGTTCGGCATGCCATTGACTTTGCTGAAGAATCCCGGGTTATCCACAGACCGGCGCGCGCCCGGCAAACGATTTCGCGATTGACCTGCGTCAACCTTCGTTCAGCGAATCGCCGGCCGGTCGAGCCTGTAATTGGCAAAACATATTTTCATTCACGCCAACGTAAGCACTGCTGCCGGACAGTCTCGTTCAGCGATTTTTCCTGCTTGTAGACCGTGCGCAGCCACGACGCGTCGTTTACGCGCGCCTTCGCGAGCGCACCGATCTCGTCGAGCGCCGCGCGCGAGCCGAGTGCCGCGGCGTGCGGCGCAATCCGGTCGAGCGTGTCGAGGATGTCCTCGGCGATCGTGCGCCGCTCGCCAGTCTGAGGATTCACGCAGGTGCCTTCGAGGCCGAAGCGGCACGCCTCGAAGCGGTTGAACGTGTAGACGAGGTAGTCGTCCTCGGACAGCGTGAGCGGCCGGTCGGTCAGCAGGTAGCGGGCGAGCGTCTGGATGTAGCACGCGATTGCCGCCGCGCGGTCGACGGACAGCGGCGTGTCCATCACGCGCACTTCGATCGTGCCGAAGCCCGGTTTCGGCCGGATGTCCCAGTAAAAGTCCTTCATCGAATTGACGACGCCGGTGTTCACCATCTTCGTGAAGTATTCCTCGAAGCCGTTCCAGGTCAGCACGAACGGCGCGCGGCCCGACAGCGGAAACGCGAACACCGAGTTCAGCCGCGCTGAATGAAAGCCCGTGTCGACGTTCTGCACGAACGGCGACGACGCGGACAGCGCGATGAAATGCGGAATGAAGCGCGACATCGAGTGCAGCAGGAACAGCGCGCTGTCCGGATCCGGGCAGCCGATATGCACGTGCTGGCCGAACACGGTGAACTGTTTGGCGAGATAGCCGTACAGCTCGGAGATGTACTGGAAGCGCGGCGCGTCGTAGATCTGCCGCTCGCTCCACTGCTGGAACGCGTGCGTGCCGCCGCCGCACAGGCCGACGTTGAGCTGGTCGGCCGCCTTGACGAGCACGTCGCGAATCGCGCGCAGTTCGCCGACCGCCTGCTCGTGCGTATGACAGATGCCGGTCGACAGCTCGATCATGCTTTCGGTGATTTCCGGCGTGATGTTGCCCGGAAATGTTTCGCCCTGGATCAGCCGCATCAGGTCGGACGCCGCTTTCGTCAGATCGTAGTTGTGCGTGTTGACGACCTGGATTTCCAGTTCGACGCCGAACGTGAACGGTTCGGAATTGACGAAGGTTTCGAGTGCCATGGCAGTTTCCGTAAATCAGTTGCTGTCGCTGCGTTCGCCGACCGCCGACAGGCAGCGGTAGACGAGGAACGGGCCGACGAGCTGCAGGACCACGATCGCGCACATCACGATCGCGCGCAGGTGCGGATCGAAATTCGGGTAGAGCTGGTAGGTGTCGTCGACGAGCAGGTACGCGAGCGCGGACATCGGCGACAGCGCGAGGCCGAGCGCGACGCCCTGCTTCATCCCGATGCCGCTCGGCTTCGCGAACGCGACCACGCCGGCGAGTTTCGCGACGAGCCGCGTGACGATCAGCGCGATCGCGAGCAGCCCGCCGAGCGCGATGTCGCCCCACGTGAACGAGGTCAGCGTGAGCACGAACAGCACCACCGTCAGCAGCCAGCCGGCCGTGCCGAAATGCTCGGGCCACAGTTGCGGGCGCGCCTCGAGGTTCTTCACGATGATGCCGGCGAGCAGCAGCGTGAGCAGCGTCGACAGCTTCAGCGCCTGTGCGACCGCGATCGCGATCATCACGAGGCCGAACAGCGCAACGAACGAATGCTCGTCGCGCATCGTCGCGGTCATGTGGCGGAACAGGTAATTGCACGCGCGCGCGACGATGTACGCAACGATGAACGAACCCGCCAACAGGTAAACCGGCTGCAGGATCGTCGCGAACACGTTGCCGTACGCCTCCTGGTGCAGCCAGCTCGTCACGAGCTTGGTGAGCACGACCGCATAGACGCTGTTCAGTGCGGTCAGCGTGATCAGGCGCTGCGACACCTGCCCTTCCGCGCGCAGTTCGGTCTTCAGCTGGATCACCATCGACGGCGACGTGGCGATCGAAATCGCCGCCAGCACGAGCGCGACCATGCCCGACACGCCGAGCCCGAGCAGCACGAACAACACGAACAGGAAGGTGAGCGTGGCTTCGGCGAGGCTCGACGCGATCAGCCACGGATTGCGGCGGATCCAGCGCAGGTCGAGCCGGCTGCCGAGCTCGAACAGCAGCAGGCCGAGCGCGACGTCGATCAGCAGGCGGGAGGTTTCGTCGGTGCTGGCGTCGATCACGCCGAACCCGAACGACCCTGCGATGAGGCCGATCACCGCATACCCGGTGATGCGCGGCAGCCGCCATGCGCGATAGCACAGCTCGCCGCACAGGCCGGCGGCGAACAGCGCGAGCCCGGCCCAGAACACAGCATCCGGTGCGAGCGGCCAATTGGGCAGGAATGAGAACGCCGACTTCATCGTGGTGACTTCTCCTTGGTTGGAAGCAACCGCCAGCGACGCGGGGTCAAGCGTCAACGCTGAGATGCACGCCGGCTGGGTGTCGCCCCGAAGATGATTGTTGTGTACGACGGCAGGACATGGGAACTGCCTGCTCCGCCGCCTGGCGGGGATGTCGTTCAGATTCGCCGATCTGGATTGTCGGCCTGGTGTGTGAATGGACAGCGCGATCTCGAAGACTCAGATTCGAAATCCTGCCGACCGTTCCATTGAAGCATGTCCGGCGCCTGGCCGGACGAACGCGAAGGAAACCGATTGTGCCACAGGTTTTCGGGTCGGCTATCCAATGATCGGCAGATTGGCCGGCCGGCAGGACGGCTTGCCTTTCGATTCAAAGGTTTACCTGTATATATACGTAGTAGAAGTTAACAAGGCACGCGGAATTCTGTGGATAACTTCGGTTTACGCTGGCAGATCAACGCGTTGGCGAAACCATAACCCGCTGCACAGGCTGTGCGCGCACAGCAGGTTGAGTTGAGTAACTTTCGGCCCGCTTCACAGCTGTGCCGAGTTGCCCAGTTTACGTCCACTGTGATTGCACACGGAATGCGCGCGGATTCCGCGCGGTTATCCACAGACTTGCGTGGATAACCTGGCGAGAGGGAATCGGGGCACTGTGACGCGGCTGCGCGTCGCGTCAGCTCACCCGGCGGGCGCGCAGCGCGCGGATCAGGAACCGCGCGGGATCGATCGCTTCCGCGAGCTCGCGTTCGAGCGGCCACGGTTCGCCTTCGAGCTGCGACGCGATCAGCTCGGCGCCGAGCGCCGCCCACACGAGGCCGCGCGAGCCGTAGCCGAACGCGCCGTACAGGCCTTCGGTGCGCGGCAGGTCGCGTGCTTTCGCGCCGCTCAGCGCGCGGGCGTTCGCGAGCGCGTGCGTTTCGTCCGCGAGCGGGCCGATCAGCGGCAGCCGGTCGCCGGCCACCCAGCGGAACGCGACGCGGCCGTGCAGCGCGCCCACGTCGGGCACGTCGCCGATCAGGCCCGGCAGCAGGTGCCGCACCCGCTCGAGGTTTTCCGCGTGGCCGGCCGGGCGCAGCGCGGGGTCGACATCGTCCGGTTCGAACGTCGCGCCGATCAGCAGCGTGCCGTCTTCGAGCGGCACCGCGTAGCCGTCGCCGATCACCGGGCAGTCGAGCGGCGCGGTGCTGCCCGGCGGCAGCAGCGTGAGCTGCCCGCGCACCGGCTGCAGCGCGACGTGCTGCAGGCCCGCGAGCCGCACCGCGTCGCCGGCGTTCGTGAGCACGACGGCCGGCGCCTCGGCAAGCGTCCGGCCGGCATCGTCGAGTGCGCGCCAGCCCGAGTCGTGACGTTCGAGGCGCGCGACTTCGGTGCGCGTGAGGATTCGCACGCGCTCACCGGCCGCCGCGCACTGCGCGGTGGATAATTCGGCCGGCCGCACCGCACCGCCGTGCGGAAACAGCAGGCCGCCGTGCGCGACCGGCAGGTTCAGGCGCGCGCGCACGTCGTCGGCGCTCAGCAACTGCGCATAGTCGGGCGGGACGCCGAGCGCGTCGTATGCGGCGCGCATCCGCTCGAAGTCGTCGCCCGATTCCGCGAGATGGATCATGCCGCGCGTGCTGCGCCCGAACCGGTGGCCCGCGCGTTCGAGCGCACGCCAGCGCGCGAGCGCGTGGACGAAGCCGCTGCGCGTGAGCCGGCTCGCGACGTTGTCGTCGCGCGTCATCAGCGGATGGAACACGCCGGCCGGGTTGCCGGACGCTTCGGCTGCGATCCGCTCGCGCCGCTCGATCAGCGTGACGTCCCAGCCGCGCGCGGCGAGCCGTTCGACCACCGCGCAGCCCGCGAGGCCCGCGCCGATCACGATCGCGCGACGCGCCGCGACCGGCAGCGCGCGCGGCGGCTCATGCCGGCGCATCTGCCAGCGCGGCGCGAATTCGCCGACGAGCATCGCGCGCTTGCCCCCGAAGCCGTCGACCTTGCGATAGGCGAAGCTGGCTTCCAGGAGCGCATGCTTCACGTCGCCCGAACTCGTATACGTCGCGAACGTCGCGCCTTCGCCTGCGAGGCGCGCGAGCGCGCGAAACACGTCGACCGACCACAAGTCGGGGTTTTTCGCCGGCGAGAAACCGTCGAGATAGAACGCATCGGCGCGCACCGCGAGCTTCGGCAGCATCGCGAGCGCATCGCCGAACACGAGCGTGAGCACGACGCGCCCTTCGTCGAATTCGAGCCGGTGCAGGCCCGGCACGAGCATCGGCCATGCATCGACGAGCGCATCGAGGTCCGCCGAAATGGTTGTGTGCGCAACCACATGCGATGCGGCGCGGCGCAGGTCCTCGCGCGTGAACGGATGCTTCTCCACCGATACGAAATGCAGCCGCTCGCAGCGCGCGGCGTCGTCGCGCCACGCGGCCCAGGTCGCGAGGAAATTGCAGCCGGCGCCGAACCCGGTCTCGACGATGGTGAACGTGCGCCGGCCCTGCCAGCGCGCGGGCAGGCCGTTGCCCGCGACGAACACATGGCTCGCCTGCGCGATTCCGCCGGCGGCGCTGTGATAGATGTCGCCGTATGCGGGCGAGACGAGCGTGCCGTCGTCGCGGAACGCGAGCGTGGCGGGTACGAGTCGGTCGGGCATGCGAAACAAAAATCGTGGCAGCCAAGCCTGGCAAGGGATTGCGCGGCCCCGTCCGGTCGGCCGTTGGCAAAAACCAACGGCCGTGCGCATGGGTCGAGCGGGCTGCGTATCCTGTCCGGTTGGCGTGGGTCAAAAAACAGGCGACCAGTGATTCATTCGGCGAAATACCGATGAAAATCTTTGAAACCCTTGTCGTTATTGGGTTTGCGCTGCGCTATCATAGCAAGCGCCGTAACGCGGGGCGGCTTTCGGGTTGCCGGAAGCCACCCCGTGCGGGCCAGGATTCGGCGCTGTGCCGTCGGAGTCCGACTCTCGACGGCACGGTTCGCGCACGTATAATCGGCGCGTTCGCGCTGTTCGTGTCAACCTAACCTGAAAAAGGAACCTTAATGAACAAACAGGAACTGATCGACGCCGTCGCCGCTCAAACGGGCGCCAGCAAGGCTCAAACCGGCGAAACGCTGGACACGCTGCTCGAAGTCATCAAGAAAGCCGTGTCGAAGGGCGACGCGGTTCAGCTGATCGGCTTCGGCAGCTTCGGTTCGGGCAAGCGCGCAGCACGTACGGGCCGTAACCCGAAGACCGGCGAAACCATCAAGATCCCGGCAGCCAAGACGGTCAAGTTCACGGCTGGCAAGGCGTTCAAGGACGCCGTCAACAAGCGTTAAACCCAGCGCCTGTTAAAGAAAAACCCGCCACTCGGCGGGTTTTTTTTGTGAGCGCGCGCGGCTTTTTTGCCACAGTCCGCGCCGCTCTTGCAAGATTTAACGGTTGTTACGAGCGATGCACGATCTGTGCGTCGCCGTGGTCATCGTCGTCGTGATCATGATCATGGTCATGGTCGTCGATGTCCCATGCCGGGAACGGGTCGTCGAATGCCGCCCACCCCGCTGCGCCGCGCGCGAATTCCGCATCGCTCAGCAGGCATGCGTCGAGCTTCGCGCGCCATGCGTCCGTATCGAGGCCGATGCCGATCAGCACGAGTTCCTGGCGGCGGTCGCCGATCGAGCGATCGTCGAGGTCGCCCTGCCATTCCGCGCGAATCTCGGCGAGCAGTTCGTCGTCGTCCGGCCATTCCGCGCGATCCTGCGCGGCCCACCACGAGCCTGCCGGCCCATGCCGGCAGACGCCGCCCGCCTGCGACAGCGAGCCGGCGATGTCGTTGCGCGTCGCGAGCCAGAAGAAGCCCTTGCTGCGCAGCACGCCCGGCCATTCCTGGTGCAGCAGTTCCCAGAGGCGCGCCGGATGGAACGGCCGGCGCGCGCGGTAGACGAAGTTGCCGATGCCGAACTCGTCGGCTTCGCCATGCACGTGCGGATGCGCGTGGTCATGGCCATGGTCGTGGTCGTGCGCATGCTCGAGCGACGCGAGCCAGCCCGGCGCATTCGCCGCTTCGTCGAAATCGAAGCGGCCGGTGTTCAGCACGTCGCGCAGCGGCACGTTGCCGAACGTCGAGACGACCTGGTGCGCGCGCGGGTTCAGCCGCGCGAGGATGTGCTGCAGGCGCGTCAGTTCGTTCGCGTCGACGAGGTCGGCCTTGTTGATCACGAGCACGTCGCAGAACTCGATCTGCTCGATCAGCAGTTCGACGAGCGTGCGATCGTCGTCCTCGGTGGCCGCGATGCCGCGCGCGGCGAGCGCGTCGTCGCAGCCGTAGTCGCGCAGGAAATTGAAAGCGTCGACCACGGTGACGAGCGTATCGAGCCGCGCGAGCTCGCCGAGCGACGTGCCTTCTTCGTCGACGAACGTGAAGGTCTCGGCGATCGGCATCGGCTCGGCGATGCCGGTCGACTCGATCAGGATCGCATCGAAGCGGCCGTCCGCGGCGAGCTTGCGGATCTCGACGAGCAGGTCGTCGCGCAGCGTGCAGCAGATGCAGCCGTTCGTCATCTCGACGAGGCGTTCCTCGACGTGCGACAGCGCCTGCGCATCGCGCACGAGCGACGCGTCGATGTTCACCGCCGCGAGATCGTTGACGATCACGGCGACCTTCAGGCCCGCGCGGTTCGCGAGGATATGGTTGAGCAGCGTGGTCTTGCCGGCGCCGAGGAAGCCGGACAGCACGGTGACGGGCAACGGCTGGTTCATTGCGGTACGCACCAACGGAAAAATGGAAAAAGCGGCCGCGGCGGCCCGGTCGGGCGCCAGCGGCTCGGGCCGGGCGCCGGGGAAAACTGCGGCATGAGCCCGCATTGTGCATCAAACGCGCGCCGGCCTGCCGGCGCGGCGTCTTACGCGGCCGCGCGCCCGGTCATTGCGCGGGCAGCAGCTTCCACTGGGTGAGGATGCCGGCGATCTGCTTCGCGTACTTGTCGCGCAGCGCGGGCGTTTCCGAGTGATAGGCGCCGATCGCCTGCCAGGTGTTGCCGTACCGGTTCATCTTCTGGCGCAGGTGCCAGGCGGCGATGTAGACGTTCTTGCACGGCTCCATCAGCGTGTCGCGGCCGATGCCGTAGCGCGACAGCACGGGCAGATGGATCGAGTTGATCTGCATCAGGCCGTAATCGGTCGAGCCGTTCGCATTCTTGTTCTTCGCATCCGGCCGGTTATGCGATTCCTGCCATGCGATCGCGCGCAGGATCAGCGGATTGACCTGCTGATATTTAGCGGCTTCGTCGAAACAATCGGCGCGTGCGTTTCCGCTGGCGAGGCAGGCGCCGATCAACCACGCAATCGAAACGAACCGTCTGTTCATTGTTCAGTAAACGGAAAAATAACCGGGGGCGGGAAAACCCGTGTCCGGAAATCGCGCGACGCGCATCGCGACGCTCGTATCATACCGAGAGCCTGCCGTATTGCGACAGGACAGGCATCGAATGCCGGGTTATACCGCATTTTCGTTTCAGTTCATCCTGAAATGATGACGAGAGCCGAACGGACGGCGCAGAGACCGAAGCTTACATTTTTCATACGGGTGTCGTGAATACTGTCGTATATGAGACATTCCTCGGATCGATGTGATATTTCGGACATGAAAAACTGCTAATGTCGCTTTTTTCGGAATTGGATCCAGTTCTACCGCCGGATGGTGACCTGAACCGGCATCGACCCATTCATCCATGACAAGAAATCGCTTCGTTATGCGGCGCATTGCCACGACGTTGATCGTCGCCGGCATCATCGTTTCGCAGGCCGCCCACGCCCAGGTCACGCTCAATTTCGTCAACGCCGACATCGATCAGGTCGCCAAGGCGATCGGCGCGGCGACCGGCAAGACCATCATCGTCGATCCGCGCGTGAAGGGTCAGCTCAACCTCGTCGCCGAGCGCGCGGTGCCGGAAGACCAGGCGCTGAAGACGCTGCAATCCGCGCTGCGCATGCAGGGCTTCGCGCTGGTGCAGGATCACGGGGTGCTGAAGGTCGTGCCGGAGGCCGACGCGAAGCTGCAGGGGGTGCCGACCTACGTCGGCAACACGCCGCAGGCGCGCGGCGACCAGATCGTCACGCAGGTGTTCGTGCTGAAGAACGAATCGGCCAACAACCTGCTGCCGGTGCTGCGGCCGCTGATCTCGCCGAACAACACCGTCACCGCCTACCCGGCCAACAACACGATCGTCGTCACCGACTACGCGGACAACGTGCGCCGGATCGCGCAGATCATCTCCGGCGTCGACAGCGCGGCGGGCGCGCAGGTGCAGGTCGTGCCGCTCAGGAACGCGAACGCGATCGATGCCGCGACGCAGCTGCAGAAGCTGCTCGATCCGGGCGCGATCGGCAACAGCGACGCGACGCTCAAGGTGCTGGTGCAGGCCGACCCGCGCACCAACTCGCTGATGCTGCGCGCGTCGAACCCGTCGCGTCTCGCGGCCGCGAAGCGCCTCGCGCAGCAGCTCGATGCGCCGAGCGCGGTGCCCGGCAA
The DNA here is from genome assembly GCF_902830275.1 of Burkholderia stagnalis. Lineage (GTDB taxonomy): Bacteria > Pseudomonadota > Gammaproteobacteria > Burkholderiales > Burkholderiaceae > Burkholderia > Burkholderia stagnalis. Next base: position 82,413 of record NZ_CADESW010000007.1, on the reverse strand, counting down.
CATGCACGTGGTGCCGCTGAGGAACGCCGAGGCGACGAAGCTCGCGAAGACGCTGCGCGGGATGCTCGGCAAGGGCGGCGGCGAAACCGGCGCGTCGGCGACGTCGAACGACGCGAACGCGTTCAACCAGGGCGGCTCGTCGTCGAGCGGCAACTTCTCGACCGGCACCGCGGGCACCCCGCCGCTGCCGTCGGGCGGCCTCGGCGGCTCGTCGTCTTCGTCGTACGGTGGCACCGGTTCGTCGCAAGGCGGCGGCCTCGGCACCGGCGGCCTGCTCGGCGGCGACAAGGACAAGGGCGACGACAACCAGCCGGGCGGCATGATCCAGGCCGACGCGGCGACGAACTCGCTGATCATCACCGCATCGGACCCGGTGTACCGGAACCTGCGCGCGGTGATCGACCAGCTCGACGCGCGGCGCGCGCAGGTGTATATCGAGGCGCTGATCGTCGAGCTGAACTCGAACACGTCCGGCAACCTCGGCATCCAGTGGCAGATCGCGAACGGCCAGTTTCTCGGCGGCACGAACTTCAGCTCCCCCGGTACGCCCACCGGCAACATCCTCGGGGTGTCGGGCGCGGTTGCGGCCGGTGGTACGACGGGTCTCGCCGCGTTGGGGCAGACGCTCATGCCGGGCCTCAACGTCGGCTGGCTGCACAACATGTTCGGCGTGCAGGGCCTCGGTGCGCTGCTGAATTATTTCGCGGGCGTGAGCGACGCGAACGTGCTGTCGACGCCGAACCTCATCACGCTCGACAATGAAGAAGCGAAGATCGTCGTCGGCCAGAACGTGCCGATCCCGACCGGTTCGTATTCGAACCTGACGAGCGGCAACACGAACAACGCATTCAATACCTACGATCGCCGCGACGTCGGCCTCACGCTGCACGTGAAGCCGCAGATCACCGACGGTGGCATTCTGAAGCTGCAGCTCTACACCGAGGATTCGGCGGTCGTGACTTCCACGGCGACCGCGGTCAACGGCCCGACCTTCACCAAGCGCTCGATCCAGTCGACGATTCTCGCGGACAACGGTGAAATCATCGTGCTCGGCGGCTTGATGCAGGACAACTACAACGTGACCAACAGCAAGGTGCCGCTGCTGGGCGACATCCCGTGGATCGGCCAGTTGTTCCGCTCGGAATCGAAGAACCGCCAGAAGACCAACCTGATGGTGTTCCTGCGCCCCGTGATCATCAACGACCGGCAGACCGCGCAGGCGATCTCGTCGAACCGCTACGACTATATCCAGGGCGTGACGGGCTCGTACAAGTCGGACAACAACGTCATGCGCGACAAGGACGATCCGATCGTTCCGACGATGCCGCTCGGCCCGGCCGAAGGCGGCTCGGCGCTGAACCTGTTCGACCTGACGAAGATGCGCCGTCAGCAGGGCCAGCCGAGCGCGCCGCAACAGCCGGCGCAGCAAGCGCAACCGGCCGTGCAGCAACAGGCCGTGCCGCAGCCGCAGATGCAGCAACAGCCGCTGACGGCCCCGTCGGGAGTCTCGCAGTGAGCGACGTGCTCGCGTCCCCCCACGACGGCGCGCCGGGCGAACGCCAGCCGCCGTCGCCGCTCGCCGCGCGGCTGCTGCCCTACGGCTTCGCGAAGAGCGGCCAGGTGCTGATCGCGCATCAGCACGACGACACGCTCGAAGTGTGGATCAGCGAACGCACGAACGACGCGGCGCTCGCGGAGATCGCGCGCAATTTCGGCTCGATCTCGGTGCACCGGCTGCCGGCCGACGAACTCGCGCTCGCGATCAACCAGGCATACGCGCGCCAGGACGGCAGCGCCGCGCAGGTGGTCGGCGAGGTCGAAGGAGAAGTCGACCTGTCGCGGCTGATGCAGGACATCCCCGAAGTCGAGGATCTGCTCGAATCGGAAGACGACGCGCCGATCATCCGGATGATCAACGCGCTGCTCACGCAGGCCGCGCGCGAACACGCATCGGACATTCACATCGAGCCGTTCGAGAACGCGTCGGTCGTGCGTTTCCGCGTGGACGGCACGCTGCGCGACGTCGTGCGGCCGAAGAAGGCGCTGCACGGCGCGCTGATCTCGCGGATCAAGATCATGGCGCAGCTCGACATCGCCGAGAAGCGCCTGCCGCAGGACGGCCGCATCACGCTGCGGGTGGGCGGGCGGCCGGTCGACGTGCGGGTGTCGACGCTGCCGACGGGCCACGGTGAGCGGGCGGTGCTGCGTCTCTTGGAAAAGGACGCGCAGCGGCTGAACCTCGAAGCGCTCGGCATGGGCCGCGACACGCTCATGGAGTTCGACAAGCTGATCGCGCGCCCGCACGGCATCGTGCTGGTGACGGGCCCGACCGGCTCGGGCAAGACGACGACGCTGTACGCGTCGATGTCGCGGCTCGAAACCGCGACGACCAACATCATGACCGTCGAGGACCCGATCGAATACGACCTCGGCGGCATCGGCCAGACGCAGGTGAACGAGCGGATCGGGATGACCTTCGCACGTGCGCTGCGCTCGATCCTGCGCCAGGATCCGGACGTGATCATGATCGGCGAAATCCGCGACCTGGAAACCGCGCAGATCGCGGTGCAGGCGTCGCTGACGGGCCACCTCGTGCTCGCGACGCTGCACACGAACGATGCGGCATCGGCGGTCACGCGCCTGACCGACATGGGCGTGGAGCCGTACCTGCTCGCGTCGTCGCTGCTGGGCGTGCTCGCGCAGCGGCTCGTGCGGCAACTGTGCCCGGTGTGCAAGGAAGAACGGCATGAGGAGGGCCGCTCGGTCTGGCATCCGGTGGGCTGCGACAAGTGCGGGCACTCGGGCTATGCGGGCCGGCGCGGCGTGTACGAACTGCTGATCGTCGACGAGTCGATCCGCACGCTGATCCACCGCAACGCGGCCGACGCGGAGATTCTCGCGGCAGGCCGCGCGCAAGGGATGCGCACGCTGCGCGACGACGCCGAGCGCTGGCTCGCGGCGGGCGCGACGTCGCTCGAGGAAGTGTTGCGCGTGACGGGAGGCGCATAGCGCGATGCCGGCATTCCGTTTCGAAGCGATCGATGCGGCGGGACATGCGCAAAAGGGCGTCGTCGAAGCCGACAGCGCGCGCGCCGCGCGCGGCCAGCTGCGCACGCAGGGGCTGACGCCGCTCGTCGTCGAGCCGGCGGCCAGCGCGACCCGCGGCGCGCGTTCGCAGCGCCTCGCGCTCGGCCGCAAGCTGTCGCAGCGCGAACAGGCGATCCTCACGCGCCAGCTCGCGAGCCTGCTGATCGCCGGGCTGCCGCTCGACGAGGCGCTCGGCGTGCTGACCGAGCAGGCCGAGCGCGACTACATCCGCGAGCTGATGGCGGCGATCCGCGCCGAGGTGCTGGGCGGCCATTCGCTCGCGAATGCGCTCGGGCAGCATCCGCGCGACTTCCCTGAGATCTATCGCGCGCTCGTCGCGGCCGGCGAGCACACGGGCAAGCTCGGCCTCGTGCTGTCGCGTCTTGCCGACTACATCGAGCAGAGCAACGCGCTGAAGCAGAAGATCCTGCTCGCGTTCACGTATCCGGGCATCGTCACGCTGATCGCGTTCGGCATCGTCACGTTCCTGCTGAGCTACGTGGTGCCGCAGGTCGTCAACGTGTTCGCCAGCACCAAGCAGCAGTTGCCGATCCTGACGGTCGTGATGATGGCGCTGTCGGATTTCGTGCGGCACTGGTGGTGGGCGATCCTGATCGCGGTCGCGCTCGTCGTCTGGCTGGTGCGGGCGACGCTGTCGCGCGACGGGCCGCGGCTCGCGTTCGACCGCTGGCTGCTCACCGCGCCGCTCGCCGGCAAGCTCGTGCGCGGCTACAACACGGTGCGCTTCGCGAGCACGCTGGGGATTCTCACCGCGGCCGGCGTGCCGATCCTGCGCGCGCTGCAGGCGGCCGGCGAGACGCTTTCCAACCGCGCGATGCGCGCGAACATCGACGATGCGATCGTGCGGGTGCGTGAGGGCTCGGCGCTGTCGCGCGCGCTGAACAACGTGAAGACGTTTCCGCCGGTGCTCGTGCACCTGATCCGCTCGGGCGAGGCGACCGGCGACGTGACGACGATGCTCGACCGCGCGGCCGAAGGCGAGGCGCGCGAGCTCGAGCGCCGCACGATGTTCCTGACGAGCCTGCTCGAGCCGCTCCTGATTCTCGCGATGGGGGGCATCGTGCTCGTGATCGTGCTGGCGGTGATGCTGCCGATCATCGAGCTGAACAACATGGTGCAGTGACGGCGAGTGCCGCCGTCACCGTGCCGCGCTCAGCGTACGTAGATCGCCGGGGACGGCGTGTTGGCGGGCAGTGCGATTTCGGCGCGGGCGCCGTTGCGCTCGACGACGATCGAGCGTTCGCGGACTTCGGCGAGCTTCGCGCCGGGCGCGAGCTCGGTGCCGAGCGACACCGCGCGGGGCGGCTCGCCGCCGATGCCGACGATCGCGGCGGCGCCGCGCTGCAGCGCGAGAATGCCGAACAGATGGATGTCCTGTACGGGATTCTTGTCGAGCTGGCCGCCGAACAACGCCGCGGCGTCCTCGGTGCGGATCGGGGGCCGCGCGGCGGCGGCGGGAAGCGGCGCTTCGCGAGCCGACAGCGTGACGACCCAATAGGTGGCCGTCGCGCACAGCGCTGCGAAGAGGGCGAGGGAGAGGATCCGGATCGAGAGCGCGTTCATGCGCGCTATTGTACGGATGTATGTGAAATTTGCGTTGAGTGAAAGCCCTCGACGGGGCGCACCTTACAATGCGTGCTCCGCGCCCCGGGGAAACCGGGGCGAGATGGCCCGGTTGTATCGGAACCGTCACCCAATCGACGATATTTTTTAGAAAGAGGTAGTCAGTCATGCAAACGTGGATCACTCGCCGCAACGGGGCCGTGCGTCGTCAGCGCGGTTTCACGCTGATCGAGATCATGGTGGTGGTCGCGATCCTCGGGATCCTGGCGGCGCTGATCGTGCCGAAGATCATGAGCCGCCCGGACGAGGCGCGCCGCATCGCCGCGAAGCAGGACATCGGCACGATCATGCAGGCACTCAAGCTGTACCGTCTCGACAACGGCCGCTATCCGTCGCAGGACCAGGGCCTGAACGCGCTGATCCAGAAGCCGACCACCGATCCGATCCCGAACAACTGGAAGGACGGCGGCTACCTCGAGCGCCTGCCGAACGATCCGTGGGGCAACGGGTACAAGTACCTGAACCCGGGCGTGCACGGCGAGATCGACGTGTTCAGCTACGGCGCCGACGGCAAGGAAGGCGGCGAAAGCAACGACTCCGACATCGGTTCGTGGCAGTAACCGGCCGCTGACACTCCCCACGCGCGACGCCTGTCCATGCAAGCCAGCCGCACGACCTCCCGCTTCGGGCGCCGCGCCGGTGCGTTCCACGGGAACGCGGCGCGGGCACGCGGCTTCACGCTGCTCGAAATGCTCGTCGTGCTGGTGATCGCGGGCCTGCTCGTATCGCTCGCGTCGCTGTCGCTCACGCGCAACCCGCGCACCGACCTGCGCGAGGAGGCGCAGCGGCTCGCGCTGCTGTTCGAGACCGCGGGCGACGAGGCGCAGGTGCGCGCGCGCCCGATCGCATGGCTGCCGACCGCGCGCGGCTTCCGCTTCGACATGAATACCGCCGACGGCTGGCGCACGCTGCGCGACGACCTGCTGCGCCCGCGCGACTGGGACGGCGGCGTGACGGGCGCCGACATCGACTACCCGGGTTCCGATACGCACGTGAACCGCGTCGTGTTCGGCACCGAGAGCATCGACACGCCGGTGCGCGTGACGCTGCACTCGGCCGCCGGCAGCGTGACGATCGTCGGCACCGGCAACGGCCGCTACGAGGTGCAGTGACGATGCGTCGACGGCTCCCCTTCCCTTCTCTCTCCGCGCGGGCGTCCGGCTCCCGTCGCGCACGCGGCTTCACGATGATCGAGGTGCTGGTCGCGCTCGCGATCATCGCGGTCGCGCTCGCCGCGTCGATCCGCGCGGTCGGCACGATGGCGACCAACTCGTCGGACCTGCACCGCCGGCTGCTGGCCGGCTGGAGCGCCGACAACGCGCTGGCGCAGCTGCGGCTCGCGCATGCGTGGCCGTCGATCGGCGAACAGAGCTTCGATTGCTCGCAGGGCAACGTGCAGCTGGTCTGCACGCAGCGCGTGAGCGCGACGCCGAACCCGGTGTTCCGGCGCGTCGAAGTGTCGGTGAGCGCGCCGGGGCTGTCCGGCAAGCTCGCGCAGATGGTCACGGTGGTGGCGAATGAAACCAGCCGCTCGCTCTGACGCACCGATGCGGCGCCCGGCGACGCGGGCCCGGCCCACGGCGGGCGGCTTGCGCGCGCGCGGCTTCACGCTGATCGAGCTGATGATCGCGATCGCGATTCTCGCGGTCGTCGCCGTGCTCGCGTGGCGCGGGCTCGATCAGATCATGCGCGGCCGCGACAAGGTGGCGTCCGCGATGGAAGACGAGCGCATCTTCGCGCAGATGTTCGACCAGATGCGCATCGACGTGCGGCGCGCCGCGACCGACGACGAGGCCGGCCAGCCGGCGCTCGGCGTGGCGGGCAATACGCTGCAGATCGTGCGCGAATTCGACGCGCCGGGCGCGGCGCCGCGGCTGCAGGTGATCCGCTACCGGATCGCGGGCGGCCGCGTCGTGCGCTATGCGTCGCCGCCGATCGACGACGCGAACCGGCTGCGCAACACATTGAAGGAATCGGACGTCGACGGCTGGAGCTCGGTCGCGCTGATGGGCGGCGTCGGCGCGATCGACGCGAAGCTCTACGTGCCGCGCGTCGGCTGGACCACCAATCTGCAGACGGCGGACGACGCGCTCGCGCAGAACAACGACGCGCTCAAGGTGCCGCAGCTCGGCAATGCGCCGCCGCCGCGCGCGGTGACGGGCCTGCAGGTCAGCATCGGCGCGACGTCGCTGCGCGTGCCGGTGACGCGCATCTTCCTCGTCGGGGAATGACGATGCGCGCACCCGCCCCCCGCTCCCGTCGCGCCCGTTTCACACGCCGGCAACGCGGCGCCGCGATCATCACCGCGCTGCTGGTGGTCGCGCTGTCGGCGATCCTCGTGTCGGGGATGCTGTGGCGCCAGCAGGTGCAGATCCGCCGCATCGAGAACCAGCGCACGATCGCGCAGGCGCAGTGGGTCGCGCGCGGCGCGCTCGACTGGACGCGGATGATCCTGCGCTCCGAAGGCGACACCGCGCCGGGCATCACCTATCTCGGCGGCATCTGGGGCGTGCCGATCGCGAAGACGAAGCTGTCCGACTTCATGGGCCGGATCGGCATGAACGACGACAGCGGCAGCCAGGACACCAACCTGTCCGGCTCGATCGAGGACGCGCAGGCGAAGTTCAACCTGCGCAACCTCGTGTCGACGCCCGCGCCCGGCGTGCTGCAGCTCAACGGCGCGCAGCTGCAGGTGTTCCAGCGGCTGCTGACGACGCTCGGCTACGACGCCGCGTTCGCGAAGCGGATCGCGCTGCAGGTGCGCGCGGGCCTGCTGCACTCGGCGCAGCGCTTCCAGATGGCGGCGCTGCCGGGCACCGCGAGCGTGCCGGTGGTGCCGGAAGCGGGCACCGGCCCGCAGTCGACCTTCACCGACGAGCCGGGCCTCGCCGGCGGCGACCGCGGGCCGGCGCCGCTGATGATGACGAGCGTCGACAGCCTGCTCGACGTCGACGGCGTCACGCCGGAAATGGTCGAGCGGCTGCGCCCGTTCGTCACGGTGCTGCCGACCACGACGCCCGTGAACATGAACACCGCGCCCGCCGAGGTGATCGCGGCGCTGGTGCCGGGGATGAGCGTCGCGTCCGCGCAGGCGCTCGTGTCGCGCCGCGAGACCGTGTTCTTCCGCAACACCGGCGACGTGACGCTCGCGCTGCGCGGCGCCGGCGCGCCGCCGAACATCCAGCTCGATTCGACGCTGATCGACGTCAATTCGAACTATTTCGTCGTACACGGCCGGATCCAGCACGAGCGCGCCGAGGTCGACCGCATCTCGCTCGTGTATCGTGATCCGACCACGCACTCCACGCGGGTCGTGCGCATCCGCGATCAGCTATAACAACGCCATCCGGGAGAGGAGCTCTTGAGCACGTTGATTGTTTTACTGCCGCCGCGCGAGCCCGCCGTGCCGTTGCAGGAATGGCAATGGCCCGAGCTGCCGTTCATGCTCGTCGACAAGGGCGGCCACACCCAGCGCGCCGGCCGCGCCGCGCTCACGCTGCTGCCGCGCGCGGCAGCGACGGTGCTGGTGGTCGCCGCGCGCGACGTGCTGCTGCTGGCCGCGACGATGCCGCCCCTCAAGGGGCCGAAGCTGCGCCAGGCGCTGCCGAACATCGTCGAGGATCAGCTGATCCAGGATCCGCAAGGCTGCCACATCGCGGTCGACCCGGCCCCGCTGCCCGACGGGCGCCGCGTGCTGGCGGTCGTCGATCGCGCGTGGTTCCGCACGATCTGCGACGCGTTCACCGCGGCCGGCCACCGCCACCTGAGCGCGGTGCCCGCGACGCGCTGCCTGCCGTCGCCGCTGGTCGCCACCACGGTGGCGGCCGATCCGGCGCCCGGGGCCGAAGCGGACGCCATCGCGGCCGACGGCGACGCCGCCCCGCCGGCGCGCCCGGCCGCGGTGGCCGCGGTGCTGGGCGTCGCGGCGTCGGTCGAGCCGATCCTCGTCGAAGCCGGCGCGCAGCCGGGCCCGTCCGGCGCGCCGCGTCTCGAGCTGGCGATCGCGCGCGGTGCGCTGGGCGAAGGCTTCGCGGCGCCCGCGCAGCGCGCGGCCGGCACGCTCGCCGCGCTCGCGGGCGGTGCGCCGGTCGAGCTGTACGAGCTCGGCGAGCCGGGCGCGGAGCCGCGTCTCGCGTCGGTCAAAGGGGCCGACGCCGAAGCGCTGCTGCCGGGCGCGGCGCCGCTGCCGTTCGAGACGTTCGCGCGCCGCGCGACGGCCGAGCGTTTCGATCTGTGTCAGTTCGAATTCGAGTCGCAGCCGTGGCGCTTCGACCGCGCGACGCTCAAGCGCCTGCGCGTGCCGATCGCGATCGCGGCGGCGACGCTCGGCGTCGCAGTGATCGGGATGAACCTGCACTGGTGGAAGCTGTCGCGGGAGCGCGACGCGCTGTCCGCGCAGATCACCGAGACGCTGCTGTCCGCGTTCCCGAAAACCACGACGGTGCTCGATCCGCCCGCGCAGATGCAGCGCCAGCTCGACCAGCTGCGCCTCGCGGCGGGCGAGCTGTCGCCGAACGATTTCCTCGCGCTCGCGAGCGGGCTGTCGCGTTCGATGGGCACGCTGCCGCTGAACGGCATCGCGTCGCTCGACTATCACGACCGGCGGCTCGACGTCGGCTTCAAGCCCACCGTGAAGGTCGATCCCGACTTCACGCAGCGCCTCGCGCGCAACGGGCTCGCCGGCGAAGTCGACAGCAGCACGGGTAAATGGACCATCCGGAGCCGCTCTTGACTACTCTCCTCCCTAAAGGAAGAAGATTCCCACTTCACCGAATGCAACCCGACATCGCCTCAAAGAGACATGGGCATTACGCTTTCTCCATGGGCTGACACCGCCAGTCCGGCGGCCAAAACGTTGCGTGCGGCGTTGACGTCGCGATCGTGGTTCTTTCCGCATCCCGGACAATTCCACGATCGCACCTTCAACGGCAGGCTGGCGACGGTATGCCCGCAATCGGCGCAGCGTTTGCTGGAGGGGTGCCAGCGATCGATCCCAATTAACGTGCGGCCGTACCATTGGGCCTTGTACGTCAGCTGCCGCACGAATTCCGACCAGCCGGCATCGCTGATCGATTTCGCAAGTCGTCGATTCTTCAGCATGTGGCGGACAGCAAGGCTTTCGATCGCGATCACTTGGTTTTCGTTGATCAATCGGGTCGATAGCCTGTGCAGGAAATCCCTGCGGGAATCTGCTATCCGGGCGTGCATGCGTGCGACTTTGAGTCTCGCCTTCCTGCGATTGGCGGAGCCTGCTTGCTTCGTTGCCAGCCTTCGTTGCAGCTTGGCGAGCCTGGCTTCGTTCTTGCGAAATGCATTCGGCGCAGCGATCTTCTCGCCGGTCGAAAGAACGACAAAATCTGTCAACCCGAGGTCGATACCGACCGTGCCGGTTGAGGCGGATTTTGCGCAAACCACGTCGTCGCAAAGCAGGGATACGTGGTATCGGCCTGCGGCGTCCTTCGACACCGTGACGGTGGTCACCTTCGCTCCCGCCGGAATCCTGCGCGACCAGCGGATCGCGAGCGGCGCCTCCATCTTCGCCAGCTTCAGCGACGTGCCATCCCATCTGAACGCGCTCGTCGTGTACTCGGCCGATTGCGCACCGTCCTTGCGCCGGAAGTTTGGATACCTTGCGCGCTTGGCAAAGAAGTTCGCGAACGCCGTCTGCAAATGGCGCAACGCCTGCTGGAGCGGTACTGAGCTGACTTCGTTCAGCCAGCCATGTTCTGGCGTTTTCTTCAGCGCGGTGAGCGCGGCGGAGGTTGCGTGATAACCGATACGTTCCTGGCGCAGCTGCCACGCATCGTTTCGCATCCGCAGCATGTGGTTGTACACAAAGCGCGCGCATCCGAATGTCCGGGCAAGCATCGCTGCTTGCTCGGGCGTCGGGTAGAACCGGAATCGGTAGGCACGCTTGATATCCATGCGCTACACCATGTCATAGGCTCGTATGAGCCGCAAGCCTTGGAGAAGCGGCCACTTGGCCGCACCCCTTTCACTCCCCGCCCTGAAAGACGGGGTTTCTCGGAGCAGACCTCATGAAGGCCGAACTGAACCAGACCCTCGCGCAATTCTGGGGCGAGCGCACCCCGCGGGAAAAGAACCTGCTCGGCTGGGGCGGCGCCGTGCTGGCCGTCGCGATCGCGTATTCGGTGCTGTGGTCGCCCGCGCAGGAAGGCCGCGCGCGCATCACCCGCGAACTGCCGACGATGCGCAACGAACTCGCGAAGATGACCGCGCAGGCGAACGAGGCGCGCTCGCTCGCGGCCGCCGCGCAGGGCGTCGCGCCCACCGGCGTCGCGCTGAAGGATGCGCTGACGGCGTCGCTGTCCGACCACGGGATGCCCGGCGCGCAGACCCAGGTGATCGGCACCGGCGTGCAGATCCAGATGAAGAACGTGTCGTTCCCGGCGTGGACCCAATGGCTCGACGACGCGCGCAAGCAGTTCAAGGTGCAGGTCGGCGAGGCGCACGTGAGTGCGCTGAAGGACGACGGCCAGGTCGACCTGACGGCCGTGATGCAGCCGTCCACGCAGAAATGACGCGGCCGGTGGCGCCAGCGGCGGAGCGCCGATGAGGCCCGGGTTGAAGCGGCTCGTGGCCGCGTTGCCGTGGATCGTGGCGGGCGGCGCCGCGAGCGTCGTCACGCTCGTCGCGCTCGCGCCCGCCGCGTGGATCGCGCCGCAGTTCGCGCGCGCGACGGGCGGGCACGTGAACCTCGTCGAGCCGGAAGGCTCGGTGTGGCGCGGCTCGGGCGCGCTGATGCTCGCGCCGGGCGCCGATCAAAGCACGGCGACGCTGCTGCCGGGGCGGGTCGAATGGACGACGGGCTTCTGGCCGCTGCTGACCGGGCGCGTGCAGATGAAGATGCGGCAGACCGAAGCGATGCCCGAGCCGGTCACGCTCGACGCGACGTGGCGCGGCGCGGTGCTGTCCGCGGGCGCGATGGCGGTGCCCGCGTCGCTGCTCGCCGGGCTCGGCACGCCGTTCAACACGCTCGACCTGCAAGGCGACGTGCGGCTCGGCTGGAGCGACTGGCGGCTGATCGGCAGCAACGCGTTCGGCCAGTTGACGGTGACGATCGACGAGATGAGCTCGCGCGTGTCGCGCGTGAAGCCGCTCGGCTCGTACCGCGCGGTGCTGCAGGCGAAGGGCGCGGGCGCCGATCTCGACCTGACGACGGCCAAGGGCCCGCTGTTTCTCGACGGGCACGGCACGTTCGGCGCGGGCGGCGGATCGTTTCGCGGCACCGCGCATGCGGCGCCCGAGCAGCTCGCGAACCTCGCGGGCCTGCTGAACCTGCTCGGCCACCCGATCGGCGACGGGTCGGTGTCGCTGATCTACGGTGACGCGGCGCGCTGACGCCGCGTCACCCACCCTGCCTACTTCTGCGCGGCCGGTGCGGCCGACGAGGCCGACGCCACGGGCATCGCGCCGCTTGCCGGCGCGGGCGCGGCCACGCTGCCCGTCTCGCGCGCCATCTGCGACACGTCCCAGCCGCCGCCGAGCGCCTTCACGAGCCCGACCGACGACACCATCCGCTGCCCGGAGATCGTCGCGAGCTTCTGGTGCGCGGTGAACGCGGTGGTCTGCGCGGTCAGCACGTTCAGGTAGCCGACCGTGCCCGCCTTGTACTGGTTCGTGACGATCGCGAGCGCATGCTCGGCGCTGTCCACGGCCTGCCGCTGCACGTCGATTTCCTGCGCGAGGATGCGTTGCGACGCGAGGTTGTCCTCGACGTCCTGGAACGCGGTCAGCACCGCGAGCCGGTAGGCGGCGACATCCTGGTCGTAGGTCGCGCGCGCGGCGTCCGTCTGCGCGGCGCGCAGGCCCGCGTCGAACAGCGTCGCCGCGAGCTGCGGGCCGACCGTCCAGAAGCGCGCCGGCAGCGTGAACAGGTTCGACCACACCGAGCTCTGCACGCCGCCCTGCGCGGACAGCGTGAGCGTCGGGAAGAACGCCGAGATCGCGACGCCGATCTGTTCGTTGGCCGCGGCCGCGCGGCGTTCGGCCGCCGCGATGTCGGGCCGGCGCTCGAGCAGCGCCGACGGCACGTCGACCGGCGTGACGGGCGGCTCGGCGGTGAGCGGAAGCGGCGCCAGCGAGAACGTCGACGCCGGCTCGCCGATCAGCGTCGCGATCGCATGCTCGTACTGCGCGCGCGCGACGCCGTTGTCGATCGCCGCCGCCTGCGCGCTCTGCAGCTGCGTCTGCGCCTGGATCACGTCCGCGCGCGCGGCGACGCCCTGCGCATACTGGTTTTGCGTGAGCTGCAGCGAGCGCTGGTACGACGCGACGGTATCGTCGAGCAGCTTCTGCAGCGCATCGGCGGTGCGCAGCTGGAAGTAGGTTTGCGCGAGCGTCGCCTGCTGCGACAGCCGCGCGTTCGCGAGGTCGGCCGCGGCCGCCGCTTCGCCCGCGCGCTGCGCGCCGACCGTGCGGCTCACCTTGCCCCACAGGTCGGGCTCCCACGACGCGTCGAGGCCGACGCTGTAGCTGTTGCTGATCGACCCGGAGCTGCCGCCGCCGCTCGACGACGAGCCGGACGACAGCGACGAGCGCGGCGTGCGGGCGCGCGAGCCCGACGCGGTGAGCCCGACGGTCGGGAAATACGCGGCGCGCGCCTGGTCGACGAGCGCGCGCGCCTGCCGGTACGCGGCCGCCGATTGCGCGATGGTCTGGTTCGACGCGTTGAGCCGGTCGACCAGCGTGTTCAGCTCGGCATCGCCGTAGACGGTCCACCACGCGCCGCGATCGGCGCGGTCGGCCGGCTGCGCGACCTTCCAGCCCGCGGGTGCTTCCTTGAACGCGGCCGGCATCGGCGTGTCGGGACGGTGATAGTCGGGCCCGACGGCGCAGCCGGCCAGCAGCACGGCGGCCGCGAAGGCGACGGCGGCGGCAAGCGGGCGGCGCTCGCGTGGGGAGGGGGCGTACGGCATGGTGGTTTCCTGTCTGGACGCGAGGCCGGCTGGCGAACCTGCGTGGGGCGGCCGGCAGGCCGCAGGCGGACAAATGGTAACTGACGGCGGGAAAGCCGCGCAGCCGTTAGGGTAAGGCGCGCGGCGGCAGGAATGTGTTACCGGCGCGGCGGGCCGGTTTACCGGGCATTACGCATCGCTTGCGCCGGCCGCGGCGCGCGCTCGCGGCCCGGCGTCAGCGGGCGGGCTCGATGGCGGCCGCGCGCCATGACGACGGCTCCGTGGCGGCGGCCTTGCGTTCGCCCTGGCGCGCGCCCTTCGCGCCCCGCTGCCGGCGATGATCGAACCAGGCGAACCCGAGCGCCGCGAGCGATCCGCCCGGCAACACCAGCATCGCGACGTACAGCGCGATCTTCCAGCCGCGGTGCGGCCCGGAGAATACATGGTGAGCGGTATCGGTCAGGTTGCGGCGCAGTGCGCCGGCGGCATTTTTCAGGAACAGCATCGCGAACATCCTCGGGGGCCCGGCAACGCGGGCAAGGCAGGTCAGAACATCGTCTCCGGCAGTGCAGGCGCACGTCGTAACTGGTTGCCTGAAATAATATTGACTAAGCAATCAATTTTCAAGATACTGGGCGCGTTTTTCCGTCAAGACACTGTTGCAGCACGCGCAATCGAATGAACGACGGCCTTTACGATCCCGCCAGCATCGAGCTGGAAACGAGCCTCGGCTACTACCTGACGAAGGCGCGCCAGGCGCTCGTCGAGCGGATGGACCGCGCGCTCGAGCCGCTCGACCTGACCGCGCAGCAGATCGGCGTGATCCTGCTGCTGTCGCGCGGTTACGCGCGCACGCCGTTCGAGCTGTCGCGCAAGATGTCGTACGACAGCGGCTCGATGACGCGGCTGCTCGACCGCCTCGAGCGCAAGGGCTTCATCACCCGGGCGCGCAGCGAGCGGGACCGCCGCGTGATCGAGCTGTCGCTGACGGCGCACGGCGCCGAGGCGGCCCGCGCGCTGCCGTCGGTGATCGCGACCGCGCTCAACGCGCAGCTCGCCGGCTTCTCGGCCGACGAGCTCGCGCTGCTCACGGGCCTGCTGCAGCGCTTCATCGCGAACGGCCCCGGCACGCTCGCGTGCGACGCGCCCGGCGCACCGGGCTGCTGACATACAGGAGGGGCCGATGTCTGAGTTAAACGTTCGTTTATATGTCTGTCTGGGCAGATGATGACAAGTCACACTTCACCGTTCGCCCGTCGTCCGGTCGATTCCGCCGGCCCGCGCCCGGGCGCGATCTGACCTAGGAGATTCCGATGTCCGCCACCACGGCTTCCGCCGCTCCCGCCTCCCGTCCCGCCGAACCCGCGCCGCTATCCGGCGGGACGCTCGCGCTGCTCACCATCGGGCTCGCGCTCGGCACCTTCATGGAAGTGCTCGACACGTCGATCGCGAACGTCGCGGTGCCGACCATCTCGGGCAGCCTCGGCGTCGCGACGAGCGAGGGCACCTGGGTGATCTCGTCGTACTCGGTCGCGTCCGCGATCGCAGTGCCGCTCACCGGCTGGCTCGCGCGGCGGGTCGGCGAGGTGCGCCTCTTCACGTTGTCGGTGCTCGCGTTCACGATCGCGTCGGCGCTGTGCGGCTTCGCGACCAACTTCGAGACGCTGATCGCGTTCCGGCTCCTGCAGGGGCTCGTGTCGGGGCCGATGGTGCCGCTGTCGCAGACGATCCTGATGCGCAGCTACCCGCCCGCGAAGCGCGGGCTCGCGCTCGGGCTGTGGGCGATGACGGTGATCGTCGCGCCGATCTTCGGCCCGTTATTGGGCGGCTGGATCAGCGACAACTACACGTGGCCGTGGATCTTCTACATCAACCTGCCGATCGGCATCTTTTCGGCGGCCTGCGCGTACTTCCTGCTGCGCGGCCGCGAGACGAAGACGACCAAGCAGCGGATCGACGCGGTCGGCCTCGCGCTGCTCGTGATCGGCGTGTCGTGCCTGCAGATGATGCTCGACCTCGGCAAGGACCGCGACTGGTTCAGCTCGTCGTTCATCGTCGCGCTCGCGCTGATCGCGGTGGTGTCGCTCGCGTTCATGCTGGTGTGGGAGGCGACCGAGAAGGAGCCCGTCGTCGACCTCACGCTCTTCAAGGACCGCAACTTCGCGCTCGGCGCGCTGATCATCTCGTTCGGCTTCATGGCGTTCTTCGGCTCGGTGGTGATCTTCCCGCTGTGGCTGCAGACGGTGATGGGCTACACGGCCGGCAAGGCCGGCCTCGCGACCGCGCCGGTCGGGCTGCTCGCGCTGGTGCTGTCGCCGCTGATCGGCCGCAACATGCACCGGCTCGACCTGCGGATGGTCGCGAGCTTCGCGTTCATCGTGTTC
Organism: Burkholderia stagnalis; assembly: GCF_902830275.1. Classification (GTDB taxonomy): domain Bacteria; phylum Pseudomonadota; class Gammaproteobacteria; order Burkholderiales; family Burkholderiaceae; genus Burkholderia; species Burkholderia stagnalis. The sequence goes on along the minus strand of NZ_CADESW010000007.1, from coordinate 66,380 downwards.
GCCGGCGTGTCGATCTGGAACTCGACGTTCACGCTCGACGTGCCGTTCAACCACGTGATCCTGCCGCGCCTCGTGCAGGGGATCGGCGTGGCGTGCTTCTTCGTGCCGATGACGACGATCACGCTGTCGAGCATCTCCGACGACCGGCTCGCGAGCGCGTCGGGGCTGTCGAACTTCCTGCGCACGCTGTCCGGCGCGATCGGCACCGCGGCCAGCTCGACGTTCTGGGAGAACGACGCGATCTACCACCACGCGCGGCTGTCGGAATCGGTGAGCGTCTATGCGCAGAACACGACCGACTACCAGGGCGCGCTGTCGCAGCTCGGCATCGTCGGGCAGACGGCCAACGCGCAGCTCAACCAGATCGTCACGCAGCAGGGCTTCATGATGGCCACCAACGACTTCTTCCATCTGTCGGCGATCATGTTCATCGCGCTCGCGGCGCTCGTGTGGATCACGAAGCCGAGAAAGGGCGCGGGGCCGGCGATGGGGCATTGATGGGTGGGGCGGCGTCGCGGGGCGTGTCCTATATCTTCCGGACGATTGCGCGGCTCGCATTGCTCAAATAAACTAAGTCTCAGATTTAACTGGACTTAGTTCATTTGGAGGGTGCAATGCAGACCTACAACATGCATGAAGCGAAAACGAACCTGTCGCGTCTGATCGACGAGGCCGTGCATGCCGGCGAGCCGTTCGTCATCGCAAAAGCCGGCAAGCCGCTTGTCAAAGTCGTGCCGATCGATACGCGGGAACCGGCTCCGCCGAGTCGGATTGGCTTCATGAAGGGACAGATCAGCGTTCCGAACGATTTCGACTCGATGGGCGGGGACGACATCCGGAAGCTGTTCGAGGGCGACGCGTGAAACTGCTGCTCGACACCCATTTGATCCTCTGGGCCGCCGCTGATGCGGCGGAGCTGCCGAGCCGCGCCCGTGCGCTCATCGAGAATTCCGCCCATACCCTGCTCTTCAGCGTGGTGAGTCTCTGGGAGATCGTCATCAAGCGCGGGCTGGATCGAGACGATTTTCAGGTCGAGCCACATGTCCTTCGCCGCAATCTGCTCGACGCCGGCTATGTGGAGCTGCCGATCACCAGCACACACGTCCTCGCGGTCGAGCAGTTGCCGCCGGTTCATCGCGACCCGTTCGATCGCCTGCTGATCGCGCAGGCGATTTCGGAGGGCGTCACCCTGCTCACGCACGACCACACCGTTGCCCGGTATCCAGGCCCCGTCCAGCACGTCTGATCGCGCGCCGCGCCCGCCCCTCACTCCCGCGCCCGCAACCCGCCGAACGCGAGATCGTCGACCGGCGCGACCGGCAGCGTCGCCCGCGCGACGTCGAGCCACGCACGCGCCGCGTGCGACAGATAACCCTTCTTCAGCCAGCCGAGCGCGATCGCCCACGTGATCTCCGGCTCGACGATCGGCCGGCACGTGAACTGCCCCACGTCGAGGCGCCGGCAATACGGCTCGGGCAGCAGCGCGATGCCGACGCCCGCGTGCACGAGCGCGGCCATGAAATCCCAGTGGCCGCTGCGGCTCACGATCGACGGCGTGAAGCCGACCTGCCGGCACGCGTCGAGCACCGCGTCGTGCAGCGCAAGGCTTTCCGCGTAGAACACGAACGACTCGCGCGCGAGATCCGCGAGCGGCACCGCCGCGTGATCCTCCCAGCGCGACTCGCGCGGCGCGACCAGCCACAGCGGCGCGCGCACCATCGGCAGCCGGTCGAACACGGCGGGATCGACCGGCTCCAGCAGCCCGCCCAGCTCCAGCTCGCCCGACATCAGCGCCGCCTCGATCATGCGCGCCCCCTGCTCGAACAGCTTCAGCTCGATGTTCGGGTAGCGCTGCTTGTACGCGGCGATGATCGGCGTGAACAGCGACCCGCCGAGCGGCGGGATGCCGATCGTCAGCTCGCCGCGGCCGAGCGTGCCGAGGTCGTTCAGCTCCGACTGCAGCTGCGCCTGCGCGGCCAGCACGTCCTGGCCGCGCTGGAACACGATCCGCCCGGCATCGGTCAGCACCATCTGCCGGCCGTCGCGCAGCAGCAGCGGCGAGCCGATCTCGTCCTCGAGCGCCTTCACCATCTTGCTGATGGTCGGCTGCGTGACGAACAGGCGGTCGGCGGCCGCCGTGAAGCTCTGCTGACGGACCACCTCGACGAAGTACCGCAGCGCGCGCAATTCCATCGATCACTCCCCAGGTTGGTGCGGCGAACACAAAGCGAATTCCGAATTGGAATGACAAGGATAGAGACAAGTCATTTTATTTATGGTTAGGGGAAACCCTATACTCCCATCATCAATGAAACATGCAGGGAGCCCGCCATGACCACACCGACCGCCACCGCCGCCCACCTCGCCGCTTCGGGCAACGTTGCGCGCACGGGCCGGATCGTGCTGCAGGCCGCCGCACTCGGCGTGCTGTGGATGGCGGTCGACTGGGCCGTGCGTGCGGTCGGGCTGCCGGTGCCGTCCGGCGTGATCGGCCTCGCGGTGCTGCTCGTGCTGCTGTTCTCGGGCCGCGTCGCGCCGGCGTGGGTCAAGGACGGCGCGAACTGGCTGCTGTCCGACATGCTGCTGTTCTTCGTGCCGGCCGCGGTGGCCGCCGTGCAGTATGGCGGGCTGTTCCGCGAGGACGGCTGGCGGCTCGCGCTGGTGGTGGTCGCCGGCACCGCGTTCGTGATGGTCGCGGTGGCCGTCGCGGTCGATCTCGCCGCGAAGCTCGAGCGCCGGCTCGTCGTGCAGCGCGTGGTGGCCGAGCGCCGCCGCGTGCGCGCCTGATCCCCGCCCGCCCCTCCCCACTCCCGGAATCCGCCTCATGTTTGCCGCGCTGCCGACCCTGTCCGCCGACCAGACGAATGCCGCGATCTCCGTCGGCTGCTTCGTGCTGACGGTCGCGCTGTACTTCGCGTCGAAGCGGCTCTACGCGTACAAGAAGACGCTGCTGTTCTCGCCGCTCGTGTTCGTGCCCGGCGTGCTGGTCGCGCTCGTCGCGCTGACGGGCATCCCGTATTCGGTCTACTTCCGCGACACGCGCTGGCTGATGTGGCTGCTCGGCCCGGCGACGATCGCGTTCGCGGTGCCGATCTACGACTATCGCGACCTGATCCGCCGCCACTGGCTGTCGCTGTCGGTCGGCGTCGCGGTGGGCATCGCCGCCGGCGTGTGCGGGTCGCTGCTGCTCGCGAAGCTGCTGCACCTGTCGCCGGAGCTGCAGCGCTCGCTGATGACCCGCTCGGTGTCGACGCCGTTCGCGCTGGCCGTCTCCGACAAGATCCATGCGCCGAAGGATCTCACCGCGCTGTTCGTGATCGCGACCGGCATCTGCGGGATGCTGCTCGGCGAAATCGTGCTCGCGCTCGTGCCGATGCGCACGCGGCTCGCGCGCGGCGCGCTGTTCGGCGCGGCCGCGCACGGGGTCGGCACCGCGAAGGCGCGCGAGATCGGCAGCGAGGAAGGCGTCGTGTCGAGCCTGACGATGATGATCGCGGGTGTCGCGATGGTGCTGCTCGCGCCGCTGCTGTCGCTGCTGCCGATCTGATCAGGCGCCGCCGCCGCGCACCGCGCGGTGTGCGGCCACCCTGCCCCGGGCGTCGGCCCGCCCGCGGCGATCATGCCCCGTTTCCCCGCCGCCGGCCGGGCCCCCCGCCCGACAATCGCCTGAGATAGCCGCAATTCCCCCCTCTTTTCCGCCCATCGGCTTCGGGCCGGATGCCGAACAATGCATGCTACGAGTCACCACGCACGCATTCACATGGCCTCCACGACCGCAAATCCGCCCGCCGACAAGCCCGCTTCGTCCGGCAAGCTCAAGCGCATCGCGCTTCTCGCCGTCATCACGCTCGGCGCGGCGGCTGCCGCCGCGGGCGGCATGTACGTGTTCCTGAGCAAGCAGGGCGTCGGCCATGCGAGCGGGCCCGTCGAGCCGCCGCCGCTGGCCGCGCCGGTGTTCTTCCCGCTCGACCCGCTCACCGTGAACCTGCAGTCCGACGACGGCATCCAGCACTACCTGCGCGTCGGCCTGTCGCTGAAGCTCACCGACCCGAAGGCGCAGGAGCAGTTGACCGCGCGGATGCCGGAAACCCGCAGCCGCATCCTGCTCGCGCTGAGCAACAAGCGTCCCGAGGAACTCGCGACGCCCGACGGCAAGCGCGCGCTCGCCGGCGAGCTGAAGGGCCTGATCGAGCAGCCGACGCAGCCGGGCAACCAGCATGCGAAGGTCGACGACGTGCTGTTCACCGAGTTCGTCGTTCAGTAACTCGCCGACAAAGGAACGCAGATGGGCCACTCGGAGTTCATGTCCCAGGAGGAGGTCGATGCACTCCTCAAGGGCGTCACGGGCGAAGCCGACGCGGATGACGACAAGCGCGAGTCGGCCGGCGTTCGCCCGTACAACATCGCGACGCAGGAGCGGATCGTCCGCGGCCGGATGCCCGGCCTCGAGATCATCAACGACCGCTTCGCGCGGCTGTTGCGCATCGGCATCTTCAACTTCATGCGGCGCACGGCGGAGATTTCCGTCAGCCAGGTGAAGGTGCAGAAGTACAGCGAATTCACCCGCAACCTGCCGATCCCGACGAACCTGAACCTGGTGCACGTGAAGCCGCTGCGCGGCACGTCGCTGTTCGTGTTCGACCCGAACCTCGTGTTCTTCGTCGTCGACAACCTGTTCGGCGGCGACGGGCGCTTCCACACGCGCGTCGAGGGCCGGGATTTCACGGCGACCGAGCAGCGCATCATCGGCAAGCTGCTGAACCTCGTGTTCGAGCATTACACGACCGCATGGAAGAGCGTGCGGCCGCTGCAGTTCGAGTTCGTGCGCTCGGAAATGCACACGCAGTTCGCGAACGTCGCGACGCCGAACGAAATCGTCATCGTCACCCAGTTCTCGATCGAGTTCGGGCCGACGGGCGGCACGCTGCACATCTGCATGCCGTACTCGATGGTCGAGCCGATCCGCGACGTGCTCGCGTCGCCGATCCAGGGCGAGGCGCTCGAAGTCGACCGCCGCTGGGTGCGCGTGCTGTCGCAGCAGGTGCAGTCGGCCGAGGTCGAGCTGAGCGCGAATCTCGCCGAGATTCCGGTGACCTTCGAGCAGATCCTCAACCTGCGCGCAGGCGACGTGCTGCCGCTCGCGATCGAGGACACGATCACCGCGAAGGTCGACGGCGTGCCGGTGATGGAATGCGGTTACGGGATTTTCAATGGTCAATATGCGTTGCGCGTGCAGAAGATGATCAGCGCGGCCGACGCACTGAAGGAAGGTGGATATGAGTGAGCTGAATCCGACACCCGAGCTCGACCCGCAAGCGCTCGCCGACGCCGCGCTGGTGGAGACGGCCCCCGCGGCGGCTGCCGTGGCCGTGGCCGACGCCGACGGCGAACAGGGCCTGGACGACTGGGCCGCCGCGCTCGCCGAGCAGAACGAGCAGCCGGCGCCGGCCAGCGCGACGGGCGCCGGCGTGTTCCAGCCGCTGTCGAAGGCCGCGTCGAACGCGACGCACAACGACATCGACATGATCCTCGACATCCCGGTCAAGATGACCGTGGAGCTCGGCCGCACGAAGATCGCGATCCGCAACCTGCTGCAGCTCGCGCAGGGCTCGGTCGTCGAGCTGGACGGCATGGCCGGCGAGCCGATGGACGTGCTCGTGAACGGCTGCCTGATCGCACAGGGCGAGGTGGTGGTCGTCAACGACAAGTTCGGCATCCGCCTGACGGACATCATCACGCCGTCCGAGCGCATCCGGAAGCTGAATCGATGACCTGCGCGCCGTCCGGCCGCCGCGCGATCGCGTTCGCGGCCTGCGCCGCCGCCGTCGCGCTGCACGCCGGCACGGCCGCCGCCGCGGACATGAACGCGGTGAACCACGCGGGCCAGATCGCGTCGAGCGTGGTGGTCGGCTCGGCCGCGCCGTCGCTCGGCGTCGGCGCGGTGCTGCAGACGCTCGTCGGGCTCGCGCTCGTGATCGGCCTCGTGTTCGGCTGCGCGTGGCTCGCGCGCCGCTTCGGCTTCCAGCCGGCGGGGCGCGGCGGCCCGCTGAAGGTCGTGTCGAGCGTCGCGGTCGGCACGAAGGAGCGCGCGACGATCGTCGAGATCGGCGACACCTGGCTCGTGCTCGGCGTCGCGCCCGGCAACGTGCGGCTGCTGCACACGCTGCCGGCCGGCTCGGCCGCGGCCATGGCGGCGGACGCCCCGGCGGGCGCCGCGCCCTCCGCCGGCGGCGGCGGCCCGCACGGCACGTTCGGCCAGCGCTTTCGCAGCGCGCTCGCGGGCGAAGCCGCGAAACGCCTCGGGCGCGACAAGGATCGCTGACATGCCGCCGCGCCGCGACGCCGCCCGCCCGGCGCCCAGCGCCGCCACGGCCCGCGCGCCCTCTTCCCTACACCGCACTTCGATGAAACACGTCTTCCTGCGCCGCGCGGCGCAACTCGCGCCCGTGCTGATCCTCGGCCTCGCCCCCGCGCTCGCGTGCGCGCAGGCGGGCCTGCCGGCCTTCAACGCGGCCCCGGGCCCGAACGGCGGCACGACCTACTCGCTGAGCGTGCAGACGATGCTGCTGCTCACGATGCTGTCGTTCCTGCCGGCGATGCTGCTGATGATGACGAGCTTCACGCGCATCATCATCGTGCTGTCGCTGCTGCGCCAGGCGATCGGCACCGCGTCGACGCCGCCGAACCAGGTGCTGGTCGGCCTCGCGATGTTCCTCACCTTCTTCGTGATGTCGCCGGTGCTCGACCGCGCGTACAACGACGGCTACAAGCCGTTCTCCGACGGCAGCGTGCCGATGGAGCAGGCGGTGCAGCGCGGCGTCGCGCCGTTCAAGACCTTCATGCTGAAGCAGACCCGCGAGACCGATCTCGCGCTGTTCGCGAAGATCTCGAAGGCCGGGCCGATGCAGGGCCCGGAGGACGTGCCGCTGTCGCTGCTGGTGCCCGCGTTCGTCACGAGCGAGCTGAAGACGGGCTTCCAGATCGGCTTCACGATCTTCATCCCGTTCCTGATCATCGACATGGTGGTCGCGAGCGTGCTGATGTCGATGGGGATGATGATGGTGTCGCCGTCCACCGTGTCGCTGCCGTTCAAGCTGATGCTGTTCGTGCTCGTCGACGGCTGGCAGCTGCTGCTCGGCTCGCTCGCGCAGAGCTTCGCCTGACCCCGGGGAGCGTGCGATGACGCCCGAACAAGTGATGACGCTCGCGCACCAGGCGATGATGATCGGCCTGCTGATTTCCGCGCCGCTGCTGCTCGTCGCGCTGGCGGTCGGCCTCGTCGTGAGCCTGTTCCAGGCGGCGACGCAGATCAACGAATCGACGCTGTCGTTCATCCCGAAGCTGCTCGCGGTCGCGGCGACGCTCGTGATCGCCGGCCCGTGGATGATGACGACGCTGCTCGACTACCTGCGCCAGACGCTGCTGCACGTCGCGACGCTCGGCGTGGGCTGAGCGGCGCGCCCGCTTCTCGACTCCGGCGATGTTCTCGGTCACCTACGCGCAGCTCAACGTCTGGCTCACGGCCTTCCTGTGGCCGTTCGTGCGGATGCTCGCGCTGGTCGCGACCGCGCCGGTGACGGGCCACCCGTCGGTGCCCGCGCGCGCGAAGGTCGGCCTCGCCGCGTTCATGGCGCTGGTCGTCGCGCCGACGCTCGGGCCGCTGCCGGCCGCCACGGTGTTTTCCGCGCAGGGCATCTGGATCATCGTCACGCAGTTCCTGATCGGCGTCGCGATGGGCTTCACGATGCAGGTCGTGTTCGCCGCCGCGCAGGCCGCGGGCGATGCGATCGGCCTGTCGATGGGCCTCGGCTTCGCGACCTTCTTCGATCCGCATTCGAACGGCGCGACGCCGGTGATGGGCCGCTTCCTGAACGCGGTCGCGCTGCTCGCCTTCCTCGCGTTCGACGGCCACCTGCAGGTGTTCGCCGCGCTCACCGCGTCGTTCCAGACGCTGCCGATCTCGGCCGACCTGCTGCACGCGCCCGGCTGGCGCACGCTCGCCGCGTCCGGCGCGGCGGTGTTCCAGATGGGGCTGCTGCTCGCGCTGCCGGTGGTCGTGGCGCTGCTGATCGCGAACCTCGCGCTCGGCATCCTGAACCGCGCGGCGCCGCAAATCGGCATCTTCCAGGTCGGCTTCCCGGTCACGATGCTGGTCGGCCTGCTGCTCGTGCAGCTGATGGTGCCGAACATGGTGCCGTTCTTCGGCCGGCTGTTCGACATGGGGCTCGATACGATGGGCCGGGTCGTCGCGGGCCTGCGCTGACGCGCATGCGCCGCAACGCGCGCGGCGCAATCAGATCAGGCCGTTTTCGTACGCATAGCGAATCAGGTGGATGTTCGTATCGGCCTGCAGCTTGCGCATCGCCGTGTGCTTCTGCGTCGACACGGTGCTGACCGAGCGGCCGAGCTGGTTCGCGATGTCCTGCAGCGTATGCCCGGACGCGAACAGCCGCACGACATCGAGTTCCCGGGCCGTGAGCGCCGATTCCTGCCCGGGCGGGCCCGCGTCGCCGCGCTCGAACGTGGCGCGGACCGTCGGCGACAGGTAGCAGGCGCCGGACGCGTCGAGCCGCCGGCACGCGCGGACGATCTCGTCGATCGGGTCTTCCTTGCTGACGATCGCGGCCACCCCGAGCCTGAGCGCCGCCGCGAGCACGCTGGGGTTCGACTGCGCGGTAAACATCACGCACCGCGTGCGCGGCGCGACGCTGCGCAGTTTGCGCAGCAGCGGAAGCCCGTCGAGCGGGCGCTCGCCGCGGCTCATCGAATAATCGACGACGGCGATGTCGACCGGGGCCTGCATCAGCGCGGCGATCAATGCGGTGCCGCTGCGGCATGTATGCGTGACGCGAAACGGCGGCGTCCGTTCCAGCAGGCGATCGAGTAATTCCAGTACCACGGGATGGTCGTCGGCAATGGCGACGGATATTGCATTCATATCTCGAATTGAAAAATGCTTCGTCGATCATCGATACGGCGACGCCTTGTGCCACGGCGCCGGTGGGAGAGCAGCCTGCTTTTCCGGAGTTCGTGCGCGGGCGAATCGAAGGAAGGCGCGATTATTCATGGATAAGCGCATGAATAATGACTCAAACCGAAAATGCATTGCCCGAATATATCAAACGAGAAATCTCAAAAAATAAATCGGCAAGATTCGCGCTTTGATGCGTTTCATTTTTATGGAACTTGTCCTATTTCAGATCGAATAATCCGATCAGCATCCTAAATCGTGCCTAATCGCCAGACCTTGCGCCCGCCCGCCTGTCGCAGGCCGGGCCGCCCGGGCCGGCTCCAGGATTGCTGGAAAACCCCTAAAGGAATGACGGGTCCGCGAAAGGTTGCGGAAGGTTTCGCGTCCCTATACTCGTTACAACGATGCGCGCAATGACCGCGCCATACCGATAACGACCGGAGACACCCCGATGCGACCCATCCTGCGCCACCTCGCCGTTGCAGCCAGCCTGACCTGCGCGTTCGCCGCGCACCCCGCCGTCGCGGCCGACGACGGCGGCAAGATCACGATCATGGTGGGCGGCATCGCGAAGCTGATCTACCTGCCGGCGCGCCTGACGCAGGAGCTCGGCTACTTCAAGGAACAGGGGCTCGACGTCGAGCTGCTGTCGCAGCCGGCCGGCGTCGACGCCGAGAACGAGCTGCTCGCGGGCGCGGTGCAGGGCGTGGTGGGTTTCTACGACCACACGATCGACCTGCAGAGCAAGGGCAAGGACGTGAAGGCGATCGCCGTGTTCGGCCAGGTGCCGGGCGAGGTCGAAATGGTGTCGACCAAGGCCGCGCCCTCCTTCAAGTCGATGGCCGACGCGAAAGGCAAGACGCTCGGCGTGACGGGCCTCGGCTCGTCGACGAGCTTCCTCACGCAATACCTTGCGCTGCAGCACGGCGTGCCGTCGACGCAGTACACGATGCTGCCGGTGGGCGCCGACGCGAGCTTCATCGCGGCGATCAAGCAGGGCCGGATCGACGCCGGGATGACGACCGAGCCGACCGTGTCCGCGCTCGAGAAGATGGGCGACGCGAAGGTGCTGGTCGACCTGCGCACGCTCGAAGGCACGCGCGCGGCGCTCGGCGGCACCTATCCGGCCGCGAGCCTGTACGTGCAGTCCGCGTGGGCGGATTCGCACAAGGCGCAGGCGACGAAGCTCGCGCATGCGTTCGCGAAGACGATGCAGTTCATCCATACGCACAGCGCCGAGGAGATCGCCGCGAAGATGCCGGCCGACTACCAGAAGGACAAGGCGCTGTACGTGAGCGCGCTGAAGGCGTCGCTGCCGATGTACACCGCCGACGCGAAGATGCCCGCCGACGGCCCGGCGACGGTGCTGAAGGTGCTGTCGGCGTTCAACCCGTCGGTGAAGGGCAAGCACATCGACCTGGCGCGCACCTACACCAACGAGTACGTGAGCGCGAAATAAGCGCCGGCGGCGGACGATCCCGCCGCCGCGCTCCCCCGTTCCGGCCCGGCTGACCGGCCCCGGCGCGGCCTGCACAGGCGGCGCCTTCCACCCGCAGGACGAATGCGATGACCCAGGCAGTTTCACCGAGCACACCGGCGATCGAGTTTCGCAACGTGTCGTGCCGCTTCATCTCGCCGGAAGGCAAGGCAACCATCGCGCTGCGCGATTTCAGCATGAGCGTCGCGCGCGGCGAGTTCATCGCGATCGTCGGGCCGACCGGCTGCGGCAAGTCGACGACGCTCAACCTGATCACCGGGCTGCTCAAGCCCGCGTCCGGCGAGGTGCGCGTGATGGGCCGCCCGGTCGACGGGATCGACCCGCGCATCGGCTTCGTGTTCCAGGCCGACGCGGTGTTCCCGTGGCGCAACGTGATCGACAACGTCGCCGCGGGCCCCTTGTTCCGCGGCCGCTCGAAGGACGTCGCGTACGGGCAGGCCGAGGAATGGATCCGCAAGGTCGGCCTCGACAAGTTCACGAAGCACTACCCGCACCAGCTGTCGGGCGGGATGAGGAAGCGCGTCGCGCTCGCGCAGACCTTCATCAACCAGCCGGAAATCCTGCTGATGGACGAGCCGTTCTCCGCGCTCGACATGCAGACCCGCACGCTGATGCAGGACGAGCTGCTGCAGCTCTGGTCCGCGAACAAGGGCTCGGTGGTGTTCGTCACGCACGACCTCGAGGAGGCGATCGCGCTCGCCGACCGCGTGTTCGTGCTGACCGCGCGCCCCGCGACGCTCAAGCGCGTGTACGAGATCGACCTGCCGCGCCCGCGCGTCACGTCGGAGATTCGCTATCACCCGCATTTCATCGAGATTTCCAAGGACATCTGGCACGACCTGCGCGAAGAAGTGCAGATCGGCTGAACGCAGCAACAGCAACAGGACAGAGCAAGGACAGGAGCATGACCGACATGACGCTTCCCACTTCCGCCATGAACGCGGGCTCGCTGGAAGACGCGCAGCGCGCCGCGCAAACCCGGCTGCGCCGCCGCCGGCAACTGATCATCGGGCTGCGGATCGCCGTGCTCGTCGTCGTGCTGGGCGGCTGGGAACTCGCCGCGCGGCTCAAGTGGATCGATCCGTTCTTCTTCTCGCAGCCGACGCTGATCTTCGCGCAGCTCCAGGACTGGTTCGTCAACGGCACGTCGCAGGGGCCGCTGCTCACGCAGGTGTGGGTGACGCTCGAGGAAACCACGATCGGCTTCGTGATCGGCTCGGTGGCCGGCGTGATCTGCGGGATCGTGCTCGGCCGCAACAAGCTGATGGCCGACGTGTTCGGCCTCTACATCCAGATCGCCAACTCGATCCCGCGCGTCGTGCTCGGCTCGATCTTCGTGATCGCGCTCGGCCTCGGCATGGCGTCGAAGATCGCGCTGGCCGTCGTGATGGTGTTCTTCGTCGTGTTCGGCAACGCGTTCCAGGGCGTGCGCGAAGCGGACCGCTACCTGATCGCGAACGCGCAGATCCTCGGCGCGTCGCGCCGGCAGATCACCACGTCGGTCGTGATTCCGTCGGCGCTCTCCTGGATTCTCGCAAGCCTGCACGTGAGCTTCGGCTTCGCGCTGGTCGGCGCGGTGGTCGGCGAGTTCCTCGGCTCCAAGCAGGGCATCGGCCTGTTGATCTCCACCGCGCAGGGCGCGTTCAACGCGAGCGGCGTGTTCGCGGCGATGATCGTGCTGGCCGTGGTCGCGCTCGCCGCCGACTACCTGCTGACCTGGCTCGAGAGGCGGTTGCTGAAGTGGCGGCCGGCCGCGTTCTGAACGCCGCACGATCGCGTTCGACCCCGACCGCGCCCGAGGCCGCCCCGGCCCCGGCGCGGTTCGGCATTCAGGGAAAGGAGCGGGAACGAATGACGCACAGCCTGCGCGGGCGGCTGCTCTGGTGGCTGCTGCTGCCGCTCGCGGCGTTCGTGCTGATCGCGGGCGCGATGTCGTACGACACCGCGCGGCGCACCGCCGACCTCGTGCAGGACAGCGCGCTCGTCGCGTCCGCGCGCACGATCGGCGAGGACGTCGAGTGGCGCAACGGCTACCTGGCGGCCGACGTGCCGCCCGCCGCGCTGGAGATTTTCGAATCGCCGTCGCGCGATTCGGTGTTCTACAAGGTGATCGACGGCCACGGCCGGCTGCTCGCGGGCAATCCCGAGCTCGACCTGCCCGCTCGGCATGGCGCCGAGCCGACGCTGTACCGCACGGCGCTCGGCGGCATCGCGCTGCGCGCGGTCGCGTACGACCGGCAGCTGTACAACGAAGGCCAGGTGGAGACGGTGACGGTCGTGGTCGCGAAGACGACGCGCTCGCGCGGCGCGATGCTCGACACGATCTGGCGGCCGCAGCTCGTGCGGCTGTCGCTGATGCTGCTGCTCGCGGTCGTGCTCGTGTATCTCGGCCTGACCTTCGAGCTGCGGCCGTTGATGAAGCTGAAGGACGACGTGGCCGACCGCGGGCCGATGGAGCTGGAGCCGATCCGCCCCGAGCGGCTGCAGCACGAGCTGCGGCCGATCGTCGACGCGATCAACCAGTGCATCGCGCGGCTGAACACGCACACGGCGACGCAGCGGCGCTTCATCGCCGATGCCGCGCACCAGCTGCGCACGCCGATCGCGGTGCTCGACACGCAGATCCAGTACGCGCAGCAGCGCGAGCGCGACGACCCGGAGCTGAGCGCGATGCTCGACAGCATGCAGCGCAGCAGCCGCAAGATGGCCGACGTGACCGACAAGCTGCTGCTGCTCGCGCACGCGGAGGCGACGCCGCCGACGCTGCTGACCCAGCGCGTCGATCTCGCCGCGGTGGTGTCGAGCGTGTTCGAGGAAACCATCGTGCTCGCGCAGCGGCGCGACATCGACCTCGGCGCGGACCTCGGCGAGCAGCTCGACGTGACGGGCAGCGCGAGCCTCTTGACCGCGCTCGTGATGAACCTCGTCGACAACGCGGTACGTTATACGCAGCCGGGCGGCTGCGTGACGGTCGCCGCGCGCCGCGACGGCGATACCGTCGTGCTCGACGTGATCGACAACGGCCCGGGCATCCCGGCCGAGGCGCGCCCGCACGTGTTCAAGCGCTTCTACCGCGTGTCGAGCGACACCGAAGGCTCGGGCCTCGGCCTCGCGATCGTGCGCGAGATCGCGCAGGCGCACGGCGGGATGGCGTCGCTCGCGCCGGGGCCCGGCAACCGCGGCATTGTCGTCACCGTGCGGCTGCCTGCGTATGTTTGAAGAGTTCGAAGAGACGCTGCAATGAAACTCCTGCTGGTCGAAGACAACGCCGAACTCGCGCACTGGATCGTGAACCTGCTGCGCGGCGAGGATTTCGCGGTCGACAGCGTCGGCGACGGCGAAGGCGCGGACGCGGTGCTGAAGACCGAGCGCTACGACGCAGTGCTGCTCGACATGCGGCTGCCGGGCATCAGCGGCAAGGAAGTGCTCGCGCGCCTGCGGCGCCGCAACGACAACGTGCCGGTGCTGATGCTGACCGCGCACGGCTCGGTCGACGACAAGGTCGACTGCTTCGGCGCGGGCGCCGACGATTACGTCGTGAAGCCGTTCGAGTCGCGCGAGCTGGTCGCGCGGATCCGCGCGCTGATCCGCCGGCAAGCGGGCGTCGGCGCGACGCAGCTGGTGTGCGGCGATCTCGTCTACGCGTTCGGCACGCGCGAATTCCGCTGCCACGACGTGCCGCTCGCGCTGCGCCGCCGCGAGCACGCGATCCTCGAGACGCTGATGCTGCAGCAGAACAAGACCGTGTCGAAGGCGCGGCTGATGGACAGCGTGTTCGCGCTCGACGACGAGCCGAGCGCGGACGCGATCGACATCTACATCCACCGGCTGCGCAAGCATCTCGCGCCCAGCACGGCGGAGATCATCACGCTGCGCGGGCTCGGCTACATCCTGCGCGAGAAGGCCGCGCAGGGCTGACGCCGCGCGCCCCCCAACGGCCTGCCGCCGGCGCGGCAGCGCTTTCGCACGTCCGCGAAATCGCCATGGGCCGACCGCGCTCACTGTTGTATTCACGCAAACGCCGCAGATCCCGGCACGCGGCGCCGATGTTCCTGCTCTCCCATTCCCACATGGCATTCGGCACTCGTCAGGACTCCGCCGTTCGGTGTTTTCACCGATCCGATTCGCGTGCCCGGGAAAGCGGCGTGAAGGATTGCCCTCTCTACGATGCTAGGCGTCGGTCATCTCGCAGGGGCCGGCAGGACGCGGCATACGTTAGGTACTGCCAACAAGCGAATTTCAATGCGGCAGCTCGGAGGAGACGATCTTGAAACGAAAATACCTGGCCCTTTCCATCGCGGCGGGGCTGTGCGCCGCGACCCAGGCGCACGCGCAATCGAGCGTGCAGCTCTATGGCCTGATGGACCTGAGCTTCCCGACCTACCGCACGCACGCGGATGCGAACGGCAAGCACGTAATCGGCATGGGCAACCAGGGCGAGCCGTGGTTCAGCGGCAGCCGCTGGGGCCTGCGCGGCGCCGAGGACATCGGCGGCGGCACCAAGGTGATCTTCCGCCTCGAAAGCGAATTCGTGGTCGCGAACGGCCAGATGGAAGACGAAGGCCAGATCTTCGACCGCGACGCGTGGGTCGGCATCCAGGACGACCGCTTCGGCAAGCTGACGGCCGGCTTCCAGAACTCGATCGCGCGCGACGCGGCCGCGATCTACGGCGACCCGTACGGCACCGCGCAGCTGACCACCGAGGAAGGCGGCTGGACCAACTCGAACAACTTCAAGCAGATGATCTTCTACGCGGCCGGCCCGACCGGCACGCGCTACAACAACGGCCTCGCGTGGAAGAAGCTGTTCAGCAACGGCATCTTCGCCAGCGCGGGCTACCAGTTCAGCAACTCGACCAGCTTCGCGACCGGCTCCGCGTACCAGGTCGCGCTCGGCTACAACGGCGGCCCGTTCAACGTGTCGGGCTTCTACAGCCACGTGAACCACAACGGCTTCCGGAACCAGACGTTCTCGGCCGGCGGCAACTACACGTTCAGCATCGTGCGCCTGAATGCGGGCTACTTCCGCTACAACGGCGACCAGGGCGCGCTCGGCCAGCGTCACGACAACGCGTGGACCGTGTCGATGAAGCTCGCGCCGCAGGGCCCGCTCGACTACGAGCTCGGCTACCAGCAGATGCGCATCAAGAACGCCGCGTACAACGCGGACGGCTTCACGCCGAACGCCAACCTCGGCGCGTTCAGCCTGACCAACGGCGTCGGCAACGGCTTCAAGGAGACGATCTACGGCTCGATCTTCTACCACCTGAGCAAGCGCACCGAGGTCTACCTGGCCGGCGACTACATGAAGCTGCACGGCGGCTACAAGGTGTCGTCGACGTTCGGCTCGAACAACCAGCTCGAGCTGACGACCGGCATCCGCACCCGCTTCTGACCCCGCGCGGGCGCCCGCCCGCGTGCATCGTTCCCGAGGCTCCATGCAGGGCACGCCGGCGCACCGCGCCGTCCGTGCCCTTTTTTTCTCGCAGCGGATCGGGCCGCACGGCCGCCCGGCGCGACAACCGGCCCATCACCGGCCCGAAGCCGCGCAGCGCCCGCCAGGCGGGCGATCCGGCCCGATCCGCCGGTTTGCGGCGTGCATCGGCGCCTATCGGGCGCTTGACCTGCGCCGACCGACTCGCTAGCGTTTCGGGTTCGCCCGCGGCGGCCCCCTCCCCGGCCGCCGGCGCCGCGACAGCGCCCGACGCCCGGGCGCGGCGCGGACGGGCCCAGGATGGAAAAGGACGATGCAGAAACTCGATGCGGCCAGCCCGCAGGCGATGTCGACGGATTTCACCGCCGACAACGTCGCGCGCCTGAAGGCGCTGTTCCCCGAACTCGTGACCGAAGGCCCTGACGGCGCGTCGGTCGACGTCGACGCGCTGAAGGCGCTGGTCGGCGATCGCACGGTCGGCGACGCCGACGAAAAATACGGCTTCCACTGGCACGGCAAGCGCCGCGCGCGGCAGGCCGCGCTCACGCCGTCCACCGGCACGCTGCGGCCCTGCCCGGCCGACAGCGTCGCGTGGGACGACACCCGCCACCTCGTGATCGAGGGCGACAACCTCGACGTGATGAAGCTGCTGCACAAGAGCTACGCGGGCAAGGTCAAGCTGGTCTACATCGATCCGCCGTACAACACCGGCAGCGATTTCGTCTATCCGGACGACTTCAGCGACAGCCTGCGCCACTACCTGGCCGTCACCGGCCAGACCGAAGGCGGCGTGAAGCGCAGCACCAACACCGAGGCGAACGGCCGGTTCCACACCGACTGGCTGAACATGATGTACCCGCGGCTGAAGCTCGCGCACGCGCTGCTGTCCGACGCCGGCGTGATCGCCGTGCACATCGACGAGCACGAGGTGCATGCGCTGGTGCTGATGCTGCGCGAGATCTTCGGCGAGGAGAACGAGCTCGGCGTGGCCGTGTGGGACAAGCGCAACCCGAAAGGCGACGCGCGCGGCGTCGCGTACCAGCACGAATCGCTCGTGCTGTTCGCGCGCAACGCGGAGGCGCTGCATGAAGCGACCCCGCTCAAGCGCCCGAAGCGCAACGCGCAGCGCATGCTCGACGCCGCGTACGACCTCGTGCGCCGCAACGGCACCGCCGCGGACGCCGCGCAAGAGTACCGCGCGTGGGTCCGGACGCAGACCGGCCTGTCCGGCGGCGAGCTGATGTACGACCGGCTGTCGGCCGACGGGCGCGTGTACCGCCTCGTGTCGATGGCGTGGCCGAACAAGAAGAAGGCGCCGGACGAATACTTCGTGCCGCTCGTGCACCCGGTCACCGGCAAGCCGTGCGCGATGCCGGAGCGCGGCTGGCGCAACCCGCCGGCGACGATGCAGGCGCTGCTGGAGCGCGGCCTGATCGAGTTCGGCGCGGACGAAACCACGCAGCCGCAGCGGATCTACTACCTCGACGAGAACATGTACGAGAACGTGCCGTCGGTGCTGCCGTTCGGCGGTTCGGACGACGCGCTGCTGAAGGCGCTCGGCGTGCCGTTCGAGCAGCCGAAGCCGGTCGATTTCGCGGCATCCGTGATCGGCTGGTGCACGCGCGGCGACGACATCGTCGTCGACTGCTTCGCGGGCTCCGGCTCCACCGGCCACGCGGTCATGCAGCTGAACGCGACCGACGGCGGCTCGCGCCGCTACGTGCTCGTGCAGCTGCCCGAGCCGCTCGACAAGCACGACAAGACGCAGCAGGCCGCGGCCGAGTTCTGCGCGAAGCTGAAGAAGCCCGCGACGCTCGCCGAGCTGACCAAGGAGCGCCTGCGCCGCGCCGCGCAGCAGGTCGCGCGCGACTATCCGGAAAGCTATGGCGATCTCGGTTTCCGCGTGTACCGGCTCGACACGACCAACGTGATCGAGTGGGATCCGCGCCGCGACGATTTCGACCACGCCCTCTTCGCGTCCGTCGAGCACGTGAAGACCGGCCGCAGCGACGACGACCTGCTCGCGGAGCTGACGCTGAAGCTCGGCCTCGACCTGTGCACGCCGGTCACGCATCACGCGGTGGCCGGCAAGACGGTGCACCTGATCGGCCAGACGGTCGTCGCGTGCTTCGACGCGCGCGTCACGCGCGACGACGCCGAGCCGCTCGCCGAAGGGATCGTCGCGCTGCTCGACGCGCACGGCACGACGCGCGACGTCACCTGCCTGTTCCGCGACAGCGGTTTCGCCGACGACGTCGCGAAGCTCAATCTCGCCGCGCTGCTCGAGCAGCACGGCGTGAAGCGCGTGCGGAGCCTGTGATGCGCCTGCATTTCGAAGCGGATCTCGACTACCAGCGCGAGGCGATCGACGCCGTCTGCGACCTGTTCCGCGGCCAGGAGGCGTGCCAGGGCGACTTCAGCGTGCTCGCGAACGCGGCGCCCGGCACGTCGGCCGCCGCGCAGGCGGCGCTCGGCTTCGCGCTGTCGGAGCGCGGCGTCGGCAACCGGCTGTCGATCACCGACGACGCGCTCGCGCGCAACCTCGCCGACGTGCAGCTGCGCGGCGGCCTGCCGCCGTCGGGCGACCCGGCCTCGCGCGATTTCACGGTCGAGATGGAGACCGGCACCGGCAAGACCTACGTGTACCTGCGCACGGTGTTCGAGCTGAACCGCCGCTACGGCTTCACGAAGTTCGTGATCGTCGTGCCGTCGGTCGCGATCAAGGAAGGCGTGCACAAGACGCTCTTGATCACCGAGGACCATTTCCGCGGCCTGTACGCGGGCGTGCCGTACGACTACTTCCTGTACGACTCCGCGAAGCTCGGCCAGGTGCGCCACTTCGCGGCGAGCGCGACGATCCAGATCATGGTGATGACGGTCGCCGCGATCAACAAGCGCGACGTCAACAACCTGTACAAGGACAGCGAGAAGACCGGCGGCGAGAAGCCGATCGACCTGATCCGCGCGACGCGCCCGATCGTGATCGTCGACGAGCCGCAGAGCGTCGACGGCGGCCTCGAGGGGCGCGGCCGCGAGGCGCTCGCGGCGATGGACCCGCTGTGCACGCTGCGCTATTCGGCGACGCACGTCGACCGCCACCACATGGTGTACCGGCTCGATGCGGTCGACGCGTACGAGCGCAAGCTCGTCAAGCAGATCGAGATCGCGTCGGCGATCGTCGAGGATGCGCACAACAAGCCGTACCTGCGGCTCGTCGGCGTGTCGAACCGGCGCGGCGCGATCAGCGCGCGCGTCGAGCTCGACGTCGCGACCACGGCCGGCGTGAAGCGCCAGATCGTGTCCGTGACCGACGGCGACGAGCTCGAGCGCGTGACCAGGCGCGCGCTGTACGCGGGCCTGCGGATCGGCGAGGTGCAGGCGGCGAAGGGCGCCGAATACCTCGAGCTGCGCCATCCGGCCGGCGAGGCGTTCCTGTCGCTCGGCGAGGCGTACGGCGACATCGACACGCTCGCCGTGCAGCGCGAGATGATCCGCCGCACGATTCGCGAGCACCTCGACAAGGAGCTGCGGCTCTCGGAGCGCGGCGTGAAGGTGCTGTCGCTGTTCTTCGTCGATTCGGTCGAGCGCTACCGGAAATACGACGCGAACGGCGCGCCCGTGAAGGGCGACTACGCGCTGATCTTCGAAGAGGAATACGCGCGCGCGGCGCGCGTGCCCGCGTATCGCGCGCTGTTCGACGGCGTCGACGTCGCGCGCGAGATCGAAGCCGCGCACAACGGCTACTTCTCGATCGACCGCAAGGGCGGCTGGACCGACACCAGCGAGAGCAGCGCCGCGAGCCGCGAGAACGCCGAGCGCGCGTACGGGCTGATCATGCGCGAGAAGGAAGCGCTGCTGTCGTTCGACACGCCGCTGAAGTTCATCTTCTCGCACTCCGCGCTGAAGGAAGGCTGGGACAACCCGAACGTGTTCCAGATCTGCACGCTGCGCGACATCCAGACCGAACGCGAGCGCCGCCAGACGCTCGGCCGCGGGCTGCGGCTCGCGGTCGACCAGGACGGCGAACGGGTGCGCGACCCGGGCGTGAACACGCTCACCGTGATCGCGACCGAGCGCTACGAGAGCTTCGCCGAGAACCTGCAGAAGGAAATCGAGGCCGACACGGGCATCCGCTTCGGGATCGTCGAGGAACACCAGTTCGCGGCGCTCCCGGTGCGCGAAGGCGACGGCCCCGCGCATGCGCTCGGCATCGAGCTGTCGCGCGTGCTGTGGGCCCACCTGCACGCGCACGGCTACATCGATGCGCAGGGCAAGGTGCTCGACCGGCTGAAGGACGCGCTGCGGCAAAGCGCGCTCGTGCTGCCGGACGCGTTCGAGACGCTGCGCGCGGCGGTCGTCGCGACGCTGCGCAAGCTGTCGGGCCGCTTCGCGGTGCGCAACGCGGACGAGCGCCGCGAGATCGCGCTGCGCCGCGACGCGTCGGGCAAGGCGGTGGTGCTCGGCGGCGAGTTCCGCGCGCTGTGGGATCGCATCAAGCATCGCACCGTGTACCGCGTGCAGTTCGACAACGCGAAGCTCGTGCAGGATTGCGCGGCCGCGCTGCGCGACGCGCCCGAGGTCGCGCGCGCGCGGCTGCAATGGCGCAAGGCCGAGATCGACATCGGCAAGGCCGGCGTCGAGGCGATCGAGGTGGCGGGCGCCGGCACGGTGCTGATCGACGAAGGCGCGCTGCTGCTGCCCGACCTGCTCACCGAGCTGCAGGACCGCACGCAGCTCACGCGCCGCTCGCTCGCGACGATCCTCGCGGACAGCGGCCGGCTCGACGATTTCCGGCTCAACCCGCAGCAGTTCATCGCGCTCGCGGCCGATGCGATCAACCGCTGCAAGCGGCTCGCGCTCGTTAGCGGCATTGCGTATCGCAAGCTCGGCGACCGGCACGTGCACGCGCTCGAATCGTTCGAGAGCGAGGCGCTGACGGGCTACCTGCGCAACCTGCGCACGGACGCGCGCAAGGCGACTCACGAAGCGGTGGTGTGCGAGACCGATGCCGAGCGCGCGTTCGCCGATGCGCTCGAGGCGCACGACGCGGTGAAGCTGTACGCGAAGCTGCCGCGCTGGTTCGACGTGCCGACGCCGCTCGGCAGCTATCACCCCGACTGGGCCGTGCTCGCGGAACAGGACGGCGACGCGCGCCTGTACTTCGTCGTCGATACGCCGCGCAGCGCCGACGACGACGCGCCGCGCGAGCACGAACGCGCGAAGCTCGCGTGCGGCGACGCGCATTTCCGCGCGCTCGCCGACGGCGATGCGCCGGCGCGGTACGTGCGGGCGCACAGCGTCGACGCGCTGTTCGCGCGCACCGCGCAGGCGGCCGACGCGGGCTGACCGGCCGCGCGGCGCGGGCCGATGCTCGCGCCGCGCCGGCGGCCCTCATGCCGCATCGCAACAACCCGCCCGCTCTCCCCGCTCTCCCCGCTCTCCTCCCTTTTCCGCCCGATGCCGCGCACGATCCGGCGGCCGGAATGCTTGCCGCCGCAAGCAGTTGTCCCCGGCCGTTACGCCTCGTTGCAAATTCGAAGCGATGCAACACCGGGCTCGCACTATGCTCCGGGCACCCACACAAGAATCCGAAGGAGGGGTTGTCATGAACAACTTGCTTAAGGCGCTCGCCGGCGCGTCCGTGCTCTCGCTTGCGCTGGTCGGCTGCGGCGGCGGCGATGGCGGCGGCAGCAACACCCAAACCGGCACGCTGCACGTCGCGATGACCGACGCGCCGTCGTGCGGCTTCGATCACGTCTACGTCACCGTGTCCCAGGTTCGCGTCAACATGAATTCGAACGCCGGCGACAACGATGGCGGCTGGTCGACGGTCTCGCTGCCGGTGCCGCAGAAGATCGACCTGCTGTCGCTGACCAACGGCGCGCTCGCCGACCTCGGCCAGACCGCGCTGCCGGCCGGCCAGTACCAGCAGGTTCGCCTCGTGCTCGCGCAGAACCAGGGCAACACGCTCGCGAACTCGGTCGTGCCGACCGGCGGCGCCGAGCAGCCGCTCGCGACGCCGAGCGCGACGCAAAGCGGCTACAAGATCATCAGCCCGTTCACGGTCCAGCCGAACACGCTCGTCGACCTCGTGCTCGACTTCAACGCGTGCAAGTCGATCGTGCAGCGCGGCAACGGCACGTATGGGCTGAAGCCGGTCGTGACCGCGACGCCGACCGTGGTGAGCGGCGCGATCACCGGCTACGTCGCGCAGGCTGAAGCGGGCGCGACCGTCTACGCGGAACAGGGCGGCAAGGTGGTGCGCGGCACCGTCGCCGACGGCACCGGCAAGTTCGTGCTGTCGCCGCTGATCCAGAGCTCGACGCAGGGCAACTACGACGTCGTGATCGTGCAGAACAACGTCGCGTCGGGCATCGTCCGCGCGGTGCCGGTGGTCGTGAACACGAGCACCGCGGTGTCGACGTCGAACGTGCCGATCGCGCTGCCGGCTTCCGCGATGAGCACCGTCAGCGGCACCGTGACGGCCAGCGCGAATGCATTGGTGCGTGCGCTGCAGACGATCAATGCAAACGCTTACGAGATCACGTCGGCCAACGCGAACCTGGATACCGGCTTCTACGCGCTGTCGGTGCCGACCGCCGCGCCGATCGTCGGGACCTACACGGGTGCGCTGCCGGTCGCGCTGGCCGCGGTGCCGGCGGCCGCCGGCCAGTACACGATCGAGGCCGATGCGGCATCGGGCGCGACGCAGGCGACGAACGTCAACGCGACGACCAGCCAGACGAACGTCAATTTCTCGTTCTGACGGCTTGACCGGGCAGGGTCGCACGCGGTCCTGCCCAAACGACCATGGAGAATGACGTGAAGAAAAAGGTCATCACGCTGCTGACGGCTGTCGGCGTGCTGGGCGCATTGAGCGGATGCGCGGTCTACGTGCCGGGCCCGCCGGTGGTGGTTGCGCCGCAAGGCGGCCCCGGCAACGGCTTCTGCCCGCCGGGACAGGCCAAGAAAGGCAATTGCTGAGCGCAATGCGCATGCATGAACGAGAAAAGGCGCCCAAGGGCGCCTTTTCCGCTTCTGCGATCCGCGCAGGCCGTTTAAAGCGTATGGCCGAACGCGTTGCGCTTCTCGTGGTTCGTATGCGTGGTCGCGTGCGCGGTGTGACCATGCGCATGGCCGTGGCCCGGCTGCACGCCCGCGCGGCCGGCGATCGTGCCGGAGCGGTCGGCCGCGCGCGACAGGCCGTGGTCGCGGTCGCCGGAATGGATGCCGTTCGAGTTCGACATCGCCTCGCCGCTCATGTGGCCGCCCGACAGGCCGCCGGCATTGCCGCCGCTGCCGCCCGCGCCGTGACCGCCGCCGTTCCCTCCTCCATTACCGCCTGCCGCCGCGTGGGCCGATACCGCGCCGAGCGCGAGACATGCCGCTGCGAGCACGGACAGGAAGCGTCGTTGTTTCATCGTGGTGCTCCTTGGAGCGCATTGAGATGATTCATTGTACGAACGGGCCGGCGCGCGGCCATCGCGCGTTGTAAGTATTCGTAACGCGGCATCGGACGGCCATTTATCAGACCAATTCAGGCGTCGCCCGCTGTTGAAACGGATGCCGCCCCGCGCGACACTCGTGCTATCTGTCCTGTACCGGCCCCATGCCGTCGATCGACCTTCAAGATGGCGTAGCCGGCCGCGCCCCCATGCGGCGCGTCAAGGAGTTCCGATGGAATCGCGCACCGCCGTGTCGTCCCGTCCCGCGATCCCCCGCACCGTGTGGGCGCTGGGGTACGTCAGCCTGCTGATGGACCTGTCGTCGGAACTCGTGCATGCGCTGCTGCCCGTCTATCTCGTGACGACGATGGGGATGAGCGTCGCCGCGCTCGGCGTGCTCGAGGGCGCGGCCGAAGCGACCGCGCTGCTCGTGCGGATCTTCTCCGGCGCGCTCAGCGACTGGCTCGGCCGCCGCAAGGCGCTGCTGCTCGCCGGCTACGGGCTCGCCGCGCTGACCAAGCCGCTGTTCCCGCTCGCGCACGGGCCGGGCCTCGTGATCGCCGCGCGCCTCGTCGACCGCTTCGGCAAGGGCATTCGCGGCGCGCCGCGCGACGCGCTGGTCGCCGATGTCGCCCCGCCCGAGATTCGCGGTGCGTGCTTCGGGCTGCGGCAGTCGATGGATACCGTCGGCGCGGTCGGCGGCCCGCTGCTCGCGATCGCGCTGATGTTCGCGTTCGCGGACCAGATCCGCACGGTGCTGTGGTTCGCGTCGATCCCCGCGTTCGCGACGCTCGCGGTGCTGCTGTTCGGCGTGCGCGAGCCCGACGCCGCGGCGGCCGGGCGCGCGGGCGCGGCGCGCCCGTTCCGTTCGCCGCTCGACCTGCGCGCGCTGCGCGCATTCTCCGGCCGCTACTGGTTCGTCGTCGCGATCGGCGCGACCTTCACGCTCGCGCGCTTCAGCGAGGCGTTCCTCGTGCTGCGCGCGCAGCAGACCGGCATGGACGTCGCGTGGGTGCCGTCGGTGATGGTCGTGATGAGCGCCGCGTATGCGCTCGCCGCATATCCGGTCGGCGTCGTGTCGGACCGGCTCGACCGGCGCGCGCTGCTCGCGATCGGCATGGCGCTGCTGATCGGCGCGGACCTGCTGCTCGGCACGCGCGCCGACGTCGCGACGGTGCTGACCGGCGTTGCGGTGTGGGGGCTGCACATGGGGTTCACGCAGGGGATACTCGCCGCGATGGTCGCCGATACCGCGCCGGCCGAATGGCGCGGCACCGCGTTCGGGCTGTTCAATCTCGCGGCCGGGTTGGCGATGCTGCTGGCGAGCGTGATCGCGGGATGGGTGTGGCAGCGCTTCGGCGCGCCGGCGATGTTCTTCACCGGCGCGGCGATCGTGCTCGTGCCGCTCGCGATGTGCGGGTTCGCGCCGGGACGGAATGCGGGCTGACGCTCGCGAACGATGCGCACGGCGCGAAGCCGTGCGACGGTGACGGACTCATTGCGCTGGCGGCGTGCCCTGCGCGGCGGCCCGGCGTTGCGCGGCGAGTTCCTCCGCGTGCTTCTTCGCCATGTGATGGCCGACGATGCAGCCGCCGACCGCGCCGGCCACCGCATGGTGGCCCGCGTAGTGGCCGGCGACGCCGCCGACGACCGCGCCCTTCATGCAGCCCGCCGCATGCGCGCTGCCGATCGTGGCGAGCGCCATGCCGGCGGCGAGCGCCCATTGCCTGATGTGTCGATGGGTGGTGACCATGCGCTCACGCTCCTCGTCGTCGGTTGTTGGTTGGCGAACCGCTCAGCGGGATCAGTCCCAGCGGCCGCGATCGCGCCATGCACGCTCACGCCACTCGTGCTCGCGCCATTCATGACGGCGCCACGCGCGTTCACGCCATTCGCGGGCACGCCAGTCGTCGTAGCGATAGCCGACCGGCGCGTACGTCACCGGCGGCGCATAGGCGACGGGCGGCGGCGCCGCATACACCGGGGCAGGTGCCGCGTACACCGGAGCCGGTGCCGCGTAGACGCCCGGCACGCCGATGCCGACCGCGACGTCGACGTGCGCCGACGCGGCGCCCGACGCCGCCAGTACCGCGATACCGAGAACTGCACCGAGAAGTTTCTTGTTCATCTCGCGACTCCCTGCACTCGACGTGCTTCCAGTGAATACGGTTCGGAGTGTAGGTCGGGGTCGTGGATACAGGTGAAACCGGTCTGCGAGACTGGTAACGGGTGTTTACGGCGCCGCAGCGGTCGTGCGCGATGCGTGCCGGCATCGGCACTCACCGCACGCCGTCACGCGCGAATGTCGCCCGGGCTGCGCAGCCAGTGCACGCTGAACAGCTGCGCGTCGTCGGTCCACACGGTGTCGGGCTCGAAGCCCGCGCGCCGCGCGATCGCGTGAAAACCGTCGATGGTGAACTTGTACGAGTTCTCCGTATGGATGCGCTCGCCGGCCTCGAAGCGGAACGTGCGGCCGCACACGCGCACGGTTTGCGTGCGCGCGCTGACGAGATGCATTTCGATGCGCTGCTGGCGCGCATCGTAGAACGCCTGATGCGCGAACGCGTCGATGTCGAAATCCGCGCCGAGCTCGGCGTTCGCGCGCGCGAGCAGATTCAGGTTGAAGGCCGCGGTCACGCCCTGCGCGTCGTTGTACGCGTCGTGCAGCGTCGCTTCGTCCTTCACGAGATCCGCGCCCACCAGCAAGGCGCCGCCGCGCAGCAGCCGCGCCGCGTCGCGCAGGAACGCATCGGCTTCGTCCGGCGAGAAGTTGCCGATCGTCGAGCCGGGAAAAAAGCCGATGCGGCGGCGCGGCTCGGCCGCCAGCGCGGCGAGCTGCTCGGCCTTCGTGTAGTCGGCCGCGAGCGGCGCGACGTCGAGCCACGGATACGCGGCGCGCAGCCGCGCGGCCGCGCCGTGCAGGTAGTCCGCGGAAATGTCGACCGGCACGTAGCGCGCGGGCGCGCGCTCCGCGGAAAACGCGTCGAGCAGGATGCGGATCTTCGCGAGCGAGCCCGCGCCGAACTCGACGATGTCCGCGTGCGGGCCGACGCGCCGCACGATGTCGGTCGCATGCGCGCGCAGGATGCCGAGCTCGGTGCGCGTCGGGTAGTACTCCGGCAGCGCGCAGATGCGGTCGAACAGCGCGGAGCCCGCCGCGTCGTAGAAGTATTTCGGCGGGATGCTGCGCGGCCGCCGCGACAGCCCGTCGATCAGGTCGCGCTCGAACGCGCTCGGCCGCGGGTCGCGGGCTGCTTGCAGGCCGCCGCTCGTGGCGGCCAGATCAGGCGTCTCTCGCAAGTCGCACTCCCGTGAATTGCCAGCGCGCGGCCGGCGGAAAGAAATTGCGGTACGTCGGCCGCGCGTGGCCCGGCGGCGTCGCGATGCTGCTGCCGCGCAGGATCTGCTGGCCGACCATGAACTTCCCGTTGTATTCGGCGGCCACGCCCGCGAGCGGCCGGAAGCCCGGATACGGCTCGTACGACGAGCGCGTCCACTGCCATACGTGGCCCGTCATCTGCCGGATGCCGTCCGCGCCGTACGCGGCCTCCCATTCGAATTCGGTCGGCAGCCGCGCGCCCGCCCATTCCGCGTACGCGGCCGCTTCGTAGAAGCTCACGTGGCACACCGGCGCATGGGGCGCGAGCGGCTCCACGCCGTGCAGCCCGAACGCCTGCCACGCGCGCAACGGCGTGTCGGGCGGCGCGGCGCGTGCGGCGTCGGCGCCGTCGCGCGCGAGCCAGTACGCGGGTGCGCACCAGCCGTCGCGCAGCACCGTCGCCCAGCCGTCCGACAGCCAGAGTTCGGGGCGCGCGTAGCCGCCGTCGGCGATGAACGCGGCAAAGTCCGCGTTGGTCACGAGGCGCTCCGCGATCTCGTACGGCCGCACGAGCGCCGTGTGCCGCGGCCGCTCGTTGTCGAACGAGAAGCCGTTGCCGTCGTGGCCGATCTCGACGAGCCCGCCCGGCTGGCGCAGCCAGCGCGGCGCGGCGGCTTCGTCGCGCACTGCGGCGCCACCGTCGCCGGCACGCGGCCGGAACGCCGGCAGCAGCGGATTGCACGAGAACGCGTGCAGCATGTCGGTGACGATCAGCTCCTGGTGCTGCTGCTCGTGATGCAGGCCGAGCTCGATCTCCGGCGCGATCGTCTCGAGCAGCGCCGCGTCCGCGCTCGCAATCGCGCGCAGCAGCGCTTCGTCGACGTAATGGCGGTACGCGCGCACCTCGTCGAGCGACGGGCGCGTCAGCAGCCCGCGCTGCGGCCGCGGATGGCGCGGGCCGAGCGATTCGTAGTACGAGTTGAAGAGAAACTGGAACGCGTCGTCGAACGGCGCATAGCCTGCGACGCGGCGCATCAGCACGACCGTCTCGAAGAACCACGTGGTGTGCGCGAGATGCCACTTGGTCGGGCTCGCGTCGGGCATCGACTGCACGGCCTGGTCTTCGGCGGACAGCGTCGCCGTCAGTTCGACGCTGCACGCGCGCACGTCGCGGTAGCGGCGCTGAAGCTGGGATGCAAGGAGGCTCATCGGTTTACCGTCCACGTCGCGCTGCGCTGCGTTGCCGGAAAAGGATGCCCCGCGCTCGACGCGCGCGGCTGATGCGACCTGCGATGCTGCGACGGGCGGCCGAAGTTGCATCGCTTCGTCCGCCCGTGCAGAGGAGTATGGCCTAGAAATGTGAATGTCGCGAACCGCGCGTGGGCTGAAACCGCATCGCAAGAAAAATGAAAGCAGGCGGCGAGACCGCTCGTGACACTCGCATGACGCGCCGGTTCGTCCGAAGAACAGCACCCATGCAAAAAAATCTGACGTGAATGTCACACACGCGGGGGCTCGCTCGTCATGTCATCGGAACCCAACCCAGGAGATGGAACCATGACCGCCAAATTCGACCCGTTCGCCGCCGCCCCGTCGCTGATGAAGAGCTGGATGAGCACGTCGCTCGCCGCGCAGGCGAGCCTGGAGCCGACCCTGATCGAGCTGGTCAAGATCCGCGCGTCGCAGATCAACGCGTGCGCCAACTGCATTAACATGCACACCGTCGAAGCGCGCGCGAACGGCGAAACCGAGCAACGCCTGTACCTGCTGTCCGCGTGGCGCGAAGCGCCCTGCTACACCGACCGCGAACGCGCGGCGCTCGGCTGGACCGATGCGCTGACGCGGCTCTCCGAAGGCCACACGCATGCCGACGCATACGAGGCGCTCAACGCGCACTTTACCGAGGAGGAACAGGTGAAACTCACGCTGATGATCAACGTGATCAATGGCTGGAACCGGCTCGCCGTCGGCTTCGGCATGTGGGTCGAACCGGCCGCGGCGAAGGCCCCCGCTGCCAAGGCAGCCGCCTGATGACGGACCTCGACCCGGCGGCGGACGCGGCCGCGAGCTTCGACCCGCTGCGCCGCATGCTCGTGCGCGTCGCGTACCGGATGCTCGGCTCGGTCGCCGATGCCGAGGACATGGTGCAGGAGGCGTTCATCCGCTGGATGGACGTCGAGCGCGCCGAGGTGCGCGTGCCCGAGGCGTTCCTGCGCCGCATGGTGATGCGGCTGTGCCTCGATCAGCTGAAGTCCGCGCGGCACCAGCGCGAAACCTACATCGGCCCGTGGCTGCCCGATCCCGTCGTCGAGGAGGACGCGCAGGAGGACGTCACGCTGCCGCTGATGCTCGCGCTCGAGCGCCTGTCGCCGCTCGAACGCGCGGCGTTCCTGCTGCACGACGTGTTCGGGCTGGAATTCGACGAAGTGGCCGCGACCATCCGGCGCGAGCCGGCCGCATGCCGGCAGCTCGCCGCGCGGGCGCGCGCCCACGTGCGCGACGAACGGCCGCGTTTCAAGGTGGAGAAGCAGCGCGGCGTCGAGATCGCCGAGGCGTTCTTCGCCGCGTCGCGCAGCGGCGACATGCGCGCGCTCGGCGCGCTGCTGGCCGAGGACGTGAGCCTGCACGCGGACGGCGGCGGCAAGCGCCCGGCCGCGAATCGGCGGATCTTCGGCTTCGAAGCCGTGATGCGGGTGCACGAAACGCTGGCGGCGCTGTTCAGCAAGCACGGTTCGACGCTCGTGCACACGGGCTTCGTCAACGGCCTGCCCGGCTTCGTCACGCGGGAAGCGGACGGCGAGCTGCAGACCACCGCGCTCGAAATCGAGGACGGCAAGGTCGTGGCGATCTACGTGGTGCGCAACCCGGACAAGCTGCAGCACCTGCATTGAGCGGACGCGCCCGCACGCAGGCGGGCGCCGCTCCCCTCTCCTCCCCCTACTCGACCGTTACCGATTTCGCGAGATTCCTCGGCTTGTCGATGTCCGCGCCGCGCACGCACGCCGCGTGATACGCGAGCAACTGCAGCGGCACGACGTGCAGGATCGGCGACAGCAGCCCGTAATAGTCCGGCATCCTCAGCACCGAGATGCCGTCGCCGTTGTCGATCCGCGTATCGGCATCGGCGAACACGTACAGCTGCCCGCCGCGCGCCCTCACCTCCTGCATGTTCGACTTCAGCTTCTCGAGCAGCATGTCGTTCGGCGCGATCGTCGCGACCGGCATCGTGTGCGTGACGAGCGCGAGCGGCCCGTGCTTCAGCTCGCCCGCCGGATACGCCTCGGCGTGGATGTACGAGATCTCCTTCAGCTTCAGCGCCCCTTCCAGCGCGATCGGATAATGCAGCCCGCGGCCGAGGAACAGCGCGTTCTCGTGGCGCGCGAATTCCTGCGCCCAGCGTTCGACCTGCGGCTCGAGCGCGAGCACGTCGGCGAGCGCGTCCGGCAGGCGCCGCAGCTGCGTCGTGTAGCGCGCGAGCTGCGCGTCGTCGACGAAGCCGCGCAGCCGCCCAAGCGTGACCGCGAGGATGAACAGCGCGACGAGCTGCGTCGTGAACGCCTTCGTCGACGCCACGCCGATCTCCGGGCCCGCGCGCGTGAGGAACCGCAGGCCCGTCTGCCGCATCATCGCGCTGGTCGGCACGTTGCAGATCGCGAGCGTGTCCGGATGGCCGAGCGATTGCGCATACTTCAGCGCCGCGAGCGTGTCGGCCGTCTCGCCCGATTGCGACACCACGACCACCAGCGTGTTCGGCATCGCGAGCGCGTCGCTGTAACGGTATTCGCTCGCGATCTCGACGTGCGCGGGCATCCGCGCGATCGTCTCCAGCCAGCGGCGCGCGGTGAGCCCCGAGTAATGGCTCGTGCCGCACGCGAGGATCAGCACGTTGTCGATCTGCTCGAACACTTGCCGCGCGTCCGGCCCGAACACCGCGGGATCGAACAGCCCCGCATCGGGAATCGTCGCCGCCACCGCGTGCGGCTGCTCGAAGATCTCCTTCTGCATGAAATGGCGATACGGGCCGAGCTCGACCACGCCGTCGCCCGACGTGACCGTCTGCACCGGCCGCTCGACCTGCACGCCGTTGCGATCGAAGATGCGCGCATGGCCGGCCGTCAGCTCGACGATGTCGCCTTCCTCGAGAAAGATGAAGCGGTCGGTGATGCCCGCGAGCGCGAGCGCGTCCGACGCGACGAAGCATTCGCCGTCCTTCAGCCCGACCACGAGCGGCGAGCCGACCCGCGCGCCGACGAGCCGCTGCGGCTCGGATTTGCTGAACACCGCGATCGCATACGCGCCGTGCAGCTGCGTGGTTGCGTCGCGCACCGCCGCGAGCAGGTCGCCGCGGTACTTGCTGTGGATCAGGTGCGCGACGACTTCGGTGTCGGTCTGGCCGTCGAACTCGTAATGCTCGTCAGACAGTTGCGTACGCAACGTTTCATGATTCTCGATGATGCCGTTGTGCACGAGCGCGATCTCGTCGCGCGAGAAGATCGGGTGCGCGTTGCAGGTCGCCGGCGCGCCGTGCGTCGCCCAGCGCGTATGCGCGATGCCCGTGCTGCCGGACAGCCCGGCGCTTTCCACGTGCGCCTCGAGATCCGCGACGCGCGACACGCTGCGTTCGCGTCGCGCGATGCCGTCGACGACGGTCGCGACGCCGCATGAATCGTAGCCGCGGTATTCGAGGCGGCGTAAGCCTTCAATCAGGATCGGAACGATGTTCCGTTGCGCGACCGCGCCGACGATGCCACACATGACGCGTTACCTCCAGTGAAAAGACCGGTGCCGTGCGCACGAGCGCTCGGCACGCAAGCGAAACAATCCGGCGTGACGGCCGCGGCCGTCGTGATGCTGGCGCGCGGCGATACGGCGTGCGCGTGTGGCCCGCGTGAGCGTGCCGGCCGCGATGCCGAGGCTCGCGCACGGCGAGCGCGGCGCATCCAGATCCAGCGACAGCAGGCACGCGAGCGCGCTGCATGGCAGCGCCCGGGCGGGCGTGCGGCGCGTGGATGCGCGGCGGGTTCGGCGGGTGCGGCCGAACGCGAGCAAGGCCGCGCGACGGCGGCTTGCGGGCACGTGCCGCACGATGCGATGCGTCGGCGTGCCGTCGAACTGGCCGGCCGCGCGGCGCGGCGGCGACAGCGACTCGCGGATGCGGCTGTCGTCGACGACCGGTACGGGCAGCGTGGCCGGCATGACGCAGGCGAGAGCAGGGACGATCGACACGGGCCATTCGCGGCACGGCACGCCCGACGCGGCGCGCGAGCCCGGCAGGTCGACGAGCGGCGGAAACGGCCAGGTGCGCAGGGACAGGGCGGGGCAACGCGACACCGGGCACACGTCGCGCCCGCAGAGCAGCAGCGCCGCGAGCCACAGCCAGGCAGCCGAGCAGGTCGGCAGGAACGCGACGTCGCGACATGCGCGGCACGCCAGCGCCGCATCGCATGGCGCCAGCGCGCATGCGAGCGCGAGCAGCCACACCTCGTCGACGCAGAACGAACCCGCCCGGCAGTCCTTCATCGTTCGTCCCCGTGTCCGCGTCAGGATCGCCGTCGCGGACGGACAGGATTCAAGAGGAGCAGGCGGAGCAGGCATCGGTTCGCGGCGCCGTTTCCCGCCAGCGGCGCCGCGGATGCTGGTCCCTCACGCCGTTTCCCGGCCTCGTATCAACTGCATATAGCCGTCCCGATGTGTACCGCTAGTCGTTCGCGCTGCCGGGACGGGGCATGTTTCATTGGAAGCAAAGGCCGAGCCATCGCGCGGCGCGCCCCGTCCGGCAAGGTGCAGGCGCGGGTTCGCGGCATGCGCGGCCGTGTGCGTGAAAGGTTTTTGATTCATCGGCGTATCAGCGTTTTGCGGGCCGCGGCGCGCATGTCCTTCGGCCGACGGCGGGCCGTCGTGCAGCCGAAGCATGCGCAATCGGCGTGCCGCATGCGCATGGGCGTGCCTGACGATTCGCCGCGCGTTTGCAAATAGCGCTTGCCCGCCGTCTCCATGCAGCGGCCGCCACGCGGGCACCGGGGCCCGTTTCACCGAC
The DNA here is from genome assembly GCF_902830275.1 of Burkholderia stagnalis. Classification (GTDB taxonomy): domain Bacteria; phylum Pseudomonadota; class Gammaproteobacteria; order Burkholderiales; family Burkholderiaceae; genus Burkholderia; species Burkholderia stagnalis. The sequence continues at coordinate 33,676 of NZ_CADESW010000007.1, read as the reverse complement.
GCAACGTTTCCGCACCATCGCCCGCGACATACGCCGGCGTGGGGAAAATCCCCATGCATGCGCAACGGTCGACCCTGCGAGTCGCGTGCAGGCATGAGACGTGCGCACATCGTTCCGGCACGGATGGCGGCGGCGGCGCGCGTAGCGCTTCGCGATGCATCGCGGGTGCATGCAGCCGGCCTTGCGCCGTATCACGTGTGTAACGTTCCGGTGCGGGCCGCCCGACGCCCGCGCGCGCCACGCGACGCGGTTGCCGGGCACGGCGCGGCTGGTTTGAAACTTGCAGCATCCGATACACCGCACGCAGCCCGCGCTCGCATTCGCGGCGCCGCGACACATTGGGCCGATGATCCCGATGGGATGACGAGGTACGACAAATGACATGACTTGCCACTCGCAATGAGATGGCGGGCACGAGGACGCTTCGCCGGCGCATGCCCCCACGACGAAACGGCCCCGGCCTTTAACGCAGCGCGGCCTGCCGGCCGCCGGTTGCAGGTTGTCAACCGGGCGGCGGCCCGGCAGCTCATGGCCGCACTGCGCCGCCGATCCACCCGTGCTTGCGCGCGGGCTCGCCTCGCGCGCCTGGACGAACGGAATCAGGGAGCGATTCGAGGTTCGACATGCGGAAATTCCTGTTTGTATTCGGCACGCGCCAGGAGGCGGTCGGGATGGCGCCGCTCGTGCGCGCGCTGCGGGCCCACGGCAACGTCGACGCGAAGGTGTGCGTCACCGTGCGGCGCCGGGAGACCTTCGAGCCGTTGCTCGCGCTGTTCGACGTGATGCCCGACTACACGCTGAACCTGACGGACGCCGGCCATGCGCAGGCCGACTCGACGTCGGGCCTGCTGCAGGCGATCGGCGGCCTGTTCGACCGGCTGCACCCGGATAGCGTGGTGGTGTACGGCGACACCATCACGACGCTGATGGTGAGCCTCGCGGCGTTTTACCGGTATTTGCCGGTCGCGCACGTCGAGGCGGGCCTGCGCAGCGGCGACATCTGGTCGCCGTGGCCGGAGGAGCTGAACCGCCGCATCACCGATGCGGTGTCGAGCTGGCATTTCGCGCCGACCGAGCGCGCGCGGCGCAACCTGTACAGCGAGGGCGTGCCGGCCGACAGCGTCGTGCTGAGCGGCGACACGCTGATCGACGCGCTGCAGGGCGTGCGGCGCATCCTCGAGCGCGACGACGCGTTCGCGCGCGCGATCGCCGCACGCTATCCGTTCGTCGACGGCACCGGGCGCATCGTGCTGGTGTCCGGCCATCACTTCTACACCGGCGAGATGCGCGCGTGCTTCGGCCATGCGCTGCGGATCCTCGCGGGCCGGCACCGCGACGTGCAGTTCGTCTATGCGCTGCATGGCGAATCGAGCGTGGACGAGCCGATGCAGGCGCTGCTCGAAGGGATTGCGAACCTGCACGTGATCGAACCGCAGGCGTATCTGTCGTTCGTGTTCCTGATGTCGCGCGCGCACTTCATCATCACCGACTCGTGCGGGATCCAGGAGGAGGCGCCGGCGCTCGGCAAGCCGGTGCTCGTCACACGCGACACCTGCGAGCGGCCGGAGGCCGTGCAGGCCGGCAATGCGCGGCTCGTCGGCACGGATGCGGAACGCCTGGTGGACGAGGCGTCGCGCCTGATCGGCAACGACCGCGCGTACGACGAGATGGCGCATGCGAGCAATCCGTATGGCGACGGCCATGCGTGCGAGCGGATCGTGCATGCGCTGCTGAACCGGCCGCATGCGCTGCCGAACATCGTGAACTTCGGGATGGGGGCGGGGGAGATGCCGTACAACGCGCTCGCGATGGGGCTGCATGCGCTGCGTTCGGCGTGAAGACGTAGTGAAGGCGCAATAAAAAAACGCCGCGCGAACCTGTCGCGCGGCGTTTATACGATTGGCTAGTCGCTTCGCCTGCGGGCGATGCACACTGCCGGACCCCTTCGATTGTGCGTTGGTAGGCTCGATTGGATTCGAACCAACGACCCCCACCATGTCAAGGTGGTGCTCTAACCAACTGAGCTACGAGCCTAAGAAGCCGCAGATTATAGGCAGGCTTTGTGCGGAGCACAAGGGGTTTGGTGAAAATTCTTTCGCGGGCGCGTGTGGGGGTGCACAGCGCGACGCGTCCGTGCCGCGGGGTTATCCACATTTCCTTCTGGATAACCGCCCTGCAAGCCTCTGGATTCACAGTGGAACGATTCGGGATATCTGTGGCGGCTGTGAGCCGGGGCGAAAGTTGTTCTGTGCTCCACAGAACTTTGCACCCGAGTCTCGGGGGGTTATGAATCCGGCAGCGTGTTGATTTCTCAGGGGGTTTGGGGAGTTATCCACAGATTCGCGCGCGGCTTGTTAACTACTACTACGTTTATATACATATCGGTTCAAAACCATTGGACAACCACAGGGCGGCGACTGTGAGCGGTGCATAGAAGAAGCGGAATGCTGTGGTTCAGCCAAGAGGACCGCCATCGCGCGGCACCGGCATCACGTCGCGGACACGCGATGTCCCGACGCCACGGACACATCCTTTCACGCCCTGAAATAAATCCGCTGGCCGATTCGCGCGGCGTTACCTTACTGCCCTGATTCGACTGTAGAATTCCGCGCGATAGCGCAACAGACACCATCCGAGGGTGCTGAAATAAAAAGGGCCGCAATATGAACATGCCGGACATAGCCGCTGCGATTCGTGGCGGCCTGATTCAGCAGGACCGTTTACTCAAGCTCGCAACCCCGCTCGGCGAGAACGCACTCGCCGTCCAGCGGGCAGTGGGGCGATCGCGAATCGGACGAGACTATTCATTCACGCTCGACGTCATGTCGACGGATGGCGGTCTCGAGCTGAAGAAGCTGATCGCCCAGCCGGCGACGCTCTGGATTCAACAGGCGGACAAGTCGTACCGGCCGGTGAGCGGCTACATCTACACCGTGCGCCGGCTGGGCGCGAACGGTGGCATAACGACTTACCAGATCGAACTGCGCGCGTGGATGCACGTGCTACGGTTTCGCCGCGACCAGAAGATCTGGATCGACAAGCACGTCGACGAGATCATCTCCGAGGTCCTGGACATGCACCCCGAAGCCCGGGGCCGATACCGCTTCGCGCTGTCGCAGCCGCTGCCGAGCCGTTCGTATACGCGCCAGAGCGAGACGGACTGGGATTTCGTGCACCGGCTGATGGAGAGCGAAGGGCTGTTCGCCTGCTGGGAACAGGCGGGCGACGGCAAGTCGCATACGCTCGTGATCACCGATAACCTGCAGACGTGCGCGCCGCTGTCGCCGGAGACGGTGCGCTTCTATCGCGCGGGCGCCTCGAGCGAGACGGATGCGTTCACGCAATGGTCGGGCACCCGCACGCTGCAAAGCGTGACGCTGTCGACCCGGACGTTCGACTACAAGAATCCATCGGTATCCACCAACCCGAAAGGCACCAACGTGCCGACGATGGCGGGCCAAGGCGCCTTGCCGGACCAGCTCGAGGTCTACGAGTACACCGGCGCGTATACCTATCTCGACCAGTCGCGCGGCGACCGTCTGACGAAGGTCCGGATGGAGGAATGGGAGTCGCAGGCGAAGCGCTTCCACGCCGCGGGCGGCGTGCGCGGTATCGACGCGGGGCGGCGCTTCACGCTGTCGGACCATCCCGAGCACGATCGCGACCCGGCCGACCAGCGCGAGTTCGCGACGATCGAAGTGGCGTGGTGGATCGAGAACAACCTGCCGGTGTCGAGCGACGGTCCGCACTTTCCACATGGCCTGGGGCCAGAGCTTGAGCGCATCCGTGCGAGGTATCAAGGCGCGTCTGCGCTTCAGGTGCCGCATGGCGACGGCTCGGTGGGCTTCTATCTCGTCGAGGTCGAAGCGCAGCGCGCGAGCGTGCCGTATCGCAGCCCGTTCGAGCATCGCAAGCCGGAGATGCATCTCGAGACGGCGATCGTCGTCGGGCCGCGAGGCGAAGAGGTCTACACCGACGAGCTGAACCGCATTCGCGTGCGGTTCGTCTGGGATCGTGTGAACCCGGGCGACGAGAACGCATCGTGCTGGGTGCGCGTCGTGCAATCGGATTCCGGCGGCGGCTATGGCGGCGTGCACATGCCGCGCATCGGCGAGGAAGTGCTGATCGACTACGTCGGCGGCGATTGCGACCGGCCGCTGGCCGTCGGCCGCGTGTACAACGGCGCGATCAAGCCGCAATGGCATAGCGACGGGATTCTGTCCGGCTACCGCTCGAAGGAATATTCGGGCGGCGGCTACAACCAGCTCGTGATGGACGATGCGACCGGCCAGAACCGCGTGCAGCTGATGAGCAGCAGCGCGAACAGCCTGCTGCATCTCGGCTACCTGATCGACCAGAACGGCAATTCGCGCGGGTCGTATCTCGGCAGCGGGTTCGATCTGCGCTCGGATGCATACGGTGCGGTGCGCGCGAGCCAGGGCCTGTACGTGACCACGCACCCGAAGGCGCCGAACAGCCAGCCGCTGGACGTAAAGGAAACGCAGCAGCAGCTCGTGAATGCCGAGAGCCTCGTCGAGTCGCTGTCGGGCGTGAGCGAACAGCACCAGGCGGAAAGCCTGAAGGACGCGCACGACACGATGCGCGCGTTCACCGATGCGACGCAAGAAAGTGTATCGGGCAGCGCATCGGGCGGCCGCACGGCGGGCGGCGGCACGGGCAGCGCGAACGCATTCAAGGAACCGGTGATGCTGTTCGGCAGCCCGTCCGGGATCGGGATGTCGACGCAGCAGTCGGTGCATGTAGTCGCGAACGATCATGTGAACGTTGCGAGCGGGCAGAGCGTGCATGTCGCGGCCGGCAAGTCGCTGCTGGCGAGCATCGGGCAGAAGCTGAGCCTGTTCGTGCAGAACGCGGGGATCAAGCTGTTCGCGGGCAAGGGCAAGGTCGAGATCCAGGCGCAATCGGACAACGTCGAGGTGACCGCGCAGAAGACGGTCAAATTGCTGTCGGCGACCGACAAGATCGATGTTGCCGCCGACCAGGAAATCCTGCTGACGAGCGGCGGCGCATACATCCGCATCAAGGGTGGACAGATCGAGATCCATGCCCCGGGGAAAATCGACGTGAAGGGCGCGTCGCATACGTTCAGCGGGCCGGCGAGCAAGGGGTATCCGCTGCCGAGCCCGAGGCCGGATCAGCCGGGGCAACTGGAGTTGCTGCACCAGTACGCGAACGGCGAAGGCTTCAAGGGTGGCAAGTTCACGGTGCTGGATGCCAATGGCGGCGTGTTGCGCGAAGGCGCACTCGACGCGAGGGGGCACACGATCGTGAGCGGCTTGCCGGCCGGCGCCGCACACGTTCAGTTCGGCGAGGATTCGCGCAACCAATACGATCCGTCGAGCGTATTCAAGGCGGCGCAATGGCCTGCGAAGCCTTCGCAGCCGGCCGACGCGGCCGCGACGGCCATGTCGCAGCTGGGCGGCTTGTTGCCGCCGGGCGCGATGGGCGCGGTGTCGGGGGCCACGAAACTGGCTGGCGTCGCCGGACAGGCGGCGCAGGGCGGCATCGGCCAGGCGATGAGCGTTGCACAGGGCGCACTTGCCAGCGCGTTGCCGCAAGGCGCAATGAGCGCGGTGTCGGGCGCGACGCAACTGGCGGGTGTCGCAGGTCAGGTCGCCAACGGCGGCATCGGCCAGGCCTTGGCCGGCCAGGCGATGAGCGTTGCGCAAGGCGCGCTTTCCCAGGCATTGCCATCCGGCGCGAGCGCGGCGCTGGCGCAGGCGAGCCAGCTCGGCGCCGCGGCGAAGCAGGTCGGTGCGCTCGCGCAAGCGGCACGTAGCGCCGCACCTGCATTGACCTCGCTCTGACGAGCCATTCGCGCCGGACGCGACCCACACACTTTCGAACACAAGAACCGTTATGACCGATTCTTCGGGCGTCATTCTTCCCAAGGCGACGGAGGTTTACGTCGCGCCGTTGCTGCAGATCGAAACCGCCGACGTCAGCGCCGGCATCAAGGCGTGCGACCGCTGGCTGCGTGGCATCAGCGACGATTTCATCACCATCGAGCGTCTCAAGATGGTTGCGAGTTCGCTGCCCGTGGTGGCCAACATCATGGCGGCCGTCGATCTCGTCCTCGACATCAAGGACATGGTCGAGCATGGCCAGCATGGCCGGAATCCCGACGTATTCGATTATCTGAACCTCGGCCTCGACCTGATCGGCATCGTTCCGGTGCCGCCCGGCACGGCCCAGTTCCGCATGGGCATGCGGCCTGTCATGAAGCTGGTACGGCAGAAGGTCGTGCAGAGCGGCAAGGCTTTGGGTGAGGCATCGTTGCAGGTCATGCAGACCGCGCTGCTGCAGGCGCTGATCGACAGCCTGAGCGAGCAGTTCGCAGGCAAGATTCAGAGCTTCGTCGACGGGGTGACGAAGGAACTGAACAGCGTCCTCAAGACGTGCGCCGAGTACATCGAGAAGTTTTTGATCGGGTTTGCGCACCTATTCGAGGAAGTCGCGGGCGAGAAGCCGATCAGTGCCGCGCACAACGTCCGCGCGGCGGAACGTCACGCGAGCCAGATCGCGGCGGGATTCGCCGCGCATGACGCGAGCAAGACGTTTTCGAGCCTGGGACACCTGTTCGTCGATTTCGTGAAGATCGAGGCGAAGGGGGTGATCAATGCCGGGACGCGGGCGGCGAAGGTGCTGGACCTGAAGTACCGCGAGCCGCTGCTGAAGATGGCGAAGGCATTGCGTACGATGGTGCCGGTGGTCAAGGAGAAGATCCTTGCGCTAGGCGGGGTCGACGCGGGCAAGATCGGCTGGTTGATCAACCTGATTCAGGTCGCGATCGAGAAGAAGCGCGACATCCTGCGCAAGCAGAAGGTGCATTCGACGGGGATCAAGGAGCAGGGCGCGACGAAGGTTCATCGCCAGGAGGGCGAAGGGCAGAAGGAGACGGTGCGGCATACGGAGCCGGCGAAGCATCCGGGGCCGAATGACAGCAAGGTCAATTGTCCGGTTCGTTCACCGTCGGTTGCGACGAAGCGTTCCGTGGGCTTCGCGCTTGGCGACGAGCGGCTCGAACATCACGATTTTACGGTGCCTGGCGTTCTTCCGATGGTCTGGACGCGCACCTATCGATCGTTCTTCGACGCCAACGATGCGCAGGGCGAACTGGGCGCGCGCTGGATTACGCCCTATACCACGCGGATCGACGTGCGTCGTGACGGATTCGTATACCACGATGCGACAGGGCGCAGCATCGACTATCCGCTGCTCGCGCCTGGCGAAGCACATGTCGACCGGAGCGAAGGACAGACGCTTTTGCGGCTCGATGAAACGTGGATCACGCTGACTCGCGGGCACGAACTGCTTGAAGCATACGAGAAGCGGGGCGACGCGTTTCGCCTTGCCTTTGTCAAGGATCGGTCTGGTAACCAGATCACGCTTGCCTATGACGATCACGATCGGCTGATCCGGCTGATTGCACCCACTGCCGCCGTTGCCTTCGGCTACGACGACAAAGGCCGAATTGTCGAAGCCTCGCATCACGATGCCGAAGGTCGGCGTATGGGTACGTTGGCACGCTATACCTATGACGTGGACGGGGATCTCGTCGTGGCGACTGACCGCAACGGCGACTCACGCGAATACGCGTACCGGCATCACCTGATCACGCGCTATACGGATCGGACCAGCCGGGCGATGAATCTCGAATGGGATGGTATCGGGCCGAAAGCGAAGTGCGTCCACGAATACGCGGATGACGGCAGCTTCGACACACGTTTCGCATGGCATCCGGATTTCAGGATGGTCAGCGTCACCGATGCGCTCGGTAGTGTGACGCAACACTACTACGACCTGCATGGTTATACGTTCCGCATCGTTCACCCTGACGGCGGCGAAGAATGGATGTATCGGGATGCGAATCACAATCTCGTGCAACACACTTATCCCGACGGTGGCGTCGAGCGAATGACCTATAACGGTCATGACAACCTCGTGCGGCATGTGCGCGTCGACGGCAGCGTCATCGAGATGGAATACGACGAGAAGGACCAGATGGTCAGGATCGTCGATCCGCAAGGCGCGGTGTGGCTGCGTGAATACGATGATGCGGGCAGGGTCGCTGTCGAAACCGATCCGCTCGGCCACAAGACAACCTACAGCTATAACGCGCAGGGCTTGCCGACCGAAGTGACCGATGCGAAGGGCGGCACGAAGGTCCTGGCGTATAACGACGCCGGTCAGTTGATTTCGCATACCGACTGTTCGGGCAAGACGACAGCCTGGGCCCACGACGCGCAAGGCCGTCTGATCAAGACGACGGATGCGCTGGGCGGCGCGACGATATACCAGTATGGCGGCAACGGGCGACTCGAATCGATTCGCACCGCAGCAGGCGTCAAGCGCATTCAATACGACGCCGAGGGGCGCCTGATCGTCGTCACGGACCCGTTGGAACGTACGACGCGTTACAGCTATGACGGTGCGGGCCGCGTCGCGACGCGAACCGATGCGCTCGGACATTCACTGAGCTATGGCTATGACCGGCTCGGGCGGCTCGTGCGGCTGACCGATTCGAATCACGCGAGCTATCAATGCAAGTACGATCCGGTAGGCCGGTTGCTCGAGACGATCGGTTTCGACGGGACGGAAACGCGCTATATCTACGACGAAGACACGGGCTACGTTTCGACGATCGACACGGCAGGGAAGATCACGCAAGTCGAATTCGATCGTGGCGGGAGGCTGACACGACGCGCATGCGGCGATGCCGAGGAACGCTTCGCGTACGACGCGCTCGGACGACTCGTTGACGCGCGGAACGCATGCAGCCGTGTGCAGCATTTCTTCGATCTCGCGGGGAATCTCGTGCGCGAGCATCACGCGTATGACCTCTTCGGCGTGCAGCGCAGCTACGTCTGGCATCACACATACGACGAACTGGGCGTGCGTATCGGCACAGTGCGCCCGGACGGCCACAAGATTGATTGGCTTACCTACGGATCCGGGCATGTCCATGGCATGGTGCTCGACGGCGAGGCGCGCGTGCATTTCGAACGCGACGACCTGCATCGTGAAATCCATCGCAGCTATGCGAGCAAGCTCGAGCAGCGGACCGAATATGATTCCGCAGGGCGTTTGCAGCGCCATACCCTACGGCGCGAGAATGCTCCCGCGCCATTGAGCGCGCGTCATTATCGTTACGATGCCGCGGGCCAGCTCATGCACGTCGAAGACAGCCGGCAAGGGTTATTCGACTATCGATACGATCCGGTCGGACAACTGATCGAGTCGATCGGCCATGGCGGAACCGAGCGCTTTGCGTTCGATCCCGCGAGCAACCTGATCGGTGCAGGCAGTCCGGAACATGCCCGCACGCTCACACCGGCGAGCCCGGGTCGATCCGGCAGTACGTTGCCACCCCAGGTGCCGAGAGTACTCGGCAACTTGCTCAGGGAATATTCTGGCGCGCATTTCAGATACGACTCGCATGGGAACGTGATCGAAAAGCGGACACCAGGCGGCGTGCAGCGCTTCGAGTGGGATGCGTTCAATCGACTGGCTCGCGCGCGAATCGAAACCGCAACGCGGCAAACCGATGCACGATATTTCTACGATGCGGCCGGAAGGCGGATCGCGAAAGAAGTCGACGGTATCGCAACCGTGTTCGGCTGGGACGGCAACAAGCTCGCCTATGAGAGCGACGGTGAGCGCAGTACGCATTACGTCTATGAAGCCGGGTCATTCGTGCCGCTGGCGCAGTACGTCAGTGCGTCAGTCGGCGGGATGCCGACGCCTTCGCACGATAATTCGGCGCGCTATGCGCCCGAAGACGATCCGTTGCAACAGATTCCGGATCCAGGGAGGGACGCCCACCTGTATTACTACCATTGCGATCAGGTTGGTACACCGCTGATGCTGACGGATGAACTGGGCGATATCGTATGGGAAGCGAGGTACAAGGCGTGGGGCGAAGCGAAGGAGATCATTGCGCGCGTGTCGCGCACGACAAGGCACGCAGTACGGAACGCGATTCGCTTCCAGGGACAGCAGTTCGACGAAGAGACCGGGCTCGCCTACAACCGGCATCGCTATTATGATGCGACGACGGCGCGATATGTCAGCGCCGATCCGATCGGGCTGTTGGGTGGCGTCAACCCGTTCCGCTATGTTCTCGCGCCGACGGGATGGGTCGACCCGCTCGGATTGAGCGAAGACCCGTGCTGCTCATGTGGGGGCAAGGCAATCATTCGGCACTATCGTGTCGAGAATTCGGCAACCGGACATTACACGGTCGAAGTAGAGAGCGGTTACATGTCGCTTCATACGCATCAGGTCACGCGCACGGAGGCCGGCGACACGACGATCGTGAACGAACGGCGCTCACGTTTGATGGATGGCGATCCGATTCTCCATACGGCTGAAGTGCCGTTGCCCGATGCAAGGGCCGCGATCGCCTATCAGCAATCGCAGATCGGTAAAGATATCGGGAAATATGATGAACGCACCAACAGTTGCGTTGATCACGTGGCGAGCGTGCTGCGAGCAGGCGGCGCCGATGTTCCGCAAGGACCGTTGGGACAGATGAGATACCTGGGGAAACTGGGGTTCAAGGCAAAGGTGAAATGATGCCATTAGTAAGTTGTTCGTATCACGGGTATACCGGTGGCCAGCTTGTGACGCAGGCCGTACTCGATCTCGTCAATGATCGTGCCCGCTGGAAAGGTAGCCACCGGGTACTGCCGTTGATACTCGTGCGTGACGATATCGAGTTTACGGGTTTCATGCTCGAATCCGAGGAAGTGAAAATTCTTGAGTTGGGTGGTACACCCGAGGGCGGCGGAATTTATCGCTTCAACGATGATGAATCGATGGAATCGGCAATTGGGTTGCTGACGGCAAGCTGTGGCGGCTGCCTGCGTGAGTTGATGGAGTTGCAGGAAGGTGCGTAGGCAGCGTCATGCGAGAAATGGCCGCGGATCTTGAATTTGTCGAACGTCATCCAGGTTACGACACGCTGAATAATCCCAGGCGGCTGACCGTTGCCGAATTGATGCCGATCGGCTTGACGTGGCGGTCAGGCGGCGTTCGGCATGCGGTTACCAGCCAGGCCGGAGTAGCCGGGAGGCTCCTGGGCGATGCCAGTGGGATTGCAGTCGTGGAAGCGCCATATGACCTCGCGACAAATTGCGCCTATATCGTCAATGCAGACGGCTCGTTGCGAGCGCGCATTCCGGCACAAATCGGCGCCGACCGTGTCGCCTTTTACGACGTGATCGATTCGGGAGGTTCTGTTGCGTTTCTTGCTGCGGCCCAGGGAAAAGACCTTCGCATCGAAATTCGCGAGACAGATGGCGCCGTGGTTCGTGTTGAGGAAAGCAGGTAGGGCAGTCTGCTGGCGGTGTTCCTGGATGTCATGAGTGATGTGGAAGACTGATCCGGCCTATCGTCCATGAAATTTATTTCGTCGCTTTTTCTGCTTGTGTTTCCGCTACTTGCCATGAGCGAGTCAATTTTCGGCACGCTGGACAACACTCACGTCACGCTCAATACGGCCACGGTCGTCGGCCTGCGCTTGGCTTTCGCGGACTTTGAAAAGAGCGGACAGGACATCAACAACTTCGAGGTCACGATATCCGAGCTCAAGGCATCGAATGGCGAAGGGGTGGACGGGAAGGATGTCATTGGCGTGACTTTCCTGGCAAAGCTGATTCCCGGGAAGCGCGGGCTTGGCAATGCGAATCGTCTCGGGCAATCGATCAACTACGTCATCTCTCCGGAAAGCGGGAAGATTCTCGGGGTATACGGAACGAAGTGATCGCAAGACGGGCGGCACTTTGCAAATGGTCGCTGGCGGCCGAAGCTGGAGACCATGATCGTGATTGCGAACTTGACGACGCTACTGGATGTTCTTGATATCGACGTCGTGACGCAGCGCCTGCAGCAGCATCCCGGCGACATCATCCTCGAACAACGCGTATCGATCCCCGAAGCCGACGTCTTGTGCTGCCGCTACAAAGGCGAGCGGTTCAACGTGAAATTCGATCTCGACTACGGGGTGTTCGTCGACCGGATCGGCGCATTGTCGGACAGCGACATGGCCGAGATTGTCCGTTTACTTGTTGCGTGAACGAGGGAACACGAATGTCGGTAGTCAATTGTTCGGTACATGGCCGCGCCAGCGGCGTCCTTCTGACGCGCACCGCGGCCGCGGTGCTATACGGCGATCGCGATCAATGGGCGGCCGCCAGCCGGCTCGTCGGGTTGACGCTCGAAGACGACGGCATGGAATGGCGGTGCTTCATCCTTGAATTGGACGGACCGACGTTCGTCGAGCTGGGCGCGGTGCGTGACGCCGACGGAAACTACCGCATCACCGGCGAGGACGCGGCGTGGGCGGCGCTCGACCTGATGACGGCGACGTGCGACGGCTGCCTGATGGAATTGAAACAGACGCAGGAAGACGCGCGCAGCGGAGATCGATGATGGGGCCGGTGCTGTGTCATCGTCACGGGATCCGGTTTTTCAAGCGGGCGTCGGCCGGGATTGCCGCGTGTATTCGCACGCGCGGGCAATTCGCGCCCGGCGAACTGGCCAAGGTATCGCTCGACCGGCCGAAGGGCAGCAAGATCGCGTGGATGCTGCGTGCGGATCTCGATGCGCATCAGGTCGAGGCGACCTGCGTCGACAACGTCGCGCATGTGACCGCGTTTCCGCAGATCGCCGCGCTCGAGCGCGCGTGGACGCTTGTCTGCCCCGCGTGCCTCGACGAGCTGCTGGTGAGGTCCGGTGAGGTGCCCGATGCACCGACGTCGGAGAAGCAGGCGTTCGATACGTCGGTGGTGGCCGAAGGGGTGACGTGCAGCGGGTCGCTCGCGCAGTGCGAGCTGCATGGGTTGATCTTTCCGACGCGATCGTCGCCGGACGTCGAGGAGGCGATCCTGACGATCGACGTGCTGCGCGAGGTTCGCGTGGTTCGGGTCGTCGATGCGTCAATGGAGCATGCGCCCGTGTACTGGTTCGACGAAGCGTTTCTTCGGAAGGTATTCGGGCCTGGTGTCGAGATCGCCGATTCGACGTTCCGGCTGGAAAGCCGGGCGGATTTCGTGAAGCTCTGGAATGCGGGGGAGCGGGTTTGTCCGATCTGCTTGCGGGAAGTGTTGCGGCGTAGCGGCGTGGTGAGTGCGGATACGCCGGCGTGATGGGCGTGCAAAGACGATGACATCCTCGTTCATGACACCGGCGCCCTTGTGTGCCGAACTCGACGCGATCCTGCGCAATGAGCTGCGGCTCGGCAACGCGGTGCAGGAAGGGCCAGTGCGTGCGCAGTGGCCAAGTGAGGATTCGGTGTTTGCGGCGTTGCGTGACGATCTTCATCTTTCGGCGATCGCGCTGCCGCCTCATATCAAGCACACGGTCTGCGCGGATCCGCATTACGGGTGGCATGACGAATGTTTCTGCGAGCTCCATCGGCATCTGCTGGTTGCTGGACAATCCAGGCCGCCGAGGCCATGACATGAGCAACCAAGGCAATCGCATGACGCATCGGCGTCTCGTCACGGACTACGCGATCATCGAACGTCGGCCAGGTTACGACGCGGCGAACAATCCGCTGCGATTGACCGTCGCGCAATTGACGCCCGTCGGCGTGACGTGGCGGGCGGACGGCGTGCAGCATGTCATTCGCAACGAGTCGGGCGTGATCGCCGTCGTCGAAGCGCCTTTTGATTCGTCGGCCAACTGCGCGTACCTCGTCGACGCGCACGATTCGTTGCGGAGAAACGTGTCGGCGGGGAGCGTTGTGGAACGTCTCATGTTCTACGACGTGGTCGAATCGATGAACGGCGCGGTTGCGTTTCTGGCTGCCGCATGTGGAAAAGATGTCTGGCTCGAGGTGCGGATAGCCGATGGCGCGGTGACGCGGGTCGTGAATATCCGGCAGTGAAAGCGAATGAAAATTCTGTGCCGGATGTGTGAAGCGGTATGTCCTGCGGCGCGAATGACGTGAGTTGTGGATAGCGGCGGCAGAACAGTGTGAAAACGCTGTGAGCGTCACGTAATTGGGCCAACGGTTCGATTGCGATTTGAGTAGCGGCTGCCCGAAGTGGCCGTCGAGGTACGCAAGACAGCCAATCCTGCCGCTCGAGTTGTGGACAACCCCGCCCAAGAAGAATCGAAAATGCTGTGCCCGGCTCCATCGCAAGCATGCGACGTCTTCGGTGACGAGCCGACCGGCGTGCTTCGCCGGTCGACGCTGAAGCGTATCGGAAAAAACGTCAGGAGAAATTCGACGTCGCACTTTCGATATGGTGAGGGAGATAGCCTGCCGCATCCGCGCCTTTCAGGCCGCCGGCGCCGAGCGCTGCCGTGCTCGCGGCAAAGTGGGCCGCGCCATTGCGCAGGAAGCCTGCATTGGCCGCAATGGTGTCGGCCGTTGTCGCCTCGCCCGGCTTGTTTGCGTAGCTGTGCTCCAGCGCCGAGAGTTTTTCCATGTTCTCGGCCGTGGCCGGCTGCTTGCGCAGCGCCTGCATTTCCGCGCTTTCCGAGCCTGCCACGACCTTCGGCGAAACACCGGTCGTCGCTGCGAAGAATGATTTGGCGGTGTCCTGCACCTGGCCGACGGTATGCGGTGCTAGCGGCGGCAGGCCGCTCAACTGCGGATTGCTCGAGCGCGGGCTCGACGGCGCGGGGGTGCTGCCTTGCGGGCTGGAGCCTTGCGACTCCGTCGTGTATGTCGGTTGGACATGGGAACTGCTCGAGGTGCCTTGTACGGGCACGGTTGAACTCCATCGATCGATTAACGTGGCGGCAGGACGCGCGATGGCCCCGCCGTGTCTGAACGGCCTTCGTCGAGCGGGCGTTCGGTCACGTCGTGACCAGCAAAACCAGCTCGATGAGGCGCCAATCGATCTTCGAGGCGCGAGCGATCCCGTCCGCGAGCGATGCGAAGCCGATGGAACGGAGCAGAACGGCGGCGACGTGACAACCGACGTGTGGAAATCGACCCCAAAAGCAGTCTGAAACGCTGTGTGTGGTATTGTGCGCGGCCGCGCGTGTCCGGCAGGCGCCGGTTCTTGTCGAAGAGACTGCTTCAGTTCAAGTGCGAATTGCTGGCGCGTTGTCGGTTCCCTTGTGGATAACCGACCGTCAAAACGACTCGGCGCGCTGTGAATCGCAATGGTGAGGAACGACGGACGAGGTCGAGTGCGCCTTGTTATTCGGTACTCGCAGGGCCTTTTGGTGCCGATGAACGGGCGGTTTCGATTAATGCGCAAGCGGCCGGATGTGTTGTGGATATCCGCCAGTCAAACCACTCGAAACGCTGTGCCAACCCCAAGGTGAGACTGAGCGCGTTCGGCAGAAAACAGCGTGCCGTCGATCCCGTTGTGGATATCCGACTCGCAAAACACTCGAAACGCTGTGTGTTTATGAGGTGAGGGTGATCGCTCCCACTCAATTGTGGACAACCGGCTTCCCGAGCGAGTCGAAACGCTGTGCAATCGAATGGTGAGAGCACACGCATCTCTTTGAATACATTGCGTTATTAGCGTTCAAGCCGTTCGCCGCATGTAGCGCGCCGATCACGTCTGCTCATCGAGCGCACGCGCGACGGCCTTCTCGCCGAGGCTATCCGCTTTCCCGACCACCGCATAGTTGAGCCCATGCCGCGACCCATAGCGCGCGAGCAGCTCGCCGTCGACGCGTTCGCCGGCTGCGAGCAGCCGATGCGCGGATTCGGGCGGTCGCACGTAGAAGCTCAGCTTGCGCCCTGCGTCGTCTTCATAGAGCACCATCGCCGCGGCCCCTCGCTCGGTCGCGAACAGACGCCCGCCCACCGGCCGAAACCCCGCCGCGCTGAGATCCGGCAACTTCGCCCCCGCCCCGACCCGACTGGTGAGCCAGATCTGCAACTCGCCCGCACTCGTCGGCGTGACGTCCACGCGCGCGCTGCGATCGACCACCATCAGCTTGTATGCCTCCACGGCATCGCTCATCGGCGCGACCGGCGACGGCGCGTTCCATCCACGTGCCTGCCATCCGCCGAACGACCCGATACCGATGCAGAGCACGAACGACGCAGCCATCGCAAACCGCATCCGCGAGCGTTCCGCGCGCCGCGCCCGAATCGTCGCCGGGTCCAGCGCCGGGTTCTCATACGGCGGCGCCACGCTCGCGAGCGCCGCCCGCAGCCGCTGCGCGTCCTGCCGCCAACGCTGCACCTGTTCGGCGCGGTCCGGATGATGCGCGAGATAGCGCTCGACGGCGGCGCGTTCGTCGTCGTCGAGGCGGCCGTCGACGTACGCATGCAGGTCGTGTTCGTCGGGAGGAATGTTCATTTCATCAAGCGAAGCGAAGGAGCGGGGATCTCGCCGTCGCCGAGCCGGCGCAGCGCCTGGCGCGCGCGGGAGAGCCGCGACATCACGGTGCCGATCGGCACGTCGAGCAGGTCGGCGACTTCCTGGTAGCTGAAGCCCTCGACCGCGACGAGCAGCAGCAGGCTGCGCTGCTCGTCGGAGAGGCGGCCGAACGCTTCGAGCGTCGCGCGCGCGGCCACCTCGCGTTCGGCGGACGGCCAGTGCGGCTCTTCCGGTTCGTGGAGGCGGCCGAGCAGCCACGCGTAGCGCTTCGCGCTGCGTTTGCCGTCGAGGAAGCGCCGATACAGGATCGTGAAGAGCCAGCTGCGCAGCGACGCGTCGTCGCGGCGGCTCGACCAGCGCGACAGCGCGCGCTCGAGCGTCGACTGCACGAGATCGTCCGCCGCGTGGACGTCGCGGGTCAGCCAGAGCGCGAAGCGGCGCAGCCTGGGGATGAGTTCGCGCAACGCGTCGTCGTCGAGGGCGGTGGAGGGCATGGCCTTGCCGGTTGCCGAAAGGGTCGTGATGCCGCGTAGGACGCCGGCGGGCGCCGCTTATTCCATCAGCATACGAGAAATTTTTCATGGAATAAGGTGGCGCGGGCGGCGTCCTACGCGGGTTAGACAATGACCTGACGGTCGGGAGTGACTTTCATGGAGCGATCTTCTTCCTCTTCTTCGCCGCAGCGCGAGCCCGGGCGCGGGTGGTGGCGCTGGGCCGTGATCGGCGGCGCGGTGGCCGGCGTGGCGGCGGCGTTCGGGTATGCGGGCGGGTGGCTCGCGCCGGCGCGGCTCACGCCGCACCGGCTCGTCGACGCGTTGCAGACCAACAGCGGCCTGCATGCCGGGTTCCGGCGCAATCACGCGAAAGGCGTCTGCGTGAGCGGATACTTCGAAGGCAACGGGGCCGCGAGCGCGTATTCGGTCGCGCCGTTCTTCAAGGCGGTGCGCACGCCGGTGGTCGGGCGGTTCGCGCTGCCGGGCGGGAACCCGTATGCGCCCGACAGCAGCGTGCCGATCCGCAGCCTCGCGCTGAAGCTCACCGCGCCCGACGGCGAGCAATGGCGCACCGGGATGAACGCGATGCCCGTGTTTCCGGTGACGACGCCGCAGGCGTTCTACGCGCTGACGGTGGCGACCCGGCCCGATCCGAAGACGGGCAAGCCCGATCCGGCGAAGGTGAAAGCGTTTTTTGCCACGCATCCGGAGACGGCGGCGTTTAGCGCGTGGGTGAAGGGTGCGAAGCCGAGCGCGAGTTACGTCACCGAAAGTTATTACGCGTTGAATGCGTTTTACTTCGTCGACGCGAGCGGCAAGCAGCAGGCGGTGCGGTGGCGGGTCGTGCCGGCGCAGACGGCCGGCGCCGGGGATGTTGCGACGGCCGCGGATCCGAATGTGTTGCAGGAGGATGTGACGCGGCGCATTGCGGGCGGGGCGCAGAAGTGGAAGCTGCTGGTCACGCTGGCGGAGCCCGGCGATCCGGTGGACGACGCGACGCAGGTCTGGCCCGCGCAGCGGACGACGATCGATGCGGGGACGCTCGTGCTCGATCGGGTGGTGCCGCAGGACAGCGGGCCGTGCCGGGATGTGAATTACGACCCGACGGTGCTGCCGCGGGGGATTGAGGTGTCGGGGGATCCGCTGCTGGCGGCGAGGTCGGCGGCTTATGCGGATTCGTATCTGCGACGGACCAGTGAAGAGGCTGGGGTGGCGGGGGCGGCCAGGTTGAGTGGGGAGGGACGGTGATGAAGACGCGTTTTGGGTTGCCGGCGAGGGTGCTGCATTGGGGGATGGCGGTGATGGTTGTCGCCATGCTGTTTATTGGGGTGGGGATGGTTTCGTCTGTCTCCGAACGGCATGCGGTTTTGGTGGCGATTCATAAGCCTTTAGGGATTGCCGTGCTGGTGCTGGTTTGTGTGCGGATCGTTGTGCGGTTTTTGTCGAAGCCGCCGGCGTTGCCTGAAGATTTGCCGGGGTGGCAGAAGGTTGCCGCGCATGGGTCGCATCTGGTGCTGTATGCGCTGATGGTTGCCATGCCGCTGATCGGGTGGGCGATGCTTTCAGCGGGAGGGTATTCGGTGACGCTGGGTGGTGGGGTGCAGTTGCCGGCGATTGTGGCGGCGGATCCAGTGGCGTTTGCTTGGCTCAGGGTCGCGCATCGGGTGTTGGCTTATCTGTTTTTCGCTACCTTTCTCGCGCACTTCGCGGCGGCGCTTTATCACGGGCTGATTCGGCGGGATGGGGTGGTTAGGGCGATGGTGGGGAGGTGACGACGGAAGGTTGCGTTCTGCCGCTGTGACGGTTGTTGAAGGTGGCCGTTGAAGAATCGCGGCGGTCTCTGAGCCAAGGAATGGCGCATGCAGACTCGCTGAACGTTGGTCTAACCACCAAAGCAACAAGGGCCGCGTAACGCGGCCCTTGCTTGTTACGCCGGCTGCTCTGCCTCGGGATGCTGATGGTAAGGCTGCTCCCGCTGATTAAGCTGGCTGTAGTCGGGCGTGATGGTGATTTTCCGGGTGACGTGGTTGATGCTGAGGAAGACCCGGTCGCCCGGTTCGAATCCGAACAGCTTGAAGTGCATGTCGACGACGTGCATCCATGGCAGGTATGGCCAGCCTCTCTTGGGCCGGTCAGGCGAGTTGCGGAGCATCATCGCAAGGATGGTGTTCGGCTTGCGAGGTTTGCGCTTCTTGGGACGTGACTTATGATTGGCGTCAGCCATGGTCAACTCCTTGGTCGAGTTGGTTGTGGTCAGCGGGTCGTATGGGTGGCAGCCCATGCGGCCCGCGCTTTTTGCGGTGGTGCTGTTTGAGTTTACGGGAAGAAAAGCGTTCGGTGAGGGCCTCGCGTGCGGATTAGCCGAACGGTATAGAAGGCATTGGCCGTCTCGAATTCTGTGCTGTCGAACAATTGTGAGGCGGGGCGGCTGTTGGCGAAATCGTCGGCGAGTGACAAGGAGATTGCGTGTCGTCGTTGAAGCGGATGTTCGAGCAATTTGTGAGAGAACGTCAGAACAGGCGTATCGAGCGAGCCCTGCTTGAAGAACACAAGGAAGCAGCGGTACGACTCTTCGATACGAATCTGGATGCCTTGCGGAAGCCCTTCGCCAGCACGCCAGCGACGCTTCAGTCCACGCCTCTCCCAAGCTATCCAGGGGCCATGTGGATGGGGCACATTGGCATCAATGCGTTTAGCGTGACGCAGGATATCGAGGTCGAACAGTTCCCCGTCTATTTCAATCTCGTGGCTGCGGGCAGGGAGCGAGTAGGGCAACACCAGTTCGTGAGCGATGGATCGACTCATACATTCTTTGGCAGCGCTGATCGCTGCTCCGGAAAGAAGGTCAATTTGCTGACGAACGATATCGAACTTGTTCGATCAGTTTCGGTATCCGAATTCAATCCGCCACCGCCGTGGCTTGCGTGGTACGAACTCGGCTCGCTGATCTACAACCTGCAGGGTGATGCGCAGTCTTGGTATGAGAATGTGTGGGATCGGTATTGGGAGAGTCTGAGTCTGGCTGAACAGGACGCGTTTATCGAAGTGCAGCGAACGTCGGCCAATGCATACTTGACTGAAGAAGAGTGGGGGGAATGGCTCGCAGCGATCCGAACAAGGGACGCCCGGTATCTTGAGCGGTTGAAGATGGAGTATGAGAAGGAAAGACGTTGAGACTGCGCAACATGAATTAGCGGAACAGCATATAGGGCAATAGAAATTTATCAACAAGAGTGCGCGACGAGAAGTGAGTGCGCAAAGAATACGAAGAGTCAGAATTTCAAGCCCTGTAATTGGGACGTGTCTCCCCCGCCGTCGGTAGCCGAAAATATCAAATGACTGCGCGACTCTTTTTATGAGATGAGTTGTGCCCTAATATTCGGATCTAAGTCTGTCCGATGGAACCTACGCTGAAGGCACAAAAGAACTTCGCGAACAGCGTCATTACCGTCAAATAGGTTTCCTAAAAGAGGATCTGCTATCAGGAGGTCGACTTGAGTTCCGGAACATTCTCGACCGAATTTTCGGCGTTGACCGCCGGAGATCGCCATCGCTTTTATCGCCTGGAAGTTCCGCAAGCGAGAAGCGCGGAGCAATCGGACGTGTTCGAATTTCACGGTGTTCGCGCAATTGGCGAGTCGACAAAGTACGTCATTTGCTTTACGCACCCCCGCCCGGATCTGTCTCGCGCCGAGTATCTGAACAAGCCGGCCACGTTCGTGATCCAGCCACCACATGATCCGATGCGCACGCTTCATCCCGAGCCGCGGCGGCGCGTCCAAGGCGTGATCACCGGCTTCGCACGCGTGTCACATAGCCGAGACGAAACGACCTACGAAATCACATTGGAATCGCGTTTGGCGTTGCTGCGCAATACGCCAAAATGCCGATTCTTCCTCGACATGAGTTTTCCGCAGATCATCGAACAGATTCTGCGGGAACACGAATTCGGGAGATTTCTCGCGTCGTTCGAATTCAATCTGTATCGGGACTACGGCAAACGGCCGTTCATCATGCAGTGGCAGGAAGACGACCTGACCTTCATCACCCGCCTGTGCCGTCGATCAGGCATCTGGTTTGTATGCGAGGAAGGCAAGCATTGGGAAAACGTGCGATTTGGCGATGACCTGACGCACTACCGCCACCCCCCATCCTTGACCGTGCCGTATGAGGAATACGGCGGGATGCTCAGCAACGGCATTGAATCGGTCAGTACGCTATCGATGCGCTCGACGACGATCCCCGCGCAATATCAGGTGCGGGACTACAACCCGAACACCGCGTATGCGCCGATCGATGCCACCAATACGATTCGAGACGACCCGACAACCTACGGTGATGCCTTTACGTGGGGTTCCTCCCACCAGGCACAAGAAGATGCTGCGCGCGAAGCGCTGTTGCGGAGAGAGGCAGCGTTAGCCGAGCAGATTCAGTTTCACGGTAGCGCCAACTTGCTCGACCTGACGCCGAGCAGTGTGCTCAAACTTTCGAATCACACGCTTGAAGAAGCGAAACATGGACTGCTTGCTGTACGCGTAGTTTGCAGCGCGTCACGCAAGCAGGCCTACCGAGTCGAGTTCGATGCGATTCCGTCAGATCGGTTCTATCGTTTGCCACTGCTCGAGCATGCGTGGCCGAAGGTGCAGGGAACGATTACCGGACGTATCGCAGCAACACCGAAATACCGTGGACCATATCTGGATACGAAAGGCCGGTATGTCGTCCAATTGCATCTGGACATGGACGACCGTGTACCAGGCCTGAACAGTTGCGAGATGCGGCTCGCGAAGCCGTTCGCCGGGCCGAATCATAGTGGCTTCCACTTTGGTTTGGTCGAAGGCACTGAAGTCACGGTGGCGTTTCACAACGGGAATCCTGATTTCCCGTATATCAGTCAAGTCTTGCATAACTCGGAAGAGCCGGATCCGATCGTGGCCGGCTATCCATGGGGTACGCGCAACACGATTCGTACCAGATCGAACAATACGTTCGAGATGGATGACCGTGAAGGAAAAGAACACATCAAGGTCGCGACTGAGCATGGCAAATCGCAGCTCAACCTGGGCTATACAGTCGATCGAGATAACCGGACGCGCGGCGAAGGTTTCGAGTTGCGTACGGATATGCAAGGCAGTGTGCGTGCCGGCGGTGGTGTGTTCGTATCTGCGGATAGTCAGCCGGCGGCGAAGGGCGTTGCAGCCGATATGCGCCCCGCGTCAGATCAGTTCAGGCTGACTCAGGCCGAAGTTCAACAACTAGCCGAATTGGCGCGCACGGCAACGGCAGAAGTCGCTGACTTGAGAGCGGAAAACGCGTGGCTGCGCGAGGCCTTCTCGGAACTGCAGCAGTCCGTTATAGCGTTGTCCGCGCCGAACGGCATTGGCATGGCGACACCCAACCGGGTGATGGTGTCAGCGGGCAAGGACGTGAGCGTATCTGCTTCGGGCAGGTTCAATGTGAGCGCAATGCGCAATATCGTCATGGCCGCGAAGAATGTCGTCTCCGTGTTCGCCCATCAGATGGGAATCCGCTTGCTGGCAGCGCGCGGCAACGTGACGATCCAGGCTCAAAGCGATGGGGTTGACATCGCGTCCAGGCAAGACACGTCCATTCGTAGCACGTCAGGCCGGGTGGTGATCGAAGCGAAGAGCGAAATTCTGCTCAAGTGTGGCGGCTCGTACATGCGCATCACACCCAACAACCTGACGAACGCGACGCTCGGGGACTACGTCGAAAAGGCGGTCGCGTGGGAAAAGCGCAACCCTGACGGCACGATGAAAAAGGACACGTTACCTTTTTCGACGGATGTGCCCGACCTGCACCAGCATGGTTCGCGATTCTCTGGCTAATTCAATTCAGTGATCCAACCTTATGACTGCACCTGAAAAAAGTAGTCCGGCGCCAGCCTCGACGGCGAACGCTGCATCGCCACAGGACTGGCGCTATCCATTTCCCGATAAAGAGCGCAAGGAGATCACCGATCCTCAGGCGATCTATTCTGCACTCGGTTTGATGGACGATGGTTTCTTCCCGCTTGGCGTAAATGGCTTTCCACACGGTGGCGTGCATTTCGGTCGTGGCACATCAGCGAGGTTCGATCAGGCGGGCGGCGTTCGCGCGATCGCGAACGGAATGATTGTTGCGTACAAATTGGACGACGCCTATAAGCAGCTGAAATTTACGCAGGATTCTCGATGGTCGATGTACTCGACCGGATTTGTCCTGGTTCGGCATGAGATGACGATGCCGCCGGCGCCGGGCAGTACAGGAGCGCAGCCGCCCGACGAAACGTTGACGTTCTTCAGCCTGTACATGCATCTGGCGGATTGGCAATCCTATGAAGTGGAGGGCGCGCTCGCCAGGCCGGGATGGTGGCCCGTGCCGGTCTATCGAATCGGCAACAAGGAGCAACAGGAGGACGGCGGCCAAGCACCGGGAGCGTTCGTTTGCAGCGAGCCGAAAGCCGCACCCAAGAAAGGTCAATTTACCGGCGGGCAGCATGTCGGTTTCCTGCCTGAGGGAAGCGAAGTCACTGTTGGTGAGAAGCGCGGCGAATGGGGGCACATAAAGGCCATCACGTCCGGCGGCATGATTGCTGCCAGAAGCGGCGCGGCGTTCGGATTGGATGAAAGGAGCGCTCCGTGGCTTCAGCCGGACGGCGACTCGCGCGAAGAGACAGCTCCGCGGATGGCCGAAGGTGAATGGGGATGGATCTATCTGCCCAATCAACAGGCGACGACGGCGCCCGGTGCAGTGGGAACAGTGGTTGTCCCAACGCAGCCGATTCCGGTGCGAGCTGGCACGCTGCTTGGACAGATGGGCGAATACCACGACTATGAGCGCTCTACCCCGTTACCTCCCGTTCCAGCGCGGCAATTGCTGCATTTGGAGGTGTTTGCTGGTGACGATTTGAACGGCTTCATCGGTAAGAGCCGCGCGCGGGCTGCGCAGTTGGGCGCGAGCGGGCGCACGATCCTGGTTGTCGACGCGGGGACTAAATTGGTCGAGCGTGCGCCGCCACCGGATACGAAACTGGGAAATGGTCCGCCGATCACCGTCGCAAAGGAAACGGCGAGCAGCCCGAAGACCGGCCCGTGGATACAGATTCAGACATTTCACGTTCAGCATGGCATTGCCAGCAAAGTTGACAGCCCAGTCTGGATCGAGCGCAGGAACGCCGACCGATTGGCGTCGCCAGTCGGATTGGCTGCTTGGTGGCGATTTCCATTGCAACTTTCACAGGTCGCGAAGCCTGAAAACGGAAGCCTTGTCACCTTTCCACGTGCCCAGCTCGACGCGATCGAGGGCGATAGCAAGGCAATCGACGATCGCGGGGTGAAATGGTGGCACCTGCGCGTCGGTACCCGTGACGGTGGAGAAGCATGGGGCTGGATTTGTGAAAAAGAGCATCCGGGGACGCGCTGGGAAAACCCTTGGGCATGGCCGGGCTTCGAGATCGTGGACGCGACTGGAATCAATATCGCGGACGCGTTTCGACGCAATCTGATAGTCACCGGGTCGGCGCATTGGAAGGAACAGAAGGAATTCGAGCCGTCAGCGGAAGCAGTGAGCAATAGCGCGCTGCTCAAGCGACTCGAGCAGACGGTGAGCCGGCTGCCAGCGCCGGATGGGCGTAAAGACGAGCAAGCCAGGAATGAGGGCCAGGTGGTGACAGCTCGCAAGCTACAGCAGGCGATGAGTCGACGATGGCTTGCGAGTGAGTTGAGCCACGTCATTCTTCGGTACGAAAGCGAGTGGAGTGGCGATATGAGCCGGTGGGAAGCGCTTACCCCGCTCATGCGCAATGCAGCTGAGAACTGGCGGTGTGAGCTTCAGAGGATTCACGAGCTGCAATGGTGGAAGGCGGTTGAGGGGAAGATCGAGCGGCTTCCTGGCGGTGCGATCGTCAATCATATTCATCCGGTGGCGTTGATCGGGAATTTCGCTCTATCTTGCTTTCCACTTGACAAGGCACTTGAAATGGCGTTGCTTATTACGGGCTCATTCGAGGGGGAAAATAGTACGAAACTTCGTTATGACGCTGTTGCAAATAATTTCGATGGCATGGGAATGTCATTCGGGATAGTGCAATGGAACTTCGGCATGGGAACGTTGGGACCCGTTCTGTTGGATATGGTCGCTGCCGACGAGGAAGCATTTAAGTCTTGCTTCGATACGACCTCGGACTACGAATCGTTGGTGGCTGCACTGCATTCGAGCAAAGAAGTGCAAAAAGAGTGGGCTATCGGAAGGCAGCAGGCTAATCAATCTGGATGGGATGCATCATTCAAGAAAATTGGAGGTGTGGATAAATTTAATAAAATCCAATTGAAACATGCTGCGACGTACAACAAATACGTTATGGTCTGCATCAGATGGCTTCGTGGCGTTAGCCACGAGCTAATGGAAAGGATTGAAGTTCAAACCTACGTTGCCCTATATGATTTGTGTGTGCAGCAACAAACCCTTAATTCGGCTCATGCGGAGATCAAAAGTCGCGTGGCGGCAGAAAAGCCGAAGACTCAAAAACAATTGATGATTATCGTAGTTGAGGAGCGTTCGAAGAAGGCAAATCCGCTATATCGAGAAGATTGTCTAAGTCGGCGCAGAGGGATCTTGGAGCAGCAAGATTTTACAGTGCCACGCCAACCGAAACCGGTGACCCGATCCAATGTCAATTTTTCAGCTCTTAAAGAAATTGCAAATGAATTCGTCTGCCAGCTATAAAGGGGTGGCGGTACTTGGCGTGGCTATTGCGTTGATTTTGAATTATTCGTCGATCGCAAATGCCAGTGGGCCAGGTGTCGATTATGTGTGTGATGGATACGAGTGCAGCAAGTCAATTGAAACATCTTCAACCGATGCTAATCCTATCTGTGAGGATTCCAATTTGGTTGTGTCTTGGAATCGAACGCGTCCGTCGTACTATATGGTGACGTGTAGTTGTAACTGCACGATGCAATTGAATTCAAATTGGCTTGTGGATAAGAAAAATGGAAATATCTATGGTTTTTTGGGGAGGAATATAAATTTGAGTTTCCTGGGCCAGGTTGACGGGGCGACGGAGGTTCCAGATCGATTTGCTCCTGTCAAACTATGTAGCGCGCCGAAAGATTATCAAGATAAATCGAATCTGTTCGCTCTTTTACATAAGCGGCCAGATGACACTGTGTCGCCGTATTGTTACGAAGTTACCTTTGTGAGGCGGATCAACAACAAGATTGTCTTACATGGAGAACACGGAGAGATAGTGCCCAGTAATGAGGGGTACTGGATTTCGACGATCGAAGAATGGCGGAAGAAGAAGTTGCATTCTATTGTTAGGCGTATAGTTGGTGAAGATGGATGACCTACAGGTATAAGGATGCAGCGTTGATACGCTGAGCATTGCACGCAATACAGACCCGATAGAACCCGCGGCATGCTTATCGCCTGGTGAGTCGCTGATTGTAAGTAAAATATTTTATGAGACTCGCTGATCAAAATGCGTTGTACCTGAATGGTATAGGGAGGGCGCGAGAGGGTATTAAGAAGATTTCCCCTTTTGTTGAGTGGGGGAGGTCGACTGTCAATGGTGTCCAGTCTGATCTAGAATTTAAGGCGGTTGAGCGTGATTACAAGATGCTACTCGGCAAGTGAATTTTGAAATAAACTTGGATGGTGGTTTAGGCGACGACTTTCGATCGTTATTCGATTTCTAACAGGATCCAATATGAGTCAACGCTATGACATTTTGGACGGCGACACAACAACGGCACGCGGCCAAGTTATCGCAACCAGTCGCGCCGAGAGGATGAACGACCGCGCTGTCGCATATGAAGGCGATCCGGTTATATGTAGGACGTGCGGAACTACCGGCCAAATTGTATGTGTTGGCCCCCGCTGCTTGAGCCGTGGTCCGGACGGACGGCAGCAGGCGCTGAATGGCGATTGGTGCGTGTGTCAGTGCCAACCGGCGCCGCTGCTCATTCAGTCTCAAGACGCGTCGAGTACCTTGTCGTAACTGCGTGGGGACCTGCTTCAGGCACGTGAAACGACCATGCTCGAGGTTGGGCGTATGCTCTTTGCCAAGTGGCAATCGGCTGGCGTTTGATGCCTACACCCGCTTGTCGTACCAGCTCGTTGTTTAGGCCAGTGCAACAAGGTGTCGGCGCGCAACGAATTTGCCTAGGCAGCGTGACCGATAGGGGCTCATGGCGAGTTGACCTCGCCACGAAATCACTGGTTACCTGGTTCGGTCTCGCTAGCCGATTGGTCGGCCGGCAAATTGTCTTGCCAAGCGGCATACGTAATCGTCGTTCCTTTGAGTCGCCACGAATTCCGCCCATTGTCCGTTCTGCCCAAGACCGTAGCGGAGGCGGCACTGGGACTGACGAAGTTCACATCCCGTGTGAAAACCAGATGGGAGCCGTCCGCCGACACTTGTAGAGAACCGAATTTCTGCAAACTCTCTCGCAACTGTTGATATGAATGGGGCTGCCCCGTCCAATCCAATCGTGCCTGCGACTGCGCGAGAATGGTGAACGAGCTGCTACTTTTCCGTGCCACTGCGGCGAGGCCGTGCTTGGCACTTTCCAGCTCGAAGTAGATGCCATCGCTGTCCGATGACAGTTCGCCCAGCAATTCCTTAGAAATTTCCGACTTGCTCTTGCGGTCCTCCAGACGCCAGTGCGTCTCGAACACCTTCATCACCGAAGCCTGCTGTGCTTGCATGATGTCCACGGTCCATTCCGAATGCTGCAGCACTTGAGTTGTAAGAGCGAAGCCGGAAACACCGCCTTTGGTGAAATAGGAATTCTTCTTCCAGGAAAACTCTCGATTGCTCGCGGAGCTATTCTTCTTGCGGCTCAGTAGCACGAGGTTGCCAAGCCGATGGACCCAGCTTTGATAGATTTTCGTATCGGGAACCCACGTCGCCCATTGGCTGTTCGGCGCGGGCTGTTGGGGCATCACATGTTCGACCGAGACGACCTCGTGTTCGTACACCGCGGAGCCATCGGACAAAAGACGGTCCAGGCGCAAGAGCAACAGCGCTACGGCACGTGCGGAGTGCGTGTCATACAGCGGGCCGCTCAGCACCGAATAGGCGTCGTATTGCTCACTCGGAGAAAGTTGCAGCGGCGATGCCTCGGCGAACAAATTTTGGCCGTTTTCGATGGCGCCCGTTAATGTAGAGAAGCGTTCAATACGACCATTAACCCCAATTTTTCGTGCGAGCATCGAATACGCAAGGCGTTCGAGGTCGCGGAAGAAAGCCAACATCCGGGCCGGCTGCTCGGAATGCCGCACGTAAAAGGCCAAGGCAGGCGGCAACCAGTCCTTGAATTCCAGCTTGTTAAGCCAACGCAGGTGCTCGTTTACGAGCTCCGCATGCAATGTGCTGGCGTAATCGGCGTCGGAGAGCGCAGCGAGCGCTCTCGCCATCGGTAGAAGCACAGTGTCGACAAACGTCTGCGGCTCAGTTGCCTGTGTAACGTGCTCCTTGAACTCTTTCAGCAATGTCCCTTGCGGCTTGGCTTTGCGGTACACCATTCGGATATGGCTGAATAGGTCGCCGAACTCGTCGCGCCCCAAGTCCTCCTCAGCGTCTTCCCATTTTTTTGTGTACGTCTCACGCAGTCCAGATTCGATGCCCCCAATGATTTCCGCCTTCAAAATATCCGTAGCGCTCAAATCGAGGCCGCGACTATTGAGAACTCCAAAAATGCGATATGCGGAATCGAGGTCTGGAGTAGCTACGGTGACGAGATAGCAACGTGTGATTATGAACTGGACCAGCCTTATTAGCTCGGATTCATCCAAATCCGACAGCCCGTTCATGAAGACCCGGGCGTTTGCTCTCAACCGCTCCTGCGCGCTGGGTAGAGTCGAATTCAACTCAATGAGTTTGGTGAGGCCGTCTTCGTGTTGGATGTAGTGACGGAAGAAATCTCTGTCTCGTTCGCGCAAAGACAGGCGGTAGCTGGCTTCGGTGGCCGAGACGACGTCTCCGTGTTCGTAAATACGTTTCGTGATACCGGTCTGCACCGCACGGTCACTGATTGTGGCTCTAATTGCGGAAAGAAGCAGTGTCAGCGTGGTCAAGCGCTGCTGGCCATCGACAACGGTGGCGTCAGGCGATGCTTCGCCCTTTATGAGTACGATGGTGCCAAGAAAATACGGCACACCATCCCCGAGTTGCTCCGGGGACACTTCGAGCGCACTCAGCAAATCGTCCAAGAGCTCCTGCGCCTGGTCGCTCCCCCAGGAATAGGGGCGTTGATAACCTGGGATGGTGAATACATACTCATCGCTGAAAATCTTCTGCAGCGTTTGTTCTTTTGCAGTGAGCGTATGCGGCACGTGAAATCCCCGGCAAATAATTTGAAGTGTCTTGAGTTTGCCAATATACCGGCTTTCTCGGAATCGTAGCTAGCGGCGCACCTCGGTGGTGGCGCGTCGAGCGTGCGATGAAGTACAGCGTTATAAGCCGGCTCCTTGGGGGCATCGGACCGAGCATGATGTCGACGCAGGACTTTGACTCGAAGTGCAACCAAGATCCGCAATGTCCCCATCTATTCTGTATCTGCTCACTATTGAGCAGATACTCGTCTTGGTGAGGTCGTCGAGACTGAGGGCACTCAGACAGACTTCTTTGCATTCTGGCTTGCTAGATGCCCCGCTGCGTGGGGGGGCGCGTGGAGAATTGAAATGAACGCGTCCCACCCGAGACCGTGAGAGCAAAGGAAGTGGGTGGATCCTCACGGGCCAACGGCATCGAAGTGCCCAAGTGGAAAATGCAAGCATTTCCCGGCAACCGGAGGATCCACGATGAACAGTATGGCAGTGGGCGTAGACATCGCCAAGAACGTGTTCCAGGTGCATTACGTTGGTCAGGCAACAGGAGAGATCGTGAACAAGCCGGTCAAGCGGGCGAAGTTTCTGGAGTACTTCGCGAACCGTACGTCGTGTCTGATCGGGATGAAGGCATGTGGTGGGGCTCATCACTGGGCGCGGCAACTCAGACGGATGGGTCACGAGGTCCGGTTGATGCCGGCGGAGTTCGTGAAGGCGTTCAACATTCGCAACAAGAGCGATGCGGCCGATGCGCGGGCGATTTGGCTGGCGGTGCAGCAGCCGGGCAAGCCGGTAGCGGTGAAGACCGAGATGCAGCAGGCGATGCTGGCGCTGCACCGGATGCGCGAGCAGTTGGTGAAGTTCCGCACGATGCAGATCAATGGATTGCGTGGGTTACTGACGGAATACGGTGAGGTGATGAGCAAGGGGCGGGCGAGGTTGAACGAGGAAATACCCGCCGCGCTTGGCCGGATTGCGCAGCGGCTGCCTGCGGCGCTGATCGATACGTTACGCGAACAATGGAACGGGCTGGCCCGACTCGATGGGCAGATAGCCGAGATCGAGCGTCGGATGCGCGAATGGCAAAAGGATGACCGGGCAGTGAAAGCAGTCAGCGCGATCCCGGGCGTGGGAGGCGTCCATTCCATTGCCTCGCCCACGAAATGACGGATAGGTCTTATAGAGCTGCAGCCCATCCTGTCTGTCGGAACACACGAAAACTGTTGCAAACGGGACGCGTTCATATAGCACCTCATGCGCCCCGCGCCATTTGCCGTGCTGCAGTTTGTCTAAGGGAAGCACATCACTTGATGGGTACGCGTCGTGCAGAATAGCCGAACGGTATAGAGGTCACCAACGGCTTCGAATACCGACCGTTGGCACACTTTCGGGTCCCCATTACCGAAGCCAAGTCACAGCACGCCGGTTCTTGGGTATTGCGGAAATAATGCAAAAGGCAGTACATTTGCGTCACTTGATTGACGAGACGCCGCCATGTCACGCCTGAAGGACGAAACCCTTTCTATCCGGACCTCTGCCGACATCAAGCAGCTCTTGCGTTTGGCGGCGGAGCGCGAGCGACGCTCTGTCGCGTCCATGATCGAAATTCTGATCTTGGAGTACGCCCGAACGCATGAGCTAAGGCTGGATCACCCAGGTGATGAAATCGCCAAAGGGAGCGCCTGACGTGGCTCCGATGGGCTACCAAGGGCAAACCCACTCGATAAACCAACGGGCGATCGACGGTAGGAACGAATTCATGACCTCAACAGAAAATCAGATCGAGCAGGAGCTGATCACCAAACTTGGTGACCTCAAGTACAGCTATAGGCCCGATATCCGCGACCGCACCGCTCTCGAAGCCAACTTCCGCGCGAAGTTTGAGGCGCTAAATAGGGTACGCCTGACCGACAGCGAGTTTCAGCGCTTGCTCGACAGCATCATCACTCCTGACGTCTACAACGCCGCCCAGACGCTGCGCAACATCAACAGCTTCGAGCGCGACGACGGAACGCCGCTGAACTACACCCTCGTCAATATCCGCGACTGGTGCAAAAACGACTTCGAGGTGATCAATCAGTTGCGTATCAACACTGACAACAGCCATCACCGGTACGACGTGATGCTGCTGATCAACGGTGTGCCGGTGGTGCAAATCGAGCTGAAAACGCTGGACGTCAGCCCGCGTCGGGCCATGCAACAGATCGTCAATTACAAAGGCGCCCCCGGCAACGGGTACGGTAGGACGCTGCTGTGCTTCGTCCAGCTCTTCATCGTTAGCAACCGCGCCGATACCTGGTACTTTGCCAACAACAACGCGCGCCACTTCAGCTTCAATGCTGATGAACGATTCTTGCCTGTTTACCAGTTCGCGAGCGAAGACAACAAGAAGATCACGCAACTGGATAGCTTTGCCGAGAAATTTTTGGCCAAGTGCACGTTGGGGCAGATGATCAGCCGCTACATGGTGTTGGTGGCCAGTGAGCAAAAGCTGCTCATGATGCGGCCATACCAAATCTACGCCGTGAAGGCCATCGTGGACTGCATCCACCAAAACTGCGGCAACGGTTACATCTGGCACACCACCGGCAGCGGCAAGACGCTTACCTCGTTCAAGGCCTCGACTCTGCTCAAGGACAACCCGGACATCGACAAATGCTTGTTCGTGGTGGACCGCAAAGACCTAGATCGTCAAACCCGAGAGGAATTCAATCGCTTCCAGGAAGGTTGCGTCGAGGAGAACACCAACACTGAAGCATTGGTGCGCCGCCTGCTGTCTGACGACTACGCAGACAAGGTCATCGTCACTACCATCCAGAAGCTGGGGTTGGCACTCGACGGCACCAACAAGCGCAACTACAAGGAGCGCCTTGAGCCACTGCGGAACCAACGCATGGTGTTCATCTTTGACGAATGCCACCGATCGCAATTCGGAGAGAACCATAAGGCCATCAAGGAGTTCTTTCCCAATGCCCAGTTGTTCGGCTTCACCGGAACGCCCATCTTCGAGCAGAACGCCAGCTATCAACAGGTCGAGGGGCAACAGGCCAGCTACCGCACCACGGACGACCTTTTCCAGCGCTGCCTGCACCAGTACACCATCACCCACGCTATCGAAGACCGCAACGTCCTGCGCTTTCACGTGGACTACTTCAAGCCCGAGGGCAAGAATCCGCCCAAGCCTGGCGAAGGCTTGGCCAAGGCCAAGGTCATCGAAACTATCCTCGCGAAGCACGATGCCGCCACTAACGGGCGCAAGTTCAACGCTGTACTGGCCACCGCCCGCATCAACGACGCTATAGAGTATTTCGAGGCTTTCAAAACGCTTCAGGCCAAGAAACTGGAAGAAGACAACACCTTTCAGCCGCTGAACTTAGCTTGCGTATTTTCCCCGCCCGCCGAGGGCAACAGGGATGTGCAGCAGATTCAGGAGGACCTGCCGCAGGAAAAGGAAGACAACCAAGAGGACCCGGAGGGCAAGAAAGCCGCACTCACCCGCATCATTGCCGACTACAACGCTCGCTTCGGCACCAACCACCGTATCGGCGAGTTCGATCTGTACTATCAGGACGTGCAAAAACGCATCAAGGATCAGCAATACTCTAATGCCGATCTGCCGCACACCCAGAAGATCGACATCACTATCGTGGTGGACATGCTGCTTACCGGCTTCGACTCCAAGTACCTCAATGCCCTGTACGTGGATAAGAACCTCAAGCACCATGGGCTGATTCAGGCTTTCTCGCGTACCAACCGCGTGCTCAACGACAGCAAGCCCTACGGCAACATTTTGGACTTCCGTCAGCAGCAAAAGCCCGTGGAAGAAGCCATTGCACTCTTCTCTGGAGAGAAGATCAACAATCCGCGCGAGATCTGGCTGGTGGATCCTGCACCCGAGGTCATTGATAGTCTGCAGACGGCCATGCAGAAGCTGGCCGATTTCATGCAATCGCAGGGGCTAGCTAATGCGCCGGAAGAGGTGGTTAACCTCAGGGGCGACGCAGCGCGCAGCCAGTTCGTCAATCTATTCAAGGAAGTGCAGCGCTTCAAGACCCAGCTCGATCAGTACACCGACTTGAGCGAGGAGCAAAAAACGCAGATCAGCCAGATCACGCCACCCGAGCAGTTGCAAGGTTTCAAAGGCGTGTATTTGGAGACCGCCAAACGGCTCAAGGAGCAGCAGGACAAGGAAGGCGACCAGGCTCTGCCCGAGGTGCAGCAACTTGATTTCGAATTTGTGCTCTTCGCTTCAGCCGTCATCGACTACGACTACATTATGGGGCTGATCTCCCGCATGACGCAGGAGAAGCCCGGCAAGCTTACCCTTAACCGAGAGCAGCTTATCGGCCTGATTCAGTCCGACGCCAAGTTCATCGACGAGCGAGAGGACATTTGACCTGCCCCCGGTTTTAGTCCGAACTGCAGTTAGAGTCCGAGGTTAAAAACTGCTGCTTCGCGTCGTGCGCCCGGGCGAACTGCGCAGGCGTCAGATAGCCGAGCGAACTATGAGGCCGCTCG
>NZ_CADESW010000006.1 GCF_902830275.1 Burkholderia stagnalis | reverse complement strand
GTGGCGCTGGACGCGTTCGATACGAGCCCGTGGGGTACTAAATACCCTCCGATTGCCGCGCTCTGGCGCCGAGCCTGGGATCAGGTGATTCCGTTCTACGCCTTCGCGCCGGATATCCGGAAAATCGTATATACGACCAACGCGATCGAGTCGCTGCACATGCAGCTTCGGAAGATCATCAAGGCGCGCGGCCACTTCCCGTCGGACGAGGCCGCGCTCAAACTGATCTGGCTGGCGCTGCGCAACGTCGTGGCCAAATGGACCGGCTCCCGGCACGATTGGAAGAGTGCGATGACGCAGTTCGCACTGCTTTACCCGGAACGATTCAACATCGGAGTCTGAATCTCAACCCGCCTCACACACGAAATTCCGGATACCTCCCTTTCTCAGGCACGAACTCGGTGACAGCGACGCCGAGGTCGGCTCGCATATCGAACGCCATCACGCTCAACTGGCTCAGGCGCTGCGCAGCGTACCCGGCATCGGCGCAGCCAGTGTCGCGGTGCTGCTCGCAGAACTGCCGGAACTGGGCAAGCTTGACCGACGACGCATCGCTGCCCTGGTAGGCGTGGCGCCACTGAACCGTGACTCCGGGCTCATGCGCGGACAGCGAACCATCTGGGGCGGCCGCGCTGACGTACGCCGTGCCCTGTACATGGCTACGCTGACTACCGTGCGTCACAATCCCGTGTTGCGCGACTATTACCAGCGGCTCGTCCAGGCGGGCAAGTGAAAGAATGTCGCGCTGGTTGCCGCAATGCGCAAGCTGCTTACCATCCTCAACTCGATCGCAAAACACCGCATCAACTGGAGTCCGAACATTCATTTCGCTTGACTCTCAAGACGGTTACTCAGAGGATTCGACGCATGTGCGGGTAACTACGAAGGCAGGCTCATCCGAAAACAGAAGCCGGCCGGCCATCTTCTCTTGAAATCTTTGGGAACGGTCGATGCAAATGAGCTGTTCGCTAATTGGCTGTTAACGAAAAAACCCATAAGTTTTGCAACTTATGGGTCCGTGTTTCTCAGGTTGTGGTGTTATCTACACTCAAGATCAAACATCAATATTCCCCGCCCTCAACGCATTCGACTCGATAAACGCCCTACGAGGCTCAACCTCATCCCCCATAAGGGTAGTAAAGATCCCATCCGCCGCAATCGCATCTTCGATCTGCACGCGCAGCAACCGCCTTACCGCCGGATCCATCGTCGTTTCCCACAGTTGCTCGGGGTTCATCTCCCCCAGCCCCTTATACCGCTGCTTCGACACGTTGCGTTCAGCGTCGGCGAGCAACCACTTCATAGCACTCTTGAAGTCCGCCACAGCCATGCTGCGCTCCCCGCGCTTGATGACCGCACCTTCCCCAATGAGCCCCTTGAACGTATTCGCGGTGTTCACGAGCTGCTGATAATCCGCCGTGTGCTGGAACTCTTCATCGATGACGGAAACCCGCACATTCCCGTGATGCGCGCGCTCAACCCGCAGCGACCGCAGCTCCCGCACCGGATCATACGAAGGCACCACCCGCACTTCATTCTTAAGCGCCTCATCATGCAACGCCGCATGCAGTGCCTTCGCCGAAGCCTCCGTCGACTCCTCGCTGGACAGATCGATCACAACCCCATCCATCACCGCCTCAAGCGCCGCCGGGTCATACAACCGGCTGAGTCGCCCGATCACGCTCTGCGACATCAGATACGACCTAGCAAGCTCCCCAAGCGCATCCCCCGAAATCGCGGCCGCATTCTCACCCGGCACCAGCTCCGACCCTTGCAGCGCCAACCGCAGCATATGCGCGTTGAGCTCCGAATCATCCTTCAGATACCGCTCATCCTTACCCGCCTTGATCTTGTAAAGCGGCGGCTGCGCGATATACACATACCCGCGCTCGATCATGTCCGGCATCTGCCGATAGAGGAACGTGAGCAGCAGCGTCCGAATATGCGCACCGTCGACGTCCGCGTCGGTCATGATGATGATGCGGTGGTACCGAAGCTTGTCGAGGTTGTAGTCTTCTTTGCCGATCCCGCAACCAAGCGCGGTCACGAGCGTCACGATCTGCTCCGACGACAGCAGCTTGTCGTACCGCGCCTTCTCGACGTTCAGCACCTTGCCGCGCAGCGGCAGGATCGCCTGGAACTTCCGGTCACGCCCTTGCTTGGCCGACCCACCTGCCGAGTCACCCTCGACGATGTAGATTTCGCACTTTGCCGGGTCTTTCTCCTGGCAATCAGCAAGCTTGCCCGGCAGCCCGACGCCGTCGAGCACGCCCTTGCGTCGCGTCATCTCACGCGCCTTCCGCGCCGCATCCCGCGCGCGAGCCGCTTCGACGATCTTCCCGCAGATGATCTTCGCGTCGTTCGGCGTTTCGAGCAGGAACTCTTCCAGCGCCTTCGCCACGACTTCCTCGACCGGCGCACGCACTTCCGAAGAAACCAGCTTGTCCTTCGTCTGCGAGCTGAACTTCGGCTCCGGCACCTTCACCGACAGCACGCAGGACAAACCTTCGCGCATGTCGTCGCCGGACGTCTCGACCTTCGCCTTCTTCGCGATTTCGTTATCGGCGATGTACTTGTTGATGACGCGCGTCATCGCGGCCCGCAGGCCGGTGAGGTGCGTGCCGCCATCCCGCTGCGGAATGTTGTTCGTGAAGCACAGCACGTTTTCGTTGTAGCTGTCGTTCCACTGCATCGCGACTTCCACGCCCACGCCATCCTTCTCGCCGTTCACGTGGAAGATGGTCGGGTGCAGGTTGCTCTTCGTCTTGTTGATGTACTCGACGAAGCCCTTCACCCCGCCGGCGAACGCGAAATCGTCTTCCTTGCCGGTACGCAGATCGGTGAGACGAATCCGCACGCCGTTGTTCAGGAACGAAAGCTCGCGCATCCGCTTCGCAAGAATGTCGTAGTGATACTCGACGGTGCCGAAGATCGTCGGATCGGCCATGAAGTGCACTTCGGTGCCGCGGTTCTCGGTATCGCCGGTCACCAGCATCGGCGACACTTCCACGCCGTCGACCATTTCGAGCACGCGATCCTGCGCGACGCCGCGATGGAACTCCATGAACCGCTTCTTGCCGTCGCGGCGCACGGTGAGGCGCAGCCAGCTCGACAGCGCGTTCACGCACGACACGCCCACGCCGTGCAGGCCGCCGGACACCTTGTAGCTGTTCTGGTCGAACTTGCCGCCCGCATGCAGCTCGGTCATCACGATCTCGGCGGCGCTGCGCTTCGGCTCGTGCTTGTCGTTCATCTTCACGTCGGTCGGAATCCCGCGGCCGTTGTCGGTCACGGAAATCGAGTTGTCGGCGTGAATCGTCACGTGGATGTCGTTGCAATAGCCGGCCAGCGCTTCGTCGATCGAGTTGTCGAGCACCTCGAACACGAGGTGGTGCAGACCGGTGCCGTCCGACGTGTCGCCGATGTACATCCCGGGGCGCTTGCGCACCGCCTCCAGACCCTCGAGGATCTGGATCGACGAGGCGCCGTAGCTGCTGTTATCGGGCTGCGTATTGTGCTGTTCACTCATGGATATCTTCCGGTTCTGCGAGGCCACTCAAGCGGCGCCGTGGTGCGTTTTCTCGCGAAAACGCCGGGCCGCTCCAGGTTTACTGACCCGTCCAAGGCACCGGCCCGGCGCCAAAAGGAGGGGTTTTCGATTCGCCATAAAAACGCCAAAGGGGCTTGCCGCCCCCTGGTGTGTGTCGTGATGTCGCGCGCGTCAGATGCGCATCGGCATCACGACATACTTGAACTCGTCGTTCTCGGGCACCGTGATCAGGGCGCTCGAGCTCGCGTCGCCGAGGCTCACCTGCACGGTGTCCACCTTCAGGTTCGCGAGCACGTCGAGGAGGTACGTGACGTTGAAGCCGATGTCGACGGTGTCGCCCTGGTAGGCGATTTCCAGTTCTTCCTGCGCCTCTTCCTGGTCGGCGTTGGTCGACATGATCTTCAGCTGGCCCGGCGCGATGATGCAGCGCACGCCCTTGAACTTGTCCGAGGTCAGGATCGCCGCGCGCTGCAGCGAACGCTGCAGTTCCTCACGGCCGATCTCGAACGTGTTCTTGTGCGCCTTCGGGATCACGCGCTGGAAGTCGGGGAACTTGCCCTCGACCAGCTTCGACACGAGCTCGACCTGGCCGAACGTGAACTTGGCCTGGGTTTGCGCGATGTCGATGGTGACGGTGTCGTCGATGTCCTCGAGCAGGCGCTGCAGCTCGAGGATGGTCTTGCGCGGCACGATCACTTCCTGGCGGCCGAACGCACCGCCCTCGATCTTCATCGACGAGAACGCGAGGCGGTGGCCGTCGGTCGCAACCGCCATCAGCTGGTCGCCGTCGACGACGAGCAGCATGCCGTTCAGGTAGTAGCGGATGTCCTGCTGCGCCATCGCGAAGTGCACCATGCCGAGCAGCTGGCGGAACGACTTCTGCGGCACGCTCAGGTTCGCGCCGAAATCCTTCGCCTGCGCGACGGTCGGGAACTCGTCGGCCGCGAGCGTCTGCAGTGCGAAGCGGCTCTTGCCCGACTGCACCGTCAGGCGCTTGTCGGCGAGCGACAGCGTGACCTGGCCGTCAGGCATCGCGCGCAGGATGTCGAGCAGCTTCCGCGCGGCAACGGTGGTCGCCACTTGGTCGCCGCCCACGCCGAAATCGGCGTGCGTGGTGATCTGCAGCTCGAGGTCGGTCGACAGGAACGAAACGTCCGCGCCGTTCTTGGTGATCAGCAGGTTGGCGAGGATCGGCAACGTGTGGCGGCGTTCGACGATGCCGCTGACCGTTTGCAGCGGCCTGAGGAGGGTGTCTCGTTCGGTCTTGACCAGTTGCATAGAGTTCCTTCGTTGAGATAACGGCCTGCAGCAGCCTCGCAACGCCCCGTCGGCCGGGCTCATGGCCCGCCCCCGCCGGAGCGGTCAAACCTATATTGTGCCTCAAAACCGAACCGCCCCCCTTAAATTGGGGCGGACGCCGAATTCTCAACCGGGCGCGCCGGTCAGCCCTTCAGCGTCTGTTCCAGCACGTGCAGCTCGTGGTTGAGCTGCGCATCCTTGCTCCGCTCGTCGGCGATCTTGCGCACCGCGTGCAGCACGGTGGTGTGATCGCGCCCGCCGAACAGCTCGCCGATTTCCGGCAGGCTCTTCTGCGTGAGCTCCTTCGCGAGGTACATCGCGATCTGCCGCGGCCGCGCGATGTTCGCGGGGCGCTTCTTCGAATACATGTCGGCGACCTTGATGTTGTAGAAATCGGCGACGGTCTTCTGGATGTTCTCGACCGAAATCTGCCGGTTCTGCACGGTCAGCAGGTCCTTCAGCGCTTCCTTGGTCAGCTCGATCGAGATCTCGCGGCCGTGGAACTTCGAATACGCGAGGATCTTGCGCAGCGCGCCTTCGAGCTCGCGCACGTTCGAGCGCAGGTGCTTCGCGACGAAGAACGCGACGTCCTCCGACAGGTTCACGCCTTCCGACTGCGCCTTGCGCATCAGGATCGCGACCCGCATTTCCAGCTCGGGCGGCTCGATCGCGACGGTCAGGCCCGAATCGAAGCGCGAGATCAGGCGGTCGTCGATCCCCGAAATCTCCTTCGGGTACGTGTCGCTGGTGATGATCACCTGCGCCTTGTTCGCGACCAGCGCCTCGAACGCGTAGAAGAATTCCTCCTGCGTGCGCGACTTGCCGGAGAAGAACTGGATATCGTCGATCAGCAGCAGGTCGAGCGAATGATAGTAGCGCTTGAAATCGTCGAACGCCTTGCGCTGGTACGCCTTCACGACGTCCGAAACGTACTGTTCGGCGTGGATGTAGCGGATTCGCGCGCCCGGCTTGTCGAGCAGCAGCTGGTTGCCGATCGCGTGGATCAGGTGGGTCTTGCCGAGGCCGACGCCGCCGTACAGGAACAGCGGGTTGTACGAGATGCCGGGGTTGTCCGCGACCTGGATCGCGGCGGCGCGCGCGAGCTGGTTCGCCTTACCCGTCACGAAGTTGTCGAACGTGAGCACCGGGTTCAGCTTCGAGCGCTCGTACATCGAATCGCTCTCGCCGGCGGCGGCCGGCGCGGCCCCGTTGCCCGGCCGCCAGGTGCGGCGGCCCGCGGCCGCTTCATGCGCGGGCAGGCTCGGCAGGTCGATGTCGGCATCGTCGGCGTGCAGGTGTGCGGCGGCCTGCGGGCTCAGCGGCGCGTCGATCGGCGCGGCAGCGGCAGGGGCGCCCGCCGCGGCTGCGGCGAGGTTCGCGGCAATCGCGGCCACGGTCGCGGCCGGGCCGCTGGCCGGTGCCAGCGGGGCGCGCGGCGCGGCCGGTGCGGCGCCGGGCGCCGCACTGCGCATGCCTGCCTTCGGATCGAGGACGAACTGGACTTCGATCGGCGCATTCCAGAAATCCCGGGCCAGATCGGAGATCCGTCCCGAAAACTGGCTCTTGACCCAGTCCAGCTTGAAGCGGTTCGGCGCGGCGATGGACAGCGTGTTCGCCGCCGCATCGAAGGCCACCGGGGCCAAGGGTTTGATCCACGTCACGTACTGCTGGGGCGTCAGCTCGCGCTCCAGCAGTGCGGAACAGTGTTGCCAGAAATCGTTCATCAAGTAACTGTCGTTTTTTGCGTGCACTATGGCTCGCCGTCGCCCTTGTCGCGGATGCGCAACAAGGCCCGAAGCGGTCGTGCGAGCATGCCTCGGGGCCCTGCGTCACAGCGGTGGAGAGGCAGGCGCGAGCCGAAGCGGCGTGCGGGATTCTTGGAGATAAGGCGAGATTCTACCCGCAAAAACGGCCACAGCGTGAGTTATCCACAGGGCTGTGCTGTGGGGTGCGGGGCCGGATCGCAGAGTGCTGACGCACTTGGATAGCTTCTAAAGTGTTGACCGTCAAGAGAAAAACGGATTAAATAGCGGGTTCCGCGAAAACCAATCCTGTATTTCCGGCGATTGCGTTCGCCCGAAGGCGTCCTGGTAAGGGCACGCGGTCCCCTGAATTTCGACATTCTCGAACAAGTGAGAGCATCATGAAACGTACTTACCAACCGTCCGTGACCCGTCGCAAGCGCACCCACGGCTTCCGTGTCCGCATGAAGACGGCAGGTGGCCGCAAGGTCATCAACGCACGCCGCGCGAAGGGCCGCAAGCGCCTGGCCATCTAAGGCAGGCTGCGCGCTGTGACCGCCGTCCGCAGTCCTGCGGAGGGGGCCGTCGAGCCGGGTGCGAATCCGTTGCAGACGAAGGCCGCCTTTCCGAAAGCTGCGCGACTTCTGAAAACGGATGAATTTTCATCCGTTTTTCGTTTGCGCCCGTGGCGGCGCTCCGCGCACTTCGTGATTTACGGCAAGCCGACGGGCCAGCCCGCCCGACTGGGGCTCGTCGTCGGCAAGAAGTATGCGCCGCGCGCAGTGACGCGCAACCTCGTGAAGCGGCTCGCACGCGATGCGTTTCGCCTGCGCCGGGCCGAGTTCGCCGGTTACGACGTGCTGCTGCGCCAGCACACGCGCTTCGACAAGAAAGCGCTGCCGAGCGCGGCTTCCGCCCCGCTCGCGGCGATGTGCGCGGCCGAGATCCGCGAGCTGCTCGATCGGGCAGCCCGGGAGATCGTCCGCCGTGCGTCGAAGCCCGCGTCCGAGTGACGCACCGCCCGCCGCGGCGGCGTTCGCGCCTGCCCGGCCGGCTTTGAAGCGGCGCTGCCCTGACGCCGCCCCTGGTATGCAAACGGTTCTGATCGCGTTGCTGCGTTTCTACAAGGTTGCCGTGAGTCCGCTGCTCGGCAACCGTTGCCGTTTTTATCCTTCCTGTTCGGATTACGCGCGCGAGGCAATCCAGTATCATGGCGCCGCGCGCGGCGCGTATCTCGCCGTCAGGCGCGTGTGCCGATGCCACCCGTTTTCCGCGGGCGGCGTCGACCTCGTTCCGCCGCCCAACTCCGACACACGCGCTCGCGGCCAGGCCGAAGCGCGGTCCCATCGACTCTGAGACAACGCATGGATATCAAACGCACCGTCCTATGGGTGATCTTCTTCATGTCAGCTGTCATGCTGTACGACAACTGGCAGCGGTCCCATGGACGCCCGTCGATGTTCTTCCCGAACACCACGCAGACGGCCCCGGCGGCAGCAGGCGGCGCATCCGGCACCGGCGCGGCCGGTAATGCCGCGACCACGGCAGGCGGCGTGCCCGCGGCGGCCACCGGCACGGCGCCCGCGACGACGGCTCCGGCCGCGCAGGCGCAGCTCGTGAAGTTCTCGACCGATGTGTACGACGGCGAGATCGACACGCGCGGCGGCACGCTCGCGAAGCTCACGCTGAAGAAGCAGGGTGACGGCAAGCAGCCGGACCTGTACATCACGCTGTTCGACCACACGGCCGGCCACACGTACCTCGCGCGCACGGGCCTGCTCGGCGGCGACTTCCCGAACCACAACGACGTCTACTCGCAGGTCAACGCGGGCGCGACGTCGCTGGCGGCCGACCAGAACGCGCTGAAGCTGTCGTTCGAATCGCCGGTGAAGGGCGGCGTGAAGGTCGTGAAGACGTATACGTTCACGCGCGGCAGCTACGTGATCGGCGTCGATACCAAGATCGACAACGTCGGCGCCGCGCCGGTGTCGCCGACGGTCTACATGGAACTCGTGCGCGACAATACGCCGGTCGAGACGCCGATGTTCTCGCATACGTTCCTCGGGCCGGCGGTCTACACGGATACGAAGCACTTCCAGAAGATCGACTTCGGCGATCTGGACAAGAACAAGGCGACCTTCGAGAAGTCGGCCGACA
Organism: Burkholderia stagnalis; assembly: GCF_902830275.1. Classification (GTDB taxonomy): domain Bacteria; phylum Pseudomonadota; class Gammaproteobacteria; order Burkholderiales; family Burkholderiaceae; genus Burkholderia; species Burkholderia stagnalis. Next base: position 351,391 of record NZ_CADESW010000006.1, on the reverse strand, counting down.
ACGGCTGGGTTGCGATGGTGCAGCACTACTTCGCGTCGGCGTGGATTCCGCAGCAGGGCGCGAAGCGTGACATCTACGCTGAAAAGATCGATCCGACGCTGTACCGCGTCGGCGTGAAGCAGCCGGTCGCGGCGATCGCGCCGGGCCAGTCGGTCGACGTGTCGGCGCGCCTGTTCGCCGGCCCGGAAGAAGAGCGCATGCTGGAAGGCATCGCGCCGGGCCTGGAGCTGGTGAAGGACTACGGCTGGGTGACGATCATCGCGAAGCCGCTGTTCTGGCTGCTCGAGAAGATCCACGGCTTCGTCGGCAACTGGGGCTGGGCGATCGTGCTGCTGACGCTCTTGATCAAGGCCGTGTTCTTCCCGCTGTCGGCCGCGAGCTACAAGTCGATGGCGCGCATGAAGGAAATCACGCCGCGCATGCAGGCGCTGCGCGAACGCTTCAAGAGCGATCCGCAGAAGATGAACGCCGCGCTGATGGAGCTGTACAAGACCGAGAAGGTCAATCCGTTCGGCGGCTGCCTGCCGGTCGTGATCCAGATCCCGGTGTTCATCTCGCTGTACTGGGTGCTGCTCGCGTCGGTGGAAATGCGCGGCGCGCCGTGGATTCTGTGGATCCACGACCTGTCGCAGCGCGATCCGTACTTCATCCTGCCGGTGCTGATGGCCGTCTCGATGTTCGTGCAGACCAAGCTGAACCCGACGCCGCCGGACCCGGTGCAGGCGAAGATGATGATGTTCATGCCGATCGCGTTCTCGGTCATGTTCTTCTTCTTCCCGGCGGGCCTCGTGCTGTACTACGTCGTGAACAACGTGCTGTCGATCGCGCAGCAGTACTACATCACCCGCACGATCGGGGCCGCGAAGAAAACCGCCTGACGGCGGGCCGGCGCGGGGGCGGCAACGCTCCGCCCGCGCAGCCGGCCGCGAAGATGCAAAAAAGCCGCATGGCCTTCGGGTCATGCGGCTTTTTGTTTGGCGCGGCGGCGCTCAGCGTTTCGGCGAATCGCCGTAGAACTGCTCGATCAGTTCCTGAACCAGGTAGCGATGGTGCGGCGACAGCGCCTCGATCTTCGACGCGAGTTCGATCGTCTCGGGTGTCGGCGGATAGCGCTCGTCGCGCGGCAGCGGTTGGGGCGTCGAGCGCGCCGCGGCGTTCGGCGACGGGCCGTAGTGCAGCCAGTGGAGTTCGACGCGCAGCCATTCCGCGAGCGTGCGCAGTTTGTCCTGTGTCGGAATGGTGCGCCCCGTCAGCCACTTGTGCGCCGTCTGCGGCGACACCTGATGCTCGCCGCGATGGCGAAGGTTGAACTGGTTGGCGAGCTCCGTCGCACCCGTGATCTTGTGCGGGCTGCGCTGCAAGGCGAATTTCAGGCGCTCGGAGAACGCCTTTTTCTCTTCGGATGTCGGCATGGGGGAGATTGTGCATTTCGACTAACGGCTCTCAGACAACCAATCAGGATAAACGTAGCTTAGTCAGACGAATCCCAAGCTAATCCCGCAGCGATGGCCGGCCGCAAGGAGCGGGCGCAGGTCGCCCCGATTGGCCATACTTGTCCGAAACGGACCAGGTGTATTCGGGTTCGACTAGTATTTATCTTATCTCTTTCGAGATAAATTGAGGGGAGTCCGAAGCGTCGTGCGGCGGCGGTGACGGGCGTGCCGGCACGCTACAATGCCGGCGTCCCGATGCCCGCGCGCCGATGCCGCACGGGCTGGCCGTTCCACCGCTGAACCTCCGATTGCCATGCTTGCTACCGATTCCGATCCGATCGTCGCCATTGCCACCGCCGCCGGCCGGGGCGGCATCGGCGTCGTCCGCGTGTCGTTCGGGCGGGGCGGCGAGGCGGCGGCGCTGCCGCTGATCGACGCGCTGTGCGGGCAAGGCCTCGCGCCGCGTCATGCGAGCTACGTGCCGTTCCTCGACGCGCACGGCGCGCCGCTCGACCGCGGCATCGCGCTGTATTTCCCGGCGCCCCATTCGTACACGGGCGAGCATGTGCTCGAACTGCAGGGGCACGGCGGGCCGATCGTGATGCAGCTGCTGCTGCAGCGCTGCCTGGACGCCGGGCGCGGGATCGGGCTGCGGCTCGCGGAGCCGGGCGAATTCACGCGGCGCGCGTTCCTGAACGACAAGCTGGATCTCGCGCAGGCCGAAGCGGTGGCCGACCTGATCGAGGCGAGCACCGAGGCGGCGGCGCGCTCGGCCGGGCGTTCGCTCGACGGCGCGTTCTCGCGTCAGATCCACGCGCTCGTCGACGACGTGATCACGCTGCGGATGCTGGTCGAGGCGACGCTGGATTTCCCGGAAGAGGAGATCGACTTTCTCGAGGCGGCGGACGCGCGCGGCAAGCTTGCTCGCATCCGCGAGCAGCTCGCGCACGTGCTCGGCGATGCGCGGCAGGGCGCGCTGCTGCGCGAAGGCCTGTCGGTCGTGCTCGCGGGGCAGCCGAACGTCGGCAAGTCGTCGCTGCTGAACGCGCTGGCCGGCGCGGAGCTCGCGATCGTCACGCCGATCGCCGGCACGACGCGCGACAAGGTCGCGCAGACGATCCAGGTCGAGGGCATCCCGCTGCACATCATCGATACGGCGGGGCTGCGCGAGACGGAGGACGAAGTCGAGCGGATCGGCATCGCGCGCACGTGGAGCGAGATCGAGCGCGCGGATGTCGTGCTGCATCTGCTCGATTCGCGCAGCGGGATGACGGCGGACGACGCGGCGATCGCCGCGCGCTTCCCGGCGGGTGTGCCGGTCGTGCGCGTGCTCAACAAGACGGACCTGACCGGCGCGCCGGCGTCGGTCGCGCATCCGGCGGCGGAGGGAGATCTCACCGAGGTGCACCTGTCGGCGAAGCGCGGTGACGGGATCGATATGCTGCGCGGTGAGCTGCTGCGGATCGCGGGGTGGCAGGCGGGTGCGGAAGGTGTTTATCTCGCGCGCGAGCGGCATCTGATTGCGCTGCGTTCGGCGCAGGAACATCTTGCGCAGGCGGCCGATCATGCGGAGCAGCGCGCGCAGTCGCTCGATTTGTTCGCGGAGGAGTTGAGGCTCGCGCAGGAGCAGCTCAACGCGATTACCGGGGAGTTCACTTCGGATGACCTGCTGGGGGTGATTTTCAGCAGGTTCTGTATCGGGAAGTGAGCGGCATTCCAAGCGAACGCCGAGATGAATGCCCTCCCGATGGCCGATGCCGTGCCGCGCGGCATGGACAAGGAAAAAGTAGCGTCCCTGGCGCGCCGGAAATTCGCCGGGTCGCTGGCCAACGACACCAAGTGGAACGAACTGATTGCCTTCGTGCGCGGCCTGAATGGCTGGCGGCCGTCGTACCGGTCAAAGTGGGTCAACGGTCATGTGTCGGGATGGGATGTCGAGTGGTTCTACCATCTGCCATTCCCGTTCGTGGGCGTCGAGTGGTTCGACATCGGGCTGCATGAACAAGCCTCGCCGAGGCACGACGTGATTGATCACTCAGCGTCGGTGTTGGGCAAGCTCGCCGAGATTGGCTTCGAGTTCGAGGCCAGCGGCGATGTGGCCAGAATCTGGGGCTACGCCCCGAAGTCCTATGAGGACTTTCCGCCCGGGTAGGTTCTGTATCGAAGCGAGCGGCAGACAGAATTCACCGAGAAGCAGCCGACAGCCGATTGCGGATCGGATTCGGGCCGCCGGCCGTGCGGGCGATTCCCCGCAGCATCAGGCGACCCGAACATTCGCTTCATCGGATGCGCGCGAAACGATCTCGCGCGGTTCGGCTAGCGTCGCGTTCAATCCCAATGACGATGATGGTGGTAATACCCGCCACCACCGTAATACCCGCCGTCAGGCACCACGACGCAGCCGCTCAGCAGCACGGCGACACCGGCAATCAGTAAAAGGATTTTCTTCATGACGCTCACCTGCTCGGGTTCAATATGAAACGCAGCATAGCGAGCGCCCGCAACACCGGATGTAAGCGTTCGTATCCCCGTGCCGTAATCCGTAACGGTGGATTATTCCGGTCAAAATGACCGTAACAATTGCCCCGCACAGCAGACGGTTTCAGGCGACGAGAACCCGATTCCGCCCGGCATCCTTCGCACGATACAGCGCGGCATCGGCCGCTTCGATCAGCGCATCCGGCATCGACAATTCATCGGGCGACACGGTCGCGCAACCGACGCTGACGGACACGCGTCCCGCCGGCGTATGCGTCGACAGATTGAGCCGCAGCACGGCCTCGCGCGCTTCTTCCGCGACGAGCCGCGCGCCGCGCACGCCGGTGTTCGGCAGCACGATCGCGAATTCCTCGCCGCCATAGCGCGCGACGAGATCCGCGGGCCGGCGCACGACGCCCGTCAGCGCATTCGCGACGGCGATCAGGCAGGCATCGCCCTTCACGTGGCCGAACGCGTCGTTGTATGCCTTGAAGTGATCGACGTCGACCATCAGCAGCGACAGCGGCTCGGCTTGCCGCCGCGCCTGCAGGAACAGCAGGTGGAAATGATCGTTGAAGTGGCTGCGGTTGTAGACGCCCGTCAGCCCGTCGCGCGCGGACGAGCGCATCAGCGTCGTGTGCGCCTCGAAAAGCCGCTGGTACATCATCGTCACCTCCCACGCGAGCACGCAGACGAGCACGCCGGGCGTGAACATGCTGAACACGCGCGCCACGTACCAGCCGACCGTGAAGCGGTTCGTGCTCAGCAGGTTCAGCGTGGTGTCGGTGGTGCACGCGAGCATCGCGATCGCGAGCCACAGGTCGAGCGTCGTGCGCAGCCGGCCGGTGAGCAGCACGACGGCGAGCGCGCTCACGTTGAGCGTCCAGACGACGAGCGCGACCGGATTGACCGGCATCATGGCTATGTCGCCGGGCGGACGGAAGGCGGGCGGCAGCGGCGCGTTCAGCGCCAGCACGCACAGCAGCGCGGCCGCGAGCGCGGGGCCGCCGATCAGCGCGATCGTCCACCGGCGGGTGCGCTGCACGCTGATCGGCGCGCGAACCATGCGTTCGCGCGCGAACAGCGCCAGCATCACGAAGCACGGAAAGCCGCCGTGCCAGAAGATCCACATCCACGCGGCGCTCTGCGGCCGCGCGCCGAACAGGCCGTGCGGCGCGAACACGCCGGGAAACGTCAGCAGCTGCAGCGCGACGGCGAGCGCGGTGAATGCGTAGGCGCCGCCGAGCGCACCGAGCACGGGCTGTCGCGACACGGCGAACTGCGCGCCGAGGAAGAACGCGGCGATGCAGGCGGTGGAGAACACGGTCAGCGCGCACATCGGCATGAACGGTTCGACCGCGGGCAGCGCGACGTTCGCATGCGGCGCGGCGACGCCGAGCGCGAGCAGGATGACGAGCGCGGACAGCGCGCCGAACCAGAACTGCCGCCGCGTGGTGTGCTGGATCAGGATGCCTTCCATGAGGTCTCCGACGCGCTCGCGCGCAAGCGCCCGGCCGGTGCGCCGGGCGTGTGCGTCCCGGCCGCCGCGCGACCGGTGCGGCCCGATCCTAGCGCGTTATCGGCGCGCGCTCAAATCCCCAGACCAGGCCCGTAGTTGCCGGCGACCCAGCGGGTGACCGCGTCGATGTCCGCGTAGTCCTGTTCGGGCAGCCCGTCGAGCATCGTCAGCACTTCGTTGCTGGCGCCCGCATCGCGCGCGGCGTCGACGATCGCGTCCTTGTTGGCGGGATAGGTGATGCCGGCCAGCACGTCGGCGATCTGCAGGTCGATCGTTTCGTGCGGGATGTCCGGCTTCCGGGAAGATGGCCTGTCGTTCACGTCAGCGCCTCGCAATCGGATCGAAACGGGCCGCACGCCGGCAGCGGGACAGCGGGTGCATGCGCACCCGGCTCGCCCGCGTTCGACGGCGCACGCAGGCTTCACGCCCGCGTGGCGGCGGGTGCGGAAGATCGGCATCCGGCTGGCGCGCAACCGTCAATGCCCGCGCCGCACGCGGCGCCACGGATGCTTCCAGTCGATGTGCGGTGCATCCTCGTCGCGCGGATGCTGGCGCCGGTGTTCCTGCCAGAGTTCATCGGAAAACAGCACGGCCACGATCACGAGCGGCAGCACCAGAAACACACCGAGTATCACTTGCTCGATCACGATAGCCTCCATGACGGTGGCAGGAACCCTTTTTCCATTCTAGGCTCTGTACTTCGGCCTACCTTCATTTTCTTACTGTGCTTCCGGGTGGCAATCGGGACTGGGCCCGACAGGGTCCTCCCGCGCCCCGGTGCACCCCACGACGATTCCTACGATGCAAATACAGAACGACACCCGCACGCTGGCGCTGCGGCCGCTCGAACGCCAGGACCTGCGCTTCGTGCACGAACTGAACAACAACGCGAAGATCATGCGCTACTGGTTCGAGGAACCGTATGAAACCTTCGCGGAACTCTCGCAGCTCTACGATCGCCACGTGCACGACCAGCGCGAGCGCCGTTTCGTCGCGGTCGATCCGCAAGGCCAGCTGGTCGGCCTCGTCGAGCTGATCGAGCTCGACTACATCCACCGACGCGGCGAATTCCAGATCATCATCGCGCCGCAGTGCCAGGGCCGCGGCTATGCGGGCCAGGCCACGCGCCTCGCGGTCGAATACGCGTTCAAGGTGCTGAACCTGCGCAAGCTGTACCTGATCGTCGATACGTCGAACGCGGCGGCGATCCACGTTTATGAAAAATGCGGGTTCCAGCGCGAAGCGGAATTGATCGAGGAATTCTTCGGCAACGGCGCGTATCACAACGCTTACCGGATGTGCCTGTTTCAGCGCGATTATTTCGAACGGCAAAACATTGCATGACGCATGCCCGCTCGCCGGCGCGCGATTCCGCAGTGCCGCATGCGGGCGGGAAATACGGGTAAATGCCAGTATTCGCCGATCTGGCATTTTTCTTGTATGCGATAAATCGCATGGCGCACTGCAGTAATGCGCCTGTGTTTTTGCCTGACTTTATGTGCGGCGCATCAAAATGATCCGGATATCGAACTGGATTATCCAGGCCGTTCAAACGATGCGATGACAATTCGATGAACGCATTGCCAGGCAAGGCTTTGCGCTCTGGCGCCATGTGCGCCCCAATCGTCGATACGTTTGAATGGCGACCCGGTGGGCACGAAAAACATGCGGCGCGCGGGGTGCGACAATTCGCCGCTACTGCGAGTGCACAACAAATGTGCTTGCTATCGCTTGCCGGTCTTCTAAGCTCAAAAACGCGGGTTCACCATCACCTTTAAACACATAGCTAACCGCAGCCTGACGCCCGCGAGCATGGGAGACTGAACATGATGAAGCGAACCGCTGTTTTTGTTGCGCTTGTCGGTGCATTTGCCGTGGTGTCGATCGCCCAGGCGGGCGATACCGGCGTGAAGCCGAAGCAGGAAATCCAGCTGACGAAGAACGCGTGGGGCTGCCTGTCGAAAGACAATCTGGATTCCGTACTGAATCACGAGCGTGACGGCAAGTCGCAGGCGAAGCAGCAGTACTTCGACGACTTCCGCTGCCTGTCCGTGCCGGAAGGCCAGCGCTTCCGCGTGGTGGCGGTGGATCAGGGCGACGTGCAGTTCGTCAGCGCCGACAACAGCGACCAGCAGGGCCTCTGGGCCGATTCGCGTTTCATCAAGCAATAACGCCAAGCCACCGCGCGCCGGCAACGGGCCGGCGGCGCGATCCCGAACACGGCCCGGCCGCCTGCCGGGCCGTCGTGCTGTGCGCGACACGGGGCCGACGCCGGGCTTTCGGTATCATCACGACCCGAACTGAACCGATGCCCGCCCGGGCACTTCCCGCATGGCGCTCAAATCCACGATCTACAAAGCCGAACTGCAAATTGCCGACATGGATCGGCATTACTACGGCGACCACGCGTTGACGGTGGCCCGCCATCCGTCCGAAACCGACGACCGGATGATGGTGCGCATCGCCGCATTCGCGCTGTTCGCGCACGAGCGGCTCGAATTCTGCAAGGGGCTGTCCGACACCGACGAGCCCGATCTCTGGCAGAAGGACCTGACGGGCGCGATCGACGTGTGGATCGACGTCGGCCAGCCCGACGAGCGGCGCATCTCGAAGGCAGCCGGCCGCGCCGGGCAGGTGACGGTGATCGCGTATGGCGGCAAGACCTCGGACATCTGGTGGCAGGGCGTGCGCAGCAAGGTCGAGCGGCTGCGCAACGTGCAGGTGCTGTCGCTGGCCGACGGCGTCGCGGCCGCGCTCGGGCGGCTCGCCGAGCGGACGATGCGCCTGCAATGCACGGTGCAGGACGGCGCCGCGTGGATCTCGAGCGCGGACCACGATCCGGTTGCCGTCGAATGGACGTTCCTCAAGGCGCGCGCCGACGCATGACGCGGTGACGCGCGGGCCGGCCGCACTCACGCGATGGCGGCGGGCGGCCCCTTGAGTTCCAGCATGTTGCCTTCGGGATCGAACAGGTAGATCGACGGGCCGTAGCCGTCGGCGCCGTAGCGTTCCTGGACGGCGCCCGGCTGCGCGCCGTGCGCGGCGAAATGGGCGGCGAGCGCTTGCGGATCGAACGGTTCGACGCGCAGGCACAGATGATCGAGGTTGCGTCCGGCGCCGGGCGGCCCGTTGTCGGGCCGGTCGATCTTCGCGCCGACGGCGAGCAGGTCGATCAGCGAGGCGCCGGCGCGCAACTGCACGAGGCCGAGATCCGGCTGTTCCTTTTCCACGTGGCAGCCGACGGCGTCGCAGTAGAAGCGCGTCATCGCGGCCATGTCGGTCACGCGAAGCACGATGTGATCGATTCCGCGGAGGGTGGGTTTCATGGATGAACGCTCCTTTGAGGGCAGGGTTCATCGAGTGTAGCCCAACGCATCGGCGGCGCCCGCGTGAACGCGTGCAGAATCGACGGACGAAAAAAAGCCCGCTCACGAGGAACGGGCTTAATCCATATCAGGAGGAGACATGGAGGAGACAGTTCCAACTATACACATGCCGATGGTGCGACGCAATATTGTTTGTGTCAAAAAACGTCAGGACGGCGATTTGCCGCAGCCGCACTGCAACATGGCGATGGTTTTTGGAGCGTGTCCCCAATTTTCTGAGGCGAATCACAGAGCAAGATTCAGGGCGCGACGGTGTGCGCGGCTGGCTAGAGTAGGCACCGTCTACACTGAGAGTGCGAGGTTCCGATGAAAACCGCCTATCCGACCGACGACGCCCGCTGGGATGCCGTGACCGCCCGCGATCCGCATGCGGACGGCGCGTTTTTCTATGCGGTGCGCACCACCGGCGTGTTCTGCCGCCCGACCTGCGCGTCGCGGCTGCCGCGGCGCGAACATGTCGCCTTCTTCGACGATCCGGCCGCCGCGCGTGCCGCCGGGTTCCGGCCCTGCAAGCGCTGCCAGCCCGAGGGGCTGCCGCGCGAGCTCGAGATCGTCAATCGCGCGTGCGCGGTGCTCGACGCGCACCCCGAGCGGCTCACGCTCCAGCAGCTGAGCGATGCCGTGCACGTGAGCCCGTTCCATCTGCAGCGGCTGTTCAAGCGCGTGGTGGGCGTGTCGCCGCGCCAGTACCAGGCCGCGCAGCGCGGCGCGGCGTTGCGGCAGGCGCTGCAAAGCGGCCAGCCGGTCACGCAGGCCGCGGTCGACGCCGGATTCAATTCGCCGTCGCGGCTGTATGCGTCGGTGCCGCGCGAGCTGGGGATGGCGCCGTCGGCGTTTCGCCGGCAGGGCGCCGGGCTGCGGATCGACTATGCGACCGCGCCGACGTCGCTCGGCACGGTGCTCGTCGCCGCGACCGCGCAGGGCATCTGCCGGATCGCGTTCGGCGACGATCCCGCGCCGCTCGTCGCCGCGCTGAAGGACGCGTTCGCGCGCGCGGAGCTGGTCGAATCGCCGGCACGGCTCGCGCCGTTCGTCGCGCAGATCGGCGCGTATCTGGACGGCACGCGCCGTGCGTTCGACCTGCCGCTCGACATCGCACCGACCGCGTTCCAGCAGCGCGTGTGGGAAGCGCTGACCCGCATCCCGTACGGCGAGACGCGCAGCTACTCCGAGATCGCCGAAACGCTCGGCTCGCCGCGCGCGGTGCGGGCGGTGGCGTCCGCGTGCGCGTCGAACCCGGTCGCGCTCGCGATTCCGTGCCATCGTGTCGTACAGAAAGGCGGCGCGCTGGCCGGCTATCGCTGGGGCGTGCGCCGCAAGGCGACGCTGCTCGCGGACGAGGCGCGTCATTCACAAGAGGCGGCAGCCGACGCCGCGATGACGGAGGGCAGTGCAGCTTGAGCGTCGTGATCACCAGAACAACCACGAACGGCGGCGATGCGCCGCCGGCCGCGCAGCTCGAGCTGCGCTTCAAGGCGCCCTACGACTGGGCGCGCGTGCTGCGCTTCTTCAGCGGGCGCGCGATTCCGGGTGTCGAGCAGGTCGCGGACGGCATCTACCGCCGGATCGTCGACCTGCACGGCGCGGCCGGCCGGCTCACCGTCGCGCGGCATCCGCGCAAGCATTGTCTCGTCGTGACCGTCGATGGGGCGGCCGCGCGTCACGTCGACGACGCGTTCGCGGCACGCATCGCCGCGATGTTCGACCTGCGCGCCGATCCGGCCGCGATCGGCGGGGAGCTTGCGCGCGACCCGTGGTTCGCGCCGCTCGTCGCGGCCGCGCCGGGGCTGCGCGTGCCGGGCGCGTGGTCGGGCTTCGAGCTCGCGGTGCGCGCGATCGTCGGCCAGCAGGTCAGCGTGAAGGCGGCGACGACGATCGTCGGCCGGCTCGTCGAACGCGCGGGCGAGCGCGTGGTGCACGACGACGACGGCGCGCCCGCGTGGCGTTTCCCGACACCGGACGCGCTCGCCGCGTGCGATCTCGCGCGGATCGGGATGCCCGGCAAGCGGGCCGCGGCGCTCTCGGGCATGGCGCGCGCGGTCGCGGCGGGCGACGTGCCGGTCGATCCCGCGCAGGCCGACTTGGCGGCACTGCGGCAGGCGTGGCTCGACCTGCCCGGCATCGGCCCGTGGACCGTCGAATACATCGCGATGCGTGCGTGGCGCGACCCGGATGCGTGGCCCGCGTCCGACCTGGTGCTGATGCAGTCGATCGCCGCGCGCGATCCGTCGCTCGACCGGCTCGCGAGCCAGAAGCGCCGCACCGACGGCTGGCGTCCGTGGCGCGCGTATGCGGCGCTGCATCTGTGGAACGAGGTGGCCGATCGCGCGGGGGCGGCGCGCGGCGGTTGATCCGGCGACGCGCGTGCCGGCCGCCGATCGCCTGATCGCGGCGCGTGTGTGCAGACCATCGCGCTTCGATACGCAATCGACGTGAACGCGCGCGAAGGTGCAACCTGCGCGCCGGTGCACGCTTGTCTTGGCAGCGGCACGCTGCAAGCCGGCGCACAGCGGCCATCGCATGGCCGCTTGCCGGGGCCGGCGGAGCAGCGCGCACCGGCCGATGTCCGATACCTGCAACCGGGTTGCACCGTCAGCCGGCATGCGACGCATGCCGTCATCGGGCAGATGAATGCGCATCACGCGTGCGGTCTCCGCGCCGCATTCTTGCGGCCGCCGCAACGGCCTGTCCGCCCCCTTCCCGAGCCCGTCCCGACCCGCCCGCCCGCGCCCGGAGCCACCTCAAGCGCGTGTTACGGCGAGATGTTAAAGTGCCCGCTACCAACGAAGCGACCAACAATCCTGCCGGCCGCGCGCGAGCGTTTCGCGCGCGGCCGTCCCGCACTTGCGCATTCATGTCGAACACCATGACCATCCGCCAGACCGATTTGCTGCTGGATCGCCTCGACGTGCTGAGCACCGGCCCGACGCGGCAGCACCTGCCCGACGGCCTGCGCGGCATCGAGAAGGAAAGCCTGCGCGTGACGCGCGACGGGATGATCGCGTTCACGCCGCATCCGCGCGCACTCGGTTCGGCGCTCACGCATCCGTCGCTGACGACCGACTATTCCGAAGCGCTGCTCGAACTGATCACCCCCGCCGAACCCGATGCGGCGCTCACGCTCGAACGCCTCGACGCGCTGCATCGCTACGTGTATGCGTCGCTCGGCGACGAGATGCTGTGGAACGATTCGATGCCGGGCCTGCTGCCGGCCGACGACGAGATTCCGATCGCCGACTACGGCACGTCGAACATCGGCCGCCTGAAGACGGTGTACCGGCGCGGCCTCGCGTATCGCTACGGCCGCACGATGCAGTGCATCGCCGGCATCCACTACAACTACTCGCTGCATGACGAAGTGTGGCGGCGCCTGCACGCGGAGGAAGGCTCGACCGCGACGCTCGTCGACTACCAGTCCGAACGCTATCTCGCGCAGATCCGCAACTTCCGCCGCACGAGCTGGCTGCTGATGTACCTGTTCGGCGCGTCGCCGGCGCTCGATGCGAAATTCCTGCGCGGCAACCCGCATACGCTCGACACGTTCGATGCCGACACGCTGTATCGCCCGTATGCGACGAGCCTGCGGATGAGCGATCTCGGCTACTCGAACACGACCGGCCAGGCCGCGCTGCAGGTCGATTACAACACGCTGTCGGGCTATCTCGACGCGCTGTCGAAGGCGGTCAGCGAGCCGTATCCGCCTTACGAGGCGATCGGCACGCATCGCGACGGCGAGTGGATCCAGATCAACACGAACGTGCTGCAGATCGAGAACGAGTTCTACTCGACGATCCGGCCGAAGCGCGTCACGTATTCGGGCGAGCGCCCGCTGCATGCGCTCGCGTCGCGTGGCGTGCAGTACATCGAGGTGCGCTGCCTCGACATCGACCCGTTCGAGCCGACCGGCATCGCGCTCGACACCGCGCGCTTCATCGACGCGTATCTGCTCGTGTGCGCGCTCGAAGCGAGCCCGCCGCTCGACTGCGCGGCGTACCAGGAAGCGAACGCGAACTTCGGCACCGTGACGATGGAAGGGCGCAAGCCGGGCCTCACGCTGTCGCGCGACGGCAGCCCCGTCACGCTGCATGCATGGGCGGACGAGCTGATGACGAAGATCGAAACCGTCGGCCGCCGCCTCGACGAGATCCGCGGCGGCGACGAGCATGCGCGCGCGATTGCCGCGCAGCGCGAGAAGCTCGCCGATCCTGAACGCACGCCGTCCGCGCGCGTGCTGCGCACGATGCGCGAGCGCAACCAGTCGTTCCTCGCGTTCGCGCGCGCGCAAAGCGACGCGCATGCCGCGCATTTCCGCGCGCGGCCGCTGCCGGACGATGCGGCGCGCGCCGCGGCGGCGCTCTCCGAGCGCTCGCTGGCCGAACAGGCGGAACTGGAAGCGAAGGAAGCCGGTTCGTTCGACGCGTTCGTCGCCGCGTACCGTGCGTACACGCTGAACCGCTTCAGCGTCTGACGATCGCGCACGCGGCCGCACGCATCGGCGTGCGCACCGCTTGCGCGCGATGCCGATGGCGCCCGCCGGCGCGTGCGCGTCGATGCGCGCCGGGCGGCCGGCGCGGGCAGCAACTGCCGCTGCGTTCCGGCGATGCGCCGGATGACAGGCGCAGGCGGCTCATCTCACACCCGTTTCAATGATGCGAGTAGATTGACGGATCGGCGGCCGGCGCTGCGTTGCGCCGGCCCGACTCGGTTGTCGCGCGGCCGTTGCTGCCGTAGCCGGCTTCGTCCGCGTGCGCCTGCGCGACCTGCTGCATGATCGCCTGCATGTTCTGCGGATAGTCGGGGCTGCCGACCATGGCGGGCCGGTAGCCCGCTGCCGAGAGCTCCGCGAGTTCCTGTCGAACCTGGGCCCGCGTCAGCGGCTGGGAGGATGCTTGCGCATGGGCCGCCGCTGTGGCACCCATCATCAGGATGCCGATACAAGCGGTACGAACGATTGCCTTCTTCATCTTGCACTCCGGTCGGTCGCCGCGCACCGAGGCGGCGCGGCGTGAATCGATGCGTGCAGTCTAGGCTTCGCACCCCCGGGGAAACATCCCGCTGCCGGATAGGCACCTTTGTCGGCTGTGCAAGACTGGCGCCGTGCATTGCGGGGCCCGATGTGCGGCCGGCCGTTATCAGGCTTGTTCCTCCTTGTAGAAGCGGCGCGTGACGCCTACGCTTTTTAAGTGACCGATCGGTCGGCCGAGCGAAGTCGTTGCGTTGGCAAGGGCCTGGGCGCAGGCGCCGACCGGCTGCGCTGCTCTGCATGGGGCCCGAGTAAGCGCTGAAGCGCTAGCTCGGGCCGACTTGCGCTGCATGGGATCCGAATAAGCGCTGAAGCGCAAACTCGGGCCGACTTGCTCTGCATGGGACGTGAGTAAGCGCTAAAGCGTTAACTCACGTCGACACAGGAGACACGATGAACCCCACCGCCGCCCTTCCCGCAGGCATCGTCTTCGCGCAGCCCCTGACGCCGGTCGCCCATTCGCTGCTGCTGTCGTTCCTCGTCGCGGTGATCCCGATCGCGGTCGCGCTCGTCGCGCTCGGCGTGCTGCGCCGCCCGGCCTGGCAGGCGTCGCTCGCGGGGCTGATCGCGGGCCTCGCGGTCGCGATCGGCGCGTGGGGCATGCCCGCCGGCCTTGCGCTCGACGCGGTTGCAGCAGGCATGGCGCTCGCCGTGGTGCCGGTGATGTGGATCGTCTTCAACGCGTTGCTGCTCTACAACATCGCGGTGAAATCGGGCCGCTTCGACCAGTTCCGCCAATGGATGCTCGACCACCTGCCCGACGACCGCCGCCTCGTGCTGCTCGTCGTCGCGTTCTCGTTCGGCTGCCTGCTCGAAGGGATCTCGGGCTTCGGCACGCCGGTCGCGATCACCAGCGCGCTGCTGATCGCGCTCGGCTTCCCGGCGATCGAGGCGCTCACGTACACGCTGCTGTTCAACACCGCGCCGGTCGCGTTCGGCGCGCTCGGCGTGCCGATCACCGTGCTCGGCGCGGTCACGTCGCTGCCGCCCGCGACGCTCGGCGCGATGGTCGGCCGGCAGTTGCCGTTCTTCGCGCTGCTGCTGCCGTTCTACGTGGTCGGCGCGTACGGCGGCATGCGCTCGATCGCGCGGCTGTGGCCCGCGCTGCTGGTGTCGGGCGGCAGCTTCGCGATCGCGCAGTTCGTCACGTCGAACTTCCTCGGCTACCAGCTCACCGACGTGCTGTCGTCGCTCACGTCGCTGATCGTGACGATCGGCTTCCTGCGGATGTGGAAGCCGCAACCCGACCCGCAGTTCACGATCGCGCGCACCGCGCCCGCGAACGGCGGCGCGCGCATCGGCTACGGCGGCTGGCTGCCGTGGCTCATCGTGTCGGTGGTCGTGATCGTCTGGGTGCGCGCGAACATCGCGGCGATCGGCGACGTGAAAATTCAGTGGCCCGGATTGCACAACGCCGTGTACGTCACGCTCTATCACAAGCCGTACGCGGCGATCTGGGACTTCCAGCCGCTCGGCACCGGCACCGCGATCCTGCTGTCGGCGATCGTCACCGCCGCGTGGACGCGCACCGGCGCCGGCGATTTCCTCGCCTGCGTCGCGAAGACGTGGCGGCAGACGCGCATCGCGATCGTCACGGTGATGATGATCGTCGGGCTCGGCTATCTGCTGAACTACTCGGGCATCAGCTACACGCTCGGCACCGGCGTCGCATCGACGGGCGCGCTGTTCCCGCTCGTGTCGGCGTCGCTCGGCTGGATCGCGGTGTTCCTGTCCGGCAGCGACACGTCGGGCAATGCGCTGTTCGGCAACCTGCAGGTGGTGGCCGCGCGCCAGCTCGGCCTCGATCCGGTGCTGATGGCCGCGACCAACTCGTCCGGCGGCGTGATGGGCAAGATGATCTCGCCGCAGAACATCGCGACGGGCGTGTCGACGACGGACCTGAAGGGGCAGGAGGGCGTCGTGTTCGCGCGCACCTTCTGGCACAGCGTGATCCTCACGCTGCTGCTCGGCGTGCTCGTGTTCCTGCAGCAGCACGTGCTGACGTGGATGATTCCGGCGCTGCCGAAATGAATGCAATTGCCGCCCGCGTTCAGCGCGCCGTCGCGCGGCGCATGCGCGGCGCGGCGGCTTCGTCGCGGGCCGGCAGGATGCACGCGAGGAACGCGGCGATCGCGGGGCTGTGGCGGCGTGCCTTCAGGTAGTACACGTATTCGTCGATCGTCGTGTCGACGCCGCGCAGCGCGACGATCCGCAGGTCCGGATGCGATTCGGCCTCGCCGCGCGGGAACAGGCTGCCGCCGACGCCATGCAGGATCGCCTCCCGAATCGCTTCGCGGCTGCCGATTTCCGCGACCGACACCGGCGCGACGCCGGCCGCCGCGAGGATCGCCTCGGTGCAGCGGCGCGTGACCGAGCCTTCCTCGCGCAACAGCAGCCGCACGTCGGCGAGCCGCGCCGCGTCGATCGCCTCGAAGCGCGCGAGCGGATGCGCGCGATGCACGACGAGCACCAGCGGGTCGGTGGAGATCACCTGCCGCTCGAGGCCGTCCGTGTCGTTGAGCTGCGACGACACCGCGAGATCGATGCGGAACTCGTGCAGCGCCTGCAGCATTTCCTCGGAATTGCCGATCCGGCACGTGAGCGCGATCGACGGATGCGCGTTCGAGAAGCGCCCGACCGCCTCCATGATGTAGTACGGCCCGGTCGCGCCGAGCCGCAGGTGGCCTTCGAACAGCCCGCCGACGTTGCGCAGCATGATGTCGGCCTGCGCCTCGAGCGCGATCATCTGCTCGACCAGCGGCAGCAGCCCGACGCCGGTCTCGGTGACTTCGAGCCGGCGGCCGCTGCGATGGAACAGCTCGACGCCGTACACCTGCTCGACCTGCCGGATCTGCGCGGCGATGGTCGGCTGGCTCACGCCGAGATGGCGCGCCGCGCGCGTGATGCTGCCCTGCCGGACGGTCGCGTGGAACGCCTTCAGCTGATCGAACACGACATCGCCTTTTCCTTCGTCATGCGCGCGAGCGTAGCGTACGCTTGTGTCGGCTGCGTGAAAGGAACCGCGTGCGCCGCTTCGAAAAAAAGCTGGGGGTGACCGCAAGAAACCTGCGGGAACCGGTCATGTCGGGGACACGCCGGTGCGGGGTAATGACGGTCATGCGCACCGAGCCGCCGGCCACGCCGGCGCCGGTGTCCACATTCCCCACCGACCCACAGGATCTTCTTCATGTCCTCGAACAATCGACGCGATTTCCTGCGCCTCGCCGCCCAGTCGGCGGGGGCGATGGCCGCCTATGCGGGCTTCCCGCCCGCGATCCGCAAGGCGCTCGCGATGCCTGCCGCGTCGCGCACGCGCACGATCCAGGACGTCGAGCACGTCGTGATCTTCATGCAGGAAAACCGCTCGTTTGACCACTACTTCGGCGGGCTGCGCGGCGTGCGCGGCTTCGACGACCCGCGTCCGCACCTGCTGCCGAACGGCGCGCCGGTCTGGCGCCAGCCGCCGGCCGCCGTGCACACGAAGAACTACCATGCGCGCGGCCTCGGCCCGGCGGCGCCGTACGTGCTGCCGTTCTACCTCGACCCGAAGCAGACCACCGAATTCCAGCCGGGCACCAACCACGGCTGGAGCAGCGGCCACCTCGCCTGGAACAACGGCCAGTGGGACCAGTGGGTGAACCAGAAGCAGGACGTGCTGACGATGGGCTACCTGAAGCGCCAGGACCTGACCTATCACTACGCGCTCGCCGACGCGTTCACCATCTGCGACGCGTACTTCTGCTCCGCGCACGCGGACACCGCGCCGAACCGCATCTACCTGTGGACCGGCACGGTCGATTCGCGCAACGTGTACGGCACGCAGCCGAACGGCCCCGGCATCGGCGAGCGCAACAACGTGAACGGCTACACGTGGACGACCTACGCGGAGCGTCTGGAGAACGCGAACGTGAGCTGGAAGGTGTACCAGGGCGGCACCGGCATCCCGGGCGACCCGACCGACAACTACACCGACAACTCGCTGATGTTCTTCAAGCGCTTCCAGGTGCAGGAAGGCGCGAGCGGCCCGCTCGTCGACAAGGGCGCGTCGAACCATACGCTCGCGGAACTGAAGGCCGACGTGCAGGCGAACCGCCTGCCGCAGGTGTCGTGGATCGTCGCGCCGTACAAGTACAGCGAGCATCCGCAGGCGTCGCCCACCGACGGCGCGTTCTACATCAACACGGTGCTCGAAGCGCTCACGTCGAATCCGGACGTGTGGGCGAAGACGGTGTTCATCCTCAACTACGACGAGAACGACGGCCTGTTCGACCACGTCGTGCCGCCGGTGCCGCCCGTCACGAGCGGCGTGAACGGCCAGGGCGTGGTGTCCGCGAACCTGCTGTCGAACCTCGGCGACGAATTCCTCGATTTGAACAAGTACCCGGGCGAGATGAGCCCGCTCGTGCCGGGCGCGGACCCGGGCGGGATCCAGCCGATCGGCCTCGGGCCGCGCGTGCCGCTGATCATCATCTCGCCGTGGACGAAGGGCGGCTGGGTGTGCTCGGAGACGTTCGATCACACGTCGGTGCTGCGCTTCCTCGAGGCGCGCTTCGGCGTGAAGGAGCCGAACATCAGCGCATGGCGCCGTTCGGTGTGCGGCGACCTGACGTCCGCGTTCGACTTCTCCGGCAAGCCGGATACGGCGACGGTGAGCTTCCCGGTGCCGCAGCACCTCGCGACGGCCGGCCAGGCGTACCAGGTTCCCGCGCAGCAGGCGATGCCGGTGCAGGAGCCCGGCACGCGGCCGGCGCGCGCGCTGCCGTACGAGCTGTTCGTGCACAGCCGCGTGAACAGCCACGACGGCAACGTGTGGCTCGACTTCGCGAACACCGGCGACGCGGGCGCGGCGTTCTACGTGTACGATCGCGGCAATCCGTCGAGCCTGCCGCGCCGCTATGCGGTGTCGGCCGGCGACAAGCTCGCCGACTGCTGGAACACGTCGGCCGCGCAGGGCGACTATCACCTCGCGGTGTACGGCCCGAACGGCTACTTCTGCGAATTCCAGGGCAACGCGAAGCGCGCGATGGATGGCCGTCACGCGAACCCCGAAGCGAAGCTCGGCTACGACGTGCGCAACCGCCACGTGTACCTGCGGCTGCGCAACAGCGGCCGCGCGACGTGCCGCGTGGTGGTCGACAACGCGTACAGCCATGCGCACGCGCGCAGCTACACGCTGGCGCCGGGCCAGCACGTCGAGGATCACTGGGAGCTCGGCTCGAGCCACGGCTGGTATGACCTGAACATCGTCGCGACCACGACGGGCGGCGCGAGCGACAAGGTCGTGCGCCGCTTCGCCGGGCACGTCGAGACGGGCCGGCCGAGCCAGAGTGACCCGGGGCCGGTGAAGGGCTGACGGGCGCATGCCGCGATGCCGGGCGGGGCAGCCTGCCGGCATCGCGGCGGCCGGTGGAGCGGCAGTTTGGAGACTGAAAACTGTTGACAATGTGCGGGCTCGGGCGTATACAACGGTCATTCGCCGATCTGGCGCCTTCGTCTTCCACCGCAGCCCTGCTGCCTGCCCGACCATGACTGCCCCGAACGCGCTCAACGCCATCGAACTCCTGCAGAGCCAGTCGCTCGCGATGCTCGTCCAGGACATGCTCGAGCGCGCGATCGTGTCCGGCGAATACGTGCCCGGCGAGAAGCTCAACGAAGTCGACATCGCCACCAGGCTGAACGTGTCGCGCGGCCCCGTGCGCGAGGCGTTCCGCGCGCTCGAGCAGGCCGGCCTGCTGCGCAACGAGAAGAACCGCGGCGTGACGGTGCGCGTCGTGCCGCTGCGCGAGGCCGAGGAAATCTACGAAGTGCGCGCGATGCTCGACGAGTCGGTCGCGCGCGCGCTTGCGAAGCGCATCTCGCCCGATACGCTGAAGGTGCTGAAGGGCATCATCCAGTCGATGAAGGCGGCGGCGAAGGCGCGCGACGTCACGCGCTATACCGAGCTCAACGTGCAGTTCCACGACGCGATGGTGGTCGGCGTCGGCAACACGCACCTGACCGATACGTATCGCCGCCTCGTGCGGCAGCTCGGCCTGCTGCGGCAGGCGGCGATCGAGGCCGAGGAGGATGCGCTGTCGGTGTCGGTGTCCGAGCACGAGAAGATCGTGCAGGCGCTCGGCGGCGGCGACGAGGAGAAGGCGGTCGCGCTCGTGCGCGAGCACGTCGCGCACGGCCTCGCGCGGATGCGCCGCACGCACGGGCAGAGCGTGCCGGCGGCGGGCAGCGCGGCGGCGCGCGCGAAGACGGAGCGGGTGTGAGCGCGTCGCGCACGCAGCCGTAGCGGCGGCGCGCCGGGCGGGAACCGAGGAACTGAAGCAAGGGCGCTGCGGCGCCCTTTTCTCATGGTGCGCGACGCGACGTCGCGCACAATCTGCGGCCTTACGCCTTGTCCGCCTTCCCCGCCGCGCTCGCGAGCTTCGACAGCCACGTATCGACGATCCACGGCTGCCGGTGCGCATCCTCGGCCCGTTCCTTGCGGCGGATCGCGTTGCGCACCACGTGCGAGCCGACGTAGCGGAACGGCTCCGGCGGGAAGTGCCCGAGCGGGCCGCGCGTGAGCGGGCTGCGCGTCCACGCGTTGTCGAGATCGAGCACCAGCGACGACAGGATCTGCCCGCCCATGTAGGTCGGCCCCACGCCGTTGCCCGAATAGCCGAAGCCGTAGAACACGTTCGGCGCGCCGTCGAGGCGGCCGAAGAACGGGAAGCCCGTCACCGAGCGGTCCGACGGGCCGTTCCAGCTCGTGGTGATCGGCACGCCGGCGAGCGACGGGAAGAACGCGTGCAGGCTGCGCGTGAGCTGCGCCTCGTACGGCGAGCGCTGGTCGAATACCGGCGCGATGCGCCCGCGCCACGCGAACGTGTTGCCGCCCTTGCCGAGCATCAGCCGCCCGTCGGGCGTGCTGCGGTAGTAGTACACGAAGATCCGCGAATCGAGCACCGACACGCCGTCGACGAGCCCCGCCCGCGCGAGCAGCGCCGGGCATGGCTCGGTGATGATCATGTCGCTCGACACGACGGCGATGGTGCGCGCGAATTGCGGAAAGCGGCTCGCCATCCACGCGTTGATCGCGAACACGAGCTTGCCGGCGGTGACGCTGCCGGCCGGCGTGCGCACGACGACCCGCGGCCCCGGCGTGAAATCGAGCAGCGGCGTGCGCTCGTGGATGCGGATGCCCATCGCGCGCGCGGCGCGGCGCAGCCCGCGCACGAGCTTGCCGGGATGCACGGTCGCGGCGACCGGCGAGTACACGCCGTCGAGATTGCGCGCGGAGCCCGAGCGGCGCGCGACTTCGGCCGGCGGCAGCGCCTCGTAGCTGTGGATCCCGCACGCGGCGAGCGCGTCGAGCACCGGCGCGAGCGTGCCGACCTGCGCGGGCGACGTCGCGGTGTACAGCGTGCCGTCGAGCCGCAGCTCCGCGTCGATCCCGTGCGTGCGGCAAAACTCGGCGATGTGCTGCACGGCCGCCTCGGACGCCTTCACGAGCCGGATCGCCTCGGCCTCGCCGAACAGGCGCCGCAGCGTCAGGAATTTCGCGGACCACGTGAGCAGGCATCCGCCGTTGCGGCCGCTCGCGCCGGCGCCGCACAGGTCGCTTTCGAGTATCGCGATGTCGAGCGCGGGGTTCTGCTGCTTGGCCTGGATCGCGGTCCAGAGCCCGGTGAAGCCGCCGCCGACGATGCAGACGTCGGCCTGCGCCGCGCCTTGCAGGGCCGGCGCGAGTTCGCCGTCGCCGATCAGCGCTTGTTCGATCCAGAAGGGACGCATCAGGTGTTTCGCTTGAAGGAAATGGCTGGAAAGGCGGCCTGCGTGCGGCCGCCTGGATACGGAAAATAGCCGCGCTTTTTGACCTCCGGATAAAACGTCCTGATCTCGAACGCGTCCTTGTCGGGCTTCATCGCCTCGTGTTCGAGCGCGGTGTAGACGGGCGGCGACGTCTTCACGCGCACGACGACCAGCCCTCTCTCTGCGACGACACTTTGCTTTCTGTTCTTTGCATGTTGTTGACAATCTACAAATCATCAATTTTAATGTCAAGCATGGAAATCGCCCCAGGGCGCGGGCGCCAGCGGCTCAACCCCTCCGAACTGAAAGGACTGTCATGACCGAAACGCCTGATTCCGTGGAAGTGAACGGCCGCCGCTACAACTGGATGAGCCGGCCGCTCGTGGTGGTGTGCGTCGACGGCTGCGCCTACGAATACCTGGAGATGGCCGCCGAGGCCGGCGTCGCGCCGTTCCTGCGCACGCTGCTGAAGCCCGGCACCGCGCTCAAGGGCGAGTGCGTGGTGCCGAGCTTCACGAACCCGAACAACCTGTCGATCGTGACGGGCGTGCCGCCTTCGGTACACGGCATCAGCGGCAACTATTTCTACGATCGGGAAAGCGGCGCGGAAGTGCTGATGAACGACCCGAAGTACCTCGTCGCGCCCACCGTGCTCGCGGCGTTCGCCGAACAGGGCGCGCGCGTCGCGGTGGTCACCGCGAAGGACAAGCTGCGCCGCCTGCTCGGCAAGGGGCTGAAGGGCATCTGCTTCTCGTCGGAGAAGGCCGACGAGGCGAGCATCGACGAGAACGGCATCGACAACGTGCCGGCGCTGGTCGGCAAGCCGGTGCCGAGCGTGTACAGCGCGGAGCTGTCGGAGTTCGTGTTCGCCGCGGGCGTGCGCCTGCTCGAGACGCGCCCGATCGACCTGATGTACCTGTCGACCACCGACTACGTGCAGCACAAGTGCGCGCCCGGCACGCCCGGCGCGAACGCGTTCTGCCAGATGATGGACACGTACCTGCAGCGGCTCGACGCGCTCGGCGCGATCGTCGCGATCACGGCCGATCACGGGATGAACGCGAAGCACGACGACGTGACCGGCGAGCCGAACGTGATCTACCTGCAGGAGCTGTTCGACGACTGGCTCGGCCACGACGCCGCGCGCGTGATCCTGCCGATTACCGATCCGTACGTCGTGCACCACGGCGCGCTCGGCTCGTTCGCGACCGTCTACGTGCCCGGCTCGGCCGGTCTCGATGCGCTGCGTGCCAGGCTGGCCGCTGTCGACGGGATCGAAGTCGTGCTGACGGGCGCCGAAGGCTGCGCGCGCTTCGAGCTGCCGCCGGCGCGCATGGGCGACCTGATCGTGATCTCGAAACAGCACGTCGTGCTCGGCACGCGGCGCATCAAGCACGACCTGTCGGGCCTCGACGTGCCGCTGCGCTCGCACGGCGGGATCTCCGAGCAGATCGTGCCGCTGATCTTCAGCAAGCCGGTCGATGCCGACGTCGCGGGCCGCGTGCGGCTGCGCAACTTCGACATCATCGACATCGCGCTCAACCATCTTCAGTGACGCATCCGAAACCGCAAAGGGACTCAGCCATGAACGCCATTGCAGCACCGACGGCCGCACGCGAGATCCGCCACGAGGCGTTGCGGATCGACGGCGAGCAGGTCCGTCGCGATGAAGTGATCGACGTGCGCAATCCGTACGACGGCGCGCGGGTCGGCACCGTGCCGAAGGCGACCCTCGACGACGTGCGGCGCGCGTTCGCGGTGGCGCGCGCGTACCGGCCGTCGCTGACGCGCCACGACCGCGCGGCGATCCTGCGGCGCGCGGCCGACCTCGTGCGTGCGCGCACCGCGCAGATCGCGGCGCTGATCACGGCCGAAGCCGGCCTCTGCATCAAGGATTCGACGTACGAAGCGGGCCGCGTCGCCGACGTGCTGACGTTCGGCGCGGGCGAAGTGCTGAAGGACGACGGGCAGATCTTCTCGTGCGACCTGACGCCGCACGGCACGAAGCGCCGCGTGTACACGCAGCGCGAGCCGCTGCTCGGCGTGATCTCGGCGATCACGCCGTTCAACCACCCGATGAACCAGGTCGCGCACAAGGTCGTGCCGTCGGTCGCGACCAACAACCGGATCGTCGTGAAGCCGTCGGAGAAGGTGCCGCTCTCGTGCTACCTGTTCGCGGACATCCTGTACGAGGCGGGCCTGCTGCCGCAGATGCTGCAGGTGATCACCGGCGACCCGAGGCACATCGCCGACGAGCTGATCACGCACCCCGCGATCGACCTGATCACGTTCACCGGCGGCGTGTCGATCGGCAAGTCGATCGCCGCGCGGATGGGCTACCGGCGCGCGGTGCTCGAACTGGGCGGCAACGATCCGATCATCGTGATGGAGGATGCGGACCTCGACGAGGCGAGCACGCTCGCGGTGTCGGGCTCGTACAAGAATTCGGGGCAGCGCTGCACCGCGATCAAGCGGATGCTCGTGCACGAAGCGGTGGCCGATCGCTTCACCGAGCTCGTGGTGGAGAAAACGCGCGCGTGGTCGTACGGCGATCCGGCCGACCCGTCGGTCGACATGGGCACGGTGATCGACGAGGCGGCCGCACGGTTCTGCGAACAGCAGGTGAACGACGCGATCGCGCGCGGCGCGCGCCTGCTGGCCGGCAACGTGCGCGACGGCGCGCTGTATGCGCCGACCGTCGTCGATCGGGTGACGCCCGACATGCCGCTCGTGAAGCACGAGACGTTCGGGCCCGTGTCGCCGATCATGCGCTTTCGCGACATCGACGAGGCGATCCGGATGTCGAACAGCACCGATTACGCGCTGTCGTCGTCGATCTGCACGAACCGCTTCGACTACATCACGCGCTTCATCACCGAGCTGGAAGTGGGCAGCGTGAACGTGCGCGAGGTGCCCGGCTACCGGCTCGAGCTGACGCCGTTCGGCGGCGTGAAGGATTCGGGGCTCGGCTACAAGGAAGGCGTGCAGGAAGCGATGAAGAGCTTCACCAATACGAAGACGTATTCGTTGCCGTGGTGAGCGGCGCGTGATGCGCACGCGCCGGCTCGGGAGCCGGCGCGCGCATTGAACGGATTCCCCGGCGGGACGCGTCCGCGGCGGTCGTCAGGCGGCGCTCAATCGTCGTCGTGATGGTGGTGATGACGCCAGCCGCGATGCCAGCCGTTGTCGTGGCGGTAGTAGCGGTAACGGTAATCGCCGTAGTACGGGCCGTAATACACGGGTGCCGGCTCATAAATGACGGGCGGAGGCGGCGCGTAGTACACAGGCGGCGGCGCCTCGATCACGGGCCCCGGCGCGCCGAAATACACGCCGATGTCGGTACGCGCGAACGTGCTTGCCGGCAGGCAGGCGGCCGCGATGCCGAGCGTGCAGGACACCAGGATGTGTTTCATTTGCCGTCCACTCCGTTCGCGGGCAGCGGGGCCCGCGAGCAATCGGTTCACGATGTATTCATGGTACGTAGCGCGCGCCGCACGGGTGATACCGCAGTGTCGCTTCTGTAACCGCCGGTAACGAATCGTCGGACGATAGCCGCGCCGCATTGCGACGGGTTTCATCTGCGGAATGCGCGAGAGGCCGGCCGGCGCGTTATTCGACGCGCTCATATCGTTAGCGGATTTGCGTTTTTGCCGGGCATCGGCGCGTCGGTAGAATTCGCGGACCTCTCGCGCGGCCGCTCGGGCCGGCGGGTTTAATCCCTTCCATCGTTCGGGGTCCGCACCATGAAAATCATCCGCTCCATTCTGCTCGTCGCGCTGCTGCAGGCCGTCGCGGCCACGAGCGCATTCGCCGCCGACGATCTCGCGCAGATCAAGTCGTCCGGCGTGTTCCGGGTCGGCACCGAAGGCACCTACGCGCCGTTCACGTATCACGACGAGACGGGCAAGCTGACGGGCTTCGACGTCGACATCGCGGCCGCGATCGCGCAGCGCCTCGGCGTGAAGCCGCAGTTCGTCGAAGGCAAGTGGGACGGGCTGATCGCGGGCCTCGACGTGAACCGCTACGACGCGGTCGTCAACGAAGTGTCGATCACCGACGCGCGCAAGCAGAAATACGATTTTTCGACGCCGTACATCACGTCGCGCGCCGTGCTGATCGTGCGCGCCGACAACGCGACGATCCGCTCGTTCGACGACCTGAAGGGGCGCAAATCGGCGAACACGCTGACCAGCAACTTCGGCAAGCTTGCGGCCGCGCATGGCGCGGACGTCGTGCCCGTGCAGGGCTTCAACGAATCGATCGACCTGCTGACGTCGGGCCGCGTCGACGCGACGATCAACGATTCGCTGTCGTACCTCGACTTCCGCAAGCACAAGCCCGACGCGAAGCTGAAGATCGCGGCGACCGACACGTCCGGCGCGGGCGACCAGTCGGGCGTGCTGATCCGCAAGGGCAGCCCCGAGCTGCGCGCGGCGATCGACAAGGCGCTCGCCGACATCCGTGCGGACGGCACCTACGCGAAGATCTCGCAGAAGTACTTCGGCCGCGACGTGTCGCAGCAGTGACGCGAGGCTGAACGATGCCGGCATGGCTTCACCTGATGACGCAGTCGCTGTGGCCGCTGCTGTACGCGGGGCTCGTGTTCACGGTGCCGCTGACGCTGGCGTCGTTCGCGATCGGGCTGCTGCTCGCGTTCGCCGCCGCGCTCGCGCGCCTGTTCGGGCCGCGCTGGGCGCAGGCGGCCGTGCGTTTCTACATCTGGCTGTTTCGCGGCTCGCCGCTGCTCGTGCAGCTGTTCGTGATCTTCTACGGGCTGCCGAACGTCGGGATCGTGCTCGAGCCGCTGACGGCGGCCGTGATCGGCTTCTCGCTGAACGTCGGCGCGTATAACGCCGAGGTGATCCGCGGCGTGATCGAATCGATTCCGAAAGGGCAGTGGGAGGCCGCGTACTCGATGGCGATGACGCGCGCGCAGGCGCTGCGCCGCGCGATCCTGCCGCAGGCGGCGCGCGTCGCGCTGCCCGCGCTGTCGAACTCGTTCATCTCGCTCGTGAAGGACACGTCGCTCGCGGCCGTGCTGACCGTGCCCGAGATCTTCCAGGCCGCGCAGCGCATCGCGGCGGTCACGTACGAGCCGCTGATTCTCTATACCGAGGCCGCATTGATCTATCTGCTGTTCAGCTCGGTGCTGTCCACCGCGCAGCGCCGGCTCGAAGCGCATTTCGGCCGGCATGCGCTGTTCCAGGCGGAGCTGCGATGATCCGGCTCGAACGCATCGGCAAGTCGTTCGGCGCGCATCGCGTGCTCGCCGACGTCGATCTCGCGCTGCAGCCCGGCAGCGTCACCGCGCTGATCGGCCCGTCCGGCAGCGGCAAGAGCACGCTGCTGCGCTGCGTGAACCTGCTCGAGGTGCCCGAATCGGGCGCGCTCGCGGTCGGCGACGCGCGCGTCGTATTCTCGGCGGGCCGCAAGCCGTCGCGCGACGACGTGTTCGCGGTGCGCCGGCAGACGGGGATGGTGTTCCAGAACTTCCAGCTGTTTCCGCACCTGAGCGTCGTGCAGAACGTGATGGAAGGGCTCGTGACCGTGCAGAAGTGGCCGCGCGAACGCGCGCGTGAGCGGGCGCTCGCGCTGCTCGCGAAGGTCGGCATCGCGGACAAGGCCGATGCGTGGCCGTCGACGCTGTCGGGCGGCCAGCAGCAGCGCGTCGCGATCGCGCGCGCGCTCGCGCCGTCGCCGCAGGTGCTGTTGTGCGACGAGCCGACGTCGGCGCTCGATCCCGAGCTGTCGGTCGAGGTGGTCGAGGTGCTGCGGCAGCTCGCGCTCGAAGGCACGACGATGCTGATGGCGACACACGATCTCAGGCTCGCCGCGTCGATCGCCAACGATGCGGTGTTTCTCGCCGACGGACGGGTGGTGGAGGCGGGGGCGTCGCGCGAGCTGTTTGCGCGGCCGCGCGATCCGCGTACCGCGCGCTTCGTGTCGACGTTGGCGCAGGGTGTGCCTGTGTTCTGAGCGATGCGGCTCGGCTTGGCTTGGCTCGGCTTGGCTTGGCTCGGCTTGGCTTGGCTCAGCTCGGCTCAGCTCAGCTCAGCTCAGCTCAGCTCAGCTCAGCTCAGCTCAGCTCAGCTCAGCTCAGCTCAGCTCAGCTCAGCTCAGCTCAGCTCAGCTCGGCTCGACTCGACTCAGCTCGACTCAGCTCGACTCAGCTCGACTCAGCTCGGCTCAGCTCAGTTCAGCTCAGCTCAGTCGGCCGCCAACGCCTGCCGGTCGAGGTTGGCCAGCAATTCCGCACGAAGTTGCGCAAGCAGCGGATCGTGCCGCTCGCGCGGGCGCGGCCGGTCGACGCGGATTTCGCGGTCGATGCGTCCCGGATCGGCGGCGAGCAGCAGCACGCGATCGCTGAGATAAAGCGCTTCGTCCAGATCGTGCGTGACGACGAGCGCGCTCGTGCCGTGCGTCGCGACGAGCGCCAGCAGCAGCGCCTGCAGCCGCATGCGCGTCATCGCGTCGACCGCGCTGAACGGCTCGTCGAGCAACAGCAGCGCCGGCTGCGAGAACAGGCCGCGCGCGAGCGCCGCGCGTTGCGCCATGCCGCCCGACAAGGCCGACGGCAGCGCATGCGCGAATGCCGCAAGGCCGACCTCGTCGAGCAGCGGCGCAACACGCGGATCGCGCCCGCCGTGGCGGCCGGCCGCGAAGCCGACGTTGTCGGCCACGCTGAGCCACGGCAGCAGCCGAGGCTCCTGGAAGATCACGCCGATGTGCGGCGACGGTTCGTGCTGCGCGACGCCGTCGAGCCGGACTTCTCCGCGATACGTGCGGTCGAGCCCCGCGACGATGCGCAGCAACGTGCTCTTGCCGCAACCGCTCGGCCCGACGAGGCTCACGATCTCGCCGCGTCCGATCTGCAGCGCAACGCGGGCGAGCACCGTGCGCGCCGCGTATTGCTTGTGCTCGACGCGCACGTCGAGCAGCGGTGCTGGATGAGGCGCGTGGTTCATGCGCCGTCTCCCGCGTGCGTTGCCGAATGTGTCGTACCGAGCGTGTCGCGCCAGGCGAGCAGCCGGTGTTCGAGCCATCGCATCGCGCCGTCGGTCAGCTTGCCGAACACCGCGAGCAGCAGGATCGCGCCGAACACGAGATCGGGGCGGCCGGTTTCGCGGCCGTCGGTCAGCATGAAGCCGAGGCCGCGCGTCGCGGCGATCAGCTCGGCTGCGACCATGAACATCCACGCGAGATTGAGGCCCGTGCGCAGCCCGGTGAATATCTGCGGCAGCGCGGCGGGCAGCAGGATCCGCGCGAACAGCGCGGGCGCGCGCAGCCGATAGACGGCGCCGAGTTCGACGAGCTTGCGGTCCACGCCGCGGATGCCCGCGACGACCGCGAGATGCACGGGAAAGAATGCGCCGATCGCGACCAGCGTGATTTTCGGCGCTTCGTCGATGCCCATCCACAGCAGCAGCAGCGGCACCCATGCAAGCGACGGGATCGCGCGCAGCGCCTGGAACGACGGTTCGAGCAACGCGTCGATGCGCCGGCTCAGGCCCATCGCCGCGCCCACCAGCAGCGCGAGCGCCGCGCCGATGCCGAAGCCCGCGAACACGCGCAGCGTGCTCGCGCCGATGTGGCGCGCGAGCCGGGCCGCGCCCATCTGCACGAGCGTGTCGAGTATGTCGGTCGGCGCGGGCAGCAGATGGCGTGGCACGATCTGCGCGCGCACCAGCGCCTCGACGAGCACGAGCAGCGCGACCGGCAGCAGCACGCCCGCGATGTGCCAGCGCCGCAGCGGCTTCGGTGCGGCGGCGCGCGCATGCGGCGCGGCGCGTGGCGCGCGTGCGTCGAGCGTCAGCGTGTCGTCGGTCGCCACGATGCGGGTCACGGCTTGTTCGCGGCCGTCGCGGCGGGTTGTGCGAATTGCGGATCGATCAGCGTATCCACGATCTTCGGCAGGTCGGTGTTCGGCTTCACGAGCTGCTCGCTGACGAGGATCGGCGCGGCGGCCTTCAGCGCGGCGCTTTGCTGCGCGCCCGGCACGGGCTGGGTGAAATCGGTGCGCTGAAGTTGCAGCTTCGCGACCGGCAGCGACACCTTCGATTCCTCGGCGACGATCTTCGCGGTGTCGTCCGGATGCGCGACGATCCACACGCGCGCCTTCTCGTAGACCTTCAGCACGCGTGCGACCGCTTGCGGATACTGCGCGATGAACGCTTCGCGCGCATTCAGGAAGCCGTAGGTGTTGAACGCGACGTTGCGATAGACGAGCCGCGCGCCGTCCTCGATCTGCGCGGCGGCCATGTGCGGGTCGAGGCCGGCCCACGCGTCGACCTGGCCGTTCGCCAGCGCGGTGCGGCCGTCCGGGTGCTGAAGGTTCACGAGTTCGACGTCGTCGCGCGTGAGGCCGGCCGTATGCAGCGCGCGCAGCGTGAAGAGGAACGGATCGGTGCCGCGCGTTGCCGCGATCTTCTTGCCCTTCAGATCGGCGAGCGTCTTGATCGGCGAATCCTTGCGCACGACGAGCGCGGTCCATTCGGGGCGCGAGAACACGTAGACGGCGCGGATCGGGTTGCCGTTCGCGCGCGCGAGCACGGCCGCGAGGCCCGCCGTCGAACCGAAATCGACCGCGCCGCTGTTCAGGTATTCGAGCGCGCGGTTGCTGCCGAGGCTCAATACCCACTTGATCGGCGTGCGATCGGCGCGGAATTCGTCTTCGAGCCAGCCGAAGCGCTTGATCACGAGGCTTTCCGGCGAGTAGTACGCGTAGTCGACGCGGATCTCGGGCGGCGTGGCTGCGTGGGCGGTCGCAAGCACGGCGGCGAACAGCGCGACGCCGCGCAGCGCGCGATTCCAGGACGGCTTCATCGAAGGTCTCCCGGCGAGGGGGCGAATGGGGATGGACCGTCAAATGTAATGAACGGACGCCGGCGGACGAACCAACGAAAGGTCACAAGGAAATCGGCGCGGGCGATATCGGCGGCGATCATGGGTTGCCGCATGCGACGCCGGAAAAGGAAAAGGCCGGTCAGCTTGCGCTGACCGGCCTTTGAAATTCCTGGTGGGGCGTGAGTGACTCGAACACTCGACCTACGGATTAAGAGTCCGAGTGTTACGACATCCTTTAATGTGGATCGACATCCGTGTAGGCAGGCATGGCCCTTGTCAGGAAAGGATTTTAGGCCGAATCCACGGATTTTTCATGTTGACCGATATGGTCTAATTTCCCTAGTATTTGCCTACATGGTGCCTACACGGGGAAATGGTGAGCAAGCAGAACTTCACGGCGGCGCGGGTCGATAGCTTCGAGTGCGAGCCCGGCAAGCAGCAAACAATCTACTGGGACGCGAAGACGCCGGGCTTCGGGTTGCGCGTGACCGCCGCAGGCGCGCGAGCATATATCTTCGAGTCCCGCCTGTTCGGCAGGACAATCCGGATGACGATCGGCGATGCACGGGCATGGGATCTCGGGCGGGCGCGTACTGAAGCTGCCCGCCTGAAAACGCTGATCGACGATGGTAAAGATCCGCGCGAGGTGCGGGCAGAGCAACAGGCCGCGCACGAAGCGCGTCGCGCCGAGGCGCGACGGCAGGACGCGACATTTGGCGTTGTGTGGGACGAGTATGTAGAGAGCCGGAAGGCGTTCTGGGGTGAGCGTCACTACCGCGATCACATGCAGCATGCAGATGAAGGAGGGCAGCCAAAGAAGCGCGGCAAGGGTGTAACGCAGCCCGGCCCGTTGGCGGCGCTCCGCCCCCTGAAGCTATCTGAGTTGAGCAGTGAACGGATCGCCGAGTGGCTCACCGCCGAGGCGCGAGAGCGGCCGACCATGTCGGCGCTGTCATTTCGGCTGTTGCGCGGGTTCATCCGGTGGGTCGATGACACGCCGACTTACAAGGGCATTGTTCCGACCGATGCGTACAAGGCCCGCGACGTTCGCGATGTGGTCCCGCGCGTCAAGGCGAAAGATGGCGACTCATTGCAGCGCGAGCAGTTAAAGGTCTGGTTTCGCGAGGTTCGCCAGATTGCTAACCCTGTTCATAGCGCTTACCTGCAAGGCTTGCTGATCACCGGTGCTCGCCGTGAGGAGTGGGCGGGGCTACGCTGGGTGGACCTCGATTTCCGCTGGCGGAGCATTGTGCTGGACGACAAGGTGGAGGGAACGGGAGGAAGGTCCATTCCGCTGACTCCATACTTGGCGACTCTGCTGATGAATCTCAAGCGACTGAACGAGATTCCACCGGACCGCCGGCAACTGGCACGCCTAAAGGAGCGGGGGGAAGAGTGGGCGCCGTCAGAGTGGGTCTTTTCGAGTAAAACGTCGGAAGACGGCAAGATCGCAGAGCCGCGCATCGCGCACAACAAGGCGCTCGCTGCCGCCGACCTTCCGCACGTCACCTTGCACGGACTTCGCCGCTCATTCGGGACGTTGTCGGAATGGGTAGAGGTTCCCGTGGGCGTGGTAGCGCAGATTCAGGGGCACAAGCCGTCGGCGATCGCAGAAAAGCACTATCGCCGTCGTCCCCTGGATCTGCTTCGCAAATGGCACGATAAAATCGAAGCGTGGATGCTGGAGCAGGCCTGTATTGAATTCCAACCCGGCCAAGTGGCGGAAGCAACTTTGGCGCGTTCTCTCGTTGTCTGACGATACGGCTTCCAGGCAGATCCGCATCCGAAGTGATCCATACAATCGAAATGAAGTCGACGATGACATCGCGTATCCCCGAAGTCCAGCGTGCCGCCAAACCGTTGCTGCGAGAACAATTGCCCCAAAAAGCGTACATGACGCTGAACGAGGTCATCGATTTCCTTGCTCAACACTACGTGGAGATCCCCGAGGATGTCGCGAAACAGATCGAAGATTTTGTTCGCACTTGGCTCAACGATCCAGGGCGGCATCCGTTCGCACATCACCTTCCCCCGACAAGTACACTGGTGAACCTATACCGTCGTTGGGCCGCAACGAGTATCTTGCACTGGGAGTTGATGGAGTGCGAAAACGATGGCCCCGCGTGGCGAAACTGGTTGAGCACGGGCCAGGCCGTTCGGCTCGATTCTGACGGTACGACGAGAGCGACCGCCATGCTTGAATGCATCGTTCACGATTCGGCTCGACGGTTCGAGAGCTACCTCAATGGAACGCGACCGCTAGGACAAGCAACAGTAGTGGCCACGCCCCCACTCTTTAACGAGAAAGATCGCGAGTGGCTCGATTGTCTCGGTTTTGACACCAAGGCGATGATCGACTTTCTGTCAGCAGATTCCTCAACACAGGACGAATACGGCACTGAGCCGTCATGCATTTCGACTAGCTTGGCAGTTGCTTGGTTTGCCCCGAAGAAACACATGACCAAGGCCGAATTCGCGCGCTGGAAAGAAACCTTTTCAAATCCCCCCAAGAACTTGAAGGAAACTGCTCAGAAATCCCAAGGCCAAGGTAAGGAGGCGCTCTGGAACCCTGTGCAAGTTGCTCTGTGGTTATATGGCAACCGCAAGGGAAATTTTTCGCTACGCATCTTGGATGACATTTTTGAGCGGGAGGCTGCGTCCGAGTGGAAGGGGCGCTGGGCCGCAGAAGCTCAACGTATCAGAAATACGCCGGGGTTCGCGGGCTAACAGTCGGTACCGTCGAAGCAGCAAATACGTCCCATCCGTGTTCTAGAACTTACCGCTCACTTCCCGTTGACGACGGCATAACTTATTGTTTTTAGATGGAACCTCTTCCCGCGTTGAGGCGGGGAGTTTGCGTTGCCGGAAGACTTCACTCCGCGCTTGTTACGGAGTCGAGGTCTACCGGTCTTGGGTGGGACTCATCTCTATACGGCGCGATCCTTATCCGCAATATGGAGAAAGTAATGACGAGTGCCATCAATACGGTCGGCTTGCAAAGCCACCGCCCGGGGGATTTCTCCCCGCGTCCGAGCGCCTACACGGGTCGCGAGTACCTCACCACGGAGGAGGCGGCCGAGCTCCTCGGTCTGCGTCCGCAGACGCTGCGCAAAGCTTACTCGAGCGACGGCTGCTACTTCTCGGTGGTCCCGAAGAAGGCCGTGAATCGCCGGTTGTACTGGAAAGCTGATGCGGTTCGCGCGCTGATCGAGGGCGTCTAACATGGATTGGGACCTCTCCAATAACAACGAACAACTGTCCGACTTCCCGCTTGACGTCCTTCCGCCGAAGATGCGCAACACGGCGGACGGCCTGATTCACAGCGGTGGGCATCCCGCGATCAGCGGCGCGTTGATCTGGCACTACACTTTGCTGTGCGCGCAACCGCTGTTCGACGGCGAGATGCCTCACGGCGGCATCGTGCCGATCAACAGTTTCGTCTATATCAACGCTGTTTCCGGCTCGGGCAAGACCGTGTTGCGCGAAGCATTGGAGCAGCCGTTCATCGATTGCCAACTGGCGTGCGAGATGAACGATGCAACGGCAGCGCGTCAATACGAGGCTGCCGCGCCGTCGTGGGGCTTACCGATCAACGTGACTGGCAAGAAACCCAACAGCAGCGGGCCGATCTACGCGACGAAACTGCTGACGGATCTGACGCCTGAAAGCATCGCGGATCAGTTCATGCAGTGTCGCTCGCTCGGCGTGTCCGACGATGAAGGCCAGGTGTTGACGGCATCGTGGTTCCGTCGCAGCGTGCCGGCATACATCCACATGATCGACGGCCACGCGCAGGTGCGCTCGCGCAGAACGACCGGCTCGCAGACGATTATCGGCTCGCGCGGGAGCATCCTGGTTTCGGTACAACCCGAAGTGACGGCTGCCTTCGATGCGCGTCACGGCCGGCTCTTCCGCCAGAGTGGCCTCGCTCCCCGTGGTTTGATGGTTCAGGTTCCCGCAAGCGCACCGCGCTTCATGGACGTGGACAATCTGCCGGTCCCGCCGAAGCTCGATGTGTGGCGTGAACAGGTCACGGGTTTCTTGGGTGAGGCGATCATCCGGGCCCGGTACGGCATGATGACGCGACATGTGATCCGCAGCACGCCGCAGGCGAAACGCTGCGCGGCAGCTTTGCATAATGAGTACCAGCGCCGCAGCATCTCGGGCGGTGACCTCGCGGAACTGCCGGAGCATGGTCTGCGCCAGATGGAGCGCGCGACAAAGCTTGCGGTCGGAATGCACGTGCTCGAGGCTCTGCCGGGTGATGTGAGCGGCGAAACCATGGAGCGCGCGGCGCAGATGGTGCGGTGGGGCACGGAGCACTACAAGCACCGTTTCATACCCAAGCCGAAGGTGCCCGCTGCCGAGCTGCACGCACAAACGCTGCATCTCCGGCTGACCGCACTCGTTAAGAATACGCGTCAGCGCGAGTTCGAACTGCGCGGGCTGGTGGATACCGCGCCGAATATCGGCTTGAGCGCGAGCCAGGCTAAACGAGCGTTCGACTTCCTTTGCAACAAAGGCTACGCCCGCTACGCCAAGTTGGGCAACAAGACGTGGGTAGAGCTGTCGCCGGAGCAGTACCCGCTAATCCGTTTCCGGAGCTGACTATCGTGTCCGCAGCCTTGCCTGCGGACGTTATGCCGCATGCTTGAGACCCGGTTGCAGCGGAACGTTTCTGTATGCGCGCTTCAGTGCGGGATCTTCCGTAATGACGGATGCGCATACAACTTTTGTTCCATCGTAGCGGCCCATTCTGCGATCGCGGTGTTCTGGTTATTAATGAGATATAGAGGTATTAATAATTAACCAAGGATAGCGAATGTATAACTCTATCGAAAACGAAGATGATGATCGTCTTAATGACGATGATGGTGCTCGCGTTGAGCGCATACCGACCAACGGCGACGGTAAAAAACATATCGGCGACAACGTGGCCGGTGACGGTTGCGAGTCCGACATCAGCGACGCAACGCGACTGGATCGACGCCTGAACACGATGCGTATCAAGGACGGCACGACCGTGTTGTTGCCCAGTTCGCACGACGCGTTGCCGATGCTTGACACCCTCGCGCGAATGATGCTGAAGGATGACAGGCCGGCGTTCACGGTCCGTTACGAAGGTGGCAGGAAGCGGATGAAGAAGGCATCGAAGTTGGCCGACTACATCGTGGCACTGCGCAACGTTGCGTCTATCTATTCGAGTACGTTGACGTACCCGCCCCACATCGAGACGCTTCTGCAGCTTTACCGTGTACATCCGGTCAGCTACTGCGCATGCGTCAACCCGTGGCAGCATTTCGACGCGGACCGTCTCGAGGGCGAAGTGATGGAAGGGTTTCGACTCGCGTACCGAGAAGAAGCGGACCGGCAGGGCACGAGAAAGAAACTGGACGACTGGGATCGCCGATCGGAAACCAACCTCGCGCGCTTGAAACAGTACGTGAACGCTTTGTTCGACAACTGCGCGCGGATCGTGACGGTGCGGGTGGACTTTTACCACCACGCTGCAATCATCGATCCGGCCGAGGTGAACAAGATCTTCAAACAGGCAGAAGATGCTTCGGCGAAGGATGCCGCTGCGTACCGGTCTGGTAACAACGAGGAAACGGTTGGTGACGCCTTGGCACGTGTCGATATCAAAGAGGTGATGCGTGACCGTGACCGGCTGTTTGCGAACATGCGTGGCAAACCGTCGTTGTTCGAGCATATGGTTGGGCACGTGTGGCGCATCGAATACTCGCGTGTCGGTGGCTACCACTTGCACTGCGCATTGTTCTTCGATGGCTCGAAGGTGAAGCAGCACGAGTGGCTCGCGCAGCAGATATGCGACTACTGGCGCGATGTGATCACGAAGGGCCGCGGATACGCGCACAACTGCAACCGTAACCGGTATCCCGACTACGTGCTCGGCCCGACCGACTACTACGACGTCGACAAGCGCGAGCGGCTGCTCAAACGCCTCGCCTACCTCGCGAAGGAAGAGCAACTCGTGTACGCGAAGCCGACGGAAAAGTGCAAGCTGTTCGGCACGGGTCGCTTGCCGCAACCGAAGGGTACCGGTCGCAAGCGTAAGAAGGAGTGACGCCGACGCATGCCATCGAAGCTGGTCGGGGCGAAAAGATCGCCCTGATCTGGCGCGCGCGGGCTGTTGAGCACGATATCGGAATTGGTTCCTCTCCCGATGCAGCAAGGCTTTCCGAGCACCTTGCACAACTTAGGCTCTCGTGACGTACGCCAGATTTATTGGCGGTCTGGCGATCATCGGGCTGCGTCCGGCGTTGCTGCATGCAAAGTGCAAATTAAAATTCTACGAGGTTAAAACATGGATATGGGAAACGGGTTCGCCCGTAGCAAGACGCGGTTCGGCGGTGCAATCGACATTGAATCGTTGAAAACCGGTTTGCGTCAATTGCAACCGACTCGTAAGCCGACCAAGATCGGCGTACTGCGTGACCTCCTGGCTGTCATCGACGAGATGCTCGATGAGGGCGTGACGTACGCGGACATCGCCGATTTCCTGTCGAAAAAGACTGGTCTCGAGTTCAAGGCCAATCCGCTCAAGAGCATGTTGTCGAAGTTGCGCAAGGAAGCACAGGTGTTGGAGGAGCGTCAAAATTCCGATTCGAACGATACGGGTGGGTCGACTGAAGCCATTCCGACCAATGCGTCCCATAACGTGTAGGTTTCCTTGCAGTACCGCTTCGTCACCGGCGGATAACGTTGCCATGACGGGACGTTACCCCTTGATTGTGTAAACGGAAGCGCGTCAGCCCGATTCAAGGTGTGGGCGGGCTTTGCTGTTGTGTCGGCGCACGAGCATCAACGAGTGGTGGTGGGCTGGCGGGGATTTCCCCGTGCTAGCTCGATAACGTAACGGCGGAGCCGGACGCCAATGGAATTTACGTACCTTCACGAGCAGATATACCGTTGGCGCCGCCGACCATCCACAAGCCCCCCATCACCTGGTTAAACTAGCAGGTGGTCACTCGTCGAGCCTGAAAATGCCAGTCACGACTGCAGCACAGAACGGTGTCCGATATTTGCACCACTACCAGCGCTTTTCGGGCGACTGGCCGGGGTATCTGGAGCAGACCCTGCGCGACCGGGTAATTTACATGCCATCTCCGTCGCGATTTAACGACCCATGGGACTGCCGGCCGTGGTTCGATCTTGACACACTCGACCGGCCCTCCGTCCGGGACGAACACATCGCGTGGTTCTTAGCACGAGCAAACTCGCCGCAACCGGGCGATGCAGAAGAAATGCGAACGAGACCGGGGCTGCTGAAAGAGATGGTGACGCAATGCTCGCATGGTCTGGCCGAGCAGATTGACGCCGAGTATCGCGTCTATTGCCTGACACCAAGCGATGACAACTTGCTGATGTGGTCGCACTACGCAGAGAACCATACGGGCGTGTGCCTCCAGTTCGATGCACGCGCGGAGCCCTTCGTGAGTGCATTCAAGGTCTCATACCGCCGGGTCCTGCCGAGGAGCACTCTACCTGAGGACGGAAACGAGGCGATGGTCAAGGCGCTTCTCACCAAGTCCGACGTGTGGAACTACGAGCACGAGTTTCGCATCGTCGCGAAAGATCAGCGAGCCCCGTCGGAAGGCGTACCGACTGCGGTTAACGGGTTGGTGCGGATCGCGGAAACTGCGCTAGTGCGCATCACCGTCGGATGTCAATGCACTGAGGCCGACCAGATCGTGGAGATGGTCCAACGGTATCAGCCGCGTGTGAGCGTCCGGCAGGCTAACCGCCATCCGCATCGCTATGGTATCGGCTACACCACGCTTCACGATGGACAGTGAAACCGACTGCTGCGCCGATCAGCCGCGCAGCAACGAAACGCATGAATCGAAGAGCGACGGTGACAGCCCCCCGTACCGAAAGCGCAACGTGGCGCCAGCGCCGACGAGCTATCTCGGGCATGTGCTGACCGACAGTCGGCACGGTCTGGTGGTCAATGTACGGACCAGCGAGGCGAACGTCCGAACTGAACGCGACGTTGCCGCCGAGATGTTGCAGGACGTTGCGCTACCAGGTCGACGCATCACAGTCGGTGCCGACAAGGGTTACGACACGCGCGGGTTCATCAAGGCAAGCCGGGACGCGAACGTGACGCCGTATGTGGCGCGGAACGCGAAACGCAGCGGCGGCAGCGCGATCGATAAACGCACTCTCGGCACCCGGGCCACGCGCTGAGCCAGCGCAAGCGGAAATGCATTGAGCAGTGCTTCGGCTGGGGCAAGATGATAGGCCCGCGGCGACAGATCATAGTTCGTGGTCGCGAGAAAGTGGACCAACTGCTGACCCTGATGATGGCGGCCTACAACCTCACGCGGTGGATATCGCTGGTCGCATTGCGCCCGCAGAGCGCCTGAGGTACCGGTTTGTGGCGGCGGCAAGTGGAGCATCGAGGATGATGATCTGGATGACTTGCAGCAGCTTTATGTACCTCGTGAGTGTGGGATGGGTAGCTGCGCTACGAATTCTGCGGCAAAATCGCCAGTTGGACTGTTGTCGAACCTTTCGATCGCAAAGTCATGCCGCTCACTCCGTCTCAAGTCGATTGCTTACGCGCTGCTGTTTCCCATTACGCGTTCCCGCCGGCGCACTTCGATTTCGCGTCGAATGCGCCGGTCACGGGATTGACAATGGACCAAGTTGAGGCGCGAATTCGAAAAGATCTGCTCAGCGAAAATGGGGTGAAGGACGGCTTGTCGAATATTCTCTACTGGGGATTTGCCCAGATGGGGGGATTGGCTGAGGTACGAGTCTCACGTTTCCGCTCTTCCGTAACCGAGGAGCAGCTGGTGGCCGCTTCTAGGTTGTTCTCGTCCACCCTGCAGCCTGCGCTTGTGGACATTGCGCGTCTCGAATTGCCGCAATTCTCGGGCGTCTCCTTCGTCAGCAAGGTACGGATGTTTCTCGACCCTGACATGTCGGCGACGCTCGATCGGCAGATCATGCAAATCCATGGTGTTCGTTCAACAACGGTTCTGGCTGCCGTCCGCCAGTCGACTACCACAATCCCCGTGACAAAAGGGAATTCGGAAGCCTATGAAGCGTGGTGCACTCGGCTGGCTTGCATCCGGGATACCTACCTCCCTAGTCTCCGCGTCGTGGATGTTGAGCGGGGCTTCTTTCAACTGATCCAATCGGAACGCGTGGAACTCGCTGCGCACATTCTCGCCGAGGCTTGAACCGACATCACAAATCGTTACTGTACGTGTGGGTTTAGGTCGGCAATGAGTGGGGGGCGAAGTTCGCGAATTTATCCGCTCGACGCCCGCGCCCCCTAGCGCGAAAACTGCATCAGGTCGGACGTCTGCCAAGGACGACAGATTAGACCTGTATGCTTTGCTAATCGAATTACACTTCAAACCATGCGGCACCAGGGGAGGGTGTGGATGACGATCATTACTTCGCCGGTGGAACTGTGGCGCCATCTGTGCTCCAGTGCTGGGCTGGAACTTCGACTAAAGGGTGGGCGCCCAGGCAGGGATGCCGACGTCGAAGACGCATTAAGGTCGGCGTTGGCGGTGCCGGATACAGCTCTGTCATTGGACGCTTGGCTGATTTCGGACGCCGCCTTGTCCGACGCCACGATAAGCACCGAGCAGTTACTGATCGAAGTGCTGAAGAGCCAAGGCGGATTCGCCCTGATGATGCAAGACATCCTGGATGTCTTGATCACAGCCGAGGCACGTCACGCATCGCACCAACTGAGCGTCGAATTCAAGTTCGACGACGTCACCGACCCAATCAAGAGCACGCTTGAGCAGTTCAGGGAAGCAGTACATCGCACGCAGCGCGTGTTGGAAAGGCGGCCAGAGCTGCCAAACGACAATCTGATGTGGCCGCTTTCAAAAGTTCTACGCAGCTTCGTTATGGCCTTCCCGGAGAGCCCGCCTCCAGACTTTCCTCCCGTCTCCGCGATAACTTCCACCGGTCACACAGGGATCGACGAACAGTTGACATGCCTAGCTCGGCTGGTGTCCGATTTCAGAGCGCTCTGGCGGCGCCACGGTACGACTCGGAAACAAGTGGGCGATGCTGCCATTGCTTTGCCCTATACCGACCCAGATGTACAGGTGTTGCGTGGACAATTGCTCGCTGCGACCGATTATTGGGATGTCGGCGTGCTGTTAGGGGCGCAAGAGATCTCAAGGCGGACGGTTTCGGGGCAACTCCATCCCGAGGACGTATTCGAGAAGTTGACCGAAGCGCTCAGTCCCATCGAATGGGCCGAAGTCTGGGTGGAACACACCATCCATGAACTACTCGACGTGCTGAACCTACCGGCTTGGCGCCGCCGGCACGAGCTGTATTCCGTTTGGGTTGGCACGCGGATGCTAAAGGTGGTCGAACGCGTGGCGCCCGAGATGCATTTTCATCCCATCGACGGTGTGCTCTCCTTCGAATTCGGCGGTAGCCGTCTGGCTACGTTCAACTGGGACAACAAGCAGTTCGATATCTGGGCAGAATTGCGTTCCGCTTTGGTGGGGGGAAGCTCCAAGCGCAAGAAGGGCATACAGCCCGACTTCCGCGTACTGCAGGCGAATCTCTCGCAATCGGCCAATGCACAGACGACCTACGTGCTCGAGTGCAAGCATTACCTCAACGCCAACGCCTCGAACTTTGCCCAAGCGGCCGCTGACTACGCTCGTAGCTGCCCCAACGCGGTAGTTCACGTCGTCAATCACGGGCCGGCAGACGAGCCGGCGCTGAGTGCCGCGCTACCTGCCGAGTTGCAATCCCGCGCCCGGTTCATCGGCAACGCAACGCCGTTGCGAGAAGTCGCAAACCAGGCCCTAAGTAATGCCATCCGGGATGCCCTCTTCCCCGGCCTGCGCCTCCCGCGCGCGCTAAGCTCTTTGGCACCCCAGCCGGTCGCCGGCACAATCGTGCCCCCAATTGGCCCAGGCAGCGTGGGCTCCGTCTACCTCGAGTGGGACGACAGCCTGGACGACATGGATCTCGCGCTGCGCGTGATCGGCGCTGATGGGCAGGCCATCCAGTCCATCGACTTCCGCAATAAAGGCGCGCTCGACGCACCACCCTTTGCCCGCTTTGACACGGACGCTTTGCATGGCCCTGGAATTGAGCGCATCGACATCAGCGCTTGGCATTTCAGTCGGTATGAGTTGATCGCGACTAACTACTCGAAATCTGGGCAGATGACGCCTCTGGCACTGCACTGCAGCATCGTCACCGATAAGGGCGTGACTCAGTTGCGCTGCCCTGCTGGACTAGGGACAACATGCTATGAATGGAAAATTGCCGAGTTGATTGTCAGTAACGGCGTGCCTGCCGTTGTTTCGTGTGGTTGATAACGAATCGCCGTGATCTGCCATCGGTGGCGAGGCGGGTGTTGATCTTGCCGTGTTTCCGGGCGTCGCGTTCGAGGAGATCAGGCAGGCCGGCCATGCTGCAAGGGAATGCGAAAAGAACAAAGTCTAGGGGTGCGTAAGGAATGCGATTCACTGAGTACGTGGTACTTGAAAGTGCTGACAAGGCAATCGACCCATTGGGATTTCGTCGGCCAGCTGGCGCCTTGCAGGACATGTTGTTTCCGCAGTTCACGGTTTTGACGGTTCGCCCCGCCTACTTGAGTTCGCTGTGTGGCATTCTCGACAAGCTTGCCGACGAGACTTTTAAGGTGCAGCAACTTTCGCAAAGATTCCGCGCGCTCGAAATCTATTGGGGCATCGCTAACGCGTCGGTCAATTCGTCGGTCATCAATGTGACTAAATACCAACGTCTGCTTTGCGAGCAGGTCCGCCTGGACGGCATCCCCACGCGTCATCCGATTTACCAACGTCTTTCTTACGGCACGCTCGGTCACTATAGCAGTGCCGCACTGCGCTGGGGGCTCGTCGAGGCCGATGGACGCACACTCAGTCCGCTGGGCCGTGATCTCGCAGATGCGTTCTCGTCGCGCAACCGGGCGGGGCGGTTTCGTGACGCGCTAGCAAACTGGCAGGACAATCACGTTGTCTCGCAACGGGATTTCGAGCGCGCGGGCGAGTGCTACGGCCTCGACGCGCCGGCTTCGCGTGGGGAAAGCGAGATCTGGCGCCAGCTCATCGGCAACTGGTGCAAGAAAAATCCGCGCGTTGAACCATTGTGGCGTGCGCCGCCAGAATGGCAAACGTTGCAGGCAGGCTTTGCCAACTCCTCGGCTTATCAGACGTTCTGGACGGACGCACGCCAGCAGTACGACGGCCTTGCCGCCGAACTGACGGCGATGGCCCGCTTCGAGCGGCTCGCGGCGGCCACGCAATTCGTACTCGATCTGCACATCGCGTCGCTCGAATATGGCGACACGTTCCGGAATGTTCTGCCGCAGGGCGCGGATACCTTTGCGGCGGCCGTGACGGCACTGGCCGCCGCCTACTTCGCCGCGCCCGCCTTCCACGACTCGCGCCGCCTGTTCGCCAGCATCGCACAAGCAGCCGGTAACTTCGTAGCGTTGACCCGCTGCGTGGTCGATCACCACATCGATCATCAGACGGCGAAGGGCACCTCGCCGATCGTGAACCACGACGAACTGCTGGTGACCGGTCGCGTGAATCTCGACATGCTCAAAGCAGCCCTGGTGATCTTCGACAACGCATCAGACGGCGCGGCTGCCCGACTTGACGGCCTTCAATATCTTTATCGCCGCCAATGGCACTTTGAAAAGTGCCGCAGTTGGCACGACTGGGCGTTCCCGCAGACGGAGGCCATGCAATGACGGAGCACGTTGAATCGCTACGCGACTATTTCACGAGCGTATTCGAGTCATGCAACGAACGCGATAACGCGTTGCAACACGTGGTGGTACTCAGCTACGAGTTCGACGACCAGCAGGTGCTGAACCTCGCTCTGCGGCGCTCGCTGAGCGCGGCGCCCGAGGCGCGCACGTCGGACATCGCCGATCTGCTGCGCATTGTGCCGGTGATGATCTACGACGCGCGCAAGACGCGCGAGCACAACCAGTTGCCGCATTTCATGGAATTGCTGCCGGTGCGCGCGCAGCCGTGGACCTGCCATCACGCGAAAGCCTATTTGGTGGTCACGCAGCGTCAGGTGCATCTGGTGCTGGGCTCGATGAATCTGACGCGCACAGGGCTCTTCGCCAATCGCGAGGTATTCGACACCTTCACGTGGAGCGACAGCGGGAAAGGTGAAAAGGCGGACCTCGCCATACTGCGCGAGTTCGTCGAGGTGCTGGCGCGCGGCTACGCGTCGTTCGATTCGAGGCCACTGGCTACGGCGATAGAGTCGATCCGACAACGGCTGGAGCGCTGGGGCACTTCGGAAGACCAGGAAAGTGCCGTGCTGATCCATCAAGGCTACGAGGCGGCCACCGGCCTGGAAGCGCTCGCTCGCGCGTGGCGTAATGCATTCGGCGACGCGTCGCCGGAGCGCGCGATTGCCGTGTCGCCGTTCTTCGACCGCAGCGCGCAGGGCGCGGTGTT
Source organism: Burkholderia stagnalis (assembly GCF_902830275.1). Lineage (GTDB taxonomy): Bacteria > Pseudomonadota > Gammaproteobacteria > Burkholderiales > Burkholderiaceae > Burkholderia > Burkholderia stagnalis. Next base: position 307,448 of record NZ_CADESW010000006.1, on the reverse strand, counting down.
CGCACAGGATCTGAAGCGGACTTTCCCTTCTCTCAACGCGCTCGACGTCGTGACAGATGCGCCGGTCGCCCAGCATCTTTGCCGGGATCACTTTCGCGCGCTGCCGCGCACGCGATTGTTTCTGATCCCCGAAACTCTCACCGAGCGCGAGCGTGAGCGCATCACGCAGGCCAATCAACCAGCCGACCTCGCCGCGCTCGCGATCTCGCGTAAGCTCCACGCCAAGGTGTTGGTGCTATCGCGCGGCAACGAAGCGCTCGTCTATCTGGGCAGCGCCAACTTCACCCGCAAGGCATGGTGCGGTGCCAATCACGAAATGGGCGTAGCGCGTGTCCATCGCGGTTCGGTCGACAAGTTGTTCGGCACGATTTGCAATGGCCTGAGCGCGGAGCAGATCGACCGTTATCGTGATCTGCCGTCCAACACGCAGGACGAGATGCCCGAGTCCGAGGATGATTATCAGGACCAGCCCGATTACCCCGAGTTTGTGCAGAGCATTGAGCTCGTCGAAATGCCGAATTCGGAGTTGATGGCATTCGATGTACGCGCCGAGCCGCTCGAACTAGCGCAACTGGCGGACTACGAAGTTAGCTGGGGCGGCTTGCCGCTTCATTTCACGCATGGACGCTCGAATCCGCTCGATCAGTCGCAACTGATTGGCCGAATCATTGGCTCGCGCAACCTGAAGTTCGCCCGCCGCGGCGCGCCCGAACGCATCTACTACCTGCCGTTCCGGCATGCGGCCGCGCTGTTCGAGCAGCGCGAGCGCTATGTGCTGTCCACCGCGGAAGACTGGATGCTGCATTACCTCAAGGAGAGACTGCCGCTCGACCGTGACGCGGACGAATTCGTGCCGGGCGACCCGGGCATTGTCGACGACGACCCCGCCGCCGCAATTCACGCCATGCGTGAACGCAACATTGTGATTGGGATGCAGCAGCATCTGAATCTGTTTGTGCGCGTGCAGGAGTCCTTTCGCAGCCGCGCGGCGCAATGCCTGGAAGCACCGTTGGCAGAGCAGCCCAGCAGGTGGCGGGACGAGGTGGAAGAACCGCTCGCCGCTTTCGCCGACATTCTCTCGCGCGATGCAAAAGGCCGGCCGCAGTTCAGCACGGATTCATTGTTCAGGCTGGGTGAACTCGTGCTGTTCGCTCGCGAACTCGCCGCCGGATCGAGCGCGGGCCACGCGTTGTGGACGCGCCTCAAGGCCAAATTGCCCGCGCATCACCCTGTCGCGGCAGTCATGGAATATCTCAGCTTCTGCCACGAGAATCTCTGATCTTGAGTTCACAACGATACGATACGATTATTCGCGCGGAAGCTGAACGCACGAGCTTCCAGAAGGATTGGGAGCGCCAGCGCGATACAGCGCGCGAGTTTCTCATCCGCTTCGAGCAAGGCTTTGACACGCAGTTGCTCGCCGACGAGGTGGGCATGGGCAAGACATACGTCGCAATGAGCGTGATTGCCGCGCGCTTGCTGGGCGCGAGCCGCGCCAATGCGCGCGCGTTGCTGATCACGCCGTCGAGCGCCGTGCTGCGCGCGAAGTGGGAGCAGGAGTTGCGGAGCTTTTCGGCGTTCTATGTGAACGGGCAGGATCGGGCGCGCAAGCGTACCTTGCGTCCGCTCGTCGTGCATAGCTACTGGGAACTGATCGCGTGTCTTCACGCTTACAAGAACACCACCATCAGCCGCATCTGGCCGGAAACGACGTGCTGCATCTTGCAATCGATTTACGAATGGGCGCGCCAGAACAGGTACCTATCCCGGCGTAGCGCATTCGTGCGCTTGGAGGGCTTCGATGAAAGCTCGAAGAAGGCACTGGAATTCGCCTCTGAGTATTCGCAGACCGGCTGGTTCAGCTACCTCGACGAACTGAAGGCTACGCAGGATCAGGCCATGCGCGCGCATCTCGTCGCGCTGTGCACGGACGACAGCCAAGGTGCCTGCAACTGGTTCAAGGACGCATTCAAGGCATTCGCGGCCAAGCAGGAAAGGTATTTGCCCAACGTGCTGATTCTGGGCATGTCGTCGCTCGACCGGCCGCGAACGGATCAAACCGAAACGCGGCGCTTCAGCACTTTCGTGCTTGGCGTGCTGGTGACGGGTCTGCATGAGCATACTCGTGAGGCGCTGCTGAGTTCGTTGCGCAAGGCCAACATCTTGCTACCCAAAGTCACCACAGAGTCGCTCAAGGAGCTGGCGTCAAGTGATCTGTATCGCACCCGAGATTGCGTCATCAGGGCGCGCGACGACGATCCGGACCTCAAGGAGCGCTGGTGGTCGTTGCGTGACGGGGCGGACGACAATTCGATCAGGAGCTTCTTCAAGGATCTGATGAACGCGGTGGTTCGGCAGAAGCTGCGGGAGTCCGGGATCGAATTGGCCGTGGTGGACGAAGTCCACAACTGGAAGGGCGGCAAGCACGGCGCGAAGGCGTTCAGCAAGACGTTCTCGCCCTCGATCCCCAACAAGCTGCTGCTGTCAGCCACACCGTTCCAACTTGAAGAGCGCGAAATGCGCACTGTGTTCGACTTCGCGACGGACAGGAACGGTGCAACGTATGGCGTACTGGATGCCATTTATCGCCCGAATGGCGAGGTTGCCAACTGCCTGGGCGCAAACAAGACCTTTCAGAAGGCGTGGGACGCGCTCGCCGGTGACGACGAAAGTGTGGCCCGCCTGAATGCATTGTGCGAGGGCACGAACCCCGCGGCTATCGAACCGATGCTTGTCGAACTGATCGCCGATCCGGGCACGCGTCCGGCTTTGCGCGCGTTCAGTGAGGCCGCCGTGGCCTATCGCAAGGCCGTGGATCGACTCGCGGCCTTGCAGCGCCAGATTGTGATTCGCCATCTGAAGCCGCGCGGACATCGCTCGTTTCACGCCGGGCAAGATTTCGGCACCGGTCCGGCGGTACAACGCACGATGCTCTACGACGTGGAAGGCATGTCGCGCGATAGCGATGCTTTCATCCATTTTCTGGCGATGCGGCTTGATCAGCAGACGCGCGCGGCGGACGGCAAGCGCGATGTGGCCAATGCGCGCCTGATGAGCGGGCTGACGTCGAGCGTGAGGGCGTTCGAAAGCAGCGCGGCCGTAGCGGCCCAGCAAAAGCGTGTCGTTGGCGCTGAAACGGCGAAGTACATGGCGATGTTCCGGCGTGCGCTCGGCATGAGCGAACATCCGAAAGTCAGCGCGACCGTCGACCGGGCTTTGAGCAACTATCAGAACGGCCGCAAGACGCTGATCTTCTGTGAACGCGTGGAAACGCTCAATGAGATCGGTGCGATGCTGCAGTCGCGGATCAATCCCACCGAAACCACGGAACTCGACTTGCGCGCGAAGCGCAAGAACCTGCTCGAGGAGGCCGCGTTCGTGGACTTGCCGCTGGCACGCATCTTCGCGCAAGCCTCGCAGCTCGAGGTGAACGAGATGGAGAGTCGGCTAACCGAATGGCGGCCCAAGGCGGTCGCATTCGCACTCGACTGCCTGGCGCGCTGCCGTGTGAGCGTGACCGAGCGACGCGTGTTCCGTTTGCTCGATCTGTGGCTGCTGGTTGAATTTGGCTACACCCTACGTGTGCGGAAGCCGGCCATGCGATTATTCAAACGGCTGCGTGAAATGGCAATGCAGGATGGTCAAGACCAACGCTGGCTCCGCACATCCTTTCTCGCGGCGGAGGGGGCGAGTGCGGAATCGGCGGAAACCGTCGAGGAACTGGTCAACCGTCACGCCGGGACTTTTTTCGAGCGTCCGCTGAATCTCTGGGACGGCGATGACACCGCTTCGTTCGCAACGAATCTGTGGGGGCTGATCGAGTCGGAAGCGAGCCTGCTCGTGGACGACGCCGACACCGAGGCCAACGCGCGCCTGGTCGCGCCGGGCTTTTTCGACACGGTGCTGGATATTCAGAAGGGCTTGCGCAAGGTGCTGCTGCGTCCGGACCTGTTCCGCACGTATATGGGGCCATTGCTGGCAAATTCATCGGATGATCCGCGCATGGCGGAGATCGTTCGCGCTGTCCATAGCGGCATGCGTGCGCCGCGCGGCACGGGTGAATCGATGTGGCGGCGCATGGTGCGCTTCCTGTTGAACCTGCGCGAAGCGAACGGCTCCATGAATACCGACGACCACACCAACACCCGCCGCCGCAGCTTGTGGCGCGGGGTCAACCTGCAGCGAAGCCGCGCCGGCGCGAGGCACGACGACGAAGTCAGCAACGATGCGAACGCGGACGACGACTACGCGGTGCGCTCGCTCGACGGCTCGGTAAAACACGACAGTCGCATCGTGCTATGTGCGGCCTTCAATTCGCCTTTGGCACCCGACATTTTGATTTGCACGTCGATCGGCTCCGAGGGCATCGACTTGCATCGCGAATGCGCCGAGATCATCCATCACGACCTGCCGTGGAATCCGGCACGGCTGGAGCAACGCATCGGCCGTGTCGATCGCGTGGGCAGTCTAGCGGAAGCAAGCCGGACCGATCAACCTGGCACCGGGCTCGTGCAGGTCGGCATACCGTTCCAGCAACTGAGCTATGAGCGCTTCCAGTACAGCGTGCTACTGGCACGCGCCCAGCGTTTCGAGGTGCTGCTCGGCAAGCCGGACTTCGCCGTGGATGCCCTGGACGAGGAAGAACTGAACGAGAAGGAGCAGGGTGGCGTGCTTGAGACCGTCACCGATCGTGACCTTACTCTGGAGACGCCGCCTCCCTGTTTGCCGGAAGAGTTGGCGCGCTGGTTCAGGGTCGATCTGTCGCTGCAGGTGGGCAGCGCTTAGCAAAGGGTAGCCTCGCGCCCCATCTGCACCACCACGTTGCGCAGACACCGCTCCGGTACAGGCCTTGCGGCCCCACAAGGACCTTGCGGTAGGTCAGAAGAAGCTGATCATTGCGCGGTTTGTAGGCGGCGCTGGCGTGGGGCCGACCTGCCGAGTGAGCCGACTGCTTGATCCTTGATTGCAGTCGGTCGCCATCGGCCCGGACGGGACGTTGGAGGAGGCAACGACATTGATACTGCGGCATGACTATTTTCAACTTCCCGTCGTGACCAATGAGGAAGATGTCCGATGTGGAATGCTCGGTCAGGTTCGTCCGGAATCGCCAGTCACGTTGGGCCGGAATACCCAGGTCGCCCACTGTCTTTAAGGCACGTGGGTGATGTCCCAGCCCTTGTCCGCCAACGCTGCGAGCGTTGGGGCATCCACCCTAGACTCGTTGGCCGCTAGGCACAGCAATTGAGTTGGCCTGGACATCGCGACGTACAAGTTCCGCATCTGCACTTGCTGGGTGGCCGTGAGCTTGTCGAATTTCTTGCCGATTCCTGCAATGAACGGCAGCGCCATCTGCAGGTCGAAGCGTCGGCTTGTGCCTCCATACGACTCCAGTACTAGGGACGCTGTGTGTGTTTCCCCCTTCATGCTGGCGACGGTGCCTAGGCCGTACGCCAGCTTGTGGCCAGAGTGCGATACGGTGCAAACCGTGGGCGGCTCGCCGTCTGCTTGCTCTTGTTCCACTGTAGGTGTACTGAAGACGTCGAGCTCAGCGAAGGTCTCAGGCGTCATTTCCGCCGGAAGAAAGGTAGTCAGATGCTCATACATCTTTGACGCAAGCGCTGCGTTCTCCTCGGGTGAGCGGAAGGAGGGAGGGGTTAGCGCCAGTTCGCGAATGAGTTCCTGCAGGTGCACCGCGTTACCCCGCTGTTCTCTCACCGTGCGGAGCAAAGCACGGCCGTCGCGCAGTCCGTCGGCAACCGGTGCTTTCGCTGCTCGCAGGACCAGCAATATTCCTCGACGAACATCGCTCGCGCGCTCAGCCAACGTGGGCTGGTGATGTGAGGCTGGCCGGCCTTGGAGGAGCACGTGCAGGTCGTCCTTGGACGACCTCTGCTGCGTTCGTTCGAAGGCCGGCCAGTAATCGCCCATATGGCGGCCGGGATCGACCTTCCCTTCGCCGCTTCGACGGGCGCACATCGCTCGGACGACGCAGTTCGTCAGCGCTGTCGGGTCGAAGCGCTCGACAACGAGTTCGCCAAACCGGAGAACGACTCGGTTGATGTTCGTCGTCTTGTAGAGCAGCAGAACAGGGTTGAACACGTCATCGGCCTCTCCGATCACGGGGAGCTGGCTCACGCGAATGCTAGCTACCGCCGCGGCGATGCGCTTGCCAAAGCGTTTGCTGGTACTGATAGTGCCATGGTCTGTTCGAGGGAACGTGGTCTTCGAGGCGTCGGGGTCCCCGGAGATGATTTTCTGATCGATGTCACCGAAGCGCTGCATCACTGACCGGCCATCGAAGAGGCGATTCAGGATGTCTTCTTGCTCCCACGATGTGTCTTGCATCTCATCGATGAAAACCATCGGGAAACGCCGGTGAACGACGTCCAACAGATGCGGGTGCCCCGCGAGGGCGTGCTCCGCATAGGCGAACATGTCTCGATGTCGAAAAACACCATCATTCGCAAGCTCTTTCTTCAATGCGACCATCTGACCGTAAGTGCGGGTGCTAGCGCTGGGCAGTGTCCCGCCTTCGGACATGACGTCCAGCGTCGCGTTCTTGAAGAACAGCGTAGTTATCAGTTCCTCTGCGTTTGGCTGGTTCCTTAACCAAGCGCGTAGCACGCTGTATCTATTGCTCATTGCCAAGGACCACGCGCGCTTGGCGAAGATACTGTCGTTAATCACGTCGATTCTGATATCTTGGCGCCGCAGCGCAGCCATTGCCAAAAACTGGTTGACGAACCCGTGGATGGTCCCAATGAAGTGCGGGTAGGTCAAAAGCCTTGAGCCCTCCACCGACTTGGCGAGCCGCCGCGTTATTTCCTCGCGCGCAACGTTGGTATGGCTCAGAATGCAGATGCCTTTGTGAGCATGAGGCCACTTTTTGGCGAGCAGCAGCAGCTTGGCCGCGAGCAGGGAGGTCTTTCCGCTGCCCGGGACCGCATTGAAGTCCTTAGAGCCGTTTTCAAGCAGCGCGGCTTGTCGCTCAGCATCGTCGAAACATAGGTCCGGGACGAACTGTGCCAGATGCCCCAGGTCGTTTGATTCCAGGAGCACTGATGTCATGCAGTAGCTCCTGCGTCTGCACCGGTTCCTGTAGGGACCACGGGGGCCGTCGATGCGACTGGAACGCTCGGGGCCGACAAACCGGTCGCAGCGCCGGGCGCGGCTGGCGCCGTGGTCAGATGAGCGAGCGCGTCTTGCAGATACTGAGGCAGCTTTTTAAAGAGTGTGTCACCCTCGCCGTATTTTCCCGACGCGAGCAACTGGGCGGCATACTGGGCGGCGATGGCCTTCGATGCCTTTTTCTCGAATAGCGGCTGATAGATGATGGACGCGAGTTTCTCAGCAGTGTGCTTTGCTGACTGAAGGGTACTCCATGATGCCTCGGCCGCAGCCTTGGCAAGTTTCTCATCCCCATCGCTGAGTTTCTCTCCCTTGGTCTCTGCCATTTCTGCGAGGGAGATGGCAATGTACATCACCTCGGCGCAGCCGCTGAGCGCGAGATCGTATTCCAGCGTCCAGCGGTCCGAAACGCACACGATGGTCTTGCCTCCCTGAGCTCGGTTCTTCTTGCGCTGAACGAGGTCGGCTATGTCTTGCGCATCGTAATCGGCCTCGAATCGCTTTCCCTTCTTTGGCTTTTCCACGTAGGTGCTGGCAACGTCCGGAACGATGTCGCGGTCAGTGAGGCAGACAACGGGGACCGGGTACTCAGGGTTTGGGTTCTGACGTTGTAGGACGCGCGCGTAGTGATAAAGGCCGGTATGCCCTACATTGACGAGGGAGACGCCATGTTTCGAGAACGACCGACCGCAGGCGTCCGCGAGTGTCGGAAGCAGAATCGCTTCAGCTGGCCCCTCGACCATCAAAACGCCGCGAGCGAAGAACAGGTTTGCTTTGGTGGCATCAATGAAGCGCTGCAAGAAGGAGTAATCAGTCTTCTGCAGCATCGTGTGTCCAGAGGACAAGGGATACGTCTGCCCTTTGTGTACCAGGGTCATTGTCTCGATGTCGGCGCTCGACACCAACGATGGGCTATGTGTGGTCATCACTACCTGAACGCGTCGCTTCCCGTCCATCGGTTCCTTGGAATGCTGCTTGAGCAGGTCCATGACCCGGTCTTGAAGCTGCGGATGCAAATGCGCTTCTGGCTCTTCGACGAGCAGCAGCGCGAGCTCATCGCCGTCACGAAGTAGGACCAACTCGGTTGCCATGAAGAGCGCATTGTTATAGCCGAGGCCTCGAACGCAGCGTTCGTCCGGATGAACCGATCCGCTTGGCAAAAGCGACAGTTCAAACTTCTCAAGGATGGGCGTCAGAGAGAGGTCGGGCGCGATTCGAATCCTCGATTCCAGTCGGTCACCCGTGAAGGAGAATTCGCCGAGGTAATTTTGGTTGATATCTTCCTGCACGCCCTTTATGACCTTGTGCTCGCCGAGGTGGTGCTGGGCGAATGCCATCAGCCCGACCAAATTCTCGGGCACCGTTCCGGGAGCGCTCTTCGAGAAATCGTTGACCTCTTGTCCGGCGATGTCGTTATGCGCGGCTAGGATTTGCGAGAGGCGGGACTGGCGGCCCGGCCGCAACTCGGCCTCTGCATCCCGAAGTGGGCGCAAGTAGGTTGCGCGGATAAGTTCTCGGACGGCATAGCCAATTTCGGGGCCGGTGCCATCTTTTCCCGCCCGTACGATGATGTCGACGCGGGCGCGCTTGGTGGCTTGTGCGGGAAAGAACTTGGCATGGAGGTGGACGATGAGTGAGCACGTGCCATCGTTCTCGAGAGTGAGCCACTCGAGGACGGCGCCCTGCTGCTCCTTTGACAGGTCACTCAGTGTAGCCTCAATGAACAAGCTTTGGGCCCTGAGAGAGCCATGGATATGGAAATCGTGCTCAAAGAGTCGAACGCTCTCGTAGCTCGTCGTGAGCAAAACTTGACGGATGGCGTCCACGATCCCCGATTTCCCTGCGTCGTTTTCCCCAACCAATATGTTCAGGCCGGGATTCAGTTCCCAGTTCAATTCGGGTGCGGTAGTGCCGTCGCCAAACACACGAAAGTTGCGTGCGCGAATGCGCTTCAAATACATGCTAACTTCCCCGGCAGATTCGTTGGTTCCTCGCCGTGCGGATGAGCACGGGCCCCGTAAGGTTGGTGTTGGTATCCAATGTTATCGCGAAGGAGCATTCCCCGAATAGGGTGCAGACCGAGATCGGCGTCCACGGCATCATCGGTTTTCTGGGACAATCGGACCTGCCTGACCTACAACCTTCGTTACAGGTAATCGCATGTCAGAAGTCGCTTCTCTTGTTCCGTTCGGCGCGTTTCATTCAGCCTGGTATTACCGAGATTTGTTCCTTCGTGACGAGACGAAACACGACAAATTTTGGTGTCCGTTTTGTGGGATTCAGGTATTCGCGATCCTGATCTACAAGCCGGCAGAAGAGGAGTTGGCTCGCAGCCCGCACTTCCGAGAGAAAGAACCACATCGGCACGGTTGTGACGGGAACCCTGCGAAAGGTGGCAAGCTACCGGTCGCCGAGGGGCCGGTAAGGAAGATCGAGAAACAGCTCTTCACTTTGCCAACGCGACTGATTGAGTATATAGCCCCCCCCGAACAGGCAAGCCGCCCGCGCCGCATCGAGCGGACGGCGGAGCCGTCCCCGGATGAAGTGAAGCGGCGTCGCGTTGATGCTGGCGATATGCACCAACGCGCCCGTTTCAGTGTGTCTTTGGTGCAGTCGCTTGCCGAAGCTCACCTCGGTACGATACGGCAGTCGTATCAATTGCGAGACAACAAAAAGTGGTCGGAAAAGCAGCGGCGTGATTGGATTAAAGCGGTGTTTAGCACCGAAATCGACCTACGCGGCGCATCGATGCGCTATGACCAAGCATTCCATGATCTATTTTTCCCTGTTCGATCTACGCCGCGAGTCTATTACGGCGAGGGTAGCGTGAGCGTCACGGACGAAGGGTATCGGATCGACGCCACTCGGCGTGGGAGAGCGGATGATCAAGACAAGCACGGCCGGCCGTTTCACGTGCGGATTCGGGCCGATCAAGAGCCGGCAAGCCAGCGGGGTGCGCGTCGCGAGCTGATCGCGCAACTGGAGCGCGCAGTGGAAAAAGGATTTTCGGTGAAGTGGTACGGATATGGTCAGCCGGAATCCGTCAAGGACTGGTACGAGCTGCGTTTCGACGAGGAAAACCTGACCGATTTGTTCGTCCGGCGCCAGTCGTCCAAGAAGGCTCAGCCAGTGCAGGAAGATTTCTCGCAATCTGCTCTTAATAAGCCAGACAGAGATGGGCCGATAGCCGAGAGCGGTTCGAATGTTGGCACCGAGAGGGCGTTCGAGATAACGCATGACGCGCGCGAGTCCGATCTGCCCATGCGCGTGACTGAATCGATCGCTAATGTGCGGTCGCCGGGGGCTGGGGTCGCACTGCTTCCGGGCCGTGAGCCGAATAAGGGAGTACAGGGCTTGCAGCCGCTTACAACGAAATCGGAAGCTGCGACAGTGTTGCGGCAGGCGGCGGTGCTTGCCGATGAGGCAGCAAACGGTGCGACAAAGCTCTCTGCAAGCGAGCTTGCTGCGGCGAAGCGACCGAGCGAGGCAAAATCGGATGCGCGGCGGCGAGCGTGGTTGGCCGCTGTGCAGAAGGAATACGATGCAATTGTGCTTGAGCAGATAAGCGCTGCAGCTACGCTCGTATCCGCGTTTCGGAATGATGCCCTGGCACCGCACCAGCAACAAAAGCCCTTACTGTGGGGACGAGCGGCGTGGAAGGAGCGGCTGGCCGAATTGGAGGCGCAAGATCAACGGAACGTGGCCCGGTGGGCACGTTTGAAAGAGCGACGATTGACGCCCAAGGAAACCGATTCAGCCATGCAGGAAGCGGAACGCCGAGCGCGGATGAATGGAGCCGATGATGTGACGGTTTCTTAGGTGCAGCTCGGATTTGATAGGCGCCGAAAAAAGTGCCGACCGGTGGTCCGGCCGGCAAAATCGGTTCCGACGAATCCGAGGGGCATGCCGGAACCGCTGTTGCACTATAGAACCGACCCTTGCCAGTCCGATCGGGCAAAAAAAATCGTGTACTGAGGCGACGAGGCGCGCCTTGCGGCTCGCCTCGCTATATCCGCAAGTTATTGCGACGTCGGTGTCGGAGGGCCGTGCTGCACGGCGCTTTACCGGTCCTCTTGCCAACCGTTGTCCGTCTTCGTCATGGCGATTTTGCCGTTGAAGGTTTCTTCAATCCCGTCCGCATACTGCTCGACAGGCTCGTTCCCGTTAAAGAAGTTGTCGAGCAGCGACGAGTTGACGTTGGGGCAGCTTTGTCGCATGGCGCGCTCCATAGCCGCCTTGGCTGTTCGCGGTGCGTTATTCACGAGCTGGTCGCCCCCGAGAAGGAGCGGCATGACCTTCTGATAGTCGGCCCAGCCGTCCTGGTGGGCGACTTCATACGCGGCGGCGTCCTGCCCGGGGTTCGCCTGCATCCAAGCCTGTTGATCAGCTTTCCAGGCGTTCTCGACATCATGCGCATGTGCGAGTTGCTTTTTCAGGTTGTCGACCTCCTCTGCGTACTTTTCGCTGGCATAAGCCTTGATGTCGGGCGTTGGCTTCATCGACACCGTGTATTTCACGTCTACGAGATAATGACCATCGCCCTGCGGCGTACCGTTGACTTTCTCGAAGTGGTCGATCGAAAGGTATTCGCAGCCTCCCAGGGACGCTTGGATGGCAGCCTTGGCGTCGCTGTCGGAAGGGCCGTTCGAGCAGGCTGAAAGCGCCGCGGCGGTGACGATCGCGAGGGTTGTCGTGGCAAGTCGGCTGGATTGTTTCATGATGTCTGGTAGTGATGGAATCGCTCCCGAGGGAAGGCCGTCGGGAGCGAAAAAGGACGCGCGTCCTTATGGGTTTTGTTGGATGCTCAGGCTCGCGGCCGCGGCGCGCATGGACGTTGCGATAGTGTCGGTCGTCGCTGACGGGAACTGAGCGGCGGTCATCGGCTGATTGGCCGGCAGCATGAAGCCGCCCATGAGCTTGCCGTTCATTAGACCGACGACGAGCGAACCACCAGCGTTGATCACGTTCTTGATGCCGTCATCGATCGGCACGGTTGGTGCGCCAACGGATTTCGGCAGGCCGATCGTGATGACGTTCGCATTGCGCGAATAGACGGACCAACTGCCCGTAACCGGGAACGAGAGCGGTACATTGCTGTAGTTACATCCCGACTTGCCGCTTTTGACCACTTGAGCGACACCGCCTTCCTGAATGCTTAGCAGCAGGCACCCGCCGGCGATGTCCGTCTGCGTCCCAACGGCCTGTTGCACCGTCGTGTAGGTCGTCGCCGGGTCGCCGAGGCTGTACAGAACAGAGCCGTTGACGACCGTCGACGAGTTCACGTCTGCGCCGTTGATCCAAGGCATACCGAGCCCTTGGTTGACGAGCATCAGGCGATCGTTCGAGTAGGCGGTTGTAGCAAGGTAGGCGGTCGTCCCGGACGGGAAGGTGCCCGTCATGGCTCCGCGGACGGGATTGCGGTAGTCGATCTGCAGCGCGCTCGAGAGCGGTTGGCCGCTGACATCGATTGTCCGATAGGTGACCGTGACAACGTCCCCCGTGTTCGGGTCGGTGCCGACGAGCTTGGAGCCGACTGTGGATAGGCTGTACGACGGATGCAACTGCGCAGCCGTCAGCCAGTTCGTCCATGTACCGTCCGCTTTCATTAGGTAAGCACCGACCCCAGCGTCATTGGACAACCACGAACCACTGAAACCCGCGTCGTAGCTGCCGACCGGCGAGGCCGCCGACCAGGCTCCGTTGCTCTGAACCTCTTGCGTAACCGAAAGCGTCGAACCCGAGAGCGTGACGTTTTCGCGAACAGGCGAGAGCGCCGCCGAAATGCTGCTTCCGACGATGAACTGCGAAAGGTCTCCATCAACGGTATAAAGCGGACTAGCGAGTGCCGTCGTCGCATCGACCAGCGTGCTATAGGCTGGATTAGTGAGCTGTGCATCGACATCGGATTGCTGCACGCCGATCACCGACCCTTTTGCAGCGTACGCGTTCATGGTTGCCTGCACTTGCGACCACGAGATCGGCCCCTGGCCGGCGAGCGCCGTCATGTGACTGACCATGCTAGCGGCAGTAGCTGCCGTGCCTGTGTCGCCGTTGCCGACGTAGTCCGCATTCGGATCAACGCTGCTGCCGATGAGGTTCTGCACAGCTGTGATCGCGTCCGCTTGCGACTTCCCGGCCTTGAGCTGCGCGACCACCATCGTCGTGAGCGGCGTGACGTTTTGCGAGTTGCCGGACACGATCGCCGACATCGCGAACGTGCTGGTGAACTTGTTGCCGCCGTCGGTCGTGTCCGAGGTGACGAGCACGTCGACCTGCTTGCCGGTTACGTTGCTGGAAACGTTGAGGGTGTAATTGCCGCTGGCGTCGGTCGTGGTGGAGGGCAGGCTGGGATCGCACGCACCGTGACCGTTATCGAAGCAGACAGTAGCGCCTGCCAGGTAGCCGTCGATCGCCTTGCCCGTGAGCTGGGTATTTGTGGTGACTGTCGTCGTACTGGTACCAGATCCTCCACCGCCCCCGCATGCCGTGAGCGCCGCTCCGACTGCGACGACCGATGCCAGCTTGGCAAACCCCTTGGTATGGCTCATTTTCACCTTTTCATTTCCTTTGAACGACGCTCCGCTGAAGCGGGAGCGATGCTTTGATTGCCCAAACGACATGCGCGGCTCATGCGCGATCGCGCTAGGCAGCTATCGGTTGCGCACCCCCGGAAACCGTTCTTCGTCCTTGAGCTGTTCCCAACAAGCGAGAAAGACTCGCCGGCTGATGACGCCCGTTTGACGTAACGCCAACAGACGCTGTCGCCTCTCATGCATCGGGTGCGACTCGTCGCCGACGGCTTGCCACACCGCAGTGATGAGTGACCGCCAAACGGCGCGCCGCCGATAGATGTAGACGCCTGCCGCAATCGGCCCCGCGCAGGCACAGGCCAACAGCCAACCCTTGAGTGACGTTCCGACGCAATTGACCCCGAGGCATTGCATATCTGAAGCGATGCCCAGGGCCGTCGCGGCAGACGCTGCGAACCACAGACTCATGAACATGGTTTCTCCTGAAATATAACGTATACGGATGTGGAATATCCTAGATGCGGATTTAGTATTTTTGGATGGCCCATCCCCTTCACGATCCTCGTTATCAGCGCATCGCAACGCTCCTGACGGAGCTGCGCAAAGCACGCGGACTGCTTCAGCAGGACGTGGCCGACCGTATCGGCCGCCCGCAAGGTTTCGTATCGAAGGTCGAAAGCGGCAGTCGTCGCTTGGACGTAATTGAACTCCTTGCTTTCCTGGGTGCCCTAGAGGCAGACCCACACGACTTTATCGACCGACTCCTCGAGCGACCAATGTCCTCGCTGCCTCGTTGATGTGCCCTGTCAGTAGTCGCCCGGCAGCAAAAAGGTCGTCGTGCAGCGATCGGCTTCCGTGATAAGCCAGACCGTACGGCCGCCGGGGAGCGTGTAGCTCGACAGAATCCTCCGGCCGGTCGTGATTGCGGCATCGTTTTGTTCTCGATCGGAGTCGGGCAGATCGCCCCAGTCACCGCTCATGTGCCGGATCAGCAGATCGACGATCGAAATGCGCGCGTCGGCGATAACCTCAAGCGCGCCGGGCGTGGCGAGAATCCGGCCGAGCTTGAAGCGCGGGCCGGCGCGATGAACCGAAGAAGAGTCCAAGATAAGTTTCTCCAGAATGTGTGGTCGAACACTTGCCTCCGGTCGTCCCGGATGCTTGCAGGTTGAAAGAGAAGGGGAAATGGCTGAGACGCGATGCGCGTCCGAGGACTGCGCAGGAAGTCGTGGACTACCGGGCTTCGGCGGCGAGCGCGTTCGGGTAGTGTTTGGCGAGGATGCGGTTCATCTGTTCGACCAAGTCCGGCCGCTTGAACGTCAGGTGAGCGTTGCCGTTTTTAAACCAGCGTAGGTGGAAGTAGTCATTTTCGGCTTCCGTACGTCGGTTCTGGCGGTCGCCCGCGACGAGCACATGCGCGCCGTGTCGATGATCGGGCTCGGGCTTGCCATCCAGCACGAAGAAGACGCGAATCAGATCGTCTAGCTTGTCGGTTGCCCGATAGTTGAGAAAGCCACCGCTGAACAGGTACTTCAGGATGATCCTTCTGCCGAACCGGAAAGGCTCGTTGGTCTTGTAGTTCCACGATAGCTGCCTGAAGCATTCGAGTACGCCGCGTTCAAACATGTCGCCGCGCGCACCGTAAAGCTGCGTGAACGTGGCCTCGATGTTGGCCGCGGTGAGCTCAGGGACGTCGCCTTCGGCAATCTGGCTACTCCATTGCTCGCGGGCTTTCGAGTCCATGAATGTTCGCAAGCCCGACTGCGATAGCAGGTAGTCCCAACCGCGAATGTCGATGATCCGCACCATGGCGGCTTCGGCCTCGTTGCGTTTTGCGTACTCTCCGGTAATGGTTGGTCTGCCGCGACAGCCATAGCTTTCGTCGAGCACAAGCCGCGGGAACCCTAGATTGGCGGACTTCGCGAGCTGTTGGGCTTCGCCCAGCAGATCCAGCGCGGCGCGCACGCGCTGCACGACTGCGGCACGCTGATTGCCGAGATTCGCGATGCTGATACTGGGGACGAGATCGTTCGAGTCCATGTTTCATGACGATGAGAAAGGGATGGAAAACGAGGCAGCTAAGGCCGGGCACCAAGCCCGGCCTTATGCCGTCGAGGAGATTGCGGCGAGTTGGCGGCGTAACTCCGCCGCACGCCGCTGCGCGCAACGTAAATGGCGGCGGATATCAGCGACCGTAGGACGTACCAAGCCGGCCGCGACATCCCGGGCGAGTTGCGCTAGGTGGTCGTCGATGGGAACGGCGGCCGGTAACGCCGTAACCCGGTCGCACGGCGCGTCACTGCTGGCCAAACTGCCGTGATCGAGCGCCGAGGGATTGCTACGCAGGGTCTCGCCGCCGTGACTTGCGGCGACTGGTGTTGCCACGGGTCGAGCCACGTCCGCGACCGAGGTGACTACCGGGGGAGTCACGTCAGCCGTCGCGGTGACTGTAGAGCGTACTGCCGGCGTGACTCTCATTGCAGCGAGGTTCACTGCCGGTAACGGCGACCGAAGTGCGACCGTCCACAAGAGGCATGCGACGCCTTCAAGGACGGCAGCAAACCCGAGACCGGTCAGCAGATCGACGTGACCAACCGTCGTGCCGAGGAACGCGGCAAGTCGCGCCGTGACTGGATCGACGAGTTGCCTGTCGCGCTGTGTCGTGATTCGATCCGTCGCGGCCTGCTGACGTCGGATCTCATCGGCTTCGGCGTTCAACGCATCGACCTTGGCGGCGAGGGTTACGCGCCGCCCTGCCAGCGTGACGCAGTTACCCGCGCAGTACCGCGCGTTGGCTGACGCGAGCTGCGCGGTCACGGCGGCGCGCTCTACCATGACCGCCGTGAGACTGCGGGCAGAGGACGGCGCTGGATCTGCTTGCACCGTCGACGCCCGTTGCTCGCCTGCATGCTGCTGTGCGAAAGCAAAGAACCCCGCGTGCCCGTAGCACGCCGTCGCAAGACACGCCGCCCATAACAGGCTACCCACGCCCCGAATGGGTATTGGTGTATCACGGATCAGAACGGGTAACAGATGCGCGCTTGTGACGAGCACGGTGCCGATCGCGATCCAGATCAGTCGTTCCGGTAACGTCCCGCCTCGCTGCCAGCCCGCAAGAATCGACAGACTGAGCGCAGTCGACGTCGCCAGGACCGCCAGTGGGAGCGCCCGGTGCCGTACGTTCATGCTGCCTTCCCCTCGAGCAGCACCGCCTTGCGCTCCAGCTTCTCGCGCAACGTCGGCGCAGCCGGGCTCGGTGCTTCCGGTACCGCCGGTGAGGCACGATCCGTGTCTCGCAGCTCCAAGGGTGGAAAGAACTCTTCCGCCACCGCAGTCTGCTCGTCCGGGCTATCTTCGAACGCACCGTTCGCGAACCCCGCGCCGGCGGCGGCATCGAGCGCAGCCTGGTCGAAGCCGGCTGCCCGGCGTCGTGCGTCGAGTTCCTTCGCTTCCACCAACGCCTGCTCAAGCGTGCTGCCCGAACGAATGCCCAGATCGACGTAATAAATCGGCGCCCTGTAACTTTGCGCCGTCGACTTGCCCCTGAGCACGAGCTGAAGCGGTAGGCAAGCGAGAAGGTTGCCTGATACGGCGTTGAAGTAGTGCAGGCGCGCCGCTAGCGTACGGATCGAGTTCCAGGATGTCGTGCGCAATATGAACGACGAAAGCTGGTCTCCTTCCTCGTCATCAATGAGCACGTTCAGCCGTGCGTAAGGTTTGCAGCCGTATTGCTGGCCGAAGGCGCAGCCGTCCGGCGACGGGCACGGTAGGGTCTCGATTCCGCTACCATCCACACAGACTCGTCGGCACGTTTCGCCGTTGCCAACGCACACGGGTCGCCCCGTGTCGCGGTCGAACAGCGAATAGTCCGCACGCAGGTTCAGGTCCGGGCTGTTGAACAGCATGCGTACGGGAATCGCGCGCAGCTTGCCTGAAGTGGCCTTGCGTAACCGCTCGTTCAGAGGGTGCATAAGCCATTCGCCACGCTGCTGCACCTGGGTCGTCAGCGTGAACTGGTCGTCCGCGGCGGGCACGCGCTTGCCGTTCTTCTCTGTCACACGGCCAATGGAGATGCGACCCACAACGGGCGGAGTGAGGGAAAGTCCCTTGAGCATGTTGGTCCTTGAAATGGGTAAGTGATGTTTACGCGCCGCCGGCGATGAAATAACCGCTGCGACGGCTAGCTCGCGAAGTGGGCTTCCAGCTTTTTGTGGATTTCTCGTGCAACGGCCTGCCACGCTTCTGCGCTGACCATCGGGCGATCGCCGAACTGCTGCTTCAATGCTTCGGGCGGCATTGCGGCGATGTGGCTGGCGTGCTTGCTCAACGCGTCCATTACGAACGTCTGTGCGAGCGCACCGTGCCGCGAGAAAGTCATGATTGCGGTGAGGCAGTCGAGATTCGTGTTTCTCCTGTGCATGAGCGGACTCCGTTCAGGTGGACAAAAGGAAGCGCCGGGCCCCGGCCTTCGTGATGGCGTACTGCATTTCGAACTCGGGGTGATCGGCGAGCAGCCGTTTCAGATCGACGGTGGACGAATCCCGGCTGCGTTTGAACGACACCGAACCTGTCTCGAACACGGCGTGCGCGGCCTCGCCCATTGCCTGCTGGATCGTCTGCTTGAGCTGTGCCTCGATGGCCTGACGCGCTTCGATCTCGGCCCGTACTGCAACGAGGTCGGCGAACACCGACGACAGGCGCCGGTCATCCGTAAAGTCCACAGTGCCGCCGTTGCCGGGATACAGATGCCGCAAGGCCCGGTCTGCCGACTCTGAGCCGTCCGCTGGTGGTGGCGTGTCTGTTTCGACGTAACGCCAAAAGCGCTCCTCAAGTTCGATGAGCCGGGCAATCACGGCGTCGTCGCGTTCGACCCGGAATACTTCGAGAGCCTGACCGCAGAGCAGAACGGCAACATGGGCGGCCGTCTTGCCCGTCACCGCCAACTGATGCTGTACTTGCAACTCGACGTACTCGGGGACGCCGTCGCGCCACAATTGCGCACCGTGCGCTCCGGCGGTCTTGCATTCGAGGATCTGGACATCGCTCGCCCCGACGATTTCCCTGTCGATGTTGGCGAGCATCCACGGGATGGTCGGATGACGCAGAACCGCGTTGATCTTACGCACGCGGTTGCCGGTGACGCGCGTGTAGACAGCAGCGACAATCGGTTCCAGCAACGTCCCCCAATAGGTGGGCGAAGTAGTATCGTCCGGGGCCGGACTCGGCATGCCGTCGGACCTTCCGGTCTTGTCGACCCAAAGCGCCAGGGGGCTCACATAAGGGCTCAGGCCGACGGCCGCGGCTGCGTCGGAACTGCCGATTCCGGTGCGGCGCACGGAGAGCCAATCGTCGCGGCTCAGGTCTCGCGTCTTAACGAGCTTGAGCGCCGGCCGGCCTGTACGTGGCCTCTCAGATTGAACTGCTGTCATAGTGCCTCGCAAAACAATGCGGCCCGGCAGGCGAAGCTGACCGGGCCGAGGTTGAGGGGAAACGGGCGGCGCAGGGTTACACGACAAGCTTGAGCGCTTCGTCCCACGCCCGGCCCTTGAGGGTGGCACCCGAGCCGAACCAGGCCGAATCTCGTCGGTTGTCGTCGCTGCGAGCAAGACGGATGTGGTCGACGTACTCCGTGGTTGCGTTGAGAACGCCCCAGAGCGTGCCTCTAGCTGATGCAAGGTCCGCGCCTTTTCCGCGTCCCACGTAGAGCTGTCCAATCGCTTTGATGGCCCGCTCATTGACCGCGAGTGCTTCGCGATTGGCGGCGCTGGGAGCCGAATAGGTGAGCACGCGTCGCAGGAAGGCTTCGACCGCAGAGTCCGACAGCTTGTACTCGGATAGCGCCTTCATTCGAGCTACAAATGCATCCCACGAGGAGGTCGCAATTCCGAGTTGTCGCTTTACGGCCTGAGCATCGAACTGCGAGCGGTGACCAACCTTCACAGCGCCGGCCGAGTTCCCCAGCGCAACCTGCAGCGTGTTGTTGCACACGACACGAATCGATGTGTGCTGTGCAGTGGTCGCGAGGGTACCGTCGCAGGCGGTCGCGAGCAGCAGATAGCCGTTGACCGTATCCTTGCCTTTTAGCGCGACGGACTGCCCGGTGCGCGCGAGCGCCCAGAGTTTCTTGCCGTGCTTTAGCACGCCCGCACTTTCAAGCTCGAACCCCGAGTGCTCGCTCAGGTCCCGATAAAACTCTAGGATCTCGGACGGCTGTACGACCGCATAGCGCGACGAGACGACGGACAGGGGAGCTTTGGTGTCCGAGCGATACAAGACTTTTTGCTCGGGGAAGGCGTGGATCGAACCAAGGCTCTTGTTCCCGGGTGCGACGAAACGAACTTCAGCTTCTTCGATGCTCCAGTCCATGCCCGCGGCGCGCTTCCAAACTTCGAGCGACTGCTTCGGGGGCAGGTGGTTGCCGAGGCCGTGCCAAGGCTTCTCACCGGCAAACGCCATAGTCTGTACGAGGTGCACTTTTTGAACTCCTGTGAATAGTTGACGGCATAAAGCCCGACGTAGCGCCGGGCAGGGCGAAATGGAAAAATTGAGGAGGCGGTAGGTGGAACAGGTCAGCCCGGCCGGACGGTGAAAAGCCGACCGCACGCAACGCATCTCCAGTTATTGAGGACCGTGTGATCGAGTGCTTCGCCAAAAGCAGCTCCCGTTGCGCACCCGGCCGCGCCGGCCACGAGGCCCGCGAGAACGGCGCCAGCGACGCCGCCACACATGGCGCCGATGGGGCCGCCGAGCGCACCGATCGCGGCGCCGGTTTCGGCGCCTGATAGAACCGCCACTGCGCCGCTAGTGGCGCCTGCCGCAGCGCCGACGGCGCTGCAAACGCGCCGTGCGATATGGCGTTGCTCGGTCCGGAGCGACGAGCACGACGGGCACGGCCAGACCAGTCCCTTGCCAGGGCGAAAGCGCGGCGATTCGTCGTCCTCGGCTTGTTCAGGCGGTGGCAGACCGTGCAGATGGCGCGGCCACGCGTCGCCTTCTTCCTCCTCGTTGTAGGGAAAGAACGAGGGACGGTCACGCATGGATGGAGACCTCGCGCATACGGCTATAGGCATCGCGCTGGACCTTGCCCACGTATTTGCAATGGCAAGCGGCAAGTAACGCGCCGCCGAGGAACGCTAGCGCGAAGGCGGCGAGAAATTCGAGGGGAGATATTGGCAGCATCGCTGACCTCCTGAGGCAGGTTCATCCGTGCGGGATTGCCCAGACGGAGCGGCCGTTGCTGGCCGGGCTCAGCGTGGTGATATGTAATTGAAAGATTCTTCAATGCGCTCGGACGGAGCGCGGATTCCGGCTTTTCGCGTCTCTCGGTGTAGTCGCCGCAGCTTGCAGTCGCCTTGCCAAACAGAAACACGCAGCAGATCGCTTCGGTGAAAAAATAAGACCGAATCACCGATACATTTACAATTGGCAACCTTGGCCCTCGAGAAGGGCTGCTGGATCAGGCAATCAAAAAAATGAGCGACCAGTTCTTTGACGGACCCATTCTGAACTCCCCATACGAGTATCCGGCCCTGCACTGGGAACTGGATGCCACCGGCCAGCCGACCCAAAGGATCATCGAAAGCCGCCGCCGTGCGGACTTCATCACTCCGATCCCCAAGCCACGCAAGGCCAAGGGCAGTCAAGCCAGCTTGCTCTTTGACGAAGGGAAGGGCCTAACCAGCAGTGAGCAGGCGTACGACCACACCGCCGTTATTAACGCCGTCCGCCAGGAAGTAGATGCGTGGCGAAAGCTGCCGCCATCACAATGGAAGGTGACGCCCGAAACGGCCCGCCTGCTGGAACACTGGCGTAACCACAAGTTCGCCGGTGTGCGCCCCTTTTTCTGCCAGGTTGAGGCGGCCGAAACGGCGATCTGGCTGACCGAAGTCGCGCCAACGGGCAAGAATGGCGAACGCTTCCTCGATCATCTGAAGAAGGCCAATCTCAACGCCAATCCCGGCTTGATGCGATTGGCACTGAAGCTGGCCACCGGCGCGGGCAAAACCACGGTGATGGCTATGCTGATCGCTTGGCAAACGGTCAATGCCGTGCGTCATCCGCAGAGCAGGAAGTTTACCCGCGGTTTTCTGCTTGTTGCGCCGGGCCTGACCATCCGCGACCGTCTGCGCGTACTGCTGCCCAATGACCCGGACAGCTACTACGCCAACCGCGAGATCGTGCCGCGCGATATGCTGCCGGACCTGGATAAGGCCAAGATCGTCATCACTAACTACCATGCTTTCAAGCTGCGCGAGCGCGTAGAACTGTCCAAGGGCGGCCGTCGCTTGCTGCAGGGCCGTACCGGCATGGAGCTGGATACTCAGGAAACAGAAGGCCAGATGCTCCAGCGGGTCATGCCTGAACTTATGGGAATGAAAAACATTCTCGCCATCAACGATGAGGCACACCACTGCTACCGCGAAAAGCCAGCAGATGAAAGCGACGAGGACATTGCTACTGAAGACAAGGCCGAGGCCGAGGAAAACAACAAAGCGGCGCGGCTGTGGATTTCAGGCTTGGAAGCGGTAAACCGCAAGCTCGGCCTGCAACAGGTGATCGACCTGTCGGCCACGCCGTTTTTTCTTGCCGGCTCAGGCTACGCCGAAGGCACGTTGTTTCCGTGGACGATGAGCGATTTCTCGTTGATGGATGCCATCGAATGTGGCATCGTCAAGTTGCCGCGCGTGCCGGTGTCCGACAATATACCCGGCGCAGACATGCCCATCTACCGCGAGTTGTGGAAGCACATCGGCAAGCAGATGCCGAAGAAGGGACGCGGAAAGAACGTCCAGCTCGACCCGCTCGCTATTCCGTTGGAATTGCAAACTGCGCTCGAAGCGCTGTACGGCCATTACGTCAAGACGTACGAAGCATGGAAGCTGGCTGGCATCAAGGTGCCCCCATGCTTCATCGTGGTGTGCAACAACACCGCCACTTCGAAACTGGTGTTCGACTACATCTCCGGCTTCGAGCGAAAAAATGCCAACGGTAGCGTGAGTTACGAAATGGGGCGCCTGGAACTGTTTCGCAATTTCGATGAACACGGCACTCCGCTAGCCCGCCCCAACACCTTGCTAATCGACAGCGAACAACTCGAATCCGGGGAGGCATTGGATGACAACTTTCGTGGCATCGCCAGCGATGAAATCGAACGCTTCCGCCGAGAAATCATCGAGCGCACCGGCGACCGCACACGCGCTGAGGCCATTACCGATCAGGACTTGCTGCGCGAAGTAATGAACACAGTCGGCAAGGAGGGCCGCCTCGGCGAATCCATCCGCTGCGTGGTGTCGGTGTCCATGCTCACGGAAGGCTGGGACACCAATACAGTCACCCACATTCTCGGTGTGCGTGCTTTCGGTACTCAGTTATTGTGCGAGCAGGTGATCGGCCGCGCGCTGCGCCGCCAGTCCTATGAGTTGAACGAACGTGGCCGATTCGACGTGGAATACGCCGACGTGTTCGGCATCCCGTTCGATTTCACTGCTCGGCCCGTGATCCCGCCGCCGCCGAGACCGCGCGAAACGATCGTGGTGAAGGCGCTGCGCCCGGAACGCGATGCGCTGGAAATCGAATTCCCGCGCGTGCAGGGTTATCGCGTCGAGCTACCGGAAGACCAATTGGAAGCGGAGTTTAACGATGACCACACCTTGACTCTGACTCCCGATCTGGTCGGGCCTTCAGAGACGAGGAACGCCGGTATTATTGGCGAATCGGTGGACTTGAACCTCAAGCACCTTGGCGACGTGCGTCAGTCCACGCTACTGATGGAACTTACCAAGCACCTGCTGTTCCAGCACTGGCGTGAACCCGGTCAGGATGCGCCGATCAATCTGTTTGGCCAGCTCAAGCGTATCACCCGCCAATGGCTGGATAACTGTCTGGAGTGCAAGGGTGGCACCTATCCGGCACAGTTGATGTATCGCGAGCTCGCAGACATGGCCTGCGAACGAATTACCAAGGGAATTACTACCCGAGAGCTGGCCAAGGGCCGTCAGGTCAAGGCTATCCTCGACCCGTTCAACCCGACCGGCAGCACTGCGCATATACGCTTCAACACCTCACGTGACACTCGCTGGGAAACCCTCGGCCCACCGCCGAAGAACCAGGTAAATTGGGTGATCTTGGACAGCGATTGGGAAGCGGAATTCTGCCGCGTCGCCGAATCGCACCCGAAAGTGATTGCCTACACCAAGAACCACAATCTGGGCCTGGAAGTGCCTTATCGCTTTGGCTCACAAAACCGAATCTACATCCCAGATTTCATCGTCAAGGTCGATGACGGGCGCGGCCCAGTCGACCCGCTCAACCTGATCGTGGAGATCAAGGGTTATCGGCGTGAAGATGCGAAAGAAAAGAAGTCCACGATGGACACCTACTGGATTCCCGGCGTAAATCACCTGGGATCGCATGGCCGCTGGGCCTTTACCGAATTTGGCGACGTGTATGAGATGCAGGACGACTTCGCAGACAGGGTAAAAGTGGAGTTCGAGAAGATGCTGCTTGCTGCAACCGGAGACCCGGTTGAGTCGTAGCCCTTAATCCGAAAACTTGTCGGTAGCGGAAGATATCAGGAAGGTCGAACGCCGCCTTGTAGTCGCCGACAAATAACTCTGAGAAGCGCGACGCGCTGGACAACTGAGCAACAGACACATGGCCAAGAAACTTGCCACGCAAGCCTCGAAAGTAATCGAAGACCTCGTCCATAACGAGGCCAAGCGTAAGAATATTCCAACCGTGGAGCATCAGTCGGTGATGCAGCACCACGAGCAGGCTCCAGTGAAGGTGGCGTACCCCCGTGGTGGCAAAGGACTGGACGATGAAAAGGGGCAGCGCAATCGCGACCTCGACCCCCAGTTGGTCTGGCGTGGGAAGGATCAGCAGGACTGGTCCGACTTGGTGATCAACGCGCCGCCGCTCTACATCCAGGAAAAAGTGAAACCCAAGGTGCTGATCGACGACCTGCGCCGGGTCAGCGAAGCAGCCGCGCCTCCCGCGATGGGCGATTTGTTCGGCGACTTCAACGGGCTGCCGGAAGGCGCGGACAGGACCGAGTTCTACCAGCACGAGGGGCATTGGCAGAACCGCATGATTCTAGGCGACAGCTTACAGGTGATGGCGTCGCTGGCCGAGCGTGAAGGACTGCGCGGCAAAGTGCAGTGTATTTATTTCGATCCTCCGTACGGTATCAAATTTAACAGCAATTTCCAATGGTCAACGACCAGCCGCGACGTGAAAGATGGCAATGCCGGCCACATCACGCGCGAGCCGGAGCAAGTGAAGGCGTTCCGTGATACGTGGCGAGATGGCATTCATTCATATTTGACGTATCTGCGTGACCGGCTGATGGTGGCGCGGGATCTGCTCACGGAATGTGGCTCGATCTTTGTGCAAATCAGCGACGAGAATGTTCATCGCGTTCGTGTGTTGCTGGACGAGGTATTTGGCGACAGGAACTTTGCCTCGCTCATTTCGTTCCAGAGCACGACGAGCCTTGGGACGCTCGGCCTCTCTGCGGCAGGGGACTACGTCATCTGGTACTACAAGGACGCTGACAAAGCGAAGGTTCGACCACTGTTACGCCTCAAGGCCGAGCAATCTGGCTTCGACTACTACAGTTACCTACGTGATGTCGATGGACGTATGTGGCGCGGTACGAAAGACGAGCTGCAATCGGGTCGGTTCCAAGTCTTCTTCCCGGACAACATTACGAGTCAGCGGCCATTAGGAGAGGGCGACCTGAAGGAGTTCTTCTGGCGCGGGGCAATCTTTCGACCGGGCAAGGGAACGTTCAAGACGGAACGCTTAGGGCTCGAACGCTTGAGTAAGGCAGGCCGCCTCTACGGCACGTCCGGTGGAGTACTTCGTTATGTTCGCCTTATCGATGATTACCCCGCGGCTTCAATGAACAACTTCTGGACTGATACCGGAACGGGTAGTTTCACGGAGTCGAAGGTTTATGTCGTTCAGACCAACGCAAAGGTCATAGAGCGTTGTGTTCTGATGACTACTGACCCCGGCGATTTAGTGCTTGACCCGACCTGCGGCTCCGGCACGACAGCCTACGTCGCTGAACAATGGGGCCGCCGCTGGATCACCATCGACACCTCGCGAGTGGCACTGGCACTGGCCCGTGCGCGCATCATGGGAGCACGTTACCCCTTCTACCTGCTCGCCGACAGCCGGGAAGGGCAACTGAAGGAAGCCGAAATAAGCCGCAGCGCGCCATCGTCGCAACCAGTGTATTCCAACATTGCGCACGGCTTCGTGTATGAGCGCGTGCCGCATATCACGTTAAAGTCCATCGCCAACAACGCCGAGATCGACGTTATCTGGGACAAGTTCCAGCAAACCCTTGAACCGCTGCGTGAGCAGTTAAACAATGCACTAGGAAAAAACTGGCCGGAATGGGAAATCCCGCGCGAAGCCGATGCCAAATGGAGCGCCGTTGCTAAGAAGCTGCACGCTGACTGGTGGCAGCAGCGCATTGGCAGGCAGAAGGAGATCGACGCCGCCATCGCAGCCAAGGCCGAATTTGAATTCCTCTACGACAAGCCGTATGAAGACAAGAAGCGCGTGCGCGTGGCCGGCCCATTTACGGTGGAGTCGCTCAGTCCGCACCGCGTACTCGGTGTGGATGAAGCCGATGAATTGATCGATGGCGTGGCCGAAGATCGTGCTGATTATGGGCAGGATTTTACGTCGATGATCTTGTCCAACCTCAAGACGGCGGGAGTTCAGCAGAAGAACAAGGACGACAAGATTGAGTTCTCCGCGCTGGAACCGTGGCCCGGCGAAGGCTATGTGGTGGCCGTCGGCACATATATGGAAGGCGACAAATCTAAACGCGCTGGCATCTTCGTTGGCCCCGAATTCGGCACCGTGTCCCGTGCGGACCTCGTGGACGCCGCGCGTGAAGCTGGCGACGCCGGGTTCGATGTACTGATCGCCTGCGCCTTCAACTACGACGCGCCGGCCAGCGAATTCAGCAAGCTCGGCCGCATCAACGTACTGAAAGCGCGGATGAACGCAGACCTGCACATGGCAGAAGACCTGAAGAACACTGGCAAGGGCAATTTATTTGTGATCTTCGGTGAACCGGACGTGGACGTCCTTGATACGAAGGGTAACAGTATCCGGAAGTATGATGGCAAGCGTGACGTCATCGAAGTACCTGTCGGAGAGGAGCTGGTGGTGAAGATCCGAGGTGTTGATGTATTCGATCCGAGCACAGGAGAAGTGCGCAGCGACGACCCGGATGGCATCGCCTGCTGGTTCCTCGACACTGATTACAACGAGGAATCCTTCTTTGTCCGACACGCGTACTTTCTCGGCGCGAACGATCCGTACAAGGCTCTGAAGACTACCCTCAAGGCAGAAATCGATGCGGATGCCTGGGCTACTCTCAACAGCGACACCTCGCGCCCCTTCCCCAAGCCGAGCACCGGCCGCTTTGCGGTGAAGGTTATCAACCACTTGGGGGATGAGGTGATGAAGGTTTTTAAAGTGGGGTAAACTCGGTCGGCGAGGACTTATGAAGACCGAATTCTCTCAACCAAGATTCACCGGCGCGCGATTCGACGAGCACACGCTGCCCGTCGACGTTGCACGCGATCTCGCTGCATACGAAGCCCTGATTGTCGAGTTGGCCAAGCACCTGTATCTGGAGGATCACCCCGACCGGCAGCGTGTACCGAAGGGGTTTGCAGCGAACTTCCGGTTGGACATCGAGCGGATTGACGAAGGCAGTGCGAAGCCACTTTTGGCGTTGGTCATCGCGGGTGCGCTCGCCCTTCAAGGCGGAGAGCGGGACTACTTCGAAAAAGCTCGTGATCTGGTCGCGGAATGTGTCGCCGCTCCAGTGGCTGCCCTTCCGGAAAGCTTCCCTAAGGAGTTGCTGAGTCACTTCAACCAGTTCGGTCGTTCATTGCGTGAAGACGAAACACTGGAGTTGCCACGGCCGGGAGGGAACGATCCTGCTCGCCTGACCCAAGACAAGCGAAAGCAACTGGTTCTCGCAGCCGATCAGGTTTATCAGCGTGAAATTGCCCTGCTTGGCTACATCGAAGAAGTCGATTTCGCAAAGTCTAGTTTTCGCCTGCGGTTGAGCGATGAGGGGCAAGCTACAGTGCCTATGCCAGATTCGTTTCACAACAACGCCCGCACGTACGCCGGTCGCAAGCGCCATCTAATTAGCGTGCTTGGCATTGGTACCTATGATGCTTGGGATCGCTTACAGAAAGTCATTGCTGCCGATTCTCTCGAGGTCATCAAGAACCACGCCATTGCTACGAGGTTCGACGAGATTTCTCAGCTTGAAAACGGCTGGTTTGACGGTGGCGGCTTGGCTCCAGATGCCAATGCATTGGCGCTTGTTTCCGAAAAGCTGGTCGCCGAGTACCCCGATAAATTGCCGCTGCCGCTGATTGCACCCAAACAGGACGGAAACCTGTTGCTGGAATGGACTGCGGAAGGAGATCCTTCGCTCGACATCGACTTGACCGGTGCGCAGGCAAGCTTCCACGCGTTCGCGGCGAATGGCGAAGATGTGGAGCGCGATTTCAACTTAGATGCTGGTGGTTGGCAGTTGCTGCTCGCGTTTCTGGGTGACAACATCAAGACATATCAAGCATGAACGACCAAACCTTGCTGTTGCGCCAGGTGCATCCCAATTTCTTTCCAGATGGCGAGGTTTCCAGCCAAGCCTTCTTTCCGTTCCCGAAAGATGACGGAAAGCTGTCCGTTTATGACGGTGACCAGATCGCTGCAGAGGATTCGCATCGTCATTACACGGTGGACCTTGGTCTGCAATCCGCTGGCGTTTGGGCAGTCAACGGCGAAGAAGTCGGTTCGGTCGGGCTTTCCTTTCGGACTGACCCCGTGGATGGAAATCCGGCACACGCTGTTGTCGATTTTGGCGCTCTCGCCGAAAAGGAATGCAGGAAGCTCGCGAAGCGCCTGAGGAAGCTCGCGGTCGATCGCGGCAATCTGTATCGCGCCGCGTGATACCTGTCAGGTAAAAAGTGATGGAATTCCGAATCGCCGACACGTTCACCGCTAGCCTCGCGCGACTGACTGGGGACGAGCAAAAACTGGCTAAGACCACGGCTTTTGACCTGCAGGTCGATCCGACGGGCAATGGCCACAGTTTCCACAAGCTAGACAAGGCGAGAGATTCGAATTTTTGGTCGGTGCGGGTCAGCCGCGACATTCGCCTGATCGTTCACAAGACTGCTGGCAGCCTATTGCTGTGCTACGTCGATCACCACGACAGGGCCTATCAGTGGGCTGAGCGCCGTAAGTTGGAGACGCATCCAGCTACCGGTGCGGCGCAGCTGGTGGAAATCCGGGAGCTGGTGCGGGAAATCTCCGTTCCCGAATATGCGGCAAAGACCAACCCTGCGTCCGCAAAACTTTTTGGCAAATACAGCGACAAGCAACTGCTGGCGTACGGTGTACCCCCGGAATGGCTGTTGGACGTGCGTGCGGCGGATGAAGACAGTCTGTTGGAGTTGGTGGCTCACCTGCCTAGTGAGGCGGCAGAGGCTCTATTGGAGCTGGCTACAGGCGGCATACCTGTTGCACCGAAGCTTGCGGAAAAGACCGAAGACCCGTTCCAACACCCGGATGCTCAGCGTCGCTTCCGCGTGATGTCCGACACGGACGAACTGGCGCGCGCACTTGAGTATCCGTGGGATAAGTGGACGGTGTTCCTGCACCCGGCGCAGCGGCAGATGGTCGAGCGCGATTACAGCGGTCCGGCACGTGTTTCCGGTTCCGCTGGCACGGGGAAGACCGTGGTGGCCTTGCATCGATCTGTGCAACTGGCCCGCAATGACGAGGATGCACGTATCCTGCTTTCCACCTTCTCCGACACGTTGGCAAATGTATTGCGGTCGAACCTGTACCGGCTCGCCTACAACACGCCAAAGCTGGCCGAACGCATCGACGTGGCCGCGATGGATGCAGTTGGAGCCAAGCTTTATTCGGCGGAATTCGGCAAGCCGACGTTCGCCAGCCGAGAGGAAATTTCGTTGCTGCTGAAGTCAGCCGCTAGGGACGTCGATGGGCTGAGCGGCAACACTTCTTTCCTGCTGTCCGAATGGGATGACGTGGTCGATACGTGGCAACTCGAAAGCTGGGACGAGTACCGAGATGCAAAACGACTGGGCCGCAAAACACGCCTGCCCGAAGCGCAGCGCGCGCTGTATTGGCGGGTATTTGCCAAGGTGAAGGAGCACCTGCGACAGACCGGCAAGATCACCACGGCCGAGATGTTTCGCAAACTTGCCGAGGTCATGCCAAAGCGCAAGCATCCGGTGTTCGACTACATCATCGTTGATGAAGCTCAGGATATTGGCGTGCAGCAACTGCGCTTCCTGGCTTCTATCGCCGGCGACAGGTCCAATGCGCTGTTTTTTTCTGGAGATTTGGGGCAGCGTATCTTTCAGCAGCCGTTCTCGTGGAAGTCCCTGGGTGTGGACGTGAGAGGCCGTGCCCGGACGCTGACCATCAATTACCGCACCTCGCATCAGATTCGTTCACAAGCCGACCGGTTGCTCGGTCCGGAGGTGTCCGACGTGGACGGAAATCTGGAAAGTCGCAAGGGCACCATCTCCGTTTTCAATGGACCCGAGCCGGTGATCCGTAGCTTCGACGGCCCCGATTTAGAAAGTCAGGCCGTTGGGCAATGGTTGAAGGAGTCCGGAACAGGCGGAGTGCTGCCGCATGAAATCGGTGTCTTTGTGCGCTCAGAGGAAGAGTTTCCGCGGGCGAGGGCTGCCATTGAAGCCTCGGGCCTACGGGCTCGAGTGCTCGGCAAGGATATGGCCACTGAGGAAGGGTTTGTCAACGTCACGACCATGCATTTGGCCAAGGGCATGGAGTTTCGCGTCGTAGCAGTTATGGCCTGTGACGAAGACATCATTCCGTCTCAGCGCCGCATCGACATGGCGTCAGATGACGCGGAATTGACGGAGATTTACAACACCGAGCGTCATCTTCTCTATGTCGCCTGCACGCGGGCTCGTGACCTCCTGCATGTTTCAGCAATAAAGCCAGGATCGGAGTTCTTGCAAGATTTAATGCAACGATAGGATGCGGCTGGCAGCACGGCATGACTTCGCTGTGCTGCCAGCTTCTCTGCTGTGCAAGTGGTCATGACGAGAGCGGGAGCTTTTCCGTTTTGTGCATCTGGACCCAGTATGTGTTGCGTTCTTCGTCAGGTACGTTGAAGGGCAGAGTGTCTTTGCGTCTTGGGCCGTTGGCCCAGACTGCCAGTTCGTCTTTTGTCATGCAGTTCAGCGAATAACGCCGCCGCCGGGAAACGCTGTTGGACCGGTCGGCGGCGGAAGGGGAAGCGCCCATGATTCGCGCGACATCGCGCATCGGGCGCGTCGCAACACCGATTCGACTGCACGGGCATATGCCACTGCAAAGCACTTCCTCGTCCTCGCCGGACGATCGACTGTTGACGCCAACGACGGTCGTTTGTCCGTCTCCGATACTCATGTTGCCGCCCAACGTGTGCTGCACTGTGCTCTTGACCGTGTTAGGAGCCCGATACGCTGTCGTAGCCGAACCCATTCGACGCTGCGGGTACATCGGGCAGTCTCATTGCTTTCCGTAGCCGACGCAGATTCGCGGCGATCGCGGGCTTGCTTTCCGCCACCTTCGGGCTTGCGTGCAAAGCCTGCCATTGCGACATGATCTGATCGTCTGGCAGAACGAAGCGCTTCAGCCAGGCTTCGGTCGCGATGGTCGTATTGAGCATCGGCGCAGTGCTGTCAAGCGTGCCGCTTTGCAGGATGTCCATCGCTTCCGCAATGATGGGACGCAGCGCCGCGTCAAGCAGCACATACGCCGGCGGGGGCAGAGGAGGCTTCCCCGGACCAGCAGATACGCCGGATTGCGGGGCGGCGCCCGCTTGAACGATCAAGCCACCGTCCTTCAACGGCTGACGCACATACCAGTCGGGCGGCAGTGTGAGCGAGTCGGTTCCGCCAGCGGTGCCCACGAGGTCCGCGTCCAAAGCAACGAGCCAGTCCACCGTCTTGATCTTTCCAATCAAATCGACCGTGCTTACGCCCATCGGATCACCGACATCGATCCCCGGACCATAGCGGCGCGCGAAAAAATACTCGCTCGCTTCGTTCGGTTCCCGTCCCATAGGCGGCACGTTGACTGCAAATCCCGCGTGACCGGACACCGTGGGCAGGGCTTCACAGAAAGCGGCGAACAGCGCCTGGAACACACCAGGCCGTTGCTCGAGGAAGGCGCGCGGGACCGTGAAGTCGATCACGTCCATCCCGCGTCCGAGGTTCGCTTGCCAATCCGCGATCGTGAAGACGGCGAACTCGTAGAACCCTGTCGCGAGCTTGTGCTCAGCGCTGGTGAGCTGTACGACGAGTGCTTCGTTGGCAGGGATGGTCTCCACTAGAGCGGCAAGACCAGGCGCCTTGTCGAGCGTCATGGGCTGCTCGCCCTCAGTGTAGAACCAGCGCAGCGGACCTTCCTTCGACGGCTTTTCCCCGGCGGCCACTTGCAGCGCGTGGGTGTACTCGTCGATCGCCGCGCGGTACTGCTCGAAGCACTTCACGATCGCGGCGC
Source organism: Burkholderia stagnalis (assembly GCF_902830275.1). Lineage (GTDB taxonomy): Bacteria > Pseudomonadota > Gammaproteobacteria > Burkholderiales > Burkholderiaceae > Burkholderia > Burkholderia stagnalis. Next base: position 275,181 of record NZ_CADESW010000006.1, on the reverse strand, counting down.
GCACGGCGGGCGTGTGTCCGTCGCGGAAATACACCACACCGCGCACCACAAGGGCGGCGCCGGTGATCCCTTTTTGGTACGCCGGCTCGTATACCCCGAACGGCAGCGTATCGGCGCGGCGTGGGTCCGCGATCCATGCCTTGATTTCGTCTTCTGTCATTTCATCGTTCCATCACGGGATCAGCGGCGGCAGACCACCGGGTACCAACGGCGGGAGTCCACCACCGCCGGGGATGTTCGGAAAGACACTTCCGCTCCTTCCACCCCCACCAAGCAGTTCGTCCATGTCCGACGAGGATGATGTCTTGGGCCGGCGTTGCGCGGATGTCTCGCCGTCTTGCTTGTCATCACCGCACCCGCATTCGGCGGGGCCTAACGACACGAACTTCGCGCGCCCCCCGGCAATACGGATATAGTCCCGCTCCTGATTACGACCGTAGTCGTCGGGCGGGAACTTGAACTCTACAACCTGCTTGATGTTGCTTTGAACGGGCGGTTGCGTCGCATCGTTCACGATCACCACATCCGGCCGTCGCAGGTTACCGTTCCCGGCCTTATACGTCTTGCGCCCGCCAGGCCAGAAGTCCTCGATCCATTGCCAGATGTCCAAATGCGGGCGTAACGGATCGTCGGGGTCGGTCACCGGCTCCGGCGGGGCCGCTTTCATGTTGTACGTCTGCTCCGGTTTGTAAACCGTCGGCGCACCGGTTTCTAAGCGCGACAGTCCGTTCGCAAAATCCAAGCGCTGCTGGACGCAACGTTGGCGCTGGATTCGACCGTTCTTCGTCGCTACACCGATGTTTTTGCACTTGCAAAGCACGCTGCAAAGGACCGCCCGGTCCTTCGCCGAAAGACGACCGTTGACCCCAACCTGGTTCGTTTGCCCTTCCGGCGAGACCCGGCCGCTCGCGGTCCCCGGGCCGTAGTCGCTCATTCGGACGTGTTCCCGGGATGCTCGAACGTCAACGAAGAGGCGTCATGGTTGTCGAGCCAATCCGTGAACCCATTGGCGTCCGTCTTCCCCTGGACCACGCGCCCATCCGCGGCGCGCACGATGTACGGGTGGCCGGCGACCGGCTGGCGCGTGACGTCGTCGAGCACCTGGAATCTTCCCCGGTATGGCGTTTGAGGGATTGCCTCGGATAGGACGCTTTTCCCGCCGCCAATGGAACCGCCGCTAGTTGGTTCAGCCGTCGTATTGTTTTGCGAGGCGATGAGCGTGGCCCCGCATGCGGTTGTATCGCCTTCCGAGGCGACGGGCCGGCCGTCGAAGGTCACGCCGAGGTTCTTGACGCCGACGATCGGATAGACCCCACCACACTTGGGACACGACACCTTGTCGCCCAAGAGCGCGAGGGGGACGCCGTCCGACTTGTTCTCCGGCGAACACGCAAGCACGCGGCCGCCATGCGAGGTTGTGTCACCCTCGCGGATGAATGCGAAACCCATAATCTGTGCCCTCTCTTTTTTTGTCGGAGGAATTTAGCACAGAGGGTTTTCTCGGGACCACCCTGTCGACGTTGACAGAGCTTTCGCGTGTCACTCGCACGCGGCGCCTTGTCTTAGCGAATTCGCCGTGGGTCTGCGCGTCCGCTTGTCTGCGCGGCGCGTACGACACTAGCGCCGAAGGCCTGCGTATTCGGCGTTGACCTACGCGTATCGCAGCGAAGGCTCGTCGATATGTGTCGGCATGGATTGATGTAGACCCAAAACGCCTACACCATGCCTACACGAAACCCGGAAAGCAAAAAGCCCAGCCGTGTAGGCTGGGCTAAGTGCTTGAATTTATTGGTGGGGCGTGAGTGACTCGAACACTCGACCTACGGATTAAGAGTCCGCTGCTCTACCAACTGAGCTAACGCCCCCAACAGAAGAAAGATTATGCACGGCTTTTCTCGGGCTTGCAAGCCCTTTCTGCGAATTTCCTGAAAATATTTCGTCACGGCCGGCGGGGCGAGTCCGGGTAACAACGAGAGATCGCAGTTGGCGCGCTCCCGGTATGATGACGCCCACACCTGTTGCGCGGCGGTCGCGCAACATTTCCTGGACATTCGAAGATGGACGAAAACGCAGTCCGCGAATTGCTCGACCGGTTGCTGGCGCCGTGGGTCCGCTCGCTCGGTCTGGTCCCCGTATCGATCTCCGACGACAGCGTCACGCTGCGCCTGCCGTTTTCCGGCGAGTTCCGCCATTCCGGCGGCATGATCTGCGGCCAGGTGTTCACGGCCGCCGCCGATACCGCGATGGTGGTGGCGATCTCGAGCGCGCTCGGCGAATTCCAGCCGATGACCACCGTGTCGCTGAATACGAACTTCATGCGTCCGGTCCGCAAGGGCGACGTGCTCGTCACCGCGCGCGTGCTGCGGATGGGGCGCAACCTGGTGTTCGGCGAGGTCGAGCTGTTCGACGAGGACGGCAAGATGGCCGTCCACGCGACGTCGACCTACGCGCTCGTCAGCTGAGCGCCGCGCGATGTTCGACCAGATCGTGTTCGCGGGCGGCGGCAACCGCTGCTGGTGGCAGGCCGGCTTCTGGGACGTCGCGCAGCCCGCGCTCGCGCTGCGGCCGCGCGTGATCGCCGGCATCTCGGCGGGCGCCGCGACGGCCTGCATGCTGTACACGCGCGATGCGGCCTGGGTGATGCGCTATTACGAGCAGGCGTTGCGCCACAACCGTAAGAACGCGTACTGGGGCAACCTGTTCGGCCGCGAACCGGTGTTTCCGCACTACCGGATCTACCGGCAGGCGCTGCTCGACATCTACGGCGAGCCGTTCGCGAAGCTGGCCGACGCACCGGAGATCCGCATCGGCGTGTCGCACGTGCCGCGCTGGCTCGGCGCGCGCAGCGCGGTCGCCGCGGGCCTCGTCGCGTACAACATCGAGAAATACCTGCGCAAGACGCTGCATCCGACGCTCGGCCGGACGCTCGGCTTCCGGCCCGAATTCGTGCGCGCGCAGGCTTGCGCGGGCGTCGAGGAACTCGCCGACCTAATCCTGCAGTCGTCGTGCACGCCGCCGTTCACGCCGGTGCTGCGCCGCAATGGCCGGCCGGTGCTCGACGGCGGGATGGTGGACAACGTGCCGGTCGGCGCGCTCGACGCGTCGCCGGGCCACGTGCTGGTGCTCGTCACCCGGCTGTATCCGCGGCCGCAGATGTTCACGGTCGCGCACGGCGACCAGCAGCGCCTCTACGTGCAGCCGTCGAGCAAGGTGCCGATTTCGAGCTGGGACTACACGAGCCCGTCGCAGATGCGGCACGCCTACGATCTCGGCCGGCGCGACGGCGAGCATTTCCTGACCCGCGTCGACGCGATGACGGGCGGCCGCGCCGTCGCCTGACGATGATTCGGCGGCGGGCGCGCCCGGGGGCGGTCAGCGCTTGCGGATCGGCGTCAGCGCGTCCGTGTTGACGACGCTCGACGTGTCGCCCTGGTCGAACGCGAGGATGTTCCTGAACGCCGCGCTGAAATACAGCTCGTAGCTCTCGCGCTCGACATAGCCGATGTGCGGCGTGCAGATCACGTTCTCCATCCGCAGCAGGCTGTAGCCCTGCAGGATCGGCTCGCTCTCGAACACGTCGATCGCGACCATCCCCGGCCGGTTGTGCGACAGCGCGTTGACGAGCGCGTTTTCCTCGAGCAGCTCGGCGCGGCTCGTGTTGACGAGCAGCGACGTTGGCTTCATCCGCATCAGGTCGTCCTGCTTGACGATGCCGCGGGTGTCGTCGTGCAGGCGCAGGTGCAGCGACAGCACGTCGCTCTGCTCGAACAGCGCCTCGCGGCTGTCGGCCGCGTCATAGCCGTCCGCGCGCGCGGCCTCGAGCGAGTGCTCGCGGCCCCACACCAGCACCTTCATCCCGAACGCCTTGCCGTAGCCCGCGACGAGCCGGCCGATCTTCCCGTAGCCCCAGATGCCGAGCGTCTGGCCGCGCAGCACCTGGCCGAGGCCGAAGTTCGGCGGCATCGCCGACGTCTTCAGGCCCGATTGCTGCCACGCGCCCTGCTTCAGGTTCGCGACGTACTGCGGAATGCGGCGTTGGGCGGCCATGATCAGCGCCCAGGTCAGCTCGGCGGGCGCGATCGGCGAGCCGGTGCCTTCGAGCACCGCGATGCCGCGCTCGGTACAGGCTTCGAGATCGACGTGGCCGCCGATGCGGCCGGTCTGGCTGATCATGCGCAGATGCGGCAACTTGGACAGGAGTTGCGACGAAATCGGGGTGCGTTCGCGAATCAGCACGAGTGCTTCGACTTCCGCCAGGCGGCTCGCGAGTTGTCCCAGGCCGCGCACCGTGTTGTTGAAGACCTTCACGTCGTGGTCGGCAAGCATCTGGAAGCAATTCAGCTTGCGGACGGCGTCCTGGTAGTCGTCGAGGATGGCAATTTTCATGGTTCGGGAGTCGCGCGTTGAAAGCAGGGGCGGCGGCGGCGCCGGTCGCGCAGCGCCCCGCCCGGCCGGGGCCGACATGATGCTATGACGGGCGCCCGCATGGTGTCTTTTTAACAGGTTGTTACGCCCTGCCGCAATTGGCGCCGGCCTGCCGGGGCGCCGCGTCCGCGCGGCCCGGCGGCCTGCGATGCCGTGCCGCATCAAACGCGTCATTCCTCATTCCGTCGCTTCGCCGCCGAGGTTCACCCAATTGTTGCTCGAATCAGAATAATTGGATCAATTAACCGGATTGGCCGAGGATGTTTGACTATTTTTATCGGGGCAACGGGGCTTGTTGAGCAACTCTGCATCAAATCCGCTGTCGTAGGAGAATTACGCATTTGCTTCATCTTTTTGAAGTTGTAACAGCGGCAGGAGTCGTTTATGGATCATTTGCAGTCGATGCGAGTGTTCGTCAAGGTTGCGGATCTCGGCAGTTTCGCGCGGGCCGCAAGCGCAATGGATATCTCCAACGCGGTCGCGACCCGTCACGTCGCCGATCTGGAAGGCCGTCTCGGCACGCGTTTGCTCAACCGCACCACGCGCAGCCTTTCGCTCACCGAGTCCGGCCAGGTGTATCTGGAGCGCGCGCGCCAGATTCTCGACGAGCTCGAGGACGTCGAGCAGATGGTCGTCGCCCGCAACCACGAGCCGGTCGGCACGCTGCGCATCGTCGCGCCGGTCGTGTTCGGGTTGCACAATCTCGCGCCGGTCCTGCAGACCTATACCGAGCAGTTTCCCAAAGTGGTGCCGGATCTGACGCTGGTCGACCGGCAGGTCGACCTGGTCGAGGAAGGCTTCGACGTCGGTATCGTGGTCACGCGCCAGATGCGCAGCGCCAGCATCGTGACACGGCGGCTGACCACCGGCTGCATGACCGTCTGCGCGACGCCGAGCTATCTGGAGAAGCACGGCGTGCCGACCCATCCGGAACATCTCGCGGAGCACCCGAGCCTGAGCCTGCCGACCGAATACTGGGGCGACGATCGCGTGTTTACGGGGCCGGACGGCGAAGTGCGGGTGCGGCCGACCAACGTGGTCGTCGCGAACAACACCGCGATGCTGCGCCAGTTCGCGCTGCTCGGGATGGGCGTTGCGATCCTGCCGAGCTACCTGATCGGCGGCGACATCGCGCGCGGCGCGCTGGTGCGGCTGCTGTCCGATTTCCGGCTGCCGCAGGTCGAGATCAACATCGCGTACCCGAGCCGCCGCCACCTGCCGGCGAAGGTGCGTACCTTCATCGACCATCTCGTCGAGCACTTCAGCCATTCGACGGACGCGATGATGGGCGAACAGTGGGCGGCGCAGAGCGCCGTGGCGGGCCCGATCGGCGTCGAGATGCACGCCGAGCGGCCGGATGCGGTCGATTCGAAGGCGTCGTCGCGCCTGACGCGGTCGCCGCGCACGCGGGTCGCGGTGCCGTCACCGCTGTAACGGCGCAGGCGGGGTGGTGATCGAACCGCCCGAGCAATAAAAAACGCGGATCGAGCGATCGATCCGCGTTTTTTGTTGGCCGGCCCGGCGGCGTGCGCCGGGCGGCGGGCCCAACAGGCCTTGGGCCCACCGGGCCATTACGACCCGGTCTTGCGCGCCGTGGTTTTGCGCGCGGCGGTCTTGCGGGCCGGTGCCGGCTTCTCGTCGGTGCCTTCCGTTACCGTTTCCGCTTCCTTCGTCGCCGATTTCGCCGTCTTCTTCGCGGCAGCGGCCTTCGGCTCCTTCTTCTCGAACTCGAAACCGATCTTGCCGTCCGGCTGCTTCACGAGGTACGCCTTGAAGTTGCGGCCGGTGCGCGACGACTTGAAGCTCGGCAGCAGGTCCGTGCGGCCGTCGGCGAGCAGCTTGCCCATCTGCTCGCGGGTGATTTCCTGCTGCAGGATCACCTTGCCCGAGCGGAAGTCGCAAGTCTTCGGGTTTGCGACCGAATGCTCGCACACGTAGCTCATCCCGTGCTCGAACACGCGGCCCTTGCACTTCGGGCAGGCGCCGACCGGCTCCTGCGCGGAGAAGTCCGGCGCTTCGCCTTCCTCGCCGCCCTGATCCTGGCCGAAATCGAACTCGAGCTTGTAGTTTTTCGTCTCGTCGTCGAACGACAGCTTCAGGATCGCCGAGAACGGCCGGCCCATCTTGCTGCGGAAACCGGACAGCGGGCCGATTTCCTTCTTCTGCAGCAGCTCCTCGACTTCCGCGATCTCGAACTGCCGGCTGCCCGGGATCTTCGAGATCGAGAACTCGCACTTCGTGCACGCGAAGCGGCGGTAGTTTTCCTTCACCTGGCCGCCGCAGTTCGGGCACGGCGTCTCGAGCGTCGCGTAGTCGCCGGGGATCGTGTCGGAATCGTATTCCTTCGCGCGCTTGACGATCTGCTGCGTCATGCGGGCGATTTCCTGCATGAACGCGTCGCGCCCGAGGTTGCCGCGTTCCATCTGCGACAGCTTGTATTCCCACTCGCCGGTGAGCTCCGGCGCGGTCAGCTCCTTCACGCCGAGCCCGCGCAGCAGCGTCATCAGCTGGAACGCCTTCGCGGTCGGGATCAGCTCGCGGCCTTCGCGCACGAGGTATTTCTCACCGAGCAGCCCTTCGATGATCGCCGCGCGCGTGGCCGGCGTGCCGAGCCCCTTCGCGGCCATCGCCTCGCGCAGCTCGTCGTCCTCGACCAGCTTGCCCGCGCCTTCCATCGCGGACAGCAGCGTCGCTTCCGAATAGCGTGCGGGCGGCTTCGTCACGAGCGCCACCGCGGCGATCTCGTCGGTCTTCACCTTCTCGTTCTTCTGCACCGGCACCAGGTTCGCGTCCGCGCCTTCGGCGTCGCGGCCGTACACCTGCAGCCAGCCCGGCTCGACGAGCACCTTGCCTTCGGTCTTGAAGGTATGGCCGACGACTTCGGTGATCCGCGTCGTGACGCGGTATTCCGCCGCGGGGAAGAACACTGCGAGGAAGCGCTTCACGACCATGTCGTAGAGCTTCTGCTCCGGCTCGGACAGCGACTTCGGCGCCTGCAGCGTCGGGATGATGGCGAAGTGGTCGCTGATCTTCGAGTTGTCGAAGATCCGCTTGTTCGGCTTCACCCAGCCCTTGTCGAGCACCTGCTTCGCGTGCGGCAGGTAGTTGTGGCTCTCCTTGAGCATCTCGAGCGTCGACTGGACCGTGCCGATGTAGTCTTCCGGCAGCGCGCGCGCGTCGGTACGCGGGTAGGTCAGCACCTTGTGCTTTTCATACAGCGCCTGCGCGAGGCCGAGCGTGTTCTTCGCGGAGAAGCCGAAGCGGCTGTTCGCCTCGCGCTGCAGGCTCGTCAGGTCGAACAGCAGCGGCGACAGCTGCGTCGACGGCTTCGATTCCTCGGAGACCGTGCCGACCTGGTCGCGGCAGGCCGCGACGATCGTTTCGGCGGCCGGCAGGCTCCAGAGCCGCGAGTCGCGCTTTTCCGGGTCGAATTCGTCGCGCTTGAATTTCGGGTCGTACCACTTGCCTTCGTAGAAGCCGCCTGCGCAGACGAACTGCGCCTTCACTTCCCAGTAGTCACGCGGGACGAAACGGCGGATTTTTTCTTCACGTTCGACGACGATCGACAAGGTTGGCGTCTGAACGCGGCCTACCGTCGTCAGGAAGAACCCGCCGCCCTTGCTGTTGAACGCCGTCATCGCGCGGGTGCCGTTGATCCCGACGAGCCAGTCCGCTTCCGAGCGGCAGCGGGCGGCGTCGGCGAGCGGCTGCATGTCCGCATCGCTGCGCAGGTTCGCGAAGCCGTCGCGGATCGCCTGCGGCGTCATCGACTGCAGCCACAGGCGCTGGACCGGCTGCTTCGCCTTCGCGTGCTGCGCGATCAGGCGGAAAATCAGCTCGCCCTCGCGCCCCGCGTCACATGCGTTGATCAGCCGGTCGACGTCCTTGCGCTTCATCAGCTTGGTCAGCACCTTGAGGCGCGACTCGCTCTTCGCGATCGGGTTCAGGTCGAAATGCGGCGGAATGACGGGCAGGTGCGCGAAGCTCCACTTGCCGCGCTTGACCTCGTACTCCTCGGGGGCAGCGATTTCCAGCAAGTGGCCGACAGCCGACGAAAGGACGAATTCGTCGCTTTCGTAGTATTCGTCATGCTTGGTAAAGCCGCCCAAAGCGCGCGCGATGTCGTTCGCGACAGAAGGCTTTTCCGCAATGATCAGAGCTTTGGACATGACAGGTGTGTGTTGGTAGACCGGAGTTGCCGGTTGTGGGTCCCTTTTACGACGGCTTTATAGCACACGGCGCCGTGACGGCGGCGCGGCGTGTAAAAAGCGGCCCATCATAGTGGGGGGGCGCACCGGCGGCAAGCGCCCGGCGCGGTGCGATGCGCAAACGCGCGAAAAACCGCGGCGCCGGGGCTCGGCTCAGGCCTCGACGTTCAGGATGTTGCGCAATTTCGGCGCATGCGGCGCGCCCGGCACGGCGGTCAGGTCGGCCAGCATCCGCTCGACGATGACGGCATGCGGCAACACCGTGCCGAAAAAGCGCGCGGCGTTGGCGTCCTCGATCAGGATCGTCGGGAAATTCTCGACATCGAGATCGTCGAGCTGGTCGGCGTGCGTTTCGATGTCGATCCACGCGAAACAGACGTCGGGATGCGCGTCGGCGAGCAGGTCGAACGCGGTGCGGTAGTCGCGGCACGTGCCGCACCATTCTGCGCACAGGCAGGCGACGAGCAGCGTGTCGGGATCGCGGAGGCGCTCGGCGATCCGATCCGCGTCGGTGTCGAGATTCAGCGCGGGCATGGTTTTCCTTGCAAGTCGGCGGGCGGCACGGCCGCTCCTATGCGGGGGACTGTAGCATGCCGGGCGGCGGCTGCGGCGAGGCGGGCGCGTCGAGCCGGACGAAGCGCCCGCCCGGCAGGCCCGCGACGCGGCCGGCCAGTTCGAGCGCGAGCAGCGCCTGATGGAGCGCGTCGTCGGGCAGGCCGCTGCGCTCGGCCAGCCATTCGTAGGTCACGGGGCTGTATCCGAGCGCGGCGAGGACCGCGTGTTCGGGGCCGTGCGGATCGGCAAGCGCGCGTGCGCGCACGGCCGGCCCCGTGTCGCCAGGCGTGGCGGCGGGCCGGTCGACCGGGCCATATTCCTCGAGCACGTCGTCCGGCGCCGCGGTGAGCTTGGCGCCGTCGCGGATCAGCGCGTGGCAGCCCTGCGCAAGCGGCGCGTGGATCGAGCCCGGCATCGCGAACACGTCGCGGCCCATTTCGTTCGCGAGCCGCGCGGTGATCAGCGAGCCGGAGCGCGGTGCGGCCTCGACGACCAGCACGCCGCTGGCCAGCGCGGCGATCAGCCGGTTGCGCTGCGGGAAGTGCGCCGCGCGGGCCGGCGTGCCGAGCGGCCACTCGGAGACGATGGCGCCGTGCGCGGCGATCTCGTGCGCGAGCGGGCGATGCCGCGCCGGATAGACGAGGTCGGCGCCGGTGCCGATCACGGCGATCGTGCCCGAGCGGCCGTCCAGCCCGCCCCGGTGCGCGGCGGCGTCGATGCCGAGCGCGAGCCCGGACGCAATCGCGAACCCGGCGTCGGACAGCGTGCGCGCGAAGTGCGTCGCGTCCGCGAGGCCCTGCGGCGTCGCGTGGCGGCTGCCCACGATCGCGATCGCGCGCGCGTGCAGCAGTGCGACGCGGCCCTTTACATATAGCAGCGGCGGCGGATCGTGCAGGTCGAGCAGCCGTGGCGGGTACGCGGGATCGCCCAGCGTGACGATGGCGTTTCCCGGCCCGTCGAGCCACGTACGCGCCGCGTCGGCGCGCGCGTCGAGGTCGCCCCGCGCGCTCCCGCGCACGGCCTGCGCCGCCGCCGGGCTGCTCGCGGCGGCGATCGCGTCGTCCGGCGCGTCGAGCAGCGCGCCCGGCGAGCCGAACGCGTCGAGCAGCACGCGCAGCGTGGCGGGCGGGAGGCCGGGGGCATCCGCGAGCTGCAGCCACGCGCGCAGCTCGGCGGTGCTCAGCGCGTGCGGCGACATGAGGAAACCGTCGAACGCGACGGCCAGCGGGCCGCGGGCTGCCATGATAAAATTTTCATCATCCGAAATAACCCGATGAAGCCGCGCACGCAGGCGCGCGGCCGATTGCAGGAGGCGTGATCCGCCGGCGTTGATACGCCGTGCGTCCGCCTCATCTTCATTGCATCCCCGCGGCTGGGCCAGTCGGCCGGATGGCCGACGCGACGCCCCGCCGCGTTACCGATGACGAACACCATGGCTTTGCTGAACATCATTCATTACCCCGACAAGCGGCTGCACAAGGTCGCCAAGCCCGTCGACAAGGTCGACGACCGGATTCGCAAGCTCGTCGCCGACATGGCCGAAACCATGTACGCCGCGCCGGGCATCGGCCTTGCCGCCACGCAGGTCGACGTGCACGAGCGCGTGATCGTGATCGACGTGTCGGACGAGAAAAACGAGCTGCGCGCGTTCATCAACCCCGAGATCGTGTGGTCGAGCGATGTGAAGCAGGTCTACGAGGAAGGCTGCCTGTCGGTGCCGGGCATCTACGACGAAGTCGAGCGTCCGGACCACGTGCGCGTGCGCGCGCTCAACGAGCAGGGCGAGACGTTCGAGCTCGACTGCGAGGGGCTGCTGGCCGTGTGCATCCAGCACGAGATGGATCACCTGATGGGCCGCGTGTTCGTCGAATACCTGTCGCCGCTCAAGCAGAGCCGCATCAAGACGAAGATGAAGAAACTCGAACGCGCGATGTGACGCGCGTTCTCCTGCCCGACCCCAATCCGTTGTCATGACACATTCGTTGCGCGTCATTTTTGCCGGTACGCCGGAATTCGCCGCGGCCGCGCTCGCCGCGATCCACGAGGCCGGCTTTCCGGTGCCGCTCGTCCTCACGCAGCCCGACCGTCCCGCCGGGCGCGGCATGAAGCTGCAGGCGAGCGCCGTGAAGCGCTATGCGGTCGAGCACGGCATGCCCGTCGCGCAGCCGCCGTCGCTGCGCCGCGCGGGCAAGTACCCGGCCGAGGCGGCCGAAGCGATCGCGCAGTTGCGCGCGACCCCGCACGACGTGATGGTGGTGGCCGCCTACGGCCTGCTGCTGCCGCAGGAGGTGCTCGACATTCCGCGCCACGGCTGCATCAACATCCATGCGTCGCTGCTGCCGCGCTGGCGCGGCGCCGCGCCGATCCATCGCGCAATCGAGGCCGGGGACGCCGAGACGGGGGTGACGCTGATGCAGATGGACGCCGGGCTCGACACCGGCGCGATGCTGGACGAGGCGCGCGTGACGATCGCGCCCGACGACACGACGGCGACCCTGCACGACCGGCTCGCGGCCGACGGCGCGCGCCTGATCGTCGACGCGCTGGTGCAGCTCGAGCGCACCGGCAGCCTGCCGGCGACGCCGCAGCCGGCCGACGGCGTGACGTACGCGGAAAAGATCGGCAAGCACGAGGCCGCGCTCGACTGGCGCAAGCCCGCGGACGTGCTGGCGCGCCAGGTGCGCGCGTTCGATCCGTTCCCGGGCGGCGTCGCGACGCTCGACGGTGCGGCGCTCAAGCTGTGGGCGGCGGCGCCCGTGCCGGCGCGCGGCGCGGCGGCGCCCGGCACGATCGTCGATGCGGGGCCGGATGGCGTGGTCGTCGCCTGCGGCAGCGGCGCGCTGTGCGTCACGCAATTGCAGAAACCCGGCGGCAAGCGGCTGCCGGCGCGCGAATTCCTCGCCGGCGCGCCGCTCGCCGCCGGCCAGCAATTCACGCTGCCCGACGCGTCCTGACCGCCATTCGACCCGGCCCGCCGGCCGCGCGCAATCGGCCGAACGGCCGAGTCGCGCGGCATCGCGGGCGCGCGTAGAATTTCCCTGCGCTTCCCCGGTTCCGAGGTCCACATGCTTGGCATCACCCATTTCGGCTTCTTTCTCCTGGCGGTTTTCCTGCTGAACGTCACGCCGGGCCCCGACACCGCGTACATCATCGGCCGCAGCGTCGCGCAGGGCCGCGGCGCGGGGCTGATGTCCGCGCTCGGGATCTCCGCCGGCTGCTGCGTGCACGCGCTGGCCTGCGCGTTCGGCCTGACGGCGGTGCTGGCCGCGTCGGCCACGGCGTTCACGGTGATCAAGCTGGTGGGCGCGGCCTACCTGATCTATCTGGGCGTGCGGATGCTTCTCGCGAAGCCCGCGGCCGGAGCAGGAGCCGCACCGGCCGCCGCCGCCGTGGCCGCCAAGCCGCTGCGCCAGCTGTTCATGCAGGGCTTCTGGACGAACGTGCTGAACCCGAAGGTCGTGCTGTTCTTCGTATCGTTCTTCCCGCAGTTCGTGTCGGCCGACAGCGCGCACAAGGCGCTGGCGTTCCTGACCCTCGGCGCGGTGTTCGTCGTGATGAGCACGCTCTGGAACAGCATGCTCGCGTGGGTCGCGGGCAGCGTGACGCGCCGTTTCTCGGGCAAGCCGGGCGTGAAGAAGTGGCTCGACCGCACGGTCGGCAGCGCGTTCGTCGGGCTGGGCCTCAAGCTTGCAACTTCGCAGCGTTGAGATTGAATTTTTCCGAAGTGCACTTATCTAACAGATCGCTTACAAATTTCCGCCGCGCCCGTTCGGGGCACCCGGCGGGTGCTGCATTCGGATAAGGAGTGGACGTATGTTCAATTGGGTCAAAACGGCGATGCTGATGGCCGCGATCACGGCCCTGTTCATCGTGATCGGCGGGATGATCGGCGGATCGCGCGGCATGACGATCGCGCTGCTGTTCGCGCTCGGCATGAATTTCTTCTCGTACTGGTTCTCCGACAAGATGGTGCTGCGCATGTACAACGCGCAGGAAGTCGACGAGAACACGGCGCCGCAGTTCTACCGGATGGTGCGCGAGCTGGCGACGCGCGCGAACCTGCCGATGCCGCGCGTCTACCTGATCAACGAAGACGCGCCGAACGCGTTCGCGACGGGCCGCAACCCCGAGCACGCGGCGGTCGCGGCGACCACCGGCATCCTGCGCGTGCTGTCGGAGCGCGAGATGCGCGGCGTGATGGCGCACGAGCTCGCGCACGTGAAGCATCGCGACATCCTGATCTCGACGATCACCGCAACCATGGCAGGCGCGATCTCGGCGCTCGCGAACTTCGCGATGTTCTTCGGCGGGCGCGACGAGAATGGCCGTCCGGCCAATCCGATCGCCGGCATCGCGGTCGCGCTGCTTGCGCCGATCGCCGGCGCGCTGATCCAGATGGCGATTTCGCGGGCCCGCGAGTTCGAGGCGGACCGCGGCGGCGCGCAGATTTCGGGCGATCCGCAAGCGCTCGCGACGGCGCTCGACAAGATCCATCGCTATGCGGCGGGCATTCCGTTCCAGGCGGCCGAAGCGCATCCGGCCACCGCGCAGATGATGATCATGAACCCGCTGCACGGCGGCGGCCTGCAGAACCTGTTCTCGACGCACCCGGCCACCGAGGAACGCATCGCGCGCCTGATGGAAATGGCGCGGACGGGGCGCTTCGACTAAGTCCCCCCTGTCGCAACGTGCGTGGCCATCACCGGCATGCACGCTCGACCCACCCCGCATGTCTCGCACTGCGGGGTGTTCTATTTGTGCGGCCCGAAAAAGGGGCGCATGGTCACACGCTACAATGCGCGGTTTGGGATCGTGGCGGCCACGCGGCCGCCGCGGCTCCCGCTGCTGCCGACGCCTCGACCCGATGACACGAACCCGCACCTCCGCCAAACCTTCGTCAGGCCGTCCGGCTCGACTGTCCGCCTTGCATCTCGCGCCCGATTCGCTTGCCTTCGCGCTCGACGCGGCCGCGCAGGCGGTCGACGCGGTGCGCCGCGGCACCGCGCTGCCGGCTGCGCTGGCGACGGTGTTCGCGGGGATGGTGCCCGGCGCGCAGGCGCTGGCGCGCGGTGCGACGCAGGACATCGCGTATCGCACGATGCGCCGCCTCGGCAGCGTCGACTGGCTGATCGGCCGGCTCGTCAGCAAGGCGCCGCCCGCCCATGTGCATGCGACGCTCGCATGCGCAGTCGCGCTGCTGCTCGACGACGCCGACGACGCTGCGTATTCCGCCTTCACCGTCGTCGACCAGGCCGTGACCGCGATCGGCGCGCGCCGCGAGTTCGTCTTCGCGAAAGGGATGGTCAATGCGGTACTGCGGCGCTTCCTGCGCGAGCGCGAAGCGCTCGTCGCGGCGATGCAGGACGACCCGGTCGCGCGCTGGAACTACCGCGCATGGTGGAGCGACGCGGTGAAGGCCGCGTGGCCCGACGGCTGGCAGGCGATCCTCGCGGCCGGCGATCGGCCTGGCCCGCTGACGCTGCGCGTGAACGCGCGCCGCACGACCGTCGATGCGTATCTCGACACGCTGCGCGCGAACGGAATCGACGCAGCGGTGATCGGCCGGCATGCGGTGCGGCTCGCATCGGCGCTGCCGGTCGAGCGCATTCCGGGCTTTGCCGACGGCGTCGTATCGGTCCAGGACGCAGGTGCGCAGCTCGCCGCCGAATGGCTCGGCGCGGCCGACGGGATGCGCGTGCTCGATGCGTGCGCGGCACCCGGCGGCAAGACCGGACACATCCTCGAACTGGCCGACGCGGAGGTCGTGGCGCTCGAAAGCGACGCAGCCCGCGCGGCGCGCATCGGCGAGAATCTCGCGCGGCTGTCGCTCGTCGCGGACGTGCGCGTCGGCGACGCGGGCGCGCCCGCTGCATGGCACGACGGCCGGCCGTTCGATCGCATCCTCGCCGATGTGCCGTGCTCCGCGTCCGGCATCGTGCGCCGTCATCCGGACATCCGCTGGCTGCGCCGCGCGACCGACATCCCGGCACTCGTCGCCGAGCAGCGCCGCATCCTGGCGGCGCTGTGGCCGCTCGTGAAACCGGGCGGCGAGCTGCTGTACGTGACCTGCTCGATCTTTCCGGAAGAAGGCGAACTGCAGGCGCGCTGGTTTGAAGCGGCCTGTGAAGATGCGGTACGATTGGACGCGCCGGGCCAGCTGCTGCCGCGCGCCGTCTCGGACGACGCGCAGGGAGGCGCGGGCGGACTCGACCAGAACACCGATCACGACGGATTTTTCTACGCGCGGTTTCAGAAACGGTGACGATCAAACACCTCTTTCCACTTCGGCTCGCGGCCGTCCTGCTGGTCGCGCTGACGCTGTGCATCGCATTCGCGAGGCCGGCGCGCGCCGAATCGATCGCCGTGCAGCGCGCGTCGCTGCAAGCCGACGGCAGCGGCTGGAGCCTCGATGCGCGCTTCGACTTCGAGCTGAACCCGAACCTCGAGGACGCCGTCAACAAGGGCATTCCGCTTTACTTCACCACCGATTTCGAGCTGGGCCGCGCGCGCTGGTACTGGTTCGACGAACAGCCGGTGTCGGTGTCGCAGACGTTCCGCCTGTCGTTCCAGCCGCTCACGCGCGAATACCGCGTGTCGACGGGCGGCCTGCAGCTCGGCTTCAGCTCGCTGAAGGACGCGCTCGCCGTCGTCAAGCACGTCACGTCCTGGCACGTGATCGACAAGAACCAGGTGCGCCAGGGCGACACCTATACGGCCTCGGTGCGGATGCAGCTCGATACGGCGCTGATGCCGAAGCCGTTCCAGGTCGACGCGGTGAACAACCGCGACTGGACGCTGTCGTCGGACTGGAAGCGCTTTATCTTCACGGTGACCGAACGTGCTAAATAAAGTGCGCCGCGCGGCCAGCGGGAAGAGCCTCCTCATCCGCGTGATCGTCTCGACCGTCGCGCTCACCGCGCTGCTGCTGCTCGTGCTGCTGGCGGCCGCGAGCGCGAACACCGAATTCTTCGACCGCTACTACTCGTGGCTGTACGCGACCAACATCATCGTCGCGGTGGTGTTCCTGCTCGTCGTGCTCGGCCTGATCGGCATGATCGTCGTGCGGCTGAGGAAGGGCAAGTTCGGCACGCGGCTGCTCGCGAAGCTCGCGGTGTTCTTCGCGCTCGTCGGCGTGGTGCCGGGCGGCATCATCTACGTCGTGTCGTACCAGTTCGTGTCGCGCAGCATCGAATCGTGGTTCGACGTGAACGTCGAGACCGCGCTGACTGCCGGCCTGAACCTCGGCCGCGGGATGCTCGACGCATCGCTGTCCGACCTGCAGACCAAGGCGCGCCTGATGTCGGACCAGCTCGCGAGCGTCGACGCGAACACGAACGGCACGACGCTCACGCTGCTGCGCCTGCGCGACCAGTTCGGCGTGCAGGACGCGACGATCGTCGAGCCCGGCCGCAGCGGGGCGGGCGCCGCGCCGGACCTGCATATCGTCGCGCAGGCGTCGGGCAATTTCGCGGCGCTGATTCCGGACGACCTGCCGAGCCCGATGATGCTGAACCAGGCGCGCGAACACGGCGTGTACGCGGCGATCGAGGGCGAGGTCGACGGCGATCCGCACGCGCACGGCGCGAAGGGCGCGCTGCGGCTGCGCGTCGTGCGGCCGATTCCCGACGCCACCACGTCGATGCTGCAGCCGGCCGAGCGCTTCCTGCAGCTCACGCAGCCGGTGCCGCCGACGCTCGCGCACAACGCGGACGCCGTGCAGCGCGCGTATCGCGAATACCAGGAGAAGGCGCTCGGGCGCACCGGCCTGCGCAAGATGTACATCGGCACGCTGACGCTCGCGCTGTTCCTCGCGACCTTCATCGCGATGATGCTCGCGCTCGCGCTCGGCCAGCAGCTCGCGCGGCCGCTGTTCCTGCTCGCGCAGGGCACCAAGGAGGTGACGGAGGGCGACTACACGCCGAAGCGCGAGATCAAGACGCGCGACGAGCTCGGCTTCCTCACGCAATCGTTCAACGCGATGACGCGCCAGTTGTCCGAGGCGCGGCTCGCGGTCGAGAAGAACCGCGTCGCGCTCGAGCATTCGAAGACGTATCTCGAGAGCATTCTCGCGAACCTCACCGCGGGCGTGTTCGTGCTCGACCGCCAGTTCCGGCTGACGACGGCCAACCGCGGCGCCGAGCGGATCTTCCGGCAGCCGTTCGGTGCGCTGATCGGCACGACGCTCGACCAGGTCGGGGTGGTCGCGGAATTCGGCGCGATGGTGCGCAAGGCGTTCGCCGATCGCGAGGCGGCGTCGGACAACGGCAGCGGCGATCGCGGCCACTGGCAGCAGCAGTTCGCGGTCGAGGTGCCGGGCGAAGCCGATCCGCTGACGCTGCTCGTGCGCGGCACGCGTCTCGTGTCGACGGTGGAGGGGCAGGCGGACGGGAAGGTGGACGACGCGCAGACGGCCGGCTACGTCGTCGTGTTCGACGACATCTCCGACGTGATTTCCGCGCAGCGCTCGGTGGCCTGGGGCGAAGTCGCGCGCCGGCTCGCGCACGAGATCAAGAACCCGCTGACGCCGATCCAGCTGTCGGCCGAGCGCCTGCAGATGAAGCTGTCGGACAAGCTCGCGCCGCCCGATGCGGACGTGCTCAAGCGCGGCGCGACGATGATCGTCAACCAGGTCGCCGCGATGAAGCGCATGGTCGACGATTTCCGCGAATATGCGCGCACGCCGCCGGCGGTGCTCGCGAACCTGCAGTTGAACGAACTGGTGAGCGAAGTGCTCGGGCTGTATGGCGTCGGCGAAGGCAAGAGCCCGATCGCCGTCGAGCTCGCGCCGCTGCCGGTGATTCGCGGCGATGCGACGCAACTGCGCCAGGTGATCCACAACCTGCTGCAGAATGCGCAGGATTCGGTCGCGGATGTCGCGCAGCCGCGTGTGTTGATCGAAACCAAGACAGTAGAATATGGCGATCCCGACGCCGAGGGCAAAACGCGCGTCGCGGTTCGCCTGACCGTGTCCGACAACGGGCCGGGCTTTCCGGCGCGGATCCTCACCCGCGCGTTCGAGCCTTACGTGACGACCAAGGCGAAAGGCACGGGCCTCGGGTTGGCCACGGTGAAGAAAATCGTCGACGAGCACGGCGCGCGGATCGATCTGCGCAATCGCATGCACGGCGAGGCCGTCGAGGGTGCGCAGGTGTCGATCCTGTTCCTGCAGCTGGCGAGCGATGCGCCAGGCGCCGAATCGGGCGCGCAGGGCGGAACGACCCCCGCAAAGACAAAAGCAAGTGTGCAGACAAGGGCAGCATAAAAGGGCAGCGTAAATGGCAACCATCCTGGTGGTAGATGATGAAATGGGCATCCGGGAATTGCTCTCGGAGATCCTCAGCGACGAAGGACATGTCGTCGAGGCGGCGGAAAACGCGCAGGCCGCGCGTGAATACCGTCTCGAGCAGGCGCCCGATCTCGTGCTGCTCGATATCTGGATGCCCGATACCGACGGCGTCACGTTGCTCAAGGAATGGGCGGCGCAGGGGCTGCTGACGATGCCCGTGATCATGATGTCCGGGCACGCGACGATCGACACGGCCGTCGAGGCGACGAAGATCGGTGCGCTCGATTTCCTCGAGAAACCCATCGCCTTGCAGAAGCTGCTGAAGGCGGTCGAGCACGGCCTCGCGCGCGGCGCGGCGCCGATGACCGTCAACGCGGCAGCGAAGACCACGGCGGGGCAGACCGCCGGGCCGGCGTCCATCGCATCCGCGGCGGCACTGCCGACGCTCGGCGACGACATGACCGCCGCGCTCGGTCTCGCCGGGCAGACGGCGGCGATTCCGTTCGACATCCCGTTGCGCGAAGCGCGCGATGCGTTCGAGCGCGCGTACTTCGAGTATCACCTCGCGCGCGAGAACGGCAGCATGACGCGCGTCGCGGAGAAGACGGGCCTCGAGCGCACGCACCTCTATCGCAAGCTCAAGCAGCTCGGCGTCGAGCTCGGCAAGAAGCCGTCGGAAGGGGCCGTATAAGAAATTTCACGAAACCCCTTGTGCGGCACAACAAAGCTCGATATACTTTGCTTCTTCGTTGGCCCGGTAGCTCAGTTGGTAGAGCAGCGGATTGAAAATCCGCGTGTCGATGGTTCGATTCCGTCCCAGGCCACCAGCAGTTTCCAAAACCCCAAGAATCGCCAGATTCTTGGGGTTTTTCGTTTGTGGTGGCACGACGTGCCCGGCGGCATTGGCGGCGGCGTGTTAAAATCCTTGCCCGCTCAATGACTTAGCGCGCCGCTTCGCGTGCATCGCGAGGCTGGCGGTCCGGCCGTGCGCCGGTGCGCGGCGCCGATGGCGCACGATGGGCGGTATAAGCGTCCCGTCGCCTGCGCGGCGAGCGGCGCTGCCTATACTGGTCGAGCCGGCGCATGCCGGCACGCGTCGGGCCGCTCGGCGGCAGCCGGCCGTCCGCGCGCAGCGCGACGCGAGCCTACACATTCACGGAGTATCACGGTGATTCGGACAGACGCTAAAGACGGCGCGCTCGTGTTGTTTTCGGGCGGGCAGGACTCGGCCACGTGCGTGGCCTGGGCCCTCGAACGCTACCAGACGGTCGAGACCCTCGGCTTCGACTACGGTCAGCGCCATCGCGTCGAGCTGGAGTGCCGCGAAGGCGTGCGCGACGCGCTGAAGCGCCAGTTCCCCGCATGGGCGGAGCGCCTCGGCGACGATCACATGGTCGACCTGTCGGTGCTCGGGGCGATCAGCGACACCGCGATGACGCGTGCGATCGAGATCGAGACCGCGGCGAACGGCTTGCCGAACACGTTCGTGCCGGGCCGCAACCTGCTGTTCATGACGATCGCCGCGGCTGTCGCCTACCGCCGCGGGCTGCGCGTGCTGGTCGGCGGGATGTGCGAGACCGACTTCTCCGGCTACCCGGACTGCCGCGACGACACGATGAAGGCGCTGCAGGTCGCGCTGAACCTCGGGATGGATACGCGGATCGTGCTCGAGACGCCGCTGATGTGGCTCGACAAGGCGCAGACCTGGCAGCTCGCCGAGCAGCTCGGCGGCCCGGCACTCGTCGAGCTGATTCGCGTCGAGACGCATACGTGCTATGTCGGCGAGCGCGCCGAGCTGCACGACTGGGGTTTCGGCTGCGGCGAATGCCCGGCCTGCAAGCTGCGCAAGCGCGGCTACGAGGCCTACCTGAAGGGCGAGCGGGTGACGGAAGCGCCGCTGTGACGCGTGCGCGCCGGCAGCGCACAATGGATGAACTGATCGACAACGCGCGGCGCGAGCCGCACCAGGAACGATGACTTACGCGGTCAAGGAAATTTTCTACACGTTGCAGGGCGAAGGCGCGAATGCGGGCCGTCCGGCCGTGTTCTGCCGGTTCGCCGGCTGCAATCTGTGGTCCGGCCGCGAAGAGGACCGCGCGGAGGCGGTGTGCCGCTTCTGCGACACCGATTTCGTCGGCACCGACGGCGAAAACGGCGGCAAGTTCAGGGACGCCGCCGAGCTTGCCGCGAAGATCGCGAGCCTGTGGCCGGACGGCGAGGTGCATCGCTTCGTCGTCTGCACGGGCGGCGAGCCGATGCTGCAGCTCGACCAGCCGCTCGTCGACGCGCTGCATGCGCAGGGCTTCGAGATCGCGATCGAGACCAACGGCTCGCTGCCGGTGCTCGAGTCGATCGACTGGATCTGCGTGAGCCCGAAGGCTGACGCGCCGCTCGTCGTCACGAAGGGCAACGAGCTGAAGGTCGTGATCCCGCAGGACAACCAGCGGCTCGCCGACTACGCGAAGCTCGACTTCGACTATTTCCTCGTCCAGCCGATGGACGGCCCGTCGCGCGACCTCAATACGAAGCTCGCGATCGACTGGTGCAAGCGCCATCCGCAGTGGCGCCTGTCGATGCAGACCCACAAGTATCTGAACATTCCCTGAGCCACGGCTTTTTGACATCGTGCTGATTACCCGAAAACTCGAATTCGACGCGGGCCACCGCATCCCCGATCACCGCAGCCAGTGCCGGAACCTGCACGGCCATCGCTACGTGCTCGAAATCACGTTGCGCGGCGATCTCGTCGATACCGAGGGCGCGCCCGACCGCGGCATGGTGATGGATTTCGCCGACGTGAAGGCGCTCGCGATGGAGCATCTGGTCAGCAAGTGGGATCACGCGTTCCTCGTCTACGCGCGCGACGAGGTCGTGCGTTCGTTCCTCGAGCAGATGGCCGATCACAAGACCGTCGTGATCGACCGGATCCCGACCGTCGAGAACCTCGCGGCGATCGCGTTCGACATCCTCGCGAACGTGTACGACGCGCACTACGGCATCAACCTGCGCCTCGAGCGCGTGCGCCTGTACGAAACCCCAAACTGCTGGGCCGACGTCGAGCGCGAGCCCGGCCGCTGAATCCGGCTGCGGGATTCGTCAGCCGAATCCCGCCTGCGCCGGCTGCCGGGCCGAACGCCCGGCGCCCGCCGTCCCTCCCCACATTCCGCCCTGCGCCGCGCTATGATCGTTGCGTGGCGTCGTGACGCGCGTCCGTTTCCGTGCATCGGCCGGACGGTTCGCGTGCGCCGCCGTACCGTTTCGCCGCCGCCCGGCGCATCGCGCCCCGCCCATTGCTTGCCCCGTTCGATTGCCTGTCCGCCAGGAGGCCGTTTCGATGAGCACGCTCACCAATTCCCTCAAACAACGTCTGCACGACGGTGACGATCCGCTGTACGGCCTGTGGCTGACGCTCGCGAGCGACGCCGCCGCCGAGGCGCTCGCGCACGCCGGCTACGACTGGCTGTGCATCGACATGGAGCACGCGCCGAACGACAGCGACGACGTCGCGTCGCAGCTGCGCGCGCTGGCCGCCGCGCATCTGCCGAGCGAGCCCGTCGTGCGCGTGCCGGCGCGCGAGCCGTGGCTCGTGAAGCGCGCGCTCGATGCGGGCGCGCGCACGCTGATGTTCCCGAACATCGAGACCGCCGACGACGCCGCGCATGCGGTGCGGCTCACCCGCTATCCGTCGCCCGATTCGCCGGACGGCTTGCGCGGCGTGGCGGGGATGGTGCGCGCGGCGGCGTTCGGGATGCGGCGCGATTACCTGCAGACCGCGAACGCGCAGGTCGCGGTGATCGCGCAGATCGAATCGGCGCGCGGCGTCGACGACGTGGAGCGGATCGCGGCGACGCCGGGTATCGACTGCCTGTTCGTCGGCCCCGCCGACCTCGCGGCCAGCCTCGGGCATCTCGGCGACGCCCGGCATCCGGATGTCGAATCCGCGATGGCGCGCGTGCTCGCGGCGGGCCGGCAGGCGGGCATCGCGGTCGGCATTTTCGCGGCGGATACTGCAGCCGCGCGGCAATACCGCGACGCCGGCTACCGGGTGATCGCGTTGTCCGCCGACGTAACCTGGCTGCTGCGCGCGACGCGGCAGGCGTTGCAGGAGGTGCGGTCATGAACGGAATCGACGGCGCGGGCCGCCACGGCTGCGCGCGCGCGATGCGGGCAGGCGGCGCCGCGCTCGGCCTGTGGGCCGTCTGCGGCGCGGCGCTCGCGCAGGGTTCGCATGCGCAGCCGGAGCCGGCGCGCGAGACGGCGTCCGCGATTGCCGACTACAACGCCGGCAACTACCGCGCGGCGCTCGTGCAGTTTCACGATGCGGCCGAGCGCGGCGACCGCCTCGCGCAGTTCAACTACGCGATGATGCTGATCACGGGCGAAGGCGTGACGGCGAACGTCGACGAGGGGCTGCGCTGGCTGAAGCGCGCGGCGGACGCGAACATGTCGCACGCGCAGTACGTGTACGGGCGGATGTTCGACGACGGCGAATTCGTCGCGCGCAATCCGGCCGAGGCGCATCGCTGGTTCCTGAAGGCTGCGAAGCAGGGCCACGTGCAGGCGGAGCTGTCGCTCGCGAACCAGTTCCTCGACGGGCGCGGCACGCCGCGCGACAACCGCCAGGCATTCGCGTGGTACAAGCAGGCGGCCGACGCGGGCGAGCCCACCGCGCAATACGTGACGGCATCGTTCTACGAGCGCGGCGGCGACGGCGTCGAGCAGAACCTGAACATCGCGCGCGCGTATTACGCGGCTGCGGCCGCGCAGGGCGACGAGACCGCGGGGCTGAAATTCAAGGAGCTGAGCGCGCGCGTGAAGGCGCAGGGCCCGGCGACCGGCGGCACCCCCGGCGCGACGACCGAAGGCAGCCCGCACGGCGCATCGCAATGAAAAAAGCGGCGCACGAGGCGCCGCCATCCCGAGCCGCTTCAATATGCGGGCAAACGTCCGGCGCGCAGCCCGCTCAGCTCTTCATCAGCCGCCGCTGCCGGCCGACGCTCATGATCATCCCGATCGCGATGCCGAGCGTCGTGAGCGCGGTGCCGCCGTAGCTCATGAACGGCAACGGCACGCCGACGACAGGCAGTACCCCGCTCACCATCCCGATGTTGACGAACGCGTAGACGAAGAACGCGAGCGTGAGCGAGCCGGCCAGCAGCCGGCCGAACAGCGTCGCGCCCTGCGCGGCGATGTACAGCCCGCGCGCGATCAGCGCCATGTACAGCGTGAGCAGCACGAGGCCGCCGGCGAGGCCCCATTCCTCGGAGAACACCGCGAAGATGAAGTCGGTGTGCTTTTCCGGAATGAATTCGAGGTGCGCCTGGGTGCCCTTCAGATAGCCCTTGCCGAGCGCGCCGCCGGAGCCGATCGCGATCACCGCCTGGATCGTGTGGAAGCCCTTGCCGAGCGGGTCGGAGGTCGGGTCGAGCAGCGTGCACACGCGGTGCTTCTGGTAGTCGTGCATCAGCGGCCACTGCACTTCCGGCTGGCAGATCCGTTCCTCGAACACCGCGATCGAGCCGACCGCGAGCACGCCGGCGACCAGCACCGGCACGATCAGCTTGAACGACAGGCCCGCGAGGTAGATCACGAAGAAGCCCGCCGCGAACACGAGCAGGCCGGTGCCGAGGTCGGGCTGCTTCGCGATCAGCCCGACCGGCACCATCAGGATGCCGAACGCGGCGATGAAGTCGTACCAGCGCAGGCCGCCTTCGCGGCGCTGGTAGTACCACGCGAGCATCAGCGGCGTCGCGATCTTCAGGATCTCGGACGGCTGGATCACGACGCCGACGTTCAGCCAGCGCTTCGCGCCCTTCTTGGTCATCCCGAACAGCGCGACCGCGATCAATAGCGTGACGCCGAACGAGTAGAGCGGCACCGCGAAGCGCATCAGCGTCGTCGGCGGTATGTTGGCGATCACCCACATCAGCACGAACGTCAGCAGGATGTTGCGCAACTGGTCCTCGACCCGGCCCGGCACGTCGATGCTTGCGCTGTACAGCGTGACGATGCCGACGCACAGCAGCAGGAACACGATGAGGGCGAGCGGGCGGTCGAAGCCCGCGAACATCTGCTTGATCTTGTCGAGCCAGGCGCGCTTGTCGAATTGCATGCCTTTCTCCGTTAATGAGCGGTGCCGGCGTCCGCCGATTTCGCGGCGGACGTCGCACGGTTGTCGTCCCGCGGCGCGGCGGCCAGCGGCTGCGCGTCGCTGGCGGGCCGGCGCGGCCGGTGCGGCATGCGCCGGATCGGCGGCATGCTCGCGGCAGCCGGTGCGGCGGCGCTCGCGACCGTCGGGGCTGCCGGAGCGGCGCCGGCGCCCGGCACGCCGGACGCGTCGGGCGCCGACGCGGCGTCCGACGCGCTGGCCGCGCCCGGCACGACCGGCTGCGGCAGCATCTTGAAGCCGGCCGCGACGGTGACGGGTTTCGATGTATCGCCGGTTACCGGCACGTTGACCGGCTCGGTGGCCGACGCCGCGGCCGCGACGGCGGCCGCCTCGTTCTTCGGGTTCTGGCGCTCGACGAGGTAGAAGTCGAGCACGCGGCGCGCGATCGGGCCCGCGGACTGCGCCCCCCAGCCGCCGTTCTCGACGATCAGCGCGAGCGCGATCTGCGGATGGTCGACCGGCGCGTACGCGATGAACAGCGCGTGGTCGCGCAGGTGCTCGGCGAGCAGGTGGCCCTTGTAGTTGCCGCCCTGCAGCGAGAACACCTGCGCGGTGCCGGTCTTGCCGGCCGCGAGGTACGGCGCGCCGCGGAACACCTTGTACGCGGTGCCGGACGGGTTCTCGATCACGTTCTCCATTCCGCGCTTCACGACGTCGATGTCCGACTGCTTGAGCGGGATCGTGGCGCTTTCCTTCGGCACGGTGAGGTGGCGCCCGCGCGAGATCGGATCCTCGACTTCCTTCACGAGGTGCGGCTTCATCACGACGCCGTCGTTCGCGAGCGTCGCGGTGGCGTGCGCGAGCTGCAGGATCGTGAACGAGTTGTAGCCCTGGCCGATCCCGAGGCTGATCGTCTCGCCGTCGAACCACTTCTGCTGCGCGGCCTTCTTGAAGGTCTTGCGCTTCCAGTCCGGCGACGGCAGGATCCCGCGCGCCTCGCCCTGGACGTCGATGCCGGTGATCTGGCCGAAGCCGAACGGCTTCATGAAGTTCGCGATCGCGTTCACGCCGAGGTCGCGCGCGAGCATGTAGAAGTAGGTGTCGTTCGACACCATGATCGCCTTGTTCATGTCGACGAAACCCTGGCCCGCGCGCACGTCGTTGCGGAACGTGTGGCCGCCGAACGTGAAGTAGCCGGGATCCTGGATGCCCCAGCCCGGCGTGCGCTTGCCGAGCGTCAGCCCCGCGAGCGCCATGAACGGCTTGTAGGTCGAGCCGGGCGGGTAGGTGCCGTGCAGCGGGCGGTTCAGCAGCGGCTTGTCGGGCGAGTTGTTCAGCTCGTCCCAGGTCTGCTGGTCGATGCCGTCGACGAACGAGTTCGGGTCGAAGCTCGGCGACGACACGAACGCGAGCACGTCGCCCGTCTTCGGCTCGATCGCGACGAGCGCGCCGCGCTTGCCGGCGAACGCCTGCTCGGCGATCTGCTGCAGCCCGATGTCGAGCGACAGCACGAGGTTGTTGCCGGGCGTCGCCTGCGTGCGCGACAGCGTGCGCACCGGCCGGCCGCCGGCCGTCACCTCGACTTCCTCGAAACCGGTCAGGCCGTGCAGCTCGGTCTCGTAGCTCTGCTCGACGCCGATCTTGCCGACGTAGTCGGTGCCCTTGTAGTTGTTCGCGTCGCGGCGCGGATCGTAGTGTTCCGGATCGCTGTCGTTGTCGTCGCTCATCGCGTCGATGCGATCCTGGTCGCGCTTCGAGATGCGGCCGATGTAGCCGATCACGTGCGCGGCCGTCGTGCCGAGCGGGTACTGGCGGAACAGCCGCGCGCGCACGTCGACGCCGGGGAAGCGGAAGCGCTGCGCGGTGAAGCGCGCGACTTCGTCGTCGGTGAGGCGCGTGCGGATCGGCAGGCTCTCGAAGTTCTTCGAGTCTTCCTGCAGCTTCTTGAAGCGGCGGCGGTCGCGCGCGTCGATCTGCACGATCGTCGCGAGCTGGTCGATCGTGTTCTCGAGCGTGTCGGTGAGCTTCGACGGCGTGATCTCGAGCGTGTACGCGGAATAGTTCTTCGCGAGCACGACGCCGTTGCGGTCGGTGATGATGCCGCGGTTCGGCACGATCGGCGCGACCGAGATGCGGTTCTCCTCGGCCTGCAGCGCGTATTTGCCGTGCTGCCAGAGCTGCAGGTAGAAGAAGCGGCTCGCGAGCAGCCCGAAGCAGACGAACACGAACACGCCCGCCGCCGCGACGCGCAGGCGGAACCTCGAGAGCTGCTGTTGGGTGTCGTTGAATTCGGTCATGCGGTTACGGTCGAGCGAACCCGGCGCGGCGGGTGGAGGGGCGGCGAATGTTCAAGGCAGGTCCTGGCGGCGCGGGCGCGCTCAGATCGGGCGCGTGTCGTCCGGATCGACCGGACGGCGCTGCGGCATCAGCAGCAGGTGGCTCGCGATCGGCCACAGCGCGGCCTCGACGAAACCATCGACCAGGTAGCGCCAGCCGGGGAACGCGGCGCCCATCAGCAGGCGGATCACGAACGGCACGAGCTGCGCGACGACGAGCAGCGGCGTGACGTACAGCACCTGCACGCCGATCGGCATCCACAGCACGCGGCGATGGATCGTGATCGCGCCGTACGACAGCAGCGTGTAGGCGAGCGCATGCTCGCCGAGCAGGCCCGCTTCGTGCACGTCCATCAGGATGCCGAGCGCGAACGCGACGCCCATCCCGACCTTGCGCGGCTGGTGGATGTTCCAGAACAGCAGCACGAGCGCGACGAAGTCGGGCACGCCGGGCAGGCGGCCCCACGGCATCAGGTTCAGCAGGAACGCGGCGGCGAGGCTGAAGACGATGAAGTACGGGTTGACCGGCTGCAGGATGTATTGCGGACGGTTCATCGCTGGGCTCCTGGCTGCCCTGCCGCGGGCTTCGCGGGCGCGGCGGCGGGTTTCGTCGGCGCGGCGGGTGCGGCGGGTGCGGCGGGTGCGGCATTCGCGCCCGGCTGGGCCGGGGCGCCGGCGCCGGCGGCCTTGTCGGCCGGCTTCGCGGCGCCCTTCGCGGCCTTCTTGCCGCCCTTCGCGTTCTTGTCGGCGGCCGGCTCCGGCTCGGGGCGCGGCGGGATGTCGTTCTGGTAATGCAGCACCAGCATCTGCCGCGCGCCGCGCACCGCGGCGACCGGCGCACAGGTCACGCGCGCGAACGCGGTGTCGGCGAGCTTGTCGACGCGCGCGACCTTCGCGACCGGCAGGCCCGGCGGATAGACGCCGTCGAGGCCGCTCGTGACGAGCTCGTCGCCGGCGACGAGGTCGGCGCTCGTCGGCACGAAGCGCAGGTCGAGCGAATCGCCGCGCGGGGTGCCGTAGATCACGCTGCGCAGGCCGGTGCGCAGCACCTGGACCGGAATCGCGAGATCGCGGTCGGTGATCAGCGTGACTTCGGCCTGCAGCGGGAACACGCGGGTGACCTGACCGACGACGCCGTCCTCGCTGACCACCGGCGCGCCGACCTGGATGCCCTGCTGCATGCCCTGGCCGATCACGATCTTCTGCGTGAACGGGTCGGCCGTGTCGTACTGGATCTCGACGGGGGTCGAGCGCGTCGCGATGTGCTGGCGCAGCTCGAGCACCGCGCGCAGGTGGGTGTTTTCCAGCGTGAGCACGCCGGCCTGGTTGGCCTGCGTCGACAGTTGCAGGTTGCGCGCGCGCAGCTGGTCGTTCTCGTGGCGCAGCGAGGCGCCGGAGGTGGCGATCTCGGCCGCGCCCATGAACAGGTCGCGCGGCACGAGCGCCGCGCGCTGCAGCGGATACAGCACGGTGCCGAGCACCCCGCGGACGATTTCGAGCGTGTTGAAGCGCGCGTCCGACACCAGGAGTGCGATCGCGACGGCGACGAAGAAGATGAGCCGCGCGAGCGCGGGCGGGCCTTGCTTGAAGAGGGGCGGCGGACTGTATTCCATGGTCGGCGCCGGGCGCGAATGATCGGTTAAATGAAGCTCAGACGCGCAAACGGCGCGGCGGTTCGTTCTAAACGAGCGAGCCGGCCACGCCGCGGGTGCGTCATGTCAGGAGACTGCTAGACGATCACTCGTACGAGAAGATGCTGCCCAGCTTGTCCATGCGCTCGAGCGCCATGCCCGAACCGCGCACGACGCAGGTGAGCGGATCTTCGGCGACGAGCACCGGCAGGCCGGTTTCTTCCGCGAGCAGGCGGTCGAGGTCGCGCAGCAGCGCGCCGCCGCCCGTCAGCATCATCCCGCGCTCGGCGATGTCGGCGCCCAGTTCCGGCGGGGTCTGCTCGAGCGCGATCTTCACCGACGACACGATCTGGTTCAGCGGATCGGTGAGCGCCTCGAGGATTTCGTTGCTGGAGATCGTGAAGCTGCGCGGAATGCCTTCCGACAGGTTGCGGCCCTTCACTTCCATTTCCTTGACCTCGGAGCCCGGGAACGCGGAGCCGATTTCCTTCTTGATCGCTTCGGCGGTCTGTTCGCCGATCAACATGCCGTAGTTGCGGCGGATGTAGTTGACGATCGCCTCGTCGAACTTGTCGCCGCCGACGCGCACCGAGCCCTTGTAGACGATGCCGCCGAGCGAGATCACGCCGACTTCGGTCGTGCCGCCGCCGATGTCGACGACCATCGAGCCCGTTGCTTCCGACACCGGCAGGCCGGCGCCGATCGCGGCTGCCATCGGCTCCTCGATCAGGTAGACCTGCGACGCGCCGGCGCCGTGGGCCGCTTCCTTGATCGCGCGGCGCTCGACCTGGGTCGAGCCGCACGGCACGCAGATGATGATGCGCGGCGACGGCGAGAACATGCGCGACTCGTGGGCCGTCTTGATGAACTGCTTGATCATCTGCTCGGTGACGGTGAAGTCGGCGATCACGCCGTCCTTCATCGGGCGGATCGCCTCGATGTTGCCCGGCACCTTGCCGAGCATCTGCTTGGCTTCCTTGCCGACCGCCTGGATCGTCTTCTTGCCGTTGGGGCCGCCTTCCTGGCGGATCGACACGACCGACGGCTCATCGAGCACGATGCCCTTGCCGCGCATGTAGATCAGGGTGTTTGCGGTGCCGAGGTCGATCGCCAGATCGTTGGAGAAGTAGCTGCGCAAAAAACCGAACATTCAGAATCCTGTTTCGCTCTGGGCCGGCCCTTCATAGCGAGCGCTGAGGGCGGCAGCGGAAAAAATAACAGCCTCGGATCGTGGCGGAAGCGGCCGCCGCGGCGCTCGAAGCTGCGAGTGAAGTCTACCGGGAGTCGCACCATGCCCGCACGGCTGGCCGGAACAGGGCGAAACGGTGCGGGAAAAGGCTGCCGGGTTTGGGTCGAACGCGTAATGATACCTTATAATTTCGCCGTATTTGAATCGAAACGGGCGGTATTTTTGCCGCTTCGTACCCGATTTTTGAGGGCGGGATCGTACCCTCCAACCCCCCGCCGCGGCACCGGTTTTCGCGTGCCGCGCCGCCTTGTTTTCCGGTGACCGCATGGCCCTGACCCTGACCGATGTGAAACGCATCGCGCACCTTGCGCGGCTCGAAATGGCCGACGCCGACGCCGAGCATACGCTCGGCCAGCTCAATGAATTCTTCGGCCTCGTCGAGCAGATGCAGGCAGTCGACACCACCGGCATCGCGCCGCTCGCCCACCCGATCGAGCAGATTCAGGCGGTTGCGCAGCGGCTGCGCGACGACGCCGTCACGGAAACGGTGAACCGCGACGACAACCAGCGTCCGGCGCCGGCCGTGCAGGACGGCCTGTACCTCGTGCCGAAGGTGATCGAGTAAGCGTTCGATGACAAGCGCGCCCGCCGTTTCGCGCGGCGCGCGACCCAGAATTCCCAGGAAAACCACTCAATGCACGCAAAAAGCCTGACCGAACTGCGCGCCGCGCTCGCCGCCAAGGAATGCTCGGCCGTCGAGCTGGCGCAGCACTACCTGAAACGGATCGACGCCGCGCAGCACCTGAACGCGTTCGTCCACGTCGACGCCGACCTCACCCTCGCGCAGGCGAAGGCCGCCGACGCCGAGCTCGCGCGCGGCGCGGGCGGCGCGCTCACCGGCCTGCCGATCGCGCACAAGGACGTGTTCGTCACGCGCGGCTGGCGCTCGACCGCCGGCTCGAAGATGCTCGCGAACTACGCGAGCCCGTTCGACGCGACCGTCGTCGCCCGCCTGCAGGCGGCCGGCATGGTCACGCTCGGCAAGACCAACATGGACGAGTTCGCGATGGGCTCGTCGAACGAGAACTCCGCGTTCGGCCCGGTGAAGAACCCGTGGGACACCCACGCGGTGCCGGGCGGCAGCTCGGGCGGCAGCTCGGCCGCCGTCGCCGCGCGCCTCGCGCCGGCCGCGACCGGCACCGACACCGGCGGCTCGATCCGCCAGCCCGCGTCGTTCGCGGGCGTGACGGGCATCAAGCCGACCTACGGCCGCGTGTCGCGCTACGGGATGATCGCGTTCGCGTCGTCGCTCGACCAGGGCGGCCCGATGGCGCAGAGCGCGGCCGACTGCGCGCTGCTGCTGAACGCGATGGCCGGCTTCGACGAGCGCGACTCGACGAGCCTCGAGCACGACGACGAGGATTTCACGCGCCACCTCGGCCAGCCGTGGGCGCCGGGCAACGATGCGGCGAAGCCGCTCGCGGGCCTGCGCATCGGCCTGCCGAACGAATACTTCGGCGACGGCCTCGCCGACGACGTGCGCGCGACGATCGACGCGGCGCTCAAGCAGTATGAGGCGCTCGGCGCGACGCTCGTGCCGGTGTCGCTGCCGAAGACGGAGCTGTCGATCCCCGTCTACTACGTGATCGCGCCGGCGGAAGCGTCGTCGAACCTGTCGCGCTTCGACGGCGTGCGCTACGGCCACCGCGCGGCCCAGTACGGCGACCTGCTCGACATGTACAAGAAGTCGCGCGCCGAGGGCTTCGGCCCCGAGGTGAAGCGCCGCATCCTGGTCGGCACCTACGTGCTGTCGCACGGCTACTACGATGCGTACTACCTGCAGGCGCAGAAGATCCGCCGCATCATCGCGCAGGATTTCCAGGAAGCGTTCAAGTCCTGCGACGTGATCATGGGCCCGGCGTCGCCGACGGTCGCATGGGATCTCGGCGCGAAGGGCGACGATCCGGTGGCGATGTATCTCGCGGACATCTACACGCTGTCGGTGAGCCTCGCCGGCCTGCCCGGCATGAGCGTGCCGTGCGGCTTCGGCGCGGGCGCGAATGCGCAGCGCCCGGTCGGCCTGCAGATCATCGGCAACTATTTCAACGAAGCCCGGATGCTGCAGGTCGCCGACGCGTTCCAGCGCGCGACCGGCTGGCACAAGCAAGTTCCGGCGGGGGTGTAAGCAATGACTCAATGGGAAGTCGTCATCGGTCTCGAGACGCATGCGCAGCTGTCGACCGTCTCGAAGATTTTCTCCGGCGCGCCGACGCAGTTCGGCGCGGAACCGAACACGCAGGCCTGTCCGGTCGACCTCGCGCTGCCGGGCGTGCTGCCGGTGCTGAACCGCGGCGCGGTCGAGCGGGCGATCCGCTTCGGCCTCGCGATCGGCTCGACCATCGCGCCGCGCAGCATCTTCGCGCGCAAGAACTATTTCTACCCCGATCTGCCGAAGGGCTATCAGATCAGCCAGTACGAGATTCCGGTCGTGCAGGGCGGCCAGATCACGATCCAGGTGCCCGCCAATGAAAAGGCCGGCAAGGAAGCGTATTCGAAGACCGTCAACCTGACCCGCGCGCATCTGGAAGAAGATGCGGGCAAGTCGCTGCATGAAGACTTCGCCGGGATGACGGGCATCGACCTGAACCGCGCGGGCACGCCGCTGCTCGAGATCGTCACCGAGCCGGAAATGCGCAGCGCGGCCGAGGCGGTCGCATATGCGAAGGCGCTGCACGGGCTCGTCGTGTGGCTCGGCATCTGCGACGGCAACATGCAGGAAGGCTCGTTCCGCTGCGACGCGAACGTGTCGGTGCGACCGGTCGGGCAGGAGAAGTTCGGCACCCGCGCCGAGATCAAGAACCTGAACTCGTTCCGCTTCCTCGAAGAGGCAATCAACTACGAGGTGCGCCGCCAGATCGAGCTGATCGAGGACGGCGGCGAGGTCGTGCAGGAAACCCGCCTGTACGACCCGGACAAGCGCGAAACGCGCTCGATGCGCAGCAAGGAAGACGCGCACGACTATCGCTACTTCCCCGATCCGGACCTGATGCCGCTCGTGATCGGCGCGGACTGGGTGGAGCGCGTGCAGGCCGGCATGCCCGAGCTGCCGGCCGCGATGCAGCAGCGCTTCGTCGAGCAGTACGGCGTGTCCGCGTACGACGCGGGCGTGCTGACGTCGAGCAAGGCGATGGCCGCGTACTTCGAGGCAGTGGTCGCCAAGGCCGGCGCCGCGAACGCGAAGATCGCCGCGAACTGGCTGATGGGCGACGTGTCGTCGCAGCTGAACCGCGACGGCATCGAGATCGACGCGATTCCCGTGTCGGCCGCCCAGCTCGCGCTCGTGCTGCAGCGGATTGCGGACGGCACGATCTCGAACAAGATCGCGAAGGAAATCTTTGCGACGATGTGGGACGAGAAGGCCGCCGACGAAGGCGCGGCCGACCGCATCATCGACGCGAAGGGGCTGAAGCAGATTTCCGACACCGGCGCGCTCGAGGCGATCATCGACGAGGTGCTTGCGGCGAACGCGAAGTCGGTCGAGGAATTCCGTGCGGGCAAGGAAAAGGCGTTCAACGCGCTGATCGGCCAGGCGATGAAGGCGACGAAGGGCAAGGCGAACCCGCAGCAGGTCAACGAACTGCTGAAGAAGAAGCTCGGGTAAGCGGCGCACGCGCCTGACCCGCGCTTGATGACGGGCCGCCGCCGAACCTGTTCGGGGCGGCCCGTTGCAACTGGCGCGCACGCGGCGTGCGCGCCGTCACACGGAGGAACGCATGGCGAAACAACCGTCGCTCGACGACTACCGGGTGCCGTACCACACGCGCGAGAAGGACGCCGCGGCGTTCACGCTCGACGCATTCGATCCGTCCGTGAAGCCGTTTTCGTCGGGTGCGAAGGAAACCGACCGCGAGCGGCTGTCGGCCGTGTCGATGGAACTCGACGTGCAGCAGGAGCGGCTGCACACGCAGCAGAAGAAGCGCGTGCTGCTGGTGCTGCAGGGCATGGACACGAGCGGCAAGGACGGCACCGTGCGCGCGGTGTTCCGCGAGGTCGATCCGCTCGGCCTGCGCGTCGTGTCGTTCAAGGCGCCGACGCCGATCGAGGCCGCGCACGACTTCCTGTGGCGCGTGCATGCACAGGTGCCGTCGGCGGGCGAGCTCGCGATCTTCAACCGCAGCCACTATGAAGACGTGCTCGTGCCGCGCGTGCTGGGCGTGATCGACGAGAAGGAGTGCGAGCGCCGCTACCGGCAGATCCGCGATTTCGAGACGATGCTGGTCGAGAACGGCACGACGATCGTCAAGTGCTTCCTGCACATCTCGAAGGACGAGCAGCGCGACCGGCTGCAGGCGCGGGTCGACGATCCGACCAAGCACTGGAAGTTCGACATCGCCGACCTCGACGCGCGCAAGCACTGGGATGCGTACCAGGGCGCGTATCGCGACGCGCTCGCCGCGACGTCGGCGGAGCACGCGCCGTGGTACGTGATTCCGGCGAACTCGAAGACGCACCGCAACGTGATGATCGCCGAGCTGCTGCTGCGCACGCTGACCGACATGAAGCTGGAATTCCCGCCGCCCAAGCCCGAGCTGGAAGGCGTGAAGATCCGCTGAGCGCGGCCGGCTACGATAGAAACCAGAGAATACTGAACGGGAACCCGACATGATGCGTGTGATTACCGCCAACCTGAACGGCATCCGCTCCGCCGCGAAGAAAGGCTTCTTCGACTGGCTCGGCGAGCAGAACGCCGATTGCGTGTGCGTGCAGGAGATCAAGGTGTCGGCCGACGACCTGCCGGCCGAATTCGTCGAGCCGCACGGCTTCAGGAGCTATTTCCACCATGCCGAGAAGAAGGGCTACAGCGGCGCGGGGCTGTACAGCCGCCACGAGCCCGATGACGTGATCATCGGCTTCGGCAGCAGCGAATTCGATTCGGAAGGGCGCTACGTCGAGGCGCGCTACGGCAAGCTGTCGGTCGTGTCGGTGTACGTGCCGTCCGGCTCGAGCGGCGACGAGCGCCAGCAGGCGAAGTACCGCTTCATGGACGAGTTCATGCCGCACCTCGCTGCGCTCAAGAAGAAGCGCGAGGTGATCCTGTGCGGCGACGTGAACATCGTCCACAAGGAAATCGACATCAAGAACTGGAAGAGCAACCAGAAGAATTCCGGCTGCCTGCCGGAAGAACGCGCGTGGCTCACGAAGCTGTTCGACGACGTCGGCTACGTCGACGTGTTCCGCACGCTCGATCCGCGCGCCGAGCAATACACGTGGTGGAGCAACCGCGGCCAGGCGTATGCGAAGAACGTCGGGTGGCGGATCGACTACCAGATCGCGACGCCGGGTATCGCGGGCACTGCGAAAAGCACGTCGATCTTCAAGGACATCAAGTTCAGCGACCATGCGCCGCTGACGGTGGATTACGACTACAAGTAAGTGCTGCCCGCGTACGGCGCGGATGCAAGTCGCCAGCAAAACGGGCCGCGTATGTCGCGGCCCGTTTTGCTTGGTGCAGCGGCCGCGTTACGCGCGGAGCGACGCCATATCGACGACGAACCGATACTTCACATCACTCTTCAGCATCCGCTCGTAAGCCGCGTTGATCTGCTGCATCGGGATCGTCTCGATATCCGACGTGATCCCGTGCTCGGCGCAGAAATCGAGCATTTCCTGCGTTTCCGCGATGCCGCCGATCAGCGAGCCCGCGAGACGGCGGCGCTTGAAGATCAGGTTGAACACCTGCGGCGACGGATGGTCGTGCTCCGGTGCGCCGACCAGCGTCATCGTGCCGTCGCGCTTCAGCAGGTGCAGGAACGGGTTCAGGTCGTGCTGCGCGGCGACCGTGTTCAGGATGAAGTCGAAGCTGTTCAGGTGCGCGTGCATCTGCGCGTCATCCTTCGAGATCACCACCGCGTGCGCGCCGAGCCGCTTGCCGTCCTCGACCTTCGACGGCGACGTCGTGAACAGCACCACGTGCGCACCCATCGCGCGCGCGAGCTTCACGCCCATGTGGCCAAGGCCGCCGAGCCCGACGATGCCGACCTTCTTGCCCGGGCCGACGTTCCACTGGCGCAGTGGCGAATACGTGGTGATCCCCGCGCACAGCAGCGGCGCGGCGCCGGCCGGATCGAGCGTGTCCGGCACGCGCAGCACGAACGCCTCGTCGACGACGATCTGCGTCGCATAGCCGCCGTAGGTCACGTCGCCGCTCACGCGGTCGCGGCCGTTGTAGGTGCCGACGAAACCGTTCTCGCAATACTGCTCGAGCCCTTCCGCGCAGCTCGGGCAGGTGCGGCACGAATCGACGAGGCAACCCACACCGACCAGATCTCCGGCCTTGAAGCGCGACACCTGCGGGCCGGTCGCGCGCACGCGGCCGACGATTTCATGGCCGGGCACGACCGGATAGATCGTGTTCTTCCATTCATTGCGGGCCTGATGGAGATCCGAATGACACACGCCGCAATACAGGATCTCGATCTGCACGTCGAGATCGCGCAGCGCGCGCGGCTGGAATTCGAACGGGGCGAGCGGCGACCGGGCGTCGGTCGCGGCGTAGGCATAGGTTGTGCTCATGCGGGGGCTCCTGGTTCGGCAAAAGTCGCTGCCGTCGCGCCATGTGGCGGCGCGGCAAGGCAGGACGCCATCGTACGGAGCGCCATGTCGACACGAAATACCTGAAGGTCTCGAAGATTTGCCTATTTCTCTCGAAGTGCGGCCAACACCCCGCTAAAACGGTGTCAAAGTGCTACATTGCAAGCCTGTTTCTCTTGCCGGACCGGATCGCGCCGATGAGCTTCCAGCCCCTTTTCGCCGACACGGGCAACCGTGTACAGCGCCGCATGATCGACCTGCTCGCGCGCCTCGCGCCGAACGAAGGCATGGCGGCGGCAGATATCGACGGCGTGCGCTTCATTCGCGCGAACCGGCCGATACCGCGCATGCCGGTGCTGTACGAGCCGAGCATCATCGTCGTCTGCCAGGGGCGCAAGCGCGGCTATCTCGGCGATCAGTCGTTCGTCTACGACGCGCAGCAGTATCTCGTGCTGTCGGTGCCGCTGCCGTTCGAATGCGAGACATCCGCGAGCGCGGACGCGCCGTTTCTCGCAATCTCGATCCGCGTCGATCTCGCGGTGATCGCCGAATTGTCGATCCTGCTCGACGAGACGCGCGGCGTCGCGCTCAGCGAGCCGCGCGGCGTGTATTCGACGCCGCTCGACGCGCCACTTGCCGATGCGGTGCTGCGGCTGCTCGAGGCGCTTGTTTCGCCGCACGACATGCGCGTGCTCGGCCCGTCGATCATGCGCGAGATCGCGTACCGCGTGCTGACCGGCGCGCAGGGCGACGCGATCCGCGCGGCGCTCGCGCAGCAGCATCACTTCGGCCGCATCGCGCGGGCGCTGCGCCGCATCCACGCGGACCTGACCGCCGATTTCGACGTCGACACGCTCGCGCGGGAAGCCGGCATGAGCGTCGCGGTGTTCCATGCGCAGTTCAAGAGCGTGACGGCGACGTCGCCGATGCAATACGTGAAGGCCGCGCGGCTGCACCAGGCGCGGCTGATGATGGTGCAGGACGGGATGAGCGCGGGCGCGGCGGCAGCGCGGGTCGGTTACGCGAGCGCGTCGCAGTTCAGCCGCGAGTTCAAGCGGCTGTTCGGCCGCAGCCCCGGCGACGAGGTACGCTGGATGCGCGGGTCGGGCAGCCGCACGCTCGAGGAGCGCGCGGCCGTCGATCTGTCGGTCGAGCCGAAGGTCGGCGCATAGCGCGCCCCCCCGTTCAGCGCCGCGCGACCTTGCGCCGCTGCGCGCCGATCCCCGCGTAGTCGGGTAGCGTCTCGATGCGCTTGGCCGTAGCTTTCGCGTACAGCGGCATCAGGTCCGGCAGCCGGTTCAGCAGATCCTGGCGGCGCGCGGTGCTGTACGGATGCGTATAGATGTAGCCGGTTTCCCGGTTCGCGCGCGTCGCGGCCGCCAGCTTGTCCCAGAGCGTGATCGCGGCGCGCGGGTCGAAGCCCGCGCGCGCGGCGATGTCGCCGCCGATCACGTCGGCTTCGGTCTCGTCGGTCGGGTCGTAGCGCAGCGTCTGCAGGCGGCCGTCGAGGTTCAGCGGCGGCGGCAGCGGGTCGCCGACGCCGAACAGCGGCGGCAGCGTCGCCGCGCGCAGCGACGTCTGCGACGGATCGCTGAAGTTGCCGCGCGCGTGTTCGCGCAGTGCGTGCGCGATGCCGTGCGCGAGCAGCACGCCGAGTTCGTCGTCGTTCAGGCGGATGCGGTCGAGCATGCCGCCGTACACGAGGATCTTGCCGCCGGGCAGGCACGACACGCGGATGTCGCGCGAGCGGATCGCATTGACCTCCCACGTCCACGTCTTGACCCGGTCGTTCCATTTCACCGAATACGGCGCGAGCTTCGCGACGATCGCGCGCAGGCGCTTCACGCGCGGCTGGTTCTCGGCGAGCAGGCGGTTGCCTTGCGCGGCCGCCTGCACGATCTGCGCGTATTCGTTCGCCGTCAGCTGCTCGAGCACCGGCG
Organism: Burkholderia stagnalis; assembly: GCF_902830275.1. Taxonomy (GTDB): domain Bacteria; phylum Pseudomonadota; class Gammaproteobacteria; order Burkholderiales; family Burkholderiaceae; genus Burkholderia; species Burkholderia stagnalis. Next base: position 236,911 of record NZ_CADESW010000006.1, on the reverse strand, counting down.
ACGGAATCAACGTGCGGAACGCGACCGCGTTGCCGAAGCGCACCTGCTGCGGCGTCGGCGTGTAGGCCTTTGCAGACGCGGCGGCGCCGGTCGGTTGCGCGGGCTCGGCGGCGGTGGGCGGTGCGGATGGCGCGGGCGTGGCCGGCGCCGGCGTGGCCGACGGTGCGGAGCCGGGCGCCGCGGCGGAACCCGCATCGCCTGCGTGCGCGGCGCCCGTGCCGAGCGCCGCGACGCCGACGCTCAGCGATGCGGCCAGGTGCGCGAGGCGGCGCAAGCGGTCACTGCGCACGGGTCGCCTCGCCATTGCGCGCGCTGCCGCGCCACGGCGCGATCTTGAACAGCAGCAGCATGCCGGGGATCGCGAGCACGGTGCACAGCAGGAAGTAGTCGAACCAGCCGGTCTTCGCGACGATGAAGCCGCTCGCCGCGGACGCGAGCGTGCGCGGCACCGACGCGAGGCTCGTGAACAGCGCGAACTGCGTCGCGGTGTAGCGCGGGTCGGTCGTGCTCGCGATGTAGGCGACGAAGGCGGCCATCGTCAGGCCGGTCGTGAAGGTTTCGAAGCCGTAGACGAGCGCGAGCGCCACCGTCATCGGGCTGAGCTGCGGCGTGACCTCGATGCCGACGACCGACAGTACCGACGCGATCGCGTGGCTCGAGGCGACCGTGAAGTCGTAGAGCGTTGCGAGCACCGCCGAGCCGGGGCCGACCTGCGCGAGCCACGCGAAGCCGAGCGTCGACACCATCTGCAGCGCGCCGAAGATCCACAGCCCGCGGCCGATGCCGATCTTCACGAGCCAGACGCCGCCGATGATCCCGCCGGCGACGCTCGCGACGAGCGCGGTGGTCTTCGCGACGATGCCGATCTCCGTGCGCGAGAAGCCGATGTCGAGGAAGAACGACGTCGACAGCGTCGTCGCCATCGTGTCGCCGATCTTGAACAGGAAGATGAACGCGATCACGAGCAGCGCGCCGGCCCAGCCGTCGCGCTGGATGAATTCGCGGAACGGCAGCACGATCGCGTCGCGCAGGTTGCGCGGCGGCGCGCCGACCACGTCCGGCTCGCGCACGAGCAGCGTCATCACGATGCCCGGCAGCATGAACGCGCCGGTGATCGCGAACACGACGTCCCACGGCAGGTGATCGGACAGGATCAGCGCGAGCGAGCCGGGGATCAGCGCGGCGAGCTTGTACGCGTTCACGTGCACCGCGTTGCCGAGGCCCTGTTCGGTATCGCGCAGCAACTCGCGGCGATATGCGTCGATCACGATGTCCGCGCTTGCGCCGAAGAACGCGACGAGCGTGGTGAGCGCGGCGACCGTCCAGATCGAATCGCGCGGCGACACGAAGCCGAGCGCGGCGATCGCGCCCGCGACGAGCACCTGCGTGAGCAGCATCCAGCCGCGCCGGCGCCCGGGCCGCCAGCCGGGCAGGCGCGGGAGGTAGCGGTCCATCAGCGGCGCCCACAGGAATTTCCACGTATACGGGAACTGGATCAGCGCGAACAGGCCGATTTCCTTCAACTGGACGCCTTCCGAGCGCAGCCATGCCTGCACGAGGTAGACGAGCGTGAAAAGCGGCAGGCCGGACGTGAAGCCGAGGAACACGCAGATCAGCATGTGCGTGTTCAGGAAGGCTCGCCAGCCGGGGTGATCCTCGTGAGCGGTGAGTGCGGGCGCCTCGTGTGGCGTTTTCGACATGGACAGAAACTGGGTAGCGTTGACGTTATGGCGGCGGGGGAGGCGGCGCAACATGGCGGCCGCCCGTGCGGCGCGGGCAGGGCCAGACCAGCCGGGCCTGACCTGACCGGCCATGCCTTGACCGGTCGCACCTGGCCGGCCGCACCGTCCGTCAACGGCGGCGCGCCGGCTCAGCTGCGCCTGACTCGGTAGACAGCAAGACTACCACGCCAGTTCGCTCCCCATCGAATCGGCTGCCCTTCGTGCAGCACGACGCGGTCGAGGATCGTGACGCCCACCTCGGGTGCGAGCGCCTCGAAATCCTTGATCGTCAGCACCCGCACGTTCGGCGTGTTGTGCCACTGGTACGGCAGCGATTTCGACACCGGCATCCGGCCGTGCAGCACCGACAGACGGTGCGACCAGTAACCGAAGTTCGGGAACGACACGATGCACTCGCGGCCGACGCGCGCCGTCTCGCGCAGGATCGCGGCCGTCTGGTGGATCGTCTGCAAGGTTTGCGACAGGATCGCGATGTCGAAGCTGTGGTCTTCGAACAGCCGCAGGCCGTCCTCGAGATTCTGCTGGATCACGTTGATGCCGTTCTTCGCGCTCGCGAGCACGCCGGCGTCGTTCAGCTCGATGCCGTAACCGGTGACGTCCAGTTCTTCCATCAGCAGCGCGAGCAGCGAGCCGTCGCCGCAGCCGAGGTCGAGCACGGTCGAGCGCGGCTCGACCCAGCGTGCGATCGTGCGGAAGTCCGCGCGCGCGGACAGGGAATTCAGCGCCTGCTGGTTCATGCACCCACCTCGTTGGCGATTCGTTCGTAATACGCGCGGATCAGGTTGTGATAGCGCGCGTCGTCGAGCAGGAACGCGTCGTGGCCGTGCGGTGCGTCGATCTCCGCGTAGCTCACCGTGCGCTTGTTGTCGAGCAGCGCCTTCACGATCTCGCGCGAGCGCGCCGGCGCGAAGCGCCAGTCGGTCGAAAAGCTCGCGATCAGGTATTTCGCCTTGGTCTGCGCGAGCGCGGCGGTGAGGTTGCCGTCGAACGCCTTGGCCGGGTCGAAGTAGTCGAGCGCGCGGGTGATCAGCAGGTAGGTGTTCGCGTCGAAGTAGTCGGCGAACTTGTCGCCCTGGTAGCGCAGGTACGACTCGACCTCGAACTCGACGTCGAAGCTGAAGTTGTACGCGTCGAGCGCGCCGTCGGCGCGGCGCAGCGCACGGCCGAATTTCTCGGCCATGTCGTCGTCCGAAAGATACGTGATGTGGCCGATCATCCGCGCGACGCGCAGGCCGCGCCTGGGCTTCACGTCGTGTGCGTAGTAGTCGCCGCCGTGGAAGTCGGGGTCGGACAGGATCGCCGAGCGCGCGACCTCGTTGAACGCGATGTTCTGCGCGGACAGCTTCGGCGTCGATGCGATGTCGATGCAGTGCGCGACGCGCTCCGGGTACATCAGGCTCCACGCGAGCGCCTGCATGCCGCCGAGGCTGCCGCCCATCACCGCGGCGAAGCGCTCGATGCCGAACGCGTCGGCCACGCGCGCCTGCGCGTGCACCCAGTCCTCGACGGTGACGACCGGAAAGCGCGCGCCGTACGGCTTGCCGGTCGACGGATCGATGCTCATCGGGCCGGTCGAGCCGAAGCACGAGCCGAGGTTGTTCACGCCGATCACGAAGAAGCGGTTGGTGTCGAGCGGCTTGCCGGGGCCGACCATGTTGTCCCACCAGCCGGCGCTGCGCGGGTCGTCCGCGTAGACGCCGGCGACGTGATGCGACGCGTTGAGCGCGTGGCAGACGAGCACCGCGTTCGAGCGCGCGGCGTTGAGCTCGCCGTACGTCTCGACGACGAGCTGATAGTTGCCGATCACGCTGCCGCTTTGCAAGCGCAGCGGTTCGGCGAAGTGCATGGTCTGTGGAGCGACGATGCCGATCGATTCCATTCGTTCCGCCTTATGACTGGGCGGCTAAACGGTGTCGGCGATGCGCGGAGTCGAAGATGCGCGGCTGACGACCTCTTTAGCCGCATTTGTAGTGAACCGCCGGGACGAAGACACATCAACGTTCCGGCCGGTTCGCGCGCCCGCAATCGAGTCAGCAAATCGGCGCGCTTCCGACCCGCCGCCAAGGGGGCGGCAGGTCGGCAGAGTATAGCGGAATTCCGCGAGGCGCGGATTTCGCGCCCCGCGGGCCGTCGGCTCGGCGTTACCAGCGGTATTTCGCCGAAAGCTGGCCCTTCACCACCGAGTAGTCGGACAGATTCCCTTCCACGCCGAGGCTCGCCGATACCGAGAATTGCCGGGCCACCTGCCCGGTCGCACCGATCCGGACTGCCGCCCGGTCGCGCGGCACGCTGAACGAGAATGCATTTCGGTCGAGCGTCAGCGAGCGCGAGCCCGGGCCGTGCCACCAGTTCGCTTCGATGAACGGCCGAAGTTCGCGTCCGGACGACATCGCAGTCACGCCATGCACACGTACGCCCAGGCGGGTGAGCACGTCGGTGGCGCCTTGGCCGTCGAGGCGGCCGCCGGGGGTGTCGTGCGCGTCCGCGCGATAGTCGGATACGACGAGCTGAGCCTCGGGTTCGACGAAGAAGCGCGTGTCGCCGCGCTCGTAGAAGCGGAGCGAATAGCCGGTCTCGATCGAGCCCGTGACGGTACGCGACCGGTACGAATCGGCCGCGAGGCTGCCGCCGACGCTGTTCGCGTAGGCGCCATACATGAACCACGCATCGACGTAGGGGCCGGACAGGATGTCGCGGTTGCCGTACCACGTGCCGTACAGCCCGACGTTGTAGCCGGCGACGCTGCCGCGTGCGGTGGCGTCCGTGATCCGCTGCTCGATCGCGTTCCACAGCGGGCGTGTCGACCAGTTCGTCTGGCTGCCGTACATGCCCATCGCGCCGACCCGGATGCTGCCGCCGCGGCCGTCGTCGAAACGGAGCAGATCGGCGCCCGCGTGAATCAGGCGGCCGTTGCCCGACACGCCGCGGTTGCCTCCCGACATCGACGTGAACTGGCCCTCGGCGCGCAGCCAGGCGGCGCCGTCGAGCGGGCGCGGCGCGCCGGAGGCCGAGCGGAGCGAGCGGTCCTCACGCTGATGCAGCGTATGGATCGCCATCATCGCGGCCGCATCGGCGTTGGCCAGATAGGCGTCGGGTTCCGGTGCGATGGCGCGGGGCGGCGGTGTCGTTTCCTTGCCGATCGAGGATTCGTCGCCGCCGTCGCCAGGGAGGATCGGCGGCTCGGGAGGCGGCTCGGGCTTCGCCGTGGACACGAGATACCAGTCTTCCGCCCGGCCACCCTGTCCGCCGCGTGCGAGCATGTAGTCGTAGCCGCCTGCGGAAAGCGTGCCGAAGCCGTTCCGGTAACCGTCCGACGCCGCGTCGAGCGCGAATGCCGCGGTGTCGGTCGTGCCGCCGTTGCGGGTCTCGACGACCGGAATGCCGACCGTCGTCTGCGCGCCTTCGCCGCCCGTGCGCTTCACGACGATCCCCGTATTGCCCGACGCGTGCCCGCCGTCGATCACGAGTTTGTCGGTGGGCGATGCGTCGTCGCGTAGCGTCGTATGGATGAGCAGCCTGCCGTTCCGGGCTGCATAGTCGCCGGTGACGGCAAGCACGCGCGGTGTGCTGGCGTCGGGCCCGGAAAACGCGATGGTCGAGTCGTTCAGCACGACCGATCCGACCGTCGAATCGGCGGTGACGGTCCAGCGGCTGTCGGAGTCGAGCGACAGTGCGCGGACCGCGTCCGTCGCGCCGGCCCATGCTGCCGCACGGGACAGTGCGACGTCGGTTACGGCGAGTGTCGGGCTGCCGTCGTCGGTCGGTTGGTTCACGATGTCGCCGGCCGCCTGCGCGCCGCTATCGAGCGTCAGCCGGACCGGCGCGCCGGATTGCGCGTCGACGGACAGCAGCGTGCCGTTGCCGCCGGCGGCGCGCGCGCCGTTGCGCAGCGAGACGATCGCGCCGGCTGCGCCGATCGCACCGTGCTGCTCGCTGATGAGCGAGCCGCCATCGACGGTCAGCCTGCCGCCGTAGACTGCCGCGGCGTATGCCCCGTCGCCGGTCGCGCGCACGTCCGTGCGCAGCAGGTCGATCGTGCCGCCTCTGCCTGCATGGAGCGCGGCGGCGTCTCGGCCGCCCGTCGTGACGACGCCATCCGCGATCGAGGCGATCGAGCCTGCGCCGCTCGACAGCATGCCGTAGGCTCGCTCGCCGCTCGTCGCGATGCCGCCGCCCGTCATCTCGACGCGGCCGCCGAGCCGCGCGACCGCGCCGATCGAGCGCGCGCCGCTCGTGACGACGTGCGTATCGGTCGCCCGGACGAGCGGCGTCGGGTCGGATTGCTGCTCCTTCGACGTGTAAAGCCCATGCGCGCTTTCGCCGTGCGTGAAGACGCGCGTGCGGGCGAGTTCGACCTGGCCTTTGCGCGTGTCCACGCCGGTCGCGGCGTAGCCGTCGGTTTCCAGGCGCGAGTCGCTGAATGTGGCCACGGAGGCGCCCGGCATGAACAGCGTCGATGCAAAGTCGCCGGTTGTCCGGATGTCGGTGCGCGCCAGTGTCGCGTGGACGTCGTCGTAGCTGACGAACACACCATAGGCAAATTGCCCGCCGGTGCGGACCAGCGTATCGGCGACGTTCGCGATGGCGCCGGGCGCGTTATTCACCGCAATGCCATGGGCTTCGCTCCCGCGCGTCACGATCGCGCTGCCGGCGATGTCGGCACGGCTTCCGCCGACATCGACGTAGACGCCGTGCGCGTAGTCGCCGTCGGTATCGATCGAGCCGTTCTCGGCGAGCACGCTGCCGCCCAGGCGGATGTCGATGCCGGCGCCGAGGATGCCGCGGGTGCGGATTTCGGTGTCGCGCATTTCGATGCGCGAGCTTGCGCCTTCGACGGCGGCGCCGCTCGCGCCGTTGCCGGACGAGAACAGGCGCGTCTTGCCGGTGGTGGTCAGCACGCCGCCGTTGACGGCGGAAAACACCGGCCTGAGAGGGGCGGTCGTCGAATAGTCGCCGGGCGCGACTTCGTGCGCGACGCCGTCCGCGCGTTGTGCGCTGCCATCGGAAGCCTCGGCCACTGACGACGGCCACGGCACCACCGCACCCGCGAGTAGCGCGGATTGCGCGAGCCGCCTGCCGGCGCGCGCTTGATACAACCGAAACTTGGCATTCACCTGTTCACCTCGACTTGACTTGTACAGGCGAAAAATTACGTCAAGCGGGTGGTCGGGCGAAATTGGACCAGTTCGATTTTTGCGGGCTATCGCGAAGCATGGCCGATCGGCCGACCCGGCCTGGCTCGGGGCGGGGGCATGCGGATCCGGCCGGACGGCCGGTTCATGGACGCCGGGGCAGGCCGGGCGTCAGCGGCGCATTACTGCAGGATCAGCCGCAGCTGCGCGTCGGCCTGTTCGCCGGGCGCTTTCGAGAAGCCGCTCCTCGCGAAGCGGTGCCAGCGTCCGATCACGTAGCTGACGAGCAGGCTGGCGCGCGCGGCGGGGTCGTAGTCGGCCGACAGCGGAACGGCGCCGGCCGCGTGCGGGCTGCCGTCGCGGCGCGCATTCGATTCCATCACGGCGATCCGCAGGCTCTGCTTCACGGCGGCCTCGATCCGCTCGATCATCCGGTCGACCCGCTCGACCAGCCGTTCGTGCTCGCCGACGAGCGCCTCGCCGGTCAGCACCCGCGTCATCCCGGGGTTCTTCGCCGCGAAATTGAGCAGCATCAGCCCGACCGCGCGCGCCTGCAGCACGCCGTCGGGCTCTTTTGCGGCGATCTGGTTGATCAGGCCGAAGAGCGTGCTCTCGATGAATTCGATCAGGCCTTCGAACATCTGGGCCTTGCTCGCGAAATGGCGGTAGAGCGCGGCCTCCGACACGTCGAGCCGGGCCGCGAGCGCGGCCGTCGTGATCTTCTCGCGCTTCGGCGCCTCGAGCATCGCGGCGAGCGTCTGCAGGATGTGCACGCGGCGCTCGCCCGGTTTCGGGCGCGTGCGGGTGCGGGTGGGGGATGTCTGGTCGTCCGTTACCGCTTGGTCCTGCGGGTGAGTCGGCTGCATTTTTGTCGCCCCGATCGAGTGCCCAGTCGAAGCGATTTTAACGAACGAATCCGCTGGTCGACATAGTGCGGGCGCCCGGTGTTCGGCAGATGGCCCGGCAGATGCCCGGTAATCCACACCGTGCCGATGCCGAGCCGCTTGTAGCGCTTCAGGTGGCTGCGCGTGTCCTCGACGAGGATCGCGTCGGCCGGGCGCGCGTGCGCGGCGCGCAGCGTCCGGCGCAGCATCGTGTGGTCGGGCTTCGCGCGCCACATGCGGCGGTCGCGCATGTGCTCGATCGCGATCACGCGCTCGAACAGCCGCTCGATGCGCAGCTCGCGCAGCACCGCGCGCGCGTAGTTTTCGGGCGCGTTGGTCAGCACGAACTTGCGGCCGGGCAGCGCGGCGATGATCCGCGCGAGACCGCGCTCGGCGCGCAGCATCGCGGGCAAATCGGAAAACGTGTGGACGACCCGCAGGAAGTCGTTCGGATCGATCGGGTGATGGCGCGCGAGGCCGAGCAGCGCCGCGCCGTAGCGCTGCGTGTAGCCGGTACGCAGCCGGTCGGCTTCAGCGCGCCCGACGTGGAGCGCGTCGATGATGTACTGCGTCATCGCGCGGTTGATCTCCGGAAAGATCGCGTGCGATGCGTGGTGAAGCGTGTTGTCGAGATCGAACAGCCAGACGGGGGCGCCGGCGCGCGGCCGGCTGCGGGAGATGCGCCGGCGTCGCAGCGACGCCGGCAGGTCGGGGCCGGTGGTTTGGCGGCGCGCGCTCAATGCGAGCGGATCATCGTGCCGAACGGCTGCTCGGTCAGGATTTCCAGCAGCACCGAGTGCTCGATGCGGCCGTCGACGATGTGCACCGACTTCACGCCGCTCTTCGCGGCATCGAGCGCCGACGAGATCTTCGGCAGCATGCCGCCGGAGATCGTGCCGTCCTCGAACAGCGCGTCGATCTCGCGCGCCGACAGGTCGGTCAGCAGGTTGCCGTCCTTGTCCATCACGCCGGGGATGTTGGTCATCATCAGCAGCTTCTCGGCGTTCAGCACCGTCGCGAGCTTGCCGGCGACCAGGTCGGCGTTGATGTTGTACGACAGGCCATCCTCGCCGAAGCCGATCGGCGAGATCACCGGGATGAACGCGTCGTCCTGCAGCGCCTTCACCACTGCCGGGTTGATCGCCTCGACCTCGCCGACCTGGCCGATGTCGATGTACTGGCCCGGATTGTCGCGGTCCGGCATCAGCAGCTTGCGCGCGTGGATCAGGCCGCCGTCCTTGCCCGTCAGGCCGACCGCGTGGCCGCCGAAGTGGTTGATCAGCATCACGATGTCCTGCTGCACTTCGCCGCCCAGCACCCACTCGACGACTTCCATCGTCTCCTCGTCGGTGACGCGCATGCCCTGGATGAAGGTGCCCTGCTTGCCGATCTTCTTCAGCGCCTGGTCGATCTGCGGGCCGCCGCCGTGGACGATCACCGGGTTGATGCCGACCAGTTTCAGCAGGATCACGTCGCGCGCGAAGCCCTGCTTGAGCCGCTCTTCCGTCATCGCGTTGCCGCCGTATTTGATCACCACGGTCTTGCCGTGATAGCGGCGGATGTACGGCAGCGCCTCCGCGAGGATTTCGGCTTTCAGCGTGGGGGCGATCTGCGAGAGGTCGATGGGCTCGGACATGGCGGCGGCTCTGGCTGGGAACGGTTGAAACAGGCCGAATTGTACAGGAGTGGCGCAGCGCAGCATCGCGATTTTGGCCCGGCCGGGACGGCCGGGGGCGACGCCGGGCGCCGGGCGCCGCGGCCTTGCGGCGGCCGCTGGCCGGCGTTGTCCGAACGGCCGATGTGCGAACGCCGGCCGCCGCGCTATGCTTGTGCCGTTGGGTGCCGCCGTGCCCGCTTTCCCGCCCCCGTCATGACCGAATTCGCTGCCGACCGCCGCGCCGAACCGCGGCGCGCCCGCTGCCCGCGCTGCAGCCGCAGTTTCGACTGCGGCGCGCGCACGCAGCCGTTCGAATGCTGGTGCGCGGCGATGCCCGGCTTGCCCGACGGCGCGCAGCCGGCGTGCGGCGGGCGCTGCATGTGCCCGGAATGCCTCGCCGACGAGATCGCGCGGCAGGTGGCCGGAAAGCCGGCGTAGCGCGCGAGCGTTCTGGCCCCGGCTAGGGTGGCCGCGCGCTAAACGGGTAAACTGGGCGGATGCAACGAATCACCACCACCGGCCGCGTCAACCTCAGCCACCTGTTCTGGCTGCGCAATCTCGCGATCATCGGCCAGCTCGCGACGATCGGCGTCGTCCAGACCTATTTCGGCGTGCATCTGCCGTTGCCGGCGATGCTGATGGTCATCGCGCTCGAGATCGTCTTCAACGGGCTGACCTGGGTGCGCGTGCTGCGCGCGCGGCCCGAGACCAATTTCGAGCTGCTCGGCCAGCTGTGGGTGGATCTCGGCGCGCTGTCGGCGCTGCTGTTCCTGTCCGGCGGCACGACCAACCCGTTCGTGTCGCTGTACCTGCCGTCGCTCGCGATCGCGGCGGCGGTGCTGCCGTGGCACCTGATGATCTGGCTCGCGGCGTTCGCGGTCGCGTGCTACGCGGCGCTCGGCTTCGATTCGGTGCCGCTCAACATGGACAATCCGGCGAACCTGTTCGACTACTACCGCACCGGGATGTGGGTGAACTTCATGGTCAGCGTCGGGCTGATCGCGTGGTTCGTCGCGCGCATGTCGAACGCGCTGCGCCAGCGCGACGCGGCGCTCGGCGAAGCGCAGCAGAGCCTGCTGCGCGACGAGCGGGCGGTCGCGCTCGGCGTGCAGGCGGCGACGGTCGCGCACGAGATGGGCACGCCGCTGTCGACGATCGCGATGCTCGCCGAGGAATTGCGCGACGCCGCGCGCACCGACGCGGGGCTGGCGCGCTACGAGGCCGACCTGAAGGTGCTCGAGGAACAGATGTCGCTGTGCACGTCGGCGCTCGCGCGCCTGCGCAGCCGCGCGAGCGCGCCGGCGAGCCGCCAGCCGGTGGACGACTGGCTCGATACGTTCGTCGAGCACTGGCGCCTGCGGCATCCGCACGTGCAGTTCGAGCTGCTCGGCGCGCGGCCGGCCGGCGTCGCGCTCGACGACACCGTCGCGGCGGGCCAGATCCTGACGATCCTGCTCGACAACGCGGCGCGCGCGAGCCCGCAGCGCGTGACGCTCGCGGCGAAGGTCGCGCATGACGGCGCGGCGGACGAAATCGAATTCGAGGTATGCGACGACGGCCCGGGCATTCCGGCCGCGTTGCGCGAGTCGCTCGGCGCGATGCCGGTCGACAGCACGCAGGGCGGGCACGGGGTCGGCCTGTACCTCGCGTTCAGCGCGGCGGCGCGGCTCGGCGGGGAAATCGAGCTGTCCGACGCGACGCCGCGGCCCGCAGGCACGGCGTCCGGCCGGCTCAACGGCGCGGCCGCCGGCCGTTCCGCGGGCACGGCTTCCGGGCGCGGCACGCGGGCCGTGCTGCGCCTGCCGGTGGCGCGCCATGCGGCCGCCGCCGCCTCACCCAACATGTAGACGGAGAAACCACATGAGCGACAACAACTTCCTGGTGATCGACGATAACGAGGTGTTCGCGGGCACGCTCGCGCGCGGCCTCGAGCGCCGCGGCTACGCGGTCCAGCAGGCGCATGACAAGGAGGCGGCGCTCAAGCTCGCCGCGGCGGGCAAGTTCCAGTTCATCACCGTCGACCTGCATCTCGGCGAGGATTCGGGCCTGAGCCTGATCGCGCCGCTCTGCGACCTGCAGCCCGATGCGCGGATCCTGGTGCTGACCGGTTACGCGAGCATCGCGACGGCCGTGCAGGCGGTGAAGGAGGGCGCCGACAACTATCTCGCGAAGCCGGCGAACATCGAATCGATCCTGGCCGCGCTGCAGACCAACGCGAGCGAGCTGCAGGCCGACGAGGCGCTCGAGAACCCGGTCGTGCTGTCGGTCGACCGGCTCGAGTGGGAGCACATCCAGCGCGTGCTCGCGGAAAACAACAACAACATCTCGGCGACCGCGCGCGCGCTGAACATGCACCGCCGCACGCTGCAGCGCAAGCTCGCGAAGAAGCCGGTGCGTCAGTAAGCGGGGCCGGGCGCTTCATCCGGGCGGCCGCTGGTCCCGCGCGATGCGGGCGACGATGTCGCGTTTGAGCAGGTGCGCGATCAGCGCCGAGTAGAAGACGTTTGCGAGCAGCGGCGCGAGCCCGCCGGTCACGGCGGCGACGGCCATTGGCCACGGCTTCACCGACGCGCAGCGCGCGACGAAGGAGATGCCGACATGCACCGGCACGGCCGTGAGCGCGATACCCGCGAGCGCGCCGAGCCACGCGAGCGCAAACGCGACGTGGTAACGGTGCAGCGAATCCTGCCTGATTCGCCGCATGATCTATCGGATCTCGGCCGGCGTCAGGGTGCGCAAGGCCGGCACGAATCGGCCGGCGATGGACGGGTAGATGATCATGGAGGGGCGGCGGCGATGGCGCCGGTTCGTGGCCAGGGGAATCCCGATTCTAGGAGCCCTCCCGGGTGCCGGCCATCGGACGCGTTCCAAATTGCACGCGCCCATGAAAAAACGGGCGGCCCCGCCGGGGCCGCCCGTTTTTCGTTCGATGCCGCGCGCCGCGTTACAGCACGTAGCGCGACAGATCCTCGTCCTGCGACACCTCGCCGAGCGCACGCTCGACATACTTCGCATCGATCGTCACGCGCTCGCCGGCGTGGTTGCCGGCCGCGAACGACACTTCCTCGAGCAGCTTCTCGATCACCGTGTACAGGCGGCGCGCGCCGATGTTCTCGGTCTTCTCGTTGACCGAGTACGCGATTTCCGCGAGGCGGCGGATGCCGTCTTCGGCGAAGTCGAGCGCCACGTCCTCGGTCGCGAGCAGCGCCTGGTACTGCTTGACGAGGCTGGCGTCGGTCGCGACCAGGATCGCCTCGAAATCCTTCACCGACAGCGATTCCAGCTCGACGCGGATCGGAAAGCGCCCCTGCAGCTCCGGAATCAGGTCGCTCGGCTTCGCGAGGTGGAACGCGCCGCTCGCGATGAACAGGATGTGATCGGTCTTCACCATCCCGTACTTCGTGTTGATCGTCGTGCCCTCGACGAGCGGCAGCAGGTCGCGCTGCACGCCCTGGCGCGACACTTCGCCGCCGCTGCCTTCGTTGTTGCGCGACGTGATCTTGTCGATCTCGTCGAGGAACACGATGCCGTTCTGCTCGACGTTCTGCACGGCCTTCGTCTTCACTTCCTCTTCGTTGAGCATCTTCGCCGCTTCCTCGTCGGTCAGCAGCTTCAGCGCCTCCTTGATCTTCACCTTGCGGCGCTGCTTCTTGCCGCCGCCGAGGTTCGAGAACATCGAGCGGATCTGCTCGGTCATCTCTTCCATCCCGGGCGGCGCCATGATGTCCATGCCGATCGTCTGCTGCTCGAGGTCGAGCTCGACTTCCTTGTCGTCGAGCTGGCCTTCGCGCAGGCGCTTGCGGAACGTCTGGCGGGTCGTGTTGTTGTCGTCGTTCGCGTGCTCGGCGCTCGCGCCGAAGCCGACCGCGCGCGGCTGCGGCAGCAGGATGTCGAGGATGCGGTCCTCGGCCTGGTCGGTCGCCTTGCTGCGCACCTTGCGCATCTCCGCTTCGCGCGTCTGCTTGACCGAAATCTCGATCAGGTCGCGCACGATGCTGTCGACGTCGCGGCCGACGTAGCCGACCTCGGTGAACTTGGTCGCTTCGATCTTGATGAACGGCGCATCGGCGAGCTTGGCCAGGCGCCGCGCGATTTCGGTCTTGCCGACGCCCGTCGGCCCGATCATCAGGATGTTCTTCGGCGTGATTTCCGTGCGCAGCGGATCGGCGACCTGCTGGCGGCGCCAGCGGTTGCGCAGCGCGACGGCCACTGCCTTCTTCGCCTTGTTCTGGCCGATGATGTGCTTGTCGAGTTCCGAGACGATCTCGGCAGGGGTCATGGTGCTCATGGGTCGGTCCTTACTCGATCGTTTCGATGATGCGATTGTGGTTCGTGTAGATGCACATGTCGCCGGCGATCTCGAGCGATTTCTCCACGATCTCGCGCGGCGACAGTTCGGTGTTCTCGGCAAGCGCGCGAGCCGCGGCCTGCGCGTACGCGCCGCCCGAGCCGATCGCGCAGATGCCTTCTTCCGGGTCGAGCACGTCGCCGTTGCCGGTGATCACGAGCGTGGTCGTCGCGTCGGCCGTGATCAGCATCGCCTCGAGGCGGCGCAGCATCCGGTCGGTGCGCCAGTCCTTCGCGAGCTCGACGGCCGCGCGGGTCAGGTTGCCCTGGTGCTTCTCGAGCTTCGCCTCGAAGCGGTCGAGCAGCGAGAACGCATCGGCGGTGCCGCCCGCGAAGCCGACCAGCACCTGGTTGTTGTAGATCCGCCGCACTTTCCGCGCGCCACCCTTCATGACGATGTTGCCGAGCGTCACCTGGCCGTCGCCGCCGAGCGCGACCTTGTCGCCGCGCCGGACCGAAACGATGGTCGTGCCGTGAAATTGCTCCATCTGCGTTCCTTGAGAAAAACGGGGAAGAGGCGGCGGCGCGCCGCGCCGCCGCGTGAATCGCGGTGCGCCGGGGAGCGGCCCGACGCGCATTCGTTTCATTTTAGGGCGCGCGCCGGGATATCAAGGGGGGAGCCGGGAGGGGGCCGGCCGGAAAAACAAAAAGCGCGCGGCAGGCCGCGCGCTTTCGTGAAGCAGCGTGTTTGGGCGGAACGGCGGCTGCTCAGTCGCCGAACAGCTTCTGGCGCAGCTCGCGGCGCTCCTGCGCCTCGAGCGACAGCGTGGCGGTCGGGCGCGCGAGCAGGCGCGGCACGCCGATCGGCTCGCCGGTTTCCTCGCACCAGCCGTAATCGCCGGATTCGATGCGGGCGAGCGATTGCTGAACCTTCTTGAGGAGCTTGCGTTCGCGGTCGCGCGTGCGCAACTCGAGCGCGTGCTCTTCCTCGATCGTCGCGCGATCGGCAGGATCCGGCACGATCACCGTCTCACGCAGGTTCTCGGTCGTCTGGCCCGCATTGTGGAGGATTTCCGCCTGCAATTGTTCGAGCCGAGCTTTGAAGAAGGCGAGCTGATCCTCATTCATGTAATCCTTGTCGCTCATCTTCAGGATTTCGGCTTCGGTCAAGAGTTTCTTCGTCATCTGCTTGCTTCTTCAATGTGCGGCAAATCACGAGATATTGCCTGCACTTTGGGATTACCCGCAACCGCGCTTGCAATCCTTTGCGTTTTGCCGCTGCGGGGCCGAAAGCCTCTGGAAAACCGGTTCTCAAATACCAGGATAGGCCTGGCGTCGATGTGCGCGCGCGGCGAACCGGAATGCTGCGCGGCAGATCGTATCGGTCGCGGCCGGGTGGCGAACACGCGATCCGGCATGTTTGCGATTCCCGGATGATCGTGCTGCAAGAACCGGGCCTGTTGTTGCCGTACTCCAGCGGGCACGTATTGTAACTGAATCGCAAGTCTGCGCCGTATCGGGTCGATCCCCGTCGGCTGCGCCAATATCTTGAAAATATAACGCGCAAATCGCGAAAAAGCGATGACGCGAAAACCCTCGCCGGTGGCGGCGTTTTGCCGCCACCGGGGCGCCGCCGCGGAACGCGTCGCGGGCGGCGCGCTGCCCGCCGTCAGGCGAGGCAGGCGTCGAGGCCGTCGGTGATCAGGTCCTGCGGCAGATCGACGCCGATGAACACCATCTTGTTGGTTTTCTTCTCGATCGGCAGCCACTTCGCCGCGAGGTCGCTGCCCATCATCTGGTGCACGCCCTGGAACACGACCTTGCGGTCGACGCCCTTCATGTACAGCACGCCCTTGTAGCGCAGCATCCGCTCGCCGTAGATCTGCAGGATCCCGCCGAGGAAATCCTCGAGCTTGTTCGGATCGAACGGGCGGTCGTTGCGGTAGACGAACGACTTGATCTTGTCGTCGTGGTGCGCGTGGTGGTGATGGTGGCCGTGCGCGTGATCGTGATCGTGATCGCAGTGGCCGTGATCGTGGTCGCAGTGCGCGTGGTCGTGATCGTGGTCATGGCCGTGATGCGCGTGATCGTCCTCGGCGAGGAAATCCGGATCGATCTCGAGCTTTGCGTTCAGGTTGAAGCCGCGCAGGTCGAAGATTTCCTTGATGTCCGCTTCGCCGAAGTTGACGACCTTGATCGCCGCCCGCGGGTTCATGTGCACGAGGCGGTGCTTGAGCTCGGCGACCGTCTGGTCGTCGACGAGGTCGGACTTCGTGATGAACAGGCGGTCGGCGAAGCCGACCTGGCGCTGCACGACCTCGTGCTCGTCGAGCTGCGCGTCGGCGTGCTTCGCGTCGACCAGCGTGATGACGGCGTCGAGCAGGAAATCGTCGGCGATCTCGCTGTCGATGAAGAAGGTCTGCGCGACCGGGCCCGGGTTCGCGAGGCCGGTCGTCTCGATCACGATGCGGTCGAAGTCGAGCTTGCCGTCGCGCTTCTTCGCGGCCAGATCGCCGAGCGCGCGGGCCAGATCGCCGCGGATCGTGCAGCAGATGCAGCCGTTGCTCATCTGGATGATCTGCTCGGTCGTATCCTGCACGAGGATTTCGTTGTCGATGTTCTCTTCGCCGAACTCGTTCTCGATCACGGCGATCTTCATGCCGTGCTGTTCGTTCAGGATGCGCTTGAGCAGCGTCGTCTTGCCGCTGCCGAGGAAGCCGGTGAGGATGGTGACGGGAGTGGCCATGTCGGTCGCCTGTGGTTCGTGAATCGGGGTCAAAACCAGGATGTGCTCGCGCCCGGCGAACCGGGCACACAACCATTCATTGAAACATATCTGTCAAGCCCCCGCCCTTCGTCCGAACGACCAGCGGAGGCGGCTGCCCGCCAACATGCGGGCGATCAGACGATTTGCAACAGCAGCCCTTTCAGATATTCGCCTTCCGGGAAGGCGGACAGCAGCGGGTGGTCGACGCCGGCGCCGAGCCGCTTCAGGATCCGCGCGTCGACCTTCGCGTCGGCGGCCGCGCCCGCGACGATCTTCTGGAACAGGTCCATGTCGATCGCGCCCGAGCACGAGTAGGTGAACAGCAGGCCGCCCGGGCGCAGCAGCTTGAAGCCGCTCAGGTTGATGTCCTTGTACGCGCGCGCGGCACGATCGACGCTGTCGCGCGTCGGCGCGAACTTCGGCGGGTCGAGCACGATCAGGTCGAAGCGCTCGCCTTCGTCGACGAGGCGGCGCAGCGTCTTGAACGCGTCCGCGTCGAGCCAGCTCGCGCGGCCGGCGTCGAAGCCGTTCGCGGTGACGTTCTGCTGCGCGAGCGCGAGCGCGTCGCCCGACGAGTCGATCGACACGACGCGTTTCGCGCCGCCCTTCAACGCCGCGAGCGAGAAGCCGCCGGTGTAGCAGAAGCAGTTCAGCACGTCCCGCTCGTGCGCGTATTGCGCGACGAGCGCGCGGTTGTCGCGCTGGTCGATGTAGAAGCCGGTCTTGTGGCCGTGCGGCACGTCGACGTGGTAGCGCACGCCGTTCTCGTTCGCGATCAGCGTCGCGGGCGGCGCGTCGCCGGCGAGCACGCCGGTCGTCTGCTCGAGGCCTTCCTTCTCGCGGATCGACACGTCCGAGCGCTCGTACACGTTCGGGCAGCCGGTCGCGCCGACCAGCGCGGCGACGATCGCGTCCTTCCATGCTTCGACGCCCGCGGCCATGAACTGGCAGACGAGCTGGCCGCGCGGCGACGCATCGCCGGAATCCTCGACGTAGTGATCGACGATCAGGCCCGGCAGCCCGTCGGCCTCGCCGAACACGAGCCGCACCGCGCCGGTGCCGGCGATCATCGTGTTGCGGTGCGCGACCGCGCGCTGCACGCGGCGCTTGAAGAACGCGTGGTCGATCGGCTCGTTCTCGTCGAAGCTCCACACGCGCACGCGGATCTGCGAGTGCGGGCTGTACGCGCCGCGCGCGAGAAAACGGCCGTCGTGCGCGCGCACGACGACGGTCGCGCCGGGCGCGGGCTTGCCGTCGACGCGGTCGATCGCATTGGCGTAGATCCACGGATGGCGGCGCAGCAGCGATTTGTCCTTGGACGGCTTGAGAGTGACGGTTTGCATGGCTGGATCGAATGGGGCCGCGTGCGACGGGACGTGACGTCGATCGTCGCGCGCGGCGGGGAAAAACGGGACGCGCGTGTCAGTCGCGCTTCTTCGCGCGCGGATGCGCGCTGTCGTAAATCTTCGCGAGATGCTGGAAGTCCAGCGACGTATACACCTGCGTCGCGGCGACGCTCGCGTGGCCGAGCAGCTCCTGCACCGCGCGCAGGTCGCCGCTCGACTGCAGCACGTGCGTCGCGAACGAGTGGCGCAGCACGTGCGGATGGACGTGCGCCGGAATGCCGGCGGCAAGCGCCGCGCGCTTCACGCGCTCGCGCACGACGCCCGGCGACATCCGGTTGCCGCGCACGGACAGGAACAGCGGATGCGGGTCGTGCTTCACGAACTCGCCGCGCACCGCGAGCCACGCGTTCAGCGCGTCGATCGCCTTGCGGCCGACCGGCACCTTGCGTTCCTTGTTGCCCTTGCCGCGCACGGTGACCTCGGCTTCGGCGAGGTCGAGCCAGCCTTCGGAGCGATAGCCGTCCGCCTGCGTGTACATGACGTCGAGCCCGATCAGCTCGGCCAGGCGCAGGCCCGACGAGTAGAACAGCTCGAGGATCGCGTGGTCGCGCAGGCCTTCGGTCGTGGCGGGCAGCGGGGTGTCCATCAGAGCGACCGCGTCATCGACCGATAGCGCCTTCGGCAGAGATTTCTCGCGTTTCGGCGCACGCACTCCGGCGACGGGATTCGCGGGCATCTCGATGCGCTGCGCGAGCCAGCGGTAGAACGCGCGCCATGCGGACAGCCGATGCGAGATCGAGCGCGCGGACAGTCCACCCGCATGCGCGCGCAACACCGCGCCGCGCATGTCGACGGCGCTCAGCGATTCGAGCGGCCGGCCGGCGGCGAGCTTCTTCAGTTCGTCGAGCTCGTGCGTGTACGCGCGCAGCGTGTGCTCCGACAGCTGCCTGACGTGCTTCAGGTTCGACAGGTAGGCGGCGATCGGATCGTCGGGCATCGGGCGGCGGGCCTGGATCGGTGTCAGTGCGGCAGCAGGCGCGTAAGCGCGGCGCTCGCGAGCGTCGCGATCTGCGCGAGGAAGTCGGTCGCCATGCCTTCGTGGAAGCGGCGCGGGTCCGGCGAGCCGAGCACCAGCAGGCCGAACGCGGGCGCATCGGCGCCGGCCTGCGGCGCGCGCAGCGCGAGCAGCGCGACCGAGGTGGCCGAGCCGTCGCCGACGGCGGCGGCGTCGCTGCCGTCCGTCGCGTTGGCGGCCGGCGCGGCGAGCACCGGCGCGAGCCACTGTGCGGCCTCGAAGCCCGTGTTCGCGCCGCAGTACGGCGTCGACAGGCCGTTCGTGAACAGGCGCACTTCCTCGCCGACCTGGCGTGCGAATTCGGCCTGCGAATAGGTGTCGGCGACGTCCCACACGCGCAGCGCGGTCTGCGGCACGTCGAACACGTCGGCGAGGCCGTCGGCGATCGTGCGCGGCAGCGCGTACGGATCGCGCTCGGCGATCACGCGCGCGGTCCAGCGGCTGAACTTCGCCGACAGGCTGTCGTTCTCGTGGCCGTAGCGCACCAGCTCCGCGAGCCGGCGCTCGAGATGCTTGTTCTTGTCGCGCAGCATCTCCATCTGCCGCTCCTGCAGCGAGATCGCCGCCTTGCCGTGCGGGTTCGCGAGACGGATCGTGGCGAGCAGTTCGGCGTGCTGCGCGAAGAATTCGGGGTTGGCGAGCAGGTAGTCGGCGACTTCGCGATCGTTCATGGGACGGGAGCGTTCAATCAGGACGGTGAAAGGGTCAGACAGCCAGGTCGATCGCGCCTTCGAACACGGTCGTGGCGGGGCCCGCCATCAGCAACGGGGCGGTTTCGTCGCGCGCGCCGTCCCAGCTGATCGTCAGCGTGCCGCCGTGCGTGTGCACGGTCACCGGCGTGTCGAGCAGGCCGCGCCGGATGCCGGCCGCCACCGCCGCGCAGGCGCCGGTGCCGCACGCGAGCGTTTCGCCCGCGCCGCGCTCGTACACGCGCAGCTTCACTTCATGGCGCGACACGATCTGCAGGAAGCCGGCGTTGACGCGCTGGGGGAAGCGCACGTGACGTTCGATCAGCGGGCCTTCGGCGAGCACCGGATACGCTTCGGCGTCGTCGACCACCTGCACCGCGTGCGGGTTGCCCATCGAGACCGTCGAGATCCAGCGCGTGGCGCCGTTCACGTCGAGCGGCCAGAGCGTATCGCGGCCTTCCGGGCGGCCTTCGAGGCCCGATGCGTCGAACGGCACCTGCGCCGGCTCGAACACGGGCGCGCCCATGTCGACGACGACTTCGCCGTTGTCCTGCATCGTCAGCGTGATCAGGCCCTTCATGACTTCGACGCGCACGCTGCGCTTGTCGGTCAGGCGCTTGTCGAGCACGAACTTCACGAAGCAGCGCGCGCCGTTGCCGCAGTGTTCGACTTCGCCGCCGTCGCAATTGAAGATCCGGTACTTGAAGTCCGCGCCGTCGACGGTCGGTTTCTCGACCAGCAGCAACTGGTCGGCGCCGACGCCGAAATGGCGGTTCGCGAGCGCGCGCACCTGCGTTTCGGTGAGCGGCGGCAGTTCGCTGGAGTAGCCGTCGAGCACGACGAAGTCGTTGCCGGCGCCGTGCATCTTGGTGAACGAGAGCTTCACTGCGGGTGTTCCGTTGCAATTGGGGGGCTCAGCGTGCCGGGCAGCCTGCTTCGGCGTGCTGATCTCAACCGCGAATGATACATGCAGCGGCCATGGGCGTCCCGCGCGGGCGGGGGGCGGGATGGCTTCGCGCAATGCGGTCGGAAGGAGTTGCGATGGCCGAATGGCCGGCTTGTGGCGACGGGAAGGCCCGTTTTAGGCTCGTTGGGCGCTGGCGCCGGTGGCAAATCGTGCGCGCCGCGCAATGCGTCCGGTGTCGCGCGGCCTGCGGTGCGGCGATTGCGGGCAGTTTGACCAACGAACGAGGCGGGTCGTATAGCGTGGCTATACGCTCACACGTGCGAGGCCACTGGCCATCGCGACCTGCGTGCAGGAGGTCCATGATCAAGTCATGGCAACACAAGGGCGTGGAAGCGCTTTTTTCGGAACGGAAGCAAGGCGGGCATCCGGCCCGACCATGCACCGAGGCTGCGGCGCCAGCTCGCCCGGCTCGACGCGGCGGGCGCGCCGCTCGACATGAACGTGCCGGGCTGGCGGTTTCACCGGCTCGAGGGTTCGCTGGCCGCCCACTACGCCGTCAGCGTCAACGGCAACTGGCGATTGACTTTCAGGTTCGAAGGGCCCGACGCCGTTCTGGTCGATTACCAGGACGACCACTGAGGTCACCAAAGGCATGACACGCATTTTCAATCCACCGCATCCGGGCGAAACGCTGCGGGAGGACGTGCTTCCGGCGCTCGGACTGACCGTCACCGAGGCCGCGGCGCAACTCGGCGTGACCCGGGCGGCGCTATCCCGCGTGCTGCACGGCCATGCCGGCATCTCGCCCGAAATGGCGCTGCGGATCGAGGGCTGGCTAGGCGAGGAAAACGGCGGCCGCGCGGATCTCTGGCTCGCTCAGCAGGCCGCCTACGACCTGTGGCAGGCGCGCGCGAAAGGCATGCCGAAAGTGACGCGGGCGCAGGCGCGCACCTGACGGCGCCTGCATGCCGCGCTCAATAGACGCTCGGCTCGCCGGGCGGGCGGGTCTTGAAGCGCTTGTGGACCCAGTAGTACTGCTCGGGCATCAGCGGGATCTGCTCTTCGAGGAATTCGTTCATCCGTCGCGCGTCGAGATCGTCGTCGCCGGTCGGATAGTGGTCCCACGGCTTGAAGACCTTCAGCCGGTAGCCCTTGTAGTTCGGCAGCACCTCGCCGATGAACGGCACGACCTGCGCGCGGCCCGTCTTCGCGAGCCGGCCGACCGCCGTCAGCGTGCACGCCGGCACGCCGAAGAAGGGCACGAACGTCGAGTTGCGCAGCCCGTAATCCATGTCGGCGCCGAGCATCACCGGCTTGCGGTCGCGCAGCCAGCGCAGCACCACGCGCGCGCTGTCCGCGCGGCCGACCATCTCGGCGTCGAAGCGGCCGCGCGCCGCTTTCGCGGCTTCCTCGAGCACCGGGTTCGAGAACGGCTGGTACAGCGACCCGCAGCGGCGCTGCAGCGAACGGTTGAGCCAGATCGAACCGGCCTCGATGCCGACGAAGTGCAGGCCGAGGAACAGCGTCGGCGGCAGGTCCGGATCGGTGAGGTCGACCGCGCTGTCGATCTCGATCAGCTTCTCGAGTTTCTTCGCGGAGCCGAACCACTGGACGCTGCGCTCGACGTAGCTGCGGATCGCGTGGCGGAAGTGCTGGCCGGCGATTTCCTCGCGGCGCGCGTCGCTCCAATCCGGGAAGCAGAGTTTCAGATTGGTGTGTACGATGCGCTTTCGCCGGCTCGGGATCTGGTAGAGCAGCCAGCCGAGGCCGTCGCCGAGCCGTGCGGTCAGGCCGTACGGCAGGAGCGCGAGCAGTTTCAGGAAGCCGATGGCGAGATACGTGCCGAGGCGGCCTAGCATGCGGAACCTCCATGACTCCGGCGGGCCGGCACGTTGCAAACGGGGTTGAATGACAGCGGAAGAAGCAGCACGGCAATGCTCTGTGACAATTCTGGAAAGCCGCTATAATACGGGCTTCGCCGAGTTAACTGACAACTTGCGGGGCGAAGCCGGCTGGCGCGAAGCGCGCTGCCCGGTACTGGTAATCCGCTAAAGCGTCGCCGCTTCAGGCCCCAACGAAGCTGGCTACGTGATACCAACCGTAACCACACAGGAGCCTGAAAAAGTGGCAAACGATTATTTCTTCACCTCCGAATCCGTTTCCGAAGGCCATCCGGACAAGGTCGCTGACCAGATCTCGGACGCGATTCTCGACGCCATCCTCGCTCAAGACAAATACTCGCGCGTTGCCGCTGAAACGCTGTGCAACACGGGTCTTGTCGTCCTCGCCGGTGAAATCACCACGACGGCCAACATCGATTACATCCAGATCGCGCGCGACACGATCAAGCGCATCGGCTACGACAACACCGACTACGGCATCGACTACAAGGGCTGTGCGGTGCTCGTCGCGTACGACAAGCAGTCGCCGGACATCGCGCAGGGCGTCGACCGCGCGCACGACGACAACCTCGACCAGGGCGCGGGCGATCAGGGCCTGATGTTCGGTTACGCATGCGACGAAACGCCGGAACTGATGCCGCTGCCGATCCACCTGTCGCACCGCCTGGTCGAGCGCCAGGCGAGCCTGCGCCGCGACGGCCGCCTGCCGTGGCTGCGCCCGGACGCGAAGTCGCAGGTCACGATCCGCTACGTCGACGGCAAGCCGGATTCGATCGACACCGTCGTGCTGTCGACCCAGCACGCACCGGACATCGAGCTGCCGGCGCTGCGCGAAGCCGTGATCGAGGAGATCATCAAGCCGACGCTGCCGGCCGAGCTGATCAAGGGCGACATCAAGTTCCTCGTGAACCCGACCGGCCGGTTCGTGATCGGCGGCCCGCAGGGCGACTGCGGCCTGACGGGCCGCAAGATCATCGTCGACACGTACGGCGGTGCTGCACCGCACGGCGGCGGCGCGTTCTCGGGCAAGGATCCGTCGAAGGTCGACCGTTCGGCAGCCTATGCAGGCCGCTACGTCGCGAAGAACATCGTCGCGGCCGGCCTCGCGTCGCGCGCGCTGATCCAGGTGTCGTACGCGATCGGTGTCGCCGAGCCGACCTCGGTGATGGTCAACACGTTCGGCACGGGCCGCGTGTCGGACGCGACGATCACGAAGCTCGTGCGCGAGCACTTCGACCTGCGTCCGAAGGGCATCATCAAGATGCTCGACCTGCTGCGCCCGATCTACGAGAAGACCGCCGCCTACGGCCACTTCGGCCGCGAAGAGCCGGAATTCTCGTGGGAAGCGACCGACAAGGCGCTCGCGCTGGCCGAAGCGGCCGGTGTGGAGCCGGCAGTGCGCGTCGCGTAAGCGTCCGCTGCCCGAAACGAAAAACCCCGGCCTGGCCGGGGTTTTTTTATGGCTGCGTGCGCCGCGCGAGTCAGCGTGCCGCGAACGCGAACCAGCCGGTGCTTGCCGCGAGGCGGCGCGGGCGGTTGACTCGGCGCTGCGGGCCGTTCGCACGGCGCAGCGCAAGCGCGCGCAGCGACGACGGCTTTTGCAGCAGCGAGCGCAGGCCCGCGCGGCGCGCGAACGCCTGCGTGCCCATCATCGAGAAGAATGCGTGAAACCACGCGCGGATGCCGTCGAGCCGTGCGTGCGCCTGCGGGTGCACGGCGAGCGCTTGCGCGCGTGCGCGATGATGGCGCAGCGGACGAAGCGGGGCGGACGGCACGACGCGCTTCGCAGCGCGGCTGAGACGGGAAGTCAGACGGAATGGCATGTGAACGATGCTTTGCTTGCTTGAATGGATGGCGCCCTTGACGAGCGCACTGATATGTAACGGCCTCGGATGGCGCAGCGCATGGTATCCAATGTCGCTGCGCGCCGCGCCCGCCAGAACTGACAGGCCGCGTCAGGCTACAGGGGATTCGTGACGGGCAAAAGTCGCGGATAACCCTTGTGCCGCAAGGCATGCATTACATACTGCCTGTCGCTGAGGCCACCGCGGCGGCGCACAGTTCCCTTGCTGTGGATCAAATTGCCGGCCGGCAATTCCCTGCGCACGACATTGATGCTGCGCGCACCATCCGGCGCCGTTTTACAATCGAAACATTCACAAGAAATACATCGAGCATCCCATGTCTTCATTGCAGTCGGATTTGATTCGGGCGCAGGTGGCGGAACTGCGCGAACGCGGCTTCGTGATCGCCCGCGGCCTCGTCGACGCGGAGCAGTGCGCGGCGCTGAAGCGGATTGCCGAGCGACAGTTGCAGGAAGCTGCGCAGCCGATCGAATTCGAGGCCGACCTGCGCTATCCGGGCGCGCCCGAGTCGAAGCATGCGCCCGGCGGTCACACGGTGCGGCGGCTGCTCGATGCGTACGCGCGCGATCCGGCATTCGCCGAGCGTGCGATCGCACCGGAAATCGGCGAGTGGATGCACGCGTATTTCGGCGAGCGGCCGGTGCTGTCGCGCGCGCATCACAACTGCATGATGACGAAGCATCCCGCGTACGGCAGCCTCACCGGCTGGCACCGCGATTTCCGCTACTGGGCGTTCGAGCGCTCGGACATGGTGTCGGCGTGGCTGGCGCTCGGGCCGGAAACGAACGAGAACGGCGCGCTGTGGCTGGTGCCGGGCTCGCATACCGCCGAGTTCGGCGCGCAGGCGTTCGACGACGCGAAGTTCTTCCGCAGCGACCTGCCGGAAAACCGGAAGATGATCGACGCGGCGACGTGCCCGCCGCTCGCCGCCGGCGACGTCGTGTTCTTCCACTGCAACACGCTGCATTCGGCCGGGCAGAACCGTTCCGACCAGGTGAAGTTCTCGCTCGTGTTCACGTATCACGGCGAAAGCAACCGGCCGATTGCGGGCACGCGCTCGGCGGCGACGCCGGAAGTGCGGTTCTAGGGGCGGTTCCAGTGCCTGTTTCGGTGCTCGGTTTGGGGCCGATTCATGCGGGCAGCGGCTGGCGCCGCATGCCGCCCGTCGCGAAGCGCTCGATATGATCCCTGCCCGGCGGCTGCGCCCGGCAGGGATTTTTCATGGGGAGGTGCGCTGCGGCATCGTTGCCGCGGCGCAGGCGTCAGCGCTTCTTGCCCGGCATCGCGAGGCCGATCAGGCCGACGAACGAGGCGACGGCGCCGCCGGCGATCAGCAGGATCGTCTTCGTTGCCGGCGAGCCGGTGAAGAAGCGCGACACGTCGTCGTTGATCGAGTGGAACGACTGCCCGCCGAAATACAGCAGCACGACGCCGCCGACGAGCAGCGCAACCGAGATGACCCGGGTCATACAAACCTCGCTGAAACGGTGATTCGAGACGCCGCAGTGTAGGTGAGCGTCGCGGCTGCGTCCATCGCCGTGCGCGCTTTGGCTGCGTTCGCTACCATATCCGTCGCACGACCCCTTCGCCGCCGGCCGGGCCTGCGCTGGCGCGCGCCAATCGACGTTCTGACGGAAATTCTCATGGCCTACGAAGCAGCTTCCGAACGTTATGCCGACATGCAATACCGCACCTGCGGCCGATCCGGGCTCAAACTGCCCGCGCTGTCGCTCGGCCTGTGGCACAACTTCGGCGACACGACGCCGATCTCGACCCAGCGCGAGATCCTGCGCACCGCGTTCGATCTCGGCATCAATCACTTCGATCTCGCGAACAACTACGGGCCGCCGTACGGCAGCGCCGAAACCAACTTCGGGCGATTGCTGAAGGAGGATTTCCGGCCGTATCGCGACGAGCTGCTGATTTCGACGAAGGCCGGCTGGGACATGTGGCCGGGGCCGTACGGCAGCGGCGGCGGCTCGCGCAAGTACGTGCTCGCGAGCCTCGACCAGAGCCTGTCGCGGATGGGGCTCGACTACGTCGACATCTTCTACTCGCACCGCTTCGACGCGCACACGCCGCTCGAGGAAACGGCCGGCGCGCTCGCGGCGGCGGTGCAGCAGGGCAAGGCGCTGTACATCGGCATTTCGTCGTACTCGGCGGCGAAGACGCGCGAAATGGCTGCGCTGCTCGCCGCGTACAAGGTGCCGCTGCTGATCCATCAGCCGTCGTACAACCTGCTGAACCGCTGGGTCGAGCGCGAACTGCTCGACACGCTCGACGAGATCGGCACGGGCAGCATCGCATTCACGCCGCTCGCGCAGGGGCTGCTGACGTCGAAATACCTGAACGGCGTGCCGGCCGACGCACGCGTCAACAAGCCGGGCGGCGGCTCGCTGAAGGATGACCACCTGAGCGCGGACAACCTCGAACACGTTCGCAAGCTGAACGCGATCGCCGAGCGTCGCGGCCAGAGCCTCGCGCAGATGGCGCTCGCGTGGGTGCTGCGCAACGGGCGCGTGACGTCGGCGCTGATCGGCGCGAGCCGCGCGGAGCAGGTGCGCGAAAACGTCGGCGCGTTGAAGAACCTCACGTTCTCGGCCGAGGAAATCGCCGAGATCGATCGCGACGCGACGGAAGGCGGCATCAATCTGTGGGAAAAACCGTCCACCGATCAGGCGATCTGACCGGCAGGAAACGCGGCGTGCGCCATGCCCGCCGCGTCGAATTCGACCGGCCGTTCCGTCGCGGCGACGGAACGGCGCGCGGGACGCGTCGCTAGATCAGCGCAGGCAGGCCTTCGACCAGCAGCACCGCGACGCCGACGCCGAGCATCATGCCCAGCACGCGCAGCAGGTTGTGGCGGAATTGGGTCGCGCACGGCACCGCGCCGAGGAACAGCGCGCCGGCAAGCGCCATCGGAATCAGCAGGATGAAATCGCCGATCGTGAAATAGGTGGTCATGCGTGTCTCCTTGGCCGGGCCCCATGCGGGGCTGTCTCGTTGTGCTCCGACCCGATTGCGGGGTGGCTGGTCTTTTCGAGTATAGGAAACGCCGCGACGTTTTTCGCTATCCGAACCATTAAAAAGCTAGGGGAAAAGGCAAGGAAATGCCGATTTCGGCCGCGAATTCAACGCAAACCTTGCGCTTTGCTTTCGTGTGACTTTCCGGGCTCGCGGCCCGACGGCCCGCCGAAAGCGCGCGGCCATCGCGCCGCGGGCCGCCCGCCGTCGCCGGCAGGCGGCCCGTCCGGTTACCCGCGAGCGGCGGGTGCGCGGAACACCAGCACCAGGCCTGCGACGATCGCGCCCATGCCGGCCAGCGCGAGCGGCTCGGGGCGGTTGCCGAGCCAGGCGGCGTCCATCAGCGTCGTGACGACGGGCACGAGGTAGAACAGGCTCGTGACGTTCACCAGGTCGCCGCGCTGCATCAGCCGGTAGAACAGCAGTTGCGCGACCACCGAGATCACGATGCCGAGCCACAGGAGCGGCACGACGAACGCCCAGGTCGTGTCGAACGCGATCGGCCGGAACGGCACGATCGCCGCGCACAGCGCCAGCCCGATCGCATTCTGCAGCGGCAGCACGTCGGCGGGCGCCGAGCGCACGCGCTTCTGCAGCAGCGCGCCGGCGGTCAGCGCGACGAGCGCGGTGAGCGCGCAGGCGATGCCGGCGATCGGCATATCCGTGCCGCCGATGCCGCGGCACACGACCAGCGCCAGCCCGGCGAGCGCGAGGCCGAGCCCCGCGATGCGCGTGGCCTGCCAGCGCCGCTCGACGAACGCGAGCGTGAGGATCGGCTGCACGCCGAGGATCGTCGCGAGCACGCCGGGCGCGATGCCGCGTTCGAGCGCGAGCAGATAGAAGATCGAATAGCCGCCCATCAGCAGCACGCCGGTCGCGACCGCGATGCGGCGCTCGCCCGGCGCGGGCAGCCAGCGCCCGCGCGCGGCGGACAACGCGAACAGCACGAGCGACGCGAGCGCGAAGCGCGCGCTGAGGAACGCGAATGCGGACGCATGCCGCAGACCGAGTTCGGCGAAGATCGCCCCGCTGCTCCAGAGCAGCACGAAGAGCGACGTCGCCCCATGCGCGGCGAGCGCGCGTTTGAACGTGAACATGTGATTCCACCTGTCGAACGGATGAGAACGTTCCATGCGCACGCGCGCGGCGCCGTGCGTCACGACGCACGAACGGCGGGCTGGCGAATGGAAGCGGAAACCGGGGCCGGCAGTCAGCCGGCGAACGCCGCCGGGGGAGGCGGCGCCGCGCCGACGAGCGGCGGTGCGACAGGGGGAGGCGGTGCAGACGGATGCGCGCCCGCCCGCGGCCGCGCGTCGAGCGGCGACCGGGACTTCGGAAGGGCGGGCATGAAAGCAGGCATCGCGGCGGAGGAATACGGTGGAAAGCGAACGAAGCTCAAAGGTACCGCAACACGGACGCGTGCGGCAACCGGCGTGTCGACGTCATGCGTCGACTGCGAACCACGGCGTGAACCACGGCGCGAACCACGGCGCGAACCACGGCGCGAACCACGGCGCGAACCACGGCGCGAACCGCAGCGCGAACCACGGCCGAATACGCGCGCGCCGGGCGGTCACATTCGACAGGGTATGATGGGGGTGTCGCCGGTGCAAGCACACGGGCGGCGCAGTGGTTGATTGGAGACATTCGACGAATTCGCGGCGTCTCGCCTGCTTCTTCTTCTTTTCGCGCTTCGATAAACCATGAACAATGGGATACGCGTTGCCGCATCGACGGCGGCGCGTGTCGTGCATCTGCCGGCCGATGACGTGGCCGGCCTCGGGATTCAGGAGTGGGGAAACATCATGCATGTCGGGTCGATTGTCTGCACAACCCATATCGCGGTGCCGAAGGGCGCGCGCGGCATCGTCCAGCGCATTCTGGGCGACATGGCGATGGTGACCTGGTACGCGGGCGTGCCGGGCGAGTCGAAGGAACTCAACACCGAGCCGTTCTTTCTCGAGGATCTGATCGACACGGGCGAATCCGTGCTGCCGGCGGGCGCGGCCATTCACTGAGCGTTCGCGCATTGCCGGACGCTCGTCTTTCTGCCCGGCAGGCGGCACAATGCCGGGCATGAACGAAGTCACCTCCGCCACGCCTTCCGCCGAGCCGCCGTTTGCCGGCCTCACGCCCGAGCGCGTGCTCGACGCGCTCGACAGCGTGCTGATGCCGGCCGGCCTGCGCACCGACGGCCGCCTGCTCGCCCTCAACAGTTACGAAAACCGCGTCTACCAGGCCGGCATCGAAGACGGCCCGCCGATCGTCGCGAAGTTCTATCGCCCGGCACGCTGGTCGGACGAGGCCATCCTCGAGGAACACGCGTTCGTCGCCGAACTCGCCGCACGCGAGATTCCGGCGGTGCCGGCGCGCACGTTCGACGGCCGCACGCTGCACGCGTTCGACGGCTTTCGCTTCTCGATCTTCGAGCGGCGCGGCGGCCGCGCGCCCGATCTCGACCGCAGCGATACGCTCGAATGGCTCGGCCGCTTCATCGGCCGCATCCACGCGGTCGGCGCGACCGAGCCGTACGCCGCGCGCCCCACGCTCGACATCCGCACGTTCGGCTACGAGCCGCGCGACTACCTGCTGGCGCACGATTTCATTCCCGCCGACGTGCGGCCCGCGTACGAAACCGCGGTCGCGCTGGCGCTCGAAGGCGTCGAGGCCGCGTTCGAGCGCGCGGGCGACCTTCGCCTGCTGCGCACCCACGGCGACTGCCACCCGAGCAACGTGCTGTGGACCGATGCGGGCCCGCATTTCGTCGACTTCGACGACAGCCGGATGGCGCCCGCGATCCAGGATCTGTGGCTGCTGCTGCCGGGCGATCGCCCGGGCGCGTCGCGCGCGCTCGCGGACCTGCTCGCCGGCTACGAGGATTTCTGCGAATTCGAGCCGCGCGAGCTGCATCTGGTCGAAGCGCTGCGCACGCTGCGGCTGATCCACTACGCCGCGTGGCTCGCGCGGCGCTGGGACGATCCCGCGTTCCCGGCCGCGTTCCCGTGGTTCAACACGCATCGCTACTGGGAAGCGCGCGTGCTCGAACTGCGCGAGCAGATCGGCGCGATGCAGGAAGGGCCGCTCTGGCCCGTGTGATGCACGCGCACCCGCGCCGGCGCGGCAGTGCGCCGGGTGCGGGCCGCCACGCGCTCGCGCGGCGCGCGCCGTTCAGAACTTCAGCATCAGCTTGATCAGCGCGGCGAAGCGCTTGCCGTACGGCGGCGCGAGCAGGTTGCGCGCGTTCAGGCGCGCCTGCACGAGCACCGGCTTCATCTTCGAGAACGTCACGAAGCCGTCGTAGCCGTGGTACGCGCCCATCCCGCTCGCACCGACGCCGCCGAACGGCATGCTGCCGCACGCGATGTGCATCAGCGTTTCGTTGACCGATACGCCGCCCGAGATCGTTTCGTGCATCACGCGATCGACCGTGCCCGCGTCTTCGTCGAACAGGTACAGCGCGAGCGGGCGCGGCCGTGCATTCACGTACGCGATCGCCTCGTCGAGCCGCTCATAGGGCACGAGCGGCAGCAGCGGGCCGAAGATCTCTTCCTGCATCAGCGGCGTGGCGGCGTTCACGTGCGTGACCGCGCACGGCACGAAGCGGCGCGTTGCCGGATCGGACGACGCATCCGCGAGCGGGTGCAGTTGCGCGCCGGCCGCCTGAGCATCGCTCGCGAGCTGCTGCAGGCGCGCGAAATGCCGGTCCGACACGATCGTCGTGTAGTCGGCGTTGCGCGCGAAATCCGGATACATCTTCGCGAGCCGCGCGCGGGCGCGCTCGATGAACGCGGCTTCCATCCCGCGCGGCAGCAGCACGTAGTCGGGCGCGATGCAGGTCTGCCCGGCGTTCAGCGTCTTGCCGGCGACGATCGCATCGACGGCCGCGTCGAAGCGCGCGTTCGGCCCGACGATCGCCGGCGACTTGCCGCCGAGTTCGAGCGTGACGGGCGTGAGGTGCTCGGCCGCCGCGCGCATCACGTGCCGCCCGACCTGCGTCGAACCGGTGAACAGCAGGTGGTCGAACGGCAGCGCGCTGAACGCGGCGCCGACGTCCGCATCGCCGTTGACGACCGCGACGTGATCGCGCTCGAAGGTCTTCGCGATCAGCTGCTCGAACAGCGCGGACGTGCGCGGCGTCAGTTCGGACATCTTGACGATCGCGCGGTTGCCGGCCGCGAGCGCGCAGATCAGCGGGCCGGCCGCGAGCAGCACCGGATAGTTCCACGGCACGACGATGCCGACCACGCCGAGCGGCTGCGGAATCACCTTCGCGCGCGCGGGCCGCAGCCACTTGTTCATCGCCTTGCGCATCGGCTTCATCCAGCGCTTGCCGTGCTTGAGCGCCTCGTCGATCTCTTCCTTCGCCATCCAGATTTCCGACAGCAGCACTTCCTGCTTCGCGCGATGGCCGAAATCCGCGCTGATCGCGTCGGCGAGCGCGTCCGCATGGTCGATCAGCATCGTGCGCAGCGCGCGCAGGTGCTTCGCGCGGGTTTCCCAGTCGGGATACGGCGCGCGCAGGTAGGCGGCGCGCTGTGCTTGCAGCAGCGGCGTCAGCGCGGCGATCGCGGCGTTCTCGTGCGGCGCGAGTTCGGGCAGGTCGTTCTTCATGTCGTCTCCTCCAGTGGGGCGTGGCGCGGCGGCCAGCAGTCAGGCCGCCCGCGCCCGCTCGACGAGCGCGGCGTGGCGGATCGGGGTGAGCGGGGCGGCATCGTCGGGCGTCGCATCCGCGCGACGGTCGGCGGCGGTGAAAACGGCGTGATGCGCGGCGCATGATGGGCCGACGTACGGGGGCGCATCGCGGTTAACTGCGCGGCGAAACCGGGTGGCCGGCCGCGTCGCGTACACCGGTGCGGCGCATCGCATGACGCGTGTCGACGCCGCGCGCAGCGTGCCGCGCGCCCGCGCCGGCATGCAATTCAAACGATCCGGGGGATGGCCCGCCGTTCGATTCCGGCGCGCCGCGTACGCGGCGATACCCGCGGTTGAACACGGGGCTGTTTGAAATGAAATCGGGGACATGTGACGCGACGCCGGACAAGCCGGCCGACGCAAAGCCTGCAGAACGTGACGCTGCATGACGGTCTCTCCCATTTCGCGACGGATCGGCTTCTGGCGGCCGGCTGCGTCGCACCAAGCGAATCCACGCATCTTAAATTTAGTTCACGCGCGCGTTTAGAGGAATCGCTCTTGAATCCGCGCGCCGCGTGCGCAACGGCCATTCCTACAATGCCCGGACTAGAAGATAGAAGACTCGGGCCGCACGGCCGCGCCGGGCGCCATTCATGACATGAAGGAGACATGCATGCAATACGACTACATCATCGTCGGGGCGGGTTCGGGCGGTGCGAGCCTCGCGGGCCGGCTCGCCGATGCGTGCCCCGACGCGACGATCGCGCTGATCGAGGCGGGCGCGCACACCGAGCGCAACCTGCTCGTCAACATGCCGGTCGGCATCGCGGCGCTGGTGCCGTTCAAGCTCGG
Organism: Burkholderia stagnalis; assembly: GCF_902830275.1. GTDB lineage: Bacteria > Pseudomonadota > Gammaproteobacteria > Burkholderiales > Burkholderiaceae > Burkholderia > Burkholderia stagnalis. The sequence continues at coordinate 204,151 of NZ_CADESW010000006.1, read as the reverse complement.
CACCAACTACGGCTACGAAACCGTGCCGCAGCCGGGCCTCGGCGGGCGCCGCGGCTACCAGCCGCGCGGACGCGGGATGGGCGGCTCGAGCGCGATCAACGCGATGATCTACACGCGCGGCCATCCGCTCGACTACGACGAATGGGCGCGGCTCGGCGCGACCGGCTGGAGCTGGGAGGAGGTGCTGCCGTATTTCCGGCGCGCGGAAGGCAACCAGCGCGGCGCGAACGCGTGGCACGGCGCGGACGGCCCGCTCACGGTGTCCGATCTGCGCTTTCGCAATCCGTTCTCCGAACGATTCATCGCGGCCGCGCATGCAGCCGGCTATCCGCTCAACGACGATTTCAACGGCGCCTCGCAGGAAGGCGTCGGCTTCTACCAGGTCACGCATCGCGACGGCTCGCGCTGCAGCGTCGCGCGCGCCTACATCTACGGCCGCAACCGGCCGAACCTGCACGTGGTCCCCGATGCGACGGTGCTGCGCGTCGGCTTCGACGGCAAGCGCGCGGTCGGCGTCGTGCTGTCGCGCAACGGCCAGGTGCAGACGCTCGGCGCGCGCGCGGAGGTGATCCTGTCGGCCGGCGCGTTCAACTCGCCGCAACTGCTGATGTGCTCGGGCATCGGCCCGGCCGGGCAACTGCGCCGGCACGGCATCGCGGTCGTGCAGGACGCGCCCGACGTCGGCGCGAACCTGATCGACCATATCGACTTCATCATCAACACGCGCGTGAATGCGTCGGAGCTGGTCGGCATCTGCCTGCGCGGGATCGCGAAGATGACGCCCGCGCTCGCGCGCTACTTCTCGAGCCGCACCGGGATGATGACGAGCAACGTCGCGGAGGCGGGCGGCTTCATCAAGAGCGATCCGTCGCTCGAGCGTCCCGACCTGCAGCTGCATTTCTGCACCGCGCTCGTCGACGACCACAACCGCAAGATGCACTGGGGCTTCGGCTATTCGCTGCACGTGTGCGCGCTGCGGCCGTTCAGCCGCGGCACGGTGGCGCTCGCGAGCGGCGACGCGCGCGACGCGCCGCTGATCGACCCGCGCTTCTTCAGCGATGCGCGCGATCTCGACCTGCTCGTGCGCGGCGCGCACGCGATGCGCAGCATCCTGTCGCAGGCGCCGCTCGCGTCGCAGGGCGGCCGCGAGCTGTACACGCGGCCGGACCAGACCGAAGCCGAGCTGCGCGCGACGATCGTCGCGCATGCCGACACGATCTACCACCCGGTCGGCACCTGCCGGATGGGCACGGACGCGCGCGCGGTGGTCGATACGCAGTTGCGCGTGCGCGGGGTCGAAGGGCTGCGGGTGGTGGATGCGTCGGTGATGCCGACGCTGATCGGCGGGAACACGAATGCGCCGTCGGTGATGATCGGCGAGCGCGCGGCGGATTTCATCGCCGCCGCGCGCAAGGCGGGCGCGCCGGGCGCAGCGACGGCCGCATTGCACGGCCGCTGAGCGGCGCGTGCGGAAGGTCAGGCGAATGTATCGACGAGGCCGGTGCGGCTGGCGGTCGCGCCGCTCGACGCTGCGGGTGGCGCGACGTCGGCCGTCGCGTCGCCGGATGACGGTGCGCCGTTCCCGCGCCGCGACGATTGTCCGCCGGCGAACGACTGCTGGGCGTTCTGCTGCTGTTGCTGCGCGAAGCCGCCGTCGCTGACGGATGCGCTGCCGAGGCCGAGGCCGCCCGCCTCCATCGCGTCGCGCAGCTTCGGCAGCGCGGCTTCGACCGCGTCGCGCACCTGCGCGTGCTGGGACACGAACAGCGCGTGCGCATGATTGTCCGCGACCCGCAGCACCACCTGCAGCGGGCCGAGATCCGGCGGGTTGAGCGTCAGCTCGGCGCTCTGCTGGTGCGCATTCGACAGGAACACGACCTTCTGGCTCAGCGCGTCCGTCCAGTCGGCGGTGCCGACGTGCGGTGCGAGCACGTTCGCGTTCGCGGCGGCGACGCCGGGCGCGGCCGGCGCCACCGACGCATTCGATTGCGCGGCCGCCGCGGCGGCCAGCGCCGCATGGGCCGGGTCGGCGGCATCCTTCGCGGCCGCGAGCGCCTGCGCCACATGGGTCGTCGCGTCGGAATTTGCTGCGAGTTCGGCCTGCGTGGACGGCGTTTGCGCACCCTGCGGCGCGGCGAGCGCGCCCTTCGCGTCGGCCAGCGTCTTGTCGAAGGTTGCGGCTTTCGGGGTCAGCGGCGCGGCGGTCGCGGATGCGGCCGGCTGCGGCGCGGCAGCCGCGCCGGCGGCGGCCGGCATCGCGATCGCGTTCGCGCCGCCGGTGAGTTTCTCGAGCACCGCATGCAGCGCATCGCGGCCGGACGCGGGTTCGGCGGCGTCCGCCGGTTGCGCGGCGTTCTTCGTCGCGTTCGCGGCGGACGCGATCGCAGCCGCTGCCGCGTCGCCGGTGCGCGACAACGCGTCGGCTGCCGCGGCGTCCGTCGCGGCGGGCGTGCCGTCGGGGCGGGCCAGCAGTTGCGCTTGCACGGCGGCCGCGGCGGCGAGCGCGGCCGCTTCCGGGTTGACGGCCGCGTTCGCGTCGTCGCGCGTCTTGTCGTCGGACGGGTTGGAGGAGCCGGACGGCTTGGCGCCGCCGGCCAACGACGACGGCGCACCCGTCGCGGCCGATGGCGCCGCGGCGGCTGACGACGACGCGTCGGCCTGCGCCGATGCGCCTTGCGACGCGACGCTCTGCTGCAGCGTCTGCGCGAACGGCAGCGCGGACGCGTCGCCCGTGGCGGACGCGTCCGGGGTGGCCGCTTTGCGGCCGGCCTTGACGGCGGAGCTGGCGGTGTCGATCAGGGCGCCGAGCAGGGACAGGGAAGGCATGGCGTATCTCTCGTTCGGATGCGTTGAGCGGTTACGTCGATTTCGCCGCGTCGGCCCGCATGCGCAGGATCTTCGCGGCGTGTTCGTCGGCGTCGCGCTGTTCGCGCTTCGCGGTGCGGCGGGCTTCCTGCGCGACGCCGCGCGCCTGCAGGATTTCATACGAGCCGACGGTGCGTTTCTGTTGCTGCCAGTGCGGGCGCGCCTCGTCGATGCGGGCCTCGGCGGCGGCCAGCACGCGGCGCTGCTGGGCGATCGCGCCATCGAGCGTGTCGAGGAACGCCTGGAAATTCCGCCAGTTGCCGGCGGGCATGCCGCTCTGCGCGGATTGCGCGAAGCGCACGTGATATTCGTGGCGATAGCGCAGCAGCGCGTCGAGCTGGTCGGCGGCGTCGGTGCGTTCGCGCTGGGCGACGCCGAGCTGCCGGGTCGCCGTGTCGAGATCCTCGTTCGCGCGATCGAGCAGGATCTGCAGGGGAAAGCCTTGTGCCATGAGCGTCAGCCTCCGTGGATGTCGAACAGCGCGTCGAGCCCCTCGAGGCTCGACGCGAACGGCGCGCATTCGCGAAAGCCCTGCTGCAGGAACGATTCGATGCGCGGATAGAGCGCGATCGCGCGGTCGAGCTGCGCGTCGCGGCCGGGCGCGTAGGCGCCCACCGCGATCAGGTCGCGGTTGCGCTGGTAGCGCGACAGCATCTGCTTGAACTGGCGCACGCGGTCGAGGTGCGGCTCGTCGATCAGCGCGGTCATCGCGCGGCTGATCGACGCCTCGATGTCGATCGCCGGATAGTGGCCGGCCTCGGCGAGCGCGCGCGACAGCACGATGTGGCCGTCGAGGATCGCGCGCGCGGAATCGGCGATCGGGTCCTGCTGGTCGTCGCCCTCGGTCAGCACCGTGTAGAACGCGGTGATCGAGCCGCCGCCTTCCGGGCCGTTGCCGGTGCGCTCGACGAGCGCGGGCAGCTTCGCGAACACCGACGGCGGATAGCCCTTGGTCGCGGGCGGCTCGCCGATCGCGAGCGCGATCTCGCGCTGCGCCATCGCGTAGCGGGTCAGCGAATCCATCAGCAGCAGCACGTGCTTGCCCTGGTCGCGGAAATACTCGGCGAGCGCGGTGGCGTACGCGGCGCCCTGCATCCGCAGCAGCGGCGACACGTCGGCGGGCGCCGCGACCACGACCGAGCGCGCGAGGCCGTCCTCGCCGAGGATCTGCTCGATGAATTCCTTCACTTCGCGGCCCCGTTCGCCGATCAGGCCGATCACGATCACCTCGGCGCTCGTGTAGCGCGCCATCGTGCCGAGCAGCACCGACTTGCCGACGCCGGAGCCCGCGAACAGGCCCATCCGCTGGCCGCGCCCGACGGTGAGCAGCGCGTTGATCGCGCGCACGCCGACGTCGAGCACGTGATGGATCGGTTCGCGCTCGAGCGGGTTGATCGACGCCGCGGACAGCGGCGCGTCGACCGTCGACGCCAGCGGGCCGAGGTTGTCGAGCGGGCGGCCGGCCGCGTCGACGACGCGCCCGAGCATGTTCCAGCCGACCGGCAGCCGCTTCGCGCCGGAGAGCGGATCGGCGACCGGCGCGCGTTCGAGCGGCCACACGCGCGCGCCGGGCAGCACGCCCGCGACGTCGGTGGTCGGCATCAGGAACAGGCGGTCGCCGGAGAAGCCGACGACTTCCGCTTCCGCGACCGGCAGCGTGCTGCCGGGCGGCAGTTCGATCGTGCATTCGGCGCCGACCGACAGGCGCAGCCCGATCGCCTCGAGCACGAGGCCCGCGGCGCGGGTCAGGCGGCCGCACGGCCGCAGCGGCAGCGCGCGATGGCTGCGCGTGGCCAGGCCGTTCAGGTGCGCGCGCCAGTGCGACAGATGGGGGTTGTGCGGCGCGCGCGGCGCGTCGCCTGCCAGGGCCGGGGCGGCGTCGTGCGCGGCCTCCGGGCCGAACGACGCCAGCGCGAGTTCGCGTTCGAGCGGCGTCATGCCGTCGTGCGCGAATGACTCGGGCGTGTGCGTCACCATGCGCTCACCTTGCCGATCGCGGCGGCGACGCGCTGCCAGCGGGTCGCGAGCGTCGCGTCGACTTCACCGGTGGCCGCGTGCGCGCGGCAGCCGCCGCGCTCGATCGCCGCATCGGTGCGCACGCTCCAGCCGATCGCGTCGAGTTCTTCCTGCAGGTACGCCTCGACGACCGGCAGGTCGGCCGGATGCACGGCCAGCTGCGGCGCGCCGGACAGCGCCGGCTCGGCCGCGAGCACGTCGCGCACCGCCGCGACGAGCGCGGTCGGGTCGTGCTTCACGTGCTGGCGCACGACCTGCTGCGCGATGTCGAGCGCGAGCTGCGCGACGTCGGCCGCGAGATCGTGCTCGGCGGCGGCCAGCGCCTCCTTGAACGACGCGGCCAGCGCGGCGAGCTGCGCGGCCTGCTCGCGCGCCTCGGCCTGGCCGGCCTCGAAACCCTGCTGGTGGCCCTGTTCGTAGCCGGCCTGGTAGCCGAGCGCCTGGCCCTCGACGTGGCCGGACGACATGCCGTCCGCATGCGCGGCGTCGCGCACGCGCTGCAATTCCTCGGCGAGCGCGGCCGCTGCCGCGGCCGCCGTGTCGGGCGGCGGCGGGGGAGGCGGCGGATCGAACGACGCCATTTCCCACCGCTGGTACGCGGTGACGTCGCCCGTGCGGTCGCTCGCCGGATCAGACATATGCGTCTTCCGCCTTGCCGCCGATCACGATCTGGCCGCCTTCGGCGAGGTTGCGCACGATCTGCAGGATGCGGCGCTGCTGCGTCTCGACCTCGGACACGCGCACCGGGCCGCGCGCGTCGAGATCCTCGGCGAGCAGTTCGGCCGCGCGCTGCGACATGTTCGCGAGGAACTTCTGGCGCAGCGCGGGCGGCGCGCCCTTCAGCGCGATGATCAGCGTCTCCGATTCGACTTCCTTCAGCAGCAGCTGGATCGCGCGATCCTCGAGGTCGAGCAGGTTCTCGAACACGAACATCTGGTCGATGATCTTCTGCGCGAGGTCCTGGTCGTACTGGCGGACGTTCTCGAGCACACCTTCCTCGTGCACCGACGTCATGAAGTTCAGGATCTCGGCCGCGGTGCCGATGCCGCCCATCGGGCTGCGCTTCAGGTTGTCGCTGCCGGACAGCAGGCCCGACAGCACGTCGTCGAGCTCGCGCAGCGCGGCGGGCTGGATGCCGTCGAGCGTCGCGATCCGCAGCATCACGTCATTGCGCAGCCGCTCGGTGAAGCAGGACACGATCTCGGACGCCTGGTCGCGGTCGAGATGCACGAGGATCGTCGCGATGATCTGCGGATGCTCGTTCTTGATCAGCTCGGCCACCGCGCTCGAATCCATCCACTTCAGGCCTTCGATGCCGCTCGTGTCGCTGCCCTGCAGGATGCGGTCGATCAGCACGCCGGCCTTGTCCTCGCCGAGCGCCTTGGTCAGCACCGAGCGGATGTAGTCGTTCGAATCGAGCGACAGCGCGGTGTGCTGCTCGGCCTCCTTCGCGAACTCGTTCAGCACGCGCTCGACCTCTTCGCGCGTGACGTTGCGCAGCGCGGCCATCGCGGCGCCGATCTTCTGCACCTCGCGCGGCGCGAGGAATTTGAATACCTGCGCGGCCTCTTCCTCGCCGATCGACATCAGCAGGAGCGCGCTCTTGGTCAAGCCTTCAGCGTTCATCGTTCACCCAGCTCTTCACGACGGTTGCGACGATCTTCGGATCCTGGCGGGCGATCGTGCGCGCGTAGTCGAGGTTGCGCTCGTAGCGGTGCTTCTCGTTTTCGAAGCCGAGCAGCAGCGCGTCGGCGTCTTCGTTCGCGGCGCTCTTCTCCGGCGCGGGCAGGCCGTCCAGCGCGACCGCGTCTTCCGGCGCCGGCAGCGCGGGCGCGGCCGGCTCGGGCGGCGGGTACGCGCGGCGCATCGCCGGGCGCACCACCGCGAAGTACAGCGCCGCCGCGACCCCCAGGATGCCGAGCCACTTCGCGGCTTCCTTCGCCATGTCGATCACGTCCGGCTGGCGGTACCACGGCAGGTCGGCGTACGGGTCGCCGGCGGTCGTGAACGCGCTGTTCACGACGTTCACCGAGTCGCCGCGCTTCGCGTCGTAGCCCATCGCGTCCTTCACGAGCTGTTCGACCTGCGCGAGCTTCGCGGGCGGCAGCGGCTGCATCGTCACGTGGCCCTTCGAATCGGCGACCGGCTGGTAGTTGACGACGACCGCGACCGACAGCCGCTTCACGCTGCCCATCGGCTGCTCGATGTGGCGGATCGTCTTGTCGAGCTCGTAATTGGTGGTGGCATCCTTGCGGTCGCTGACCGGCGTCGTCTGCTGCCCGCTCTGGCCGTTGCCCGCGACGATCGGCGCGGACGCCGGCTGCGGCGGCGTGTTCGACAGCGCGCCCGGCACGCCCGATGCGCCGCCCTGCGCGAGCTCGGTCGCGGTGCTGGTCTGCTGGCTGCGGATCGCGGCCTGCTGCGGCGTGCCGTTCGGGCCGTAGCTTTCCGACGTCTGCTCCTGCTTCGAGAAGTCGAGGTCGGCGCTCACCTGCGAGCGCGCGTTGCCGGTGCCGAAGATCGGCGCGAGGATCGCGTCGATGCGCTTCTGCGTGTTGCGCTCGACCTGCTGCACGTACTTCAGCTGGCTCGCGTCGAGGCCGGTGGCCGACGCCTGCTGGGTCAGCAGGTTGCCGTCCTGGTCGACGATCGTGACGTTCTTCGCGGGCATGTCGGGCACGCCGGACGACACCATCCGCGTGATCGCCTGCACCTGGCCCTCGTCGAGCACGCGGCCCGGGTAGAGATCGACGAACACGGACGCGCTCGGCGCTTCCTTGTCGCGCACGAACACCGACGGCTTCGGGATCGCGAGATGCACGCGCGCCGTCTTCACGGCGTTGATCGATTCGATCGTGCGCTGCAGCTCGCCTTCGAGCGCGCGCTGGTAGTTGATCTGCTCGGCGAACTGGCTGATGCCGAATTTCTGGTTGTCCATCAGCTCGAAGCCGACCGAGCCGCCCTTCGGCAGCCCGAGCGCGGCGAGCTTGAGGCGCGTTTCGTGGACCTGGCTCGCCGGCACGAGGATCGCGCCGCCGGCGTCGGCGAACTTGTAGGGAACGTTTGCCTGCTGGAGCGCGGCAATGATCGCGCCGCCGTCGCGGTCGGACAGGTTGCTGTACAGCACGCGGTAGTCGGGCGCGCGGCTCCACAGCACGAGCGCGACGATCACGGCGACGGCGAACGCGGCGGCGATCACGAACGGCAGCTTCGGGTTGCCGCGCATCCGCGCGATGCCCGGAATCCGTTCAGCGAAGCCGCCGAGCCCGAAATCCACGCTCGCGCCGCCCGCGCCCGGCAGCGCCGCGGCGGCGCCGGGAGCCGGGCTGGGGAGGCCCGCGCGGGCGTCGGGGTTGATCAGCGAATTTGCCTGCGAATCCATGCGTCGAGGTTCTCCGGAGCGGGACGACTGAGCCGCTCGGACGAGCGGGCGGACAATGACACGATGCGATTATCGTGACGCCGGCCCCGATCCGATCGGCCGAAAAGAGCCGGGTTTCCCCCGTACTTTCACGGCTTTGCCGGACGGTGCGCTGCTATGCTTTTTCGCGATCCGGCAAGGCGGACGCGCGCGGCATGCGCCGGCGGCCCGCCCGGCCTGGCCCGTACGGGCCCTTTATATTGGATGGGGAAACGGCATGACGACGAGCGTCGGCGGAATCGGTTCGGTGTTGCAACAGATGCAGGCGATGGCGGCGCAGGCGGCCGGCGGCACGGCCAGCCCGACCGCGGCGCTCGCGGGCTCGGGCGCGGCGACGGCCGGCACCTTCGCGAGCGCGATGAAGGCGTCGCTCGACAAGATCAGCGGCGACCAGCAGCGCGCGCTCGGCGAGGCGCAGGCGTTCGAGGTCGGCGCGGCGAACGTGTCGCTGAACGACGTGATGGTCGACATGCAGAAGGCCAACATCGGCTTCCAGTTCGGGCTGCAGGTCCGCAACCGGCTCGTCAGCGCGTACAACGAAATCGCGCAAATGCCGGTCTGACGCGGCCGCACGGCCCGTCCGTCCCCATCCGGTTTGCCTAAAGCTTTTAATTTCCTTTCCGATAACTCCGGGAACAGGCCGCGCCGCGCGCGCGGGCTATCCAGATCCACCGCATCAACAAGGAGAAGCGCATGTTTTCCCCAGGACACGCTGGAGCCAATGCGTATGCGCGCGTCGGCGTCGAGACGGGGGTGATGGGCGCGTCACCGCATCGCCTGATCGCGATGCTCTACCAGGGCGCGCGGCAGGCCATCGCGCTTGCGCGCATGCACCTGCAGCAGGGCAACATTCCCGCGCGCGGCGAGGCGATCGGCAAGGCGATCCGGATCGTCGAGAGCGGCCTGCAGACCGCGCTGAACCGTGAGCAGGGCGGCGAGATCGCCGCGCGCCTCGATGCGCTGTACAGCTATATCGGCCGGCGCCTGGTGGAAGCGAACGCGAAGGCCAGCGAGCCGATCCTGGTCGAGGTCGACGGGCTGCTCGCGACGCTCGAGGAAGCGTGGACGGGCATCGCGCCGGAAGTCGCCCGGATGGCCGCCCAACAGGCGGACCAGCCGCGATGAACCGCAAGGACGAATACTTCGCGCGCTATGAGGCGATCGCGGACGTGTCCGACCAGATGCTGCGCGCGGCGCGCGGCGCCGACTGGAGCGCGCTGTCGGCGCTGCAGGAGGTGTACCTGCAGCTCGTCGACGGGCTGAAGGACGCCGGGGTGGGCGTCGCGCTCGACGAGGCCGAACTCGGCCGCAAGCTCGAACTGATCCGCCGCATTCTCGCCGACGACGCCGCGATCCGCGATCTCGCCAGCCCGGAAATCGCGCGGCTGTCCGCGCTGTTCGAGACGCGCCGCTCGACCAAGGTGCTGACCGACCTGTACCGCGCGCGCGGCGGTTGACGGCCCGGCGGCGCGCAATGCGCGCCGCGCGTGGCGTCGGCGGCGACGCAGATTCCCGAATCCGCATCTTCCGGATGCGCATCGATGTTGCTGAGGGGAGCACGCTCCGATCATGACCGGTATCGACTCCGTAGCCGCCGCCTTGCTGGCGAGCCGCCTCGACAGCCTGCTGAACGGCGTCGTGACGCCGCCGGCCGGCGGCGCGGCGACGGCGCAGGTCGGCACGTCGGCCACCGGCGCGCCGCTGGCGCCTGCCACGCCCCCTCCCGCCGCCACACCGCCGCAGGCCTCCGCGCAGACGGCGCTGTCCGAGGTCGGGCTCACGCTCGATGCGATCTCGCGGTTCGGCGGCGACGCCACGCCGGCGGTCGTCGGACGGGCGCCGCTGCTCGCCGACCCGACCGTGCTGCTGACTGATTCGACCCCGGCGACCGCGTCGGCGGGCAGTGTCGCGCCGCAGGACGCGGCGCGCGCGGCGGCGTCGCAGGCCGCGGCCCCCGCGCGCGACGCGACGGCCGCCGCGCCGGTCCTGGCGCTGCGCGCCGCGCTCGCGCAGGCCGTGAGCGAAAGCGGCCTGTTCTACGAATCCCATCTCGCGCAATGGCTGGCCGGCCAGCGGCCGCTCGCCGCGCTCGAGCGCGAGCCGCAGGCGCGCCTGCCGGCCACGCCGACGCCCGCCGCCGCGAACCCGCCGCCCGACAACGCCGACAGCACGCTCGACGCGCTGCTCGACGCCCGCCTGCCGCTGCCGTCGCCGGCGCCTCGCACGGCGGGCCAGCCGGGGCCCGGCACGCCGGCCGGCGCGGCGCCGCACGCGAACGCGGCAGTGCCGGCCCGCGACTTCCTCGCGCCCGATGCGCCGCCGCCGCGCATTGCCGGCGGCACGGGCCCGCACCCGGACACCCCGGAATCGCGCTGGACGCCCGCGCGCGCCGCGCTGGCCGGCGCGGCGTCGGCCGACACGCCGGCATCCGCGCCGCTGCCGGTGCATCCGGCCGCCGTGCCGCTGGTGCGCCAGCAGCTCGACGTGCTCGCGACCGACCAGTTCCGCTGGATCGGCGAAGCGTGGCCCGGCGCGCGGCTCGACTGGACGATCGAGCCCGACGGCTCGGGCGGCCATGCGCCGCGCGACGATGCCGGCGACGGCATCGCGTGGCGGACCCGCCTCACGCTGATGCTGCCGACGCTCGGCACGGTCGATGCGGAACTGGTGCTGAACGGCGGGCAGCTCGTCGCGCGGTTGCGCGCGAACGAGGCCGGCGCGGGCCGCCTGGCCCGAAATGAAGCGGCGCTGCGGCAGCGGCTGGAGGCGTCGGGGCTGCAGCTCGGCGGGCTGTCGATCCGCGCGGTCGACGGCGCGCCGGACGGGTTCGACGCGTTCGCCGTGAAGGCGGCGGCCGCCGCGTATGCACGCGGTGTCGCCGACGAAGTGGTCGACGCAGGCCGCGACGTTGGCGCCGACGAACGGGGGCCGCGATGAGCGGGCCGTCCCGCAAGGGCGCGGCCGCGCTCGTCTACGACGCGAAGGGCGGCGATGCCGCGCCGCGGGTGATCGCGAAGGGCTACGGCGTGCTCGCCGACATGATCGTCGCCCGCGCCCGCGATGCCGGGCTCTACGTGCATACCGCGCCGGAAATGGTGTCGCTGCTGATGCAGGTCGATCTCGACGATCGGATTCCGCCGCAGCTGTATCAGGCGGTGGCCGACCTGCTGGCGTGGCTGTACGCGCTCGAGCGCGCCGATGGCGCGGCGGGCGGCGCCGCGCCGCCGCCGTTTCCGCTCCCGCGGCTGCGCTGAGCGCGCCGGGCCGCGGTGACGCGCCGCCGCGATTGAGCCGGGCTGCAATTTATGTAATGATATCCATTCTCATTTCATGTCCGCCGGGCGGCGCGCGATACCAGCGCGCCGCCCGTTGTTTTGAACGAATGGAATTGCTCGCGTGAACGCGCCCGAAACGATCGACAAGCCCCGTGCGGGCGTTACCGTGCTGCGCCCGGCACGCCATCTCACTGAAGACGAACTGTCCGCGCGCCGCCAGCGTTCGCGCCGCGCGACCTTCATCAAGTGGCTGCGCAAGGTGCACGGCTGGGTGGGCCTGTGGGGCGCGGTGCTCGGGCTGCTGTTCGGCGTGACGGGCGTGGTGCTCAACCATCGCGCGCCGCCGCTGAAGATCCCGACCGGCGAGCCGCAGGTCGAGGAATTGCAGCTCGCGCTGCCGGATCCGGTGCCGGCGACGCCCGCCGCGATGACGAAGTGGCTCGCGCGCGAGCTGCACTTCGACGGCCGCCCGGGCCGGGTGCGCAAGGACCCCGCGCAGCCGGTGGCGTGGGGCGACAAGCGCGTGATGCAGCCCGAGCACTGGCAGTTCGGCCTGTTCGGGCCGCAGCAGAACCTGCAGGCCGAATACTGGGTGGGGAATGGCTACGTGTCGGTGAAGCGCACCGGCAATTCGTTCATGACGACGCTGAACAACCTGCACCGCGGCGTCGGGATGAACCTCGGCTGGGTGCTGCTGATGGACACGATCGCCGGCTCGCTGATCCTGCTGTCGCTGACGGGCGTCCTGCTGTGGACCGAGCTGAACAAGCGCCGCACCGTCGGCGTGGTGCTGGTGGCCGGCTCGGTCGCCGCGGCGCTCGCCGCGGGCCTCGCCTGACGCCCCCGGCCCACACATCCGCGGCTCAGACGCCGCAGGCCTCGCCGCCGCGCGCCGCGATCTCGCGCGCGGCCTTCGCGCCCTCGACCTGCAGGATCGTCGGCAGCGACACGTTGTTCTTCGCGGCCGTGACCTCGGCGAGGATCGAGATCGCGATTTCCGGCGGCGTGCGGCTGCCGATGTAGATGCCGGCCGGCCCGTGCAGCCGCGCCAGCTCCGTTTCGTTCAGGTCGAATTCGCGCAGCCGCTCGCGGCGCGCCGCGTTGTTGCGCCGCGAACCGAGCGCGCCGACGTAGAACGCGGGCGTCTTCAGCGCCTCCATCAGCGCGAGATCGTCGAGCTTCGGGTCGTGCGTGAGCGCGATCACCGCCGAGCGCGCGTCGAGCTGCATCTCGAGCACCGTGTCGTCGGGCATCGTGTGCACGACGCGCGTGCCCGGCACGTCCCACGCATCCGTGTATTCCTCGCGCGGATCGCACACCGTCACCTGGTAGTCGAGCCCGACCGCGATCTGGCACAGATAGCGCGACAACTGCCCCGCGCCGATCACGAGCATCCGGTAGCGCGGGCCGTGGATCGTCACGAGCCGCTCCCCGTCGAACGCGACGCCGTCGGCGGCCTGCGCGGGCGACAGCGACGCGCGGCCGGTCGCGAGCGTCATCGTGCGCGTGACGAGGCGGCCCGCCTCGACCTGCGCGCACAGCGCGGCGATGCCGCTGTCGCGCGTGAGCGGCTCCAGCACGAGCTGGATCGTGCCGCCGCAAGGCAGCCCGAAGCGGTGCGCCTCCTCGGCCGTCACGCCGTACTTCACCGCTTCCGGGCGCGCATCGGCGGCGATGCCGCTCGCGTGCACGCGGGCGATCAGGTCGTCCTCGATGCAGCCGCCCGACACCGAGCCGACGACGAGCCCGTCGTCGCGCACCGCGAGCATCGCGCCTTCGGGGCGCGGCGACGAGCCCCACGTCTTCACGACCGTGACGAGCAGCACGCGGCGGCCTTCGTCGAGCCAGCGCGCGCTGGTTTTCAATACATCGAGATCGACGCTTTCCATCTTCCGTTTCCTGTTGCTGGACGGCCGCGCCGGTGCGGGCCGCCGTTCGATGGCGGAATTATGAACCGCCCGGCGCAAGCATGCCGGCGGCGCGCGGCGGGCCCGTGCAAATCCGGAGGGATGGGCAAATCATCGCGACGATCGGGCAGCCGTCGGCAGCGGGCGGGAGAGGGAGAGGGAGAGGGAGAGGGAGAGGGAGAGGGAGAGGGAGAGGGAGAGGGAGAGGGAGAGGCGTAGCGGGCCGCGTCCGGCCGCGCCGCGCATATGCGCGGCGGCCGATGCGGGCGGGGGGAGGGGCGCCGCGCGCGGCCCGTCCCGGCCCTGCGCAGCTTGATGGCGCTGCGCCGCCGCGCGCGGCGTGCACGCGCAGCGGTGGGGTCAGTGCGCGTCGTGAGGACCGTGCGCGAGCTTCGAGTGGCGCCGCGAGTACAGGAAGTAGATCACGAGGCCGATCGCGAGCCAGATCCCGAACGCGGCCCACGTGACGGGCTGCAGATTCAGCATCAGGAACAGGCACGCGCCGACCGCGAGGATCGGCACGACCGGCACGCCGGGGCAGCGGAACGCGCGCGGCAGCTCCGGATGCGTGCGGCGCAGCACGAGCACCGCGATCGACACCATCGAGAACGCGGCGAGCGTGCCGATGTTGATCAGCTCGGCCAGCACGTTGAGCGGCACCAGCGCGGCGATCAGGCCGAAGAACAGGCCGACGAGCCAGGTCGTCAGGAACGGCGTCGCGTAGCGCGGATGCACGCGCGACAGCATCGCCGGCAGCAGGCCGTCGCGCGACATCGCGAAGATGATGCGCGTCTGGCCGTAGCTCATCACGAGGATCACGGTCAGCATGCCGAGCACCGCGCCGAGGTCGATGAAGCCCGCGACCCACTTTTCGCCGGCGATCTGCAGCGCATACGAGATCGGGTGCGAGACGTTCGCGTACTGGGCCGACGGCACGATGCCGGTGGCCACGGCCGCGACCGTCACGTACAGCACCGCGCACACCGCGAGCGACGCGATGATGCCGATCGGCAGGTCGCGCTTCGGATTCTTCACTTCCTCGGCCGCCGACGACACCGCGTCGAAGCCGATGAACGCGAAGAACATCACGGCCGCGGCGCCGAACACGCCGTTCCAGCCGTGCGGCATGAACGGCTGCCAGTTCGCCGGCTTGACGTGGAAGATGCCGACCGCGATCACCAGCAGCACCACCGACACCTTGATGAACACCATGACGTTGTTGATGCGGGTCGATTCGCGGATGCCGATCGACAGCAGCGTCGTGATCACGATCATCACCAGGAACGCCGGCAGGTTGAACCACGTGACGACGCCCGGCACGGCGCCGGGCGCGGCCGTCAGCACGGTCGGCAGCGACACGCCGAAGCCCTGCAGCAGCGACTGCAGGTAGCCCGACCAGCCGACCGACACGGCCGACGCGGCGAGCCCGTATTCGAGCATCAGGTCCCAGCCGATGATCCACGCGACGAGTTCGCCGAGGGTGGCGTACGAATACGTGTAGATCGAGCCGGCGACCGGAATCGTCGACGCGAATTCGGCATACGACAGCGCGGCGAGGCCGCAGGCGATGGCGGCGATCACGAACGACAGCATCAGCGCGGGGCCGGCCTGCACGGCGCCGGTGCCGGTCAGCACGAAGATCCCGGTGCCGATGATGGCGCCGATGCCGAGGAAGGTGAGGTCGATCGCGCCGAGCGCTTTCTTGAGCCCGGCGGCCTGTGCGCCGGCGATCATGCGATCGACGTTTTTCTTGCGGAAGAGGGACATTGCGGATGGATCGCCGGCGCGCGCGGGCGCGTCGCGTCGACTGAGTGAAAAACCTGAAATTTTAACCGATCTGGCCGACACGACCCGCCGCGGTGCGGCACCGGACGGCGGAATCGTCAGGCAAAACAAGCGCTTCGGTACGCCGGGCGGCGTGCCGGTGCGCGTGTCAGGCGCCGGGCGCGGGCGCCATGTCGACGAGCCGGTTGCTCATCACGTAGAAGGTCAGCTCCGCGTTGTTCGACAGCCGCATCTTCTCGAGCAGCCGCGTGCGGTAGACGCTCACCGTCTTCACCGACAGCGACAGCGTGTGCGCGATGTCGGTGAGCCGCTTGCCGGACGCGAGCATGCACAGCGTCTGGTATTCGCGGTCCGACAGCTTCTCGTGCGGCAGCGGCTCGTTCTCGAACGACACGTATTCGGCGAGCGCCTCGGCCATTGCCGGGCTCACGTACTTGCGGCCCGCGGCGACCTGCTGGATCGCGGAAATCATCTGCGCGGCGTTCACCGTCTTCGACAGGTAGCCGGCCGCGCCCGCCTTCAGCGCGCGCACCGCGTACTGGTCCTCGCGGTACATCGAGAACATCAGCACCGGCGTCTGCGACAGCTTGCGCTTGAGGCGCTTCAGCACCTCGATGCCGTTCATGTCGGTGAGCGAGATGTCGAGCAGGATCACGTCGAATTCGCGTTTGTCGACGGCCGCCACGGCTTCGCCGCCGGTTTCCGCCTCGGTGACTTCCCGGGCGATGCCGCGGTCGATCAGCAGCTGGCGGATGCCTTGCCGGACGATTGCGTGGTCGTCCACGAGCAGGATGTTCAGACTCATCGCGACCTCACGAAAGCAAGGCGCGACGCGCCGTTGCCGGCGCCGCGAACAGTGCATCCCATGCGAAGCGCGCGACGAGCCGGGTGCCGCGGCCGGCGGCCGGCTCGGTCAGCTCGAAGCTGCCGCCGAACGCCTCGCAGCGCGCGCGCATGCCGGCGAGGCCATAGCCGTGGCGGTGCGCGCGGGAGAAACCGATCCCATCATCGGCCGCGATCAGCGACAGGAAGCGGCCGTCCGCTTCGATCCGCACGTCGGCCGACGTCGCGCGGGCATGCTTCGCGACGTTCGACAGCGCTTCCTGCGCGACGCGGAAGATCGCGAGCGCGCCGGGGCCCGCGAGCTGCGGCAGGCGCGCATCGGCGGCGCACACGAAGCTCGTGCGCAGGCCGCTGCGCTCCGCATGGCTGGCGACCCACGCCGACAGCGCGCCGACGAGGCCGGCGTCGAGCGCCGGGGTGTCCTGCTCGTCGATCAGCCGGCGGTTCGCATCGCTCGCGGCGTCGAGCGCGCGCAGCGCCAGGTCGAGCGCGCGGCGGCAGCCTTCGGGCGCGTCGGCGGGCAGCCAGGTATCGACGTTCGCGAGCGCGAAACGCGCGGCGGTGAGTTCGGCGCCGAGCCCGTCGTGCAGCTCGCCGGCCAGATGGCGGCGCGCCGCTTCGTCGGCGCTCAGCAGTGCGGCGGACAGTTCGGCGATCCGCGCGTCGAGCGCGTCGCGGCTCGCGGCGCTCGTGAGGCGAGACCGGGTGGTGGAAGGGGCACAGGCCGCCGCAGGCTGCTGCGACGGGAACGGGGCGTGGGCGCCTTCGGGCGCGTTAAGCGACGTATCCATGACTCTCCCTGCTGTCAGAAAGCGATTCAGACACCGATCGGCGGCGCGTGCCGGATGCCGTTTTCGTAGACGGCGGCCGGTCGGCAATTGTCACACACCAGGGTAACAAAATTTACATCTTGTAACACATTGGTCCGACCCTTCAGTGTGCGTCCGGATTACGGACGCGCGCCGCGCATAATATCTCAAAATTTCGCGAAAAGTCATGATGGGTGGGACATTTAAGGGTAAGTGTGAACAATCTGAACGAATGTGTTGTAGGAAAAACACCGACACGCGAGCCGCCACTTGCGCCGTGTCCAAATGTAACTATTTGAGATGAGCGCTCGTCCATTGTTACGAATTCGCCGCGCACCCGCGAAAAAAAACCGGAGCTTTCGCTCCGGTTTCTTGACCGCGCACAAATTCGAGGGGCGGATCAGTCGACGAACGCGCGCTCGATCACGTAGTGGCCCGGCGCGCTGTTCTTGCCTTCGACGAGGCCGGCCTGCTTCAGCAGGTCGGTCGTGTCCTTCAGCATCGCGGTGCTGCCGCACAGCATCACGCGGTCGTGTTCCGGCGAGAACGGCGGCACGTCGAGATCGGTGAACAGCTTGCCCGTCGCGATCAGGTCGGTGATCCGGCCTTCGTTCTCGAACTCCTCGCGGGTGACCGTCGGGTAGTAGACGAGCTTTTCCTTGATGATGTCGCCGAGGTATTCGTGGCCCGGCAGGTCGTGCTTGATGTAGTCCATGTACGCGAGCTCGCCCTTCAGGCGGCAGGTGTGCGTCAGGATGACCTTGTCGAAGCGTTCGTAGATGTCCGGATCGCGGATGATCGACATGAACGGCGCGAGGCCCGTGCCCGTCGACAGCATCCACAGCGTCTTGCCCGGCAGCAGGTTGTCGGCGACGAGCGTGCCGGTCGGCTTCTTGCCGATCAGCACCGTGTCGCCCACCTTCAGGTGCTGCAGGCGCGACGTCAGCGGGCCGTTCTGGACCTTGATGCTGAAGAACTCGAGGTGCTCCTCGTAGTTCGGGCTGACGATGCTGTATGCGCGTGCGAGCGGCTTGCCGTCGACCTCGAGGCCGACCATCGTGAATTCGCCGTTGTTGAAGCGCAGGCTCGGCTCACGGGTGCAGGTGAAGCTGAAAAGCGTGTCGGTCCAGTGGTGGACGGATTGGACGGTGGCGGTGTCGTATTTGCTCATGGCTTTGAAAACGGACGCGCGTCGCGGAACGCGTGTAACGGGCGAAAAACGAGGGCGTCGGCCCGATCGGGGGATCGGCCGGCGGCGCGCCGAACACGCGCCTTCTCTGTGACAGACGATCGGAGAACTGCTTATTTTACCCTGCTTGCGTGCTTCGCGCGCTTGACCACGGCCGATGCGCGGATTTCGCGCAACGTTTCATTTCAAAATGCTTTCATCGATCGGCGGCGAGCTTCGCGCCGAGGCCGACCAGCGCGGCGCCGCACAGCGCGTCGAGCGGGCGGCGCACGCGCCGGTAGCCGCGCTGCGCGCGCGGGCTCGCGAACAGGTACGCGACGCTGCAATACCAGCCGACCGACATCGAGCCGATCGTCAGCAGCGCCGCGCCGTTGAACCACAGCGGCACGTGCGCGGGCAGCATCGCCGCGAACACGCTGGTCCAGAACGCGCAGGACTTCGGGTTCGTCAGGCACGTGAGCAGCCCGGTGCGGTACGCGCGCAGGTAGTCGCGCGCCTGCGGCGCGGGCAGCGCGGCCGCTGCCGCGTCGTCGGCCGCCGGGGCCGGATCGCGCCGCGTGCTCGAACGCAGCAGCTTGAAGCCGAAATAGACGAGGTACGCGGCGCCGCCGATCCGGATCGTTTCGTACAGCCATTCGACCTGGTGCAGCACGGCCGCGAGGCCGAGCATCGCGAGCGTCGCCCAGGTGACCGACGCGGTGCCGACGCCGAGCGCCGACACGGCGCCGAGGCTGCGCCGGCCGGCGAGCGACAGCTGCGAAATCATGAAGATGTTCGGCCCGGGCGTGACGAGCGCGACGAGGTAGACGGCGGCGATTTGCAGCAGGATCGGCAGATAGCTCATGGCGGCGCGGCTCGGGGCGGGGCAAGCCGCTACTGTAGCGCGAACCGACTCGACCCGAGCCGACCCGACGCGACGCGATGCGATGCGATGCGATGCGACTCGACCCGAGCCGAGCCGAGCCGAGCCGAGCCGAGCCGAGCCGAGCCGAGCCGAGCCGAGCCGAGCCGAGCCGAGCCGAGCCGACCCGACCCGACCCGACCCGACCCGACCCGACCCGACCCAACCCGACCCAACCCGACCCAACCCGACCCAACCCGACCCAACCCGACCCAACCCGACCAGGGTCGCGCCGCCGCGCTCACTGCGGGTCGAGCCGCAGGCGGGCGATGTACGGCAGGTGGTCCGACAGCCACGCGGTCTCGCCGGACGGCGCGCTCCATTCGAGCGGCGTGAGCCCGCGCACGAACATCTTGTCGAGCGCGAGCGCCGGCGAGAACGCGGGGAACGTGCGCCCCGACTCGCCGAGCAGCGTCGCGACCTCGGACAGGCCGATCTCGGCGAACAGCGGGATCGAGTCGTTGCGCCAGTCGTTGAAATCGCCGGCGAGCACGAGCGGGCCGTCCTTCGCGTGGCGCACGATCCAGTGCGCGATCCAGTGCATCTGGCGCAGCCGCGCCGCGCGCGTGAGCGCGAGATGCGCGCACAGCAGCGTGACCGGGCGCGACCCGGCGAGCGTCGCGCGCGCGACCAGCAGGCCGCGCCGCTCGAAGCGGTGCGCGGAGATGTCCCAGCGGCCGCCGAGGTCGAGCGGGTGCGGCGACAGGATCGCGTTGCCGTGCCGCCACGACGGCTTGAACACGTTCGGGCCGAGCGCGATCTGCCAGTCGAGCGACTCCGCGATCTCGGTCGCCTGGCAATGCCAGACGTCGTCGTACGCGTCGTCCATCGGCGTGCCGAAGCCGGGCGCGAGCACGGGGCGCGGCATCCGGCGCGCCATCGCTTCCTGCAGGAAATACACGTCGGCGTGCGTCGACTGCATCCAGTTGCGCATCGCGTTCCACGCGGTGAAGCCGAGCGGCGAGCGGCCCTTGTGCAGGTTCCAGCTGACCGCCGTGAGTTCGTCGGGCGCGGCGTGCGGCTCGGCGAACGGCAGGGACAGGGCGTCGGCGGACATGGCGGCTCAGTCCTTCGCGACGTGCGCGCGCACGCGGTACACGAGATGCGGGCGCTGCTCGATGAGGGTCCAGTCGGTCCACGCATCGGCGCCGACCGACAGCCCCGGATGGCTTGCGACGATCTGTCGCGGCGAGGTCGGCAGGCACGGGTCGGCCGGCTTCGCGTTCGTATCGTCGAGCGTCTCCTGCACGTCGAGCGCGAGCGAGATCGCGTTCGCGTCGGCGGCGAGCGGCGCGACGGTGACGGCGCGCGTGCGCTCGACCGGCACGACGCGCGCCTTGTCGCCGCAGCCGACGGGCACGGCGGACGGGTAGCGATGGGTGTCGGTGCGGGTCTGACCGACGGTGGTGTGCTGCTGGAACGTGTCGATCGTCTGGCCGTCGCTCACCACCTGGATCTCCCATGCGACGACCGCGGGCGCGGGGCTCTGCGCGTGGGCGGCGAGCGCGGCGCCCGCCAGCAGGACGGCCAGGCCGTGTTTCAGCATGAAGCCTCTCCGGAGTCTCGGTGTTGCGGGAAACGGACGCCCATCTTACGCCCGATCGGCATCGTCGACGATGCGACCGGATGCGCCGCGGCGAATGCGCCGCGCGATGCGCCCATGCAGGAAAGGTAAGTGCCCGTCACGCGTTTTCAAGCAAAAAAACGCGCGAACTCGGCGACCGGCGCGCGCTCGGTGACGAGGCGGTTCTCGATCGCGGCCGGGTCCGCATGGCCGAGCGACATTCCGCACACGAGCTGCTCGTGGTCCGGAATGCCGAGATGCGCGGCGACGACCCGGTGAAACGGCACGAACGCCGCCTGCGGGCAGGTGTCGAGGCCGCGCGCGCGGGCGGCGGTCATCAGGCCCTGCAGGAACATCCCGCAATCGAGCCACGCGCCGTGCGTCATCACGCGGTCGAGCGTGAAGAACAGCGCGACCGGCGCATCGAAGAAGCGGAAGTTGCGCGCGTGCTGCGCATGCATGCGGTCCTTCTCGTCGCGGCGGATCTCCAGCAGGCTGTACAGGTCCCAGCCGACCTTGCGCCGCCGGTCGATGTACGGCGAGATCCATTCGCGCGGATAGTAGTCGTATTCGGCCACGTACTTCTCGTCGCGCGCGGGGTCGTCGTAGGCCGCGGCGAGCGCATCGGCGAGCGCATCGCGCGTCGCGCCCGTCGCGACGTACACGCGCCACGGCTGGATGTTGGTGCCCGACGGCGCGCGGCTCGCCGCTTCGAGGATGGCCTCGAGCGTGTCGCGCGGCACGGGCGTCGGCAGGAACGCGCGGATCGCGCGGCGCGTGGTCAGTGCGTCGTCGACGGCGCGGATCGCGTCGGCATCGGCGCGGGCGGAAACGGCGGGGACGGACATCGGCGTTCCTTCGCAGCGGGGAGCGGCGGCGGCGCGCGCGGCGCCATCGGCGGGGCCGGCGCGGCGGCCGGCAAGCTGTCGATGATACGCCGCGCCGCGCGGGCGTGCAGCGCGCGCGGCCTGCTAGCAGCACACGCGCGCGGCTGCTTGCTTGCGCTGGAGTGCTGGCCCGCTACACTGAAATCGAAAGGGTCTGATGGTGCGGTACGTAAGCGGCAGCGAGGTTGGTATGACGACGGCGATGGTGAAACAGGAACTGGCGGTGGCGTCCTTCAGCACGGTGTACGACCTCGATCAGGTCGAGACGGCGCTGAACGATCTGAACGAAGGCGCGAGCGACGCACTGCGCGCCACCTACGAGCGGATGCTGAAGACCGGCAACTTGCGCTTTTGCGTGAAGCCGAACCGGATGCCGTCGTTCGACGAGCTCGGCGAGGTGTTGCCGAATTTCGTCGAGCCGCTCGACGACGTGCGCAAGCAGGTCGCGCTGTGCCTCGAGACCGACGACCGGCTCGAGCTGATGCCGATCCTGCTGCTCGGCCCGCCGGGCATCGGCAAGACGCATTTCGCGAAGGCGCTCGCGCAATTGCTGGGCACGTCGTACCACTACGTGCCGATGAGTTCGCTGACCGCGGGCTGGATCCTGTCGGGCGCGTCGTCGCAATGGAAGAACGCGAAGCCGGGCAAGGTGTTCGACGCGCTCGTGAACGGCAGCTATGCGAACCCGGTGATCGCGGTCGACGAGATCGACAAGGCGGGCAGCGATGCGCAATACGATCCGCTCGGCGCGCTGTATGCGCTGCTCGAGCACGATACCGCGCGCGTGTTCGTCGACGAATTCGCCGAGGTGCCGATCGATGCGGGCAACGTGATCTGGGTCGCGACCGCGAACGACGCGCAGGCGATTCCGGAGCCGCTGCTCAACCGGATGAACATCTACGAGATCGCGCCGCCCGACGCGGCCGGCGCGCGCCGCATCGCGCAGACGATTTACGACGAGATCCGCACGTCGCACGCGTGGGGCCGGCGGTTCCCGGCCACGCTCGGCGACGACGCGCTCGACGTGCTCGCCGCGACGCCGCCGCGCACGATGCGGCGCGCGCTGCTGCATGCGTTCGGCGCCGCGCGCCTCGACGGGCGCGACGCGGTCGAGCCGCGCGACATCCGCGCGGACGAAGGTGCGGCCAAGCGCCGCCCGATCGGGTTCTGACATTCGGGAGCGCGGCGGGCGGCGGCGCGGGATCGGCGAGATACATCCGGCTACACATGTGTCCTGCATGCGTGCGAGCCGGGACGTACAATCGTCTTCTCTCCCTCGACGCGATAACGACGCGAAAAGCCATGGAGCAGATCGATTGTGTGGTGATCGGCGCAGGCGTCGTCGGCCTCGCGATCGCTCGCGAACTTGCGGCGCGCGGCCGCGACACGCTCGTGCTCGAGGCGGCCGACGCGATCGGCACCGGCACGAGTTCGCGCAACAGCGAGGTGATACACGCTGGCCTCTACTATCCGCGCGGCTCGCTGAAGGCGCTGTCGTGCGTGCATGGCCGCGACCTGCTGTACGAATTCTGCGAGACGCATCACGTGCCGCACCGGCGCATCGGCAAGCTGCTCGTCGCAACCTCCGCCACGCAGGTGAAGCAGCTGAAGGCGATCGCCGCGCGCGCCGAGGAAAACGGCGTGCTCGACCTGACGCCGCTCACGCGCACCGAGGCGCAGGCGCTCGAGCCCGCGCTCGAATGCGTCGAGGCGCTGTTCTCGCCGAGCACGGGCATCGTCGATTCGCATCAGCTGATGCTCGCGCTGCTCGGCGATGCCGAACGCGACGGCGCCGTCTGCGTATTGAAATCCCCGGTCGAATCGATCGACGTGCTGCGCGGCGAGCGCTTCGTCGTGCGCACGGGCGGCGACGCGCCGGCCGAGTTCGAGGCGGCCTGCGTGATCAACAGCGCGGGCCTCGGCGCGCAGGCGCTCGCGCGCCGCACGCGCGGGCTCGATCCGCGCTGGGTGCCGCCGCTCTATCTCGCGCGCGGCAACTATTTCAGCCTGTCCGGCCGCGCGCCGTTCTCGCACCTTGTCTATCCATTGCCGGACCGCGCGGGGCTCGGCATCCACCAGACGCTCGACCTCGCCGGGCAGGCGCGCTTCGGGCCGGACGTCGAATGGATCGACACGCTGCGCTACGACGTCGATCCGGCGCGCGCGGACGCGTTCTACGCATCGATCCGCGCGTACTGGCCGGCGCTGCCGGACGGTGCGCTGCAGCCGGCCTATGCGGGCATCCGCCCGAAGGTCGCGGGGCCCGGCGAAGCGCCTGCCGATTTCATCGTGCAGGGTGCGGCGCAGCACGGCGTGCGCGGCCTCGTGAACCTGTTCGGGATCGAGTCGCCGGGGCTCACCGCGGCGCTCGCGCTCGCGCAGCGGGTGGGCGACATGACTGCGTACGGGTGACGGGTGACGGGTGACGGGTGACGGGAGGCGGGAGGCGGGAGGCGGGCGGCGGGCGGCGGGAGGCGCCGCGGCAAGCGGCGAAACCATCCGTGTTAATTCTTTTATCTCCGGCATTTCGGGCCGCACATTCCCGCGCCCGGGCGTTATGCTGTCGAACGGCTGTCGCTAGAACAGCTTTCAAACTTATAACGTTGGAGCGAGTCCTCATGAAAACATCCCGTCGCAGTTTCCTGATCACGAGCGTCGCCGCCGTGTCTGCCGTCGCGCTGTCGTCGCGCGAAGCGCTGGCCGCCGACCTGCCGATGCTCTCCGAAAGCGATCCGACCGCGCAGGCGCTCGGCTACAAGGCAGACGCCACCAAGGTCGACAAGGCGAAGTATGCGAAGTACGCAGCGGGCCAGGATTGCGCGGCCTGCATGCTGTACCAGGGCAAGCCGGGCTCCGCATCCGGCCCGTGCGGCGCATTCCCGGGCAAGCAGGTAGCAGCCAAGGGCTGGTGCAGCGCATTCTCGAAGAAGGCGTGACGCCCGCGCGGCATCATGCGGTGCCGCAGCAATCATGAAGCGCCCGCCATCGATGGATGGCTGGCGTTTTTTAATGCTTGAAAACGGTTCCGCACCTTTCTACACTCGCTCCAGACCGGCGCGCAGCAGCGGCTCCCGCGCGGCGCACTCCGGCACGGCGACTTCACGAGGGGCGAGACACGCATGGCGACGATTGCGGGTTCAACGAATTCAGTCAGTCCGGAGCGCGCGCTGAACCGGCGCGCAGTGGTGGCGGCGGTCATCGGCAACGCGCTCGAGTGGTACGACTTCACGGTCTTCAGCTTCATGGTGGTCGTGATCGCAGAATTGTTCTTCCCGACGTCCAGCGAATATTCGTCGCTGCTGCTGACCACCGCGACCTTCGGCGTCGCGTTCTTCATGCGGCCGATCGGCGGCGTCGTGCTCGGGCTGTATGCGGACCGCGCCGGGCGCAAGGCCGCGCTGTCGCTCGTGATCCTGCTGATGACGGGCGGCATCTTCCTGCTCGCGGTCGCGCCGCCGTACGCGGCGATCGGCATCGGCGGCCCGCTCCTGATCGTGCTCGGCCGGCTGCTGCAGGGCTTTTCCGCGGGCGGCGAGTTCGGCAGCGCGACCGCGCTCTTGATCGAAGCCGCGCCGTTCTCGAAGCGCGGCTTCTACGGCAGCTGGCAGATGGCGAGCCAGGCCGCGGCGCTGCTGATCGGCGCGCTCGTCGGCGCAGCCGTCACGCGCGGCTTCACGCCCGACGTGCTGCGCGCGTGGGGCTGGCGCGTGCCGTTCATCCTCGGGCTCGTGATCGGGCCGATCGGCTTCTACATCCGCCGCCATCTCGCCGATTCGGAAGCCTTCCTGCACGCGCAGCAGAGCGCGCGGCGCGCGACGCTCGGCGACGTGTTCGCGCGCCACTCGCGCGAGGTGCTGTGCGGGCTCGGCGCGGTGATCGCGCTGACCGTGACGATCTACGTGCTGATCAGCTACCTGCCGACTTTCGCGGTGAAGCAGCTGAAGCTGCCGTATGCGCAGTCGTTCTACGCGGTGATCGTCGGCAACCTGCTGCTCACCGTGCTGTCGCCGCTCGCCGGCGCATGGTCGGACCGCATCGGCCGCAAGGGCCTGTCGCTGTGGTCGCTCGTGCTGACGTTCGCGCTGATCTATCCGCTGTTCACGTGGCTCGACGCCGCGCCGAGCATCGGGCGGCTCATCATCGTGCAGGCGGTGCTGTCGGTGGCGCTCGCGGGCTACTACGGGCCGTTCGGCGCGATGATCGCCGAGCTGTTCCCCGCCAACGTGCGCTCGACCGGGCTGTCGGTCGCGTACAACGTCGCGGTGATGCTGTTCGGCGGATTCGGACAGTTCATCGTCACGTGGCTGATCAAGGTCACCGGCTCGCCGTTCGCGCCGACCTGGTACGTGATGGCGGGGCTCGCGCTGTCGATCGTCGCGGTCGCGTTCGTGCCGGCGCGCAGCGCGGATCTCGACGCTGGCGCGTGAGCGCCGCGCCCGTTCGCCGCGGCGCGGAAATTGTTTAGTTGTCGAAGGAAACACGCGCCGCACGATCGAAACCGCCGCTCGCGCGGGCGGCTGCGTGTGTCACGTAGCGGAAACATCCGCCGCGAGCCGCGCCGGCGCGCCTAGAGGAGTTTTTTCTCCAGCTTGTTGCGGTATCGCTAGCTCAAGTAATATCCGCGTACCCGGCCCCCTGAGGGCCGGTTCCGATCTGGAGACCTGGAGGAAACATGGAATACAACCGTCTGTTGCACACCCTGCGTGTTACCGCCATGGCAGGCGTGGCAGCGGCATCGTTCGGCATCGCGGGCTCTGCATTCGCACAGATCCCGAACAAAACGCTCGTCTACTGCTCAGAAGGCAGCCCGGCGGGGTTCGATTCCGCGCAATACACCACCGGCGTCGATTTCACCGCCGCCACGTTCACCGTCTACAACCGTCTCGTCGAATTCGAGCGCGGCGGCACGAAGGTCGAACCGGGCCTCGCCGAAAAATGGGATGTGTCCCCGGATGGCAAGGTCTACACCTTCCACCTGCGCCACGGCGTGAAGTTCCATTCGACCGACTTCTTCAAGCCGACGCGCGAATTCAACGCGGACGACGTCGTGTTCACGTTCCAGCGCATGCTCGACCCGAACCAGCCGTTCCGCAAGGCGTACCCGGTGTCGTTCCCGTACTTCACCGACATGGGCCTCGACAAGCTGATCACGAAGGTCGAGAAGGTCGACCCGTACACCGTGAAATTCACGCTGTCGGAACCGAACGCGCCGTTCATCCAGAACATGGCGATGGAGTTCGCGTCGATCCTGTCGGGCGAATACGCGGACCAGCTGCTGAAGGCCGGCAAGGCCGCCGACATCAACCAGAAGTCGATCGGCACGGGCCCGTTCATCTTCCGCAGCTACACGAAGGACGCGACGATCCGTTTCGATGGCAATCCTGACTACTGGAAGAAGGGCGAAGTGAAGATCGCGAAGCTGATCTTCTCGATCACGCCCGATCCGGGCGTGCGCGTGCAGAAGATCAAGCGCAACGAGTGCCAGGTGATGACCTATCCGCGTCCGGCCGACATCGCGACGCTGAAGGCCGACGCGAACGTCGACATGCCGTCGCAGGCGGGCTTCAACCTCGGCTACCTCGCGTACAACGTCGAGCACAAGCCGATGGACAAGCTCGAGGTGCGCCAGGCGCTCGACATGGCGATCAACAAGAAGGCGATCCTCGAATCGGTGTACCAGGGCGCGGGCCAGGCCGCGAACGCGCCGATGCCGCCGACGCAATGGTCGTACGACAAGAGCCTGAAGATGCCGGCGTACGACACCGCGAAGGCGAAGGCGCTGCTGTCGAAGGCCGGCTTCCCGAACGGCTTCGAGATCACGCTGTGGGCGATGCCGGTGCAGCGCGCATACAACCCGAACGGCCGCCTGATGGCCGAGATGATCCAGGCCGACTGGGCGAAGATCGGCGTGAAGGCGAAGATCGTCACGTACGAGTGGGGCGAGTACATCAAGCGCGCGCATGGCGGCGAGCAGGACACGATGCTGATCGGCTGGACCGGCGACAACGGCGATCCGGACAACTGGCTCGGCACGCTGCTCGGCTGCGAGGCGATCAAGGGCAACAACTTCTCGCACTGGTGCTACAAGCCGTTCGACGAGCTCGTCCAGAAGGGCCGCACGACGAACGGGCAGGACGCACGCACGAAGATCTACACGCAGGCGCAGCAGGTGTTCGCGCAGCAGGTGCCGTTCTCGCCGATCGCGAACTCGACCGTCTACCAGCCGGTGCGCAAGAATATCGTCGACATGCGCATCGAGCCGCTCGGCTACGCACGCTTCGATGGTGTGAGCGTGAAGTAACGCAGCAGGCGTAAGCTGTCACGAAAACCGGCTTGAAAACACCCGGCGGCGAGGGGCCACGAGCTCCTCGTCGCCGGTCGCACATTTCCCACAAGAAAATACGAGACGCATCATGTTCCGATTCGTATTGCGCCGCGTGGGCATGGTGATCCCGACCTTCATCGGCATCACCATCCTCGCGTTCGCGCTGATTCACCTGATACCGGGCGACCCCATCGAAGTGATGATGGGCGAGCGCGGCGTCGATCCCGCGATGCATGCAGAGGCGATGAAGCGCCTCGGGCTCGACCTGCCGCTTCCCGTGCAGTATTTCCACTACATCGGCCGTGCGCTGTCGGGCGACCTCGGCACGTCGATCATCACCAACACGAGCGTGGCCGGCGAGTTCTTCGCGCGCTTCCCGGCGACCGTCGAGCTGTCGCTGTGCGCGCTCGTCTTCGCGCTCGCCGTCGGCCTGCCGGCCGGCGTCATCGCGGCGCTGCGGCGCGGCTCGATCGTCGACCACGGCGTGATGGGCACCGCGCTCACCGGCTATTCGATGCCGATCTTCTGGTGGGGGCTGATCCTCATCATGGTGTTTTCGTCGTACCTGGGCTGGACGCCCGTGTCCGGCCGCATCGCGGTCGAATACGAGATTCCGCACGTGACGGGCTTCATGCTGATCGACGCGCTGCTCGCGCCGGACGAAGGCGTGTTCCGCTCGGCGGTCAGCCACCTGATCCTGCCGTCGATCGTGCTCGGCACGATTCCGCTCGCGGTGATCGCGCGGATGACCCGTTCTTCGATGCTCGAAGTGCTGCGCGAGGACTACATCCGCACCGCGCGCGCGAAGGGGCTGTCGCCCGTGCGCGTCGTCGTCGTGCATGCGCTGCGCAACGCGCTGATCCCGGTCGTCACCGTGATCGGCCTGCAGATCGGCACGCTGCTCGCCGGCGCGGTGCTGACCGAGACGCTGTTTTCGTGGCCCGGCGTGGGCAAGTGGCTGATCGACGCGATCGGCCGCCGCGACTATCCGGTCGTGCAGGGCGGCATCCTGCTGATCGCGACCCTCGTGATCGTCGTGAACCTGGCCGTCGACCTGCTGTACGGCGTGCTGAATCCGCGCATCCGCCACACGAGGTAAATCATGAGCAACCTGCAAAACACCTTGCCGAGCGAAACCGCGCCGGTCGGCGGGCGCACGCTCGCGCTGCGCGAATTCTGGGCCAATTTCTCGCGCAACCGCGGCGCCGTCGGCGCGGGCATCGTCGTGCTGGTGCTGATCGTCGTCGCGCTGTTTGCGCCGCTGATCGCGCCGCACAGCCCGGTCGAGCAATACCGCGATTTCGTGAAGATCCCGCCCGCGTGGCTCGAAGGCGGCAACTGGAAGTTCGTGCTCGGCACCGACGAAGCGGGCCGCGACATCCTCTCGCGGCTGATGTACGGCGCGCGGATGTCGTTCTGGATCGGCTTCGTGTCGGTCGTGCTCGCGCTGATCCCGGGCATCGTGCTCGGGCTCGTCGCCGCGTTCTTCCAGAAGTGGGCCGACACGCCGGTGATGCGCGTGATGGACGTGCTGCTCGCGCTGCCGTCGCTGCTGCTCGCGGTCGCGGTCGTCGCGATCATCGGCCCGGGCCTCACCAACACGATGTTCGCGATCGCGATCGTCGCGCTGCCCGCGTACGTGCGCCTCACGCGCGCGTCCGCGCTCGGCGAGCTGCAGAAGGAATACGTGACGGCGTCGCGCGTGGCGGGCGCCGGCACGCTGCGGCTGATGTTCTCGCAAGTGCTGCCGAACTGCACGGCGCCGCTGATCGTGCAGGCGACGCTCGGCTTCTCGTCGGCGATCCTCGACGCGGCCGCGCTCGGCTTCCTCGGCCTCGGCGTGCAGCCGCCGACCGCCGAGTGGGGCGCGATGCTGGCCTCCGCGCGCGACTACATCGACAACGCATGGTGGATCGTGACGATGCCGGGCCTGTCGATCCTGATTTCGGTGCTTGCGATCAACCTGCTCGGCGACGGGCTGCGCGACGCGCTCGATCCCAAACTGAAACGGATGGCCTGATATGAAACGACCCCCACGCTCTCTTTGTTCGCTCGGGGGGGCGAAGCCCCCCCGTCTTCATCGGGCACAATCATTGAAGCACCCGACGGCCCGGCGGAGGCTGACATGAGCGAGAACCTACTGACCATCCGCAATCTCGCGGTGAATTTCAACGGCCTGCCCGCCGTCGACCGGATCAACCTGTCGATCGCGCCGGGCGAGGTGGTGGGCGTCGTCGGCGAATCGGGCTCGGGCAAGAGCGTGACGATGATGGCGCTGATGGGCCTGATCGACGCGCCGGGCAAGGTGACGGCCGACGAAGTCACGTTCAATGGCGTGGACCTGCTGAAGGCGTCGCCGAAGGCGCGCCGCAAGATCATCGGCAAGGACATCGCGATGGTGTTCCAGGACGCGCTGACGAGCCTGAACCCGAGTTACACGGTCGGCTACCAGATCAAGGAAGTGCTGAAGCTGCACGAGGGGCTGCGCGGCGACGCGCTTCACCGCCGTGCGCTCGAGCTGCTCGACCAGGTCGGCATTCCCGACCCGAAGAGCCGCATCGATTCGTTCCCGCACCAGATGTCGGGCGGGATGAACCAGCGCGTGATGATCGCGATGGCCGTCGCGTGCAACCCGAAGCTGCTGATCGCCGACGAGCCGACCACCGCGCTCGACGTGACGATCCAGGCGCAGATCATGGATCTGCTCGTGAAGCTGCAGAAGGAGCGCGGCATGGCGCTCGTGCTGATCTCGCACGATCTCGCCGTGGTGTCGGAGGTCGCGCAGCGCGTCGCGGTGATGTACGCGGGCGAGGTCATCGAGACCAATCGCGTGCCGGACATCTTCGCGCATCCGCATCATCCGTACACCGAAGCATTGCTCGCGGCGATTCCCGAGCACAACAAGGGGGCGCGTCGCCTTGCCGCATTGCCGGGGATGGTGCCGGGCCGCGATGATCGCCCGTCCGGGTGCCTGTTCGCGCCGCGCTGCAAGTATGCCGTCGACGATTGCCGCAAGGCGCGCCCGGCGCTCGACACGCTCGTGGCGGGCAACGACGCGATGCGCGCGCGCTGCATCAAGCCGCTGAATCTTTCGAACTCCGACCTCACGGCTTTGCATGGGACCGGAGTAAGCGCTAAAGCGCCAACTCCGGTCGACAGGAGGACGCAATGAATACAACAATCCACGAAACGCCTCGCGTGCCGCACGACGAGGATGCGGTGCTGGTGGCCGACCAGCTCGCGAAGCACTACACGGTGAAGCGCGGGATGTTCGGCCAGGGCACGGTGAAGGCGCTGAACGGCGTGTCGTTTTCGCTCAAGCGCGGCAAGACGCTCGCCGTCGTCGGCGAGTCAGGCTGCGGGAAATCGACGCTCGCGCGCCAGCTGACGATGATCGAGACGCCCACGGCGGGCCACCTGACGATCGACGGCAAGGACGTCGCCGGCGCGGACCGCCAGACGATCGCCGAGCTGCGCCGCCGCGTGCAGATGGTGTTCCAGAACCCGTTCGCGTCGCTGAACCCGCGCAAGACCGTCGAGCAGACGCTGTCCGAGCCGCTCGAGATCAACACGAACCTCTCCGCGCAGGAGCGCGCGCAGCGCGTCGCGCAGATCATGCGCACGGTCGGCCTGCGGCCCGAGCATGCGAAGCGCTATCCGCACATGTTCTCGGGCGGGCAGCGGCAGCGCGTGGCGATCGCGCGCGCGATGATCCTCGATCCGCGGATCGTCGTCGCCGACGAGCCGGTGTCCGCGCTCGACGTGTCGATCCAGGCGCAGATCCTGAACCTGTTCATGGACCTGCAGGAGCAGTTCAAGACCAGCTACGTGTTCATCTCGCACAACCTCGCGGTGGTCGAGCACGTCGCCGACGACGTGATGGTGATGTATTTCGGCAGCGTGGCCGAGCTCGGCGACAAGGCGAAGATCTATGCGCATCCGCGCCATCCGTACACGCGTGCGCTGATGTCGGCGACGCCGGCGATCTTCGAGGAAGACCGCCGCGTGCAGATCAAGCTGCAGGGCGAGCTGCCGTCGCCGCTCAATCCGCCGTCGGGCTGCGCGTTCCATCAGCGCTGCCCGTATGCAGTCGAGCGCTGCCGGGCCGAGGAGCCGCAGCTGCGTGAAGTCGACGGGCGCTACGTGGCTTGCCACCGCGCCGAGGAGGTGGGGGAGGCGAATGCCTGAAGGCTTGGCGGCGCGCGATTCGTCTGCGCGCCGAGTGCGCATCGGCGGTACGCGCGTGCGTCGCGCGTACCGCAACGCACGCCGCTGGAGCGTGCGCACGATGTCCGGCGCGGCGCTGGCCGGTGCGTGCGCGGCGGCCAGCCTCGTCGTACCCGTCAACCTCGTGCGCGCCGAGGGGCGCGCGCCGGCGACGGCGCCGCTCCATCCGTCGCAGGTGCCGCCGCCCGGCATGAGCCTGCCGGGCTTCCACACGCCGCCGTCGGTGTCGAACGGCACGGTGGCGAGCGGCGCGGTGCGTGCGGAGCCCGCGCGCATGCCGTTCTACGTCGCGACCAAGGGCAAGGTGACGATCTACGTGCTGGGCACGCTGCACACCGGCGACCCGTCCGACTATCCGGCCGCGCAGCCGTTCCGGCCGCGCGTCCTCGCGGCGCTCGCCGCATCGCCGACGCTCGCGCTCGAGCTGTCGCCGGACGACCTGCTCGAATCGCAGGACGACGTGTCGAAGTACGGCGTCTGCAATTACGCGTGCCTGCCGCGCCTGTTGCCGGAGCCGCTGTGGCAGCAGCTCGCGGCGCGGCTGCGCGGCAACCCGGCCGCGCTGGCCGGCATCCGCAAGATGCGGCCGTGGCTCGCGGCGCTCGTCGTCGAGACCTACGATTCGCTGGCGGCCGGCCTGCAGACCGAATACGGCACCGAGGCGCAGCTGCAGAACGTATTCCTGAAGAAGAAGGGCGGCAAGGTGGTCGGGCTCGAGACGCTCGCCGAGCAGATGCGCGCGTTCACGGGCCTCACGCTCGCCGAGCAGCGCGAGATGCTCGCGCAGGACATGGTGCAGACGCCCGCGCAGAACGCCGCCGACATCAAGGCGCTGCACCGGCTGTGGCGCATCGGCGACGCCGATGCGCTTGCCGCGTGGGCCGTCGCGAAGAGCGAGCGGCTGTCGCGCTCGAAGGCGCTGTCCGCGTCGATCGACAACAAGATCCTGTTCGAGCGCAACCGGCGCTTCGTTGCGCGGATGGCGACAATGACCGCGCCGAACCGGCCCCTGTTCGTCGCAATCGGCGCGCTGCATCTGGGCGGCGGGCGCGGCGTGCTCGAATTGTTGCGCCAGCAGGGCTATCGCGTCGACGCGAACTGAGTGCGCGCCGTCGCGCGGCCCTGATCCTCCCCCGTTTGATTGCCGATTCGCGCGCGGCGTCGCACGCCCGCACGGTGGCGCGCATCCGTAAGGAAAACCCTCGATTCCTCAGAAAATGGCGTTTAAAACGATTGACATCCCGTTCGGCCAATATCTATTCTTCATCCCATAAGTTGAAAAATTGCAAACAACAGATAAGTTCTACGGGGTAGCAAAAATAAAGCGCGGGGTTAGCGTTGCCGGCACGTAATTCGCGTGCCGGCCGCGGAGAGTCTGCATGCACGGCGGGGCCAACCATCGTCCGATACAAACGCATGTAGTCCGACTTGCGGATAAGCGACGTTCCGTCGTCCGGCCGGGGGATGCAGTAACGGGCGGCGGCGGGCGTTTTTTGATCCGGAGCATGGCTTTCCGGTCGCCGTCTTCGGACGGCTTCGACGTTGACGGTCGGCCGCAGGCCGTATTCAGCCAACAGCAAAGCGCCTTATGGGCGCTTTTTTGTTTTTCGGTGAGTGGTTCTCGCGTCCCGGCTCAGTCCTGCCGGCCGCTCACGCGCCCTCGTCCGCCTGCAACGCCCCCGGCGCGACGACATCGATCCCTGCCTTCTCCAGCGCCGCACGAATCCGCCGCGCAAACGCCAGCGCATGCGGCCCGTCGCCATGCAGGCAGACCGTCTGCGCATTGAGCGGCACCCACTCGCCGCTGACCGCGCGCACCCGCCGGTCGCGCACCATGTCGAGCGTGCGCGCGATCACCTCGTCTTCGTCGTCGACCAGCGCGCCCGGCTCGCTGCGCGGCACGAGCGAACCGTTCGCGCGGTAGCCGCGATCGGCAAACACTTCCTCCACGGCCGCGAGCCCCGCCTGTCGCGCGGCCGCGACGAACACGCTGTTCGCCAGGCCGAACACCGCGAGCGACGGATCGAAATCGTGAATCGCGGATACCACCGCGTCGGCGATCATCGGATCACGCGCGGCCTGGTTGTACAGTGCGCCATGCGGTTTCACGTGCGCGATGCGGCCGCCTTCGGCCTGCGCGATCGCGGACAGCGCGCCGAGCTGGTACAGCACGCCCGCATAGATGTCACCGGCCGGCAGCTGCATTTCCTTGCGGCCGAAATTCTCCGGATCGTGAAAGCTCGGATGCGCGCCGATCGACACGCCCTTCTGCACGGCCCAGCGCACGCAGTCGCGCATCGCGTTCGGGCCGCCCGCATGCCATCCGCACGCGACGTTCGCCGACGTGACGAGATCGAGCAGCGCCTCGTCCGATCCGTATCCCTCGCCGAGATCGGCGTTCAGATCGATTTCCATGATGTTCCTCGTCCACTTATTGCGTGATGCGGCGCCTGGACGCGGCGCCTGTTATTGCACAGGTATCGTCATGCCGCGCGCGACTGCGCGCGCTGGCGGGCCTCCTCGCGCATCGCGATCGCGACGTCGATCTGCCGCAGGTAGGCACGCTCCGCGGCGAGTGCGTCGCGCGCGACGTCCGGCGTCGTGCGCACGAAGCGGATCGGCAGGTTCAGGCGCGCTTGCGCGAGCTTCCACAGGTCCGCGCGAATCACCGTCCCGATCTTAGGATAGCCGCCCGTCGTCTGCGCGTCGTGCATCAGCACGATCGGCTGCCCGTTCGGCGGCACCTGGATCGTGCCGGGCAGCACCGCGTGCGACAGCAGCTCCACCGGCCGCTCGCGCGCCAGCTCGGCGCCGGCGAGCCGATAGCCCATCCGGTTGCTGTTGGCCGTCACCAGCCATTCCTCATCCCAGAACGCCTGCTGCGCAGCCGCGGCGAACGACGCGTAGTCGGGCCCGGGCAGCACGCGCACCGGCATCGCCCACGGCGCGTGCGTGGGCCGGTGCCGGCGCGGCGGCTCGTCGACGCGCACGAACCCGCACCAGGCCGGCGCCTTGACGCCGAACTCGGGCGCGTCGGCCGCGAGGCAGCCGGCGCCCGCCGGCGGCGCGCCGACCGGCAGACGATCGCCGTCGCGCAGCGCGCGGCCGCCGAGGCCGCCGAAGCGCGACGCGAGATCGGTGCTGCGCGAGCCGAGCATCGGCAGCACGTCGATGCCGCCCGCGATGCACAGATAGCCGCGCATCCCGCGTTTCGCGGCCGGCAGCGTCAGCGTCTGGCCGGCCTCGACCGGCAGGCTCCACCACGAAAACACCGGCCTGCCGTCGAGCGTTGCGCCGAATTCGGTGCCGGTGATCGCGATGCGTGTCGCGCGCGTGAAGCGGAAGGCGGCCGGGCCGATCGTGATCTCGACGGCGGCCGCGTCGGGGCGGTTGCCGACGAGCCGGTTGCCGACCTCGAGCGCGAGGCTGTCGAGCGCGCCGCCCTGCGCGACGCCGAGATGGCGCGCACCGTGGCGGCCGAGATCCTGCACGGTCGACAGCGGGCCGGCCCGCAACACCTCGATGCTGCCCGGCGCTTTGCTCTGGCTCATGTCGCGTGGACCCCCGCAATGGTGAAGCGCACCCGGTCGCCGGGCAGGAGCAGCGCCGGCGGCTGCCGGGACGGATCGAACAGCACGCTCGACGTGCGGCCGATCAGCTGCCAGCCGCCGGGCGACGTGGTCGGATAGACGCCCGTCTGCGCGCCGCCGATGCCGACCGAACCGGCCGGCACCTCGAGGCGCGGCGTCGCGCGGCGCGGCGTGTGCAGCGATGCGTCGAGCCCGCCGAGATACGCGAAGCCCGGCTGGAAGCCCAGGAAGAACACCACGTATTCGGCCGCGGCATGCCGCGCGACCACCTCGTCGACCGTGAGGCCCGTGTGCGCGGCGACGGCCTGCAGGTCGGGCCCGGCGTCGCCGCCGTATTCGACCGGGATCTCGATCTCGCGGCCGTCCGCGTGCTCGACGTCGGCGTTCTCCCACGCGTCGAGCAGCGCGGCCGACAGCGATTCGGCGGACGCGGCGAGCAGGTCGAACACGATCGTCAGGTTGTTCATGCCCGGCACGACGTCGACGACGTGCGGCCAGGCGCGCGCGGCCTCGGCAACGGCCCAGACGCGGCGCTGGCAATCGAGCGTGGCGGGAGGCGGCACTTCGCAGACGAGCGCGGCGTCGCCGAGCGGGTAGATGCGTGGATGCGTCATCGTTCTGGCACGGTTCGGGCGCTCATGTTAGCGCACATTGTCAAGAAGATATCGATAACTTGCCAGTAAGCGTTTTTGCCTAGCTGGTGCCCGCAGGCAGGTGTCGTACACTCGGCACACCCTGACCTCCTGCCCGCGCCGAGTGCCTCATGAAGCGTCAACCGCCCCAGTTCGTTTCTTCCGAACACCTGGTTTCCGATTCGAGCGCGGAGCTGTCCGAGCTCGAATACGGGCTCATCATGGCGGGCAACGCATTCAACCGCTGGATGGTGCGGTGCATGTCGGCCGCCGGCGCGAAGGACATGACGGCGGTCGAGGTGTCGCTGCTGCATCACGTCAGCCATCGCGAACGCAAGAAGAAGCTCGCCGACATCTGCTTCGTGCTCAACATCGAGGATACGCACGTCGCGACCTACGCGCTGAAAAAACTGATCGCCCGAGGCTACGTCAAGAGCGAGAA
Source organism: Burkholderia stagnalis (assembly GCF_902830275.1). Classification (GTDB taxonomy): domain Bacteria; phylum Pseudomonadota; class Gammaproteobacteria; order Burkholderiales; family Burkholderiaceae; genus Burkholderia; species Burkholderia stagnalis. The sequence continues at coordinate 167,473 of NZ_CADESW010000006.1, read as the reverse complement.
AAGCGGCAAGGAAGTGTTCTTCTTCGCGACGGACACCGGGCGCGAGCTGTGCCTGAAGTATCGCGAGGTGCGCGAACACTGCCTGATCGAGACGCTCAAGGACAGTGGCCTCACCAACGAACAGATCGGCAACGCGGCGCAGCTGCTGCGCCACGCGTCCGGCCTGTACGACACCGCCGCGCGGGCGGCGGCGTCGCTGTAGGCGGCCGCGCGGCGGCCGCCGGCGACGGCGGGCGTGCAGGCCGCCGATTGCGACGGCAGTTTGACGCGACGGCACACGCGCCGGACGGCGAGGCCGGCTTTCGACGGGCTTTCCGTGCTCACGCGTCGGCCACGTAGGTTTCCTCGTCGGTCACGACCCAGCGCATCGCGAGATCGTGGTCTTCGGCGGGCAGCGCATCGACCCGGCATGCCTCGTAGGCGATGCCGACCGTCACCGGCAGCGCGTCGCCCGGCCACGCGGCGAGCGTGCGGTCGTAATAGCCGCCGCCATACCCGAGCCGGTACAGCCACGTATCGAACCCCACGCACGGAATCAGCAGCAGGTCCGGCACCACGACCACGCCCGACGCGGGCTCCGGAATCCGGTGATGCCCTTCGCGCATCGGCGTTTCAGTGTCCCACGCATGGAATTCGAGCGGCGCGCGCTGTTCCCGGATCACCGGCAGCGCGGCCTGCCGGCCGGCCTGCGCGTCGCGCCATGCGAGCACCGCCGCGCGTGCGTCGAACTCGCCCGGCAGCGGCCAGTAGAACCCGACCGTGCGCGGCGCGAGCCGCTCGAGCAGCGCACGCAATCGCGCGTCGAGCGCATCGTTCGCGGCGGGCTGCGACCCGGCGTCGCGACGGGCCAGGGACAGCGCCTTGCGCAGCGCCAGCTTCCGTTCGGCCAAATGGTTGCGTGCTATGCTTTCGCTCACTCCGTGCTCCATTCAAAACGATGTCGAACAGCCTTTTTCGAGTATATCGCGCGGTCGCGCTGACGCTTTCGGCCGCCGCGCTCGTCGCGGGCACGGCAGCCTGCGCCGCACCGTCCGACGACTTGCTCTCCGGGGACGACCAGACCTTCGTGCAGCTGCGCGAGGCCGCGCGCCGCAACGACGCCGCGAAGGCCGCGCAGCTCGCCGCGATGATCCCGAATTATCCGGTGCCGTCCTACCTCGACTATTTCCAGATCAAGCCGCAGCTGTTCGATGCGACGGGCCGCGCGCGCGTCGATGCGCCGGACGCGCCCGTGCTGTCGTTCCTGCAGCGCTACGACGGCCAGGCGATCGCCGACCGCATGCGCAACGATTACCTGCTCGTGCTCGGCGCGCGCCACGACTGGCGCAAGTTCGACGAGCAGTACAAGCGCTTCGTGCTCGACGACGACACGCAGGTGAAGTGCTACGCGCTCGCGTCGCGCGCGGCGCGCGGCGAGAACGTCGCCGATGCGGCGCGCGCGCTGCTCGTCGAGCCGAAGAACTACGGCGACGCATGCGTCGACCTGATCACCGCGCTCGCCGTCAACCAGCAGTTTACGAGCGACGACGTGTGGCAGCAGGTGCGTCTCGCATTCGAGCAGAACTACACGACGCTTGGCGGCAAGATCGTCGATGCGCTCGGCGCGCGCCCGGTCGGGTTCGACCAGGCGACGAGCGCGCCGCCGCTGTTCCTCGCGCGCGGCGTCGGCGCCGACGCGGCGTCGCACCAGCTCGCGCTGATCGCGATCGGCCGCATGGCGCGCAACGATCCGGACCAGGCGGCCGGCATGCTCACGTCGCTCGCGCCGTCGCTGACGAAGCCGGAACAGGCGATCGCGTGGGGCGCGATCGGCTACCAGGGCGCGCTGAAGCGCTCGGCGCTCGCGTCGGTCTGGTATGCGAAATCGGCGAACGCGCCGCTGTCGAACTCCGCGTACGAATGGCGCACGCGCAGCGCGCTGCTGGTCGGCAACTGGCCGATGGTGCGCTGGTCGATCGAGCAGATGCCGCCGTCGCTGCGCGACGATCCGGCGTGGGTCTACTGGCATGCGCGCGCGCTCAAGCAGAGCGGCGACACGCTGCAGGCGAACCAGGAATTCGAGCAGATCGCCGGGCAGTTCAACTTCTACGGGCAGCTCGCCGGCGAGGAACTCGGCCAGCGCACGAAGATCCCGCCGCGCACCACGGTGAGCGACGCGGAAATCGGCGAGATGGCCAAGGTGCCGGGCTTCGCGCTCGCGCAGCGCTTTTACGCGCTGAACCTGCGCCTCGAAGGCAACCGCGAATGGAACTGGCCGCTGCGCGGGATGACCGACCGCCAGCTGCTCGCGGCCGCCGAATACGGCAAGCGCGTCGAGCTGCTCGACCGCACGGTGAACACCGCCGACCGCACGAAGGCCGAGCACGACTTCACGCTGCGCTACCCGTCGCCGTATCGCGACATCGTCGAGCGCTACGCGCAGTCGACCGGCCTCGACATCGAATGGGCGTACGGGCTGATCCGCCAGGAATCGCGCTTCATCACCAGCGCGCGTTCGTCGGTGGGCGCGGGCGGCCTGATGCAGCTGATGCCGGCCACCGCGCAGCTCGTCGCGAAGAAGCTCGGCCTCGGCCCGATCTCGCGCGCGCAGATGCACGACATCGACACCAACATCCAGCTCGGCACCTGGTACCTGGCGGACATCTACAACAACTTCGACAGCTCGCCGGTGCTCGCCACCGCGGGCTACAACGCGGGGCCGGGCCGGCCGCGCCAGTGGCGCCAGGTGCTGACCCAGCCGGTCGAGGGCGCGATCTTCGCGGAGACGATTCCGTTCAACGAGACGCGCGACTACGTGAAGAACGTGCTGTCGAACACGGTCTATTACGCGGCGCTGTTCGAAGGGAAGCCGCAGTCGCTGAAGAAGCGGCTAGGGACGATCTCGCCCTGATCCGCAACCGCAACCCGCACACTGCCGCGCACGACGCGGCAGTGTGCTTTAGGGCCCGTCATTCGCGGGCACGGGCCCGGTGGAGACTCGAACATGGATCGCCAGACCGTTGCGCTGCTGGGCGGCACCGGCTTCATCGGCAGCCGGCTCGTGAACGCGCTGATCGAAGCGGGCAGGCAGGTGCGGATCGGCACCCGCCGCCGCGACCATGCGCGCCATCTGATGATGCTGCCGGTCGAGATCGTCGAGCTCGACGCGTTCGACGAACGCAGCCTCGCCCGCTTCGTCGCGGGCGCGCACGCGGCCGTGAACCTCGTCGGCGTGCTGCATGGCGGCCACGGCACGCCGTACGGCCCCGGCTTCGAGCGCGCGCACGTCGCGCTGCCGGCCGCGTTCGCGAGCGCGTGCGTCGAGACCGGCGTGCGGCGCCTGCTGCACATGAGCGCGCTCGGCGCGGATTCGAACGGCCCGAGCATGTACCAGCGCTCGAAGGGCGACGGCGAAGCGGCGCTGCATGCGATCGCGGCCACCGATTCGCTCGCGCTGACGATCTTCCGTCCGTCGGTCGTGTTCGGGCCCGGCGACGCGTTCCTCAACACCTTCGCGCGCCTGCAGCGCACGCTGCCGGTGCTGCCGCTCGCGATGCCCGACGCGCAGTTCCAGCCGGTGTTCGTCGGCGACGTCGTGCGCGCGTTCGTCAACACGCTCGACCTCGCGGCCGCGCACGGCAAGACCTACGAACTCGGCGGCCCGACGGTCTATACGCTCGAGGCGCTGGTGCGCTACTGCGGCACGCTGGTCGGCCGGCAGGCGCGGATCGTGCGGCTGCCCGACGCGCTCGCGCGCTTGCAGGCGACGTTCTTCGAATGCCTGCCGGGCGAGCCGGTGATCACCCGCGACAATCTCGCGTCGATGTCGGTGCCGAACGTGCTGTCCGGCCCGCTCGCACCGGAGCTCGGCATCGAGCCGGCGAGCCTCGAAAGCATTGCGCCGGTTTATCTCGGCGACGCGGCGGAGCGTTCGCGCTTCGACTGGTTCCGCTCGCGCCGCTAACCTTCACCCTGCGTTTTCCGGGAACTCAGTCATGAAACTCGTCATTGGAGACAAGAACTACTCGTCGTGGTCGATGCGGCCGTGGGTGCTGCTCAGGCACTTCGGCATTCCGTTCGACGAAATCGTCGTCGAGCTGGATCGCGACGACACGACCGCGCGCATCCTCGAGCACTCGCCGACCGGCAAGGTGCCGTGCCTCGTCGACGATCACGGCTTCGCGATCTGGGATTCGCTCGCGATCGCCGAGACGCTCGCCGAGCGCTATCCGCAGCATCCGATGTGGCCGGCCGACGCGCTCGAGCGCGCGCGTGCGCGCTGCATCAGCGCCGAGATGCATTCGGGCTTCGCGGCGCTGCGCACGCAGATGGGGATGCACGTGCGCGCGTCGCTGCCGGGCCGCGGCGCGACGCCCGAATCGCTCGCCGACGTCGCGCGCATCGACGCGATCTGGAGCGAATGCCTCGAGGCGTCCGGCGGGCCGTTCCTGTTCGGCGAATTCGGCATCGCCGATGCGATGTACGCGCCGGTCGTGATGCGCTTCAACACGTATGCGCCGGGCCTGTCGCCGGAAGCGTCCGGCTACGTCGAGCGCGTGACCGCGTTGCCGGCGGTGCAGCAATGGATCGACGATGCGCGCCGCGAGACGCACGTGATCGCCAAATACGAGTCGTTGCCATGAAGGTCTACGCAGTAGGCGGTGCGATTCGCGACGCGCTGCTCGGCGCGCCGGTGCAGGACCGCGACTACGTCGTGGTCGGCGCGACGCCCGAGCAGATGGTCGCGCAGGGGTTCAAGCCGGTCGGCAAGGATTTCCCGGTGTTCCTGCATCCGCAGACGCACGAGGAATACGCGCTCGCGCGCACCGAGCGCAAGACGGCGGCCGGCTATCACGGCTTCCAGTTCTACTTCGCGCCGGACGTGACGCTCGAGGACGATCTCGCGCGGCGCGACCTGACGATCAACGCGATGGCGCGCGAGGTGAGCCCGGACGGCTCGCTGGTCGGGCCCGTGGTCGATCCGTTCGACGGGCAGGCCGACCTGCGCGCGCGCGTGTTCCGGCATGTGGGCGACGCGTTCGTCGAGGATCCGGTGCGGATCCTGCGCATCGCGCGCTTTGCCGCGCGCTTCGCCGATTTCACGATCGCGGGCGACACGCTCGCGCTGATGCGGCGGATGGTCGATGCGGGCGAGGCCGACGCGCTCGTCGCCGAGCGCGTGTGGCAGGAGGTTGCGCGCGGGCTGATGGAGCGTCGGCCGTCGCGGATGTTCTCGGTGCTGCGCGAGTGCGGCGCGCTCGCGCGGATCCTGCCCGAGGTCGATGCGCTGTGGGGCGTGCCGCAGCGCGCGGACTACCACCCGGAAGTCGACACCGGCGTGCACGTGATGATGGTGGTCGACCATGCGGCGAAGCAGGGCTATTCGCTCGCGGTGCGCTTCGCGGCGCTCACGCACGATCTCGGCAAGGCGACGACGCCCGAGGATGTCCTGCCGCGCCACATCGGCCACGAAGGGCGCAGCGTCGAGCTGCTGAAGCCGCTGTGCGAGCGGCTGCGGGTGCCGAACGAATGCCGCGACCTCGCGCTCGTCGTCGCGCGCGAGCACGGCAACCTGCATCGCGTGATGGAGATGGGCGCGGCGGCGCTGGTGCGGCTGTTCGAGCGCGCCGACGCGCTGCGCAAGCCCGCGCGCTTCGCGGAGATGGTGCAGGCGTGCGAAGCCGATGCGCGCGGCCGGCTCGGGCTGGAGGCGCAGCCGTATCCGCAGGCGGAGCGTTTGAGAGTGGCATTGATGGCCGCACGCGCGGTGGATGCCGGGGCGATCGCGAGCGGGTTCCCGGGCGATCCGGGCAAGATTCGCGACGCCGTGCATCGCGAACGGGTGCGGGCCGTGGCGCAGGCGGTCAACGTCGACGAGTGACGCCGCGCCGGCCCGCGCGGCTCATTGCTTCGCGCGGGTGGCGCGCTTGCTGGCCGCGGCGGCGGCCACCGGCCGCTTGCCGGATGCGGCCTTGTCCACGGCCTTGTTCCTGGCCTTGCGCGCGGTGGGCGGCGCCGGGTCCGCATTGCGCACGGGCTGCGCTGCCGCGAGGCGGCGGCTCACGCGCGGCTCGCCGGCGCGCAGCGCCGTGTCGCTGCCGGGCGGCATGATCTCGACCGATGCGGAGGCGAACTCGGAGCGGCTGTCGTCGAACAGCGGCAGCGTGCCGACCACGATCAGTTCCGCGGGCCCGTCGCCCACGTTCGCGACGCGGTGCCGCTTGCGCGCGTCGAAGTGAATCGAATCGCCGGGCGACAGCGGGTAGTCCTTCTTGCCGACGGTGTAGCAGACCTGCCCGGCCAGCACGTAGACGAATTCGTCGCCGCCGTGCGCGACCCATTCCGAGCGGTAGCCTTCCATCATCCGCACCTTGACGGCGTTGATGAGGCTGCCGTCGAAGGTGGTGGAGAGCCGCTCGTAGTGCTGCTGCGTCCGGTCGAGCGCATACGACTCCCGGCTGCCCTGGTGCGAATCGGGCTGCGCCTGGCGCGGCTGCTCGATCAGCTCGCCGAGCGGCACGTTCAGCGCATTGGCGACGTTGACGAGCGACGAAATGGAGATGCCGGTGAGATTGCGCTCGACCTGGGACAGGAACCCGATCGACAGATTGGCTTCGGCGGCGACTTCCAGCAGCGTCTTCCTCGATTCCCGGCGCAGGCGCCGGATACGCTGGCCGATATGCATGATGCATGAATCCATGAATCTCCTTCGTGGCAACGAGTGGAAGGCCAACGGTGGACGCGGTGCGGTCGCCGGGCCGTTTCCTTCCGTGAATCGCACGAAGCGCGACTGCTCGGACGATGATGCCGGCGCATTGTACCGCGCAGCCTCGTTCGGGCGCGTCCGCGCGCGGTGCCCGCGCACGGCGCCTGCGCTGAAAATTTTAGTCCCGCTAAAATTTTGGCTTGACCTCGATTCCGACCTGCTCTAGATTTTCTCGCGCGGCGCAAAAATTTTAGTGGCACCATAATTTTCCTCGCTCTGCCGCATGGGCAGGCACGCTGGATACACGCGCATCCCGGCGCATCCGCGCGCGCCCAGACAACAATGAACAATGTGGGCATCCGATGATCGATCGACTGAAATACAGTTTCTCCGGCCTTCCTCCGTACGATGCATCCGTTGACGAGACACAGGCAGGGCTGTCGCGCCTGCTCGACGCCGTGCAGCTCGACGCCGTGGTCGTCACGTCGCAGGACGAATACATCACCGAGTACCTGCCGAGCCGCAACAACCCGCGCTACGCGCTGTCGGGCTTCGACGGCTCGGCGGGCTGCGGCATCTTCCTCGCCGCGGCGGCCGCGCAGGCGCTTGGCGTGCCGCAGTTCGTGCTGTTCGTCGACGGGCGCTATCACCTGCAGGCGGACCGGCAGTGCGATCCGGCGCGCGTGCACGTCGAGAAGCTCGGGCTGAACGCGTCGATCTGGACGTCGATGGCCGACTGGCTGGTCGCCCGTGCGGGCCGGCTCGAGCGGATCGGCTACGACGGGCTGCGGATCAGCGTCGCGCAGCGCGACCGGCTGCTCGCGAGCACGCAGGCGGCGCCGCTCGAGTGGACGAGCCTCGTCGGCCGCGAAATCGACCGGGCGATCGCGCTGCCGGGCTGGGTCGTCGAGCGGCCGATCTTCGAGCTGCCGGAATCGATCACCGGCGTGAGCGTCGCGCGGAACATCGCGACGCTGAACCAGCGGCTCGCCGCGCACACCGGCGCGGCGCACGGCAAGACCGCGTTCGTCACCTGCGCATCGGACGATCTCAGCTATCTGCTGAACAGCCGCGGCTATCACATCCCGAACGCGTCGTCGCATCTCGGCTTCCTGTTCGTGGTGGGCGAGCAGGTCGCGCTGTTCCTGCCGGAAGGCTGCGACCGCTGCCCGGTCGCGCTCGAATCGTATCCGGCGCTGCGGGTGATCCGGCGCGACTTCGCCGAGCTCGAACGCTTCCTCGCGCCGTTCGCGGTCGAGCACCTGTGCTACGGCTTCGAGTCGGTCAACTGCGCGCTCGCCGACACGGTGCGCCGCGTGTGGCCGCAGGCGGCGCACGCCGATTTCAATCCGGTCGAGGCGATGCGGGCCGCGAAGACGCCGGAAGTGCTCGACCAGTTCCGCGCCGCGTTCGTGCGCAGCTCCGCGGCGATCGCCGAGACGATGCGCTGGGCGAAGGCGGGCGAGCCGGGGCAGCGGCACTCCGAATACGACCTGTCCCGCGCGATCAACGACGCGTATGGCGCGCGCTCGGCGGTCGCGCTGACGTTCCCGTCGATCGCGGCGAACGGCGCGAACAGCGCGTCCGCACATTACACGGCGGCGAGCGCCGACGTCGAGCTGACGGAAGGCGAACTCGTGCTGCTCGACAGCGGCGCCTATTACGAAGGCGGTTTCGCGACGGACTGCACGCGCGTCGTGCTGCGCCGGACCCGCCCGGAGACGGTCGCGCAGCCGTGGCAGCGGGAGATCTACACGGTCGCGCTGAAGGCGTGCATCAAGGGGCTCGTCACGCCGTTCCCGAAAGACGCGACGGGCGGCGACGTCGATGCGGCCGTGCGGCAGGTGTGCCGCGATCATGGCTACGACTTCGGCCACGGCACCGGGCACGGCGTCGGGATTCACGTGCACGAGGGCGGGGTGCGGTTCGCGCCGGGCTCGACGTACGGCCTGGTGCCGAATGCGGTGATCTCGGTCGAGCCGGGCATCTACGTGCCGGGCAAGGGCGGCGTGCGGATCGAGAACATCGTGATCATCCACGCGGGCGACGACGCGCCGGACACGATGCGGTTCGAGAACATCGTCACGGTCGGCTACGACTGGGATCTGATCGACGTCGACCTGCTGACCGACGATGAACGCGATTACCTGCGCGACTACGAGCGGCTGTGCGCCGAGCGCGGCACGCAGGTGACGCCGTGCCCGCTGCTGTAGGCCGCGCGGGCATGAGGGCATGAGGGCCGGTGGGTGAGGCCGGCGGGGGCGCTACCTGCCGCCCCACGCCGATCTTCGCCCGCCGCCCGTCGACCGCCGCCCGCCGCCCGCCGCCCGTCGCCCGCCGCCCGCCGCTCGCCGCTCGTCGCCCGCCGCGATCAGTTCAGCAACCGCGCCCGCACGAACGGCACGACCTGCTCCGCGAGCCACGCATGCGTGCGGGTGGTCGGGTGCAGCGTGTCCCAGAACACGAAGCGGGCCGGGTCGCGGCAGTCCGCGCGCGGCGTCTGCGCGACCACGTAGGTGAACGACGACGGCTTCGGAATGTCGAGGCACGAGCGCGCCGAATCGTCGAAGCCGTATTTGGCCGGGTGGCTCAGCAGGTCGTCGAACAGCGCGTACGCGTCGAACACCTCGAGCCGCAGCGTCGCGCCGTAGCGCGCGCGCAGCGCGGCGGCCGCGTCGGCGAGGCGCTTGTTGTAGTCCTTCACCTGCGCGGCCACGCTCGCCGTGTCGCTGCGCGTCGCGAACACCGGCGCGCGCGACACGTCCGGCAGCGTCACCAGCATGATCCGCGTCGCGCCGGCCGCGGCGAGCCTGTCGAGGCTGTCGCGCACCGCGTTCGCCGCCTGCTCGGGCGTGCGGTTGTAATTCACGAGGTCGTTGCCGCCCGCGAACACCGCGAACAGCGTGTTGCCGGGCCGGTAGTCGGGGGCGCGCTCCATGTATTCGCGCCACGAGTCGATCTGCTGCACGAGGCCCGGCACGACGAGGTGCTGGTCGGTCGCCGCGCCGCCGATCGCCCAGTTGTAGAACGGCAGCCGCAGCGCGTTCGCGAGATATTCCGGCCACACGGGCCCGTTGCTGAAGCGCCCCGCGTGCCAGCTCGTGCCGTTCGGCAGCTTCCACTGGCTCGCGTTGAACATGTTCTGGGTGTCCGACAGGCTGTCGCCGAACACGATCAGCTTGTTCACGCGCGCGTCCTGCTGCGCGGCGTCGATCGTCCAGACGGTGTAGTTGAACGACAGCGCGTTGTTGGCCGCGACCGCCTGCGTGAGATCGGCCTTGATGCCTTTCGCGGCCAGCGTCTTGCGGCACACGTCGGCGAGCGTGTCCTGCGACGTCGTGCTGTAGAACATGTTCTTCCACTGCGTGACGCCGTCGGCCCACCAGTAGCCGGACACCCGGTACCAGTCGCCGCTGCCCGCATCGCGCGCCCATTCGTAGGTTGCGGCCGGCTTCAGCGGATCCGCGTCGATCCGGTACCAGCAGCGCAGGTACGTGTAGGTGCCGGCGCCGCGGCGCGCCGCGCGCGGCGATGCGGCGGCCCCGCCCGGCGGCGAGGCCGGCGCGACATCGGGGCCGGCCGGCGACAGCGACATGTCGCCCGTCGGGGTCGGCAGCGGCGCGGGGGCGGCGGCCATTGCGTGCGTGGCGGAGAACGTCAGGACGGCGCCCAGCGCCGCGGCGGCGGCGAGGCGGGGTGACAACGCATTGAGCGCAAGACGGGAATGATGCATGGAGGCCCTCCGATTGTTGTGATTGGCGACCCAGCGCGGGTGCGCTGAGTGTATCGGAGGACGTTCGCGCCAGGCTCGGGCCCGGTCTGTCGAAGTATTCTGAAGCCGGCGCTCAGCGCACCAGGGACGACACGCGCCCGTCGGGCCCGTAGAAGCCGACCGCCGCGGGCGCGGAGCGCAGCACCGCGAGCGCGCGTTCGTTGTAATCCATCCGGATCCGGATCAGCATGCCGTTGTTCGCATTGGCCTGGCGGGCCCGTTCGGCGGCCTGCTGCAGCAATTGCCAGCGGCCGGACAGGCGCGCGTCGCGCTCGGCCGCCTGGTCCATGCCCTTCTTGCCGCCGGGGAAGCCGAGCGCGCCCAGCTGGGTGTCGCGCGTGCGTTCGAGCTGCGCGAGGCGGTCGATCAGTTCGGTCTTCTTTTCGATGATGTCCGGCAGCATCGCGAGCGGCTGGGGCGTCGTCAGCGCCTTTTCTTCATACGCGAGCAGCGACGCGAACGCCTCGACCGTCGCGTGTTCGTCGTTGACCGTGGCCAGCAGCTCGTCTCTCATCGCCATTCGCTCATCAGGCCGCCGCGCGGACGGGCCGCACGCCGGCAAACCGGGGTGGCCGGCCTTGCGGGCCGGATCAGCTGCCCTGCGGGCGCTGCTGCTGCAGCAGCTCGCGGGCGGTATTCAGTACGCCGTCGGCGATCTTGCTCGCGTCGATCGTCAGCGTGCCGTTGTTCAGCGCGTCCTTGATCGACTGGACGAGGCCCGTGTCGATGTCGGTGCTGCCGAACGCCGACAGCGTGCGCAGCTGGCCCGACAAACCCGACAGGTTCACGGTCGCATCGCCGCCGCGCGCGCCTGCGGCGCCTGCTTGCGGGGCGGCCGTCGCGGGCGCGTCTTGCTGCGGGCGGCCCGCGCCGTTGCCGGTCGCGGCCGGGGCGCGGGTGTTCGGGTTGGGCGTCGGATCGATTTTCACGATGGTGTTCCTGTGCGGTTTGACCCAGATAACGGCAAGGCGGGGCCAAACTTTAGCATCCCCGGCCCCGGTCAATCCGCTTGAGAATCAGAAACTTGCCGTGTCAGAGCGGAATCTCCACCGTTCCGGCGTCCTTGACGATCGCCGTGACGATCTGTCCGGCCGCCAACCGCACCCGCACCGACTGGCCCGGCGCCGCGTTCGCGAGCGCGCTGCCTTCGGCCGAGATCGTGAAACCCGGCCCGGCCGCGACGACCCGCACGGTCTGGCCGGCCGACACCGATGCCGCGCTCTTCAGCATGTCCTGGCGCAGCGGCAGCCCGGCCGCGACGCGCGCGAGCGCGGTCGCGCCGATCGCCTGCGACGGATCGGTGATCACGGCCTGCGGCAGCACGGTGAGGTCGCCGTCGCGCGCGACCAGGTCGGCCGCCGTCAGCGGCTCGCCCGGCGCGATCTGCCGCGCGGCGACGTAATAGGTGGCCTGCACGACGACCTTCGCCTGCAGGTAGACCGTCCACGGCCGCTCGCCCGCGCAGCGCACGCCGACCGTGGTGCGGCCCCACAGGCGCGCGCCGGTCGGCAGGAACGGTTCGAGCGTGGTGCACGCGGCGAGCCCGCGCGGCAGCGACGGCGACACGGTCGCGGTCGTCTTGCCGGGCAGGCCGGCGATCTGCTGCTGAAGGAAGGCGAGCGCCGTGCGCTGGATCGCTTCGGGATCCTGCTGGCCGGGCAGCGTCGCGGGGGCCGGCACGGCCGGGCTGGCGCGCAGCGCCGGCTGCCGGGGCGCGAGCGCCGGGCGCAGGGGCGTGCGCGGATCGGGTGCGCCGGACTGGGCGGCCGTGCCCGCGACGACGGTTACGATCCGGCCCGGATCGCCGGCAGCCATGGCCGGCCGGGCCGAGCGGGCGGCGCCATAGGCGGGGGCGGGGTTGCCGGCCGGCGGCGCGGCGATGCGCGGGGCGGCAGGCGCGGGGGCCGGTGCGGCCGGCAGGACCGTGACGGTGCGCGGCTCGAACGCCGGCGCGCCGGCCGGCTGCCCGGCCGCGATCGTCGCGGCGTTTGTGGCGTTTGCGGCGTTGATGCCGGGCACCACCGTGACGACGCCCGCCGGTTGCGCGCCGACGCCTGTCGCGCGCACCGCCTGGGCCATCTCCGGCGCCATGCCTGCCTGCGCGGGCCCCGCCGTCCGCCCGGCGCTCGCCGCGCCGGCGGCCGCGAGCGCGGTCTCGGCCGTCTCGCCGCGCCCGGGAATCACGATCATCCCGTCGTCCGCCGCGTGCGCGGCGCCGAGCCACAGCGCCGCGGCGAGCGCGAACGCGCGCCGCATGCGCGGCCGCCGTCCGTTGTCGCTGCGAAGTGCGCTGCCGGTCATCGCCGTGTCCTCGATCCGTTGTTCCGGATTGCATTCTAGGGAGCGGGGCCGCCGCGCAAACGATGAATAGAGGGGGCCTTTGCCGCGTTATTCGTCCGATTGCCGGTTGCGTGCGCCGCCTACCATGCGTGTCATGGAAAAAAGCCTCTTTGGCCGCCGCGCGGCGAAAGAGCGGTGCAGCGCTTGAAACGGAGAGACGCACAGATGCTGGACAAACTCGATGCCGAATTCGCGTTCGGCCGCCAGGCGCTCGACGTGCGCGCCTATCGGCAGGAACTGCTGTCGTCGAACATCGCGAATGCCGACACGCCGGGCTACCAGGCCCGCGACGTCAATTTCTCGTCGACGCTCGCGCGCTCGCTGAAGCAGGCAGGCGGCGGCCTTGCGCCGAGCAACGCGGCGCCGCTCGCGATGGCGCAGCCGGCCGGCGTGACGAGCGGCATGACGATGGCGTCGACCGCGGCGGGCCACATGGCCGGCACCGTGCAGCTGATTCCGACCGGCGGGCCGTCCGACAGCTACGGCCGGGCGCAATACCGCCAGCCGACGCAGCCCGCGCTCGACGGCAACACGGTCGAGCTCGACGTCGAGCGCGTGCAGTTCGCGGACAACGCGCTGCACTACGAGAGCGGCATGACCGTGATGACCCAGCAGATCAAGGCGATGATCGCCGCGATCACGTCGAATTCGTGACCGCGCGCCGCCTGTAACCGAACCGCAAGTCCGCAATAAGGAGCCTCCATGCCCTCGTTGATGAACATCTTCGGCGTCGCCGGCTCGGCGCTGTCCGCGCAGTCGCAGCGCCTGAACGTGACGGCCTCGAACCTCGCGAACGCCGACAGCGCGACCGGCCCCGACGGCAAGCCGTACAAGGCGAAGCAGGTCGTGTTCGCGGCCGATCCGCAGGGCCGCGCGCGCACCGCGTCCGGCCAGGGCGTGGGCGGCGTGCGCGTGGCGAAGGTGATCGACGATCCGTCGCCGATGAAGTCGACCTACGATCCGGCGAACCCGGCCGCCGACGCGAACGGCTACGTGCAGATGCCGAACGTCGACCCGGTGCAGGAAATGGTGAACATGATCTCGGCGTCGCGCTCGTACCAGGCCAACGTCGAGACGCTGAACACCGCGAAGCAGCTGATGCTGAAGACCCTGACGATCGGCACCTGAGCCGCGTCTCCACTCATCCGACAGAAGGCCTGACGAATGGCATCCTCCTCCACGACGATCGGCGGCAACGGCACGTCCATGTCGACCCTGCCGACCGACACGATGAACACGCAGAACACGTCGACGAACGGCACGTCGGCCACGGGCACGTCGACGGGCAGCACGCTGTCGACCACGTCGGCGAGCGACCTGCAGACGACGTTCCTGAAGCTGCTCGTCACGCAGCTGCAGAACCAGGACCCGACGAGCCCCGTCGACAGCTCGCAGATGACCTCGCAGCTCGCGCAGATCAACACGGTGAGCGGCATCGCGCAGCTCAACACGTCGCTGACGTCGCTGTCGACGCAGCTCACGGCCGGCCAGCAGACGCAGGCGGCGCTCCTGATCGGCACCAACGTGCTCGCGCCGGGCAACGGCGTCGCGGTGAAGGGCGGCGCGGCGTCGCCGTTCGGCGTGTCGCTCACGAAGGACGTGTCGAACCTGACGATCACCGTGAAGAACGACGCGGGCGTCGTCGTCAACACGATCGAGGCGGGCAAGCAGTCGGCCGGCACCGTGCCGTTCAACTGGACGCCGACCGACGCGGCGGGCAACACGCTGCCGAACGGCAAGTACACGGTGAGCGCGCAGTACACCGGCGCCGACGGCAAGACGTATGCGCCGACCGTGCTGTCGGCCGCGCAGGTCCAGAGCGTGATCAAGCAGGCGGATGGCACGGCGGGGCTCGTGCTGTCGAACGGCACGACGGTGCCGCTCACCCAGGTTGCGTCGATTTTCCCGAATGCGCCGTCGACCGGCGGTTCCACCACCAACTGATTCAGCTTCCACGAAACGGAGACCGAAATGGGTTATCAACAAGGTTTGAGCGGCCTCTCGGGGGCGTCGAACGCGCTCGACGTGATCGGCAACAACATCGCGAACGCGAACACGGTGGGCTTCAAGTCGAGCACCGCGCAATTCGCGGACATGTACGCGAACTCGGTCGCGACGTCGGTCAACACCCAGATCGGCATCGGCACGCAGATCTCGTCGGTGCAGCAGAGCTTCGGCCAGGGCACGATCAACACGACGAACAATGCGCTCGACGTCGCGATCAACGGCAACGGCTTCTTCCAGATGTCGAACAACGGCGTGGTCACGTATTCGCGCGACGGCACGTTCCGGCGTGACAAGAACGGCTTCATCGTCGACTCGCAGGGCCGCAACCTGATGGGTTACAACGCGGTCGCGGGCGGCGTGATCAACACCGCGGCGACCGTGCCGATGCAGGCGCCGACCTCCAACCTCGCGCCCACCGCGACGACCAAGATCACCGGCCAGTTCAACCTGAACTCGCAGGACAAGGTGCCGGTCACGACGCCGTTCTCCGCGACGGACAGCACGACGTACAACTACTCGACGTCGATCCAGGTGTACGACTCGCTCGGCGGCGCGCAGCAGGTCGACATGTATTTCGTGAAGAGCGCGACGGCCGGCCAGTGGGAAGCGTACGCGGGCGTGCACGGCCAGCCGACGACCGACCTCGGCGCGGTGACGTTCAACACGTCGGGCCAGATCGCGAGCACGACGCCTGTCGCGCCCGTCACCGGCTCGACCGGCCAGTTCCAGTTCACGATCCCGGCCACCGGCGGCTCCGCGACGCCGCAGCCGCTGACGCTCGACCTGACCGGCACGACCCAGTACGGCGGCAAGGACGGCGTGAACAACCTCGCGCAGGACGGCTTCGCGAGCGGCACGCTGACGACCTTCACGATCGGCGCCGACGGCAAGCTGACCGGCAACTACTCGAACGGCCAGACCCAGACGCTCGGCCAGATCGCGCTCGCGAACTTCAACAACCCGAACGGCCTCACGAACCTCGGCGGCAACCAGTACGCCGAGAGCTCCGCGTCGGGCGTGCCGCAGATCTCCGCGCCGGGCAGCACGAACCACGGCGTGCTGCAGGGCAGCGCGCTGGAGAACTCGAACGTCGACCTGACGGCCCAGCTCGTCAACCTGATCACCGCGCAGCGCAACTACCAGGCGAACGCGCAGACGATCAAGACGCAGCAGGCCGTCGACCAGGCGGTCATCAACCTCTGACGCGCGGATAACGGGCAGCCATGGACCGACTGATATACACGGCGATGACGGGCGCGTCGCAGGCGCTCGACCAGCAAGCGGTCGTCGCGAACAATCTGGCGAACACGTCGACGACCGGCTTTCGCGCGCAGCTCGCGACCTATCGCGCGGTGCCGATGAATTTCGGCGACGGCAGCACGATCAACCCGACGACGACCCGCACCTACGTGCTGTCGTCGACGCCCGGCGCGGACTTCGCGCCGGGGCCGATCTCGCGCACCGGCAACCCGCTCGACGTCGCGGTGCAGGGGCCCGGCTGGCTGTCCGTGCAGACGGCCGACGGCAACGAGGCGTACACGCGTGCGGGCAACCTGCGGGTCGACGAGAACGGCCAGCTCGTCACCGCCGGCAACCAGCCGGTGCTCGGCAACGGCGGCCCGATCTCGGTGCCGCCGAACGCGGAGGTGACGATCGGCAAGGACGGCACGGTGTCCGCGCTGATGCCGGGCGACCCGCCCACCGCGGTCGCGATCGTCGACCGGATGAAGCTCGTCAACCCCGATCCGGCGACGATCACGCGCGGCAACGACGGGCTGTTCCGCACCGCCGACGGCAACCCGGCGGACGCCGACCCGAACGTCGTCGTCACGCCGAATTCGCTCGAAGGCAGCAACGTCAACCCGGTGAACGCGATGGTGTCGATGATCGACAACGCGCGCGCATTCCAGCTGCAGTCGAAGCTGATCGAGACCGCCGACCAGAACGAGCAGTCGGCGAACCAGCTGCTCAATTTCAGCTGAGCGACCGGCCCGGCTAACGAAGGAGAAATGTCAAAGTGAACCGTTCGCTCTACATCGCCGCCACCGGCATGAACGCGCAGCAGGCGCAGATGGACGTGATTTCCAACAACCTCGCGAACGTCGGCACCAACGGCTTCAAGGGCTCGCGCGCGGTGTTCGAGGACCTGCTGTACCAGACGATCCGCCAGCCCGGTGCGAACTCGACGCAGCAGACCGAGCTGCCGTCGGGCCTGCAGCTCGGCACCGGCGTGCAGCAGGTCGCGACCGAGCGCATCTACACGCAGGGCAGCCTGCAGCAGACCAACAACTCGAAGGATCTCGCGATCGACGGCGCGGGCTTCTTCCAGGTGGTGATGCCGGACGGCACCAACGCGTACACGCGCGACGGCTCGTTCCAGACCAACGCGCAGGGCCAGCTCGTCACGTCGAGCGGCTACCAGATCCTGCCGGCGATCACCGTGCCGCAGAACGCGACCGCGCTGACCATCGGCAAGGACGGCGTCGTGACGGTCAAGCAGGCGGGTTCGAACAACTCGGTGCAGATCGGCTCGATCCAGATCGCGACCTTCATCAACCCGACCGGCCTCGAGGCGAAGGGCGAGAACCTGTTCGCCGAGACCACGTCGTCGGGCGCGCCGAACGTGTCGCAGCCGGGCCTGAACGGCGCGGGCACGCTCAACCAGGGCTATGTCGAGGCGTCGAACGTGAACGTCGTGCAGGAGCTCGTCAACATGATCCAGACGCAGCGCGCGTACGAAATCAACAGCAAGGCCGTGACGACGTCCGACCAGATGCTGCAGACCGTCACGCAGATGGCGCGCTGATTGCCGGACTCGTCGCCATGAAGCAGGTCGTCCGTTCCGTTTCGTTCCGGGTGCGCCGTATCGGCGCGCCGGCCGCCGCGCTCGCGCTCGCGGTGCTCGCCGGCTGCGCGCAGATCCCGCGCGAGCCGATCATCCAGCAGCCGATGTCGGCCCAGCCGCCGGTCCCGCCGTCGATGCAGGCGCCCGGCTCGATCTACAACCCGGGCTACGCGGGCCGGCCGCTGTTCGAGGACCAGCGCCCGCGCAACGTCGGCGACATCCTGACGATCGTGATCGCGGAGAACATCAACGCGACCAAGTCGTCCGGCGCGAACACCAACCGCGCGGGCAACACCAACTTCGACGTGCCGACCGCCGGCTTCCTCGGCGGGCTGTTCAACAAGGCGAACCTGTCGGCGACGGGCGGCAACAAGTTCAACGCGACGGGCGGCGCGAGCGCGGCGAACACGTTCAACGGCACGATCACCGTGACCGTGACCAACGTGCTGCCGAACGGCAACCTGATCGTCAGCGGCGAGAAGCAGATGCTGATCAACCAGGGCAACGAATTCGTGCGCTTCTCCGGCGTCGTCAACCCGAACACGATCTCCGGCGCGAACTCCGTCTTCTCGACGCAGGTGGCCGACGCGAAGATCGAATACTCGGCGAAGGGCTACATCAACGAAGCCGAGACGATGGGCTGGCTGCAGCGCTTCTTCCTCAACCTCGCGCCGTGGTGACGACGATGCGTACCTTGCTCGCGCGCGTGATGCGCCACCTCGTCCTGTCCCGCCGCCGCGCGGCCGCCCGCTGCGCGTTCGCGGCCGCCTGCGTGCTCGCAGTCGCGCTCGCGCCGGCCGCCGCGCACGCCGAACGCCTGAAGGATCTCGCGCAGATCCAGGGCGTGCGCGACAACCCGCTGATCGGCTATGGCCTCGTCGTCGGCCTCGACGGCACCGGCGACCAGACGATGCAGACGCCGTTCACGACGCAGACGCTCGCGAACATGCTCGCGAACCTCGGCATCTCGATCAACAACGGCTCGGCCAACGGCGGCGGCTCGTCGCTGTCGAACATGCAGCTGAAGAACGTCGCGGCGGTGATGGTCACCGCGACGCTGCCGCCGTTCGCACGGCCCGGCGAGGCGGTCGACGTGACCGTGTCGTCGCTCGGCAACGCGAAGAGCCTGCGCGGCGGCACGCTGCTGCTCACGCCGCTGAAGGGCGCGGACGGGCAGGTGTACGCGCTCGCGCAGGGCAACATGGCGGTGGGCGGCGCGGGCGCCAGCGCGAACGGCAGCCGCGTGCAGGTGAACCAGCTCGCGTCGGGCCGCATCGCCGGCGGCGCGATCGTCGAGCGCTCGGTGCCGAACGCGGTCGCGCAGATGAACGGCGTGCTGCAGCTGCAGCTGAACGACATGGACTACGGCACCGCGCAGCGCATCGTGTCGGCGGTGAACGCGAGCTTCGGCCCGGGCACCGCGACCGCGCTCGACGGCCGCACGATCCAGCTCGCGGCGCCGGCCGATTCGGCGCAGCAGGTCGCGTTCATGGCGCGCCTGCAGAATCTCGACGTGAGCCCGGACAAGGCCGCCGCGAAGGTGATCCTGAACGCGCGCACGGGCTCGATCGTGATGAACCAGATGGTCACGCTGCAAAGCTGCGCGGTTGCGCACGGCAACCTGTCGGTGGTCGTCAACACGCAGCCGGTGGTGTCGCAGCCGGGGCCGTTCTCGAACGGGCAGACCGTCGCCGCGCAGCAGTCGCAGATCCAGCTGAAGCAGGACAACGGCGCGCTGAAGATGGTGACGGCCGGCGCGAACCTCGCCGACGTCGTGAAGGCGCTCAACACGCTCGGCGCGACGCCCGCGGACCTGATGTCGATCCTGCAGGCGATGAAGGCCGCCGGCGCATTGCGGGCCGATCTGGAGATCATCTAAATGGCGAATTCCGCGAATCTGCCCAACGGGAACGACCTGTCGCAGCGCTTCGCGCTCGACGTGCGCGGGTTCGACGCGCTGCGCGCGCAGGTCAAGCAGTCGCCGCAGGCCGGCGCGAAGCTCGTCGCGGGCCAGTTCGACGCGATGTTCACGCAGATGATGCTCAAGAGCATGCGCGACGCGACGCCCGAGGGCGGGCTGTTCGACTCGAGCACGTCGAAGATGTACACGTCGATGCTCGACCAGCAGCTTGCGCAGCAGATGTCGTCGCGCGGGATCGGCGTGGCCGACGCGCTGATGAAGCAGCTGATGCGCAACGCGAACCTCGGCGCGGGCGCGGGCGGCGCGGCGGATGCCGGCGCGGCCGGCCTCGGCCTGGCCGGCAACGAAGGCGGCCTCGCCGCGATGAACGCGATGGCGAAGGCCTATGCGGAAGCCGGCGCGAACAACGGCGCGCTGGCGCGCGAGCGCGGCTACTCGGCCGGCAGCGCGCTGACGCCGCCGGTGAAGGGCGCAGGCAGCTCGCCGGACGCCGACGCGTTCGTCGACCGGCTGGCCGCCCCCGCGCAGGCCGCGAGTGCGGCGACCGGCATCCCGGCGCGCTTCATCGTCGGCCAGGCCGCGCTCGAATCGGGCTGGGGCAAGCGCGAGATCCGCGCGACCGACGGCTCGACGAGCTACAACGTGTTCGGCATCAAGGCGAACAAGGGCTGGACGGGCCGCACGGTGTCGGCGCTGACGACCGAATACGTGAACGGCGCGCCGCGCCGCGTCGTCGCGAAGTTCCGCGCGTACGACTCGTACGAGCACGCGATGACCGACTACGCGAACCTGCTGAAGAACAATCCGCGCTACGCGGGCGTGCTGAGCGCCGGCCGCAGCGTCGAGGGTTTCGCGCACGGGCTGCAGAAGGCCGGCTACGCGACCGACCCGAACTACGCGAAGAAACTGATCACGATCATGCAGCAGATCGGCTGAGCGGCCCCGCTCGCCGCCGCACCGCCTGCCTCTTCCTCGAACCGCGCCCGGCCTCCCGCCGCGCGCGGTTTGAACGTTTGCGCGAAAAAATTCGGGAAATCGATCTAAACTTTCGGTCAGCACTGCCGCTAAGTGTGAGAGACCTGCGACCGGGTCGCCGTTCTGGCCCGGTTTTTTGCGCACCGGTTACCGGGCGCCCATGACAAGAAAGACCGGCAAGCCATGAATATCGAACTGTCGACGGACCCGAGCCAGGACGCGGGCCACTCCGGGCCCGACTACGCACGCCGCAATCCGCTGGAAATCGGCGTGCAGCTGCGCAACCTCGTGAACCGCGGCGATTTCCTCACCGTTCAGTACCCGGGCGGCCAGCTCGTCACGCGGCTGCTCGAGGTCGACGTCGGCGCGCGCACCTTCACGTTCGACTGGGGTGCGCTCGCCGAACAGAACAGCGGCATCCTCGCCGCGCCGCACTGCAAGTTCTCGGCGTCGCCGGAAGGCGTGCGCGTCGAATTCGGCACCGGCACGCCGCGCGAGACCCGCTACGAAGGGCTGCCCGCGTTCGAGGCCGATTTCCCCGACCTGCTGTACTGCATCCAGCGGCGCGAGTATTTCCGCGTGGATGCGCCGATCGTCGATCCGTTCGTGTGCCGCGGCAAGCTGCCGGACGGCGAGAGCTTCCTGTTCGAGGTGCACAACCTGTCGCTCGGCGGCGTCGGGCTGCGCACGGCCGACGAGCGCGTCGAGGCGCTCGAGCTCGGCACGCTGCTGCCGGACGTCGAGCTCGAGCTGAACGGCCACGGCAAGCTGTCGCTCGACCTGCAGCTCGTGTCGCAGCGCTCGACCCAGCTGCCGAACGGCACGCGGCGCTTCCAGCTCGGCTTTCGCTTCATGTCGCTGCCGGGCAGCGCCGAGAACACACTGCAGCGCCTGATCACCCAGCTCGAGATGAAGCGCCGCCAGCTCGCGCGCGCCTGAGATTTCGCCCGCGTTCGCGCCCGTTTGCGGGCGCGCGCGGGCATGCCGGCACCGGCCCGGCGAGCGCCGCACGCCCGTGCGGCGGACCTGCATTTTTTCCTCAATTTTTTCGATCCGCGGCCGTTATACCGGGAGTCACGCAACCCGGCGGCCGCAGAGCGGCCGGCTCATCAGGATCGCGCATGTCCAACACTCTCATGAACCTCGGTATCAGCGGCCTGAACGCCGCGATCTGGGGACTGACGACGACCAGCAACAACATCAGCAACGCGGCGACGCCCGGCTACTCGATCGAGCGCCCCGTCTATGCGGAGGCGAGCGGCCAGTACACCGGCAGCGGCTACCTGCCGCAGGGCGTGAACACCGTCACGGTGCAGCGCCAGTACAGCCAGTACCTGAGCGACCAGCTGAACAGCGCGCAGACGCAAAGCGGCGCGCTGTCGAGCTGGTCCTCGCTCGTCGCGCAGCTGAACAACTACGTCGGCAGCCCGACGGCCGGGATCTCGACCGCGATCACCAACTATTTCACCGGGTTGCAGAACGTCGCGAACAAGGCGGCCGACACGTCGGTGCGGCAGACCGCGATGAGCAACGCGCAGGTGCTGGCCGACCAGATCAAGGCGGCCGGCTCGCAATACGATGCGCTGCGCCAGAGCGTGAACGCGCAGCTGTCCAGCACCGTTTCGCAGATCAACTCGTATACCGCGCAGATCGCGCAGCTGAACCAGCAGATCGCGGCCGCGGGCAGCCAGGGCCAGCCGCCGAACCAGCTGCTGGACCAGCGCGACCTCGCGGTGTCGAAGCTGTCGGGCCTCGCGGGCGTGCAGGTGTCGCGCAACAGCGACGGCTACAACGTGTTCCTCGCGGGCGGGCAGCCGCTCGTCGTCGCCGACAAGAGCTATACGCTCGCGGCCGTCACGTCGCCGTCCGATCCGAGCGAGCTGAGCATCGTGTCGCAGGGCATCGCCGGCGCGACCCCGCCGGGCGCGAACCAGGCGCTGCCGGATGTGTCGCTGTCGGGCGGCACGCTCGGCGGCCTGCTCGCGTTCCGCAGCCAGACGCTCGATCCGGCGCAGGCGCAGCTCGGCGCGATCGCGACCAGCTTCGCCGCGCAGGTCAACGCGCAGAACGCGCTCGGCGTCGACCTGGCGGGCAACCCGGGCGGCAACCTGTTCACGGTCGGCAACCCGACCGTGTATGCGAACCAGGCGAACACGGGCAATGCGACGCTCAACGTGGCGATCGCGAATCCGTTGCAGCCGCCGACGGGCGATTACACGCTGTCGTACGACGGCACGAATTACACGCTGACCGACCGCGCGAGCGGCTCGGTGGTCGGCACGTCGACGGCGATGCCGGGTTCGATCGGCGGGCTGAACTTCTCGTTCTCGTCCGGCACGATGAGCGCGGGCGACAAGTTTACGGTGCAGCCGACGCGCGGCGCGCTCAACGGGTTCGGGCTCACGACGTCGAACGGCTCGACGATCGCGGCGGCATCGCCGTACGTGTCGTCGGCCACGACGACGAACCTGGGCACCGGCACGATCGGGCCGGTGAAGGTCACGAACCCGGCAGCCGTCAGCGCCGGGTACAACTACACGGTCACGATGGGCGGCACCGCGGCTGCGCCGACCTATACGGTGACCGACAACACCACGGCGCCACCGACGACGGGCCCCGCGCAGGCATTCCAGTCGGGCACCCCGATCACGCTGGCGAGCGGCGTCTCGGTGACGGTGTCGGGCGCGCCCGCCGCCGGCGACACGTTCAAGATCGTGCCGAACGCGGGCGGCACCAGCGACGGCAGCAACGCGCTCTCGCTCGCGCAGCTCGTGACTGCGAAGCAGCTCGGCGGCGGCACGACGACGCTGACCGGCGCGTACGCGAACTACGTGAACGGGATCGGCAACACCGCGGCCCAGCTGAAATCGTCGAGCGCCGCGCAGACCGCGGTTGTCGGCCAGATCACGGAAGCGCAGCAGCAGGTGTCGGGCGTGAACCAGAACGAGGAAGCGGCCAACCTGATGCAGTACCAGCAGCTCTACCAGGCGAACGCGAAGGTGATCCAGACGGCGGCCTCGCTGTTCCAGACCGTGCTTGGCCTGTTCAACTGACCGGATTTCGAGGATAGAAGCGATGCGGATCTCCAGCGCCCAGTTTTTCCAGCTGAACGTCGCCACGATGAACGACCAGCAGGCGCAGCTCGCGCAGCTTTACCAGAAGCTGTCGAGCGGCGTGAGCCTCACGACGCCCGGGGACGACCCGCTCGGCGCCGCGCAGGCGGTGCAGCTGTCGATGACGTCGGCGACGCTGTCGCAGTACACGACCAACCAGAATGCGGCGCTGGCGTCGCTGCAGGCCGAGGATCAGGCGCTGTCGAGCGTCAACACCGTGCTGACCAACGTCCAGTCGCTGGTGGTGCGCGCGGGCGACGGCTCGCTGTCCGACAGCAACCGCACGGCGCTCGCGACGCAGCTGCAGGGCTACCGCGACCAGCTGATGACGCTCGCGAACTCGGACGACGGCGCGGGCAACTACCTGTTCGCCGGCTTCAAGAACGGCAGCAAGCCGTTCGCGAACAACGCGAGCGGCGGCGTGAGCTACGTCGGCGACACCGGCACGCGCGACGTGCAGATCGCCGATTCCCGCAGCCTGTCGCAGGGCGACAACGGCCTGGCCGTGTTTCAGTCGGTGCAGGCGCAAGGCACCCAGTCGGTGCAGGCGGCGGGCGCGGCGAACACGGGCACGGGCACGATCGGCCCGGTCACGACCACGAGCGCGGGGGCCGCGACCAACAATCACCAGTTCACGATCACGTTCGGCGGCACCGCCGCGGCGCCGACCTATACGGTCACCGACAACACGGCCGTTCCGCCGACGACGACGCCCGCGCAGGCATATACGTCCGGCGCGGCGATCGCGCTTGGCAGCGGCCAGACGGTTCCGGTGTCGGGTACGCCCGCGAACGGCGACACGTTCACCGTGACGCCCGCGCCGCAGGCCGGCACCGACGTGTTCGCGTCGCTCGATGCGATGATCGCCGCGCTGAAGACGCCGATCACCGGCAACCCGGTGGCCATGGCCGCGTTCAGCAACGCGATGGCGACCGGCGCGACGAAGCTCAGCAACACGATGAACAACGTCACGACGATCCAGGCGGGCGTCGGCGG
The DNA here is from genome assembly GCF_902830275.1 of Burkholderia stagnalis. Classification (GTDB taxonomy): domain Bacteria; phylum Pseudomonadota; class Gammaproteobacteria; order Burkholderiales; family Burkholderiaceae; genus Burkholderia; species Burkholderia stagnalis. The sequence goes on along the minus strand of NZ_CADESW010000006.1, from coordinate 142,819 downwards.
CCGCGAGCAGGAAATCAAGGCGGTGCAGGCGGTCACGCAGACCAACTCGCTGCAGGTCGCCAGCAACCTGTCGGACGTGACGAGCACCAACCTGGTCACGACGATCAGCCAGTTCACGCAGTTGCAGAACGCGCTGACCGGCGCGCAGAAGGCGTTCGTCCAGATGCAGAACCTGTCGCTGTTCCAGTACATCAACCCGTGATGCGGCACGCGCCGGCGGCGGCGTAAGCGGGCGCTTACGTCGCACGGCGGGGCTGCCCGCCGTGCCGGACGCAAAAAAAGACCGTTCGGGCGCAATGCCCGAACGGCCAACGGAGAGTGGAACAGCTGCCCTGATGCAGCAGCACGGGTACTTTATGAAACCTGGCTGCTGCCGTGAATGGGACGAGTCTGATTCTGCGGCGGCAGATCGTTCGCCGGACGGAATCCCGCCCCGGATTTCATCCTGGATCTCACCCCGGATCTCACTCCGGATTTCACCCCGGATTTCACCCCGGATCTCACCCCCGGATTTCACCCCCGAATTTCACCCCGCATCCCGCCCGACCGGACCGGGCCCGCTGCGTTCCGAATCGCTGCCGCCCGCGCCGGCGCGCCGCTTGCCAGCGCCATTCCCGCTCCTTAAACTTCGCGCCAGATTCCAGACCCGGCGCATCCCTCGCAGCCGGGCGACCGACAAGACAGGAGCGTGTCCCGATGTCCGATTCCTATTTCCCGCGCTGGCGGGTGCAACCGACCGGCGCGGCCGCGCGCGTGGTCGGCCCCGACGAGCGCCTGTCGTGGCCGCAGATGATCGCGATGGGCGTGCAGCACGTCGTCGCGATGTTCGGCTCGACCGTGCTCGCGCCGCTGCTGATGGGCTTCGACCCGAACCTGTGCATCTTCATGTCCGGCGTCGGCACGCTGCTGTTCTTCGCGCTGGTCGGCGGCCGGGTGCCGAGCTATCTCGGCTCGAGCTTCGCGTTCATCGGCCTCGTGATCGCGGTGACCGGCTATGCCGGCAGCGGCCCGAACCCGAACATCCCGGTCGCGCTCGGCGGCATCATCGCGTGCGGCGTCGTGTACGTCGCGCTCGGCGCGATCGTGTCGGCGGTCGGCACGCGCTGGATCGAGGCGCTGATGCCGCCCGTCGTCACGGGCGCGATCGTCGCCGTGATCGGGCTCAACCTCGCGCCGATCGCGGTCAAGGGCGTGTCCGCGTCCACCTTCGATTCGGCGATGGCGCTCGTCACCGTGCTGTCGGTCGGCGGCGTCGCGGTGTTCGCGCGCGGGATGATGCAGCGCCTCTTGATCCTCGTCGGGCTCGTGATCGCGTACGCGATCTACGCGGTCGCGACCAACGGGATGGGCCTCGGCAAGCCGATCGACTTCGCGATCGTCGCGCACGCCGCATGGTTCGGCATCCCGGCGTTCCACGCGCCGGTGTTCGATCCGCACGCGATGCTGATGCTCGCGCCGGTCGCGGTGATCCTCGTTGCCGAGAACCTCGGCCACATCAAGGCCGTCAGCGCGATGACCGGCCAGAACCTCGACCGCTACGTCGGCCGCGCGTTCATCGGCGACGGGCTTGCGACCATCGTGTCGGGCAGCGTCGGCGGCACCGGCGTCACGACCTATGCGGAAAACATCGGTGTGATGGCCGTCACGCGGATCTATTCGACGCTCGTGTTCGTGGTGGCCGCGCTGATCGCGATCCTGCTCGGCTTCTCGCCGAAGTTCGGCGCGGTGATCCAGACGATTCCGGGCCCGGTGCTCGGCGGCGTGTCGATCGTCGTGTTCGGGCTGATCGCGGTGACGGGCGCGCGGATCTGGGTCGTCAACAAGGTCGACTTCTCCGACAACCGCAACCTGATCGTCGCGGCGGTCACGCTCGTGCTCGGCGCGGGCGACTTCTCGCTGAAGTTCGGCGGCTTCGCGCTCGGCGGGATCGGCACCGCGACGTTCGGCGCGATCATCCTGTACGCGCTGCTGCGCAAGGAAAAGGAACCGGGCCCGGTGGTCTGACGCCCGGCGCAGGCGGCGGGCGGCATGCCGCCGCCTGCCGGCTCGCGACCCGGCTCGAAGCGGGCTTCGAAGCCCATCTTGAGGCCCATCTTGAAGCCCGGCTCGAAGCCCATCTCGAAGCCCATCTCGAAGCCCATCTCGAAGCCCAGGGCACACTCTCCGCCCCCGAAGCCCACCTCGAAGCCCCTCGAAGCCCCTCGAAGTCACCGCGAAGCCCACCTCGCAACCCACCTCGAAGCCCGTCACCCGCCGGCGCTCGCCTGCGCCTCCAGCCACGCGCAGAACTGCGCGACGAGCGGCTCGTCCGCGTGCTCGCGCGGCGTGATCCACCAGTAGCTGCGGGTCGCGATGCGCGGCCCCGGCAGCGGCATCACGAGCCGGCCGCTCGCGAGTTCGTCGTCGATCAGCGGCAGCGGGCCGAGCGCGACGCCGAGCCCGTCGACCGCCGCCTGCAGCGCCAGATAGAAGTGGTCGAACGACTGGCGCTTGCGCCCCTTCGGCGCCACGCCGGCGGCCGCGAACCAGTCGCGCCAGCCTTCCGGGCGCGTATCCGAATGCAGCAGCACGTGCCGCGACAGGTCGTCGGCGCGCGCGATCGGCGCGCGCTTGAGCAGCGCGGGGCTGCAGACGGGGATCACGCTTTCGTCGAGGAAGCGGCCGCTCGCGCAGTTCGGCCAGTGCCCGGGGCCGCGGCGGATCGCGACATCGAAGCCGTCGAGGGTGTCGAGCGGCGCGTTCGACGTCGACAGCTTCAGCTCCACGTTCGGCACGTCGCGCTGGAAGCGCGACAGGCGCGGCAGCAGCCATTTCATCGCGAAGGTCGGCAGCGCGTTGATGCGCAGCACGCGCGCGGCGCCGGTGCGGCGCAGGCGCTCGGTGGCGAGCGCGATGCTGTCGAACGCGGCGCGCACCGTGTCCAGATACTGGCGGCCGTCGTCGGTGAGCTTCACGCGCTTGCCGATCCGGTGGAACACCGGCCTGCCGAGCCACGCCTCGAACCCGGCGATCTGCCGGCTGATGGCACCATGAGTCACATGCAGCTCGTCGCCGGCGGCGCTGAAGCTTTCGTGTCGTGCCGCGGCTTCAAAGGCCCGAAGCGCGGAAAAGGGCGGGAGATCGCGTGCCATGCTTGTGATTCTAGATCACAAGGGAACGCCGATAAAATCGTTTTGACCGCGGCCCGGACGGCGGTAACCTCGGCTTACCGTTTGACGAGGACTCCCATGCAATCCGTCTCCCCGCCGCCTGCCGGCGCGCCGCGCAGCATCGGCCTGGCCGAGCTGTTCACCGGCTTCCTGTCCCTTGGCCTCATGTCGTTCGGCGGCGCGCTGCCGTTCGCGCGGCGCACGATCGTCGAGGAGCGCAAGTGGCTCTCCGCCGACGAATTCACCGATCTGCTCGGCCTGTGCCAGTTCCTGCCCGGCGGCAACGTGATCAACCTGTCGGTCGCGGTCGGCATGCGCTTTCGCGGCGTGCCGGGCGCGCTGGCCGGCATTCTCGGGCTGATCGCGGGGCCGACGCTCGTCGTCGTCGCGCTCGGCGTGCTGTACGCGAAGACCCAGCACGAGCCGGCCGTGCGGCACCTGTTCGCCGGGCTGTCGGCCGCCGCGGCCGGGCTGCTCGCCGCGATGGCGGTGAAGGTCGCGAAGCCGCTGCGGCACGCGCGCGCGGCCGCGGGCATCGCGGCGCTGGCGTTCGTCGCGATCGCCGTGCTGCGCATTCCGCTGCTCACCACGATGCTCGTGCTGACGCCGTTCAGCATCTGGCTCGCCGCGCGGCGCGGCCCCGGGCCGGTCGTGCCGGCGGGGCCGGCGGGGCCGGCGTCGCCTTCGGCCGACTCGCGCAACGCGGACGAGGGAGGCGCGCGATGAACGATACGCTGCTCGCGCTCGCGACCATCTTCGCCCAGCTGTCGCTGCTCGCGTTCGGCGGCGGCAATACGATCCTGCCGGAGATGCAGCGGCAGGTGGTCGACGTGCATCACTGGATGAGCGCGTCGGAGTTCACCGCGCTGTTCGCGCTGGCGCAGGCCGCGCCCGGGCCGAACATGATGATCGTGTCGCTGGTCGGCTGGCACGTGGCCGGCTGGCCGGGCCTGCTGGTCGCGACGCTCGCGAAGTTCGGGCCGTCGTCGGTCGTCACCGTGCTCGCGCTGCACGCGTGGGAGCGCTTCCGGAACCGGCCGTGGCGCCGCTACGTGCAGCAGGGGCTGATGCCCGTCACCGCGGGCCTCGTCGCGGCGAGCGCGGTGCTGATCGCCGAGGCGTCGAATCACCTGGCGATCCAGTGGGGCATCACCGCCGCGTGCGCGGTGCTCGCGTATCGCACGCGTATCCATCCGCTGTGGCTGCTCGCGGGCGGCGCGCTGGTCGGGCTGGCGGGCGTCGGGCAGTGAGCGCGCGGCACGGCGGTGTCGCGCGGGGAGCACTTCGCGCGTGTCGTTCGACGGCTCGTTGAGGCACGGCGGCGCGGTGCGGCGGAACGCGCCGGTATACTGCCGGGTTTCAATCAGCAGGGCCCAGCATCATGTCGACGATTCCCGCCTGTCCGCAATGCGCGATGGAAAACACGTACCCCGACGGCGAGCACTATGTTTGCGCCGACTGCGGGCACGAATGGTCGAGCGCCGCCGCGGCGCCCGCCGATGACGACGCCGCGCGCGTCGTGCGCGACGCGAACGGCAACGTGCTCGCCGACGGCGATTCGGTCGTGCTGATCAAGGACCTGAAGCTGAAGGGCTCGTCGATCACGCTGAAGATGGGCACCAAGGTGAAGAGCATCCGCCTCGTCGGCGGCGATCACGAAGTCGACTGCAAGGTCGACGGGATGAGCGTGATGCTGAAGGCCTGCTACCTGAAGAAGAACTGAGCATCGCCGCCGCACACCCCATCACGGGAGGATCGATGGATCTCGACGGCGCCAGCCGCAATCTCACGGTCGCCGCGCTGCTCACGCTGTCCGGCGGCTATCTCGATGCGTACACCTACGTCGGCCACGGCCACGTGTTCGCGAACACGATGACGGGCAACGTCGCGCTGCTCGGCATCAACCTGTCGGCCGGCGAGTGGGCTGCTGCGCTGCATCATGTGCCGCCGCTGGCCGGCTTCACGATCGCGGTGTTCGTCGCGCACCTGCTCGGCCTCGCCGCGCAGCGCGGCTGGATGCGGCATACCGCGTTCGCGAGCCTGATCGTCGAGATCGCGTTCCTCGGCATCGCGGCGAGCGGCCTCGTCGGCGCGTCGAGTGCGTGGCTGATTCCCGGCATCTCGTTCGTCGCGACGCTGCAGACGCTGTCGTTCACGCATCTCGAGGAGCTGTCCTATACGTCGGTGATGACGACCGGCAACCTGCGGCGCGCCGCGCAGAAGCTGTTCGTCGGGCTGATTCCGCGCTATGACGCCGGCGCGCTGCACGATTCGGCGCTGCTCGCGACGATCAGCTTCTGCTTTCTCGCGGGCGCGGTGACGGGCGGGTTCGTCACGCGGATCATGCCGGATGTTGCGCTGTGGGGCGCGGTGCTGCTGCTCGCGGGCGCGTTCGGCGAAATCGTGCGGCGGGCGTGGCGGCGCGCGGGGGCGGAAGCGGAAGCGGGCGAAGCCGGCTGACGGCGAAGCGCGGGCGGTTCCATGCTGCGGCGCGATCCACTGCCGGTGTGGAACCGGTCCGCGTCGGTCAGATCGCCGTGTCGTTGGCCTGCCGTCGCGCTCACGATCTCGCCGCGCGTCTGCTGCGCCGCACCAACCGCATCTCCTCTTACCCCTCGTCGATCTCCCTCCGCCCGCCCGCATCGCGCCAGTTTCCTGCGGAATGGCCCGCCCGTCGCGCAAGCCGGGCGTTGTGTGCTGACGACAATCGCGCGGTTGCGGCGCATTTCAATTTCTTTCGAGATTCGTAGTCGTCTTATGATTCTGGCCACGTCGCGTGCGCCAAGAGTGCGCGCGACCGTCACCCGGCTGCGCGCGCAGCCGGCCATGTACGGAGACACCAACAAATTTGGGATCGCTCATGAAGCAGACCACCAGACTCGCAGCAATCGCAGGGGGCGCCATCCTGGCATTCGCCAGCCAATACGCGGCAGCACAAAGCTCCGTCACGCTCTGGGGCGTGGCCGACGTCAGCGTCCGCTACCTGACCAACGCGAACGCCAACAACGACGGCCTGCTGGCGATGTCGAACGGCGCGATCACCAACAGCCGCTTCGGCATCTACGGCACGGAAGACCTCGGCAGCGGGCTGAAGGCGCTGTTCAAGCTCGAGAGCGGCGTGAACCTGCAGAACGGCGCGTTCGCGGACAGCCACCGCATGTTCAACCGCGCTGCGTACGTCGGCCTGTCGAGCCCGTACGGCACCGTGACCCTCGGCCGCCAGAAGACGCCGCTGTTCGACCTGCTGTCGGACACCTACGATCCGCTGACCGTCGGTAACTACCTCGAGAACGCGTGGCTGCCGGTGGCGCTCGGCGGCGGGCTGTACGCGGACAACCAGATCAAGTACACGGGCACGTTCAACGGCCTGACCGCAACCGCGATGTACTCGACGGGCATCAACTACACGGATGCCACGTCGACCGGCTTCTCCGGCCAGATCCCCGGCTCGCTCGGCAAGGGCAATGGCTGGGGCTTCTCGCTGTCGTACGTGATGGGCCCGCTCAGCATCGCGGCCGGCGCGCAGCAGAACAGCAACAACTCGGCGAAAAAGCAGACGATCTATCACGCGAACGTCGTCTACGCGTTCAGCAAGGTGAAGGTCTACGCGGGCTACCTGCGTTCGAAGGACGATACGGGCTTCGTCGACGGCCTGCTCGCGCAGCAGAAGATCACGGTCGCGCAGGGCACCGGCCGTATCGACGACGGTCCGTTCGCCGGCGTGAGCTGGCAGGTGAGCGCGCCGCTGACGCTGACGGGCGCGTTCTACTACGACCACATGCGCAACGCGATGACCGCGAACGGCACGCTCGCGAGCGGCAACCGCTATGCGATCGTCGGCATCGCCGAGTACGCACTGAGCAAGCGCACGGAAGTCTACGGCACCGTCGACTTCAACAAGACGAACGGCGCGGCCAACGTCCAGCTGCCGGGCCGCAGCAACCAGACGGGTATCGCGATCGGTCTGCGCAATATCTTCTGACGAACCGTCCGCGCCGGTGCGAAGCCCGGCGCGCGACGAGCGCGACGAGGCTCCTGCGGGAGCCTCTTTTTGTTTGTGCACGCGGCGTCATAAGCGTGCGCGACTATACAGCGCGCGCTACATAGCGCGACGCGCAGCACGTAAGCCGTTCGTCGGCATTCCCGAACATAGTTTCACAGTACGCGCGAACCCGTTCCGCTAATCTGCGTGGGTTGCCCGACACGCGCGATGCGCGCGACCGGGCCGGTCCGTAAATTGTGTATCCGGTGATGACAAGCGCTGTCCGCCGGTTTTTCTTCGTGGGACGATGTGCCTCACGATTCACGTTGAAAGGGGATGACGATGGGTATCCTGAACACCGTTGGCGAAATCGCGGGCGCCGTCGCGGCCGTCGAGGCAGCCGAGAAAGTCGACCCGGATGCGGGCCTGCTGACGAAGGCGGCCGCGGCCGTCGCGGGCTTCAAGGGCGCGGAAGCGCTCGAAAACATGCTCGAGAAGAAGGAAGAGAAGCCCGAGGAAGCGGCGGACGATACGCAGGCCAGCGACGGCGACACGTCGCAGGCATGAGCATGGCGGCCGGCCGCGCCACGCCTGCGCATGCCGCGCATGCCGCGCAGGCGAGCGGGCCGGCGCCGCGCAGCCGGCATGCCGGGCATGCGGTCGATCGGTGACGCATGGCTCACCCGGCAGCGGGTTTGACAGGCGAGAGACAATGTCTCTCGCCGTTTTTTTTTGCGCGCGCGCCGCGCGCCGCAAGGAAACCGGAATCTTGCTATCGTGCCGTCATCCGAACTGCGATGAGGGTATGCGATGGAATTCGACTACGACCTGTTCGTCATCGGCGCCGGCTCGGGCGGCGTCCGGCTCGCCCGGGTGTCGGCGTCATACGGCGCGCGCGTGGGCATTGCGGAGGAAGAGCAGATCGGCGGCACCTGCGTGCTGCGCGGCTGCATTCCGAAGAAACTGCTCGTCTACGCGTCGCATTACCCGCACGAGGTGGAGGACGCGCGCGGCTTCGGCTGGACCTTCGGCGCGGGCGCGCTCGACTGGCCAGCGCTGATCGACGCGAAGGATCGCGAGATCAACCGGCTGAGCGGCATCTACGTGAACCTGCTGCGCCAGTCGGGCGTCGAGATGCACGCCGGGCGCGCGACGCTCGTCGATGCGCACACCGTCGCGGTGGGCGAGCGCCGCATCCGCGCGCGCCACATCGCGATCGCGACCGGCTCGCGCCCGTCGCTGCCGCCGCTGCCCGGCATCGAGCATGCGATCACGTCGCGCGAGGCGCTGTCGCTCGCCGCGCTGCCCGCGCGGGTCGCGGTGGTCGGCGGCGGCTATATCGCGGTCGAGTTCGCGGGCATCTTCAACGGGCTCGGCAGCCACACCGAGCTGTTCTATCGCGGCGAGCGGATCCTGCGCGGGTTCGACGACGACGTCCGGCAGTTCCTGTCCGACGAAATGACGAAGCAGGGCGTGACGATTCACACGGGCGCCGCGCTCGACGCGATCGAGCGCGCCGCCGACGGCACGTTGACGCTGCGCGCCGGCGATGCGCGGCACGGGCCGTTCGATGCGGTGCTCTATGCCACCGGCCGCGTGCCGAACGTCGAGGGCCTCGGGCTCGACGCGGCCGGCGTCGCGCTCGATGCGCGCGGCGCGATCGCGGTCGATGCGTACTCGGCGACGTCGGTCGCGTCGATCCACGCGATCGGCGACGTGACGTCGAGGCCGCAGCTCACGCCGGTCGCCACGCGCGACGGCGGCCTGCTCGCGATGACGCTGTTCGGCGGACGGCGCGCGGCGGCCGATCACGAATGGGTGCCGTCGGCCGTGTTCAGCCAGCCGGAAGTCGCGACGGTCGGCCTCACCGAAGCGCGGGCGCGCGACGTGCACGGCGCGGTCGACATCTACCGCACGTCGTTCAAGGCGCTGCGCCACACGCTGTCCGGCCGCGACGAGCGCACGCTGATGAAGCTCGTCGTCGCGCGCGACAGCCAGCGGGTGGTCGGCGCGCACATGGTCGGGCGCGACGCGGGCGAAATCATCCAGGGCATCGCGATCGCGATACGCGCGGGGGCGACCAAGGCGCAGTTCGACGACACGATCGGCATTCATCCGACCGCGGCCGAGGAGTTCGTCACGATGCGGCAGAAGGCGGCGGACTGACCGGGCCGGAGATCGCGCGCCGCGCGCCCTACAGAATGCGAACCGCGTGCCGTTATCACGATATGCAAGGTTCCGAACGGCGGCATTCAGGCTGTGCGTTTGCGAATGCCTGATATTCCCGAACGGCGGCAGGGTCCAACCGCGTCGTTCGGGTTCGCGGATCGCCGTGACGCCCGCTTTCCCGCTTCCCGCGGGGCGTCGCGCGCAACCGCGATGATGTGCGGATGCGGGATGCCGTGCGCCGGTCGAGTCACGACAAGGCGTGTTCGGCAACGCGTTTGCTATCATCGCGCCAAACCAGAAACGGGGCCGACCATGCGCGATCAACAGCGCAGCAATCAGAACAATCGGGTAACCACGCCGCGCGCGAATCGTGACGATTTCGCCGCCTGCCCGCCATTCGCCGTGGCTCGCTCGTCACGCGCGCATCCGCTTTTATTTTCCTGACAGCATCCAAGGCGACGCCTGCCGCGTTGCGTGATCGCGTCGCGTCCAGCGACGCATCGGCGCGCGCGTGCGCGCCGCCGCCTTGAAGTCACGCTCGTGCGCGCGCCGGCGCGCCCGCCACGGGCATTCTTTCCACGCAAGGAGATCAGCAGTGAACATCCAGACTCGACGCCATGTCCTCGTCGCCGCGGCCGTCGTCGCGGCGCTGTCGGGTTGCGCGACCGAATCGTCGCGCACGCTCGACGTGCCCGCCGTCAGCAGCGCGCAGAAGCCGTATGCGGGCAAACCGGTCGCGATCGCGGTCGGCAAGTTCGACAACCGCTCGAGCTACATGCGCGGCATCTTCTCGGACGGCATCGACCGCCTCGGCGGCCAGGCGAAGACGATCCTCGTCACGCGCCTGCAGCAGAGCCGCCGCTTCAACGTGCTCGACCGCGAGAACCTCGACGAGATCAAGCAGGAAGCCGGCTTCATGAAGAAGGCGCAGGCGGTGAAGGGCGCGAACTACGTGGTGACGGGCGACGTGACCGAGTTCGGCCGCAAGGAAGTCGGCGATCACCAGCTGTTCGGCATCCTCGGCAGCGGCAAGACGCAGGTCGCGTACGCGAAGGTCAACCTGAACATCGTCGACACGACCACGTCGGAAGTGATCGCATCGAGCCAGGGCGCGGGCGAATTCAGCCTGTCCAACCGCGAGATCATCGGCTTCGGCGGTACCGCGAGCTACGACTCGACGCTGAACGGCAAGGTGCTCGACCTCGCGATCCAGGAGGCCGTCAACCATCTCGTCGACCAGGTCGACACCGGCGCGCTGAAGCCGGCGAAGTAAGCATCGCGCATCACCGCACGACCGATTCACCACATCAATTAAAAGAGAAATGACCATGAAACGGGGTACCTGGCTGCCGGCGGCGGCCGCCGCATTGCTGCTCGCGGGCTGCGCGGCGCCGCCCACGCCGCCGCTCTATCAATGGAACGGCTACCAGCCGCAGGTGTACGAGTATTTCAAGGGCAAGACCTCGCCGCAGGAGCAGATCGACGCGCTCGAAAAGGCGCTGCAGCAGATTCGGGCGAAGGGCAACACGCCGCCGCCGGGCTTCCATGCGCATCTCGGCATGCTGTATGCGAGCATCGGCAGCGAGCAGCAGGCCGAACAGGAGCTGCAGGCGGAGAAGCAGCTGTTTCCGGAATCGTCGCCGTTCATGGATTTCCTGATGAAGAAGAAATCCGCGCAGCCGAAGCCGGTCGAGCAGAAAACGGCCGAGCAGAAGAACGTCGACCAGAAAACCGCCAAACAGTGACGCGCCCACTATGTTCAAGACCCTTTCATTCAAGCTGATGTCCGTGCTGTCGATCGTCGCGCTGCTGAGCGCGTGCGCGCAGCCGGTGAAGCGGGCCGACTACACGGCCTTCAAGAACAGCAAGCCGCGCTCGATCCTCGTGCTGCCGCCGCTCAACGAGACGTCGGACGTATCGGCGAGCTACGGGATGCTGTCGCAGATGACGCTGCCGATCGCGGAATCCGGCTATTACGTGGTGCCGGTCGCGGTGATGGACGAGACCTTCAAGCAGAACGGCCTCACCAACGCCGCCGACATCCAGAACACGTCGCCCGCGAAGCTGCGCGAGATCTTCGGCGCGGACGCCGCGCTGTACACGAAGGTCACGCAGTACGGCACCGTCTACCGGATCCTCGCGAGCGCGACCGTGGTGTCGGCCTCGACGAAGCTCGTCGACCTGCGCACCGGCGACGTGCTGTGGCAGGGCGCCGCGAGCGCGAGCAGCGAGGAGGGCAACAACAGCGGCGGCGGCGGCCTGATCGGCATGCTCGTGGTGGCCGCGGTCAAGCAGATCGCGAACTCGCTGATGGACCAGAGCCACGACATCGCCGCGCGCACGAGCGGCCGGCTGCTGACGGCAGGGTCGCCGAACGGCCTGCTGTACGGCCCGCGCTCGACGAAGTACGGCACGGACTGACGTGCATCGGCCGCGCATGCGCCGCCTGCCGCGGCGCGTGCGCGGCAAATCGGGCGATGCCTGCCTGGCGGCGTCGCGTCAATGCACGCCGAACGCATCCAGCAGCCGATACCAGCTCATCGCGAGCACGAGCGCCGGCGTGCGCAGCAGCGCGCCGCCCGGGAAATCGCGGTGCCGCACCTGGCCGAACAGGTCGAAGCGGCCCGCCTGCCCGTCGATCGCCTCGGCGATCAGCTTGCCCGCGAGCGCGGTCGTGTTCACGCCGTGCCCCGAAAACCCCTGCGCGAAATACAGCGTCGGCGCGATGCGCCCGAAATGCGGCGCGCGGTTCATCGTGATGTCGACGAAGCCGCCCCACGCGTAATCCACCTTCACGTCCGCGAGCTGCGGAAACGTCTTCAGCATGTCGTTGCGCATCGCCTGCGCGAGATTGCGCGGCGGCAGCGTCGAATAGCTGACCTTGCCGCCCCACACGAGCCGCGTGTCCGGCGCCGGGCGGAAATAGTCGAGCACGAAGCGGCTGTCGCACACGGCCGCGCGCGCGGGCATCAGCGCGGCGGCGCGCGCTTCGCCGAGCGGCTCGGTCGCGATCACGTAGGTGCCGACCGGCATGATCTTCCTCGACAGCGCGGGCGCGAGCGTGCCGACATACGTGTTGCACGCGAGCACGACGAAGCGCGCCCGCACGTGGCCCTGTGCCGTCTCGACCAGGTGACCGGCCGGAATGTCGCGTACGCGCGTCACGCAGCTGTCCTCGTGGATGCGCACGCCGGCTTCGGCCGCCGCGCGCGCGAGGCCGAGCGTGTAGTTGAGCGCGTGCAGGTGGCCGCTGTCGGGGTCGTACAGGCCGCCCCGATAGCGCGACGACTGCACGTAGTGGCCGAGCTCGCCGGCTTCGACGAAGCGCAGGCGGTCGTAGCCGAAGCGCTTCGCGAGGTCGTCGCGCCCGCGCTTGAGCGCATCGGCGTCGCGCGCGGTGTTCGCGGCAGTCAGGTAGCCGGGCACCAGCGCGCAATCGATGTCGTGCTTCGCGATACGCGACTTCACGAGCGACAGCGATTCCTGCCCCATCTCCCAGATGCGCTTCACGTCGGCGTCGGGCAGGTAGCGCGCGAAGGTGTCGATGTCGCACGCATAGCCGCCGATCAGCTGGCCGCCGTTGCGGCCGCTCGCGGCCCAGCCGACCCGCGACGCTTCGAGCAGGGTGACCGAATGGCCGCGCTCGGCGAGATTGAGCGCGGCCGACAGGCCGGTCAGGCCCGCGCCGATCACGCACACGTCGGCGTCGGCCGCGCCGGCGAGCGGCGCATGGCGGGTCGTATCGTTGATGGTGGCCGCGTAGTACGACGCGGCGTGCGGCTGGTTCGCGAATGTCTGCATGGTCAGGAACACGAATGAAAGGGTTCAGAACAGCTCGCGCACCCGGTGATACAGCATGCCGAGTTCGAGCGCGGGCCGGCGCCATGCGTCGCCGCCGGGAAAGCGGCGATGGCGCAGGCGCGCGAACAGGTCGAACGCGCGCGTGTCGCCCGCGATCGCGCCGGCGATCGCACGGCCGGCGATGCCGGTGAGCGCGACGCCATGCCCGCTGAAGCCCTGGACGTAGAAGAAGTTGGGGTCGATCGCGCCGAAATCCGGCGCGCGGTTGCGGGTGACGTCGACGAAGCCGCCCCACGCGTAATCGACGCGCACGTCGCCGAGCTGCGGGAACACGCCGGCCATGCGCCGCCGCATCGTCTCGGCGAGCGCGGCCGGCGACGCGCCCGCGGAATCCGCGCGGCCGCCGAACAGCATCCGGTGATCGGCGGACAGCCGGAAGTAGTCGAGGAAGACGTTGTTGTCGCACACCGCCTCGCGCCGCGCGATCAGCGCATCGGCGCGCGCCTGGCCGAGCGGCTCGGTCGCGATGATGGTCGACGCGACCGGCGCGATGCGCGCGGCGGCCGCGGCCGGCAGCACGCCGCCGGGCCCCGCGTTGCAGCACGACACGACGAAGCGGCAGCGGATCTCGCCGGACGGCGTGCGCACGACGGGCCGCGCGCCGCGCGCGACGTCGAGCGCGGGCGTGTGCGCGAACAGCGCCACGCCTTCGCGGCGCGCGGCATCGGCGAGGCCGAGGCAATACCGCAGCGGATGCAGGTGGCCCGACAGCGGGTCGACTACGCCGGCGAGATAGCGGGCCGACGCGATGCGCGAGCGAATCGCGTCGGTGTCGAGCCACGTCAGCGACGGATGGCCCCAGCGCGTCGTGGCGGCCTCCATCCATGCGCGCAGGTCGCCGATGCGGCGCGGCTTCGTCGCGACGGTCAGGTAGCCGCGCGTGAAATCGCAGTCGATCGCATGGCGCGCGATCCGCTCGGCGATCAGCGCGACGCCGTCGAGCGACAACGCCCACGCGGCGCGCGCGCCGTCGGCGCCGAGCTGGCGCTCGATGATTTCATCCTTCGCGAACCCCGTGATCGCCTGGCCGCCGTTGCGGCCCGACGCGCCCCAGCCGGGCCGGTGCGCATCGATCACGGCGACCGACAACCCGCGCGCGCGGCAGTCGAGCGCGGTCGACAGGCCCGCGAAGCCGGCGCCGATCACGCAGACGTCGACGTCGAGCGCGCCGTCGAGCGTCGGGTCGTCGGCCGCGGGGCGCGTGGCGGTCGCTTCGTAGTACGAGTCGCGCGCGAGCGCGTCGGCGCGACGGGTGAAAGACTGGCTCATCAGACCGACTTCCTCCAAGCGGCACACGACGCCGCAACAAAATTCAGCAAACAGGCGCGGGACGCCGCGCGCGCCGCACGGCGTCCCGCGCGGCCGGCATCAGAACGAATAGATGAACTGCGTGGCGAGCAGGTCGTTGGACTTGCCGTACGACCCGTCGTTGCGCAGGAACACCCGGTTGTTCGACCAGTCGTGCCGGTATTCGACCTTCACGGTGATCTGCTGGGTCGGATAGAACAGCAGGTCGAGCGCGACGTCCTGACGGATCGCGCCCTTGCACTCGAAGCCGAGGCCGCCGCCGGCCTTCGACGTCGCGAGGCAGTCCGAATCGACGCCGAAGCCGTTGCTCGTATCCATGCCGTTGCCGTTCAGCGCGATGCCGCCGCCGCCGCCGCCGTTCTTGCTGTTCACGAGCGCATCGTAGCGCAGCGTCACGCCCATGCGGCCGACCACCGGCGCGTTGAACTTGCGGTGCGCGAGCAGCGACAGCCCGTACCACTGCGCGAGCCCGCCGTTGAACGCCGCATGCTGCTGGCGGCCGTAGTCGACTTCGGCGTTGTACTGCACGTCCGCGAGCGTGTAGGTCGCGTCGAGCTCGCCGAAGAAGAACGTGCCGGCCGAGCTCGGCGCGGCCCCGCCGACGCCGTAGTGCACGACGCCGTTCGCGTCGGTCGCGCTCGCCAGCGTCTGGCGGCCGATGTTGAACGACCCGCCGATATCGAGCGCGCTCGACCACGTGTAGTCGGCACGCGCGGTGAAGGTCGGCACCTTGTTGCTGGTCGTGATCGGGTCGCCGAGCGCGTTGGTGCCCGTCTGCGTGACCGAACCGTAGGTGCGGTACTGCTCGTTGCCGACGAAGAACTTCCACGCCCAGTTGCCCTTCGTATAGTTCGCGCCGGCGCCGATGTAGCTGCCCGGGTCGGAGAAGTCGTACAGCAGGTTGTGCGTGAGCGTGAGCATCTGGTTCGACTGCTGCACCTCGTAGCCGCCGAAGCTCGGGATCAGGCCGGCGACGAACGTCGTCGACGCGTTGATCGGCACGTTGATGACCGCCGTGTTCAGGATGTTGTTGCCGATGTTGCCGCGCGAGTTCGACAGCAGCGTGATGCCGTTGCCGCGGTTCGGCATCAGCGTGATCTCGGCCGACGGCGCCAGCGGGCCGACGCCGAAGGTCTTCTTGATGTCGAGGTACAGGTCGCCGAACGTGCTGTTGAAGTAGTTGTACACGCTCTCGTGGTTCGCGAACAGGAACGACGACGAGCTCGCCGCGCGGTTGTACACGTAGGTCGGATCGATGTAGCCCGTCACCGACAGGCCCGCGATCGGCCCGGTGTTCGCCGCGTCCGACAGCGTGTCGACCTTCAGCTGCTGGTTCGCGATCTGCTGCTTCATCTCCGTCACGTCGTCGTTGGTCAGCAGCGCGGGCGCCTTGCCGTAGTCCGGCGAACCGGGGTCGGCGGCCGCGGCCGCGGCCGCGACCGGTTTTACGCCGCCGCCGCCGGCGCCCGCCTGCGCGAGCGGCGCGCCGCCCGGCTTCGCGGCGAGCTGCGCCTGCATCGCCTTCATCTGCTGCTGGAGCGCGGCCACCTGCGCCTGCAGCGCCTTGATCTGGACGGATGTCGAGTCGGCCAGCGCGATGCCCGGCAACGCGCCGGCCACCAGCAGGCAGATCAGTTTCTTCTTCATTGCGGTTTCTCCTTGTCGTGCGCCTTGTCGATGCGTAATCGTTCCGCGCGCCGCGCGAGGCGGCGCGCAAGGTGTCGTTATCGAATGAATGGTTGAAGGAAGGGGCTCAGGCCGCCGCGAATGCCGCCTTCATGTCGGCCACGCGCCGCCGTTCGCGCGCGTTCATCATCTGGTTCACCGCGATCACGCCGATCGTCACGGCGGTGATGAACAGCGTCGCGAGCGCGTTCATCTCCGGGTTCAGGCCGAGCCGCACGCGCGAGAACACCACGAGCGGCAGCGTCGTCGAGCCGGGGCCCGACAGGAACGCCGACAGCACCAGATCGTCGATCGACAGCGTGAACGACAGCAGCCACCCCGACAGCAGCGCCTGCGAGATCAGCGGCAGCGTCACCACGAAGAACACCTTCAGCGGCGTTGCGCCGAGGTCGAGCGCGGCTTCCTCGAGCGACTTGTTCATCTCCTTCACGCGCGACTGCACGATGATCGCGACATACGACACGCACAGCATCACGTGCCCGATCCAGATCGTCACCATCCCGCGCCCCTTCGGCCAGCCGAACATCTGCTCCAGCGCAACGAACAGCAACAACAGCGAGATCCCCTGGATCACCTCCGGAATCACCAGCGGCGCGTTGATCATCCCCGTGTACAGCGTGAAGCCCTTGAAGCGGCCGAAGCGCGCGAGCACGAAGCCCGCCCACGTGCCGATCACGACCGACGCGGTGGCCGTCAGCAGGCCGATCTTCAGCGACAGCCACGCGGCCGTCAGCAGCTCGTCGTCCTGCCACAGCGACGCGTACCACTTCAGCGAGAAGCCCGACCACACGGTGACGAGCTTCGACTCGTTGAACGAGTACACGACGAGGCTGATGATCGGGATGTACAGGAACAGGAATCCGAAGGCGAGAACGCCCGTCGACAGCGGTTTGCTCGGCTTGATCATTTCGCGTCTCCCAGTTCCTTGACCTGGTAGTACTGGAACAGCGCCATCGGCACGAGCAGCAGCAGCACCATCGCCACCGTCACCGCCGACGCCATCGGCCAGTCCATGTTGTTGAAGAATTCATCCCACATCACGCGGCCGATCATCAGCGTGTCCGCGCCGCCGAGCAGCTCCGGAATCACGTACTCGCCCACCGCCGGGATGAACACCAGCAGGCTGCCCGCGATGATCCCGTTCTTCGACAGCGGCAGCGTGATCCGCGTGAACGCGACCCACGGTTTCGCGCCGAGGTCGTAGGCGGCCTCGAGCAGCGTGAGGTCCATCTTCACGAGGTGCGCGTACAGCGGCATCACCATGAACGGCAGGTACGAATAGACCATCCCGATGTAGACGCCCGCATCGCTGTGATAGAGCCGCAGCGGCGTGTGGATGATGCCGAGCGCGATCAGCGCGTGGTTCAGCAGGCCGTCGTCCTTCAGGATGCCGATCCATGCGTAGACGCGGATCAGGAACGACGTCCAGAACGGCAGCATCACGGCCATCATCAGCACGTTGCGCGTGCCGGGCTCCGAGCGTGCGATGTAGTACGCCATCGGGTAGCCGATCAGCAGGCAGAACAGCGTCGACACGCCGGCCATCTTCAGCGAGCTGAGGTAAGTCGCGACGTACAGGTCGTCCTTCAGCAGGAACGCGTAGTGGCCGAGCTGGACCGCGAAGTGCACGACGCCGTCCTGGATCTGCATCAGCGCCGAATACGGCGGGATGCCCATCACCTGGTCGGCGAAGCTGATCTTCAGCACCAGCACGAACGGCAGCGCGAAGAACAGCGCGAGCCACACGAACGGCACGCCGATCGCGATGCTGCGCCCGGACGGCAGGAAGCGCGACAGCGCGGCGAAGCGGCCGGCGCGCACGGGGGCCGCGGGCGCGGCCGAAGCGCCGGTCGACACCGGCGCGGACGGAGTGGAAGCGGAGGTTCTCATCGTGTCGGCCTCATTGCGTCAGCACCACGCCGCTTGCCGGCGACCACGACACGAACACGTCGTCGTTGTAGGCGGGCGCGCCGTCATGCAGCAGGTTCGAGCTGGACAGGTTCGACACCACCGTCTTGCCGCTCGGCAGGCGCACGTGATACAGCGAGTAGCTGCCCATGTACGCGATGTCGGTGACCACGCCGCGCGCCCAGTTGTGCTGTGCGTGCGGCTTCTCGCGCGACACGTGGATGCGCTCGGGCCGCACCGAGATGCCGACCGGCATCCCGAGCGGGCCCGTCACGCCGTGGCTCACGTACATGCGCGCCTCGAGGTCGTCGCTCTCGACGAAGATGTGATCGGGCTCGTCCTCGACCACGCGGCCCTCGAACAGGTTGGTCGAGCCGATGAATTCGGCCGAGAAGCGGCTGTTCGGGAATTCGTACACCTCGCCCGGCGAGCCGATCTGCACGATCCGGCCTTCGCTCATCACCGCGAGGCGGCTGGCCATCGTCATCGCCTCTTCCTGGTCGTGCGTGACCATCACGCAGGTCACGTCGACCTTCTCGATGATGTTCACGAGTTCGAGCTGGGTCTTCTGGCGGATCTTCTTGTCGAGCGCGGACATCGGCTCGTCGAGCAGCAGCAGCTTCGGGCGCTTGACGAGCGAGCGCGCGAGCGCGACGCGCTGCTGCTGGCCGCCGGAGAGCTGATGCGGCTTGCGTTGCGCATACTTGCTCATTTGCACGAGCGCGAGCGCGTCGGCCACGCGTTCCTTGATCTCGTTCTTCGGCGTGCCTTCCTGCTTCAGGCCGAACGCGACGTTCGACTCGACCGTCATGTGCGGGAACAGCGCGTACGACTGGAACATCATGTTCACCGGGCGGCGGTACGGCGGCAGCGACGCGAGATCCTCGCCGTCGACATAGATCTTGCCGGAGGTGGCCGTCTCGAGCCCGGCGAGCATGCGCAGCAAGGTCGACTTGCCGCAGCCCGAGCTGCCGAGCAGCGCGAACAGCTCGTTCTTCGCGATCGTCAGGTTCACGTTGTCGACGGCCGTGCTGTCGCCGAATTTCTTCACGACGTTCTCGATGCGCACGAACGCGTCGTTCTTCGTGCGGGCCACGGGGGCCGGTTGCGCGTGGCGCGCAGCGGCGGAAGAGGGTATCGATTGCATGGGGTTCACCATTCGTTCATCACGGATTGCAGGCGCGAGCGTCCCCGCGCGAGGCGCAGGCGGCGACTCGCGGCAACGGCTCGGGCCGGGTGGAGCGGGGCGCGCGGGCGCTCAGCCCGCGGCGCGCAAGGGGGTCAGTGGCCGGTCTTCAGCTGCGCCCACAGACGGTTTTCGAGGCGCAGGATGTCGGCCGGCATCGGCTTCATCAGCACCATCTTCTTCAGCACGTCCTCGGGCGGATAGACGGTCGGATCCTGCGCGACGGCCGGCGTCACGAACGGGTGCGCGGCCTTGTTCGCGGTCGGGTAGAACACCGTGTTGGTGATCGCCGCGTTGACCTTCGGATCGGACACGTAGTTGATCCACTTCATCGCGTTCTCGGGGTGCGGCGCATCCTTCGGGATCACCATCACGTCGAACCACAGCAGGCCGCCTTCCTTCGGGTTCGAGAACTTGATGTCGTACGAACGCTTCGCTTCCGCCGAGCGGCGGTGCGCGATGCCGACGTCGCCCGACCAGCCGAGCACGACGCACACGTCGTTGTTCGCGAGGTCGTTGATGTAGCCGGACGAATTGAACTGGGTGATGTACGGGCGGACTTTCTTCAGGACCTCGAAGGCTGCCTGGTAGTCGGCGGGGTTGGTGCTGTTCGGGTTCTTGCCCATGTATTGCAGCGTGGCCGCGAACACGTCGACGGCCTGGTCGAGGAACGACACGCCGCAGCTCTTCAGCTTCTCCATGTTGGCCGGATCGAACACCAGCGCCCAGCTGTCGACGGGCGCCTTGTCGCCGAGCGCCTTCTTCACGGCCTGCGCGTTGTAGCCGATGCCGTCGGTGCCGTACGCCCACGGCACGCCGTACTGGTTGCCGGGGTCCGCGTCGGCGATCATCTTCATCAGCACGGGGTCGAGGTTCGCGAGGTTCGGGATCTTCGACTTGTCGAGCTTCTGGTAGACGCCCGCCTGGATCTGCTTGGCCATGTAGTTCGACGTCGGCACGACGATGTCGTAGCCCGAGCTGCCGGCGAGCAGCTTCGCCTGCAGCGTGTCGTCGCTGTCGTAGTTGTCGTACTTGACGTGGATGTTCGTCTGCTTCTGGAAGTTCGGGATCGTGTCCGGCGCGATGTAGTCGGACCAGTTGTAGACGTTCAGCTCGTCGGCGGCATGCGCCGGCGGGCTGGCGACCGACGTGAACGCGGCCGCGGCGGCGAGGGCGGCGACGGAACAGGCTTGGCGAAGAGTGCGAGCACGCATGGTGGAGTTCCCCTGGTGATGTGGGCCGCGGCGCCGCACCGTGCGCACGCCGCGGCCCGTAGGCGATGCCGTTACGAAAGACCCAGTTGCTGAGCGGTTGCGTCGACGGCCTTTTTCGCCTTCGACACGAGTTCGTCGATTTCCCCGCGCGAGATCACGAGCGGCGGCGACAGCAGCATCCGGTCGCCGGTCGCGCGCATGATCAGGTTGCCGTTGAAGCAGAAGTCGCGGCACAGCGTGCCGACGTCGCCGCCGTTCGCGAAGCGGCGGCGCTCGGCCGGCGCCTCGGCGAGCTGCAGGCTCGCGACGAGGCCGTGGCCGTGCACTTCGCCGACGATCGGATGACGCGCGAAGGTTTCGCGCATCAGCGCCTGGAAGTACGGGCCGGTGTCGGTCTTCACGCGCTCGACGATCCCGCCGTCGCGCAGCAGCTTCAGGTTCGCGACCGCGACGGCTGCCGCGACCGGGTGGCCCGAGTACGTGAGGCCGTGGTTGAATTCGCCGTTGTCGATGATCGGCCGCGCGACGCGCTCGTGAATGCCGACCGCGCCCATCGGCACGTAGCCCGACGTGAGCCCCTTCGCCAGCGTGATCAGGTCCGGCTCGAAGCCGAAGTGCTGGTGCGCGAACCACTCGCCGGTGCGGCCGAAGCCGCCGATCACCTCGTCCGCGACGAGCAGGATGTCGTACTTGCGGCAGATCCGCTGGATTTCCGGCCAGTACGTCGACGGCGGAAAGATCACGCCGCCCGCGCCCTGGAACGGCTCGCCGATGAACGCGGCGACGTTCTCCGCGCCGAGCTCGAGGATCTTCGCTTCGAGCTGCTGCGCGCGTGCGAGGCCGAATGCCTCGGGCGTCTCGCCGGCGGCCGCCTCGCCGAAGAAATACGGCTGGTCGATGTGCACGATGTGCTCGACCTTCGACGGCATCTGCTCGTGCATGTAGCCCATCCCGCCGAGCGTGCCGCCCGCGATCGTCGAGCCGTGGTAGCCGTTCCTGCGCGAAATCACGAACTTCTTCTGCGGCTGGCCCTGCACGCGCCAGTACTGGTGCACGACGCGCAGCACGGTGTCGTTGCCTTCCGAGCCGCTGTTGCAATAGAAGAAGTGGTTGAAGCCCGGCGGCGTGACTTCGGCGAGCAGTGCCGACAGCTCGATCACCGGCGGGTGCGTGGTCTTGAAGAACGTGTTGTAGAACGGCAGTTCCTGCAGCTGGCGGTACGCGGCGTCGGCGAGTTCCTGGCGGCCGTAGCCGACGTTCACGCACCACAGGCCGGCCATCCCGTCGATGATCTTGTTGCCGTCGGAATCCCACAGGTAGACGCCGTCGGCCTTCACGATCACGCGGCTGCCCGCGCGGTTGAGCGCGCCCATGTCGGAGAACGGGTGGATGTGGTGCGCGGCGTCGAGCGCGCGGTATTCGGCCGTCGTGCGGGCTTGCGTCGTGCGGGCCGCCGGCGCGGCGGGCTGGATCCAGGCGGATTCGGTGCGGTAGGTCATGTTTCCTCCAGATGGCGGTGGCGCACGCTTATACGTGCAGCAGCAGATGACGGCGTTCCCACGAGCTGATCACGCGGAAGAACGCTTCGTATTCGGTTTCCTTCAGCGCGAAATACGCCTTCAGGAACTTGTGGCCGAGGATCTCGCCGAGCGGCTCGCACGCGGCCATCAGCGTCAGCCCTTCCTCGAGGTTGCGCGGCAGCTGGTACGGCAGGTCGTAGCCGTCGCTGACGAGCGGCTCGGTCGGCTCGAGGCGCTGCGTCATGCCGAGATAGCCGGCCGCGAGCGTCGCGGCGAGCGCGAGGTACGGGTTGCAGTCCACGCCCGGGATGCGGTTCTCGATGCGGCGTGCCGTCGGGCCCGAGTGCGGGATGCGGAAGCCGACCGTGCGGTTGTCGTAGCCCCACTGCACGTTGATCGGCGCGGCCATGAAGCGCGACAGGCGGCGGTACGAGTTGATGTACGGCGCGAAGATCGGCATCAGTGCGGGCGTGTACTTCTGCAGGCCGGCCAGGTAGTTGTAGAACATCGACGTCGCGCCGCCGGTCTCCTTCGACGTGAACAGGTTCTCGCCCGTCTCCTCGTCGACGATGCTCTGGTGCACGTGCATCGCGGAACCGGGTTCGTCTTCCATCGGCTTGGCCATGAAGGTCGCGTACATGTTGTGGCGCAGCGCGGCTTCGCGTACGGTGCGCTTGAACAGGAACACCTGGTCGGCCAGCGACAGTGCGTCGCCGTGCATGAAGTTGATCTCCATCTGCGCGGCGCCGACTTCGTGGATCAGCGTGTCGATGTCGAGGTTCTGCGCTTCGCAGTACTCGTAGATGTCCTCGAACAGCGGATCGAACTCGTTGACGGCCTCGATCGAATACGACTGGCGGCCCGTTTCCGGGCGGCCCGTGCGGCCGACCGGCGGGCGCAGCGGCAGGTCCGGGTCCTTGTTCATGTCGACCAGGTAGAACTCGAGCTCGGGCGCGACCACCGGCTTCCAGCCCTTCGCCTTGTACAGGTCGAGCACGCGGCGCAGCACGTAGCGCGGCGAGATCTCGACCGGCGAGCCGTCGAAATGCACGCAGTCGTGGATCACCTGCGCGGTCGGGTCGACCGCCCACGGGATCAGGCGGATCGTCGACGTGTCGGGCACGCACACCATGTCGGGGTCGGTGACGCCGGTCAGCGAGCCGTCCTCCGGGTATTCGCCGGTGACGGTCTGCACCATCACGGCCTGCGGCAGGCGCATCGATTCGCCGGAGGTGAACTTGTTGCGCGGCGTGATCTTGCCGCGCGCGATGCCGGCCATGTCGGGAATGATCGCCTCGATCTCGGTGATCCGGTGTTGCTTCAGGAAATCTTCGATGTCTTGCATGATTGTTCTCGTGGGTGGGTCGGCGTGCTCAGGCGAGCACGGCGGACACGGCGCGGGTGCGGGCGTCGCGGCGGGCGCGGCAGGCCGCGCCGAACGCGCGGAAGATCGCGCTCGACAGCGCGTCCTGCGCATGCCGCCATTCCGGGTGCCATTGCACGGCGAGCGCGAAGGCCGGCGCATCGATCACGCTCACGGCCTCGATCAGGCCGTCGGGCGCGACCGCCTCGATCGCGAGGCCGGCGCCGAGCTGCGCGATGCCCTGCTTGTGCAGCGAATTCACGCGCACTTCGTCGCGGCCGTCGGCGAGCAGTTGCAGCACGCCGCCGGGCGTCAGGCGCACCGCGTGCGCGGGGCCGTATTGCGTGTCGAGCGGCGCGTCGTCGTCCTCGCGGTGATCAGCGAAGCCCGGCACGTCGTGCACGTGCTGGTGCAGCGTGCCGCCGCATGCGACGTTCAGCTCCTGGAAGCCGCGGCAGACCGCCAGCACCGGCACGCCGGCCGCGATCGCCGCGCGCAGCAGCGGCAGCGTCGTGGCGTCGCGGGCGGCGTCGTGCTTCGTGCCGGGCGCGCTCGGCTCGCCGCCGTAGCGGTGCGGCTCGACGTTCGAATAGCTGCCGGTAAACAGCAGGCCGTCGACCGCATCGACGATGTCGTCGACCGACTGGCGCTCGCCGAGCGCGGGCAGCACCATCGCGAGCGCCTGCGCGCCGTCGACGATGGCGGCGACGTACTTGTCGCCGACGGTGTGCGACGCATGCGCGCCGATCTGGGTGTGGTCGGCGGTGATGCCGACCAAGGGTTTCCTTTCCATGGCGATAGTCAGGTTGCCTAAACAAGCCGTGACACGATGCGATCGCAGGCAAGCGCGGCTTGCGCGAATCGCAGGCGCGACACGGCCCCGCAGCCGTGCGCGAGGCGCATGGCCGCTGACGAAGGGGCGCAGCGGGTATCTGGACGATCCGCGCTGCGCGCGACGATCAGGCCGGCGTCCGTTTTGCGTGGCGACGCGACATGCGGCAACGCATGCGCGTGCGCGATCCGTCACCGGTCATGCGACACGGCGGACGTGATGCGGGCAAAACGGACGACGTCGGGAAAAGAGAGGCGCTATGGCAGCAGCGAAGCGACGTCGTCGGTGTGGATGGCGACGAATGCGCGTGCGGAGACGGCGTTGTGACGCCGGACGGAACGACGGGACAGGATGGTGTAGATGGACAGATGCAGCAGGCGAGGACTATGCCAGCCGCAACTGCCGTCGGAGATGGTGGATGCCGCGCTGCGCAGACTTCGCGCATCGCCACGATCCCACCTCACCAGAGGGCCACGGACTCTCACGATTACACTCGCTGGTTCGTTGAAAGTATTGAACACCTGATTGCCGGAACGCGCGGGGCGTTTAAATAATCGAGGCGCCGGTCGGGCGTCATTCACATCGACGGGCATCGATTTTTGCGTTGCAATAACGCGATTCGTTGCACATGACGGCTCGATGACGCTGACCTGAGAGCCAGCATATACGAGCCAAAAACGGCGTCAAATGTTTTTTAACGGTCCCCGATCAGGGCTTACCCCAAGCACTGCGAATAAAAAATGCGTAAAAGGAATGATCTGAAAGCCGTCGATTATTTCGAACGCCTTTCAGGGTTTTCCCCGTCAATATACGCCATAAAGTGATTAGAATATTCAACGGCCGTTCAACGCGTCGTCTCCCTCTTTCCTCGCACTTATCGTGTCCGAAACCGAATCGATGTCCACCGAAGTCGCCGAGCGGCTGCGCTACGTGCGCAACAAGCACGGGCTGTCGCAACGCGAGCTCGCGAAGCGCGCCGGCGTCACCAACGGCACGATCTCGCTGATCGAACAGGGCCGCGTGAGCCCGTCGGTCGGCTCGTTGAAGAAGCTGCTCGAGTGCATCCCGATGAGCCTCGCGGAGTTCTTCACGTTCGAGCTCGTCGAATCGCGCACCGTGGTGTCGCGCCGCGACGAGATGCCGAACCTCGGCAACGACGCGCTCGCGTTCCATCTGGTCGGCGCGGGCGTGAAGGATCGCAACATGTGCATCATGCGCGAGATCTACCAGCCGCACGCCGATACGGGGCCCGAGATGCTCGCGCACGCGGGCCACGAGGGTGGCGTCGTCGTGTCGGGCCGGCTCGAGCTCACCGTCGACGGCGCGACGTGGCTGCTCGACCCCGGAGACGGCTACTACTTCGAAAGCCGTTTGCCGCACCGTTTTCGCAATCCCAGCGCGGAGCAAGTCTGCGAGGTCGTCTCGGCCAATTCGCCGCCGACCTTCTGACCGAGCTTCACCGCGCTTCACTGCACTCGCCGCCCGTTGCGCGACAGGCATGCCGCCCGTGCGCGGCGAGTGCCACAACATTGAGGCATCCTGATGAGTAAGTTGACTTTGGCGGACTGGCAGGACAAGGCGGCGTCGCTCGCGATCGAAGGGCGCGCATTCATCGACGGCGCATTGCGCGACGCGTGCACCGGCAACACGTTCGACTGCGTGAGCCCGATCGACGGCCGCGTGCTCGCGAAGGTCGCCGATTGCGGCGAAGCCGACGTGAACGCGGCGGTGGCCGCCGCGCGCCGCGCGTTCGACGCGCAGGTGTGGGCGGGGCTGAACCCGCGCGCGCGCAAGGCGGTGCTGCTGCGCTGGGCCGCGCTGATGCGCGAGCATCTCGACGAGCTGGCGCTGCTCGAGACGCTCGACGCGGGCAAGCCGATCGGCGACACGACGACGGTCGACGTGCCGGGCGCCGCGTATTGCGTCGAATGGTTCGCGGAAGCGATCGACAAGATCGGCGGCGAAGTGGCGCCGGCCGATCATCACCTGGTCGGGCTCGTCACCCGCGAGCCGGTCGGCGTCGTCGCCGCGGTCGTGCCGTGGAATTTCCCGATCCTGATGGCCGCATGGAAGTTCGGCCCCGCGCTCGCGGCCGGCAACAGCGTCGTGCTGAAGCCGTCGGAGAAGTCGCCGCTCACGGCGATCCGCGTCGCGCAGCTCGCGCACGAAGCGGGCCTGCCGGCGGGCGTGTTCAACGTCGTGCCGGGCGCGGGCGAGCCCGGCAAGCTGCTCGCGCTGCATCGCGACGTCGACTGCATCGCGTTCACCGGCTCGACCGCGGTCGGCAAGCTGATCATGCAGTACGCGGCGCAGTCGAACCTGAAGCGCGCGTGGCTCGAACTCGGCGGCAAGTCGCCGAACATCGTGCTGCCCGATTGCCCGGACCTCGACCGCGCGGCGCAGGCCGCGGCCGGCGCGATCTTCTACAACATGGGCGAGATGTGCACCGCGGGCTCGCGCCTGCTCGTGCATCGCGACATCAAGGACGTTTTCATCGAAAAGCTCGTCGCGGCCGCGCGCGCGTACGTGCCCGGCAACCCGCTGGACCCGTCGGTGTCGATGGGCGCGATCGTCGACGCGATCCAGCTCGAGCGCGTGCTCGGCTACATCGAAGCGGGGCGCAGCGAAGGCCGGCTCGTGACGGGCGGTGCGCGGGTGAGGGCGGAGACGGGCGGCTTCTACGTGGAGCCGACGGTGTTCGAGGTGCAGCCCGATGCGAAGATCGCGCGCGAGGAGATCTTCGGGCCGGTGCTGTCGGTGATCGCGTTCGACGACGTCGACGAAGCGGTGCGCATCGCCAACGATTCCGACTACGGGCTCGCGGCGGCGGTATGGACGTCGAACCTGACGACTGCGCACGAGGTGTCGCGGCGCCTGCGCGCGGGCACCGTGTGGGTGAACTGCTACGACGAGGGCGGCGACATGAACTTCCCGTTCGGCGGCTACAAGCAGTCGGGCAACGGCCGCGACAAGTCGCTGCACGCGCTCGAGAAGTACACCGAGCTGAAGTCGACGCTCGTGCGGCTGCGCTGACGCCGGGCCGCCGGTTCCCGCGTCGTGTGTCGCGCGGGAACCGGCGCCGTGCGTCAGGCGGCGCGCAGCGCGGGATGGAAGCCTGCGGCCTCGATGATCGACTGCACGCGTTCCGCCGGTTGCGTCGATTCGACCGTCACGCGCTTCGCGGCGACGTCGATGTCGAGCTTCGCGCCCGGATCGGCCGCGGTTACCGCGCGGGTGATCGCGTTCGCGCAGCCGCCGCAGGTCATGTCCTGAACTTCGAATTCCATGGTTCCCTCCAGAGTTGACGAGTGTGCACAGCCTGAAGCTTGCCACGATGGGAAGGTCAAGCGGGCGCGCGACGATGCGCAGGATACCGTGCGCGGCGTCCGTGTAGCGACAGCAATTCGTAAAGGTGTAATCAGACGAATATCGATTCGGTCCAAAGCGTCAGTCGGCATTTATCCTGATTGACCGTAAGGCGCCGGAATAGGGGATGAGGAAATTCCTTTCCCGACAAGGGTTTGCAAAACGATGTGAAGCGTGATCTCCATTGCGCAATCAAGGGCATTTGATGCGGAAATGCGAATCGATCTTAATATCAGTCACTTCCGATACTCATTTCCATTCCGCCATGAACCGTTTCGCTTTCGGCTTCGCGCTCGCCCTGCTGGGTGCATCGGCCACGTCCGCCTTCGCCGCCGACGACGTCGTCAACCTGACGCTGAAGGATCACAAGTTCGCGCCCGCGGGCGTGACGATCCCGGCCGGCAAGAAGGTGAAGTTCGTCGTGCAGAACCTCGACGCGACGCCCGCCGAATTCGAAAGCGACGACTTCAAGGCCGAGAAGGTGATCCCCGCCGGCAAGACGGCCGAGATCCTGGTCGGGCCGCTGAAGGCGGGCACCTACGAGTTCCACGACGAATACCACGAAGCGCAGTCGAAGACGCAGCTGATCGTCAAGTAAGCACGCACCGCCATGTTGTCCACTGCCCTGATCGTTTTTCGTGAAGTGCTCGAGGCCGCGCTGGTGGTCTCGATCGTGATGGCCGCCACGAAGGGCGTGCCGCGCCGCGGCTGGTGGGTGAGCGGCGGGCTCGTCGGCGGCGTGATCGGCGCGGGCTTGATCGCGGCGTTCGCCGACGTGATCTCGAACTGGGCGTCCGGGATGGGGCAGGAGGTGTTCAACGCGGGCGTGATGTTCGTCGCGACGCTGATGCTCGCGTGGCACACCATCTGGATGAGCAAGCACGGCCGCGAGATGGCGATGCACATGACCGAAGTCGGCCGCGCCGTCGCGGCCGGCAGCAAGCCGCTGACGGGGCTGGCCATCGTCGTCGGCGTCGCGGTGTTGCGCGAGGGCTCCGAGGCCGTGCTGTTCCTGTACGGGATCGCGGCCGGCGACCCGGGGCAAACGCCGCAGATGATCGTCGGCGGGCTGCTGGGCGTGCTCGGCGGCGCGGGGCTCGGCTATGCGATGTATGCGGGCCTGCTGCGGATTCCGATGAAGCGCCTGTTCTCCGTGACCAACGGCCTGATCATCCTGCTCGCGGCCGGGATGGCGAGCCAGTGCGTGGGCTTCCTGCTGGCGGCCGGCCTCGTGCCGTCGTGGGGCGATGCGGTGTGGGATACGGCCTGGCTGCTCAAGGATACGAGCCTCGTCGGCAAGGCGCTGCATACGCTGATCGGCTATACGGCGCGTCCGGCGGGCATCCAGATCGCCGCGTACGTCGGCACGCTCGTCGCGATCGTCGTGCTGACCCGGCTCGTCGGCCGGCCGCAGGGGGCGATCCACCCGCCACGGCGCGCCGCCTGAGTCGCGGGCTCGAATGCAAAAAGGGGCGTCAGCTTACGGCTGACGCCCCTTTTTTCGTCACGCGGTGCCGTTCGGCCCGCTCGTTCAACGATGGTTGTCGATCCACGCGCGCGCCCATTCGAGGCCGGCGGCGCGCGCTTCGTCTTCCGTATCGAACACGCCGAGCACGCTCGACGCTTCGACGAGCTTGTTGTTCTGCGTGATCGTGCCGCTCGCCGCGAAGCGCTCGGGCTGCATGATCTCGTCCTGCTGCAGGATTGCGTGGCCCCAGATCTGGTAGCCGTGGTAGGTTTCCGCTTCCATTATCGTGTCACCTTGGCTGGGCCGTTGCGGGTGCCGACGCGCAGCACGTTGCCGTCCGGCGTGTATTGGCGCGGGATGTCGGTGAAGGCGAGACCATGCGGCGAATCCGGCGCGTCAGGCTGCATCACCGTCAGCCGGCCCGGTGCGGGCTGAGCGACGGGGCGCGCGGCCGGCGTGGCGGCGGATGCGGCGCCGGGCGCCGGCATGCGATGCGCGCCCGTCTTCAGCGTCTGCGTGGCTGGCGCAACGTGGTGCTTGTGCGGCTTCACGGCCGCCTTCTGCTGCGCGGCGGCATGCTTCGCGGGGGCGGCCGCGTGCGCGTCGGGGGCGTGCGCCGCCGGCGGGCGCGGCGCGGCCGTGCGCGCCTCGGGCGGATTCCACACCTCGACGTAATGGTCGGCTGCCATGCCGGGCGTCGTGAACGCCAGTGCCAGCAAGCCGCATCCGATCAGTCTCACCATGCTTTCTCCGTCAGTTGCGCCGTCGGCGCGGAATTACTCCACCGTCACCGATTTCGCGAGATTGCGCGGCTTGTCGACATCGGTGCCGCGCGCGCAGGCCGTGTGATACGCCAGCAGCTGCAGCGGCACGACGTGCAGGATCGGCGACAGCTGGCCGTAGTGCTCCGGCATCCGGATCACGTGCAGGCCTTCGTCGTTGACGATATGCGTGTCGGCATCCGCGAACACGTACAGCTCGCCGCCGCGCGCGCGCACTTCCTGCATGTTCGACTTCAGCTTCTCGAGCAGCGTGTCGTTCGGCGCGACCGTCACGACCGGCATCGCTTCCGTGACGAGCGCGAGCGGGCCGTGCTTCAGTTCGCCGGCCGGATACGCCTCGGCGTGAATGTACGAGATTTCCTTCAGCTTGAGCGCGCCTTCGAGCGCGATCGGGTAATGCAGCCCGCGGCCGAGGAACAGCGCGTTTTCCTTGCGCGCGAACTCCTCCGACCACGCGATGATCTGCGGCTCGAGCGCGAGCACGCTGTTCAGCGCGGCCGGCAGGTGGCGCAGCTGCTTCAGGTATTCCGCTTCCTGCGCGGCGTCCACATGGCCGCGCAGCTTGCCGAGCGTCGCGGCCAGCACGAACAGCGCGACGAGCTGCGTCGTGAACGCCTTCGTCGACGCGACGCCGATCTCGGTGCCCGCGTGCGTCAGGAACTGCAGCTCGGTGAGGCGCACCATCGCGCTCGTCGCGACGTTGCACACCGCGAGCGTATGCGTATGGCCGAGCGATTGCGCGTGCTTGAGCGCCGCGAGCGTGTCGGCCGTCTCGCCCGATTGCGAGATCACCAGCACGAGCTGGCGCGGGTTCGGCACCGATTCGCGATAGCGGTATTCGCTCGCGATCTCGACCTGGGTCGGGATCTTCGCGATCGATTCGAGCCAGTATTTCGCGGTGAGGCCCGAGTAGTAGCTGGTGCCGCACGCGAGGATCAGCAGGCTGTCGATCTCGCCGAACGCGGCGGGCGCCGCATCGCCGAACAGCGTCGCGTCGAACGCGTCGGCCTGCGGGATCGTGTCGCTGATCGCGCGCGGCTGCTCGAAGATTTCCTTCTGCATGAAGTGCCGGTACGGCCCGAGCTCGACCGCGCCGCCGTACGCGCTGACGACGCGCACTTCGCGCGTGGCCACCGCGCCGTGGCGGTCGACGATCTTCACGCCGTCGAGCGACAGCTCGCAGACGTCGCCTTCCTCGAGGAACGTGAAGTGATCGGTGCTGCCCGCGAGCGCGAGCGCATCGGACGCGAGGAAGTTCTCGCCGTTGCCGTAGCCGACCACGAGCGGCGAGCCCTGGCGCGCGCCGACGACGGTGTGCGGCTGGTCCTTGTGGATCACCGCGATCGCATACGCGCCGTGCAGCTGCTGCACCGCTTCGCGCACGGCGGCGAACAGGTCGCCGCGATACAGGCTATGCACGAGGTGCGCGATCACCTCGGTGTCGGTTTGCGACACGAATTCGTAGCCCTTCGCGCGCAGCGCGTCGCGCAGCGGCTCGAAGTTCTCGATGATGCCGTTGTGGACGAGCGCGAGCGCGTTCGACGAGAAGATCGGGTGCGCGTTGTGCGTGACCGGCGCGCCGTGCGTGGCCCAGCGCGTGTGCGCGATGCCCGTCGTGCCTTCGAGGTGCGATTCGCGCACCTGCGCGTCGAGGTCGGCGACGCGCGCGACACTGCGCGCGCGCTTCGGCGCGCCCGGTTCGAGCACGGCGACGCCGCACGAATCGTAGCCACGGTATTCGAGGCGCCGCAGACCTTCGATCAGCACCGGAACGATATTACGTTGCGCAACTGCGCCGACAATGCCGCACATGGAAACAGTCCTGTAAGTCGAAGCGGGCGCAACCACGGCGCCCGCAGGGTGTTCAGCTTTTCTTCTTGACCGGGCGGACGTAGCCGCTCTTCGCGGTCTGCGTCTTCTCGTTCAACGCGAGGAGGCCGTCGGCGACGTCCTTCCAGATCGTCGTGCCCGCGGCGATCGTCACGCCGCGGCCGACATGCACCGGCGCGACCAGCTGCGTGTCCGAACCGACGAACACGTCGTCCTCGATCACGGTGCGGAACTTGTTCGCGCCGTCGTAGTTGCAGGTGATCGTGCCGGCGCCGATGTTCACGCGCGCGCCGATGTCGGCGTCGCCGATATACGTGAGGTGGTTCGCCTTCGAGCCGTGGCCGATCACCGCGTTCTTCACCTCGACGAAGTTGCCGACGTGCGCTTCGTCGGCGAGCTGCGTGCCCGGGCGCAGCCGCGCGTACGGGCCGATCACCGTGTGCGCGCCGAGTTCGGCGCCGTCGATGTGCGTGAACGCGTCGACGCGCGTGCCCGCGCCGATCGACGCGTTGCGGATCACGCAGTTCGGGCCGATCGCCACGTTGTCGGCGAGCGTCACGTTGCCTTCGAACACGCAGTTCACGTCGATCGACACGTCGCGGCCGCAGCGCAGCGTGCCGCGCACGTCGAGCCGCGCCGGATCGGCGAGCGTCACGCCGTCGGCGAGCAGGGTGTCGGCGAGCGTGCGCTGGTGGACGCGCTCGAGCTCGGCGAGCTGCGCCTTGCTGTTCACGCCGAGCGTTTCCCATTCGGCGTCCGGCTGCGCGGTGACGACTTCGAAGCCGGCCTCGATCGCGAGCTCGACCACGTCGGTCAGGTAGTACTCGCCCTGCGCGTTGTCGTTGTTCAGCGCGCCGAGCCACATCGCGAGCTGCGCGGTGGGCGTGACGACGATGCCGGTGTTGATCTCGGCGATCTTCTGCTCCTCCGGCGACGCGTCCTTCTGCTCGACGATGCGCGTGACGAAGCCGGCCGGGTCGCGCACGATGCGGCCATAGCCGGTCGGATCGTCGAGCGTGACAGTCAGGATGCCGTAGCGGCCGTCGCGCGCGGCGTCGACGAGGCGCTCGAGCGTGGACACGCGGGTGAGCGGCACGTCGCCGTACAGCACGAGGGTCGGCTGCGCGGGATCGAGCAGGGGCAGCGCCTGGCGCACCGCGTGGCCGGTGCCGAGCTGCTCGGCCTGCACCGCGAACTGCACGTCGGGCGCGGCGACCGCCGCCTGCACCTGCTCCGCGCCATGGCCGACGACGACCACGAGCCGGGACGGCTGCAGTGCGCGCGCAGTGGCGATGACGTGGGAGAGGAGCGGCCTGCCGGCCAGGGGATGGAGCACTTTCGGCAGCGCGGAACGCATGCGCTTGCCGGTGCCTGCCGCCAAAATCACGATATTCATGGCGCCAGCTTGTCAGAGGAGTTCGAAGCCGTCCATTTTAGCATGCGGCCCCTGTCGTTCCGGGCCTGTCGCGGCGGGGCGACAGCGCCGGAACGAGGCCGCGGGGCCCGGTTCCGGCGGGTGTTCGGGCCCTGCTTACAGGTCGTCGAACTGGACGATCGAGATCGGTTTCGCGGCGCCCGGCGCGGCGGTCTCTTCGCCGGACGCGCACGGCTCCTCGTCGAACGCGATGTCGCCCTGCGGATCGGCCTCGCCGCTCGCGCGCAGCGACGCGAACGGGAACAGGCCCGTATCCATCAGGTGCGACGGCACGACGTTCGCGAGCGCGCTGAACATGTTGTCGACGCGGCCCGGGAAGCGCTTGTCCCATTCGCGGATCAGCGCCTTCATTTCCGCGCGCTTCAGGTTCGGCTGGCTGCCGCACAGGTTGCACGGGATGATCGGGAATTCGCGCAGCTCCGCGTATTTCTCCAGATCGGTTTCCTTCACGTATGCAAGCGGGCGGATCACGACGTTCTTGCCGTCGTCCGACTGCAGCTTCGGCGGCATTCCCTTCAGCTTGCCGCCGTAGAACATGTTCAGCAGCAGCGTCTGAAGGATGTCGTCGCGGTGGTGGCCGAGCGCGATCTTGGTCGCGCCGAGCTCGCCGGCCACGCGGTACAGGATCCCGCGGCGCAGCCGCGAGCACAGCGAGCAGGTGGTCTTGCCCTCGGGCACGAGCCGCTTGACGATGCTGTAGGTGTCCTGGTTCTCGATGTGGAACGGCACGCCGACCTGCGTCAGGTACTCGGGCAGCACGTGCTCGGGAAAGCCCGGCTGCTTCTGGTCGAGGTTCACCGCGACGATGTCGAAGTCGATCGGCGCGCGCTCGCGCAGGCGCAGCAGCACGTCGAGCATCGCGTAGCTGTCCTTGCCGCCCGACAGGCACACCATCACCTTGTCGCCGTGCTCGATCATGTTGTAGTCGCCGATCGCCTGGCCGACCTGGCGCACGATGCGCTTGAACAGCTTGTTGTTCTCGTACGCTTCTTTTTGCTCGCGGCGCGTCAGCGCGGGGCGGCCGGTGTCGGCCGGCGCGGCAGCGGCGGCCGAATCATTCAGATGGGGGGTATGGGGGGCGTTCATGCTCGCTCCTCGTCCTTGATGCGAAAGACCTCGACGCCGACGGCGTCGCAGTCCGGATAGGCGTCCGGTTTCTCGGTACGGACGCGTACCGCGCGCACGGCGTCGTGCGCCAGCAGGTGCGCGGCGATCGCGTCGCACAGCGTTTCCTGCAGGTGGATGTGGCCGCGCGCCAGGCATTGCGCGACGCTCTGCTTCATCAGATCGTAGTCGACGACTTCGTGCAGCCGGTCGTCGACCGGGGTGGAGCGCGCGAGCGGCACGAACAGGTCGACGTTGATGACGACGCGCTGCTCGCCGCGCTTCTCGTGCTCGAAGGCCCCGATGTTGATGTGCACCTCGTAGTCGCGCAGGTAGAGCCTGCGGCAATCCGCGAGGCGGGGGTGCAGGAGGGCGGAATGCATGGTCGTTCCAGTCAAATTGGCGTGCGCGCACGCAAAGCGGCGCGGGCGGCGGCCATCACGGCGTGCGCCCGCGCGGTTCATTCGGGCCGGCGGCCGGCGGCACCGCCAGGTGCTCGCCGCCGTCGACGGTCAGCGTCGCGCCGGTGATGCCGGGCGCGTCCGCGAGGTAACAGGCCGCCGTCGCGATGTCGTCCGCGTGCGGCGCCCGCCCGCGCACCAGCGCCGCGACCCGCACCTTCGGCGCCAGCGACAGCGCCAGCGCGGCGCTCGCGCGGTTCAGCGCGGCCTGCATCAGCGCGTGCGACAGCTGCCCGGGCGCCGGGTGAAACAGCGCCTGGTCCAGCACGTGGATTGCGCACGCGCGCAGCGCTTCGTCCGTGCGCGCGGCGTCGGGCGTCGCGTCCGCCAGCGCACGGGCCAGCGCGAGCGGCGCGGTGACGTTGCGCGCGAGCGCGGCGGCGAGCGACGCATGGCACACCGTGTGCGCGTCGTCGGCGCCCGCCGGCACGCCATGGAACACGACGCAGGCCGGGCGGCCCAGCGCCGCGCCGCATGCCGCGACAAGCCCGGCGGCCTCGGCTTCGAGGGCCAGATCGGCGTCGAGCACGGCGGCGCGGCGCCCGAGCGCGCGGACCTCGGCCACCAGCGCATCGGCAGCCGCGGGCGGCGCGTCGCGGCCGCGCTGCAGTGCGACGTCCCAGCCGCGCCCGGCGAACCCCGTGGCCAGCGCGCGCCCGATCGACGCGGCGTCGGCCGCGCTGTCCAGGGCGCCCGCGATGAGCACCACGCGTGCGCTCGACGTATCGGCTGAAACGGTCATTTACAATGCCGGGATGAACCCGAAAGCTCACGAACCCGCTAGTTTACCTGCTCCCGGCCCCGACGCGCTTGCGCAGTCCGAAACCCTCGCCACGCAGCTGCGCGGCGAGATCGCGGCGGCCGGCGGCTGGTTGCCGTTCTCCCGCTTCATGGAACGCGCGCTGTACGCGCCGGGCCTCGGCTACTACAGCGGCGGCGCGCGCAAGTTCGGCCGGCGCGCCGAGGACGGCAGCGATTTCGTCACCGCGCCCGAGCTGTCGCCGCTGTTCGCGCAGACGCTCGCGCGGCCGGTCGCGCAGGCGCTCGCGGCGAGCGGCACACGCCGCGTGATGGAGTTCGGCGCGGGCACCGGCAAGCTCGCGGCGGGGCTGCTCGCGGCGCTCGACGCGCTCGGGGCCGAGCTCGACGAATACCTGATCGTCGACCTGTCCGGCGAACTGCGCGAGCGGCAGCGCGACACGATCGCGGCCGCCGCGCCGGGCCTCGCGGCGAAGGTGCGCTGGCTCGACGCGCTGCCCGAGCGGTTCGACGGCGTCGTGGTCGGCAACGAGGTGCTCGACGCGATGCCGGTGCGGCTGTTCGCGAAGGCGGACGGCGCGTGGCACGAGCGCGGCGTCGCGCTCGACGCGCGGCAGGCGTTCGTGTTCGAGGATCGTCCGGCCGCGCCGGCCGACGTGCCGCCGGCGCTGGCCGCGCTCGACGCCGCCGACGGCTACGTGACCGAGACCCACGAGGCGGCGCTCGCGTTCACCCGCACCGTCTGCACGATGCTCGCGCGCGGCGCGGTGTTGCTGGTCGACTACGGCTTTCCCGCACACGAGTACTACCACCCGCAGCGCGACCGCGGCACGCTGATGTGCCACTACCGCCATCGCGCGCACGACGATGCGTTCCTCTATCCGGGGCTGCAGGACATCACCGCGCACGTCGAATTCACGGGCATCTACGAGGCGGGCGTCGCCACCGGCGCCGACCTGCTCGGCTACACGTCGCAGGCGCGCTTCCTGCTGAACGCGGGCATCACCGACGCGCTCGCGCAGATCGATCCGTCCGACGCCGCGCAGTTCCTGCCCGCGGCGAACGCGGTGCAGAAGCTGATTTCGGAGGCGGAGATGGGCGAGCTGTTCAAGGTGATCGCGTTCTCGCGCGGCATCGACGGCACGCTCGACGCGTTCGCGCGCGGCGACCGCTCGCACGCGCTCTGACGGGCACCGCCGATGCTGCGCTGGCTGATGGCGTCGTTCGTGGCCGTGATGATCCTCACGCGCTGCTGGCCGTGGCTCGGCCGGCTGGGCGTCGGGCGGCTGCCGGGCGACGTGACGCTCACGCTCGGCGGGCGGCGCTACCCGTTCCCGTTCATGTCGACGCTGGTGATCACGATGCTGGTGTCGATGGTGGCGCGGCTCGTCTGACGCGCGGGCGGCGCGCGCGTCACAGCTCGATCTCGCCGAGGATGCGATGGGCGAGCGCCTTCGCCTCGTTGAACGCTTCTTCCTCGTTGGTGCTCGTACTGCCGACGTCGTACACCGTGTTGTCCGGCGATTCGCCTTCGTCGCGGCTCAGGATCACGTAACCCTGGAACTGGCCGTTGCCGGCGTGCCGGGTATGCGCTTTCGCCGTGTAGATGCCCTTCGTGAACGTGTTGGTGTCCATGATGCCTCTCCCGCAAAAGGACACTTCATCGTAGCACTGCGCCGCAACATGTACAGCGCCGCGTGCATGGCGGCGGCCGGCCGCCGCCCGCATCCTCAGCGTTCGAGCAGCGCGACGACTTCGTCGAGCGTCGGCGCGTGCGCGCCGGTGCGGCGGCACGCGGCGGCGCCCGCCGCGAGCGCGAACGCCAGGTGCTCGCGCCACGGCCGCTGCGGCGCGGCCATCAGGCTGAACAGCATCCCGCCGATCGACGCGTCGCCCGCGCCCACCGTGTCGACGACCTCGACGCGCGGCGGGCGCGCTTCGTGCGTGCCGCCGTCGGCGATGAGCGTCGCGGCATCCGCGCCGCGCGTGACGAACAGCGCCGCGCGCGGATTGATCCCGCGCAGCGCGGCGATCGCGTCGGTTTCGCTGCCGCCGAACAGGTGCCGCAAGTCCTCGTCGGAGACCTTGATCAGGTCGGCGAGGCCGGCCATCTTCTCGAGCGTCGGCCGGTACGCGGCCGTCATCAGGTTCCGGTAGTTCGGGTCGAAGCTGATCTTCACGCCGCGCGCGTGCAGCTCGGCGGCAAGCGCAACGAGCGTGCCCGCGAGCGGTTCGCGCACGAGGCTGATGCAGCCGAAATGCGCCCATTTCACGTGCGCGGCCCAGCCGGCCGGCAGCCGCGCCGGGTCGAACGCGAGATCCGCGCTCGCGTCGCCGATGAAGAAGTACGCGGGCGGCTGCGTTTCGTGCACGATCGCGAGCAGCGGCGGCCGCGCGACGCGCTGCAGGAAGCGCAGGTCGAGCCCGGCCGCGTCGCTCGCGCGCCACAGCGCATCGGAGAAGCAGTCCTCGCCGATCGCGCCCGCGAGCGCGCTCGGCACGCCGAGCCGCGCGACCGCGCGCGCGACGTTCCAGCCGGCGCCGCCCGGCACCGACGCCCAGTGCGCGTCGCCGGTGCGCACCATGTCGGTCAGGATGTCGCCGGCCGACACGAACGCCGGGAGGGCGTGGTCGTTCATTGCGTCGGTTCGCTGCGCGCCGCGCGCGCGAGCGTCGCGAGCACGTCGTAGCACGCGCCCATCGTGTGATAGTCGGTCTTGCCGGCGGGGCTCTTCTCGTCGCTGTACTTGCGGTTGTCGCAGGTGAGGATCCGGAACCACGCGCCGTAGCGGTGATCGACGAAGTGCGCCCAGCTGTAGCGCCAGATCTCGTCGTACCAGTCCCAGAAGCGCTCGCCGCCGGTGCGCGCGCCGAGCATCGCAGCCGCCGCGAAGCTTTCCGCCTGCACCCAGAAATACTTGTTGTGGTCGCAGATCGTGAAATCGGGGCCGAAGCCGTAGCAGAGCCCGCCGTGATCGGCGTCCCACGCGTGCGCGAGCGCCGCGTCGAACAGCTCGGCCGCGCGCGGCACGAGCCAGTCGAGCGGACGGTGCCGCTCGAGGATCAGCAGCAGCTTCGCCCATTCGGTCTGGTGCCCGGGCTGGAAGCCCCACGGCCGGAAGATGTTCGAGCTGTCCTCCTTGTTGTAGTCCCAGTCGACCGACCAGTCCGCGTGGTAGTGCTCCCACACGAGCCCGCCCGACAGCGCCGCCTGGCGCTGCGTGATGTTCGTCGCGAGCTTCTCCGCGCGGTCGAGGTAGGTGAGGTGGCCGGTCGCCTCGTACGCGGCGAGCAGCGCCTCGGTCATGTGCATGTTCGCGTTCTGGCCGCGGTAGCTCGACACGATCCAGTTCGGCGTCGCGTCGTCCGCGTAGAGGCCCGCGGCGGCATCCCAGAAGCGGTGCTCGGCGAGTTCGTAGGTGGCGGCGATCAGCGGCCGCGCCTCGTCGATGCCCGCCATCGTCGCGTGCGCGGCCGCGAGCAGCACGAACGCGAGGCCGTAGCAGTGCCGCGTGCCGTCGAGCGTCGCGCGCTTCGCGCCGTCGCGCCAGTCCAGCTCCCAGTCATAGCCTTGCAGCGCGTCGTCCCAGTGCGCGTCGCGCAGGAAGCGCAGCCCGTGGCGCGCGTAGTCGAGATGGCGCGGATCGCCGAAATGCCGGTACGCCATCGCGTAGTTGAAGACGAACCGGCAGCTGCTGACGAGATGGCGCGACGTGCGGTTGTACACGCTGCCGTCGTCGCGGAAGTAGTGATAGAAGCCGCCCGTCGGGTCGAGCGCGTTCGGCGCGTAGAAGCGCAGCGTGTCCTCGACGTGCGACAGCAGGAACGACGGATCGCGGAAGCTCGCGACGAACGGCGCGGGGTGCGCGTGCGCGGCCGGCGCAGCCGGGCTGGGTTGGACCGGGGGCGTAGTCATGATTCGGTGAGCGTCGTGTCGAAGGCCGGCGTCGCGGCGGGCTGGCTGCTGGCCCGCACGATCAGTTCGACGGGCAGCCAGATCTCGGTGTGTTCCGGGGAATCGGCGAGCAGCAGCTCGACGCCGCGGCGGCCGAGCGCTTCCTTGTCGACCGCGAGCGTCGTGAGCGGCGGGCTCGCGTGCGCGGCGGCGGGAATGTCGTCGAAGCCGACGATCGCGATGTCGCCCGGCACGCGCAGCCCGCGCGCGAGGCACACCCGCTGCGCGGCGAGCGCGGCGGCGTCGTTGTACGCGAATACGGCGTCCGGGCGCGGGCCCGGCGCGTCGAGCAGCTGCTGCATCGCGCGCGCGGCGCCGGTGTCCGGGTCGAGCCCCGCATCGATCGTCATTTCGTAGGCCGGGTCGAACAGCCGCCCGGCCTCGAAGAACGCGCGCCGGTAGCCGATCGCGCGCTGCGTGATGCTGTAGTGCGCGGGCGAGCCGCCGATGAACGCGATGCGGGTGCGGCCCGTGGCAAGCAAGTGGCGCATCGCGAGCGCTGCGCCGGTCGCATTGTCGATGTTGACCGAGCGCAGCCCGGGCGCCCACAGGTCGATCAGCACGAGCGGGCGGCCGGTCGCGGCGAGCGCCTCGATCGTCTCCGGTTCGATGAAGCCGGCCACCGCGACCGCGTCGGGCGCGTGCGGGCGCATCTGGCGCAGCACGTCGTCGTTCGGGCCGACGGTCAGGAGCGTCGGCACGATGCCGCGCTCGCGGCACGCGTCCTCGACGCCGTGCAGCACGTGCGAGAAGAACGGGCTGGCGGGAAACCGGTTGTGCTGGCGATGCAGCAGGAAGGTGAGCCGGCGGATGCGCGGCCGCAGTTGCGCGGGATCGTAGCCGAGGCGCCGCGCGATCTCGACGATGCGCGCGCGAGTGGTTTCGGACAGCCCCGGCTGGTTCTTCAACGCGCGGGACACGGTGCCGATCGAGACCTCTGCCGCCCGCGCCACGTCGCGAATGGTGGTGCCCATCGTTCGGAATCCGGGTTTGTTTAGGGTGACGGCGATTGTATAGTAAAACGCTTCGTGAAAATCGTGCCGGATTCACCGGGAATACCCGTAAATCCGTTGATTTAAAGCACTAATCTGCGCGAACGCATTTACTAAAAATACTAAACAGGCGCGGCAAAAGGCAAGGTCGCCGTCAATCGGCGGCCATGCGCGGCCGGCGTGCGGCCGGGCATCGCGCCCGGATGAGTCAATGCGGCGTCGCGGAGGGTTCGCCGCGTGCGAGCAGTGCCGCGCGGCCCGCGTCGAGATCGACCACCGCGAGCCCGTCGGGCTGCTGTTTCGCGCGCCGTTTCGCGAGCGCCGCGACCGACGCGATCTCGTCGCTGCCGTAGCGGATCGCCCGGTACGCGCCCGCCGGCACGCCGACCGCGCCGATCGCCATCGTCACGAAGCCGAAGAACGCCGGGTTGCCGTGGCGATCCTCGCCGCGCAGGCCGCCCGCGCGATGGTCGGCCTGCGTGTAGAAGCGCTGCGCGCCTTCGTTGAAGCGGCTGATCGCGGCGGCTGCGCGCGCATGCCAGTCGTCGCTCTGGAACAGCACCAGGAAATCGTCGCCGCCGACGTGGCCGAGGAAATCCCGCTGCGGGTCGCAGCACGCGGCGAGCACGGTCGCCGCGTACTTCAGCACCTCGTCGCCCTGCCAGTAGCCGTACTGGTCGTTGAACGGCTTGAACTGGTTCAGGTCGACGTAGCACGCGTGGAAGCCCGCGTCGCGCTCGAGCAGCCGGTCGATGTGCGCGCTGATCGGGATGTTGCCGGGCAGGAAGGTCAGCGGGTTCGCGTAGCGCGCGGCCTCGATGCGCATCTCGGTCACCGCGCGCACCAGGCTCTCGCCGGTGCCGAGCCCGACGTAGCGGCCGTGCTCGGTGATCACGAAGCCGTCCGCGAGATAGCGCTGGTCGTTGTTCGCGAGCAGCATCGCGAGCTGTTCGACGCTCGTCGCGTTCTCGATCATCAGCGGCGCGTCGTTCGCGAACTGCAGGCATGGCTTCTTGCCGAACACTTCGCGGTGGTACGGCAGCGCGAAGCGGTCCATGAAGCCGCGGCGGTTCACGAGCGCGACGGGCCGCTCGTGTTCGACCAGCGCGACCGCGTGCAGCTCGGGCATCCGGTTGAACAGGTCGAGCACCTCGTTGCTGGTCGCGTCGCGCGGCAGCGCCGGCGCGGCGACCAGCATCTTCGCGGCGACCGTGCCGTTCGGGCGCGCGGCGCGCGTCGCGCCCGGAAACACCGCGATGTGGCGCGCGCGGATCGCATCGCGCGCAGCCGGCGCGACCACGCGGGCCGGCTGCGCGAGCGGGCGGCCGAGCAGGAAGCCCTGCACGCAGCCGATGCCCATGTCGCGCACGACGATCAGGTCGCGTTCGTGCTCGATCCCCTCGGCGATCAGCTTCGCGCCGCTCGCGTGCGCGAAATGCTGCATCGCCTTGACCGCCTCGAACTTCAGCGGATCGCGCGCGATGTCGTGGATGA
This sequence comes from Burkholderia stagnalis, assembly GCF_902830275.1. GTDB lineage: Bacteria > Pseudomonadota > Gammaproteobacteria > Burkholderiales > Burkholderiaceae > Burkholderia > Burkholderia stagnalis. The sequence goes on along the minus strand of NZ_CADESW010000006.1, from coordinate 100,995 downwards.
AGAAGCGGTCGATCTTCACGACGTCGGGATGCAGGCGCAGCCACAGGTTCATGCTGGCGTTCGCGGTGCCGTAGTCGTCGAGCGCGAACTGGATGCCCGCGTCGCGCAGCGCCGCGACGGCCGGCCCGACGTGCGCGAGGTCCGGGCTCGCGTGCTGCTCGGTCAGTTCGATCACGATGCGCTCGGCGCCGATCTGCGCGCGCTCGAGCCGCATGCGGGCCTGCTCGCGTTCGCGTGCGAGCTGCACGATCGCGCCCGCGCTGAAATTGAGGAACAGCTTGCCGTCGCAGCCGAGCGCCGCGAACGCGTCCAGGCAGGTGAGCGCGGCCGCGTGCTCGAGCGCGACGGTCGCGCCTTCGCGCGCGGCCTGCGCGAACAGCGCGGCGGGCGGCTCGAGGTCGGTGCCGTGCGGCCCGCGGATCAGGCCTTCATAGCCGATGACGGTGCCCGAGCCGAGGTCGACGATCGGCTGGAACACGGCGGCGAGCGCGCGATCCGCGATCAGGCGTGCGGTTCGGGCGGCATCGGGGGCGGCGGAGGTGGCGGGCATGGCAGGACGGCCGAATCGACGGAACGCCCGGCTTAACGGCGCCGCGCAGGGAGAATTGAATGAAGATTTCGTGACACGATGCGCCGTGTTGGTGCATCGCTTCGTGCGGCAGGCTCGGCCGGCGCGACGGGCGGCACGCACCGCCGCCTGCGCCGGGGCGTGCGCGTCAGCGCTTGCCGGCGTTCAGCGCGCCCTGCGCAGGCGCGGCGGCCGCGTCGCGCTCGTCGCTCAGGTTGCGCGCGCCCCAGCGCTGCGCGAGCGCCGCGCAGGCCATCAGCTGGATCTGGTGGAACAGCATCAGCGGCAGCACGATCGCGCCGACCGCGTGCGCGGAGAAGATCACCTTCGCCATCGGCACGCCGGCGGCGAGGCTCTTCTTCGAGCCGCAGAAGATGATCGTGATCTGGTCGGCGCGGTTGAAGCCGAGCCGCCTGGCCACGAACGCGGTGAGCAGCAGCGCGATCGCGAGCAGCAGCAGGTTGACGGCGAGCAGCCCCGCGAGCGCGCGCGGCGGGATCTGGTGCCAGAGCCCCTGGTTGACCGCCTCGCTGAACGCGACGTAGACGACGAGCAGGATCGAGCCCTGGTCGACGAAGCGCAGCACGCCGCGGTTGCGCTCGATCCAGCCGCCGATCACGGGCCGCAGCAGCTGGCCGGCGACGAACGGCACGAGCAGCTGCATCACGATGCTGCCGACCGTGCTCCACGGCGATGCGGTCGCGGCCGATTGCGTCGCGATCATCAGCCCGACCAGCGCCGGCGTGACGAAGATGCCGAGCAGGCTCGACGCGGACGCCGCGCAGACCGCCGCCGGCACGTTGCCTTTCGCGATCGACGTGAACGCGATCGACGATTGCACCGTCGACGGCAGCGTGCACAGGAACAGCACGCCCGCGTACAGCGCCGGCGTGACGAGCGGCTGCAGCACCGGCTTCAGCGCGAGGCCGAGCAGCGGGAACAGCGCGAAGGTGCTGAGCAGCACGACGGCGTGCAGCCGCCAGTGCGTCGCGCCGGCGACCACCGCCTCGCGCGACAGCTTCGCGCCGTGCAGGAAGAACAGCAGGCCGACCGCGATGTTGGTCGCCCAGTTGAACGCGTGCGCGGCCGCGCCGTGGCACGGCAGCAGGCTCGCGAGCACGACGGTGCCGACGAGGGCGAGCGTGAAGTTGTCGGGAAGGTAGCGGGGGCGGGCCATCGGGATCTCGATCGGAGCGACAGGGGAGGCCGCGCATGCGCGCGGATCGCCGTATTGTCCGGGCTGCACATTCAATACACAAATTCATTGTATGAATCGATTGATGAATCCATCGAATGCGCTACGACCGGATTCTCGCTTCATGCCGATGACGAAAACGGCAGAAAAATGTGCTGCAATGATCCGTCCCCGAGGTCGAAAAACCTAGCAGTAACATGGTGTTACACCGATGCCCCAGGCCTAACACTTTTTGGCTCGACACGCTTTCGCCCCGCTCATAAATTACTGCTGAAAGCCTTGCGCCCGGCCCGGACCGGCCGGCGGGCAAGCGAAATCAGGCACTGAACGATGACGGATCGGGTGAAACGGAAGATCGGACGATGGGTGGCAGGCGTGCTCGCCGCACTGCTGGTGCCGCTCGCGCTCGCGCAGCCGCCGCATGGCGGGCGCGGCTTCGGCGGCGGCGATCGCGGGTTGCGCGCGCACGGTCAGGCAGCCGGCGGCGGCCAGCCGATCTGGCGCCACGCGCCGCAGGCGGGCGGCGGCCCGCGGATGGGCATGAACGGCTACGGCCCCCGCTGGGGCTTGCGGCCGACGCCGTCGTACGGCCACTACGCCGCGCAAAGCCCGTACCGCCCGATCAGCGCCGACGCGCGGCAGGCGCCGCGCCCGCCCGGCGGCGGCAACGTGCCGCTGCGCGCGGGGTCGATCCGCGCCGACGTCGCCCGCTACAACGAAGAGCGCGGCGGCCGGCCGATGCCGCCGCCTCGCGCGCAGGAAGAGCCTGCGCATTCGCCGTATTTCTCGCCTTTCTACCGAAACTGAACGCGCTCGCGTTCCGTCCCCCGCCGGCTGATGCGAATTCGCCACAGTCGCGCGCAGATTTCCGCTGATTTTCCTGCTGCATTGCGCTATCTTCCCGCCCGGCCTCGCGCATGACGCGCGCCGTGCCGCCGCGTGACGATCCCGCGCGCCGCCGCCGCGCGTCGCCAGCCCGTCGATTCGCCCCTGCGAAGTTAATGCCGCCGCTATACCCGCAATAAGCGCCCGTATTTTTGACCGGACTATTGATCCGTAAAGATGGCTGCGCCCCTGCACGACGCAAGCATCGGCTCACATAACAACGCTCGCGCCGCCCGATTTCTTTTCGACAATACCTGGAGATCCCATGAAAGCATTCGCCCGCCGTGCGTCGCGCACGTCCGCCACGTTGATCGCGGCCACCGCCTGCGTCGTCGCCGTTCCTGCTCACGCGCAGTCGAACGTCGCGCTCTACGGCCAGGTCGACGAATGGGTCGGCGCAACGAAATTCCCGGGCAGCGACCGCGCATGGGGCGTGTCCGGCGGCGGGATGTCGACGTCGTACTGGGGCATGCACGGCACCGAGGACCTCGGCGGCGGCTACAAGGCGATCTTCACGCTCGAAAGCTTCTTCCGCGCGCAGAACGGCCAGTTCGGCCGCTTCAACGGCGACACCTTCTTCGCGCGCAACGCGTACGTGGGCGTCAGCTCGCCGTACGGCACCGTGACGGCCGGCCGCCTGACGACGCACCTGTTCGTGTCGACGATCCTGTTCAACCCGTTCTTCGACTCGTACGTGTTCTCGCCGATGGTCTATCACACGTTCCTCGGCCTCGGCACGTTCCCGACCTATCCGAGCGACCAGGGCGCGGTGGGCGATTCGGGCTGGAACAACGCGGTGTCGTATACGTCGCCGGCGTTCGGCGGCATGAACTTCGGCGCGATGTACGCGTTCGGCAACCAGGCCGGCGACAACGGCGCGAAGAAATGGAGCGCGCAGTTCAACTATGCGAGCGGCCCGTTCGCGGCCACCGCCGTCTATCAGTACGTGAACTTCAACAACGGCCCGCGCGATCTGAGTTCGCTCGTCACCGGCATGAAGAGCCAGGGCATCGCGCAGGTCGGCGCGACCTACGACCTGAAGTTCGTGAAGCTGTTCGGCCAGTACATGTATACGAAGAACGACCAGGTGGCGGGCAGCTGGCACGTGAACACCGCGCAGGGCGGCGTGACGGTGCCGCTCGGCCCGGGCTGTGCGATGGCGTCGTACGCTTACTCGCGCGACTCCGGCGGCCTGAACCAGACGCGCCAGACGTGGGCGCTCGGCTACGACTATCCGCTGTCGAAGCGCACCGACCTCTACACCGCGTACATGAACGACCACATCAGCGGCCTGTCGAACGGCAACACGTTCGGCGCCGGCATCCGCGCGAAGTTCTGACCCTCGCGGGCACGCCGGTCGCCCCCTGTTTTTCGTCAGGAACGGCGCCGCTCTTTTGCGGCGCCGTTTTGCCATTGTTGACCTTTAGGTTTTCCAGCTTTGTTACTCTAGTTCGTAATTGCACGTTTTATTTCAATTGCGAGCCAGTTCGATGGATACCCTCGTCAGCATGAATGTGTTTCGCTACGTCGTCGAAGTGGGCAGCTTCGTCGGCGCGGCGGAGCGCATGCAGATGTCGGCGGCGATGGCGAGCAAGCACGTGATGCATCTCGAGCAGCAGCTCGGCGCGCGGCTGCTGCATCGCACGACCCGCCGCGTCGCGCCCACCGAAGCGGGGCGCGAATACTACGAACGCCTCGTCCAGGCGCTGTCCGAGCTCGACGAAGCCGGGCAGGCGGTGGGCGCCGCGAGCGTCGTGCCGCAAGGGCGGCTGCGCGTGACGTCGCTGTCCGCGTTCGGGCTGCGGCACGTGATGCAGGCGGTCACCGATTATGCGGACCGCTACTCGGACGTGACGGTCGAGATCACGCTGTCCGACCGCGTCGTCGAGCTGATCGACGAAGGCTACGACGTCGCGGTGCGCGCGGCGCCGAGCGGGCTCAAGTCGTCGTCGCTGGTCGCGCGGCAGATCGCGACCGCGCATATCCTGCTCGTCGCGTCGCCCGACTATCTCGCGAAGCGCGGCACGCCGCGCACGATCGCCGATCTCGCGCAGCACAACTACCTGCGGCGCGACACGAATGCGACCGTGCTCGATTCGATGGTGACCGAGGCGGCCGCCGCGTCGCGCGTGACGCTCAGCGGCAACCTGATCGTCAATCACCTGGAAGGGTTGCGCGCGGCCGTGCTCGGCGGCGCGGGCATCGCGCTGCTCGGCACCGAGGTGGTCGGCGACGACCTCGAAACCGGGCGTCTCGTGCCGGTGCTGCTCGACGCGGTGCCGCCGCGCGAGCTGCCGATCTATGCGGTGTATGCGAGCCGCCGCCACGTGTCGGCGAAGGTGCGTTCGTTCGTCGATTTCCTCGCCGCGCGCTTCGAGGATCAGTCGCTGTGCCCGTCGATCGAATCCCGCCTGCGCGTGACGCCGATCACGCGGATCAAGCGCGCGGGTTGATCGGCGTTTTCTCCGCAGACAACAAAAGCGCGGACCGGCGACGGTCCGCGCTTTTTGCTTGGTGCGGCGCTTTAGGTGCTACGCGCCGCACGCGATGTGCCGTATCAGCGCGCGATGCCGAGCCGCGCCCGCGTGTCGTCGTATTCGCGCTTCAGGCGCTCGACGAGCGTCGCGACGCTCGGCAGGTCGTCCATCAGGCCGACGGCCTGGCCCGCGCCCCAGATGTCCTTCCACGCCTTCGTCTTGTCGCCGCCGAAGTTCATCTTCGTCTTGTCGGATTCCGGCAGCGCGTCCGGATCGAGCCCGGCCTTCTCGATGCTCTCGCGGATGTAGTTGCCGTGCACGCCGGTGAACAGGTTCGTGTAGACGATGTCGGCGGCCTTCGCGTTGAGGATCGCGTGCTTGTAGTCCTCGATCGCGTGCGCTTCCTGCGTCGCGATGAAGCGCGTGCCCATGTACGCGAGGTCGGCGCCCATCGCCTGCGCGGCGAGGATCGAGCCGCCGTTCGCGATCGCGCCGGACAGCACGATCGGGCCGTCGAAGATCCGGCGCACTTCGCCGACGAGCGCGAACGGCGACGTCGTGCCCGCGTGGCCGCCGGCGCCGGCCGCGACGAGGATCAGCCCGTCGACGCCCGCCTCGAGCGCCTTCTGCGCGTGGCGCAGGTTGATCACGTCGTGCAGCACGATGCCGCCGTAGCTGTGCACCGCGTCGACGATCTCGCGCGACGGCGCGCGCAGGCTCGTGATGAAGATCGGCACCTTGTGGTCGACGCACACGCGGATGTCGTGCTCGAGCCGCGCATTCGACTGGTGGACGATCTGGTTGACCGCGATCGGGCCGATCACCGCGTCGGGGTGCTTCGCCTTGTGGTCGGCGAGCTCGGCCTGGATCTGCGTGAGCCATTCGTCGAGCAGCTCGGCCGGGCGCGCGTTGAGCGCCGGGAACGAGCCGACGATGCCCGCCTTGCATTGCGCGAGCACGAGTTCGGGGTAGCTGACGATGAACATCGGCGACGCGATGACGGGCAGCGTCAGATGCTGCAGGACGGCGGGCAATGCCATGTGAAGTCTCCAATTGTCGACCCGCATGAGCGCTTCGGTTGCTTACGCGGGTCTCATCCAAACGATCGTGCGCGGGCGCTTCGAGTGTATCCGGTGTTCCCGCCCGGGAAGGTGGGCGCTCCATATTAATACGAACGATCGTGCGATTGTATGCGAGCGTATCAAATCGCGCCGGCAGGCGGCAATCGAGTGAGTGCTCTCTTTCTATGAATTCGGGTATCCACGCCGCTGTGCGGCGCCGAGCGCGCTCCTACAATAGCTCCCTATAACAAACCCACGAGAAACAAACCATGTCGTTTGAGGCGTTTGCGCCGTTTCGAGTAACGGTGCAGGACACCGACATCTTCGGTGTCAAAGGAGGCGCGGGGCCGCCGCTTCTGCTGCTGCACGGCCATCCGCAAACCCACATGATCTGGCATCGCGTCGCCGCGACGCTCGCGAACCATTTCACGGTGGTCGCGACCGACCTGCGCGGCTACGGCGCATCGGGCAAGCCCGCGAGCGATGCGCAGCACACGCCGTATTCGAAACGCGCGATGGCGGCCGACCAGGTCGCGGTGATGCGCCAGTTCGGCTTCGAGCGCTTCTACGTGTGCGCGCACGACCGCGGCGCGCGCGTGGCGCACCGGCTCGCGCTCGATCACGCCGACGCGGTCGAGCGGATGATGCTGCTCGACATCGCGCCGACGCTCGCGATGTACGAGAAGACCGATCGCGCGTTCGCGACCGCGTACTTCCACTGGTTCTTCCTGATCCAGCCCGAGCCGCTGCCGGAAACGTTGATCGGCGGCAACACCGACGCGTACATCGAGCGCGTGATGGGCAACCGCTCGGCGGGCCTCGCGCCGTTCGCGCCGGAGGCGCTGAACGCGTATCGCGCGGCGCTCGCGCAGCCGGGCGCCGTGCACGCGATGTGCGAGGACTACCGCGCGTCGGCGACGATCGATCTCGAGCACGACCAGGCCGACCTGGAGCGCGGCACCAAGGTCGCGTGCCCGCTGCGCGTGCTGTGGGGCGCGCGCGGGATCGTCGCGCGCTGCTTCGATCCGCTCGACGAATGGCGGCACGTCGCGCGCGACGTCAGCGGCCGTGCGCTCGACTGCGGGCACTACATTCCGGAAGAAGCGCCCGTCGACCTGATCGACGAGATGCTCGCGTTCTTCGAGGCGCGCGACCCGGCCGCCTGATCCATCTGAACCGCGCGTCAGCGGTGCGCCGGATGGTCGTCCGCGAGCGGCGGCAGCCGGCGCGGCACCGGCGTCGACTTGACGATCGCGGTGCTCGTCTCCGCGCGCTCCGTCACCTTCGACAGGATGACGTCGAGCTGCTCGATCGAGCGCAGGTAGAGCCGGCAGATGAAGCAGTCGTCGCCGGTCACCTTGTCGCATTCGACGAATTCGGGAATGCGCCGCAGCAGCTCCTCGACCAGATGCAGCTGGCCGGGCAGCGGCTTCACGCGGACGATCGCCTGCAGCGTGTAGCCGAGCGCGCGCGGATCGAGCTCGATGGTGAAGCCGGCGATCACGCCCTGCGCCTCGAGCCGCCGCACGCGATCCGCGGTCGCGGGCGCCGACAGGCCGATCTGCCGCGCAAGCTCGCTGGTGGCGAGGCGCGCGTCGTCGGCGAGCGCGGCCAGGATCGCGCGGTCGGTCGCGTCGAGCGCGGCCACTGCGGGCGGGGTAAGGCGTTTGGTCATGATGGCTTTGCTTTCGAAGGTGAAACGGCGGATTTGCTTCAGTTTAGTCGTGGAGATCGCGAAAGCAAGTTCCTAGAATCGAAGTCATCGATTCCTCCAGACGGGACCCTTCCATGGCTTCGAACGAAATTCGCCGCGGCGCTGCCGAGATGGCCGTCGCGATGCTGATGTCCGGCACGATCGGCTGGCTCGTGATGTCGTCGCACCAGCCGCTCGCCAATGTGGTGTTCTTCCGCTGCGTGTTCGGCGGCGCGACGCTCGCGCTCGTCTGCGCGGCATTCGGCTTCCTGCGCCGCGCGCTGTTCTCGCCGCGCATGCTCGTGCTCGCCGCGGCGGGCAGCGTCGCGATCGTCGCGAACTGGCTGCTGCTGTTCGCCGCGTATTCGCGCGCGTCGATCTCGATGGCGACCGCCGTCTACAACACGCAGCCGTTCATGCTGGTCGCGCTCGGCGCGCTCGTGTTCCGCGAGCGGATCACCGCGTCGACCGTCGTGTGGCTGCTGCTCGCGTTCGTCGGGCTCGTCTGCGTGGTGCGCGTCGAGCCGGCCGTGCTCGCGGTGCCCGGCGAGTATCTCGAAGGCGTCGCGCTCGCGCTCGGCGCGGCGTTCCTGTACGCGGTGTCGTCGATCATCGCCAAGCACCTGAAGGGCACGCCGCCGCATCTGCTCGCGCTGCTGCAGGTCGGGCTCGGCGTCGTGATGCTCGCGCCGTTCGCGCGGTTCGACACGCTGCCCGCGTCGCCCGCGCAGTGGCTCGATGTCGTCGTGCTCGGCGTCGTGCACACGGGCGTGATGTACGTGCTGCTGTACGGCGCGATCCAGAAGCTGCCGACCGCGATGACGGGCGCGCTGTCGTTCGTCTATCCGGTGGTCGCGATCGCGGTCGACCGCGTCGCATTCGGGCAGACGCTCGAGTGGACGCAGGTGCTCGGCGCGCTGCTGATCCTGCTCGCGGCGGCCGGCGTCAATCTCGGCTGGCGGATCGTGCCGGCGCGCCGTGCGGTGGCGGGGAGCTGAAACGGTCGTGCGATGCGGCTCGCCGCTACGGCTTGCGGCTACCGGAACCGCTGCGGCTTGCTGCTACCGGGACTGCTGCGGCTTGCTGCTACCGGGACTGCTGCGGCTTGCGGCTACCGGGACCGCTGCGGCTTGCGGCTACCGGGACCGCTGCGGCTTGCGGCTACCGGGATTGCTGCGGCTTGCGGCTACCGGGACCGCTGCGGCTTGCGGCTACCGGGACTGCTACGGCTTGCGGCTACCGGGACTGCTACGGCTTGCGGCTACCGGAACCGCTACGGCTACCGGAACTGCTACGGGGCCCGCTACGGCAAGCGTGCAACGCGCTGTAAGAAGTTGTAGGGAAACACCCGATGCGATGCGCTGGCCGCACTCGTATGATGCGACCTGTGACGTTGATCACGTTCACAGGATTCCGATTCGAGATGCCGTTCACCCGTCAGGTGAGCGGCATTTTTTTATGCGCGGCCGTCAGGCGGCGTGCGCGCGCCGCCGGGCGTCGAGCCGGGCGAGCACCTCGCGCTTCGCGTCGTCGTCCGACGCGCGCCATCCCTTGATTTCGTCGCGGGTGCGCAGGCAGCCCGCGCACCATTCGGTGCGCGGATCGATCCGGCACACGCCGGTGCACGGCGACGCGACAGCGCTTTCCGGCACGTCGCTCATGCGGTCTCCCGCAGCGCGACGTCGGCCACCGGCGCGCCGGTCAGCGCGACGAGCTCCTGCGGCGACAGGTTGAACACCGCATGCGGATGGCCGGCCGCGGCCCACAGGCTGTCGAGCGCGAGCAGGTCGGCGTCGATCAGCGTGACGGGTTCGACCAGATGACCGATCGGGCACACGCCGCCGATCGCATAGCCGGTGTTGTCGCGCACGAACTTCGCATCCGCGCGGCCGACGTCGCCGACCTGCGCGGCGACCTTCTTCTCGTCGACGCGGTTCACGCCGCTCGCGACGACCAGCACCGGCGCGCCGTCCGCCTGGCGGCGGAACAGGATCGACTTGGCGATCTGCGCGACCGAGCAGCCGAGCCCGGCCGCCGCTTCGGCGGACGTCTTGCCGGTTTCGGCGAGCATCACGATGTCTTTCGCGTGGCCGCGCTCGCGCAGCAGTATCGCGACGCGGCGCGCGGAGTCGGGGAGGGAGTCGAGTGAAGCAGATGTCGTCATGGGGGGAATCCGTGGAAAGTCAGGTCAGACGCAGGTCGAAGCGTCCGCCGCGCTCTGCGCTTTCGCGAGCAGCGCGCGGCCGGCGCGCGACGCGTTCGCGCGGCCGATCGTGTTCGAGATGAATTCGCCGGCGGCGACCACCTGCGCGAGGTCGATGCCGGTGTCGATGCCGAGGCCCTGCATCAGGTACAGCACGTCCTCGGTCGCGACGTTGCCGGTCGCGCCCTTCGCGTACGGGCAGCCGCCGAGGCCTGCGACCGACGCGTGGAAGATCTCGATGCCTTCGAACAGCGCCGCGTAGATGTTCGCGAGCGCCTGCCCGTAGGTGTCGTGGAAGTGGCCCGACACGCGCTCGCGCGGGAACACGCGGGTGACGGCCGCCAGGACTTCGCGCGTGCGCCGCGGCGTGCCGACGCCGATCGTGTCGGCGATGTCGATCTCGTCGCAGCCGAGCGCCGCGAAGCGCTCGACCACGTCGACCACCGACGCGACCGGCACGTCGCCCTGGTACGGGCAGCCGAGCGCGCACGACACGCTGCCGCGCAGCCGCAGGCCCGCGTCCTTCGCGGCCTTCGCGACCGGCTCGAAGCGCGCGACGCTCTCGGCGATGCTGCAATTGATGTTGCGCTGCGAGAACGCCTCGCTCGCCGCGCCGAAGATCACCACTTCGTCCGCGCGCGCGGCGAGCGCGCCCTCGAAGCCCTTCAGGTTCGGCGTGAGCACCGAGTAGATCGTGCCCGCGCGCCGCTCGATGCCGGCCATCACGTCGGCGCCGTCGGCCATCTGCGGCACCCATTTCGGCGACACGAACGACGCGGCCTCGACGTTGCGGAAGCCCGCGCGCGACAGGCGGTCGACGAGCGCGATCTTCACGTCGGTGGGCACGAAGGTCTTTTCGTTCTGCAGCCCGTCGCGCGGGCCGACTTCGACGATCTTGACGGCGGTGGGGAAGGTCATGGCTGTCTCCTGGTATTTGAAATTCGCCGGTCAGTAGCCGCGTGCGTAGTCGACGATCCCGCTGACGGGTTCGCCGCGCTCGAACGCGCGAATCTTGCCGGCGATCTGCGCGATCGCTTCCGCGCGCAGCGTCTCGGCGGAACTGTGCGGCGTGATCGTGATGCGCGGCGTGCGCCAGAACGGATGATCGTCCGGCAGCGGTTCATGCTGGAACACGTCGAGCGTCGCGGCGGCGATGCGGCCGCCGGCGAGCGCATCGAGCAGGTCGGCTTCGACGAGATGCGCGCCGCGCGCGACGTTGATCACGTACGCGCCCGGCGCGAGCCGCGCGAACGTGCGCGCGGCGAGGATGCCGTCGGTATCGGGCGTGCTCGGCAGCAGGTTCACCAGCACCTTCGCGCCGTCGATGCACGCGTCGAACTCGGCCGCGCCCGCATAGGTCGCCACGCCGTCGAGCCGCTTCGGGCCGCGGCTGTAGCCGCGCACCGGCAGGCCGAGGCCGGCGAGCGCCTGCGCGACCTGCGCGCCGAGCACGCCGAGGCCCAGCACCGCGACGGTGAAGCTCGCGCGCGGATGCGGCTCCAGCACGCGCCACTGGCGCGCGCGCTGCAGTGCGTCGTATTCGTCGAAGCGGCGCAGGTAGCGCAGCACCGCGTGCGTCACGTATTCGACCATCTGCTGCGCCATGCCCGAATCCTCGAGGCGCACGAGCGGCACGTGCCGCGGCAGCGTGCCGGGGTGCGCGCGTTCGAGCGCGAGCAGCGCGTCGACGCCCGCGCCGAGGTTGAAGATCGCGCGCAGGCCGTCGCGCGGCGCGAACAGCTCGCGCGGCGCGCGCCACACGAGCGCGTAGTCGGCGGCGGCCGCATCGCCCGGCTGCCACGCGCGCAGGTCGGCTTCGGGCAGCGCGTGCGCGAGCTCGGCGCGCCATGCGTCGGCTTCCTGGAACGGCGAGTAGAACAGGACTTTCATGCGGGCTACTTCGCGAACAGCTGGCCGATGTCGGCGAACGCCTTGAACTCGAGCGCGTTGCCGCACGGGTCGAGGAAGAACATCGTCGCCTGCTCGCCGGGTTCGCCCTTGAAGCGGATGTGCGGCTCGATCACGAAGCGCGTGTGCGCGGCCTTCAGCTTGCCTGCGAGCGCGTGCCATTCGTCCATCGCCAGCACGACGCCGAAGTGGCGCACCGGCACGTCGTCGCCGTCGACCGGGTTGACCGTGCTCGCGCCCGTTTCGTCCGGCGCGAGGTGCGCGACGAGCTGATGGCCGAAGAAGTCGAAATCGACCCAATGCTCGGAGCTGCGGCCTTCCGGGCAACCGAGCAGGCCGCCGTAGAACGTGCGGGCGGCGGCGAGGCTCGACACCGGAAAGGCGAGGTGGAACGGGCGCAGCGCGCCGGCGGGCGTAGCGGGCATCGGGTGTCTCCTTTCTGGAACCTCACATTCTACGGTTTCGCGGGCGCTTGCGTCGCCGTGGCCGGCGCGCGGTACGCGGTGCGATCCCGGCGGCGGAAAAGCAAAGCACAAAATATTGGTTCGGCCGCCGCGCGCGGCACGCCACAATCGGGCCTCGTCTTCAAGCTAGCGAGGGCAATCATGCGCGCATGCAGCAAATCGGCCTGGCCGCCGCGGCTCATCACCGTCCCCGGCCTGCACGGGAGCGAAGGCGCACATTGGCAGACCTGGCTCGAGCGCCAGTTCCCGCGTTCGCTGCGCGTGGAGCAGGATGACTGGGACGCGCCGGATCTCGCGGGCTGGGCGCAGTCGGTGCGCGCGCTGCTGGAACGCGAGCGCGGACCGTTCGTGCTCGCCGCGCACAGCTTCGGCTGCCTGGCCGCCGCGCATGCGCTCGCGCAGTGGCCGCACGCGGGCGACGTGGCCGGCGTGCTGCTCGTCGCGCCGGCCAGTCCGCTGAAATTCGCGTTCGCCGGCGCATTCGACGCGCGGCGCCTGCCGGTGCCGTCGATCGTGATCGGCAGCGAGACCGATCCGTGGATGTCGCTCGGCGATGCCCGCACGCTCGCGCAGCGGCTCGGCAGCGCGTTCGTCAATCTCGGCGACGCGGGCCACATCAACACCGCGGCCGGCTTCGGGCCGTGGCCGCGCGCGAAGTATTTCGTCGACACGCTCGTGCATTGCGCGGCGCCGCTGCGCTTTCGTGAAGAGGCGGGCGAGTTCGATGCGGCCGTCGCCGGCGGGGTGCTGGCGCACGCGGTCTGAGGGCGCCGGAGCCGGCGCGTCGTCGTTTCTCGAGCCGGACAGGCCGCGCCGTATCTCGCGGCGGGCGATGCCGCTACCGCATACATCGTCATGAAAAACGCCCTGTGGCGCGGGCCGATGCCCGCCCCGCAGGGCGCTGCGCAGGAAGCGGCCCGGGCGGCCCGCCCCGCCGTTACGCGGTGACCGGCGCGACCGCCGCCGGATCCGAATAGCTCGGCCGCCCGTTCTCGACGTGGCCCGCGAAGCGGCGCGAGAACGTGCCGTTCGCGCCGTCGCTCACCGTCACGTCGTACCACTGGTGACTCGACGCGAGCAGCCATTGCTCGACGCGCTCGCCGCCCGAATGCAGCGTCACCTGCCGCGCCGGCGCGCCGTACGCGTTGTCGGCGAGCGTCAGCGTGACGTGGCCCGTGCCGTGATTGCGCAGCTTCAGGTACAGGTTGCCGTTCGCGACGTCGTAGCCGGCCTTCACCTCCGGCTGCGCGTGATCGCGGCGGTGCGCGGTCGCGGCCGACACGTTGCCCGAGAACATCCGCACGAAGCCGTTCGGGCCGTACACGGAGAACGCATAGGCGCCGTGCGTCGTCGCCAGGTCGAACTCCGCGTGCAGCGTGCGGTGCGCGCCGACCGTATAGCGCCACGGGCCGTCGGTGCGGTTCGCGGCGTAGACGGTGAAGTGTGCGCCCTGGGCGCCGCGGTTCGCGAACTCGATGCGCAGCGTGGCCGCGCCGGCCACGCTCGCGTTGACGTGCAGCTCGTACGGCAGCGCCCGGGTCGGCCGCACGCCCGGCTCCTGCGGGTCGATCGGGGCCGGCTGCGCCGGCGCGGTCGGCGCGGGCTGCGACGTGCACTGCCGGTCGGCGATCGCACGGTACTGGCTCGTGTCGGGCAGCGGCGGGAACGTCGCGTCCTGCGTGCGGAAATCGAATGCGGCCGTCAGGTCGCCGCACACGGTGCGCCGCCACGGCGTGATGTTCGGCTCGTCGACGCCGAAGCGCGCGCCGATGAAGCGGATCACCGACGTATGGTCGAACACCTGCGAACACACGAAGCCGCCCTTGGTCCACGGCGACACGACCGTCATCGGCACGCGCGGGCCGAGGCCGTACGGCAGGCCGTCGGCCGTGTAGCTGCCGCCGCGCCCCGGGTTCACGACGGTGTGCAGCTCGCCGTCGGTCGTGACCGTCGACGCGCCCTGCGCGGCCGAAGTCGGCGGCTGCGGCGGCACGATGTGGTCGAAGAAGCCGTCGTTCTCGTCGTACATGATGAACAGCACCGTCTTGCGCCACACGTCCGGGTTCGCGGTGAGCGCGTCGAGGATCTGCGACGTGTAGTTCGCGCCATACGCGGGCGTGTACTTCGGGTGCTCGGAGAACACCGCGGGCGGCAGCAGCCACGACACCTGCGGCAACCGGTCGTTGAGCACGTCGTGCTTCAGGTCGTCGAGCGTGCGCACCGTCTGCGCGCGCTGGTACAGCGACGAGCCCGGCTGCGCGTTGATGAAGTTCTCGAAGTTCTGCAGGATGTTCGTGCCGTAGTTGCCGTTGACCGGATCGGCCCACGTGAGGCCCTGCTGGTAGACCTGCCACGACACGCCGCGCGCGTCGAGCCGCTCGGGGAAGGTCTGCCACGACAGCAGCTGGTACGCGGGCGGCAGGTTGCCGTCGACATAGTCGGCGTTGTCGAGCAGCGGGCCGCCGAACTTGCCGGTCGGGTCGATCGTGCCCGTCATCAGGTATGCGCGGTTCGGGTGCGTCGGGCCCGGCAGCGAACAGAAGTAGTGGTCGCACACGGTGAACGCATCGGCGAGCGCGTAGTGGAACGGGATGTCCTCGCGCACGTGATAGCCCATCGTCATGTCGGTCTTGTTCGCGGGCCACTGGTCGTAGCGGCCGCCGTCGATCGCCGCGTGGGTCTTTGCCCACGAGTGGTCGAGCGCGCCGATGCACTGCGCGCTCGTCGTCTTCGTGTCGAGCCGGAACGGCAGCACCGGTTTCGACGGGTCGGCCTTCGACGGCTGGCTCCACACCGGCTTGCCGTTCGGCAGCGGAATCGGGAAGCGGTCGTTGTAGCCGCGCACGCCGCGCAGGTGTCCGAAGTAATGGTCGAACGAACGGTTTTCCTGCATGAACACGACGATGTGCTCGACATCGCGGATCGTGCCGGTGCCGCGTGCGGCCGGAATCGCGAGCGCGCGGCGGATCGATTCGGGGAATGCGTTGAGGGCGACGGCGGCGCCCGCGGATTGTGCGACGGTGTGCAGGAAACGGCGGCGGCTCGATGACGTCATGTTTTTCACCTCGGTTCTGCGAACGGGGATGGAAGCGGCGGATCAGCCCGGCGTCGACGCCGCCGATGCGCCGGCGGCCGGCTTGCCGCCTTCGTCGTCGTCCGGCGGATAGTGGACGACGGGCGGCGCGAGCGGTGCGGCGCCCGATGCGGCGCTGCCGCCGGATGCGGCACGGTTGAACGCGCTTGCGGAGCCGGCCGATGCGCTGCCCGGTTGCGCACCGTCGGCCGCATGCGTGCCGTGCGAAGCGTCGTCGCTGCAGGCGGCGGCGGACAGCGCGGCACACAGGGCGAGGGCGGTGGCAAAACGGCGCATCGGATGTCTCCTGCAAGGGCTGATGTCGATCGTCCGACAGTATGACGAACCGATGAGGCGTTTCGGTGAATCGTTTGCGACCGTGGCGTGATCTCGAAATGCTTTCGGCGCGATGACGAAAGGCTTGCCGAATGGCTTGCCGGAAGGTTTGCGGCGGCGCGCGTCAGTGGCGCGACGTGCGGCGGCGCACTTCGCTGCCCAGCCAGCCGGGCCAGGTGCGGATCGCCGCTTCCTTCGGATGATCGGGGCGCCTCACGACGTAGTGTGCATACACGTCGATGATTCTGCTCGTGCCGTATCACCGGGGCGTCGCGATCGGGCTCGACATGATGCGTGGCACGCGCATGCGCAACGCGTCGCTGCGCGGCCGGCCGTGCAGCGCGCGCTGGCGCGGGAAGGGCGCTGACGATTTGGCCGGGCCGCGCCAGCGGGCTGGCGACGCTTGTCGCGCAGGCGCCGCCGTCGTGCGCGCGGCCCGCGCGGCTCACACCCGCGCCGGGCGCGGAAACAGCGGCCAGGCCGCGCATGCGCACGCGGCGGCCGCGAGCCAGACGACGCTCCACGACGCATGCGCGAGCAGCGGCGGGATCGCGAGCGGAGTCGCGAACAGGCCGAGGTAGACGCAGGTGTTCGCCATCCCGAGCGCGGTGCCGGCGTGGTTCGCGCCGGCGAGCGTCGCGAGCTCGGTGTACGCGACGCCGTGCCAGGCCGACACGCAGACGCCCGCGAACACCAGCGCCGCGACGATCGCGATGGACGGCACCTGCGGATGCGCGGCGGTCGCGGCCGCGAGCAGCGCGAACGACGCCACCGCGACGAGCACCGAGCCGCGCAGGTAGGCCCGCCGGTTGCCGCGCCGGTCCGTATGGCGGCCGCTCCAGACGCGCATCGCCATCGCGCCGGCCTGCAGCGCGACCATCGCCGTGCTGATGCCCGCGACGCCGAGCCGGATGTGGTCGTGCAGGAACACGGTCGCGAACGTGACCACCGCGAACTGTGGCGCGCACAGCACGCCGATGCCGAGCACGACCCGCCAGACCGGGCCGCTCGCGAGCGGCGAGCGGCCGTGCGGCGCAAGGTGGGCGGCGGCCTGCGCGGGCGCGGCGGCGGCGCTGTCCGGCGGTTCGTGCAGCCAGCGCCAGGTGAGCGCGGCCGACACCGCGCACAGCAGCGCGAGCGCGCCGAATACCGCGGCGAACCCGACGTGCGACGCGAGCGACGGCAGCAGCGCCGCGCCGACGCCGCCGCCGAGCGGCACGGCGGTCTGGCGGATGCTCATCGCGAGCCCGCGCTCGCCTTCGCCGAACCAGCGCATCACCGCGCGTCCGCTCGAGCCGTTGACGCTGCCGCCGAGCAGCCCGACGACGAACAGCGCGGCCGCGACCCGCGCGAGCGGCGGCACCGAATGCGCGGACGGCGCGAGTGCGCAGGCCATCAGCAGGAGCATCGCGGCCGTCGCGACGAGCCCCGACAGCAGCATGCGGCGGTCGCCGAAGCGGTCGGCGGCGATGCCCCACGGCAGCTCGGACAGCGCGACGCCGAGGCCGAGCGCGCCGAGCACGATGCCGAGCGCGCCGTTGTCGAGGCGGTAATCGGCGCGCATCCAGACGGCCGTGGTCGGGACGCCGGCCGCCGCGGCGGAGAAGCTCATGTTCGCGGCGACGCCGGCGGCGAGCACGCGCCAGCGGTGGGCGGGGCCGCGCACCGCGGGTGCGGGCGACGGGCGGACGAAGGTGGCGCAGGTATCCATGGCGGGATCGGGAAGTGACGTTGACGAACACAGTCTCGCGCCGTACATTCATCCTGAAAATCGGAAAGTTTTTGATGAATCGTTCGATAAAATGGGATGGTTAAGATGTCTCGAAACGATGTGACGCCCGGGCGGGCGGAACAGGCGGGCCAGTCGAAGGCGCAGGCGGCGCAGGCGGCGCGGACGGCCCAGGCCGTGCCGAGCGAAGCGGCGACGGCCCAGCCGAACTTCGACATCGCCGCGCTGCGCAGCCTGGTGGCCGGCGTGGATCTCGGCAGCTTCGCGAAGGCGGCGGACCGGGTCGCGCGCTCGACGTCGGCGGTGAGCGCGCAGATCCGCAAGCTCGAGGAGCAGGCGGGCGCGCCGCTGTTCGTCAAGGCGGGGCGCGGGCTCGCGCTGACCGATGCCGGCGACGCGATGCTGCGCTACGCGCGGCGCATGATCGAGCTGAACGACGAGGCGGTGGCCGCCGTGCGTGGCGCGACGCTCGACGGCTGGGTGCGAATCGGCCTGCAGGAGGATTTCGGCGAGGCGGTCCTGCCGGGCGTGCTGGGCCGCTTC
Organism: Burkholderia stagnalis; assembly: GCF_902830275.1. Taxonomy (GTDB): domain Bacteria; phylum Pseudomonadota; class Gammaproteobacteria; order Burkholderiales; family Burkholderiaceae; genus Burkholderia; species Burkholderia stagnalis. Next base: position 82,860 of record NZ_CADESW010000006.1, on the reverse strand, counting down.
GCGCGCGCACACCCGCAGGTGCGGATCGAGGCGCGCGTCGCGTGCAACGCCGATCTGCTCGAGCGGCTCGACGCGAACCAGCTCGACCTCGCGCTGGTGTGGGGCGATCCCGCGTCGGCGGCGTTCGTCGCGCGCACGGGGATCGGCAGCGAGGAGATCGCGCGCGTGCCGATGCGGTGGATCGGGACGGCCGGTGCAGGTGCGACCGGCTCAGGTGCGGCCGGGGGCGGTGAAGCCGGCGCGCGGCCCGCTTACACGCGCGACGACCCGCTGCCGCTCGTGATGTTCGACCGGCCGTGCCGCTTCTTCGCGTCGGCGACGGACGCGCTCGATCGCGCGGGCGTGCCATGGCGCGTCGCGTTCACGACGCCGAGCCTCGCGGGCCTGTGGGCGGCCGCCGCGGCGGGCCTCGGGCTGACGGTGCGTTCGCACCACGGGCTGCCTGCGACGGTGCGCCTGCTCGATGCCGCGCCGCTCGGCCTGCCCGAACTGCCGAGCCTGCCGCTGATGCTGCTGCGCCGGGCGTCGTCGGCGACGCCGACGGTCGAGCGCCTCGCGCGGATCATGACGCAGGCGGTGAGCGCGGCGACGCAAACGCCGGTTGCGGCGTTTGCGGCCTGACTGCGATCGGCCGGCATGCGTTCGGTCGACCGTTCGGCTGACTGGATCGGCTTGAGGAATCCCGTGAGAATGGTGGTTCCGCAATGGAGTCCATCATGCAGAACGCCAATCTCCACGATGCCGCACTCGATCTGTCGCGGCTCGTCGATGCCGCGATCGCCGGCGAACGCGTCGTGATCTCGCAGGACGGCAAGCCGTCGGTCCGGCTCGTGCCGCTCAAGCCCATCCACCCGTTTGGCGTCCTCAAGGGGCAGATATGGATCGCCGATGACTTTGATGCGCCGCTTCCCGACGACCTGCTGGACGCGTTCGAAGGGAAGTAATGCGGTTGCTGTTCGATACGCACATCCTTCTCTGGGTAGTGGCCAATGATCCGAAACTCAGTATTGCGGCGCGCACGCTGATCTCCGCCGCCGATGAAGTGTTCATCAGCAGCGCGAGCATCCGGGAATTGGCGATCAAGGCGGGAAAGGGAAAGCTGGACGTCGATGTGGATCGACTCATCGATGAGATCGGGGCGAGCGGTTACAGCGAACTGCCCGTTCGGGCCGCGCACGGCGCGGCCGTGTGCAACCTGCCCCGCCATCATCGCGACCCGTTCGACCGGTTGCTCGTCGCGCAGCCGTGGTGCGAGCCGCTGTGGCTTGTCACTGCCGATGGCCACCTCGCGCAGTACGGCTCGTCCCGAATCCTGACGGTTTGAAACGGTTTCGGGATCGACATCCTACGCCGTCGCGGGCGCCTCCAGCGCCGCATGCAGCGCATCCAGCTTCACCCGCAGCGCGTCGCTCGCCGGTACGAACGGCAACCGCAAGCCGTCCTCGCACCAGCCCTGCGCGGCCAGCAGCGCCTTGACCGGCGCCGGGTTCGGCTCCGCGAACAGCGCAGCCACGAGCGGCTGCAGCGCGACCGAGATCCGCCGCGCATCGGCGAGCCTGCCGTCGCGCAGCAGCGTATACATGCGCACGTGCCACTCGGGCAGCAGGTGCGCGCTGCTCGCGATCGTCCCGTGCGCACCCGCGCACAGCGCCGCGAAATTCTGGCTGTCGTCGCCGGACAGGATCGCGAGCGGCGTCTCGTGCACGAGGCGCGTCATCCGCTCGATGCTGCCGCCGCATTCCTTGACGCCCGCGACGCGCGTGTCGCGCGCGAGCGCCTGCAGCGTGTCCAGCTCGACGTTCACGCCGGTGCGGTACGGGATGTTGTAGACGAGCACCGGCAGGCCGGCGGCTTCGACGACCGCCTCGACGTGCCGCCGGATCCCGTCCTGCGTCGGCCGCACGTAGACGGGCGGCGTGACGAGCAGCCCGTCCGCGCGCAGTGCCGCGATCTCGCGCGCACGGGCCGCGGCGAAATGCGTCGCGCTCGCGGTCAGACCGACGACGATCGGATGGTCCGGCGCCGCGTCGCGCAGCGTCGCGAACACCGCATCCTGTTCGCGTGCGTCGAGCAGTGCGCCTTCGCCCGTCGTCGCACCGGCGACGAAGCCGGCGATGCCGGTCGCCGCGTAGCGGCGGGCAAGCCGCGCGAGCGCCGCGTGATCGACCTCGCCATCGTGAAACGGCGTGATGAGCGGCAGCCAGATACCTTCGAAACGTGTTTGCATGCAAAGCCTCTTGTGGAATCGGATAGGGTGGGAACCGTTCCGCCGGCGGGGTGCCGGAACGAGGCGTGCAAGCGAGGAGAGAAAAACGACCTGCGGGCATCCCGTCCGGCATTCGCCTGACGGGACGCGACGTCCCCGTCAGTCGAGGAGTCGTTTTTTCAGTTTCAGCCCGGCCGCACGCGCGCCTGCCGCGACGGCGGCAAGGATGAGGTGCGAGCGCAGGACTTCGGACATGGATGAACCGTGAAGTGGGCTGAGCGGCGATCTTAGCATTCCTGCGGCCGCGCGCGCGAGCGGCCGCCGCCGGTTTAGCAGAAATCCTGCTTTGCTTTCCACGACAGATTGGAAGGCGCTGCGCGGCCGGCCGCTAGAATGCCCGCTTACGTTTCGATGACAGCGCGTGCGAGCGCCGTCACGCATCAACCACTGGAAGCGGGGCATTTCAACGATGGCAAACACGAAGGGGATCGGCCGGCTGCTGCTGGCGGGCACGGCGGCGCTCGTCGTCTCGACGACGGCCGCGCATGCGGACACGTCGCTGCTGAACGTGTCGTACGACGTGACGCGCGAGCTGTACAAGGACATCAACGCGGGCTTCATCGCCGCCTACAAGCAGAAGACCGGCGAGACGGTGACGGTCAAGCAGTCGCACGGCGCATCGAGCGCGCAGGCGCTGTCGGTGCTGCAGGGCCTGCAGGCCGACGTCGTGACGATGAACCAGCCGAACGACATCGACCTGCTCGCCGAGCGCGGGCAGCTGCTGGCGAAGGACTGGCGCACCCGCTTCGCGGACAACAGCTCGCCGTACTCCACCACGATGGTGTTCCTCGTGCGCAAGGGCAACCCGAAGGCGATCAAGGACTGGAGCGATCTCGCGAAGCCGGGCGTGCAGGTGATCATCGCGAACCCGAAGACGTCGGGCAACGGCCGCTACGCGTATCTCGCCGCGTGGGGCTACCAGAAGCAGAAGGGCGCGACCGACGAGCAGGCGCTCGCGTTCGAGAAAGCGATTTTCCGCAACGTGCCGGTGCTCGATTCCGGCGGCCGGGGCGCCACCACGACGTTCACGCAGCGCGGCATCGGCGACGTGCTCGTCACGTTCGAGAACGAGGTCGCGCTGATGGACACCGGCGCGTCGGGCGCGCAGTTCGACGCGGTGTATCCGTCGGCGAGCATCCTCGCCGAGCCGCCGGTCGCGGTCGTCGACAAGGTGGTCGACAAGAAGGGCACGAAGCCGGTCGCGCAGGCGTATCTGGCCTACCTGTACACGCCGGAAGCGCAGGAGATCATCGCGCAGCACCATCTGCGCCCGCGCGATGCGAACGTGCTGAAGAAGCACGCGGCCGAGTTCAAGGCGCTGAAGACGTTCAGCGTCGAACAGGTCTTCGGCAGCTGGGCGAACGCGCAGAAGACGCACTTCGCGGACGGCGGCACGTTCGACCAGGTGATCGTCGACCGGAAGTGACGCCGGGTTGATGCGGCGTGCCGGCCGGCACGCCGCATACCGCGCGCGTCGTGATGACTTCCGTCTTCCTGCGGCGCGGCGCACACATCTTCTCCGCGATCGGCGCCTCGCACGACGATCCCGTTCGTCGTTTCGACCGCGTTGCGCATGCAGCCGGCCCGGTCGCGACCCGCGTGCTACGCTCAGCGCTTTCCCGCTTTCGGCGCCGTGCGATGAACGTCGATCCTTCCTCCGCTCCCTACCGCGGCCGTGGCCGCAAGATCTGGTCGGGCACCCGCCACGTGGTCGCCTACGGGATGCCGCCGCTCGGCTGGCGCGACCTGTACCACCGCGCGCTGACGGTGAGCTGGCCGGTGTTCTTCCTGTCGCTCGCGGTGCTGTTCCTGTTCATCAACGGCTGCTTCGCGACGCTGTACCTGCTCGGCACCGCGCCGATCGCGAACCAGTCGCCGCCCGGTTTCGTCGGCGCGTTCTTCTTCAGCGTCGAGACGCTCGCGACCGTCGGCTACGGCGACATGCATCCGCAGACCATGTATGCGCACGTCGTCGCGACGCTCGAGATCTTCATCGGGATGTCGGGGATCGCGCTGGCCACCGGGCTGGTGTTCGCGCGGTTCTCACGGCCGCGCGCGAAGATCCTGTTCGCGCGCTACGCGATCGTGCGGCCGCTGAACGGCCGCATGACGCTGATGGTGCGGGTGGCGAACGCTCGCCAGAACGTGATCGCCGAGGCGCGCGCGAAGCTGCGGCTGATGCGCGTCGAGGGCACGCACGAGGGCTATACGCTGCGCAAGATCCACGACCTGCCGCTCGTGCGCAGCGAGCACCCGATCTTCCTGCTCGGCTGGAACCTGATGCACGTGATCGACGAGACGAGCCCGCTGTTCGGCGAGACGGCGGAATCGCTCGCGGCGCGCGACGCGTCGCTGCTGATCACGATCGAAGGCTCGGACGAGACGACCTCGCAGGTGATGCAGGGGCGCTATTCGTGGCTGCACGGCGAGATCCGCTGGTTCTACCGTTACGTCGACCTGATGCGCGAAGAGGGCGGCATCACGCATATCGACTACACCCATTTCCACGAGGTCGTGCCGATCGACGACCATCCGGACGCGGGCACGCCCGGCGCCACGGTGTCGGCGCCGGGGCCGGGGCCGGCCGCGTGAGGCCCGGCGCGGCCGGTTTGCAGGGCCGGAGGGCCGGCTGCCGTCACGGATGCAGCAGCCGCGCCGCTTCGCGCTGTTCGATCGCCACCGCGCGGCGGAAGCCGTCGCGGTCTTCCGCGCGCGTGACGTAGTCGCCGAGCACGCCTTCGTGCGGCAGCAGGTGCGCGTCGAACGCGATCTTCAGCGTGCTGGCGAGCAGCAGGTCCGCGGCCGTGAAGTGCTCGCCGACGAGCCACGGGCTGTGGGCGAGCGTCTGCGCCAGCGCGCGCTGCACGCGCGTGATGTTGCCCCAGCCGAATGCGACGGGGTTGCCCGACGCGCCGGTGAATTTTTCCGCCATCGCGGGCTCGAGGCAGGTGGGCGTGAAGAACAGCCATTGCAGGAAGCGGCCGCGCAGCGGATGGTCGGGCGCGACGCCTAGCTGCGCGTCGGGAAAGCGGTCGGCGAGGTAGAGCAGCACCGCGCCGGATTCGGCGAACGGCGCGCTGCCGTCGTCGAGCGCGGGCAGCTTCGCCATCGGGTTGACCTGGACGAACGCGTCGCTGCCCTGTTCGTGCGAGCGCAGGTCGATCGGCTCCAGCTCGTAGCCGACACCGATTTCCTCCAGCATCCACAGCGCCCGGAACGCCCGGGTCTTCGGCCAGTAGTAGAGCTTCATCGCGCCTCCGCGTGTCGTCGGTCGATGGTCAAGCGTACCCGAGCGGGGGAGGTTGGGACAGGGGCGACCAGCATGCCGTCGAGCGTCGAATAAAGGGTAAATCAAATAACTAGTCATTCAATGACTAGTAATGAAATAAATCGCGCCACGTCGCTCGCGCCACGAATGGCCTCGTCGTCATGGGCCATCCGTTCCGCCCTTCGCATGACGTCTGCCACATTGTCCGGACGAAGCGCGCAACACAAAGTGGAGGCACCGGTCAGCTCACCCGAACGCATGCCTGCCGGTCTCCCCGGCGGGGTGCGCCGGCCTCATGCAAAGGACGTTTGCCATGCCTCTGTCCAACCCGATTCCGCAGGATTACAAGACCAGCCTGGTCATCGAGAACGCCACCCCCTACGACATTTCCATGAGCGCAACCTACGCCAATGCGTCGGATTGGGGGAAGGGCAACGCGCCCGCCTTCCAGAACATTGCGCTGCCTTCGCGCCAATCCGTATCGCAGGACCTGGTGGTCGCGGGGAGCGCCGGGTCGGCAGTGATCGTCGTCACCTTTACGGTGCCGCTCGATCCGCAGAAGTCGGCCAGCATCGTTGCGAAGATCAACCAGTGCGACGCGAAGACGCCTCCTGCGGCCCTGTCCGATCCGGACGGCAAGAGCACGAAGGACTATCTGCAGATCGCCGAGGACTGCCATCTGTCAGACGTGATCGTCTATGCGGATGTGCAATGCACGCCGCCCAACGCATTCAAGCTCCTGCAATTCGTTTCAGGCAAGGACGGGGCATACCTGAATGCGTTGACCATCGTGAACAGCTGAGCGAGGAGACATCGACATGTGGATGACCCAACTCTTCGCGAACTACCTGCAGAACCGGCCGTTGAGCGCGATCACGATTCCCGGTACGCACGACAGCGGCTGCTACGTGAACTCCATGCGCCTGGCGCGCATGGCGCGCACGCAAACCGCGGACATGGCGGCACAGCTCGCCGGTGGCATACGCTATTTCGACCTGCGCCCCGCTATCGCGCGCAACGGCACATACTGGACCTACCATGGCGCGCCTTACTGGGGAGACTCGTTCGACAATATCCTGCGCGCGATCATCAACTACTTCACGACCATTCGAGCGGCGGATTGCGAACTCGTCATTCTGAACATCTCGCACTTCAACGGCGAGTGGGGCGACGACATGCACGCCCGCTTCATCGATTACCTGAGCAATACGCTCGGCGACCGGCTGGTGCAGTACACGCAGAACAGCGCGACGGTTGCCGACAACATCAACCTGTTCAACGCCAATTACGGACAGCTCCTCGTCAATCCCGGCGATCGTTCCGTGAAATCCCGGGTGGCCATTCTCTATGACGGCGCGATGGATCAGCGCCGGGAGCCGTATCTTGTCAACCCGGCATTGACCTTGCCGAGAGGCTTCTTCCTCATCAACAAATATGTAATCGGCCAGGCGGCGAACAGCCTGACCTTGTTCGACCAGTATTCGAACGCGAGCGACGTGGACGAGATGGCGGCCACGCAGTACCGGAGGCTGACGCAGCGCGGCAATCGCACGATCGCGCCCGCGCAGTTCGGGGTCAACTATCCCGCGAATCCGGCGGGCGGCGCGCCGGGCACGCTGCACCTGCTTTCGTGGACTTGCACGTATTGGGGACGATCGCTGATGACCAGCATCGTCGATCGCGCGGCGAACGACGTCAATCCGCGCCTGAGGCGGTTCTTCGTCCGCGATCCGCTCAACCCGGTTCCCAGCTGGTCGTATCACCCGGAACGCGACCCGAAGATCAACATCATCTATACCGACCATTTTGCGTCGGCGACGTCGAACGCCTTCGGCGGCGGACATCCGGACCAGGGGCTCGGCCTGATGGCGATGCCGGTTGCGCTGGCTGCGAAGCTCAACAAGTACGGCGCCGGCGCGCAGGCATGGACCGGATGGGATGGGTGGTGATGCGAAGCCGGTGCGCCGGGTGGGGCACCGGTTCATCCGCTGAGTCTGCGGGGTGGGCCGGCGCTCATCGGCGTCGAGAGCGGGCGTGGCGAATGCCGCGCTTTCGGTTGTGGATATCCGCGCCCGAAGCGACGCGAAATGCTGTGGAATTCAATGGTGAGCGTGGACCCTGATTGAACGCGTCGCTGGATCGGGGTGTGGATATCCGGCTTCGGAAACGAGTCGGATCGCTGTGAAACACGACGGTGAGGGGCGTCGCGTGATCGTGTGTGTTGTCGAGCCCGGTGTGGATATCTGCTCGCCGAAGCCACTCGGAACCCTGTGCATTTTAACGGTGAGGGTGAGGCGACGACAGGACGCGTCGGCAGATTCGGTGTGGATATCCAGCCTTCGGGGCCACTCGAGACGATGTGGATTCCGAAGGTGAGTACGAGCGCGCGATCGAACGTGTTGCCGATTCCGGCGTGGATATCCGCTCTCCGAAGCCACTCGGCGCGCTGTGTATTTTAACGGTGAGGGTGAGGCGTTGATCGAACGTGTCGGCGGACTCGGTGTGGATATCCAGCCTCCGCGGCTACTCGAAACGCTGTGGATTCCGAAGGTGAGTGCGAGCGCGCGATCGAACGTGTTGCCGATTCCGGTGTGGATATCCGCTCTCCGAAGCCACTCGGCGCGCTGTGTATTTTAACGGTGAGGGTGAGGCATTGATCGACCGCGTCGGCAGATTCGGTGTGGATATCCAGCCTCTGGGGCCACTTGAGACGCTCTGGATTCCGAAGGTGAGTGCAGGCATACGATCGCAAGTGCCGCTGATTCCGATGTGGATATCCGCCCGATGAAACCACTCGGAGCGCTGTGCATTTTAACGGTGAGAGTGAGGCGCTGATCGAACGTGCCTGCGGACTCAGTGTGGATATCCCGCCTCCGGAGTCACTCGAAACGCTGTGGACTTCGAAGGTGAGTGTGAGCGCGATCGAATGTGTTGCCGATTCCGGTGCGGACAACCATTCAACGGAACCACTCGGAGCGCCGTGCATTTTAACGGTGAGAGTGAGGCGCTGATCGAACGTGCCTGCGGACTCGGTGTGGATATCCGCTCTCCGAAGCCACTCGACACGCTGTGTATTTTAACGGTGAGGGTGAGGCGCTGATCGAACGTGCCGGTGAACTCGGTGTGGACATCCAGCCTCCCCGATCACTCGGAACACTATGGATTCCATCGGTGAGCGCAGGCACCTGCGCGAACATGTCGCCAGATCGAGTGTGGATATCCGGTCCCGGAGGCCACTCAGAACGCTGTGGATTCTAACGGTGAGCACGAGCGCTGCCGTCTCGATCAGGCATCAGGCCCGATGTCGATCCCCGGCCTCGAAAGCGACTCGAAGCCCTGTGCATTTCAACGGTGAGCATGACTGCCGATCACACGCGTCGAGCCGCATTTCCATTGTGGATATCCGCCTCGCTCGACGAATCGAAACCCTGTGCAATCCATCGGTGAGGATGCCCGCCCCAGCCGCCAAGACCCGCGTCCAGCGGCGCGCGGACGGCGGCCTGTCGCCTCGGCCGGCCGCTCCGCCCAAAAACCGCTTCCGCAGCAAACCGCCCAGGAACCCCGGACCCCCGCCCAATCCGCCACACAGCAGCCACGCGCGAAATCTCTCTCAAATCCAGCGCAAATGATGCGTAGTTTTTCTCACCACAGCGCCGCCTGAGCAAGATAAGAAAAAACATTCTTCTTTCCGCGCGAAAAAATAGAGCCATTCCGCTGCCGCCGGCACAGGCGTCGCCCGACCCGCCGCCGGAGCAGCGATCAGAACAGCACAAAATCACGGAGACGTCCCCATGACCGCCCGCTTGCCCATCGATGGCACGCCCGCCCTATCCGACTATCGTCTGACCGACAACCTGACCGCCACGCGCGGCCGGATCTTCCTGACCGGCACGCAGGCGCTGGTGCGCCTGCTGCTGATGCAGCGCGCGGCCGACGCCGAGCAGGGCCTGAACACGGCCGGCTTCGTCAGCGGCTACCGCGGCTCGCCGCTCGGCATGGTCGACCAGCAGCTGTGGAAGGCGAAGAAACTGCTCGACGGCAGCGGCGTGCGCTTCCTGCCCGCAATCAACGAAGAACTCGGCGGCACCGCGGTGCTCGGCACGCAGCGCGTCGAGGCCGACCCGGAGCGCACGGTCGAGGGCGTCTATGCGATGTGGTACGGCAAGGGCCCGGGCGTCGACCGCGCGGGCGACGCGCTGAAGCACGGCAACGCGTACGGCTCGTCGCCGCATGGCGGCGTGCTGGTCGTCGCGGGCGACGACCACGGCTGCGTGTCGTCGTCGATGCCGCACCAGAGCGACTTCGCGATGATCGCGTGGCACATGCCGGTCGTGAATCCGTCGAACATCGCCGACATGCTCGAATTCGGCCTGTACGGCTGGGCGCTGTCGCGCTACTCGGGCGCGTGGGTCGGCTTCAAGGCGATCTCGGAGACGGTCGAATCGGGGTCGACCGTCGACCTCGACGCGGTGCGCACGCACTGGCCCGCGCCGGCCGGCTTCACGCCGCCCGCGGGCGGCCTGCACAACCGCTGGCCCGACCTGCCGAGCCTCACGATCGAGGCGCGCCTCGCGGCGAAGCTCGACGCGGTGCGCCACTTCGCGCGCACCCACAGCATCGACAAGTGGATCGCGCCGGCCGCGCACGCGAACGTCGGCATCGTCACCTGCGGCAAGGCGCACCTCGACCTGATGGAAGCGCTGCGCCGGCTCGACCTCACCGTCGCCGATCTCGAAGCGGCCGGCGTGCGGATCTACAAGGTCGGCCTGTCGTACCCGCTCGAGATGACGCGCATCGAAACCTTCGTCGACGGCCTCGCCGAGGTGCTCGTGATCGAAGAGAAGGGCCCGGTGATCGAGCAGCAGATCAAGGACTACCTGTACAACCGCGCGGACGGCGCGCGCCCGCGCGTGCTCGGCAAGCATGACGCCGAAGGCGCGTGCCTGCTGTCCGAGCTCGGCGAGCTGCGGCCGTCGCGCATCCTGCCGGTGTTCGCCGAATGGCTCGCGCGCCACAAGCCGGCGCTCGATCGCCGCGAGCGCGTGGTCGACCTGGTCGCGCCGCAGATCCTGTCGAACGAGGCCGACGCGGTGAAGCGCACGCCGTATTTCTGCTCGGGCTGCCCGCACAACACGTCGACGAAGGTGCCGGAAGGCTCGATCGCGCAGGCCGGCATCGGCTGCCACTTCATGGCGTCGTGGATGGAGCGCGACACGACCGGGCTGATCCAGATGGGCGGCGAGGGTGTCGACTGGGCCGCGCACGCGATGTTCACGAACACGAAGCACGTGTTCCAGAACCTCGGCGACGGCACCTACTTCCACTCGGGGATTCTCGCGATCCGCCAGGCGGTCGCCGCGAAGGCGAACATCACGTACAAGATCCTCTACAACGACGCGGTGGCGATGACGGGCGGCCAGCCGGTGGACGGCAGCATCTCGGTGCCGCAGATCGCGCGGCAGGTCGAGGCGGAAGGCGTGTCGCGCTTCGTCGTGGTGTCCGACGAACCGCAGAAGTACGATGGCCATCACGGGCTGTTCCCGAAGGGCACGACGTTCCACCACCGCAGCGAACTGGACGCGGTGCAGCGCGAGCTGCGCGAGACGCCGGGCGTCACCGTGCTGATCTACGACCAGACCTGCGCGGCCGAGAAGCGCCGCCGCCGCAAGAAGGGCGAATTCCCCGACCCGGACAAGCGCCTGTTCATCAACGACGCGGTGTGCGAAGGCTGCGGCGATTGCGGCGTGCAGTCGAACTGCCTGTCGGTCGAGCCGCTCGAGACGCCGCTCGGCCGCAAGCGCCGCATCGACCAGTCGTCGTGCAACAAGGATTTCTCGTGCGTGAACGGCTTCTGCCCGAGCTTCGTGACGGTCGAAGGCGCGGCGCTGAAGAAGGCCGCGGGCGCGGCGTTCGACGAGGCGGCGCTCGCCGCGCGCGTCGACGCGCTGCCGGTGCCGGCCACCCATCTCGATGCGGCGCCGTACGACATGCTCGTGACGGGCGTCGGCGGCACCGGCGTCGTGACGGTCGGCGCGCTGGTCAGCATGGCCGCGCACCTCGAAGGCAAGAGCGCATCGGTGCTCGACTTCATGGGCTTTGCTCAGAAGGGCGGCTCGGTGCTGTCGTTCGTGCGGATCGCCGCGAGCGACGAATGGCTGCACCAGGTGCGCATCGACACGCAGCAGGCGGACGTGCTGCTCGCGTGCGACATGGTGGTCGGCGCGAGCGCGGACGCGCTGCAGACGGTGCGCCACGAGCGCTCGCGGATCGTCGTCAACACGCACCGGATCCCGAACGCGTCGTTCGTGCAGAACCCCGACGCGAATCTGCACGCGGACGCGCTGCTCGAGAAGATGCATCACGCGGCCGGCGACGGCTACCTGTCGAGCTGCGACGCGCAGGCGCTCGCCGCGAAGTTCCTCGGCGATTCGATCGGCGCGAACATCCTGATGCTCGGCTTCGCATGGCAGCTCGGCCTCGTGCCGGTGTCGCACGCGGCGATGATGCGCGCGATCGAGCTGAACAACGTCGCGGTGCCGATGAACAAGCTCGCGTTCTCGATCGGCCGGATGGCGGCGGGCGACCCGGCCGGCCTCGACGCGTTGTGGAACGCGCGTCACGCGGTGGCGGCGCACGCCGCGCCCGAGACGCTCGCCGAGCTGATCGCGGATCGCGAAGCGCGCCTCGACGCCTACGGCGGCGCGCGCTACGTCGAGCGCTATCGCACGCTCGTGAACGCCGCGCACGCGAAGGGCGACGATGCGCTCACGCGCGCGGTCGCGACGACGTTCTATCGCCTCCTCGCGGTGAAGGACGAATACGAGGTCGCGCGCCTGTACGCGGACGGCGCATTCCGCACCGCGCTCGAAGCGCAGTTCGAAGGCGTGCCGGGGCAGGACTATCGCGTGAAGTTCAACCTCGCGCCGCCGACGGTCGCGAAGGCGGGCCGCGACGGCAGCGTGCCGAAGAAGCGCGTGTTCGGCCAGTGGATGTGGCCGGTGCTCGGCGCGCTCGCGCGCGTGCGCAGCCTGCGCGGCACGTGGCTCGATCCGTTCGGCCGCACCGTCGAGCGCAGGATGGAGCGCGCGCTCGCCGACGACTACGAGACGACGCTGGCCCGCGCGCTCGCCGCGACGACGGCCGACAACGCGGCGCGCGTCGCGCAGCTCGCCGACCTGCATGCGCGCGTGCGCGGTTTCGGCCACGTGAAGCTGCGCAACCTCGCCGGCGTGAAGCGCGCGGAGCGGGAGCTCGCGCTGCAGCTCGGCATCGACGCGGCGACGAGCGCGGCGGTGCAGCACGCGCTCGACGAGGTGAAGGGCGCGGGCACGCTGAAGGGGATTCCGGTGGTCGTCGCGAAGTAACGCGGCCTGCACAAGGCAAAACGGCGACGCCCGGCAGCGGGCGTCGCCGTTTTGCATTCGGGCGTGCACGCCGCGATCGCGGCACCGCCGGCAACGGTCAGGCCAACTTCAGGCCAACCTCAGGCCAACCTCAGGCCAACCTCAGGCCAACCTCAGGCCAACCTCAGGCCAACCTCAGGCCAACCCCTTCTTGCGCGTCGACAGCGCCGTTTCCGACAGGTCGATTTCGCGCAGCAGCTTGACGAGCGTCTCGTCGGAGATCCGGTGATCGCCGCGCATCTTGTACAGCATCGAGCGTTCCGCGCGCACGGCCGCGATCCGCATCTGCAATTCCATCCTTTCGGACTGCCTGGCCTGCGCGCGCGGCGTCTTGTCGCCGTCGGACAGCGCGGCGAGGCGGCGCCGGTACTGCTCCATCACGCGCGCGGCGATGTCCGCGCAGCGCGCGGAGCCGGTTTCGTCGAGGTCGACCGAGATCGCATCGTGCGCGGTGTCGATCGCGCGGATCGCGGCCTGCGCGGCGGCCGCGCGCGCGCTGCGCTCCTCTTCCTCGTGCGGGTTGCGTGTCGAGCGCACGCCGCGCAGCAGCAGCGGCAGGCCGGCGACGGCGACGAACAGCGAACCGAGGATCACGCCCGACGCGATGAAGATCGCGGTGTCGCGCCCGGCGAGCGGCGTGCCGTCGCCGAGCGCGACCGGGATCGACAGCACGCCGGCGAGCGTCACCGCGCCGCGCACGCCGCCGACCGTCATCACCGCGATCGTGCGCAGCCCCGCCATCGTGCCGGCGAGGCCCTGGCGCGCCGCGCGGCGGCTCGCGATCCAGCGCAGCAGCCACACCCACAGGAAGCGGATCGCATAGAGCGCGACGAGCATCGCGAGCACGTTGACGATCATCCGGCCGACGAGCGCGTCGCTCGTATGGTGCGCGTCGACCAGCGCGCGGCCGATGATGTGCGGCAACTGCAGCCCGAGCATGATGAACACCATGCCGTTGAACACGAACTCGATCATCGCCCACGTGCTTTCCGCACGCACGCGCGCGGCGACCGTGCTTTTGCGCGAGAAGCTCGTGTAATTCATCATCATCCCGGCCGATACGGCGGCCAGCACGCCGGACAGGTCCAGATGCTCGGCGAACAGGTAGGCGGCGAACGGCACGAGCAGCGTCATCACGATGCCGGGCGCCGGATCGCCCTCCTGCTCGGCGTTCAGGAAGCGCGTCGACAGCACGCTGAACAGCCACGACACCACTGCGCCCGTCGCGAGCCCGCCGGCGGCGACGATCACGAACGTCACCGACGCGTCGCGCAGCGAGAACATCCCGGTCAGCGCGGCGGCCACCGCGAACTTCAGCGCGACGAGGCCCGACGCGTCGTTCATCAGCGCCTCGCCTTCGAGGATGTGCATCAGCTGCGGCGGGATCCGGCCCTTTCCGGCGATGCCCGACAGCGCGACCGCGTCGGTCGGCGACAGCACCGCGGCGAGCGCGAACGCGATCGGCAGCGGCAACTCGGGAATCAGCCAATGCGCGAAATAGCCGACCGCGAGTACCGTCATGAAGACGAGCCCGAACGCGAGCATCAGGATCGCGCGGCGCTGCAGGTACAGCTCGCGCTTCGGAATCCGCCAGCCGTCCGCGAACAGCAGCGGCGGAATGAACAGCAGCATGAAGATTTCCGGGTCGAACGCGACGTGCAGGTTGAATGCCGGCCACGCGAGGATCGCGCCGAACGCGATCTGCATCAGCGGCAGCGGCAGCCGCAACGGCAGCACGCGGGTGATCGCGCCGGACAGCGCGACGGTGAGCAGCAGGATCAGGACGGTGAAGACGATTTCCATCGATACGTCGAAAGCGGGGAATGAAACGGCCGTACGGAGTGTAGCGTGCCGACGTGGCGGCTGCGCTCGAGCGCCGGTGCGCGTGCACCTTGTCGGTGCGCGCGGCATGCGCCACATCGGTGCGTCGGCCGCGCGAAGCGGCGTGGCGTGGCGGGGCCCGGTGCGCACGGAGCTTGCTTGATGCTTGCGGCCAAGCAACGACAACCCGCGACAACAACCGGAATCCGAGGGCTTACTCATCATGACCAATCGCGCGCCGTCCCGTCCGTCAGCCGCCGCGTTCGCCAGCATCAGGAGGAGGGTATGACGATCGTGCAACAGGAGCGTCCGGCCGCGGCGTCGCCGTACCGCTTCGAGCGGGAGGTGACGTCCGGCTTCGAGCGTCTGGCGACGCAGCATCACGACCTGACGCTCACGACCGTGTTCCAGCCGATTTTCAGCCTGTCGCACCAGCGCGCGGTGGGCTACGAAGCGCTGCTGCGCGCGCACGACACGCTCGACCGGCCGGTGTCCCCGCTCGACGTGTTCGGCGACGCGGCGCGCCACGGCGAGCTGCTGCAGCTCGACCGGCTCGCGCAGGCGCTGCATCTCGAGAACTTCGCGCTGCTCGGCGCCGAGCGCGAATGGCTGTTCCTGAACGTGCACCCGGGCGTGCTGACCGATCCGTTCCAGGCCGCGGCGCTGCTCGCGAACCTGAAGCGCCTCGGCATGCCGCCGCGCCGCATCGTGCTCGAGGTGCTCGAGCAGCGCGCGGACGATCACGAGCGGCTCGCCGATGCGGTGCGCGAATTCCGCACGCACGGCTTCCTGATCGCGCTCGACGATTTCGGCGCCGGCCATTCGAACCTCGAGCGAATCTGGCAGCTCAACCCGGACATCGTGAAGCTCGACCGGATCATGCTGTCGCACGCCGCGCATCGCACCGGGCTCACCGCCATCCTGCACGGCCTCGTCACGCTGCTGCACGAGGCCGGCAAGCTGGTGCTGGTCGAAGGGATCGAGACCGAGCACGAGGCGCAGATCGCGCTGTCGTGCGAGGCCGACTTCGTGCAGGGCTACTTCTTCGGCCGGCCGGCGCCGGGGCTGCCCGACAGCGCGGCCGCGACCGCGTGCATCGGCGAGCTGACCGAGCGCTACCGCCAGCAGGCCGACGCGCGCGAGCGGCGCGACGCGCAGCGGCTCGCGCCGTACCTGCGCGCGTTCGAGCGCGCGGCCGAGCGCCTCGCGGCCGGCGAGCCGCTCGACGAGGTGTGCTGGAACTTCCTCGCGCTCGACGACGCGGCGCGCTGCTTCCTGCTCGACGGGCAGGGCCGGCAGGCGGGCCGCAACGTCGTGCTGCGCGCCGATCGCGCGACCCGCGAGGCGCGCTTCCTGCCGCTCGCGGACGCGCAGGGCGCGAACTGGCTGCGGCGGCCGTATTTCCGCGCGGCGATCGCCGAGCCGGGCCGCGTGCAGGTGACGCGGCCGTACCTGTCGATCAACGAGGCGCAGCCGTGCGTGACGCTGTCGGTCGCGATCCGCGTCGGCGACGCGCTGCGCGTGCTGTGCGGGGATCTCGACTGGGGGGATGAGGAGGTGGACGCGGGCGCGGGCTAGCGCGCGTCGTCCGGCGGGCGGCTTGGCGTCGCCCACGCCGGTCGGCTAGGATGCGCGAATCCTCCTACGATTCGCGAGCCGCCGATGATCCGAACTGCCGCCCCGTCCGTCCTGCTCGAAGTGATCGCCACGACCGTCGGCGATGCGAAAACCGCCGCCCGCGCGGGCGCCGACCGTCTCGAACTCGTGACCGCGATCAGCGAAGGCGGGCTGACGCCGAGCGTGGGCCTTGTGGAGGCCGTCGTGGCCGCGGTGCCGATTCCCGTCAACGTGATCGTGCGGCCGCACAGCCGGTCGTTCGTCTATGACGCCGACGATCTCCGGGTGATCGAGCGCGACGTGCGCGCGGCGGTCGCGGCCGGCGCGAACGGCGTGGTGTTCGGCGCGCTCGACGCGCGCGGCGACATCGATCTCGGCGCGCTCGCGCGCATCGCCGCCGCCGCCGAGGGCCGCGCGCTCACGTTCCATCGCGCGTTCGACGTCGCGCGCGACCTGAATGCCGCGTTCGACGCGCTGCTGGGCGTGCCGCAGGTCACGTCGGTGCTGACTTCGGGCGGCCATCCGTCGGTGCTCGATGCGGCCGCGACGATCGCGCGGATGGTGCGGCGCGCCGAGGGCACGGCGTGCACGGTGCTCGCCGGCTCGGGGCTGACCGCCGACGCGGTCGGTGATTTCGTGCGCACGACCGGCGTGCGCGCGGTGCATTTCGGCTCGGGCGTGCGGCCGCGCGGCGAGGTGCTCGCGCCGGTCGACGAACGGCTCGTCGCGAAGGTGCGCGCGGCGATCGATGCGGCGGGATGACGAGGGCGCCGTCCGGCACGTCCGCGCGGATTGTGAGGCTCTGTCAGATCACCTTTGCGCCGAATCGCGGGCGTGCTATGGTCGGCGCCGCCCAGCCCGTTGCCGGTTGACGGAGGGCACCGCTCAACTTCGACTCGTCACACGATGAAACGTCTGCTGCTCCTCGGCCTGACCTTGTCAGCCAGCTCCGCCTTTGCCGCCAATCCGGTCCTGCTCGAAACCCCGGTGACCTACGCGCCGGATGCCAGTGTCATCAAGCAGGTCAGGGACGAATGCCACATCGAGGACTTGCTGACGCACCGCGTCGGCGACGTGCTTCGAAGGAACAACAGGAAGGGCAATGGCCTTCTCGCGTCGGAGGCCGACGCGGCCGACGCGGCCGACGCAACGACGCTGCGACTGCAGATCATGAACGTGTTCGGCGTGGGCGGCGGCGCGTGGAGCGGCCCCAAGGCGCTGACGGTGAGCGCGGACCTGTTGGAAGGCGGCAAGGTCGTCCGTCACACCACGGTCAAACGCTGGTCGATCGGCGGCATTTGGGGCGGATTCAAGGGAACGTGCTCGATTCTCGATCGCACGGCCATTTTCATCAGCAAGGACCTGGGCCGCTGGGTGCGCGACCCGTCCTATGTCATCAAGGAAGAGGCGCCGCCGGCGGAGGCTTCCGCGCCAGCGGCCCAAAGCGCGCCGGAATCGGCGGAAACGGCTGAGCCAGCGGCAAAGCCGGAGTGATCGGGCGTCCGGCATGCGGGCGCGTGCGGCATCCGGCCGCCGCGCCCGCGTGCCGGACCGCGCGTCAATTCGCGGCCGGCGTGCACGCCTGCCGGGGCGCCGCGTCGACCGCCATCTGCTCGGCGTCGCTCGCGCGAATCCCGAGGCGCTCGAACAGCGCGCGATCGCGCTGGGTCTGCGGGTTGCTCGTCGTCAGCAGCTGGTCGCCGTAGAACATCGAGTTCGCGCCCGCGAGGAAGCACATCGCCTGCAACCCGTCGTCGAGCTGCTCGCGGCCGGCCGACAGGCGCACGACGGCCTTCGGCATCGTGATGCGCGCCACCGCGATCGTGCGGACGAACTCGAACGGGTCGAGCGCCGCGGTGCCTTCGAGCGGCGTGCCTTCGATCGCCACCAGGTTGTTGATCGGCACCGAATCCGGGTACGGGCTCAGGTTCGCGAGCTGCGTGATCAGGCCCGCGCGCTCGCGGCGCGACTCGCCCATCCCGATGATGCCGCCGCAGCACACGTTGATGCCCGCGTCGCGCACGCGGTCGAGCGTGTCGAGGCGATCCTGGTAGGTGCGCGTCGAGATGATCTGCCCGTAGAACTCCGGCGACGTGTCGAGGTTGTGGTTGTAGTAGTCGAGGCCCGCGTCGGCGAGTTCCTTCGCCTGCTCGTCCTCGAGCATGCCGAGCGTCATGCAGGTCTCGAGGCCCATCGCCTTCACGCCGCGCACCATCTCGGTCAGCGCCGGCATGTGGCGCTCCTTCGGGTTGCGCCACGCGGCGCCCATGCAGAAGCGGCTTGCGCCGTTTTCCTTCGCGGCGCGCGCGGCGTCGAGCACCGCGTCGACGTCCATCAGCTTCTCGGCCTTCAGGCCCGTGTCGTGGTGCGACGACTGCGAGCAGTAGCCGCAATCCTCCTCGCAGCCGCCCGTCTTGATCGACAGCAGCGTCGACAGCTGCACCGCGTTCGCGTCGAAGTGCTCGCGGTGCACCTGCTGCGCGCGGAACATCAGGTCGTTGAACGGCAGTTCGAACAGCGCGACGACGTCGGCGACGCGCCAGCGCTGTGCGGCCGGGGCGGCCACGGGGATCGCATCGGGTTGCACGGCAGCGGTCTGGGCTTGGGTCATATCGTTCATCCTGGATTCGCGTGGGGGAATGTTGGGTTCAATGCTGCGCAGCGCGCAGGGTGTCGATGAGCGCGGCGACGTCGAGCATCGCTGCAGCGGATTCGGGGGCGGCCGGCGTCATGTGCGGAATGCGGCCGACGAGCGGCGCGCCGTGCTCGCGGGCGAGCCAGTCGCGCATCGTCGCGACGTTCTCGTCCGGGAACGACATCGCCGGATCGACGTGGTTCGCGACCCAGCCGGCGAGCGTGAGGCCGCGCCGGCGAATCGCATCGGCGGTGAGAAGCGCGTGGTTGATGCAGCCGAGCCGCACGCCGACCACCATCACGACCGGCACGCCGAGCGCGACCGCGAGGTCGGCCATGTCGCGCGTGTCGTCGAGCGGCACGCGAAAGCCGCCGGCGCCTTCGACGACGACGACGTCCGCGCGCGTCAGCGCCTCGCGATGGCACGCGACGATCGTGTCGATGTCGAGCGTCACGCCTTCCCGCGCGGCGACGATGTGCGGGGCGGCGGGCGCCTTCAGCAGGAACGGCGTGCGCAGTTCCGGCGGCAGCACGACGTTCGCGGCCGCGTCGAGCTGGTCGGCGTCCTCGTTGCGCCACACGCCGTCGCGCTCATACGCGCCGGCCGCGACGGGCTTCAGCGCGGCCGCGCGCAGGCCGCGCCGCGCGAAGCCGTGCAGCATCGCGGCGGACACGAAGGTCTTGCCGATCTCGGTGTCGGTGCCGGTGACGAACAGCGAAAGCGGGGGGGTCATGCCGCCGCCTCGCTCGCGGCGACCAGCGCGTTTTCGAGCCGCGCGAGATCGTCGAACGAATGCGCGGCCGACAGCGAGATGCGCAGCCGCGACGTGCCGGCCGGCACGGTCGGCGGCCGGATCGCGGGCACCCACAGGCCGTGCGCGTCGAGCGCGCGCATCGCGGCGAGCGTCGCGTCGTTGCTGCCGATCACGAGCGGCTGCACGGCCGTGTGCGAATCGACCGGCTGCCAGCGCGTGTTGCGCAGCAGCGCACGGGTGCGTTCGATCAGCGCGGCGAGGTGCGCGCGCCGCGCGTCGCCTTCGTCGCCGGCGATCACCTTCAGGCTGGCGGACACCGCGTGCGCGACCGCGGGCGGCGCGGCGGTCGTGAAGATGTAGCTGCGCGCGCGCTGGATCATCCACTCGATCACGGTTTCGTGCGCGACGACGAACGCGCCCGCGACGCCGGCGGCCTTGCCGAGCGTGCCGACGTAGACGAGGTGCGGCGAGCGAAGCGCCTGGGCCGCGAGCGCGCCGCGGCCCTGGGGGCCGAGCACGCCGAAGCCGTGCGCGTCGTCGACGACGAGCCACGCGCCGTGGCGCTCGGCCAGCGCGACGAGTTCGGCGAGCGGCGCGATGTCGCCGTCCATGCTGAACACGGTGTCGCTGACGATCAGCTTGGCCTGCGCGTCGGACGCATCGAGCAGCGCGGCGAGCGCGGCCATGTCCGCGTGCGGGTAGACCTGCACGTTCGCGCGCGACAGCCGGATGCCGTCGATCAGCGACGCATGGTTCAGCGCATCGGAGAAGATCGTCGCGTCCTTGCCGGCCAGCGCGGTGATCGCGGCGAGGTTCGCCATGTAGCCGGTGCTGAAGTACAGCGCGCGCGGCGCATCGGAGAAGCCGCCGCAGAAGCCGGCGAGCTCGTCCTCGAGCCGCGCGTGCGCGCGCGAATGGCCGCCGAGCAGGTGCGAGCCGCCGCTGCCCGAGCCGTAGCGCTGCGCGCCGTCGCCGAACGCGGCGACGAGCGCCGGGTGCGCGGCGAGGCCGAGGTAGTCGTTGCTCGCGAAGCCGACGATCTCGCGGCCGTCGACGCGCATGTGCGCGTCGCACGCGGTGTCCGCGGTGCGGCGCGTGCGGCGCAGGCCCTGTGCGTCGAGTGCCGCGAGGCCGTGTTGCAGGGTGTCGATGAGGCTCATCGGGCGGTCTCCGCGAGGGTGGCGTCGAGCGTGTCGCGCGTGCGTTGCGCGAGCCACGCGATGTCGGCGTCGTCGATCACGTACGGGGGCATCAGGTAGACGGTCGTGCCGATCGGGCGCAGCAGCAGCTCGCGCTCCAGCGCGCGCTCGAAGAAGCGCCGCGAGAAGCCGCGCGCGGCGTCGCCGTCGAGCGCGACGTCGAATGCGAACAGCGTGCCGCGCTCGCGCAGGTGGCGAACCTGCGGGTGCGCGGCGAGCGGCGCGAGCGCGTCGCGCAGCGTGGCCGTGTTGCGGGCGTTGCGGGCGAGCACGTCGTCGCGCGCGAACAAATCGAGCGTCGCGACCGCCGCGCGGCACGCGAGCGGGTTGCCGGTGTACGAGTGCGAGTGCAGGAAGCCGCGCGTCGTGTCGTCGTGGTAGAACGCCGCGAAGATCTCGTCGCGCGACAGCACCAGCGACAGCGGCAGGTAGCCGCCGCTGATGCCCTTCGACAGGCACAGGAAATCGGGCCAGACGCCGGCCTGCTCGCATGCGAAGAAGGTGCCGGTGCGCCCGCAGCCGACCGCGATCTCGTCGGCGATCAGATGCACGCCGAACTCGTCGCACAGCGCGCGCAGCCCGCGCACGTACGACGGATCGTGCATCGCCATGCCGGCCGCGCACTGCACGAGCGGCTCGACGATCAGCGCGGCGATGTGCGCGCCGCGCTCGACGAACAGGCGGCGCACGTCGGCGAGCGCGCGGCCCGCGACGTCGGCGGCCGTCTCGCCCGGCTGCGCGAGGCGCGCGTCGGGCGACGCGACCACGTGCGCGTTGCGGATCAGCGGGTCGTACGCATCCTTGAACAGCGCGACGTCGGTGACGCCGAGCGCGCCGATCGTCTCGCCGTGATAGCTGTTCGCGACGCAGACGAATTCCTGCTTGCCTGCATGGCCGCGATTGCGCCACGCGTGGAAGCTCATCTTCAGCGCGATCTCGACCGCGGACGCGCCGTCCGACGCGAAGAACGCATGGCCGAGCGTGTGCTGCGTGAGCGCGGCGAGCCGCTCGGCGAGCTCGATCGCCGGTTCGTGCGTGCAGCCGGCGAGCATCGCGTGCTCGAGCGTGTCGAGCTGGTCCTTCAGCGCGGCGTTGATGTCCGGGTTCGCATGGCCGAACAGGTTGACCCACCACGAGCTGATCGCGTCGAAATAGCGGCGGCCGTCGCGGTCGTACAGCCACACGCCCGCGCCGCGCGCGACGGGGATGAGCGGCAGCCGCTCATGGTGCTTCATCTGGGTGCAGGGGTGCCAGACCGCGCGCAGGCTGCGCGCGACCCAGGCGTCGGTCGCTTGCGTACTCAAAACGGCTCCGGGGGCAAAACGCGCGGCGTGCGGCATCCGGGGATGCGTCGCGGCCGCAGGGGATGACGGCGATGCAGGCCGTCCGGGCGGCATGCAAAACACGAAAAACGCGGTGAGATTAGCGTGTTCCGCGCTTCGATGCACTAGCGGTTACAAACGCCGCAAAGCCTTTCTGGGCGGGAGTTCGGCGCAGTTCGGGGCGGCTCGGGGCGGTACTCGCGAGAAGGGCCGAAATGCATGCAGATGACGACGTTCGAGTGACACCCCCCAACAGAAAAAAATCGTGGTTCGGCGCGGTGCAGCGCCGGGAAAAACGGGGGAGGAAGGGGCGCATCGGTGCGGCGAACGGCATGCGGGCGGGCAACCGAACGGGAAATGTGCGACGAATGCGGAGCGACATGCGCTGGCCGACATGTCGCTTTCGATCGGACATTGCGCGTTCACGTCCGACGAATCACGCGATCGGCCGCGCGCGTCGGCGCGATCGCAAAACGGGATGAATGGGGGAAGGAGAAGGGCGAATCGGCCCGACGCGCGATCAGCGCGCCGCGAGGGCGCGCGTGGCGTGCGCATCGTCGTCGCGCTCGCCGCTATCCGCGGTCTGCGACGCCTGCGTGTTCCACACGACGTGGTCGTTCACCGCATACAGCCGGCAGGCGCCCGCGCCCTGCTTCGCGCAGTTGTCGAGCGCCAGAGCCATCGGATCGTCGCCGCCTTCGGCCCACGACCATGCGCCTTCCTCGGACACCGCGAACGCGCGGCTCGGATGCTGGTGCAGGAAGCGGCGATAGCCTTCGCGGCCGGCTTCGTCGAGGAACGGCACCGCGTCGACCGCGTCGATCGACGCGAAGCCCGTCGCCTTCGGCTCGTGCGGGTTCGCGACCGCGTAGCGCACCGAGGTCGGCAGGTTCAGTTCGGCGAGGAACGCATGGACGGCCGGCCACCAGACGGGCACGCCGTCGCGATCGACGATCAGCCGGTGCGCGTCGTCCTTGTAGCGGCCGAAATCGACGAATTGCGCCTGGGTGCCGTGCGACGCGTACGCGTCGTGCATCTGCGCGACGAGCGCTGGCGTCCACACCGAGTCGTTGTCGCCGTACAGCCACAGCGACCGCACCGCGGTGCGCGCGCCGTACTGGTCGAACGCATCGACGAGATTGCGCTGCCAGCCGTCGCACAGGTCCTGGCGCAGCCCGCCGGAGAAATTGATGATGCCGCGCACGCCGGGCGCCGCCTCGGTGCCGTACGCGATCGATGCGAGCCCGCCGTGCGACGTGCCGGCCACGACGACGCGCGATGCGTCGACGTACGGCTGGCGCGCCATGTAGCGGACGGTAGCGTCGACGTCGGCCGCCTGCGCGAGGCCGTTCTTCGCGACGTCGCAGCCTTCCTGCCGATAGGTGCCGCCGGAGCCGGCGAAGCCTTGGCGGTTCGGCGCGATCACCGCATAGCCGCGGCGCACGAATTCGCGCGCGAATGCGAGCGGCCGGCTGCGCGGCTGCTGATGGAGATCGCCGGGGTTCTTGCCGTGGTTGAACACGACGAGCGGGAACGGGCCGGGGCCGTCCGGCTTGAACAGCGTGGCCTCGAGGGTGACGGTGCCCGACGCGTCGGCCGGGATGCGGACGATCTGCTCGTTCAGGTCGGCGGCGACCTGGGGCAGCCGCGAATCGCCGTAGTCGAAGCGCTCGGCACGGGCGAGCGGCCCGCCCGGGGTACCGGCGTGCGGCAGCGTATCGGCCAGCGCGGCCGACAGCGTGCAGGCCGCCACCCATCCCACCAGTACCTTGCTGAACGCCATTCGTATGCCCTGCCGCGCATGACTCACCCGAGGCTCATCGTAGCCTGACAATTTTGGGTTGTGCAATGCAGGAATTACCCGGCGTCTGACACAGCAAGTATTTATCAGCGCTCGCTTACATCGCCGTCGACATAGCGCCAGAACCCGTGCTCGTCGCGCTCGAAACGGCTCGTCTCGTGAAGCCGGTAGGCGCGCCCGCCGACCTTGTAGCGGGCCACGAATTCGACCTCCGCGTGGCGCTCGTCGGCCTGCGCGTGGCGTTTCACCGCGAGGCCGAGCCAGCGCGGCGCGTCGGGGGCCGTGGGGTCGGCATCCAGATCGGCGGGGCAGGTGCGCGCGTCCCACGTCGCGCGCAGGTAGCCGGTCGCGCCGAGCACGTAGGCGCTGTACCGCGAGCGCATCAACTCGAGCGCGGTGGGGGCGGCTTCGCCGCCGTCGATGAAACGGCCGCAGCACGCGGCATAGCGCGGCGCCGGCGCGCGGCCGGCAGGGGTGGGGGACGCGCCGCCGCACGGGCACGCGTCAGGTCGGGACATAGTCATGCGAAAGATGAATTAACGACGAAGGATTGTTACCAGGCGAGCTCGACGCCGTCGTACTGGAAGAAGCGCCCGTTCGCGAGCGCGACGTCGGCGGCGGCCTCGGCCAGCACGCGGCGCATGCCGGTCACGCTCGTCTGCGGATCGATCGCGGCCTGCGCGCCGCCCATCGCGGTGCGCACCCAGCCCGGATGCAGCGACACGCAGGCCGCGTGGCGCGCCTGCAGCGACGCGATGCGCAGCACGTCGTTGAGCGCGGCCTTGCTCGCGCGATACAGCCAGCCGCTGGTGCCGGTCGCCTCGCCGATGCTGCCCATCCGGCTCGACACGACCGCGAGCACGCCGTGTGTGTCCTCGACGAGCGGCAGCAGGATCGGCAGCAGCTGCATCGGCCCGCGCACGTTGGTGTGCATCACCGCGTCGAAATCGTCGGCGGTGACGGTTTCGACGCCTTCGGTCTGCGGCCCGTAGACGCCCGACACGATCACGGCGGCATCGAGCCGCTCGCCGTCGAGCTTCCAGCCGAGCGCGGCGATCTGCTCGGGCTGCGCGATGTCGAGCGCATGCGCGTGCGCGCCGAGCTCGCGCAGCGCGGCGAGCGACGCGTCGTCGCGCGCGGTGGCGATCACGTTCCATCCGTCGCGCCGGTATTGCCGGACGAATTCGCGGCCGAGGCCGCGCGATGCGCCGACGATCAGTACGGTTTTCATGGTCGCCGCTCCTTGCGGGAAGGCTGTTTGGTCAGACGAGTTCGATAGCCATCGCGGTCGCCTCGCCGCCGCCGATGCACAGGCTCGCGACGCCGCGCCGCGCCGAACGCGCGCGCAATGCGCCGATCAGCGTGACGAGGATGCGCGCGCCGGATGCGCCGATCGGGTGGCCGAGCGCACACGCGCCGCCGTTCACGTTGACCGTGTCGTGCGGCAGCCCGTGCTCCTTCATCGCGGCCATCGTGACGACCGCGAACGCCTCGTTGATCTCGTACAGGTCGACGTCCGCCGCGCGCCAGCCGGTGCGCTCGAACAGGCGGCGGATCGCGCCGACCGGCGCGGTCGTGAACTTCGCGGGCGCCTGCGCGAACGTCGCATGGCCGGCCACGCGCGCGAGCGGCGCGACGCCGAGCCGCGCGGCGGTGGACGTGCGCATCATCACGAGCGCGGCCGCGCCGTCGGAGATCGACGACGCGTTCGCGGCGGTGACGGTGCCGTGCTTGCCGAACGCGGGCTTCAGCAGCGAGATCTTCGACGGATCGGCCTTGAACGGCTGCTCGTCGCGCGATACGACCTTGTCGTCCTGCCCGCCGTGCCGGCCGGCCACCGTCACGGGCGCGATTTCCCAGTCGAACGAGCCGTCCACGTTCGCGCGCTTCGCGCGAGCGAGCGACTCGATCGCGAACGCATCCTGCGCTTCGCGCGAGAACGCGTACTCGGCCGCGCATTCGTCGGCGAAGGTGCCCATCAGGCGGCCCTTGTCGTACGCATCCTCGAGGCCGTCGAGGAACATGTGGTCGAGCACCTGGCCGTGGCCCATCCGGTAGCCGGCGCGCGCCTTCGGCAGCAGGTACGGCGCGTTGGTCATGCTTTCCATGCCACCCGCGACGATCACGCCGGCCGAGCCGGCGCGCAGCATGTCGTGCGCGAACATCGCCGCGCGCATCCCGGAGCCGCACATCTTGTTGACCGTCGTGCAGCCGGTGGCGAGCGGCAGGCCCGCGCCGAGCGCGGCCTGCCGCGCGGGCGCCTGGCCCTGGCCGGCGGGCAGCACGCAGCCCATCACCGCTTCGTCGACCTGCTCCGGCGCGAGGCCGGCGCGCGCGAGCGCCGCGCCGATCGCGACGCTGCCGAGCTGCGGCGCGGCGAGCGACGCGAAGTCGCCCTGGAAACCGCCGATCGGCGTGCGCGCCGCGGCGACGATGACGATCGGATCGTCGTGATCAACAGCGGTCATGATGCGTCTCCTGATCACGTGCGGCGTCCGTGGCCGAGGCCGGCGCCGCGCGGCTTACTCCGCGTCCGCGCAGGGCTTCAGCGTGTTCGCGACGGCCTGCGCGACCTCGGTCAGGCGCGCCGCATCGGCCGCGACCATGTCGTTGTCGGGCGAGTGCTGGCCGCGCGCGGTCAGCGCGGCCACCGCGCGCCGGTAGGTGTCGTGCAGCGTGTCGGGATTCGACACGGCCATGCCGAGGTCGCGCATGCGGCCGTCGTGCACGCCGTACACGAGCGCGTGCACGGTGAGCGACTGGCCGCGCGCCCACGCGTCGTTGACGATCGTCGTGCGGCATACGTTGACGACCTGCTCGATCGCGTTCAGCTCGATCAGGCGGCGGTAGCGCGCTTCGCCCACCGGCCATTCGTCGAGCAGCGCGGCGTGCCGTTCGCGCACGTCCTGCACGTGGTGCAGCCAGTTGTCGGCAAGGCCGACGCGGCGGTTGTGCAGCGCCGCGTTCACGCCCGAGCAGCCGTAGTGGCCGACCACCATGATGTGCTTCACGCGCAGGATGTCGACCGCGAACTGGATCACCGACAGGCAGTTCAGGTCGGTGTGCACGACGACGTTCGCGATGTTGCGGTGGACGAACACCTCGCCCGGCGGCAGGCCGATGATCTGGTTCGCCGGCACGCGCGAATCCGAGCAGCCGATCCACAGGTATTCCGGCGCCTGCTGGTCGGCCAGGCGCGTGAAGAACTCCGGATCGTCGGCGAGCTTGCGCTTGACCCAGGCGTCGTTGTTGTCGAACAGGTGCGAGAGCGGGTGGTCTTGGGTGTTCATCGGGTTGGGTTTCCGGGTGCGGAAAAAACGTTCGGTCATGGGGCGCTTCAGGCGGCGCGCTGCGCGTCGCCCTCGGCGTCGTCCGTCGCGTCGAAGCGTTCGGGGTAGCGTACGCAGAAGCGCAGCGACGCGTCGTACGGAAAGAAATCGGGCAATTCGCCCTGCAGCAGCTTGTCCTTGCTCGCCTGCCACAGCGCGGGCTCGAAGAAATCGGCGTGATGCTTCAAGAATACGTCGCGCACGCGCGGATCGCCGAGCAGGAACGGCCCGTAGGTTTCGGGAAAGATGTCGTGCGGGCCGACCGAATACCACGGCTCGCCGGACAGCTCGTCCTCCTCGTTGCGCGGCGGCGGCACGCGGCGCACGTTGCAGTCGGTCAGGTACTCGATCTCGTCGTAGTCGTAGAACACGACGCGGCCGTGGCGCGTGACGCCGAAGTTCTTGTACAGCATGTCGCCGGGGAAGATGTTGGCCTTCATCAGCTCCTTCACCGCGTTGCCGTACTCCTTCACGCCGTGCTCGACCTCGGCGTCGCTGCCGTTCTGCAGATACAGGTTGAGCGGGACCATCCGGCGCTCGATGTACAGGTGCCGGATCACGAGGTTGTCGCCCTCGTATTCGAGCAGCGACGGCACCTCCTTCTCCAGCTCGCGCAACAGCGCGTGGTCGAGCCGCGCGAGCGGCAGCGCGACGCTCGAATACTCGAGCGTGTCGGCCATCCGCCCGAGGCGGTCGTGGCGCTTCACGAGCTGGTACTTCTCCATGATCTGCGCGCGCGTCGTTTCCTTCGGCGGCGGGAACTGGTCGCGGATCAGCTTGAACACGTACGGGAACGACGGCAGCGTGAACACGAGCATCACGAGGCCCTTGATCCCCGGCGCGATGATGAAGCGGTCGCTCGAATGCGACAGGTGATGCAGCAGGTCGCGGTAGAACAGGTTCTTGCCCTGCTTCTGCAGGCCGACCGACGTGTAGATCTCCGCCTTCGGCTTGCCCGGCATGATCGTGCACAGGAAGTCGACGTACGCGGACGGCACGTTCATGTCGACGAGGAAGTACGAGTGCGAGAAGCTGAAGATGATCTGCAGCTGCGAGCGGCGCAGCAGCACCGTGTCGAGCGCGAGCAGGCCCGGGCGCACGTGGCGGATCGGCAGCGCGAACGGCAGCATGCGGTCGCCGTTGATGATGCGGCCGATCACGTACGCGGTCTTGTTGCGGAAGAACAGCGACGACAGCGCGTGGATCTGGAAATTCGTCGCTTCGTCGAAGCGGCCGAATTCGTCGTGGATCGCCTGCATCACGCAGCCGATGTCGCGCGTGAGATCCTCGAACGGCGGCTCGAGCTGGAAGTTCGTGACGATGCGCTCGAGCGTGACCGCGAGGCCGTCGGTGCCCGGGTAGTACGCGCGATAGGTCGGCTTGGCGGCCGGCTCGTCGTTCTCGAGGTATTCGGTCGAGATCGCCGGGCGCACGAAGATGAAATCGTTGTTGAAGTACGAGCGGTGCAGGATCTTGCAGCACACCGAGTTGAAGAAGGTTTCCGCGCATTCCGGCTGGCGGTGCGACGTCAGGAGACCGATGTAGTGCAGCTTGATCTGCTGCCACACCTCGTCGTCGATGTTCTCCGCGTCGTATTCGTCTTCCAGCACCTCGACGCACTCCTGCACGCGATCGTCGTACGACGTGATCCGCTCGCGCGCGAGCCGCTGCAGCGCGTGCCAGTCGGCGTGCTCGAACAGCGTCTTCGCCCCGACGGCCGCTTCGCGGAAGATCCGGTAGTGGCGGTCGAAGTTTTCGAGCATCGTCTGCGCGACGTCGAAACCGATCTGCGACGACAGCAGTTTGGGGAAGTGATTCATGGCGTGCAGGCTCGCTCAGGGGGCTGTAAGCACCCGACATTTTAGCGTCCGGAACGCGTGTCCAGCGCATCCGCGGCCGGGCGCGGGCAGCGCGTCGGGCCGCGTGTTGCGCGGCGTTCGGCGCCGTTCGGGGCATCTTCGCGTAAAGATACGGGTACGGAACGGATTGTGGCACGAACTTTTTTTGACGGGCGGGGCCGCGGGATCACGCCTGCCGCGATTGAGCGATAGAATCGACCGGACGCCCGCGGCGGCCCCCTGCCGCACGCCGGCCGCACCCGCCGGCCTGCACCGATAACGACGAGACGCCCCCACCGATGAACGCACTGGAACACCAACTCGACTACCCCTTCGCCGATACCCTGCCCGCCGCGGGCGACACGTTCGAGGTCGCGCCCGGCGTGCGCTGGCTGCGCATGCCGCTGCCGTTCTCGCTCGACCACATCAACCTGTGGCTGCTGCGCGACGAGATCGACGGGCAGGCCGGCTGGACGATCGTCGATTGCGGGATTGCGTCGGACGCGATCCGCGCACACTGGGAGCAGATCTTCGACACGCACCTCGACGGGCTGCCCGTGCTGCGCGTGATCGTCACGCATTGCCACCCCGACCACTTCGGCCTCGCGAACTGGCTGTGCGAAGGCGGCGACCAGCGCCGCTGGAACGTGCGGCTGTGGATGACGCTCGGCGAATACATGTTCGGCTGCCTGATGGCGGCCGGCAACGGCTC
Organism: Burkholderia stagnalis; assembly: GCF_902830275.1. Classification (GTDB taxonomy): domain Bacteria; phylum Pseudomonadota; class Gammaproteobacteria; order Burkholderiales; family Burkholderiaceae; genus Burkholderia; species Burkholderia stagnalis. The sequence goes on along the minus strand of NZ_CADESW010000006.1, from coordinate 52,895 downwards.
GAACGCGGGCGGCGCGGCGGCGGCCGATCACTTCGCGCGCCATGGCCTGAACGATCCGGCCTCGCTCGACAAGCTGCGCAACCGCCGCAGCTACTACTCGGATCTCGTGCCGTCGGTGCCGCCGCGCTATCGCCGCCTGCGCGAAGGCAATCCGGTGACGATCGGCGGCCGCACGTGGCGCGTCGTCACGGGCTACGGCCATTCGCCTGAACATTGCGCGCTCCACAGCGAGGCCGACGGGCTGCTGATTTCCGGCGACATGGTGCTGCCGCGCATCTCGACGAACGTGTCGGTGTTCGATCTCGAACCGGAGGCGAACCCGCTCGCGCTGTACCTCGAATCGCTCGGCCGCTACGAGACGATGGCCGCCGACACGCTCGTGCTGCCGTCGCACGGCAAGCCGTTCCGCGGCGTGCGCACGCGCATCGCGCAGCTGCGCGCGCACCACGATGCGCGCCTCGACGAGGTGCGCACGGCGTGCGCGGAGCGGCCGGCGAGCGCGGCCGACATCGTGCCGATCATGTTCCGCCGCCGCGAGCTCGACATCCACCAGATGACGTTCGCGCTCGGCGAGGCGATCGCGCATTTGAACCTGCTGTGGCTTGCGGGCGAGCTCGTGCGCGAGCAGGGCGACGACGGCGTGCTGCGGTTCCGCACCGCACGCTGACGCGGCTTCGTCTTCGTCACGCGACGGGCTCGTAACGCCACCCGTCGCGATGCCATTGCATCGTGTGCGTCGGCGCGAGCGCCGCGAGAAACGCGGCATCGTGCGACGCGACCACGAGCGCGCCCGGGAAGCCGGCCAGCGCCGCTTCCACCGCGCGCACCGATTCGAGATCCAGATGATTGGTCGGCTCGTCGAGCAGCAGCAGCTGCGCGGGCGTGCCGCGCCACAGCGCGCACGCGAGCGCGGCCTTCAGCCGTTCGCCGCCGCTCAGCTGCCGCGCCGGCTGCGTCGCGCGCACCGCATCGAGCTGCAGCAGCGCGAGCCGGCTGCGCAGGTCGCCTTCGGCGAGCGGCGTATCGAGCAGCCCGAGCTGGTCGACGATCGAGCGGTCGGGGGCGAGCAGCGCGAGCCGCTGGTCGAGATAGGCGGCGCTCACGTGCGTCGCGCACTCGCCTGAACGCGGCGCGAGTTCGCCCGCGAGCATTCGCAGCAGCGTCGATTTTCCGCAGCCGTTCGGGCCGGTCAGCGCGATGCGCACGGGGCCGCTCGCCGACCACGTGATCGCGTCCATGTGCCCGGCGGCTCGCCACGGCAATTGCGCGCGATCGAACGTGAACAACTGGCGGCGCGCGCTGACTTCGGTGCCGGGCAGCGATACGAGCACCGGCGCATCGGCTTCGACGCGCGCGGCCGCTTCCTGTACGCGTTCGTCGAGCGTCGCCTTGAACTCGCTCTGATGACGCCGGACCGTTCCCATGATGCTGCGCGCCGCACCCTTGCGGCTCTGGCGCGCCATCGACGACAGGTTGGCCGTCTTCGCCTCGCGCAGCGAGCCGGCCGCGTGGCGCTGGATCGTGTCGTGTTCCTGTTCGAGGCGGCGCCTGACGCGCCCGCGCTCGGTGCGCGCATGATCGAGCGCGGCCTGCGCCGCGTCGTGCTCCGCGTCGCGCTGCGCGCGATAGAACGCGTAGTTGCCGCCGTATGCGCGCACGCCGTGCGGCGACAGTTCGACGATCCGCCCGACGCCGGCGAGCAGCGCGCGGTCGTGGCTGACGACGACGAGGCCGCCGCGCCAGCCGTCGAGTGCCGTGCGCAGCCACGCGCGGCCCGGCGCGTCGAGATGGTTGGTCGGTTCGTCGAGCACGAGCAGGCCGGCGTCCGACAGCAGCGCGCCGATCAGCGCCACGCGCGCGAGCTGGCCGCCGCTCAGCGCCTGCGCCGGCATCGCGGGCTGCACGTCGTGCAGGCCCGCCGCGTCGAGCGCCGCGCGCAGCCTGTCGGCAAGATCCCAGCGCTCGCCGATCAGGTCGAAGTCGTCCGGCTCCGCATGGCCGTCCGCGAGACGCGCGAGTGCCGCGAGCGGCGCGTCGAGCGCGGCGAGTTGCGCGACGGTCTGCATGCCGCCGCGCGCATCGTCGTGCTGCTGCGCGACGTAGACGACGTGCGTGCGACGGTCGATCGTGCCCGCGTTCGGCGCGCGGCGGCCCGCGATCAGTTGCGCGAGCAGGCTTTTGCCGATGCCGTTGCGGCCGACGATGCCGGTCGGCGTGCGATCGATGGTGAGGTCGAGCGAATCGAACAGCGTGAAGCCGTCGTCGAAGCGGAAGGAAACGTGATGAAGCGCGACGAGCGCGCCGGTGGGCGTGGCTGCAGCCATAAGCACCTCCGAAAATGCGTGAAAAACTTCGCGCGGCGTGCGTGGCACGGCGGCGAAAACATTTTGGGAAGGCTTAGTTGTTCACTTTGGCTGGCGTCCGGTATGAGGAATAGGCGCGGAGTGTAGCAAGCGGGGTGCGCGGGCCGCAAGCGACGGACGTCGTCGCCGTCGCTTGCGTGCCACGCGCGCTTATTGCACCGACACCGCCGCGAAATTCTGCCGTCCGAACGGACTCACGCGATAGCCGCTCACGTTCGCGCGCGTGAGCGCCGCCGCGGTCGGATAGCCGAGCGGGATCCACAGCGCCTGGTCGTGGATCAGCTTCTGCGCGGCTTCGTACAGCTTGGTGCGTTTCGCCTGGTCGGCGGTTTCCTTGCCGTCGGCGATCAGCTTGTCGAGCTGCGGGTCGCAGTAGCGCGCGAAGTTGATGCCGGACTTCACCGCGTTGCAGCTGAACTGCGGCGTCAGATAGTTGTCCGGGTCGCCGTTGTCGCCGGCCCAGCCCATGAACAGCAGGTCATGCTGGCCGAGCTTCGCCTGCTTGATCAGCTCGCCCCATTCGATCACCTTGACCTCGGCCTTCACGCCGATCTTCGCAAGGTCGGCCTGCAGCAGTTCCGCGCCGGCCTTCGGGTTCGGGTTCAGCACGCTGCCGGTCGGCCGCACCCAGATCGTCGTCGAGAAGCCGTTCGGGAAGCCTGCCGCGGCGAGCAGCTGCTTCGCCTTCGCCGGATCGTACGCATACGGCGCGACGTCCTTCGCGTAGCTCCACGTGTTCGGCGGATACGGGTTGTTCGCGGGCGTCGCGGTGTTGTCGAACACGACCTTCAGGTAGCTCGCGCGATCGAACGCGAGGTTCAGCGCCTGGCGCACCTTGTCGTTGTCGAGCGGCTTCTTCTGCGTGTTCAGCGCGACGAACGCCGTCATGAACGCGGGCGTCTGCACGATCTTCAGCGCGCTTTCGCTCTTCGCGGCGAGCACGTCCTGCGGCTTCGGCGACAGCGCGATCTGGCATTCGCCGGCCTTCACCTTCTGCAGGCGCACCGACGGGTCGGGCGTGATCGCGTAGATCAGCCGGTCGACCTTCGGCTTCGCGCCCCAGTAGGTCGGGTTCGCGTCGTAGCGGATCAGCGCGTCCTTCGTGTAGCTCTTCAGCACGAACGGGCCGGTGCCGACCGGCTTCGCGTTCAGGTCCGCCTGCTTGCCGGCCTTGAGCAGCTGGTCCGCGTATTCGGCCGAGTAGATCGACGCGAATCCCATCGTCAGGATCGGCACGAAGGTCGCGTTCGGCTCGTTCAGCACGAACTTCACGGTGCTGTCGTCGACCTTCGACACCGACTTCACGAGCTTGGTGAGGCCCATCGACTGCGCATGCGGGAAGCCGCTCGCGCCCGCGACCTTGTGCCACGGGTTGCTGTCGTCGAGCATCCGGCTGAACGTGAACACGACGTCGTCCGCGTCGAGCGGGCGGGTCGGCTTGAAAGTGTCGGTGGTCTGGAACGCGACGTTCGGGCGCAGGTGGAACGTGTAGGTGAGGCCGTCGGCGCTCGCTTCCCATTTGTCCGCGAGCGCGGGCGCGACCTTCTTCGCGGCTTCGTCGTACGACACCAGCGTGTTGAAGATCACGTCGGCCGATGCATTGGTGGTGACGAGCGAGTTGTACTGCACGACGTCGAAGCCGTCCGGGCTCGATTCCGTGCAGACGGTGAGCGGCTTGGCGGCGACGAGGACGGGAGCCGCGGCCAGGGCGACCGCGGCGAACAGCTTGACGTGCATAGGTTCTCCCACGTGGCGTGTGTTTTTTGCTGGATGACGGAATGCGCATGCGCCGCCCGAAGGCGGCGCGGCCGGCGGATAGCATACCGTCAAAGCGCGCGCCGCGTGGAAAAAGGCGCCGGAACGCGGCGAGTTGAGCGAAAAACGGCTGCGATGACGGCGGAATAGCCGTTTGTGCGCCAAATGGCGGGGACGGGGAGGGCAGCGGGTTTGCGGCCGCTGCGATCGAGCACGGTCCGGCCGGGGCCGGACCGTTTGCTCAGTGCGCGCTCGCCTTGGGCTTGCGCGGCGCCTTTTCGAACAGGCGGTCGTAGAGCCAGCGCGGCATCACGTGCAGCACCTTCGCGACGACGCCCATCTGCCACGGAATCACCCGGAACGGGCGCTGCTGCGCGATCGTTTCGGCCGCGCGCGCGGCGAAGCGGTCGGCGTCCATCAGGAACGGCATCCGGTACGGATTGTGCGCGGTCATCGGCGTGCGGATGTAGCCGGGCGCGATCGTCACGACGCCGACGCCCGCGGGGCGCAGCTCGACGCGCAGCGATTCGAGATACTTGATCGCGGCCGACTTCGACGCGCTGTACGCGCCGGAGCCGGGCAGGCCGCGCACGCCGGCGACGCTCGCGACGCCGACCAGCGTGCCGTGCCGCGCGTTCGTCATCGGGCCGACGAACGGCTCGAACGTCGCGACCATGCCGAAATAGTTGATGTCCATCACGTTGCGGAACGTGTCGAGGTCGCCCTGGCCCGTCACCGCGCCCTGGCTGATGCCCGCGTTCGCGATGACGACGTCCGGGCAGCCGTGCGCGGCGATGAACGCCGCGGCGGCGGCCGCGAGCGAGTCGGCATCGCGCACGTCGGCCGAATAGACGGTGATGGACAGCGACGGGAAGCGTCGCGCGAACGCATCGAGCAGGTCGGTGCGCCGCGCGACGAGCGCGAGCGTCGCGCCCTGGCGGGCGTATTCCTCGGCCAGCGCGAGGCCGAGGCCGCTCGACGCGCCGGTGATGAAGACCTTCAGCGGAGTAGTCATGCCGGCGCCGTGGCGGGGATCAGAGCTTCTTGTCCTGAACCTGCTTCACGAGATAGTCGAGCACCTGCGCGGTGCCTTCGAGGCTGTTCGTGTAGGCCGGGCCCGTCTTGTACTTGCCCTGCACGACGATCGTCGGCACGCCGTCGATGTTGTAGCTCTTCAGCAGCTCGGCCGATTGCTTCACCTGGCCCTGCACGCTGAACGAGTTGTACGCGTCCATGAACTTCTTCTTGTCGACGCCCTGCGTCGCGAGGAAGTCGGCCTGCGCCTGCGGCGTCAGCAGGTAGTTCTTCTGCTTGTGGATCGCGTTGAAGATCGCCGGCGTGACCTTCTCGGAGATGCCGAGCGCGGACACCGTGTAGAACAGCTTCGAGTGCGGGACGAAATCGTCGCGGAACGCGACCGGGATGCGCTTGAATTCGATCTTGTCGCCCTGTTTCTTCACCCAGGCCTCGACCGTCGGCTCGAACTCGTAGCAGTGCGGGCAGCCGTACCAGAAGAACTCGATCACCTCGACCTTGCCGGCCGGCGCGGACACCGGCTGCGGCGACTTCATGACCTCGTAATCCTTGCCCGCGACCGGCGCACCCGGCGCGGCCTGCGCGAAACCGGCCACGAGGCCGAGGGACAGGAGAAGCGTGCTTAGCAGTTTTTTCATGTTGTGAACGTCGAATCAGTTGCTCGGGTAGCGAAACGAAACGGGGCGGCGTTACGCCGCCCGGCCGGTCTTACTGCTTGGTGAAGCGAATCACCGCCGTATCGACTCCTGCATCGGACAGGCGCTGGCGTGCCGAGTTCATATCCTCGAATTTCGAGAACGGGCCGACGCGCACGCGGAAATACGTGACGCCGCTGACGTCGCGCTTCGACACCTTCGACTCGAAACCCTGGAAGCCGAGGCGCGCGCGCTGCTGCTCGGCGTCCGTTTCCGTCTTGTAGGCGCCGACCTGCAGGAAGTAGCCGGTATTCGCGTCGTTCGCGGCCGGCGGCTTCGCGGCGGAGCCGTTGTTCGCGGCGGCGGCCGACGACGTGGGCTTCGGCGTGTTCGCGGCCATCTGCTGCTGCGCCTTCTGGGCCTGCTGCGCCTGCTTCTGCGCGGCGAAGCGGCCGAGGTCGTCGTCGTTCGAATTCGAGTTCGAATTCGCGTTCGACTGCGGTTTCTCGACCGGCTGCGGCTTCTTCGGCGGCGGGGTCACGTCGGCCGGCTTCGGTGCGACGGCGACGCCGTTGTTCGATGCGCCATTCGACGCGCCATTCGACGCGCCGTTCGACGCATTCGAGCTCGCCGACCCGTTCGATGCAGTCGACCCGTTGGCCGACGGCGGCACCTCGACGATCTGCGGTTCGGGCAGCAGGCCGCCCTGGGTCTGGTTCGCGGCCTGGCCGGGCGCGGTGTTCGGCGGCGCCGGCTGCGCGGCCTGCGGCACCGGCTGGCCGGGCGTCTTGCCCTGCAGCGCGCGGTTCGGGTCGAACTGCTGCGGCTGGCTCGCGCCGGTGTCGGCAGGCGGCGGCGCGACCTTCGACACGAACGGCGACGGCGAACGCGTGATGTAGAGCGCCACCACCACGGCGATCGCGAGGCCGACGATCAGGCCCAGCACGATTCCAAGAAATGTCCCTCCGGCTTGTTTCGATTGTTTCGAAGTGCGGCGTGGTTGTGCCATTGCTTGAGTCACCTGCAAAAAGAATCGTGAAAAGGCCGCGGCAGGCGCGCCTGCGGCGGGCGCGGCCGCGGCCTGTTTGCCCCGCTCGGGCGGGGCTTACATCTTGGCGGGAGCCGACACGCCGAGCATCGCCAGGCCGTTCTCGAGCACCTGCCGGGTCGCGGCGAGCAGCGCGATGCGCGCGGTGCGCGGCGCCTCGTCGTCGACCAGCACGCGCTCCGCATTGTAGAACGAGTGGAATTCACCAGCGAGGTCGCGCAGGTAGAACGCGACCGCGTGCGGCGCCAGCTCGTTGGCCGCGTGCGTGAGCATGTCCGGATACTCGGCGAGCTTCTGCATCAGCGCGGCGGCCTGCTTGCTCGACAGCTGCGACAGGTCGGCGCCCGGCAGTTGCGCGGCGTCGCCGTTGTAGCGCGACTTCCATTCGTTGAGCACCGAGCAGATCCGCGCATGCGCGTACTGCACGTAGTAGACCGGGTTCTCGTCGTTCTGCTTCAGCGCGAGGTCGATGTCGAACACGAATTCGGTGTCGGCCTTGCGCGAGATCAGGAAGAAGCGCACCGCATCGCGGCCGCGCGTGATGGTCGCCTCGTCGAGCAGGTCGGGCGCCTGCTCCTGGCCCGGCGCCGCGCCGCCCGACCATTCGATCAGGTCGCGCACCGTCACGTAGCTGCCCGCGCGCTTCGAGATCTTCACTTCCTGGCCGTCGCGCATCACGGTGACCATCTTGTGCAGCACGTAGTCGGGATAGCCCTTCGGGATGCCGATGTGCAGCCCCTGCAGGCCGGCGCGCACGCGCGCGATCGTGCCGTGGTGGTCGGAGCCCTGGATGTTGATCACCTTCGTGAAGCCGCGCTCCCACTTCGTCACGTGGTACGCGACGTCCGGCACGAAATACGTGTAGGTGCCGTCCGACTTGCGCATCACGCGATCCTTGTCGTCGCCCTCGTCGGTCGTGCGCAGCCACAGCGCGCCTTCCTGCTCGTAGGTCATGCCGGCCTTGATCAGCGCGTCGACCGTTTTCTCGACCCGGCCTTCGCTGTACAGCGACGATTCGAGGTAGTACTGGTCGAACTTCACGCCGAACGCCTGCAGGTCCATGTCCTGCTCGTGGCGCAGGTACGCGACCGCGAACTTGCGGATCGCCTCGAGATCCTCGATGTCGCCCGCGCCCTTGACCGGCTCGCCGTCCTTCGCGGCCACCGTCTCGCCGTTCAGGTAGTCGCGCGCGATGTCGGCGATGTACTCGCCGTTGTACGCGGCTTCCGGCCAGCCCGCGTCGCCCGGCTTCAGGCCGCGCGCGCGCGCCTGCGTCGAGATCGCGAGGTTGCCGATCTGCACGCCGGCGTCGTTGTAGTAGAACTCGCGGTGCACCGCGTAGCCCTGGCTCGCGATCACGTTCGCGAGCGCGTCGCCGAGTGCGGCCTGGCGGCCGTGGCCGACGTGCAGCGGGCCGGTCGGGTTCGCCGACACGAACTCGAGCAGCACGCGCTTGCCCGTCTCGCGCCCGGACGTGCCGAACCGGCCGCCTTCGGCGAGCACCGCGGCGATCACGGCCTGCTTGGCGGCCGCCGTCAGGCGCAGGTTGATGAAGCCCGGGCCGGCGATCTCGGCGGCCTCGACGAGGCCCTGCGCGCCCGGCTGGGCGGTGAGCGCCGCGACGATCTGCTCGGCGAGCTGGCGCGGGTTCGCGCCGAGCGGCTTCGCGAGCTGCATCGCGACGTTGCACGCGACGTCGCCGTGCGCCGCGACCTTCGGGCGCTCGAGCGTGATCGCGGGCGCGACGGACGCGGCGTCGTCGCCTTTCAGGGCGTGTGCGACCTGCTTGACGCTATCCGCGAGCAGGGCTTCGAGGGTCTGTTTTTGAGCTGGCAGCATGCTGGTAGAAGGCTTCGTTGGTGGCGGCCGGGAACCGCGGCGCGCCGGCGCGCTTTTCGAGCGCGCGTTTCAGGGATCGCGGAATTTTAACAGGTGCTAATATGCCGCTCAGGCGGTCCGTGTCCGCGAGGCCGGGCGCCGGCCGGCCGGCGTTCCCCGATCTCGCGCGGCGGGCAGAACAAGATATAAGGGAATTGTCATGATTACGTTCAAGAGCAAGGCGGCACAGGATCTCGACGTGCTGAAGGATTTCGCCGTATATGTGCTGGGTCTCGTCGGCAAGCAGCTGGGCGAGCGCGGCGTGATTACGCACGACGAGCTGGATCACGCGATCGCGAAGCTGGAAGACGCCGTCTCGCAGGCGAAGCAGGAGCGCGCCGAGCATGCGGGCCATTTCCACGAGGACGAGGACGACCACGCGCATCACGAAGTGCCGCCGAGCCTCGCGCAGCGCGTCGCGCCGTTCCTGTCGATGCTGCGCGAAGCGAAGGCCGGCCAGGCCGACGTGCACTGGGGTTTCTGACCTCCGCCTGCCACCGGCACGACAAAAAGCCCGCTCTCGAGCGGGCTTTTTGCTGGCCATTCGTCGGGTGAAAGGGCGGCGTGCGCCGCCCGCCGACGCGGATCAGAGCTGCGGCGCGAGCGCGCGGCGCGCGTCGTCGAGCGGCAGCGCCATGCGCTTCGCGTAGTCCTCGAGCTGGTCCTGCCCGATTTTCCCGACCGAGAAGTAGGTGCTGTCCGGGTGCGCGAGGTAGAAGCCCGACACGCTCGCCGCCGGCAGCATCGCCAGCGACTCGGTGACGCTCATGCCGATCTCGTCCGCATGAAGCGCTTCGAACATATCGCGCTTCACGAGGTGATCGGGGCACGCCGGATAGCCGGGCGCCGGCCGGATGCCGGCGTACTTTTCCGCGATCAGCGCGTCGTTGTCGAGCGCCTCGCCGCTCGCATAGCCCCACAGCTCGCGGCGCACGCGCGCGTGCATCGCCTCGGCGAACGCTTCCGCGAAGCGGTCGGCGAGCGCCTTCAGCATGATCGCGCTGTAGTCGTCGTGGTCGGCTTCGAACTGCTTTTCCTTCACGTCGACGCCGAGGCCGGCCGTCACCGCGAACATGCCGATGTAGTCGGCGACGCCCGATTCCTTCGGCGCGATGAAATCGGCGAGCGAGCGGTTCGGGCGCATCACGCCGTCGACCACCGGCCGCACGCTCTGCTGGCGCAGGTTGCGCCACGTGAGCAGCACCTCGCTGCGCGATTCGTCGGTGTAGATCTCGATGTCGTCGTCGTTGACCGTGTTCGCCGGCAGCAGCGAGATCACGCCGCTCGCGGTCAGCCAGCGGCCCTGGATCAGGCGCGCGAGCATCGATTTCGCGTCGGAGAACACGCGACGCGCCGATTCGCCGACGATCTCGTCGTTCAGGATCGCCGGGTACGGGCCCGCGAGGTCCCAGGTCTGGAAGAACGGGCCCCAGTCGATGTAGTTCGCGAGCTCGTTCAGGTCGTAGTTCTTGAACACGCGGCGGCCGATGAACTTCGGCTTGACCGGCTGGTAGCTCGCCCAGTCGACCCTGGTCTTGTTCGCGCGCGCCTCGGCGAGCGTGACCATCGGCTGCGCCTTCCGGTTCGCGTGCTGGTCGCGAATGCGCTCGTAGTCGGATTTCAGCTCGTCGAGGTACTTCGCCGCGCCTTCGTCGGACAGCAGGCTCGACGCGACCGACACCGAGCGCGACGCGTCCGGCACGTAGACCACCGGGCCTTCGTAGTTCGGCGCGATCTTCACGGCCGTGTGCACGCGCGACGTGGTCGCGCCGCCGATCAGCAGCGGGATCTTCTTCACGCGGAAGTAGTCGTCGCGCTGCATTTCCGACGCGACGTACGCCATTTCCTCGAGGCTCGGCGTGATGAGGCCCGACAGCCCGATGATGTCCGCGCCCTCGACCTTCGCCTTCGCGAGGATCTCGTTGCACGGGACCATCACGCCCATGTTGACCACTTCGAAGTTGTTGCACTGGAGCACGACCGACACGATGTTCTTGCCGATGTCGTGCACGTCGCCCTTCACGGTCGCGATCACGATCTTGCCCTTCGCGCGCACGTCGCCGCCCGCTTCCGCGAGCCGGCGCTTCTCTTCCTCGATGAACGGGATCAGGTGCGCGACGGCCTGCTTCATCACGCGCGCGGATTTCACGACCTGCGGCAGGAACATCTTGCCCTGGCCGAACAGGTCGCCGACGATGTTCATGCCGTCCATCAGCGGGCCTTCGATCACGTTGATCGGGCGGCCGCCCGCCGCGTCGATCTTCGCGCGCACTTCTTCGGTATCCTCGACGATGAAGGTCGTGATGCCGTGCACGAGCGCATGCGAGAGCCGTTTCTCGACCGGCTGGTTGCGCCACTCGAGGTTCTCTTCCTTCTTCGCGCCGCCGGCCTTGAACTTGTCGGCGATCTCGAGCAGGCGGTCGGTGGAATCCGCGCGGCGGTTCAGGATCACGTCCTCGACGCGCTCGCGCAGCTCCGCGTCGAGATCGGCATACACGCCGAGCTGGCCCGCGTTGACGATGCCCATGTCCATCCCCGCCTGGATCGCGTGGTACAGGAACACGGTGTGGATCGCCTCGCGCACGGGGTCGTTGCCGCGGAACGAGAACGACACGTTCGACACGCCGCCGCTCACCTTCGCGTACGGCAGGTGCTGCTTGATCCAGCGGGTCGCCTCGATGAAGTCGACCGCGTAGTTGTTGTGCTCCTCGATGCCCGTCGCGACCGCGAAGATGTTCGGGTCGAAGATGATGTCTTCCGGCGGGAAGCCGACTTCGTTCACGAGGAAGTCGTACGAGCGCTTGCAGATCTCGGTCTTGCGCGCGAACGTGTCGGCCTGGCCCTGCTCGTCGAACGCCATCACGACGGCCGCCGCGCCGTAGCGGCGGATCAGGTTCGCGTGATGGCGGAACGCGTCCTCGCCTTCCTTCAGCGAGATCGAGTTGACGATCGCCTTGCCCTGCACGCACTTGAGGCCCGCCTCGATCACGTCCCACTTCGACGAGTCGATCATGATCGGCACGCGCGCGATGTCCGGCTCCGACGCGATCAGGTTCAGGAAGCGCACCATCGCCGCCTTCGAATCGAGCATCGCCTCGTCCATGTTGATGTCGATCACCTGCGCGCCGTTCTCGACCTGCTGGCGCGCGACGGCGAGCGCCTCGTCGAACTGGCCGTTGAGGATCATGCGCGCGAACGCCTTCGAGCCGGTGACGTTGGTGCGTTCGCCGACGTTGATGAAGAGCGTTCCGGGCGTGACGTTGAACGGCTCGAGGCCGGCAAGGCGCATCATGTGATCGGTCATGGCGGTGCGGTGCTTAGCAGGTTGCGGGGTGCGTGCGGATGCGGGGCGGATTTACGCGGCGTCGCTGTACTGGCTCGGCCAGCGGCGCGGCTTCACTTCGGCGAGCGCCTTCGCGATCTCGGCGATGTGCTCGGGCGTCGTGCCGCAGCAGCCGCCCGCGAGGTTCACGAGCCCGGCCTGCGCGAATTCCTTCAGCAGGCCCGACGTGACGTCGGGTGTCTCGTCGAAGCCGGTGTCGCTCATCGGGTTCGGCAGGCCCGCGTTCGGGTAGCACGACACGTAGGTGTCGCACAGCTTCGCGAGCTCGGCGATGTACGGGCGCATCAGCGCCGCGCCGAGCGCGCAGTTCAGGCCGAACGTGAGCGGCTTCGCATGGCGCAGCGAATTCCAGAACGCCTCGACCGTCTGGCCGGACAGGATGCGGCCCGACGCGTCGGTGACGGTGCCCGAGATCATGATCGGCAGACGTTCGCCGGTGTCCTCGAACAGCTGGTCGAGCGCGAACAGCGCGGCCTTCGCGTTCAGCGTGTCGAAGATCGTCTCGACGAGGAACAGGTCGACGCCGCCGTCGAGCAGCGCCTTCGCCTGTTGGTAGTACGCATCGCGCAGCTCGTCGAACGTGACGTTGCGCGCGCCCGGATCGTTGACGTCCGGCGAGATGCTCGCCGTCTTCGGCGTCGGCCCGATCGCGCCCGCGACGAAGCGCGGCTTGTCCGGCGTTGCGTATTGCGCGGCCGATTCGCGCGCGAGCCGCGCCGATTCGATGTTCATCTCGACGACGAGGTGCTCCATCCCGTAGTCGGCCTGCGCGACGGTCGTCGCGCCGAACGTGTTGGTTTCGACGATGTCCGCGCCGGCCGCGAAGTACTGGTCGTGGATTTCCCGGATGATCTGCGGCTGCGTGATCGACAGCAGCTCGTTGTTGCCCTTCACGTCGCGCGCGAAATCCTTGAAGCGCTCGCCGCGATACGCGGCCTCGTCGAGCTTGTAGCGCTGGATCATCGTGCCCATCGCGCCGTCGAGGATCAGGATGCGCTGCTTGAGCAGCGCCGGCAGCTGGGCGCCGCGCGTGTACGAAGCGGTGAGAACGGATGGGGTCGCAGACATGGCGGGTGACCGGCGAATCGGGAAAAGCGCCATTGTAGCCGGTGCGGCCGCGCATCGCCCGGCACGGCGCGGCGCGCCCGCGCGCCCAATGAAAACCCCCGCGCGGCGGGCCGGGCGGGGGCAGGATCGGAGTGCTCGGGGCGGCGCTGGTGAACCGCGTGCCGCGTGCGGTGAGCCCGGCGTGCGGCGCCGGGCAGGTGCCGTCAGTGCAGGACGACCGGTTGCGTCATCAGGCTGTCGAACTGTCCGAGGAATTCGTCGACCTCGTCGAGCGACGGTTCATCCTCGATCAGCTGCTTCACATGCTCGCGAAACCGGGCGGCGAGCTCGCCGTCGATGAAGATCTCGCGCTGCGCGTTCTTGTCGACGATTTCGTAACCACCCGAATTCATTGCGTGGTGGCCGGCCTGCGGCGGGAACTCGACGACGCAGTAGTTGGGGCTGTTGTAGATCATTTGCATGGCGGCACTCCTCTTCGCAGTGGCATCTGGCCTTGTTGTCCCCATACGTGGGGCAGGCTGCGCCGGTTTCAAGGGGCTTGCGCTGCACACCCCGTTCCCATTGCCCGGGATGTCTCGGTTAGAAGCCGATACCTCAGAAACGTTTCCTATTGTGGGGCGGTGCACCGAAATAGTTGTTAAAGAGTGTCATGTCTATTTTACGGCGCGTGACCGCGACTCTTTAGGCATAGGGACTTTGGCCATAGGGGCATCGGTCGAAATTGCCGATTCGCGGGGCGGCGCGTCAGGGCGTCGCGGGCGATGCGGGCGATGCGGGCGCGGGCGATGCAGCCGGTTCGGCCGGTGCCGGCGCAGCGGGCGGTGCGTTGCCCGCATCGTGCGCCGTCGACGCGGGCAGGTCGGGCGCGGCGAGCTGCCCGTGCCACAGCAGCTCGATCTGCGAGCCGTTCGGTTCGGTCTGCACGAGCCGCGCGGGCAGCCAGCCGAGCGACGGCGCGAGCCACATGTCGATGCGCCGCGTGTCGCCTTCGCGGCGCGGCAGGCGCATGAAGTGCCGCGTCGCGACGAAGCCCGTGGCGGTCCGCACCTGTTCGTCGCCGATCACCGTGATCGGCCAGGTCTCGCCGCTGTTGTTGTCGACGACGAAGAACTGCTGCGTGACGCCCGGCTTGTACGCGTCCGGATTGCCGCGCAGGAGGCCCGCGAGCTGCATCAGCATGCTGAAGCGGTCCTGCGTGCCGTCGGGCAGCGGCACGTTGTTCGGCGTGCGCGTAAACACCACCTGCCGGATGTCGCGGTTGAAGATCGCGATGTCCTCGGGGCGCGTGCCGCGCTGTTCGACGTAGCGGCCGGGCGCGATGCCGAACGCGTCGATGCGCCCCTGGCTCCGGTAGCGGAACGGGCCGACGAACGGCACGGGCATCGATACCGACAATTCATACGTTTGACCGTCGGTACGCCAGTGGATCGTGCCGGTCGAGTTCTGCACGCCGTTGAAGAAGCTGTCGTACTGGAGGTCGCCCGACGGCGGCGCGGCGAATTTCACGCCGCTCGACGCGGGGCCCGGCGTCATCGCGCCACTTGCGCCGCCAGCCGCCGCTGCCGCTGCCGACGCGCCGGTTGCACCGGACGCCGCAGGCGCGGCCGCGGCCGGCGGCTCGCCCTGCGCGGCGCTCTGCGTCGACGTCAGCACCGGTTCCTGCTGCGCCGGGCGGGGCGAGGTGGCGGGTTTCGCGGGGGATGGCGCAACTGGCTTCGCAGCCGGTTTCTCGACGGGCCTCGGCTCGGGCTGCCGCTCGATCGGCTGCGGCTTCAGCAATTCGATCTGCACCGGCACCGCGTCGGCCGCGGGCGGCGTGAACGGCTCGCGGTGGCGCGTGAACCACAGCGCGGCCAGCGCGTGCAGCACCAGCACGACGACGAGCGCAACGCACGCGCGCAGCCAGTGGCGGGGCGGGGCATGGCGGGGACGGGCGTCGGCGTGCGGCATCGGCGGGCGGCGAAGAAGTCGGGGCGGTCGTGGGTCGTCCGGCGCGCAACGTGCGTGCCGGGTTTCGGGTCTCGTCAGGATTCCGACCGTCGGAGGCGCCGCGCGTTCGCACGGCGTGCGCGCGTCACGCGTCGCGCGCGTCCGGACTATAGCCGAGTTCGTACGACAATTTCTGCGCGCAGGCGCGCAGCGCGGTGTCGATCTCGCCGCCCCACGCGATGTCGAACGCGCCTTCGTGGCCGAGCGCGATGATCGCGAGCGCAAGCTCGCCCACGGCATCGAACACCGGCATGCAGAACGCGTGGATCGTCGGCAGCAGCATCCCTTCGACGCGCGCGGCCTCGTGCGCGCGCACGTCGGCGAGCACCGCGTCGACCTCGGCGCGCGAGCGCGGCCCGCCGTGATGCGGCGAACGGCGCGTGTCGGCGAGCTCGCGTTCGATCATCGCGGCCGTCTTGCCGGGCGGCAGGTACGCGGCGAACAGCAGGCCCGTCGCGGAGCCGAGCAGCGGCATCACGTCGCCGAGCTTCAGCGACGCCTTCGCCGGATGGCTCGATTCCATCCAGTGCACGATCGTCGGCCCCTGATTGCCCCACACCGCGATGCCGACGGTCTGGTCGAGCCGGTCGCGCAGCTCGGTCAGCGCGATCCGCGCGAGCTTCACGCCGTCGACCCGCGCGAGGCGCGCGAGGCCCATCTGCAGCGCGAAGCCGCCGAGCTCGTAGCGGCCCGACACCGGATCCTGAGACACCACGCCGAGCCGCGAGAAGCTGACCAGGTAGCGGTGCGCCTTCGCGGGGCTCATGCCCGCGCGCTGCGCGAGATCGCGCAGCATCATCGCGCGCGGCTCGCTCGTCAGCACGTCGAGCAGGCGGAAACCGACCTCGATCGACTGGATGCCGGAACGGACCTTCTCGCCGTTCTCGCCGGCGGCGTCGTCGGCGGTGTCGGGTTCGGCGAGATCGTCGTCTGGGAGCTGGCTGGCGGGCATGGGGCAACGGCGCGCGGCGCGCGATGAGGAGGCAACGGTCGATTCGGCAACGGCGCGCGCAAGGCCGGCGCGCCGCACGGATTCACCATCGTAAAATAGATTCCTTCCATCGTCACTACACCGGCAGATTCCCCTTATGAAACTTGCTTCGCTGAAGGACGGCACGCGCGACGGCCAGCTGATCGTCGTGTCGCGCGACCTGCATACCGCGGCGATCGCCGACGCGATCGCGCCGACGCTGCAGCGCGCGATCGACGACTGGGCGTTCTACGCGCCGCAGCTGCGCGAC
Organism: Burkholderia stagnalis; assembly: GCF_902830275.1. Taxonomy (GTDB): domain Bacteria; phylum Pseudomonadota; class Gammaproteobacteria; order Burkholderiales; family Burkholderiaceae; genus Burkholderia; species Burkholderia stagnalis. The sequence goes on along the minus strand of NZ_CADESW010000006.1, from coordinate 36,540 downwards.
CTGTACGACGCGGTGAACCACGGCCGCGCGCGCCATGCGTTCCCGTTCGATCCGGCCAACTGCATGGCGCCGCTGCCGCGCGCGTTCCAGTGGGCGGACGGCTCCGCGTACGTGAACCACGTCGAGCTCGTGCGCCGCGCGCGCGGCGCCGAGATGCCGCCGGAGTTCTGGACCGATCCGCTGATGTACCAGGGCGGCAGCGACGATTTCCTCGGGCCGCGCGACGACGTGGTCTGCCGTTCCGAGGAATGGGGCATCGATTTCGAGGCGGAAGTCGCGGTGATCACCGGCGACGTGCCGATGGGCGTGCCGCCCGATGACGCGCTGAAGGCCGTGCGGCTCGTCACGCTCGCGAACGACGTGTCGCTGCGCAACCTGATCCCGGCCGAGCTCGCGAAGGGCTTCGGCTTCTTCCAGAGCAAGCCGGCGACCGCGTTCGCGCCCGTCGCGGTGACGCCGGACGAACTCGGCGAGCACTGGCGCGACGGCCGCGTGCACCGGCCGATGATCGTTCATTGGAACGGCAGGAAGGTCGGCCAGCCCGACGCGGGCACCGACATGGTGTTCCACTTCGGCCAACTGATCGCGCACGCGGCGAAGACGCGCAACCTGCGCGCGGGCTCGATCGTCGGCTCGGGCACCGTGTCGAACAAGGATCCGAAGCGCGGCTACTGCTGCATCGCCGAGAAGCGCTGCCTCGAGACGATCGAGCACGGCAAGCCGCAGACCGAATTCATGCGCTACGGCGACACCGTGAAGATCGAGATGCTCGACGACGCCGGCAAGTCGGTGTTCGGCGCGATCGAGCAGTCGGTCGCACCGCCCGACGGCGCCGCCTGACGCGACGGGGCGTGCGTGGGCGCGGGCGCAACCCGGTTGCGTCCCGCGCGCCGGGTTTCGCCCGATGTTTGCCCGCACGGGCTTCGCTACACTCGATTCATGGTCTTCCGCAAGGAGCTGCGCATGTCGGATCTTGCCGCGTATGGCGGTTACGAAGCACTGAAGGTGCGGCGCCAGCCGCACGGCATCCTCGAAATCGTGATGAGCGGCGAGGGCGCGAACAAGAGCGGCCTCGCGACCGCGAACGAACGCATGCATCGCGAGCTGGCCGACATCTGGCGCGACGTCGAGCGCGATCCCGACACGCGCGTCGCGGTGATCCGCGGCGAGGGCAAGGGCTTCTCGGCGGGCGGCGACCTCGCGCTCGTCGAGCAGATGGCGAACGACTTCGACGTGCGCGCGCGGGTGTGGCGCGAAGCGCGCGACCTCGTCTACAACGTGATCAACTGCAGCAAGCCGATCGTGTCCGCGATGCACGGCCCGGCGGTGGGCGCGGGGCTCGTCGCCGGGCTGCTCGCCGACATCTCGATCGCGTCGAAGAGCGCGCGCATCATCGACGGCCATACGCGGCTCGGCGTCGCGGCCGGCGACCACGCGGCGATCGTGTGGCCGCTGCTGTGCGGGATGGCGAAGGCCAAGTACTACCTGCTGCTGTGCGAGCCGGTGAGCGGCGAGGAGGCCGAGCGGATCGGCCTCGTGTCGCTCGCGGTCGACGACGCGGACCTGCTGCCGAAGGCGTACGAGGTCGCGGAGCGGCTCGCGCACGGCTCGCAGACGGCGATCCGCTGGACCAAGTACGCGCTCAACAACTGGCTGCGCTCGGCCGGGCCGACTTTCGACGCGTCGCTCGCGCTCGAATTCATGGGCTTCTCGGGGCCCGACGTGCAGGAGGGGATCCGCTCGCTGCGCGAACGGCGCCCGCCCGCATTCCCCGGCGACGCGCCGTTCTGACGCGCGCTATGATCGATCCAGGCGGCCGCGCGAGGCGGCCGCCGCGCTCCCCCCAGTCAACCAGGACGCCCGCATGACGACCGATAACACCGGCTCCAATCCTTTCTCCGGCTTTGCCGGCTTCCAGCCCGCCGACATGCTCGACCGGATGTGGGAAATGGTCCGCCTGTCGCCGTTCGGCGGCATGGCCGCATTCCCCGGCGCGACGCCCGGGCTGCCGCCGTCGCTCGCGAGCATGTCCGACATGATGGCGCCGCTCACGAACGTCGAGGAGCTCGACAAGCGCATCACCGACCTGCGCGCGGTCGAGCAATGGCTGAAGCTGAACCTCGGGATGCTGCAGTCCGCGATCCAGGCGCTCGAGGTGCAGCGCGCGACGCTCGCGACGCTGCGCGCGTTCGGCGCGTTCGCGCAAAGCTCGATGTCGGCCGCCGAGGAGGCTGCGGTCGCGGCGGCGAAGGCGGCCGCCGCGTCGCCCGACGATGCGCCGGCAGCCGGGGCGCAAGCCGCGGCGGCGGCGCCGTCCGACGGCGACGCCGCCGCGCAGAACCCGGCATTCGATCCGGCCGGCTGGTGGAACCTGCTGCAGGCGCAGTTCAGCCAGCTCGCGAATCTCGCGATGGCACCGCAGCCGGGCGAGCCGCCGGCCGCGGCGGCGCCCGATGCGGCCGAGCCGCCGCCTGCGCCGCGCAAGCCCGCCGCGAAGCGCGCGAAGCCCGCCGGCTCGGCGGCGGCGCGCGCGGCGGCCACGTCGACGCCGGCGAGCCGTCCGCCGAAGCGCTCGGCATAGCGGCGCGGCGGCCCGTGTAGCAGGTCGAACGATGCGGCTCGCGCTCGTACTGATGGGAGGCGGCGCGCGCGCCGCGTATCAGGTCGGCGTATTGAAGGCGCTGGCCGAGATCGCGCTCGACGCCGATCCGCAGCGGCGCACGCTGCCGTTCGCGGTCGTGTGCGGCTCGTCGGCCGGCGCGATCAACGCGACGTCGGTCGCGAGCCACGCGGACGATTTCCCGCACGGCGTGCGGCGCCTGCTCGAGTTCTGGGAGCACCTGCGCGCCGACTACGTGTACCGCACCGACTGGCTCGGCATCGCCGCCGCGGGCGCGCGCTGGCTCGCGGCGATGAGTTTCGGCTGGGCGGCCCGCCGCTCGCCGCGCGGCCTGCTCGACAATGCGCCGCTCGCGCACCTGCTGCAGCGCGAGCTGAGCTTCCACCGGATCGAACAGATGCTCGAAGCGCGCACGCTGCACGCGCTCGCGATCACGGCGCTCAGCTATTCGAGCGGCCGCCACCTGACCTTCTACCAGGCCGCCGAACCGATCCAGGCGTGGCGGCGCGCGCAGCGCACCGCGCGGCTCGTCGACCTGTCGGCATCGCACCTGCTCGCGTCGTCGGCGATTCCGTTCGTGTTTCCGGCCGTGCCGCTCGTGCTCGACGGCCAGATCGAGTACTTCGGCGACGGCTCGATCCGCCAGATCGCGCCGCTGTCGCCGGCGATCCACTTCGGCGCGGACCGGATCGTGGTGGTCGGCGCGGCCGACCCGCGGCCGGAGATTCCGGTGAACGGCGGCGGCTTCGTGCGCGGCTACCCGTCGCTCGCGCAGATCGGCCAGCAGGTGCTCGCGAGCGTGTTCCTCGACTCGATCGGCTCGGACATCGAGCGCATCGAGCACATCAACCGGATGATCACGCACCTGCCGCACCAGGTCGAAGTGGACAGCGGCTGGCGGCACGTCGACGTGCTCGCGATCGCACCGTCCGAGCGCATCGAGCTGATCGCCGCGAAGCACCTGAAGCAGCTGCCGCTCAGCGTGCGCGGGCTGCTCGGCGCGGTCGGCGGCAGCCAGCCCGCCGGCGCGTCGTTCGCGAGCTACCTGCTGTTCGAGGAGGCGTTCGCGCGCGAGCTGATCGAGCTCGGCTATCGCGACGGCTGCGCGCAGCGCGACACGCTGGCCGGCTGGATCGCGCGCGCGGACGGCGCGGGCGCGCCGTCGCCCGACGGGCAGGCGGCCGGGGAAATGCGGGTCTGATGTGTTTCGCAGCGTTTTTTTGCGCCGCATTTGCGCCGCAAAGGCGCGACGGATTGCCGCATGTCGGCTGACGGGAATCGACCGGAATCGCGTCGCGGAAGCGTCATGCACGCGTGATATCATGGCCGCCGCCGAATAAACCATATCGAGCAGCCTGCCGCTCGGGCGCCCCGCAAGGGCGCCGCGGACAGGCTCGCCAGCGAAGCCGGCCAGCGCCGGCCCCCACTCAGGCAAGCGCGGCCGGTTCCGTTCGAGCGGAGCGCGGCACGCAGCTTGGCCCACGTGCGGCTGACGCGGCCGCGCGGCTGCCGGTGCGCAACATGCGTCCGGGGGCCGGTTTCGCGCGTAAAATTAGAGTCTTGGTTGCGAAAAGCGCATCGCCATGCGCATTTGCTGCACCGGTCATGTTTAGGGAAGTCGCATTGCGCAGAACAGGGGTGGGACCATCATGAACACCATGCTTTATCCGGAACTTTACAGGTCGCTCGAAGCCGTCCGCTGGGACATGGAGAAGGACATCCCGTGGGACAAGTTCGACGCCTCGCTGCTCACCGACGAGCAGGCGAAGACGATCAAGATGAACGCGATCACGGAATGGTCGGCGCTGCCCGCGACCGAAATGTTCCTGCGCGACAACCAGCACGACAGCGACTTTTCCGCGTTCATGAGCGTGTGGTTCTTCGAGGAGCAGAAGCACTCGCTCGTGCTGATGGAATACCTGCGCCGCTTCAAGCCGGAAATGGTGCCGACCGAGGAAGAGCTGCACGCGGTGCGCTTCCAGTTCGACCCGGCGCCGCCGCTCGAGACGCTGATGCTGCACTTCTGCGGCGAGATCCGCCTGAACCACTGGTACCGCTGCGCGGCCGACTGGCACACCGAGCCGGTCATCAAGCACATCTACGAAACGATCTCGCGCGACGAAGCCCGCCACGGCGGCGCGTACCTGCGCTACATGAAGAAGGCGCTGTCGAACTGCGGCGACGTCGCGCGCGCGGCGTTCGCGAAGATCGGCGTGCTGATGGCGTCGGCGCGCCGCACCGAGAAGCCGCTGCACCCGACCAACCTGCACGTGAACCAGGCGCTGTTCCCGCGCGACACCGTGCAGTCGCGCCTGCCCGATCCGGAGTGGCTCGAGCGCTGGCTCGACGAGCAGATCCGCTTCGACGGCGAGTGGGAAAAGAAGGTCGTCGAGCGTATCCTGCACAACCTGTCGATCCTGTTCGAGCGCACGTTCGCCACCGCGCAGGAGCTCAACCGGTATCGCAAGGAAGTCACCGGCCGCCTGCAGGCCGAGAACGGTTCGTCGGCCGCCCAGCCGGCCTGACGCCGCCGCGCCTGCCGGCCCGGCTGGCGGCGCCTGCGACACGAAGCCCGCCCGGCCCGTCCGGCGGGCTTTTTCTTGGGCGTGCGCGCCGCGCACGCCGTTCACTACCGCCCGTCACCATCATGCCCGCCACTTTCGAACGCAAGCTGATCACCCGCGACGCCCTCGTCGCGCTGCGCGCATCGCTGCCGTCGCCCGTCGTGTTCACGAACGGGGTGTTCGACATCCTGCATCGCGGCCATGTCACCTATCTCGCCGACGCGAAGGCGCTCGGCGCGTGCCTGATCGTCGGCGTCAACAGCGACGCGTCGGTGCGCATGCTCGGCAAGGGCGACGATCGGCCGATCAACCGCGAGGAAGACCGGATGGCGCTGCTCGCGGCGCTCGAAAGCGTCGACTGGGTCGTGAAGTTCGAGGAACAGACGCCCGTTTCGCTGATCGAGGCCGTCCGTCCGGACATCCTCGTGAAGGGCGGCGACTACGACATGGACGTGCTGCCGGAATCCGCGCTGGTGCGCGGCTGGGGCGGCCGCGCGCTCGCGATCCCGTTCGAGCATGATCGCTCGACCACCGCGCTGTTGAAGAAGGTGCGCGCGCAGCAGCCGTAAGCAGGCCGCGCCGGGCCGGCGTTACGGCGCCGATGCCGATGCCGATGTCGATGCCGCGAGCGGTTCTGCGGCCACGGCCGGCGGCGCGATCGGGCCGCCGACGACGGCCTGGTCGGACGCTTGCGCGAGCGGCGTGACGCGCAGCGCGTCGGGCCGCACCTGCCGCAGCAGCATCTCCGGCTCGCGCGGGCCGGCCGCGGGCAGCGGCCCGAACACTCCGCGCATCACCACGAGCGCGAGCATGTTGGCGAGAAAGAGAACAGCGATCAGCCAGCGCAGCATCGTCGACACTCCTTTCGTCATTCCATTGGGCTGGCCATCCGGGGGCCGTCATTCGGCACATTCGGCAGGCCATTCAGCGGGTTCGGCCGGTCGGCGCGCGGCACGCGCGCAGGGCCGGCATCAACCGTTCGCGGCGGATTCCGCGGCAATCAGCGCGAGGCCGGACAGAATCAGCGTGTCGTGCCGCGTATGCGGCACCGTCAGCGCGCGCGCGACCTCGTCCGCCGCGCCGCCCGCCAGCACGAGCCGCACCGGCGCCTGCCACGCGTCGTTCAGGTCGCGCCACGCGCGCTCGATCAGGCCCGCCTGCGCATACAGGCAGCCGGCCGACAGCGAACGCGGCGTGTCGACCTGGAACGGCGCCGCCTGCGCGCCGGCCAGCAGGCCGCTCGCGATGTCGGTCGTCAGCGTCGGCAGCTGCGCCGTGTGCGTGCCGAGCGCGCGCATCATCAGCGCCCAGCCCGGCGCGATCAGCCCGCCCGTGAAGCGGCCGTCCGCGCGCAGCGCCTCGAGCGTCGTCGCGGTGCCGAACGTCGCGATCAGCAGATGTTCGCCCGGAAATGCCGCGTGCGCGCCGATCATCCCGGCCCAGCGGTCGCTGCCGAGCTGGTCGGGCGTCGTATAGCCGTTCGTCACGCCGCACTGCGCGGCGCACGCGCGGATCGTCGTGCGCGGCAGGCCCGGCCAGCGCGCGTCGAGCAGCGCGTCGAGCCGCGCGGCCACGTCCGCGCCGGCGACGTTCGAGATCCACGCGCCGCGCGGGCGCGGCAGGCGCGACCAGTCCGGATTGCCGCCGCCGTCGCGCGCATGGCTGAACGCGCCGGTCTCGGCCAGCGCGCGCCGGGCGTCGGCGAGCGCCCACTTGATCCGGCTGTTGCCGGCGTCGATCAGCAGGACCGGTTCGCTCATTGCGCCTCGCGCAGCGACACGTCGCCGGCCGCGATCGCCTGCACGCCGGCCGGCGTGTCGAGCAGCAGCTGGCCGGCCGCGTCGATGCCGGTCGCGATGCCGCGCGCGCGCTCGACGCCTTGCTCGAGCAGCACCACTTCGCGGCCCGCGTACGCGTGCCGCGCATGCCAGCGCGGCAGGAACGGCGCGAGCCCGTCGGTCGCGAACTGCGCGAGCGCGGGCGTGAGCGCGTTCAGCGCCGCGGCGAGCGCATCGGTGAGGTTCGCGGACGACCACGCGGACGACAGCGCGGCCGGCGGCAGCGCGCCCGCGAGCGACGCTTCGCGCGCGCGCTGCGCATCGACCTGCGCGGCGACGGTTTCCGCGCCGCGCACGTTGACGCCGAAGCCGATCACGACGGCGGTCGCATCGGCCGTCGTCCACACCGTTTCGATCAGGATCCCGGCGAGCTTGCCGACGATGCGCTGCGTGCCGGCGTCGGTGGCGGTGAGCAGCAGGTCGTTCGGCCATTTGAGCGCGACGCCGCTGCGGCCGTCGAGCGGCAGCGCGGCGAGCCCTTCGGCGAGCGCGACGCCGATCGCGATGCTCAGCCCGCCGAGCGCGTCGACCGGGCGCGGCACGATGCAGCCGACCGAGCAGAGCAGCGCGTTGCCGGGCTGCGCGAACCACGGGCGGCCCTGCCGTCCGCGGCCGGCCGTCTGCTCGAACGCGACGCGCACGAGCGGCGCGGGCAGTGCATTCGCGGCGCGCGGCAGCGCCTTCAGGCGCGCGGCGAGGTCGGCGTTGGTCGAGCCGGTCGCGGCGACGATGTCGAGCGGCCACGCGCGCGGCGTGGCGTCCAGATGCGCCTCGAGGCGGCCGCGCGCGATGTGCGCGTCGCCGGAATCGGGCGTGTCGGAGGAGGTGGGGGCGTTCATGGCGCCTATTGTAGCGACAGGGGGCTAGATCGCGCCGGGAAGTATGGCGGCAGCGGAGACGCGGCGTGTGTGGGGCTGAGACATGGATTTCTCGTTCTGGTCGTGCAGACGCTTGGTCTGGTCAAGCACGAACATGAGTGCCAACACCTTGCCAAGTTGGATGGCGATTGCGTTGGCTCATCCATTGCGCAAACAAACTTCAACGAATCCTATTGGCGAGGATTTCGAATTTGTCAGATTGATTCCCCTTTCTCGTTCGCGCAAATTTTGTGCGTAGCAATCCTCAGCCATTTGTCGAGAAGGGAGATCCGGATGAGCAACGAGCAGAAGACCCCGACCCATCTTTTCGCCACTATCGGAGCACTCACGCAGCGCGGCGGTCGCGTGACCAAGGCCAGCAGCAAGTTGACGGTCGTCGGGCTTGCCGTTGCCCGCGTCGGCGATATCGTGACCTACGAGGACGGCAGCGAGGCCGTCATTACGGACGGCGCAGGCAGGTATGCGATTGGCGGTGACAAGCCGTTTGCACTCGTGGGTAGTCGCTTGAGCAACGGCGACCATATTGTCGAAACGCCCCAGCGGTCGTGGGGAATTCATGTGCCAGCCGGGACAACCGCCGACGGACTGTTCGACCCCACCTATGTGCCGCCGCCCGCGCCGCTGCGCTATCGGCTGGCGGTGCGAGGCGCGACGACAGCACGAGGTGGCGTGTTGCGCGAAACAACCGGCACGTGGGATACAGGTATTCGGCTCGGCAAGGCCGGCATCGTAGGCGATCTGATCCACTATGCGGATGGCTCGACTGCACGAATCATCAGCGGGCTCGGGCTGTCGGATAACCGCAACTTCGAACCACTGGCTTTCGTCGGTAGCGAACTGGATAACGGCGACACCATTACGGACAGTCCCGAGCGTGAAGGTCTCATCTCCGCCGACACATTCACGGTAGTGAAACGTTCGGCAGCGCCATGCTGAGGCGAGGCCACATGATCCGTTATTTTCTTGCCAGAGGCGACCGAGGTGGCAGCGCCACGATTACAGAAGGATTGGAACACGTCACTTGTTCTAATCCGCCGCCGCCCGTGCAAATTGCAACGCTCTACATGAGAACCTACTGCACGGCCTGCAAACAGGACGGGTTCATCGCGCCGAAGGGGCCACGCCTGCCCGGTACAGGCCCAAATGACAAGCCGTGGGCGTTGAGTGGCGATATCAATGTCTGTGGATGCAATCCGCCACCCATTTTCCATGCCGAGCGCGGCATGAAAATGATCGTCACGTCGCAGGAAGCCGCGACGCTGGCGGGAGGAAGCAGCGCCTCGGCCGCAAACATCAGGGGGGCCGAGGTCGCGATGGTAGTGCAGACGGATGTTTCCGCTACGTATGACGAACAGGTGCGCGCCAGCATACGCACCACGCTACCGCAGAATTATCCATATCTGATCGAACTGAGCGACGGACGGACTTTCGCAGGACATGTCAACAGTAATGGCCAGTTGCCGCGGATCCATTCCGAGATCGCCGACAGTTATATGATCTATTGGGGCGAAGACGCTCTTGTACACAAGGACTGGACGTGATGCCAAACAGCCCGACAACGGTAAGAACGAACACCACGCCCGATTCCATCAAGGTTGTGCAATTGCGGGCGGTAACATTCGCGGAGCTATGGGACGCCTACCCGTCGGGCAATCCCTATGACAATCCGGCTTATACCAATCAATGCGCCATTCGCATGAGCGTCGCCTTTCATCGCGTCGGCATTGAAATGAAGTCTTTTTCGTCGAAACTGGTCAAACCCCTTGGTGGTCAGTCGAGCATCGGGCGAATCCTGCTGAACGGAAAGGCAACCGCCACGCGCGCCAACGAACTTGGGGAGTGGCTGAGGTTGCAGCCGTTTGCTGGCTTGGGGAGGGCGGAAAACGTCACTGGAGACGATTGGAGGGATAGGGTCGAGGGGCGAACCGGGATTATCATGTTCGATGGCTACTGGACTCGCGAAGGGGAAACAGAGGGGAATGCCAGCGGCGGGCACATTGATTTATGGAACGGCGAAAAGCTCACGGGATTCGGTACTGGACTCCGAATCCGGTGGAATGTCGTGATTCCTGGATTGTGGTCTGATTTTCGTAAGTCGAAAGCAATCATATTCTTCCCGATAAAATGAAATTACTGAGAACCGCCATCGGCGCAATTGCCGGCTCGGTCATAGTGACGCTTGCTTGTTGGGGGGGCTTATATCTGTTTGGAGTTTTGATTCTTCACGGGAAGGGAAGCCTGTTCGATACGAGCCCGCAAGTTGCGAACCTGTTTTTTGCCGGTTGGTTTGTGTCCGTGGTTGTGGGCTCGGTGATCGGCGGCTGGCGTGGGTATGTATGGGAACGAAGCCGGGTGAGAAAAAAGCGGAAAGCATGACAATTCATGCCACCTTTGCGGCTGCCTTGTATCAGATCGAAAAGTTCGGTGAGGCGGAGAGGCTTGCCACGATTTTCACAGCGCTTGGACTTGTCGGTTTGGCAAGGGCCGCGCATCAGGCGCGGCCATTTTTTCCACGACTCAGCTAGCGCGGTCACGCAAGCGCTTGCAGTTCCGCGTCCTGCATTTACCACTGCCGCGTCACGGTCTTCGTTTGCGGAACCCGCCGTCGTGACGTGACGGCGGCCGTCGTCATCTTGATCTTCCCGACCGGCGAGACTACGTTCGATATATCCGCTTTCGCGGCGTATGTGGCGAGTGCCGACCGGTTCTCGTCACTGCCCGTCGAGGGAAATGGTGATGAGCAAGCTTCATTCGTGTTCGAGCCTGTCCAGCCTGTTCGAGCGCTTCCACCGCAAGACGAACCGGATCTCCGACGCCGTCGGGCCGCCGATGTCGCGTGCCTGTCACCGGCTGTCAGAGTCGCTCGTGTCGGCACGGTCGGCCGTGCGCTCGGGTACGTCGCATACGCACCAGCATTGACGCGGCGGCGGACTGCTTTCAAGGAGATGGCGATGCAACTCCACATGCATTCGCACCATTACGTGCGCCGCGTTCCGGTATGGCGTGCCGCCGTGATCGGCGGCTGCGTGGCCGGCGCGGTTTTCCTCGTCACTCAGGTCGTTGCGGCGGCAATCATCGTACGGGACGCGTGGGCGCCGTTGCGCATGATCGCGGCCATCTACTTCGGCGACGACGCGCTCGTGCCGTCGACCACGGTCGAAGTGGGAACCCTGCTGGCGGCGCTCGGCGTGCACTTCGCGTTGTCGATCGTATTCGCGCTGATCCTGGCTGTGATCATCGCGTGTTTCAGCCTGGATTCGAGCGTTGGGATGGCCAGCGCGGCAGGGGCCATATTCGGCGTGCTGCTGTACGTCGTCAATTACTACGGCATGACGCAATTGTTCCCGTGGTTCGCCGACGCGCGAGGCTGGGTGAGCGCGCTCGATCACGTCGTCTTCGGGCTGATCGTGTCCGACGCGTACATGCGTCTGGAACGGCCCGCGCGTAGCAGCGCCGCCTGACGGGATGTCACGGCGGCGCTTGGCTGGCTCAATGCTTTTCCATCCGCTCCAGCGCCTTGATGTCTTCCTCGGACGTCATTTCACACGCAAGCAGCGTCTTGCCCTTGAGCGCCGGGCCCTGGCGGGCCGAGACGAGGATCAGCGCGCCGCCCGGGCCGCGGACCGTCAGCCGGCGCGAATAGCCGACGGACGACGCGCCCAGCAGGTGGCCCTTCTCGGGGGCGAGCTGGTAGCGCTGCGCGAGCCGGTCGGCCACTTCGCCTTCCACGAGCACGCCGATCCCGGTGCTGGTGAACACGACGTTCTGCGTGGTGAAGCCGTCCCGGCGGATCGGCTCCGGCAGGCGGAAGACCGCGGCGCCCAGCATCGACTCGTCCGGCTTCGGATCGGTTGCCTTGACGGTGTCGTAGATCGTGCTCATGAGGTCCGACGTAAGCGGCGGCTTGCAGATCGCGGCGTTGAAGATGTCGGGATGGGCGGGCGGCGCGGCGAGCGCAACGAACGGGGCGGCGGCGACGGCGCCGAGGGCGGCGCGAAGCCCGGACAGGCGATGCGGCATGGATACGGTCCTCTCAGGTTTTATTGTGAGGCGGTATGTTAAGGCAACGCCGCGCGCCGCTCGACCGGCGCCGCTCGATCGGAGGGCGGCACCGTGGCCGGCACGCGCGCCCGCGCCCCGCGATCGATTCCGCTTCCGGACGATCGACGCGCGGGGCGTCCGGTCAAGCGCGTCAGGCCACCGACCTTGCCTCGGTTCGCGTTCGTGCGTGCACGAGAACCCTCAAGGCGCAATCACCGGATGCTTCAATGCATGCGCGGTCTCGATCCACTGCGCATGGAATTCGTCCGCATCGGGCTTGAGCCCGAGTTCGCCGTTGCGGTACGCCATCGCGAGCGTCTGCACCGCTTCCGGCAGCTCGTGCTCGGCCGCGCGCCGGTACAGCGCGAGCGCGCGCGACTCGTCGCGCGGCACGCCGCTGCCGTCGCGATACGCGTTCGCGAGCATGAAGTCGGCGGCCGGGATGTCCGCGCGCGACGCCTGCTCGAACCAGCGCGCCGCCTGCGCCGGATCGGCGGCCGTGCCGTAGCCGCTGCGGTAGATCAGGCCGAGGTAGTAGGCCGCCGCCGGATCGCCGTGCGCGGCCGCCTCGCCGAGCAGCGCGCGGGCGCGCGCATAGTCCTTCGGCTGGCCGCCGCTGCCGAGCAGCAGCGCCTTGCCGAGCGCGAATTGCGCGCGCCGCGCGGCCGCCGCGTCGCCGCCTTGCGCGGCGGTTTCGAGCCAGCCGCGCCCTTCGTCGCGCAGGCCCGGCTCGCGGGCCTCGGCGAGCGCGACGCCAAGCGCCGCCTGCGCGCCGCCCGACCCCGCGCGCGCGAGGTCGCGCAGCCGGGCGAGCGCATGCGGCTCGGCGGCCTGCGTGACCATCGCCTGCCATTCGTCGAGCTGCGCGGCGCTCGGCGCGGGGCCGGCGCCGCGCCAGCCGCCGGCCGCGAGGGCGGCGGCCACGAGCGCCGCCATCGCCGCGAGCAGCGCGGCCGGCGGCAGTTTCACGCGCAGCAGGCGCCGCGCGGCGCCGGCCACGCCGGCCTCGGTGGGCCGCATCGTGCGGATCGGTTGCATCGCGTGCCTCATTGCGTCAGGTCGATCTCGTAGGTGGCGAGGTTCTTGCCCGAGCCGTCGTCGGCCGCGACCTGCGTGATGCCGACGAGGCCGGCTGCCGCCGCGTCGGCGAGGCGGTTCGGCGCGGACGCGAACTGCACGTGCGCGACCGAGCTCGCGAGCCTGGTGAAGCGCCAGCTGCGCTGCGCGCCGTCCGCCGCGCGGGTGATCGCGCCGCGCTTCTTGATGAACGCGATCAGCACGTCGCGGTTCGCGTCCGGCGACGCGAAGATCGTCTTGCTGCCGTCGAGGCCCGGGAAGTTGCCGCCGCCGCTCGCGCGATAGTTGTTGGTCGCGACGATCAGCTGCGCGTTCGGGTCGATCGGCGCGCCCTTGTACGCGAGGTTTCTGATCCGGCTGCCGACCGGCTGCGTGACGTCGATCTCGTAGGTCAGGTCGGGCGACGTGAACATGTCGAAGTTGTAGCCGGGGAAGCTGCTGACGAGCTTCTGCACGCTCGCCTGCGTCGGATCGATCCGGTTGAAGCGCTTCGCGGCCGTCTCGAGCCAGTTCTTCACGTCCGCGCCGCTCACCTTCACCGCATACACGGTGTTCGGGTACAGGTAAAGGTCGGCCGCGTTGTTGATCGCGACTGAGCCCGGCGCGACGTCGGTGAAGTCGTTGCCGCCGCCGAAGCCGCTCTTGAACGGCGCGCTGACCGACAGCACCGGCAGCGACGCGTATTGCGGCAGGTTCGCCTGCACGTAGGTCTTCACGTAGTCGGCCTGCGCCTCGTTGACGATCTGGATCGCGCCCGGATCGCCGACGTCGGCGAAATACGAGGTCATCCGGTAGTCGGTCGTGCCGATCGGCGTCTTCACGTAGTTGATGGTCGCCTGATGCTCGGCGGCGATCGCGGCCGCGACCGACGGATCGGCGGCGACGTAGCTCTTGTCGGCGTTCTGGATGGGGCGCGCCTCGACGGTGGTCTGCGACTTGTCGACGCTCCAGGTCTTGCCGTCGAACGCGAGGCCGAGCTTGATCACGCCGAGGTGCTTGCCCCAGAAGTTCGCCATCACGGTCGGCACGCCGTTGACGGTGCCCTTGACCTTGTCGACGCCCGGCAGGTTGAACTGCGGCACGGCGCTGTTGGCATCCGGGAACACCTGGTGCGAGTGGCCGATCAGCATCGCGTCGATGCCCGGCACGGTCGACAGCCACCAGCTGCCGTTCTCCATCGTCGGCGAGTACGCCGAGTTGTCGAGCCCGCCGTGCGAGATCGCGACGACGAGGTCGGCGCCCTTCGCGCGCATCTCCGGCACGTATTTCTCGGCCGCTTCCTTCAGGCCGGTCGTGTAGACCTTGCCGTCGAGCCAGCGCTTATCCCAGTTCATGATCGCGGGCGGCGTGAAGCCGATGATGCCGATCTTCACCGGCGCGCTGACCGTCGTGCCGTCCGGCGCGGTCGCGCTCACCGTGCGGGTGAGGATCGTGTACGGCGTGAACAGCGGCGCGTTGGTGCGCGCGCTGATCACGTTCGCGAGCACCTGCGGGAACGCCGGGCCCGCGCACTTCTTCTGCTGCGCGGGCGCGGGCAGCCCGTCGACGTCGAACGTGTTGCCGGTCACCTGCGACAGGTACGGCAGCCCGTAGTTGAATTCGTGGTTGCCGATCCCGCCGCCGTCGAACTTCGCGGCGTTCATCACCTTGTAGATCGCGAGCGTCTGGTCGCAGCCGACCGGGTTCACGAGCGCCTGGTAGTCGGCGAGCGCGGTGCCCTGGATCGTGTCGCCGTTGTCGAGCAGCAGCGTGTTGGGATACTGCGCGCGCGCCTGCGCGATCAGCGTCGCGACGCGCTCGAAACCGAGCGAGTTGTCGGCCGCGAGCTTGAAATAGTCATACGACAGCACGTTGGTGTGCAGGTCGGTCGTCTCGAGCAGCGCCAGCGTCGCCTTCGTGCCGGCGGGCGCCTGCGAGGCGGGCGGGGCGGTGACGTCGTCGCCGTTGCAGGCGGCAAGAAAGGCGAGGCTCGCGAGCGCGGCGGCTGCCGGCGCGCGATGGCGGAGAAGCGAGGGGAGTCGCATCGGTTGTCCTGGTTGATGTTCTGTGTTGTCGTGGTCCGCCGCGGAAAGCGACGCGTGCACCGACGGCCTGCGGTGCGGCGCGTGAGAGTATCGAAAGGATTCGTGACGAAGGAATGAAAGGGCGCGATGGCCTGCCGGAAGGCGGCGGGCCGCGGCCCCGTGGCGGGGCGCCGCGGGCGCCGTCCGGCGGCCGGCGCGCCCCGGCGGAAATCCTCACGTCGCGGCGCCGGGCGGTTCGCTACAATGGCCGCTGTCATCCTATTGCAAACAAGCCGCCTTGGATTTCGAAACCCCTCCCGGCCTGTCGGTCGATGCCGGCGGGCAGGGCCCGACCGTGCGCCTGTCCGGGCAGTGGACCGCGCTGGCGCTGGCGCGCAATCGCGGCGTCGCGCGCCGCGTCGCCGGCCTGGCGAGCGAGCGCGTGCGCGAATGGGACCTGTCCGCGATCGAACGGCTCGACCACGTCGGCGGCCAGGCGCTGTGGCGCGTCTGGGGCCGCCGCCTGCCGTCCGGCATCGCGCTCACCGACACGCAGCGCACGATCTTCGAGCGCATCGAGCGGCTCGACAGCCAGCGCGAGTCGCCCGAGCGCGTCGTGCGCTTCGATCCCGTCACGCGCCTCGGCCAGGCGCTCTTCACGTTCGCCGAGCACCTGCAGGGCGGCATCGCGATGTTCGGCCGCGTGATCCTCGACGCGCTGTCGGTGCTGCGCCGGCCGAAGACGATGCCGTGGAAGGAAACCTCGGCGAACGTCTACAGCGCGGGCGCGCAGGCGCTGCCGATCACCGCGCTGGTCGCGTTCCTGATCGGCATCGTGCTGAGCTACCTGTCCGCGCAGCAACTGCAGATGTTCGGCGCGAACCGCTACATCGTAAACATCCTCGGCCTGTCGGTGATCCGCGAGCTCGGGCCGGTACTGTCGGCGATCCTCGTCGCCGGGCGCTCGGGCTCGGCGATCACCGCGCAGATCGGCGTGATGCGCGTGACGGAGGAGCTCGACGCGATGCGCGTGATGGGCATCCCGCACGGGCTGCGGCTGATCCTGCCGCGGGTGCTCGCGCTCGGCGTCGCGATGCCGCTGCTCGTGATGTGGACCAACATCGTCGCGCTCACGGGCGGCGCGCTCGCCGCGAAGCTCGCGCTCGGCATCGACTTCAACTATTTCGTGCGTTCGCTGCCGGGCGTCGTGCCGATCGCGAACCTGTACATCGGCCTCGGCAAGGGCGTGGTGTTCGGGATGCTGATCGCGCTCGTCGCGTGCCATTTCGGCTTCCGCATCAAGGCGAACTCGCAGAGCCTCGGCGAAGGCACGACGACGTCGGTCGTCACGTCGATCACGGTCGTGATCCTCGCCGACGCGGTGTTCGCGATGCTGTTCCAGAACGTGGGGTTGGGATGAACACGCCGATCGAACCGGCAGCCGGCGCCGCGACGGCCGGCGCGCAGCCCTCCGACGAGTTCGTGATCGAGGTGCGCAACCTGACCAAGCGCTACGGGCGCAACATCGTTCACCAGAAGCTCGATTTCGACGTGAAGCGCGGCGAGATCGTGTCGATCGTCGGCGGCTCGGGCTCGGGCAAGACCACGCTGGTGCGGCAGATCCTCGGCCTCGAGCGGCCGACGTCCGGCACGATCAAGGTGTTCGGCGCGGATACCTCGACGATCGACGCGGCCACCGCGCGCACGATGCGCACCCGCTCGGGGATGCTGTTCCAGCAGGGCGCGCTGTTCTCGTCGATGACGGTGTTCGACAACGTCGCGCAGCCGCTGCGCGAGCTGGGCCGCGTGCCGCCCGACCTGCTGAACGACATCGTGATGCTGAAGCTGGAGATGGTCGGGCTGCCGTGCAAGCACGCGTCGAAGATGCCGGCCGCGCTGTCGGGCGGGATGGTGAAGCGGGTCGGCATCGCGCGCGCGATCGCGCTCGAGCCGGAGCTGCTGTTCCTCGACGAGCCGACGGCCGGGCTCGACCCGCAGGCGTCGGAGGAATTCGTCGAGCTGATCGCGACGCTGCACCGCACGCTCGGGCTGACGGTCGTGATGGTCACGCACGATCTCGACACGATGGTCGCGTTGTCGACGCGCGTCGCGGTGCTCGCCGATCGCAAGGTGCTGGTCGCCGCGCCGGTCGAGGAGGCCGCGAACGTCGATCACCCGTTCATCCACGAATATTTTCTGGGGCTGCGCGGCCGCCGCGCGCTGCAGGCGCTGCCGCCCGAGCGGCGCGCGAAGCTGCCGAAGGCGGCCCTCGAACCGGCGCCGTCGAGCGTCGAGCTTTAGGGTCTGTTGACATATGGAACGCACATGCGAATGCCCGAAATCGCGCGCAGGGCAAGAAGGGAGGAGCGCCGTTTGGCCGAGCCAGACAAGCGACGAGCGACGCCGCCATGCGGGCGATTTCGGGCATTCCCGTGGAATAATTTTCAGATTTGGGGTTGCCACGAGAACGGCCGCACGCCGCGTTGCGCTCCTTGCGAATACGCCCGGTATTCGCTGCGTCGCGCGCCTCGCGAGCGGCCGTTCTCGTGGCAACGCATGTGCGTTCCATATGTAAACAGACCCTAACGGAACCCGCGAATGGAAAACAAATCACATGCGTTCTGGGCCGGCCTGTTCACGATCGCGCTGACGCTCGCGATCGCGGGCGCCGTGTTCTGGTTCAACGTCGACCGCACCGTGCGCATCCCGTACGACCTGATCGCGCGCACCAACGTCACCGGGCTGTTCCCGGACGCGGCGGTGCGCTTTCGCGGCCTCGACGTCGGCAAGGTGCAGTCGATCGGCTTCGACCGCACGCATCCGGGGCAGATCCGGATCCGCATCCTGGTCGACAAGACCGCGCCGATCACGCAGTCGACGTTCGGCAGCCTCGGCTTCCAGGGCGTGACGGGCATCGCGTTCGTGCAGCTCGACGACACGGGCAGCGACCTGTCGCCGCTGCCGTCGTCGTCGAAGGCGGTCGCGCAGATCCCGATGCACCCGAGCCTGTTCGACCAGATCCAGCAGCGCGGCGACGTGCTGCTGCGGCAGCTCGAACTGGCGGCGCAGAGCGCGAACGAGCTGATGTCGCCCGAGATGCGCGAGCAGCTGCGCGCGACGGCGGAAAGCCTGCAGCACGCGGCGGACGGCGCGACGACGCTGTCGAAGCAGCTCGCGCCGGCGGTGGCCGAGCTGCCGGCGACGATGCGCGAGGTGAACCGCGCGATGGCGTCGGCGAGCACGATGCTGCAGCCGAACGGCCCGCTCGTCGCGAACCTGAACAAGGCCGGCACGGCGGCCGAGCAGATCGGCGTCGCGCTGAACGAGCTGAACGCGCGCGTGCAGTACGACACGCTGCCGCGCTTCAACGCGCTGGCGGCGAGCGTCGGCGATGCGTCGCGGCAGCTGAAGGACGTCGCGGGCGAGCTCGGCCGCAATCCGCGCAGCCTGCTGTTCGGCGCCCCGGGCGCCGCGCCCGGGCCGGGCGAGGCGGGCTTCGCCTGGCCGGGCGCCACGGCCGGCCACTGACATCGAACCGAGAACCTTCATGCAGGAACACGCCATGTCCCGAACCCTTGCCCGCGCGCTGCGCCCGGCCGCGGCCGCGCTGGCGGCGCTGGCGCTCACGCTTGCCGCCGGCTGCGCGAGCGAACGCGCGGCGCAGTCGAACATCCGCTACGACCTCGGCCCGGCCGCATCGACCGCGACCGCAGGCACGGGCCCCGCGCTGAAGGTGCTCGACGTCGCCGCGCCCGACGCGCTCGATTCCGACAAGTTCGTGTACCGGCTCGCGTACGCGGATGCGCAGCGCACCGCCGTGTACCGCGACAGCCGCTGGACCGCGCCGCCCGCGCAACTGCTCACGCAGCGGCTGCGCAGCGCGCTGTCGTCGCGCGGCGCGGTGCTCGAAGGCTCCGACGGCGTGCGCGCGCCGACCCTCAAGATCGACCTGAACGAGTTCGAGCAGGTGTTCGACGGCGAGTCGCAGAGCCACGGCGCGGTCACCGCGCGCGCGACGCTCACGCTGGACGGCAAGGTGCTCGGCCAGCGCACGTTCGTCGCGCGCGCGCCGTCGAGCACGCCCGACGCCGCCGGCGGCGCGCGGGCGCTCGCGACGGCGAGCGACGACCTGGTGGCGCAGATCGCCGCGTGGGTCGGCATGCGGGCCTACGCGGGCACGCCGTGACGCGCGGGCCGCGTTCGCGATGAGCGTGTCCGGCTCGCATCGCGCGTCGACGCTGGCGCGGCAGGCCTGCGCCGCGTATGCGGTGCTCATCGTCTACGCGTCGCTGTATCCGTTCGACGGCTGGCTCGCGCTCGGCATCGGGCCGTTCGACTATCTGTTCGCGCCGATGCAGCGCTATGTGACCGCGTTCGACGTCGTCACGAACGTGCTCGGCTACCTGCCGTTCGGCGCGCTCGCGGTGCTCGCGCTGCACCCGCGCTGGCGCGGGTGCAGCGCGACGCTGATCGCCGCGGCGCTCGGCGCGCTGCTGTCGGCGTCGATGGAGGCGCTGCAGACCTACCTGCCGACGCGCATCGCGTCGAATCTCGATCTCGCGGCCAATGCGCTCGGCGCCCTGCTCGGCGCGGCGCTCGTCGCGCCGGCCACCGGCGCGCTGCTCGAGCGCGGCGTGCTCAGGCGGCTGCGCTTCGCGTGGTTCGAGGCGGACAGCGCGACGCCGCTGCTGCTGGCCGCGCTGTGGCCGTTCGCGATCCTCTTTCCGTCGCCGTTCCTGTTCGGCATCGGCGACTGGCCGGCCGCGCTGTGGGAGCGCGCCGACGTGTCGATGCAGGACGCGCTGCTCGCGTGGCTGCCGGCCGCATGGCAGGTGACGGACTGGCCGCAGCGCGTCGACGGCTGGCTGTCCGATTCCGCGTGGGAAGCCGTGCTCGGCGGGCTGATGCTGTTTCCGGCGCTCGCGGTCGCGTCGCTCGCGATGCGGCCGCGCGCGCCGCGCGTGCGGCTGCTGATCGCGTTCGTCGTCGCGACGCTCGCGCTGAAGTCCGCCGCGACGTACATGCAGTCGGCCACCGGGCTCGTCGTGGTGTGGGCGACGCCGGGCGCGCGGCTCGGCATCGAGCTCGGCTTCGCGGCGGCGCTCGTCGCGCTGTACGTGCCCGGCGCGTGGCGGGCCGCGCTCGCGGCCGCCGCGCTGTGCGCGGGCGTCGCGCTCGTGAACCTGCTGCCCGTCAACCCGTTCTTCGACTACACGCTGTCGGGCTGGCGCCAGGGCCGCTACGTGCACTTCAACAGCATCGCGCGCTGGCTCGCGTGGATCTGGCCCTATGCGGCGCTGATCTGGCTCGGGCAGCGCGTCGAGCGCGCGTGGCTGCCGGCCGCGCGGCGCCGCTGACGGGCCGGGCAGCCGCGCGCGCCGCTCGCTATAATCGTCCGCACCATTCACCCGCCACCGCCGGCCCGGCCTCGCCGTCGGGCCGCTTGCCCTCACCCATCATGGATTCCTACTACCAGCACCACGTCTTCTTCTGCCTGAACCAGCGCGAACCCGGCGCCGAACGTCCGAGCTGCGCGCGGTGCGACGCGCAGGCCATGCAGGAATACGCGAAAAAGCGCGTGAAGGAGCTCGGCCTCGCGGGGCCCGGCAAGGTCCGCATCAACAAGGCGGGCTGCCTCGACCGCTGCGAGGAGGGGCCCGTGATGGTCGTCTACCCGGAAGGCACCTGGTACACGTACGTGGACCAGGCCGACATCGACGAGATCGTCGAATCGCACCTGCGCGACGGCCAGGTCGTCGAACGCCTGAAGATCTGAGCGAGCCGGCCCGACGCATGAACGTACATACGCAGAAATCGCTGATCGCCGGCCCGGTCGGCCGGATCGAGATCGCCGTCGACCTGCCGGACGCGGTGCGCGACGGCAGCGCCGCGCCGCGCGGCATCGCGCTCGTCGCGCATCCGCATCCGCTGTTCGGCGGCACGATGGACAACAAGGTCGCGCAGACGCTCGCGCGCACGCTCGTCCAGCTCAACTACATCGTCTACCGGTCGAATTTCCGCGGCGTCGGCGCGACCGAGGGCGTGCACGACAACGGCGCGGGCGAAGCCGACGACCTGCTCGCGGTGCTCGCGCACATGCGTGCGCAGCCGGGCCTCGCGGAGCTGCCGCTGGTGCTGGCCGGTTTCTCGTTCGGCACCTTCGTGCTGTCGCACGTCGCACAGCGGCTGCGCGACGCGGGCCAGGCGATCGAGCGGATGGTGTTCGTCGGCACGGCCGCGAGCCGCTGGCAGGTCGCCGACGTGCCGGAGAACACGCTCGTGATCCACGGCGAGACCGACGACACGGTGCCGATCGCGTCCGTCTACGACTGGGCGCGGCCGCAGGAGCTGCCGGTCGTCGTGATTCCCGGCGCCGAGCATTTCTTCCATCGCAAGCTGCATGTGCTGAAGCGCGTCGTCGTCGACGCGTGGCGCTGAGCGGCGCTTCGCCGCGGCACGGGGGCGGGCGGCTCGGGGCGCGGTCCTCGTCGCTTCCCGGTCGTCCCCCGGTCGCTTCCCGCTCGCTTCCTGGTCGTCCCCCGGTCGTCCTCCGGTCGTCCCCCGGTCGTCCCCCGGTCGTCCCCCGGTCGTCCCCCGGTCGTCCTCCGGTCGTCTCCCGGTCGCCTCCCAGTCGTCTCCCAGTCGTCTCCCAGTCGTCTCCCAGTCGCTTCCCAGTCGCTTCCCAGTCGCTTCCCAGTCGCGCTCGGTGGCGACTTGCACGCCGCCTGCGCGTGCCTTTCATCTCCCTTCGATAGATGTCCTGCGCATCCCGGCGGCGTGCTCGCCGTGCGGCCGGCATGCGTTGGAACCGCGCCGCAATCGCGAAAACGCTTGCCGCAGCCACGTATAATGGCCGGATTTCGCGTCGCCCGCGGCCCGGCCGGGCCCATGCGGCGCTCGTTTCGCCGCCGTCGCGCCCGCTCGCCGACGGCCGCGAACCGAATGCGCCCGCACGAGTCCAACCGGCGCGTTTCGCATCGCCTGACGATTCAGGCGCAGGCCGAAACGCCCGCCGCCATGCCATTCAACCGGCGCGCGTTGC
This sequence comes from Burkholderia stagnalis, assembly GCF_902830275.1. Taxonomy (GTDB): domain Bacteria; phylum Pseudomonadota; class Gammaproteobacteria; order Burkholderiales; family Burkholderiaceae; genus Burkholderia; species Burkholderia stagnalis. The sequence continues at coordinate 14,477 of NZ_CADESW010000006.1, read as the reverse complement.
GCGCCGCACTTTCTGCCATCAGCCTGAATCGATCATGCGTTTGTCTTCCCAAGGCCTCAAGTCCCTCGCTTCCTCCACCACCCTCAGCGTGGCCGTGCGCAACGTCGCGCTCGGCGTGATGCTGCCCGTCGCGCTCGCGTCGACGATCGTCGCCGCCGAGGCAAAGCCGGCCGCCAAGGCCAAGGCTGCGCATGCCGCGCCGGCCGCCGCGCCCGAAGCCACCGGCGCACCCGCGACCTACATGCCGGGCGCGGTGCCGCCGCCGGGCGTGAACGCGCGCTCGTGGGTGCTCGTCGACGCGACCAGCAACACCGTGCTCGCATCGGGCAATGCGGACGAGCGCGTCGAGCCGGCGTCGCTGACGAAGCTGATGACCGCGTACCTCGTGTTCGAGGCGCTCGACAAGAAGAAGATCTCGATGGAGCAGATCGTCACGCCGAGCGAGGCCGTGCGCCGCGTCGGCCGCGACGAGTCGCGGATGTTCATCGAGGCGAACAAGCCGGTGTCGGTGCACGATCTCGTGTACGGGATGATCATCCAGTCCGGCAACGATGCGGCGATCGCGCTGGCCGAGCTGGTCGGCGGCAGCGAGGCGCAGTTCATCAACATGATGAACGACGAGGTCAAGCGCCTCGGCATGAAGGGCACGCACTTCGCCGACGTGAACGGCATGCCCGACCCGAACCACTACACGACGGCCGGCGACCTCGCGACGCTGTCCGCCCACCTGATCCGTGATTTTCCGCAGTACTACGGCATCTTCTCGGAGAAGGAATTCAAGTACAACAACATCCGCCAGGGCAACCGCAACCGGCTGCTGTGGCTCGACCCGACGGTCGATGGCCTGAAGACCGGCCACACGCAGGCGGCGGGCTTCTGCCTGATCTCGTCGGCGAAGCGCCCGATGCCGGGCGCGGCCGATGCGTCGCGCCGCCTGGTCGCGGTGATGATGGGCGAGAGCAAGGAAAGCGACCGCACGCAGGACAGCATGAAGATGCTGAGCTACGGCTACAGCGCGTTCGACGCGGTGCGCCTGTTCAAGGGCGGCCAGGCGATCTCGACGCCGCGCCTCTACAAGGGCAAGGAGAATACCGTGCAGGTCGGCGTGAAGGGCGACCAGTGGGTGACGGTGCCGCGCGGCCTCGGCGACAAGGTCAAGACCGAAGTCGAGGTGAACGCGCCGCTGATCGCGCCGCTCGCGGAAGGCCAGCCGGTCGGCACCGTGAAGATCGTCGCCGACGGCAAGACGCTGTCGCAGTTCCCGGTCGTGGCGCTGCAGGCGGTGCCGGAAGCGGGTATCTTCGGTCGTATCTGGGATTCGATCCTGCTGATGTTCAGCAAGAAGAAGTAAGCGGATCGCGGCCTTTGTTTCGACGACTTCATCCCCATCTGGTATTGCCATGAGCCAAACCGAATTCGAATCGATCGTCTACCTGAGCGTCTCGTCGCAGGAAGAGCTGGTGCCGCTGTCGCAAGCCCGCGTGCCGGTGCTCGATCGCGGGTTCATCTTCGGCGATGGCGTGTATGAAGTCGTGCCCGTCTACGCGCACGACGGCGCGCACGTACCGTTCCGGATCGCGCATCATCTCGCGCGGCTCGAACGCAGCCTGAAGAAGATCGGCATCGACAACCCGCACGACGAGGCGGGCTGGCGCGCGCTGATCGAACGCGTCGTCGCGGCGAACGCCGACGGCCTCGGCGCCGGCGACGCGCTCGTCTATATTCAGGTGACGCGCGGCGTCGCGAAGCGCGGCCATGCGTTCCCGGCGAATGCGGTGCCGACCGTGTTCGTGATGACGAGCCCGCTGCGCGTGCCGTCCGCGGCGGAGCGCGAGAAGGGCGTGCGCTGCGTGACCGCCGAGGATCGCCGCTGGCTGCATTGCGACATCAAGTCGACCTCGCTGCTCGGCAACGTGCTGATGGCGCAGCATGCGGCCGAGCACGACGCGTTCGAGACGCTGCAGCTGCGCGACGGCAACCTGACCGAAGGCTCGTCGTCGAACGTGTGGATCGTGAAGAACGGCGAGCTGATCGCGCCGCCGCGCAGCAACAGGATCCTTGAGGGGATCCGCTACGCGCTGCTCGAGGAATTGGCCGACGAATGCGGGATCCGGTTCGTTGCGCGCGAGATCAGCGAAGTGGAGCTGCGCGCGGCCGACGAGATCATGATCACGTCGGCGACGAAGGAGGTGCTGCCCGTCACGTCGCTCGACGATCTGCCGGTGCAGGGCGGCAAGCCCGGCCCGGTATTCGCGGCGTTGTACGACGCGTACCAGCGCGCGAAGGCGCGCGAGTTTGAACAGTTTGACCTAACCCGGAGAAAGTGATGAGCGAACCGTCCAAAACCGTCGAGCTGACCGGCGCGATCGATACCCGGAAGGAATCGCTGCTGGAGTTCCCGTGCGATTTCCCGATCAAGATCATGGGCAAGGCGCACCCGGAGTTCAAGGACACGATCTTCAAGGTCGTGAGTGTCCACGACAACGAAATCGACCTCGAGAAGATCGAGGAGCGCGCGTCGAGCGGCGGCAACTACACGGGCCTGACGATCACCGTGCGCGCGACGAGCCAGGAGCAGCTCGACAACATCTACCGCGCGCTGACCGGCCATCCGATGGTCAAGGTCGTGCTCTGACCCTCCCTCTTGCGCTCACGCGGCGGCGGATTTCGCCGCCGCGCGACGCGCGTCCAGTTCGTCGCTCAGCAGCTTGAAGCTGGCGACTTCCTGCAGTATCCACGTCCGGAACGCCTGCACGCGCGGCGTGCTCAACAGCGGCGGCGGGCACACGAAGTAGTAATGCCACGGGCTCGGCCCGTCGATGTCGAACAGCCGCACGAGGCGCCCGTGCAGCAGTTCGTGCACCGCGAGCGAGCGCCGCACGAGCGCGATGCCCTGGCCGTCGATCGCCGCCTGCAGCAGGTTCGACGAATCCTGGTACAGGATCCCGCGCTTCGGCTCGGTCAGCGTGTCGAGGCCCGCCGCGTCGAACCACGGCCGCCACAGCTCGTCGTCCGAGCGCAGCAGGTTGTAGCGCACGAGATCGGCCGGCGTCTTCGGCAGCACGCCGCCGTTCAGCGTCGGCGCGCAGGCCGGGAAGAACGCTTCCTCGAGCAGCGGCTCCACGTACAGCCCCGGATAGTTGCCGAACCCGAAGCGGATCGCGAGATCGACGTCGTCGCGCGCGAAATCGGTGATGGCGTTGGTCGACTGCAACTCCACGTCGATTTCCGGATGCCGCTCGATGAACGAGCCGATACGCGGCGTCACGAAGCGCGCCGCGAACGACGACAGCATCGAGATCACGAGCCGCCGGTCGCGGTCGCTCGCGCGCACTTCGCGGGTGGCGTCGGCGAGCATCATCAGCGCGGTGCGGATCTGTTGCGCATAGCGGTTGCCCGCGTCGGTCAGGCACAGGCGCTTGCCGTTGCGGGTGAACAGCTGCACGCCGAGTTCCTCCTCGAGCGCGCGCACCTGGTGGCTGACCGCGCCGTGCGTGACGAACAGCTCGTCGGCGGCGCGCGAGAAGTTTTCGTGGCGGGCGGCCGCCTCGAACGCGCGAATCGCGTTCAGCGGGGGGAGCTGGCGCAGGTCCATTTGATAATTTTCCTCACATTGACGTGAAAATTGGTCGTTTGGTCGGACGCCTGTAGATGACTACGATTGTAGCCATCGAAGCATTTTTTGGTGGAGCCGATCATGCAAGAAATCTCTTCAAGCATCACGTTCGAAATCCCCCCTGGCGAAACCGTCCCGCTGAAGGTGCAGCGCAGCACGCGGCTGACGATTCAGTGCGGGCCGGTGTGGGCGACGCGCAGCAACGACGTCGACGACTACTTCCTCGCGGACGGCGAAACGCTGAAGCTGCGCCGCGGCGAGCGGCTGTGGCTGAGCGCCGAGGGTGGGCAGAGCGCCCATGTCGCGTTCTCCGTCGCGCGGCCGCCGAAGGAGATCGCGCGCAAGGGCCTCGAAAAGCTGCGCGAGCGCGTCGCCGCGCTGCTCAACGACGGCTGGCGCACCGTCTGACGCGCAGCCTTCCTGCCGGGGCGGATGCCGACGATCCGTCCCTTTCCATTGCCGGCGAGACCCATGGGTTTTCGGTAAACTACCGCCCATGTCCGTCTCGCCGGTTTTCATCGTGTCCACGCCTGTCGCCGCTTCCGATTCACCCGCCGCCGCTGCGGCCCAGCCGGATCAGCCGGACCAGCCGGTCGTTCTACCGGCTGCCCAGCCGGTCGTCCAACCGGCCGTCACGGTTCGCTGGCGCGGCGTCGAGTCGTACGAGGCGAGCTTCGACGCGATGCGCGCGTTCACCGATTCGCGCACGGCCGACACCGGCGACGAGATCTGGGTCGTCGAGCATCCGCCCGTCTACACGCTCGGGCAGGCGGGCGACCCGGCCCACCTGCTGGTGGCCGACAGCGGCGTGCCGCTCGTCAAGGTCGACCGCGGCGGGCAGATCACCTACCACGGCCCCGGCCAGATCGTCGTCTACCTGCTGCTCGACCTGCGCCGGCGCAAGCTGATGGTGCGCACGCTCGTGACGAAGATCGAGGAGGCCGTGATCGAAACCCTCGCGGCGTATAATCTCGCTTCGGTCCGCAAGGCGGGCGCGCCGGGCATCTACGTGGCATCCGGCGTGCACGAAGGCGCGAAGATCGCGGCCCTCGGCCTGAAGATCCGCAACGGCTGCAGCTATCACGGGCTGTGCCTGAACGTGAAGATGGATCTGCGCCCGTTTCTTGCGATCAACCCGTGCGGCTATGCCGGACTGGAAACCGTCGACATGGCGAGCCTCGAGGTTGCCGCCGACTGGAACGACGTCGCGCACACGCTGGTGCGCCGTCTGATCGCCAACCTCGACGGCGAACTCGCGGCCGCCGACAAGCCGCAGGCACTGGAACATTCGAATGACTGACGTTACCGCTTCCCCCGCACCGGCTGATTCGGCCGCGACGACCCCTGCCTACGATCCGACCGCCAAGCAGAAGGCGCAGGCGAAGACGGCGCGCATCCCGATCAAGGTCATTCCGATCGAGAAGCTGAAGAAGCCCGAGTGGATCCGCGTGAAGGCGGCCACCGGCAGCTCGCGCTTCAACGAGATCAAGACGATCCTGCGCGAGCACAACCTGCACACCGTGTGCGAGGAAGCGAGCTGCCCGAACATCGGCGAATGCTTCGGCAAGGGCACCGCGACGTTCATGATCATGGGCGACAAGTGCACGCGCCGCTGCCCGTTCTGCGACGTCGGCCACGGCCGCCCCGATCCGCTCGACGCGGACGAACCGAAGAACCTCGCCCGCACGATCGCCGCGCTGAAGCTCAAGTACGTGGTGATCACGAGCGTCGACCGCGACGACCTGCGCGACGGCGGCGCCGCCCACTTCGTCGAGTGCATCCGCGAAACGCGCGCGCAGTCGCCGGACACGCGCATCGAAATTCTCACGCCGGATTTCCGCGGCCGTCTCGACCGCGCGATCTCGATCCTGAACGCCGCGCCGCCTGACGTGATGAACCACAACCTCGAGACGGTGCCGCGCCTGTACAAGGAAGCGCGCCCCGGTTCGGACTACGCGCACTCGCTGAAGCTGCTGAAGGACTTCAAGGCGCTGCATCCGGACGTCGCGACGAAGTCGGGCCTGATGGTCGGCCTCGGCGAGACCGAAGAGGAAATCCTGCAGGTGATGCGCGACCTGCGCGCGCACGACGTCGACATGCTGACGATCGGCCAGTACCTGCAGCCGTCCGAGCACCACCTGCCGGTGCGCGCATACGTGCATCCGGACACCTTCAAGATGTACGAGGAAGAGGCGTACAAGATGGGCTTCACGCACGCGGCGGTCGGCGCGATGGTGCGGTCGAGCTATCACGCGGATCTGCAGGCGCATGGGGCGGGCGTGGTCTAAAGATACAAGCGCCTTCGCTTCGTCACGGCGAACCCGGAAAAGCCCGCAGCGATGCGGGCTTTTTTGTCTGTGTCGCCCGGCAGCGGCCCGCGCCCGCGCACGACAATCGCCACCCGACCGGACGCGCGATCCAATCCAGCGTGGAAAGCAAAGCGGAAACGGCGTCGATAGCTTCGCAGGATAAGTTCGCTCCGGCCCCGCGCAAACCTCCTATAGTCGGCTCTCCCGCAGCAACGCCCGCATTCCGAAGGAGAGCCGCATGTCCCGTTTCAGCTTCGTCCGCCGCGCCGTCGTCGCGCTGACCGCCTTTGCCGCGCTCGGCGCGGCGCACGCCGAATCGCGCGAGGTCGTGATCGCGTACCAAGACATGGTCGTGCCGTGGCGCTACGCGCAGGCGAGCGGCGAAGTCGAGAAGGCGACCGGCTACAAGGTCACGTTCCGCAAGCTCGACAGCGGCGCGGACGTGATCCGCGCGCTCGCGTCGGGCTCGGTGCAGCTCGGCGAGGCGGGCTCGAGCCCGATCGCGGCCGGCCTGTCGCAGGGGCTCGACATCTCGCTGTTCTGGATCCTCGACAACATCAACGACGCCGAGGCGCTCGTCGCGCGCAACGGCTCGGGCGTGACCAACGTTGCCGCGCTCAAGGGCAGGAAGATCGGCGTGCCGTTCGTGTCGACGTCGCACTTCCATACGCTCGTCGCGCTGCAGGCCGCGGGCGTCAACCCGAACGACGTGAAGATCGTCAACCTGCGCCCGCCCGAAGTCGCGGCGGCGTGGACGCGCGGCGACATCGACGCAACCTACATCTGGGACCCGGTGCTCGCGAAGGTCAAGCAGTCCGGCACGGTGCTGACGACGTCCGGCCAGGTCGCGAAGCAGAGCGGCAAGGCGACCTTCGACGGCTTCGTCGTGAGCCGCAAGTTCGCGCGCGACAACCCCGAGTTCGTCGCGCGCTTCGTGAAGGTGCTCGCGTCCGCCGACGCCGATTACCGCGCGCATGCCGCCGCCTGGAAGCTCGGCTCGCCGCAGGTCGCGGCCGTCGCGAAGGTGTCGGGCGCGAACGCGCAGGACGTGCCCGCGAGCCTCGCGCTCTATGCGTTCCCGACGCCGGCCGAGCAGGCATCGCCGACGTGGCTCGGCGGCGGCGCGCAATCGGGCGCGGCGAAGTCGCTCGCGGCGACGGCCGCGTTCCTGAAGACGCAGGGCACGATCCAGACGGTGCTCGCCGATTACTCGGTCGGCGTCGATCCGCAGTTCGTGCAGAAGGCCGCGCGCTGAACGCGCGGCGACGCATCGCGGAGCGACAGACATGAGCACGCTGGAAGTCCGACAGGTGTCGGTGGCTTATCCGGGCGAGCGCGGGCGGCCGACGACGCAGGCGCTCGCGCAGGTCGACCTGACGCTCGAGTCGGGCGAGTTCGTCGTCGCGCTCGGCGCGTCGGGCTGCGGCAAGACGACGTTGCTGAACTGCATGGCCGGCTTCGTCGCGCCGACGACCGGCGAAGTCCGCGTCGACGGCGCGACCGTGACGGGCCCCGGCGCGGACCGCGGCGTCGTGTTCCAGAAATACGCGCTGCTGCCGTGGCTCGACGTGCTCGACAACGTCGCGCTCGGGCTGCGCTTCGCGCGCGTGCCGAAGGCCGAGCGCACGCGGCGTGCGCAGGAGATGCTGGCGCTCGTCGGGCTCGAGCGCCATGCGCAGGCACGCGTGTACGAATTGTCGGGCGGCATGCAGCAGCGCGTCGGCATCGCGCGCGCGCTGGCCAGCGATCCGCGCGTGCTGCTGATGGACGAGCCGATGGGCGCGCTCGACGCGATGACGCGCGGCACGATGCAGGCGCTCGTGCTCGACGTGTGGGCACGCACCGGCAAGACGGTGTTCTTCATCACGCACGACGTCGAGGAGGCGCTGTTTCTCGCGACGCGGCTCGTCGTGATGACGCCGGGGCCGGGCCGCATCGCCGAGACCTTCGAGCTGCCGTTCGCGCGCCGCTACGTCGAATCGCGCGATGCGCGCGCGGTGAAGTCGTCGCCCGATTTCATCGCGTGGCGCGAGCGGCTGATCGCATATCTGCATCGCGACGAGACGGTCGGAGAGGCTGCGTGACGAGCGAGCTCGCGCGGCAGGGCGCGGCCGTCGGACACGGCCGGATCAGCACTTTGCACAGGCAGGACAGCATGAGCACGCAGGATTCGTGGGCGGCCGATCGCGCGGCCGCAGGTTTCGAGCAGGATCGCACGGCCGCGCCGCAGCGTGCCGCCGCCGCGCGGCCCGCGCGCGCGTCGCGCCGCTACCGGTTGCCGGGGCAGGGGAAGACGGGCGCGCTGAGCGTGGCGACGGTGGCTGCGCTGGCCGTGCTGTGGTGGGTCGCGACGCACCGTCAATGGCTGCCGCCGCTGTTCCTGCCCGCGCCGGAAGCGGTGTGGGCCGCGTTCGTCGACGCGTGGCACGGGCGCATCCAGGGCGGCCTGCCGCTGTCCGAGCACCTGCTGTGGAGCGCCGCGCGCGTGTTCGGCGCGTTCGTGCTGGCAACCGCGCTCGGCGTGCCGGCCGGCATCCTGATGGGCGTGAGCCGCGTCGCGCGCGGCGTGCTCGATCCGCTGCTGGAGTTCTACCGGCCACTGCCGCCGCTTGCCTACCTGCCGCTCGTCGTGATCTGGTTCGGCATCGACGAGACCGCGAAGCTCGTCGTGATCTTCCTCGCGTGCTTCGCGCCGATCGCGATGGCGGCGCGCGCGGGCGTGCGGGCCGCGACGGTCGAGCAGATCAACGCCGCGTATTCGCTCGGCGGCAGCTTTGCGCAGATCGTGCGGCACGTGGTGCTGCCGGCCGCGCTGCCGGAAATCCTCACCGGGCTGCGGATCGCGATCGGCTTCGGCTGGACGACGCTCGTCGCGGCCGAGATGGTCGCCGCGACGGCCGGGCTCGGGCAGATGGTGCTCAACGCGTCGAGCTTCCTGCGCACGGATCTCGTCGTGATGGGAATCCTGATCATCGGCGCGATCGCGTGGCTGTTCGATCTCGCGATGCGCTGGGTCGAGCGGCGGGTCGTGCCGTGGAAGGGAAGGGGATAGGCCGTGTGACCTTGGCGGCCCGACGCGACGTGCGCGGCTCGCGCGCGCCATCGCGCCGGCGGCCGCTCGGATGCGCATGCGCACGATCGTCGGCAGGCCGCCGCACGCAGCGATGAATGCATCGCCCGGTTCTCAATCCCCCATCGCGATCCCTTCGCGCCGTGGGTCCGCGCCGCCGAACCAGACCGTGCGCCCCTCGACGTTCAGCCGCTGGATGCCCTGCAGCCCCGAATTCATCTGGACGACCTGCACGTCGTGCCCGCGCCCCTTCAGCCCGTCGACGAGCGCGTCCGACACGCGGCCGCGCTCGAGCTGCGTCGGCCCGTTCATCGACCCGAAGTTCGGCAGCGCGATCGCCTGCTGCATCGTCATCCCCCAGTCGAGCACGCCGACCAGCGCCTTCGAAACGTGATTGATGATCGCCGGCCCGCCCGCGGAGCCGACCGCCAGCGTGACCTGCTTCGTCTTCTTGTCGAACACGAGTTCCGGCGACATCGCCGAGCGCGGCCGCTTGCCGGGCTGCACGCGGTTCGCGACCGGCCGGCCGTTCTCGCTCGACACGAACGAGAAATCGGTGAGCTGGTTGTTCAGCATGAAGCCGCGCACCATCATCCGTGAGCCGAACGCGTCCTCGACGCTCGTCGTCATCGACAGCGCCTGGCCGTAACGGTCGACGATCGCGAGGTCGGACGTCGACGGCAGCTCGGGGCTGCGGTCGTCGGCGAGCGCGAGCGTCGCGCCCTGCGGCGTGCCGGCCTGCGCGGCGCCCATGCTGCCGTCGCCGATCAGGCGCGCGCGCTGCGCGAGATAGCGCTTGTCGACGAGGCTCGCCCAGCCGCCGCCCGGCAGCGGCGCGAAATCCGGATCCGCGACGTAGCGCGCGCGGTCCGCGTACGCGAGGCGGCCGGCCTCGCTGAACAGGTGCGCGGCGAACGGCGTCGGCTCGAAGCCGACGTCGTTGCGCACCGGCTTCTGCGCGCCGATCTGCTGCCAGTCGGGCATCGCCTCGAGGATGCCGAGCATCTGCGCGATCGCGAGGCCGCCCGACGACGGCGGCGGCATCCCGCACACCACCGAGCGGCGGTAGTCGGTGCACAGCGGCTCGCGCACCTTCGCCTTGTAGCGCGCGAGATCCTGCAGCGACAGCAGGCCCGGGTTGGTCGGGTGCCGGCGCACCTTCGCGACGATGTCGCGCGCGATCGCGCCCGAGTAGAACGCGTTCGCGCCGTGGTCCGCGACCTGGCGCAGCACGGCCGCGAGCGGCGGGTTCTTCAGGATCGTGCCGGCCGGTTTCGGCGTGCCGTCCGGGTTGTAGAAATACGCGCGCGCGGCCGGGTCCTTCATCAGGTACCTGTCGCTCGCGATCAGCGTCGCGAGCCGCGGGCTGATCGTGAAGCCGTGCTCGGCGAGCCGGATCGCCGGCTGGAACAGGCGCCGCCACGGCAGCCTGCCGTGCGCGCGGTGGGCGGCGTCGAGCATGCGCAGCACGCCGGGCGTGCCGACCGAGCGCCCGCCGACGACGCCCTCGTAGAAGCTCATCGGCTGGCCGGTCGGCCCGTAGAACAGGCGCTCGGTCGCGGCGGCCGGCGCGGTTTCGCGGCCGTCGTACGCCTGCGCGGCCTTGCCGTCGAAATACAGCATGAACGCGCCGCCGCCGATGCCCGACGATTGCGGCTCGACGAGCGCCAGCACCATCTGCGTTGCGATGGCCGCGTCGATCGCGGTGCCGCCCGCCTTCAGCATCTCGTAGCCGGCCTGCGCCGCGAGCGGATTCGCGGCGGCCACCATGTAGCGCTGCGCGGTCCAGCCCGGCTTGTCGATCCAGCCGGACGACAGCTCGGGCGCATGCGCGACCGGCGCGACGGCGGCCGATGCGGCGGAGGCCGTGGCGGGCGCGGCTGCCGCGCCGGCGGGCGGCGCGGGGGACGTGCACGCGGCATTGAACGCGACGAGCGCGGCAGCGGCGGCGAGCATCGCCCACGAACGCGGGCGCAGGCGGATCCGGTCGGACATTGAACCCTCGGCAGGTGTGAATGCGGGAACCTGAAACGAAGCGGCGGCGCGCCGGTATCGGCCGACGCGCTCCGGCGCGCGCTATTGTCGCCGCGCCGCGAGCGCATTGTCATCCGACCGGAAACCCTGACGCAGCGCGTTCGGCCCGCCCCGGCCGGTCTTTCCGGCCTGTTCGAGGATGAACTCTATGAACGTTGCGGTCGCACGCGTGTGGTGGCGGTTCGGCATGTAGAGCATGTACATGTGCGTGCCGAAGATCGACAGCCGGTATGCGTCGAGCGACGTGACGACCGCGCCGCGCCGCACGTCGTCGTGCACGACGTAGTCCGGCACGATGCCGACGCCGAGCCCAGCGAGGATCGCCTGGCGCAGGAACAGGAAGTTCTCCGAGATCAGCGTCGGCTCGAGCAGCACCTCGTGGCGCTCGTCGCCGAGATACGCGGCGATCCGCAACTGGCGGCCCATCACCGTCGCGGTGATCACGGGCGCGTCCGACAGCGCGTCGAGCCCGGCCGGCATCCCGTGCGCGGCCGCGAACGCCGGCGACGCGCACGCGACGTAGCGCACCGCGCCCATGTCGCGCGCGACGAGGTTCTGCGGCGGCTCGGACATCACGCGGATCGCGATGTCGACCTCGTCGCGCACGAGATCCTCGACGCGGTTCTCGAACACGACGTCGAGCACGATGCCCGGATACAGCCGCTTGAACGCGAGCAGCCAGTCCGACATCACGAGCTGCCCGTAGCCGCTCGGCACCGACAGCCGCACGCGGCCCTGCAGGTCCTGGCCGAGCGTCGTCACCGATTCCTGCGCGGCGAGCAGCTCGTTGCGGATGCGCCGGCCATGCTCGTACAGCTTCAGCCCGATCTCGGTCGGCTCGATGCGGCGCGTCGTGCGCCGCACCAGCTGCTGGCCGATCGAGCGCTCGAGCTGGTTCAGCCGGTAGCTGACGTTCGCGCGGCTCATCTTGAGCCGCTGCGCAGCCTTGCTGAGATTGCCCGCGTCGAGAATCTCGACGAGCAGCGTCAGCGCGTTCAGGTCCATGCCCGAGGTCTCCTCATCTGTCCCGTTTAACGGTTTGCACGCATTCAGAGTCAAGCCGGATTTGACAGCTTGTAAAAGAGCGAGGGAATTGTCAATGAATCTCGATCAATCGAGAATCGAGTCACGCCCGGCGTCCGGCCGGTGACCTCTCCCGCATCGCAGGTGCCCCGATGAACCTCTCCCCCTCCCCCGACACCGGCCCGGTCACGCGCGAACGGCGCGACAAGGTGCTGGTCGTCACACTAGACCATCCGCCCGTCAACGCGCTGTCCGCCGACGTCCGGCGCGGCCTCGCCGATGCGCTCGACGCCGCGCAGTCCGACGCCGCGATCCACGCGGTGCTGATCGTCGGCGCGGGGCGCAACTTCATCGCGGGCGCCGACATCCGCGAGTTCGGCAAGCCGCCCGTGCCGCCGTCGCTGCCGGACGTGTGCGAGCGGATCGAGTCGAGCGCGAAGCCGGTCGTGGTCGCGCTGCACGGCGCGACGCTCGGCGGAGGCCTCGAGGTCGCGCTGGCCGCGCATTACCGGCTCGCGGTGCCGGGCGCGAAGCTCGGCCTGCCCGAAGTGACGCTCGGCCTGCTGCCCGGCGCGGGCGGCACGCAGCGCGCGCCGCGCCTGATCGGCGCGAAGGCCGCGCTCGACCTGATGCTGTCCGGCCGCCACGCGAGCGCGGACGAGGCGCTCGCGCTCGGCCTCGTCGACCGTCTCGCGCACAGCGACGACACGCTCGCCGAAGGGCTCGCATACGTGCAGGAATTGCTGTCGCTCGGCGCGCCCGCGCGGCGCAGCCGCGACGCGCAGGGGCTGGCGGACCGCGCGGCCGCGCAAGCGGCGATCGACGCGGCGCGCGACGAACTCGCGAAGAAGTCGCGCGGGCTGTTCTCGCCGGCGAAGATCGTCGACGCGGTCGAGGCCGCGCTCACGCAGTCGTTCGATGCGGGGATGGCGCTCGAACGCAGCCTGTTCCTGCAGTGCATCGACAGCCCGCAGCGCGCGGGCCTCGTGCATGCGTTCTTCGCGGAGCGCGAGGCCGCGAAGGCGCCCGAGGCGCGCCACGCGAGCGCGCGGCCGGTCGAGCGGATCGGCGTGGTGGGCGGCGGCACGATGGGCGCGGGCATCGCGGTGGCCGCGCTCGACGCCGGGCTGCCGGTGACGATGATCGAGCGCGACGACGCGTCGCTCGCGCGCGGCCGCGCGCACGTCGAGAAGGTCTACGACGGGCTCGTCGCGAAGGGCCGCATGACGCCCGCCGCGCATGCGGCGCGGCTGGCGCGGCTGAAGGGCAGCACGTCGTACGACGCGCTCGCGCAGGTCGACGTCGTGATCGAGGCCGTGTTCGAGGACATGGACGTCAAGCAGGCCGTGTTCGCGGCGCTTGCGCGCGCGTGCAAGCCGGGCGCGGTGCTCGCGACCAACACGTCGTATCTCGACATCGACCGGCTGGCCGCGAGCATCGAGCGGCCCGGCGACGTGATCGGCCTGCATTTCTTCTCGCCGGCCAACATCATGAAGCTGCTCGAGATCGTCGTGCCCGCGCGCGTGAGCCCGGAGGTCGTCGCGACCGCGTTCGCGCTGGCGAAGCTGCTGAAGAAGACGCCGGTGCACGCGGGCGTCTGCGACGGCTTCATCGGCAACCGGATCCTCGCGGTCTATCGCACCGCGGCCGACTACCTGATGGAAGACGGCGCGTCGCCGTACCAGATCGACCGCGCGGTGCGCGCGTTCGGCTTCCCGATGGGGCCGTTCCAGGTCGTCGACCTCGCGGGCGGCGACATCGGCTGGGCGACCCGCAAGCGCCGTGCGGCGACGCGCGATCCGCGCGCGCGCTATGTCGGGATTTCCGACCGGCTGTGCGAGCGCGGCTGGTTCGGGCAGAAGACGGGGCGCGGCTATTACCTGTATCCGGACGGCGCGCGCACCGGCACGCCGGACCCCGAGGTCGATGCGATCGTCGCGGAGGAACGCGCGAAGAAGGGCATCGCGCCGCGCGCGTTCACCGACGACGAGATCCTGCGCCGCTACCTCGCCGCGATGATCAACGAAGGCGCGAACGTGGTGCACGAGAAGATCGCGCTGCGCCCGCTCGACGTCGACGCGGTGTTCCTGCACGGCTACGGCTTCCCGCGCCACCGCGGCGGCCCGATGCACTACGCGGATACCGTCGGCCTCGCGAACGTGCTCGCCGACCTGCGCGCGTTCGCGAAAGAGGATCCGCTGTTCTGGAAGCCGTCGCCGCTGATCGTGTCGCTGGTCGAGCGCGGCGAGACCTTCGCGAGCCTGAACCGCGTCGACTGACCGTTGCCCCGAATTCGTTACGGAGAATTGAAATGAACGCGTCCCACCCGTGAATGTGAGTGCGGAGGAAGAGGTGGATCCTCACGGGCCAACGGCATCGATGTGCCCAGGTGGAAAATGCACGCATTTCCCGGCAACCGGAGGAT
>NZ_CADESW010000005.1 GCF_902830275.1 Burkholderia stagnalis | reverse complement strand
CGTTCAGACGCCCTCCTTCGACACTGCGTAACGAACAAACCGAAGCAAAGCAGACAGCCAAACCAACCTCAAAACCGGACATTTCTATTTAGCTGGCGCCACGACATCTTGAAATGGCCATGACATTAATAGGGTCTGGTTTATATTAGAGGACTGCAGTCAACGTCACGAACGCTGACGTCCGCGTCGCCGTCGCGTCGCGGCGCGTGCCACGCAGCCGGGTTACGATGCGCCGCCGCCGGCATGACAAACAGTCGTTCATCCCAAACGACCGGCCGCGGTTCCGCAACGACAATCCGTACGGCGTCCGGGTGTGCGGGATTCACCAGCGCGTTGTATTCGGCGCGCGCGACGACCGACGGCACGACCAGGATCGCGCTGCGCGCTTCCGTCAGCCATGCGTCGCCGAATCGACGGGCGATCTGCTGCGCCGGGGCGTCCCACCCTTCGGGCAGCGATTCGGCGGTGTGTCGTTCGATGCTCACGTCATCGGACACGGTCGACTCGACGCATGCGTGCGTCTTTGGCACCCTGCCGATACGCGCGTGGACGAGCACCTTGAGCATGGCGCCCGCGAACGTCAGCGCCGCGTAAATGACCGGACGGCCCGGGCTGTTGAAGCGTCCGCCGATCAGCATCGCACCGGCGCCGCTCCAGATCGTGTGCCGCGTGTCGGCGATGCGGTACAACTTCATGCCGGAAGCCCGTAGAAGAACTTCCACAGCACTTCCTCGTAACGCCGTCACGGACCGTGGTTTGCCAGGTGTGCGCCGGGCGGGCCGGTACAGCGCCGCGCGATACCAGCGCTGACGCCGCTTGCGAGTCAGTGTGAGCAGATCGGCACACGTAGCGACGTCGGCGGCCGTGAGCCGCGCAATGAGCTGGGGTCGAACCAGCCCTCGAGCGCGTGCTCGGGCTGCGACGTCTCAACGAGACTCGCAGCCCTCCGCGCCCTGCTTCGGGTATGGACAGCAATGCGAGCGCGGATCTCGCGCAGGGCCCCGTCGTGGACATTGTTACGCATTTAAATGCATATCCGTGCCGATGTTCAAGAATACGATGCGCTTCAACAGCGTATTCAGGTTGACTTAACAGTTATCACATTGTCATCGCCGGATTTTTCGGGATATCGATTACCCCTGACATCTGCAGCCGATCAAGATGGATTTTTCTAAATAATCGTTTTCCAAGCAACTATGCCGGAGACTGATTCCGTTTTTAGGACCGCCAGGCGCGAATCTCATCGTGGCGCGGTGAGTCATTCCCCTAAACGACGCCGAATAGATTTACGCAAGCCAACAACGACATCGAAATCAGTCTTGCAAAAAAGGGGGGGCCATAGATTTCCTGAAGCGCCCCGAAATTCTCCTTGCATTTCACAAATCCTGGCCAATACTGATACCAATTTAATACCAAATACATACCAAAGTAAGCCAGGCTTCATCACCGGCATCCGCCATAAAGCAAAGGAGAATGTAATGCAACGTTCGATTCACCGCCTGTGCCTGCCCCTGATCGGCGCGAGCAGCCTCTTCGTGGCCAGCTCTGCGGCCTATGCCCTGCCCAGCTGCAGCGCCTGGCAATCCAGCCAGATCTATAACGCGGGCGATTACGCCTTGTACAACGGCCAAACCTGGCAAGCGCAATGGTGGACGCGAGGGGAAACGCCTACAGCCAGCCAAGGGTCCGTTTGGCAGCAGCGCGCCGCCAACTCATGCGCGCCTGTCAGCGGCGGCGGCTCAGGCAGCGGCGTGCCGCCGGAACCCACGCCCACCGTGGGCTACAACGTGGGCTCTTATTTCACCCAATGGGGCATTTATCAGCGCCAGTACTTTGTGAAAAACCTGGCGGCCAGCGGCGGCGATAAAAAACTCACCGTGCTCAACTACGCTTTTGGCAATGTCTACGCCAACGGCCAGTGCGGCATGGTCACGGTGGCGGAAAGCGGCAATGGCGATGGCGGCGACGCCTGGGCGGATTACCAGCGCGCCTTCCCCGCGGCGGAGTCCGTGGACGGCCAGGCAGACAGCTGGGACACCCCACTACGCGGCAACTTCAACCAACTGCGTAAGCTGAAACTGAAAAATCCGCAGCTCAAGGTGCTGATCTCCCTGGGCGGCTGGACCTGGTCCAAGAACTTCTCCACCGTAGCCGCCAGCGACGCCAGCCGCCAGGCGCTGGTTTCCTCCTGCATCAACCTCTACATCAAGGGCAACCTGCCGCAACAAGAAAACGCTGGGGGACAGGGTGTGGCGCTGGGCGTGTTTGACGGCTTTGACATCGACTGGGAATACCCGGTGGCCGGTGGCCTGCCCACCAATCATTACAGCGCGGCGGACAAGCAAAACTTCACCCTGCTGCTGGCGGAGTTCCGCCGTCAGCTGGATGCGCTGGGCCAGCAGAACAAGCGTCGCTATTACCTTTCCGCCGCGCTGGGCGCCGGAGTGGACAAAATCCGCAATACCGAACCGAGCAACTACGGCACTTACCTGGACTGGGCCAATGTGATGTCTTATGACTTCCATGGCGGCTGGGAAGCGCAGGGCCCCACCAACTTCCAGTCCAACCTCTACCCGGATCCGGCCAATCCGGCCCAGAACGACGCCAAGTTCTATGATATCGACGACGCGGTGAATGCCCTGGTCAGCGCTGGCCTGGCCCGCAACCGCATCAATGTGGGCATCCCCTTCTATGGCCGCGGCTGGACCGGCGTGGCCGCCGGCCCTAATGGCAATGGCCTGTATCAAAGCGCCACCGGCCCCGCGCCCGGCACTTACGAGGCGGGTTACGAGGACTATCGTGTGCTGGGGGGCCGCGCAGGCACGCGTTATGTGCATCCCGTCACCAAGCAGCTGTGGAGCTATGACGGCACGCAGTTCTGGAGTTATGACACACCGGATGTGATCCGCACCAAGCTGGGCTACGTCAAAGCCCAGCAGCTGGGCGGCGTGTTCAGTTGGTCATTGGATGGCGACGATATGCAAGGCTCACTGCTGTCCGCCATGGGCGAGTTGCGCAGCGCCACCGCCGCCACCAAGCCCACCGGGGTGACCCCGAACCGTTAATGCTAGCAAAGCATTTTTAGCTGGAGTCCAGCATGCCGGTCCGCGTGCCCAATCCCTCGCTCAAGGCACGCGGTCTTTTAACGACGCACCGGCATTGTCACGTTGGCGTAGGTAACGACATGAAAACGACCTCGCTCTATCGTGGACGCCGGTTTCCTGCGGCCACCATTGCTCAGGCCGTGCGGTGGTATTTCCGCTTCCAGCTCAGCCTGCGCGATGTCGAAGAATTGCTGTTCGAGCGCGGTGTCGTGGTGAGCTGCGAAACGATCCGGCGCTGATGCGACAAATTTGGCGGGCCCAACGGGTGTAGCAGCCATATCCTAATGTCGTGTTCGGGGATGCGGCGGAATTCTTGGACTAGCTCCTAATAGTCCAAGAATTCCGCCGCACCCCCTTCTGGCCATTTACAGATGTCGTGTTTTTGACTGCTGGCATGCTGGACGGCTCGTGGAGCAAGCGCGGAGCCGACCATGCAGCCAACCGGATTGGTGACACTGACGATGCGAGAGCTTGATCGACTCAAGGTGATCCAGGCGGTGGCCGAAACTGGGCTGATACCGGGCCGCGCGGCTGAGCGACGGCCCCTGCCAGCCACGGCCGGGCCCGCTCGACGCGCGACCTCAGCGAAACGACCAGTTTCGATGCGCGAAGTAGCTGGTGAACACAGGTGCCCCGACGCCGGCCAGGTGCGCCAGGTCCTGCGCATGCCAGCCGAAGCCGACGGCCGGCATCAGGTGCTGGGCGAGCCCCACGCTGACGGCCCAGGTCTGCGGCAGCGCGAACAGGTTGACGGCCGTGAAGGCGGCCGCCGAGCGCCAGGTGCGCTGGCCGCCCGCGCCGAACACGTAGCGGCGCGCCAGTAGGTAGCCGCAGCTCACGCCCACCACCCAGGCCAGCACGATCGCCGTGGTATAGGGCAGCCACAGGCTGAACAGCATGCGCGAGCCGAGGTTGGCCGCCGCCGCGATGCCGCCGGTGGCGAGAAAACGCGCGAAACGGCGCGAGCCCTCTCTCCCGACCGCCGTCGTCGCCGTTCCCGTTCCCGTTCCCGTTCCCGTTCCCGTTCCCGTTCCCGTTCCCGTTCCCGTTCCCGCTCCCGCTCCCGCGGCTCCGGAACCCGGCGCGCTCATAGCATGCGCGCCATCCGGCGCGCCAGGCCGATGCTTTCGGAAATCCCGCGATCTTCCGGGTAGTAGTGGCAGGTATCGGCCACCAACAGGCCTTCCACCGGCGTGCGGATCGGCGGCAGCCGATCGAGGAAGCCCGGGCCGCAGACAGGCTGCGCGTGACGATAGCGGTTCACCCTCACCTCCAGCACATCCTCGGCGCTCAGTGCCGGATTGATGCGACGCAGGTAGCCGACCACCTTGGTCTCGTAGGCCGCATCCGGCTCGGCGTACTTCGGATGCGTGCCCGGCATGTAGAACGGCACGTAGACCACATGCGCATCGAGCGGGCGCAGGTTGGTGTATTCGACGATGCCCGGAATATCCATGGCGGGATCGTTAACGTTGAGCCAGAAGTTGTCGCTCACCGGCTTCGCCAGCTTGACGATCACACAGACCACGGCGACGTTCGGAATCGCGCGCCAGGCGTCGAGGATCTCGGCCGGCAGGTCCGGCATCAGGCGCGACGCGTGAGCCAGCGGCACGGTGCTGATCACCTGCTCGAAGCGCTGCTCGCCGGCGGCGGTGAGCACGCCCCTCACGCGGCCCGCCTCGATCAGCACGCGCTGCACCGGCTGGCCGAGCCGCAGCTCGCCGCCGCGGCGCTCGATCTCGGCGCGCATCGCCTCGAGCAGCGCCGCCGAGCCGCCCTCCAGGTAGCCGAGCTTCTCGCGCATCAGGCTGTAGCGCGAGCGGCCGATGCGGCGGATGCGACTCCAGATCCAGGCGGCCGAGAGATCCTGCGCGTGCTCGTAGAACTTGTAGTCGAACAGCCGCCGCCACAGCACCTCCCAGGCTTCCTCGCCGATCCAGCGGCGGATCCAGCCGGTCGCCTCGATGCGGTCCAGGTCGCGCCAATGGTCGCGCCGCGTCGCCAGCAGCGCATGCAGCCCGTAGCGGAACTTCGCGATCCAGCCCAGGCCGCGAAAGCGCAGCAGCGCGAGCGGGTTGCCCCAGCGCTGCACACGGTTCCGGTAGAAGTAGCCCATGCGCGTCTCGACCCAGCGCAGGCGATCCTCCATGCCCAGCTCGCGCAACACCTCGAAGAAAGCGTGGTCCGAAGCGGCATGGAAGTGGTAATAGCGTTCGATGTCGATGCCGCCGAAATCGAAGGAGGCGGCCATCCCGCCGATCCGGTCGTCGGCCTCGAACACCACCACCCGGCGCCCGTCGCGCGCGAGCTGGTAGGCCACGCCGAGCCCCATCGGCCCGGCGCCGAGCACGGCCACTGCCGGCTTGTCGCTGCGTCGCTCCATCGGGCCTCCCTCAGAAATCCAGCTGGACGCGGCTGTACACCGGGTCGCCGAAGGTCTCGCCGACCGCCTCGCGCAGCGAGGTGGCGCGCACCCCGAAGATGCGCTCCCAGTCGATCACCTCGAATTCGTCGCCGGCCGTCAGCGCCCGCAGCTGCGCGGCGGTAAACGGCGGATCGCGATCGAACCAGGCATAGATGGTCAGCAGCGCATGGAACAGCCGGTACGGGATCCTGACGATCGCGCAGCGCGCGCGCACCGCGCGGCGCACCTCGCGGATCAGGTCGATGTAGTCGACGCGCTCGCGGCCGCTGATGTTGTAGACCTGGCCGCGGATGCGCGCCTCCAGGCAGGCCACGATCACGTTGCAGAAGTCGCCCGCGTAGAGCGGCTGGCGCACGAAGCGCCCCGAGCCCGGCACCGGGAACACCGGCACGCGCTGCATGAAGCGCGACAGCCAGCCCAGGTGCTTGCGGTCGAACCAGCCGAACATCAGGGTCGGGCGCAGCACCACGCAGTCGATACCCGAGGCCAGCACCATCTGCTCCTGCTCACGCTTGGTCTGCGTGTAGAAATCGTCGCCGACCGACTCGACCACCGAGGAGCTGATGTGCACCGTATGCGGCACGCGGTGCAGGCGGATCGCCTCCAGCACCTGGCGCGTGCTGTCGAGGTTGTTGCGCACGAAGGGCTCGCGCGTCGGCCCGCCGATCTGCGCCTGCAGCATCACCACCGCGTCCGCGCCCGCGAAGTGGCGGGACCAGTCGCCCGGCTCGGCCAGGTCGGCGTATTCGGCGACGATGTCGGGATGCAGCCGGCGCAGCACCGCCAGGTTCGCGCGATGCTTGTCGAGCACCACAATCTCTTTCACGCCGCGGCGCTTGAGCCGCGCCACCAGGTTCTGTCCGACGAGCCCGGCGCCGCCGGGCAAGATCACTCGCAAGTTCACAAGGACACTCTCTTGAAAAGGAAGCCGGGCATCCAGCGGATCGCGCACATCACGCCCGCCCAGAACCACGGCGTGTAGATCGCGTCGCGACGGCGCGCCACCGCGCGCACGATGTCGGCCGCCACGCGCTCGGGCCGCGCCACCAGCGGCCCCGGCAATTGCAGATGGGCCGTCATCGGCGTGGCGACGAAGCCGGGCTTGATCACCAGCACGTGCACGCCCGATTTCGCGAGCCGCGCGCGCAGGCCCTCGCAGAACGCCACCACGGCAGCCTTCGCGGCGCCATAGACGTAGTTCGAGGGCCGCCCGCGATCGGCCGCCACCGAGGCGATCACCGCGATCGTGCCGGCGCCGCGCGCGGCCATCCGGTTGGCCAGCGGCGTGAGCAGCGCGATGGTGGACAGCCCGTTGGTGCTGAACTCGCGCACCGCCAGCGCCGCGTCGCGCTCGCAGGCGGCCTGCTCGGGCAGCGAGCCGTGCGCGACCAGCGCCAGCTCGATCGGGCCCAGCGCGCGCTCGGCCGCCTCCAGCATCGCCGCGTGCGTGTCGAGCGCATTGGCGTCGAATGCGAGGGTCGCGACGCGCGACGCTCCGCGCAGGCGCAGGTCGTCGGCGATCTGTTCGAGCCGGTCGGCGCGCCGGCCGGCCAGGCACAGCGCGGCGCCCTCGCCGGCCCAGCGGCGCGCGCATTCGGTCGCGATCGCCGAGGTCGCGCCCACGATCAGGATGGTCTTCATGTCTCGGTGGTCCGTTGCCAGAAACGCGACTGGATCGCCGGGTCGCGCAAGGCCTCGACGCGCGTCCAGGCCGGATAGGCGCGCCGGAAGTCCTCGCCCGACATATGGGCGTCCTTCGCGGGATAAAGACGGCCGCGCGCGCCGCGCACGATCGCGTCGAGCCGCGCGAACAGCGCCGCGTTGCGCGCGTCGTGCTGGGCGAAGTCGAGCGCGAGCGAGGTGCCCTCGAGCGGGAACGACAGCAGCCCCGGCGAGACCAGCGCCCCGCAGCGCTTGAGCACGGCCAGGAAGGAACCGGCACGGCTGGCCGCAATCGCCGCCAGCATCTCGCCCATCGCGTCGCGCGCATCGGCAGCCGGCACCACGCACTGGTATTGCTGGAAACCGCGCCGGCCATAGATACGGTGCCATTCGAGCAGGCCGTCGAGCGGATAGAGGAACGGCAGCAGCTCGACCCGCGCGCTGCCGGCGGCGCGGCCGGCGCGCCAGTAATGCAGCGCGTTGAAGGCCGGCACCGACAGGCGGTTCACCAGCGAGAACGGCGGCGTGAACGGCACCGTCAGCTGCCGCGTCGACGGCCGGCTACGCATGCCGGAGCGGCCAGCCGCATTGCCCTTACCCCCACCCTGCCCGCCCTGACCGCGCGCTTCAGCCGGCGCCGCATCGGCCACCGTCAGCACGCCGCGGCCCAGCGCCTTGCCGCGGCTGCCGCAATCGATCCAGGCCACGCTGTACTCGTGGCGCGCATCGTGCTCGTTCGACAGCGCGAAGAACTCGTCGAGTCCGCCGAAGCGCATCTGGCGCAGATCGACACGAGCCGAGGGCACCTGCATCAATTGCAACTCGACCCAGCTGATCACGCCGGTCAGGCCGAGCCCGCCGATGGTCGCCGCGTACAGCTCGGGATGGCTCCGCGCATCGATCTCGAGCGGCCCGAGATCGGAGCGCACCAGGCCGAAACGCGTGACATGGCGGCCGAAGGTGCCGCGTATGTGATGGTTCTTGCCATGCACGTCGTTGGCGAGCGCGCCGCCGAGCGTCACGTAGCGCGTGCCCGGCGTGACGGGCAGCATCCAGCCGCGCGGCAGCGCCGCGTCGAGCAGCACGTCGAGCGTCATGCCGGCTTCCGCGCGGATGCGGCCCGTCTGCCAGTCGGCGTCGATGAAGCGGTCGAGCGACTTCATCCACAGCACCTGGTCGGAGACGGCCAGGCAGCTGTCGCCGTAGCTGCGGCCGTTGCCGTAGGCCAGCACCGAAGCCTGCCGCCCGCTCAGCAGCGCGGGCAGGCTGTCGCGCCAGTGCACCGGCGCGCCCGTCTGCGGATGGCGCGGATAGCGCGCCCAGGATCGCAGGCCGGTCGTGCTCATATCGCGCTGACGAAGACCAGCACGAACAACGCGGCCACGCCGAGGCTGGTGGCATCGGTGGCGGCGAACAACACCGGGTCGCTGTTCATCTGGCCGCGATTGGTGATGATCCAGGTGCGGCTGACCCAGTACAGCAGCAGCGGGCAGGACAGCCAGATGCGTTGCGGATTGGCGTAGAGCATCAGGGTGACGGGATCCTGGATGTAGAGCGCGAGCACCAGCACCGACAGGTAGCCGGCCGCCGCGCCCAGCGCCAGCACGATGGCGCGGTCGTCGCTGACATAGCCGCGCCCGCGCGCCTGGCCGCCGGCCAGCGCCACCAGTTCGGTGTAGCGCTTCACGAGCGCGAGGCTCAGGAAGATGCACATCGAGAAGGCAAGCAGCCAGAAGCTCAGGCGCATGCCGAAGGCGGCCGTGCCGGCCGCGAGCCGCGCCGTGTAGAGCGCGGCCAGCGCGATCACGTCGACGATCACCATGCGCTTGAGCACGAAGGAATAGGCCACCGTCAACGCGTAATAGGCCGCCAGCGCCAGCGAAAACGCGCTCGGCAGGCAGCTCAGCGCGATCGCCAGCGAGGCGGCCAGCAACAGCGGAAAGGCGACGGCGCCCGAGAGCAGCGACAGCGCCCCGCTAGCGAACGGCCGATGCCGCTTGACCGCGTGATGGCGGTCGTCGTCGAGATCGACCAGGTCGTTGAGCACGTAGACGCTGGAGGCGCACAGCCCGAAGGCGAGGAAGGCCAGCAGGCCCTGCCAGAACAGCGCCGGCTCGCCGGCGCGATGCGCGGCGAACAGCGGCACGAACACCAGCAGGTTCTTGAGCCATTGATGCAGGCGCAGCGCGCGGGCCCAGACGCGCAGCGTGCCGGCGCGCGTGTCGATCACGTGCTCGACGTTGCCGTTGCGCTGCGCCTCGCGCGCGATGCGCCGGGGCGCGTTGACCACGTAGGCGCGCTCGGCCGCGCGCCACGCGGAAAGATCGTCGCGGGAATTGCCGACGTAGTCGAAACCCTTGTCGCCGTAGGCGCCCACCAGCGCGTCGCGCTTGTTGTCGGCCGACAGGTTGACGGCGCCGTCGCTGGCGAAGGTGCGATCGAACAGGCCCAGGTGGCCGGCGATCGCATTGGCGTAGTGCGAGGCGCTGGCGGTGGCCAGCGTGATCGGCCGGCCCTGGCTGCGCTCGGCGCGCAGCCATTCGAGCACCGTGCCGTTGTAGGGCAGGCTCGTCACGTCGACGCTCGCGGCCTCGGCCAGGCGCTGCTTGAGGCCGGCCTTGCCGCCCTGCAGCAGCCACAGCAGCGGCCGATAGAAGCGATGCGGCCAGCGCTTCAGGTAGGCGAGCCCGGACTCGACCAGCATGTCCGACTGGATCAGCGTCCCGTCGAGATCGACGACGAGTATCTTGTCAGCTTGCATGAATCGCCTCGTCGGGATCAGCGCGCGTGGGCGTCGGCAGGCTTGCGCGCGACGATGAAGAACTGCTTGCCGAGCAGCGGCCAGACCGGCGGCAGGCGCAGGTAGAGCCAGACCAGCGCCGGATGCGTGGGCAGCGCGCCCTGTGTCGTGTAGGGCAGGAAGCGGTCGATCGAGCGCTCGATCTCGAAGCCGGCCAGGTGGAGCGCCTCGGCCAGCGACTTGTCGGTCAGGCCCAGATGGTGGTCGTAGAAATCCCAGTAGGCGCCCGCCAGGTAGCGCAGGTTCGGCCCCAGGATCAGGTAGCGCCCGCCCGGCTTCAGCGCGCGCCGCACCGAGCCCAGGAAGGTGTCGAGGGTGGCCTTGTCGGGCAGGTGTTCGAGGAAGTTCGAGGTGAACAGCAGGTCGGCCTGCCCCGCCACCAGTTCGCCAACCTGGGTGGCCGCCGCCTGGTGGAACTCGATGCCGGCCTCCAGGCTGCGGCGCGCGTCGGGGTTCAGGTCGATCGCGATGCGGCGCCGGGCCCGCACGTGGTTGATGAATTCGCCGTAGCCCGAGGCGACGTCGACCACCGTGTCGCCGGGCGCCACGTAGCGCTTCAGGAAGCTGCCGTAGATTGTCCGCCAGATCGCGTCCTTGCGCGCCAGCACGTGGTCGGCGAAGCGCTTGCGATAGAGCAGTGCCAGTTGGTTCGGGTTCATCTCAGGGTCCTCAGTCGGCGAACTGCAGCGCCACGCGCGTATTGCTGCACGACACCAGCCCGCCCTCGCTGGCATAGGCCACGCCGAGCGTCTGCCTGCCGTGCAGCCCGGCCGGGTCGAGATAGGCGGTGTAGCCGAGATCGGGCAAGGGGCCGGCGCCGATCATGTCCTGCACGTCCAGGCGCGGCATGGCGCGGGTCGGCGCGTAGCGCACGTGGCCGCTTGCATCGGTCAGGCTCAGGTAGGTGCGCGCTGGCGGCCGCATGGTCTGCGGCTGCGCCACCAGCCAGCCTTCGGCCGACAGCACGTGGCCGATACGCGCGCTGGCGGGCGCCGGATAGGTTTCGTTGAGCACCAGCAGGCTGCCCATGCAGGCGCCCTCGCGGCGCTGCGCGGTGCGATCGGCCGGCGCGAGATCGCCGAGCGGGTCGTGCTGGAACAGGCTGGCGGGATCGGCTGCCGGCGTGACCGGCGCAGGCGTCAGCGTCACGCGGTAATGGCTCTGCCAGGCATAGGCGCCGCCTTCGGCCGCCTCCACCGTGAAGCGCGTCACCTGCTGCGCGCGCAGTGTGCCGGGCGCGCCGTACATCAGCGCGAACTCGGTCGAATTGCGCACCAGCGGGCTCAGCACGAAACCGGCGCGGGCCATGCCGGAGACCAGCTTGTAGTCCTGCTCGCTGCCGTCGCGCAACGTGACGCGGATGCGCAGCGCGGCCGGCTTCAGCGCGAAGGCGCGCAGGCGCCCCGCCAGGCTCGGTTCGACGTCCAGCTTCGCCATCAGCGGCACGGCGGAATCGGGCACCGTGACGGGCACGCCCAGCATCGCGTCGGCCTTGAGCACCGGCGCCTGCGGACTGGCTGGCGCCGGCGCGTGCGCGAGATAGAGGAAGTTGTCGCGGAACGCCACCGGACGGTAGTCGCGCATCAGCACCGGCCAGCTCGGGCCGTCGTCGAGCGTCGGGTACTTGCCGTCGATCGGCGTGACCCGCATCAGCACCATGTCGGGCGCGCGCGCGCCGGCCAGGTGCGCCGCGTTCAGGCCCGCCAGCATCGGACTGTAGGCCGCGTAGCTCTGGATCACCGGGCGCGGGTTCCACTGGTTGCCGGCCGCAAACAGATCCGATTGCCAGAACGAGTAGATGTCCGAACTGCCCTTCATCAGCGGCACCTCGTGCTCGCGGCGCAGCGCCGCGAGGCGTGCCCGGTAGGCCTGCGCGAGCGCATCGCCGCGCGCGCGCAGCGCGAGGCCCTCGCTCACGCCGAGCGCGGTACGCGCGACGTTCATCGCGTAGCGCGCGGGCGTCGCCTCGGTGTAGTGCAGCGCGATCGCCCAGCCCGCCGCCGCGCCGAGCACGGCCAGCCCCGCGCCCGGCCAGGACGGCGCGGCCAGCGCGAACACCAGACCCGCGAAGGCAATAGCGCTGGCGGCGATCAGCGCGTGATCGTCGTGGCGCACGAAGCCGCCCTTGAAGCAGAGGAACAGGAAGGCCGCGAAGGACAGCAGCAGGAAGGCGCGCAGCCTGAACGCCTCACCGCGCCGCAGGGCGATCGCGGCGAGCAGCGCCAGCGCCGGGAGCAGGTAGAGCGCGAGATCGATGGCCGGGCCGTCCAGCGCCATGCCCTCCTCGTAGCCCGAGATCATTGCCACCAGCGAATGCAGGTAGGGCCCGAGCGCCGCCAGCGGCTGGCCCGCCGCCTGCCACAGCGCCATGGCGGCCAGCGGCGGCGCGAGCAGCATGACCAGCGCGACGCCCCACGCGCGGCGGCTGGCCAGCAGCAGCACGCAGAGCAGCAACGCCGCCGCGCAAGCGGGCAGCATCGAGCCTTTCACCAGCGGCAGCAGGCCGAACGGCGCGAACATCAGCAGCGCGGCAAGCGGCTTGCGCCAGGCCGAGCCGGGCTCGACCTGCGCGTCGAGCCCGCGGCAATGGCGATACCAGGCCGCCGAAACCAGCAGCGGATAACCGAGCAGCAGCACGTCGTGCGACAGCGCGCCGGCGATCATCAAGGCGAGCAGCAGGGGCAGCACGCGCCCGGCGCCGCGCGTGAGCTGCAGCGTCGCGCTCGCGTAGCCGAGCAGAAACACCGCGCTGGCGGCCAGCATCAGGCCGTCGGTGGCGGGATGGAACACGCGCGTGAACACGCCCGCATACGGCCCGAGCGTGAAGACGATGTCGCGGCCGAACACCAGGCCCTGCGCCAGCGCCTGGTTCAGCGCGGCCATCCACGACGGATCGAGCCCCTCGCCCGGCATTGCCGGCCGCCACGGCAGGATCACCGCGGCCAGGGCCAGCACCGCTAGCCATCGACAGGCCAGCGCCAGGCCGCCCCGGCCCGCCGCGCCGTGCTCCCGCGCCGGCGTGATGCCGCCGGGCGCGGCGGCCGGCGTGCCCGGCACGGCGGCCGCGGCGGAGGCCTGCATCGTCAGATCATGCTTGTCACTCACCTGCTCTCTCCCTCGTCGTCGATCG
Organism: Burkholderia stagnalis; assembly: GCF_902830275.1. Lineage (GTDB taxonomy): Bacteria > Pseudomonadota > Gammaproteobacteria > Burkholderiales > Burkholderiaceae > Burkholderia > Burkholderia stagnalis. The sequence goes on along the minus strand of NZ_CADESW010000005.1, from coordinate 348,171 downwards.
GCGCCGGCCGCCTTCCGGCGGGCCCGGCCATGCCGTCGTGCTTGTCTCGATTCTCGATACCGGCATGCATGGCCACGCCGGCCGTTTCTCAGTGCGCCGTCGCGGCGGCCGGCATCGCCGCTCGCGGCACGGCGGCGCCGGCGGCCTGCGCGCTGTTCGCGCCGTGCGCCTCGACCGCCTCGCGCAGCAGTGCCGGGAAGGCCGTGAACGGATCCATCTGCGCGAAGGCGCCGGCCACTTCCCGCGCGCGCGCCGCGTAGGCCGGATCGGCCAGAATCCGTGCGACGATCGCCGGCAGTTCGCCGCGCCGCACGCGCACCGGCCTCACCGTCAGCCCCGCGCCGTAGCGCTCGATGTAGCGCATCGCCAGCAGCTGGTCCATGTTGGTCGGGATGCCGATCACCGGCGTGCCCTCGCCGAGCGCCTGGTAGCCGGTGGGGCTGCCGCCGTTGCTGATCACCAGGTCGGCGCGCCGCGCGATCTCGGCACCGGGCAGGAAGCTCGCGGTGTACAGCCCCTCGCGCGGCGCCGGCAGGTAGCGGCCGCCCGAGGTGGTCACCACCTGCAGGCCTGCCCCGAGCAGCCCGTCGACGATGCGGTCGGTCAGGCTCACGTCGCCCGAGGAGCCGAGCGAGACATAGACCACCGGCCGGCCTTCGTCGAGCGAGGTCCACCAGTCGGGCAGGCCGACGGCGGGCGACCAGCTCACCGGGCCGAGATAGGCGTGCCCGGCCGGCAGCGCCGCGAGCGGCACCAGCGACGGCGAGTCGTAGTAGCCGACGCGATCGCCGAAGGTCCAGCCGGCGCGGCAGGAAGCGAACGGCGGCAGGCCGAAGTGGCGGCGCGCGCCGTCCAGCGCGCGGGCCTGGAAGGCCAGCACGATGCGTCCCATCAGCGGCATCAGCCTGGGCACGAACGGCAGCCGCGACATGTTCAGGCCGCGGATCTCGGGCACCGGCAGCACCGGATCGTCCACCCCGGTGCTCCAGTAGGCGTTGATCAGCGCCACGTAGGGCACGCCGGCCAGCCGCGTGGCGACCGACAGGGAATGGCGGAAATCGCCGACCACCACGTCGGGCTCGACATGCCGGATCAGCGCCAGATCCTCTTCCGTGTACCCGATCAGTTCCCGCTTCGAATACAGGGCCGCGCCGGTCTCGATCGCATCGAGGAAGGCTTGCGCGCTCTTCGAATGGATCTCGTGATAGCGGACCGCCGGATCGTCGTGGACATAGGCATAACGCGCGTCGCAGGCGAAGTGCACCTCGAAGGCGCGCTTGTCGAGCGCCTTCGCGAGGCAATAGGGCCGCGCCACGTGCGCGAAGGTGGCCGCCTCGCCGAAGCAGAGCACGCGCAGGGGTCGAGTCGCGAAAGTCAAGATCGGATTCCTCGCCGCCGGCGCTTCAATAGACCTGGACGCGCCACAGCTCGCGCGCGGCCGAATCGCGCGACATGGCGCGGCGCCCGTGCAGCACGCTGTAGTTGTCGACCATCACGATGTCGCCGTCCTGCCACTCGTGCTCGACGAGGTACTTCGGCGAATAGGCGAGCGCGTTGACGCGCGCGACGAAATCCTCGGGCACCGGGTCCGGCGTGGAGACGCCGACCTCGAAGCGCTGCAGCGAGGATTCGCTGCCCTCCTGGTAGCGCAGCAGCTTCTCGCCGGTCTCGGGATGCACGGCGATCAGCGGGAAGGTGCGCGGCACGCCGCCGAAATAGGTCATCTTCGTGTTGTAGGTCAGGCTCAGCCGCTCCCACTGCGCGAGCGTGGCGGGATCGAGATCGCGGACGATCGCGCGCGCGTCCACCAGGGTGGTCTGCCCTTCGCCTGGCTGCGGCGCCTTGCGGCAATGCAGCGCGAACAGGGTGGCCGCGAAGTGCTCGTCCTGCTGCACCAGCGGATGCGTGAGCGGCAGCATGCTGAGATCCCAGTGCAGCGGCACCGATTCGAAGGAATGCACATAGCCGTTCGGCTGCTCCTCGGGGATCACCTTGTGCACCGGGCCGAATTGCCAGATGTAGGGACGCCCGAACTGCGAGGTGAAGGCCACCAGCGCATCCTCGTCGGCCACCTCGAACCCGCGCAGCACCACGAAGCCGTAGCGGCGCGTGAGGGCCGCCACCGCTTCCCGCGGCAGCGCGTTGCAGTCGAGGCGGCCGCTGCCGGCCCGCGGCGTGACCAGCAGGCCGAAATCCTCGCCATGCACGATTTCCATGTCGCAGTGCTCGGCCAGCGGCGCGGCGCCTTCCACGCCGCACCAGGGTTGGCCGGCGCGACCGATCACGGCCACCTCCAGTTCATCGACGGCGGCTTGTTTGCTCAGCATGATGGTTTCTCCATTCGATCGATACACGAGGACGCCATGCCAGGGCAGCGCGGCGTCGCCGCGGCGGGCATGCATCCGGACAGGAACCTTGCGCTGCTCGGGCGCGGGGTCGTGGACGGTGAGCCGGATCCCGTCGGGCAGGCTCGCCGCAAGAAAGGCATCGAGCGCGATGCCGCGCTCGGCCATGCGGCGCGCGGCGGCTTCGAGATCGGCAGGCGCGCCGGCGGCTTGTCCCGCCGGCACCATCGGGGGATTTGCCAGGTCGGGCGCCGGGTGTTCGGCCAAGCCGGCCGCGGCGTCGCCAGCGGCACCCTGCCCGGCCGCGCCGGCCAGGCCGCGTTCGCGCGCCAGCAGGCCGCGCAGCGAAGCGACGCGGCGCGCATGGCGGGCGTCGCCGAGCAGCGCTCGCGGCTCGGGCCAGTAAGGCGCGAGCGCGCGATCGGCGCTATCGGTGGCGCGCTCGAAGGTGGGATCGACGCTCGAATACGAATGCCAGACCAGGTGCCGCGACGCGTGCAGTTCGCGCAGCGCATGGTGATAGCGGTTCGCCACCTCGCGCGGCACGCCCAGCAGGTCGTGGAAGGTCAGGCCGTCGCTGAACAGGTCGATCAGGCAGCCCGGCGCATGGAATCCCGCCACTTCCTCGCAGAACGCGTCGAGATAGGCCAGCGCCGCGCGTTCGCCGGCATCGGGCAGCGCGCCGAGCACCTTGCCCGAGGCAAGCGGCGCCTTCAGCGGAAAGCCGGGTAGCGTGAGTCGGATCGGCTCCCCGCGCGCGACGAAGGCATGGGCCTTCGTCGCGAGCTCGTCGCGCTGCGCGGGCGAGAGCCGCGCGAGCTCGCCCTCGCGCGACAGGCGCGCCGCGAACACGGCCATGAAGCGCTCGACCACGGCGGCGTGGTCCTCGAACTGACTGGCGCGCTGGTTCATGCCGCGCGGGCCATGAACAGGTTGTCGCGCAGCATGCGGATGAAGCGCTCCCAGACCGGGTAGTCGGCCATCTTCCAGATGTCGGCGACCCAGGCATCGGCCTGCTCGGTGGTCCAGCCGTGGTAGATCATCTGGTAGTGCGCGACGAAGGCCGACACGCGATAGTTGGCGGCGCAGTGCACCAGCCGCCGGCGACCGGCGCTGGCGTGATACACGGCGCAGAAGCGCACGAAATCGGCCAGCGTGGGGGCCTTGAAGTTGACCGGCAGGAAGTGGTATTCGATGCCCAGGCGCTGCATCAGCCCGGCCTCGTCCTCGATCGAATAACGCGCGTCGGTTGGCGCGAGATCGATCACCACCTCGAACCCCTCGCTCGCCAGCCGGCCGAACTGCTCGGCGGACGGCTGGCCGGATGTGAGCGTGCATTCATCCAACCAGCGTTCATTGCTGATTCCGAATTGCTTCATGCTATCTCCGTGCGTCGAATAAGCCCGCTTCAGCGGGCGGGAACGTGCCGGCGGCCGTGAGCCGGCCGCAATGCCGCCGCGCAGCCCAGCGAGACCAGGGCGGCGACCACCAGGATCGCGCCGAGCGGCCGGCTGCCGGCCGTCTGGTAGCCGATCGAGGCAAGGATGGTGGCCACCAGCACCGCGACCGAGGTCAGGCAGTTCATCGCGCTGGAGCAGGCGCCCGAGATCGAGGCGAAGCGCGCGATGGCGCCGGCCGAGCCGGTCGGGATGGTGATGCCGATCGCGAAGGTCATCAGCCCGAACGGGGCGACGTAGCGCACCGGCGTGGCGCCGAAGCCGCTCTCGATCGACAGCCAGAACAACGCGCCCGCCACCACCGCCAGCGAGGCGCCGACCTTCAGAGCGCCCTCGTCGCCGTACTTCGCGGCGAGCCCTTTCGCGGCGGCGCCGCCGAGCCCGAACAGGCCCGCCAGCGGCAGGAAGCTCACGCCGATCCACACCGGCGCGAGGCCGAACTGCGCGAGCGCGAACGGCGCCACCGTCAGGTAGGCCATGTAGCCGCCCACCGCGGCCGCCACCGACCAGGCATAGAGATGGAAGCCCAGGTCGCCCAGCAAGGTGCGATACGGCGCGAACACGGCACGCAGCCCGGCCGGGCGCGCGGCGCGGCGCTCGCGCGGATGCGTCTCGCGGTAGAGCGCGGCGGTCCACGCCAGCATCAGCGCGCCGAGCGCCAGCAGCACCACGAAGGTGTAGCGCCAGCCGAAGGCGCCGGCGATGGCGCCGCCCGCCAGCGGCGCGAGCGCGGGCGAGATACCGACGAAGGACATCACGAAGCCGAAGATGCCGCGCACGCGCTCGTCGTTGCCGGCGTGCACGTCGGTCACGATCGGCTGCCAGAGCACGGTGGCCGCGCACACGCCGAACGCCTGCAGGAAGCGCAGCGCGAGGAAGCCGCCGATATCGCGCACGAACAGGCAGCCGAGCGTGGCGGCGACGAACACCAGCAGCCCGAACAGCAGCACCGGCTTGCGCCCCATCGCGTCCGACACCGGCCCGTAGAGCAGTTGCGTCACGCAAGTGCCGGCCGCGTAGACGGTCAGCGAGAGCCCGACCAGGAACACCGAGGTGCCGAGCTCGGCCTGGATCTCGCCGAGCGCGGGCAGGTAGATGTCAGTGCCGAGCATCGACAGGATCGCCAGCAGCGCCAGGTAGATCACGGGGGGCGGGCGCACGGCGGGCGCCGCCGGCGGAAGATTTCGTTCAGCCATGGTGAAGAATGCTCAGGTCCGGTTGCGGGTAATGGACGAAGTGGCAGGGAATGCCGTCGGTAAACACCAGCACGGAATTGCGCTCGTCGATCTCGGAGCGCTTCTTCAGCACGATCCGGTCGTTCTCGCGCACCGCCACCGAGTGCCAGGGCGTGAGCCAGACGTCGTCGCAGTCGACCAGGCGGATGCCGATCTTCTTCGAGGCTCGGAACTGCGGGTGGATCGACAGGCGCAGGCTGTTCGGGAAGCTGCGGTCGATCAGCCGCCCCCAGGCGTTGCTGCGCTGGATCACGCGATAGGCGTTGCTGCGCGCCATCTTCTGGATCGCCGTGTTGCTGAGGCCCTTGAAGCGTTCGATGCCCTGCGTGTCCTCGAACAGGAAGCGCGTGATGCCGCGGTACATCGCGATCGCGGCCGGATCCTCGGCGCACTGGCGCTTGATCTGGTCGACCGAATCGCTGTGGACGATCAGCAGTTCCTCGCGCTTGGAGGTCAGGTCGTCGAGATAGCGGAAGGTGTCGTCGAGGTCGAAGAACTCGAACACGCCGGGGAAATGGCGCCCCGCATAGGCTTCCAGGCTGTCCAGGTACTGCCGCACCTCGGGGTCGGGGATGTTCACGACGTCCGAGAAGCAGTAGCCGTCGGAGCAGATCATCAGCTTCGCGCCGGGTGCATACAGCGCGCCGATCCGCCGACAGAGCCGCGCCAGGTTCGCCAGCGCGTGCTTCTCGGCCAGGTCGGGCAGCGCGCCGAGCGTCTTGCTGCGATTAGGCGACTTGCCCGGAAAGGCCGGCAGGATCATCGTCACCGGCTCGCCGCGCTCCACCACCGGCAGGATCGCCTCGATGTGATGCCGGGCCTCCTCGGCAAAGCGGTACGGCGTCTCGTCCTCGGAGCGGTGCAGGTTGCGCAAGGCGAACACTTCGCGAACGATCGCCTCGGCGAGCGCCCACGCGTCATCCCGTGCTTCGCGCACGACGGCGTATCCTAGTTGAACGGACATGATTTCTCTCAGGATGGATGGTCCGCGCCATTACCGCGCAAAGCCGCGCGCATGGCGTTCTAATTCCGCCATTCCACGTCCGGCCAGGGAATGGAATCGATATGGCGGCAGCAACGACACAACCGGGTTATTCACCCAAGGAATTAACTTATCTTGTTTACGCGAATGGAATTTACATAGCGATAAACATTTCGTCAACAGAAATATTGGAATTCCTTAAACATGAAATTCACCCCATGAATAATCGTTTTGTTCTCACAAGTTGATTTTTCCGCCGGTTTATTCCACCGGTAAGAAAGGGGTGATTGTTGAGAGAAATGCATGCATTCCAGCGCATTGTTTTTCGTCGTTTTCGCCTCGATACCCGCGCCGGCAAAGGGCGCGCGCCATCGTCAACAATCCGTCATTTTGTTGACGATTTGCCTTCCACCCTTCTCCGACCTCATGCGGCGAGCAGCTCGACGAACCGAGCCGGGATATCGACAAACCATTTGTTCAATACCGCGTCGCCAATCGATAGCTTTGATCAGGAAATGCGAGGATTCGATATACCGATCAGCCAACCTGTAATTTTCAACAAACTCCGGCCTGATATTCCAGACTCTGCTGCGAAGCATTCAATAAAATCATTCGCCATGATTCGAATCCATGCAGGCCACTTCAAATGGCATTCCCATTGCCATCGGCAAGGCATCTGCATTTTGTTTTACATACGCCGGGATCGGGCTATTCGACCGAGGCGAGCCCGGTAACGCGCCTCTCGCCGCGGCCCCTAAACGCTCAGGATCCCGATCGAATCGGTTTTAGGCGCGCCTCGCCTCGCGCCGCACCGCCCGCGGTGGCGCCCCGAAGCCGCGCACGAAGGCCCCGCGCAGATGGCGCCGGTTGCGAAAACCGGGCGCAAGCTGCCTGGCGGCGCCTACTCGCTCTACGCGCCATAACGGCAGATGGTCCGCCTCGATGGGCGTTTTATAGCGACAAGTACAGCGTGTTTCGTAACGTCAACCCGGGCAAGAGTGGCAATCGGGTGACGCATTTCGGCCGTGCGATGTACGAGCTGAACATCGACACGTTCTGCGCGAACAGCAGTTCGGCCAAGGGGTGCGTCGAGCGTGCGCACCTGACGCTTCAGGATCGGCTGTACAAGGCGCTGAAGCACGGTGGCCGACGCGAACACGTATGCGCCCTCCTTCATGGCCGCGTATGACGCCCGCTTTGCGAAGCTTGCATCAGAAGCGGAAACGGAACGGCGGTCTGCCAAGTCCCGCTGATCGAGCGTCAGCGCCCTGCTGCTTCAAGCTCAATCCTTCGACGCTGTAAATGATGGGGAAACCGATGAAACACGCGACATCTGTATTTAGCTGCCGCTACGACAGTTGAATCTCGGCATGACATGGCCGCAGAGAACGAGCGTTCCGGACGACGACGCGCCGCGAGCGCCCTCGAAAAATGACGAACCCCGTTTGTCGAAAATCAAAAGACGAATAAGTTATTTGTCTCCAATCCTAACTTTCAAAATCCACCGCCTACAATACAACAGTCGATCCGGAAAATGACGGACACACAGGATCGACACCCCGTTTTCAATTCTCGATATTGTTTTAAAAAACATCAAAGGAGAAGCGATCATGGCTCAGGTTACCCTGTGGGGCAGCGTCCTAGGCAACGGCACGGTGGTGGATGGCTCGGGCGGATTCACCGTGAGACGCGAAAGCACCGGCACGTATCAGCTGTCGTTCAACTCCGCATTCGTCAACAATCCGGCGATCGTCGGCTCGCAATGGGGATACGGCGGCGGGCAAAACACGCTGGACAACGTGATCTTCCCGGCGCTTTCCGGCGGCGGGGCCACGATTCAAACCGGTGACGCGAACGGGAAATATACCGACCGGAATTTCAGCTTCGTCGTAATCGGTTCGATCAGCTGAACATCGATCAGCGAGATGCCACCGTGGCCGAGGGGGCATCGCCTCCCTCGGCCACGCCGGCGCTTGACTCACTAACCGCGGCCGTTCAGCGCTTCGCCGGCATCGGCGGCTCGCCCGCCGTCGTCGCGTTGCGCGCCCAGTCGGCGAACTCGCTGTCGTAGCGATTGCCGATGTACGCGACATAGTTCGCGTAGCCGTCGTAATCGCCCGCACGGAAGCGCGACACGATCGTGTCGACGTCCGCGCGATGGCGCTCGAACATGAAGCGCGTCGCCATGTAGCCCCACCGGTAGGCGCGCGCGACATAGTCGCTCGACGAATAGCGCGTGCCGAGCGTATCCGAGAACCGGTACGTGCCCGTGCGCGCCGCGTCGATCGACTCCTGGTTGTCGTTCTTTCTCGACAGATATTCGGCGACGCCTTCGATCCACCAGACAGTCGGCTTCGCGGTGCTCACCGTGAAGTCGCCTGCCATGTCGTAGCGGCCGTCGAGGTAGTGCGTGAACTCGTGCTCGAGGTTCCACACCTTGAACTCGGGCCGCAGCCACGATGCCTCGTGCGCGATGAAGCGCGCCTGGTTGCCGGGCGCGGACGGGTCGCCCTCGAGATACATGCCGCCGTTGTCGGTGCTGATGCCGTAGATCACCGACGCATACTTCCGATAGTTCGCGTAGTCGTCGAAGATGACGAGCTCGATCGTGTCGTTGCGATCGCCCGCGACCGGCTTGCGCGCGGTCTTCATCATCCGGTGGAAGTAATCGTCCTGCTGCGCGACCGCCGTGCAGACCGATTGCAGCTGCGGCATCGTCATGTCCTGCGCGAGAATGCGCACGCTCGCGCTGCACGTGTAGCGATGGGTGAGCACCGCATCGGTCAGCCGCTTCTTGTAGTCGCACGTGCCATAGTCCGCGCAGTTGCCGGGGTCGCCGTAGTCGACCGCTTCCGCCGCCGCGAGCCAGAGATCGCTGTCCGCGCCCGTCATGCTCGTCGATGCGAGCATGTCCTGGATCATCTTCTTCACCCGCGGCTTCTGCTTCGGATAGCGGATGAAGCGAAACGTTTCGCGCGCCGCGTCGGCAAGCTGATACGCGGCGCTCGTGTTCGACAGGCTCGCGCGGTTCGCGGTGACGAAGCGGTTGAGCGTCTCCGGCAGCGTCGCGTCGCTGTCGAGCATCGGCTGCGCGCCGCTGCGCTGATGCGCGTAGAAGAACACCGTGAGCAAGCCGGTGAAGCCGCCCGCTGCACTGCGCTGCAGCAGCGGCGCCGCCGCCTGCGGGTTCGTCGCGCTCACGGTGTACGACGCGACGCGGTTCTTCAGCGTCGGCAGATAGTACGCCTCGTCCTTCATGTTCGTGATGAGCTTCATCAGCTCGCTCGCGGTGCTCGGCGCACGCGAATTGTCACGATAGAGCGCCTCGCCCTCGAGGCTTTGCTTGATATACGGACGCAGCGACACCGCGAGGTTCGGGATCGGATCGGCAATGCCCGATACATCATATTGGTAATACGCGGAACGCAGATAAATCAGCAAATTGACCAGAATCAAATTGCTCGCATCGTAACGATAGATTTCCTGCACGAAACGACTCGCGACAGCGTGCACGTTTTCGGCATTGAAGATCTGCGCGGCCAGCGTCTTGTCGACCGAGAACAGGCCGTAATGGCATTCGTAATCGGGAAGATTCGCGATGTAATCGGCCAGCGCCGCGCCGTGATACTGGGTCATCGCCGACATGTCGCGGCAATCCGCGCCCGAGGCGCTGCGTTTGCTGCGCTTGGCCGGCTGCTTGAGCTGCGAGGGCCGGGTCAGCGCCGCGCGATCCTGCTCGCTGAGCGGCAGGTTGTACTCGGCCTGCTCGGGCGAAACCGGCAGGTTCTGCGGCACGCGCGGCATGCGCGCCTGCTTTTGCGGCGTCGCCTGCGTATTGGCCGATGCCGTGCCGATCAGCCCCGCGAATACCGACAGCGCCACCGCGACCGACCAGCGACGGGTTGTTCGAGCCACCTCGTTGATTGACATGTTAGTTGCCCTCAATTATTTTTTGAGCGCAAACGATATAACATGGAATATTGAAATGTCAATTTAACGACGGCTCAAAATTTATAAATCCGAATTGATTTGACGAATCGCACATTGACGATCATTTTTTCAACAATTCGATCAATCGGCCGGACTCCATAAAATAGCCGGGAAATGCCGTTCGAAATCCGGGCGGCACGCGACCCGGCGATGGCTGTATCCTGCCCGTGACGGGTCACACGGCGCGCCTCCTTCTTATGCGCGCGCCTCCCGGAAGCATGTCGTCCCACACCGGCAGGAAGCGATCCAATGGAGTCTTCACCATGAAAATGTCAGACATTCCCTTCGGCACCACCGATTGGTCGCAGGTCGATCGGGTCGAATATCCGGGCGAACGCGGCGCTGCCTACTGGCGCACGCAGACCTTCGGGACGATTCGCGTCCGCATGGTCGAGTACACGCCGGGCTACCTGGCCGACCATTGGTGTTCGAAAGGGCACATCCTCTTGTGTCTCGAGGGCGAGTTGCACACCGAGCTCAAGGATGGCCGCGCGTTCACGCTGTTGCCGGGCATGAGCTACCAGGTCGCGGACGACGCGGAACCGCACCGTTCGTCCACCGACGTCGGCGCCAGGCTGTTCATCGTCGATTGACGCGCACCTTCGGTGCCGCCTGCCGATCAGGCACGCGCCGTCGGCAACGCCGCGGCGGGCTTCGCCACGATCCGCACGGGCGCAGCCATCGGCCTGGGGCGAGCCGTCAGGGTACGCTTGACGGCGGGGCTGAAGAACAGCGCAAGCGTCTCGTCCTCGAACAGCCGGCCGAGCCGGGTCAGCCGCAATCCCGCATTGCCTTCGCTGTCCGCATAAGGCTCGAGCACGCCGAGCCCGACCAGCCTGCCGGCCAGCTCCCGATAATGCGCGCAGAGCTGCGGTTTGCCGGCGGCGATCGCGTGCAGCACGGCATCCTCGACGCGGCCGCTGCGCAACCCGGTGGCGTAGGACATCGCCAGCAACTCCTCGTCGTCGATCGCGCGGCCGGTGGCGATCGGAATCTCGCCGGCCAGCGCGCGGTCGGCATACGCGCGAATCTGCGTGTCGTTGCGGAACTCGTAGCCTCGGCAGCCGTACCCCGCCGGGCCCGCACCGACGTGCGAATACGATGCCGCCCCGACGCCGAGCAGATCGCGCGACACCGACGTGCGGACCTTCTTGAACGGATCGGTATAGTGCTGCGCGCGCACGAAGCGGTTGCCGTCGCACGAGTGATAGCCGAGCGCCTCCATGCCCTGCCAGATCAGCATGCGCCCGAACAGCGTCTCGTGCTCGTCCTCGAATTCGCCATGCCGGTCTTCCGACCGATACCAGTCGCCCTGCGGCCGGTCGGCGAAGCGGCCGTGATACCAGGTCAGATGCGCCGGCCGCAGTTCCGCGATCGTCTGGAGGTTCTGCCAGGCCTCCGCCGGCGAACCCTTGTAGAGCCCCTGGATGAGATCGAGATTCCAGTTGTCGAAGATCTCGCTCGCGATCTGCGCGGCGCGAATCGGCACGTCGCGCTTGTAGCCGCGCCCCGCGTATTTCAGCACGGCGTCGTCGAACGACTGCACGCCGAAGCTCAGGCGCGTGAAACCCTGCGCCTTCAGGAAACGCAGCTTGTCCGCGCCGCCGGGGGCCGTGATGGTGAGCGGGCTGCCCTCGATGCATACCTCGGCGCCGGGCAAGATGTCGTAGTTGTCGCCGATCACGCGAATGAGGTCGCGCAGCGCCTCCTCGTCGAGCACCAGCGGCGTGCCGCCGCCAATGTAGATCGACGACAGCGCCGTGCCCGATCGCGCGAGCCTGGCACTCCAGAGCGCCAGTTCACGCCGGAGCGCGTCGAGATAGCGCGCCACGTCGTTCTCGCCGGTCTGCGATGCCCTGCCCTTGCCCGCATAGTGCTGCACCGTGTAATGGCAGAAGGTGCAGCGCGTCTCGCAAAACGGGATATGCACGTAAAGACTGGTATCGCCGCCGAAGCAAATCGCATTCAGCACCGTGCTCGATTCGACCGGCATCAACGAGTCGATCGGCGGATAGACGGCCACCGAATGGGTGCCGCCCAGCACACTGCGCCGGATGCTCAACCCCGCGGCGTGCAGCGCCGGCAGCATGTCGGGGATGCCGAGCCGCGCCAGCGCGGCGCGCGCGTCGTCGAAGGCGGCGGCCTGCGAGCGCATCCCCACGCGTTGGGCCGGTGCATCGGTCCTCATCGAATGCGCTCCGCGATGATCGTGAGGCACACGTCGGCGTGCGGCCCCGGATCCCTGTCCTCGGTGTAGGTCACGTCGAACGGATTCACGAGTCGCGGCACATAGTGCTTGCGCCACGCGCTTGCGCGTTCGCCGGCCAGCGTCGACACGGTTTGTCCCCACACGCGCTCGACGACGATCGTCAGGTCCGGGCGATCGAAGGCCGCGCGCATCAACGCGTAGATGTCGTCGAACTGAACCCACGGCTGCCCGAGCCGATGAAGCGGGAGCCGCACGAGGCGGTGCGTGACGGCGATTCGACCGCCGACGCGGACGACGCGCGTCATCTCGGCCACCATCGCCGGGCCGAGCCCCAGTTGCCAGATCGCGCCGGTCCATTCGTTGACGGCCGCATCGGCCGAGCCGTCGCGCAACGAAATGCGCTGCGCCAGCCCGGAGCGAAACTGCACGTTCACGTAGCCTTGCTCGCACGCAAAGCGGCGCGCACGATCGGTCACGCAGCGCAGCATCTCGATCGAGACGACGAGGCCGTCGGGACCGACCAGGGGCGACAGACGGCGCGCCACCCGGCCGTTTCCGCCGCACACGTCGACGACGACGCTGCCCGGCCCCAGATCGAGCAGCTCGGGATGATTGGGCAGCAGGTCTTCGCGAAGGCGAACGAGCTTTTCCTCGGCCTCCGGCGTCTGGCTGAACGTGTTGTCGCCTTCGAAGGACTTCAGCAGCGGCAGACGCCAGCGCAGATAGGCAAGGCGGAAGCGCGCGGCAATGTCCGACAGCCCCTCGGGACGCGGCAACGAAGCGTTACCGAGCACGACCTCGTCACTCGTCAGGTTGGCGATGCTGACGTCGCCGAAGGTCTCGTCCAGCGCATGCACGGCTTCGAAGACGCCGACGAAATCGGTCTCGCTCGCCTTTCCCGCGGGCCAGAGCGCGTCGGCATCGAGCTCGACGCACAAGCCGCAGAGCCCTGCCCCTTCGGCCCAGGCCACGGCGCGCGCGCGCGTCGCGGCATCGAGGAACGAGCGGTCGGGCGCCATCCGCGCATGCACGGGCACGCCTGCCCGCGTCAACGCGTCGAGGCCGGCGATGGGCCGCGCTGCCGGCCACGGCACATCGTCGACGATCACGCCGGCATCGAGGCGGCGCAGCGACTGGACGACGTCGGCATCGCAACCCGGATCGACGGCCTGCACCACCGTGTGATGCAGGCGTAAAAGGCCCGCCTGGCGCAAGCGCGCAAGCTCGGCGAGGGTCGATGCGTGATCGCCGATTCGCGCGCAGCGCAGATGCAGTTGCGGTGCGGTCGATTCCGCCTCGACACGGGCCCGAATGGCGTCGGCCGATGCAGTGTCGAGATGCACGTCGATGGTGTGGCACAGCCTCGTTCGGCGGCTCTCCGCGGCCAAAAGGCGCAATTGCGCCAGTTCGTCCGCCGACGGCACGCGCGCCGACGTCACGTGCAGAAAGCCATGCTGCCGCAGCGCGGCGAGCATCGTGTCGATCAGGTGCTGATCGTCGAAGCGTTTGCGCAGCGCGCCCACGTTGACGGGCTTGCCCGCAAGCTCGGCGACGAAGTCGGACAGCCCCTCGCCGGGCGGCACGGCCATCCCGACTTCGAAGTAACCGTGGCACAGAAACCGGTGTTCGGCGATTTCGACGTCCAGCATCTCGACCGCCGGATCGAGCATGACGAACGCATCGCTGCCCAGCGCATCGTTCTGAAACGGGTTCGCCACGGCGCGCCCGCCGCCTTTCTCGCTGACGACGACACCGAGTGCGGCGAGCCGGTCGATCACCTCGAGCGCTTCCGCTTCGGACAGGCTGCCAAGCGCCCGCGCCACGTCCGCAGCCGAATGCGGCGTTGCCAGCAGCTCGAAGACGCGGGCCGATCGCTCGGACAACTCCGCATAGGCGGGCGCGCTGTCGGCGTCAGGGAAATAGACGAGCCAATGCCGCGGCGACGCGTCCAGCGCGGCGGCGGGATCGAAGCCGTACGGGTTTTCGATCCACGGCGTGAGGTCGTGGCGCGACCGGGCCACGACGGCGGCGCGCGACGCGGCGAAGCGCACGAATGCGCGATCCGAACCGGCAGCGCCGCCGATTCCGGCCGCAACCGCGTTGGGCCACGCATCGACCGTGACCTCGCCGAGACGGCGGGCGAGCTCGACCAGCGCCTGATCGACCGCCAGCGCGTCCTGGTGCGCCGGCGCCGCGAATTCGGGACGCGTCGCGAGATAGGCGACGAAGGCGCCGGCAAGCCGCCAGAAGTTCGGGCCGTCGTCGGCATAGCCGTTGACGCGGGCGAACTCCGCGGCCACCGCATCGACGTCGAGCCCGCTCATGAACAGCAGATGCTGACTCAGCGGCACGCGGCCGAGCGCGACGCGGACGATGCGCACCAGGCTGCGGCGATACATGCCGATATTGGTCTGCGTCGCCTGCGGGGTGCGGGCATAGTCGGCCACCACGGCGCGCTCGGCGGCGCCGAGGCTCGCGAGCGCGGCTGCGTCGGCGTGCCCCGCCCGCGTGACCATCTCGACAAGTTCATCGTCGCTGAGAATCCGCCGCCACGTATCCCATACCAGCCTGGCATCCATCACCCCTCCCGTGTTCGAAGAGTCCGGTCGCGCGCGGCGACGGAGATCGCTTGCTCGCAGCGGCCTACTTGATGGCCAGGAACCCCTCGAAACACAGATACTTCATGACGGTCGTGATATCGACGAACCCCGCGCGCTTGAGCAGCCCGAGGTTGCCTTCCGTGGAAAACGGCTCCAGCACGCTCTTGAGGCTCGCCGTCTTGTTCAGGATCTCATCGGCCGTGAACCCTTCGCGCCGCTTGTAGTCGTTGTAGAGCGACACGACCATGTCCTGGAAGCGCGCATCCGGCGCGCGAACCTTCTCGAACAGGATGAAGGCGCCGCCCCAGTTCAGGTGCTCGTAGATGCGGTTGAATACGTCCTGCCGGTCTTTCGGCGGGATGAACTGAATGCAGTAGAAGGAGACGATCAGATCCGACTTCTCGAAGCCATACAAGCGCGCGTCGCCGACTTCGAGTTCGATGTTGGGCACCTCGATGCAATGCTGCCGCGCCTTGGCGATCATCGACTCGACCGGATCGATGCCGACCCACGTGATGCCCGGCTTCGACGCATGATGCTCCGCCAGCTTCCGCAGCAACTGGCCGGTGGACACGCCGATTTCGTAGCAGGTGCTGTCGCCGTGGCAGAAGAAGTCGCTGAGCTGGCACACCAGGTCGTGCCCCGCATCGTAGTAAGGCACCGACCGGCGAACGTGGTCGACGAACGTGTCGGCGACGTTGCCGGTGAAGGTCCAGTTCGCCGGCGCAACGTCGATATCGTGGCCAACTTTCACGCTGCCTCCTGTTGTGTGGTTCGGCGGCTGGCGGGGCCATAGGCGCGGTCCCACGCGGCGCGTGCGCGCTCCAGGTCGGCAAGAACGACGTCGATGGAGCGCGCGACGTCGAGCGTCTCTTCGCGGCTGCGCAGCGCCTCGGCTTCGTATTCGAGGATCACCGCGCCGGGGCGCGCGCGCGACAGCACGTCGTCGAGCAAGTCCCACACCGGCTCGACCACCTGGGTGTCGTGCAGGTCGTGGTACTGGTTGTCGAACCAGCGGCCGCCGGCCATGTGGATGCAGATGACGCGGTCCATCGGGATCGTGTCGAGGAAACGCGCGGTCGAATAGCCGCTGGCGCCGTGGTTCTGCGCGTTCGCATAGAGGTTGTGCAGGTCGAGGTGCAAATAGGTGCCTGACAACTCGACGACGCGGGCGAGGAACGCCCCCTCCTCCATGTCGCTGCCGGGGCACGCCCGGTAATAGGCCGCGTTCTCGTGCGCGAGCGGGACGCCGTACAGGTCTTGCAGCGCGCGCGCCCGGTTGGCAATCCGAACGACCTCGGCGCGCGAGAACTGCAACGGGCTGCTCCACACGTCGCACCACGACGCATCGCTGTAGAAGCAATGGTTCGAAACCCACGGGACGTTGAATTTCCGGGCGAGCGGCACGTGGCGCCGCACCGCCGGCGTGCTCGACAGCGCGTCGAACCCGAAATCGCCGCCGTAATTGGAGTGACCGACGAGCGGAAAGCGCGCGGACACCTCGCGCATCGTGTCCACCATCCCCGGCAACATCAACCCCGGCCCGTCGAGCGGCGCCATCACGCCGTCAAACAGGATTTCGAGGGCATCCAGGGATTGATCGAAAAAAGGAAACCAGCCAATCAGCGCCGGGTTGAACTGGAGCCCGACTCCAAGCCTTGGGACGTTCATCGCGAACACCTCCGTTTGTTGGCCATGGAGCCGGTGCCCATGTGATGCATGTCAGCCTGCCGCGCACTTGGTCACGTTTGCCGCGCAGTGGGCGGCATGTGCAGCGCAGTGGGCTGCGTTCGCCGCGCACTTGGCGGCGGCGGCCGCACATTTCGCGGAAGCCGCGCGCGCGACCGCGGCATGATAGGCCGCTGCGCACTTCGCCAATTGCGCCGCGCACTGGGCGGCAAGTTCGGCCGCCTCGGCCGATCTCACTGACAGCTTCTTCACGTCGTCGTTAGCCATTTGAATCCCCTTCGCCTGTAGTTGAACGCTTTGATTCCACCCACCTCCGCCTGACAACTGAAATTCTTTATAGCAGGAATTCTAAGCAAATCCAGGAATTAACATTTTCATTTTGCAGGATTGCGAAATATGTAATTGCTGTATAAAACTTTCGAGCGCCTCGCAATGCAATCCACACGATCACTTCTGGTTACCATTTCAAAATGGATCACCAGAAAGAAAACAATCTCGAAATGCTTGGCGCGCACCTGCCCTGCAGCTTCCCGCTCGGCTCATGCGGTGCTGCGGAGCCTACATCCGATCGAGCGACAGCGCGCATGCACGACCGGCGGGCGGACAGTATTCGGCGAGCCGTTTCCGTGCGCCGTCGTAGTCCTGTCGTTGTCCGGGCGTCAAATTCTCGATCCCTTTTCTTTCGTAAGCCTGCGTCAAGCCGAAATACGCCCAACCGTTGCCTTTGAAACTCGTATACAGGTCGCGATTCGGGTCGTCGTTGCCGAGCGACGCGTGGAGCACCTTGATCGCGTTGTCGTATCGGCCGAGATCGATCAGAAGTGCGGCGAGGGTTTGCCTGACCGGAACCATCCAGTAAGGCGGCTCGTCATAGTTCATCGCGTCCTGCTGCCCGGCCGAGCGTTCGAGAACGCGTACGCCGCTTTGCGCGTCGCCGTTCATCTGGTCGATCCTTGCATGCGCGACCGATTGCATGATCTGCGCGGCCTGGTGCCCCATCACTTCGTCGCGCCGCTCGTTCCTGAACGCGATCACGTCCTTGTCGAGTTGCACATACGCACGTCGTGCGCCGCCTGCATCGCGTTTGCGGACGTGGGCTAGCACTTGCGCGTAGTCCCACGAAATGCGTGCATAGCGCCAGTCCTTTGCCGTCCCGTCAGGCGGTGGCTGCTGGATGATCTCGCCCGGCGACATGAAATACGGCAGCGACTGGTAATAGACGCCGCGATAGCGGTCGGTCCGGAACGTCACGCCCTCGCCTTCTGAATGGCGGAGCCGATCGGCGGCCCAGTTCATGTCCTCGACGTTGCCCGTCAAGATCGCCGAGGCCAACGCGAAATGGATGTTGTGCCGGTAGTAGCCCCAGCGATAGCGGTCGCCGTCCGGATGCGCGATGCCGCCCCCCGGCCCGGCGTCGACCTTCTTGAAATAGGTTTCGTCGCTCAGCGTGGCTTTCCGATTCGCTTCGAACGATTTCAGGTGATCGCCGGTGCGGTAATAAATGTGCGACGGCATATGAACCAGATGGCCCGCGCCGGGCGCGAGGTCGGGCAGCTTGTCCGCAAAAGGCGTCACGACGTTCGGCTCCGTCGATCCCTCGCGAATATGAATGTACCAATGCACGAGCCCCATGTGCTCGGCGTGCGCCTTCAGCCCGCCTTCGACGGCATCGACTGCCGGCGGAATGTCATGGTAGGCCGGGTTCCCCTGACGGTCCCAGTATTCCCAGGGCCTGAGGTTCATCACGGCATCCGCATACAGGGTCTGGATATCGGGGTCATCGGGGTAGCGGCGGGCCAGCGCGGTCATCGCGCCGGCATAGTCCTTGTTGCGCCGGTTCTGGCGCTCGCTCTCGTCGGGAACCTGCCGATGCGCTTCGTAGCGCGGCAACAGCGCCTCGACGAGCGCGCGCTCCTTCGGGTCCGCATCGCGGATGCGCAGTGCGTCCCTGAGCATCTGTTGCGCGATCCGGCGATCCTGTTCGGGCTGGTCGAGCTGATTGATGTTCACGCCCAGCGACATCGCGATTCCCCATCGGCACATCACGCAGTCGGGGTCTCGCTTGAGCGCGGCCTTGTACGCGCGGTACGACTCGCGAAAGTTGAACGCACAGTAGAAGCGCAGGCCCTGATCGAAGAATGCTTGCGTCTCCGGGTTTGCCGTCTTGATTTCTTTCGTCAGCGAGCCGAGCTGGAAATCCGTCGGAGGCTCGGGATCGTCGGCCGCGATGGCCGACAGCGCGAACGACGACTTGCTGCCGGGCAGCGCGCTCATCATGTGCTCGCTTTCCATGCCCTGCATGCTGTGAACCATCGCGCCATGCACGTCGCCGCCGGATGCGGACATTGCGCAAGGCGCGCTCAGCGCGGCTACCAGGCCGATCGCCCCGGCCAGGCACGCTTGCCTCGACGCGTTTCGAATATTGCCGTCGCCGCCGGAACGCGAGCGATTGTCGGTTGTTCCCATTGCACGCTCTCCCCGTATGCCGTGCCGGCGCGCCGCGTGTTCAAAGCACCGCTTTCACGCGTCGACGTGTTCGACGCAGATGCAGATCCGACCGATGTCGATCGCGACGCCGCCTGGCAGCGCCTGCCGAGGCCGTATCGACACGCGGAGAGGCGCCTCCGCCAGCGCGATCGCGCCTTGTAGCAACGCGGCGTGCGACGTGACGTCGAGGTAGTAGAGCAGCCCCTCGCTCGCATCGTCCGCGCTTGCCCGCCGGAGCCCGAACAGACCGACGCTGGCCAGATAGGTATCCTGGGAATGGCCGGCCTGGGTCGCGCCTTGGGTCCGCAGAAATGCCTGCAGCACGGTCGCATCGTGCGTGCCGCGGACGCGCTCCAGCATCAGGTAGAAACGGAACAGCGATCCGTCGCCGGCATGGGCAGCCTGTTCGGACGCCAGCGCGACGACGGCCGCGCGGTCGATGCGCAGCGGGACCGCCACGCCGTCGCGTTGCACGAGGATAGGCGCGTCGCTCGCTGCAATCACGCGCAGCGAGCGACCCGGGCCTGTCGCGTTGGTCGAGTCGGTCATACCAGTCCATGTTCCCGAGCAGGGTGCTCAGGATGTTGCCCCCTTCCACGCAGCACGCGCAACCTGGCATGCACGATTTCGCGGCGCAGCCAGAGGCCGGCCGTGCGAGGCCATCGGAACCGCCAGGCGGGAATCCCCGGCGGCTCCAGCCGTTCGCAAAACGCCAGTGCGGAAACGACGACCATCGCCGCCAGTTGCCATCCCGGCAGCAGGACCGTCACCAGCATCAGCGCCCAGCACGTGCCGACGCACCACATCCCGTGCCGTAGCCCGAGCCGCAGGGCATCGGCATCGGCCTTCAGCCCGAAAGGCGACAGCGGACGGTGCGCGTGACAGCGATTGACGCACCGCTGCTTGAACGGCGACACCTGCCAGACGCAAGCGACGAGCGCGGCCAGCGCGGCCGGGCCATACGCATTCGGCAGCGCGTCCCTCACGGCCCGTTCCAGCGCCGTCATCGCCAGGCCCGGTATCACCCAGACGGCCAGGAAGCCGAGCAGGAACAGCGCAACGGCACGCGCGCGCCGGCTGGCGAAGGTGCTGGCACGGATGTGCACGATGGCGGGCAGCGTCATCGGGCCCATCATCGCCACGATCATCAACAGCCAACCGCGGCTGGCCGACAGGACCCATCCCGCGGTCAGCCACGTGGCTTGTTGCGTCGAACTGCACAGCGCGTCCAGCAGCCCCCCTTGCCCGAACCCGAACGACGACGCGGCAATCGCGATCCACGCAGCCGCGCTGGCGCCCAGCACACCGAACTGCACGCGGGCAAGCTCACGCCGATTGAGGATCATGAAGCGGCTCGCTCAATCGGGCTGCCGATAGACGCTCACCCGGCCGACCTCGATCTTTTCCTCCTCGGGCAGCGCGCGACGTGCCAGCAGGGTGACGGTGATGTTTGCGCTCGGCAGCTGGTCTTCACGATACAGCTGGTCCAGCAAGTGCGTGATGTCCAGCACGTAGGTCAAGCCGTCCCCGCCATGCGCGCCATCCGCCGTGCTGGCGCGCCGCAGGCCGAACAGCGCGATGACACCCGCCTGGTGCGCGCGCAGGATCGCCGGCGTGCGGGCACCGGCCGGCAGGTTCACATAAACGCCCAGCACGGTCGCGTCCAGCCCGCCGCGCACGTTCTCCAGCTTGAGGTACACATGATCGGGCGGCGCCGCGAGCGACGCTTGCACGAGACTCGTGACCACGCGCTTCTGGACATCGGCGTCCAGCCGCACGCTGACGGGCCCGCTGCCGGCCCCCGAGATGTCGACGGCGCCGGTGCTGGCGCCCAGCAGCTCGGCAGGCGCCTGCGTCGCCCGCGGGCTGGGCGCACGGTGCGCGGCCGCGGCCGGGAGGCCGGCGACGCCCAGCCTCTGCAGCCGCAGCAGCAGCGGCGCTGCCGCGGGATGGCTGGCCACGGCAAGATCCTCGTACGTGTAGTTCAACGTGGCAAGGCTGGTCACGTCCTTGGGGGCGTACTGCCAGCTTTCGCCGCCCGGCATCGGCATCACGAACACCTTCGCGGGGCCCTTGAGCCAGTCCGCGTCCTCGGGGTTCAGGTTGCCCGCCGCATTCCACGACGCCCACATGCGGTCGATGTTGCAGTGATGCAGGTAGAAGATCGGGTCCAGCCCCGCCGTGCCGGGGTCCGCCATCAAGCCGTAATCGGTGTTGCTGATCTCGCCGCCCGTGTACACGTGAACCAGATCGTGCGGGTTGTGCTCCATGTTGCCGTGCGGGCTGCCTTTATGGGAAAACCACGGGTGACCGGGGCCACCGAATCCCGGCAGCGGAGTGGCCTGATCCGACCCGGTGAAGAGGTCGTTGGTCATGCACGCTTGCGTCACGTCGCCATCGGACGGGTCGGGATCCTGATCGTTCGTCTCCCGCGTGTCCGTCGGAATGTAGATGTCGCCGTCTCCATTCGGGCCATACCGCATCGCCACATACAACGGATTGGCCGTGACGCCGTCGGGCAGGGTCGGCTGGGCGAAAGCCGGCGGCATCTGGGCGTCGGCGCCCTGCGCGCCGCCGAAGTAGTTCCAGTAAGGCAGCGCCCAGGTTGCCGGGCCGCCGAGACTCACGATGTCGGCGCGCAACTGCGCCTCGAGCGCCATCAGATACCCGCGGTGCCACGGCAGGAAGTACCAGGTGCCATGCTGGCATTGATTCCAGTACCGCTCCTGCGTCGCGTGGTTCGGGAGCGGCGTGGTCGGCACGCTCGGCGGGGCCTGGATCTCGCTCCACCTCGGAAAGGTGTGCGGCGGAATCTTCTTGGTCGTCGCGGCCGTGAGGTATTCGCCGTGAATGGCTGCGAAGAACCACCAGCTCGCCGGATCGTCCAGCGATCGCGCCATCATCTTGCCGACGCCCCGCGCGTACCAGAGGAGATCCTGATTGCTGAAATCGCCGCCCGCATTCCAGGCGTCGTTGCGAATATAGTTGGCCATTTAATGGTCTCCTTAATAACTTGTATTCAAGCCGAGTCCGCTTGCTTTCTCTTTATCGACGGAATTTCCGTCTGTCGCGCATGAACGGCCCCGATGCGCGGAGAACGCCTTATAGGTGAAATCCCTTGCGGACGGACTTCGAAGTCTAGGACAGGCGCCGCCGGTTTTTATTCATACAAGTGCGCATTGAAATTCGCATTGCATTTGCTATGAAATTTCCATTGGCGTCATCTCTCATGAAACTCGCCCGGCCTGCGATCGCACGAATGACGCGTTCGCTTAATCGCATGACGCCCGAAATCACACCGGATGTCGCTCCTTGACTTCGCCCACCCCATTACCTAGAAAGATTAGGGCATGACTTTCTTCATAATTTTTACAAGGAGATCAGCATGGCTTACGTCATCATTGCCGCTCAGGATATTCGTGATATTCGCGAGCGTCTCGGCGCGAATAAATTGACCGACGACGACGTCAAATTCGTCGATCTGCTGTTGCAGCGCGCGCATCGCACGGCCGAGATCCATGCGGCGGCGGACCGGCTGACCGTCGACCGTCTGCCGATCGGCTTCGATCTCGTCAAATGACCGTCACGCGCAACGCGTACGAAGCGGATCCGCCGGCCGCGACGCCGTCGCCGGCGGCATTTCGCGAAGCGATCGAGGCAGTGCTGCTCGAGGAGGCGCAACGATATCGCGCCGAAGTGCCGCGCGCCGGGCAACTGGCGGACGCCACGCTGCCGTTCGACACCGATTACTACATCGCGCACCGGATCGAGACCGTGCATCGCATCCGCCTGACGGCGCGCACCGATGCGCTCGCGTTGCAGAAAATGCTCGACGAGGATTACGACACCGCGTGCCGCTGGGGCGACTACATCGTCGAGGAAATGAAGCACGATCGGATGTTCCTGGCCGATCTCGCCACGCACGGCTACCGCAAGTCCATCATCGACGAGCGGCCGCCGTTGAAATCGACGCGCGCGCTGCTCGACCATCTCGAGGCGCAAATCCACCGCGTCGGCTCGGTGGCCGCCGTCAGCTATTCGATTTTCGTCGAGTGGAATTCGGCGCGCTTCTCCCGCGCGGCGATCGAACGGGCCGCCGCGGTGTTCGGCGAGCGGCACGTGCGCGGCGCGAACGCGCACCTGCGCATCGACGAACAGGACGACCACTATGCGGAGATGGTGGAAATCGCCTATCGGCTGACCGCCGAGCGCGGCGGCGCGCCCGTCGTCATCGCGTTGCTGCGCGAGATCGCCAGCCTGCTTCGCGCCACCTTCGTCGAGCTGCACGCGCTCACGGCCCCGTCGCCCGCCGCCGCGACGTCATGAAGGTCGCCGTCTGCGGCGGGGGCAGCATCGCGCTCACCGCGGCGGCGGTGCTCGCGGCCCGGCCGGGTTTCGAGGTTTCGGTGCTCACGCGCGCGCCGGCGAACTGGTCGGGCATCGCCACGATTCATTTCGGCGATCGCCTTCGCCTGGCCGGCCCCGTCGATGCGACGGACGACCCGGCCCGCGCAATCGGCTCGCGCGACTGGGTGTTGCTCGCGGTGCCCGCGTTCGCTCACGCCGCGCTGCTCGAACGCATCCGGCCGTTTCTCGCGCCGCATGCCTGGGTCGGGTGCATCGGCTGCGCAGCCGGTTTCGACTGGCGCGTTTCGCGGATACTCGGCAACGGCGTGCGGCATTTCGGCCTGCAACGCACCCCGTGGGTCGCACGCACCGTCGTGCGCGGCCAGGTGGTTCGCGTCACCGCCGTCCGCGGCCGCGTCGGCATCGCGGGCCATCCGGCGCGCGAATTGGCCGCGCTCGCGCCGCGTCTATCCGACGCATTCGGGCTCGAGCTTCACCCGCTGAACGGCTACCTGTCCGTCACGCTCGGGTTCGACAACCCCACGCTGCATCCGCCGCGCCTCTTCGCGCTCTACGGAAGCGGCAAGCCCGTCCCGCCCGCCGTGCGTTTTTACGGCGACTGGGACGACGCGGCCAGCACGCACCTGCTGCGCGTCGACGACGAGCTGGCGCGGATTCGACGCGCGCTGAACGTGCCCGACGAAGTCGGTGCGCGCGCCCATTTCGGCGTGGATTCGCCGGACGCGCTGACGGCGCTCATCCGCGCGATGACGCCGTTGCGCGACATCACCGTGCCGTCCCGCGCCGACGGTTCGCCCGATACGGATGCGCGCTTCTTTCAGGAAGACTTCGCGCACGGGCTGGCGATCCATCGGGAAATCGGCCGACTCGCCGGCGTGGAAACGCCGGCGCTTTGTTCGATGCTCGAATGGGCCGAAACGCTGACCGGAAAGCCACGCGACGATCGCGCGATGCCCCCTTCGCCGTGGCACGACGCGCAATCCCTGGGGCTACGCGACGCGGCATCCGTCGAATCCTTCTCGCACCATGCCGGCGCCGGCGCCGCAATCCTGGATGGCTCGCCATGCTGACCTTTCCGGCCGCAGCAGCACTCCCGCCCGACCAGGCCGCTTGCCTGCCGACCGAGGCCGACTGCGCGGCCTACGCGCAACGGGGCTGGCACGTGAGCGACGCGATCGTTCCGGCCGGCTTGCTCGACGCGGCCGCCGAGGATATCGCGCGCTACCGGCGCGGCGAGCGCGACGCGTCGATTCCCGCGCAGGCGACGCAGCGCGACTGGGTCGAGGGGGCCGCGCAAGTCATCCGGATCAACGGCTACCTGTCGCTGCAGATGCGTGCGGTGCGCGACCTGGTCGCCTATCCGGCCATCGCCGCGATCGCGGGGCGACTCGCGCGCACGCGCGAGATCCGCCTGTTCCATGACCGCCTGATCGTGAAGCCCGGCGGGCTCCCGGCCGCCTCGACCGAAACCGGCTGGCATACGGACGTGGCCTACTGGGGCAACTCGAGTTCGACGGAATTGCTCACCGCATGGATTCCGCTCGCGGATTGCAGCGTGAACGACGGAACGCTCGCCGTCGTCGAGGGCAGCCACCATTGGCCGACCATCTCGCTGGAGCGGCGTTTTCTGACGCCCGACTTCGACGGCCAGGTGCCGCGCACGATGGTGCCGGATGCGGTCGAGCCGGTCGTGCGCGTGTTGCCCGTTACGCGCGGCCAGGTCGTGTTTCACCACAGCCGGGTGCTGCACCGGAGCGTGCCGAATCTCGGCACGGCCCCGCGGATCGCGCTCGCCGTCCATCTGCAGGACGAAGCGAATCGCCATCAGCCGTGGATTCAGCCGAACGGCCGCCGGGCAATGCATTCGAACGAATTGCTGTGCAGGCCGACACCGGGCGGCGCGCCGGATTTTGCGGACCCCCGCGTCTTTCCCGTGTTGTGGCGCGAGTAGGCGGCCGCGTCACCTGAGCGCGTCGACGAGATCCGCCGCGCTCGCCACGCCGAAACGCTGCGGCACCGGCAAGCCGAGCGTGTCCGGGCCCAGCGCGTGGTGGTCGTCGAGCCACGTTTTGCCCATCCAGCGCTGCGCCCAGCGAATGACCTCGTCCAGCGCCGGCGTCGCGGCGCCCGCGATGTCGGCGAGTGCGCGTTGCACGACGATGCCGTACGGCACGTCCTCGGCGAAGTAGTAGCTGTGCAGGTCGGGCGTCCAGCCGTCGTCGACGGCCCGCATCGGCACGGGCCGGTCGCGCAGTGCCGCGATGCGCCGGATGATCCGCGTCATCTCCTGCGCATCGCGCGCGCCGTAGTGTTCGAGCAAGCTCCGTCGGCCCGACAGATCGGCCGGACACGCGTGGCCGATCGATTGAAGATCGCCCTCGCACGCGAGATAGCGCGCCGATGCCGGGTCGTCCCAGTCTTCGTAAAACTGCGGGCGCGTCGCCCACACGCCTTGCGGAGAGGCGTCGCGCCAGAGCGCGTAAAGGCGCGCGGGATGGAAGATCGGATTGGAGTTGCTCAGGCAGACCGCAAGGTAATGCGCGAGCGGCGTCGTCGGGATGTTGAGCAGCGCTTGCAGCCATCGCGCGGCGGACGGTGCGTAGCGGCCCGGCACGGTCGCGACGAACAGCGCGGGACGGATGCCCGACACCCACACGACCTCGCCGTACGAGACGACTTTCCGGACATACGGCACGCGCTGCAGGCCGAGAAAGCGCTGCTCGGGGCCGAGCGCAGCGCGCACGGCCCACGGCAGCCCGCCATAGCCCGGAAAGCCCGCGAGCCAGGCGTGCGGGCCCAGATACGGCGCGATCCGGCGCAGCACGGCTTCACGCGCGGCGTGCGGGATCGCCAGGATCACGAGGTCGGCGCCCGCGACCACCTCGCGCGGGTCGTCCGACACCGCGTGCACGGTGCCGTGCAGCTCGGCCTTGTCGAGATAGATCAACCGGATGCGCCGCGACCAGCGCGCCGGCTGGCGCGTGAGCAATCGCACCTCGTTCGACGCGCGCGCCCCCAGCACCGCGACCAGCGCATGCGCGAGGCTGCCGCCGCCGCACACGCAGATCCGGAGCGGCGCACCCGGCGCCCGGTCGGGATAAAGCTCCGCGCTCATGGCCGCTCGGCCCGGCGGGCCAGCCACAGCGGCTGGCCAAAGCCGGCGACGTCGACGCGCCGGCAGGAAAAGCCGCCCGCCGAAAGCGCCGTCTCGATCTCGCGATCCTCGAAAAGATGCAGCACGTGACGATCGACGTGATGGCTGACACCGGCTGCGGCCGCTGCGACCAGCCAGTGGAAATCGAGTATCGCGTCGCGGTTGTCGCGCTTGAGCACGGCCTGCCGGCAGAGCTTGAGCGCGCTGCCGTCGTGCACGTCCATCCAGAGTGCGCCTTCGCGTGCCTGGGCCGGCGTCAGCCAGGGGCGCAGCACGAGCACCCCGTGCGGCCGCAACGCGCGCGCGAACGCCGCGATGGCTTGGGCGAGCTCGTCGCACGAACGCAGATAGGCAATGGCCGAACAGAGGCAGAGGATCGCGTCGACGCGCTCCGGCCAGTCGAAGTCCCGGAGATCGGCCAGCCGCAGCGGCGCGCCGGGAAGCTTGTCGCGCGCGACGCGCAGCATCGCGTCGCTGCGGTCGAACCCGCTCACCGCGTAATGCCGGCGCAGCGCAACCAGGTAATTGGCCGTGCCGCAGGCCGCTTCGAGCACGTTCGCGCCGTCACGCACGCCTTGCGCGCGCAGCAGCGCACGCAAGGCGTCGGCATGGCCGGCGTAATCGAAGCCCGCATGCACCAGGTCGTAGTAGCGCGCGAAATCGCCGTAAAGGAGAGCTTCCGTCATTGCGCCTCGATATCGATCGAATTCGAATGTGCCGCACGGTAATCGACAAGTATAGGCAGCGCCGTTCCAAAATGACTGGCAAAAATAACAGGTGGAATATTAAATACCCGACCACTAATATCAGATTGGAAATCCACCGAAACACGGATTCGACATCCTCGAATCGGCAAATATGACGAGTGGACGACGGCGTCAATCGCGCCGGGCTTCCGAGCGGCAAAAAAGACAATATTTCAAAAGCAGGGTTGTGCGGCTTCGGCCGACGATCGCATAGCCGGCTGTCGCGTTTTATCGGTTTTAAATTCAATATTTATTTAAAAAAGGCTCGCCCGCCACCGGGTCGAACAGCCCTTCAAGGAGACCTTTCAAATGGACAGCCTTGTCCGATGTCGATTCAGCGCCTGATGCACCCCGCCCATTGACGTAGCCGTCCCCGCTGTCACACCACCCATCAAGAGGATCGTCATGAGCTTCCTTCATTTCAATGCCACGACCGTCACGCCGGTGCGCCACGCCCGCCAGCGGCGCCCGCTCGGCGCCGCGTTCTCGAACTGGATCCTGGCCAACCACGGGGCCACCTACCGCGCCAGGATCGACCTGCAGCGCGCGAAGGCCGCCGAAGTCCGCGCGACGCGCGGCGCCACCGCGTACAAGCTGTCCGCGAAGGCCGACGCCCCGCAGGTCGGGATCGTCGGCGGCGGTTTCGCGGGCATGTTCGCGGGGCTGATCCTGCAGTCGCTCGGCATCGAGTTCGAGCTGTTCGAATCGTCGGGCCGCGTGGGCGGACGCATACATACGTGGTACTCGAGCGACTACGATCCGAACGACGTGCAGCGCGCCGGCCTGTACGGCGAAGTGGGCGGGATGCGCCTGCCGCAGTTTTCCGCGGACATGCTGCCGGTGCAGCAGCTCGCGCTGGCGGTGAACGCGGTGCTGGCCCGCAACGGCCTGGACGACCAGGCCGTGTACTGGCGCAAGTTCTATTACGATTCGCCGCAGCAGCGGCTGCGCTACAACAACATGGCGACGTTCACGACGCTCGCGCAGGCGTCGCTGGAGAGCTTCAACTTCGGCGTGGCGAACGGCGGCGACGTGCCGCTGGTGTGGGTCACGCCGAAGCCCGCCGGCAACGGCCAGTCGTACCTGCCGATCAACATGGTGCTGGACAAGGTGAACGCGCCGTTCCTGACGGCCATCAACCGGTCGTTCGCCGAGGGCTTCGACCTGCTGATGCAGTACGACCAGTATTCGATGTGGGACTACCTGACGACGCAGTTCCGCCTCGGCGATCTCGGCGAATACTACGATCCGGCGATGGGCGCGAAGAGCGACCTGCTGCCGTGGTCCGTGGCCAATTTCCTCGAGACCACCAACGTGGGCAGCGGGATGTACTCGGTGTCGTTCGTGGAGATGGTGATCGCCGTCTACGACTGGGGCGGCAGCAAGGACCCGTACCGGCCGGACGACGACGCGATCTACATGCTGACCGTGGACCAGGGGATGCAGCGCTTCCCCGACGCGTGCCGGACGGTGCTCGATCTGCAGGACGCCGTCACGGAGCAGGATGGCGTCACCGCGCAGATCCAGGTCGGCATGCTGCCGCAACCGGGCGGCCCGTACAGCTACGATCCGCCCAACCTCACGCCGGACGCCAGGCCGCCGCACGCCACTGCCGCCTATCCGGATGCCGCGTCGCGCGGCGAAACGCAGCGGGCCGCCTACAAGCAGCGCGTGCACCTTCTGCACGAAGTGACGGCGCTGCGCCACGACCCGAGCCTGAACGACGGCCAGGGCGGCATGCGGGTCACGGTGCGCCGCACGCACGACGGCCGCGAGCATGAGCGGACCTATCCGTACGTCGTCACCACGCTGCCCACGGGCGCCTACCTGAACGGCCGGAAGCACCTGAACCTGCTGGAAGGGATTTCCTTCGACAAGGCGCAGGCCATCCGCGAATGCAACTACATGGCGTCGTTCAAGGCCTTCCTGACCTTCAAGCGCCAGTTCTGGACCGAAACGGGCGAGCGCCAGGAGCAGACCGGCGGCTACGGCGCGGCGGCGACCGACCGCCCCAACCGGCAGATCATCTATCCGTCGTACGGCTATGCGGCGGACAAGGGCGTGCTGCAGGTGTATTGCTGGGCGCTGGACGCGCGCAAGCTGGGCGCGCTCGACGACCGCGAACGCATCGCGGAATGCCTGAAGGGCATTCAGTACCTGTATCCCGAGGTCGACGTCTACGAATGCTTCGCGGGCTACGAGGACGGCGTGACGACCAAGACCTGGTTCTGGGACGAGCATGCGGGCGGCGGCGCGTTCGCGCTGTTCAAGCCGGGGCAGTTCAAGAAGCTGTACCCGACGCTGCTGACGCCCGAGTTCGACGGCTGCCTGAACTTTGCCGGCGAGTGCTGCTCGGTGCATCACGGCTGGATCGTCGGCGCGCTGGATTCGGCCTACAACGCGGTGCTGAACATCCTCGAGCATGCCGGAGAGGTCGACAAGATCGAGACGATGCAGAACACCTGGGGCAAGTTCCTGGCGCCGGACATCGAAGGCGACCCGGCAACGGCCAGCCAGATGTCGTATGCCTATGACTACAACCTCGCGGACCGCGATGCGGCATCGAAGCCGCCGGGCGGCGGCGACAGCATCTACGGCGACCGGCAGTACGTATTCAATGGCCAGGTGCCCGCGTTCGTGGCCGACTACGACACGGTGCCGCAATCGATGAAGGCCACCAACCGCGACAAGCAGGTGCTGGCGATGCTGAACGCGGCGTGGGACGACAACGTCGCGTGGCGCGCCAAGCTGCCGCCCAGGCAGGTGGACATGGAAAACGCGGTGAAGATGCTGGAGGACATCTACTACGGCAACAACTTCCAGACGATCCCCGCGCCGAAATTCTGGCTGAAGAGCGACGACGAGTTCGCGCGGCAGCAGCTCGCGGGCTTCATGCCGACCTTGCTCGAGAAGATGTCGACGGCCGACTTCGACCGGCTGGTCTCGGACGCCGGCATCGTCGACGCGGCGCGTCTCGGCCGGCCGGGCGCGGTGCAGTACGTGGCCAACTACCGGCGCTATCTGGAGGCCTGCACGGTGACGCCGGTCGGCTACTACCTCGCCAAGCCGCTCGTGTTCTTCACCGTGAACCACCATCACGAGCTGATGCCGGTCGGCATCCAGCTCGAACCGGGCGGCGAGCTGTTCACGCCGGACATGGCCAATGCCGAGAATGCGTGGCTGCTGGCCAAGATGCAGACCAACTGCGCGGGCCAGACGCTGCACGACGTGGGCTTCCACCAGCTGCTGACGCACCAGATCTGCGCGATGGTCTCGATCGCGCTGTTCTCGGAGGAAGTCTTCAACCCGAACACCCTGCCCCATTCCACGGAGCCGTTCCAGCAGCACCCCGTGTTCAAGCTGCTGCGGCCGCACGTGGTGAAGACCGTGGAATTCCAGCAGACCATCTACAACCGGGACTACCACCCGCATGCCGAATCCTTCCCGGCGACCCGCAACGCCAACGGCACGCCCGGCGTGTACAACATCGGCTTCGTCTACGACCTGATCTTCTCGTGCGGGCGGATCGGCAACTATCAGCTGCAGGACAAGATGTACTACGACAACGATCGCTTCCGCTTCCTGGCGCAGGCGATTCCGGCCGATGCGAAGCGCCGCGGCGTCGAGCAGACGCCGTTCTCCTACGCGTACGTCCACGACGCCAGCCTCTGGTATGACGCCATCTTCCGGTTCGTCGGCAAGTTCATCGCGGTGCAGTATCCGGGCGGCGACCAGGCGATCGCGGACGATATCCAGCTTCAGCGCTTCTTCGACAAGCTGATTCCGGCGTTCAACCACGTCGACAATGCAACGTTCGCGCATCGCTTCCCGGCCGAGGTCAGGACGGTCGCGGCGCTGCGCGACGTGCTCGCGATGTTCATCTGGCAGTTCTCGGTGCAGCACACGGTGGTGAACGACGGCGCGTACAACCAGGCGGCGTTCGTGCCCAACGCGTCGACGCTGATGTATCCGCTGCCGGCAGGCAAGCCGTCGTCGCAATGGAAGCCGGCCGACGTGCTCGCCTGCCTGCCGTCGCAAACGGCCACCTATCCGACGCTCGGCAACATGAACTTCATGGACGTGCAGATCAACGCGTCGGTGACGGGCCAGGGCCCCTACCCTGAAACGGTGACGGGCCGCGGCGTGCTGGAGCCCTCGATCGACTTCCTGCAGGACACCTACGGCTTCGTCAACCCGAAGCTGCGGGATGTCGTGTTCGAGTACTACCGGGATGTTGTGAAGATCGGCGAGGCGATCGGCGCGCGGCAGGCCAGGGATACGGCGAACTACCTGAACGCGCATCCCGGCGCCACCGCGATTCCCGAAACGGTGCTGTTCGACCTCATCACGCCGGTCAACGTGATGAATACGATCCAGACCTGATCGGCGCGGGTTTTTGATCCGGCACCGGGCGCCTCGATGGCGCCCGGTGCCGTTTCCGGGCGTGCCTTCGTCGACGGCATTCGGGCGCGCATACCGCATCGGCCGCGCGCCGCACAGCGTGCCGTTGCATAAATGCATCGCTCACCGAACGACGCACGCTGCGGATATCGAACGATTCCATCGATCGATATGACGGCCATCGCGCCGTTTCGTCGATCGACGTTCGCCGTCCCTATCAATGCGTTCGCCAAAGCAGGCAGCCCGGCCGCGATGACGGCGCGCGCGTCGAGCATGCATCGCCGCGCATTGCAAATCGATCGCGCAGCGAATTGCAAACCACGGATCGACCGTTCATCGGCCCGGCCGGAATCAATAGCATCGTGATCCTCGCAGACGTACCCATAAAAACGAGGATAGTGATGATCAAAAAATCGGTAGTCCTGGGTTTGGTTTCGATCGGATCGGTCGCCGCGCACGCGCAGAGTTCGGTCACGCTGTACGGCATCGTCGATGCCGGCATCGCCTATACGAACAACCAGGGCGGCGCCAGCAACATCCAGCAGACCAGCGGCAAGCTGAGCGGCAGCCGCTGGGGCCTGAAAGGCAGCGAGGATCTCGGCAACGGCGTGAAAGCCGTCTTCACGCTCGAAAGCGGGTTCCGGCCGAGCGACGGCGGGCTCGGCCAGGGCGGCCGCCTGTTCGGCCGGTCCGCCTACGTCGGCCTCGGCAAGACGGGCATCGGCACGCTGACGTTCGGCCGCCAGTACGACCCGCTCGCCGATCTCGTCGCGCAATACTCGGGCTCGGGCTTTTGGTCGCCGGCCACCCACGTGGGCGACAACGACAACCTGAACCAGAGCTTCCGGCTGAACAACGCGGTGAAGTTCCGCAGCGACACGATCGCCGGCTTCACGGCCGACCTGATCTACGCGTTCAGCAACCAGGGCAACGGCGGCGCGGGCACGGGCTTCTCGAACAACAACGCGTGGGGCGTGTCGGCAAACTACGTGAACGGCCCGCTGTCGGTGGGCGGCGGCTACCTGCGGCTCAATCGCCCGAATGCGACGTCGAACACGAGCGGCGCGGTGGGCGGCGCGACCACGACGACCGGCAACGACTACAGCGGCGCGTTCTTCTACGGGCTGAACGGCGGGGTGCGCAAGCAGCAGATCGCCGTCGCGGGCGCGAACTACGCGCTCGGCCTCGCCACGCTGGGCTTCGCGTGGAGCCACACGCAGCTCGACTACGTCGACGGCTCGTCGCGCAAGTTCAACAACTACGACGTGAACGCGCGCTACCAGCTCACGCCGGCGGCGACGCTGCTGGGCGTCTACACGTTCACCGACGGCCGCGCGAGCGGCTTGCCGGGCACCGGCGGCCAGACGCTGAAGCCGCGCTGGCACCAGTTCACGCTCGGGTTCGACTATGCGCTGTCGAAGCGCACCGATCTCTATCTGTCCGCCATCTACCAGCTCGCCGCCGGCGACGCGAGCACGGCGACGCCGGGCGGCTATCGCAGGATCGCGGCGATCTCGAACATCGGCAGCGCGTCGTCGACGAACCGGCAGGTCGCGCTCGTCAGCGGGCTGCGCGTGAAGTTCTGACCGCGCGCGCGGCGGGTGCGGTGGGCGCGGTGGGCGCGGTGGGCGCGGTGGGCGTGGTGGGCGTGGTGGGCGTGGTGGGCGTGGCGGGCGTGGCGGGCGCAGCAGGCGCAGCAGGCGCAGCGGGCGCAGCGGGCGCAGCAAGCGCAGCGGGCGCAGCGGGCGCAGCAGGCGCAGCAGGCCAACGGGCACGGCGGGCACGGCACGGCACGGCACGGCACGGCACGGCACGATAAGCATTGCAGGAATCGTTGCTTGTCGCCGTGCGGCCGGTTGCCGAGAATGGGCGTCCTGCCGCGCGTGACGATGCCGAATCGCGAAGGCTTCGTGCTCGCCCATCCCGTATGGAGCCCCACCATGAGCGACACCTCCGTCGCAGCATCCGTCGCGGCGCCGGCCGCGCCCTCGCCGTTCGTCGAGGTCCGCTCGCCGGCCGAGTTCCCCGACAGCCCCGTGTCGCGCGTGCTCGCGCAGCCGCTGATGCTCGGGCTGTTCCTGCCGATCCAGGCCGGCGGATGGAGCGCGTCGACGCTGCCACGCTCGACCGACTGGACGTTCGACTACAACGCCGACCTGGTCGCGCGCGCCGAAGCGCTCGGCTTCGATCTCGTGTTCGCGCTGTCGCAGTGGCTGCCGAAAGGCGGCTACGGCGGCGTGTTCGACGGCCAGGCGCTCGACTCGTTCATGACGCTGGCCGCGCTGACCGCGCGCACCGAGCGGATCATCCTCGTCGCGACGAGCCACGTGCTCTACGGGCCCTGGCATCCGCTGCATTTCGCGAAGTTCACCGCGACGCTCGACCACATCTCGCGCGGGCGCTGGGGCATCAACGTCGTGACCGGCCATCGCGCGATCGAGCACGAGATGTTCGGCTGGAACCGGATCGAGCACGACCGGCGCTACGAGATGGCCGCCGAGTTCCTCGACGCGGTCCAGCAGCTGTGGGCGCAGCCGGACAATTTCAGCTACGCGCCCGCGCTGTCGAGCTGGCGGCTGGGCGGCGCATTCGTCACGCCGAAGCCGCGCTACGGCCGCCCGCTGCTGATCAACGCGACGGGGTCCGACGCGGGCATCGCGTTCGCGGCCCGCTATTCGGATATCGTGTTCGTCACGAGCCCGGCCGGCCCCGACGCCGAACGCGCGATCGACGCGCTGCCCGCGCACACCGCACGCGTGAAGGCGGCCGCCGCGGCGCGCGGCCGCACCGTCCGCACGCTGCTCAATCCGCTCGTGATCTGCCGCGAAACAGCGGCCGAAGCGCGTGCGTACCGCGATGCGATCGTCGCGCACGCGGACGAAGGCAGCTTCCATCGCTTCGACAGCGATGCGCATGCGTGGCGCGGCGGCTTCGAGCAGCGTGCCCAGGCGGCGGCGCGCGCGATCGGCGGCAATATCTCGATCACGGGCTCGCCGGACGAAGTCGCCGACACCATCGTGCGACTGCACCGCGCGGGCATCGACGGCATTCAGTTGAGCTTCTACGACTTCAAGCCCGATCTCGACTTCTTCGGCGAACGCGTGCTGCCGCTGCTGCGCGACGCGGGCCTGCGGCGCTGACGTCGCGCCGCGGATGCATACGGCATGTCGCCGGGCGGCACTACGCTTCCTGGACGGTGTGCAGACGCATCCGCCAGCCGACCACCACCGCGATCGCCGAGAATCCCGCGAGCGCCCACATCGGTAGCGAAAGGCCCAGGATCGGCGGATAGCTTGTCTCGCACAACCCGCCGACCTTGAAGACCAGCGGCAGCCAGTGCGCGGGCGGCAGGCCGTCGACGACAGGTTGCAAGGCGTCGGCGCCGCAGCTGAACCCCGGATGGGCCTGCACGTATATGTGCCGGACCGCGACGCCTGCGCCCGCCAGCGCGCTCGACAGGGCCAGCGCCTGCCACAGCCCCGCGCGGCGCCCACCGACCGAACCGGCGAACGAGAACGCGGCGATCAGCAGGAACAAGTAGCGCTGGATGATGCAAAGCGGGCACGGATCCTCGTGCAGCACCAGCTGGATCATGAGCGCGCCCGCGACGAGCGCGATGCAGCTCGCGCCGATCGCGCGAAGCGTCCATCGTTGTGCAGCCGACGAACGGGCCGGCGTATTCATCGCCCCCCTCCAAGCGCCCGAACCAGCGACTCGAAGATGCGGTCGACGTCCCGTTCGTCGGTACGCCAGTTGCAAAACGCGGCTCGCAACCCCCAGGTGCCGTCATGGACGGTCGTGGTGATGAACACATCCCCGAGATCGCGCACCGCGCGCATGTACGCGTTGACGCGCGCCTCGTCGGGCCGGTCGGCGAGCGTAAAGCACACCACGTTCATCCGGGTCGGCGCGAGCAGCGCGAGGCCCGGCTGCCCGGCGATCCGCTGGCCGAGCCGATGCGCCAGCGCGATGTTGCGGCGGACGATCTCCGCATGCCCTTCCCGGCCATAAGCGGCGAGCGCGAACCAGGTCGACAGCGCGCGCAGACGCCGCGAATTCTCGGGGGTCAGGTGCACGAAATCCGGGTTGTCGGTCGGTACGCCAAGGTAGGCAGAACTGTTCATGAACACGCGCACCTGCAGGTCGCGCCGGCGGCTGAATTGCACCGCCGCGTCGTACGGTACGTTGAGCCACTTGTGCAGGTCGATGCAGATCGAGTCCGCCTCGTCGAGGTAGCGGACCAGCGCCGCATGGTTCGGCGAAAGCGCCGCGAACGCGCCGAACGCCGCGTCGACGTGCAGCCAGAACGGATAGCGCGAACGCAACGCGGCGATCGCCTCCAACGCGTCGAAGTCGACCGTGTTGACGGTACCTGCGTTCGCGACGACGATCACCGGCTCCCCTTCGAAGTGCTGCAGCCTGGCTTCGAGCGCATCGACATCCACTGCTTCCCGCTCCTTCAGCGTCGGGATCTTCTGCACCGCGCGCCGCCCGATGCCGAGCACGGACAGCGCCTTGTAGATGCTCGAGTGCGGCGCACCGGACAGCACCCGGATCGGCGGCAGCATGCTCACGCCGTCTTCGGCGATGTTGACGCGATTCGGGCACTGCTCGCCCAGCCATTCGCGGGCGATCGCCAGGCCAACGAGGTTCGACATCGTCGCGCCGCTGACGAGCACGCCCTGCTGCGCATCGGACAACCCGAACAGCTCGCGCAGCCGCGCGACGGTTTCACGCTCGAGATCCGGCGCGGCACTGTCGATGCCGGCGGTCGGATTCTGGTCGTACACGCTCGTCAGCCAGTCACCGGCAAGCGACGCCGGCGTCGCGCCGCCCGTCACGAAGCCCAGATAGCGCGCACCGGCGCTGCCGGAAAACCCGGGCGCCCAGCGCGTCAGGAAATCGTCGAGCGCCGCGTCGAAGCCGGGGCCGCTCGCCGGCAGCGGCCGCGGCTCGACGGGCTTCGGCGCCAGTGCGGCCGGGCGCTCGTCGATACGGTCCAGCACGTCGAGCGCATGCTCGAGCGTACGCTGCAGCACCGCTTCGATGCCGACGAGGTCGTGTGAAAGTTTGGCGTCCATGCAGTCCGTGGAGGTCGAGTGGAGAAAGCGGGATCAAATGGGAGCGTCACGCACGAGGGCGCAGCGTCGCATACCAGAACACCAGCGCAGTCGCGCTGATCGTAGCGCCGAGCGTGCAGACACCGTTCCAGCCGAAGCGCGCATACACGCAGGTGGACGCGATCGAGCCGAACGCGCAGCCGACGGCATAGAACAACATGTAGCCGGCCGTCAGGCGGCTGCGCGCTTCCGGGCGCACGCCGTAGATCAGGCTCTGGTTGGTGACGTGCACCGCTTGCAGCCCCAGATCGAACGCGATGACCCCTACGACGAGCGCAGCGAGCGAATGCATGAAGAGCGCCGTAGGCAGCCACGACACGAGCATCAGCGCGAGACCGATGCCGGAGGTCCACTGCGCGAAACCGCGGTCCGCGAGCCGGCCGGCGCGCGCGGCACCGAGCGCGCCCGCCGCGCCGGCCAGCCCGAACAGGCCGATTTCGGTGTGCGACAACGAGAGCGGCGGCGCACTGAGCGGCAGGACCATCGGCGTCCAGAGCGTCATCGCCGCAGCGAAATGCAGAAATGCGATGCTGGCGCGCACGCGCAACACGCGCTCCTGCCCGAACAGCGCGAACACCGACGCGATCAGCCGTGGATAGGACTCGGCGGCACCGGGCAAACGATGGCGCGGCAGAACGCGCGACAACACGACGGCCAGCACCAGCGTGACGCCGGCCGAGGTGAAATACACCGCGCGCCAGCCCGCGAGATCGGCAATCGCGCCGGAGAAAGTGCGTGCAAGCAGGATGCCGAGCACGATCCCGCTCGTCACGGTACCGACGATGTTCCCGCGTTCGGCCGGCTCGGCAAGCCCCGCTGCAAACGCCACCAGCACCTGGGTGACGACGCTGAGGAAACCGATCAGCGCCATGCCCACGAGCAGCACCGGCGCTTGCGTCGCGGTGCCGATCGTCAGCAGCGCAAGCGCGCTGATCACCGACTGGATCAGGATCATCCGGCGCCGGTCCCACACATCGCCGAGCGGAACGAGAAGCAGCAGCCCCAGCCCATAGCAGACGCTCGTGATCGTCATGATGCCGCCGATCGCGGCGCGCGAGATGTCGAACTGGTACGCGAGCGTATCGAGCAACGGCTGCGCGTAATAGACGTTGGCGACGGCGAACCCTGCCGTCGCCGCAAACAACAGCGTGACGGGGCGCGTCAGCACGGCTCGGGCGGGCTCCGGGCGAATCTGCGGAGGGGGCTGCAACTGCGACAGTTGTTCGAGGCTCATGATGGCGACTCGTGGCGAACCGGCATGAAGGAAGCAGGCGTGGCGGTGCGTGCGGATCGTGTGAATCCTGCAGACCGCCACCGGGACGGCAGGCCGCGCGGGGTGACGCGCGCTGTCGTCATTGCAGCGACTGGCGCATGTTCTCCATCACCTGGCCCGCACCTTCGTAGTAATCCTTCTCGACGTTGAACCGGATCAGGCATCCGATGCAGATGTCGCGGATCGCGGATGGATTCTGCGTCGCGAGCGGCAGCAGTACCCGCTTCACGAGGCTGTTGCCGTGTACCACGTCGATCTTCGTATGCAGCACGTGGTATTCGATGACCTGCTCGGGCACCTGATGGCGACGCATGCCCTTCACCATCTTCGAGAAGCGGTACGGCACGGTGTCCTCGAGCAGCGTCAGCGTGCCGAGCAGGCGCAGCACATACCAGCGCCGCAGCGCGTACATCGACAGCAGGTTGCCGTTCTTGAGCGCGAGCGCGGACGACAGGATCGATGCGTCGAAGCGCTGCAGATACTGCCGGAAGTACGGCTCCGCCTTGCCGAACAGCAGCGTATGCATGCCGTCGAGATTGCCGAGGCCCATTTCGTCCCAGAAGTTCTCGGCAACCGCGAGCTTCATGTCGCCGAGCATGCCGATCTGCGACAACGCGATCGTATCGTCGAAGCGTCCGTCGACCTGCGCTTCGAGGCAGATATAGAACGCCAGTTGCTCCAGTGACGCCTCCTCCGCCAGAAAGCGGAAAAACGGCGCGACTGCATGGCGATTCGTGCGGCGCAGTTCGTAGTACCACTCCTCGAGTTGCGCGGCGTTCTCCGGTAGCCCGGACAGATCGAGACGCGATTCCTCGTGGAGGTTCCACTCGCTCTCGAGTGTCAGGATCTGATCGTATTCCGCTGCTTTCGGGATCGTGTCGTACGCGCTCGGCGGCGCGAGTTCCCGCAGGTAGAACTGGTTCAACAGCTTCTGTGCTTCGAGCGTATTGCAACGGGGAGTGTCCGCCGTCTCGATGCCGCTCGCGGTGCGGGCCGGCTGCTGCGCAACGTCCGAAATCGCTTGTGATGACATGTCTTTCGCTCCAGGCTGGGGATATCGGTGGGAGGGGTTCCATACGACTCCGGTGAAGGCGGGCATCGCTGCGATGCCACGACCACGAAGCCGACGATGAGAGCAAATGTACCGAACGGGATGCGCGAGGGTTAGCCAGCGCGTCTCAATGGATTGACCCTGCGTCCCATCCGCGCGACGGACGGTGCAAACGAACGCGCAGAAACGGATCGTCGGTTTGTTGGGACAAAAACGCTAACGATGGATGCCACTTTTTCGTACAGTACGTGCACCGGGCTCGCCGCCGCATCGATCGGCGACGGCGACGGCCCGGCTGGACACGGAGGATGAAGCGATGCACAGGCTGACGCTGTTACCGCAGGGTATCGAAGTATGGCTTCCGAATCACGCTTCGTTGACGGAGCTCGACTTCGAACTGCATGGGCGCGAATCGATCCCGTTCGGCTGCCGCGCCGGCGCATGCGGCTCCTGTGTCATCGAAGTGCTGGAGGGCTTGCCGAATCTCGGCAATCGGGAGCCGGAAGAAACCGCTTTCCTGTGCACCCTCGGCTACCCCGACGAGCGCTTCAGGCTCGCGTGTCAATGTCGCCTGACCGGCGCGGCGACCGTGCAGGTCGCCACCACGCCCAACGGTTGACCCTCGCAACGACGCGTTTCCTGTCAGTTCCCACACTATTTATATAGGATCTCTTATGAGCAACCGTGTGAAAAACGTCGGCCTGGAGCACCGCATTCCGTTTCTGAATGCGGCTGCATCGGCTCAGCTGCGCGGCGAAATCGACGCGCTGATCGATCGCCAGATCGACACGTGGTACGAAACCGTGCCGTATGCGGCGCATCTCGAAGGCAAGACCATCGACAGCGAGTACTACCGCCGCCACTTGATCGAAACCGCATGGCGCATCCGCCTGCTGCGGGTGTCCGAATCGAAGGCGCTCGCCGAGATCGCAAAGCGCAGCCCCGAGGCCGCGCAGATCTGGGCGAACTACGAACGCGAGGAAATGTTGCACGACGACCTGTTCGTGCAGGATCTCGAACGTGCGGGCGTGTCGCGCGAGACCTTCCTTGCGACCGAGCCGTACCTGTCGACCAAGCTGCTGACCGGCTATTTTTCGTATCTGCTCGATCACGAAGGGCCGCTCGGCGTCGTCGCGTATTCGTACCTGGTCGAGTATGTGAACGTGAAGCTCGAGCCGCGCAAGATCGAGGCGCTGAAGGGCTCGCTCGGCGAGCAGAACATCGGCGGCCAGATCGCCCATTCGCATACCGACATCAACGACGATCACCCTGGCGAAGTGTGGGCGGCAATTCGTTACCTGTTGCGCACCGACGAAGACATCCATGCGCTGAAACGCTATCTGACCGAACACCAGACCGTGCTCGCGCTGTACTTCAAGGAACTGTACGACGACAAGATCGCCTCGACGTTGAAGGCAGCGGCCTAACAGGGAAGGGAGAGCCGACATGCTGGCTGATGGCATTCTGATTCTGAGTCACTGCGGTTACTCGTTCGTCGAGGATCTCGTCGCGGCGATCAGCCAGCGGCAACTGCAGGCGTACGTATTGACGTCCCGGCCGCTGCCGGAGCAGGCCGGGCGGCTCGACGCGCTGCGGGCGCTCGCGGCGGACGTCGATGCGGGCGACACGCACGCGCTGTCGACGGCGGATGTCGATCGCACGCTCGACGCGCTGCAGGCGCGCGGCGTGCGGGTACGTGCCTGCATTTCGGTGTGGGAAGGCTACCGCGCACTGATGGCGCATGCGAACGCGCGCCTCGGTGTCGCGGATCTCGACCCCGCGCATGTCGAATCGTTGCGCGACAAACTGCACGTTCGCAATACGCTCCATGCGGCCGGCCTCTCCAGCCGCACCGCATACGCGCTCACCCCGCACGTGCTGCGCGACCTGCAGGCGGCCGGCGGCGACTATTTCGTGAAACCGCTGCGCGGCATTGCGTCATATGGCGCGTTCCGCCTCACGCGCGACACGACGTGGGCGACGCTCGAGGCGATCGCGGACGAAACGCAGGCGGACACGGTCTACGCATCGGTGTTCGGCGACCGGGCCCGGTTCATCGCGGAAGAGTACGTGAGCGGCACCGAGTTCAGCTTCGAGTTGCTGGCCGTGGACGGCCGGCCCTATGTCGTCGCGATTCACGAGAAGTGCGAGCTGACCGAGGCGAACGGCACCGTGCTGGAGGATAGCTGCACGAGC
This sequence comes from Burkholderia stagnalis, assembly GCF_902830275.1. Classification (GTDB taxonomy): domain Bacteria; phylum Pseudomonadota; class Gammaproteobacteria; order Burkholderiales; family Burkholderiaceae; genus Burkholderia; species Burkholderia stagnalis. The sequence continues at coordinate 306,868 of NZ_CADESW010000005.1, read as the reverse complement.
CCGCCCGTATCGATCGCCGCGCACCAGTGCGCAGCCGGCATTGCATGGCTCGGTTCGGTGTTCGCGCATCTGGCGCTCGGCTGGGGCTGCTTCCACGTCGAGGCCCGCTTCGACGGCGCGCGGTGGGATCTGATCGAGATCAATCCGCGCGTGGGCGGCAGCCTGATTTCGCCGAGCGTGAAGGCGCTCACCGGCGACGCGAACCTGCTCGACCTGTGGCTCGGCATCCTGCTCGATCCGGACGGCGCGCACGAGCGGCTCGCCCGCCTCGCCTATGCCGCCGACGGTCGTGCGCCGGGCTCGAACGCGACGTTCTTCCGCGTCTACTTTGCATCGCCGGGGCGGATCGAGGAGATCCGGCTCAATCCGCTGCCGCGTGAACCGATCGTCACCCAGGTGCTGCTGAAACCCGGCGACGAGATCGATCCGGCGTCGCGCGAGGTGTTCCTCGGCCAGCTGCTGTGGTCGATGAGCCGCGCCGAACGCGACGCCGAACTCGACACGCTGCTCGCGACCTCGGCGGACGCGATCGCCGTGCACTACGGGGTCGCCGAACCCGCGCTGGGAGCTTGACCATGACCACCCAATCCGCTTCGACGCTGCTGATCGTCGACTACAACCTCAGCCGGGTGGACGACGTCGCCCACCTCGCCCGCTACGCGCGTGAGCGCTACGGCGCACGCACGGTGCTGATCCGTTCGGGGCCCGGCGAGCGCGACCGGCGCATCTGCGACGACGTGATCGATCTCGATCCGCTCGCCGACGGCTTTGTCGATGCCGCGCTCGCGCGGCTCGCGGATATCGCGAGCGATCTGCGCGCCGGCATCGTGTTTTCCGACAACGCGGTCCAGCAAGGCGCCGCATTGCTGGAGCGGCTCGGCCTGGCCGTCGACTCCGCACCGCTCGCGCAAGGCGCGTTCAGCAAGCATGCCTACCGGGTTGCCGAACACCGCGTGCGCGCGCTGCTCGAAGCCCAGCGCGTGATGGTGCCGGACTATGCCGAGGCCGCGTCGGTCGACGATCTGCGGCGCTTCGCGGCCGATCATCCGGGCGGCTTCGTCGTCAAGCCCTCCTGTGAGGGCAACAACCGGGGCGTGGTGGTCGTGCGCGACGGCGACAGCCTCGACGCAGCGTTCAGCGAAGTCGCGCCGTATCTGTCGCGCGGCGTGATCTGCGAGGCCTTCATTCCGTTCGCGCGCGAGTTTTCGTTCGACGGCCTGGGCGCCCTGTCGTTTACAACCGAGAAGGTCAGCGCCACCGGACGCTATCCGGTCGAGGTCGCGCAGATTCTGCCGTCGCGGCTCGCCGCGCACGAAGCGGACACACTGACGCGCGCCGGCCGGCTGGCGAACCTGCTGGTCGGCCAGCGGGACGGCCCGTTCCACAACGAAATCAAGCTCAGCGACGACGGGCTGCGCGCGGCCGTCGTCGAGCCGAACCGGCGCCCGGCGGGCATGAAGATCTGGTGGCTCGCCCGCTGGGCCTACGGCGTCGACCTGTTCCATGCTTGGATCGATGCGGCCTGGGGGGTTGCGCCGCCCCCCACGCTGCCGCCGCCCGGGCGTTTCGCCGCCGCCGTGATGCTCGGCGTGGCCGAGGACCAGTCGTTTTCGTCGCAGGACGTGCGCATCGACGCGTCGCCGCTCGACGATGCGATCGCCGATACGGCCCGCATGCTCGGCTTGAGCGACGGCGCACTGCAAGCGCGCAGCTTCGAGTGGCTGTCGACGGAGCGGCGCTTCGTGCATGCGATCGCGCGCGATAACGCCGACTTCGTCGCGCTCGCCTGCATCACGCTGGAAGCCGGCGACGCCGACATCCGCGACGTGGTGGCCACCCTGCGCGCGAACTGGCCGGCGGCACTCGACGCCGCCTGCGAAGCACGCGCGGCGGCATGACGCCGCCGCCCTTCGTTTTGTCTGGAGACCTGGGATGAAGATTCTCGTACTGCACCGCGTGCCGTATCCGCGCATCGACTACGCGCGCGGCATCGATCACGATCGGCACGACGTGACGTACTTCGGCAAGCGCGACATTCTGGACACGATTCCGGCGCAGCTGCGCTGCACCCGTGTCGAACGGGCCGGCCTCGCTTCCGCATTCGACGAAGCCAGCGCATGGCTCGATGCGCATCCGCACCGCTTCGACGTCGTGATTTCCCTGTCGGAGTATGAATTGCTCGACGCGGCGAAGCTGCGCGCCCGGCTCGGCATCGGCGGCAAATCGGTCGAACAGGTGATGCTGGTGCGCGACAAGGTCAGGATGAAGCAGGCCGTGCGCGACGCCGGTTTGCGTGTGCCGCGCTTCATGCCGCTGCGCGACTGGATCGACGCGCACGGACACACGCCGTGGCACGGCGCAACCGTGCTGAAACCGCACAGCGGCGCATCGAGTGCGGATGTCGTCGTGTTCGACACGCCCGCCGCGCTATCCGACGCGCTGGCGGCCGGCCGCACCGGCGTCGCCGCGCTCGATTCAGGCGCGCCGCGTATCGACGACTTCGAACTCGAGGAATTCGTCGATGGCCCGATCCTGCATTTCGACGGCATCGTTGCCGACGGCGAGATCCGTGCGATCACGGCGAGCCGCTATGTCGGCACCTGCCTGGCCTATGCCGCCGGCCGCCCGCTCGGCTCGTTCCATTTCGCGCTGAGCGACGCCGCCCGCCGATGGGTCGAGCGCACGCTGGCCGCCGTGTGCATCGACGGCGGCGCCTTCCATCTCGAAGCGATCGAGCACGCGGGCGAACTGGTGTTCCTCGAGGTCGGCAATCGGGTCGGCGGCGCCGACGTGGTCGCAACCTTCGAGCTCGCCACCGGCATTCACCTGCCGTCGACCGAGCTGAGCCTCCTGCTCGGCGAACCGATCCGGATTCCGGCACGCGCCGCGTTCACGCAGCAGCTCTGGCACGGCTGGTTCGTGTTTCCGGGGCATCACCTGCGAGGCGGGCGGTATCACGGGTTCAGCGGCACCGAGCCGTTCCGCGGCAGTGCCGCGGTGCTCGCATGGAACGAACTCGAAATCGGTCGCGCGTTCGCGTCGAACGTCACGTATTCGGCGCACGAAGCGCCGCTCGCCGGCATCATCGGCACGCCAAGCCCCGACGAGACGCGCCAATGGATCGAGCGGCTATTCGCGCTGGCGTCGCTGAGCGTTCATGTTCCGACGGCGTCTTGACCCTCACTTTTTCAACGGGAGCCGAGCATGGCACATGTCGTCACCGAAAGCTGCATCCAGTGCCGCTACACCGATTGCGTCGAGGTGTGCCCTGTCGATTGCTTTCACGAAGGCTCGAACTTTCTCGTCATCGACCCGGATGAGTGCATCGACTGCGGGGTATGCCGCGGCGAGTGCCCCGTCGACGCGATCTTCCCCGCCGACGAGGTGCCGGCCGGCCAGCAAGCGTTCGTCGCACTCAACGCCACGCTGTCGAAAACCTGGCCAAGCATCACGCGCAGCCAGCTGCCGACGGCGGACGCGGCGCGCTGGGCGAACGTCAATGACAAGCTCGCGCTGTTGAAGGCATAGCGGCGGGAGCGGCAACACACCGGCATCGCGGCGGGAGCCGGTCTCGATAATCCCGCTTCGCCATCCATCATTCACGGAGGTTTGTATGGCGCTCAATCCGCTGCAGCAGTTCTTCTCGAAGGTCGGTGCCCGCGACGTGCAGGGCGCGCTCGCCGTTATCGACGACGCGACGGTATTCGAGCCGCAGGGTCCGGCGTATCTGCCGATCTACGGACGATTCGTCGGCAAGGCCGGCGTGGAACGACTGCTCGGCACGCTCGCCGAGCAGTTCGAGACCGAGACGTTCGAGATCAGGAAATGGGCCGAAGCCGACGATTACGTGTTCGCGTACGGCTTCATGCAGCACCGCGTGCGCAAGACGGGCCGGATCTTCAAGAGCGAGTTCGCGGTCGTCGCGCAGATCGAGGGCAACGTGATCCGTCATTACCGGATCTTCGAGGACACGGCCGCCGCCGTGGAAGCGTTCGCCTGATCGCGCGACACGATGCGCGGGCGGCCCGGTGCGGACGACGCACCGGGCCGCCTGCGCGTTTCAGCGCATCTGCGTGAGCCAGCCGCCGTAGTCGGCGTCGCTGCGCCGCTGTTTGACGTGCTGCCCGCGCTCGGCCACGTCGCGGGTTTCGCTCGGCGCATGGCCGAACGCCTGCTTGAATGCGCGGCTCAGCTGCGTATTGCTGTTGAAACCGTAGCGATAGGCCAGGTCGCCGATCCGGTGGCGCGTGCTGCCGGGCGACATGAGCGCGCGATGGACCGCGAGCAGGCGGCGCTTGCGGATGTAGTTCGCGACGCCGCCATCCTGTTCGAACAACCGGTAGAGGCTCGAGCGCGAAATGCCGATATCCTTGCAGATCCGCTCCGGAGACAGATCCGGCGACTCCAGGTTCTGCCGGATGTACTCCTTGATCTTCACGTACAGGGTCGCCAGGAGTTCGTTTCGCGCATTCGCGGCGTCCGCCCCGAACGGGTTCAGCATCGCTTTCACCAGGCTCAGCGTCGCCTCTTCGGCGTGCAGCGCTTCGGACTGCGACAGCGTGCCGATCCGCTCGATCAGGATTCTCAGATAATCCTCGAGCAGCTGGCTCATGTTCCCGCTGAAGATCGTGCCGTGAATGTTCGACGGCAGGTTGGGCAGCGCATCGCGCGCAACCAGCAAGGTGATTGCGTCGCCGGCCTGGATTTCACGGTGATAGGGGCGAGCCTGGTCGACGACGAGGACTTCGCCCGGCCGTACCGACACCGCGCGCCCGTCGATTTCACCGTGCACCGCGCCCGCATGCCGGAAGTTGAATGAATAGTTGTCCAGCCCGTCCCGCCGGATGAAGGGCGTCGAACGGTTCAGCGCATACATGAGCGGCATGCTCGCGCCGTCCGGCTGGCGATAAACCCATTTGCCCATCGAGATGTTGCCGAGCGTATATCCAGTGAACTGGTAGTCGATGGCCGGATCGATCGGCGCGATCGGCGTGAATTCCGACACCGAATACTGCGCCCGCCATGCTTCGAGACGTTCGGCAGCCGGATAATCCTGCAGGGAAAACCAATAGGGCGAACGTATCTCGGTACTCATGCGCGATCCTCGGCTCTTTATTTGAATGCCTCAGATCATAATGTTTATTTCTTTCAGAAAGTTTGACAATGCAGAAAATAAACATGATTTCTGAAGATGTAATTCTTATATCCATATAATTCATCTTCATCACCTGCCCATATAGGGACAGCATTTTCTGCAAAATCCCGCCCAGGAGCCCGGATTATTCACGAGAATCGCCAAATAAACACAAAGTTAATCGAACGGATATGTCCCAATTAATAATATGCCTGTCTGATGTGGCGGTTTTTTCAAGAATCCCGGTCATACCCCTGCACGGCGCACCGCGGCGTCGCGGCGCCCGGGCCGCCGCAGCCCGAGATGATCGCGCAGCGTGCGGCCGGCATAGTCGCTGCGAAACCGCCCGCGACGGCGCAGCTCGGGCAGCACGAGCGCGATGAAATCGTCGAGCCCGCCGGGCAGCGTCGGCGCCATCACGTTGTAGCCGTCCGCGCCGTAGTGCACGAAGCGCGCCTCGAGCTGGTCGACGATCTGCTCCGGCGTGCCGACCAGCTGCCAATGGCCGCGCGCGCCCGCGATGCGCAGGTAGAGCTCGCGAATCGTCAGGTTCTCGCGGCGCGCAAGCTCGAGCGTCAGCATCTGCCGGCTCTTGCTGGCATTGGTTTCCGGCAGCGGCGGAATCGGGCCGTCGAGCGGATATGCGGACAGGTCGAACCCGCCCGTGAGGCCCGACACGAGCGCGAGCCCGACCGTCGGGTCGATCAGCGACTGCAGCGCGTCGAATTTCTCTTTCGCTTCGCTTTCGGTGCGGCCCACGACCGGGAACACGCCCGGCATGATCTTCAGCGTGTCGGGGTCGCGGCCGAATGCGGCGAGCTGGCCCTTCACGTCCGCATAGAACGCGACGGCGTCGTCGAGCGTCTGCTGCGCGGTGAAGATGACCTCGGCCGTGCGCGCGGCCAGCCGCGTGCCGGCCGGCGACGCACCGGCCTGCACGACGACCGGATGCCCCTGCGGCGGCCGTGCGACGTTCAGCGGCCCGCGCACCTGGAAGAAGCGGCCGCGATGGTCGAGCACATGGCGTTTCGCCGGATCGAAGAAGCGGCCCGCTGCGCGATCGCGCACGAATGCGTCGTCGTCCCAGCTGTCCCACAGGCCGCGCACGACGTCGGCGAATTCCTCCGCGCGCGCATAGCGCTCGGCGTGCTCGAAATGCGCGTCGCGATTGAAGTTGCGCGCTTCGTGCTCGCTCGACGACGTGACGAGGTTCCAGCCCGCGCGGCCGCCGCTGATATGGTCCAGCGACGCGAACTTGCGCGCGATGTGGAACGGCTCGTTGAAACTCGTCGACGCGGTGCCGACGAGGCCGATCCGCTCGGTCACGGCCGCGAGGGCCGACAGCAGCGTCAGCGGCTCGAACTGCGCGACGTAGCTGTGCGCGGTGCGGCTCAGGAATTCGACGTCGTCGCCGCGCGTGCCGACGCCGTCCGCGAGGAACACGAGGTCGAACTTCGCCGCCTCGGCCGCCTGCGCGAGCAGCGCGTAGTGGCGAAAATCGACGCCCGCGTCTGCCTGCGAGCCGGGATGGCGCCACGCGGCGATGTGATGGCCGGTGGGGTACAGGAATGCGCCGAGGTGCAGGTGGCCGGTGCGGTGGGTCATCAGGATGATTCCGGAAAGGAGGCCGCGCGCGCGGCCGGATCAGAACACGCGCCCTTCGGTCAGGTGCGTCGTCACGCCGTTCAGCGCGTAGTCGCCGATCACGCGCGCCTTGTGCAGCAGCGGGTTGTGGCTGAAGATCGTGCGCAGGTTGCGCCAGTGCCGGTCGAGGTTGTGGGTGCGCGCCGTCGCCGACGCGCCGCCGACTTCGAACAGCCGCTCGGCCGCATGCAGCGCGAGCTTGCCGACGACGAGCTGCGTGCGCGCGGTCGCGAGCGCGCTGTCGAGCACCAGCGCATGGGCCTCGGCATCGCCGGCTTCGATCGCATCCGCGGAACGGTCGAGCGCCCGCGCGTTGTCGCGCACGAGCGCGTCGATCGCGTGACCGTGCGCGGACAGCTCGCCGACGATCTGCTGGATGAAATGATCGTCGCGCGCGGTCGGCGCCGGGCTGTGCAGCACCGGGCGCCCGTGCTCGAGCACATAGCGGCGCGCGTCGGCGATCACGTTGCGCACGATTCCCGCCGCCGTCGCGACGAGATGAAGCTGCCGCAGCGCGCCGCAATGGCGGCCGACGAGCGACGAGCCGTCGCGCGCGGCGACTTCGTCCGCGAACACCTGCACGTCGTCGAGCAGCAGGCTGCCGCTCGCGGTCATGCGCTGCCCCATCCCGTCCCAGTCGTCGAGCACCTGCACGCCATCGCGCGCGACCGGAATGATCACGGCCAGTGCGTCGCCCTGCTCGTTCTCCACGTTGATGCGCGCGAAATCGGCAAACGCGGTGCCCGTCGAATAGTATTTGCGGCCCGTCACGCGATGGTGGTCGCCGTCCCGGCGCAGCACGGTCGTGTTCTCGCCCGGCCGCGACGTGCCGCGCTCGGTCGACGCGCCGCCGAAGATCGCGCCGGCCAGCGCGCGTTCGAGCTGCACGTCGTTGAACGGCGTGCGCGGCGACAGGCGCAGCGTCTCGGTCATGTCGTAGTGGATGCGCAGCGCATGCGCGAGATTCGAGTCGGCGGCGGCCAGCGTCGCGACCGTGTCGAACAGATCGACCAGCGTGCCGCCAAGGCCGCCCCGCGCCGCCGGAATGCGCAGCACGCCCAGCGCCGAGCGCCGGAAGAGCGCGAAACCCTCGAACGGCAGTTCGCGGCGCGCCTCGCGTTGCGCGGCATCCTGCCCGATCGCATTCGCGAGATCGGGTAGCGCGGCAAGCGCGTCGCGCAATGCATCGCGCGTACCGAGCACATCACGGGTATTCATTCAGCGGTTCCTTGTGCTCGAACGCGCGCCGCAACGCCGGCAGTTCGAGGTTCGCGCGAAAATCCCCGCCCGGATAATCGGTATCGACCAGGCCGCGACGGCGCAGCTCGGGCAGCAGGCCGTTGAGCAGCAGATCCTCCTGGTCGGGCTGGCCGAGCCCATGCAGCGTCAGCACGTCGACGAGCCCCGCCCGATAGCGCGCTTCGATCGCATCGGCGAGCTGCTCCGGCGTGCCGGCGACGGACCAGTGGCCCGTTTCCTGCGCGCGGATGATCAATTCGCGCAGCGTCAGGCGCTGCCGCGCGTAGCCGACGAAGATCGCGACGCGTCCGCGCCGGCGATGCACGCTGTCGATGGCCGGCAGCAGCGATTCCGGCAGCGGCTGGTCGAGCGGCAGGTCGCGCAGGTCGACGCCGCCGCCGAGCATGTCGGCGAGCTTCAACCGGCCTTGTTCGTAATCGATGCGCTCGTGCTTGTCGCGCAGCCGCCGCGCGACGTCGGCGTCGGATTCGCCGATCACCGAATGAAACGAATTCATCACGAGCGGCAACCGGTCGCCGCGGCCGAATGCGGCCGCCTGCCGATGCAGCTCGGCGACGAACGCGCGCGCATCGTCGAGGGTCGGCTGCGACGTGTAGACGACTTCCGCGTACCGCGCGCCGAGCGTCACGCCGCTCGCCGACTGCCCGGCCTGGAACAGCACGGGCCGCCGCTGCGGCGACGGCGGCACGTTCAGCGGCCCCTGCACCTGAAAGTGCGCGCCGCGATAGTCGATCGCGCCGAGCTTGCGCGGGTCGATCGACACGCCGCCGCCCGGCCCGCGCCGCGCCGCGGCCGGATCGTTCGCGTCGAACAGCGCGTTGACGACTTCGACGAATTCGGCCGCCCGCGCGTAGCGCCGTTCCGGATCGGGCAACGCCGCCTCGCCGAAGTTTTCCTCGCCGACCGACGACGTCACCGCGTTCCAGGCGGCCCGGCCGCCGCTCACGTGATCGAGCGTGCCGATCAGCCGCGCGAGGTTGTAAGGGTGGTGATAGGTCGTCGATACCGTCGCGACGAGCCCGATGGCCGAGGTCGCCTGGCTCAGCGCGGCCAGCGCGACGATCGGCTCCTGGCTGCCCGTGGTGCCGGCAAGGCCGGCCGGATCGGCCTGCAGCAGGTCGGCGGTGAACAGGCCGGTGATCTTCTCCGCTTCCGCCTTGCGCGCAAGCGCGGCCGCGCGCCGCACGCCCTGTGCGGCGTCCGGGTCGCCGGGCGCGTAAATCACGCTCGCCGCGCCGACGAGCGTCTTCAGCCGCCTGCGTGCGCGGCTCATGACGCGGCTCCCGTCATCTCGCCAACGCGTGCCGCGCCTCGTCCGCTTCTTTCATTCATCTGTATTCCTCTTGATTCGGTTCGATCGGGAGACGCATGCGCTACGCCGCCACCGCCTCGCCCGTCCGCCAACCCAGACGCGGCGCGATATGCAGCACGAAGTCGGTCAGGATCTGCTCGTACTCGTCGGGCGCGAAATCGTACGGCAGTTCGAGCCGCAGCTCGCCCACCTGCCGGACGACCGGATCCTCGAGCAGACGCTCGGCGATTTCCGCCGCGCTGCCGACCAGGTCTTCCGCATACAAGGTGCGCCGCGCGCCTTGCGGGCCGCGCGTGCGCGCGACGCGTTCGGCGGCAAACGCGCGATACCGCCGGCGGCTGGCCGAATCCGCGCTGTCGGTCGGCACGACCACGCGGCCGAGCGCGATGCGCGGCGCATCCGCGCGTTGCCAGTTCGAACGGAATGCGTCGATGTGGCTGCGCTGGGTGTCGAAGAAGTCGTCCGAGCGCTCGCCCGAGTTCAGATTGCCGAGCAACAGGTTGAAGCCGTTGCGGCCGGCCCATTCGGCCGACCGGAGCGAGCCCCCGCCATACCAGAGCCGCTGCGTCAGCCCCGGCGCGTACGGCATCACGCGCGGCCGCTCGCGCCCGGCCGGCGATTCGACGAAGCTCTGTGCGTCGCCGAGCAGTTCGCCCGTCAGGTTCGCGCGCAACCGTGCGACACGCGCGTGCGAAAAGTCGATCTGCTCCGGCGCGGCGTCGAACAGCCTGTCGCCGAGCAATGCGCCGTGCGGCGGCGCGCCCGCGCTGAGCCCGACGTTCAGGCGGCCGCGCGACAGGATGTCGACAGTCGCCAGATCCTCGGCCAGACGGAACGGATTCTCGTAACCCATCTGGATCACGGCCGCCCCGAGCCCGATCCGGGTCGTGTGCTGGCTCGCCGCCGCGAGAAACGTGGCCGCCGACGACACGGCCCGCTCGAGATGGCGCTGGCGCACCCACGCGCAGTCGTAGCCGAGCGCCTCGCCGATCCGGAACAGGTCGAGCGTCTGCTCGAGGCCCGGCAACGGATCGTCGGCCGCATAGTTGCCCGACGTCAGAAAGCCGATCTGCGTGATGCGCACGCGTTCGTTCGCCTGCGTCATCGCTGCTTCGGCGGCTCGGACACGAGCGCCACCTTGCCGTAGCCCGCATCGCTGATCTCGCCCATCGTCGCGATCACGGTGCCGTACGGCAGCGCCTGATCGCCGCGCAGGAAGATCCGGCGCTCGCGATCGCCGCCCGTCGCGCTCGCGAGCGCGGCGCGCAACTGGCCGGCCGCCACCGCGGACTTGTCGACGAACACCTGGCCCTGACGATCGATGCTCACGGCCAGCGGCGGCTTGTCCTCGTTCAGCGGGCGCGCGTGGCTGGTCGGCAGGTCGACCTTGACGCCCGACGCCATCAGCGGCGCGGCGATCATGAACACGATCAGCAGCACCAGCATCACGTCGACGAGCGGCGTGACGTTGATTTCGCTGACCGGCGCGCCGAACGACGCGCCCGGGCCGCGCGGCCCCGACAGTTTCGCGCCCATGATTACGCTCCGCTCGCGGCGACCTGCGCGCCCGCCACCGGCGCGCGCGCGTCGTGCCGGCGCGCGTCGTCGGCGCGCTCGGCCCCGGCTGCATCGCCGCCCGCATCGGGCCGCGCCTCGCCCGCGTCGAGCAGCCGCGACAGCTCGACTTCGACGCGCCCGGTCAGCGCGCCGAGCTGATTCGCATAGCCGCCGAGATCGCCGGACGCGCGGTTGTACGCGACCACCGCCGGAATCGCGGCGACGAGCCCGAGCGCGGTCGCGAACAACGCCTCCGAGATGCCCGGCGCGACGACGGCCAGGCTCGTGTTGTTGGTCGCGGCGATGCCCTGGAACGAATTGATGATCCCCCACACGGTGCCGAACAGGCCGACGAACGGCGCGACCGAACCGACCGTCGCGAGCAGTTGCAGCCCGCGCTGCAGCTTGTCGAGCTCCGCGCCGATCGCGATCTGGCCGATGCGCGCGAGCCGCTCCTTCAGGCTGTCGAACGTCGCGGACGAACGCGCCAGCCCGCGACGCTCGCTGTCGTCCCATTCGCTGCCGAGCGCCGCGTAGATTCGTGCGAACGGGTCCGACGGCTGCGCGCGCAGCGCGTCGGCGAGCGCTCGCAGGCGCTCGGGTTGGTCGAGCGCCGCGCTCCAGCGCTGCGCGCGGGCACGCAGTTCGCGAAAGCGGATCAGCTTGTCCGCGATCACGGCCCACGTCAGCAGCGACGCGAGCGCGAGCACGATCATGATCGCCTTGACGATCGCGTCGGCCTGCAGGAAAAGATCCCACGGTGAAAGATGCTGGGCGAGTTGTGCTGTCGTCATGGTGCTGGATTCCTTTCTGGTCTGGTCAGTCGGCGGCCGTCACTCTGACTGGTAGAGGATCGCGCCTTTCAATACGTAGGACGAGCCGCCGAGATCCGGCAGTTTCGGGAACGGCGCGGCCGCGCGGATCGCGTCGAGCGCCGCGGCGTCGAGCGTGTCTTCGCCCGACGTCTGGATATCGCAGCGCACCAGCGTGCCGTCCGGCGCGAGCACCAGCCGGTAGCCGACGCGCCCGTCGAGATGCTTCAGGCGCGCGAGGCGCGGATAGCGGTCGATCGCGCTGCGGTTGATGCGCTCGAACACCTGCCGCACGTAATCGCTCGGGATGCCCTCCTGGCCGATCACGCGAGCGGGCGCGGGCGTGCTCGGCGCGGCAGGCCGGGCGGGTGCGTCGGCCTGCGCCGCTGGCGCCGCGGACGGTGCGGGCTCGGCCGAAGGCGCCGCCGGCGCGGGTTGAACCGGCCGGGGCGCAGCCTCGGACGGCGCAGCCGCGCGTGGTGCCGGTGCGCGCGGCGCGTGCGTCTGGGGTGGCGCGGCCACGGTCCGTCGCGGCGGCGGCGGCGCCGGTTGCGCTTTCGGCTGCGGCGGCTGGGGCTGTGCCGGCGCCGCCTGCGTCAGCACGAGCTCGATCGTCCGCTCGGGCGGCGGCTTGTCCGGCGCGTGCGTCGACCACGCGAACAGCGCCGCCAGCGCAAGCGCATGGAGCGCAACCGACGCCGCCGGCCCGCGCGCGTCGCGCCAGTGCGCCGCCATACCGCCCGGGCGCGCCGGTGCGGCCGGCAACGCGAACTCGAACAACGCGGACTCAACTGTACTCATCAGCTACTCCTTGCCGTCGCGGCACGGCCATGCCGACGCATGCCATTCATCGATCATAATTTCGCCCTCCATCGAACCGAACCACCAAATTCTGCTAAGCAAATCGCCGCCGTCCGGCGGCACGCTTTACAACAGGTAGCGCGCACGGAGGTAGTAGAACCCGCCGCTCACGCCGATCTGCGACGAATAGGTGTCGTACTGGTTGCCGAGCAACTGGTTCTCCGCCGGCAGCTTGCTCGGATACACGTTGAACAGGTTGTTCGCCCCGATCGCCAGCTCGAACTTGCGCGTGACCGCATAGCGCACCTCCACGTCGGTAATGAATTTCGGCGTGTTCGAGAAGTGCGCGAACCGCGTGGTCGAGAACGCGTTCGGGCCGCTCCAGTAGCTCTCTTCGCCGGAGGTCGACCCGAAACGCGTCTCGTGCAGCGTCACGGCCCATTTGTCGAGACGCCAGGTGCCGCCGACGATGATCTTGTTCTTCGGCGTCGAGGCGACCAGATAGCCGATCTGCTGCGCGTCGAGCAGCGTGTTGCCGTTCGCGTCGCTGCCGACGCGCGTCGCGCTCGTCGTATTGAAGTTCACGCCGAGATCCCAGTCGACCTTGCCCCACGACGCGAAATCGCTGTGATAGGTCGCGACGATATCCAGCCCGCGCGTGCGCGTGTTCGCGCCGTTCGTGAAGTAGTTCGCGGTGACGGCCGACAGGCCGGACGGCAGCGTGACGCCGGCCCGCGTCAGCGCGTCGATCGCCGTCTGGCCGCTGTAGGTGCCGCCCTGCACGATGCGGTCGCGGATGTCGATCTGGTACGCGTCGATCGTCACGTTCAGCTTCGGCAGCGGATTGAGCACGAGGCCGACGTCGAAATTGGTCGATTTTTCCGGCTTCAGCGGCACCGCGCCGAGGCTGCGCGCGGCGGCCGAGTTCGCGGCCAGCAGCCCGTTCGCGGAGAACGGCGAGATGTTCAGGTTCGTGAAGTTCTGCTCGGCGAGCGACGGCGCGCGGAACCCGGTGCCGACGCTGCCGCGCACGGCGATCGCCGGCGTGATGTCGTAGCGCGTCGACAGCTTGCCGTTCGCGGTGCTGCCCACGTCGTTGTAGTGCTCGAAGCGCCCCGCGAGGTCGACCTGCCAGTTCGGCGCGAGCTTCGTCGCGAGATCGGCGTAGGCGCCGAGCACCTCGCGCGAGGCCGACAGCGCGCTGATCGACGACAGGCCGGGCAGCGCCTGCGTGCCGCCGCCGTACGTCGACGCCGCGTCGCCCGCGCCGACCGAATAGCTTTCGTGACGATGCTCGACGCCGACCGACACGTTCAGCGGCGCGGGCAGCAACGGCAGCCCGAACGCGCGCGACAGGTCGAGGTTGTTGGTCCACTGCGTATTCTGGAAATTCGACAGGTGAAAGCGCGTGGGCGTCGCGCCCGTATCGGCGAACAGGCTCGTGTTCGCCGAGTTGACCATGCCGATGTTGACGTTGTCGCTGCCGTACGTCGTGCTGAGATCCCACGCCCAGCCGAACAGGCGGTCGCCCTTCACGCCCGCGGTGATCGAATAGTCGTTCTCGCTGATGGTCTCCTGCGGCGTGAAGCCGTTCGGATAGATCTTCGGCAGCACGGACGGCAGGCGGAAGTTCTGGTAGCTGCTGCCGTCGCGATGCGCATACGTGCCGAACCCGTAGAGCTGCACGCCGCCGTCGAGCAGGTAGCCCGCGTTGAATGCGACCGCCTCGTGCGTGCTCGCCGGCGAACCGAGGATCAGGTTGTCGTCGCGGCCCGTGCGCGGATCGGCGCCGGTGCGCACCGTATGGTTCTGCCGGTTGTATTCGGCGCTCAGGTCGAGAAAGCCCGCATCGCCGAGACGCAGCCCGATATTCGCCGCGTTGTTCTGCGCGAGGCCGTCGCCGCGATAGGTCTGCCCGGTCGTGTTCGACAGCTCGCCGCCCTTGTAGTCGGACTTGAGGATGATGTTGATCACGCCCGCGATCGCATCTGAACCGTATTGCGCCGACGCGCCGTCGCGCAGGATCTCGATGCGCTCGACCGCGCCCACCGGGATCAGGTCGACGTCGACGCCCGTCGAGCCCTGCTGCGGCCCCTTGTCGAGCGAGATGTTCGCGGTCGAGTGCCGGCGCTTGCCGTTCACGAGCACGAGCACGTGATCGGGGCTCAGCCCGCGCAGCGTCAGCGCGCTCGTCAGGTTGGCGGCGTCGCCGCCCAGCGCCTGGCGCGCGACCGACGGCGACAGCTGCACGAGCGCATCGCGCAGGTTGGTCTGCCCCGTGCCGCGCAGCGCTTCGCCGCCGATCACGTCCACCGGGTTCGCGCTGTCGCCGGCCTTCTTCGCGGTCTCGCGCGTGCCCGTCGTCACGACGACGTCCTGCACGCTGCCGGCGACCCACGCACCGTTCGCGGCGCCTGCGTCGGCACCGCGGCCGTTCGCCGCCGGCACGCTCTGTGCCCACGCCGCACCGCCCGACGCGAGCCATCCCGCGGCGAGCGCCAGCGCATGGGCACGGCTGCCGCGCCACCCCTTCGCGCTTGTCCTGTCATTCCCGATCGATCGCAATTGCATCCCCTTTCGAGCGCGTCGCGCCCACCCCTGCCGTTTGTCGTGTTTTCCCGCGTGCTCGATTCCCCGCACGCCGATACGATGATCGCGTGCCGCATCGTCATTGCTGAAATAAGGAATACACATTTGTTTTTGCCTGCCGGGCGTGAAAGGAAATCGCGCAGGTGATGCGAACCCGGTCATTCTTCGGCGCTCAAGCGGACTGAGCCGGATGCACGGCGCGATCGAGCAGCGCAAGCAACGCGGCGTTCACGGCGTCGGGCCGTTCGAGCATCAGCTGATGGCCGCACGCGGGCAGCACGTCGAACGTCGCATCCGGCAGCGCATCGGCCAGCGTGCGCCCGCCGGCCGGCGGCGTGAGGCCATCCGAGTCGCCCGCCAGCACGGCGATCGGCAGCGCCAGCGCGGCCAGCCGTGCAGCGTCGGGCCATGGCGCATCGCGCACCACGGCCTGGAACGTCGCCATCCGGTTGCGGCGCGCGATGCGCGATTCGTAAGCGACGAGCGCCGGATCGGCCTGCGGATGCCACGCGAGCCGCCGGAAGCGCCGCGCGAACACGGGCTTGATCCATTCGAGCAGCCAGCCCGGCAGCGTCGGCGGACGTGTCACGGGGCGCGCGAGCTGCGTGCCGAGCAGCAGCGCCCCGCTCGCCTCGCGCAGCCGCCCGAGCGCCGCGAGCCGATCCAGCAGCGCGAGCGTGCTGCCCGTGCCGAGCGAATGGGCGACCAGCACGTTGTGCGTGCCCTTGTAGCGGTCGAACAGCGCGAGGTAGTCGCGCAGCGTTTCGTCGCCGTGATAGGCGCCGCTCTGCGCATGCGGGCGCGGACTGTCGCCGTGGCCCAGGAAATCCCATGCGACGAGCCCGTAGCCTGCATCGGCGAGCGTCCGCCACTGCGCGCGCCACTGGTTCTTGTTGCCGCCGCCGCCGTGCGCGAAGAACACGACGGTGCCTGCGTGCGGCGAGCCCGGCGGCGCCGCGCGCTGCGCGACGCTCAGCGTGCGCCCCGCGCGCACCTCGACCGGCACGCCGGCCACGACGTTCGGAACGGATGTCATGGTTGTTCCCCGTTGATTGGACAGGCTTGCCGGGTCGCTTCGGTCGCGTCGAGCCCGGCCGCGCGCGCCGGCAACACCGGCATCGCGTCGAGCAGCGCACGCGTATACGGATGGCGCGCAGCCCCGAAGACTTGCGCGGTATCGCCCAGTTCGACGATCCGCCCCGCCCGCATCACCGCGATCCGGTCGCAGATCTGCGCGGCCACGCGCAGGTCGTGCGTGACGAACACGATCGCCATCGCGCGGCGCCGCTGCACGGCCGCGAGCAGCGCGAGCACCTGCGCCTGCACCGACACGTCGAGGCCCGACACCATCTCGTCGGCCACGAGGATCGACGGATCGAGCGCCAGCGCACGCGCGAGGCTGATGCGCTGCCGCTGCCCGCCGGAGAATTCGTGCGGATGGCGCGCGAGCGCGTCCGGCGGCAGGCCGACCTGCGCGAGCAGCTCGGCCGCGCGCCGATGCGCGGCGGCCCGGCCCACGCCATGCGCGCGCGGGCCGGTCGCGACGATCTGCGCGATCGTCTGCCGTGCGTTCAGCGACGCATGCGGATCCTGGAACACCATCTGGATCTCGCGCCGCAGCGGCCGCAGCGCGCGTTCGGCGACATATGCGAGATCGTGCTCGCCGCGCAGCACGATGCGGCCGCTGTCGACGCGCGCCAGGCGCACCAGCGCACGCGCGAGCGTCGACTTGCCGGAGCCCGATTCGCCGACGATGCCGAGCGTTTCGCCCGCATGCAGCGTGAAACCGACGTCCGCCAGCGCGTCCACGCCGCGCCGGCCGCGCGCGGGCAGGAATGGCAGCGGGCGGCGCGCCGCGTAGTGCTTGTGCAGGCCCTGCACGTCGAGCAGCGGCACGCCGCTGCGCACGACCCTGCGCGGCTCGGCGCC
The DNA here is from genome assembly GCF_902830275.1 of Burkholderia stagnalis. Lineage (GTDB taxonomy): Bacteria > Pseudomonadota > Gammaproteobacteria > Burkholderiales > Burkholderiaceae > Burkholderia > Burkholderia stagnalis. The sequence goes on along the minus strand of NZ_CADESW010000005.1, from coordinate 289,830 downwards.
GGCGCTTCCGCGCGGCACGGCATCGAGCAGCGCGCGTGTATACGGATGGCGCGGCGCACGCAGCACGTCGGCCGCGCGGCCGCTCTCCACGAGTTCGCCGTCGCGCAGCACCGCGACGCGATCGGCGACCTGCGCGACCACCCCGAAATCGTGCGTGATCAGCAGCACGCCGGTTCGCGTCACACGGGTCGCCTGCGAAATCAGCGCGAGGATCCGCGACTGCGTGGTGACGTCGAGCGCGGTCGTCGGTTCGTCGGCGATCAGCAGCGCGGGTTCGAGCGCGAGCGCCATCGCGATCAGCACGCGTTGCCGCTGGCCGCCGGACAATGCATCGGGATACGCGTGCCTCAGCCGTTCGGGCTCCGGCAGGCCAACGTCGCGCAGCAGCGCCGTCACGCGCGCGGTGCGCGTCGCGCCCTCGCCACGGCCGCTCAGCACGTGATGCACGCGCAGCACCTCGTCGACCTGCGCGCCCACCGTCATCAGCGGGTTCAGCGCGGCGAGCGGCTCCTGGAAGATCATCGACACATGCCGCCCGCGCACGTCGCGCCATTCGGCGTCGCTGCATTGCGCGAGATCCCGGCCGCACAGCGCGATGCGCCCGGCCGCATGCCGCACGCCGTGCGGCAGCAAGCCCGCGATCGACGCCGCGAGCAGCGACTTGCCCGACCCGGACGCGCCGACCACGCACAGCACCTCGCCGGGCGCGATCGTCAGCGACACGTCGCGCACCGCGTCGCGGCGCTCCGCGCCGGGCGGCAGCGCGAGCGTCAGGCGTTCGATCGACAGCAGCGGCGCATCGCTCATCGCGCGCGCTCCGTACTCGTTCGCGCGATGGCCGACGCATGACGCAGGCCTTCGCCGACGCGATTGACCGCGAGCGCGGTCGCGACGATCGCGAGCCCCGGCCAGATGCTCAGCCACCACGCGTCGCGCATCACGTTGCGCGCCGCGCCGATCATGAAACCCCAGCTCATCTGCGACGGATCGCCGAGCCCGAGGAACGACAGCGCCGACTCGGTCAGGATCGCGGTCGCGACCATCAGCGCGGCCAGCACCGCAAGCGGCGGCCACACGTGCGGCAGGATCTGGCGCCACACGAGCGCGGCCGGCGATTCTCCGGCGAGCCGCGCGGCCAGCACGAACTCGCGGCGCGCCAGCCCGATGAATTCGCCGCGCACGAGCCGCGCGATCGCGGGCCACGACGCGGCGGCGATGGCCGCGACCGTCGATTCGAGCGACGCGCCGAGCACGGCCGCGATCGTGACCGCGACCGCGAACTGCGGAATCGTCTGGAACAGCGCGGTCACGCCCATCAGCGCCCGGTCGATCCAGCCGCCGCACCAGCCGGCCAGCGCGCCGATCGACGCGCCGAGCAAGAAGGTCGCGAGCGTCGCCGCCAGCCCGACGAACAGCGACACGCGCGCGCCCCACAGGAGCCCCACCAGCACGTCGCGTCCGAGCATGTCGGTGCCGAGCGGATGGCCGGCGTGCAGCAGCGGCCGCAGCATCGGCTCGCCGGCCATGCGCCACGGCGACGGCAGCCACAGCGGCGCACTCAGCGCGACGAGCGCGGCGACGCCGAGAAACAGCGTGCCGGCCAGCGCGCCCGGCGCGCGGGTGAAACGGCGCAGGAAGCGGCCCGTCATCGCCCCTCCCGCACGCCGACGCGCGGATCGACGAGCCCGTACAGCGCGTCCGTCAGCGCGTTGAACACGACCACCAGCGCCGCGACGACGGCCAGCAGCCCGAGCAGCACCGGATAGTCGCGCTGCAGCAGCGCGTCGTACATCAGCCCGCCGAGCCCCGGCCATGCGAACACGATCTCGGTGACGAGCGCGCCGCCCGCGAGCTGCCCGAGCTGGAGCCCGCCGAGCGTGACGACCGGCAGCAGCGCATTGCGCAGCACGTGGCGAATCATCACGCGCGGCTCGGCCGCGCCCTTCGCGCGCGCGGTTCGCACGAAGTCGCGTTCGATCACCTCCAGCATCGCCGCGCGCGTGAGCTGCACGTAGATCGCGCCGTAGACGAGCCCGAGCGTGGTGGCCGGCAGGATCAGGTGCGCGGCCACGTCGAGTGCGTGCCGCCACCCCGCATAGCCGGCGCCGACGCTCTCCATGCCGAACGACGGCAGCCAGCCGAGCACGACCGAGAACGCGATCACGCTCACCAGCGACAGCCAGAACAGCGGCGTCGCGTAGACGATCACCGCCAGCGCGCCGATCGTGCGCGCCACGCCGCGCGCCCACGCGCCGCCGCGCGACTCGCCCCAGGCGGCCACGGCGCCCGCCGTCACGCCGGTGACGACCGACACCGCGAACGCGGCCGCCATCAGCAGCAGCGTCGCGGGCAGGCGCTCGGCGACGAGCTGCAGCACGGGCAGCTGGTTGCGGTACGAGAAACCGAAATCGGCGTGCGCGAGATCGCGCAGATACCGCGCGAACTGCTCGACGAGCGGCCGGCCGAGCCCGAGCTGCGCGCGCAGCCGCTCGACATAGGCGGCGTCGCCCGTGCCCGCGTCGCCGGCGAGCATGAGCGCGGGATCGCCGGGCGCGAGCCGGACCAGGAAGAAGTTCACGACCAGCACGCCGAGCACGACCGCAAGGCCCCGGAGTACCGTCGACGTCAAGCGCAGCGCGGCGTTCATCGCGTCATCCGATCCATGTGTCCTCGAGGCTGTCGTTCACGCTGGTGGCCGTGCGCAGCAGGTTGTGGACATTGCGCCGATAGATCGTCGGGTTGACCATCTCGAAGATGTTCGCGATCGCCGCGTCGTTCGCGAGCGTGGCCTGGATCTGCGCATAGTGCGCGCGGCGCGCGGCCGGGTCGGTCGCCTGCGCGGCCGCGTCCCACAGCGCATCGGCCTTCGGGTTGCGATAGCCCTCGACGTTGCCGAACGGCGAGCCCTTCGAGATGCCGTCGATCCGGTACAGCGGCGCGACGCCGAAATCGGGGTCCGCGTTCTGGAACAGGAAGTTGTAGCTCAGGTCGAAATCCCAGTTCGCGACGCGCGCATACCAGCCGGCCGCGTCGGTCGTCTGCACGCGCAGCCGGAAGCCGGCCTGGCCGAGCGCCTGCTGCGTGTATTCCGCGACGCGTTCCCACGCGCCGCCCTTCTCGCCGTTGAGCAGCACGAGCGGAAACCGGCCGACGTCGACGCCCGACTGGCGGATCAGCGTGCGTGCCCGTTGCGGGTCGTACGCAAAGCGCGGCACGTTCGGATCGTAGAACGGCGACGACGACACGAACGGCCCGTTCGCGACTTTCCCGTAGCCGAAGAAAATCCGGTCGACGATGAACTGGCGATCGAGCGCATGCAGCACCGCCTGCCGCACGAGCACGTTGTCGAACGGCGGCTTGCGCTGGTTCAGCTCGAGAAAGGCCATCCCCGTGAACAGCTCCCAGCCCTGCGTCGTGAGCGCGACGTCCGGCAGCTTCGCGAGCCGCGCTAGGTCCGCATAGTCGGCGTCGCCCGCGCGCAGCGCGTGGATCTGCCCGCGTTCGAACGCGATCGCGCGCGCCGCCGCGTCGGGCACGACGTTGAACACGATCCCGTCGAGATACGGCAGCCCCTTCTTCCAGTAATCCGGATTGCGCGCGAGGCGGATCGCCGCGCCGCGTTTCCATTCGCGGAACACGAATGGCCCGGTGCCGACCGGATGCTGGTTCGCCGGGTTGCTGCGCGGGTCCTTGCCCTGGTACAGATGAGCCGGCAGGATCGGCAGCAAGCCGCTGCCGAGCAGGCTGACGAGCCCCGCGTACGGCTTCTTCAGGCGGATCGTCACCTGCAGCGGGCCGCTCGCGTCGATCGACGCGACGTACTTGTCGAACGTCACCTTCGTGCGCGGCAGCGCCTGCGGCGCGATCTCCTTCAGCGTGACGACCACGTCCTGCGCGCCGAACGGCTGCCCGTCGTGCCAGCGCACGCCCGGCTGCAGGTCGAACGTGTAGGTCAGCCCGTCGGCCGACGCGCGCCAGCTGCGCGCGAGCACCGGCACCGGCTTGAGTTGCGGGTCGAACACGAGCAAGCCCTGGAAGATCTTGCCGCCGACGTATTGCGACGCGACGTGCGGCGTCAGCGCGTTGACCAGCGACGGCGGTTCGGGCTGCGCGAACAGCGACAGCGTGCCGCCGCGCACCGGCGCCGCGGCAGGATCCGCCGCGAACGCGCGGGCGGCGCCGCCGAGCCCGGCCGCGGCCCATGCGGACGCGAGCAGATAACGGCGCCGCGCGGGATCCCGCGGCGCGAACGGCGACGGATTCGAGAGCGTGTCGTTCATCACAGGTAGCCGTGGCGCGGCGGGTTGACCTGGTTGAGCAGGTAGTTGCCGATCGCGTGGTATTTCCAGCGCACCGGGTCGTGCAGCGTGTGGGTGCGCGCGTTGCGCCAGTGGCGGTCGAGGTTGTACTCGCTCAGCACCGAGCGCGTGCCCGACAGCTCGAACAGCTTGTTGGTCGCGAGGATCGCGAGCTCGGTGCTCAGCACTTTCGCGGCCGCGACCTGCACCGACGCCTGCGCGACCTGCGCGTCGTCGAGTTCGGCCGGCAGCGCGCCGAGCGCCGCGGCCGCGCGGTCGAGCAGCGCTTCCGTCGCGAGCAGGCGGATCTGCACGTCCGCAACGTCGCGGATCACGTACGGATCGTCGGACGCGCGCGCGATGCCGCTGTCGGCCCACGGCCGGCTGCGCGTGCGCACGAAGTCGATCGTGTCGGCCAGCGCCGCGCGCGCGATGCCGACGTCGATGTTCGCGTGCAGGTACTGCGACACGGGGCCCGCGAGCGTCGGCCGCTCGAACGCGGCCTGGATCGATACCACGTCCTGCGCGTCGACCTCGACGCCCGACAGCGTCAGCGTGCCGCTCGCCGTCGTGCGCTGCCCGAAGCCGCTCCAGTCGTCGGTGATCTCGAGCCCCTGCCGGTCGCGCTCGACGAGCGCCTGCACGTAGCGGCCGTCGTCGTCGAGCGCGAGCACCGCGATCCAGTCGGCGAACAGCGCGCCCGTCGAATAGAACTTCTGGCCGTCGAGCACGAGCCGCCCGCCACGGCGCGTGAGCCGCGTCGCGATCTCCAGCGCATTCTTCGTGCCGCGCTCGGACGCCGCATGGCCGATCCGCGCGCCGTCGAGCGCGAGGCCGAAGAACTTGCGGCGCTGCGCGTCGTCGCCCGTCAGCCGGATCACGTCGAGCGCGTGAAAATGGTTCTTCGGCAACTGGCCGATCGACGGGTCCGCCTGCGCGATGGTGCGCACGACCTCGCCGAGCGTCGCCAGCGACACGTCCGCGCCGCCGAACGCGCGCGGCACGGTGATCCCCCACAGGCCGCTGCCCGAGAACAGGTCGAGCTCCGCGAACGGCAGCCGCCGCTCGCGATCGCGCAGCGCCGCGTCGCGCGACAGCTCGTCGGCGAGACGGCACGCGGTTTCGAGCGCATGCGCGTCGTCGGCGATGCGGCTCGCGGGCGGGCGGGAAGAAAGCGGGAGCGACGCGCGGGCCGGCGTGTCGGCGGACGTGAAAGCGTTCATGGAAATCCTCGAGATCGGAGCAAGGCCTCCGTCCAGAGCAAGCACCGTGCCATTGCCGTCCTGTCGGCCTGCGCGGCCGAGACGCCACGCGCGGCGCGCTGGATTTCCAGCGAGATGGCGCAAATGCAGCACGCCGCGCGCGGCGCGGCGGCGCTGCTGCATTTCCAGCAAAACGACCGGAATGCGCGCCCGTCCGCTCGGGCGAACGGCCGGCCCTTTCGTCGACAAACCCATACGCGGCGCGTCCGTGCGCACATTGGCACGCCTGTTGCGATCCGCCTGTCCACGCGCCGCCGATTCGCGGCGCCATCGGCCGGAAGCGCGACGCCGCGCCGGACCACACGCACAACACGCGCAACGACTTGGGGATCTACGGATGAATTACACGATGTTGAGCGCCTCCCTCGGCGCGTCGGCGCTGCTGGCCGCCGCGCCGGGGCTGCATGCGCAGGCGCAGCCGCAGACGGCGAAACCGGTTGCCGCGCCGGCGGCGGCCGCGTCACCGTCGAGCACGACGCAGGCGAAGGCGGCCGCGCCGGTCGCGGAAGCGCAGCTCAAGGACGTGGTCGTCACCGCCGAGCGGCGGCTGCAATCGGCGCAGCGCGTCGGCACGTCGGTGTCGGTCATCTCGGGCGACGACCTGAAGACGCTGAACGTCGAGACCGTCAACGACCTGCAGCACGCGACGCCGAGCGTCGAAGTCGAACCCGCGTTCGGCGGCGGCCAGCCGCAGTTCCGGATTCGCGGCGTCGGCTTCACCGACTACACGTCGAACAACGCGTCGACGGTCGGCGTCAACGTCGACGACATCGCGTATGCGCTGCCGATCCAGACGCAGGGGCAGCTGTTCGACATCGCGCGCGTCGAGGTGCTGCGCGGCCCGCAGGGCACGCTGTACGGCCGCAACACGACGGGCGGCACGGTGAACTTCATCACGAACCAGCCGACCCGCGATTTCGAAGCGGGCGCGAGCGTCGAATACGGCACGCACAACCTGCTGACGACCGAGGGCTACGTGTCCGGGCCGCTGAGCGACCGCGTGCGCGGCCGCTTCGCGTTCACGACGCAGGATTTCGGCGCGTGGCAGAACAATCGCGCGACCAACCAGACGCTCGGCAACCACGACAGCGCCGCCGCGCGCGGGCAGCTCGACTGGGACGTCACGCGCGATTTCAAGCTGCACTTCGGCGCGCACGGCGGTTTCGACAAATCGGACAACACGGGGCTGTACCTGTTCACGCCGTACACGTCGGCCAAGACCGGCGAAGTGATCCCGGCCGATGCGGACCGCACGAAGACCGGCTGGGGCGTGAGCCCCGCGTTCTCGCGCGCGACGGGCCTGTCGACCGATGCGAAGCCGGGGCGCGACAACGTGAACGGCGGCGTCGACCTGACCGCGACGTGGAACCTCGGCCCGGTCGAGCTGAAGAGCATTACCGCGTACAACTACCTGCACCGCCGCGAATATTCGGACTGGGACGCCACCCGGTATCACGACTCCGACGAATACTTCGACGACACCGTCAACGAAGTCACGCAGGAGCTGCGCGCGTCGTCGCGCGGCGATACGCGGCTGCGCTGGGTCACCGGCCTGTTCTACTCGCACGACGATCTCGACGAGAAGTTCTATTCCGACTTCAGCGACCGGCTCGGCTTCATCGCGCTCACGCGCTACCGGCAGTCGGTGGATACGCTCGGCGTGTACGGCCAGGCGACCTACGACATCACGAAGCGCCTGCGCGGCATCGTCGGCCTGCGCCAGGAACACGAGCGGCGCGAACTGCGCGGCTTCGGGTCGGGCATGCTCACGCCGTCGTTCGTGCCGTTCGCGGGCTTCCAGGGCGGCGATGCGAACCAGTCGCTGACGTCGAACGGCACGTCCGGCAAGATCGGCCTCGAATTCGACCTCGCGCCGGCGACGATGCTTTACGCGAGCGTCAGCCGCGGCTACAAGTCGGGCGGCTTCACCGCGCACAACACCGGCAATTCGAGCGCGCTCGCGCCGTTCAAGCCCGAAACGCTGACCGCGTACGAAGTGGGCTTCAAGAGCGACCTCACGCGCTCGCTGCGCTGGAACGTGTCGGCGTTCCATTACGACTACCGGGACCAGCAGGTGCTGTCCGCCACCTTCGACCCGAACTCGCAATCGCTGATCGGCACCTTCGTCAACGCGCCGAAATCCCGCATCGACGGCTTCGAGACGGACCTGAAATGGCAGCCGTTGCGCGGCCTCGAGATTTCGCAGTACGCCGGCTACAAGAGCGGCAAGTACACGTCGCCGTTCGTCACGTACAACACGCAGGCGTCGGCGGCCACCGGCCGCAACGTGTTCAGCGACTACAACGGCACCGCGCTCAGCTTCCCGCGCCTGAGCTATGGCGGCCAGGTCGCGTACAGCTGGCTCGCGGGCGGCTACCGGGTGCGCGCGGAGACGAACTACAGCTACCGCGACGCGTATTCGCAATTGCTGCTGCTCGGCCCGAACTACACGGTCGACGGCTACTGGCTGTTCAACGCGAGCCTGACCGTCACGTCGCCCGACCGGCACTGGGACGTCGCGCTGTGGGCGCGCAACCTGTTCAACCGCCAGTACGACCTGACGAAGAACTTCTTCCTGCCCGGCACGAACGTCGCCGCCGCGGGCCCGCCGCGCACCGTCGGCGTGCGCGTGAGCTACACGTATTGAGGAGGCCCGCCCGATGGCACGCCGCACCGACACCATGAAACTCAACGCGATGCTGAACGGCACCGGCAGCCACGTCGTCGGCTGGCGCCATCCGCTCGCGCAGCCGAACGGGAACCGCGACTTCGCGCATTTCCGCCGGATGGCGCAGACCGCCGAGCGCGGCAAGCTCGACGCGCTGTTCGTCGCGGACGTGGTCGCGACGCAGGGCAGCCACGTCGACTCGCTGCGCCGCAGCGCGCGCGCCGACACCTTCGAGCCGCTCACGCTGCTCGCCGCGCTGGCGGCCGTCACGCGCCACATCGGCCTGATCGCGACCGCGACGACCACCTACAACGCGCCGTACCACATCGCGCGCAAGTTCGCGTCGCTCGATCACCTGAGCGGCGGCCGCGCGGGCTGGAACCTCGTCACGTCGGTCGTGCCCGACGAAGCGGCGAACTTCGGCGCGGCGCCGCATCTCGCGCACGCCGATCGCTATGCGCGCGCCGACGAGTTCCAGCGCGTCGTCGCGGGGCTCTGGGACAGCTGGGAAGACGACGCGTTCATCGAGGACAAGGCGGCCGGCCTGCATTTCGATCACCGCAAGCTGCACGTGCTCGACCATCACGGGCCGCACTTCAGCGTGCGCGGCCCGCTGAACGTCGCGCGCGCGCCGCAGGGCCATCCGGTGCTCGTGCAGGCCGGCTCGTCGGAAGCGGGGCGCGAGCTCGCGGCACGCTGCGCGGAAGTGATCTTTACCGCGCAGCACCGGCTGGACGACGCGCAGGCGTTCCATGCGGACGTCAAGAGCCGCCTCGCGCGCTACGGCCGCCGGCCCGAGCATCTGAAGATCCTGCCCGGCGTGATGCCGATCGTCGGCGAGACCGAGGCCGCTGCCCGCGACAAGCTGCGCGCGCTGCAGGACCTGATCGACCCCGTGCTCGGGCTGCGCCTGCTCGCCGACAACGCGGGCGACTTCGACCTGTCCGGCTATCCGCTCGACGGGCCGTTGCCCGAGCTGCCGGCCAGCAATCGCAGCAAGAGCCGGCAGCAGCTGATCGTCGATCTCGCGCGCCGCGAGAACCTGACGATCCGGCAGCTCTACGAGCGGTTCGCGAGCGCCGGCATCGTGACCGGCACACCGAAAACCATCGCCGATCACTTCGAGGAATGGTTCCTGTCGTACGGCGCGGACGGATTCAATGTCGCATTCGCGTGGGCGCCCGGCGGGCTCGACGATTTCGTCGACCTTGTCGTGCCCGAGCTGCAGCGCCGCGGGCTGTTCCGCACCGAGTACGAAGGCCCGACGCTGCGCGATCAGCTCGGCCTGCCGCGCCCGCCCTTCTTCCGGCGCCCGTCGTCGCTGCGCGGCGACACGGTCGCGCCGGTCGGCGGAGGTGCCGCATGACGCGCCCGTTTCGTCTCGGCGTGCTGACGCGCGTCTATGCGCCCGAACCGTCGCCGCGCGTGCTGCACGACACGCTCGCGCTGATCGAGGCCGCGGAAGCGCTCGGCTTCGACAGCGCGTGGGTGGCCCAGCACCATTTCGGCAGCGAAACGGGCCGGCTGCCGTCGCCGCTCGTGCTGCTGGCCGCCGCCGCGCGCCGCACGCGGCGCATCGCGCTCGGCACCGGCGTGATCGTGCTGCCGCTCGAATCGGCGCTGCGCGTCGCCGAGGATGCGGCCGTGCTCGACGCATTGGCGGACGGGCGGCTTCAGCTCGGCGTCGGCGCCGGCTTCGAGCCGGACGTGTTCGCCGCGTTCGGCCGCGATTTCGACGCGCGCGCGGCGCGGCAGGCCGATGCGCTGGCGACGCTGCGGCGCGCGCTGGAGGGCGCGCCGCTCGGCCCTGCGGGGGTGACGCTGCAGCCGCCCGCGCCCGCCTTGGCCGCGCGCCTCTGGCAAGCGACCGGCCAGGCCGAGGCGGTCGCGCACCACGGCCACGGGCTGATCGTCGCGCGCACGCGCCCCGGGCAGGACGGCGAAGCCGCGCTCGTGGCGCGCTATCGCGGCGCGTGGCGGCATCCGGGCGCGCCGCGCGTCGCACTCGTGCGCGCGGTTGTGCCCGGTGCGGATGCGGCGAGCGTCGAAGCGGCGCTCGGCCCCGACATCCTGCATTACGCCGCGCGGCTCGCCCGGGCCAGCGGCGAACCGGCGCCCGCGCAGGCCGATATCCCCGCGCTGCTCGATCGTTTCGGCGTGCTGCGCGGCACGCCCGGCGACATCGTCGCCGCGTTGCATGGCGATCCCGCGTTCGCCGGCGCGACCGACCTGGTCGTGCAGGTGCAGACCGCGGGCACCTCGCATCGCGACGCGCTGCGGCGGCTCGAAGCCATCGCCGGCGCGATCGCGCCGGCGCTCGGCTGGACGCCGGCCGCGGGCTGCACCGACGCCGTTCCGCTCACCTCCGCTCCGATCCCGACATGACCCATTCGCCTACTCCCGCGCCGGCCGAGCGCCGCCCCTTCAAGCTCGGCTTCCTCACGCACGTGCACGGCGCCGGCGACGCGCGCCGCGTGTACGCGGAGCTCGAAACGCTGTTCGTCGCGGCCGAACAGCTCGGCTTCGACGGCGGATTCGTCGCGCAGCATCATTTCCGCGCGGAATATGGCCGGCTGCCGTCGCCGCTCGTGCTGCTGGCCGCCGTCGCGCAACGTACGAGTCGCATCGAACTCGGCACCGGCATCGTCACGCTGTCGCTCGAAGATCCGCTGCGGCTCGCCGAAGACGCCGCGGTGCTCGATACGCTGGCCGGCGGCCGGCTGCAACTCGGCCTCGGCAGCGGCGGCGCGAATCTCGACGCGTTCGCCGCATTCGGGCTCGACGTCGACACGCGCCAGGCGCGCTTCGCGAGCGCGCTCGAACGCCTGCAGGACGCGCTGGCGGGGCACCCCGTCGCGCGCGGCGCCGCCGACGCTCCGCCGCTCGTGCTGCAGCCGGCCGCGCCGGGGGTGCGCGCACGGCTATGGCATTCGCACGCGTCGGCCGACGGCGCGCGGTTCGCGGCCCGGCACGGCAACGGCCTGCTGCTCGGTACCGCCGTGCACGATCCGCGCACCGTGCAGTTGCCGCTTGCCCACGCGTATCTCGACGCATGGCGCGAACGCGCGCACGCCGACGCGCCGGCGCCGCGGATCGGCGTGGTGCGCGCGGTGTTTCCCGCGCGCGACCGGCGCGCCGCGCTCACAGGCCTCGCGCCCGACGTCGTGCGGCACATCCCGTGGCTCGCGGCAAACGGCCATCCCGGCGTGACCGATCCCGAGCAGATCGTGCGGCTGCTGAACGTCCATTACGGGCACCCGGACGACGTGATCGACAGCCTGCTCGGCGACCCGGCGCTGTTCCCGTTCGCCGACTACTTCCTGCCGGTCGTGCAGTCGGAAAGCACGTCGCTCGACGATGCGCTGGCGCGACTGCGCACGCTCGCCGAAACGATTGCGCCGGCACTCGGCTGGCAGCCGGCCCACGCCGCCGCATGAGCACGCCGCGCCTGCTGCTGCGGCTCGACACGCGCTGCGACGACGCCCGGCCCGACCCGGCCGCCGACTGGATCGCGATCGCCGAGGCCGGCGTGTCGGCCGGCTGCGACGCCGTGCTGCTGCCCTTGCAGGCCGCCGGCCCCGATCCGTGGATGGCGGCCGCGGCGCTCGTCGATGCGCTGCCGACGCTGCGCGTGATGGTGACGCTGCAGGCGGGCGCCATGCTGCCCGTCGCCGCCGCGCACCTCGCGCAGAGCCTGCAGTCGCTGAGCCGCGGCCGTGCGCTGCTCGCGTGCGAAGCCGACGCGCCGGACGTCGACGCATGCGACCGGGCCATGCACCTGAACCGCGACCAGCGGCTCGCGCGCAGCGCGGAATTCCTGTCGATCCTGCGCGCGCTGTGGGCGAGCGGCACGCCGCTGCAGCATCGCGGTGCCTACTATCGCGTCGAGCATGCCCGGCTGCCGGATCTCGCGCCGCAACGGCCGCCGCTGTACTGGTCGCTCGCCGACCGGCGCGAGATCGCGTTCGCCTCGCCGTTCTGCGACGGCCTGCTCGTGCCCGCCAGCGCCCCGCCGCTGGCGGCGGCCGTCGAGCACGCGTATCGCGCGCGCGGCCTCGCGCCGCCGCCGGCCGGCGCGCTGCTCCGGCGCACGGTGGGGTACGACGACGCGCGCCGCGCATCCGTCGCGCGCCAGGCGCGGCACCGGCGAGGCGACGCATGAGCGTGGACTTCGGATGGTTCCTGCCGACCAACGGCGACGGGCCGCACCTTGCCAACAGCGGCCTGCCGCGGCCGCCGACCTTCATGCAAGACTATCGGCCGGCCACGCCCGAATACCTGCGCGGCGTCGCGTGCGCGGCCGAGTCTGCCGGCTTCGACAGCCTGCTGCTGCCGATGGCGGCGGGTTTCGAGGATCCGTGGCTCGTCAGCGCGCAGCTCGCGCGCGCGACGCGTCGCATCGCGTTCATCGTCACGTTCCGGCCGGGGCTCGAGCAGCCCGAGCAGATCGCGCGCAAGGCCGCAACCCTGCAGCGCATGAGCGGCGCGCGCCTGCGCCTGTTCGCGGTGAACGGTTCGAGCGCCTACGAGCAGCGCACGCTCGGCGATTTCCTCGACCACGACGCGCGCTACCAGCGCACGTCCGAGTGCCTGCGGGTGCTGCGCCGTCTGTGGCGGGGCGCCGGCCATTCCGTCGCCGGGCGCTACTACATGCTGAATCCCGCGCATGCCGGCGTGCCGCTCGCGAACCCGCCCGCGCTCTATCTCGGCGGGGCGTCGACGCTCGCCGAGCAGGTGGCCGCGAGCCAGGCCGACACGTACCTGCTGTGGGGCGAACCGCCCGACGCCGTGCGCGAGCGCATCGCGCGGCTGCGCGCGCTGGCCGCGATGCACGGCCGCCGGATCCGCTTCGGGCTGCGCGTGCACGTGATCGCCCGCGCGACCGAGCCCGCCGCGTGGGCGCGCGCCGACGCGCTGCTGAGCGAGATTTCCGACCAGACCTATGTCGACGCGCAACGCCAGCTCGCCGCGTACGAATCGGTCGGCCAGCAGCGCCAGACCGCGCTGAGCCGCGGCGCACTGCGCTCGTTGCGCGAGCTGGAGGTGTATCCGAACCTGTGGGCCGGCGTCGGGCTGATCCGCGGCGGCGCGGGCACCGCGATCGTCGGCAGCTACGACCAGGTCGCCGCGCGCATCCACGAATACCGGCTGCTCGGCATCGAGACTTTCCTGCTGTCGTCCTATCCGAACCTCGAGGAAGCCGCGCGCGTGGGCGAGCATGTGCTGCCGCGCGTGCGCGCGCTGCTGGCATAGACCAAAATAAAGTTGTCACCGTTTGCGAAGCAAAGATGTCACTTCGCGGGTTCGCAGTCGAGGTGCTTCTCGCCGAGCGGGGTGTCGGCCGTGCGACTGAAGTAGCGCCGGCAAGTCTGGCACTCGAACATCGGCAGCCGACCGATGGGCCGCGTTCGGAATCCGGCGCTGGTGATGTGGCCGCCGCCGCAGCGCGGGCAGCGGGGACGCGGTTCGTGACTTGCGGACAAGACCCTGTCGAGCTGGGCGGTCAGAAACGCCGTCAGTTCCTTGTCCTCGCCGGCGGTATCGGATCGGCGAAGTGTCGGGTTGCTCGATCGGGCCTTCATCAGAACTGGGCGGTTAGCTGGAATCCGAGCGTGACCCGGTTCGTCGGAAAGCCGGACGGCTTGTACACCGGCGTACCGGCGAACAGGTCGTAGCCGTATCCGCCGAAACGCGTCGCGACGCTGCCCTTCACGCCGATCACCGCGCCTGCCAGTTGCGTGCCGACCAGCACGACCGGCTGCGGGCCCCACACTCGACCGTAGTCGAGGCCCGCATAGACCGCCATCCCGGTCTGTCCGATCGGCGCCTGCAGCTCGTTGCGCCAGTAGAATCCACGCGCGGCCGCGAGCATCGTTTCGCCGTCGAAGCCGCGCACGGTATAGCGGCTGCCGATCGTCAGGTCGTCGATGTAGTACAGCATGTTGCCCGTGTACTGGCCGTGGAAGGTCGTCACGTAGCGGAACGGCTGCTGCGCGATCGCGAACGGCACCGATAGGTTCGCATCGAGCACGGCCATTTTGTAGCGGTAGGTCGGGCCGCCGTCGGCGGCCAGCATGTCGTCCTGCGCGCCGAATGCGCCGATGCCCTGCCGATACACGAGCGTGCCGTCGAACTGCGCGTTGCCGAAATAGTGGCGATCGGTCAGGCCGAACTCGACGAACGTGTTGTTGCGGCGCTGCTGCGGAATCTCGGTGTCCTCGATGAAGCTCTGCCCGAACCGCCGCGACAATCGAAACTGCGCGCCGAACACGTCGTTCTGGCTGCGCGACAGCACGCGGTTCAGCTTGAAGTCGACCGTCTTCGAATTGCCGCTCGCGATGAAGTTCTGGTTCACGCCGGCGATCTGCTGGTAATACGTGTTCGTATACGCCGAGAGCGTCGCGGTCCAGTAGCCCCACGGGATCGAATAGAAGCCGTTCCAGCCGTGCGAGCCGAGCCGCTTGTCGCCGAACTCGAGATCCTGGCTCACGCCGATGTTGAAGATGTCGTTCAATCCGAGTGGGTTGTCGATGCCGAGCGACAAGTTGCCCTGCAGGCGGCCGGTCGCGCGCGTACCCGAGTTGTCGATCGACGCGACGACGGTCCACGGCTTGGCGCGCTTCACGTCGAGCACGACGTCGCTTTCGCCCGGCACATCGGCCGGCACAATCTGCATCGACACATCCTGGCTCGACACTCGCTTCATCTGCTCCAGACCTTGCTCAAGGTCGCGCAGGTTGAGCAGTTCGCCGTCGCCGGTCGGAAAGGCAGTTTTCCAAGTGCCGCGGAGCTTCTCGTTGGCGAAACGCACGTGGCGGATCACACCGGGGATCAGAAAAAACTTGAGGGTGCCGGTCGACAGATCCTGTTCGGGCAGCAGCACGCGCG
Source organism: Burkholderia stagnalis (assembly GCF_902830275.1). Taxonomy (GTDB): domain Bacteria; phylum Pseudomonadota; class Gammaproteobacteria; order Burkholderiales; family Burkholderiaceae; genus Burkholderia; species Burkholderia stagnalis. Next base: position 274,714 of record NZ_CADESW010000005.1, on the reverse strand, counting down.
TCGTAACGTACCCGCGTGCCAGGATCGCTTGCGACAGGCCCTTGACGAGCACGTCGAGCCCCTGTTTGCCGACGCACTGGCCAGTGTAGTGTTCGAGCCATTCGCGTGCGAAGGCGAAGCGATCCATGGGCAACGCCGACGCGCCTAGCAACTTCAGGGAAGCGGGCAGCGCATCGGGTACGTCGAGGGAGAAACGATCAATGCGAAAGCAGGGCGTTTCCGACGGCAGCGTGGGATACCCAGCGCTTGCCGCCACGTTCGATCGTACCCCGGGCGCGGTGACGGTGCGCTCGCGCTCACGTGCCTCTTCTTGCTGTCGGGATTGCTGGTAGTTGCCCGGAACGGTCAGGCGCGGAGCTTCTTGCGCCGACACACTTGTCGCGATAAACAGCAGTGCTGCCGCAGCAGAATTCCCCCGGCGAATAGTTCTCATGTGTTTTTCTAGATATGCGATCGTGTACTACGGCTGAGACGTGCCTGCTATCAATGCATCACTTTCAATTGATTTGCGTGCAATCTTCATCCCGGTCCGTCCAGATTGATATACACAACAACACCGTGCAAATGCCGATTGAATCGGATTTCACAATGGCATCACGAATCATTTTTTTCGCACAAAAGCCACCGTTGCGAAAACGCAAAAAACAAGCCCTAACAGAATACCATTCACTAAAACGAATCTCGTATCGTTGCTCTCCCACAAGAAACCGCCACCGTAAAAATAGGCCACAAAAATCATTACAAATACCTTGATGGAGGCAAAGCACAGAAACGACAGCAAGAAAGCAGCTAAATATAAGGCAATCAATCTAAGCATTTCTTCATTTCCCAATCCGAGATTTGGCATCGTTTATCGCTTTCGTTCCTGCCTCAGCGCCGGCAGCACCCCCTATACCGGCACCAATTGCAGGAACATTGTTCGGATTGAATAGATTTTGTCCTGATGATCCCGCCCAAACACCAGTCCCGGACCACCCAAAACTACCCATCCCGGACTTCGACAACGCGGAAATTAAATTTTGCATGGCGAGTCCCGTACCATAACCGATAGCCGCCGCACCCGCGTTCACCGCTGCACCGGTTGCAATGCTATCGTGTTTTCCAGAGATTGCGTTATTAGTGACAATATCAAGAGCACCTGTCACTGCGTTTATTACGACATTCCCAAAGAATTTGGTGTAAGTGCCAGATCCACCAGCCAATGCCGCATACCCAACATCGACTGGATTCACTGTGCCATTCTGGATGTATTGCGATGTCGCATTTACACTGCCAGTTAGGACGCCAATCCCAATAGGCGACGCCCACGCGCTGGACCCCAAAGCTCCGGTCGAACCAAAAATTGGCGCGCCAGGGATAGCGGCTAACCCGGCAGCAATCTCTGGTGCCAGTCCGGCAGTTACCAACCCGCCGGCAATGACGAGACCGGCCTTTGGATTAGCCACCGCGCCAGGCAACGCTCTCTGCTCCGGCGTCAGCGAACCATCCTTGTTCCCAGACAAGAACGGACTGTTGTACTCTGCCGACGTCGCATGGAACAGCCCGTCACCATTCTGACTGATATAGGCCACCGCGGTTGCGTCCCCTCCCGGCCCCTTGCTTGCCGCCGCATCCACCAAACGATAGCCGTTTGCCAGCAGCATATTCTGCGCCTGATCCGCGGTGAGTGATTTACCGGTTTTTTCTTCGTAGAACTTCGCGAAGTCCTTCGCCTTATCCTTCGCCCACTGCCGCTCATCAGGATGCAGTTGCCGGTTGAACCGATCGACGTTGTACCCTGAGAACGCCCCCGCTTCACCGCCGACTGCGGCACCGGCCCCCGTCGCAAGCACATTCGCCGCGATGTTGCCCAGTGCCTGATTCATATTGGCGTTACCGGTCGGATCGCTGCCTGCAATTGCGCTGCTCAGCTCGTTCAGCTTGCCCGACGCGATCGACGCAATCGCGGCACCGGCTGCGCCACCGACCGCGTTGCCGCCCGCCAGTCCAGTCACCAGCGCCGCGCCTGCACCTTGCATCAGTGCGCGGTTCGCTCCGCCTTCCTTCCACGCGTCGACACCGGCCTGGTCACCATTCTTCTGGGCTTGCCGTTTCATCTCGTCAGCATAGTCCCCAATCCGGCGCGACACCGCTTCGCCGGCCGCGCTGGCCGCAGCCATCATGTCCGCTTGATTGCTCAACAGATTCTGCATGTCGGGTAGTTTGGCGACCGTACCGTTCGTATTCGTCGTGTCACGGTTCGAGCTCGCCACATCCTGCTTCTGGTTTGCCGAGTCCGTAATCGTAACCGTCCCCGCACTCACGCCGCTCTTCGTCGTCGCGCTATCACTGCCGCTGTCGTTCTGGCCAAGCATAGGCGCTGCACCGCCCGCATTCTTGCCCGACGTACTGCCGTGCGTGCTGTAGTTCATCCCGCCATCGCCGGTCGTCGCGCCCGCACTGAAGCCGCTCGAGCTCGCATCGTAGTGCGACTGGTTCTGGACATCCGAGAAGGACAGCGAACCTGTTGTCAGCGTATTCTTTGACGCATCCGCGCCGCTCGCGATCAGCCCGCCCTTCAGGTCGGTATTGCCGGTGACGTTGATATTGAAACCGCCACCACCCGCGTGAATCCCGGCTTGCTCATTGACGCCCGCATAGCTGCCCGACGCGTTGCCCTTGCTCTGGCTGAAGCTCGCACTGGCGCCGCCCTGACTGACGCTGAAGCCGCCGCCCGAACTCGACTGATGTGCCGCGCTCGTCAGCGTATCCTGCACGCTGACGATGTTCAGGTTCCCGCCCACATCGGCGTTCACCTGATTGCCCTTCACGTTCGAGCCGATGATGTTCGTATCGCTGCCCGAGATGATCGTCACATTGTTTACTGCGTTTACATGGCTATTGTTCTGCGTGGCCAGATCGCTGTTGCCGTCGCCGTTGGCCTTCGACATCGCCGCGGAAACACCGAACCCGCCCGTGCCGACGGACACCCCCACGCTCGCGCTCTTCGACTCGTTCGTGCTGCGCGTCGTATCCGTATCGGTCGTATTGACGATATTGACCTGATTCTTCGCTGCCAGGATCACGCCGTTTGCGTTCACGTTCGAACCAACGATCGCCACATTGCCGCTACCCGGTTGCCCGTTCCCCGTTGCTGCAAACGCGACCGTTCCGCCCGCATTCACATTCGAGCCGCGATTCGTCACGCTGTCTTCGGAGAATGCGCTCTTGCTGTGACTGCTGCCGACGCTGACTTCGACCTTGAACTGAGGCGTTTCGCCCGCCCCCAGCGCCCGGACCACATCGCCCGCAGCCATATTCGCATCCCATGCCGCGCTCGCCGCGGCCATCCCGTGCAGCGCCGCTGCACGGCCATCCTGGCTATTGCTGGACGCACGCGATTGACCAACGGCATTCGATACCGCGTCGATCACCGGTGCCTTCAATGCCAGCGTCAGGCCGCTCTTGGAGACTTCCTGCGTTTCACCGCGGTGGGTCCTGTCCTGCGCCGCGTCAATCGTCACGTTCGCGCCTGTCCCGCTGAGATTCTTCGCTGCGATCAGGTCGCTGCCCGTCACGTGCAGATCGTTTCCAGCCGTGATGCTGAGGTTACCCTTCAGCGAACCGATCGTGCTGGCGTTGTTCGACACCTCGGTCGTCTGACTGGTCGTCTTCAGCGAACTGCTGCCCACCGACACCGACAGTCCCCCGCCCGACATCAGCCCGGATTCCTTCTTGTTGTAGTAGCTCGACGACTGCAAGGTGTCCTGCGACGTCGTAACCGTCACGTTACGCGCTGCCGTGAGCGTCACGTCGTTCGTTGCGACGATGGTGCCGCCCTGAACATTGACGTCCTTTCCGCTGACAATGTTCACGCCGTCCGCCGACACGAGACTGCCGCGATTGAGCGTCATCGTCTGGTCGATCCCGCTCGCGACCTTCACGCCGCTTACGACATTGCTGTGGCTATGCGTTTCGTGCGAGTTCAACTCGTGCGTCTCTGTTGCCGAGCCGACATTCACATCACCGACCGCCAGCAGGTTCGCATTGCCCTGGTCTAGGCTGATCGCGCTGCCGGACAACGTAATGTCATTGCCCGACACGATATTCACCGTATCGCCGCCCTTTAGCGCCGTCCCGGTCAACGCCTGATCGGACGTGTGCAGCGTCTCCGCGTAGCTGCCGTGACTGTCGCTGCCCGAACTGTTGCTATTCACCGTCGACGTCGCACTCGCCGCGCCGAGCGTCACGTTGCCCTTGGCGGCGATCGTGCCGCCTTGGCCGAGGTCGATCTGCGCGCCCTTCGCCGTCAGGTCTCCGCCGACGCCGATGCTCGATTGCCCGCCGACCGTCACCGAGCTGCGGGTGACCTTGTTGATGTCGGTGTTGGACACGCCGTTGGCCCGCTGCACGATCTTGTGCTCGCCGGTCTGGGCCGCACCGAGATCCCAGTTACCACCGACGTTCATCCCGAGATTGCCGCCGACCGACAAGTTGCCCGCGTTCTGCTGGAAGTTGCCGCCGGTGACGATCGATGCATTGCCCGCGACATCCAGCTTCGCAGTCGGCCCGAGCGTCGTCACCACGCTCGTCGCACCGTCGCGGCTCACGCGCGTGTTCGTCTTCGTCGCCGTATCGAGAATCAGGTCCTTGCCGGCGTCGAGCTGCAAACTGCCGGCCTTCACGTTCGCCGACGTCAGGTCGATGTTGTTCTCGGTCTTCAGCGACATCAGCCCGCCGCTTTGCAGCGCGCCGAACGCGTTGTCGATCTGCTTGCCCTGGATGGCCAGCGTATTGTCCGCCTTGATCGTCCCGCTGCTCGTGAACGACTGTGCGTTCTGGAAATCGATATTCGTGGCGTTGATCAGCGGGCCGTTGACATTCTGCTGGTTCGCCTGCGCGAGATACACGACCGGCACGAGCACCGACTGGCCGTCCACCACGCGCGTCTCCATCATGATCACGTTGCCGGTCAGCTTCGACACCTGCTCGGCCGACAGGCTCGCGCCCATCGGCAGATCGAGCGACTTCGACAGATCCGCGCCCGCCGTCATCAACGACTGATACATCGTTTGCAGATCCGCGTACGGCCCCAGCATCGCTTTGCCGGTCAGCGCCGTCACCTGATTGCGCACAAGCTGCTGCTCATAGAAGCCGTCGCCGAGACGCTTCGGAATATGCGTAAGATCGACGCCGAGCTGCCCGAAGAAGTAGTCGCTCGAAATGAAGTTCTTCTGGTTCGTGAACGCCGGGTTCGTCTCGATCACGTAGTTCGCATTCGGCGCGGTAGTCGGCCGGTACAGCCCGCTCTGCGGAATCGTGAGGTTGTTCAGCACGTTCAGCGCCGTCGCACTGGCGATGATCGGATCGACCGGCGCCGGCGGACCTCCGTGCACTGCTGACGCCCCCGATTTCGCACCGCTCGCGTTACCGCTCAGGTTGGTCGGTGTGAGCCCCGGCACCGACTGCCCCGGCAACAAGCCGAGCGACGGAATCGACGCGTTGGCCGCCGTGTTGCTGACGCTGACGCCCGTCCCCCAGATCGTGCCGTTGGAACTCAAGGTCGAAAAATAGCCGGGCAGCGTGTAATCCTTGATGGACGCCGGCGCCGCCTGCGTGTAGCCGCCCGGGCGCCCGGTCACGAACGGCGCATTGCCGAACGGCAACTGCCAGTCGTGCTCGGAATTGTCGTAGTTGTTGTAGTGATACTGCCCCGAGTAGGAAACCGTCACGCCCGGCAGTTTCTGCCCGGACGCCGCCCAGCCGTCGGCGTCGTAACGGGCCGGCATCTTGATGTCGCCGACCGCCGCAATGTTGCTCCAATAGTTTTGCAGCGTGCCGACCGACGACGCATCGATTCTGCCGCCCGACACGATCTGGGCAGCCGGACTGATGTCGGTCACGGTCGTCGCCGTTGCGCTGTCCGCGTAGTAGGTCGTGAACTGATACGTGCTGTTCCACTGGCCGCCATGAGGCGGCTCGGTGTAGACGCCGCCGATGCTGTCCGGATCCTTCACGCCGACCTGGCCCGTGCGGCCGCTGATCGGAATGCCGAACTGCCCGAGTAGCGATGGATCGATCGAACTGGTCGAGGTCTTCATCACGCGGCGCGTGCTCGTCACTTTGTCCGTATGCAATTCCATATCGCCTTCGGATTGGATCAGGGCCGACGAATTGTTGATGAGCGCCGCGTTCCTGTAGTTTCCGCTCGCATCCTTTCCGCCAGCCAGCACGACCTTGCCCATGCCGAAGATAGCGGTCGTCGCCATCGAATCGGTCGCGGTCGTATCGTCGCGGTTTTCGATGTCGTGCGCGAGGATCTCCAGCGTGCCGTTGCTGTCGGATGCACCGATCAGCGCGGTCGGCCCGAGGTTCGAGATCGTATTCGTCGCGTTGAGCGAAGCGCTGGCGCCCACGAGTGCGCCCGTGTTCGTCAGATTGATCGATTGTGTGTGCAGCAGGCCACCGGCAGTCAGGGCGCCCACGTTGACGATGTTGCCCGCGTCGACGCTCAGGTTGTTGACCGATTCCAGGTTCGCGTTGTTCGTGAAGGTGCCGGGCAGCGTGAAGGCAAGATCGTGACCGACGTTGAACTGGGTGTCGGCGGCCGCCGTGTAGTCACCCTGCAGATTAACGTTCGCGTCGTGCGTCGCGCTGTATGTGCCGCCGCCCTGCAGCGTAGCCGCCGCGACCGACAGGTCGTGCGTCGAGCTGATCTGGCCGTTCGTATTCGTGATCGCGCCGGTCGTCGTGACGTCCACGTCGCCGTTCAAATTCGTGACGTTGCCAATGGTGCCGCCGCTGTTGTCCAAGGTGTTGCCTTGAACATGCAGCGATGCGCCGCTGAGCTGACCGCCTTGCGTGTTGCTGATCGACGCTGCGCTGACCGTCACATCGCCGTTGCCGGTAATCGCACCCATTCCCGCTACGCCGCCGGCGTGGCTGTTGGCGATCTGGCTACCGCCTTGCACCGTCATCTTGCCGGCACCGAGGTCGACAATGGCGCCGTCCGCGTTGTCGATCGAAGCCGATTGAATGGCGAGCGTGCTGGTGTCGCCCGCAACCGATTGCCCCGCCTGGAAGTGCCCGCCTCGGTTCGACAGAGCGCCGCCGTTCTGCAACGACAGCGACGCGTCCGATCGCAGCAGGCCCTGCGCGTTGTTCACGTCGCCCGCAATGGTCGCATTGATGCCGCGCTGTGCCGCGAGAATACCGCTCGCGTTGTTCCAGCTGCTCGCATCGACGACCGCTTGTCCCTTCGTCACGATGGTGCCCGACGCGTTGTTCAGCGCGCTGGCTCCATTGCCCGGCGCGATCGTCAGCGTGCCGGTGCCGGCATGCGTAATGGTGCCGCCCGCGTTGTTCAGCTCGGCCGGCTCAAGCGTCAGGTCCGTGGCGTTGGTCTGGATCACGCCGGCGGCCGAGTTGTCGAGCGTGCTGCTAACGTTCATCCCCATCGCTGACGATCCATACTGCGTGATCGTACCGCCGTGGTTCACGAGGTTCGCGGCCGTCAGCGCAAGCTGATTGGCCTCGAGCTTGCCGCCGCTGTTGTCGAGTGTCGAATCGGCGGTGACCGACAGGTTCGGCGCGACGATCGAACCGCCCTGGTTCGTCATCGAGCCCGTGTGGATCGTCGCGTTCGTGCTGGCACCGATCTGGCCGCCGTCGTTCGTCAGTGTGCCGCTGGCGACACTCACGTCCGTGTTCGACAACAGCTTGCCGTTTGCGTTGTTCAGCGTGCCGCCGACGGTTGCCGCCAGTCCATTCTGTGCGTTGATCGAGCCCGATGTGTTGTTCAGCGCGCCGGTTTGCGCGACGACGCGCCCGTTGCTGGCGATCGAACCGCTCACGTTCGACACCGACCCCGTACCTCCGCCGAGCGTCAGCGTGCCGTTGCCCGCATGCGTGATCGTGCCGCCATCGTTGACGAGCGCGGCAGGCGCGAGCGTCAGGTCGGTACTGTTGGTCTGCAGCGTGCCGCCATTCGAGTTGTCGAGCGTGCCCGACACGTTCACGCTCATCGCGCCGGCACCGGTCTGCGTGATCGTGCCACCGTGGTTCACGAGATCGGTCGCGTTCAACGACACCTGGCCGGCCTGTACGGTGCCCGCGCTGTTGTCGAGCGCCGTGCCAGTCAACGCGGCCGTCTGACCGACGATCGAACCGCCGTTGTTGATCAGGCGCGCGCCCGCATTGACAGCCACCTTTTGCGCAGCCTGCAGCGTGCCGCCGCCGTTGTCGACCGACTGGCCCGCGACACGTAAATTCGTGTTGGATGTGATCGTGCCACGGTTGACAACGTTTGCGCCCTGGACCGACACATCGCCGTTGCCGCCGATAACGCCGCCTTGCGCACCGTTCGCGGTCGTACCCGCTGCATTGGTCAATTGGCCGCTCGTCGTCACCAACAGGCCGTCGCTATTGAGTGACGTGATCCGACCCGCCGTGTTGTCCAGCGACGCACCGGCCACCGTCATGCCGGCCGCGCTTTGAAGGGTGCCCTGGTTGTTCGCGATGGTGCCGCCACGCACGTCCGCCGTGCTCTCGGAGACCAGTTCGCCGGACTGGTTGGCGATCTGGCCGGCGACATTCACCGACAACGCGCCTTGCGACGATACCTTGCCGCCCTGGTTCGACAGGTTGCCACCGGTCAGCGTCGTGCCGCCACCGCTCGACAAGCTGCCGTGATCGTTGATCACGGTGCCCGATGCATTCGCCTGAATGGACCCTTGCGCACTCGTCGTCGCGTTCGACAGGTTCACGTCGCCGGTCGTCGCGTTCAGTGACAGATTGCCGTTCGCTGCCGTCTGGCTGCCAGCGAGATTCATGCTACCGCCCGTCAGCGATGCGTCGCCGCCCGCGACGTTCTGGCCGGTCGCGCTCAGCTGGCCCGACGCCGTCAGGTTCAAGTCGCCACTGTGCGTGACGGAACCGTCGTTGTTCACGCCCGCGCCGAGCGTGCCGGTCGAATTGACGCTGCCGGCATTCACGGTCGTATTCTGCCGTGCCGCGAGCGTGCCGCTGTTCGTGAGGTCGGCTGCTGTATTCGCCGACAGCGATTGCTGCGCGTACGTGGTGCCGCTATTCTGGATGCCACCCGAGGCCGACAGCGCCAGATTTCCGCTTGCCGTTGTCTTGCCCGTGAGGACGAGCCGACCGTTCGACTGCAACGTCAGATCACCCGCCTGAGCCGCGATCGTGCCGGCGTTGGCCACCCCCACACCGAACTCGTTCGATGCGAGGAAGATCCTTGAGCTATACATGCCGCCCAACTGGCTCACGTCGATCGCGACCGCCGGAGCGGAGCCGTCGCCGGCGATCGGCGTCGCGGCAAGCGTGTCGTGATTGACCTGGGCCGCGCCGGCGATCACGTTCAGGTTCTTCGCATAGATGGCGGCATTGGCCTGTACCGCGCGAGCGATGAGGTCCACCTGATCGGTACCGGTTGCGTTCAAGCCTGCGCCCGAGACGGTCACGAGCCCGCGGTTGACGTTGTACCCGACGAGAGAGCCGTCGGCGCTGTAGAACGGCACGCCGGTCGTCAAGGTCGCGCGACTGGTATTCAGGAAGGTTCCACCGTCCACGAAGATCCCGGACGGATTCGCCAGGACGAGATCCGCGCGAGCGCCTGCGATCTCCAAAGCGCCGCGAATTTGAGAGGGGTTCGGACTGTTGACCTGGTTGACGATGATCCGCGCGGCCTGCCCGGCGCCGTAATTCGGATTGCCGTTGATCCAGCCCGCCTGCTGGGTCTGAACCATCGTGGCCGAGTTGTTCAGGATCGCGCCAGCGCGCTGTACGTCGAACTGGTTGTAGGTGTTGACCGATACGCCCGCACTCGACGGACGCGCCACGTTGACTTGCGGCAGGCCGTTCGGCGTCTGGATCACCTGCGTGCTGGTGCCAGGCGTCGGAACGATCTGCGCACCGGACAGGGTGGGTAGCATGCCGAGCGCGGCGACGCCCGCCATCACAACGCGAACGCCGGACGTCGACGACCGCCGCCGCACACATGCTTCGCCCGTCGCCGATTTACCCTCAGCTGTCGCGGTCTCTGCGACGGCCACCACCATACCCCGAAGCCTGGAATACACTAGGCGATGCGTACTCTTGTTCATTCTTGTCGACGCGGCCCGCGTCCATTCGTTGGTTATCGAACGCGAGCTTACCGAAACCCTAACAAACGACTGTCAGCAATTGCCAAGTCGTTGATGAAAAACCACAATTCCCATTTTTCAGACGCATCTGATTGACGCGACGCCCAGACCTTTTTTGCCGATCTCCGCAGCCTCGCTGACTGCCGACGCGTGCGGTTCATCATCCAAGCGTGGTAAGGACCATGTTGATTTGCGCATCGATTTCATCGGCGAGGTTGACCCATTCGGCGGTCGCCCGCCGAGCGCTCGGCACCGTCTGTATCGAATGCAGGCGCGCGGACACCTCGCGGCATCCGGTCAGCTCGACGCGGATCATACCGCCAATCGCCGCAGCTTCACGCTTCACGTTGCCGGCCAGCTGTCTCTCACGACGCAGCCGATCCACCCAGTCGGCAAGGTCATCGGTCCAGTCGCGCAAGCGATACAGGCGTCGCCCGAACGACGGCGTTCCCGTGAAATCGGGATTGAAATGAACCAAGCGCGCCTCTTCCCCAACCGAGGTCGTTACCATGAGTCGGTCAGCTTTATCGTCGATCGCTTCGAGTCGAACGCTGTCGACGAAGGTGGTCACGCCCGGCAACAACTCACGCTTGAGCGCGACCAGTGCCCGCACGTCACGCATGAAACTGGCTGCCCCATTGCCTCGAGCGGCGTGACGTTGTCGAGTCCTGTGTGTGGCGTGCCGTTGTAACTCGCGATCGCGTATTCGATCAACTCTTCCAGTTCGTCGAAGGACACGAACAGACGCAGATTGCCCTTGCGGTCCGACAACGCGCGACGCAGATCGCGAGGATGGCTACCGGTGTAGCCCGGCAAGCGCGAGGACAACCGAGTGGCGATCGTGCCAAAGAACCGCTCGATGTAAGGGCGCTCATCCGGACTGTGCTTCGGTCCGGCCGCGACCCGACAGCCAACGAACTCGCATAAGGCAGCCAGCGACTCGGTAGCGAGATTCGCCTTCGCGTTGTCGAGCTTGATGTGCTCCCACGTCACGTAGGCGAGCTCTGGCATGCGTTGTGACGGGTAGCCATCCATGGGACAGTAGTCGAGTTCGCGAATCGTGAAGGACCGGGCTCGATGCGGCTCAAGCGCCGCTTCGATTGCTTTGATGACGTCGTAGCGACTGTGTTCGCGAGCCAGAACGAGGTGATGCCCGAGCACGGCGCGTGTGCAAACGTCAATGATCACCAGCAACCAGACCCGTTCGATTTCGAACTCATGCGCAAAACCGAGCGGATCGAGCATCGTGACCTTGAGACGGATATCGAGCCGGTGTCCGTCGAATTCAACGACCTGATATGGACGTGTTGCGGCGGGCGCAGCAAAATCATCGCTGCGCGGCAGTCCTTTCAGATGCGTCGCGCCCGCGGCACGCGCAGCGGTGCCGAATCCGCTCAGCAGTTCGCTTTTGACACGGGCCGAAAGCGACCGAATCGCGTGGCTCGCCGTATTGAACGGATAGTCGGCAGCCACGAGACCGCGCTGACGACATTGCTGCAGAAAGCCCGCATGCAGTCCTTGAAGACCGCGCAAGCGGGTGCGCAATTCGCCGTCGGCACGGATCTCGATCAACGCGACCCGGTGCTGCTTGATTTGCAACTGCAGCCACGCCGCGAGCACCGAGAAACGCTCGAACAGTTGCGATAACGCGCCGACGGCGCCACGGCTTCCGCGTTCGCCGCGCAGTTTCACCGGACTCAAGCGAACGTAATCAGCAACGCGCGCGTGCAAGATCAGCGTGCGAAAGCCATAGAGGCGACCGTCGGGATGCTCTGTGAGTGCGCGCTCGAGCAGGCGATAAAGTTGCCGTCGGTTTACGCCCGTGCCCTGCTCGATCTCCTTGATCGTGGCGCCGCACGCATACTGCTCGATCGCTGTCGTACGCGCCCGGATCGATTCCCGTTCGGCAGCATCGAACTCGGTCCACGCGACGGTCGGCCAGGTCGAAAGATCCAGGGTTTGAAATTCCGGCTTGCGACGTGCCATCATGTCGCCTCGGTTGCGACGAAGCGCGTCAGCAACGACAGCGGCTCGGTACGCAGGTCAACCGCATCCACGTGCCCTGCATGTGACAGAATCAATTTGCTCTACGGCTGGCGCGCGCCAGCCTGCCGTGAGGGGGCAGGCGATGCGCCGGCAGACGATGCTCCCGCAGGCGCATGCGGGCGAGCCGGGTCAGTCGTCCAGCGCCGATTCCGGGCGCGGTTCGTTGAGCAGCCCGTAACGCGCGAGCAGCGTGCGCATCGTATTGCGCGTGACGCCGAGCAGCGCGGCCGTGCGCACCTGGCTGAAGCGGCAATGCTCGAACGCCTCGCCCACGACCAGCTCCTCGATGTCGCGCAGCAGGCTTTCGCCGGGCCCGCGAAACAGGCGGCGCACGCCCGCGCGGATGTCGTCCTGCGGCAGCGTCGTCGCGGCGGCGTCGGCACGCGCGTAGCCGGCGAGCGCCTCCGAGAACTTCAGGTGCTCCGGGCGGATCAGGTTGCCGTTCGACACGAGCAGCGCGAGATGCATGACGTTTTCCAGCTCGCGGATGTTGCCGGGCCACGGATACGCCTGCAGCGCCTGCACCGTGCCCTCGGACAGCATCGGCTGCGGCCGCTTCAGCTGCGCGCAATAGCGCCCGCGGAAATGCTCGGCGAGCGGCAGGATGTCCTGCGGCCGCTCGCGCAGCGGCGGCAGGCGCACGCGGGCGAGATTGATCCGGTAGAACAGGTCCATGCGGAAATTGCCGGCCAGCACGGCCTGCTCGAGATCGACGTTGGTCGCGGCCACGACGCGCACGTCGACCGGCCGCGCACGCGTCGCGCCCACGCGCGTCACCTCGCCCTCCTGCAGCACGCGCAACAGTTTCGCCTGCAGCGTCGGCGCGAGATCGCCGATCTCGTCGAGAAAGATCGTGCCGCCGTGCGCTTCCTCGAAGTAGCCGACGCGGCGCCCGTTCGCGCCCGTGAACGCGCCGGCCTCATGGCCGAACAGTTCGCTCTCCGCGAGCTGCTGGCTGATCGCGCCGCAGTTGACGGCGATGAACGCGCCCTGGCGGCCGCTGACGTGATGGATGTGCCGGGCGACCAGCTCCTTGCCGGTGCCCGTCTCGCCGAGAATCAGCGCGGGCGCCGCGCTGGGCCCGATCTGCTCGACGAAGCGCAGCACGGCGCGCGACGCGGGGTCCGCGAACACGAGCGCCTTCGCGCGCACCGAAAGTGGGCGATGCTCGCTTTCCGGCAGCGAAATGAGCGGGGGGGAATCTGTGCGGTTGTCCATGATTCGAGCACCGGCGGACCGGTTATCGATTCAGGCGTCCGCACGAGTGTTTGATCTTAGTCAACCTGGGCCGCGCGCAAAATACCGATTGCTGTGATGCTTCGCTGCGTCGGGTTGATAACGAATCCCGGGTTTGTCGCGACGAAATCGGCCGGAAAGTTCGCATCCCGCGCCGGGCGACGAACGACGGGAATGAGCCAGCCGATGAACGGCGCCTGCGTGCGGCGAATGTATGACTCGGGGGCTCGTCGGCAATCGTTGCCGCGCTTACCGTCGGAGGACGCGGTAGATCGCGGCTGCCGTGATCCCGAATCCCAGATGGGCAACGAGCGTGATCACGCCGCGAACCGGAATGAACCACGGGAAGATCGCAGTGAATGCGTGCAGGTTGAGGCCATACAGGACGAGTCCAAACGCGCCCCCGGCGACAAGCGCCGACCGGAGCGACATGCTGCGCACCACTTTCGCCAGCACAGCCGTATAGGCGATCGACAGTGAGAAATGCACGACTGTCGCCACGCCCATCACCAGCGGATCGAAGCCGGCGGGTGGCGCGAGCACGCGTCGTCCCATCACGATGGCTGCCGTGAGGTGCGCGTCGCGAATCAGGTTCCGAATGACGTCGTCGCCGGCAAGCCACCATAGCGGCAACTCCACGGCGGTCGACACGACCGCCGCGCCGAACGCGGCCCAGAAAATCGGGACCGCGTTATGACGCACGTTCGCAATCCGTCCAATACGCAAACGGATCACGATGATCGGGGTAGTGATCGTCAAGCCACTTCAGCAATGTCGCCCGCGCGCGCTCCAGATCGGCTTTCAACGACGAGCTCGTCATTTCATGCACTTCGCCGGATTTTTCCCGATCGATCACGACGCAGTGCCAGTCGGGGCCGTCCAGCTCCGGATCATCGGCCGCGACTCCCCAGGCAAACCCCTTGCGTGCGTCGATATAGTATCGAGGATGCACTTTCAGATAGGACATCTCGCCGCCCTGCAAGCTGCTCTCCGCTCGCAGTATGTCGTGCCTGTCGACGATCTGCGTGACGCCCGGGAGCTGGCGGAATCGCCATCCGGCGGGCAGCCTTGCCACGGCCTGAACGCTGTCGTATGTGCCCCACTCCAGGCCCCAGGCTTCGGCCATGCGCTTCATGAACGCGTCCGCATTCGGGTAGCCGCGCAGCTGGATTCTGGTCGACAGCGCGACTTCGACCCTGCCGCGAACGGCGGGATCGACGCCGGCGCCGCCATCCGGCGCGTCGAACGGATTGCCGGGACGTGACGCGCGATTCGCGTCCGCAGGCGCAACGCCCGAGAACAGTTGATCAAGCGCCGCGCGGGCTTTTGCCGATTTGTCTGGCCGATCCATCACTCACCTCTCGTTCATATTGGGAATCTCGCTTCGAAACACTAACATGCATTCTTGTCCGATCTTCCTGATAGCGGGCGAGCCGAGCGCGCGCGGGGCGCTTCAAGCAGAGGTGGCGTCGGGCGTCCCGAGCCGGGGGTGCCCGGGGGCGGTGGATGCTGCGCCGGGCAGCCACGCTGCAAACGCGTCAGGCGCGCCGGTCAAGCGAACCGAACTGGGGTGATGTCGTCGTGACTACCGGCGCAGCCGTTGAGCTGCGCGTGATCGGCAGCGGATTGTGCGGAGCTGTCGAGGTCGAAGCCGACGGCTGTTCCGAAATCGAATCGCCGTCATGGATCGAATCGCCGTCGTGGATCGAATCGCCATCATGGCGGCTGGTCGGCGTGTAGGCCGTGAGCTCGTATGCCTCCATCGGAAAGTTTTCCCTGAATTTGCCGAAGAGCTTTTCCGCAGCAGTCTCAGGCGTCAGCGCGTTCGCCTCGGGGTTGCCGGGGTTCTGTGCCTGAATCACGTGGAGTGCGCCCTGAGCCGTGCGGGGCGTCATCGGAAATTGCGCGGAATGATGCGCTGTATCGACGATCCCGGCAGTGCGCAACGGCGGGATGCGTGCCGGCTCGTTCGTATCGGAAAGAAAAAACGACGCCGTTCCGAGCGGTTTGTAATTCACGTCTTCAACAGGGTGCCGATTGGAAAAGACGGCGACGGGCTCAGGAAGCGCATCACCACCCATGTGCTGCGCCATTCCGGGGTTCACGACGAATACCCCATGATGGCAAGGGTTCCCGGAACCGTCGCCGATCCCCCCGCTATTGCGATAACCGCCCGCGATCAATCCTTCCTGGTTGATAGAGGAGCGATTGTGCGGCATGGTCGTATGCAAATAGGTCCTGGGAAGGTTCAGTTGCGCAGGCTGCTGGAATGGCACGAGCGGTGCGAGCGCCTGAGACGGTTTGGACGGTTCGCGATGCGGGTTGGATGCTGGTGTTTTTTCCGGTTGGCCGCCCCCTTTGAACAACAAGCTCAGTCCGCTGGGCCCACCACTGGTCACGCGTGAATCCATTGCATCTCCTCTACAGTTGGTACGTGGACCGACATCGTGTATCGGATCCTGTACTTGGCGAATGCAAATCACGAATGCATGGCGCAGCGCGCGAAGCCGGCAGGACGAGCACACACTTGCACGAGCCGCGCCAACGGTTGCTGATTGGTCGAACGCAACACATCGCTGGCGTATCGGGGAGAAGATACGATCTGGATCAGGCGATTGCCGCATGGACGGCAGCTTACGATCAGGCCGGCAGCTTGCTCATCGATATCAACATGAACCATGCTCAGCTCACGCCAGGAATGTCGGAACAGGAAGTAAAGACCGCGCTGGCTGCAGGTCAGACCACCGATCTGATTACCTACTTCAACCAGGCAGCATGAATCGTTGCGGTGGATGGCCCCGGATAACCGGCCATTCACCGCAACTTTGCAACGCAGCCGATCATACCGACGCCGCGAAACAGGTCGTGCCACGAGAATCCGGGGAAAACGACCGGCCGGTACGACTGTCCGTTCTTCTTCGCGAGCGCGAGATCGGGCCGCAGCACCGCGATTTTCCAATTGTCGACATCCTGGGGCGTCACGTAGCGGCCGCCCCACCCACGGCTGCTCGACCGCGTGCGCGGCGTGCCCCCGCCGGTCGGTACGCCGCCCATGAATTCCGACGCGCGCTGCGGCCGAGGTCGCGATCGAGCATTGGCATGCGTCGGCATGCATTGATGGACATGGAACGAGATTGGCAATGAAACGCAAGCGGTTCATTGCGAAGTATGGCGATCTGGTTGGGGATACCTGTCGCTCAGCCAGGCTGGAAGCGTGGCCGGCTCCGGCGTGTCCGGAGCAGCTAGCAGGGTGCTAGCTCAAGAAATACGATATTGGCATGCGGTCCCGGCAACCGCGTTGCGTTGCGATCCCGGGACAGCCCAGACGGCGGCCCAAGGGCCGCCGCCATGTCTCAACGCTCGAGGAAAGGCCTCAGCTTGTCCGCACGGCTCGGATGCATCAGCTTGCGCATCGCCTTGCTCTCGATCTGGCGAATCCGCTCGCGCGTGACGTCGAACTGCTTGCCGACCTCTTCAAGCGTGTGATCCGAGGTCGTATCGAGCCCGAAGCGCATCCGCAGCACCTTGGCCTCGCGCGGCGACAGCCCGTCGAGCGCCTCGTCGATCGCCGCGCGCATGTTCGCGTGAATCGCGGCCTCGGCCGGCGAACTCGCGGACGCGTCCTCGATCATGTCGCCGAGCGTCGCGTCGGCATCGTCGCCCACCGGGGTTTCGAGCGACACCGGCTGCTTCGCGATCTTGAGGATGCTGCGCACCTTCTCTTCCGACATCTCCATGCGCTTCGCAAGCACGGCCGGATGCGCTTCCTGCCCGGTCTGCTGCAGGATTTCGCGCGAAATCCGGTTCAGCTTGTTGATCGTCTCGATCATGTGCACCGGCACGCGGATGGTGCGCGCCTGATCGGCCAGCGCACGCGTGACCGCCTGCCGGACCCACCAGGTGGCGTACGTCGAGAACTTCCAGCCGCGCCGGTATTCGAACTTGTCCACCGCCTTCATCAGGCCGATGTTGCCTTCCTGGATCAGATCCAGGAACTGCATGCCGCGGTTCACGTATTTCTTCGCGATCGAAATGACCAGGCGAAGGTTCGCCTCGATCATCGCGCGCTTGGCCTGCCGCATCTTCAGCTCCGCGGCACTCATCTGGCGGTTGATCTGCTTGAGCTGCTGGAGCGGCAGCGCGACCTTGGCCTCGATGTCGATGAGCTTCTGCTGCCCGGCCTGGATCGCCGGCAGATGCCGCTCGAGCGCCGCGCCGAACTGCTTCGACGTCGCCGCCGTGCGGCTCGTCCATTCGAGATCGGTCTCGCAGCCCGGGAACGACTCGACGAACGCGTCGCGCGGCATGCCGCAACGGTCGACCGCGATCTCCAGGATGCTGCGTTCGATCGCGCGAACTTCCGTCACCTGGTCGTGCACTGTGGCGCACAGGCGGTCGATCGTCTTGGCGGTAAAGCGGATCGGCGCGAGTTCGCGCTGGATCTCCACGCGCACTTTCGCGGCCGCCTCGGCACGGGCCTGCCCGGTCACGGGCACATCCGGCAACTGCTCGAACAGCGCACGCACACGCGCGAAAATCGCCAGGCTGTCGTTCGTCAGTGCCTCGAGGCGGGCTGCGCTCGCCTTCTCCGATTCCCCGCTGTCGGCCGCTTCATCGTCATCGCCGTCCGAGTCGTCGTCGGAGGCGTCTGCCGCCTCCACCTCGTCGGCTTCGAGCGCCGCGCCGCTTTCGTCGGCGGCGCCGCTTTCGTCCGTGTCGTCGCTGATGCCATCGACCAGCTCGTCGATACGCAGTTCGCCGGCGTCGATGCGTTCCGCATCGGCCAGAATCGTCGACACGACCGACGGACACGCGGCGATCGCCTGAATCATGTCCTGCAGGCCGTCTTCGATACGCTTTGCGATCTCGATTTCGCCGGCGCGGGTCAGCAGTTCGCTGGCCCCCATTTCACGCATGTACATCCGGACCGGGTCCGTCGTGCGGCCGAATTCGGAATCGACGGTCGACAGCGCGGCTTCCGCTTCCTCGTCCGCCTGATCGTCGGACGCCACGGCCGGCGCGGCGTCGTTCAACAGCAGCGTCTCCGCGTCGGGCGCCTGCTCGTACACGGCCACGCCCATGTCGCCGAACGTGCTGACGATCGTCTCCATCGCAGCCGTCTGCGTGAAGTTGTCCGGCAGGTGGTCGTTGATGTCTGCGTGGGTGAGATAGCCGCGCTCGCGGCCAAGCGCGATCAGCGCGCGCATCTGGCGCTGGCGCTCCTCGTCCTGGCGCGCGTTCGACGCGGTGTCCTGCGGCGCGGCGACGCCCTGGGTCTTGCCCTTCGCGGCGCGGCGGCCGGCCTTCGACGCGGCTGCGGTCACGCGGGAAGCTGAATCATCGCGAACTGGATTTGCCAATACACTCTCCTCGACAGGTTGGCCGACGATCGTTGCTGACCTGACGGCGGTCAAGTCTGACGGGGTGCGAACGAAATCGTGGGATGGCGCACGGACAGTCGAAGCCGGAGTGCATCTCACGGATTCCGGTGCGCGCAGAATGGGGAACCCTAAATTTTACCCGACATGCTTGTGCAACGCAACACTTTGCATGGCGTCTGCTTGCACGGCAGGGGCCCCCGGCCGAGGAACGTCGCGGTCGGCGAGGGTGATGGCGCTGCCCGGTCAGGCGAGACGAACGTCCGACGATCGGCCCGCCGAGACGGTTGTTGCGAGCGCCTTCGGCATCGAAGCTCGGCGCGAACACATGTTCGAATCCGCGATCCGTCCCTTCTCCGCTGCATTGCAAGCCGCACTCGATCCGGCCGACGGCGGTACCGCACGCCGCTCATCACGTCGCCGGCAGGCCGCGGGCGCCGGCCGGCGCCCGGCCCCTACCTCAAAAGCCCACCCGTTCAGCCGACGCCCGCCTCTGCGCCGCGCACCGCCTCGCCCCGTTCCGGCCCGCTGCGCGCCAGCACCGGCGCGAGCGCGCGCCCCGTATGGCTCGCGCTTACCTGCACGAGCCCTTCCGGATGCGCCGCCGCCACGATCGTGCCGCCGCCCACGCCGCCCTCCGGCCCGAGGTCGATGATCCAGTCCGCTTCCGCGATCACGTCGAGGTCGTGCTCGATCACGACGACACTGTGCCCCGCATCCACGAGCCGGTGCAGCACGCGGATCAGCCGCGCGACGTCCGCCATGTGCAGGCCCACCGTCGGCTCGTCGAGCACGTACAGCGTATGCGGCGCCTTCTGGCCGCGCCGCGTGACGTCGTCGCGCACCTTGCTGAGCTCGGTGACGAGCTTGATGCGCTGCGCCTCGCCGCCGGACAACGTCGGCGACGGCTGGCCGAGCGTCAGGTAGCCGAGGCCGACGTCCTTCATCAGCTGCAGCGGATGCGCGATGTTCGAGATCGGCGCGAAAAACTCGACCGCCTCGTCGATCTCCATCGTCAGCACGTCGCCGATGTTCCGGCCGCGCCACGTCACCGCGAGCGTCTCCGGGTTGAAGCGCTGCCCGTGGCACACGTCGCACGGCACCTTCACGTCGGGCAGGAAGCTCATGCCGATCGTGCGCACGCCTTGCCCTTCGCAGGCAGGGCAGCGCCCGTCGCCGGTATTGAACGAGAAACGCGACGCCGTGTAGCCGCGCGCGCGGGCCTCGAGCGTATCCGCGAACAGCTTGCGGATGGTGTCCCACACGCCGATATAGGTCGCCGGGCAGGAGCGCGGCGTCTTGCCGATCGGGGTCTGGTCGACTTCGAGCACGCGGTCGATATGCTCCCAGCCGCTGATCGATTCGCAGCCCTGCCACGCATGCGTGACGTTGAGCGACGGCCGGGGCGCGCTGCGCGCCAGCACGCTCGCGCGGCGCTTCGCGGCCGGCGCGTCCTGCTCCGCGGCCTTGCGCGCGCGGCGCGTCGCCGGCGACGACAGCACCGAGCGGCCCACCGCGTCGAGCAGGTTCGTCATCAGCACGTCGCGCGCGAGCGTCGACTTGCCCGAGCCGCTCACGCCCGTCACCGCGACGAGCCGCGCGAGCGGAATGCCGACCGTCACGTCGCGCAGGTTGTGCAGCCTGCCGCCGTGCACCGTCAGCCAGTTCTCCGGCGCCGCCGCACCGCTCTTTGCGCCCGGCAGGCTCACACCGCGGCGCGGCTGCAGCGGATGCACGATCGGCTGCGCGAGGAAGCGCCCCGTCAGCGAATCGGGCTGCGCGGACAGCTCCGCCACGCCGCCCTGCGCGACCAGCGTGCCGCCGCGCTTGCCGGCGCCCGGGCCGACGTCGATGATGTGATCGGCGCGGCGAATCGTATCTTCGTCATGCTCGACGACGACGAGCGTATTGCCCTTGTCGCCAAGCTTGCGCAGCGCGTCCAGCAGGATCTGGTTGTCGCGCGGGTGCAGGCCGATCGTCGGCTCGTCGAGCACGTAGCAGACGCCCTGCAGGTTGCTGCCCAGCTGCGCCGCGAGCCGGATGCGCTGCGCCTCGCCGCCCGACAGGCTCGGCGCCGCGCGGTCGAGGCTCAGGTAGCCGAGCCCGACTTCCTCGAGGAACGCGAGACGGCTGCCGATCTCGCTGACGATGTCGCGCGCGATCTGCGCGTCCCGCCCCGACAGCTGCAGGCCGTCGATCCAGCGGCGCGAATCCGACACGGTCCACTGCGCGACGTCGACGATCGGATGGCCGTCGAAGGTCACCGCGCGCGCGGACGGGTTCAGCCGCGTGCCGCCGCAATCCGCGCACGGCTCGTCGCCGACGCCTTCCGGCTCCTGCTCGTCGGAAGGCAAGGTCTGCTCGCGGCCGCGGCCGTCTTCGGCGAGCACCGTGTCGTCGTAGGCCGCGCGCTGCTCGCGCGTGAGCGAGAGGCCCGTGCCCACGCAGGTCGTGCACCAGCCGTGCTTGCTGTTGTACGAGAACATCCGCGGGTCGAGCTCCGGATAGCTCGTGCCGCACACCGGGCATGCGCGCTTGACCGACAGCACCTTGACCTCGCCGATCCCCGTGGTCGGGTGATCGTTGCTCATCGCATGGTGCAGGCCGTCGAGCGGCGCGAGCAGGTGCATCACGCCCTTGCCGAGCTCGAGCGTCTCGTCGAGGCGCTGCCGCAGCTCGGCCTCGTTGTCCGGCGACACGACGAGATCGGCCACCGGCAGCTCGATCGTATGCTCGCGGAAGCGGTCGAGCTTCGGCCACGGGTCGACCGGCACGAATTCGCCGTCGACGCGCAGATGCGTGTTGCCGCGCGCCTTCGCCCACTTCGCGAGATCCGTGTACACGCCCTTGCGGTTGACGACGAGCGGCGCGAGCAGCCCGACGTGCTCGCCGCGGTGATCGCGCAGCAGCTGCGCGGCGATCGATTCGACGGTTTGCGACGTCACCGGCGTGCCGTCGTGGATGCAATGCTGCAGGCCGAGCTTCACGTACAGCAGCCGCAGGAAATGCCACACCTCGGATGTCGTCGCGACCGTGCTCTTGCGGCCGCCGCGCGACAGGCGCTGCTCGATCGCGACGGTCGGCGGAATGCCGTACACCGCGTCGACTTCGGGGCGCCCCGCCGGCTGCACGATCGAGCGCGCATACGCGTTCAGCGATTCGAGGTAGCGGCGCTGGCCCTCGTGGAACAGGATGTCGAACGCGAGCGTCGACTTGCCGGAACCGGACACGCCCGTCACGACGTTGAACTTGCCGTGCGGAATGTCGACGTCCAGCGCCTTCAGGTTGTGCTCGCGCGCGTTGACGATGCGCACGACGTCCTCACCTTCGACCGCCCGCCGCGCACGCGCCGCGTTCAGCGCGGCCTGCAACGGCACGCCCTCGTCTACCGGTTCGGCTTCGGCGCCCATCGCGCGGTCGTAATGCACCAGCGCCACACCCGTATGCGATCCGGCGCATGCCTTCACGTCGTCGGGCGTGCCCGCGCACAGCACGAGCCCGCCGCCGTCGCCGCCTTCCGGGCCGAGGTCGATCAGCCAGTCGGCCGCGCGGATCACGTCGAGGTTGTGCTCGATCACGATCAGCGAATGGCCGCTGGCGAGCAGCTTGCCGAACGCCTGCATCAGCTTCGCGATGTCGTCGAAGTGCAGCCCCGTGGTCGGTTCGTCGAACATGAACAGGCGCGCCTGCGCGACGCGCTGCTCCTCCGTGACGACCCGCCGCCCGCTGCCGGCCTTCGCCGATTCGGCGAGAAAACCCGCCAGCTTCAGGCGCTGCGCCTCGCCGCCCGACAGCGTCGGCACCGGCTGGCCGAGTTTCACGTATTCGAGCCCGACGTCGACGATCGGCTGCAGCACGCGCAGCACCTCGGCGTCGGCGGCGAAGAACGCCGCGGCTTCGCTGACGGTCAGGTCGAGCACCTCGGCGATGCTGAGCGCGCGGCCGTCGCGCACGATCCGCACTTCGAGCACCTCGGCGCGGTAGCGCTGGCCGTCGCAGTCCGGGCAGCGCAGGTAGACGTCGCTCAGGAACTGCATCTCGATGTGCTCGAAGCCCGAGCCGCCGCAGGTCGGGCAACGGCCGTCGCCCGAGTTGAAGCTGAACGTGCCCGCGCCGTAGCCGCGCTGCAGCGCGAGCGGCGCCTTCGCGAACAGCTTGCGGATCTCGTCGAACGCGCCGACATAGCTCGCCGGGTTCGAGCGCGTGGTCTTGCCGATCGGCGACTGGTCGACGAACACGACGTCGCCCACCTGCTCCGCGCCCGTCAGGCGGCGGTAGGCGCCCGGCGATTCGGTCGCCTTGCCGAAGTGCCGCGCCATCGCCGGATAGAGCACGTCCTGCAGCAGCGTCGACTTGCCCGACCCCGATACGCCGGTCACGCACACGAGGCGCTGCAACGGAATCTCGACCGTCACGTCGCGCAGGTTGTGCTCGCTCGCGCCCTCGAGCACGATGCGCGGCGTGTGCGCGTCCACCGTGCGGCGCGACCAGTGCGACGCGTGCGCGACGTGCTTGCGGCCGCCGAGATACTCGCCCGTCAGCGTGCGGGCCGAGCGGATATCGCCGGGCGTGCCGTCGTAGACGATCGTGCCGCCGCGCTCGCCCGGGCCGGGCCCCATGTCGATCAGCCGGTCGGCCGCGAGCATCACCGACGGGTCGTGCTCGACCACCACCAGCGTATTGCCCGCGTCGCGCAGGCGCTGCATCGCCTCGACGATCCGGTTCAGGTCGCGCGGATGCAGGCCGATGCTCGGCTCGTCGAGCACGAACAGCGTCTTCGTGAGCGACGTGCCGAGCGCCGTCGTCAGGTTGATCCGCTGCACCTCGCCGCCCGACAGCGTGCGGCTTTGCCGGTCGAGCGTCAGGTAGCCGAGCCCGACGTCGCACAGATACTTCAGCCGCGTGCGCACCTCGGCGAGCAGCAGCTTCAGCGCGTCGTCGAGCAGCGCGCTCGGCAGGCTGATGTCGTCGAAGAAGCGGCGGATGCGTTCGATCGGCAGCAGCATCAGGTCGTGCACCGTGAGGCCCGGCAGCGCTTCGAGCTGCGCGCGGGTCCAGTCGACGCCGCGCGGCAGGAAGCGGCCGGCCGGCGCGAGCGCCGCGTCGGCGTTCGCCTTCGAGCCGAGCCGCCACAGCAGCGACTCCGTCTTCAGGCGCGCGCCGCCGCACACGTCGCACGGCGTGTAGCTGCGGTATTTCGACAGCAGCACGCGGATATGCATCTTGTATGCTTTCGATTCGAGGTAGCCGAAGAAGCGCTTCACGCCGTACCACTGGCTCTGCCACTTGCCATTCCAGTCCGGCGAGCCGTTGATCACCCAGTCCCGCTCGTCGGACGTCAGCTCGCTCCACGGCGTATCGCGCCGGATGTTCGCCTTCGCCGCATAGCGCATCAGGTCGTCCTGGCACTCCTTCCACGCGGGTGTCTGCATCGGCTTGATCGCGCCGCCGCGCAGCGTCTTGCGCGAGTCGGGGATCACGAGGCCGAGATCGACGCCGATCACGCGGCCGAAGCCGCGGCAGGTTTCGCATGCGCCGTATGCCGAATTGAACGAGAACAGTGCGGCCTGCGGATCGGCGTAGCGGAGATCGCTGTCGGGATTGTGGAGCCCGGTGGAGAAGCGCCACACCTCGGATTCCGGCGCCGCGGCGGTGGCGTTTTCCGGCACCTGCGCGAGCACGTAGACGTTCACGCGCCCGCCACCGCGCTTCAGCGACGCCTCGATCGCCTCGATCACGCGCACCTTGTCGGCCTGATGCAGGCGGAAGCGGTCGGCCACCACGTCGAGCACCTTGCGCGGCCCGGTGGGCGACGCGACTTCGCGCTGTGCCTGCACTTTCGTATAGCCGCTCGCCGACAGCCATTGCTCGACTTCCTCGTCGGTCACGGTTTCCGGCAGCTCGACCGGAAACGTCACCACGAGCCGCGGATCGCGATCGGCCGTGCGCGCGGCGAGGTCCGCGTAGATCGTCTCCGGCGTGTCGTGCCGCACCGGCTGCGCGTTCTTGCGGTCGAACAGTTCCGCTGCGCGGGCGTACAGGAGCTTCAAATGGTCGTTGAGCTCGGTCATCGTGCCGACGGTCGAGCGCGAACTGCGGACCGGATTGGTCTGGTCGATCGCGATCGCGGGCGGCACGCCGTCGACGCGGTCCACCTGCGGCCGGTCCATCCGGTCGAGAAACTGCCGCGCATACGCGCTGAACGTCTCGACGTAGCGCCGCTGGCCTTCCGCGTACAGGGTGTCGAACACGAGACTCGATTTGCCGGAGCCCGACGGGCCGGTGACGACCGTCATTTCGCCGGTGCGCAGGTCGAGGTCGAGGTTCTTGAGGTTGTGCTGACGCGCGCCGCGAATGCGGATCTGATTGCTGGATGACAATTTGTCTGCTCGTCGGGGTGGGTTGGCCAGGGGCGCGGCGCCGCGATGCGGAAACGGGTGCGGGCCGGTTTCGGACGAATACTATACTGTATATTCGTACAGTTCTCCATCCGTGGCTGTTTCGGGGGTGTCTCGGGCGGTGCCGTGCGTTCACCGCTTCCTTAAACCCGAAACCGACAGGCAGCACGGCGTCGCCCCCTAACCCTGCACTGTGATGACGTCCAGGACGGCGTGGATGATTTCGCCTGCGTCACTCCTGCTCACGCCAGCCCTGACGGCCTCCGGCGCTCCGCTCCAGGCCAGATCACGACCTTCGCGGCACAGAATGAATTGCAGTAGAATGTGCAACATTCTGTACAAAATCGCAGCCTACGGAGAAAGCCATGCCCATCTCAGCCCGCGATGTGATTTCGCTGTCCCAAGCCCGGGCCAATCTGTCCGAACTGGCCGACCAGGTGAAGGCCGGGGCCGAGAAGATCGTCACAAAAAATGGCGAAAGCTACGTTGCCATCATCGACGCCGAGCGGCTGGACTACTACCACCAGCTGGAACGCGAGCGCATCCACTTGTTCCTGATAGAAGACGCGAGCAAGGGCCTGGCCGACGTGTCCGCGGGCAAGGTAAAAGACGCTCGCAGCACCCTTTCCGACATCAAGCGCCGTCGCACCAACAAAGCAGCCGGCTAACCGGCCGATTCGCCCCGTGACTGCCCTCCATACCGTAAAGCTCACCGCGAACTTCGAGTACAACCTTGAAGAAATCGACGCATTCCTGCTGGAAGCCGAAACCCCGCAAGCGTTCGATGCTCTGCTGGAAGAATTGACGGATACCGTCATCCCTAATCTGGAGCGCTTTCCCGGCATGGGCCGTTTGTTCCTCGAACGGCCTGCCCGCTCCGTGGAAGCGCGCAACGGCATGGCGCGTCTGGCTGAACAACTCGACGTCATTGCCGAAGGCAGCGAACTGCGCGAGTACGTGGCGACGCACTACCTGCTGCTGTATGCGCAGATCGGGGGCGCGGTGTATCTGCTATCCATTCGCCACCCTCGGCAACTGTCGTTTGATTTCGCGGGTCACTGGCCGGCGTGAGCGGATCATCCGAGGGAATCGCGATGACTCCCGCCCACGCCCAAGACCCGCCCAGTGCTCGCCGACGCCCCCCCTCAGATATGCACCGCGTGCCCCAACGCCCGCAACGCGGCCTCCTGCATCGCCTCGCCGAGCGTCGGATGCGCGTGTATCGTGCCACCGATATCCTCGAGCCTTGCCCCCATCTCGATCGACTGCGAGAACGCCGCGGCCAGCTCCGACACCCCTCGCCCGACCGCCTGCCACCCAACGATCAGGTGCGTATCGCGCCGCGCGACCACCCGCACGAAGCCGTCGGTCGCCTGTAGCGTCATCGCCCGCCCATTCGCGGCAAACGGAAACGACGCGCTCAGACAATCGACGCCGGCCGCCCGCGCATCGTCCGGCGACCACCCCGACGTCACGATCTCCGGATCGGTGAAGCACACAGCAGGAATCGACGCCGGCACGAACTTGCGACGCTTGCCGGCGATCAGCTCCGCGACCACCTCGCCTTGCGCCATCGCGCGATGCGCGAGCATCGGCTCGCCGGCGACGTCGCCGATCGCCCACACGTTGCGCATCGACGTCCGGCATTCGTCGTCGATACGCAGCGCGCGGCCGTTGCGTTCGAGCGGCAGCGTCTCGAGGCCGAAGCCGTCGACGCGCGGCCGGCGGCCCACCGCCACCAGCACGCGATCGGCCGGCAGCGTCCGCTCGGCGCCGTCGGGCGCCTGCACGCGCACCGCGCCGTCGTCCGCGAGCCCGAGCACCTTGTGGCCGAGCCACAGCCTGACGCCAAGCCGCGCAAGCGAATCGGCAACCGGCTTCACGAGCTCCGCGTCGTACGCGGGCAGCACGCGCTCCGCCGCCTCGACCACGCTGACGTCGACCCCGAGCTTGCGATAGACGATCCCGAGTTCCAGCCCGATGTAGCCCGCGCCGACGACGACCAGCCGCTTCGGCAACGTCTTCGGCGACAGCGCCTCGGTCGACGACACGACATGCCCGCCGAACGGCATCGACGGCAGCGCGACCGGCTCCGAACCCGTCGCGAGCAACAGGTGCTCGCAGCCGATCCGGATCGTCTCGCCGCCGGCGTCGACCTCGACGGTCTTGCCGTCGATCACGCGCGCATCGCCGTGCAGCACGCGCACGCCGTTCTTCTTCAGCACCGCGCCGACGCCGCGCGTCAGCTTGTCGACGACGCCATCCTTCCACGCGACGCTGCGCGCGATGTCGATCTCCGGCGAGTGCACGCGGATGCCGAGCGCGCCTTCGCCTGCGTGGTCGCGCGCCTGCTCGAAGGCATCGGCGACGTGGATCAGCGCCTTCGACGGAATGCAGCCGATGTTCAGGCAGGTGCCGCCGAGCCGGTCGCGCTCGACGAGCAGCGTCGGAATGCCGAGCTGCCCGGCGCGAATGGCGGCGACGTAGCCGCCCGGCCCGCCGCCGATCACGAGCAGCGTGGTGTGTTCATTTTTCATTAGGATCACTCCACGAACAGCAGCGCGGGGCGTTCGAGCAACGCGCGCACCGCCTGGATGAATTCGGCCGCGTCCATGCCGTCGACGACGCGATGATCGAACGACGACGACAGGTTCATCAGCTTGCGCGCGACGACCGCGCCGTCGCGGAACATCGGGCGCTCGACGATGCGGTTCACGCCGACGATGCCGACCTCCGGATGATTGATGACCGGCGTCGACACGATGCCGCCGAGCGGGCCGAGGCTCGAAATCGTGATCGTCGAACCGGTGAGTTCGTCGCGCTGCGCGCGGTTGGCGCGCACGGCCTCGGCGAGCCGCGCGATCTCGGCCGAGATCGACCACACGTCGCGCGCTTCCGCGTGACGCAGCACGGGCACCGTGAGGCCGGCGTCGGTCTGCGTCGCGACGCCCATGTGCACCGCGCCGGAACGCGTCACGACGCCGGCTTCGTCGTCGAAGCGCGCGTTGATCTGCGGAAAGTCGCGCAACGCGATCACCATCGCGCGGATCAGCAGCGGCAACAGCGTCAGCCGGCCGCGCGCGTCGCCGTAGCGGCGATTCAGTTCCGCGCGCAGCGCTTCGAGCTCGGTCACGTCGATTTCCTCGACGTAGCTGAAGTGAGGAATGCGCCGCTTCGCTTCCTGCATCTTGCGCGCGATCGCGCGGCGCAGGCCGATCACCGGGACTTCGGTCTCGTCGGTCCGTTCGTCGTAGCCGCGTGCAGTTTGCGCGCTCGCCCGGCCGCCGGTGCGCGCGTACGCATCGAGGTCCGAATGCAGGATCCGCCCGGCGTCGCCCGTGCCGCGCACATAGCGCAGCTCGATGCCCATGTCCCACGCGCGCTGGCGCACCGCCGGCGACGCGAGCGGCCGTTCGCCCGGCGCCAGCGCCGCGCGCGGCGGCGCGGCGTGCGCTTCGCGGCGCGGCTCGGCAGGCGCGCGGCTCGCCGGGGGCTCCGCATCCGAGGACGAAACCGCAGGCGCTGCTGCAGCCGGCGCCGCGACAGCGACTTCAGCGGCCACGGCGGCCTCCCGCACGTCGGCGCCCGGCTTCAGGTTGCCATCACCCTCGACCTCGAGACGAATCAGCTCGCTGCCGACCGCCATCATCTCGCCGAGCTTGCCGCCGAGCGCAAGCACCTTGCCCGTCACGGGCGATGGAATCTCGACCGCCGCCTTGTCGGTCATCACGTCGGCGAGCGGCTGGTCCTCCTTGATCGTCTGCCCGATTTCCACATGCCAGGCCACCAGCTCGACCTCGGCGATCCCTTCGCCGATATCCGGCATCTTGATGACGTGAATACCCATGTCAAGCCTCCATCACGCGTCGCAACGCTTCGCCGACCCGGCCCGGGCCGGGAAAATACGCCCATTCCTGTGCATGCGGATACGGCGTATCCCAGCCCGTCGTGCGCTCCACGGGTGCCTCGAGGTGATAGAAGCAGTGCTCCTGCACGAGCGACACCAGTTCCGCGCCATACCCGCAGGTGCGCGTCGCCTCGTGCACCACGACGCAGCGCCCGGTCTTGCGCACCGACGCGACGACCGTCTCGAGATCGAGCGGCCACAGCGTGCGCAGGTCGATCACCTCGGCATCGATGCCCGTCTCCTCGGCGGCGGCCAGCGACACGTGGACCGTCGTGCCGTACGTCAGCACCGTCACGTCGCTGCCGGCGCGCACGACGGCGGCCGAGTCGAGCGGCACCGTGTAGTAGCCCTCGGGCACCGCGCTCGCCGGATGCTTCAGCCACGACGTGACGGGCCGTTCGTGATGGCCGTCGAACGGCCCGTTGTAGAGCCGCTTCGGCTCGAGAAAGATCACCGGGTCGTCGTTCTCGATCGCCGCGATCAGCAGCCCCTTCGCGTCGTAAGGGTTCGACGGCATCACGGTGCGCAGCCCGCACACCTGCGT
Organism: Burkholderia stagnalis; assembly: GCF_902830275.1. Classification (GTDB taxonomy): domain Bacteria; phylum Pseudomonadota; class Gammaproteobacteria; order Burkholderiales; family Burkholderiaceae; genus Burkholderia; species Burkholderia stagnalis. Next base: position 245,066 of record NZ_CADESW010000005.1, on the reverse strand, counting down.
GAACATCGCCTCCGGGCTCTGGCTGTGGGTCTGGCCGCCGTAGATACCGCCGCCGCACGGCATGCGGATCGTCATCGGCGCGGTGAACTGGCCGGCGGAGCGGTAGCGCAGCCGGGCGCCTTCCGACACGATCTGGTCGGAGGCCGGGTAGAAATAGTCCGCGAACTGGATCTCGCACACGGGCCGCAACCCGTACGCGCCCATCCCGACCGCCGCGCCGACGATCCCGCTTTCCGAGATCGGCGCGTCGAACACGCGCGACTTGCCGTACTTCGTCTGCAACCCCTCGGTGCAGCGGAACACGCCGCCGAAATAGCCGACGTCCTGGCCGAACACCACCACGTCGCCGTCGCGCCCGAGCATCACGTCCATCGCGGAGCGCAGCGCCTGGATCATCGTCATCGGCTGCGTGGCCGTCGTCGTTGCTTCTCGTTGCGCCATGCTCACGCTCCCAGTTCCTGGCGCTGACGACGCAGATGCGCGGGCAGCTCCTTGTACACGTCGTCGAACATCGACGCCGGCGACGGAATCCGCTCGTCGGCCAGCGTCCCGAATTTTTCCGCCTCCTTCTGCGCGGCGATCACCTCGGCCTCGAGCTCGGCGGTGAGCGCGTCGTGCGCGCTGTCCGACCAGATGCCCCTGGCGATCAGGTGGCGCTTGAAGCGGGCGATCGGATCGCCGAGCGGGAAGTGGGTCCAGTCGTCGCTCGGCCGGTATTTCGACGGATCGTCCGACGTCGAGTGCGCACCGGCGCGGTACGTCACCCATTCGATCAGCGTCGGGCCGAGGTTGCGGCGCGCCCGTTCGGCCGCCCAGCTCGACGCCGCGTAGATCGCGAGGAAATCGTTGCCGTCGACGCGCAGCGACGCGATCCCGCAGCCGACGCCGCGCCCCGCGAACGTCGTCCCCTCGCCGCCCGCGATCGCCTGGAACGTCGAGATCGCCCACTGGTTGTTGACGACGTTCAGCACGACGGGCGCGCGATACACGTGCGCGAAGGTGAGCGCGGTATGAAAGTCGGCTTCCGCGGTCGCGCCGTCGCCGATCCAGGCCGACGCGATCTTCGTGTCGCCCTTGATCGCCGACGCCATCGCCCAGCCGACCGCCTGGATGAACTGCGTCGCGAGATTGCCGGAGATCGAGAAGAAGCCCGCGTCGCGATCCGAATACATCACCGGGAGCTGGCGCCCTTTCAGCGGGTCGCCCTCGTTCGACATCAGCTGGCAGATCATCCGTTCGAGCGGCACGTCGCGCGCGATCAGGATGCTCTGCTGCCGGTAGGTCGGGAAGCACATGTCGCCGTGCCGCAGCGCCATCGCATGCGCGGCGCCGATGGCCTCTTCGCCGAGGCTCAGCATGTAGAACGAGATTTTTTTCTGGCGCTGCGCGATCAGCATGCGCGCATCGAAGATGCGGGTCTTCAGCATCGCCCGCATCCCGGCGATCAGCCGCGCGTCATCGAGATCCGGCGCCCACGGGCCGACGGCTTCGCCGTGATCGTCGAGCACGCGCACGAGGCTGCGGGCGAGATCGGCGGTGTCCGCCGCGGCGACATCGATCGGCGGGCGGCGTACCGCGCCGGCCGGCGATAGATGCAGATAGGAAAAGTCGGTCTGGCAGCCCGGGCGGCCTGTCGGCTCCGGCACATGCAGACGCAATGGCTCTGACAGGCTCATCGTGTCGTCTCCACGCTCGATTTTGTCTCACGCTTATAGGGGCACGCGCGTGCCGGATGCCGGCGCGCGCATGGCGTGGCGCGCGGATAAGCGCGCCAACCTGGGGAATCTATGCAATGCCGATCTGGCCGTCGATGCCCAACCCGCTCGATCGTGGTGAGCAGATTTGCCATGCCGGGTGCGCTTGGGGCGCATGGCCATGCGCGCTCGCCGCGCGCCGCCCTGGCGGCGCTTCGTCGTCGATCGCAACGTGGAGACCGGAATGCCGCCGCCGGGTGTGGCGCCAGCCGACCGTTCCGGAAAGTTTTACCGCTTCTGTAATCGAGGTGAAGAAGAAGAACCGCGCGCGCTGCGCGCGGCCGCCCGAGCCCGCGTTCAGAACATCTGACGCAGGCCGATCGCCGCGCCGACGTTGTTGGTCCGGCCGATCTGGTCGACCCTGCCCGTCGCGGGGTTGGTCGCGCCCGGATAGTCGGCGGCGAACGCGCCGTTGCCGCGCGCGACATCCACCGTGCCGTACACCTCGGTGTGCTTCGACAGCGCATACTCGGCCAGCACGGTCGCGGAATAGTTGATGCCGGCGCCGAGCGAGCCGTCGAGCCGCTCCGCGTTGCGCGCATGGCCGTAATAGCCGGCCACCGTGATCAGCAGCGGCGCGCTGGCCTGCCAGTTGGCGCCGACATAGAACGTATCGTCGATGCGGTTCGGGCTGCCGGCGCGCAACGCCGGCGCGCCGGCTTGCTGCATGTTGAAGTCCGTCGTGCCGGTCTTGTCCTGGCCGTGCAGCCAGCCGGCCAGCAGCCGCACGGCCGGGGTGATCCGATACGCGCCGCTCACGTGCAGGAAGTTCACCTTCGCACCGTTGACCGAACTGCCGTTCAACGACGATACCGAAGTTTGCTGGAAGCCCGCGTTGATCGACGCCGGCCCGTGCGCATAAGTCAGCTCCACGCCGTACGTGCTGTCGAGGCCCATTGCGCCGGCATGGTTGCCGAAGCCGTAGATCGCGTCGACGCTGAAGCCGTTGGACGAGAACTGGTACTTGACCGAGTTCGGCACGGTCAGGAAGCTGCCGATGCCGTTGTACATCCAGCTGTCCTGCCAGTAGTCGCCGACGGTCATCGGGTCGAAGGTGTCGCCCATCGTGTCGTACAGCGGCGCGTACTGGTTGCCGAAGGTCAGCGTGCCGTAGCGGTTGCTCGACAGCCCGACATACGCCTGCCGGCTGAACAGCGTGTTGGCGACGTGAAGCTTCCCGTCGCCGAGTTCGAAGCCGTTCTCGAGGCGGAAGATCGCCGACAGGCCGCCGCCGAGGTCTTCGCTGCCGCGCAGGCCCCACCGGCTGTGCGTTTCCGGGCCGACCGTCATGCCGATCAGATCCCGGCCGTCCGGGCCGGCGTTCGTTTGATAGCGAATGGCCGTGTCGACGAGGCCATACAAGGTGACGGAACTCTGCGCAAGCGCGGACGACGCTGCAATGGCGAACACCGCGCCAATACCACTGGAAATGACGACGCTTCTCACGAATAGGCCTCCCCGATCGGTTGATTTTGTAAGCAGTCCGATAGCTTGTCGGCTTGGGAATCGGAACTGCGATCGGGAGAATAATCGGCCGATTTCGCCGCACATATTGCCGGCCGTGGAGGGGTCCTTTCCAATCCGGACAACAGTGCAACAATGGCGCCCGGCCGGGGCCGGGCGAGTCAGACAGGAGGCACGAGCCGCCTAACGCCCGATCGGCAATCCGGTCGGCTCGATCCAGCCCAGCCAGTACGAAATGAGGAGCGCCAGGAACAGCGTGATCGATATCCCGACCCGCGCCGCGAGCGACCACGCCATGCGCTTCGTCGTCCCCCGGTCGCGATTCATGAAATACAGCGCGGAAATCAAGCTGCCGATAATCAGAACGAATGCGACAGCAACCAGTAAGGTCTTCATTTTCAGTGCCCTGCGAGATCGGAATCGGCTTGAATCAGTGCGGCCAGCTTGCGCCGCTCGGCAGCGACGTCGCTCAGGCCCGTCGCCGGCCAGTCCAGTGCGACGCCGTTGGCCAGCGAGTCGCGCACGAGCGTCTGGTACTGCCAGTCGGTGATCCGGCCGTGCGCCATCGCATCCACGATCTCGCGCCGGAACGGCGCAGGAAAGCTCCGGTACGCATGCGACAGCGCCGCATACTGTCGTGCATCGATTTCCTGCGAGGACGGCACGGCCGCCCAGATCACGACCGCCACGATGGCCGTGAACGGGATGGCGGTATAGCGAAGTATGAATTTGATCGGAGTCATGAAGCGGAAGCGTAAGTCATTGCGAACAAGGGTTGAATCGAGGTTGAGAGGCCTGGGCCATGAACGGCAGTCGCCGTCCGGCTCAGCGAGACCGGCACGCGGCGAGGATGCCGCGCAGCAGGTCGATGGGGGGCGGCGGACACCCGGGGATCGTCACGTCGACCGGCAGGATCGACGAAACCGGCCCGCACACCGCATAAACGTCGGCAAACATGCCGCCCGTGCACGCGCACTCCCCTGCGGCCACCACCCGTTTCGGGCCGGGTGTCGCGTCGTACGCGGCGAGCATCGCCGCGCGCATGTTGAGCGTCACCGGCCCGGTCACGAGCAGCAGGTCGGCGTGCCGCGGGCTGGCGACGAACTTGATGCCGAGCCCTTCGATGTTGTAGTACGGGTTGTTCAGCGCGTGGATCTCCAGCTCACACCCGTTGCATGACCCCGCGTCGATCTGCCGGATGCACAGCGCACGCCCGAGCAGATCGAGCAGGTCCTGGCGAATCTGCTGCGCCTCGTGCCGCCACGCGTCTTCCGCCGCCGGCGCAGGTTCGTCGGGAAAGTCGGTGCGCGCGAATTGCCGGATGAGCTGCCACATCAGAGATCGTGCCCCGCGTAGTTCAGGTTGAACGATTTGTTGATCAACGGGAAATCCGGAACGATATTGCCGATGATCGCGTGCTCGAGCGCCGGCCAGTTCTGCCACGACGGATCGTGGCAATGGCAGCGTGCGACGACGTCGCCCGGTGCGACGTCGAGCGCGACGAACACGTCCCCGCGCCAGCCTTCCACCCACCCGGCCCCTCGGGAAGGCGCCGCGGCAGGCGGCACGGCGACGGCAACGGGGCCGTCCGGAAGTTCGGCCAGCAGCGCGCGGATCAGCTGCAGGGATGCATCGATTTCGGCAAAGCGCACGGCAACGCGCGCGGCAACGTCCCCACGCGCGTCGCTGGCCGCCTTGACGGCGATGTCGTCATAGGGCGCCGGCCGCACGTTCGCGCGCACGTCGAAGGCCCGGCCGCTGGCACGGGCAGCCATGCCGCGCACGCCGAAATGCTCGACCACGGCGGCGGTCAGCCGCCCCGTGCCGAGGAATCGATCCTGCAGCCCGGACTGGTCTTCGTAGATGGTCCGCATGACGTGGACTTCACGCTCGACATGCGCGCATTGTTCCTCGACGACAGCCGCCTCCCCGGCGCGAACGTCGACCGCCACGCCGCCCGGCACGATCCGGTCCATCAGATATCGATGCCCGAACAGGCGCGCGTTCACCCGTATCCAGTCCTCCTTGAGTCGCGAGAACTGCGCGAGGCCGAACCCGAACCCGGCATCGTTGCCGAGCGCGCCGAGGTCGCCGAGATGGTTGGCGACGCGCTCGCGTTCCAGCAGGAGCGCCCGCAAATAGAGCGCCCGCTTCGGCAGCGCCGCGCCGCACGCCTGCTCGAGCGCCATGCAATAGGCCCACGCGAACGCGACGGTCGAATCGCCCGAGATCCGGGCGGCGACCCGATGGCCGCACGACGCGGGGGTACGCTCGAACAGCCGCTCGACGCCGCGGTGGGCGTAGCCGAGACGCGCTTCAAGGCGCAGCACCTTCTCGCCGACGACCGAGAACCGGAAATGCCCGGGCTCGATGATGCCGGCGTGGATCGGCCCGACCGCGATCTCGTGCACGCCGTCGCCCGCCACCTGCACGAACGGGTAGTCCGCCTCGCTCGACTCGAACGCTTCGACGCCCGTCGCCTGCTTCTGCAGCGGAAAATAATCGCCAGGCCAGTTTCCATGATTGAGCCACGGCCGGGTATCCTCGGCGCCCCGGGCCCGCAGGCCGGTCAGGTCGAAGATCGCCCGCTGCATGCGCATCGCGCACGGATACAGGCCGGCGAGATCGGGAAAATCGCCCGCGGGTTGCGGCGTGCATCCCGTCGCGAGGCGCACCCAAAGGATGCCGTCGTCGCATTCGTACGCGGCGTTCACCGAAAACGCGCGCTCGACGGCTTCGCCGGCCCACATCGCGACGAGGCGGCCTTGCCCGGCGTGCACCGTCCGCGCGATCGCGAGCCACCCCGCCTCGTCGGCGTCCGCCACGCCCACCGAAATCTGGCCCGCACTGCGCGTCAGGCGGGTCGCGGCGAACGGCATCGAGTCGAGTCGCATGCGTCACCCCGCCAGCATCGTTGCGGCCTGGCGATACCACATCGCCAGGTACGGCGGGACATAGAGCCCGAGCACCAGCCCCAGCCCGAGATGCACGAACACCGGCAGGAGTGCGGGGCGATGCTCGAGCGGTCGCGCGGTCGTCGTTGCGCCGAACACCATGCGCTGCACGCGCGCGAAGATCGCCGCGAATGCGACGGCGAGGCCGAGCAGCAGCAAGGGCGCCGCCCACGGGATCGTGTTCATTGCGGTCGTCAGGATCAGGAATTCGCTCGCGAACACGCCGAACGGCGGCAGGCCGAGAATCGCGAGCGCGCCGAGCATCATGCCCCAGCCGACCGTCGGGCTGACCTGCAGCAGCCCGCGAATGCCGTCGATCGTCTGCGTGCCCGCCTTCTGCGCCGCGTGGCCGACCGCGAAGAAAATCGCCGACTTGACGAGGGAATGGACGGTCATGTGCAGCAGCCCGGCGAACGTCGCGACCGGCCCGCCGAGGCCGAACGCGAACGTCATCAGCCCCATGTGCTCGATCGACGAATACGAGAACAGCCGCTTGACGTCCTTCTGCCGAAACAGCGAGAACGATGCCACCAGCACCGACACGAGCCCGAACCCGACCAGCAACCGGCCCGGCAGGCCGTTGCCGAGCGAGCCGTCGGCGAGCACCTTGCAGCGCAGCACCGCGTACAGCGCGACGTTCAGCAGCAGTCCGGACAACACCGCCGAGATCGGCGTCGGGCCTTCGGCATGCGCGTCCGGCAACCAGCTGTGCATCGGCACGAGCCCGACCTTCGTGCCGTAGCCGACGAGCAGGAACACGAACGCGATCGACACGATGGCAGGGTCGAGCTGCGTCTTGATCGCGGCGAGGCTCGTCCACAGCAGCGCATCGCCGTCGGTCAGCCGCCGGCTCGCGGCGAGGTACAGCAGAATCGTGCCGAACAGCGCCTGCGCGATGCCGACCCCGCACAGGATGAAGTACTTCCACGCCGCCTCGAGGCTCGCGGCGGTCCGATAGACGCTGACGAGCAGCACGGTCGCAAGCGTGGCGGCCTCCATCGCAACCCACAGCACGCCCAGATTGTTGGTCAGAAGCGCGACGAGCATCGCGAACATGAAAAGCTGGTACATGCCGTGATAGAGCCGCATCCGCGCCGCCGTCATCCGGCCGCGGGCTTCCTCGACCTGCATGTACGGCCGCGAGAACAGCGACGTCGTCCAGCCGACGAACGCCGTCAGCGCGACCAGGTAGACGTTGAGCGGATCGACGAAGAACGCCCGGCCGAACGCGAACGACGGCCCCTGTTCGACGGTGCGGGCGGCGAGCACGAGCGTCGCCGCGAATGTCAGGAAGCTGAAGCCGACGTTCAGGTTGCGCGCGACGTGACCCGGCCACGCGAGCGCGAGACATGCGGCGGCCGCGAGCGGAATGCCGAGCACGGCGAGCACGACGTGGGCGTCATTCATCGTTGAGCTTCTCGAGGTGATGGATGTCCAGGCTGTCGAACTGCTCGCGAATCTGGAACATGAACACGCCCAGGATCAGGATCCCGACCAGCACGTCGAGACCGATGCCGAGCTCGACGATCATCGGCATGCCGTTGGTCGCGGCCGTGGCGGCGAAGAACAGCCCGTTCTCCATCGACAGGAAGCCGATCACCTGCGGAATCGCCTTGGCGCGCGTGATCATCGTCATGAACGACAGCAGTACGCACGCGAGCGCGATCCCGAGCGTACCGCGCGCAACCGACGTCGCGAGCTGGCTGATCGGCGACGCGACGTTGAACGCGATGATCACGAGCACGATGCCGATCAGCAGCGTCGTCGGGATGTTGATGAGCGGCTCGACGTCGGCCCGCACGTCGAGCCTGCGCACGAGCCGATAGAGGATCCATGGAATCGCGCCGGCCTTCAGCAGCAGCGTCAGTCCGGCCGACACGTACAGGTTCGGGTCCCCCGTCACGAAACCGAGGATCAGGTTGGCCAGGACGAGCGCGACACCCTGCAGCGTATAGAGGTGGATCAGCGACAGGATCCGACGCTGGCTCAGCATCGCGAACGACACCATCAGCAGCACCGCCGCGAGGAAATTGATCAGTTGCGTCGCGTAGCCGTGCATTCATGCCCCCAGCAGCAAGTGGACGAGCATGCCGATCACCGCGAGCAGGAACGCCGTCGCGAGGAATTCCGGCACCCGGAAGATCCGCATCTTCGCGTTGGCGGTCTCGACCACGGCAAGCGCGGCGCCGCCCGCCATCAGCTTGACGAAGAGCGCCGGCACCGCGAACACCAGCGCCAGCGGATCACCGGCCGCCGCAATCCCCCACGGCATGAAAAGTGCGAGGCCGATGCACGAGTACGCGAACAGCTTCAGGCTGGCCGCCCATTCCATCAGCGCGAGGTGCCGCCCCGAGTATTCGAGGATCAGCGCCTCGTGGATCATCGTCAGCTCGAGGTGGGTGGCCGGATTGTCGACGGGCAGCCGCGCGTTCTCGGCGAGCGACACCAGCGTGAACGCGATGCCCGCGAACGCGAGGCTCGGATAGATCGCCAGCTCGCCCCGCCCCAGCGTCGCGACGATGCGCGTGAGCAGGGTCGACTGCGTGATCAGCGAGGCCGACAGCAGCACCATCAGCAACGCCGGCTCCGCGAGGAAACCGATCAGCATTTCGCGGCGGGCGCCGAGCGTGCCGAACGCCGTGCCGACGTCCATCGCCGCGAGCGACAGCGCGACGCGCGCGAGCGCGAACAGGCCGACGAGCGCGATCGCGTCCGCGGCGGGCGACAGCGGCAATTCGGTCGACAGGGTCGGTACGATCGCGCAGGCGAGCGTCATCGCCGCCCACACCACGTACGGTGCGCCACGAAACACCGGGCTTGCGCCATGGGCGACGACCGACTCCTTGTTGAACAGCTTGTGGAGCATCCGGTACGGCTGCCAGATGCTGGGGGCGCGCCGGTTCTGCAGCCAGGCGCGGCACTGGTTGACCCAGCCCGTGAGCAGCGGCGCGGCGGCCAGCGCCACCACGATCTCGAGGGTTTGCGACATCACGCCGGAGACGGTCACCATCGTCTCACCAGTATCAGGAGCAGGATCAGCACGGCGAAGCTGTAGGTCAGGTACACGGCGATCCTGCCGGTCTGCAGACGGCCCGTCCATTCCGCGATGCGCTGCGTCAGCGCGGCGACGCGTTCGTAGAGCGCGGGCCACGTGCGATCGGTGACCGAGACCCGGTAGGCCGGCCGCGCATCGAACGGCGAAGGCAGTTGCCGCTCGATGCGCAGGAGCGGTGCGAAGATTTCCCGGATCGGCTGCCCGAACCCTTCCGCCGTGTCCTGCATGCGCGCGTTCGCGAACGGGAAACCGCAGTTCCACGGTGCGGCGCGCCGCAGCCGTCCGTGGTAGAAGCGTCGCACCAGCACCCAGGCGAGACCGCAGCAGGCGATGAAAAACAGCATGAACACGGCGGGCATGTAACTGGCCCGCGCGGGGGCGACGGGCACGAACAGCAGCCAGCCATGGTTGTCCGCGCCGATGCCGGCCCCGACCAGCGCGCGCGTGACGCGATCCAGCACCTTGACGAACTGCGCGGGCATCAGCCCGAGCAGCACGCCGGCCGCCGCGAACCAGCAGAACGCGAACCGTTCCCACGCATTCGCGTCGCGTGCGCGGCTCAGCCTCGCCTCTCTCGGCTGTCCGAGGAACACGATGCCGAAGAACTTGACCATCGTATAGCCGGCGAGCGCCGCCGTCATCGCGACCAGCGCGGCCGCGATCGGCACCGTCATCGCGAGCACCGAATCCGGCAAGCCGGGCGTGAACAGGAAGCTCTGCAGCAGCAGCCATTCCCCGACGAAGCCGCTCAGCGGCGGCAAGCCGGCGCTGGCCGCGACGCCCGCCAGTACGGCCCACGCGGTCCACGGCATGAAGCGGATCAGGCCGCCGAGCCTGCCGAGATTGCGCTCCCCGGTGGCATGCAGCACGGCGCCCGTGCCGAGGAACAGCAAACTCTTGAATGCCGCATGCGCGCTGACCTGATAGAGCATCGCGGTCAGCGCGAGCGCGGACAATCCCGTCATCCCGTACGCGCGAAACAGCACCGCGAGCCCGAGCGCGACCATCATCAGGCCGATGTTGTCGATCGACGAATACGCGAGCAGGCGCTTCATGTCGACCTGGATCGTGCTGAACACGACGCCGAGGAGCGCGGTGCCGATGCCGAGCACGAGCAGCAGCACGCCCCACCATGCGACCTGCACGTGCAGCAGGTCGAACACGACGCGCAGCAGGCCGTACAGGCCCACTTTCAGCACGACGCCGCTGAGCAGCGCCGACACGGGGGACGGCGCGGCCGGATGGGCGTCCGGCAGCCACACGTGCAGCGGGAACACACCCGCCTTGGCGCCGAATCCGGCCAGCGCGAACAGGAACGCGAGCGATGCCCCGAACGCGCCCGGTGACTGCGCGCGCATGTTGGCGAAGGTGTAGTCGCCGGTGCGCGCCTGCAGCATGCCGAAGCACAGGAGCAGCGCGAGCGCGCCGACGTGGGAGATCAGGAAATACAGGTAGCCGGCGCGGCGGATCTCGGCGATCCGGTGGTTGGTCATCACGAGAAACGTCGCGGACAACGTCAGCGTTTCCCAGGCGACCATGAACACGTACGCGTCGTCGGCAATCAGCACGAGCAGGATGCTCGCGATGCAGACGTGGTATTCGAAGCAGATGAGCCCTGGCGCGGCCCCTTCGCCCTTGCGGAAATAGCCGGCGGAAAAGGCGCCGATCCCCGCGCTGACGACGCCCAGCACGAACAGGAAATAGCCGGACAGCCCGTCGACGCGCAGGTGGAACGGCAGCCCGGGCAGCCCGATCGGCAGCACCGCGGCGCCCGGTTCGGCGAACACGCCCGCGAGCCCCGCCGCACTCAGCAGCAGCCCGCCCAGCGCGCCGAGCGGAAACAGCCCGTGCGCCACGAGCCGCGTGCGATGCAGGGCCCCGAGACCGAGCGTGCCGATCGCCAGCCACGCGGCCGCGACCAGCAGGACGAAATGGACGACCGGCACGGGTGCCATCCGGAATGTCTCCAGTACGCTCGGATTGGACGAGGAGCACGGAACGAGCCCGGGTATCCCGGGCTCGTTCCGTGCGTATTATGACACCGAAAGGCCAATCCGGATAACAGATCATGATAATTGCATTATCATGTGAGCCACATGTTCGCGGATAGCGGGCGGCCCGGCGGACCGGTCGCCCGCATGCGGTGCGCGAAGCGCCCAACCGCAACGCCCTTGCCGGTGGTCCGCGCGATCGAGTGAAGCTCCTATGCCTGCGCAGTACTTTCGAAGCCTGACGGGAAAACACCGCAGCGCGAGCGCGAACCGCCAGCTCGGCTTTTCCCTTGCCTGCGTCGCCGGCGCCACCAATGCCGGCGGCTTCCTCGCGGTCAAGCAATACACGTCCCACATGAGCGGCATCGTGTCGGCGATCGCGGACCAGACCGCGCTCGGGGACATCCGGCTCGTGCTGGCCGGCGTCGGTTCGCTGGCATCGTTTCTCGTCGGCGCGGCGTGCTCGGCGGTGCTCGTCAACTGGGGGCGCCGCCGGCGCCTGCAAAGCCAGTACGTGCTGCCGCTGCTGGTCGAGGCCGCGCTGCTGCTCCTGTTCGGCCTGCTCGGCAGCCACCTCGCGCTATGGGAAGCGTTCTTCGTGCCGGTGACCGTGATCCTGCTGTGCTTCATCATGGGGCTGCAGAACGCGATGATCACGAAGCTGTCGGGCGCGGAGATCCGGACCACGCACATGACCGGCATCGTGACGGACCTCGGCATCGAACTGGGCAAGCTGTTTTACTGGAATCGATCGAAGGTCACCGCCGACGCCCATGCGGTCATCGCCAACCGCGCGAAGCTGCGGATCCATGGCACGATGCTCGCGTCGTTCTTCGTGGGCGGCCTGATCGGCGCCGTCGGTTTCAAGCATGCGGGCTACGTGTCGACCGTGCCGCTCGCCGGCGCACTCGTCACGCTCGCGATCGTGCCCGTCGTCGACGATATGCTGTCCTGGCGCTATCGGCGCGACCGCACGCGCAGCCCCGGCACGCAGTGATACGGCCCCTTCCCGCCGTGCCGTCGACGGCGAATGCATTATAATTCGATTAACATATTTGCCGACCCGCGCTCGCAATGGAAACGAAAACCGCACGCCTGACCGTCCTGATCGATCCCGCCAAGAAGGAAGCATTCGAAATGCTCTGCTCCGAGCAGGATCTGACGCCGTCACAAGTCGTCCGGCAATTGATCCGCGAGTATCTCGAGCGTCACGGCGTGACCTACAAGACCCAGAGCCCGCTCGGCAAGCGGGTCAGACGAAGCGCCGAGTAACACCCGGGCCGATTACACGCCGATCGCCCAGTGCGCACTCCCTTTCTCATGCCAGACCAGCCGATCCGGATCGAGGCGCTCGCCTGCCTTCAGGCGCCGGGCCGTCGCTGACAGCTCGAGTTCGCCTGCCACGGCCAACGACCGCGCGCGCTCGAGCAGGACTCGCGTGGATGGCAAGCGGTGGCCGCCCTTCCACGCGAACGCGACGAAGTTGCTGTCGTCACTGCACCGGACGAGCGCGTGGCACGCACCGAACACGGAGCCCAGCCGCTCGAGATGCAGCGGCAGCGCCGGATCGTCGTCGGTGAAGTTGATCACGAGCACACCCGTCTCGCTCAAGCGCTCGCGACAGGCGTCGAAGAACGCGAGGTCCGCGCAACGGCTCGCGATCCCGTCCGTGACGAACGCGTCCAGCAGGATCACATCCGTGCGGACGTCCTCGTTCGTCACGTAGTCCGCGCCATCGGCGCACACCACCCTGAACCGCGCGTCGTCCGCAGGAATCCTGAACACGTCGCGCAGCGCGATCACCTCGGGGCTGATTTCGACCGCGTCGATCGCGGCCCCGGGCAGGTGACGATAGCAATACTTCGCCAGCGATCCCCCGCCCAGCCCGATCATGCAGATGTGCGCGGGGGCCGGCTGCAGCAGCAGGAATCCCATCATCGTGCGCGTATAGCCCAGCGCGAGCTTCTCCGGATCGCCGCGCGACATGAAGCTCTGCGTGGCGAAATGATCGAAGTGCAGCGACACCGCGTCCCGCGTCTCCAGCACATAGGGTCGCCCGTCACGCATCGGCGTCGACAGGAATTCGACGAACGCGTCGTAGGAGGTTCGTTCCTCGGCCATGCTTGGGGTACCCGACCAGACGGTCAGACCTTCTTCAGGAAACAGGCCTTGAGCATGAAGCTGCCGGCGTCCGTCTTGCAGTCGATTTCGTGATCGCCGCCGACGATCCGGATGCTCTTCACCTTGGTGCCCATCTTCAGCGTGATCGACGAGCCCTTGACGCGCAGATCCTTGATCAGCACCACCGAATCCCCGTCCGACAGCACGTTGCCGTTCGCATCCTTGACGACGCTCCCCGCGGATTCATCGCCCGCGTCGGCGCCGGCGCTCGCCGACCATTCGTGACCGCAGTCCGCGCACACGAACAACGCGCCGTCCGGATACGTGTTTTCCATCGAGCATTGGGGACATGAAGGGGCAGCGTGCATGGCGGCTTCCATTGAAACGGTTTGGGATCGGTCAGTAAAAACCGGCGAGCAACCCGCCTCGCCGGCATCGGCCGTCGTGCCGTCGACGCATCGACCGGCACCTGACGGCACACACGACATTATAATGCTATACACATAAACTTATCCGTACATTATAATCCACGGCTTACCGCCTTTCGTCGGACTTGCGGTCGGTTTCGCGGAGGATGTCGACATGTTCGAGCTGGATGGAGCGTTGCTGTTGCCCGATCGGCGCCCCGTCGCGCTGCGGGACGTCGCGGGAAGCCGGGGGCTCGTCGTCGTGGGCGTCGGGCGTGGCGGCGAGCGCGGATTCCAGATGGTTCACCGCTTCCATGACGTGGGAGAACGGCTCGCGGCGGCAGGGATTCATCTGGCCTTCGTCTATCCGAGGGATTCGGCCCGGCATGTCATGGATCCGATCTCGGTGGCCAGCGCGCGGTTCCGGCGCCATCCGTGCCTGCTGCTCGACGCCGACGGCCGATGTTTCCGGCAAGGCGTGCCGCCTCGATCGCTGCGCGCGGTGTGCCTGGGCAGCGCGCTGGACAGGCTCGCCGGCATCGATATCGATGTGTGCGACGCAGCGTGGGAAAGCGCATTTCTGGCGTTTCTGACGGGCCGCCAGATCGACCTGTCGCACTGAACCCAACGATCCATCCAGAGGCTTCGCAAAGAACGTGGCAACCGTCGTGCACCTTCAAATCGGCCCGGGCTGGAACCGGCATGGCGCGTACGCCGCCCAGGATGCGCTCGTCGGCATGGCACGCCGCTTCGACAGCGACATCCTGCTGATTGCGAACGGGCGCCACGGCAATGCGAAGGACGGCGTGGCGATCGCATCGCTGCAGGTGCGCGGCGGCACGTCCGCTCAAGTGATGGCGACCGGCCCCGATGAAGACGCCGCGCTTCGCGCGCTCCTGCCCTTGCTGCAGGGCGAGTAGCCGGCCTGGCCATTCGATCCCGTACCACCCCGCGCCCCTGGCAAGGGCTTATTTTCTCGATTCCGGAGACGCGATGAGCGACCACGAAACGTCAAACGCCCCCACCATTTCCTCATCCGCGATCTGGGCGCTGGAACGCCTTGCGGAAGTCCGCTACGGACGCGGGACACCCGCGCTCGGCTGGTCCATCACACGGGAACTCATCAGCGCGGGCCTGGTTGACTCGCCCATGAACGGCCGTTCGGGCATTTCGATCACGACGGCCGGCCGGGCCTTCCTGAAGAACCGCAAGTAGCCCCCGCGCCGAACGCATCGGCACTCAAGGCTCGATCACACGCGGCGTCACGAGAAACAGCCGCTCGCTGTGCCCGTCCTGCTTGTCCGTCGAGCGGAACAGCGCGCCGAGCAGCGGCAGCTTCGACAGCACCGGCACGCCCGATTGCGTGTTCGAGCGCGCATCCACCTTGTAGCCCGCGATCAGCAGCGCCTGCCCCTGCTCGATGAATGCCTGCGTGTTGATTTCGGTCGACACGATCACCGGAATGCTGTCGACCGTCTGGTTCGACAACTCGCCGTCGACGATCCGCACGTCGAGCTTGATCTGCGTGCGCCCGCCCTCCTCGACGACCATCGGCAGCACGCGCAGCGACACGCCCGTCGAGATGCTGTACAGGTCGGCCGACGTGTAGCCCGCGACGCGCACGAAGAACTGCTTCTTGTTGTCCATCACCGCCTCGACGTTGTCGAGCGTCGTGACCTTCGGGCTGGCGTCGGTGCGCGCCTGGTTCGACGATTCGAGCGCGTTGATCCGCGTGAGCAGATAGCGGCCCGCGTCGCCGAGCACGGCCGTCAGCGACAGGCCGAGCGGGCTCGCCGGCACGCTCACCGAGTCGTTGCCGGACAGCGAGATCGAGCCGAACGTCGGGTTCAGCGAGCCGTTCGCATACGCATTCTGCGACGTGCGCCCCGTGCCCGTCTGCACGTCGAAATGGCTGTTGTGCGCGCGCCAGTCGACGCCGAGCTGCTTGAGCGCGCCTTCGTCGATCTGGATGATGCGCGCCTCGATCTCGATCAGGCGCGGCTTCACGTCGAGCAGCGCGATGAGGTCCGGGTATTGGGCCATGTGTTCGGGCACGTCGCGCACGAGGATCGAGTTCGTGCGCGGATCGGCCTGGATCACCGGCAGGTCGGACGCGTCGGCCGCGCCCACCGGCACGCCGCTCGCGCCGCCGGTCGCATCGGGCAAGCGCGCCGCGCCGGTATTCGCGAGCGCGGCGGCGACCATGCCGCTCGGCCGCGGGTCGCCACCCTGGCCGCCCGACGGCAGGCCCGCGCCGTCGCCCGGCTGCGCGCCCTGCATGTACGGCGGCAGCGGCGGCAAGGCCGGCACGCCGCTGCGCCCGCCGCCGATGTCCGTCATCGGCGCGGCGCGGCTGATCGGCTTGCCGACCGTGGTCTGCGACGTGCGCTTGCCGTCGCCCGGGTGATACATCCGGTTCAGCAGCGACGCGACGCCGGGCATCGACACCGTCGTGCCGTCGACGTTCACGTCGCGATCGGCGGCCCACGCGTGCTTCAGCGAGAACACGCGGATCGCCGTGCCGCCCGTGCGCGCGGAATTCTCGTCGAGCCGCGCGGCGACGCTCGTCACGAGCTCGACGTAGCGCGGCGGCCCCGCGACGAGCGCGGTGCGCTGCTTCTCGTTGTAGGTGACGGGATAGCGCGGATCGGCCACCTTCATCTGCTCGAGCAGGTCGCGCAGGTCGCCCGTGCTCGCGTGATCGAGCTTGACGAGCGTGCTCTTCATGTCGCTCGCGGGCGTCACGTTCAGCACGGTGCCGTCGTAGTACCAGACGAAGCCGAACGACGCGGCGAGCGTGTCGAGGAAGCGCTGCGGCGACATCTTCATCTTGCCGCTGACGGCGCCGCTCACGCCGGGCGCGACGTTCGCCGCGATGTTCTGGCTCGCGCAGAGGTCGCGCAGCACGTCCTTCACGTCCTTGCCCTCCGCCGCGTACTGGACTTCGGTGCTGCGCCAGCGGATCGGCGCGGCGTCGACGGAAAGGCTCGCGAGCGAGCACAGCAGGGACAGCAATACGGGGATCTTGGCCTTCATGGGGGCGTCCGGTGGGGGCGCGCGGCGGCCGGTCGGACCGGCGCGCGCCGCGAATGGGAGACCCGTGCAGTTAACCGCAGCCGCGCGCGGCGAACGCGGCGCGCGGCGAAGGCGCGTTCAATAGAACGAATTGATGGTCCAGCCGGTGGCGAGGGGGGTCTGGAGGAAGGTCTTCTTGCTGTTGCAGTAGTTCGACGTCCACGGCGTCGCGTTGCGGTCGTAGGTCGCCCAGTTGCTGGACAGCACGACCTTGTAGCCCCGCCGCGGCTCGGCGGCCTGGTTCAGCGTGACGTTGATCGTCGCCGCATCGTCGATGAGCTTCGGCGATTGCGCGTCGCCGTGCGCGATCACCTTGTTGCTCTGAATATCGACGATGTCGACGACGAGCCGCATCTGTCCTTCCCAGCCCTTCGAATTGCAGACCGCGTAGCTCATGTGCATGTACGCGCTCACCGAAATGAGCCCGTTGTTGTCGAGCGTGACGGGGCGTTCGATCCGGTACGTGTAGGTGCCGTCCTCCGCGTAGCTGATGAACGAGCCGTTCGGATAGCCGCCGGTGTAGGTGTACGAGCATTGCGAGAAATCGGTCGCGCCCGGCGTCGCCATCAGGATCTGGCAGTCCACGTCCGTGCTGCCGATCTTGATCCCGGACTGCGGCAGCCATTTGCCGTCCTGGCAGGACAGCACTTGTCCGTCCTTGCCCATCGATATGAGGCCGGCGTCTGGACGACTCTTGTCGGGCGCGCACGGTGTATTGACGACGACGCGCCCGGTGATCTCGTACTGGTTCGCGGAGACGACGCCGGGCACGATCAGGTTGTCGTTCTGGTCGACCGCGAGGGCCTGCCAGGCGGCGCCTGTCCATGCATACGCGCGGAATTTGTCGAGCGTGAGGCGCACGTCGCCCTTCTCGTTCACCTTATCGGCAGGCGGGGTGTTCTCCGGGTCGACGGGCAGCTCATTCGCCGTGTCGACAGGATTTTTCCAGTGGCCACCGGCGCCGCGCCACATGCCGTTCTTGCAGCTCAGCAGATTGCCGGCCGCGTCGGCGCCGAGCTTACCGTTCGCGTAGCTGCCGGCCGTTCCGCAGTGTTCGTCGTCCTTCGTGCCCTCGACGTACGTGTGCGTCAGCCAGATCGGCACTTGCATCGCGTTCGCCTCCGGATGGCCGGTGACGCCGACGCGGTACAGGTAATCGCTGTTGATCTGCTGGCCCGGCCCGTTGAAGAAGATCTCGTTCGCGAGGTGTCCCGTGTTCGGCGGCGCGGTGTCGGCCGGATCGCACTTCGGCGAACTGCCGCCGAGGAACGCGCCGAGCGGCATCCGCCATGCGTCGAAAGCGCCGCGCGCCTCCGCCGGAAAGCGCGCGCTGATCGAGCCGCCGCCCGGCCCCGCGCTCGCGGCGACGAGGCCGAGTTCCTTGTCGCCGATCGGCTCGCCGCCCGTCGTCACGACGAGCGCGTCGAGCCCGACGCTGCCCGCGCTCCGCTTGATGAGCACGCACGTGTGCTGGCCGTACGCGTTCGTCGAGCGGAGTGCGGCGGGCAGATCGTTCGTCGTCTGCAAATCGGTCAGCTTCATCACGATGGGCGTCAACTTGTTCGCGCGCTGCCACCAAGCATCGTAATCGCGCTTCAACGCACGCGTGGCCGCCGCCGTCACCTGCGACTGGTATTGCGCGGCCTGCTGCGCGCGCACGTCGTCGAGCGACGTGTCGACCAACATCGCGATGCCGGCGAGCATCACTGCGGCGATCGCCAGCGCGCCGAGCACCTCGATCAGCGAGAAGCCGCGCGCGCGGCGGCGGGAAGACATGAAACGCATCAGTATGCTTGCCCCATCCAGACCGGCAGGCCGTTCGCGATCGTCAGCCCGGCGGGCAGCGGCACGCCGTCCGCCGGCGCGTTCGGATTCGCGTTGCCGGGGCGCACGACCGCGTTTCGGTATGCGACGCCCGCGAACAGCGAACCGTCGGCAAGCGTCGCGATCTCGCCCGTGACATTGACGGACGGTGCCGCCGACGCATACGCGACAACGGTGCCGTCCCTGACGAAGTTGCGCCATAGCGGGTTCGGTCCCGGGTACCACGCGGGAAGCGGAAGCTTCGTGTCAGGCACCGCGCCACGCGTGCCGGGATGCGTGCGCGCGTAGTCGAGCGTCGCCTGCCGGTAGATCGCGAGGTTTTCGGCAAGCGCTTGCGCGGTGCGCTCCGGCTGCAGCGCGGGCACGGCGGACGAGCCTTGCAGCGTCGCGTAGATGGCGGCGATCGATGCAATGGCCAGTGCTGCGGCGAGGGCGTACATGGGCTAGGCGGAAATGGCGAAAGAGTCGGTGGCGTCAGTTCGACGTCCAGGTGATCGTGGTGTTGTCCGCGCAGGCCGCCGTCGCGTCGGTCGGAGAAACCGGATATGGGATTGCTCGGCCGTTCTGGCCAATCGCCACCGTCCGCCAGTTGCCGCCCGCCGTCAGCGTGTTAATGCAGATGTCGCGCGGGACGTTCGTGTACGCCACGGTGAAAGTCTGCCCTTGCCCCGTCACCGCCACATTCCCGCCCCATGCGTTCGATACGACTGCACCGTTAACAGGCAGCGTGCTCGGAAAGACTCGCGCCGCAACCAGGTTCGCATTGAGGTCAGCACCATTCCCATAGTTATTCACCTGCCCCATATAAAGCTTCTTCGTCCCCGTCTGAATCGCATTCAGCTCCTCCGCGAGCCGATTCGTATTCGCGCTGGAAAACGCCGACCCGAGCAGCGCGATCGCGCCGACGATCACGATCGCGGCAACGCCGAGATACGCGATGCTCTCGAGCAGCGATGCACCGCGCTCCTTGCGATGCCGCCGGCAAAACGCCGGTTCATGTCGATAAGCGGGATGATTAGCGAGTGGTTTCATCTGGTCTTCTCCTGAATTGAAAGTGCGCGACGTCAATGCATCGCGCGCGTCATCGCGGCGATTTCCTGCTGGATACCGAAGAAGCCCGTCACGAGCCAGCCGATCAGCATCGCGAGCACGACGATCGCAATGCCGTTCAGCACGCGCATCTGCGCGGCGATCCGCGTGACGCCCTCTTCGAGCCATTCGTCGGCGAGCATCTTGAGCGCCGCGTCGAAGCCGCCGTACTCGGCGTAGATGCACAGATCCTCGACGATCTCGCGCGACGGAAAGTGATAGCCGGCGTTGAGCAGCGCCTCGCCGGCGTTGAGGCCCGACTTCACGCCGACCAGCGTGTCGTCGATCCGCTCGCGCAGCCACGGCCCCGCGACCGCGCCGATCTTGAGCAGCGCCTTCTCGACCGTGACGCCCGACGCCTGCAGCGCCGAGAACGCGATCAGGAAGCCGCTGCCCGTGACGAGCCGGTAGATCGAATAAGGCGGCACGCGGTCCGCCACGATGCGCAGCGGGCCGCGCCAGCGCGGCAGCGACCACGCGAGCGCGGCGAACACCGCGACGAGCAGCACGACCACCACAGGCATCCACCCCTGCACGAACTCCGACATCACGTACAGCGAGCGCGCGGCGCCATGCCAGTGCGTCGGATCGGCGATCATCGCGAACTTGGGGATCACGTGCGTGCCGAACAGGTACAGGTAGCCGATCACCATCACGACCAGCCCGACCGGATACGCGACGCCGCCCGTCACCGCGCGGCGGATCTTGCGGCCCGACTGCACGATGTCGGCCACCGACGCGAGCGCGTCCTCGATGCGTCCCGCCTGCTCGCCGGCCGCGATGATCATCTGCTCGGTCGCGGGCACCCACGTTTCCATCGCCTCGGACAGCATCCGGCCGTTCTGCACCGCAAGCCGCCAGTCGGACAGCACGATCGCGAGCGGCTCGCGCGGCTTGCGGCCCTCGCGCGACGCGCGCCATTCGAGCTCCTCGAGCACCTTGAGCAGCGGCAGCCCGTTGCCGAGCATCTTCGCGACCTTGCGGTACACGCGCAGCCGCTCGTCGGCGTTCAGGCTGAGCTTCGCCCAGCGGCGATTCAACTCAAGTGCCATAACTCAGCCCGACGAGCGACAGCTGCTGCCGCGCCTCGCCCGCCACCGGCGCGAGCGTGCCGACGATGCGCTCGACGCCGCGCGGATCGACGAGCCCCGCCGCGACCTTGCGCAGCGCGTGCTCGGCAAGCGTCATCCCGCCTAGCGTGCGAGTCCAGTATTCGAGCGCGCCGACCTTGTCGCCGTCGCGCAGGTATTCGAACAGCCGCGCATCGGGCAGGATCACTTCGGCCACCACCGTGCGGCCGATCGTGCCGACCGAACGGCAATGCTCGCAGCCGTCGCCCGCGATGCACACGTCGTGCAGCCTTCCATCGAGCGCGAGCCGCAGCCGCGCGAACAGGCCCGGCTCGATCCGCTCCGGATGATCGACGAGCCGCAGCTTGCAATCCGGGCACAACAGCTTCACGAGACGCTGGCTGATGAGCCCGGAGACCACCGTGTGATCGGTAACCATCCGCGCGTGCAGGCCGAGATCGATCAGGCGGTCGGCGATCGCGAGCGCGCTGTTCGCATGCACCGTCGTCCACACCTGGTGGCCCGTCATCGATGCGCGCAGCGCCGTCTGCCCGGACGCGCGGTCGCGGATCTCGCCGATCATGATCGTGTCGGGATCGAGCCGCATCGCGTTCGTGATCGCCGCCGCGAACGCGAGCGCGCGCGCGTCCTCCGTCTGCGCATTCGCCACCGGCGTCTGCACCGCGCCGTCGATCGGATACTCGATCGGATCCTCGACCGTGATCACGTGCAGGCTGCCGCGCGACTCGTCGATCTGCGCGGCGAGCATGCGCTGCAGCGTCGTCGATTTGCCGGAGCCGGTCGGGCCGCTGATGATGTTCATCCCGTGCGGCTGCGCGCGCAGCGCGCGGAACGCAGCCACGTGCTCGGGCGCGAAGCCGAGCGCCGCGAGATCGGTCGAGTCGCCCGCATCGTTGTACAGCAGCCGCAGCACCATCAGGCTGCCGTCGCTCGTCGGCGTCGTCGCGATCCGCACGCCGTACAGGTCGTCCGGCAGCTTGTCGCGATCGCCGATGCTCGCGTCCTGCCGCTCGCTCGGCCGGTAGCTGTTGTCGGACACGGTCGTCATCGCGCCGTACAGCGTCGCGAGCAGCCGCTCGCCGTGCTCGCGCGTGTGCTCGTTCACGCGCGCGAGCTCGTTGTGAATCCGGAAGTAGACCTCGGTGCTGAAGCGGCGCACGCGGATATGGATGTCCGACGCGCGCTCGCGGCACGCGCGGCCGATCAGCTCCTTCGCGAGCACCTGCATCACCGTGTGATCGAGCCGCTCGCCGCCGCCCGCGACATGCTGCCGGTACGCCTCGCGCACCTGCGTCAGCGTCGCGGCCGTCGGCCGGTACGGCCGGCCCATCCGGTCGAGCCGCGCGCGATACGACAGCACGAACGGGTTCATCTCGTGGCCGTCGGCGATCAGCAGGCGCCCGTCGTCGAACAGGCAGACGAACTTGCGCTCCTCGACGCTCGCGGCGAAGTCGCCCGCTTCGCTGACCGCACGCGGCTGCGCGGCGGGGGCGGCGGGCGGCGTCGCATGCGCGAACGCCGGCTCGGGTCGATGCGCGCCCCGGCTCATGAACCGCTCGCCGGCAGGGTGGGCTGCGTCGGCAGCGGCGGCGCCGCGTCGGCCGGCAGCGGCGGATTGCCCGCATAGGAAGACGACGGCGACGCCGTCGACAGCCGCACCGTGCGCCCGCGATTCGACACGACGACCGCGCGCGGCTCGATCGCGACGACGCGCCCGCCGTCCGGCAGCGCGTCGCCGCGCTGCACCTCGAATTCCGCGCCGCCGTTCATCCGCAGCGTCGCGAACGCGCGCTTGCCGACGCCTTCGATCGCCGTCACCGTGAACTGCCCGGCAGGCGGCGCGCCGCCGCCGAGCACACGCGCGAGCTGCGCGGTACGCTCGATCACTTGCTGCTGTGTCTCGAGCTTCTTCAGCTGCGCCTGCAGCAGCACCGTCTCGCTTTGCAGCTGCGTGAGCCGTGCGGCGGTCGCGCCGCTGTCGTCGAGCGACGCGGGCCCCGCCGCGCGCGCGGCGCCGGCGAGCAACGCCAGGCCCAGCACGCACGTCGTTCGGACACGACTATTTCGCATAGAGCACTCCTTCGAGAGTCCACTGGTTGTTCTGGTAAGCGATGCGCTGCACGCGCAGCCCCGGCACGTCGATCGCGCGCACGAACTCGGGCGGCGCCACGCCGCCGAGGTTCGCGGTGAGCCGGTACGTGCGCCACGCGGTCGCGGCGGCCGCCTGCTGCGCGAGATTCGCGAGCTGCGCCTGCGACGCCTGGCCGGGAAGCAGCTCGTCGAGTTTAGCGGCGGCATCGAGCCATTGGAGCCGCGACAGAAGTTGCGTCCTGACAGCCGAATCGTCGACGAGCGGCGTGTCTCCCGCGGCCGGCGCGACGAGCGGCACGTCGAGCGACGCGCGTTCGCCGTCGGTGTCGACAATTGCGTCGGGCTCCACGGCGAGCAGGTAGCGCACGTTCGAGCCGTTGCGCGCCCATCCATAGTGCGCGGTGCCCGGCGTGCATTCGTAGCGGTCGAGCTGCCAGCCGCCCGGCGCGAGCCGGCCGAAGCTTGCGGCGCACGCACGCGCGAAGCCGACCGCGTCGGGCAGCGTCGCCCACGGGTGTGCGATCGGGCCGCCCTTCGCCTGCCGCGCGGCGAGCTCCGCGCGCACGCGTTCGAGCGCCGCCTCGCGTTCCTCGGCCTCGACCTTCGTGCGATGGTGCCAATACGCGAACCCCGCGCCGGCCGCGACGCACACGACCGTCGCCGCGATCAGCGCGGCGCGCGGCGACAGGCGCCGCTCGACCGGCCGCAGCGCCCACCAGCGCTCGGTGCGCGGCCGGCCGCCGCGGCGCGGCAGCAGTTCGTCGAGGCGTTTGGGCTGGAAATTCTGGAACCCCTGCTTCTCGAGCTCCGGCTCGCCGATCACGACGTTCCAGCCGCCCCACGCATAGTCGGTATGCAGCCGTTCCAGCGCTTCGTCGCGCGTGCCGACCCAGTCGCCGTTCGGCATGAACGCGTGGTCGCGCACCGCGAAGTAGGCCCAGCGCCCGTCGGGCAGCGCGAACGCGCCGAGCCAGTTCGGCGCGGGCTGGCGGCGGCCGTTGTAGAACGCGCCTTCGAGCGCGATCGCGCGCGACACCATCGCGCCGAGCGACAGATGCCCGGGCGCAAAGCCGTCGCGCGTGTTCGCATAACCGGCCGCCGCGACGCCGCGATCGATCCGCAGCACCATCAGGTCGAACTTCAGCTTCTTCGCGAGCTCGACCGCTTCGGCGCGCAGCTCGTTGCGCCTCGACAGCGACTGCCAGAACAGGCCGCCGACAAAGCGCTGGCGGCCGATTTGAATCACCTGCGCGCTCATCGCCGGCTCCGTCAGGCGCCGCCGCGCTGCGTGACGGGCGTGATCAGGATCACGATCACCTCGCGCTGGCGCTGCGCCTCGTAGCCGCCGCCGAGCGCGATCATCTTCGGCGTGCCGACGCCGCGCTCGTCGAGCGAATCGTTCGCGCCTTCGTAGCCGCTGATGACGAGCGTCTCGCCCGATTTCATCGCGACCCGCTGCAGGAAGTTGCGCATGTCGACGTTGGGCGTCTGGATGCGCGTCGCGCCGCTGCCCGTGCTGCTCGACACGTCCTTCAGCTCGAGCAGCGACGAGATGTTGGTCGAGAACTGCAGCATCACGGTGCCGTCGTCGAGCACGTGCGGCAGCAGCGTCATGTTGAAGCCGGTCGTCACGGTGCCCGGCGTGAGCGCCGTCGACGAGCCGACGTTCGCGGTGTTGGTGGTCGACACCGACGCGAGGTAGCCCGTCTGCGTCGCGACCTGCACAGGCACCGGCTGGTTGTTGAGCGTCGTGACCGACGCCGACGTCTTGCGCCGCACCGTGCCCTGCTGCGACAGCGCGCGGATCAGCAGCTTCGTGCCGTTGAAGCGGCTCGTCGGGCTGAGCACGGTCGCGGCGAGATCGGCGGGCGACGTCAGCGCCGCCGGCTTGAACGGATTGGTGATGCCGAAACTCGCCGACATCGTCTTGTAGACGAGGCTCCAGTCGATCCCGTACGCGTCGCCCGCCTTCAGCGACACGCTGAGCACGGTCACGTTCAGCATCACCTGCCGCGACAGCGAGCGGTTCTGCTGCGTCATGAACGTGGCGACGCGCTCGAGCACGTCGGGCGTATCCGTCACCGAGATCGAGCCGGTGGCCGGCGACGACACCGAGCTGCCGTAGCGCGACAGCATCGACTGGATCGCGCTCTGCAGGCCGTTGAACACCGACAGCTGCGAATTCACCGCGGTGTTCGCCGTGTTGTTCGCGGTGAGGCCCGACGTATTGCCATTCCCGCCGTTCGTGCCGCCGCCCGAGCCGCCGGACTGCGAACCGCCCGACGTGCCGTCGCTCGTCGCGCCGCTCACGACCGACGCGTTCAGCGACGAATCGCCGGGAATCGCGTTGACCTGGAACGTGCGGGTATCGGTGAAGAAGAAGCGGATCGCGCCCTGCTCGTATTTCCAGAACACGCCGAAGCGCGCGCACGCCGCGTCGAGCAGGCCGCGCAGCGTGCCGCCCGTGTACAGGATCCGCGCCGGCGCGAACGACGTGCCGCCGCCTGCGCCGCCGCCGCCCGCGTTGCCGCCGCCGGACGATGCGCCGCCCGGCATGCCGGGCGGCAGCGGCGGCACCGAGCGCCCGCCCGCCGCGTCGAGGAACGCGGGCGCGCTGCGCGCGGCGCCGTCCGCGCCGCCGCCCTGCTGCGAACGCGCGGCCGCCTGCTGGGCGCTGGCGGCGACCTGGGTCGGCACCTGCGTGAGCCGCGTGATCTGCTCGGCGAATTCGGACAACGAAGAGACCGAGCGATCAAACGACGCCGGCTCGTCGAACAGCGACGGCAGCTGTTCGCCGTGCTGCAGCTTGACGGTGCCCGCCGATACCCACAGCCCGTCGTTCACGACGACGGGCGACAGCGCATGCACGCTGTTGTCGCCGTCGAGTGCGCGCTTCACGAGCGCGCCGGATTCATTCGAATCGCGCTGCGTATCCCGTTCGATGCCGCTGCGCAGCCCGGTGCAGCCGCCCAGCAGCACGGCGGCTAATAACGAAATGGCGAGAAAGATGCGCATCAGCCCGCTCCTTGCGCGACGACGCGCAACACATGATTGCCTTGATAAAGAATCGCCTGGATCGGCGTCGACGTACGGCCGAGGCTCGCGACGAGCGCCTGCAGCGCGTCCTCGAACGAGCCGCGCAGCGTCGCCTGCGCATCGATGCTGAAATCGACCGGCGCGTCCCACACGAGCTGCCAGCCCGCCGTGCGCGCCCAGCGCGACAAAACGCCGCGAATCGTGCCGTCGGAGGCGCGCACGTCCCAGGTGGGCAGGTTCGCCACGGGCGGCGGCACGGGCCGCGTGGCCGGGGCTGGCGTGGCGCCCGCCTGCGCCTGCGCCTGCGCCTGCGCCTGCGCCTGCGCCTGCGCCTGCGCCTGCGCCTGCGCCTGCGTTTGCGTTTGCGCCTGCGTTTGCGCCTGCGTTTGCGCCTGCGCCGCCCGCGGCACGTCGCCGCGCTGCGCGGTCAGCGGCGCGTGATCGAAGCGCTCGGCAAATGGGCTGGCCGGTGCCGGCTCGGTGCCGGCGGGCGTGCCGCTCGCCGCGCAATCGGTTGCAAGAAGCGCGAACGCGATGAACGCGGCCGCGGCGACCGTAGCGCCGTGCATCATGATTGTCCTCGTTACTCGACTGCTGCCGTGCGCCGCTGGCCCCGCGCTTTGCCGCCCGATGACCCCGGATGTCGTGTCCGGCGCCTCGGGCCGCCTGCGCGGCCTCAATGGGCTTTCCGGACCCGGGATTAGCGCGGCTGTACATAATAGGTCTACGCACGCAGTCGCATTATTGAAGTGATTATTGCGCGGCAAATATACCCCGAACAGTTTGACAAAAGCTAGTTTGCGTGCAAAATTGAATAGACCATTCAAATTTCCCGCCCGCGCGTAATGCGCCGTCCTTTTCAATCACTCGAATCGCCATCAAGATGAACCAGCATGCTGCCGCCCCGCTGCGCGATCTCGCCGGCGAAGTGCTCGGCCTGATCGATCTGAAGCAGATGTTCACCGACATCCACATCGAGCAGGATCGCCCCGTCACGATCAAGACGCCGCGCGGCTGGGTCGAGACGAGCGACGAACCGGTGCTTCTCGACGACATGCGGCCGCTGCTCGACGCCATCGACGAGCACTGGGAGAGCGCGCTGCGTCAGGGCACGCTCGACCGCCCGTTCGTCCTCACGCGCTGCCGGCTGCGCTGCCACGTATATCGCGCAGGCGGCGGCCGCAAGATCGTGATCTCGATGCGCCGCCTGCCGCTCAAGCCGCTGCCCCTCGAGGAACTCGGCCTGCCCGTCTACGTGCGCTCGATGCTCGACAACACGAAGGGCATCATCCTCGTCACCGGCCCGACGGGCTCGGGCAAGACGACGACGATCGCGTCGCTGCTCGAGCACATCAACGCGACGCGCAACACCCATATCGTCACGATCGAGGAGCCGATCGAATACTATCTGGAGCGCCGCCAGTCGATCATCTCGCAACGCGAAGTGCCGACCGATACGCCGAATTTCCCGCACGGGCTGCGCGAGGCGCTGCGGCAGAAGCCGGACGTCGTGATGGTCGGCGAGGTGCGCGACGCGCAGACGGCCGACACGCTGCTGCAGGCGGGCGAATCCGGGCATCTCGTGCTCGCGACGATGCACACGGGCAGCGCGGTCAGCGCGCTCAACAAGCTGCTGTCGTTCTTTCCGGTCGAGCAGCGCGACCGGCACGCGGTCGCGCTCGCCGAATCGCTGATCGGCATCGTCTGCCAGAGCCTCGTGCCGAGCGCGGACGGCGAAAGCCTCGTGCTCGCGAGCGAGCTGCTGTTCAACAACAACAACCAGGTCGCAAAGCTGATCGCGGATCCGGCCAAGCTGCACCTCGTCAACGAGTTCCTGCGGCGCCGCGAGGACAACATGTCGCGCTCGCTGAACGACGATCTCGCCGCGCTCGCGGCCCGCAACCGGATCACGGCGAAGGACGCATTACGGGCGACTTACAATCGGCTCGAACTGAATGAAATGATGCAGTCCATTGTTAATCGATAGACGTACGCAGCCGGGCCGGCATTTTTATCGCCGATCTAAAAACGAAAAAAAATCAGATAAACACGCACGGATCGCACGTTAATTGACCGGCCGCATTAATTTAAAAAGTCGCGCTCGATCGTGCGTATAAATCGTGCGCGATCGCCGTTTTAATAATGAGCGAAATTGGCATCAATTGCCGAGCAGGCGCGTTTGCGTGCTGAGGCCGAGGCCGGCCGCCGGATGCGCGCGTGACGGCGCATGCGTGCGCGGCGCGGGCTTCGCGGTGTCCGGCGCACGGGCGACCGGGCTGGCGGGCGGCGGCGCAACGCGCGGCGTCACCAGGACGAGCCGCTGCTCGCCGCGCCCGTCGGCGGGCGGCAGCGCGAGCGCCGCGCATTCTCCTGCCGAGAGCGTCACGTCGGACACCGTGTCGCGCGACGGCGCGCCCCCGCTCGCCCAGCGCTCGACGATCCGCAGGTCGAGCGCGTAGCGGCCCGCCTGCGCGGTTTCGTGCGGCGTGATGCGCATCGCGAAGCCGTTGCGCTGCGCGTCGAGCGAGCGCGCATCGCCGTCGCCGGACGGCACGAACGCCTGCCGCAACCGGCCAAAATCGGCGCTGCCGTCGGGCAGCGTGAGCGTCGAGCCGTCGGCGTCGATCGACGCGTCGCCGCGCGCGGCCAGTTCGGCGATGCGCGCACGGGCCGGCGCGCAGCCGTCCGGTGCGGGCGCGATCGCGACGCGCGGGGCGCCGGCCGCCTGCGTGCCGTCGCGCCACCGCAGCCCGAGCGCATCGAGCCGGGCGGGCGCCAGCGTCGCGCCGAACGCATCGATCCGGATCGGTGCCGGCAGCGTATCGAGCTGCGCGACGAGTCGCGCGTCGCGGGCGAGCCGCGCGGGCACGTCGCGGATCAGCACGGTGTTCGAGCGTGCGTCCGCGTCGACGATCGGCAGCGTCGCGGTGAATTCGCGCACGCCCGGCACCGCGCGCGGCGCGAGGCCGTCCTGCTCGAACCGGCGGCGCAGCCGCGTCGCGAGGCCCGGCAGCGGCGCATCGTCACCTTCGCCGCTCACGAGCCGATCGGCCGCCGTGCGCGTGCGCAGCCGGAACGCGCGCGTCTCGGTGCGCACGCGCGCCTGCGCGGCCTCGTCCAGCGCGCGCGCGGCGGACAACACCAGCGCGACATAGCGCGGCGGGCCGGCAACCCGCACGATCCGCGCCGCGTCGTCGTAGCCGGGCTGCCAGCGCGCATCGGCGATCCGCTGCCGCGCGAGCGTCGCGCGCAGCTCGGCCAGCGTCGCGTAGTTGAGCCGCACGGCCGCGCGCTCGAACGCAGCGGGCGCGACGAGTTGCAGCACCGCGCCGTCGTAGTACGACGCGAGCCCGCACGCCTGCGCGACCCGGTCGACGAAACGCTGCGGCGGCAGCGCGTCGCGCGCGTCGAACCGGCACGGCGTGTCTGTCTTGATGTCGATGGCGACGCCCGAGCGTCGGCTCAGCTCGCTCAACGCGTCGGCGGCGTTCACCGGCCCGACGCGATAGTCGAAGCGGGCGAGCGGCCACGTGAGCGGCACCGCGTGCAGCGCGGGCGCATGGCCCGCGAGCGCCAGCGCCAGCGCGGCAGCCGATGCGGCCGCACGCCGCGTCACGATGCGCGATCCGCCGGTTCCGCGTCCGCGCCCAGGTTCAGCCGATAGCCGGTCGCGTAAGCGGCTTGCACGGCCCAGCCGAGGCCCGCCGCCTTCAGCCGGCTGCGCAGCCGGCTCACGTACATGTCGACCGAGCGGGTCTGCGCGTTCGCTTCCGCGCCCCACACGAGCCGCAGCAGGTCCTGCCGCTGCACGACGGTGCCCGGATGCTCGGCCAGATGCCACAGGATGTCGAACTCCTTCGCGCTGAACGCATGCGACGCGCTGCCGTCGGACACGCTCAGCGTCGCGCGCGACAGCGTGTAGCCGCCGAGCTGCATGCGCCCGCTGTCGACCGACAGCGCCGCGAAGCGCCGCAGCAGCGCGCGCACGCGCGCGAGCAGCGTCTGTTTTTCGAGCGGCTTGATGAGGAAATCGTCCGCGCCGGCGTCGAGGATCTTCACGATGTCCTCTTCGTCCGAATGCACGGTCTGGAAGATCACGGGGACGATCGAGCGCGCGCGGCCGCGCACCCACGCGAGCAGCCGCTCGCCCGTCATCCCGGGCAGATCCCAGTCGAGCAGCAGCAAGTCGGCCCAGCTCTCGCCGAGGAAGCGGCGCGCGTCGAGGCCGTCGTCGAACGCCTCGACGCGGTAGCCCTCGGCCTTGAGCCAGGTGACGAGCAGCGTGCGCTGCACCGGATCGTCCTCGACGACGACGATCTGCTTGGGCTGCTGCACGTTGCGCTGCATGTTCGGTTCGGACATCGTGGAAATAGGGGTCGTCAAGCGAAAAAGAAAAAACGCGCGCGCTCAGCCGTCCGGTGCGACGCTTGCGCGCCAGCGCGCGACGCCTTCCGGCACGGCCGGCGGCGCATCGTGGGCGGACGCCGGCGCAAGCATCGGCACGCGCAATACGAAGGTCGTGCCGACGCCGCGATTCGATTCGGCATACAGCGTGCCCGCATGCGCGGCCGCCACCTGCGCGGCGAGCTGCAGCCCGAGGCCGAAGCCCATCGAGCCGCGCTTCGCGAGCGGCGCGAAATCGGTCATGCGCGCATCCGGCACGAGGCCCGGCAGGCCGCCGGCCCAGTCGCGGATCGTCACTTCCGCGTGCGCGTCGCGCACGTGCAGCCGGATCTCGACGCGCGCGCCCTGCCGCGACGCCTGCACCGCGTTGTCGACGAGGTTCTGCAGCGCGCGGGCGACGAACACGCGCGCGCCGCGCAGCCACAGCGGCGTGGCGTCGTCGAGCCACAGCTGCAGCGCGACGCCGCGATAGACGGCGCCCACTTCGAGCTTCGGCACGAGCTCGCGCAGCATCGTGCGCAGGTCGAAGCGCACGAAATGCCGTTGCCGGAGATCGTCCGCCGCCGACGCGACGAGGTAGTCCTGGCCGAGCAGCAGCGCGTGCCGCGCGAGCTGCTCGATCCGCCCGAGGCCGCCGCACGCGGCGAACGCGTCCGGATCGGCGTCGTGGAGCTGGGTCAGCGCGAGGATCGAATTCTGCGGCGAACGCAGGTCGTGCGCAAGAAAGCGCAGCGACGCGACGCGCTCGTCGAGCGCGCGCCGCAGCGGCGTGACATCGGCCACCGTGACCGTCGCGGCGATCTCCGGATCGTGCTCGACCCGCTGCAGCGTCAACCACAGGATCGCATCGTCGGTTTCGAATTCGAATCCTTGTTCGAGTGCGTCGAACAGCGCGGCGGCATCCGCGAGCGCCGCGCTCGCCGCATCGCCGAGCATCGCGCGCAGCGGCAGCCCGGCGGGCAGCGTGCGGCCGAACAGCGCGTGCGCACGCGCGGTGGCCGCGAGAATCGCGCCGTCATGGTCGAGCGCGAGCGTGCCCCATGCCTGCCTGGCCTGCATCACGTCGAAGATCCGGGCATCGGCCCGTGGCGGCACGCTCACGTTCTGCTCCGGCGGACGTCATGGTCCGCGAATGATTGGACGGGCCGCGGCGCGGCGGCGCAAGCGCGCAGTGTGACCCGATTCGAAAGCGCTTGTCCAGTGCCGCCGTGCCGCGTCGCCCGCACGATCAGAAGTCGGCCTTCTGGTCGATGTCGCCCGCGCTCACCGTCACTTCGTCCTGCGTGAACTCCATGTTGCCGCCCGCGCCGCGCTTGCCGACGTTCGCGTTCATCAACGGGTTGCCGCCGGTCTCGAGACGCTCCAGTTCCTTCGTCGCGCCGGAGTTCAGCTTCACGGTGCCGTCCTTGTCGACGACGCCGACCGAATTGCCGCTGCCGTTGTACAGGTTGCCCTGCGAGTCCATCTTCAGGTGCAGCGCCTCGCCGCCTGCCTTCGTGTTCAGCTTCACGTCGCGCATGTCCTCGCCGGGCTTGCCGCCCGTCGTCGTGTGGTTCGTCGGGCTGTGGCCCCCCGTCGGCGTGTTGCCGCCCGTCGGCGTGTTGCCGGACGAATCGTCGCCGACGCTCGTGTCGTCGCCGTCGCCCGAATCGTCCTGCATCAGCAGCTCCTCGATTTCGTGGAGCAGTTCGTCGATCTTCTGATCGCGGCTGCTCGTCGGCTTCGACGACTGGTACTGCGCCGGATTGAGGGCATGGTTCGAAATGCCGTTAACGCTCATGACCGTCTCGCTATGAATGTGCATCGATTGAGGGAAAGGGAAAGGAACGCGCGCGGCCTTCGTGTGCCCGCGGTTCGACGACAAGCTTAGGCAGCATGTGCGCGGACGCCGCGCCGCGCGCGAAGCGGCGTCGCGG
Organism: Burkholderia stagnalis; assembly: GCF_902830275.1. GTDB lineage: Bacteria > Pseudomonadota > Gammaproteobacteria > Burkholderiales > Burkholderiaceae > Burkholderia > Burkholderia stagnalis. The sequence goes on along the minus strand of NZ_CADESW010000005.1, from coordinate 212,794 downwards.
CGTCCGAAACGATCGGCCGTGGCGCGCTTGCCGCGGCGGCGCGCCACGCCGCGCTTCGTCACGGATGACGCCGCTTCGCACGCGCCGGCCGCGCGCGCGCGCATGGCGGCGATCATCGTCGACGGATCATCTCTACTCGACGCATCGCACCGACATGGCGATCAAACCGTGCAACAAGGCCGCCTTGCGCGCGCTGCTCTCGGTCTATTCGGCCGGGCTGCGCGCCAGCGCGCACGCCGACCTCGACGAATTGCTGCTCGCGCTGCGTGTGCTGCAGCCGCGCAACGCCGCGATCGACCTGTGCGACGTGCGGCTGCGGATCAGCCGGCGCGACTGGATCGGCGCGCTGCACATCCTGCGCACGCTCGAAGACCAGGAGCGCGGCACGCCGCTGTGCGCGGCGCTGCAGAGCTGGTGCCTGTATGCATTGCAGGACGACGACTGGCGGCGCTATGCGCAGACGGTGGTGCTGTCGGGGGATCGGGCGTCGACGGTGCTCGTCGGCCGGTTCCTGAAAGTGGACGCGCTCGCGGAAGGCGCCCGCATGCACGACGACGACGTCGCCGCGCGCATCTCGCTACTGCTGCGGCTCGATCGCTACCAGTGGGCGCGGCATGTGCACGCGAGCGGGATGGAGTGAAGCGGATGCATCGAAACGGGCGGGATCGTTCGACATCGGCGGCGCACGGTGCCGGCGCACGCGCGGATGCTCGCGGTCACGCCCCGTTCGAGGGTGCCCGCCCGAGCCGCCGGCTGCTCACGCCGCACGCTTCTCCGACGCCTGCGCGTCGTGCGCCGCCGCGCCCTCGCCCAACGGCATCGGCGCCTTCGTGATCGCGAACAGGTAGCTGTCGCCCGCGCTCATCCCGAGATTCGGACGCGCCTCATAGTTCCGCACGACGCCCTCGCGAACGAAGCCGAGCTTCGGCATGAACGGCGCGGCGCGGCCCGTCACCGAGCAGAACGCCTCGATCCGGTAAACGCCGGGTTGCGCGATCAGCCAGTCGAGGAAGCTGCGCAGCATCTCCGACCATGCCCGCGTACGCACCCGCCCCGGCGCGAAGCTCGTCACGAGGCCGATTTCCATGCGCGGCAAACGGCCGTGCAGTTCGAGCGTGCCGATCAGGCGGCCGTCGCGCTTCTCGAACAGCCCCCAGCAGAAAAACGCGCCGCTGCGCCAGCCGTCGGCGAGACGGGCGATGCTTGCCCGGGTTTCATCGACGCTGCGATGCGTCGGCCAGGGCAGATCGAGCGTCGTCGCCGGATCGCCGAACAGCGCGTCGAAGGCTTCGGGGGCGTCGTCGTCGGTGAGCGGGCGCAGGTGAAGGCGATCGGTTTCGATCAGCTCGGGCGGACGGATGGCGTTCATCGGGGGCTCCGGTTCAGGGAAGGGACGCGTCGATTGTCGGGTGCCGGCGCGCGGGTGCGCCGCGTGTATGCGAAGACGCGGTGACGGGCGCGAATCGCGATCGTGCGCGCCGCGCCGACGACGTTCGCGATGTCCGCGACGTTCGCGCGCGGGTGCGCCGCTTCGCGCCGCGGCCGCCCGCGGCGCACCGACCCCGTACAGTGCCACCGTGCGCCGACCCTGCCCGTCGCTCGACGGGACATGCGGCACACGCATTTCTACAGGAGCCGTATCGTGATTCGAACCGACGCCCGGTCCGTACCGACCACCACGGACGCGGGTCAAGCCGACCGCGTCGGCCTGTCCGGAGGCGCGAACAGCGCGGTCACGCTCAAGCGGAGCAACGCGATCCGCGCCAAGCCGCCGGGGCTGACGTCGTCGGGCAATCCGGTGCAGCGGGCGCGCATGTCGCACAAGCGCGGCGCCGTGCCGTCCAGCCAGTCGTCATCGGCGGCGGTCCGTTCCGATGCGTCAAAAACCCAATCGCCGCCGAAGCCCGCCGACAAGCAGGCGTCGCTGCTCGAAGCCACGCCCGCCGAATTGCAGGCGGTCGCACATATTCCGGTTCTGCAGCCGGCCGTGCTTCATTCGGCGCCCTCGCACGAAGGCAACCTTATCGACCTGAGCGATCCGCCGGCGACGCCCAAGCCCACCGGAACGCCGCCGTCGTTGCTCGAAGCAACACCCGATGAATTGCGGGCGGTCGCGCATCATCCGGTTCTACAACCGACCGTGCTGCATGCCACCCACGCGCACGAAGGCAACCTCATCGACCTGAGCGATCCGCCTTCGACGCCGAAGCCCGTCGGAACACCGCCGTCACTGCTCGAAGCGACACCCGATGAATTGCAGGCGGTCGCGCATCATCCGGTTCTGCAGCCGACCGCGCTTCATTCGGCGCCCACACACGAAGGCAACCTCATCTACCTGAGCGACGCGCCTTCGACGCCCAAGCCCGCCGGAACGCCGCCGTCACTGCTCGAAGCCACACCCGACGAATTGCAGGCAGTCGCACATCATCCGGTTCTGCAACCGACCGTGCTGCATCCCACCCACGCGCAGGAAGGCCATCTCATCGATCTGAGCGACGCGCCGCAGGCAACCGGCCCCGCACACGCGCAACCGGCGCCGTTCGGGGCCGCGCACGGATCGCACGGCGCCCCTGGTACGCCGGCATTCGCCGCATCCGGCATGCCGAGCCCCCAGCAGATCGAGCACGAGACCCGGCAGGCGATCGAGATGCAGCGCGCAGTCGGCTTCGCGAAACAGCTGCTGGCGGTGGCGGAGATGGTCAACAGCTTCAGGATGAAGCTGATCGACATGATCAGGAAGGCGGTGTCGTCGTAATGCGTGCCCGCGACACCGAAGCGATGCGGCGACGCGCCAGGCATCGCCGCCTGCATCCTCAACGGCCGGCCGTCTGCGACGGCGCTTCGTCGAACATGCGCCGATAGCCGTTGACGAGCGTCGACCGATGCTGGATACCCCAGCGGCTCGCGACCTCCAGCACGCTCGCCGCGCCCGGCGCATCGGACAGCAGCTCGCCACGAATCCGCTCCATCCGCTGGCGCCGGATCAGCTCGCTCGGCGACAGCCCGAGATAGGTCTTGAATGCCGCCTGCAGCGCGCGCTCGGTCACGTCGATGTGCGCGGCGATCTCCCGCACCGACAGGTCGCGCTGGTCGAGCCGCTCCATCAGGTAGCGATACGCGCGCCGGTACTTGCCGGGCAGCCGCGCGCTGACGTCGTCGCTCGGCGCGGCCGCCTGCGTGCCGCAGCGCGCGATTGCGAGCGCGGGCGCCAGCGCCGCGCCGTCCGAGCGCACGTGCCGCACCGATGCGAGCGCATAACGCGCATACAGCGACGACGATTCGCGAATCCGCCCCTGCTGCTCGCGCACCTTCGCCGCGCAATACAGGTAGTCGAGCGTCCAGCGCACGTGCGAGCCGCAGCGCCCGGCCGCGTCGCGATACGGCGCGATCATCGTGTCCGCGAGATTCGGCGCCTGGCCGGCGAGCGCCGCGAGCGCGACTTCCAGGCGCACGCTGCGCTGGTAATCGACGAGCCCGGCCTTCGCGCACCAGCTCACGTGCGCGTCGATCTGCGCGAGCGCCGCGTGGTCGCCGGATGCGAGCGCGCACGCCTGCCGCAGGTAGTCGACGCGCATCCGCAGCAGCGGCAGCGCATCGGCGCCCGCCGCCGGCGCAGCGGTTTCCGCGAACGCCGACAACGGCATATCGGCGAGCGCGGAGCGCCAGTAGACATGGTCGCCGAGCGCATCGGCGCGGCCGATCCGGTATTGCAGCAGCAAGTCCGCGCGCAGCGCGCCCGCGAGCGGCTGCCAGCGCGGATCGGCGTCGCGGGCGGCGGCGTCGAGCACGTCGAGCGCCGCCATCGCGTCCTCGGCGCGGCCGAGATGATGCATGACGACGCACTCGCCGACGAGGCTCTCGAGCTTCTGCGCGGCGCTCGCCGCGCGATCGTCGGCGATCCGCCGGAAGCCCGCCTGCGCGACGCCGAAGCGGTTCTGGAAGAACGCCTGCCAGCTCGCGTTGCGGCAGGTCATCACGCGCGTCTGGTCGCGCGAATCGCGCAGCAGCTTCTGCGCGCGGCGGAACGTTTCCTCGGCTTCCTCGAATCGGCCGAGCACGAGCTGGATGTCCGCGTACGCGTGAACATCGCGCACGTCGGCGGCCGCATCGCCCGGCTCGGCTTCGCAGCGCGCGGCGACGAGCGCGGCCGCGTCGGCGAAGCGGCCGTCGAGCACGCGCGCCGGATAGGCGTCGGTCGACGACGGATTGGCGAGCGCGGCGGCGGCGGCGAAATAGAGTGTCGAAAACATGGCGGATCCTCTCGGCAAGCGGGTTCGAATACGAAGGGTTCGGGCTCGATCCGCGCGCCGTGCCGCCGCTTGGTACGGGGCGCAGCGCGTGGATGCGTGCCGCTATCGTCTCGTTCGCGCCGGATCCGCGCAGCAGTTTGTGACGTTCCGTTACGATTGGGCTACCCGCAGGGATCGCCAGTCGCGTCTCCTCATCGAGCGCGCCGGCCGCCACGCGCTTGCCGCTACACCCGCAGCCAGAAGTATTCGCCGGACGCGATGCCGCCGAACATCTCGTCGCCCGATTCGATGATGTTCTGCCGCCAGTAGCGGCCGTGCTCCGCGTAGTGCGCGAACAGGTTGGCGACCGTCTCGCCCGTCACGTCCGGCGTGAGCGGCAGCCGCATCAGCAGCACGATGCTGCCCGTATCCGCGTCGATCCCGAGCTGCGCCTGGTCCTGCGCGTAGATCAACAGGTTCGCCTCGAGCAGCAGCCGGTACACCGCGAGCGTGCGGCCCGCGCTGACGATCCCGAAATGGAAGTTCACGTACATCGACTCGGGATCCTCGTCGAAATACTCGATGCGCACATCGAAGCCCTCGACGTCGATCGTGCGCGTCTCGAGCACGTATTCGACGTCCGGCAGATCGACGATCGCGCACACCTCCGTGATGACCTGCACATAACGTTCCCAACTCATGACCGTTCCACCCCGGTATCCGGCTGCCGAAAAGAAACCAGCCGGCGCTCGCGCGCCGGCCGGACAACACGATGCCGAACGGCAACCGGCTTACTGCGCCGGCTTCGACGCGTCGGAGACCATCTTCGTCGCCTGTTTCTTCACGTCGTTTTCCGCCTTCGTCATTTCCTGCATCTGCTGCAGCTTCGTCGCCGCTTTCGAAAACGCGATGCCTGCCATCGTGTCCTTGGTCATTTCGCCCAGTGCACCGCCTACCAATGCCGACATGATTACTCTCCTGAATGTGCGTGATTCGTTCACGCGTTGACAAAGATCCGGCCCGCCGCCCGACCGGGCGACTCGCCGCTTTTTTGCCGCGCAGCGCGCGGCGAAACCGTGGCCGCTATGCGGCCGTCATGTTCGCGTCGTGCAGCGTCGCGACGATCCGCTGCGCCGCCAGCAGCCCGCGATAGATCTTCTGCATCGCATCGCGATCGAAATCGCTCGCCGCCTGCGCGGTGGCCGCGCTCACCCGCTCGGCCGTCTCGCCGAGCGCCTGGCGCAGCGTGCCGATCCGCATCGCCCCGTCGGGCGCGCCAAGCGCCTGCTCGAGCGGCCCGCATGCGTCCGCTGCCTGTTCCAATGCTTCGTACATGCTGCTTCTCCTGTCAGTTGAGGTCCGGCGCGCCGTCAGCCGGCGCGCCCGCAAACACATGCTTCACGCCGTCCGGCGTCTCGATGTAGCGCACGTCGCCGATCTCGAGCATCCCCGAGTAAGCGACCGGCACCGGCGCATCGCCGGACTGGTGCGCATCGACGTCGATCGCCCGCACGTTCGGCCCGACGTCCGCGCGCACCCGCTCGACCGCCGCGCGCAGCCGCGCGACGTCCGGCACGACGCCCGACACCCGGAAGCGCCCCTGCCCCGCATACGCGACCGTCGCGCCCGACACGCCAAGCGATTCGCCGATGCTCTGCGCATCGTCCTGCGCGACGTCGTACTGGCGCTCGACGCGGTGCGCGGCGAGCCGGTCGAGCAGCTTGCGCGCGGCCAGATCGTCGGCGGGCGTCGCGACCATCCCGGTGACGGCGACCATCGCGCCGCGCGGCGCGGCATGCAGCTCCGCGTAGCCCGCGCCTTTGAGCGCCGCGCCCAGGCGATTCGCGAGCGCGTCGGCGGTCTCGACCGGCGGCGGCGCACCCGGATGCGCGCTCGCCAGCATCGCGCCCATCGCGAGCAGCCCGGCGACGAGCGCGCCGCCTGCCGCCGCGCACGCCGCGAGCTTGCGCTGCGCGCCGCGCCGCGCCGCATCGGCGCCGGGCGGCGGCGCCCACAGCGTCGCGAGCAGTTCGAGATCGCCCGGCCACGCGCCGTCGGCCGGCCCGACGCAAAGCGCGGTCTCGCCGAACGGCACCGGCACGAAGTCGAGCATCAGCAGCGGCGAGCCGTCCGCGTCGAACGGATCGGCGGCCGTCTCCGGCGGCACCGGCGTCGCGCGCCGCGCGCACGTCACGCCCTGCGCATCGATCGACAGCAGCAGATCGCCGTCGCGCCAGTCGGTGATGCGAATCTCCGCGTCCTCGCCCGCGCCGATCCGGTGCTCGCCCGCGTCGAGCGCGATTTCCGCGCCGGCGTGCAGCCCGGTCAGGATTCGCAGCAGCTTCATCGGTGGCTCCTTTACGTTGCGTGGTGCGGTTCACTTGCGTCGGCCGAATCGATCGCACTGCATCGTTCGTCCATGTAGCCAGAATAGTTCGATGCGGCCTCGCAGTTGCTTCGTCATGCGAATTCATCGCCGCATTTGCGAAGCGCCGCGACGCTCACGCATTCGGCCGCTGCGCGACCGACACGCCGCCGCGCAGCGTCTCGACGCCCGCGATCGCGCGTGCGAGCTGCGGGCTCGTCGACGGACGCTCCGCGTTGAACACGAGCAGCGGCAGCAACAGATAGTGCGTGCGCGCGCGCTCGCTGCGCGCGATCGACGCATCGCGCGGCGCGCCGCCCGCGCTTTGCATCGCGTCGAGCAGCACCTGCTTGACGCCGCTCCAGCCGATCGGCGTCAACGGGCCGCTGCGCAGGCGCGCGGCGAGCAGATCCGCCTGGTGATTCAGCAGCGCGGCCGTGACGTGCGCGCCGGGCTGCGCATCGACGCGCCGGCCGAGCTGGAGCAGCGTGTCGGCCCACAGGTGCCGCAGCGCATGCTCGCGCTGCGCCGCATCGGCGAGCGTGCGGGCGATGTCGCTCAGCGCGCGCTGCGCGGGTGCAGGCGCGGAAGCCGGCCGCGCCCGCGCCATGCGCACGCGCGGCAGCACAGCGACCGTCCCCTGTTCGCCGTCGCGCTCGTCCTGATCGCGCTGCTGCCGGCCGCCGCCCTGCCCGCCCGAATGCCGGTCGTGCTCGTCATGCGGCGCGACGTGCGCATGCGGCAGCGTCGATTCGTCGCCGCCGTCGAACGATTCGTCCTGGCTCTCGGCGCGGCGACGCCGGCGCGAGCCCGCCGCGGCCGTCTTCGGGCGCGGCTTGAGCTTCGCGAGCATCTGGTTGCGCGCGGCGAGCGCGATCGCCTGATAGCCGTTCGAATAAGTGAAGCGCGTGCCGTACTTGCCATAGGTGGTCGCGGTGCGCGCGCGCACCGGCCGGCGTCGCCGCGGATCGGGCTTCGGCGCGTGAATCGCCTGCGCACTCGCATGCGTCACGCGGCTCACGACGGCACCGCCGCGGAAAGAAGCTGCTGCGCGAAATGCAGGATCTCGGCGGCCGCCCACGGCCCGGCGACCGCGACGGTCACCGTCACCGCGACGAGCTTCACGCCGTACGAGATGCTCTGCTCCTGCAGCGACGTGATCGCCTGCAGGAACGAGATCGCGAGCCCGGATGCGGCCGCGACGAGCACGACGGGCAGCGAGATGTATAGGCATAGCATCATGCCTTGCGACGTGAGCCGGATCAGGTCGTCGATGTCCATCGATGAATCTCCTCGGGATCGGGAAACGGAAATGGCGATTCAGGCATAGGTCAGCACGAGGCCGTGCACGAGCGTCGACCAGCCGTCCATCACGACGAACAGCATCAGCTTGAACGGAATCGCGACGTTGGTCGGCTGCACCTGGTTCATCCCCATCGACATCAGCACGTTCGCGATCACGAGATCGACGATGATGAACGCGATGTACAGGATGAAGCCGATGCGGAACGCGTCGGTCATCTGCGCGAGCGTGAACGCGGGCGCGAGCACGATCAGGTCGTCCTCGCGCAGCTGCGCGGCCGCGGCCTTCGGCCAGACCACCGACGCGGAGCGCAGGAAGAAGCGCTTCTCGCGCTCGCGCGAGTGCGCGGCGAGGAACTGGCGGAACGGCTCCTTCGCCGCGCCGAACGCCTGCAGCATCGCCTGCGTCGGCTGCGGCGACAGCGCCTGCCCCTGCAGCTGCTGCTGCGCGGCGAAGCCGATCGGCGCCATGATGTACAGCGACACGAGGATCGCGATGCCGTTCAGCACCATGTTCGGCGGCACCTGCTGCACGCCGAGCGCGTTGCGCAGCAGGCCGAGCACGACGACGATCTTCGCGTACGACGTGACCACCATCGCGATGAACGGCACCATGCTCATCACGAGCACGGCGATCAGCAGGCCGGTGATGTCGTTAAACTGAACCATCGTCGCCTGCCATCCGGTCGATCCGCACGCCGAGATGCGCGCCCACCGCGACGAGCCGGCCGCCGCCGATCGCCTGGCCGTATGCGACGAGCCGCACCGGCACGTCGCGCGCGGCGAGCGGCAGTTCGAGCACGTAGCCCGGCCGCAGCGCGGCCAGCTCGGCGATCGACAGCGACAGCGTGTCGATCTCGACGTGCACGGGCAGGTCGACGTCGCCGAGGCTCGCCCGCTCGGGCGCGGCGCCCGGCGTATCGGCGTCCGGCGTATCGGCCTGTGAATCGGCTCGTGAATCTGCGGGCGAATCCGCCGGCAGGTCGCCCGCGACGATCGGCTCGTCGAGATCGTCGGCGGTATCGGGTGTATCGATCATCGTCATCGTGGTTCCCTCGATCAGAACGGTTGCATGCCATTGCGTCGCGCGACGCGCGCCCCACCATGCGTGCAGCGGGCCCGCCCGCGCGGCGCCGAGCGCGGCCGGCGCCAGATCCAGCAGCACGTCGCCCGGCCGCAGGCTGCGCAGCACCGCGAGCGGCAGCCTGCGCGAGCCGAGCCGCACCCGGCCGGGCAGGCGCACGCGCGCGAGCAGGCCCGCGGCGTCATGTGTCCGCTCGCCGCGCAGCCGGGCCGCGAGCGCGTCGAACCACGGCATCTGTGCGTCGAGCAGCGCGCAGCGCATCGGCGCGCCGTCGAGCGCGAACGACAGCACGCAGCGGGCCGCGTCGAGCGCCGCCGCATTCACGGCGCGCAGCCCGCCGATCGTCACGCCGTCGAGCCCCGCCGCCGCGAACGCGGCGACGAGCGGCGCGAGCAAGGCCGACGCGAGCGCCGTGCGCAGCGACACGCTGGCATCGCCGCGCGCGTCGAGCGCCGGCGCGGCCACGACGTCGAGCGCCGGAAACGCCGCGAGATCGATCGCGACGCGCGCGGTCGCGCCGTTCAGCCGCAGCTCCAGCACGCCGGGGCGCTCGAAGCGCGGCCGCTCGTCCAGCGCCGCGCGCCAGCCGGACATCGCCGGGAAGCGCGCGAGCCACGCGGCGAGCCGCGCGTCGGCGACGATGCGCGCGAGCGCCGCGTCGAACGCGCTGCATGCGGGCAGCGGCAGTGCGGCATCGATATCGCGCGGCGCTGCGGTGTCGGGTTCCAGTTCGATCGGCTCGGTATCCATCGTCGCGATTGGTCGGGTTCGGTTGCGCGCGCTCAGTCGACGTCGATCTCGATCGTGCGCGGCGTGCCGTGATGCGCGAGCAGCGTGTCGAGTCGCGCATGCAGCGTCGCGCCATGCGTGCAGAGTAAGTGCCGCGTCGCCGCGTCCGGCGTCTCGAACCGAAGCCGCAAGTCGAAACGCGAAAGAACCAGATGCAGCAGCGTGTCCGGCAGCAGCGCCGCATCGAGCGGCAGGCTGATGTCCCACTGTCCCGCCGTGTCGTCGCCGCACAGGGCGGCGATCTCGGCCGCGAGCGTCTCGGCCACGCGCACCATCCGCTCGCGCTGCGCGAACACCTGATTGACGAACGCATCGGAACCCGCGCACGCGCGCGCCATCGCTTCGCGCCCGAGCGCGTCCGGCAATGCGTCCGGGTTCCGCTCGAACGACGGCGGCGGGCCGTCGCGCCACGGCGTCGATGCATCGCGCCACCGCTCGTCGCCGGCCGATGCGCGTTCGCCGGCCGGCGCGACGCGCGAGCGCCGCAGCAGTTGCGCATAGTCGAAGCCGCGCCGGGCCGCGCGCGCAGCCGTCGGCGATCCGCCCGCTTCGGCCACCGGCTCGCCCGCGATGATCCGCACGGGCCTCAGGTCGGCGGCGCTCATGCCGGCGCCGCCGACGGCATCGTCACGCGGCCGACCGGCTGCAGCTCGACCTGGTCGCCGAGCTCCTGGTACGAATAGACCGGCAGCCAGCCGAGCCGCGCCTCGATCATCCGCCGCGTGTAGCGGCGCACGTCCATCGACGTGACGAGCGCGACGTCGTGGCGCGGCGTCTCGCCGACGAACGACGCGACGCTGTCGACCAGATAGCGGACCTGCTCGGGCGGCAGCGCGAGGAAGTTGCCGGCGGGCGTCTGCTTGATCGACTGGCGGATATGCTGTTCGACCGGCAGGTCGAGCAGCACGGCCGGCAGTTGCCGCGTGCCGCGCGACGCGCGATACGCGAGGTAGCGCGACAGGTCGCCGCGCACGTATTCGGCGAGCATCAGCATGTCCTTCTCCTTCGGCCCCCACGCGACGAGGCTCTCCATGATGTCGCGCGCGTTGCGGATCGGGATGTGCTCTTCGAGCAGGCGGCGCAGCACGTCGGCGATCCGCTGCGTCGGCAGCGCCTTCTGCACTTCGGCGACGAGCCCCGGATAGTCGATGCCGAGCTGGTCGAGAATCCACTGGGTTTCCTGGATGCCGAGGAACAGGTGCGCGTTGCGCCGCAGCAGCGCGATCGTCTCGTGCGCGATCACCTGCTCCGCGCGCCACGCGCGCGCGCCGGCCGGCACCGCCTTGTCGTCGATCCAATAGCTCTCGGCGAGGCCACCCGCGGGCCCGCGCTTCGTGCAGCGGCCGGCGAGCGCCGGGTCCGACGCCGCGTCGGGCAGCATCGTCTGGTCGGCGGGCAGTTCGAACCGCGCCTGCGGCACGTCGCGCATCAGGATCTCGCAGGTCGCGTCGGGCAGCGCGTCGCTGGTCCACAGCGTGATGCCCGGAAACGGCAGCCCCTGCTCCTCCTGCAGCTTCGCGCGCTCCTCGTCGAACGCGCGATCGAGCGCGGCGGGCGCGAGCCGCGCGACCAGATCCGGCGACACCCGCACGCCGATCGCGCAGGTGAACAGCGGCGCGCGCGGCAGGATCGACGGCGTGCTGCTCTTCGCGCCCGCGCGCTGCAGCGCGATCACCGGCTCGCCGCGCGCGGTCGTGCGGCGCGCGCCCTTCTGCAGCCGGTAGCCGGCGAACGCCAGCATCGCCGACAGCAGCACGAACAGCATCGCCGGAAAACCCGGCACCGCCGCGAAGCCGACCAGCAGCACCGCCGCGAAATACAGCGCGCGATGGCTGCCGCCGAGCTGCTTCGCGATCTCCGAGCCGAGCGACGCGCCGTCGCCTTCGTCGTGATCGTCGGCGACGCGCGTGATCATCACGCCGGCCGCCACCGAGATCAGCAGCGACGGAATCTGCGACACCATCGCGTCGCCCACCGACAGGATCGAGAAGCGGTTCGCCGCGTCGCCGGCCGTCATCCCGTGGTACATCACGCCGATCGCGATGCCCGCGACGATGTTGACGAGCGTGATGATGAGCCCCGCGATCGCGTCGCCCTTCACGAACTTCATCGCGCCGTCCATCCCGCCGTGCAGCTGGCTCTCCTTCGCGAGCGTCGCGCGCTTGCGGCGCGCCTCGTCGGGCGTCAGGATGTTCGCGCGCAAGTCCGCGTCGATGCTCATCTGCTTGCCGGGCATCGCGTCGAGCGTGAAGCGCGCGCCGACTTCGGCCACCCGCTCCGAGCCCTTCGCGATCACGATGAACTGCACGGTCGTGATGATCAGGAACACGACGAGGCCCACCACCAGATTGCCGCCGACGACGAGCTCGCCGAAGCTTTCGATGATGTCGCCCGCGTTCGCGTGCAGCAGGATCGACTTCGTCGACGCGATGTTCAGCGACAGCCGGAACAGCGTCGTGAACAGCAGGACCGACGGAAACACCGACAGCGACACGATGCTGCCGACATACATCGTCACCATCAGCAGCGTGACGCTGATCGCGATGTTGATGCCGAGCAGCACGTCGATCACTTCGGGCGGCAGCGGCAGGATCATCAGCGAGACGATCGCGACGATCAGCATCGTGATGCCGACCTCGCCGCCGGCGGGAAGTTTGAGGGTTTTCAGCGTCATGACGACCTCGCGATGGGAGCGACGGCGGCATCGGCGCGCGTGCCCGCGACCGATTCGACCCAGCGCAGGATCGTGGCCACCGTCTCGAACAGTTCTTCGGGAATCGCCGCGTCGCGCTCGACGCGGTACAGCGCGCGCGCAACGGGCGGGTTGCCGACGATCGGCACGCCTTGCGCATGCGCGTGGCGGCGCAGCGCGAGCGCGCCGTCGTCGACGGCCTTCTCGATCACCCGCGGCAGCGGATGCTCGTCGGGCGCGTAGCGGATCGCGACCGCGTAGTGCGTCGGGTTGACGACCAGCACGTTCGCCTGCCCGACCTTCTGCCGCGCCGGCGCGCTGGTCGCGATCTCGCGCGCGAGCCGGCGGCGCTCGCCCTTCGTGTGCGGATCGCCTTCGCTCTCCTTGTGCTCGCGCTTCGTCTCTTCCTTCGTCATCCGGTTGTCGCGGATGAACATCACGCGCGCGAGCTTGTAGTCGGCCGCCGCGAACACCGTGACGACCAGCGCGACCACGCCCAGCAGCTTCATCAGCACGGTCCACAGCACGCGCGACAGTTGCGGCGTCGCCTCGTACACGCTCGCGACGACCAGCGGGAACAGCGACGTCATCAGCTTCCAGATCACGCACGCGAGCACGATCGCCTTGACGATCATCTTGACGAGCTCGATCAGCGACTTCATCGAGAAGATCTTCTTGATCCCCGCCATCGGGTTGATCGCGTCGAACTTCGGCATCACGGGTTCGAGCGTGATCATGAAACCCGCCTGCGGCGCCTGCGACACGATGCCCGCGACGATCGCGGCGGCGACGAACGGCAGCATCGTCAGCGCGGCGCTCGCGGCAAGGTCGTGCAGCGCCGAGAACGTTGCCTGCGGCGTGCGATCGCCATTCACGAAATCGAGCGCCGTGCGGATCGTGCGCGTCAGGCCGCCCAACAGCAACGATTCGCCCGCGCTCAGCACGCCGATCACGGCCGCGAGCGTCACCGCGTCGGCGACGTCCTTGCTCTTCGCGACCTGGCCCTTCTCGCGAACTTTCTTCAGCTTCCGCTCGGAAGGCTCTTCGGTTTTCTCTTCGGCCATCGCCGCCGTTCCTGTCGAGAGTCGGACATGACGCGTACGTTAGCGGCGCACGAACGCGCAGGCGCTTGCCGACCCGAAGCGGCGCCGTCGGGCGCGAAGCGCACGACGCCGCTTCGCGCCGCGCGCGCACGCTTCGCATCGGCGCCCGGCCGGCCGCGGCGCGCTGCTACCTTGCGCCTCATACGCCTTTCCCTCAACGACATGCGCCGCTCGCGCGGCGCCACGGAGCGCACACCATGGACGAATCCCGGCCGACTTACCTGCGATGCAGCCAAGCGGCGCTGAACGAACTGATCGACGCCGCGAGCCTTGCGCTCGGCGGCGCGCTCGACGGCCCGGCCGCCGATCCGTACGACATCGGCCTGCTGATCGACGCGCTGCGCGTGCTCGCGCCGCAGCTGCCGGCCGCCGACATGTTCGACGGCATGCTGCACGTCGCGCTCGGCAACTGGGACGACGCGGTGCGCGTGTTCGCAGAAATAGCGAACGGCACGACCAACGCGATCTACGGCAAGGCGCTGCTCGCGTTCGCGCTGCAACTGAAGCGCGACCCCGAATGGCGGATCGCCGCCGACGAAGTGCTGGCGGCCGGCAGCCCCGCTCAGGCGGTCGCGCTGGTGCGTGCGCTCGAACGGCAGCACGACGTGATGCTCGCGAAGGAACATGCGGACCGCACGGGCGTCTGGGAATTGCCCGAATCGGCCGCCGCGGCGAACGGCGATGCGACCGGCGCCGCACCCGCGAACCCGGCCGGCGGCTTCGACGCGCAGGCCGCGTTCGCGCATCAGCAATATCTGCGTCTTTGACGAGGAGGCCGACATGACCGCCCCGCTTTCCCCGACCGACCTGACTCGTGCGCTCGACGTCGCCTTCTCCGACGCGGCGGCGGCGCCCGCCGGCGCCACGAGCCACGTCCCGCCCGAGGTTTCGCCCGACGTCGCCGGCCGTTTCCAGGCGCTGATGTCGAACGCAACGCCGACGCCGCCCGTCTCGCACGCGCAGGAAGGCAGCGCGATCTCGAAGCTCGTCGAGACGTCGGACGCCGCGATCAGGCAGACGCTCGACAACGCCGCGTACCTGAGCCAGCACGCGGACGAGCTGTCGATGAACCAGATGTTCGCGGCGTCGATCCAGGCGTCGGCCGAGGCGACCGCGATGCAGATCGACCTGCAGGCGAAGATGGGCGTCGTCACGTCGACGAAAGATGCGATCGGCTCGCTGATGAAGAACCAATAGCCATGAACCGACTCCATCCCCCGATCTCCGCGCGCGGCCGCCGCCGCATGGCCCGGCTCGCCGCGCTGCTCGCGAGCGCCGTGCTCGTCGCCGGCTGCCAGCAGGAGCTGTACGGCGGCCTCGCCGAGCGCGACTGCAACGAGATGATGGCCGCGCTGCTGCAGAACGGCGTCGACGCGCAGAAGAAGTCGCCCGACGGCGGCAAGACCTGGACGCTCGCCGTCGACGACAAGCAGATCGTCAAGGCGATGGAAGTGCTGCGCGCGCGCGGGCTGCCCGCGACGCGTTACGACGATCTCGGCGCGCTGTTCAAGAAGGACGGCCTCGTGTCGACGCCGACCGAGGAGCGCGTGCGGTTCATCTACGGCGTGTCGCAGGAGCTGTCGGACACGCTGTCGAAAATCGACGGCGTCGTGGTCGCGCGCGTGCACATCGTGCTGCCGAACAACGATCCGCTCGCGCAGGTCGCGAAGCCGTCGTCGGCGTCGGTGTTCATCAAGTACCGGCCGAACGCGAACCTCGCGACGCTCACGCCGCAGATCAAGAACCTCGTCGTCCATAGCGTCGAGGGGCTGAAATACGACGAGGTGAGCGTCACGTCGGTCGCCGCCGAGCCGATCGATCTCGTGTCGGCCGCGCAGCCGTCCGCGCAGAAATCCGGCGGCGTCGCGCTCGTCGGCGTGCTGATCGCCGTCGTCGTGTGCGTGTTGCTCGCGGCCGGCGGCGGCGTGCTGTGGTGGCGCGCGCGCAAGCAGGGCGGCGCGGGCGCGGGCGGCCTCGCCGCGCGGCTGCGCGGCGGTGGCGGCGGCGATGCGAACGCGGCTGCTTCTCAGCAGGCCGCCGCGCGATGAGCGGCGGCGCGACGGTCGCGAGCGTCGCGACGCGGGCCGCGTGGCTCGCCGGCTACGACACGAACGCGCGACGCGCGGCCGACTGGGTGCACGCGAGCTGGCACGGCGCGCTCGCGCCGCTCGTCGCGACGATGCATGCCCATGCGCCCGCGCTGCGCGCCGCGTGCTCGCTGCGGCTGCTGCGCACGCTCGGCATTGCGTCGCCGTCGCTCGACGGCTTCGATGCGCCCGCGAACCGGCTCGCCGCGCTGCCCGTCGCCGACGCGCTGCGGCTGTTGCGCGTGCGCGCGCTGCTGCGGCGGCGCACCGAGCTGCGCCACTGGATCGACCGGGCGAGCCGCGAACGGCTTGCCGGCTGGGTCGGCGCCGACGGCTGCCGCGCGCTGGCCGCGCTGCCGGATGCGCCGCGCGCGCGCGATCTCGACCGGCGCGAGCCGGCCGCGCCGCTCGCGCAACTGTCCGGCGACGACGTCGCCTGGGAAGGCTGGTGCCTGTTCGAGCACGAACGGGCGTGGTCGGCGGCGGGGCCGATGCGCATCGTGCGCCTCGCGCTGCCGCGCGACGCCGTGCGCCCGCCGTGGATCGAACACGCTGGCGCGAGCGCCGACGGCGCGACGCTGCTCGCGCGCCTGCCGTCGCTGTTTCCGGAGTGGTCATGGCTTTTTGGCTGAAGAACCGACAGATCCCGCTCGCCGACGATCTCTGCATCGACGCGCCGCACGGCGTGCTGCGCCGCGACGCGTACGAGACGGTCGAGGCGCTCGACGCCGCGCTCGACGCGCTCGCGGCGGAACGCGACGCCGTGCTGCGCACGGCCCGCGACGACGCCGCGCGGATCGCCGCCGACGCGCGTGCGCAGGCCGACGCGCTCGTCGCAGCAGCGCAGCGCGAGCACGACAGCGCCTATGCGCGCGGCTACGACGCGGGCCGCGCGCAGGCGATCGCCGACTGGCACGCGAAAGCGGCCGATTCGTTCGAGCAGGAGCGCAACGTGCGCGACCGGATGCGCGAACGGCTCGCGGAGCTCGTCGCCGCGGCCGTGCAGCAGATGGTGCGCACGGAAGACGCGCGCGGCCTGTTCGCGCGCGCGGCGGAGACGGTGGAGCGCGTCGTCGCCGGCGCGAGCTACCTGACGGTGCGCGTGTGCGACGCCGATTACGACGCCGCGCGCGAGCAGTTCGGCTTGCTCGCCGACGCGTGGCGCCGGCAGGGGCGCAACGTGCCCGTCGACGTCGTGGTCGAGGCGCGCGTCGCGCGCGGCACCTGCGTGTGCGAATCCGACTTCGGCACCGTCGACGCGAGCCTCGACACGCAGCTGAATGCGATCCGCGCGGCGCTCGCCCGCGCACTCGACGACGCGGGGCGCGCATGAACGCGCTGACCGACCTGTCCCGCGTCGCCGACGCGATGGCCGCGCGGCTCGCGATCGAGCCCGCCGTCGGCATGACCGGCAAGGTGCTCGAGGTGATCGGCACGATCGTGCGCGTCGTCGGCCTCGAGGCGACGCTCGGCGAGCTGTGCGAGCTGCGCAGTGCGTCGGGCGTGCTGATCCAGCATGCGGAAGTGGTCGGCTTCACGCGCAACGTCGCGCTGCTGTCGCCGTTCGGCACGCTCGGCGAGGTCAATCGCGGCACGCGCGTGATCGGCCTGCGACGGCCGCTGTCGGTGAAGGTCGGCCACGGCATTCTCGGGCGCGTGATCGACAGCTTCGGCGAGCCGATCGACGGGCGCGGCCCGCTCGACTACGACGCGCTGCGCCCGGTGCTCGCGCCGCCGCCGAACCCGATGTCGCGGCGCATGGTGGACGCGTCGCTCGCGACCGGCGTGCGCATCGTCGACGGCCTGATCACGCTCGGCGAAGGCCAGCGGATGGGGATCTTCGCGCCCGCGGGCGTCGGCAAGAGCACGCTGCTCGGGATGTTCGCGCGCGGCGCGTCGTGCGACATCAACGTGATCGCGTTGATCGGCGAGCGCGGCCGCGAAGTGCGCGAGTTCGTCGAGCTGATCATGGGCGAGGACGGCATGGCGCGCTCGGTGGTCGTGTGCGCGACCTCCGACCGCTCGTCGATCGAGCGCGCGAAGGCCGCGTATGCCGCCACCGCGATCGCCGAGTATTTCCGCGACCAGGGCAAGCGCGTCCTGCTGATGATGGATTCGCTGACGCGCTTCGCGCGCGCCGGCCGCGAGATCGGCCTCGCGGCCGGCGAGCCGCCCGCGCGGCGCGGCTTCCCGCCTTCGGTGTTCGCCGAGCTGCCGCGCCTGCTCGAACGCACCGGGATGGGCGAGCAAGGCTCGATCACCGCGCTGTATACGGTGCTCGCGGAGGACGATTCCGGCAGCGACCCGATCGCCGAGGAAGTGCGCGGCATTCTCGACGGCCACATCATCCTGTCGCGCGACATCGCCGCGCGCAACCAGTATCCGGCGATCGACGTGCTCGGCAGCCTGTCGCGGATCATGCCGCAGGTCACGACGCGCGAGCACGTCGGCGCGGCCGGCCGGCTGCGCCAGCTGCTCGCGAAGCATCGCGAGATCGAGACGCTGCTGCAGCTCGGCGAATACCAGGCCGGCAGCGACCCGGCGGCCGACGAGGCCGTCGCGAAGATCGACCGGATCCGCGCGTTCCTCAACCAGCGCACCGACGAGTACATGGCGCCCGAAGCGACGCTCGCCGCGCTGCACGCGCTCGTCCAACAATGAAGCACCGCACGCAACGCGCGTTCGAGACGCTGCTCGCGCGGCGCGAGCAGCGCGGCGCGAAGCTGCGCGACGCGCAGGCCGCGCAGCGCGCCGAACGCGACGCGGCGGCGGCCGAGCTCGCGCAGGGCGAAGCGCACGCGCACGCGAAGCTCGACGCGGCGAATCGCTATGCGGCGCGCGTCGACGCGATGGCCGCCGGCCACGCGCCGTTCACGATCGGCGATTACGCGGCATGCCGCCGCTATCGCGACGTGCTGCTCGACGAGCACGCGCTTGCGAGCGCACAGTGCGCACGGCTGCGTGCGGCCTTGCAGGCGAAGCTCGACCAGCTCGCCGCGACCGCGCGCCAGATCGCGCGCAACGACGCGCAGATCGACGTCGTGCGCGAGCGGATCCGCCGGCTCGCGCGCGCGGCCGACGCAGCCGCCGAGGACGTGCAGGACGAGGAGATCGAGGAAGGCGTGCTCGCGCGCCGGCTCGCGGCCGCGCGGGCATCCAACGAGACGGACGCATGACGACCTACGACATCTTTCCGCTGCAGCACCTGGGCGACGAATTCATCAGCTTCATCGTGCTGCTTGCGCTGTCGAGCGAGCGGCTGCTCGTGATCATGACGATCCTGCCCGCGACCGCCGACAACGTGATGAAAGGCCCGATGCGCAGCGGCGCGGCCGCGGTCTGGTGCCTGTTCGTCGCGTGCGGGCAACAGGCGCTGCTGCCGCAGCTTCACGGCGCGTTCCTCGTGATCGCTTGCGCGAAGGAGGCCGTGATCGGGCTCGTGCTCGGCATCGCGGCGTCCACCGTGTTCTGGGCCGCCGAGGCGATCGGCACCTACGTCGACGATCTCGCCGGCTTCAACAACGTGCAGATGCAGAACCCGAGCTCGGGCGCGCAGACGTCGCTGATGGCCACGCTGTTCGGGCAACTGACGATCGCGTCGTTCTGGCTGCTGGGCGGCATGACGTTCCTGCTCGGCGCGCTGTATGAATCGTATGCGTGGTGGCCGCTCGGCTCGTTCGATCCGGTGCCCGCGCCGCTGCTCGAAATGTTCGCGCAGGCGCGCATCGACATGCTGATGAACATGGTCGCGCGGATCGCCACGCCGATGATGGCGATGCTGCTGCTCGTCGACCTGGGCCTGGCGTTCGTGTCGCGGTCTGCGCAGAAGCTCGACCTGATGAACGTCAGCCAGCCGCTCAAGGGCGCGATCGCGGTGCTGATCGTCGCGGTGCTGGCGGGGAGTTTCGTCAGCGAGATGCGCGGGCAGATTTCGCTGGCGGGGCTCGCGCAGCAGGTGAAGCAGCTCGCCGGTCACTAGCGGGAAATCTGCAGGAAGCGCGCATCGGCGCTCATGTCGTTTGCCGGGGGGTATCGATCCATACAGGAGGCACGTCGTCATGTTGAAGTCGGTTCAGCAGTCAACGCAGTCGTCCACCGTCGCCGATCCGGACCGGAACGCGCCGGGTTCCTCGTCGAGCCCGTCAAGCGACCGGCCGAGGCGCTCGCTCGGCGCGTTCTCGCACGGGCAGTTGCGCAGCGCGCGTGAAGCGGGCCATCAAGGCCGAAACGAAGCGCCGCCGCAGCTGCCGCCGCTGTCGCTCGGCGAGCCGCTTTCTTTTGGCGCCATCATCGGCCAGACGAACGGCAGCACGTCGCCGACCACCGCGCCGCCGCCTCCACCGCCCCCGCCCACTACACAGCAGGCTGCTCCGCCGCCCGCCGACGCATTCCACGCCCCGCATCCCGAACGCCAGCCCGGCCAGGCCTACGACCGCAGCAAGCCGGGCTTCACGCTCGTCGAGGCGAACGGCATCCGCCCGCTCGCGCCGCTGTTCAACGCCGCCGCCGCCAATCATCACGGCGCGGACGCAACCGGCCTCGCGATCGGCGGGCTCGGCGCCGGCCTCGCGCACGAGACGGTCGGCGCGGGCATGAACGGCCATGCGCTGTTCGCGTCGTGGCGCAAGCGCCGGCGCTACGACCACCAGTTGTCGGCGATGCGCGACCGCGACGTCGCGGCGTTCAGCGGCGCGGCCGCCGGCAGCGATGCGCGCCGGCTCGACCGGCTGATGCTCACGCGCGACCGCAAGGGCAGGCTCGACTACGACCTCGACAAGGTGATGACGCTCGCGGCGAGCGACGATCCGCAGCTTGCGGCCGAAAGCGCGCGTGCGAAGGACGTGCTGCTGACGCTCTACATCCGCCACGAAGTCGCCGGCAAGCGGATGAGCCGCGCCGCCTACGAGCTCGGCCGCAACGCGCTCGGCATCGCGTCGGGCGCGGCGCTGATCGCCGGCACGCATGGGCTTGCGGCCGCGCCGGCCAGCGCGGCCGCGATCGCGACGAAACAGGCGGGCTTCGCGCTCGGGCTGATGAACGCACTCGACATCGGCAAGGGCGTGCGCGGCGTGAAGCAGCGGATGCGCAACGACAAGGCGCGCGAGATCGACCGCAACGCGCTGCGCGATCGCATGTCGCTCGATCCGCGCGGCATCAGCGACGAGACGCCCGACGAAGCGATCAAGGGGATCCATGCGGTGCTGAAGGACAACGGGCGGATCGAGGCCGATCGCAAGCGCTTCGGCAAGGTCTTTCCGGGGCGCTGGATCGACGAGAAGAAATCGACGACGAACAAGAACGACATGGCCGACCTGACGGCCAAGCACGCGATGACGATCGTCGACCGCAGCATCGATCGCTTCGCGGGCGAAGGTCACGCGAAGCTGCATGCGTTCTACCGGGGCATACACGCGAAGGATGCGTCGACGTCGCAGCAGAAGCGCGCGCTGCGCGATGCGATCGACAAGGATGCCGATCTCATGAACGCATTCAACCTGATGCGCGATCTCGGCATGCGCAGCGGCGAGGCGCGCGTCGCGATCGAAAGCCTGATCGTGCGGCGCATCGAGATCAGTCTCGCGAACGATGCGGCGACGTCGCATGCCCGCGCGACGGATGCGGGGCGCACGTATGCGGAGCAGGCGGCATCGGGTGAGCGCGCGCCTGATGACGTGACGGCGATGCGGACGGTGTTGCAGCGGCGGTGAGTGAGCGATGCGCGGCGACACCCGATGCCTGCCCATGCATTCGACGTTTCGCTTTCGCGTCGCGCGCTTCGCATGTCACGCCGCCCCCTTCGCCGCGACGCGCATCATGCCTCCATCGATCGACGGTCGCCGACATCCGGTTTCGACGAACACACTGCCAGTCGATCGTTCCGTCGAGCGCCGCGGCGCCCGGCGGCCCTTTCATCTCTTGAGCAAAGGTCTCGACCATGCCCGATAAAATCAACGGCGGCCACGCCGCGCCGCTGCAGAACTACACCACGCCTGCTCCGTCGAGCGGCGATTCCCAGCCGACCCGGCGCCCGAACGAGCGTTCGACCGGTGGCGCATCGCTGACGGGCCTGCAGAACCTGTCGACGCCGCATACGCTCCGCCAGGAGGTGACGGAGCAATCCGCCGCCTACATGGGACAATCGAACGCAACCTACTATTCGGCGGCCGTGCATCACGTCAGCTCGACGCTGCAGAGCAATGGGTTCGGCATTACGCCGGGTTCGCGCGACAGCGTGCTCGGCAACCTCCACGGCATCTCCCAGGGCACGCAGACGCACACCGGTGCGCACATGACCGAAAGCAAGTCGTTCGGCACTGACGCACTCGGGCATTTGCAACGCGGCGAATACAGCGACGGCGCAGTCACCGCGTTCGGTTCGGCGCTCAATGCCGCGGCGTCGATGACCGTCGGGCCCGCGCGCGATTTCGAGGCGGCGCGTCATAGTTCGAATGCGTGGGACGCCTCGCGCGCGACGGCGAGCCTGCACCAGGATTTCGAAACGCTGCCTTCCCCGAAGCACGAGTGAGGGATTCGAGCGTCACGTGGCGCGCCGACCGCTTCCGTTCATTCGGAAGGGGTCGCGCGCGTCACGCCGCTTCTTGCAGCACCGGCACGGATGCGCGTCAGCGCATATCTACAGCCCCATAAATCGCATGTTCGCGCCGCGTAACCACAGCCCAATATCGGTCGCCGTAGGACCAATGCCACCATTCGAACGGGTAGTTGACGAAGCCTGCTTCGCCCAGAACGGTAAAGAGGATCCGGCGATGCGCCGCGGCTTGCGGCTCCAGCGTGTCGCACGCGGAGCGGCACGCGCCGTTGGACGAGGCCTCATCGGCGTCGTACGGGCATCCGAGATTCAGTTCCCTGCCTTCGCCATCGCACAGCGTGACGTCGATCGCCCCGCCGGTCGGATGCCCGGCGACCGAAGGCGGCGCGACGTACCGGGAAGCCAACACGTTCGCGTCGTCTTCCGCGATGCCCGGATGGTGGGCCAGGATCTTGTGCCGATACTCCCGAAACCACTTGTCCTGCAGCGTCGACGGACGTAAGGACTCTTTCACCAGCAACGTAAAACCATCCGGAAGCTGTATCGACGCTTTCGCCAGTTTCACGCCGACCGTCTCGCGCGCGCGAAAATCGAGGTCATAACCGAGGTTGGCGCGGTGTTCCGTCGAATGATCCATTCGCAGCCGCGTGCTCAGCCCATCGAGCGCGACCAGCGGCTCGCCGGTGTCGACGACCGGAATCTGCGCGACGCGGGGATCGGAAAGACCAAGCAAGGTCATGTCCACTCTCGTTGGTCAAAACATTCGGCGCACCCACGCGAACCCTTCGCGGTAAAGATCGGCCAGTTCCCTCGCCTTGCCTTCGAGCGTCGCCGCATCCGCATGCAGTGCGTCGCCGATCGCATCGCCGACATCATCCACGCCGACGACGCCCGGCACCCCCGCCGCCTCCCACGCCGCCACATACGCACCCGCCTTCGTCATCCGCGCGCCGTCGCCCGGATGACGGACGTTGACGCGCGGCCGCGCGAACGACATCGCGACGATCCGGCCATGCAGGCTGCTGCCGCAATACACGCGGCTGCCGGCAATCAGCGCGCCAATATCCCACAGATCCAGCGACGAAAAGAGCCTGACCGACGCGCCCCGCATCCGGCCGGCGATGCGCTCGTAGCACGCGAGATCGTCATGCCATGGCGCCGCGCCCGCGCGGAACAGCACGATGCCGAGCCGATGCGACTCCGCCGCGCGCGTCAGCGCATGCGCGAGCAGGTCCAGCGTGGCATCGTCGCCGAAATCGGCACTGAACTGCACGGCCGCATAGCCGCCGGGAAACGCGCGCAACACCTCCCGCATCGCGCGCTCGCCGGCGTGGCGGCGAATCCGCGCGCCGAACAGCGCGCAGGTCATGGCTGCCGGATCGGGCACGAGCCGCGCGCGAATGCCCGCCGCGCTCAGCAGCGCATGCGTGTGCGCGTCGCGCACGCTGACGTCGTCCGCCGCCGCGAGCGCGGCGAGCACCTCGTCGCGCAGCGCCGCATCGACTGCGTCGAGCGCGACGCCGCCGACCGCATTGAACGCGACGCGGCGCATCGGCGCGTCCGGATACGCATGCCGCGACAGCACGTACGGCGCCAGCGACGCCGTGCCGAACCGCGCATGCGCCCACGCGGGCCCGTTTTGCGCCCACGTGTCGGCATGCGCGAGGTCGTCCCGGGTCTCGCCCGGGCGCGACAGCATGACGGCCGCTTCCCATGCATTGCAGGTCAGCAGTTCGCCGCCGACATGCACGACGTTCAGCGCGTGCCCGCGCGAATCCGCCGCGATCCGGGCGAACGCGTCGACGCGATGGCCGCCGTAGCGGCGCAGGTCGCGCGTGGCCAGGCCGGCGAAACGCAGGTCGCCGCCGTCGAGCATGCGCTCGGCGACGTGCGGGAACAGCAGGTCGCCGAAATTGTGCCGATCGAACGCGCCGAACAGGACGGTCGGCGTGTCGTGCTGCGCGTGTCTTCGCATCGCGGGAAGTCCGGTGGGCGCATGACCGGCGTCATGCGCGAATGAGCGTACGTAACAGAGAGTCTATCGGCATCCGCTCGCAAACGCCCCGGCCCTTCGTCCCGTGACCTCGCGCGGCACGTTCGGCCCATGGGCCGTCGCCGCGCGCACGCCTATCGTTCACGCATGCCCGCTCGCGGGCCTTCACCCGTCCACGCAAGCACTGGAGAGCCAACCATGCCGATCTACGAAGCAGGACAACACGTGCGCCTGAAAGATGGCCGCAGCGGCGTCATCGAAGGCGTCGATACCGAAACGACGCCCGGCGGCACGACGCTGCATTACCGCATCGCCCCGACGGGCACGCCGCCGAGCCCGGCGGTGCGCGTGAGCGCCGGCGACATCGCCGGGATCGAGTCGTACACGAGCGCCGCGCAAAAATTCCGTTCGGTCTCCGGCGACAAGCGCACGACGGGCCTCTGGTATTCGTGGGGGCCCGCCGCGTACAACGTGCAGTGGATCGATGCGTGCACGCACGGGCGGCTCGCACAGCATGCGGCCGGCATCCCGAAGGCGGCCGACAATCTCGTCGGCGCAGGGCTGTACCTGGCGCGCGAGATGTGGCGCTCGTCGGTGTATGCGACCGAGGACGCGACGCTGCTGATCGCGTCGCTGCGCGACGTGCCGACCGTCGACGATCAGGACACCGCACAATGGGCCGATCTCACTGCCAACAATCCGGCCATCACGCGCCAGAATCTGATCACCGAAAAATCCGTGCTGGCGCCGGATCACATCCCGCCGTACCTGTGGATCTACACGACCAACGGCAACTTCGCGTGCCTGACGGCCAGCGACAACGTCAGGCTGACCACCGATCTCGGGGCGATTCCCGAAACCGTCCTGCTCGCGCAGTTGAACAAGCTCGCGGCGGTCGCCTACGCGCCGCTCATCAAGCAGATCGCGATCAGCCCCACGCTGTCGGCGCATGCGCGGGACGCGCTGATGAAGAAGGCGGGCACGCATTGATGACGTCGATGCGTCGGCTGACCTGCATCGACGCATCGAATCACCAAACAATGACGCCGACTCTTGCAGCGCAGTCATCAATTCCCCATACAACCGCCTCGTCATCGATCCAGCTTCCAACACAATCAAACTTTTTTTGATTCAAGCTAAAAATGTTTGACATGACGATTTCAGTCGGATAAGTTTTGTGCAAGCTTCCGGAAAGAAAAACGGGCCTCTGCGGCGCACGCATCGCGTAACGAACACGGGCACCGTTTCGCAACAGTCAGTTCCCGTCACACAACTCCGGCGGACGACGCATCGTCCGGCCCCGCGCGGCCGGATGAATCGATCGGCCGCAACCGTTTTGCCGGCAACACGCCGCCCGATCGATTCCTGGTCGTTCGCATCGGCGCGGCGTGTTCTTTCTCGCCGGCATCGCAGCAAAGATCCAGCTACACCTACAACATCGTCGACTCGTGCCGTTCAATGCCATCCTGGGGGGTGTATGGGCATGTCCAGATTGATTCGCACTGCTTCGCTTAAATCGACCGTCGTCGGCGCGGCGCTGGCCGGGCTCGCGTCGGCCGCCTGGGCGCAAGCGGCCGCCGCGCCGTCCGGCCCCGGGCCGGCCGATGCGGTCAACCAGCTCATCATCAAGTTGCGCGCCGCGAAGGCCTCGCCCGGCGCGTCGATCGCGCGCGCCGAGCCCACGGACGTGCAGGCGGTGATCGATCGCGTGCTCGCCGCGCGCAAGGCCCGCGCCGGCGCGCGCGCGTTCGGCGCGTCCGCCGCCACCGCGCCCGGCAACGCGGGCGACCCCGCCGCCGGCCTGCGCGTGAAGCGCGACATGTCGGGCGGCGCGACCGTGCTGTCGCTGCAGCGCCATGTGTCGGTGGCCGAAGCCGAAGCGCTCGCGCGCGATTTCGCGGCGGACGGCGCGATCGAGTATGCGGAGCCGGACGCGCGGATGCGCGCGTTCCTCGTGCCGAACGACACGCGCTACTCCGAGCAGTGGGGTTACTTCAATCCGGCCGGCGGCGCGAACCTGCCGAAGGCATGGGATCGCACGACGGGCTCGGCGAGCGTCGTCGTCGGCGTGATCGATACGGGCTATCGTCCGCACGCGGACCTCGCGGCCAACCTGCTGCCCGGCTACGACTTCGTGTCGGATCCGGCCGGCGCGAACGACGGCGGCGGCCGCGACAACAGCGCACTGGATCCGGGCGACTGGGTGACCGCGCAGGAAGACGCCGATCCGAACGGCCCGTTCTACGACTGCGGCGCGAGCAACAGCTCGTGGCACGGCACGCACGTCGCCGGCACGATCGGCGCGGTGTCGAACAACGGCAACGGCGTCGCGGGCATCTCGTGGGCCGGCAAGGTGCTGCCGGTGCGCGTGCTCGGCAAGTGCGGCGGAACGCTGAGCGACATCGCCGACGGCATGCGCTGGGCCGCGGGGCTCGCGGTGCCGGGCGCGCCGGCGAACCCGAACCCGGCGAAGGTGCTGAACCTGAGCCTCGGCGGCTACGGCCGCACCTGCAGCACGACCTACCAGAACGCGATCAACGCGATCACGGCGCGCGGCACGAACGTCGTCGTCGCGGCCGGCAACAGCGGCGGCCCCGTCGCGCAGAGCCAGCCCGCGAACTGCCAGGGCGTGATCGCCGTCGCCGCGATCGACAGCCGCGGCGTGCGCGCGAGCTTCAGCAACACCGGCCCGGCCGTGAAGATCGCCGCACCGGGCGTCGGCATCCTGTCGACGCTCAACGCCGGCCAGACGTCGCCGGGCGCGGACAGCTACGCGAGCTACAACGGCACGAGCATGGCGACGCCGCAC
Source organism: Burkholderia stagnalis (assembly GCF_902830275.1). Taxonomy (GTDB): domain Bacteria; phylum Pseudomonadota; class Gammaproteobacteria; order Burkholderiales; family Burkholderiaceae; genus Burkholderia; species Burkholderia stagnalis. The sequence goes on along the minus strand of NZ_CADESW010000005.1, from coordinate 185,791 downwards.
GTCGCGGGCACGGTCGCGCTGATGCTCGCGGTCAATCCGTCGCTGTCGCCGGCGCGCGTGCTGCAGATCCTGCAATCGACCGCGCGGCCGTTCGCGAGCGGCTCGAACTGCTCGACGAGCACCTGCGGCGCGGGCCTGCTCGACGCGGGCAACGCCGTCGCCGCCGCCGCGCAGTAAGCGAACACGGGCGTTGCCGCGAGCAGGCGGCGCGTTCGCGCGCGGCATGCGGCGCGCGCCGCCTGCTCCCGGTTGCAACGCCCGTCTCGCGGCGCCGCCGGCCGGCCTTGCCGTGCCGGCGGCGCCGAAGCATCGCGTCGCGAACGCGCCCGGCCGAGTCCGGGCGATGCCGCGTGCGATGCGGCCGGCAGCGTCAGCCGGCTTCGTTCCACACGACGCCATCCATCACGGGATGACCGTTTCCCGATCCGTATCGATACAAGGACAACAATGAGACATCATCGAACCGAACCGCGACGCGCCTGGCTCGTCGCGCTCGCGGCCGCCGCCACGCTCGCCGCATGCGGCGGCGAAGACGGCGCCGGCGTGCCCGGCGCTTCCGCGCTCGCGCAGGGCCGGCAGGACGAAGCCGCGGCGCCCGCGGCCGACGCGAAGCAGCTCGCCGCGCGCTTCTCGCCGTCCGGCGTGCCGTATGCGAGCCTGACGAGCGGCCGCTATCGGCCCGTCATCCAGGACGGCCAGGTCCAGCCGTCGCTGTCGGGCGGCACGATCGCCGAGGAAGCATGGGTCGACACGCCGGTCGATTCCGACGGCGACGGCACGCAGGACCGGATTCACGTGCGCATCGTGCGCCCGGCCGAAACCGCGACCGGCGCGCGCACGCCGGTGATCGTGCTGGCGAGCCCGTACTACAACAACCTCGCCGACAGCCCGAACCACAACGTCGACGTCGAGCTCGACGGCACGCCGCACCCCACCACGTCGGCGCGCATCATGGCCGCCGCGCCGCAGACCCGCATCCTGCAGCAGCTCGAGGCGGCCGCGGCCGGGCGTTCGTGGATCGAAGGCTACTTCGTGCAGCGCGGCTTCACGATCGTCTATGCGGATTCGCTCGGCACCGCGGGCTCGGACGGCTGCCCGACGATCCTGACGCGAGACGAATCGGTCGCGATGGCGTCGGTGATCCACTGGCTCGGGCGCGGCGCCGCCGCGAAGGACGTGAACGGCAAGCCGGTGGTCGCGAACTGGTCGACGGGCCACGTCGGCATGTACGGCGTGTCGTACGACGGCACGCTGCCGAAGATGGTCGCGAGCCTGCGCACGCGCGGGCTCGACGCGATCGTGCCGGTGGCCGGGCTGTCGAACATGTACGGCTACTACCGCTCGGGCGGGCTCGTGCGCGCGCCGGACGGCTACCAGGGCGAGGACGTCGACGTCTACATCAAGGCGCTGCTGACGAACCCGCATCCGGAACGCTGCACGCACCTCGTCGACGAGGCGCTGCAGCGGGAGGATCGCAAGACGGGCGACTACTCGGCGTTCTGGGCGGCGCGCGAGATTCCGACCGCGCTCGCGGTCGCACCGGCGCTCGTCGCGCAGGGGCTCACCGACGACAACGTGCGCACCGACCAGTCGACGTCGTGGTATCTCGCGATGCGGCGCCAGGGCGTGCCGGCGCAATTGTGGCTGCACCGCGCGCGTCACACCGATCCGACCCGCGTGCCGGCGATGGCCACCGAATGGACCGCGCAGGTGAATCGCTGGTTCACGCGCTATCTGCTCGGCTTCGACAACGGCGTCGAGCGCAGCCCGGGCGCGGTGATCGAGCAGGCGGACGGCACGCTGCTGAAGGAAGCGAGCTGGCCGGCGCGCGGCGCGGCACCGGTCGCGTATTTCGCGGGCGGCGACGGCACGGGCACCGGCTCGCTGCTGCGCGAGCCGACCGGCGGCCCGCTCGTGAAGTTCACCGACGACGCGCGGCTCACCGCGCTCACGCTGGCGAACGCGAACACGGGCGAGCACCGCTCCCGCTTCGAGACGGCGCCGCTCGCGAGCGCGACGCGGATCTCGGGCAGCGTGACCGCGCGCGTGCGGCTGACGTTCTCGGCCACCGCGAACGTGACCGCGCTGCTCGTCGATCGCGCGCCGGACGGCAGCGCGACGATCGTCACCCGCGCGTGGACCGACCCGCGCAACCGCCTGTCGAGCTGGCTCTCCGAGCCGGTGCTGCCCGGCATGCCGTACGACCTGCGCCTGACGTTCATGCCGCGCGACTACAAGCTCGCGGCGGGCCATCGGCTCGGGCTCGTCGTGCTGTCGAGCGACAACGAGGCGACGCTGCGGCCGACGCCCGGCACCGAGCTGACGCTCGATCCGGCCGGCACGTCGGTGACGGTGCCGCAGCTTCCGGCGTAACGTAACGGCGCGCGCGCCGGCGCACGGTCAGTGGTCCGTGCGCCGGTGCGCGCAAGCGCGGTCGATCCAACTTGCTACGCGGCGCGCCGTCATGCGGTGCGCCGCCTGCGCAGCGCCCGCTCGAACGGCGCGATCTCTCATTGGTCGACCTTGGCTTTGGCTTTGGCTTTGGCTTTGGCTTTGGCTTTGGCTTTGGCTTTGGCTTTGGCTTTGGCCTTGGCCTTGGCAGCGCGGATCGCGCCGTCGAAGCCCGGCTCGGTGGCGACGTGAAGGTTGTCGACGCTGACGTACCACCTATCCGTCGCAAGGCACCAGCGTATGCGGCGCGCCTCCCTCAACCACGAGAACCAGCGCCACACGTCGGCATTGGCGGCACGCGCCGCTCGCCTCACCCGGCAGATCCCCGGTACTCGTCGAAGTCGATGCTGTCCTCATCGGGTCTCCCCGCCCGTCACCGGGATGCCCCGCAGCGCGCGCATCCGCCTGCCGATGCCGCCGAACCGCCCCGCCGACGTCTTAGAATAGCGGGGCGCGCGGGCCCGGCGCCGCGCGAATCACCAGACGACCCATGACCCACATCGATCCTTCGTACGATCAATCCGTATCGTCCATCCATAACCGCCTGTTCTTCCGGCTGTTCCAGGCCGGCAATACCCTCGACCGGCAGACGATCAAGGCGCTGGGCATCACGACGGTGCAGTGGTCCGTGCTGGGCGCGCTGTCGCGCCAGCAGGTGGCCGACGGGATGTCGTTTTCCGAGCTGGCCGACTATCTCGTCGTCAGCCGGCAGAGCCTCGATGGCGTACTCAAGCGCCTGGAGCGCGAGGAGCACGTGCGGCGCGTGGCCGACACCGTCGACCGGCGCGCGAAGATCGTCGTGATGACCCCGCAGGGGCGGGCCTTCTGGGACAGCCTGCAGCCGAAGATCTACGAGTTCTATCGGCAGGCGCTCGCGAGTTTCCGCTTCGACGACAAGGTGTCGCTCGTGCACTTCCTGAACCAGCTCAACAAGGGCATGGGCGACGTGAATCTCGGCGAGACGGCGGCGGGCGATGCGCGCGACGCCGCCGTGTCCGAGCATGAGGACGAGTGATTGCCGTCGGTGCGTTTGCAGCGCGGCGAGTACGGAATCCAGCGACGGATTCGCGTTTCCATGTGATTGACGACGCGGCGGCCGTCCCGCGCATCCCGCTCACCGCCCTTCGAACCGGGGCTTCCGCTTGTCGACGAACGCGCACGCTGTGTTCGAAATCGACATCCGCCGTGCACTCGGCGAAGCGTTCCTGCTCGGCAAGCCGCTGTTCGGGCAGGGTGCGGGACAGCGACGCGTTGAGCAACTGCTTGGTCCGGCCGCGCGCATGTCCCGCTCGCGCCGCGGCGTCGAGCATCGTCACTGCGCGTCAGTGCAGCGACACCTGACACCACTGATACGCGCGCTTTCCGGTTCCGACTCCACCCGAGTATCGGATACAGGACGGCAATTGCAAGTCGAAACCATTGCGCTGAAACATCTCTGCCGCGCGCACCAGGTTCTCGTGGTTTTTCGCGTCGTTTTCCTGGATGTCGGCAGGCAGCGGTTGCAGTTCGCATAAGCGCCCCGCAGTGGACGCCGCCGCTACGGATACGTGAAGACGCAAGCGATGCGCGGCCCAGCGCAGTGCCGCACACCCTCGCTCGCCGCGCGTCAAGCCCAGGGTATCGACGATACGATCGGCGCGCGCGGTGGAATCGGCACGGCCGTTGTATTCACCGTCGACGATCGCATAGACGGGCCCGCCCCTCGTGCGCGCGGTCTCGCGCATCCGCTCACGGAACAGGTCGGTACCCGGGAAGCTGCTGTCGACCTGCATGAATGCCACTTGCGGCGAAAACAGCGTCGCCAGCCATGTCAATGCGTTGCCGCGCGTGGTGCCGATGATCACGGTCGTCCGCTCCGGCTGGGCGATCGTCGGCAGTTGCGCGTGGTAGAGCGGATCGCTCCATCCCTCGTGCCCCCACGTTCGCGCCCCACCCGTCACCACGATCGCCGTGGCGCCGACCAGCGCCCACTTCGCGGCGCGCCGGGCGCTGTCGGCCGGCAACAACCGGTTCAGCACGATCCAGACCAGCAGCGGCGCCAGCATCTCGATGCCGACGATGTACCGGTAGATGCTGAACAGCCGCATCCAGACGACGAAGCCGATCACGACGAACAGCACGATCAGTCGCGCGCGCGCGCCGAGCGGCCGCGCGATCGATGCCGCCTTGCTGCGCAGCAGCCCGCGAACGGCCCAGGCCAGCAGCAGCACGTAGACGAGCGACCAGATCACCTGCCTGATCGGCGTTTCTCCCACCCGCCTGGAATCGAGCGTAATGAGGATCGGCCACAACACGTTTTCCCAGAAGCCGTGCGGGCGCCAGCGGATGTCGCCCGCGACGTCCGGGGTCGCCATCGGGTTCGGAAAGAACATGCCGAACTGCGGATACAGCGGATTGCCGAACCGTTCCCACATGTGGAAATGCCAGTAGCCGCCGGTCACGGCCATGCCGGCCAGCACGCCGACCCCGAACAGCACGCCGATGCGCAGCTTCGCCGCGATGCCCGCCGGATAACTCAGCAGCCCCGCGCAGAGGGCGATCGCAAAGACCGCATTGGTCAGCTTCAGCCCCACGCCCAGCCCGACCACGATGCCGGCCGCCACGGCGGCGCCGATGGCGCGCAGCGTCAGCGTACCCAGCCTGTCCCAGCCCGACAGCAGCAGCAGCAGGCCCGCCAGCGTGAACAGCACGGTCGTGTCATCGCCCATCGAATTGCCGAGGCCCGACAGGAAGTTGCCGGTCAGGCAACCGGCCAGCGCGAGCAACAGCGGCACGCGATACCGGTCCTTCTCGGGCAGGTCGGTCAGCACGCGCTGCGCGATCCCGAGAATCAGCACGAAACTCAGCCCATGCAGCCACCCCAACGCGAATCCGACCACCCGAGACGGCAAATGCGTGTTCGCCCAGTAGAGCACGACGTCGAGCAGCGGATTGAAATACGACTGGATACCCGCGGGCGCCAGATCCAGCGACAGCTTGTCGTTCAACCACGCGAACGGGTTGTACAGGTGATAGTTCAGCAAGTCCCAGTTCGTATCCGCGCCGAGCCAGAGCGAATAGAGACCGAAGAAGACCGGAACCAGGATGCGCGCGACGCGCAATGCGTCGGGCGTATTGAGATCGATGAGCCGCAGGCGCGCGAGGCGGCCTTGCTGCTCATAGCGGTTGTATGCCATCGTCCATTAACGTGATTGTTGACCGAACACCCACCAGCGGGCCGATACGAAATTCGCCGCCAGGCCCGCGATGGAGCCGAGCGCGACGCCCCACAGCGGCAGATACGGGCCTTTCGGCAGCGTCAGGATCGCGACGCTGTACGCGCCGTAGTTGATCGCGCCGCCGAGCGACATGGCCAGCAGGTAGCGCCACCATTCCTTCCATGCCGACTGCGGCTGCCGCCGCTCGAACGTGTAGCGCCGGTTGATCCGCCAGGTCGTCCACACGGCGGCGAGGAACGAGATCGCGCGGCCCTCGAAATAGCCGACGCCCATCCGCACGAGGAGCGACAGCACGCCGGCGTCTACGGCGAATCCGACGGTGCCGGCGATCAGGAAGCGAAGAAACTGCGATTTCATGCGGGCTTCACGCCTTCGGCGACGGCGGGCCGCCAACGGCCAGATAGGCCATCCGCTTGACCTCGGCGCGGCCGTGCGACACGGTGTCGAGCACGATGCCGCATACGAGCAGGATCGCGCCGAGCAGAACCAGCGCCGCACAGAGCAGCGCGGTCGGCAGGCGCGGCACGAGGCCGGTCCGCGCGTATTCCTCCAGCACCGGAATGGCGAGCCAGAAGGAGAACAGCGTGGACACGACGCAGCCCGCCGAGAAGAACATCAGCGGCTTTTCCGTCTTGAGCAGCTTCATGATCGTCAGCAGGATCCGGAAGCCGTCCTTCCAGGTGCTCAGCTTGCTCACCGAGCCTTCGGGCCGGCTGCCGTAGCGGGTCGGGAATTCGGCGACCGGCATGCGCAGTTCGAGCGCATGCACGGTCAGCTCCGTCTCGGTCTCGAATCCGGTCGAATGCGCCGGAAACGATTTGATGAACCGCCGCGAAAACACCCGGTAGCCCGACAGCATGTCGGTAAACGTGCGTCCGAACAGCGTCGCGACGCAATGCGTCAGCATGCGATTGCCGAACCGGTGCCCTGCCCGGTACGCCTCGCTTTCCTCCGCGACGCGCGTGCCGACGACCATATCGAGCCCGTCCCGCGCGAGCATTTCGATCATCTCCGGGGCCGCGGACGCGTCGTACGTCGCATCGCCGTCGGCGAGCACGTAGACATCCGCCTCGATGTCGGCGAACATCCGGCGGATCACGTTGCCTTTGCCGCGGTCGGCGACCGACCGGACGATCGCGCCGGCGGCGCGCGCCGCCGAGATGGTGTCGTCCTGCGAATGGTTGTCGAACACGTAGACGGATGCCGTCGGCAGTGCCTGCCTGAAGTCGGCGACCACCCGGGATATGGTCATTCCCTCGTTGTAGCAAGGCACGAGCACGGCAATCCGGACATCGTTTTCACTGGTCATTGCGGTCAAAATCGTCAAAATCGACATGTTGTTGCTTTGAATTACCCCGAGACATTATCTGTGGCTTCCTTCAGTGGCACGAATACCCGAAATCGCGCCGTCAATCGAAGAGACCGGGAGCGTAACACGCGCGGCACCGAATCCCGGGCACGCGCCGATGCCCCGCCACACGCGCTCCCCGCCGCACGGCCATGCCGACCTGTCGATCGACGCGATCCTCGCGGACGACGACAGCGTCGGCGCGCTGCGCGTCGAGGACGGCAGCCGGGTGCTGCGGATCGAGCGGCTCATGCACGACGAAGCCGGCACGCCGAGCCGCACCCCGCGATGCCGGACACGCGACCGTACGCCGGTCGCGCGTCCCGCTCGCTCAGCGCGGCGTCGAGCGCAGCGACGACGGCCCGCCCGTCAGCGCGATCCGCTTGCCGGTGTCGCGCAGCCTGCCGCCGTCGACGGCATAGAGCGCGAGCTGCCGCTCGACGTTGAACTGCACGATCACGTGGCGGCTGTCGGCCGTAAACACGATCCCTTGCGCCGCCTCGCCGCCCGGCGCCTCGCCGGCCTTGACGGCCTGGCCGTCGCGGATCGCGAACAGCAGCACCTTGCCGCGCGCGCGGCGGCCGGCGTTGTCGGTCGTCAGGTTCGAACCGTCCATCGTCTGCACGGCGATCCACTTGCCGTCCGGCGAAATCGCGACGCCTTCCGGCAGCGACGGCACGCTCAGGTACTGGACCGTGCGGAACGGCTCGCGCGACACGTCGATCAGCGCGACCGTATCGGCATCGCCCGCGAGCTTGCCCGCATAGCCCGGCAGGCCCGCGAGCCCGACGTTGCTGACCACGGCCCAGCGGTTGTCGCTCGACACGTCGATCGTGTACGGCGCCACCCCGCTGGACAGGCGCGTGCCGCCGTCGGTCACCTTGTCGCCGTCCACGTTCAGCACCGCCACGCCCTGCTCGTCGCGCAGCGCGACGAGCGCATGCCGGCCGTCGTGCGTGAAGCTCACGCCGCCGAGCCGCTTCTTGCCGATCTTCAGGCTGCCGTCGAGCGCGACACGCGTGCCGCCCTCGGTGCCGTCGATGCGCAGCACCGACACGCCGCCGTCGACGTCCGTGACCAGCGCGAGCCGCCCCGAGCGGTCGATCGCGATGCCCTGCGGATGCGCGGCCAGATCGATGCGCGTGACGGCGGGCGGCGCCGCCTTCAGGTCCACGACCTGCAGGAACGTGTCGAACACGAGCCGCTTCGCGGCCTGGTCGTAGCGGGTGGGCGCGGCGACGAGCGCGACGCTCGCGTCGGGCGTGACGGCAACCGCCTGCGGCGGCCCCTGGATCCCGTTCTCGACGTCCACCTGCAGCGCGACCTTCGGCGGGAACGTGGCGGCGTCGAGCAGCGTCAGCGTGTCGGACGGCGGCGCGGCCAGGTAGGTGTCGCGGCCCTCGACACGCTGGTACTTGCCGTCGTTGGCGGACACGATCCAGTCGGCGGCATGGGCGGTGAGCGCGGCGGCGGCAAACGCCAGCCCCGCGATCACGCGGGTCGGCCGGACGGAGGGTTGGTTCGCTTGCATTTCTCTCGGTTTCTCCTTGTTGTATGACGCCGGGCGTGCCGGGCGCACGCCGGGCCGCTCGATACTACCCCGGCCGCCGAAAACCGGCCTTCCCGCCCATCCGCCGCCCCACAGGCGCCCGTCCGTTCCGGCACCAATTAAAAATCAGAACCGGAATCGTTTGCGCGCCAGGGCGTGGCGTTCAGTTTGTTTAGTCCTTGCCGTTATCTTTTTTAGGCGTTTCGTCGCGAAATGCGGCAACCCGAGTGCGCGACCGGCCGCCGACGGCAGGCGCAGCGGGAAGTTCAAGGAAAGGATGGGGTGTGGCGACAGTTCTCGGGTGCATCGTTTATGAGCACAATCTCTGGCTCGTGCTGCTGGCCGCGCTGCTGTGCGGGGTCGGCTCGTGGGTGACCGCGCGGCTGTTCCAGCGCTCGGCGAGCACGGTCGGCACGCAGCGGCTCGGCTGGCAGGTGCTGACGGCGATCTCGGCCGGCGTGGCGATCTGGTGCACGCACTTCATCGCGATGCTCGGCTTCGACGCCGGCGCGCCCGTGCACTTCGATCCGTCGCTGACGGTGCTGTCGCTGCTGATCGCGGTGGGCGGCAGCACGATCGGCTTCGCGCTGACCACCTTCCGCGCGACCCGCGCCGCGCCCGCGCTCGGCGGCGCAGCGGTCGGCACGGCGATCGCGCTGATGCATTACACCGGCATGCTCGCGTGGCGGGTCGAGGGCATCCTGTCGTGGGACGTCCGCTACCTGGTGGCGTCGGTGGCGCTGTCGGTCGCGCTGTCCGCGCTTGCGCTGCACTGCGCGATGCGGCGCGTGCCGCACGCGGTCAACCACATGGCCGGCCTGCTGTCGCTCGCGATCCTCGCGCTGCACTTCACCGGCATGACCGCGCTGCGCGTGACGCCGCTCACGCTCGAAGGCGCGCTGACCGACGCGGGCGCGCTGCGCACGCTGGCGCTCGCGATCGCGGGCATGTCGCTCGTGATCGTCTGCACGGGGCTCGTGAGCTACGTGATCGATGGCAACGTGCGCGCCGAATCGCTCGAACACCTGCGCCGGATGGCGCTGAGCGACATGCTGACCGGCCTGCCGAACCGCGCCAGCTTCAATGAACGGCTCGACCTCGAACTCGCGCTGGCGCACGAGCGCGGCGCGAAGCTCGCGCTGATCGGCATCGACCTGAACCGCTTCAAGGAGATCAACGACCTGCGCGGCCACCACGCCGGCGACGAGGTGTTGCGCATCCTCGCGCGGCGCATGACGAACCTGCTGCGCGACGGCGAATTCGTCGCCCGCGTCGGCGGCGACGAGTTCGCCGCGATCTGCCGGATGAGCAGCGACGGCCACCTGACCGACTTCCTCGAACGGCTCGAACCCGCGCTCTACAAGACGATCCGGCTCGACGACTACGAGATCGTGCCGGGCGCGAGCTTCGGCGTCGCGATCTACCCCGACGACGCGGCCACCAAGGGCGTGCTCGTCAACAACGCAGACCTCGCGATGTACCGCGCCAAGGGCAGCATCACCCGGCCCGTCTGCTTCTACGAACCGGCGATGGACCAGCTCGTGCGCGCGCGGCGCAGCCTCGCGGCCGACCTGCGGCGCGCGGTGGCCGACAGGCAGCTGAGCATCCACTACCAGGTGCAGACGTCGCTCACGACCGGCGAAGTCCGCGGCTACGAGGCGCTGCTGCGCTGGCGCCATGCGACGCTCGGCGCCATTTCGCCATCCGAATTCATCCCGCTCGCCGAGGAAAACGGGATGATCCTCGACATCGGCGAATGGGTGCTGCGCGAGGCGTGCGCGAGCGCGGCCGGCTGGGAGCCGCCGTACATCGTCGCGGTGAACGTGTCGGCCGTGCAGTTCATGCACACCGACCTGACGAAGCTCGTCGCGGACGTGCTGGCGGAAACCCGCCTGCCGCCGGCGCGCCTGCAGCTCGAGCTGACCGAATCGACGATCTTCGCCGGCCGCGAGCGCGCGCTGCGCACGCTGCGCGAGATCAAGGCGCTGGGCGTCACCATCGCGCTCGACGATTTCGGCACCGGGTACTCGTCGCTCGACACGCTGCGCTCGTTCCCGTTCGACCGGATCAAGCTCGACCGCTCGTTCGTGACGGACGCGGAAACCAACCCGCCCGATCGCGCGATCGTCCGGGCCGTGCTCGCGCTCGGCAAGAGCCTCGGGATTCCGATCCTGGCCGAAGGCATCGAAACGCCCGACCAGCTGTCGCTGCTGACCGAGGAAGGCTGCGACGAGGCGCAGGGCTTCCTGCTCGGCCGGCCCGTGCCGCTCGACGAGATCGTCGGCAGCGGGCAGCTCGCGCTGGCCGGCGATGCGCGCGCCCACCCGGCGTTCCCGGCCGCGGAAGCGGCAGGCCTTGCGATGGTGCAGTCATGAGCGCGCGGCCGCCGGCCAGGCCGGGCCCGACACCCCGAACCGGTGTTGCAACAGGCAGGTTCGCATGAAGATCTTCAAGGCATTGACGGCATCGCTGCGCCGCATGACGACGCCCGCGCAGAACCCGGACCTGCTCACGGCGCAATACCGCGTGTTCGCCAGCCAGCTCCCGGTGATGTATCTGATCCTCATCACGAGCACCTGGAGCCTCGCGCTCACGCATCTCGGCGATGCGCCGTTCTGGCTGACCGTCACGATACCGGCGCTGATGTCGCTCGCCTCGTTCGTGCGCGTGCTGCACTGGCGCCGCGCCCGGTTCGTGGAGCCGACCCCGGAGATCGTGCGGCGCGCGCTCACGCACACGAACTGGCTGATCGTGCCGATGGCCCTGACCTTCGCGACCTGGGCGCTGCTGCTGTTCCAGTACGGCGACGCGTGGCAGAAGGCGCAGGTCGCGTTCTACATGGCGATCACCGTGATCGGCTGCATCTTCAGCCTGATGTACCTGCGCTCGGCCGCGCTGATCGTCGCCGTGATCGTCAACGTCGCGTTCATCGCGTTCTTCGGCTCGACGCACCAGCCCACGCTCGTCGCGACGGCGATCAACATGGCGTTCGTGTCGGCCGCGCTGATCGCCGTCATCACGGTCAACTACCGCGGCTTCGTGCGCACCGTCGAGGCCCAGGCCGAATCGCGCATCCGCGAGCAGGCGCAGACGCGGCTGCTGCGCATGATCGACGACATGCCGGTCGCCGTGATGACCGCCGACCCGGACACGTTCGCCATCAACTACCTGAACGAGACGTCGAAGGCGCTGCTGCGCGAGATCGAGCACCTGCTGCCGATCCGGGCCGACGACGCGCTCGGCGCGTCGCTCGATTTCTTCCACCGGCAACCGCAGCGCCAGCGCCGCATGCTCGCCGATCCCGCGAACCTGCCGCATCGCACCCGCATCCGGCTCGGGCCGGAAGTGCTCGACATCCAGGTGTCGGCCGTGCGCGACACCGACGGCCATTACATCTGCCCGATGCTATCGTGGTCGATCGTCACGCAGCAGGCCGAGGCGGAGGCGCGCATCCACGAGCTCGCGCATCACGATTCGCTCACCGGCCTGCCGAACCGCGCGACGTTCCTCGCCGAATTCGACGCGAGCCTGCGCCAGGCCGGCCAGGTGATCGCGCTGCTCTACATCGACCTCGACGGCTTCAAGCTCGTCAACGACGCGCGCGGGCATTCGGCCGGCGACGCGCTGCTGCGGCAGGTCGCCGAGCGCCTGCGCGTGCAATGCCCGGGCCCGGGCATGATGCTCGGGCGCATCGGCGGCGACGAATTCGCGGTGCTGCTGCGCGACACCGATGCGGACGCCGCGCGGGCCGCCGCCGCCCGGCTGGTGGCTGCGCTCGTCGCGCCGTATGCGCCGTCGCCCGGCCGGCTGATCCATATTGGCGCATCGATCGGCTGCGTGCTCGCGCCGCACCACGGCGACACCGCCGGCGTGCTGCTGTCGCGCGCGGACATGGCGCTCTACGCGGCCAAGACGGCCGGCCGGGGCACCTTCCGGATCTTCGCGCCGGACATGGAGACGCGCGCGCTGGAACGGGTCGCGCTCGAATCGAAGCTGCGCGCCGCGCTCGACGGCAACCGCGAGCTGTTCGTGTTCTACCAGCCGATCGTCGACGTCCACACCAAGCGTGTGACCACGCGCGAAGCGCTGCTGCGCTGGCACCACCCGCGCATGGGCTGGGTCTCGCCGGGCAAGTTCATTCCGGTGGCGGAAGGCAGCGGGCTGATCGACCGGCTCGGCACCTTCGTGCTCGAGCAGGCGTGCCGCAACGCGGTGCGCTGGCAGGACGGCGCGCGGGTGGCCGTCAACGTGTCGGCCGCGCAGCTCGGCCACGGCACGATCGCGCCGGCCGTCGCGGCGGCGCTGGCCGGCTCGGGCCTCGCGCCCGACCGGCTGGAGATCGAGGTGACCGAAACCGCGCTGCTGCACGACGAGGGCAAGGCGATCGCCGACCTGCGCGCGCTGCGCGCGATGGGGGTGCGCGTCGCGCTCGACGATTTCGGCACGGGCTTCTCGTCGCTCGCGCATCTGCGCGCGTTTCCGTTCGACAAGATCAAGATCGACGGCACCTTCGTGCGCGACGCGGTCACGCGGCCCGACTGCGCGGCCGTGGTGCGGGCGGTGGCGGATCTCGGCAAGCGCCTCGGCGTGACGACCGTCGCCGAAGGCGTCGAGACCGAGGAACAGCTCGCGTGCATCACGCAGGAAGGCTGCCGCGAGGTGCAGGGTTTCCTGTTCGGCCGGCCCGTGCCGGGCGAGCAGGATGCCGCGCGCGTCGAACAGCTCGACCGGCAGGCGGCGGCGCAGGCGTGACGGCGCCGCGGCCGGGCCGCCGTTCGGCCCGTCAGTGCGCGCCCGCCGCCGCCGCGGAATCCGCGCCGCCGCCCGCCTTCGCGGGGCGGGTGATCCAGATCAGCGGGATGATCGCGATGAAGATGAACGCGGAAATGTAGAAGATGTCGTTCAGCCCCATCACCGCGGCCTGCGCGTCGACCGACGCGTTGAACATCGCGTGCGCCGCGTCGGGGCCCAGATGGAGCAGCGAGCGGGCCGTGTCGATCTGCTGCGTGAAATCCGGGTTGGTTGGGCTCGCCTGCTCGGTGAGCCGCGCGTGGTGCAGGATCGTGCGGTTGTTCCATGCATTGCCGATCAGCGACGTGCCGACCGCGCCGCAGAACGTGCGCCCGAAATTCGACAGGCCCGCGGCGGCCGGAATCTTCTCGGGCGGCAGGCCCGACAGGATGATCGACGTGAGCGGCACGAAGAACATCGCCATCGGGATGCCCTGCAGCAGCGTCGGCAACACGAGATCCCGGTTCGACACGTCGGCGTAGAAGCGCGTGCGCATCATGAATACGGCCGCGAAGCCGACGAACGCGAGCGTCGCGATGTAGCGCGGGTCGCTGCGCGGCAGGATGCGGCCCATCACCGGCGTCAGCAGGACCGCGAAGATGCCGAGCGGCGCGGTCGTGAGCCCCGAATCGATGGCGCGGTAGCCGAGGTTGCTCTGCATCCATTGCGGCAGCAGCACCAGCGTGCCGAAGAACATCCCGTACGCGACCGAGATCGCGATCGTGCCGCCTGCGAAGTTGCGCTGCGTGAACAGGCGGATGTCGACGACCGGGTTCGGCTCGGTCAGCTCCCAGATCAGGAACAGCACGAAGCCGATCAGCGCGACGATGCCGAGCGTGACGATCACGGGCGAGTCGAACCAGTCGAGGTCGCGGCCCTTGTCCAGCATGATCTGCAGCGACGCCACCCACAGCACCAGCAGCCCGAGCCCGACCGTGTCGATCGGCAGGCGGCGCACCGGCGATTCGCGATCGCGGAACACCATCCAGGTGACGGCCGCCGCGAAGAAGCCCACCGGAACGTTGATGTAGAAGATCCACGACCAGTTGTAGTCGTACGTGATCCAGCCGCCGAGCGACGGGCCTGCGATCGGCCCGACGAGCGCCGTCATCGACCACAGCGCGAGCGCGGTCGCCGATTTCTGCCGCGGCCACGCGCCGAGCAGCAGCGCCTGCGACAGCGGCGCGAGCGGCCCGGCCACCGCGCCCTGCAGGATCCGCGCGCCGAGCAGCGTCGGCAGGTTCGGCGCGACGCCGCACAGCCACGACGCGAGCACGAACAGCAGGATCGACGTCACGAACAGCCGCACCTGGCCGAAGCGCTGCGTGAGCCAGCCCGTGAGCGGAATCGACACCGCGTTGGCGGCCGCGAAGATCGTGATCACCCAGGTGCCTTCGTCGATGGACACGCCGAGGTCGCCCGAGATCGTCGGGATCGCGACGTTCGCGATCGACGAGTCGAGCACGTTCATGAACATCGCGAGCGATACCGCGAGCGTGCCGAGCGCGAGCTTCCCGCCCGACAGCGGCGGGATGGGAGAAGAGGAAGCCATGTGGTCTGCGGTCCCGGAATGAGAGGAATCGGGCGCGCGCCGCGTGAAGCGGGGCCGCCGGCGTCGCGCAACGGGCGACGCGCCGGGCTACAGACTAGTGGGCGGGAACCTTCGGCATCAATAGTGCTTGCCGCATGAAATCATTGCCGGCTTCGATGGGAATCGTCGCGGCACAAGCGGCACAAGCGGCACAAGCGGCGTCGCGCCGATACGGATGATCGGCGCGCATCCGCAGGGCAGCCGCGCGCTCGTGACGCGCGGCCCGCCCGGGTGCTTTACTGCACGTGGAGCTTCGGCGACGTCAGCAGCGTGCCGCTCACCTTGCAGTCCGGCGTCAGCGCCGCGTTGTTGAACGTCAGCGACGAGTTCGGATCGCTCCACGTCGCCACGACCTTGCTCGGGCCGCAGTTGCCGAGCAGCGTCACCGCGACCTTCACGTTGTTGATCGACAGCTGCGTCGCGGTGTCCGCCTGCCCGGTCCACGGGGTTCCGCCGGCCGAGATCAGCCCGCAGGTGCCGCCGCCCGTGAACTGCGCCGACGTGATCACCACGCTGCCGGTCGGCGTGATCGTGCCGTTGAATGTCGCCGTGCAGTTCGCGCTGATCGTGCCCTTGCTCAGCGCGGTGATGCCCGTTGCGGAGAACGGTTCGCCATTGGGGTTCATCGGCTGGCCGTCCGTGCGCGACACGACGACGGCGAACGCGGGCGCGGCGAGCGCGGACGACAATGCAAGCGCAGCAACGACAGAAACGGCTTTGCGAATCTTCATGGTACTGGCCTCACTTGACGAATGGCGGCGAGCCGCCGAATGGTCGGCGCGCGAACCGGACCGGCCAGCGCGCCGAGGGAACCCGGCATGGCGCCCGGCGGGCGCCCGCCGGGTCAGAACTTGTAGGAGATGCCGACGAACGTGATCAGCGGGTCCGCCTTCACCTTCGAGCGCGTCGTCGCGAGCGTCGAGCCGTCGGCCGCCTTGATGGTCAGCGTCGAATACGTCTTGAGCGGCATGTACGACAGCGTCGCGGTCACCGACCAGCGGTTCGTGATCGCATAGCTCGCGCCGAGGTTGTAGACCGGCGTGAACGACGACGACGCCTTCCCCTCGACCGACGTCGGCCCCGGCTTGCCCGCGCCCGCCGCCAGCACGCTGCCGAGGTTCTCGTTCACGTCGCGCGCGAAGTTGCCGTTCAGCTCGATGTTCGAGAACCAGCTGTACGCGACGCCGATCCCGACGAACGGCCGGAAGCGCGCGTTCGGCGCGTTGAAGTAGTACTGCAGGATCACGGTCGGGCTCCACTGCCGCGCGTTCTTCACGATCGGCTGGTTCGACGGCGTGTCGAGCACGACGTTGCCGAGCGAGCCGCTCGGGCCGAACGGGCGGATCGTCCCGTGCCCGGTCAGCGCGAACTCCGGCGGAATGCCGAGCACCGACGTCACCGCGATGTGGTCGGTGAAGAAGTGCGTGAGCGTGAGGCCGACCGTGTCGGCGTTGTTGACGGTGAGGCTCGTGCCCGGCGACGTGAACGAGCTCGGCAGGCGCAGCGGGCCGTTCATCGGCGAATTCACGACGTTGGTGGTCAGCGGGCCGCCCGAGCCCTGCGGCATCACGTGCAGCCAGCCGAGCGTCGCGACGTTGTCGCCCGCCTGCTGGGCGCACGCGAGCAGCGGCATCGCGGCGGCGAAGCCGGCAGCAAACAGCTTCTTCATTTGATCTCCTCGCATGGTGCGTCTGCCGGCGTCATTGCACGAATGCGCCGATCGTGAAATACGGATGGCTCGCGATGCTCGTATCGAGGAAGCCGAATACGCCGCCCGTGAACACGAACTTGCCGGTGGCCGGGCCCGTCGCCGCATCCGTATGCACCGTCGTGATCACGCCCGGCACGCGCTGCGTGTAGTCGAGATTCAGCGCGCGCGTGAGCGCGGCCTGCGACGCATTGAACGGATCGAGCAGCGTCGCCTCCGGGCCGACCAGCGCGGTCGCGCGGTAGTCGAGCCGGTTGTCGAGGCCGGTGTACTCGCCGTCCTGCGAGCCGGACGCGAGCGTGTTGCGCGGGCTCAGGATCGAGATGCCCGATTCGTCGTCGGCGGACGGCGCGCCCTGCGTCAGGTCGGCATTCGCGGCCCCGGTGCGGATCAGGACCGGCACGAGCTGGTTGCGCAGCTTGCCGACGATCATGATGCCGCGCCCGGCCTTGGCCGGATCCACGGCGGCGAGCGTCGCCGGAATCTGCGGCTGGTAGTTGATCGACTGGAAGGCCGGCGCATCCGTGCGCAGCGTGAAGTTGCGGTTGATCAGCGCGGACGATTCGAGCGGCGCGCCGCCGTTGCGCACGCCGAGGTTGTCGGTCTCGGAGAAGCTGCCGTCGGCGCGGATCGTCACCGACTGGTCGAGCCCGACCTCCGTGAAATTCTGCGACGGCACCTGGTGATAGCCGAGCTGGTTGTAGGTGCCCGCGATCTTCGACAGGTCGGTTTCCTGCTGCGAGAAGCTGACGAACGGGTAAGTCGGGTAGGTCGTCTTCGTGATCCGGCCGACGCCGATCATGCCGTCGAACTGGATCGTCGAGCCGGGGATCGCGCCGCCCAGCACGCCCTCGCCGAGGAACATGCGGGCCGGCCGCGCGGGGTCGAGGCTCGCGTTGTTCAGGCGGAACGTGCACTGGTTCAACTTCAGCGTCGGCAGGCCGGTTTCCGCGGTGAGCGTGCCGTCCAGGACGTTGTAAGGCGCGGCGTCGCGGGTCGGCTGCACGGTGCCTGGCGCGCCCGGCACCGGCGACGCGAGATAGGTGATCCGGAACGTCATCTTCACGGTGTCGAGCTGCACCTTCACGAGTTCGCCCGACCCGGCGCCGCCGATGAATGCCGTGCCGTAGTCGATCTGCTGCGGGCACAGGCGCACGACCGGCGCCGGCGGCGGATCGCCGTCGCCGCCGCATGCCGCGAGCACCGGCGCGAATGCGGCAGCGGCCATCCAATGGGAGATTTTCATAGGAATCCTGTATATATGGACGAGGGCGGCGGCCTGCGCCGCCCCGCCTGACGAACGATTACTGGATGAATGCGCCGACCGTGAAGAACGGGTTGGTCCGGCTGTCGTTCACGACCATCGCGTAGACGTTGCCGATCTTCACCGCCCAGCCGGTGTCGCCCTTGCTGATGATCGCCACGTCGCCGTTCGCGTTTCTCGCATTGAAGTCGCGCAGCGCCGTCACCTTGATCTTGCCGGGCGTCGCCTGCGCATAGTCGAGCGCGAACTGGCCCGTCACGCCGGAGGTCTGCGGATTGATGAACGCGGCCGTCGCGCCCTGGAACAGCGTCGACGTGTAGTTCGCCGCGATCGACGAGACCGCGCTGCCGTCCGTGCAATTGCCGGCGCCCGGCAGGAAGAACGTGCCGTCGAACGAGCCCGGCAGGTTCGGGTGCGGCTTCGACGCATCGAAGGCCGGGCCGCCCTGCGCGGGCGCGCCCTTCACGCCGTTGTCCGCGACGACGCCGCACGCGGATGCGCTCGTCGCGCCGACGAAGCCGCCCTGCATCGCGTTCGCCGGCAACGCCGTCGCGGGGGCCAGCACCGAGATGCCGATCTCGGCGTCCGCGACCGAGCCGAACGGGTTGCCGGGCGGCGAAAACGCGTAGCCGACGCGAATCACGACCGGCACGAGCACGCCGTTCAGCTTGCCGACGATCATGATGCCCTTCGCCTGCGTCGGCGTGAGAATCACCAGCGGCTGCGTCTGCCCGGCGCCCGGATACGCGCCGCCCGCCGACTGGCTGACGAACACGTTGTCGGGCGAGTTGTCCGCATTCGTGCGCCGCGTCCACGGCGTGCCTGTCGTCTGGCACGAGTAGTCGCTGCCCGCCGTGATCGTGCACGAGCCGTCCGCGTTCAGCGTCTGGTTCCAGTTCACGACGTCCGGCTGCCAGCCTTGCGGCGCCGCGCTCTGGAACGAGGTGCCGGTCGGCTGCAGATGGATGCCGAGCTCGTTGTAGTTGCCGGCGACCTTCGTGAAGTCGGTCTCGGTCTCGCTGAAGCCGATGAACGGATAGAAGTCGAACGCGCGCGACGGCACGACGCCGAGCACCACGCCCGGCGCGAGCTCGATGCCGTCGAACGCGATCGTCGCGCCGGGAATGCCGCCGCCGACGACGCCGTTGCCGACGAACAGCATCGGCGGATCGAAGCGGTTGATCTTCACCGCATAGCTGCCGTCGCTCGTCGCGCCGCTGTCGAGAATGAATGCGCAGCGGTTCTGCTCGGCCGTCGGCAGATTGGTCGGGTGATGGAACGCGCCGCTGATCGTGAGGCCCGCGCGCGTCGTGTTGATCTGGCCGGCCGACGTCGGCACCGACGATTCGATGAACTGCATCTGGTAGGTCTGCTTCGTCGTGTCGAAGCGCACCTTCACGTATTCGCCGCTGCCGGAGCCGCCCGTGTAGGTCGTCGTGTAGTCGAGCGCGTCGGGGCACAGCTTCGTGACGACAGGCGGCTGGGTGATCGGGCCGCTCGGCCCGCACGTGCTGCCCGAGCACTGCGGCACGCTGATCGGCACCGGATCGTCGCCTCCGCCGCACCCGGCGATGAACGGCACGACCACCACGGCACAGGACAATAAAACGGACAGCCCAGGCTTGAAACGCATCAGCCCCTCCTATTGATGAACGTATGTCTCGTCGGCGCAGGCTCGTCGGCCCGTCACCGTTGGTACCGGCCGTCGCGCACGGCAGCCGGGATCGCGCGCCGCCCCCTGTCGGCCAGAGCGCGCGTGCACAACCCTCGCGCGCCGGACGATGCGCCGGCGCGCGAAAGCGAATGAAGTGTTGCGTTGGGAGCGCCGGCTAGCAGCCGGTCGCGCGGGATGCCGGCACGTTGCGTGCCGAGCCCTGTCGGGCGGTCCGCGTGAAATGGAATTGCCTGGCCGGCGCCTCGTTGCTGCGTCTCATTTCGGTCTCCGTCGGTACCCGGTCGTCGTTATGGTGCTGCGTGTTTGGTCAGACTATGATCCGACGAATGCGACATGTAAATTGATGCTGAATTCCAAACATTGCATAGCGCGAGAGACAAGGTGTCAGTAGGCGCTTAACGTTTTTTCAAACAGCTTCCAATTGTGAAGCGAGCACCCCGGAAATGCCTTTTTTGGCCGGTTTTCATGGTGCATTGCGGGATAATGAGCAAGCCACGCGATCATTGCACGACACGCAAACATGAATCGCGGCACCGATTACGACGTGTAATCGTCTGCTCCGTCGCATCTGCCGAGACTGTGCGCTTGAACGGTTTTTCAGCCGATTGGATGCTTGCTCTCACAAAAACTATTCGATCGAACAGTTTTCTGCGAATTTTCAGTCAAACTTCCAAAAACTCGCCGATCGTACAGTTTCCCCCTTGCATTTCGCCATTTTGATGCAATACTGCGTGATCGCACAGTTTCATTCCCGCCGGCCTTCGCCGCTTCCGCCGCTGGAGTTCCACGACATGCGTTACACGATCGAACAGGCATCCGACATCGGCGGCGTGATTCGCGCCGCGCGCAAGGTGCAGAACCTGCGCCAGGACGATGCCGCCGGCAGCGTCGGCGTCAGCGAGTCGTTCATGGTCAAGGCCGAGCGCGGCGCGGACACCGTCCAGTGGGGCAAGCTGTTCCAGATCCTGCAGGGGCTCGGCGTGCGGGTGGTGGTCGACATCCCCGACGCGAACGACGAACTGCTCGAGCGCCAGTCCGCGCGGGCCAGCCACCGCGCGAGCGTCAGGGCGCGGCGCGCCGCCGAGCAATTGCTGCTGCGCACCGGCGACGCGGCGCGCACGGCAGGCGATCATGCCGGCGCCCCGCCCGCCCCCGAACGCGTGCTGAACGCCGCCCGGCTGCTGCTGGCCGGCGCCGCCGCGGAATCCGCCGGCCCGCCCGCCGCGTCGCGCGCGCTGGACATCGCGCGCCGCGTGCTGGCCGAGGCGGACGCGGCGCGGCCCGCCAAGGAAACGCCGAATGACTGAACGCACCCTCGTCGCGTCGATCGACGGCCAGCGCATCGGCACGCTGCACGAAAACCAGAACCTGTGGGCGTTCGAATACGCGCCGTCCTGGCTCGACGCCCCGGCGCGTTTCGCGCTGAGCCCGCACCTGCCGCTGCAGGCCGCGCTGCTGCGCGACGGCGCCACCACGCGCCCGGTGCAGTGGTATTTCGACAACCTGCTGCCCGAGGAGACCGTGCGCGCGCTGCTCGCGAGCGACGCGGGGCTGCCCGACATCGGCGACGCGTTCGCGCTGCTCGCGCACTACGGCCGCGAATCGGCCGGCTCGGTCACGCTGCGCGTGCCCGACGATCGCACCGACGACGATACGCGCCTGCGCCCGCTCGACGACGCGGAACTCGATGCGCGCATCCGCCACCTGCCGAGCGTCCCGCTCACGCACGATGCGCCGAAGAAGATGTCGCTCGCGGGCGCGCAGCACAAGCTGCCCGTCGTGCTGCGCGACGGCCGGCTGTTCGAGCCGAGCGGCCAGGCCGTGTCGACCCACATCCTCAAGCCGAATCACCCGCACGCGCACGAATACCCGCATTCGGTCGTCAACGAGTGGTTCGTGATGACGCTGGCGCGCCGCGTCGGCCTCGACGTGCCCGACGTCGAGCGCCGCTACGTGCCGTCCCCCGTCTACGTGATCCGCCGCTTCGATCGCGACATGACCGACGAAGGCGTCGAGCGGCGTCACGCGATCGACGGCTGCCAGGTGCTCAACCTGGCCGCGACGATGAAATATTCGGGCTGGTCGCTGGACGCGCTCGCGGCGCTCGCGCAGGCATGCCGCGCGCCGGCGCCGGCGCGGCTGCGGATCTTCCGCTGGCTCGTGTTCTGCATCGCAGTCGGCAACGGCGATTCGCACCTGAAGAACCTGAGCTTCGTCGTCGCCGACAGCGGCCTGTCGCTCGCGCCGCACTACGACCTGCTGTGCGACAGCGTGTACGACACCGCGACCTACAGCCCGCGCAGCCGCTGGCCCGATCTCGCGGAATTCACGCGGCCGGTGGCCGGCGTGCAGCGCTACGCGGATTTCACGCGCGAGGTGCTCGTGGCGGCCGGCGCGGCGCTCGGCCTGACGCGCGCGACCGCGCTGCGCCAGATCGACGACCTGCTGCAGCGCATTCCGGCTCAGGCCGACATGCTGCTGCTCGAAATCGGCCGCGACAACGACGCGATGATGGCCGAACGCCCGGAGCTCACGGCGACGCTGGGCGGCGAAGTCCGGCTGCTGAGGGCGATCCGCCATATCGTGATCCACGAGATGGTCGCGCAGCTGCGGGCGCGCTGAGCGCGCTCCGCGCGTACGACCGCCCCGCCTTCCCGCCGCCGCGTGTCAAACCTGAAACGTTTCATTACGATTTCCAGACGGCGCATCGCCGCCTCCCTCTAGAACCCTCCAAAAAATCAACCACTTGCAAGACATGGCATGCGAGTGGCTTACATGAAACGTGCAAGCCGGGCATCGTGCCGTCGCGACAGCGCCGCAGCGTGCCGCCTCCCTTAGCGGAACGCGTTGCTGTGCCGGCGCCCCACGACGCACCGGCTTGTGCAGGAGACCATTCGCCATCGTCCCGGGTGACACCGGGTCGTGCCGGCGCGCGTGGAGCGCAGGCCACGCGGCCGGATGCATGGTCACTTCTGCAACATATCCAGCCGCGCCTGCGAAGCTACGAGGACACGATGAACCCCTGCCGAATCAGACGGCACCGGCTCGCGTGGCGCACGCTGCTGTGCGCCGCCTGCGCCGCCCTGGCCGCCTTCTCCGCCCTCGATTCGCCGCCGACGCTCGCCGCCGGCAAGCGCGCCATCGGCCATCAACGGCTCGCGCCCAACGCGCAGTTGCCCGCGCAGCGCGCGTCGCTGCCCTCCGGCCCGCATCCGGGCGAGGCAATGAGCCGACAGGCCGTCACGCCGAAAAAAAACTAAGCGCCGAACCATTGCAGTGCCCAGGGGAAACGTCCGATCACCCGCTACTCGTTGCGTGAGGTTCGTCATGAGCGCAATCCGAAAATTGTTTCGTTTTCCAAACATCCTGACGCGCGGCATCGTCGTCGCGTGGCTTTGCATGATCGCGAACGCCGGCCACGCCGTGCCGCTCGACGCGCAGATCGACCTGAAGATCCTGATCCTCGCGAGCCAGCAGACCGGCAACGGGCCGGAACTGCAGGCCGCACAGGCGATTCTCGACCGCGTCGGCGTGCCGTACACGGTGTACAGCTACGACACCGGCAACCCGACGCTGCCGCCGCTCGAAACCGGCAACCACGCGCTGTACCAGGGCATCCTGATGCCGATCAGCGACGCCCGCTACATGAACCCGTTCTCCGGCGGCACGCTCGCGACAGCGCTCGCGCGCTACCAGTTCAAGTACAACGTGCGGCTCGCGAGCGTCTATACGTGGCCGGGCGACACGGCCTGCCTGCAGTACGTCGGCTACCGCGACACCACCGCGTCGCCGCTGCCGTCGACGTTCACGGCGGCGGGCGCGGCCCTGTTCCCGTACATGAACGCCGGCACGACCGCGAGCAACCCGCTCACCGTGCAGAACGCGTGGACGTATTTCGCGTCGCCGGCGAGCCCGCTGCCGGCCGGCACGACCGTCACGCCGGTGCTGCAGGCGGCCGGTGCGAACAACGTCACCTACCCGATCGCCGCGACCTGCCTGTTCGGCAATACCACCCCGCTCGCGGGCGACAGCACGTCGCGGGAAATCCTGTCGCTGATGTTCGACAACAACCCGTTCCTGCTCCATTCGATGACGCTGTCGTACGGCCTCGTCAACTGGCTCACGCGCGGGCTGTTCCTCGGCAACCGGCACGTATACATCGATCCGCAGGTGGACGACATCGGCATTCCGGACGAGATCTTTCCGTATGCGCAATCGGACCTCACCGGCCTCTGGTACGACGTGAGAACCGGCGCCGTGACCGGCACGAGCCCGAACGGGCTCTGCCCGCTCGGCAATCCGCCCGGATCGGTCGCGTCGTACACGGGCACGACCTCGTGCGAGTACCGGATGACCGGCGCCGATCTCAACAACGTCGTCAAGTGGCAGTCGAACGTCAACGGCAAGACCGCCAACGCGGCGGCCCTGAAGTTCTCGTTCGCGTTCAACGGCTCGGGGTTCGGCACGGCATACGGCGGCCTCGGCGACTACCCGGCCACCGGCACCGATTCGCTGACCACGCAGGTCCGCTCGAACCAGAACCGCTTCAAGTGGATCAGCCACACGTACGACCACCTGCTGCTGGATCCGCCGTTCACGACCACGGCCGGCCAGGTCACGACCGAAATGCAGAGCAACCACAACGTGGCACGCCGCTTCGGCTTCTCGACCTATTCGACGCAGACGCTCGTGACGCCGGAGATCTCCGGCCTGTACAACCCGACGACGCTCGGCGCGCTGGTGTCGTTCGGCACGCGGGTGCTGGTGTCCGATTCGTCGAAGCCGACGCCGCCGGTCGGCACGGCGAACTGCCCGATCAATAACAGCGGCACGCCGTGGCCGCTGCCCGCGTTCAATACCGGCAAGTTCAACTGCGTGAACCAGGGAATCTTCGAGGTGCCGCGTTACGCGACCGCGCTGTTCTACAACGTGTCGCAGCCGCAGGAGTGGGTCGACGAGTACAACTACTTCTACGGCGCGAACGGGATCGATCCGACGCGCTGGGGCTTCGACCTCACGTATGCGCAGGTGCTCGACAAGGTGTCCGACACGCTGGTGTCGTACCTGCTCACGTTCGACAACCGGCCGATGATGTTCCACCAGTCGAACCTGCGCAACTACGGCGGGCAGAGCTTCCTGCTGGGCGACCTGCTGAACGCGACGCTGACGAAGTACAACAAGTACTACAAGAACCTGCCGATCGTCAGCCCGTACCTGACCGACCTCGGCACGCTGGCGTTCCAGCGCAGCATCTACAACACGTCGAACGTCGTCGCCACGCTGACGCCCGGCACGGCGATCACCGTGAGCGGCGCGCGCACCGACGGGCAATCCGTCGTCGTGCCCGTGACGGGCGTCAGGTTCGGCACGTCGATCGAGACCTACGGCGGCCAGTCGATCTCGTACGTGACGCTGCTGCCGGCGACGGCCTATACGATGCTGATCACGCCGGCGCCGGTCTGGAAGTAGCCTGTCGATCCGGTGGAAGCACGCACGCCCGCTTGCACGCGGGCGTGCGCGCATCGGGGCTGGCTACCGCGCGGCCTGCTGGCGCTGGACCTCCTTCGCCTTCATCTGCAGATAGTCCTGCCGGTCCATTTCGTGGAGCTGCCGCGCGTACTGCTCGGTCGCGTCGAACCAGCGGGCGAGGCGCTGGTCGAGCGGCTTGTCGAGCGTGCCGAGGTACGCATCGATCGCGAGGTAGTAGCGCATCGTGTTGCGCTCCAGCAGCCCGCGCACGCCGCCGATATAGTCGGGCGGCGTACCGGCGGGCGCGCCGACCGTCGTGAAGCCGACCTTGTCGCGGCCGACCGTGGCCAGATAGGTCTTCATCGCGACGCGCCCGAGCGTGCCGAAGCCATACGAGTAGGTCAGGTGCAGGAACGTGCGCGTGTCGCCGAGCGGCACCGCCTCCAGCGAGATGCGGTAGTCCTTCGTGCTCATCGGCCCGCTGTCCGCATTGAGGCCGACCTGGAAGTAGCCCGGCGTGGCCGGCTGCGTGCGGTAGCGGAACGCGACGCGATAGGTATCGCTCAGCTTCTGCTCGACCTTCCTGCCGATGTTGACGTCGAGCACGGCGTCGTCGCCGGCGGCCGACGCGCGGCAGTACTTGACGTTCAGATGCAGGATCAGCACCGCGCACCAGTTCGCGGGGCCCTGCGCGGGGTCGTTGAGCTTGCCGTTGACCACCGTGTACGGGTAATCCACCACCGCGTAGATGTCGCCCTTGAGGGTGGCGTTCGCTTCCGACGATTCGAGGTACAGCGGGCGGTTGAACGGGTTGCGCTTCAGTTGTTCGGACAGGTCGCCGTATCGGTTGCGCAACGTGGCGGCTGGGTCCGCACCGAACGACAGTACGCTCCAGCACAGGCCGCATGCCGCGAGGGCGACGCGCCACACCGGCCGGAATGGCCGGTTCGCGCAGGGTGTTACAGGGGTCGACATTCGCATTGCTCCGGCAATCGGCGCACGTTGCGTGCGCATGCCGTTCAGCTTACGCCTTTGCGCGTGCGGCTGCGCGGCTTCGGCGGCGGCAATTGCGCGGCCGTGATCGCGATCAGCCGGGACAGCCATGCATGATCGTCCCACCGTTCGCCCGGGATCACGAGATAGGGCTTCGCGCCCGGATACGGGCTGTCTTCGTCGAACGTGCCGAGAAACGCCTTGCCGTCGGGCGTCGGCTTGACGAACAGGCGGTCGTCGCACACGAGCGCGACGATCTTGTCGTCGCAGTAGACGCCGAATTCGCCGAACATCTTCTTCGCCGAGATGGCGCCGGCCGCGGCCATCTGCTCGACGATGAAATCCACCGTGCTTTGACTGGATGCCATGAATCTTCCTGGAAAGGCGGCCCGGCCGCATGAGTGACGACGGTAGGCGATCGAACCGGCGAACGCAAGCGGCGGCCGGCGCCGATTGTTCACTTGTCTGCCGAAAACGCGTCGGACAACTGGCGCGCGCGCTTCACGTCGTCGCCGTGCAGGTAGATCGACGTCGTCGAGATCGACGCGTGACGGAGATTGTCCCGCACGGTGGTCAGCTCCGCGCCGCGCGCGAGCGCGTGAGTCGCATGCGTGTGGCGCATCCAGTGCGGGCTCGCCTGCCGCAGCTTCGCGGCGAGCGCCGGGTTGTCCGCGTCGACGATGCCGGCCGTCTGCGCGAAGAAGCGCTGCAGCACTTTCCAGAGCCGCACGCTGGTGATCGCCGCGCCGCCGTCTTCGGCGAGGCTCGGGATCAACGGCGTATCGGGCCGCCAGCGGCTCGGCGTGACCGGCAGGCGGCGCGCGACCAGGTGACGATCGAGTGCCGCGCGGGCGAGCGGCGGCAACGCGACCCGCGCCGCCTTGCGCCCCTTGCCGATCACCTTGATCCACGGATCGCCGTGCGCGTCGGTTTCGATGTCGCCGAGCGTCGCGCCGACCAGTTCGCTCGCGCGCAGGCCCGTCGCGTAGCCGAAGTCGAGGATGAAACGCAGCCGCTGCGCGGCCGGCGCGTCCCAGCCGTACGACCATTCGAGCCCGTCGGCAATGGTGCGGACCAGCAGCCACTCCCCTTCGGTGAACGCGTGCGACGTGTCGAGCACGATCGAGCGGCGCGTGTCGCGCACCTTCACGCCCGAGAACGGATTCGCGAGCAGGTAGCGCTGCTCGATCAGCCAGCGGAACAGCGCGCCCAGCACGGACAGCGTGTACGCCGCCGAGCGCGCCGACAGCCCGCCGGAGAACGGACGCCAGTCGGCCGCGCTGCGCGGCCGGACCGGCCCGACCCAGCGCTCGCGCGGCGTCGGGCGGCGCAGGAAGGCGCGGTACGCGACCGCGTCCTCGGTCGTGAGCGACGACAGCGCCCGCCCGCGTTCGACGATCGCCCACAGGATCAGCCGCTCGGCCTCCTTCCGGTACGCGCGCCGGGTCGCGGCCGATTCGTGCAGCGACAGCCACGCCTGCACCGCGTGGTAATCGTTGTCCGCGTCGAGCGTGCAGGTGGCGCGCGGCGCGCGGAACGTCCCGGCCGAGCCGTCGACCTCGTGCGGCAGCCGCAACTGCTCCCACGGCACGATGCCGCTGTGCGGCGACGCCGCGACGAGCGCCCGCGCGCGCGCCGTCAGTTCGGGATGCGCGGCGAAAAACGCCTCGATGCGGCGCGCGCTGGCCGCGCCGAGCCCGGGAATCGCCTTCCACCACTGGCGCCGGCGCGGAATCCGCACGGTGAGATCGGCCAGCGTCGCGATGCCGAACGCGCGCAGCGTGGCGACTGCGCGCGCCGGCAGCCAGCCGTCGATGTCGTCGCCGATGTGCGGCGCCGGCGCGCGCGCATGGCGCAGGATCTCGACCGCTTCGCCGACCGCTTTCGCTTCCCGTAAACGCTCACCGTCGGCATGCGTCAGCACCTGCTCGAGATCGGGGCGGCGGGCCAGCCGGGCCGCGCGGACGAGGCGCCGGCGAATGCCGCCGAGCACGCCGCGCGCGGAGCGCCCGTCGCCGAGGCGGTCCGGCAGATAGCGTTCGACCGCCTGGCGCACGGCCATGCCCGCATACCATGCGCGCAACGCGGCAAGTTCGTCGGCATCGGGGAAGTCGGCGGGGGCGGATTCGGTCGGACGGGGGAGGATCGGGGGCCGGTTCATCGCGCCATTGTGACATAAGGATGCGGACGTTAAGATAACTTTCATTATCTTGATGAACCGATCTTGGCCTCAAACATTCGATTTCCGAAACGCGCGAGGCCGCCTTTCACTCGACGTTATCGGTCACGTCGGTCATCCGGATCATGTGCGGCCGCACGGGTTCGCCGGCCGCCGGGTCCTCCCCCGCCCCCTGCGGATGGATGAGCGCCTCCAGCCGCGCCTTCGTCGCGACGAACTCGGGCGTATTGACCTGCGCATAGCCGCGCGGCCGCGGCACCGGCACCTCGATCAGTTCCTGCACTTCGCCGGGATGCGCCTTCAGCACGAGAATGCGGTCCGCGAGCAGGATCGCCTCGTCGAGATCGTGCGTGATGAACAGGATCGTGACGTCGATGTTGCGCCAGATGTCGAGCAGGTGCGCCTGCATCTTCGCGCGGGTCTGCGCGTCGAGCGCGCCGAACGGCTCGTCCATCAGCAGGATGCGCGGCCGGTTCGCGAGCGCGCGCGCAATCGCGACGCGCTGCTTCATCCCGCCGGAAAGCTGATGGGGATACACCTCGGCAAAGCGCGCGAGCCCGACGAGCTCGAGCCACTGCAGCGCCTCGCGCTCCGCCTGGCCGCTGCTGCTGCCGTTCATCCGCAGTCCGAACATCACGTTCTTCTTCACGGTCAGCCACGGAAACAGCGTGTAGCCCTGGAACACCATCCCGCGATCGGCGCCCGGCCCCCGCACGGGCTTGCCGTCGAGCAGCACGTCGCCGCTCGTCTGCGCCTCGAGCCCGGCCAGGATGCGGATCAGCGTGGACTTGCCGCAGCCGGACGGGCCGATCACGCAGACGAACTCGCGCCGGTGCGTCGTGAAGCTGATGTCGTGCAGCGCGACGGTGTCGCCCTGCGGCGTGCGAAAGCGCTTGCCGACGTGCCGCACGTCGAGGATTACGTCGCGCGCCTTCAGGCGTTCGAAACGTTCGCGCACCGCGTCGGACTGGGTCAGGTAGTCGGGAATGGCCTGGGGATTCAGCATGATCGCCTCGTCGGAAATCGTTCGGTGAGTCGTGTCGGGCCGTCACGCTTTCAGCGCGCGGTCCCACGGGAACAGCTTGCGGCCGAGCAGCGCGAGCACGACGTCGGTGCCGAGGCCGATGATGCCGATCATCAGGATCGCCGCGTATACGTTGTCGAAATGCTGGTAGCGCGCCTGCTGGCTGATGTACCACGTGATGCCCGAACTGGTGCCGACCAGCTCGGCGACGATCAGGTAGGTCCACGCCCAGCCGAGCAGGATCCGCTGGTCGCGGTACAGGTCGGGCAGCACGCCCGGAATCACGACGTGAGAGACCAGCTTCAGGCGGTTCGTGCCGAGCGTCATCGCCGCCTCGAACAGCCCGTATTCGAGCTTGCGCGTCGTGTTCGCGACGATCAGCACCTGCTGGAACAGCGTGCCGATCACGATGATCGCGATCTTCGGCGCGTCGTAGATGCCGAGGATCGCAACCATCAGCGCGCCGAACGCGGGCGCCGGCAGATAGCGGAAGAACTCGAAGAACGGCTCCTGCAGCCGCGCGATCGCGCTGAACGTCCCGCACACGATGCCGAGCGGCACGCCGATCGCGGACGATATCACGAAGCCCCAGAAGATGATCCGGATGCTGTGCCACAGGCTCTCGTGCAGCCAGACGCCGTCGCGCGACGCGGGCGGCGTCGTGAACGCGGTGTAGAACGCGCGCAGCACCTGGTGCGGCGCGGGCAGGTAGACGGGGTTCGCGCGCACGCCTTCCGGCACGGCCGTGTGCGCGTCGCGCGCATGGGCCAGCTCGTCGGCGAACACGTCCCGGTCGACCTGCATGCCGGCCTGGAAGTAGTCGACGCTGCCGGGGTGCGTGATGCGCACCTGCGGGTGCCAGACGAACGGCGCGTAGCTGATCAGGCACCAGACGCCGAGCGGCAGCAGGAACGACGCGATGCCGAGCAGCCATTTGCCGCGCGCCGACAGCGCGCGGCGCACCGCGAACCAGTCAGCCGTGTTGCGTATCGTTGACATGTGAATCTCCGTGTCGGGTTGCATGCGTGCCGTGCGCGCGGTATGCGCGCCAGCCGCCGAAGCGCGTGATGTCCTCCGCGCCGTCGAGCGCGGCGCTTTCGCACAGGAAGCCCTGCACCTGCGTGCCGTCCGCGAGCGTCAGCGTGCCGATGCCGAGCGGCGCGGCGATCCCGGCGACGAAGCTGCCGTAGGCGGCCACCGGCAGCGTCCACAGCTCGACGGCAATCGCCGCGCCGCCTTCCGCGACCCGCACGAGGCCGGGTTTCGCGACGCCGCCCGCCGCGGACGCCGGCAACGCATGGAGCCGGTACGCGGCGGCCGTCGTCGTCGCGGCGACGAAGCGCGCGCCGCGCTGCGTCAGCTGCCAGTTCAACGGTTCGCCGCGCAGGTGCGCGCCGACCACCGCGATCCGCACGACGCACGACGTGTCCGCAACTGCGGGGGCGTGCGCGCCGAACATCCCGCGCCCGCTTCCGGCAGCGTCGTCCGCCTGCGCGTCGATCCAGGCCTGCGCAAGATCGAGCAGCAGCGCGTCGTCATGCGCGCGGCCGACGAACGTGATGCCGAACGGCAGCCCCGCGTGCGGCCCCGTCGCGCACGTGCCCGCCGGCACCGCGATCGCCGACAGGTCGAGCAGGTTGACGAAGTTCGTGTAGTAGCCGAAGCGCGCATTGACGCGAATCGGGTCGGCTTCCAGCGCGTCGACGGTCGCGGTCGTCGGCGAGGTCGGCATCACGATCGCGTCGAGGCCTTCCCATGCGCGCGCGGCATCGACGCGCAGCGCGGCGAGCCGGTCGAACGCGGCGAACGCGTCGGCGGCGCTGAAGCGCGACGCGCCGCCGACGATCTCGCGAATCACCGGATGCACCGCGTCGGGCTGCTGCGCGATGAACGCGCCGATCGCCGCGAACCGCTCGGCCACCCACGGGCCTTCGTACAGCAGCCGCGCGGTCGCGACGAACGGCGCGAAGTCGATCTCGACGACATGCGCGCCGGTCGCACGCAGGCGCGCCAGCGCCGCGCCGTACGCCGCGCGATACGACGCATCGCCGAAGAATTCGAGCTGGTCGGCGCGCGGCGTGCCGAAGCGCAGGCGGTTCAGCGCTCGCGTGTGATGCGCGCCGCCGTGCGCATCGCGCAGCGGCTGCCATTCGCGACCGTACGGGTCGCCCGCCGTCACGCCGCGCGCGGCGTCGAACACGGCCTGCGCGTCGGCCGGCGCATGCGCGAACACCGACACGCAATCGAGCGACCGGCACGCGGGCACGACGCCGAGCGTGCTCAGCACGCCCTTGGTCGGCTTCAGCCCGACGAGCCCGTGGAACGCGGCCGGCACGCGGCCCGAACCGGCCGTGTCGGTGCCGAGCGCGAACGCGGCGAGGCCGAGCGCGACGGCCACCGCCGATCCCGAGCTCGACCCGCCCGACGCATAGCGTGGGTCGAGCGCGTTGCGGCACGCGCCGTACGGCGAGCGCTGCCCGGACAGGCCGGTCGCGAACTGGTCGAGATTGGTCTTGCCGATCGGGATCGCGCCCGCGGCGATCAGCCGTTCGACGACCGGCGCACTGCGCGCGGGCGTATAGGCATACGCGGGGCAGCCGGCCGTCGTCGGAATGCCGGCAAGATCGATGTTGTCCTTGATCGCGAACGGCACGCCGTACAGCGGCAGCGCCGCGACGTCGCGCCCCGCGAGCGCGTCGGCATGGCGGCGCATCTCGTCGCGCGTCAGCGGCCTGATCCACGCGTGATGCGGATCGCCTTGCGCGAAACGCGCGGCGATCGCATCGACGAGCGCGTGCGGCGTCAGCGCGCCGCTCGCGTAGTGCGCGCGCAGCGCGGCGATCGAGCGAAGGTCCGGAACCTCGTGCGGATCGTTCCTGCTCATGCGACCTCCTCTGCAGCGCCCACCTTCATCACCATCAGCCGCTGGCCGGCGACCACCGCCGTGCCGGGCGCGCAGTCGATCGTCTCGATCACGCCGTCTTCCATTGCCACCACGGACACCTCCATCTTCATCGATTCGAGAATCGCCACCACCTGCCCTTCCTTCACCCTCGCGCCTTCGCCGACCAGCACCTGCCACACGCTGCCCGACACGTCGGCGGTAATCCCGCGCTGCGCGCCGGTCAGCGCGTCGTCCGCCGCAACCGCGCCCGCCGCGTCGTGACCGGCATCGCCGACGTACTCGGCATGCCCGGCCGCGCGCCAGCGCTCGCGTTCGGCGTCGAACGCCGCCTGCTGCGCGGCCTTGAACGCGGCGATCGATCCGGCTTCGTCGCGCAGGAAGCGGTTGTAGTCGCCGAGATCGAACACCGACTCCTCGATCTTCAACTGCGCGCGGCCCGCGATGAAATCCGCGCGCAGCGTCGCCAGCTCGGCCTCGCTGACTTCGTAGAAGCGGATCTCGTCGAAGAAGCGCAGCAGCCAAGGCTTGCCGGCCACGAACTCGCGCGTCGTGCGATGGCGGTTCCACATCTGCACCGTGCGGCCGACGAACTGGTAGCCGCCGGGGCCTTCCATCCCGTACACGCACAGGTACGCGCCGCCGATGCCGACCGCGTTCTCCGGCGTCCACGTGCGCGCGGGGTTGTACTTGGTCGTCACGAGCCGATGCCGCGGATCGATCGGCGTCGCGACCGGCGCGCCGAGATAGACGTCGCCGAGCCCCATCACGAGATAGCGTGCGTCGAACACGATGCGCTTCACGTCGTCGATGCTCGCGAGGCCGTTGATGCGGCGGATGAACTCGATATTGCTCGGGCACCACGGCGCGTCCGGCCGCACCGACTGCATGTAGCGCTCGATCGCGATGCGCGTGGACGGGTCGTCCCACGACAGCGGCAGGTGCACGATGCGGTTCGGCACGCGCATGTCGGCGACGTCGGGCAGTTCGCGCTCGGCCGCCTGCAGATGCGCGAGCAGCGTATCGAGGGGCAGCGTCCGCGCGTCGAAATGCACCTGCAGCGAACGAATGCCGGGCGTGAGGTCGAGCATGCCGGGCAGCCGGTGCGCGTCGAGCCAGCCCATCAGCGCATGCACGCGAAAGCGCAGGTTCAGGTCGAGCACGAGCGGGCCATACTCGATCAGCACGTTGCGATCGCCCGAGCGCCGATAGACGACGCCGATGCCGTTGCCGGCCGACGGGTCGCGGTACAGCACGCAGGCGTCCGGCGCGGCGGTATCCGACAGCGCGGCCGGCGCTGTCAGCGCCTGCGGCCGTGCGGCTTCGGCCCGCGCGAACTGCACGGTATCGCCGGGCCGCAGTTGCCCGAGCTTCCACAGCTCGTCGCGCACGACCGTCACCGGGCACACGAAGCCGCCGAGGCTCGGCCCGTCAGGCCCGAGAATCACCGGCATGTCGCCGGTGAAATCGACCGCGCCGATCGCGTATGCGTTGTCGTGGATGTTCGACGGATGCAGGCCCGCCTCGCCGCCGTCCGCGCGCGCCCACTGCGGCTTCGGGCCGATCAGCCGCACGCCGGTGCGGCTCGAGTTGTAGTGAACGGTCCAGCGCGTGCCGTACAGCATCGCGATGTCGTCCGGCGTGAAGAAGTCCGGCGCGCCGTGCGGCCCGTCGAGCACGCCGAGCGTCCACGCGTGCGTCAGCACGGGCCGGTCCGCTTCGGCGAGCGTCGCGCCCGCGTCGCCGCGCGCGGCGTGCGGCCCCAGGTGCAGCACGTCGCCCTTGCGCAGCGCGCGGCCCGCGTGGCCGCCGAACTGGCCGAGCGTGAAGGTCGCCTTGCTGCCCAGGTAGTCGGGCACCTGCAGGCCGCCCTGCACCGCGAGGCACGCGCGCACGCCCGCGCCGGTCACGCCGCCGAGCTTCAGCAGCGCGCCCGGCGCGGCGCGCAGCACCTGCCAGAACGGCGCCGGCGCGCCGTCGAGCGTCGCCGCGAGCGGCGCGCCGCCGAGCACGAACAGCGTCTCCGTGTTGAAGCGCAGCGTCGCGCCGACCATCGTGAACTCGAGGCCCGCCGCGTCGGGCGGGTTGCCGAGCAGCGCGTTCGCGAGGTCGAACGAGCGACCGTCCATCGGCCCCGAAGGCGGCACGCCGACATCCCAGTAGCCGACCCGGCCGGGCATCTGCTGGACGGTCGTCTGCACGCCGCCGTCGAGCACGTCGATCGTGTGCGGCGCGAACGCGAAGCGCGACAGGAACGCGGTGGTCTGCGCGCCGCGCGCGAACGTGTCGGAGCCGGCGATCGCGCGCAGGTAGTCGAGATTGGTCTCGATTCCGTACAGCGCCGTCGCGTCGAGCGCCGCCCGCAGCGCCGCGAGTGCGTGCGCGCGCGTGTCGCCGCGCACGATCAGCTTCGCGAGCAGCGGATCGTAGTGCGCGCTGACCTCGGTGCCCGCGTCGACCCACGTATCGACGCGCGCCGCCTCCGGAAACGCGACATGCGTGAGCACGCCCGCGCTCGGCTGGAACTGCTTGTGCGGATCTTCCGCGTAGAGCCGCACCTGGATGCTCGCGCCGCGCGGCGCGACGGCCAGCGTGTCGAGCGGCGGCAGGTCGCCCTCGGCCTGCAGGATCATCCATTCGACGAGATCGATGCCGGTCACTGCCTCGGTCACGCAATGCTCGACCTGCAGCCGCGTGTTCACTTCGAGGAAATGGAACTGGCGCGTGCGCGCATCGAACACGAATTCGACGGTGCCCGCCGACGCGTAGTCGACCGCGCTGGCGAGCCGCACCGCGCTCGCGTGCAGCGCGCCGCGCTCCGCGTCGCTCAGGCCGGGTGCGGGCGTCTCCTCGATCACCTTCTGGTTGCGCCGCTGCACCGAGCAGTCGCGCTCGCCGAGCGCGATCACGCCGCCGCGCCCGTCGCCGAAGATCTGCACCTCGATGTGCCGCGCGTGCTCGACGAACTTCTCCAGATAGACGCCCGCATGCGCGAAGTTCGCGCTGCCGAGCCGCACGACGCTCTCGAACGCCGCCGCGAGCTGCGCGGCGTCGCGGCACAGCGACATGCCGATGCCGCCGCCGCCCGCCGTGCTTTTCAGCATCACCGGATAGCCGATCGCGTCCGCTTCGGCCAGCGCCGTCGCGACGCCGGCCAGCAACCCCGTGCCGGGCAGCAGCGCGACACCGTGCTCGCGCGCCAGCGCGCGCGCGGTGTGCTTGAGGCCGAACGCGCGCATCTGGTCGGCGCGCGGCCCGATGAAGCGCACGCCGGCCGCCGCGCACGCATCGGCGAAATCGGCGTTCTCCGACAGGAAGCCGTAGCCGGGATGCACGGCCTGCGCGCCCGTGGTGCGCGCCGCGTCGAGAATCGCCGCGACGTTCAGGTAGCTGTCGGCCGCCGGCGCCGCGCCGACGCACACCGCTTCGTCGGCCAGCCTCACGTGACGCGCGTCGCAGTCGGCTTCCGAGTAGATCGCGACCGATGCGATGCCGAGCCGCTTCAGCGTGCGGATCACGCGGCACGCGATTTCGCCGCGGTTCGCGACGAGGACTTTCCGGAATCTCATGTTGCCTCCCGACGGGCCGCGCCAAAGGGCGTAGCGGGGAGTTCGCGGAACACCGCTCCGCGCCCGCGCAGCCGGCCGGCTTCGCAAAGCCGGCCGTGGACGGCAACCGCCCCCTCGGGGGGCAGCGAACGATAGTGAGCGCGGGGGCCGTTCATTCCGCCTCCCAGATCGTGAGCCGCACCGGCGTCGGGTTGTAGCCGTTGCACGGGTTGTTGAGCTGCGGGCAGTTCGAGATCAGCACCGTGACATCCATCTCCGCGCGCATCTCGACGTACTTGCCCGGCGCGGATATGCCGTCCTCGAACGTGAGCTGGCCGAGCGGCGTGACGGGCACGTTCATGAAGAAGTTGACGTTGCCGACGAGGTCGCGCTTGGTCAGCCGCGCGCCGGCTCCGCACGCGCACTGCGCGATCGCGTGGAGGAAGCTGTCGCGGCAGTTGTGCATGTGGCGTTTGTCGAGCGCGTAGCGCACCGTGTTGCTCTCGGCCGCGCATGCGCCGCCGAGCGTGTCGTGGCGGCCGCAGGTATCCGCGACGATCGTCACCATCGGGTTGCCGAGACTGGACAGCAGCACGCTGCCCGCGCTCAGGTACAGGTTGCGCTGCTCGCGGATCGTGTCCTGCGCGCTGTAGCGCTCGTCCGGCGCATCGGTGCGGTAGAACAGCGTGTCGACCGCCTGGTTGCCTTCGAGGTCGAGGATGCGCAGCACCTGCCCGCGCTTCACGTCGTGCAGCCACGGTTCGCCGGCGTTCAGCGTGGTGTCGTAGATCGCGTGCCGCGGGTCGAGGCGGCTTTCGATGATCGGCATGTCGGGGCTCCTCACGCGAACAGGCGGTCGGTGTTGATGAAGCCGCGCACGTTCTCCGCACACGCGCGGCGGCACGGATCGTCGGCGGGCGCGGCGGCGTCGGCCGGATACGCGCGATACGCGATCAGCTTCACCGGCTTCGGCGCATAGTCGGGATCGGGATCGAGCGGATGCGGCGCGGTCGAGAACGCGGCGAGCGTGTTCATCTCGAAGCGCAGGTCGAACGCGCTGCCGGCCGGCGAATGGCCGGCGACGAAATCGAGCGCGCCGTCGTCGCGCGGTGCGACCTTGCTGAAGAAGTTGACGTTCGCGGCGAGGTCGCGTGCGGACAGCCCGTATTTCGCGAGTTCGAGCACGAGGCTGTCGCGGCCGTTGCGGATCATCGCGTTGCGATCGGCCTGGTAGGACGACGCGCGGTACTTGCGCGCGAACAGCCGCGCATCGCCGACGCCGCCGAGCGGGTCGTGCCAGCCGAGCGTATCGGCGGTGATCGACGCGATCACGCGGCCCATGTCCGTATACAGCGCATGGCCGCGCGTCAGGTGCGCGGTGTGCTGCGCCTTCAGCGTGTCGGCCATGTTGTAGCGTTCGAGCGGATCTTCGTGGCGATGGAACACCGCGGACACATTCGCGCCGCCGTCGACGTCGACGACGCGCAGCGCGAGGCCGCGACGCAGAATGCCGGACCAGTGGGTTCCGGCGGGAATGACCGTCTCCCACACGACGTGCGGCAGCGGGGCAAGCAAGGCTTGGGGGCTCGGCGACATGGCGGCTCCTCGGATCGGTTGCGGGAAAAAAGCGTGAGAGGGCGACCGAACGACATCGCGACCTCCCGGGCTTTTATCCCTCCGTGGAGCCTCGCCGGTTCCTCGTGGCGAGGAAGGCAGCAAGACCGGATTGCTCTCGGACCAGCCGTCGCAACGCGCAGCACGCGATGCGACCGGAACCCTAGCGATCCTGAAGATGATGCAAATTGCTTCGCACCTCTCGGCAATCGTTCAAGCGAGATGCGTGCCAGCGTTCCGGCGCGCACGCAGCGACGGGGCTGCGCCGCGTGCGCGGCGTGATCCCGCACCGCGCGCGCCGCGCCGTTTGCCCACGCGCTGGGCGCGGCGCGCACCACGCGAACGCGACGCGCACCATCGCGGGGCGATGCGGCCGGCGGTTGCGCGGGCCGCACGCGATGGCACGGTCATTGCTCGAAACGGGCATCCTCCACCCCTCTTCGATTGCCGATGAACAAGCTCGACCTGCTCCGGCGCGTGCTCACCGCGCTGTTTTCCGCCCGCTTCATCGAACTCCAGCGGCCCGCGCGCCGCCGCTGAATCCGCCGCAACGCGATGCCGCCCCGACCGGTTGGCATGCTTCTCGCTCAACCCCACGCCGAGAGGTGCGGCGGCGTCGCATCTTAGGGATGCTAGGGTTCCGGTTCTTCGAACGTCTGGTCCGAGAGCAGCCCGGCGCGTGATCATGCGGTCGTCCGGACCGTCGAACACGGCGCTACACGGCGGGACAAAAGCCCGGGAGAAAAGGCGATGGCGGCGGCCGTCGCGCCTCTCCGTGGCCGGCTTGTCGTCCCGCATCCGCAGGAACCGGCCACGTGGCGGCTCGCGCATGCGCGAGCCGCCACGCA
This sequence comes from Burkholderia stagnalis, assembly GCF_902830275.1. Classification (GTDB taxonomy): domain Bacteria; phylum Pseudomonadota; class Gammaproteobacteria; order Burkholderiales; family Burkholderiaceae; genus Burkholderia; species Burkholderia stagnalis. Next base: position 147,619 of record NZ_CADESW010000005.1, on the reverse strand, counting down.
CCCTCAACCGGTCTCCTGGAGAACACGATGACCCGCCTTGCCCTCCCGTTCCGCCGTCTGTTGTCTGCCCGCCCCGTCCGTTTCGTCCGTCATGCGCTGAGCGCCGCCCTCGCCGCGTCGCTGCTGGCGAGTCCCGCCGCGCACGCCGCCCCGCCGCTGAAGATCGGCTACAGCGACTGGCCCGGCTGGGTCGCGTTCCAGGTCGCGCTCGACAAGGGCTGGTTCAAGGAAGCCGGCGTCGACGTCGATTTCGAGTGGTTCGATTACTCGGCGTCGCTCGACGCGTTCTCGGCGGGCAAGCTCGACGCCGTCGCGGCGACCAACGGCGATGCGCTCGTCACGGGCGCGGCGGGCGCGAAGAACGTGATGATCCTGCTCACCGACTATTCCGCCGGCAACGACATGATCATCGCGAAGCCACCGCTGCGGTCAGTGGCGGGCCTGAAGGGCAAGAAGATCGGCGTCGAGCTCGGCCTCGTCGATCACCTGCTGCTCGAGACCGCGCTGCAGAAGCACGGGCTGAAGGATGCCGACGTCACGCTCGTCAACGCGAAAACCAACGAGCTGCCGCAGGTGCTCGGCGCGTCGACCGACATCGCGGCGATCGCCGCGTGGCAGCCGAACGCCGGCGAGGCGCTGAAGCGGGCGCCGGGCGCGCGCGCGATCTTCACGTCGGCGGACGCGCCGGGCCTGATCTACGATGCGATCACCGTCACGCCGACGAGCCTCGCCGCCCGCAAGGCCGACTGGGCCAAGGTCGTGAAGGTCTGGTATCGCTGCGTGGCGTACATCAATGACCCGAAGACGCAGGCCGATGCGGTGAAGATCATGTCCGCGCGGGTCGGCCTGGCGCCCGCGCAATACCTGCCGCTGCTCAAGGGCACGCACCTGCTCGACGCCGCGGCCGCGAAACAGGCGTTCCGCAAGGGCGACGGCCTCGATTCGATCTACGGCTCGACCCGCAACGCGAACGCGTTCAACGTGCGCAACGCGGTGTACAAGCAGTCGCAGGACGTCGACGCGTATATCGATCCGCGGCTCGTCGACGCGCATTGACGTCGCGCGTCGACGTTGCACGGGGCCGCGCGCGGTGCAATGCGGCGGCCCCGCGTGCGCCGGCGCGCCCGCGCTAATTCACGCATTCCGGCACCACCGGGTCGTTGCTGCCCGTGTAGACGAATCCGTCCGAGATCCATTGATTCGAGTCGAGTCGATACCAGAGCCGCGTGGCGCCCCAGTTGCCACTTACGGAGTCGCCGTATTTATAGCAAGCGAGCTGCACGGTGCGTCCATTGTCGAGCGAACCGACGATCGGCGCCGACAATGAAGGCCCGCTGCGCAGATTCACCTGCCCCGACGCCTGGACACGCGCACTGACGGGCGTGGTCGGGTTACCGGAATCCGCGCCCCCGTAATTGACCAGCCATGCCTGCGGGGAGACGCGCCGTTGATCGCGAACGGCGTATCCGGCATACGCCGAGGCGCCCTCGAAAAACTGCCAGCCGCCGATCGTCATGCCGTTGACCGACACGTCGTTGCCATCCTTGCTCAGTGACAGGTGCACATGCGGCCCTGTCGTTTGCCCGCCGCACGGCAGGCCGTTTCCGACGCTGCCCAGATATTCCCCCTGACGGACACGCGTGCCGCTGTTCAACGACGTCAGCTGGACCATGTGGTAATAGGTCGTCGCATAGCCATTGTCGTGAACCACCTTCACGATCGCGCTGCCGTTGCGCTCGCAGCTCTTGTAGAGATAGCCGTCTCGCGCCGCCAGCACGCGGCCGTTGCCGCCCGAGAAATCGAGGGAGTTGTACGGCCTGCTTTGTCCGGACCAGCCGTGCGCGCCGCCCGTCCAATACCACCCGGCATTCAGCTCCCACGGCAACGCAAGGCCCGGTTGCGGCAATGCCGCCGACCGTGGTGCAAGTGCGCGTTTCACCGCCAGATTTTTCCGTTCCTCGGCAGCGAGCAGCGTGGGCGGCGCCGCGTCGAGCAATGCCGCAAACTGGCTGCTGCCCTCGACGCCCGTGATCCATCGGCCATTCACGTTGCGCGCAAGGAACAGCTTCGTGACGGGATCGGCGGATTCGCCTTCGTTCATGATTTGCGTCGCAGTGCCAAATACCCATCCGGAAACGTCGTCGGTTTTGATTGCCTCGACCAGGTTGCTGTCCGACCGGGCCGGCAGTGTCAGCGCCCTGCCCGATCGAGAGTCGAGCGCCTGCTCGATCGCGCGTTGCAACGACGTCTCGATTGGCGCCGCATGGACGACTTCGCCAAAGCCGGCTGCAATCAGCAGAATTCCAATCAGGTATTGAATCGAATTTGATGCAGAACGGCCTGGTGAATTGCGCATAGTTAAATGCACCGCGAAAAGGGTTTGCACGAAAGCCATGACAGCGGCATCAAGCCTACATCATTCGCCAGTCATTGCAAGGAAAATGCAATATCTCTGGATGCGTTTTTAAATAGGACGCACTAGCTGAAATTCTTGACGCGATAATTTCAAGGCGATTCGACCGCTCCGGAAACCGGAGTCGAACGATCCGAAATCACCTTGCGGGCTTCGATGGATTTCCTATGATTCAACTCGGTTTTATCGAGCACACCCCAGTCATGTATTTCCACCCATGCAATACATACCTATAAAGGTGTGAATATGAACATTCTGAAATCCACGCTCGGCATCGGGCTCCTGTGCATCTCGACTGCCGCCTTCCCCGGCATGATCCATACCCAGCCGGTCAGCCTGGGCAGTATCGCGGTTCTCGGCGGCGCATTTGGCGGGCACGTGGCTCCGGGGAACATGGAGATTTACGTGCCCGCCGGCCTTCAACTTTCCGGCGCCGTGAATTGCGATATCCATTACGTCACCACACTCAGGACCATCGATGCCGACAGGAGCATGCTGTCACTGCTGCGCGATGCGAAGAATGCCAATCAACAGGTTCGTCTTTGGATAACCGACGATCCCGTTTACACCGCCTACCCGGGAAGATGCAGTTTGTTGTCCGTCGAGCGCATATAGATGGGCAGTCTCGGTGCCTGGAATCGGCGAAAGCAATTCTGGCCGGGGTGATGCGCCCCGGCTTTTCCGCGTCGTGAATTCGACCCCGCGCCGCGACAAGCAATCGGCCAACGGCTTCCTTGCGGCAAAAACCGGCTGACGCACCGCTGGCTTGCCGATTTGTCCGACGAGTAACATCCGCCCGCCGCGTGTTGAATTTGGCCGCGGCCTGCACTAGCTTTTCTACATGCCCGACCGATGCCGCGACGCCTCGCCCGACGCCGGTCGGCGATCGAGATCGCGCGAATGACCGGCGCGCCCTCGCGCGTGGCGATCGTCGCAGGGCAAACCGATGGAGCACCTGCGATGCGCTGCCGCGCGGCATGCCTTCTGATTCCGCTGATCTGCTGCGCCGCCGGATTGGCGGCGCAGAGCGTCGCCGAGGAGCACGCCATGACCTTGACCCTGACTTCGCCGGCCTTTCGCGAAGGGGGCGAGATTCCCCGCCGCCATACCTGCATGGGCGCGGACGTGTCGCCGCCGCTCGCGTGGTCCGGGGTGCCCGCCAACGCAAAGAGCCTCGCGCTGATCGTCGACGACCCTGACGCGCCGGACCCGGCCGCGCCGCAAACGACATGGGTCCACTGGGTGCTGTACAACATCCCGCCCGCGGCGCCCGGGCTGCAGGAGGCGCTCACCGGAAGCGCGCTGCCGGCGGGCACGCTCGAAGGCACCAACGACTTCCGGCACGCCGCATATGGCGGCCCCTGCCCGCCTATTGGCCGCCACCGCTATTTCCACAAGCTGTATGCGCTCGATACGGTGCTGCCCGATCTCCACAAGCCGACCAAGGCCGCGCTGGAGAAGGCGATGCAAGGGCATGTGGTGGCGCATGCCGAATTGCTCGGGACGTTTCAGAAGTAGGCGCGCGTGGCAGGCCCGCGATCCCGGCCGCGATGAAACCCATCACGCGATCGGGTCGCACGGTACGCCCCGATCGTGCGAGTCGCTTCACGCAAGCGCCACGTCGAGGCTAATCCGCTCCGACGCGGTCGGCGACATCATGGTTGCCGTGTCGACACATCGTGCAACTTGATGAATCAAGGAGGTGTGATGCTTACTCATCTCATTGCCTGCGGCCTGGTGATTTCCGGCCTGATGTTCGGCGGCGGCGCAAAGGCTCAGCAGCCGGCAGCCGATGCCCGTCCGTCGATCGAATACATCCGTCCCGGCGGACAGTTCGTCAACCCCGTGCCGTACTCGCCGGCCGTCAAAGCCGGCCATCTCCTGTTCGTCGCCGGCACCCCGGCCCTGGACAAGAACGGGAAGGTCGCCGCCAACGACTTCACCGCGCAGATGAATCAGGTGATGGAGAACATCGGCGGGGTGTTGAAGGCCGCGGGCGTAGGCTGGGATCGTGTCGTCAAGGTGACCGTCCTGCTCGTGCGGCGTGAGGATTTCAAGGAGATGAACCGCATCTACGCGACGCATTTCGCGCCGGGGAAATATCCGGCCCGCACCACGGCGATCGTGGCTTCATTGCCCAATCCGGACTTCCTGCTGGAAATCGATTGCGAAGCCATCGTGGATTAGCCGGTAATGCAGGCGCTCAGCGCACACGTTCAAGGTTGACGGCCACGATTTCGTATCCGGTGTCGGCATGCAGGTTCGCCGTTTTTTTTGCTTCCTCATACGAAAGAAAGGACATGGCATCTTCGATCGCCGGCGCGATGCCGATGTCGCCGTCCTCGGCGAGGCAGAGGAAATGCTCGCCGGTCTTCACGACATAGATGGTGGTCATGTCTCCCTCCGTGGTTTGCAGGGGAATTTCCAGTCTAGCAGGCCGGCCTTGCCTGGGCGAACCGATTTGACTTCCTTCGCCCCCCACGACATACCTTCCAATCTGCATCGCGCTTTTTCATTCGTTTTCAGAAGACTGTCGATTCCGCTTCGTCGCGCCGCGACGACGGAACGACTCCAGAGGAAAACATGTCCACTCCGAAGATTGGCAATACCTCGACCAGCGCACCGATCGACCATTCATCGTCACCCGGGCCGAGCGACAACAGCGCACAAAACCAGACTCGCTCGTCCAGCATGAACACGCGCGGGCCACTGCAGAATCTCATGCCGTTCGCTGCGAAAGGCACCATCGGCGAGATGCAGAATACGGCGGCCGCGTTGTTCCAGATGGGCCCCGGCGCGTCACCCGCGCTGGTCGACGCCGCGCACAGCGATCCCAAGGCGATTGCCTTGCGTCAAAAGCCGGTCACCGCCGACACGACGACGGAACTCTGCGACTTCGAGCGAGACAAGGCCAAGGCCAGCGATCAGACGATCCCGCAAAATGCAATGGCAGCGCATCCTCTCGCCGACTTCGCCCGTCGGGGCATCGCACAGACCGCGGCCCTGAATGCGTCACTACACCGCAACGGGATCATGAAAACCCACGTCGAGGGTGGCTGGAACGTATTCGAGCATGTGATTGGCGTGCACGGCGGTTAAGGTCCGGCATCCCGCCTGGGCGCGACGCGGCGTCGCGCCCCATCGCTTACAGCGCTAAAAAGGAGCGTGCGCAGCAGGCGCAACGACGACGCTTACGACTTCGCCGCCTCCTGCCGTTCGTCCCGTTCATCCCGTTCGAGCCTGTAACCGTAACCATAGATCGGCGTCAGGCGATAACCGCTCCCCGGCCGCAAGCCGAGCTTCGTGCGCAGCGTCGACATGTGCGTATCCATCGTGCGTGACGGGATGTCGGCCGCCTGCTTCCATATCCGGTCGACGATGTGCGCACGCGACAGCGGCCGGTCGAGGTGCAGGAACAGCAACAACGCGAGCTCGAATTCCTTCATCGTGAGATTCACCGGCTTGCCGTCGACGCAGGCCTGCTTCGCGTTCACGTCGAAGCGATACTGGCCGAACTCGCGCACCGCCGCCTCGGCGTTGAACGAATAGGCGCGGCGCAGCAACGAGCCGATGCGCGCGAGCAGCACCGGACCGGACACCGGCTTGACGACATAATCGTCCGCGCCCGCATCGAGAATCCGCGCAATGCCCGCCTCGTCGTCGCGGATCGTCATGAAGATGATCGGCAGGCTGTGCTCGGTCTGATTGGCGCGCACCCACTTCAGCACGTCCTCGCCGGACACACCGGGCACCGCCCAGTCGAGCACCAGCAGGTCGAACGTTTCGCGTTTCAGGTGCTTCGTGAATGCGTTGCCGTCGCTGAAGGTGCGGCACGTATGCCCCGCCGCCGTCAGGATTTGACTGACGAAAGCGCACTGGGCCGGATCATCTTCCAGTACGGCGATTCTCACGGCATCTCGCAAGACAAAAGTCGTTGGTTCAATTCGGATCACCCTCGATACACGCGCACATGCCGATTTGCACACGCATATTAAGGTGCCGGGCGACCATTTGCATCGGATAATTTTCCGGGCGCACCCGTGTTTGGGACGATCCGTCGGCGCGCACGTCTGCGCATCCGCACCGCCCGTCACACCACCGCCTGCCCCACCGCCCCCGCCAACCCGTGCAGCGGACGACGCAGCGTGGCGTCGAACGGGTTGGTGCGCGGCCCGATCGCATCGGCCTGCCGCCGCAGCAGTTCGACCACCATCGGCAACCGGTCGTCGCCGAGCCGCGACGCGAGCGTGCCGACGCTCAGCGCGCCGACCGGGTAACCCGTGCGATCGAGAATCGGCACCGCGACGCCCGCCATGCCGTCGAGCACGCCGCTGTTGCGGCCCGCGTGGCCAAGCTGCCGCACGCGCTCGATCTCGGTGCGCAGGTACACCTCGTCGAGCACGCCGTAGCCGCGGATGCGCGGCACGTTGAAGCGGATCACCTCCTCGCGCTCCGCATCCGGCAGGAACGCGAGAATCGCGAGGCTGCCCTGCCCGACCCCGAGCGCAACCCGCCCGCCGATATCGCCGGTAAACGAACGGATCGGAAACGGCCCTTCGCACAGATCGAGGCAGACCGCGTCGAAGCCGCTCTTCACGAGCAGGAAGATCGTCTCGCCGAGGCTCGCGCACAGCCTCAGCAACGCGGGACGGCACAGCGTGCGCATGCTGCTCGGGTTGCCGGCCTGCGCGGCGAGCGCGAAGAAGTCGACGCTCAACCGGTACAGCTTCGTCTGCTCGTCCTGCTCGACCATCCCTTCCGCGATCAGCGACTGCAGGATGCGATGCGCGGTGCCCTGCGTGAGGCCGACGGCCTTCGCCAGATGCGTGACGCGCACGCCGTCCTGCTGCATGCCCGCCAGCGCGCGCAGGATCGCGAACGCGCGCTGCAGCATCCCGCTGCCGGGCGCGTCCGCCGGTTCGCCGGCCGGTGCAACGACCGCCGGCCTTCGGGGCGACGGGGTGTTGGGCATGCGGGATCTCCTCGACGATTTCATTGAGCGGAATACGATTGCTCCGATTATTGCCCCGCCGAAAATCCCCGTGCATCCGGGCGTACACGGGATTGACGCGTGCATTTCGAGGGTATCGCGTGCTTCGCTTTCCGGAACGAATTCACGCAGCGGGCACGATATGTTCCGTTCACCGGAATTTTTTCGAAATTCATCCCGGCCAGCAGAACTTGAAATTGACGCTCCCGATTATGGCTGGCTAGAGTCCGCCTCAATGACGCACCCATCCGGCGGTGCGCACCACCGGAAGGCCAACCATGTCTTTTCTCACGCTTACGGATCTGACGAAATCGTTCGGCGACCTGGTCGCCGTCGCGGACGTCAATTTGTCAGTCGAAAAGGGCGAGTTCGTATCGCTGCTCGGGCCGTCGGGCTGCGGCAAGACCACGACGCTGCAGATGATCGCCGGCTTCGTCGACGTCACGCGCGGCCGCATCGCACTCGACGGGCGGGACATCACGCGGACGAAACCGAACCGCCGCGGGCTCGGCATCGTGTTCCAGAGCTATGCGCTGTTCCCGCACATGAGCGTCGCGGAAAACGTCGGCTTCGGTCTCGACATGCGCGGCGTCGACAAGGCCGAACGCGCGGAGCGCATTCGCGCGGCGCTGTCGCTCGTGCGCCTCGACGCGCTCGCGCACCGCTTTCCGCGCGAGCTGTCCGGCGGGCAGCGGCAGCGCGTCGCGATCGCGCGCGCGGTCGTGATCGAACCGCCGGTGCTGCTGCTCGACGAGCCCATGTCGAACCTCGACGCGAAGCTGCGCGAGGACATGCAGTTCGAATTGCGCGCGATCCAGCGCAAGATCGGCACGACGACGATCATGGTCACGCACGACCAGTCGGAAGCGCTGTCGATCAGCGATCGCGTCGTCGTGATGGAAGCGGGCCGCATCACGCAGATCGACACGCCGTATCACGCATACGAGCGCCCGGAGAACCATTTCGTGTCGCAGTTCATCGGCAAGGCGAACCTGCTGCCCGGCACGGTCGTCGCGCATGACGGCGACGCGATCCGCATCGACCTCGGCCACGATCTCGCCGAAACCGGCCGCACCGCGCACCTGCCGCCGCGCGAACGCGACGTGCGGATCGGCGAGCGCGTGTCGCTGTGCATCCGCCCGGAGAAGCTGCGCCTGTGCGCGCCCGGCGCCGGCCGCCTCGCCGCGACCGTCACGAGCCGCTTCTTCCTCGGCAGCCAGTGGCTGTACCGCGTCGACAGCGCGCTCGGCGAAGTGCTCGTGTGCTGCCAGAACGAAGGCGCGGAGCCGCTCGCGGAAGGCGCGCCGGTCGGCGTCGACTGGCACAGCGACGCGGTGCGCGTGATGCGGGTGGAGGCCTGAATGTCTCAATCCCCCCGCTCGCTCCCGCCTGAAGGCATCGCGCCCGCGCTCGCCGCGCCGCGCGCCGCATCGCGCCCGTCGCTGCGCGCGACGTGGTCCGCGCATGCGCCGATGTGGCTGTTGTGCGCGCCCGCGTTCGCGCTGTTCGCCGCGCTCGTGCTCGTGCCGCTCGCGATGACGCTGGTGCTCACGTTCTACCGCTTCGATCCCGCCACCGGCCCGATCGCGGCGTTCCAGTTCGGCAACTATGTCGACGTGCTCGGTTCGTCGTACTTCCACACGATCTTCGCGCGCACGTTCGGCATCGCCGCGCTGACCACCGTGATCTGCGTCGCGATCGGCACGCCGGAAGCCTACGTGCTCGCGCGGATGCGCGACCCGTGGCGCTCGCTGTTCCTGCTCGCGATCCTCGCGCCGCTGCTCGTGTCGATCGTGGTCCGCGCGTTCGGCTGGAGCATGCTGCTGAACACGAACGGCCTCGTGAACCAGGCGCTCGGCCTGGCCGGCCTCGGGCCCTACAAGCTCGAATACACGACCTTCGCGATCGTGATCGCGCTCGTGCACGTGATGCTGCCGTTCATGGTGATTCCGGTCTGGACCGCATTGCAGCGCCTCGATCCGCAGACGGAGCACGCGGCACTGTCGCTAGGCGCGTCGCCCGCGACGACGCTGCGCCGCATCGTGCTGCCGCAGCTCGTGCCCGGCATCCTGTCGGGCAGCCTGATGGTGTTCGGGCTCTCGGCCAGTGCGTTCGCGATTCCGGGCCTGCTCGGCGGGCGCCGGCTGAAGGTCGCCGCGACCACCGTCTACGACGAATTCCTCGGCTCGCTGAACTGGCCGCTCGGCGCGACGATCGCGGTGCTGCTGCTGGTCGCGAACCTCGTCGTGATGCTCACCTACTACCGCGTGCTCGAACGCCGCTACGCACGCAGCCTCGGAGGCGCATCCCGATGAGAAAGAACGGCCCCTTCGCCCTCGCGTTCCACACGCTCGTGATCGCGTTCGTGCTCGCGCCGCTCGCGATCGTCGTGCTCGTCGCGTTCACGCCCGACGAAACGCTGACGCTGCCCACGCGCGGCCTGTCGCTGCGCTGGTTCCGCGCGATCCTCGACTATCCGGACTTCGTCACCGCGTTCCTCAACAGCGTGAAGCTCGCGTTCGCGTCGGCGACGCTGTCGCTCGCGATCGCGCTGCCCGCCGGCCTCGCGATCGGCCGCGCGACGTTTCCCGGCCGCGCGTTCGTAAACGGCCTGCTGCTGTCGCCGCTGATGATCCCCGGGCTCGTGCTCGGCATCGCGCTGCTGCGCTTCTTCGCGATGATCGGCGCAACGGGCTCGTTCGCGTGGCTCGTGCTCGCGCACATGATCGTCGTCACGCCGTTCGTGATGCGGCTCGTGCTCGCGTCCGTCGCCGGGCTCGACCGGAGCATCGAGCAGGCCGCGTCATCGCTCGGCGCGGCCCCGTGGACGACGTTCCGCCGCATCACGCTGCCGATGATCCTGCCCGGCATCACGGGCGGCTGGCTGCTCGCGTTCATCAACAGCTTCGACGAACTGACGATGTCGGTCTTCATCACGTCGCCGCAGACGGTCACGCTGCCGGTGCGGATGTACATGTACGCGACCGAATCGATCGACCCGATGATGGCGTCGGTATCCGCGCTCGTCATTTTCATCACCGCCGCCGCGATGCTGCTGCTCGATCGCGTGTACGGCCTCAACCGCATCCTGATCGGTCAACACTGATGGCGATTTCCGCTGCTGTTTCCGCTTCCCCTTCTCGCTCATCCGCCGCGGACGACGGCCCGGCCGGCGGCGCCCAGTTCGTGCGCGTTGCCGAGCGCGAGCGCACGCCGGTCAACTTCACGCTCGACGGCAGCCCCGCGCAGGCGCTCGCCGGCGACACCGTGCTCACCGCGATCCTCGTCGCGCAGCGATGCGTGCGCATCAGCGAATTCAGCGGCCTGCCGCGCGCGGGTTTCTGCCTGATCGGCGCGTGCCAGGACTGCTGGGTGCGCACGGAAGCGGGCGCGCGGCTGCGCGCATGCTCGACGCCGATCGCGGCGGGCATGCGCATCGTCACCGGCGCGGTGGCCGCATCGGACGAAGGCGCGCGATGACCCGGCCCCTGCAACCGGTGATCGTCGGCGCGGGCCCGGCCGGCGTGCGCGCGGCCGAGGCGCTCGTCGATGCGGGGCTGCGGCCGGTCGTGATCGACGAGAACGCGCGCTGGGGCGGCCAGATCTACCGGCAGCCGCCCGCCGATCGCGCGTTCACGCGCTCGAAGTCGACGCTCTACGGCTTCGAAGCCGGCAAGGCGGATGCGCTGCATCGGACGATGGCCGCGCTGCTGCCGCAGCTCGACTATCGCCCGGACACGCTCGCGTGGGCATGCGGCGCCGGCCGGCTCGACACGCTGCAGGACGGCCGCGAAGTCGCAGTGCCGTTCTCGCATCTGATCGTCGCGAGCGGCGCGACCGATCGCCTGCTGCCGGTGCCCGGCTGGACGCTCGCGGGCGTGTACTCGCTCGGCGGCGCACAGGTCGCGCTGAAGGCGCAGGGCTGCGCGATCGGGCAACGCGTGGTGTTCGCGGGCACGGGCCCGTTGCTCTATCTGGCCGCGTATCAGTATGCGAAGGCCGGCGCGCGCGTCGTCGCGGTGCTCGACACGAGCCCGTGGCGACAGCAGGCGGCGGCCGTGCCGCAGCTGCTGCGCGCCCCATCGACCTTCGCGAAGGGGCTCTATTACGTCGGCTGGCTGCGTGCCCACGGCATTGCGGTCGAAACCGGCGTCACGCTCGAACGCGTGCTTGGCGACCGGCATGTGACCGGGCTTGCATGGCGCGGCGCGGGCGATCGCGCGAGGTCGCGCCTGATCGATTGCGACGCGCTCGGCCTCGGCTTCGGCCTGCGTTCCGAAACGCAGCTCGCCGATCTCGCGGGCTGCCGGTTCCGCTTCGATCCGCTCAATCGCGCGTGGCTGCCCGAGCGCGACGCGGCCGGCCGCACGTCGGTGGATGGGCTGTACGTCGCGGGCGACGGCGCGGGTATCGCAGGCGCCGATGCGGCCGAAGCGTCGGGCCGGCGTGCGGCGCTCGCGTTGCTCGAGGATGCCGGCATCGCCGCACCCCCGCCCGGCGGGAAGCCCGACGCGCGCGCCCTCGAACGCACGCTCGCGCGCGTCGGCACGTTCCGTGCCGGCCTCGAAGCCGCATTCGCGCCGCCCGCGCTCGACGCGATGCACTGCCCGGACGACACGATCGTGTGCCGCTGCGAGGAAGTCGACGCCGGCGCCTTGCGCCGCTGCATCCGCGGCGGGCAAGCGCACGAGATCAACCGGCTGAAGGCATTGACGCGCGTCGGCATGGGCCGCTGCCAAGGCCGCATGTGCGGCGATGCGGCAGCGCGCGTGCTCGCCGCGGAAACCGGCAGACCGCTCGCCGACGTCGGGCGGCTGCGCGCGCAGCCGCCCGTCAAGCCGTTCCCGATCGCCGCCACGCTCGCCGGCGACGACGTCGCGGCCATTCCCGACGAGGCGCGCGATGAATGACCGTACGCATTACGACGTCGCAATCGTCGGCGGCGGCCTGGTCGGCGCGTCGGCGGCGCTGGCGCTGGCGAAGCGCGGCCTGTCGGTCGGCCTGTTCGAGCGTCGCGACTGCGGCGCGCAGGCGAGCGGCGTGAACTACGGCGGCGTGCGCTGCCAGGGGCGCCCCGCCGAGCAGCTGCCGCTCGCGCTGCGCGCACGGCGCATCTGGGATCGCCTGCCCGAGCTGATCGGCATCGACGGCGAGTTCGTGCTGTCGGGCCACCTGCGGCTCGCGCGCAGCGACGCCGATCTCGACGCGCTCGACGCGTATGCCGTGCTCGCCGGCGAACACGGCCTGCCGCTGCAGATGATCACGGGCGACGCGTTTCGCCGCCGCTATCCCTGGCTCGGCCGCGCGGCGCGCGGCGGCTCGCTGTGCGCGACCGACGGCCATGCGAATCCGCGCCTCGTGTCGCCGGCATTTGCGCGCGCGGCCCGCGCGGCGGGCGCGGACGTGTTCGAGCACACGCCGGTCGACGACGTGCATCACGACGGCGTGCACTTCCGGCTGCGCGCCGCCGGCCGCGAAACCCGCGCGACCTGGCTGATCAACGCGGCGGGCGCGTGGGCGAACACGATCGCCGACCGTTTCGACGAAGCGGTGCCGATGCAGCCGATCTACCCGAACATGTGGGTGACCGAGCCGCTGCCGCCGTTCATCGTGCACAACCTCGGCGTCTATGGCGGCGGGGTCTATGCACGGCAGGTCGCGCGCGGCAACTGCGTGATCGGCGGCGGGCGCGGGCACGGCGACGGCGAGTTCGGCCAGCCGTCCGTCGACACCACGCGCACGGTGATGCGCGACGCGTGCGCGCTGCTGCCCGCGCTGCGCGATGCGCTCGTGATCCGCACCTGGAGCGGCGTCGAAGGCTGCACCCCCGATCACAACCCGATCATCGGCGCGAGCCGTACGACGCCGCGCCTCCTGCATGCCTTCGGCTTCTCCGGCGGGGGCTTCCTGCTCGCGCCGGGCGTCGGCGACGTGCTCGCCGATCTCGTCACGGCCGGCGAGACCATCACCCCGCTCGACGCGTTCGCGGTCGACCGCTTCGCGTCGCAGGCTGCCCCGTCTGACCAACACCCTCACGAGGAGACTCAAAGATGAAACTGTTCGGAACGATCGCGGCGGCCGCCGCACTGTGCTTCGCGGGCGCATGTTCCCCCGCATTCGCGCAAACGAAGACGATCTACGTCGGCATGAACGGCGGCCCGATGGAAAAGGCCTACACGAGCCAGGTGCTGCCCGATTTCGAGAAGGCGAACAACGTGAAGGTGGTGATCGTGCCCGGCACGTCGTCGGACGTGCTCGCGAAGCTGCTTGCGAATCGCAACAAGCCGCAGATCCACGTCGCGCTGCTCGACGACGGCGTGATGACGCGCGCGGCCAGCCTCGGCGTATGCCAGAAGCTCGACGATTCGCCGGTGCTGAAGGAGCTGTACCCGTTCGCGCGGATGAAGGACGACATCGGCGCGGGCGTGCAGCTCGGCATGACGGGCATCGCCTACAACAAGAAGCTGTTCGCGGAGAAAGGCTGGGCGCCGCCGACGTCGTGGATGGATTTCGCGGATCCGAAATACAAGGGCAAGGTGGTGTTCCAGTCCGCGTCGAGCAGCACGTTCGGGCTGCACGGCTTCCTCGCGATCAACCGCCTGCTCGGCGGCAACGAGCAGAACGTCGAGCCGGCCTTCGGCAAGTGGGCGAGCACGGTCGGGCCGAACGTCATCGAATACATCCCCAACTCGGCGAAGATCTCCGAGATGGTGCAGACGGGCGAAGCCGGGCTGTTCCCGCTGACGCCGACCGCGGTCGGCGACCTGCAGGACAAGGGCATTCCGGTCGCCTATGCGAATCCGAAGGAAGGGCCGGTGCTGTTGCTCGTCGACCTGTGCGTCGTCGCCAACAACCCCGATCCGCAGCTCGCGCAGAAGCTCGCGCAGTTCCTGCTGTCGGCGCCCGCGCAGACCAAGGCCGCCGAGGCCGGCAAGCAGATTCCGACCAACCGGCTGGCGACCATGCCGGCATCGATGCAGCGCAGCCTCGGCAACGTCGACGAACTCGTGCGCAAGGCGACGGTCGTCGACTGGACCGCGATCAATGCGCGCCGCGCGCAGTGGGATGCGCGCTGGAACCGGCAGGTCGAGCGGTAACGGGATCGGCCCGTGCGCGCGCGGCATGCCCCCCCCGCGCGGGCCCGTGCCTGCAACGACGTCTTCCATGCTGAGAATTTCTTCAGGATCACGACATTTATTTCTCGTCACGCGCGGAAATTTCAACGTCTAACCTAGTCCCGCCTGACCCGGTAGCCGTTCGCACACATGCATGCCGATGCGAGCGTGCCCCGGCAGGCGGAGATCCTGATCCGCTTACGACGAGACATCCCATGAAGAGAAAACTGATTCTGTCCGCTGCCGCCCTGGCCGCGGCCCACCACGCGCATGCGCAAAGCACGGTGACGCTCTACGGCGTCATCGACGATGCGATCCAGTACACGCATAACGTCGCCGGCAAGAGCACGAAGCTCGGCCTCGCCTCGGGCGTGATGTCCGGCAGCCGCTGGGGCCTGCTCGGCTCCGAGGATCTGGGCGGCGGCCTCAAGGCCGTGTTCCGCCTCGAGAACGGCTTCAACGTGAACACCGGCGGGCTCAACCAGGGCGGCCGCGAGTTCGGCCGCCAGGCTTACGTCGGCATCGGGTCGGCCCGCTGGGGCACGATCACGCTCGGCCGCCAGTACGACGCGCTGCGCGATCTCGTGCAGCCCATGCAGGGCGACAACTATCTCCAGTACTTCACGTCGCCGGGCGACGTCGACGACGCCGACAACAGCGTGCGCTTCAACAACACGGTGAAGTGGGCAAGCCCGGTGTGGTCGGGCCTGCAGGCCGTCGCGACCTATTCGTTCGGCGGCGTCGCGGGCTCGGTGGGCTCGGGGCAATCGTACAGCGGCGCGCTCGCGTACAACGCGGGGCCGTTCGGCGCGGCAGCCGGCTACATGCACATCGACAACGGCAATGCCTCGCTGTCGACGCGCGGCACGTCGAGCGCCGACAGCATCTTCGCGACGTCGGTCAACAAGGCCTATGCGTCCGCGCGCGCGATCAACATCCTGCGCGCCGGCGCGAAGTACGCGGTCGG
The DNA here is from genome assembly GCF_902830275.1 of Burkholderia stagnalis. Lineage (GTDB taxonomy): Bacteria > Pseudomonadota > Gammaproteobacteria > Burkholderiales > Burkholderiaceae > Burkholderia > Burkholderia stagnalis. The sequence continues at coordinate 132,134 of NZ_CADESW010000005.1, read as the reverse complement.
CCCCGTCACGCTCGGCGGCTATTACAGCTTCTCCGAATACGTCGCCGACGCCAGCTCGTCGTTCCGCGGCAGCGAGCGCTACAACAACGGGTCAGTCTATGCGCTGTGGCAGGTGTCGGTGCCGCTCGTCGTCGAGGTCGGCTACAACTACCTGAAGTCGAACGGCCATTCGTCGGCGACGTATCAGCAGGTGAGCGCCGCCGTCGACTACGCGCTCAGCAAGCGCACCGATCTCTACGCGTCCGTCGGCTACGGCCACGCGTCGGGCTCGAACGGAGCCGGCAACGCGCAGGCCGTGATCGGGTCGTCGGGCATCGATTCGGGCAAGCGCACGCAGGAACTCGCGCTCGTCGGCATCCGGCATCGGTTCTGAACCCCGGCGGGGCGGGAACGCCCCGCCGCCGCACCGCGTCACGCAATATGCGCGTCGATCCACGACATGAACGCCGTCACGAGCGGCGTGTCGGCGAGCTCCTGGCGCGTCACCGCGTAGTACGCATACCGCGCCGGCACGGTCGTGTCGAAGGGTCGCACGAGCGTGCCGTCGAGCAGGTCGTCGCGCACCGACAGGCTGTCCCCGAGCGCAACGCCCTGGCCCCGCGCGGCGGCCTCGAGGCCGATGTGCGCATTGCCGATCTCGAGGACGCGGATGCCCGGCAGCTGGTCGGCTTTCGCCTCCGCGAGCCACCGCATCCACGAGCCCGAATGTTCGCAGAAGAGGGCGCGCCCGGCCAGGTCCTGCACCTTGCGGATCGCGTCGGGCCCGTTCATCAGCGCCGGACTCACGACCGGAAAGAGCGTCGGGTGCATGAGCAGCGTGACGCGCCGGTTGCGCCAGTTGCCCTCCCCGTAGCGCACGCACACGTCGACGTCCGGCGAATAGACCTCGCGATCGTCGTTCGACGGGATTACCTTCAGATGAATGCCCGGATACCGTTCGAGAAAATCGCCGATATGCCGCGCGAGCCAGCGCGACGTGAGCGACAGCGGCGTCGATACGACGAGATCGCCCACGGCGGCCGGCGAATCGAGCTGCACGGTCGCGTTCGCGATCATGTCGAATGCGCGGCCGACCGGCTCGAGCAGCGCCCCGCCTTCAGGCGTGAGCTTCACGCGCGGCTTCGAGCGGATGAACAGCACGACGCCGAGCGTGCTTTCGAGAATGCGGATCTGGTGACTGACCGCGCTGGCGGTCACATGCAGCTCGTCGGCGGCGGCCGACACGCTGCCGAGCCGGGCGGCGGCCTCGAACGCGCGAAGGGGGTTCAGCGGGGGCAGGCGGTTGCGCATCGGCGTCCTTCACGTGCTGAGAAAAATTTCATTTAAACGGATTCAATTTCTCGCTACAACAAAAAAAATTGAATGCCTACAGTAGGTGCAATTCAACGGACTCGAGGTCAACCGCAATGAGCCTTACCGAACCGATCGAACGCCTGTGGGGCGGCCGTTTCCAGTCGCAGCCGTCCGACGCGCTGCAGGCGCTGTCGCGCTCCGATCCCAGCTTTTTCCGTCTCGCGCCGTACGACCTCGCCGGCTCGCGGGCGCATGCACGCGAACTGAATCGCTCCGGCATCCTGAACGACGACGAGCTCGCGAAGCTGCTCGCCGCGGTGGACGGCATCGAACGCGATTTCGCGGCGGGCGCGATCGCGCCGTCGCTGGCGGACGAGGATGTCCACACGTTCCTCGAACGCGTGCTCACGCAGCGGCTGCCGGCAATTGGCGGCAAGCTGCGCGCCGGACGCTCGCGCAACGACCAGGCCGCGAACGATCTTCGCCTGTATCTGCGCGACAAGTCGCGCCAGCTCGTGCGCGGCGTGCTCGACCTGCAGGACGCGCTCGTGGCCCAGGCCGGCCAGCACGTCGACACGGTTACCGCCGGCTTCACGCATCTGCAGCCGGCGCAGCCGATCGTGTTCGGGCACCAGCTGCTCGCGCATGCGCAGGCGCTGTATCGCGACGTCGACCGCCTGGTCGACTGGGATCGCCGCACCGCCCGCTCGCCGCTCGGCGCGGCCGCCCTCGCCGGCTCGGCCATCTGCGTGCGGCCGGAGCTGTCCGCGCGGGAACTCGGCTACGACGCGCCGTGCGAGAACTCGATCGACGCCGTCGCCGCGCGCGATCACGTCGCGGAATTCGTGTTCGTGACGAGCATGCTCTCGGTGAACCTGTCCCGCCTGTCGGAAGAAGTGATCCTGTGGACGTCGCGGCAATTCCGCTGGGTGGAACTCGACGACGGCTATGCGACGGGCAGTTCGATCATGCCGCAGAAGAAGAACCCGGACATCGCGGAGCTGACGCGCGGCAAGGCCGGCCGGCTGATCGGCAACCTGAGCGGCCTGCTCGCGACGCTGAAGTCGCTGCCGCTCGCGTACAACCGCGATCTGGCGGAGGACAAGATCGCCGCGTTCGATTCGATCGACACGCTCGAACTCGTGCTGCCGGCGATGGCGGGGATGATCCGGACGATGCGCGTGAACGTCGACGAAATGCGCCGCCAGGCGCCGCTCGGCTTCACGCTCGCGACGGAGGTCGCGGACTGGCTCGCGCTGACGGGCGTGCCGTTCAGCGAGGCGCACGAAATCACCGGCGCGCTGGTGCGCGCGTGCGAGCGCGACGGCATCGAGCTGGCCGACGCGAGCGCCGAACAACTGCAGGCGATCGATGCGCGTCTCGCGCCGGCGATGCGCGAGCGGCTGACGCTCGACGCCGCCGTCGCGGCGCGCGGCGGCGCGGGCGGCACGTCGCCCGCGCGCGTGCGCGAACAGATCGACCGCCTGCGCGGCGCGATCGAACGCCAGGCCGCGTGGGCGGCCGACTACCGGGGGCCGTCATGCTGAGCGCATCCGATACCCGCCGCGTCGACGGCGCACCGGCGGCCGGCGCCGACACGGCCGGCCTCGCCGGTCTCGAGCGCGTGAAGCGGCGCTACTGGGGCCGCTATGCGGCCTCGGCCGCGATCGTCGCCGCGCTGGCCTACGTGGCCGCCGCGTTCGCGCACGGCCAGATCGAATGGCGCGTCGTCGGCCAGTTCCTGACCGCGCGCTCGATCCTGACCGGCCTCGGCAACACGATCGTGATGACGATCCTCGCGATGACGCTCGGCATCACGCTCGGCGTCGTCACCGCGGTGATGCGGCTGTCGACGAACCCCGTGCTGGGCGCGGTCGCGCAGGGCTACATCTGGCTGTTCCGCGGCACGCCGGTGATCCTGCAGCTCCTGCTGTGGTTCAACCTCGCGCTGGTGTTTCCGACGCTCGGCATTCCGGGCGTCGCCGAATACCGGACCGTCGACGTGATGACCCCGTTCCTCGCGGCCGTGCTCGGGCTCGGCCTCAACCAGGGCGCGTATACGTCGGAGGTCGTGCGCGCCGGGCTGCTGTCCGTCGACACCGGCCAGTACGAAGCCGCGAAGTCGATCGGCATGGCGCGCATGCAGGCGTTGCGGCGGATCATCCTGCCGCAGGCGATGCGCGTGATCGTGCCGCCGATCGGCAACGAGCTGATCGGCATGGTCAAGCTGACGTCGCTCGCGAGCGTCGTGCAGTACGCCGAAATGCTGCACAACGCGCAGAACATCTACTACGCGAACGCCCGCGTGATCGAGCTGCTGATCGTCGCGGGGGTCTGGTATCTCGTGGTCGTCACGGTGCTGTCGCTCGCGCAGGCGCGCGTCGAACGGCGCTTCGCACGCGGCGCGGGACGGGGAGCGCGCAAATGAACGGCACGACCGTCAACCATCGGGAGAACGCGATGACGAACGCAGTGGTTCGCGCCGTCGACGTGCGCAAGTCGTACGGTGAATTCCAGGCGCTGCACGGCATCACGCTCGATGTCGCGCAGGGCGAAGTGCTCTGCATCATCGGGCCGTCGGGATCGGGCAAGAGCACGTTCCTGCGCTGCATCAACCAGCTCGAGACGATCAGCGCGGGCGCGCTGTGGGTGAACGGCGAACTGGCCGGCTACCGGCGCGCCGGCAACCGGCTCCACGAGCTGTCCGAGCGGCAGGTCGCGCGGCAGCGGCTGTCGACGAGCATGGTGTTCCAGCGCTTCAACCTGTTCCCGCACAAGACCGTGCTCGAAAACGTGATCGAAGGCCCCGTGCAGGTGCTCAAGCGCCGCCGCGCGCAAGCGGAGGAGGAAGCGCGCGCGCTGCTTGCGCGCGTCGGGCTCGGGCACAAGTGCGACGCATTTCCGGTCGAGCTGTCGGGCGGCCAGCAGCAGCGCGTCGCAATCGCGCGGGCGCTGGCGATGCATCCGCAGCTGATCCTGTTCGACGAGCCGACGTCCGCGCTCGATCCGGAACTCGTCGGCGAAGTGCTGGCGGTGATGCGCGATCTCGCGAAGAGCGGGATGACGATGATCGTCGTCACGCACGAGCTGGGCTTCGCGCGCGAAGTGGCCGACCGCGTCGTGTTCATGGACGGCGGCCGCGTCATCGAGAGCGGGCCGCCCGAGCAGGTGCTGTCCGCGCCGACGCATCCGCGCACGCGCGACTTCATCTCGGCCGTGATTGCTTGAGCGGGCGACACGCCCGAACGATTTCTCCGTCAACGAAACACGCTCACAACGACAAGGCAACGCCCCATGAAAGCATCCATCCTGACCCGCACCCTGGCCGCCGTCGCGTTCGGCGCCGTCGCCCTGCATGCGTCGCTCGCGGCCGCGCAATCCGCGCCGGCCGCCGCGAAGCGCACGCTGAACGTGGCGATCGTGCCGAACTATCCGCCGTTCGAGTACAAGGATCCGGCGACCGACAAGCTCGCCGGCTTCGACGTCGATCTCGGCGAGGCGCTCGCTGCAAAGATGGGCGTGAAGCTGAACTGGGTCGAGACGAACTTCGACCAGATGATGAGCGCGGTCGCGACGCAGCGCGTCGACATGATCCTGTCCGGCATGACCGACCTGCCGACGCGCCGCGACGCGGTGACGTTCGTCGACTACATCGAGACCGGCCCGCAGTTCTACACGCTGAAGGCGCGCGCCGGCGAGTTCTCGCAGATGAGCGCGCTGTGCGGCAAGCGGGTCGGGTCGAGCCGGCGCACGTCGTTCCCCGACAACACGGCCGCGTGGAGCGCGGAGAACTGCGTAAAGGCCGGCAAGCCCGCGATCGTCGTGGTGGGCACCGACGGCTCGTCGGACGCGCGGATGCAGCTGCGTCAGAACCGGATCGACGCGGCCGTGCAGGGCGGGGAAACGCTGCCCTACCAGAACAGCATCGAGCAGAACGCGTACCAGCCGGTCGGCAAGCCGTTCCTGTCGCAATACACGGGCATCGGCATCGCGAAGTCCAACACCGCGCTCGCGAACGCGCTGACGACGGCGCTCAACCAGCTGATCGCGGACGGTTCGTATCAGAAGCTGCTGGCGAAGTGGGACCTGCGGGAACACGCGGTGCCGAAGGCGCTGGTCAACGGCACGCACTGAGCGCGCGATGACGCCGCGCCCTCCCCGCTGGCCGGACGCGCAGCGCGCGTGCGTCGCGCTCGCGTTCGATCTCGACGGCCCGACCGGCGACGCGATGCTGAACGGGTCGATCTGGCGCAATCCGGCGTACTTCACGCTCGGCAGCTACGGGCCGTGGCGCGCGCTGGGGAGGCTGCTCGACATGCTCGCGTCGTTCGACGTGCCCGCCACGTTCTTCGTGCCCGCGTGGGTCGCGCAGACGTGGCCCGCGCAATGCGCGGCGATCGTCGAGCGCGGCCATGAGATCGGCTACCACGGCTACCGGCACGAAGCGTTCTGGACGCTTTCGCCCGAGCGGCAGCGGGACATCATGGCGCAATCGGCCGACCTCTTCGCGCGCACGCTCGGCGTGCGGCCCGTCGGCTTCCGCACGCCATCCGGCGACTGGAGCGCGGAGACTGCGGCCGTGCTGCGCGAAGCGGGCGTGCGCTATTCGAGCTCGATGCGCGGCGACGACCGGCCGTACCTGCTGCCCGGCCGCGACGGCGAGCCGCCGCTCGTCGAGATTCCCGGGCGCTGGGAGACCGACGATTACGCGTCGCTCGCGTATCACCGCAACCCCGATTATCCGGCGGGGCTCGACCGGATCGCCGGCTACGGCGCGACGCTCGACAACTGGACGCGCGAATTCGACGGCGTGTACCGCGACGGCCTGTGCCTGACGACGCTGCTGCATCCGAAGGTGTGCGGCAAGCCGGGGCGCATCGCGCTGCTGGAGGCGTGGCTCGGCCACATGCGCGCGCGGGACGGCGTATGGTTCGCGCGCTGCCGCGACGTGGCCGACTGGTGGCTCGCGCAGTACGCGCACGACGCGGAACCGATGCAACGGAACGAGACGTGACGACATCTCCAATCTGGCCGGACGGCGCGCGATGCGCGGTCGCGATCACGGTCGACTTCAACGACATCCACGGCATCCAGACGCGCGAGCCGCGCATCGCCGGCCGCGAGAAATCGCTGTCGGCGTGGCGCTACGGCGCGACGCGCGGCGTCGACCGGCTGCTCGCGGCGTTCGACGAGTTCGCCGTGCCGGCCAGTTGGTTCGTGCCCGGCGCGGTCGCGCAATCGCATGCCGGCGCGGTGCGCGAGATCGCGGCGGCCGGGCACGAACTGGGCGTGAGCGGCGATCGCTGCGAGGATTTCGACGCGCTGCCGCTCGCCGCGCAGATCGATGCGTGCCGCGCGGGACGCGCGGCGCTCGCGGGCGCAATCGGCCGCGATGCGGAAGGCTTCCGCTCGTTCACCGGCAACTGGGCCGACGGCTTCGCGGACTGGCTCGTCGCGGAAGGCTTCACGTGGTCGTCATCGTGGCGCGGCGACGATTTGCCTTACGTGCATCCGCGCGGCGACGCTCGCGCGGACGGCGCGCGCCTCGTCGAACTGCCGCTGCATTACGAACTCGAGGACGAACCGTATTTCGAGTTCAACCTGTTTCCGCCGGTGCCGGCCGGCCAGCCGCGCATCGCGTCGTATCGCGACGTGCTCGACAACTGGCGGCGCGACGTCGACGGGTTCCGGCGTTTCGGTCTTTGCTGCGTGATGCGGCTGCATCCGGAGATCATCGGCACGGCCGGGCGTATCGACCTGTTGCGCGCGCTGCTCGCGCATCTGCGCGACGCGGGCGACGCGTGGTTCGCAACCGGGCGCGACATCGCGCGCTGGTGGCGCGGGCAGGCGCCGGTCAATGCGCCCGGCCATCCGGTCGACGTGTTCGCGCGCTGCCGCGCCGACGAGGCGGCACGATGACGGCGCGCACCGAAACGCGCGCGGCGCGCCTCGCCGCCTTCGTCGCGCAGACGCCGGCCGACGCACTGCCGACGGACGTCGTCGCGAAAGCCAAGCGGCACGTGCTCGATACGTTCGGCGCAGCGCTCGCGGGCGCATCGGCGATCGAGACGCGCCTCGCGCGCGAGCTGGCCGGCCCGGCCGATCAACCGGGCGCGTTGCTGTGGGGGACGCGCAGCACCGCGGGCGCGCGCGACGCCGCCTTCGTCAACGGCATTGCCGCGCACGCACTGGAACTCGACGATTCGGGCGGCTGCGACCATTCGGGCGCGGTCGTGCTGCCGGCCGTGCTCGCCGCGCTCGCGTGCGTGCCGGAGCCGGTGCCCGGCCTCGAATGCCTGACCGCGATCGTGCTCGGTTATGACGTCGGCCGGCGCGTGCTCGAGGCGGCGGGCGGCTACTCGGCGCACAACGGCACGGGCTGGCATTCGACGCTCAGCTGCGGCGTGTTCGGCGCGGCCGCCGCCAGCGCGCGCGTGCTCGGACTCGACGCGGAGCGCACCCGCGACGCGCTCGGCCATGCGGCGAGCTTCGCGGGCGGGCTATGGGGATTCATTCACGACGGCTCGCAGACGAAGCGCCTGCATGCGGGGCGCGCGGCGGAAGGCGGCGTGCTCGCGGCGCTGCTCGCGCGCGCGGGCGTGAGCGGCCCGGCACACGTGTTCGACGACGTGTGGGGCGGGTTCCTCAACACGTTCGCTGCGCGGTCGCTCGCCCCCGATGCGCTGACGGACGGCCTCGGCGCGCACTGGAAGCTGATGCGCTGCTCGATCAAGCCGCATGCGTCGTGCCGCAGCGCGCATGCGGCCGTCGACGCCGCGCTGCTGCTCGCGGACGGCCGCACCTTCGAGGCCGGCGAGATCGAACGGATCGTCGTGCGCGCGAGCGGCTTCGTCGCGCGGATGTGCGGCGGACGCGACCTGTCGACGCTGTCGTCCGCGCAGATGAGCCTGCCGTACGCGGTCGCGGCGGCGTTCGTGTTCGGCGACACGGGGCTCGACGCGTATCGCGCCGAACGGCGCGCGGACCCGCGCATCGCGGCGATGCTCGCGCGCATTGCGGTCGACGTCGATCCGGCGCTCGGCGATCTCGACGAACCGACGGTGACGCTGCATCGCAAGGATGCCGAACCTGTATCGCGTCACGTACCGATTGCGCTCGGTGATCCAAATAATCCGCTGTCGGACGACGCGCTGCTCGCGAAGTATCGGGTGCTGGCCGCGGGCGCGCTCGACACCGCAGGCGTCGACGCGCTGCGCGACGCATGCCTGTCGCTCGAACGGCTGCCCGATGCGCGTGCGCTGCAGGCGCTGCTTGCGGGCGACGCGCACGGCCGGGAGGCGGTGCGCTGACGGCTGGCGGCCGGAGATTCGCGTCGGATCGACGGAACGCGTGCGGCGTCCCGTCCGTCACGCGGGACCGCAGGCCGCCCTACGCCGCGCCCGCCTCGCGCGCCAAGCGCGCTTCGTAAGTCTTCAGATGGTTGTACGCGACACGCAGCAGCGAGATCCCGCCGTTCGCCGGCTGCGTATCGCCGCCGCGCGCGAGCAGATCGCCGATCACATGGTCCGCCTCGACGCGCGCGCCCTGCTCGACGTCGCGCAGCATCGACGCGGTCAGGCCGGACGGCGTGAACAGCATCTTCCGCGCGCGGGCGTCGAATTCGCCGCTCGGCGCGTAGCCGTTGTGCCGGGCGATCGCCACGCATTCGCCCAGCAGGGTGTCGAGCAGCAGCTTGCCGTCCGGCGCGGCCAGGATGTCGCCCACCGAGCCGCGAAACAGCGACGTGCCGGCCGCGAGCGTCGCCAGAAACACCCACTTCTCCCACATGCGCGCGATGATCGCGTCGCTCGGCGTGACGTCGAAGCCTGCGTCGCCGAGCACGCCGGCAACCGCCTCCGTGCGGGCGGACACGCCGCCGCCCAGCTCGCCGAACGATACGCCGTGCGTGTCGTTCAGGTGCACGACGTGCTGCTGCGCATCGAGCGTCGCCGCGATCACGCACAAACCGCCCAGCACGCGGGACGGCCCGAACTTCGCCTGCAGCACGTCCAGATGCCTCATCCCGTTGAGCACCGGCAGAATCAGCGTGGCCGGGCCGACGAACGGTGCGATGGCGGCGATCGCGTCATCGAGGCTGTACGCCTTGCAACTCAGGAAAACCAGATCGAACGGCGTGGCCGGGTCGTTCGCGCTGACGGTATTCACGTCGGTCAGCGTCAGGTCGCCGCGCGGGCTGCGGATGACCAGACCGTCGCGGTCGAGCGTCCGCGCGCGCGAATCGCGCACCAGAAACGTCACATCGCGCCCCGCCGCCGCGAGGCGGCCACCGAAATAGCCGCCTGTCGCGCCTGCACCAAGTATCAGAATTCGCATAGTCGCCTCGTCCTCTCCGTATCGCCATCGCATCGACGACGCCGATGTCGCGATGCATGTGAGCGAAAAGGTAGCGCAAATCGGGACGACGTGCCGGGCGGCGCGCAGGCTGTGCGCGGCGCAAGTCAGGGAATCGGCCGGGCGAGGGGCCGGGAACGAGCGCGGTATCTGACGACTACGTGTTGTCCAGATCGTTCTTTTCCAGAAACTCGGACCTGAAATCCTGCGGCGGCGTGGTGCCGACCTTCCCGTCGCTGGCCCATTCGAACACGTAGTCCTCTTTCAACTCGCCGCCAAGAGGAAGACTGCGGCGCTTTACCGCTACCGCTCGCACTTTGTCGACCAGTTCCTGTTCTTCCTTGAGCAACAGGTCGCGTGCCTCGCGATAGGCGCGGCTTTCGTTCGGATACCGTAGTTCACTCATGTTCGTGCCTTCCGGAAAGCCGATGGCCGAGACTCAGAAATCCTTTCGCATCTGGTGAAGCAACTCACCACCCGATTGGCGCGTGTTCACCGCGTTGATGATGTCGGTCAGGAACCAGGGCAAGGTCAGCTGCGTGTCGGGATCGCTCACGCACACACGGATCGAGGGCGGGCGACGCGCGCCCGCGGCGGCCGGCGGGACGCAATTTCGTGCTTCCGTCGCCATCGGCGGGACGGTGTCCTGGCTTGCGCAGAAGGCCGTCGGCGAGCAGGCGGCGGCAAGCACGGTGAGTACAGCGATCGAGCCCAGGCGCTTCATTCAGGTCTCCGGTGATAGCCGTTCGACACGACGGCCGATCCCGAGTTCGGTGAAGTACGCCGCACCGCGCATTCCTCAGAGGAACGGCGCAATATTCTCCATTGCGCGCGTCACATAGGCATTCTTCTCACCCACCGGCGCGACATAGTGAATCGCGTCGCGCGCCGCATCGACGCCCGCGAGACGCGCAATCACCCACGCCGCGAGATACGGCGACGACAGGCATCCTCCCGCGGTCGCCACGTTGTGCCGCGCCACGAACGGCTGGTCGAGCACCGGCACGCCGGCCTCTTCGACCCAGGGCTTCGTCGTCAGGTCCGTGCATGCCGGCACATCGCCGAGCAAACCCAAGCGGGCGAGCACCAGCGTGCCCGAACATTGCGCGCCCAGCAGCTGGCGCGCCGGGTCGAGCGTGAGCCGCGACATCAATCCGGCATCGGCGACGATATCGCGGGTTCGCACCCCGCTGCCGACGAGCACGGCGTCCGCCGCACAGGCCTCCTCCAGCGACGCCTGCGCCTCCAGCACCACGCCGTTCATCGACCGCACGCGCGGCGCGGGGCTTGCGATCGACACGCGCCAGCCGGGTTTTCCGACCCTGTTGAGGACGTTGAACGCGATCAGCGAATCGAGTTCGTTGAAACCTTCGAATGTCAGGATGGCGATGTGCATGGCGGCCTCGTGCAGGCGGTGAGTTGTATTGCGCCATGCTATGGCCGACAATCAATACAATCAAATTATTGTCATGGATACGCCGGCATGCGCGAACCCCGCTACAAACCACTGGTCGATCGCCTGGCGGCCGATATCCGCGCAGGCCGTCTGCTTCCCGGCACGCGCCTGCCGACCCATCGCGACCTGGCCGAGCGCGAGGGCCTCGCGCTGGTGACGGCGACTCGCGTTTACGCGGAGCTGGGGGCGATGGGGCTGGTCAGCGGCGAAACGGGGCGCGGCACCTTCGTCAAGGAGCCGCTGCCGCTCGGGCAAGGCATCGACCTGCATGCGTGGGGCGCGGACACGGTCGACCTGAGCTTCAACTACCCGTCGTCGCCGGACCAGGCCGAGCTTTTCCGGGCGGCGCTGCGCCAGCTCGCGGCCAGGGGCGACCTCGAATCGCTGCTGCGCTACCAGCCTCATGGCGGCCGCGACCATGAGCGCGCGGCGGCGGCGCGGCACCTGTCCGACCGCGGCCTGAAAGCGGCAACGGCCGAAACCGTATTGCTCGTCAGCGGCGCGCAGCACGGGCTGACGACAACCGCGATGGCGTTGCTCGAACCCGGCGACGTGGTGGCCGTGGACGCACTCACCTACCCGGGCTTCAAGCTGGCAGCCGAGGCCAATCGACTGGAGCTCGCGCCGATTCCGGCCGCCGGGCGCGGCCCCGACCTGGACGCATTGGCGGCACTGTGCAGGCGCCGACGGGTACGCGCGGTCTACACGATGCCGACCCTGCACAATCCGCTCGGCTGGGTGACGGGTGCGGCGCGCCGCAGGGAACTGGTCGCGATCGCGCGACGGCACGGGCTGCTCATCATCGAGGACGCGGCGTACGCGTTCCTCGCCGAGCACGCACCGCCGCCGCTCGCCTCGCTCGCGCCGGAAACGACGGTCTACGTATCGAGCCTGTCGAAGAGTGTTGCGACGGGGCTGCGCGTCGGCTTCGTCCACGCGCCGCGCGAGTGGATTCCGAAGATCGAGCGGAAGATTCGCGCGACCACCTGGAACACCCCCGCGACGATGACGGCCATCGCCTGCGGATGGATCGACGACGGCACGGTCGCGCTGCTCGAAGCCGAGAAACGCCGGGATGCCGCACTGCGCCAGGACATCGCGGCGCGCATGTTGCACGGGGTGAAACGGGTCGGCCATCCCGCGTCGTACTTTCTGTGGCTGCCGCTTGCACCGGAGGTTCGGTCGGACGCAGTTGCGATGGCGCTGCAGCGCGAGCGCATTTCGGTATCGACGGCTCATCCGTATGCGACGTCGCCGCAAGTGCCTCATGCGATCCGGCTGGCGCTCGGTTCCGTCAGCCTGCCGACGCTCGAGCAGTCTCTCGAAACCGTGGCTCGGGTGATTGCGGACCACACGTTCTGAGCGCTCGCGACGCAATGCCATTGACCACGACGCGCGGAAAACGCTACCATCGCCAGCATGCATAGCGCCTACCCGTTCCCCGCCTCGTTCGTTCTCGCATGTTGTCATGACATGCCGGGGGGAAACTGCGTCTAGCCTGCGCTATACGTCGAATCGACTGCCTCTGGCCGCCCGTTGAAAAACCGGCGGCTTTTTTGTTTTCGCTCAACGCCTTCACGACAGGACCTTGCCATGCCGCTCGCGTTGTATGACACCTGGTCGCGCACCGTGCGCCCATTCGAACCGATCCAGCCCGGCTACGTCGGGATGTATTGCTGCGGCCCGACCGTCTACGACCATGCGCATATCGGCAACCTGCGCACCTACGTGTTCGAGGACATCCTGCGTCGCACGCTGATGCGCAACGGCCATGACGTGCGTCACGTCGTGAACATCACCGACGTCGGCCATCTGGTTTCCGATGCCGACGAAGGCGAGGACAAGATGGAGAAAGGCAGCCGGCGCACCGGCGAATCGGCGTGGACCCTCGCGAAACGCTATACGGATGCGTTCGTTTCGGACTGGCGCGTGCTGAACCTGCTGGAGCCGTCGGTCTGGTGCCGCGCGACGGATCACATCGGCGAGCAGATCGCGCTGATCGCCGACATCGAACGCGCGGGCTACGCGTATCGGACGGACGACGGCCTCTACTTCGACACCAGCCGGCAGGACGACTACGGCTACCTCGCGCGGCTGGACCGCGCGGGGCTGCAGGCGGGCAAGCGCGTCGCGCTCGGCGCGAAACGGAGCATCACGGACTTCGCGCTGTGGAAGTTCAGCCCGGCCGGCGTCACGCGTCAGATGGAATGGGACAGCCCATGGGGCCGCGGCTTTCCGGGCTGGCATATCGAGTGCTCGGCGATGTCGGCGAAATACCTCGGCACGTGGTTCGACATCCATTGCGGCGGCGAGGACCATATCGCCGTGCATCACAGCAACGAGATCGCGCAGACCGAAGCGGCCCACGGCACACGCCTCGCGAACTTCTGGATGCACGGGCACTTCCTGACGCTGGACGCCGAGAAGATGTCGAAGTCGGGCGGCACGTTCATTCGGCTGGAAACGCTGCGCGACCGGCATGTCGATCCGCTGGCGTACCGATATCTGTGCGCCACCGCGCACTATCGCAGCAAGCTGCATTTCAGCTGGGCATCGCTCGACGCGGCGCACACCGCGTTGAATCGGCTTCGCAACGCGTATGCGGGCTGGCCGGAAGGCGGCGGCATCGATGCGGATTTCGCCGCACGATTCGACGCGGAAGTGAACGACGACCTGAACCTGCCGAAGGCGCTCGCGGTGCTGTGGGAACTCGCGAAAAGCGACCTGCCGCCTGCGACGCTGAGGGCGACCGTCGACTACTTCGACGGGGTGCTCGGGCTTGGATTGCGGGACTGGAAGCCGGCCGTCGCTGCGATTCCCGACGACATTCGGGCATTGCTCGAAGAACGCGCACGGGCGCGCGCCGAACGGGACTGGGCCAAGGCCGACGGCATACGAGCGACGTTGCTTACGCTGGGCTGGCGAATCGACGACGGCAAGGACGGACAAACGGCGGTGCGGATCGCGGCCGGCGACGATCATCGCGCGTAGCCCCAGGTTGCCGCGAGGCAGGCGGGCGCCAGCGCATGGATGCCGCGCCTGGCGATGCACGGGAGAGGCCGGTCGATCGCACGCACGTTGGCCAGCTCCCAGCAGACGTATCCGGCACACCATGTCTTGCCTTGCGCACGCGCTTCGTCGGGCGTCCAGTCGTGTACGCCGACGACGTCGACCAGTGCGAGCGCGACGCCGTTCGGATCTTCCTGCCCGTCCTGTCACAAATAGACTGTGTTCTGCACCAGCACGAGATCGACTAACGGAAGCGACGGCGGCGCCCACGATCGAATCTCCACCTGCTTCCTTCCCGCCAGGATGTCGTCAACGGCGGGCGCGACAATCGACAAGGCCAATCGCGGCATGCCAGCTCACTCCGTCACTCAATATCAATCCGGCCCGCATTGTTGCCGATTCGCACGCTTCTGTCGAACGGCCGCGACGTATCGCCTAAACTACAGAACCATCGGGCCCAGCCCTCCCCGCGCGGCTCGTCCGCCGGCCTCCCGCCATGGCGCACCTCTTCTTCGCGGCTTCGATCCAGCGACATATCGCAACGCCCGAGCGCGAGATCGCCGCGCGCACGCTCGGCGAAGCACTTGAAACCGTCTTCACCGAGCAGCCCCCGCTGCGCAGCTACATCCTCGACGATCAGGGCGCGCTGCGAAAGCATCTCGCCGTGTTCGTCGACGGCCGGCCGGTGCGCGATCGCCAGCATCTCACCGACGCGCTCGGCGACGAAAGCCGGGTGTATGTCGTGCAGGCGCTGTCGGGCGGATAGCAGGGGTACGTTTTCGAGCATGGCACGGAGACACTCGACATGGATGATCGATTGCTGGTCGCGACGCGAAAGGGTCTGTTCGTTCTGCAGACCGACGGCAACGGCGGCTGGACGCTCGGCGAACCGCATTTCGCGGGCGAGCCGGTCAGCATGGTGCTGCCCGATCCGCGCGACGGAACGCTGTATGCCGCGCTCAATCTCGGCCACTTCGGCGTGAAGCTGCATCGTCGGCGTGCGGGGAAGACCGAATGGGAAGCATGTGCGGTGCCTGTCTACCCGCCGCAGCCGCCCGACGAAGCGCCCCCGGGCGATAGCGCAAACGCGAACGCAGGTGCGAGTACGGCCGACCCCACCCCGCCAGCGCCACCATGGTCGCTGCAGCAAATCTGGTCGCTCGAAACCGGCGGCCCGGACGAGCCGGGCGCGTTGTGGGCCGGCACGATTCCGGGCGGGCTGTTCCGCTCCGACGACGGCGGCGACACATGGACGCTCAACCGTGCACTGTGGGATCGCCCGGAACGCCGCGAATGGTTCGGCGGCGGCTACGACGCGCCGGGCATCCATTCGGTGATGGTCGACCCGCGCGACAGCCGGCACGTGTCGATCGGCGTGTCATGCGGCGGCGTCTGGCAAACCGACGACGGCGGCGCGACGTGGCGCGTGACTGCCGACGGCATGGAGGCCGACTACATGCCGCCCGAGCGGCGCGGCGACGCCAACGTGCAGGATCCGCACCGTGTCGTGCAATGCGCGGCCAACCCCGACGTGCTGTGGACCCAGCATCACTGCGCGATCTTCCGCTCGACCGACGGCGCGGCGCACTGGCAGCGGATCGAAGCGCAGCCGTCGAGCTTCGGTTTCGCGGTGGCCGTGCACCCGCGCGACGCGGACACCGCATGGTTCGTGCCCGCCGTGAAGGACGAATGCCGGATTCCGGTGAACGGCCGGTTCGTCGTCACGCGCACACGCGACGGCGGCCGCACGTTCGAGCGCTTCTCGAACGGCTTGCCCGCCGCGCCGGCCTATGACCTCGTGTATCGCCACGGGCTCGCGGTCGACGGCACGGGCACGCGCCTTGCAATGGGATCGACCACGGGCGGGCTCTGGACGTCCGGCGACGGCGGCGAAAGCTGGCGCCTCGTTTCCGCGCATTTGCCGCCTGTCTATTGCGTGCGGTTCGGGTAGGCATCGCCGCCGGGAAACGGGGCCTCAGCGGCAATGCAACAAATTGTATTCGTCGTCGGGGGTGCGACGACGGTCGTTTATCATCGTTCGGTCATGTCGATCGAATGCCCGGTGAACGAAGTATGAGGAATGCCCGCAAGACACTGATGATTGCCGGGGGGCTTCTGGTTGTTGCGACAGGCACGTCGTACCTGATGCTCCTCAAGGCCGACCACCGTGCAATGGAAGAAGGCACGGCCGGTATCGCCGATCCTGCCCGAACGTTGTCCGCAGACGTGCGACCGGGCAACGATCACGCGACGCAAGGCAGCATCCGGCCCGCGCCGGTTCCTGCTGCACCCGCCGCACCCGCCGCACCCGCGAAGCAGGCCGACGCAGCGTCGCAACATCCGCCCGCGCCTGTCGTCACGGCGCAGCAACCGGCGCCCGCATCAACCCCGGCGGCCCCGCGCGTCAGCGTGCAGCTGAAACCGCCGCCGAAAGCGCAGCCGCAACCAGCGGCCCAGCCGAGCGCGCCACCGTCCGTCACCGTCGTCACGATCGATGCTCAGGACTCGCCAGCGTCTAAAACAGCCCCGACGCCACGCGCGCCGCGCCGACGCGATGGCCTGGAACGTCACGCAACGCCGAATCCGGGCACGACGCCCGAGACGGCCGCCCTCGTGCGCGAGTCGGCCAAGCTCGATCCGTCGTTGCCGATGCCCAACCTTCCGGTTCGCTCGAGTACCGATCAGCACGGTTCGTCCGCAGGGTCGAACGCAGTCGCCGCCGCGATGACCGAGCAGCTCGTCAGGCAGTCGAGCAGCATCGGCGCTTCATCGCCTGCGCCCAAGGACGGCTCGGCCTCGGCCAAGTGATCGCGGCGTCGAACGCACCAGGCCGAACAGCCCGTCGCGCCGGGCCGGAACATGCCGGCTGTGCTGGACGCAGGCGTCGGACCAGAACTGCGCGGCCCGCTCGAAGTCCTTCCGGTTGAACAGCGTATCCAGCGCTTCGAGCACCCATGCGGTGTTCCGCTCTTCCAGTGTTGCAGTCACCACATCCTCACCGATGAATGTCGACGTCGCGCGTTACGCGACGGGAATCGGGTTGTCGACGATGAACTGGTTGAACTGCTCGACGAATGCGTGCTCGTCGGGGCCCGCGTTGTCGCGCAGCGATCGGGCCGCGTCGACCACGACCTCGGTCGTGGCCGTTTCCAGCCGCGCCATCGTTTCGGCGATGAACGCATCGAGCGGCATCGCGCGCGGGTCGCCGCTCTTGTGCACGAGGTCCGTGTCGACCCACGGCGGTGCGATCTCGAGCACGCGCACGCTCGTATTGCGCAGCGCGAAGCGCTGCGACAGCGTATACGAGTGAATCGCGGCCTTGGTGGCCGAGTACAGCGCGGTGGCCGCGAGCGGCACGTATGCGAGCACCGAGCTGTTGTTGATGAGCGTCGCGTCGGGCTGCCGCTTCAGGTGCTCGACGAACGCGGCGCTCACGCGCACCGGGCCGAGCAGGTTCGTGTTGACGAGACCGACGGCCTGTTCGTCGTCGAGCGCC
This sequence comes from Burkholderia stagnalis, assembly GCF_902830275.1. Taxonomy (GTDB): domain Bacteria; phylum Pseudomonadota; class Gammaproteobacteria; order Burkholderiales; family Burkholderiaceae; genus Burkholderia; species Burkholderia stagnalis. The sequence continues at coordinate 114,528 of NZ_CADESW010000005.1, read as the reverse complement.
CCGCCCGCGTCGTCGAACGGCATGATGCCGGCGTTGTTGATCACGACGTTCAGCGCCGGATAACGCTCGATCAGCTGCGCGGCGACCGTGTGAATCTGCGCCGCATCGCCGACGTCGAGCTCGACGGTATCGATGCCGGGGTGCTGCTTCGCGATCTCGTCGAGCAGCGCCTTGCGCCGCCCCGCGATGATGACCTTGTTGCCGCGCTCGCTGAAGGCTTCCGCCAGTGCGCGGCCGATGCCCGACGTGCCGCCGGTGATGAACACGGTGTTTCCGCTGAGTTTCATGTCATGGACGCCTGATAAGAATCGACCGAATGCCGGATCGGCAGGGATGGCTTATCGCGCCGCCGCGTAGCGCGACGCGGGAACATCGCTCGACAGATGCGGCGACATCGTGCGCCGCGCCGCCTCGTATGCGTCCCACTCCTCACCGGCATGCAGCGACGGAATCGTCACCAGCTCGCGACGGTCGAAGCCCGTCAGCGCCGCATCGACCAGGTCAGCGGCCGACATCACGATCTCCTTCGGCAAGTGCTCGACCGGCAGGCCGGCGGTCTGCCAGAACTCTGTTGCCGTGGCGCCGGGCAGCACGGCCTGCACCTGCACGCCCTTGTCGGCCAGCTCGTGATGCAGCGACTGGCTGAACGCGAGCACGAACGCCTTGCTGCCGCCGTAGACGCCGTTGAGCGTCTCCGGCGAGATCGCGACGATCGACGAGATGTTGATGACGGCCCCGTTGCCGCGCGCGACGAAGCCCGGCACGGCCGCGTACGTGAGGCGGGTGAGCGCGGTGACGTTCAGGTCGATCAGCCGCGTCATCGCGTCGACGTCGCTGTCGAGCAGCGGCGTATGCGTGCCCACGCCCGCGTTGTTGACCAGCAGCGTGATGCTCGCGTCCTGCTTCAGCTTTGCTTCGACGGCGGCGAGCGCCGCGCGGTCGTTCAGGTCCGCATCGACGATTTCGACGCTCCGGTGCGTGTCGTTCGTGATGCGTTCGGCAAGGGCGGCCAGCCGGTCGCGGTTGCGCGCGACCAGGATCAGGTCGTAGCCGCGGCGCGCGAGCCGGTCGGCGTAGAGGGCGCCGATACCCGACGATGCGCCGGTAATCAGGGCCGTACCTCGGTGTGCTTGAGACATGACGTCACTCCTGTTCGAAGGTCATCGGTGAATGCGTGAGTGCATTCTGGCCTCGAACCGGAAAGACATAAATGACGTATATGGGTATGATTCAGGACATCGCGCGACGGTTTTGGGTTGTGCACGAATCGACGGGAGAACGGACATGCACAGGATCGGCTTCCTGATCAGCGACGGGTTCCAGATCATGGCGCTCGCGTCGCAATCGGTGTTCGAGTACGCGAACATCACGGCGGGCGAAGCGTTCTATACGCTCGACAATTTCTCGGTCGCGGGCGGCGACGTGCGCTCGTCGCTCGGCGTCGCGGTGAGCACGCGGCCGCTGCGCGGCCGGCTCGACGTGGATACGTGGATCGTCGCGGGGGTCAACGATCCGCTCACGTCGCCCGCGCCGGACGGCGTGCTCGCGTTCCTGCGCAAGACAGGCACGCGCGCGCGGCGCATCGCGGGCATCTGCACCGGCGGGTTCGTGCTCGCGGAAGCGGGCCTGCTGGCGCGGCGGCGTGCGACCACGCACTGGGCATACGGGCGCGAGATGCAGAAGCGCTTTCCGGACATCCGCGTCGAGGACGACCGGATCTACATCGTCGACGGGCCGATCTGGACTTCCGCCGGCATGACGGCCGGCCTCGACCTCGCGCTCGCGATGGTGGAAAAGGATCTGGGCGCCGAAACGGCCCGCTCGGTCGCGCACAAGCTGGTCATGCACCAGCGCCGCGCGGGCGGCCAGTCGCAGCATTCCGAAATGCTGGATCTCGCGCCGAAATCGGACCGCATCCAGAATGCGCTGAACTATGCGCGCCAGAACCTGGGCCGCGCGCTGACGGTCGAGGAACTGGCCGAGGCCGTTCACCTGAGCCCCCGCCAGTTCAGCCGCGTGTTCACGCTCGAAACAGGGCAGTCGCCGGCCAAGGCCATCGAGCGGCTTCGGCTCGAGGCGGCGCGGCTGATGATCGAGCAGAGCCGGCATCCGCTCGACGTGATTGCGCGAGAAACCGGCTTTCGCGACCGCCGTCACATGCGCGAAGCGTTCGTGCGCGGGTTCGGCGTTCCGCCGCAGGCGCTCCGGCGCGACGTGCGCATGGAGGCGCAGGGCAGCGCCTAGGCCGGCATGCGCCGGCCCGAGGCGGTTAGAACTTGTGCCGCAGCCCCAGCGCGACGACAACCTGGTTGCTGTTCGCGGACGGCGTCAGCGTCCAGACCGTCGCGTTGAACGCCGGATTGCCGTTGCCGCCGCTCACGCTTTGGTAAACGCCTTCGAGATACGCGTCGGTGCGCTTCGAAAACGCATAGTCGACTTGCGCGACCACCTGGTTCCACTTCGGACGCGTTTCGCCCGTGCGCGTCTCGAAGCGGCCCATGGTGTACGTATACGCGGCCGCCAGGCTCAGCGCGTGCGTGACGAAGTAGCGTCCGTCGACGGAGAAGTTGTCGAATACCAGCGATTCGCCCTTGAGCGGCGCGATGCTGCCGCCCTGCAGCACGCCGGTCACGCCGTCCGTCGCCGAATGCGACCACCCGAGGCCGACCGAGTGCGGGCCGAACGCATATCGCCCGGCCAGCGACCAGATCTGCTGGCTGCCGCCGGTGATCGTCGCCGAGCCGTCCACCGTGCTCAGCGCGCCGTTCGGGTTCGCGAGGTTACGGTTCCGGTTGATCTTCAGGTAGCCCGCGCCGAGCTTGAACGGGCCGTTCGCATACGACATGCCCGCGCTCCACGCCGCGTTGTTGCTGAACTGGCCGGCCGTGTTCGAGAAGCCGTACATCGCGCCGAACGTGAAGCCCCGATACGTCGGGCTCGTGTACTTCACCGCGTTGTTGATGCGGATGTTGCGGTTCGAATCGTCGTTGTCGTACGGATGAACAGCCAGGTTGCCGCCCCAGCCGGGGCCCGACGCGCCCAGCGGCGTCACGAAATCGAGGATCAGGTCGTACTGGCGGCCGAACGTGAGCGACCCGGCCGTCTTCGAGCTGAGCCCGACCCATGCCTGCCGGCCGAACATGTCGACGCCCTTCTGCGACAGCGCGCCGGTGGTGCCCGAAAAGCCGTTCTCGAGCGCGAAGATCGCCGACAGCCCGCCGCCGAGATTCTCGCTGCCGCGCAGCCCCCAGCGCGACGCATTCAGCGCACCGCTCGTCATCGACCAGTTGCTGCTGCCCGGCGAACCTGCGCCATGGGTGCGCTGGTTGTTCGCGTAGGTGATCGACGTGTCGATCAGGCCGTACAGCGTCACGCTGCTTTGCGCGTGCGCGGCCCCCGCGCCGAAGCCGGCGAGGCACGCGGCCACCATGGTTCCGGCGATGCCGGACACCCGCCGGCTGCCGGACGCTGCTCCGTTCGTGATGGAGCGGGCCGCTTTGCGCGTTTTGTTCGGTCTGTAGCAGTGCATATATTATTTTTTCAGGTTGCTTTGGCGAGAATGCCGACGGGCCACCGCTCCGCGGTGGCTCAGCCGGCCGATGGGGGGCCATTATTGGAGATGGCGCAACCGTCGATTAACGCGCTGCACAGGAAAGGTCTTCTGCAAAATCTGGCTGAATCGCGCGATGCGCCGGAGCGGCATGGGTTTGCGCGCGATATCCGGTTCGCCGTTTCGTGTGTTTGTTTGACGGCGGTCAGACTGTGTGTCGACGGATGGCAAACATCGCGCACATCATCGACGCAGACGAGGCTGAAAGGCCGGAGGGCGGATCGAGTCCGCGTGGTTACGCAGGCATAGCCGCGCGTTCGAGGAGAAGGCCGTGCGCGTGGCATGCCGCAAGCGGCATGCGTACGGCTCGACTCGGCAGAAGTGTTACGGGGCGCTTGCGTTCATCCACATCATCGCCCGCATGCGCGCGTCATTCGACACGCGCGTTGCCGTCATGCGCGGCCTTACTGCCATTCACCGGGATGACAGATCACCCAACCCGGCTGGTAGCTATCCATGTCCGTATGACCCCAGCACCAGCCGTGCCGGCGAATGATCTTCATCAACTGTTCGCGTTGTGCGCAGGCGCTCCCCGGAGCATATTGCCCGTCAGGCAACCGTCTCGGCGCCGGGCCGTTCCGGCATTTGTCATTGACCACTTCTTCCTGATGCATCAGTGTCTGGACGGCGGGTGGAATGGTGCGGGCCAGCGTGGCCTTGTATTCGATGCAGGCTGGCGCCTCAGGATCGTTGGACTTGCGGGAACATTTGGACTGGAGTTTGTCGATGTTTCTCGATACTTCCGGCGGGTACGTCTCGGCGTGCGCTGTAGCAATACATCCAGCCAGCAACAGGCAGGCAGCGGCAAGTGATCTGATCAAAGTCATTTCGCGTAGGACACGATGCGTTCGGTAGCTCAGGAACTGGCGAATTATGGCATGTGCGCGTTTCAGCGACCCGGCCGGCAATGGCGTTGAATCGAACTTCGCATCGTGTGAACGATTCCCGGTGAGGCCATAAGCTACCGCGCCGCTCGTCGATCGACTGCGTGGGAGTTTGGAAACTCATAGTCTGCAACTCGAATACGTGAGCCAAGCTGGATGCTCACCCTAGCTCGTGTTGGCTACGTTCCAGGCAATCTCGCTATGTGTTTGTGGGATCTATTGCTTGATATGTGCGACTGCTTCAGAAGCGCACGTGCTGTAAAGATCCGGCCTCGACGCTGACGATTGCCCGACGACGTTCTGTCAAAATATCCGCCTAATCCTTCTGATCGAGCGCGGAATGGAACTCAGACAACTACGCTATTTTCTCAGTGTCGTGGAACACGGGAGCATGGGCAAGGCAGCGCTGGAACTCGGCGTGGTGACCTCGGCATTGAGTCAGCAGATCAGCCGTCTCGAAGGCGAACTGTCCACGCGTCTGCTGCAACGCACCTCGGCGGGCGTCGTTCCGACCGACGCAGGTTTGGCGTTCTGGCGTCAGGCGCAACTCGCGCTGCGTCATATCGATGATGCCGCGCTTGCGGCACGCTCAGCCCGTCTGTCGGGCCATGTCAGTGTCGGCATGGCGCCGAGCACGGCGAGCGTGCTGGGTGTCCCATTCATGCAGGCCATGCGCTCGCGCTATCCCGATGTACGGTTGCACATGGTCGAAAGTCTCTCCGGCTATCTTGCGTCCATGTTGAGCGCGCGTCAGATCGATCTCGCCGTGCTGTTCCGTGAGGAGTCCGCGCAACGCTGGAGCGTGCTGCCGCTGCTGGACGAGCGGCTGTTCCTGATCGGCGCGGGCAATCTCGATGGCATGCCGACGAGCGCATCCGTCCGGCTGAAAAATCTCGGCAGGCTTCCGCTGATTCTCCCCAGCGGCTCGCACGGGCTGCGTTCGCTGCTGTTATCCGCGTTCAGGCGCGCCGAGTACGAGCCGAACATCGTCGCCGAAGTCGACGGCCTCGCGCTCCTGATGGACTTCGTCCGCACCGGCATCGGCGCGACGATACAGCCGGGCGCGGCGCTCGCAAGGCCCGAGAACGTGATACTGACGAGCGTGCCCGTCGCCGAAAAATACGCCACGCGGCCCAACATGCTCGCCAGCATCTCCGATGACGAACTGTCTCCCGCCGGCCTCGCTGCGCGCGTGGTGCTCGCCGATGTCGCCCGTCAACTGGTGCAGGAAGGCCGCTGGCCCGGTGCGCGGCTGCGGGAACCTCAGCCTTCACAAAAAGTGAAGACCCGTTGACGGCTGGCTGGTAGCGACGCGGGCACGACGCCTTTACGATTTGTCCAAAAGGAGGCAAGTCTGATGGTCGATGTGCTCGTAATCGGAGGAGGCAATGCCGCGCTGTGTGCCGCATTGACGGCGCGCGAAGCGGGCGCGTCGGTCCTGCTTCTCGAATCCGCGCCGCGCGAATGGCGCGGCGGCAACTCGCAACACACGCGCAATCTGCGCTGCATGCACGATGCGCCGCAAGACGTTCTCGTCGATGCCTATCCGGAAGAGGAATTCTGGCAGGACCTGTTGAAAGTCACCGGCGGCATCACGAACGAGCATCTCGCGCGGCTGACGATCCGCGCGTCGTCGTCGTGCCGGCCGTGGATGCAGAAGCACGGTGTGCGCTTCCAGCCGCCGCTGTCCGGTGCGCTGCACGTGGCACGCACCAACGCGTTCTTCATGGGGGGCGGCAAGGCGCTCGTCAACGCGTATTACCGCAGCGCCGAAGCGCTCGGCGTCGAGATCCGCTATGAAACACCCGTTGATTCGCTTGAACTCAACGGCAGTCTCTTCATCGCGGCGCGCAGCGGCAGCCGGCGCTTCGAGGCGCGCGCCTGCGTGCTGGCGGCAGGCGGCTTCGAATCAAATCGCGAATGGCTGCGCGAAGCGTGGGGGCAAAACGAGCGCGGAGAATGGCCCGCCGACAACTTCCTGATTCGCGGCACGCGCTTCAACAAGGGCGTGCTCATCAAGCATATGACCGACGCTGGTGCGGACATGATTGGCGACCCGTCTCAGTCGCATTGCGTCGCCATCGATGCGCGCGCGCCGCTGTATGACGGCGGCATCTGCACACGCATCGACTGCGTGTCGCTGGGCGTCGTGGTGAATCGTGACGCCGAGCGCTTCTACGACGAAGGCGAGGATTTCTGGCCGAAGCGCTATGCAATCTGGGGACGGCTCGTTGCGCATCAGCCGGGGCAGATCGGCTATTCGATCATCGACTCGAAAGCAATCGGCCGCTTCATGCCGCCGGTGTTTCCGGGCGAAAAGGCCGACACGCTGCCGGAACTCGCGCGCAAGCTCGGGCTGCCGGAAGCGCGCTTCATGGAAACGCTCACGCGCTATAACGATTCATGCCGCGACGGCGCCTTCGACCACACCGCGCTCGACGACTGCCACACCGAAGGCCTCGAGCCGCCCAAGACGCACTGGGCGCGACGCATCGAGACGCCGCCGTTCTACGGTTATGCGTTGCGGCCAGGCATCACGTTCACGTATCTCGGACTGAAAACCAATGACCGCGCGCAGGTTCACTTCGCCGGCAAAGCCAGTGAGAACCTGTTCGTAGCCGGCGAAATGATGGCCGGCAACGTGCTCGGCAAGGGCTATACCGCGGGCGTCGGCATGTCGATCGGCACGGCCTTCGGGCGCATTGCCGGGACGCAGGCCGCGCGCGCCGCACTCAAGACAACGGAGGCAACCAGTGCAGCAGTCTGACCCGCTCGCGCCCGAACGCACGCGCACGGCGTTATCGGTCGATACGAAAGAGACTTCACACGGCAGCATGGCGCGCGTGATCCCCATTGTGCAGATGAGCGCCGGCGAAACCGAAGTGGCACGGCAGATGCAGATCTGCAACGCCTGCCGCTATTGCGAAGGCTTCTGCGCCGTGTTCCCGGCCATGACGCGCCGCCTGGAATTCGGCAAGGCGGACGTCAACTATCTGGCGAATCTCTGCCACAACTGCGGCGCGTGCTATCACGCGTGCCAATACGCGCCGCCGCACGAATTCGGCGTGAACGTGCCGAAAGCGATGGCCGAAGTCCGGCTCGAAACCTACACCGAATACGCATTTCCCGCGTCGTTCGGCGCGCTGTACAAGCGAAACGGCCTGACTATGTCGGTTGCATTGGCGGCCGGAATCGCGCTGTTTCTGCTGCTCGGTACGGCATTGCACGGCGGCTTGTCGGGCGAAGTCGCGCCAGCGAACTTCTACGCGATCTTCCCGCACCGCCTGCTCGCGGCGATGTTTGGCATCGTTTTCCTGTTCGCCATTCTCGCGCTCGGTCTGGGCGTCACGCGCTTCTGGCGCGACGTGTCGGCAGGAACGGCAAGCGCTTCCGCGCCAGCCGTCGCGGAAGCGGCCAAGAACGCGCTGACGCTCAAGTACCTGGACGGAGGCCACGGCGACGGCTGCAACGAAGAGAACGATGCCTTCACGCTGGCGCGGCGTCGTTTCCATCACCTGACGTTCTACGGCTTCATGCTGTGCTTTGCGGCAACCGCAGTCGCGACGCTCTATCACTATGCATTCGGTCTGGAAGCGCCGTATCCGTTTCTGAGCGTGCCGGTGCTGATGGGAACCGCGGGCGGCATCGGACTGATTGCGGGGCCGGCGGGACTGCTGTGGCTGAACCTGAAACGCGTTCCGGAGCGGGGCGATGCCCGTCAGCGTCCGATGGACCGCGGCTTCATCGCACTCCTGCTTCTCGCGAGCGCATCCGGTCTCGCGCTGCTCGCGCTCCGCACGACCTCGGCGATGCCGTCGCTGCTCGCGATTCATCTCGGCATCGTAATGGCGCTGTTCGCCACGCTGCCTTACGGCAAGTTCGCGCACGGCATCTTCCGCTCGGCGGCATTGCTCAAATCGTCGATAGAGAAGCGGCAACGCAACACGCTGAGCCTCGGTTCCGATTAGCCCGTTACCAGGGTGCGCCTTGGGCGCCCATCACTACAGAAAAGAAGCAGGAGACGCAATGAACCGTACCGAACCGATCGCCGCTACGCCCGGCGTTTCGCCCATGACGAGGGCCGCCGCCGTGTTGCGCGTGACCAGCGGCAATTTCATCGAACAGTTCGATTTCTTTCTGTTCGGTTTCTACGCGACATCGATCGCGAAGATCTTTTTCCCGTCCACCAGCGAGTTCGCCTCGCTGATGCTCACCTTCGCCGTGTTCGGCGCAGGCTTTCTGATGCGTCCCCTCGGCGCGATCTTTCTCGGCGCGTACATCGACAAGGTCGGACGGCGCACCGGGCTGATCGTTACGCTGTCGATCATGGCGAGCGGCACCATTCTGATTGCCTGCGTGCCTGGGTACGCGACCATCGGCCTGCTCGCACCGGCGCTCGTGCTGCTCGGGCGTCTGTTGCAGGGCTTTTCGGCAGGAGCCGAACTCGGCGGCGTATCGGTCTATCTCGCGGAAATGGCGACGCCCGGCAACAAAGGTTTCTACACGAGTTGGCAGTCGGCGAGCCAGCAGGTCGCCATCGTCGTGGCGGCGGCCATCGGTTACGGGCTGAACCAGTGGCTGTCCGCGCAGCAGATCGGTGCATGGGGCTGGCGCGTGCCGTTTTTCATCGGTTGCGCGATCGTGCCGTTCCTGTTCATGCTGCGCCGTTCGCTGCAGGAGACCGCAGCGTTCGAAGCACGGCGGCATCATCCGCAGGCGCGCGACATTTTTACGATGCTGCTCGGCAATTGGCGCACCGTCATCGGCGGCATGCTGCTGACGGCGATGACCACCACCACCTTCTATCTCATCACCGTGTATACGCCGACCTTCGGAAAGTCGGTGCTGAAGCTGTCCACCTCCGACAGCCTGATGGTGACGCTGCTCGTGGCTGCGTCGAATTTCGTCTGGCTGCCGATCGGCGGCACGATCTCCGACCGCATTGGCCGCAAACCGCTGCTGCTCGCCATTTCCGTGCTGACGATCTTCACGGCTTATCCGGCGCTGTCCTGGCTCGCCGATGCACCGAGCTTCGCGCGCATGCTGATCGTGCTGCTGTGGTTCTCGTTCTTCTTCGGCATGTATAACGGCGCGATGGTCGCCGCGCTCACCGAAGTGATGCCGGTCGAAGTGCGCGTCGCGGGCTTCTCGCTGGCGTTCAGTCTCGCGACGGCGCTGTTCGGCGGCTTTACGCCGGCCGTATCGACGTATCTGATTCAGGTCTTGCATGACAAGGCCGCACCCGGCTACTGGCTGAGCTTCGCCGCGCTCTGCGGCTTTTGCGCGACGCTCGGGCTGTACCGTCGCCGCGCGGGCGGCAACGCGTCGGCGGCATCGTCGGCCTGAGAGCGATTACATCGGCGCGTTTCCGTAACCCCGGCTTCGCACCGGGCTTTCGCTTTTTCGGCGGCGGCGAGAGGGGGGCGATGCGGCCCAGCTGCGCAGCAACGCAGTACTCCGTCTTGCCGTAGGAGCGGCGCGTCTGTGGCTGACAGGCGCATGTGTCCGGCGCGCAAATCATGGGCTGAAGGCCTATTCGACTGACCGACGAGTGGGCCTGGTGGGTATCCTTTATCAGCATGTCGGCAAACGATCATCGGAACGCGCGGTTGGTATTGGCCCCCGGTAACGGACCACCGGGGAGTATCCAACGGCGTTCGGTTCGGCCGTTACGCGCCGTTCACGATCGGCGCCCGCATTGGCGCCTAAGTGCCGGAGTGACGCTTGCGGCGATACGCTCGAAACTTGTTCTGCGATTTGCCGCGCCCGATGGCTTTCTTCACTGTGCTTGCAGTGAAGCAAAATGAGTGTCCTGTTGCCCGGGCGGCCCCGATGAGTGGCGCACTGGAAGACGTGCCCCTGGTCACGGTGCCTTTGCTCCGGTCAAACGTTGGCGCAAGGCGGCGCGTTGCACCGGCCGAATTCGCGGTGCCTGCACGGGTGCGACCCGTGCGATGATGCGTCTTGACCAACATGAGAGATGGAATGACGACTACATTCGACGAGGCGACAACGGCGGCGATCGCCGCGTTTGCCCAATTGGATTTCTACACGGCTGTGCAAGCGATGCGCGCCGAGGCCGATTACGACCGCGAACTGGACCAGTGGATCTCGCGCTATATCGACGAGCACGGCGGCGGCGCGGACGATGCAGCATACGACGCCCTGCACGCGCAGGCCCAGGCAACCCCGGAATACGCGCAGTTCGTCGATGCGGCTCGCCGGGAAATCCTGGAATACTTCGGCGTGACCGACGATCAACTGGACTGGATGGTCGTGCTGCGCAATGACGACAGCGATGAGCTTTGGGCGGAAGTCAACCGGCAGCGGAGCGCGCTGGGAACCGGTGAAGTGCGCGGAGATCTCTGATCATTGCTTGCCATTGGGGTCGCAGGTCGGGCTGGGTGCGGGGCTGGAGTCAGGTCAGTCACGTGGTGCGCCGGACTTTCGGTCGCTGCAACCGATCCGCTAAGGAAGGACAAGCGATCGGATGTTCAGAACGAGTGACCGTTGTGCTCTGACACTTGCCTTCGGACGTGCAACGGCTCGACCGGCAGCAACAGGTCGGCAACCGTCCTTCTTCGCGCTACCACATCGGCGCTCTCGATTGCCGATCCGCATGTTCGCATCGGCGAATGGGTGAGCGCGATCGTCGAAGTACGTAGCCCGGCGGCCTTTTATCAGTTCGCTGTGGCTTGCCATTGGTCGCTGACGACAATTCGAGCTACGGCGCTTGATTTCGCAAGAACCTCGGTACTCCGGACAAGGTAAGTACCCGTGCATCAGACGTCCCCCCCACAGCGGGCGACATCTACCTACTAGCGCCATCACGACAAAAACCCGGCGTGCTTCCGCACGCCGGGCCAGTCGCACCATCACCGATGCCGCGCCGCATCACTTCCTGTCGAGCGAATACTTCCCCGGGCCAGTCAGCGCAAGCAGCAACAGCCCGCCGAGAATGCTGATGTTCTTGTAGAAGTTGATCATCGCGACGTACTGCTCCATCCCGTTCAGCGACCAGTAGCGGTGCCCGATGAACGCGGTGGCGAGCGTATAGGCCGCGAACAGCAGCGCGAGCGGTCGCGTGTAGAAGCCGATGGCGATCAACAGGCCACCGGCCAGTTCGAGCGCGACGGCGATCACCGCGGACAGTTCGGGCGACGGCGAGCCGGTCGACGCCATGTAGGCGACGGTGCCCGAGAAGCCGGTGAGCTTCTGCCAGCCGAACAGCACGAACAACACCATCATCAGCACGCGAGCCGCCAGCAGCAGCCCATCCTTCTTCGATTCCAGCGAAACGTAACGCATTGCAAGCCCCATTGAATTGACGGATTCACGCGTCCGGTGGCGGCATCCCGATGCAACGGGGCACGCATGCCACGGACTACACCCTCGCACGATCGACGGCAGGCCTGAGCGGCTTGCCGCCGGCGATGCGATCCGGTTGCGCCCTGTTGGCGCGGTGCCGGATCGGATCTGGCGAAGCACGTGTGCAGTCTACTGTCTCAACAGGAATCATCAATCCGTTGAAATCGGATTCGCTGTCTCGTTTTGGTGGACAATAGCCTCCACCCATTCAAGCACTGTGCTTATTGCTGGTTCATCGCAAACGAAATCCGAACTGGCGGAAATCAATCTGCTCATCTCTTTACGGCAGGCTCTTCATGCGCGCGCAGCGTGTTGCATCCGACTCGGACGCTTCGAAGCTGGGCGGCCAGCCGCACAAAAACTCGGGCGAATTCCGGAAATCCGCACAGACGGCCTGCCGTCTCGTTCGCCACATCAAGGACATATCAACAAAATCAATGCTTTATGATGCGAGCCCCACACTTGCGCGTTGGCACCATTGTTGCACTCGTCCTGAAGCCGCCCCGAGCGGCACGCTCATAACACTTCAGGAGACGCCATGGAGCCGACCTTTACCGAACCCGGTGCGCACGCACAATCCCCCCGAGCTGTCGCGCAAGCGCCGGCGGCCTCGCCGTCCGCCGACAAGCTGCGCCGCCTCAAGTCGATCTTCTCCGGATCGGCGGGCAACCTGATCGAGTGGTACGACTGGTACGTGTATTCGGCCTTCGCGCTGTATTTCGCTCATTCGTTCTTCCCGGCCGGCAACCAGACCGCCCAGCTGCTGAACACCGCCGCCGTCTTTGCCGTCGGCTTCCTTGCCCGCCCGATCGGCGGGTGGCTGATGGGCGTCTATGCCGATCGCTACGGCCGCCGCCCGGCGCTGCTCGCATCGGTCGTGCTGATGTGCATGGGCTCGCTCATCATCGCGCTGTGCCCCGGCTACGACGTGATCGGCGTCGCGGCGCCCACGCTGCTCGTCGTCGCGCGCCTGCTTCAGGGGTTGAGCGTCGGCGGCGAATACGGCACGTCGGCCACCTACCTGAGCGAAGTGGCGACGGCGCGCGATCGCGGCTTCTATTCGAGCTTCCAGTACGTGACGCTCATCGCCGGCCAGCTGCTCGCGCTGGCGGTACTGATCGTCCTTCAGCAGTTCGTGCTGACGACCCACCAGCTCGAAAGCTGGGGCTGGCGCATTCCGTTCTTCATCGGCGCGGCCGGCGCGCTCGCCGCGATGCGCCTGCGCTCGTCGATGGAGGAAACGGGTGAGTTCGAAAAGGCCCGCGGCGCGCAGAAGAAACAGGAGAAACAGAATGCACTGGCCGAGTTGCGCAAGCACCCGCGTGCGGTCCTGACCGTGGTGGGCCTGACGATCGGCGGCACGATCGCGTTCTATACGTACTCGATCTACATGCAGAAATTCCTCGTCAACACGGTCGGCATGAGCAAGCACGACGCGACGCTCGTGTCCGCGGCGTCGCTCGCGCTGTTCGCTCTGCTTCAACCCGTCGTCGGCTGGATTTCCGACCGCATCGGCCGCCGCCCGGTCCTGATCACGTTCGGCGTGCTCGGCACGCTGTTCACGGTGCCGATCATGACGGCCATCAGCCACACGCACGACGCATGGACGGCCTTCCTGCTGAACATGGCAGCGCTCGTGATCGTGTCGGGCTATACGTCGATCAACGCGGTCGTCAAGGCAGAGCTGTTTCCTGCGAAAATCCGGGCACTGGGCGTCGGCTTTCCGTACGCGCTGACCGTCTCGATCTTCGGCGGCACCGCGGAGTATCTGGCACTCTGGCTCAAACAGGCAGGTCATGAAACGCTCTTCTACTGGTACGTCACCGCGGCAATCTTCTGTTCGCTGCTCGTCTACGTCTGCATGCGCGACACCGGCAAGCATTCGCTCATCAAGGACTGACGCCGGCCGCGCCATCTCGCCGCGCAGTGCCCGCATCGAGGGCGCCGCGCGATGAATCCACGCACCGCCAGGCGGCTGCGCCGCGCGACGGCCACGCTCGCGATCATCGCGTGCTGCGGCGCGACCGCGTGGTTGACCTACGTGCTCGCGCTGCGGCATTACGCGCGCGTGCACGTCGCCGAAGTCGCACAGCGTGCGTCGTTTTACGCCCTGACGCTGGAATCGCAGCTCGCGCGCTACGAATCGCTGCCGCGCATCGCCGCACTCGAGCCCGTGCTCGCGCAACTGCTGGACGATCCGGGAAACGCACAGTTGCGCGAGCAGGCCAACACCTATCTGAAGGCCGTCCAGACCAACGCGGAACTCTCCGCCGCGTATGTCATGACCGCGAACGGCGCCACCCTCGCCGCGAGCAACAGCGACAGTCCGGGGAGTTTCGTCGGCTCGAACTACGCATTTCGCCCCTATTTCTCGAACGCGATGCAGCACGGCGTCGGACGTTTCTACGGCGTCGGCAATACCACGGGGGAGGCTGGCTACTTCCTCGCAGTGCCGATCAGGGACCTTGCCCATCCTGAGCGCCGTCCGATCGGCGCGGTTGCGATCAAGTCATCACTCGACCGATACGAATCCGCGTTGACGAAAAGCGGCGACATTGTGCTGGTAATCGACGGGGACAACGTGACATTCCTGTCGTCCGTGACCGGCTGGCGTTATCGCGCACTCACGCCGCTTTCTGCCGACTCACGCCGCAAGCTCGACGAGACGCGGCAATATGGCGACGCGCCGCTCCGAACGATCACCGCGCTCCCGCGCGGTACCCCGCAAAGGGCCGCCCCGCCGGATCGGCTCCATGTCGCGCCGTTCGGCGGACGTCCCGACTGGTATCGCGTCGTGTATCGTCCGGTCGGCCCGCTCGGCTGGAAGGTCGCCGTGCTCGTCGATCCGGCCGATGACCGACGCGGCGCGGCGTTCGCGTCCATCAGCGCGGCCGCCGCGACGGCGCTCGCGTTTGCGCTCGTCACGCTCGTCTGGCTCCGCAACAGCCGGAAGAAGGAGCGGCAGCATGCACGCGTTGCGTTGCTGGAAGCGCACCGCGACATCGAGCAGCGGATCGCCGAGCGCACCGCCGAACTGACTCGGGCCAACGCGACGCTCGAAGAGAAGGTCGACGCGCTCGATGCTGCTCGACGCATCCTGCGCGACACGCGCGACACCGCGATCCAGGCCGGCAAGCTCGCTGCGCTCGGCCAGCTGGCGGCCGGCATCACGCACGAGCTGAACCAGCCGCTGGCCGCGATCATGACACTGTCGAGCAACGCCGTGCGCATGACCGAGCTGGGCCGCTCGGGCGATCTGACGCGCAACCTCGTGCTGATCAACGAGCTGGCCGACCGGATGGGCAAGATCGTCGCGCACGTGAAGGGATTCTCGCGGCACGAAGGGATCATCCGGGAGCCGGTATCGATCGGCGAATCGCTGCGCCAGGCGCTGCTCCTGATCGAGCAGCACCGGAAAGCGGCCGGGGTGACGATCCGCGTCGAGCCGGTGCCGCCGGACGCCATCGTGCTGGCCAGTTCGATCCGGATCGAACAGGTGCTTGTCAACCTGCTCGCCAACGCGATCGACGCCAGTGCGGCGGCCGTCGCGGCCCGCCAGGTCGCAGTCACGACCGACGTGTCCGGAGAATTCGTGCGCGTCAGCGTGGCCGACAGCGGCAACGGCATCGCGCCGGACGTCATGGCGCGCCTCTTCGAACCGTTCTTCACGACGAAACCGGCCGGAAAGGGGCTCGGCCTCGGGCTGGCGATCTCGCAGGCCATCGTCGACGAATTTGGCGGCCGCCTGCATGCGCGCAATCGCGACGAAGGCGGTGCGGTCTTCACGATCGAACTGCAACGCGTAACGAAAGCTTCACTATCGACATGACGAACCTGAACACCACGCACGGCGCGCACGCCGTCTACGTGATCGACGACGACCCGGCAGTGCTGCTCGGCTGTGCGCAAGCACTGAGGCTCGAAGGCATCGACGTTCGCGAGTTCGAGGACGCCGAAAGCGCGTTCGCCGCGCTCACCGATGATCCACCGGCGGTGATCGTCAGCGATGTCCGGCTGCCCGGCATCGACGGTCTCACGCTGCTCGACAGCATCAAGGCGCGCCCCGCGGAAGCCGGCATACCCGTCATCCTGACGACCGGGCACGGCGATGTTGCGATGGCGGTCGGCGCGATGCGCTCCGGTGCGTACGACTTCATCGAGAAGCCGTTTCACTCCGACCGGCTCGTCGATACCGTGCGGCGGGCGCTGGCGCACCGCAAGCTCGTGATGGAGAACCAGAGCCTGCGCGCGCAACTGAGCAGCGAACGGCCGTTGCTCGGCCGCTCGCCGGCGATGCAGCGCATCCATGCGCTCATCGATGCGATCGGGCCCACGGGCGCCGATGTCCTGATCGTCGGCGAAACCGGCACCGGCAAGGAAGTTCTGGCGCGGGCGCTCCACGCGGCCAGCCGCCGCCCGGGCCCGTTCGTCGCACTGAACTGCGCGGCGCTGCCTGAGGCGGTGTTCGAAAGCGAAATATTCGGTCACGAGCCGGGCGCGTTTACGGGCGCCCACCAGCGGCGCATCGGCAAGTTCGAATACGCGAACAGAGGCACGCTGTTTCTCGACGAACTCGAAACGATGCCGCTCGCGCTCCAGGCGAAGCTGCTGCGCGTGCTGCAGGAACGCAGCATCGAGCGGCTCGGCAGCAACGCGTCGATCTCGGTCGACGTCCGCGTGATTGGCGCGGTCAAGCAGGATCTCAAGCAACTGTCGGACCAGGGGCGGTTTCGCTCGGATCTGTACTACCGGCTCAATGTCGTGTCGATCGACCTGCCGCCGCTGAGACAGCGCGCGGAGGATATTCCGGAGCTGTTCGCGCACTTCGTTCGCGCGGCGAGCGTCCGCTACGACAAGCCGGAGCCGGCATGGGCGCCGGAGGACATGATGCGCTGGCAGCTTCATGACTGGCCCGGCAACGTGCGCGAACTGAAGAACGTGGCCGAGCGGTTCTGCCTGGGCGTTGACGACGGTCTGCCACAACTGCCGGCCGGCGCCGACTCGCTCGCGTCGCGCATGGCGCGAGCGGAACGAGCGTGCATCGAGGAGGCGCTGCGTCATGCGGGCGGGCAGGTCATCATGGCCGCCGAGGCATTGGGGCTGCCTCGCAAGACGCTGTACGACAAGATTGCCCGGCATGGGATCGACACGACCACGTTTCGATAACCCTTGCCATCTCGCGCTTCCGATCCATTCCGAACCGGGCATGGAACTATCGCGCGACTGAAGCAACGGAGCTCGACGAAGCCCGAGGCCGGCCCAGGATCAACCCGACAGCCCCGGCTCCAGCCGCTCGGCCAGGAACGCAATGAACGTGCGCAGCGTGACGAACCCTTCCCGATGCTGCGGAAAGACTGCATTCAGCTTCAGCGCCTGCGGCGCATACGCATCGAGCACCGGCACGAGCGCGCCGCTGTCGAGCGCCCCGCCGACGATGAAGTGCGGCAGCAGCGCGATGCCGAGCCCGGCGATCGCCGCGTCGCGCACCACTTCGCCGTTGTTCGCAACGAGCGGCCCCTGCACGTCGAAGGTGCGCGCCGCGCCGTCCACCCGGAACTCCCAGCCCACCCGCCGCTCGCGCCCATACAGCAGGCAGACGTGCGCGTGCAGGTCCGCCGGCGTCGCCGGCGCGCCATGCTCGCGCAGGTAGGCCGGGCTGCAGCACGCGATCATCCGCCACTGCCCGAGCGGGCGGGCCACCAGCGTCGAATCCTCGAGCGGGCCGATCCGCAGCACGAGGTCGAAGCCTTCGCCGATCAGGTCGACGCGCCGGTCGGTCAGGTCGAGATTGAGCCGCACGGCCGGGTGCGCGGCGAGAAACTCGGCGACCAGCGGCGACAGGTGCGTGATCCCGAACGACAGCGGCGCACTGATCTTCAGCGAGCCGTGCAGCTCCGTGCTGCGCACCGACATCGCCTGCTCGGCATCGGCCACCTCGGCGAGGATCCGCTGCGCGCGCGCATAAAACTCGTGCCCCGATTCGGTCACGGCCAGGTTGCGCGTGTTGCGCAGCAACAGGCGCACGCCGAGCGCCGCCTCGAGCGCCATCGTGCGCCGGCTGACGAACTGCTTCGACAGCATCAGCTGGTCGGCGGCCGCCGTGAAGCTGCCCGCATCGACCGTCGCCACAAAAATCCTCAGATCGCCCAGTTCCATATTGTCCACCTCAATGTGACAGTGATTATCTTATAGGCGATTTATTTGTCAAATCGATTGACTTAAGATTCATCTCAACGATCGGCCGGGCCCACTTTCGAGGTTCGGCGACTTTGAGGACATACCAAATGATTGAGATCCGAGCAGCAAACCAACGCGGCCGCGCCGAACATGGCTGGCTCAGCTCCCGTCACACGTTCTCGTTCGCGAACTACTACGATCCGCAGCAAGTCGGCTTCTCCGACCTGCTCGTGATCAACGACGACCGCGTGATGCCGGGCCGCGGCTTCGGCACGCACCCGCACCGCGACATGGAAATCCTGTCGTACGTGCTCGACGGTGCGCTGGAGCACAAGGATTCGATGGGCACGGGCTCGGTGATCGTGCCCGGCGACGTGCAGCTGATGAGCGCCGGCACCGGCGTGCGGCACAGCGAGTTCAACCACTCGCATGACGCGTCGGTGCACTTCCTGCAGATCTGGGTCGGGCCGTCGGAGAAAGGCGCTCAGCCGCGCTACCAGCAGACGAACATTCCGGCCGACGACAAGCGCGGCAAGCTGACGCTCGTCGTGTCGCCGGACGGCGCCGCCGGCTCGCTCAAGATCCGCCAGGACACGCGCATCTACGCGGGCCTGTTCGACGGCGACGAGCGCGCGACGCTCACGCTGCCGCCGGACCGGTTTGCGTACGTGCACGTCGCACGCGGCAGCGTGACGGTCAACGGCAAGACGCTCGGCGAAGGCGACGGCGCCCGCGTGCGCGGCGAGGAAGCGCTGGCATTCGCGGACGGCAAGGATGCCGAAGTATTGGTGTTCGACCTGCGTCCGGTCGAAGTGACGGCCGAATGGGCGTGAGCTGACGCGTGACGCCGATAGGCGGGCCCCGCAGCGATGCGGGGCCCGCGATCGTTTACGGCCGGGCCGCGCGACGCGCGTGCCGCTACCACGCGGCGATCGACGAACCCAGTGCGCGCGCCGGATGCGCCCAGTGCATCGGCGCGCCATCGACCTGCACCGGCGCATGCACGCGCCGCGCCGGGCCCCAGCTCGTGTCCTCGATCGTGGCCGACAGGTCGCGCGCGTCTTCGGGAACGATCAGCGCCCGGTCCTGTGCCTGCATACCGCCCGACGCAAACAGCAGCGCCGTCCGTGCCAGCGATGCGCGCGTGCGCGTGCCGGTGTGTGCCGCCAGCCGGCGCGTCAGCCCGCGAATCGCGGCGGCGGCCAGCAGGTAGCCCGTGCCGTGATCGAGCGCCTGCACCGGCAGCGGCACCGGACGGTCCGCGCCCGTCGCGCGCATCGCCGTTTCGACGAGGCCCGTGCTCGTCTGCAACAGGCTGTCGAAACCCCGGCGTCCCCGCCACGGCCCGCTCCAGCCGTATGCATCGAGCGACACGTCGACGAGCCCCGGATTGATCCGCCGCCGCTCGTCGGCGTCGAAGCCGAGGCGGTCGAGCGCATCGGGCCGGTAGCCGTGCACCATCACGTCGGCATCGCGGATCAGGTCGCGCAGCAGTGCGCGCCCTTCCCGCGATTTGAGATCGATGCGTGCACAACGTTTGCCGAGCACGACTTCGGGCACGAGGTTCGGCTCGTCCCAGTCGATCGGATCGACGCGCAGCACGTCCGCGCCGAAGCCTGCGAGAAAGCGGGTGGCGACCGGGCCCGCGAGAATGCGCGTGAGATCGAGCACGCGCACGCCGTGCAGCGGCCGCGCGGCCGGCGCCGTCCAGGACGCTCGCGGCCCTTCGGCGGCAATCGCATCGTGGATCAGCAGCGGCTCGGCCTGCACCGCGACGCCCTGCGGATGGCGGGCCCATTCGTCCTGCGTGTGCATCGCGGCCGCGCAACCGCCCTGCGCGATCACCGCGGCTTCGAGTTCGTGCTTTCGCCAGCCAGCGACTGCGCGCGCGACGGCCGCGCGGTCGAGCGGCGTGCGCAGCACCGCGAGCGCCGCGTCGCGGTGGTGCGGCGCATTCGTGTGCAGCCGGATCCAGCCGTCGGCGGTGCGATAGTCGCCCGCGATCACGTCCCATTGCGGCGGCATGGCCCACCCGTGCGGGCGCAGCGACGTGCCGAACCACAGCGACGCGTAGCGCCGGTTCACATCGACGGCGGGCAACGTGCCGTTCGCGTGCCGCACGAGTTCGGCGATCGCCACGCTCGCCGCGCCGATCGCGGCCGAAGCGAAATCGGTCACCGGAAATACCGACGGCAACACGCCCGAACCGCTGAACGTCAGCGTGTTCAGAAGGTCGGCGTCGCCGTTCAGCGCATGCCAGATGTCATGCAGAAAGGCATCGGTACATGCGCTGCCGGCGCGTTCCGGCGCCAACGTCGAAGCAGGTTCGGACATGGATGTTCCCGGGTCATGGATAGGGTGGGAAAAGTCTATGTCCCGGCAATTTCGAGCGTCAATCTTGATTCCGCGAATCAAGCGATGTTTTTTGGCGGTCGCATTTTCTCGTCGAACAGGCGCACGGAATCGACGCTGCGATGTTGGAACGGCTGGAGGTTTCGTCTGGATGTCGCGAGCGTCGCGCTCACGCGTGCATTGCAGTGGAAGTCGTTTGCCGGCACGAGATCGTGCGGCATGGCGGGCCGCGCATCACGACGCGGCCCGTCCGTCACCGCCCGGTTACTGCGCCGGCGCCGATGCCGCGCCGTCGGCCGCCTTGGGCGCGGCGCCCTGGCCGTTCTGCGGGAAACCGGACCGGTCGCCCGTCAGGCTGTAGCCGTCCTTCCGGATCGCGTTCAGATCCTCGTTGCGCTTCTGGCGGGCCGCCTTGCGCGCCGCCTTGCGTTGCGCCTTGCTCATCTGCTTGGACGTCGGCGCAGCGGCCGACGAAGGCGCGGCGTCGCTCGCCGGCCCCTGTGCGAACGCTGCCGGCGCAGCCGCCAGCGCGAGGCCGACGGATACCGCCGCTGCCATCGAAACTACGCGAATCCTGATCATCACCATATCTCCTTGCCGTAGGTTGAGCGTCGCTCGCGCGCCCGTTCTTATCCGTGTGACGGGCAACGATGCGAGCCGGCTTCAGTTATACAGACGACGAAAATGCCGCGCAAATATCGGCTGCCGAATCCTGACTATTCGAAACGCGTGACGTTGCCGGCCGCGCGTCATTGCGGCTGCAACATCCGCCGGATGATCAGCCGGAGCATCGGCGCATGCGTCTTCGCCTTGAAGCCGGGCTCGAACACGACGCGGCCGACCGCGCCTTCCGCGAGCGCGATCAGCCACGTGGCGATCACGGCGGGCTTCAGCGCACGGTCGATCTGCCCCTGCGCGATACCGCGCTTGACCAGCGCGACGAGCAGGCCCTTCTCGTGTGCCTCGTTCTCGGCAAACAGCGCCGCGACATCCGGATTGCGCGACGCCTCGGCCGCGATCTCGATGCTGATGCGCGCATAGAGCGGCTCGCTCGCGGCCTTCATCTTCTCGAGCGCGATTGCCTCGATCGCGGCCACCACGTCATCGGCATCCGCCCATTGCGCGAACAGCTCGGCCGACTCGCGCCGGTCTTCCTGCGCGATCGCCGCGATGATCGCGGCCTTGGTCGGGAAGTAATGAAACAGATTGCCGGGGCTCATGCCCGCGGCCGCGCAGATCGCCGCCGTCGACGTGCCGTGGAAACCGTTGCGCGCGAAACATTCGATCGCCGCATCCAGGATCTGGCGCCGCTTCGCTTCGACTTTTTCCGGATCGACCTTTCTCACTGTGTACTCCGCGCTGGACGTTGATTCGAATCTTTAATAGACTGATTACTCGATCTATTATCAAACCGCGGCACCGACGCGTCAAGCCGCCTGGCCGGGGAACCCCGCTTGAAACCCACCACCTTCGTCCGCCTCACCATCGCCGCCATCGCGGCACTGCTGCTCGCGCTCGGCGCGCTCGCGCTGCGCGGCCTGTCCGATTTCGAGCTGCACAACGCACGCATCACGACGCTGACGTTCCGCGCCGGCAGCGCCGACCTCGTCGGCACGCTGGCGCTGCCGGCGCACGCGCCCGACGCGCCGATCGCGCTGCTCGTCCACGGCGACGGCCCGCGCGACCGCTTCGCGGACAACGCGATGCTGCCGCTCGTCAATCGCCTGCTCGACGCCGGCATCGGCGTGTTCGCGTGGGACAAGCAGGGCGTCGGCCACAGCGGCGGCGACTGGCTCTCGCAATCGATGCAGGACCGCGCCGACGAAACGCTCGCCGCGATGGCGCGCGTGCGCGCCGCCGTCGGGCCTGCAAACAAGATCGGCCTGCTCGGGTTCTCGCAGGGCGGCTGGGTGATCCCGCGCGTCGCGAACGCCGCGCGGCCCGCGTTCTCGGTGATCGTCGGCGGCGCCGTCAACTGGCGCCGGCAAGGCGCCTACCTGACGCGGCAGCAGCTCCAGGCAACCGGCATGCAGCCGGAACGGATCGATGCGACACTGGCGGCCGAGCGACGCAAGAACGACGACATCTTCGGTCGAGCGGACGCGCCCGCCGACCCGCGCCGGCGCCCCGACATCGCGCCGCGCCGGTTCGGCTTCGTCGCGCGCAACTACATGGAAGACGCGTCGCAGGCGCTCGCGACGATGCGGGGCCCCGTGCTCGCCGTGTGGGGCGCGCAGGATCGCAACGTCGATCCGGCCGACGAGGCGAACGCCTATGCCCATGCGTTCGCGGGCCGGGCCGGCCGGCGGGTGCTGGTCGTGCCCGGCGCGACGCACGGGCTGCTGCGCGCGCGCTGGTTCGATTACCAGCTGGAGTCGGACTGGCCGAGATGGAAGACCTGGCTCTTCGTGGCGCTCGGGCGCGACGCATACGCGCCGGGCACGCTGGGCCCGATCGCGGCATGGATCCGGTCGCAGTGATCGACAGCAACAGGCAACGGCCCAGCCGCGTCACCGGGCCGTTGCAGTGAGACTCAAGGAGAAACTGGATGTTTTCGTGGTTTGAACGGCGCCTGCCGACTTTCCCGCTCGAAGATCCCGTCACGCCGCCGAAGGGGTTCTTCTCGTTCGTCTGGGCGTGCACGAAAGGCGCGCGCGGCTGGCTCCTGCTGATCGCGCTGACCTCGGCCGCGCTGGCCGCGTATGAAGCCGCGCTGTTCGCGATGATGGGGCGCGTGGTCGACTGGCTGGCCACCGCGACGCCGGCCAATTTCGGCGGCCGGCACTTCGGCACGCTCGCCGGCTTCGCGGCGATCCTCGCCGGCAGCGCGCTGCTGATCGCGCTGCACACGATGGTCAAGCACCAGGTGCTCGCGATCAACTTCCCGATGCGGCTGCGCTGGCTGTTTCACCGGCTGATGCTCGACCAGAGCCTGTCGTTCTACGCGAACGAGTTCGCGGGCCGCGTCACCACCAAGATCATGCAGACCGCGCTCGCGGTGCGCGATGCGCTGTTCATGTCGGTCGACGTCGTGATCGGCGTCACCGCGTACCTGATCGGCATCCTCGCGCTCGCGGCCAGCTTCGACTGGCGGCTGATGATTCCGCTCGCGCTGTGGGCGCTCGGCTACGGCGCCGCGTGCGCGTATTTCGTGCCGCGCCTCGGCGCCGTCGGCAGCCGCCAGGCCGACGCGCGCGCGCTGATGACGGGCCGCATCACCGACGCGTACTCGAACATCACGACCGTGAAACTGTTCTCGCATACGCGGCGCGAGGCCGACCATGCGCGCCGCGCGATGGAGGCGTTCAAGGTCACGGGCGATGCGCAGATGCGTCTCGTCAGCGCGTTCGAAGTCGTCAACCACCTGCTGTCCACCCTGCTGCTGGTCGGCTCGACGGGCCTCGCGCTCTACCTGTGGATGAACGGCGCGGCGAGCGCGGGCGTCGTCGCGGCCGTGATCGCGATGGCGCTGCGCCTGTCGAGCTATTCGCACTGGATCATGTGGGAGATGACCGAACTGTTCGAGAACGTCGGCACGATCCAGGACGGCATCAATACGCTGACGAAGGTGCGCAGCGTCGTCGACGCGCCCGATGCGAAGCCGCTCGCCGTGCGGCGCGGCGAGATCGTGTTCGACGACGTGCGCTTCACGCACGACGACAACGACCGCGCCGTGTTCGACGGGCTGAACCTGACGATCCGGCCGGGCGAGCGGATCGGCCTGATCGGCCGCTCGGGCGCCGGCAAGTCGACGCTCGTGAACCTGCTGCTGCGCTTCTACGACGTGAGCGGCGGCACGATCCGGATCGACGGGCAGGACATCGCGCACGTAACGCAGGACAGCCTGCGCAGCGCGATCGGCATGGTCACGCAGGACACGTCGCTGCTGCACCGCACGATGCGCGAGAACCTTCTGTACGGCCGCCCTGACGCCACCGAGCGCGAGATGCACGACGCGGCCGCGCGCGCGGAGGCGGCCGAGTTCATCGCGCGGCTGCGCGACCGCCACGGCCGCAGCGGCTACGACGTCGAGGTGGGCGAGCGCGGCGTGAAGCTGTCGGGCGGCCAGCGGCAGCGCGTCGCGATCGCGCGCGTGATGCTGAAGGATGCGCCGATCCTCGTGCTCGACGAGGCGACGAGCGCGCTCGACTCCGAGGTCGAGGCCGCGATCCAGCAGAGCCTCGACGGCCTGATGAGCGACAAGACGGTGATCGCGATCGCGCACCGGCTGTCGACGATCGCGGCGATGGACCGGCTGATCGTGCTCGACGAAGGGCGCATCGTCGAGGAAGGCACGCACCAGCAGTTGCTGCAGGCGGGCGGCATCTATGCGGCGCTGTGGGCGCACCAGAGCGGCGGGTTCCTCGGGGAGACGGAGGAAGTCGCGCAGTAGGCGGTGCGGCGCTCGGGAATGCCATGCATTTCGCGCGGGGGCAAGCGCCGCGTCGCCTGATAAACATTCGAGAATTTATTGGTTTCCTTGATTGTCCGTGATCCGTATCGTTCAGCGTTTCATCTGATCAATCGACTACGGGGAACACCACAGCATGCAAGCAACCAAGCGACTCGCCCTTCTCGCGCTGCCGGCCGCGCTCGCCGCCGGCGGTGCGCACGCGCAAAGCAGCGTCACGCTGTACGGCATCGTCGACGCGGGCATTGCGTACGTGCACAACGCACAGAACGCGGACGGCGGGAACGCATCGAATCTCGTGAAGTTCGGCAGCGGCAATCTGTCGGGCAGCCGCTGGGGGCTGCGCGGCACCGAGGATCTCGGCGGCGGCCTCGCCGCGCTGTTCCAGCTCGAGAACGGCTTCAACATCGGCACCGGCGCGCTCGGCCAGGGCCAGCGCGAATTCGGCCGCAAGGCGATCGTGGGCCTCGCGCACAACACGTACGGCACCGTGACGCTCGGCCGCCAGTACGATCCGGTCGTCGATCTGGTGCAGGGGCTGACCGAGGACAACTATTTCGGCGGCGTGTTCTCGACGCCGGGCGACCTCGACAACTACGACAACAGCCTGCGCGTCAGCAACTCGGTGAAGTACACGAGCCCGCTGATCTCCGGCTTCCAGTTCGCCGCGCTGTATGGCTTCGGCGGCGTCGCCGGCGCGACCGGCAGCGGCCGCACGTACAGCTTCGGCCTGAGCTACGCGAACGGGCCGCTGTCGCTCGGCGCCGGCTACTTCTTCGCGAACGGCGGCACGACCGGCGCGAACGGCCTGCGCTCGTGGACGAGCAGCTCGGATACGCTCTTCAACACCGTGATCAACCAGGGCTTCTCGAGCGCGAAGTCGATTCAGATCGTGCGCGTCGCCGGCCAGTACGTGCTCGGCGCGGCCACCTTCGGGCTCGCGTACTCGAACACGCAGTACGGCGCGGACACGCTGTCGGCGTTCAGCCAGACCGCGAAGTTCAACAACGGCTCGGCCTTCTTCAACTGGCAGTTCTCGCCGGCGCTGCGCGCGGGCGTGGGCTACAACTACACGTCGCTGACGGGCCCGACCTCCGCGCACTACAACCAGGTCAACCTCGGTGCGGACTACGCGCTGTCGAAGCGCACCGACCTGTATGCGCTGTTCGGCTACCAGCGCGCGAGCGGCCATACGTTGAATGCGAACGGCGCGGTCGTGAAAGCGGCGGCATCCGTCGGTTCGTACGGCGTGAACTCCGGTACGAACACGCAGGAACTCGCGGTCGTCGGGATTCGCCACAAGTTCTGATGGGCCGACTGCGGCCCGCGGCGTCATGGTCGCGGGCCGCGCGGCGGCGCGGCAACTCATGGATGCAGGGAAAGATCCCGGAAATGAATCGTCGCGCTGGCTTTTCGCAAACAGGCGGGCGCGGGCGGGGTTGACCGTTAGTTGCGGATGCGAGGTCGGCAGCGATCACCCGCGCATGATCCGCCGCGCCTTCAGGATGACCGGCGCATCGACCATCTTCCCGTCCACGGCGACCGCCGCGCCGCCGCTCGCTTCGACCGCATCGAGCACGCGCGCGGCCCACGCGCGCTCGGCGTCGCTCCACGCATACGCGCGATGCACGGCGTCGAGCTGCTTCGGATGAATGCACAGCTTCCCGCCGAAGCCGAATTTCCGCGCGGCGCGCGCATGCCGCTCGATCGCCGCCGCATCGTCGATGACGGTCGACACGCCGTCCACCGGCGGCTCGATGCCGGCAAGACGCGACGCGAGCACGATCTGCGAGCGGAACGCATTCAGTTCATCGCCGTCGCCGTCGATGCCGAGATCCACCTGGAAGTCGAGCGTGCCGAACGCGACGCGCGCCACGCGCGGCGCGGCGCACACTTCACCGAGCCCCGCGATTCCGCGCGCCGTTTCGATCAGCGGCAGCAATGCGAGTTGCGCATGTGCATTCGCGAGCACCGCATCGACCTGCGCGCGCGCCTCGCACTTCGGCAGCATCACGCCCGCGGCGCCGGGATGCGCGGCGATCGCCGCGACGTCGTCCGCGAACCATGCGGTGTCGGTCGCGTTCACGCGCACCCACGCCGGCCGGGCCGCATCGAGATGCGCGACGACGGCCGCGCGCGCCGCCGGCTTCTCGGCGAGCGGCACCGCATCCTCGAGATCGAGGATCACCGCATCCGCGCCCGACGCGCGCGCCTTGTCGAAACGTTCGGCGCGATTGCCGGGAACGAACAGCCACGAACGCGGCGAAACGGCCGTCATGCCGAACCCTCCTGAAACAGCGAACCGAGCGCCGGCTGCGCCGCGATCTCCCACGCGCCGGCCACGCGCCGCGCGACCTCGCCCGCCGTCGCCGCCCCGGAAAACGCCGCGAGGCGGCGCCCCTTGTCCGCGATCTCGTCGCGCGACAGCGTATTGCCCGGATCGCCCTTCGGCTCGTCGGCGCGCCCCGCCAGCGCTTGGCCGTCGCGCCCGGGATGGGTCTGCAGGTTCGTCATGGCGTCGGTGCCTGTCGAGGAATCAGATCGTGCCGTTCGCGCGCAGCGCGTCGATGCGTGCACGCGTATAACCGAGATCGGCAAGGATCGCGTCCGTATGCTGGCCGAGCGCGGGCACCGCGTCCATGCGCGGCTCGACGCCGTCGGGCAGCCCCGGCGGCAGCAGCGCCGGCACCGCGCCGGCCACCGTCTCGACGCTGCGCCAGCGCTCGCGCGCCCCGAGCTGCGGGTGGCGCCATACATCGTCGAGCGTGTTCATCTGCGCGTTCGCGATGCCGGCCGCGTCGAGCCGCTGCATCACGTCGGCCGCGGTGAGCGCGGCGAACGCGTCGACGATCAGCGCGTGCAGCGCATCGCGCGCCGCATGGCGCTTCGAATTCGCGTTGAAGCGCGCGTCGTCCGCGAGGCCCGGCTGGCGCAGCACCTGCTCGCAGAACAGCTTCCACTCGCGCTCGTTCTGCAGGCCGAGCATCACGGTCTTGCCGTCGCCGGCCGGGAACGGGCCGTACGGATAGATCGTCGCATGCGACGCGCCCGACGGCGCCGGCGGGCTCTGCCCGTCGATCGCGTAATAGAGCGGATAGCTCATCCACTCGACCATGCTCTCCAGCATCGACACGTCGATCCGGCTGCCCTGGCCGGTGCGCCCGCGCATCAGCAGCGCGCCGAGGATGCTCGAGAACGCAACCATGCCGGCCGAGATGTCCGCGATCGAGCAGCCGGCCTTCGCCGGCTGGCCCGGCGAGCCCGTGATCGACAGGAACCCCGATTCGCTCTGGATCAGCAGGTCATAGGCCTTGCGGTCGCGGTACGGGCCGTTCGCGCCGTAGCCCGAGATGTCGCAGACGATCAGGCGCGGATGCGTATCCTTCAGCGCGTCGTAGCCGAGCCCGAGCCTTTGCGCCGCGCCGGGCGCGAGGTTCTGCACGAGCACGTCCGCGTCGGCGAGCAGCGCCTGCAGGATCTCCGCGGCCTCCGGCTGCTTGACGTCGAGCGTCAGGCTCTCCTTCGAGCGGTTCACCCACACGAAATGGGACGACAGCCCGTGCACGCGCTCGTCGTAGCCGCGCGCGAAATCGCCGCTGCCGGGCCGTTCGATCTTGATGACGCGCGCGCCGAGATCGGCGAGCTGGCGCGTGCAGAACGGCGCCGCGATCGCGTGTTCGAGCGTGATGACCTTGATGCCGTCGAGCGGTCGCATGCTGGCTCTCCTCAGAATGAACGCGGCAGGCCGAGCAAATGCTCGGCGACGTACGACAGGATCAGGTTCGTCGAGACCGGCGCGACCTGGTACAGGCGGGTTTCGCGGAACTTGCGCTCGACGTCGTATTCGCACGCGAAGCCGAAGCCGCCGTGGAACTGCAGGCATGCATTCGCCGCTTCCCACGACGCATCGGCCGCGAGCAGCTTCGCCATGTTCGCCTGCGCGCCGCACGGCGCGTGCGCGTCGAACCGGCGCGCGGCCTCGAAGCGCATCAGGCTCGCCGCCTCGACGTTCACGAACGCGCGCGCGATCGGGAACTGCACGCCCTGGTTCTGCCCGATCGGGCGGCCGAACACGACGCGCTCGTTCACGTACCGGCTGACCTTGTCGATGAACCAGTAGCCGTCGCCGATGCATTCGCCCGCGATCAGCGTGCGTTCGGCGTTCAGCCCGTCGAGGAGGTACTTGAAGCCCATGCCTTCCTCGCCGATCAGGTTCCCGGCGGGGATCTCGAGGTTGTCGAAGAACAGCTCGCTGGTCTCGTGGTTGACCATGTTCAGGATCGGCTGGACCGTCAGCCCGTTGCCGATCGCGTCGCGCAGGTCGACGATGAAGATCGACATCCCTTCGGACTTCTTGCTGACTTCCGCCAGCGGCGTCGTGCGCGCCAGCAGGATCATCAGGTCCGAGTGCAGCACGCGCGAGATCCACACCTTCTGGCCGTTGATCACGTAGCGGTCGCCACGCTTCTCGGCGGTGGTCCTGATCTTCGTGGTGTCGGTGCCGGTGGTCGGCTCGGTCACGCCCATCGACTGCAGGCGCAGCTCGCCGCTCGCGATCTTCGGCAGGTACCTGTCCTTCTGCGCGGCGGAACCGTGGCGCAGCAGCGTGCCCATGTTGTACATCTGCCCGTGGCACGCGCCCGAGTTGCCGCCCGAACGGTTGATCTCCTCCATGATCACCGACGCTTCGGTGAGCCCGAGGCCGGAGCCGCCGTATTCCTGCGGAATCAGCGCGCCGAGCCAGCCCGCGTTCGTCAGCGCGGTGACGAACGCGTCGGGATAGCCGCGCGCTTCGTCGATCTTGCGGAAATATTCGCTGGAGAACTGCGAGCAGAGGTCGCGCACCGCTTCACGGATGTCCTGGAAAGTGTTGTCGTGCGTCGTTTGCATGAGCGAGATTCGTTGATGGCGTGTGTCAGGGTCAGGCCAGCGTCGCGCTCGCCTGCATCGTCAGGTGGCCTTCGTGGTCCTTCGCCCACAGCTCGACCGTGCTGCCGTCGTCGGACGGCTTGCCGCACAGCGTGAACGCGTGGCCGTCGAAGGTCGGGCGCACCGCGCGGAACGCGAACGTCGCGAGCGTCGCGCCGGGGCGTTCGCGGCGCACGAGATCGGCGAGCAGCGTCGCGATCAGCGGGCCGTGCACGACGAGGCCCGGGTAGCCTTCCGCCTGCGTCGCATACGGGTGGTCGTAGTGGATCCGGTGGCCGTTGAAGGTGAGTGCCGAATAGCGGAACAGCAGCACCGGATCGGCCGTCACGGTGCGCGACCATGCCTCGCCCTGCGGTGCGGCAACCGGCTTCGGCGCCGGCGCACCCGGCTGCGGCGCGTTGCGATAGACGATGTCGTGCTCTTCCTCGATGCACAGCACGCCGTCCGATTCGTAGCGATGCTGGACCGTCACGAACACGAGGCGGCCGCTGCGGCCGGTCTTGTCCTCGATGCTCGCGATCGTCGATTCGCGCGTCGCGTGGCGGCCCACGCGCAGCGGCGCATGGAACGTCAGGCGCCCGCCCGCCCACATGCGGCGCGGCAGCGGCACCGGCGGCAGGAAGCCGCCGCGCTTCGGATGCCCGTCGGCGCCGACCTGCGCAAGCGGCGCGACCGGCAGGAAATACAGCCAGTTCCAGAGCGGCGGCACGGTATCGCCGGGCGCCGCGCGATCGAGCGTCGCGGCCAGCGCGGCGAGCGGGTACGACGTGATGTCGTCGCCGAGCGTTTCCGTCTTGCCCAGCCACGCGTCGAGCGGCGGCGACGCAGGTTCCTGCGATGATGAGGTCGACACTTGCGAAATCTCCGGTACGCTGCAGAGGCTCCTACTATGAACCTCACCCGTGGTTTCGCGAAGTCGTCTTTCCCGAACCGTGACTTCGAATTTGCTTAACGTCGGCGGCGGGGGGCGCGATCCCGCGATGCGCAGGCTTGCGCTTCATCGCGCAGGTCGACGCACGCCTAGTCTTCGATGCACGGCCACGGCACGAACGCCATCGGCCGCTGCGCTTCCTCGGCGAGATGCCCGACGAACCCGATCGCGCGCGAGCTGCACGTCGACGGCGGGTCGGGCGGCACGATGGCTGACGGGGCGCGGCGGCCGCGCCCCGTTCATGGTGTTTCGCGCGCCTCAGCGCTTCGCGTCCCATTCGACGCGCCCGCCGGCCGGTTGCCGGCTCGGCCCGAGCAGCGCCGCCAGCGAGAAATCCGCCAGCTTGCCGAACGGCGCGCGCAGCAGGTTCGGGAGCGCCCAGCGGCCTTGAACGAATACGCCCTTCGCATGGCTCATCGCACGGAATCCTTCGATGCCGTGATACGCGCCCATCCCGCTCGGCCCGACGCCGCCGAACGGCAGGTCTTCCTGCGCGACGTGCAGGAGCGTGTTGTTGATGCCGACGTTGCCTGACGTGGTGCGCGTCAGCAGCGTCTCGCAGTCGCCGTCCCGCGCGCCGAAATAGTAGAGCGCCAGCGGCCGCGGGCGCGCGTTCACGTAGTCGATGACCTCGTCGATCGTGCGATATGCGCGCACCGGCAGGATCGGCCCGAAGATCTCCTCCTGCATGACCGCCGTGTCGTCGCCGGCCCCGACGATCAACGTGGGCGCGAGCGTCCGCTTGCGGTTGGCCGCGTTCTGCGGATTCACGCCCGCCTCGATCACGCGCGCGCCCTTGCTGCGCGCCTCGTCGACGAGGCCTTTCAGGCGATCGAAATGCCGGTCGCTGACGATCGACGTGTAGTCCTGACTGGTCGGCCCGTCCGGATAGAAACGCGCGACCGCCGCATCGTATTGCGCGACGAATGCGTCCAGATCTTCTTCGTGCACCAGCGCGTAGTCGGGTGCCACGCAGGTCTGTCCGCCGTTCGACAGCTTGCCGAACACGATGCCGGACATCGTCCGCGCGTCGACATGCCCCCTCGCGACGATCACGGGGCTCTTGCCGCCCAGTTCGAGCGTCACCGGCACCAGGTTGTCGCTGGCCGCCTTCATGACCTTGCGGCCCACCTGCGTGCTGCCGGTAAACAGCAGATGGTCGAACGGCAAACCGCTGAACGCGGCGCCGACTTCCGGGCCGCCGAGCACGACCGCGACTTCCTCGCTCGGGAAGGTGTCGGCGAGCATCCGCCGGATCACCTCGCTGGTGCGCGGCGTCAGCTCCGACGGCTTGAGCATCGCGCGGTTGCCGGCGGCCAGCGCGGTGGCGAGCGGAATGAAGGTCAGCGAGAACGGGTAGTTCCACGGCGCCATCACGCCGACCACGCCCACCGGCTGGTATTCCACGCGCGCATGCCCGGCGCGGTAGAAGATGCCGACGTGCCGGCGCTGGGGCTTCATGAAGCGGCGCAGGTTGCGCGACAGGTAGTCGATCGCCTGGATCACGCCGACCAGTTCCATGATCGCGGTTTCGTGGCGCGAGCGATGTCCGAAGTCGGCGCTGATCGCCTCCTCCACGTCGCGGCGGTGGGCCAGCACCGCCGCGCGCAGCCGGGCGAGCCTTGCCTTGCGCTGCTGCACGCCCGGCGGCCCCTCCTTGACGAATGCGCTGCGCTGGCGGGCCAGCAATGCCGCCGGGTCGATGCTCGAGCTGGATTCTGCGGAAACGAACATGGTGCGCCTCACGAGGTTGCGTCAATGTAGACACTGTCAACTTGCTCGGTCCGGATCATAGGACCACAATGTGTCCCATGTCAACATGGGAGCAACACGATGCCGTCGGAAGCAGATGCCGGGCAAAAGGCGTATCACCACGGGGATCTGCGGCGCGCGATCATCGACACGGCGCTCGACACGCTGCAGGAGCAACAGGGCTGGCAGTTCACGCTGCGTGAAATCGCGCGGCGGGCGAACGTCAGCCACTCCGCGCCCTACCGGCATTTCCCGGACAAGGCCGCGTTGCTGCACGAGCTGGCGCTGATCGGGTTCGATCGCCTGCGCGATGCGCTCGCCGCGTCCGTGGATCCCGCGGCGGACACCCCAGCGGTGCTGCGCGCGCTGGCCTACGCCCATCTCGCGTTCGGCAAGCAAAACCCGGATCTCTACCGCCTGATGTTCGCCGCGGATGCCGGCGAGCCGACGGATATCCATCTCGATCCGCGCACGCAGGCGCCCTTCCTGCTGGTCGTCGACATCCTCGAGCAAGGCCAGCAGGCCGGCACGATCCGCTTGCGCCCCGCGCTCGGCCAGGCAACGGCCTGCTGGGCGCATCTTCATGGGCTGACGATGCTCGAGATCGACGGGCGGCTGGTGCGCGAGAAAGTCGGCGACCATGCGATCGAAGACGCATTGACGACCTTGCTGGACGGGCTCGTCCTGTCTCAAGAAAGCCCCGTACGCAGCAAGGCAAAAAGGTCTTGACCTTTAACTTCACCTCAAGGTTATGGTTGGCCTCGGCAAGCGTATCGAGGCTATGGGTCTGTGTCCTGCCATCCGACAAAACGGCGGCGCGTCGAAGATGCACCGCCCGTGGCCGATGAAGAGGGAGTCGCATCATGACCAAGCGCATACTTCACGCCGTCAGCAACGTCGCGCACCACGCCGACCCGTCGCAACCAACCGGCCTGTGGCTGTCCGAGCTGACCCACGCCCACCACATCTTCGCGGCGAAGGGATACGAGCAGCAGCTCGTGAGCCCGAAGGGCGGCGTGTCGCCGCTGGAGCCCCGCTCGCTTAAATGGCCGCACGCGGACGCAGCCGCGAAAGCGTGGCGCGCCGACAAGGCGAACCAGGCCCTGCTCGCAAACACCGCGCGGCCCGACGCGCTCGATCCGGCCGATTTCGATGCGATCTATTTCACTGGCGGCCATGCGGTCATGTGGGATTTTCCGGACGATGCGGGGCTGCAGCGGCTCACGCGCGGGATCTACGAGCGCGGCGGCATCGTGTCGTCGGTCTGCCACGGCTACTGCGGACTGTTGAACGCGACGCTGTCGGACGGCACGCTGCTGGTCGCCGGACGCCGGATCACCGGCTACTCGTGGGTGGAGGAAATCCTGGCCGGCGTCGCGAAGAAGGTGCCCTACAACGTCGAGCAGGAGATGGCGCGGCGCGGTGCGCGCTATGAGAAGGCGCTGCTGCCGTTCACGTCGAACGTCGTCGTCGACGGCCGGCTGGTGACCGGCCAGAATCCGCAATCGGCGAAGGCGACGGCCGAGCAGGTCGTCGCGCTCCTGTAACGCGGCGCACGGGCGCGCGCCCGGAACGCAACGCGATGCGCCGGCGGCCGTCCGGGGTCAGGTCGTCCGGCGCCGGGCCGGCTTGTCGCGCGTGTCGTCGTCGGCGTGGCCGGCGCTTGCCGTGTTCTCCGGATGGACCCGCGACAGCAGTCGCATCGCGTGGGCGGTACGCTCCACCGCCTCCGGTTTCGCCCCGATCCCGGCGATGAGCGACATGACGTGCGCCTTGTTGCGCGCAAGCCGCGCTTCCAGCGCCTCGATGCCCTGCACCTTGCGGCGCAGCGCATCGAGCAGCGAACCGCATGGCCACTGCGCGAAGTCGGACGGAATCAGCGTGCGGATCTCGTCGAGGCTGAAATCCGCCTTCTGCGCGGCCGTGATCAGATCGAGCATCACCACCGCTTCCGGCGAATAAGTTCGATAACCGTTCGCCTGCCGCTCGACGCTCGTCAACAGACCGATGCGTTCATAGAAGCGGATACGCGAAG
Organism: Burkholderia stagnalis; assembly: GCF_902830275.1. Classification (GTDB taxonomy): domain Bacteria; phylum Pseudomonadota; class Gammaproteobacteria; order Burkholderiales; family Burkholderiaceae; genus Burkholderia; species Burkholderia stagnalis. The sequence continues at coordinate 80,079 of NZ_CADESW010000005.1, read as the reverse complement.
GGGTAAGGCCGGTGCGCGCCGCCAGTTCCCCGATCTTCATGTTCCGGATACTCCCCGGCCGGATCGGATCCGGCCATCTGATCAGCCGTGACAGTAAGCCGCCTCCCCGCGTTGATTCGCATGCCGATATTTATTGTTTCCATGCCGATACCGCTGCCGAATCACGCCAGCTCGAAGCGCAACCCCGCATGGCGCACCAGACGCTCGATATAGCGCTCGTCGAACATCGTCGCGGGCGTCCAGAAACCGCCGCCGCGCCCGGCCTTCTCGCCGCCGCTGCGGCAATCCAGCGCGAGACCGATCGCGGCCTGGCCCAGCATCTTGCCCGTCGAGCCGTAACCGGGGTCGCGATCGCCGGTGACTTTCACGCGCAAGGTCCGCCCGTCGCCGGCGCGGCCGAAGAAACGCAGATCGTAGCGGCCGGCCAGCTGCGCCGCGGCGCTCGGCCCCTCGCCGGGCTTCGGCAGCAGGAACCGCTCCATCAGGCTGCGCACCGGCTTGATGACGACGCCCACCATGAACGCGCCGAGGCCGGCCACCATCGCCAGCGCGGCCACGCGGCCCTTGAGGCCCGTGCCCGTCATGACGGCTTCGTCATAGGTGAACCGGCTGCCGTACGCATTGCCCGCAAGCGCGTTGGAGCGATGCACGACCCGCTCGTTGATGGCCGCCATCACGAACGGGGCGATCCACGCATCGCAGTCGCGGTCGAACTCCGCCGATCGGACGGCGTGCTGCCGCGCCGTGAATCCGTGCCCCTTCGGACACAGCGAATACGGATCGAGCAGTTCCCGGCGCAACGCGGGATCGGCCGCGGCTTCCCGCACGACGTTGATCACGCTCGCCACCGTTCCGCCCGACGCGCCGCCCTTCAGCGTTTTGACGCGCATCTTCACCTGCTCGGCCGGCACGCCCCACTGCCGCCTTGCCTGTTGCTGCAGGAAAAACACACCCATGTCGGACGGCACCGAATCGAAGCCGCAGCAATGGACGATGCGCGCCCCCGATTGACGGGCCGCGGGCTCGTACTTGTCGATCATCCGCTTGATCCACTGGGTCTCGCCGGTGAGATCGCAATAGTCCGTGCCGGTTTCCGCGCAGGTCTTGACGAGCGGTTCTCCATAAAGTGCATAGGGCCCGACGGTCGACACGACCACCCGCGTTTGCGCGCACAGCGCTCGCAGCTGCGCTTCGTCGGCCGCGTCGGCGACGATGATCGGCAAGGCTTGCCCCGCCGCGCCCAGCGCATCCCTGACCTGCCTGAGCTTCGTTTCCGATCGGCCGGCAATGGCCCAGCGCAGCGTTTCGACGTCGCCCGACAAGTGTTCGGACAGGTAGCGGGTCAGGATCTGCCCGACAAAGCTGGTGGCGCCAAACACGACGAGGTCATAGGCCGGTGCGGTCATGATCGATTCCTTTTGAGTGGGCGAGTCGAAGCGCCGTTATCGTTGCTTGTCAGGCCCATCGAAGGCTTTCAAGGGCGTCGGCAGGTTCAGAACCAGCTGCGCGTCGTTGGCCACGTCGAGACGCATGATGGCGGATACGCCCAATCCGTCGAGCAACTGGCTCAGCGGACCGCCGTGCCGCACCAGCTCGACGTCGCGCGGCAACAGGCGCTGGGCGAACGACAATGTATTGGTCTGCACCGAGCTCTGGTGCCATTCGCCGTCGATGAGATTGATCATGGTCGCCGTGCTCATCCGCGACTGCGACGCAACGTTGTTCAGCGCCGGCAGCGGCGCGCGCAGGCTCAGGTCCGGCCGGCCGCCCGGGCCGGCAATGCGGGCGCGTACGTCGGCGCCGATGTTCACGTCGATGTCGGCTAGCCACTTGGGCAGTTGATAGCCGTATACGCCGCGAACCCGCGCGATTTCCGTGGTGACGGGCAGCGCCAGCACGTGCGCGACGAAGCTCCGGCGCCGCATGGCATCGATCAGCTCCAGCGCGTGCGAACCGCGCGCGCCGGGCCGGCGGATCACCACCGCGACGGACACTTCGTCGTACGGATCGTTGTCGCAGACCGAATACGAAAAGAACGTCAACGCCACCAGCCCGTGCCCCGGCACCGCCCGCAACGGCTCGAGCGGCGCCGGCAACATGGCCCGCAGGCGGTCGAGCGGCGCCATGAACAATAGCTGGATGTTGCTGGAACGGTAGTAGAAGTTCGGCGCCCAGGTCGGGCCGACCCTCGAATTGACCAGACGCTTCGGAATCCGACGGAAAAAATCGATGTTTCCCGCGGCGGGATCCCGCGCGACTTCGTTCAGGTCCGGATTCATCCGGAATCGGTCGTAGTAGCCGCCTTCAGGCACGTCGACCTTGTGCGGCCCGAATTCGACCTGTGTAAACCGCCTGTCCATGTTCGTCGCCCCTCCTCGATGATTGACCGTGGCAGGCAACACCCGAAGCCTGCCGACGCATTGCCGTCAGCAGGCACTTTAAGGTTCAACTCAACTTTAAGGTCAAGGGCTCCGGTAGAGGAGCGCGTCGGTTGCGGTTTCGGCGTCGCATCATTCGTCGCTCGAATTCGAGCGACGCCCATTGCCCGGTGCCGGCGCCGCGCCCCGATCGCGCAGCCGGTCCATCACCCACCGTGTGCGCTCGGCGCAGTTCAAGTCGGTCGGCCGGTTCCTGATGCTGTCGATCGCGACGAGCAGTTGCGCCTTGTTCTCCTCGAGGCGCTTGCGCATCGCATCGATTTCGGCGACTTTCCGTTCGAGCGCCTCCACCAGCCCTTCATGCTGCCAGTTGCCGGCCCCCACCGGCAGCAGATGGCGGATCTGTTCCAGCGAGAACCCCGCCTTTTGCGCGCCGGAGATGATCTCCAGCATCCATACCGCATCCTCGGAGTAGTCGCGATAGCCGTTCGTGCTGCGTTCGACGGCCGTAATCAGCCCTTCCGCCTCGTAAAAGCGGATCCGGGATGCCGTCAGCCCGCTGACCTTCGCCAGCTCCCCAATTCTCATGCTTGCCCCTTCAGCGTATTGACATTAAATCTAACTTTAATCCTAGAGTCGGTTCGTCGCCAACGAGCACGCGACAGCCGCATTGCCGTTCGATCAACCCGCCATCGTCAGGAGCCCGCCATCATTGATCCGCAGCAACCGGAATGTCCGTCACTGATCGATATCGTCTACTGAACAGGAGCAACCATGGGATACGTCACTACGAAAGATGGCGTCGACATCTTCTACAAGGACTGGGGCCCGCGCGATGCGCAGGTGATCTTCTTCCATCATGGCTGGCCGCTCAGCGCGGACGACTGGGATGCACAGATGCTGTTCTTCCTGGCCCAGGGCTACCGCGTCGTCGCGCACGACCGTCGCGGCCACGGACGATCCAGCCAGGTCTGGGACGGCCATGACATGGATCACTACGCGGACGACGTCGCCGCGGTGGTGAATCACCTCGGCGTGCAGGGCGCCGTCCACGTCGGTCATTCCACCGGCGGCGGCGAAGCCATCCATTACGTCGCCCGTCATGGCGAGAACCGCGTCTCCAAGGCCGTGCTGATCAGCGCCGTTCCGCCGTTGATGGTCAAGACCGACAGCAATCCGGGCGGCCTGCCCAAGGAAGTGTTCGACAACCTCCAGGCCCAGCTCGCGGCGAACCGCGCGCAGTTCTATTACGACGTGCCGGCCGGCCCCTTCTACGGCTACAACCGCGAAGGCGCGAAGCCGTCGCAGGGCGTCATCTGGAACTGGTGGCGGCAGGGCATGATGGGCAGCGCCAAGGCCCACTACGACGGCATCGTCGCGTTCTCGCAGACCGACTTCACCGAAGACCTGAAGAGCACCACGATTCCCGTCCTCGTGATGCATGGCGACGACGACCAGATCGTCCCCTATGCCGATTCCGGCCTCCTGTCGGCGAAGCTCGCCAGGAACGGCACGCTGAAGACCTATGCGGGCTTCCCGCATGGCATGCCCACGTCCAACGCCGAAACGATCAACGCCGATCTGCTCGCGTTTATCCGCGGCTGAACGCGACGGATGCCAGGGGGCGTCCCCTGGCATCCTCTGTGTGCATGCGTGGGGTGCGGCAAAGCCCGGGCCCCACGTCGCCGCACAGGCTCATGCTTCGGCAGCGCGCCGCAGGAGATTCATCGGGCCGACGCGGTCGATGATCCGCATCTGCGCGTCGTCCCGCACGAATAGCGAGCCGGCGAACCCCAACGCATTGATCGAGATGCCTTCGACACGCTCGGTGGATCTCGGCACCAGCAGCAGCCCCGCGGGCATGACCAGCAGGTTGTACGGCGCCGATTGGCGCGGTTCGCCGTCGACATCGAGCGCCCGGATGCCGACCGCATCGAGCAATGCGCGGTAGCGCTCGCATGCCGCGCGCGCCGTCTCGTGCACGGGCGCCGCGAACAGTTCCAGCGGCGCGAACGCATGCGCAAACGCGAGGCCCGGAATGGTGCCGATCGCACCGGCGATCCGCGCCGACTCGATCAACGGGCTGATCGGCAACGCCGGGCCACCCTCGACGAACGGCAGCGGCACGATCTGCAGATGCTTGTGAGCCTGGCTCGCACCGGCGGCCGCCCCACCGTTGTAGAAACCGATACTCCCGAACTCCGCCATGCAGGCGAGCAGCGCGGCAAAGTCCGCCACGTTCAGCAACGACTCCTGCGCTTCGAAGCGGCGGGTGACGATCAGCAGGTGATGCTCGATGACGTTGAACTTGTTCAGCAACGCCACATGGGTATCGGAGATATCCGCGACAAACAGGTCGGGGTCGTACGGGAGGAATGGATTGCCTCCGGCACGGCCCGCCGCGCGTGCCGTGTCCTTGCGGGCCAGGCTCGACACGCGACGGACGAGGAACCGCACGCCGCCGTCCACGATCGACGATTGGACGGTTTCGATCGGGCGCAACGCCCCTGTCCGCAGGGCGTGCGCCGTTCGTTGCACGATGGCCGGCCACAACGCGCCGGGCTGAAGGATGGAATGGTGCATGGTCTCCGCTTGCGCTCCAATGCAGGTTAAGCGTTCCGGCAGGAACACTCGACGTTACGTGCGGTAATGATGCGGCGCGACGCCGACGATGCGCTTGAACATGGCCGAAAACGCCGTCGGGCTGCCATAGCCGAGATCATAGGCCACGCGCGTGATCGAGCGGCCCTGCGCAAACCATGCGATGGCGGCCAGCAGGCACGCCTGCTCGCGCCACGCGACGTAGCTCACCCCCAATTGCTCGCGGAACAGCCGGGTGAAGCTGCGGCGGCTGAGCCCCACGCGGCGCGCCGCTTCGTCGACGCCGAGCGACGCGGACGGCGCCGCGAGCACGTCCCGGCAAAACGAATCGCGGGACCGGGATTTCGCGACATGTCTCTATGGGAGCACTTTCTCGATCGCCACGGCCGCGTGAGACCCGGCATTGCCGCGGATTTCATACGGCAGCTATCAACCACGACGAATACTCGGAATCCGGCGGACGCCTTCCCGCTTCAGGCGCTCGCGATGGATACACCAATTGCGCAGTTCTACCGTTTCTACGGGCTTGAGGCCCACGCCGGATGAGCGTCGGCACGGCCTTCGACGCCGACACTCTGTCGCTTACGTCAGACGATTACCCCGATGCCTCCACGCACCTTGACCGATTCCCGATCGACACCCTACATTGCGTCCATGCCGCCCCGCGCGAGCCGCGCGGACGTGACACGTACATGACGAAAACCGATAGTTTGCTATCGAATGGTATTGCCTCTATCATTTCGGCCATGACGAACCTGCACGATCTCCGCCTTGCCGTCAGCAGCATGCTCGTGCTCTCCGCCCGCAAATGGCGCCGGACGAGCGACGGCGTGCTGAACGCGTACGGCGTCTCCGAGGCCTGCGCGGCGCCGCTGCTGATGGTCGGGCGGCTCGGCGAGGCCGTGCGGCAAGGCACCCTCGCCGAACACGTCGGCATCGAAGGGCCATCTCTGGTGCGGCTGCTCGACCAGCTGTGCGCGGCGGGGCTCGCGCGCCGCGACGAGGATCCGGGCGACCGCCGCGCGAAAACGATCTCGCTGACCGACGCGGGCCGCGCGGTCACCGCGCAGATGGAAGCCGACCTGAAGGTGCTGCGCGCACGCGTGCTGAAAGGCATTACGCGTGCCGAGCTCGAGACGACGCTGCGCGTGCTCGACGCCTTCAACGCGCCGGGCGAGGCCGCGCCGCGCCACGCCCCCGGCTCCGCGCCATGACCTTCCCGAGCGTTCGCGACTGGCTGTTCTCGACCAAGACGTTCGCCGCGTCGATGCTGGCGCTGTATCTCGGCCTGTTCTTCCAGCTGCCGCGCCCGTACTGGGCGATGGCGAGCGTCTACATCGTGTCGAACCCGTTCGTCGGCGCCACGCGCTCGAAGGCGCTGTACCGCGCGCTCGGCACCGCGCTCGGCGCGGCCGCCGCGATCTTCTTCGTGCCGCCGTTCGTCGAGACACCGTTCCTGTTCAGCCTGATCGTCGGCGCGTGGTGCGGCACGCTGCTCTACCTCGCGATGTCGGACCGCACCGCGCGCAGCTACGTGTTCCTGCTCGCCGGCTATTCGATGCCGCTGATCGCGCTGCCGACCGTGACCGACCCGACCACCGTGTTCGACGTCGCGCTCGCGCGCACCGAGGAAATCGTGCTCGGCATCGTCTGCGCGAGCGTGGTCGGCAGCACGATCTTCCCGAGCCGGCTCGCGCCCACGCTGATCGAGCGGACCGACGCGTGGTTCAAGGATGCTGCGTTCTACGGCCGCGAAACGCTGTCCGGGCACCTCGCGGGCAAGGCGCTTTCCGCGTGCCGGCAGCGCCTCGCGGCGACGATCACGGGGCTCGAATTCCTGCTGAGCCAGCTCGGCTACGACCATGCGCATCCGCGCATCCTCGCGCGCTCGCAGGCGCTGAGCGGCCGGATGCAGCTGTTCCTGCCGCTGATCTCGTCGCTCGCCGATCCGCTGATCGCGCTGATGCGCGACCTCCACGTGCGCCCCGCGGGGCTCGACGCGCTGCTGGCCGACGCGGCGAAGTGGTTCGACGCGCCGCTGCCCGCGCTGCGGGGCGACAGCACCGGCAGCGTCGACGATCCGGTCGCCGACCGGCTGCGCGAGCGCATCGCCGCGCTGCAGCCGCCCGACGCCGCGCTGTCGACCTGGGACGGCGCGCTGCTGTCGAACGCGCTGTGGCGGCTGCGCCAGGTGATCGACGTGTGGCAGGACTGCCGTTCGCTGCGCGCGCTGATCGCGAACGAATCGGGCGTGTGGCAGCCGCGCTACCGGCACTGGCGGCTCGGCGGCACCGAACGCTTCTTCGACCGCGGGATGATGCTGTTCTCGACGCTCACGGTGGTGTGCGCGATCGTCGCCGCCTGCGGGCTGTGGATCAGCTCGGGCTGGCACGACGGCGCGAGCGCCGTCACGCTGGTGGCCGTTTCGTGCAGCTTCTTCGCCGCGCTGGACGAGCCGGCGCCGATGGTGTTCCGGTTCTTCCTCGCGACCTGCGCGAGCGTCGTGATCGCGGGCCTGTACCTGTTCGTCGTGCTGCCGCACGTGCACGACTTCGCGATGCTCGTGCTGCTCTTCGCCGGGCCGTTCATCCTGGTCGGCACGCTGCTGCCGAGGCCGCAGTTCAACATGGTGACGATGCTGGTCGCGGTCAACACGGCCACCTTCATCAGCATCCAGAGCGCATACGAAGCCGATTTCTTCGTGTTCCTGAACAGCAACCTCGCGGGCGTCGCCGGGCTGCTGTTCGCGTTCGTGTGGACCCGCGCCACCCGGCCGTTCGGCGCGGAGCTCGCGGTGCGCCGGCTGCTGCGCTCGGGCTGGGAGGACGTCGCGCTGTCGGCGTCGACGCAGCCGATCGACAACCCGCGCAACCATGCGTCGCGGATGCTCGACCGCGTGACGCACCTGCTGCCGCGCCTCGGCGCGTCCGACGACCACCGGCATCCGTCGATCGAGAGCTTCCGCGACCTGCGCATCGCGCTGAACGCGCTCGACCTGCGCCGCTACCGCCGCAAGCTCGACGGCGACATGCCGGCCGCGATCGACCGCGTGCTGAGCGGCGTCCACGCGCATTTCGCGCGCTGCGCGGCGGCGAATGCGCGCCAGCCCGCGCCGGACGCGCTGCTCGCGACGATCGACGACACGCTGCGCCGCGTCGCCGGCCGCGCGCAGCCGCCGGCCGCCGGCGCCGATGCATCGGCCGCCGCGCCCGCCGCGCCCGCAATGCATCGCTGGCTGCGCGACACGCTGCACGCGCTCGTCGGCCTGCGCCTGTCGCTGTATCCGGCCGAGGCGGCGCACGCGCCCCGGGCCCGCGGCGGAGCGCAGGCATGATCCGCTACCTTTCCCCGCTTTCCAGGCCGCGACCATGATCGGCGAAATCGACATCTTCGGCGTATTCGTGCCGGCCCCGCTCGTGCTGATGCTGATCGCCTACCTGATCAACATCGCGATCCGCGCCGGGCTCACGCGCATCGGCTTCTATCGCCTCGTCTGGCACCGTTCGATCTTCGATCTCGGCATCTACGTGTTCGTGCTTGCCGCCGTCGTGATCGTGTCCCACCGTCTCGTGGCTACCTAACGTGAAAAAATCCTGGCTCTCCGCAGGACAGGTCCTGCTTACCCTGATCGTCGTCGTCGTGGCCGCGCTCGTGCTGTGGCGCATCGTCAACTACTACATGTTCTCGCCGTGGACGCGCGACGGGCACGTTCGCGCCGACGTGATCCAGGTCGCACCCGACGTGTCGGGCCTCATCACGTCGGTGCAGGTGGTCGACAACCAGCCGGTCAAGCGCGGCCAGGTGCTGTTCGTGATCGACCAGGCGCGCTACACGCTCGCGGAACGCCTCGCCGAAGCGACGCTCGACCAGCGCCGCGCGACGCTCGCGCAGGCGAAGCGCGAATACGCGCGCAACCTGAAGCTCGGCAACCTCGTCGCGAGCGAACAGGTCGAGGAAAGCCGCACCCGCGTCGAACAGGGCGAGGCCACGGTCGAGGACGCGAAGGTGTCGCTCGACACCGCGCGCCTGAACCTGCAGCGCACGACGATCGTCAGCCCGGTCGACGGCTACCTGAACGATCGCGCGCCGCGCGTCGGCGAATACGTGCCGGCCGGGCGGGCCGTGCTGTCGGTCGTCGACCTGAACTCGTTCCGCGTCGACGGCTACTTCGAGGAAACCAAGCTGCGCGGCATCCATATCGGCCAGGCCGTCGACATCACGGTGATGGGCGAGCCGCATCCGCTGCGCGGCCACGTGCAGAGCATCGTCGCCGCGATCGAGGATCGCGACCGCACGCAGGGCGCGAACCTGCTGCCGAACGTGAACCCGGCGTTCAGCTGGGTGCGCCTCGCGCAGCGGGTGCCGGTGCGCGTCGCGCTCGACGAGGTGCCGGACGACTTCCGGATGATCGCCGGCCGCACCGCGACGGTGTCGGTGCGCGCGGCGGACGACACGTCGAAACCGAAGGCGGCCGGCGCCGCGTCGGCCGCGTCAACCGCATCAACTACGTCGGCCGCGCGCGCGGCGGGAGCGTCGCAATGACGCGGCGCGGCATCCGGCTCGCGGCGGCGCTCGCGCCGCTCGCCTTCGCGCTCGGCGCGTGCAAGTCCGTCGGCCCCGACTACCATCTGCCGCAGCAGGCGTACGTAAACGCGCCGCTCGCGAACGGCGCGCTCGACGGCGCGGGCGGCACGCTCGTGTCGCACGATGCGGTGCCCGGCAACTGGTGGCAGCTCTATGACGATCCCGTGCTCGACCAGCTCGTGCGCGACGCGCTGAAGTCGAACACCGACCTGCGCGTGGCGGCGGCCAACCTCGCGCGCTCGCGCGCGGCGCTGGACGTCGCGAACGCACAGGGCGGGTTTTCCGGCAGCGCGGAGGCCGGCGTGCAGCGTGCGCAGGAGTCGGCCGAGCAGTTCCTGCTGGAAAAGAAGCTGCCGGTAGTGAACGAAGGATCGATCGGCATCAGCGTGTCGTACGAGATCGACCTGTTCGGCAAGTTGCGGCGCGGCGTCGAAGCCGCGCGCGCGGACGACGATGCCGTGCGCGCCGCCGGCGATCTCGCGCGCATCACGGTGGTCGCTGACGTCGTGCGCGCGTATGTCGAAGCGTGCTCGGCCGGCGACGAGCTCGCGATCGCGAAGCAGTCGCTCGCCCTGCAGCGGCAGCGCGTCGCGCTGTCGCAGCGGTTGCGCGATGCCGGGCGCGGCAACCAGACCGACGTGACGCGCGGCGTGACGCAGGCGCGCACGCTCGCCGCGGATATTCCGCGCTTCGAGGGGCGCCGCAAGGTCGCGCAGTACCAGCTCGCCGCCTTGCTCGCGCGCGCGCCCGCCGACCTGCCGAAAGCGGTCGCCGCCTGCGAGCGGCTGCCGGCGCTGCGCCAGCCGATTCCGATCGGCGACGGCGCCGCGCTGCTGCGCCGCCGCCCGGACGTGCGCGAAGCGGAGCGGCAACTCGCGGCCGCCACCGCGCGGATCGGCGTCGCGACCGGCGCGCTGTACCCGTCGGTCAGCATCGGCGCATCGGCCGGCACGACCGGCCTCGCCGCCGACCTGTTCTCGCCGACCACCAACCGCTGGTCGTTCGGACCGCTGATCAGCTGGACCTTCCCGGTCAACGGCCAGCGCGCGCGCGTGCGCGAGGCCGAGGCGGCGACGGCCGGCGCGCTCGCGCATTTCGACGGCGTCGTGCTGAACGCGCTGCGCGAAACGCAATCGAGCCTCGCCACCTACGCGGCCGATACGCAGCGCGCGGACGCGCTGCGGACCGCGTACGAATCGGCGCGCAGCTCGGCCGACGAAACGCATCGGCTCTATCAGGCCGGCCGCGAATCGTTCCTCTCCGATCTCGATGCAACCCGCACGCTGACCAGCGTGCATGCGCAGGTCGCGGCGGCCGAGGGGCAAGTCGCGGCCGACCAGGTGCGGCTGTTCCTCGCGCTCGGCGGCGGCTGGGAAGCGGAGGCGGCGCCGGCCGCGCAGCACGCGCAGCCGCAGGCGAACACCCCTGCGCGGAAACCGGCGGCCGGCGAATGACACGCGCGGCCGGCGCCTGATCCGCGACATAGCAGCCGGCGGCGGCCGGCCGGTCGCGGCGGCAGTACACTATCCGCCGCACTGCATTCACCGTGCGCTGCCCACCGGGCAGCGGCATCCCTTCCGGAGATCCATCATGCGAACCAGCGCCCGTAATCACTTCGCCGGCCAGGTCACCGCCGTCAAGGCCGGTGCCGTCAACGACGAAGTCACGCTCCGCACGCCGGACGGCCTCGACATCGTCGCCGTCATCACGCACGGCAGCGCCGCGTCGCTGGGCCTCGCGGCCGGTTCCGCCGCGTTCGCGCTGGTGAAGGCGTCGTCGGTCGTCGTGATGGTCGACGTCGACAGCAGCAAGGTGTCGGCGCGCAACTGCATCGCGGGCACCGTGTCGTCCGTCACGAAGGGCGCAGTCAATTCGGAAGTCGCGATCGCCGCGCCGGGCGGCGCGCAGATCGTCGCGATCGTCACCAACGACAGCGTCGATCGCCTCGGGCTCGTGAGCGGCGCGACCGCGACGGCGATCTTCAAGGCATCGAGCGTGATCGTCGGCGTCGAGTGACGTGTGACGCTGAACGCGCTGCCGCTGCGCGACGTCAGCCACACGGTTCGCGCCGACGATGCCGAGTGCATCGCCGCGATCGGAGCGCACGCGTGCCTGCGCTCCGATCGCCTGTGGCGGGATCTCGGGCTCGACGGGCGCGACGCGGTGTCCGGGATGCTGGCGCGCAATTTCCCCGCGCTCGCCGCACGCAACGTCGCGCATCTGCGCTGGAAGCAGTTCCTCGCGATGGAAATCGCCGCGCACCTCGGCGAGCCGCCCGGGCCCGCGCCGGGATGCCCCGGCTGCGAGGACTACGCGCACTGCTTTCCGCCGGCACGCTAGCCGCCGCACGGCCCGCGCACGCACAGCCCGTTCGTGTATCCTTGCGCGCATGACGAAATCCCCACCTCCCGCCAAGCGGCGCGCGATCGACGAACCGCAGGTCAGTTTCCGCATGCGCATCCGCATGGGCGACACGGTCGCGCTCGGGCCCGGCAAGGTCGCACTGCTCGAAGCGGTGCGCGAGCACGGCTCGATCTCGGCAGCCGCGCGCAGCCTCGGCATGTCGTATCGCCGTGCGTGGCTGTTGATCGACGAACTGAACCGCTCGCTCACGTCGCCCGCCACCGTGTCGGAACAAGGCGGCCACAGCGGCGGCGGCTGCACGCTCACGCCGGTCGGCGACGAAATCGTCCGGCTCTATCGCGCGATCGAACAGCAGGCGCAAAAACACTGCGCGAAACAGATCGCGGCACTCACCGGCTTCATGCAGCCCTGACTGCCCCGCCCGCGCGGCGTCAGCCGTGCCGCAGGCAGAACGCCGTCGTGCGGCCGCAGCCGTGCTGCGTCGCCGGCACTTCCGGCTCTTCCATCATCAGGTCGACGAAGCTTGCGACGCTGGCCGTCCTGAGCGGGTGATACGCGATCCCGTGCCGCTCGCACAGGCGCTTGAGCGTGTTCATCGAATCGTGGTCGACGCAATCGACCGGGAATACGACCAGGTCCGCGCCGGGAATCGACGCGGCCAGCTTGCCCTTGCGGTCCTCGATGCCGCCGTCGTGCACGGTCGGCAAACCGCCGGCCACTTCGACGAGCCGCCGGATCGCCGCATGCGGCCCGGGGCGTCCGCCGGCGTACACGACGCGTTTGCCCTGCACGCGCGTCAGGGTCGCAGATTGGCTCTCAGGTTGCGCGAGGGTGCGCAGCAGCGATCCTGCGGCGGCCGCAGCGCCGGCCCGTCGGCGTGGCCGGATGCCAGCCGCGACAGTCGAAACGGGGGCATGTCTATCTCAGACCTCTTTCAAAAGGCATTCACGCGACGATCGCGCGGCCGCCGCGCGGCATCGTCGCCACATCGGCCGGCAGCGGGTGCGCGGGGTGACACGCGAGCACGTGCGCAACGCACAGGCCGACGAACTCGGCATCGAGCCGCTCCAACATCGCGGCCGCGTTGCGCAATGCGGCGTCACTGGCCGGCGGCGCCTGCGCGAAGATCACGTCGCGGTGCCGTTCCGCCGTACCGGCACGTTCGATGCAGCGGTTCAGTTCGGGAAGGCAGTGAAACCCCGTGCGTTCGGCATGCGCGGCAAGCGCCTGCAACAACGCATCGAACGGCATGACGTCCGATGCGTCGGGCGCCAGTGCCGCCGCGTCGCGCCGCGCGAGCAGTGCGACAAAACGCACGACGCTGCCGCGCAACCGCCCGAACGCGTCGACCACGCTCGCGATCCGTTCCGCACGCGGCCCGTCCTCGCGCCGCTTCAACGGCACGATCCTCGCGGACAGCCCGCCGTCCGCGAAGGCGTCCTGCTGCGCCTGCTGCACCCGTTCATCCATCCCGCCCTCACTGCAACCGAACGCGCACCGTCCGACCGCGCGTCGCATCTTCACGGCCTCGTAATATACAGCAGAACATAGCGAGCGCCGGCGTCGCCCACGGCTGTGCTGCCGTACGCTGCCGTCAAGTGACTGCCCTGCCCCGTCGAGAAACACCGCCCGTCCCCGGAATAAGCCGTGAGAGCCGAACGTTTACCGCACGTATGCCGCGCGGCGTTCGCACCAGTTTCGACAGGCACCCCGTTTCATCGATCAAGGGAGGGCAACCATGAACATGGCTTGGCGTACTGCGCTCGTCGCAAGCGTGGCCGCGCTCGGCATCGCGTCGCAGGCGGCCCGCGCGCAGCAGACCATCAAGGCGACACTGCGGTCGGACGCGATTCAGCTCGAGCCGTATGACGTGAAGGCGGGCAGGGTGACGTTCGACGTCGTGAATTCGGCCGGCAGCAACATGGCGCACGAACTCGTCGTGCTGAAGACGGATCTCGCCGACGGCGCGCTGCCGGTTCGCAAGGGGCTGGTACAGGAAGTGCGGCTGCACAAGATCGGCGAGGTCGAGGACATCGCGCCCGGCCAACACAAGCATCTGGCACTCACGCTTGCGCCCGGCCGCTACGCGCTGATCTGCAACAAGCCCGGCCACTATGCGGCCGGCATGCATGCGGCGCTGGTCGTCACGCGCTGACGTTCGAGGCGGACGGCGCGCGACACCACGCGCCGTCCGCCGGCTGTCGGGTCAATGCGGGATCAACGCCGGATCAACGCCGGATCAATGCCGATGCCGGTGATGGATATCCGGGAAATGCGCATGTGAATGCGTGATCGGCAAGTGCACGTGCGGATGCGTGTGCGGCTCGTCGCCGTCGTACGGAAAATCGTGCGTGTGCTGGTGATGCGCATCGTGGCGATGCCGATGCGTATGCTCCAGCCGTTCGTGCGCATGCTCGTGCTCGTGCCGTTCGCGCACGTGCAGCCAGATGCCGAGCGCCATCAGCGCGGCCGCGGCCCAGAACGCAACCGACGGCATTTCCGGCCAGATCAGCAGTGAAAGCGCAACGCCGAACAGCGGCGCGACCGAGAAATACGCGCCCGTGCGCGCGGTGCCGAGATCGCGCAGCGCGACGACGAACAGCACGAGGCTGATGCCATAGCCGGCGAGCCCCGTCAGCATCGCGGCCGCCGCGGTCGACACGGCCGGCAGCGCGGCGCCCGTCGCGACGGCGATCGCGATGTTCACCGGCCCCGCGAACAAGCCCTTCAGGCACGCGATCACCATCGCGTCGTTCGCCGACACCTTGCGCGTGAGGTTGTTGTCGATCGCCCAGCACAGGCATGCGCCGACGATCAGCAGCGCGCCGACCGGCACGCCCGCCGCCGCCGGCTTCCACGACAGCAGCACGCCGCCGGCGACGATTGCCACCATGCCGAGAAACACCTGCAGGTCGACGTTCTCGCGGAACACCACCCACGCGATCACTGCGGTCAGCACACCCTCCAGGTTCAGCAGCAGCGCGCTCGTGGCGGCCGGCGTGCTCGCGAGCCCGAGCATCAGCAGCGCGGGCCCGGCGACGCCGCCCGCCGCGATCGCGCCGGCCAGCCACGGAATCTCGGATTTTTTCAGCGCATGGCCGTCGCCGGCGGGCGCGGCGGCGGGCCGCCGCAGCCGGCGGATCAGGATCCCCACGCCGAGGCCGAGCCCGCTTCCCAGGTAGAACAGGCCCGCCACCATGAACGGGGACATCGCGCCGAGCAGCGCCTTGGCGAGCGGCGTGGCCGCGCCGAACAGCGCGGCGGCGGTCAGCGCGACGGCGATCGCATTGAATCTCGTGTGCATAGGTCGGAAAACGTAAGGATTGCGCAGGGCCTGCGCGACGCCGCCAGATTATCCCGCCGGCATGACGGCATGTCGCCGGCCCCGGTCGACAAGTAAACTTGTAGCGATCATAACGCACGAGTAGCATTGTCTACATGAATACGATCTCGACCTGGTCGCTCCTCGTGCTGACGCTGCCGACCGAAAACGCGACGGCGCGGATGCGCTTCTGGCGCGCGCTGAAGGCGAAGGGCTGCGCGGTGCTGCGCGACGGCATCTACCTGCTGCCGTACTCGGAGGAACGCGAAAGCATGCTGCGCGAACTCGCTGGCGCGATCGCCGGCAGCGGCGGCACCGCGCATCTGCTGCGCGCACCGAGCCTCGACGCGTCGCAGGACGCGGAATTCCGCGCGCTGTTCGCCCGCGACGACGAATACGCGGCCTTCATCCGCGCGCTGTCGGACGCGCGCAAGACGCTGTCCGCGCAATCGCCGGCGGAGCTGGCGCGCGGGCTGCGCCGCCTGCAAAAGGACTACGACGCGCTGCGCGCGACCGACTGGTTCCCGGGCGACGCGGCCGCCCGCGCCGAGGCCGCCTGGCGCGATTTCGTCGCCGTCGTCGAGACGGTGCTGTCGCCGGGCGAGCCGCACGCGGCGTCGCGCGCAATCCCGCTGCTGCCGCTCGGCGACTACCAGGGGCGCACCTGGGCGACGCGCCGCCACCTGTGGGTCGACCGCGTCGCGAGCGCGTGGCTGATCCGCCGCTTCATCGACCCGCGCGCGCGCTTCCGGTGGCTCGCGTCGCCGCAGGACTGCCCGCCCGGCGCGCTCGGCTTCGACTTCGACGGCGCGGCGTTCACGCACGTCGATGAGCGCGTGACGTTCGAGGTGCTGCTCGCGAGCTTCGGGCTCGACAACGATGCGGCGTTGATGCGGCTCGGCGAAATCGTGCACGCGCTCGACGTCGGGGGTACGGCCGTGCCCGAAGCCGTCGGATTCGAGGCCGTGATGGCCGGCACGCGACAACGCGCCGAGAACGACGATCAGTTGCTGGAACAGATGGGCGCGGTGCTCGACGCGCTGTACGCGCACTTTGCGTCGAATGGAAAAATCGAAAGCCGGGGACGGTCATGACCACGACGATTGCCACAAACACGCCGACCTACTCGCTCGGCCAGCTGGTCGGCTACATGCTGCGCCTCGGCACGCTCGGTTTCGGCGGGCCGGTTGCGCTTGCCGGCTACATGCGCCGCGATCTCGTCGAGAAGCACGGCTGGATCACCGAGGCCGATTACAAGGAAGGACTCACGCTGGCCCAGCTCGCACCGGGGCCGATGGCCGCGCAGCTCGCGATCTACCTCGGCTACGTGCACTACCGGATCCTCGGCGCGACGCTCGTCGGGCTCGCGTTCGTGCTGCCGTCGTTCCTGATGGTCGTCGCGCTCGGCTTCGCGTACGCGCACTTCGGCGGACTGTCGTGGATGCAGGCGGTGTTCTATGGCGTTGGCGCCGCGGTGGTCGGCATCATCGCGATGAGCGCGTACAAGCTGACCACGAAGACCATCGGCAACGACAAGCTGCTCTGGGCGATCTTCCTGACGCTGGCTGCCGTGACCTTCGTCACCGAATCGGAAATCGCGTGGCTGTTCATCGTCGCCGGGCTGATCGGCCTGTTCTGGCGCGCGCCGCCGAAATGGCTCGACAAAGGCGGGCTGAACGCGCTCGCCGCGGCCAATCTGCCGGCTGCGAGCGGTTTCCTGAGCGGCATCGACGTTTCCGTGCTCACGCAGATCGGCGTGTTCTTCGCGAAAGCCGGCACGTTCGTGTTCGGCTCGGGGCTCGCGATCGTGCCGTTCCTGTACGGCGGCGTCGTCACCGAGCACCACTGGCTCAACGACAAGCAGTTCGTCGATGCGGTGGCGGTCGCGATGATCACGCCGGGGCCGGTGGTGATCACCGTCGGCTTCATCGGCTACCTCGTGGCAGGCCTGCCCGGCGCGTGCGTCGCCGCGCTCGGCACCTTCCTGCCGTGCTACCTGTTCACGGTGATTCCCGCGCCGTACGTGAAGAAGTACGGCCACCGCGCGGACGTCAAGGCGTTCGTCGACGGCATCACGGCGGCGGCCGTCGGCGCGATCACCGGTTCCGTGCTCGTCATCGCGAAACGCTCGATCGTCGATCTGCCGACGGCCGCGCTGGCCGTCGCGACCGTGCTGCTGCTGTGGCGCTTCAAGAAGCTGCAGGAGCCCGTGATCGTCACGGCCGCGGCGCTGATCGGGCTCGCGGCCTATCCGTTCCTTCATCACTGACGCGCCGCTCGCGCGGCGCCTGCGCCATGCACGTTCCGCGCGGCCGCACCGCCGCCCTTGCCGCGACCCGCGTCGCACGCCGCCTGCTGCCGGACGGCATCGACGCCACCGCGTGGATCCTGCTCGCGAGCCGCGGCCTGCGCGGCTTCACCGACGGCTTCATCGCGGTGCTGCTGCCCGCCTACCTGCTCGCGCTCGGCCTCACGCAACTTCATGTGGGGCTGCTCGGCACCGCGACGCTGCTGGGCTCTGCCATCGCGACCGTGGCCGTCGGCGCACTCGCGGGCCGCATCGCGCATCGTCGCCTGCTGACGCTTGCGGCCGTGCTGATGACCGCTACCGGCATCGGCTTCGCGAGCCTGTCCGGCTGGTGGCCGCTGCTCGTCGTCGCGTTCGTCGGCACGCTCAATCCGAGCGCCGGCGATGTGAGCCTGTTCCTGCCGCTCGAGCAGGCCCGGCTCGCGGCGGCGGCCGGCGGCGACGCGCGCATCGCGCTGTTCGCGCGCTACAGCCTGGTCGGCGCCGTGTCCGCCGCGCTCGGCGCGCTCGCGGCGGGCGTGCCGACGTGGCTGGCCGCGCATGCCGGGTTCGCGCCGCTCGCCGCGATGCGCGCGATGTTCGTGCTGTATGCGCTGGCCGGCATCGCGGTGTGCGCGCTGTATCGCAAGCTGCCGCGCACCGCGCAGCGCACGCCGGCCCCGGCGGCCCCGCTCGGGCCGTCGCGGCGCATCGTCATGCGGCTCGCGCTGCTGTTCAGCGTCGACGCGTTCGCGGGCGGGCTCGTCGTCAACTCGCTGCTGGCGCTGTGGCTGATGCAGCGCTTCGGCCTGTCGGTCGGCGCGGCCGGCCGGTTCTTCTTCTGGGCCGGGCTACTCAGCGCGGGCTCGCAGCTCGCCGCCGCGCCGCTGTCGCGCCGCATCGGCCTGCTGAACACGATGGTGTTTACGCACATCCCGTCGAGCGTGTGCCTGATCGGCGCCGCCGTCGCCACCTCGCTGCCGGCCGCGCTCTCACTGCTGCTGGTACGCAGCGCACTGTCGCAAATGGACGTGCCGACCCGCACCGCCTACGTGATGGCGGTCGTCACGCCGCCGGAACGGGCGGCTGCGGCCAGCGTCACGTCGGTGCCGCGCAGCCTCGCGGCCGCGCTCGCGCCGACGCTTGCCGGCGGCCTGTTCGGCCTCGGCTGGCTCGGCGCGCCGCTCGTCGCCTGCGGCGTGCTGAAGATCGCGTACGACCTCACGCTGCTGGCCGCGTTCCGGCACGTCCGCCCCGACGCCGACAGCCGGTCGTAGCGGCATGCTCGGAAACGCCGCGCAAAACGCCGCAGGCCCGCGACGTGGACAGCGCGTGCGTCCATCGTTATATTCCGTCAGTTATAACGGAGACGGAGCAACACGCGTGAACACCGACATGAAGCAGGCAGTGGGAAGCAAGTACGTGCTGGAGCAGATGCTGACGGCGCGCGACCGGACATGGGAAGTGGTCGACGCCGTCGCCGCGCGGATCAAGCCGGGCATGCGCGAATCGGAAGCCGCCGCGCTGTGCAAGGCCGTGATGACGGAACTCGGGATGGACCGCATCTGGCATCCGGTGATCGTGCGCTTCGGCGAGAACACGCTGAAGACTTTCAAGCAGCGCTCCGACGACGATCCCTGCCTGCGCGAGCACGACATCTTCTTCATCGACCTCGGCGTGGTGTGGGACGCACACGAAGGCGATGCGGGCGCAACCTTCGTCGTCGGCGACGACGCGGACATGCGGGCCTGCGCGGACGCCGCCCGCACGCTGTTCGACGACGTGAAGCATCACTGGCAGACGAGCGGCGCGGGCGGCACCGCGCTTTACGCGTACGCCGAGCGCCGCGCGACGGAACTCGGCTGGCGCCTGAACCTGGACATCAAGGGCCATCGCGTGTCGGATTTCCCGCATGCGATCTACAAGGCCGGCGACCTCGGCGATTTCGACGCGTGCCCCGACGCGGGCCTGTGGATCCTGGAGATCCAGCTCGCGCATCCGACGCGCCCGTTCGGCGCGTTCTACGAGGACCTGCTCGCGTGATGCGTGACGCGTGATGCGTGATGCAATGCGGTGCGGTGCGGTGCGGTGCGGTGCGGTGCGGTGCACATGCTAATGCAACTGATTCGCCTTCCGGGTACCCCGGCAAATCGCAAATGTCGGATTGAGATTCGGCGCGCGACTGACTATCGTTGAAGCGGCACGACGCCATGACGGTGGGAGATCCGCGATGAAAGGCGACAAGAAGGTCATCGGCTATCTGAACGCGCAGCTGAAGAACGAGCTGACGGCGATCAACCAGTACTTCCTGCATGCGCGCATGTACAAGCACTGGGGTCTCGACAAGCTCGGCAAGCACGAATATGACGAATCGATCGGCGAGATGAAGCATGCGGACGCGCTGATCGAACGCATCTTCATGCTCGACGGCCTGCCGAACCTGCAGGATCTGCACAAGCTGCTCGTCGGCGAGCACACGGAAGAAATCCTCGAGTGCGACCTGAAGCTCGAACGCGGCGCGCAGTCCACCTGCAAGGAAGCGATCGCGTACTGCGAATCGGCACAAGACTACATCTCGCGCGAGATCTTCGAGCGCATCCTCGAGGACACCGAGGAACATATCGACTGGCTCGAAACGCAGCTCGACCTGGTCAAGAAGGTCGGCATCCAGAACTACCTGCAGTCGGGGATGGCGTCACCCGAATCGTGACCGCGGCCGGCGCCGCGCTGCCTGCCCGCGAGCCCGCATGACGGGCTCGCGGCGCTTCCCAGGCATTACATGTGCCACTTCATCGTGGCGGTCAGCGTGCGCGGCTCGCCCGGCATGTTGTACAGGTCCGCGTTGCCGTGCGCGGAGATGAAGTAGCGGCGGTCGAACACGTTGTCGAGCGTGAGCGTCACGTCGAACTTCTTGCTGCGGTAGCCGGCGCCGAGATTGAACACCGTGAACGACGGCAGCGTGACGAGATCGCTCGCGGAGGCATAGCGCGCCGACTGGAACTGCGCGCCGGCCGCCGCATAGAAGCCGTACGGCAGTTCGCGCTTGAGCCACAGGCTCGCGCTATGGCGCGGCATCAGCCCCGGCGTGTTGCTGGACAGCGTAAGCCCGGCCGCCGTCGATTGCGGCGAGCCGTCCACCGTGCCGTTCAGGTACGCATAGCCGGCCAGCACCGACCATTTCGGCGCGATCTCGCCGGAGAAGCCCAGCTCCATGCCGCGCACGTGCTGCGTGCCGATCGGCAGCGCATAGCCGGGATGCGCGGGATCGCCGATCTGCTGGTTCGTCTGGCGCATGTCGAACAGCGCGACGCTCGCCATCGCCTTGCCGCCGAGATCGAACTTCGAGCCGATCTCGTACGCGGTGGTTTTCTGCGGCGCCAGCGCCGCGCCGTTCGCGAACGCGCCGGAACTGATCAGCGTGTCGGCGAGCGGCGAGAACGACTGGCTGAACGACGCATACAGCGTGAGCCAGTCGAGCGGCTCGTAGATCAGCCCGACGCGCGGGCTCCATGCGCGATCGGTGCGCTCGAGGTTGAGGTTCGCCGACGTGTAGTCGTGGCGGATCTGGTTCAGGTAGTCGAAGCGCAGGCCGGCGAGCACCTTCCAGTGCTCGGACAGCGAGATCAGGTCCTGCGCGTAGACGCCGGCGAGCCCGGTAACGGTCGACGCGTTCGTGCGCGGGCGCGTGCCGGCCGGCACGCCGGGCAGGTTCACGAGCTGCGGGTTGTAGAGATCGTAGGTCGCGACCTTCGTCACGTTGTAGACCGTGTCGAACTTCTGCTGCTGCGACAGTTCCAGCCCGTACAGCAGTTCGTGGCGCATTCCGAACAGCGTCGTCTTCTGCGTCAGCTCGAACACGCCGTCGACGCCGTGATCGGTGCGCTGCCGCGTCGACTGGTCGAGCGTGACGCTCGGGCGCGCGGCGGTCTTGATCGGCTGGAACGTCACGTAGTTCTTCCGTTCGAGCGAGAAGTCATACGCGCGGATCGCGCCATGGAACGACAGCGAATCGCTGAAGCGGTGATCGAGCGACGCCGTCGCGCTCTTCGCGGACACCGAGTTGTACGAGCTGTTCGCCGCATCGGCCGAGCCGTAGTACGTGTTGATCGGCACGTCGACCGGCCGGCCGAGATACGCGGGAATCCCCTGGTCGGCGGTGCGCCGGTCGTGCAGGTAGTCGAACTCGACATTGAGCACCGTGTCCGGGCTCAGCTTGAACTGCGCGGACGGCGCGATCGCCTGGCGATTCAGCTGGAACTGGTCGCGGAAGCTGTTCGAATTCTCGGCCGCGCCCGTGATGCGGAAGCGCGCCGCATCGTTCGCGTTCCAGCCGAGGTCGAATTCGCCACGCCGCTCGCCGCGCGTGCCGAGCGTCACGCCCACGTCGCGCACCGGGTTCGCCTGCGGCCGCTTCAGCACGCGGTTGACGATGCCGCCGGCCGAGCCGCGGCCGTACAGCACTGCCGCCGGCCCCTTCAGCACCTCGACGCGCTCGACGTTCGACAGGTCGCGGTAGTAGAGCGCGTCGTCGCGAATGCCGTCGACGTACTGGTCGGTGATGCTGTTGAAGCCGCGGATCGTGATCTGGTCGCGCTGGCCGTCGCCCACCGAGAAGCCGACGCCCGGCACGTTGCGCAGCGCGTCCTGCATCGACGTCGCGTTCTGGTCCTCGATCACCGCGTGCGGCACCACGCTCACCGTCTGCGGCACGTCCATCAGCGACATGTCGGTCTTGGTGGCCGCGCGCGAGCGGCTCGCATCGTAGGTCGCGCGCTCGGCGGCAGCCTGCACGGAAATGGTCGGCAGCGTGGCCGCCGCATCGCTCGCCTGCGCGAACGAGGTCTTGGCGCCGGCGAGCGACGTGGCGATCAGGAGCGCGCGGCAGGCGTTCTGGTTGAGTTTCATCGTTGAAGGTGGACGGAAGCGGAAAAAATCGGTCGACGACATGAAAAAGCCGCGACGTCCGGGTCGCGGCTCGTAATATCTCGAAATATTAAACGATAATGATTCGTATTTTTAATCAATCGCCAAGCGTGTCGCCTGCCTGCAACACGCTTGCCGTCTACCTTTCATATTCCAAACAATCGCCATTCCTGACGAATGGCTTTCGATTTCGGCGTGACGCCGGTTACATCGTGCCGGGCAACGGGCTCGACGCAAGCACGGCGGCAGCCGCCAGCACGCCGGCCAGCACGACGGACTCGACGCGCAGCACCACGTTGAAATGGCGCAACGGGCCGCCGGGCGCGTTGCCGGATGCATGCGACAGCGCCGCCAACAGCTTCGGCATCCCGAAGAACCGGTTGTGTCCGCCGAGCGCGGCGGCCAGCAGCACGAGCGCGAGCTTCGCGAGCAGCACCTGCCCGTACGCCGAGTCGAACAGGTTGGCGGACGTGTTCACGCCGCGCCAGCCGTTGTAGGCGCCGGTAACGAACAGCACGACCAGCGCGGCCGTCGCCGCATCCGACAGCGACTGCACGAACGCCGCGCCGGCCGGCGCTTCGCCGCGCGGCGCGGCGAGCAGGCGCGGCATCACCACGCCGGCCGTCACGAACACGATGCCGACCCACGTGCTGATCGCGAGCAGATGCAGCCAGTCGATCCACACCGGCAGGCTGAACCACCCTGCCTCCACCGGATGGCCGCCGTGGCTGCGCGCCAGCGCGACGGCGGCGATCGCGAGCCACAGCGCGACGGGCTCGCGATCGCCGTGCCCCCGCCACCGGAACGACAGCACGACGATCGCGCCCATGCCGAGCGCGCCCGCGAACCACGCATGGCCGAAGCCGGTGCCCGTCAGCATCGGCCATACCGCGGGCCACACCGTCAGCAGCGTCGCATCGCTCATCAACGCGCAGTGCGCCAGGAACGCGACGACGCTCGCCAGCAACGCACCGGCCGCGGCCACACGCAGCGCGACGACCATGCGCCGGCCGGCCGCCGCCTGCCATGCGGCGTCGCCGCGCGCGAGCCAGCGGCTGCCGAACAGCGCCCCGACGACGACGGCGAAGCCGAGGTTCTGGATCGCCACCGCCGCGAGGCGCAGGATGCCCAGGAATCCTTCGTTCATCACTTCACCGTGAACGTGTAGGTGCCCCGCGTCTTGTGCGCATCGGCGGTCATCACGGCCCACCGGACCGTATACGTGCCCGTCGCGAGCTTCGGCACCGTGACGGTCATCACGCGCGGCGCGGACGCGTCGACCCGCGCCTTGTCCTGCGTGACGGCCGTGCCGTTCGCGTCCGCCACGACGATCGTGCTGAAGGCCGCTTCGAGGTCCTCGTTGAACGTGAGCCGGAGCGTGTCCGGCGCCGCCTCGACGGTGCTGCCCGCTGCGGGCGACGCGCGTTCGAGCTTGCCGTGCGCGAATGCCGCGAGCGGTGCGAGCGCGAGCAGCGCGCCCGTGGCCAGTGCGGCCAGATGTGTGAGCGTTGACGTCTTCATTGCCGTCACTTCCGCTGCAGCTTCGTGACGGTCAGCGCGCCGTTCACGTCCTCGGCGACGAAGTCGATCGTGTCGCCCACTTTCACCTGCGACAGCATCGCCGGGTCCTTCACCTTGAACACCATCGTCATCGCATCCATGCCGAGGTTCTCGAGCGGGCCGTGCTTGATCGTCAGCTTGCCGGCGGCCGCATCGACCTTGCGGATCTCGCCGTGCGACATGCCGTTGCGCACGTCCGTTGCATCGGCGTCGCCGGCCGCGTACGACACGGCAGGCAGGGTGGACAAGGCCAGCGCGCAGCCCGCTGCGATTACGGCAAGTGCTTTTTTCATCGTCGTTCTCCAGGGTTGGGGTGAGGCAATCGGCGGCCGGCGTCGTGCCGGCCGCATCGTGTGATCGTGTGAATCAGCGCGCCGGCAGCTCGCCGGCGTATTCGTAGGCGACCGTGCCCTTCGGGTGCTTGAACCAGCCCGGGTCGCGGTAATCGTTGCGGCCGAGCCCCTGCCGCACCTTCACGACGGTGAACATGCCGCCCATCTCCAGCGGGCCGAACGGCCCGGTGCCCGTCATCATCGGCAGCGTGTTGTCGGGCAGCGGCATCTCCATCTCGCCCATCGCGCCGCCGGTGCTGCCCATCGCCATGTAGTCGGGCACGAGCTTGCCGATGCGCTTCGCGAGATCCTTCTGCGGCACGCCGATCAGGTTCGGCACCTGGTGCCCCATCGCATTCATCGTGTGATGCGACTTGTGGCAATGGAACGCCCAGTCGCCCGGCCGGTCAGCGGTGAACTCGATCGCGCGCATCTGGCCCACCGCGACGTCGGCGGTCACTTCAGGCCAGCGCGCACTCGGCGGAATCCAGCCGCCGTCGGTGCCGGTCACCTCGAACGTGTAGCCGTGCAGGTGCATCGGGTGGTTCGTCATCGTCAGGTTTCCGAAGCGAATGCGCACGCGATCGCCCGCACGCACCGGCAGCGAATCGATGCCCGGGAACACGCGCGAATTCCACGTCCACATGTTGAAATCCGTCATCTCGTTGACGCGCGGCGTGTAGCTGCCGGGGTCGATGTCGTAGGCGGCGAGCAGGAACACGAAGTCGCGGTCGACCGGCATCACGCCGCGATCCTTCGGGTGCACGATGAACATCCCCATCATCCCCATCGCCATCTGCACCATCTCGTCGGCGTGCGGGTGATACATGAACGTGCCGTGCTTCTCGAGGCGGAACTCGTACACGTAGGTCTTGCCGGGCGGAATGTGCGGCTGCGTGAGGCCGCCCACGCCGTCCATCCCGTTCGGCAGCAGCATCCCGTGCCAGTGGATCGTCGTGTGCTCCGGCAGCCGGTTCGTCACGAAAATGCGCACCTTGTCGCCTTCGACCGCCTCGATCGTCGGGCCGGGCGACTGCCCGTTGTAGCCCCACAGGTTCGCCTTCATCCCGGGCGCCATCTCGCGCACCACCGGCTCGGCGATCAGGTGGAATTCCTTCCAGCCGTTCTTCATCCGCCACGGCAGCGTCCAGCCGTTCAGCGTCGCGACGGGCGTGTACGGGCGGCCGTCGGGCGGCGCGAGCGGCGGCTGCGTGGCGGCCTGCGCCATCGTCGGCGCCTCCGGCAGCGTGGCCGCGCCGGCCTTGCTGACCATCGCGGCACCGAGGAGCGCGGCACCCGAGCCGCTGAGAAATTGTCGACGGGACACCATGTCAATGACCTTCCGAATGCGTTGCCGGCGCGGAAAGCGCCGCGGGAATCGTGGGAGACGGCTCGGCTGCGGGAGCTGCGGGAGCTGCGGGAGCTGCGGGAGCTGCGGGAGCTGCGGGAGCTGCGGAAGCTGCAGTCGCTGTGGCCGCGGCCGCGGGCGGCGTGTCGCGCTGCGCGGCGTCCGGTGCCGGCAGGCGGCCGCCGACCGCCTGCTGGAGATCGGTCTCCGCAAGCCAGTAATCCTTCAGCGCGTCGACGGCGCCGTTGACCGCGCCGACCTGTTCGCGCGCATCGACGAGCAGTTCGAACACGCTCGCGAGCATGCCGTTGTAGCGCAGCAGCACTTCGTCCGAGATGGTCTTGCGCAGCGGCACGACCTCGTCGCGGTAATGCTGCGCGACGTCGTAGCTGGTCACGTATGCCGCGTACGATTCGCGCACCTCGGAGCGCGCGTCGATCGCCGTCTGCGCGAGGCGGTTGGCCGACTGCATGTAGAGCGCTTCCGCCCGCGCGACCTTCGCGCCGCCCCAGTCGAACAGCGGAATCTCCACGCTGATCTCGTAGCCGCGCTCATGCCCCTTGTCGGTTTCGTAGTTGTTCACGTAGCCGACGTCGAGCGCGTTGACGAAACGCGTGGCCTTGCTCAGGCCCAGCGACGACGCGACGCCCTGCGTCTGCAGCTGCGCCGCCTGGATGTCGACGCGATTGCGCATCGCGAACGCTTCGAGGTCCGCAAGCGCGGGGCGATCCTTCGGCAGCGCCGGCAGGCGATCGGGCAGCGTGTACTGCGTGCCCGCGCCCCACAGGCCCATCGCGCGCGTCAGCCGCTCGCGCGCGGCGACGGCCTGCTGCCGCGCCTTCGCGAACTGCGCGATGGCGTCCGCGTGGAACGCCTGTTCGCGCGCGTGCTCGAGCCGGCTGAAGTGGCCGGCCTGGCGCATGCGCTGCGCGAGTTCGGCGGCCGCGCCTGCCGCATCGTTCACCTGCCCCGCGTAGCGCGCCGACTGCTCGGCCGCGACCGCGTTCACGTATGCGCGGCGCGCATCGGCCGCGACTTTCAGCATCGCGTCGGCGGTTTCCAGCTTCGTCTGCTCGAACCGGCGCCCTTCGATGCGCGCGGCAAACGGCAGCGTCAGGATGCCGAGCACGTTCGCCGAGAACGTCCGGCCGATGCTCAGGTCGTTGTTCGAACGCGTGCGGCTGAAGCTGAAGCCGGGATTCGGCAGCCGCCCGGCCTGCACCAGATCGGCTTCCGACAGGCCGAGCTGCGCATACGATGCCTGCAGCCCACGATGATTCAGCAGCGCGACCTGCACGGCGTCGTCGATGCCGAGCGGCTTCGCGAGCAGCTCGCGGGTGCGCGCCGCGACCGTCTCGCGATCCGCGTCGCCGCGGACGATCACCGCGTCCTTGCCGAGCCGGTCGCGCGCGGCGGTGGACACCGCGTCGAACCCGCCGTCGCGCGAGAACGTCGTGCAGCCCGCCAGCCATGCGATCGCGGCAGCACTGGCCGCGACCCGCAGGGAAACCCATCGTTCGATCATCTGGCCGGGCCCTCGTGGGTTGCGTGGTTCGCGCGGCCCGAATCGGCCGGCTTGCCCGGCGCGGCCGCGCGCCTGGCGGGTTCGGTCACCGCGCGATTCAGGTGTTGCCAGCCCGGGCCGTCGCCGTCGCGATAGGGCCGGTAACCGTCGAATGCGGACGGAACGGCGTGCGCGGGCACGGGCGCCGCGGCATCGGCCGGATCGGGCAGCGTCGTCGTGGCGTGCGCGAGCGGCGGCAGAATGGCCGCCGCGCCGAGCAGCGCCGCAAGAATCAGTTGCATGAGTTGCCTCGTCATGAGTCACCGCGCGGGCCGCCATGCGGCCGCCGGTTCGGATTGCACGTCGCGGCGCATCGGCCGCGATCCCGGGTACTAGACGAGTGCGCCGCGAGGCGGCCGTTCGATGCCGCCGGTCAGGAACGACGCGGCGGCCGTGGGCGGTGGAATGAATCCGTGGATGCGGGCCGTATGGGCGGCTGCCGCGACGTCCGGCAGCGCCGGCCCCGTGCCGACACAGCACGACGCACAGGCCTGGCACGCGTGCGCGTGGCCCGCATCGCCGGGCGCCGCATGGCGGGTGTGACCGTGATCGTCCCGCATGTCGTGGAGCTGCGCGCCGCCGGCCGCTTCCGCATGCCGGGCCCGCATGTCGCCGGCCAACGCACATGACATCGCCGCAGCCGCGAACGACTGAACCGGCAGGCTCAGGGCCAGCAACACGACGATGAGGAATTTGCGCCAGTACGACATGGAAGCGGAAGCGGGCACGCGGCAATCAGGAACGCCCAGCTTATCGGCGCACGGGTGACGACGCCGTGGCCGCAACATGACCGGATTTTCATGAAAGACGTGCGGCAGTAGCGTACCCTCCTGCCTGTCGGCCGCATCCTCGCGTTGCGCCGCCCTGCTTCATCAACCACCATCACACCATGCGGATACTCATCGTCGAAGACGAAGCCAAGATGGCGTCGTATCTCCGTCAGGGGCTGACGGAAGCGAGCTATACCGTCGACATCGCCACGAACGGGCGTGACGGCCTGTTTCTCGCGCTGCACGAAGCGTTCGACCTCGTCGTGCTGGACGTCATGCTGCCCGAGCTCGACGGCTTCGAGGTGCTGCGGCGCCTGCGCGAGCAGAAGTCGACGCCGGTGCTGCTGCTCACGGCCCGGGACACGGTCGACGACAAGGTCGCCGGCCTCGAACTGGGCGCCGACGACTATCTTCCGAAGCCGTTCGCGTATGCGGAATTTCTCGCGCGCATCCGTTCGCTGCTGCGGCGCGCGCCGCGCAGCGTGCGCGACACGCTGCAGATCGCCGATCTCGAGGTCGACCTGATCCGGCGCCGCGTGCGGCGCGGCGACACGCGCATCGACCTGACCGCACAGGAATTCGCGCTGCTGCAACTGCTGGCGGAACGCGAGGGCGAGGTGCTCACGCGCACCTTCATCACGTCGCAGATCTGGGACATGAACTTCGACAGCGACACCAACGTCGTGGATGCCGCGATCAAGCGCCTGCGCGCGAAGATCGACAATGCGTACGAGCACAAGCTGATCCACACGATCCGCGGCATGGGCTACGTGCTCGAGGATCGCGCGTGAGCGCGGCGCCCTCGCCCTACTCGCTGCTCAAGCGGCTGACGTTCGCGTTCGCCGCCGTCGCGGGGCTCGTGTTCTCGCTGACGGGCGCGTACCTGTACCGGTCGCTGTCCGCCGAGCTGCAACGCCGCGACGACATCGAGATCAGCGGCAAGCTGAACCAGTTCGCGCAGTTGTCCCGCGCGCGCGGTTCGGCGCAAGCCATCCGCACGAACCCGGGCGTGTTTCACGACGTGCTGCTGTCGCACCCGGGCGTATATCTCGGCATCTACAATGCGCGCGGCACGCCGCTGGTCGAGCACGCGGACGGGCCGGACCCCGCGCTGAAACCGCTCGCCGACGGCCCGCACCCGGACAGCCAGCCGTTCACCTGCGCGCCCAAGGCGATCGGGCAGGCGCGCTGCATCTTCTCGAAGGTCGTACTGCCGTCCGGCGAAGCGATCCGGATGCTGCTCGTGCGCGCCGCAGATGACCGTCAGTCACTGCTCGACAGCTACCGGGACCACATCTGGTTCGCGATCGCGGCCGGCGCCCTGCTGGTGTGCGCGCTCGGCCATGCGGTCACGCGGCGCGGGCTGCTGCCGGTGCGGGACATCGGCCGCCAGGCGTCCCGGATCGAAGCGCACAACCTCGACGAACGCCTCGACATCCGCGGCGGCCCGGTCGAGCTGCACGAGCTCGCGCTGTCGGTGAACCGCATGCTCGACCGGCTCGAGCGCTCGTTCGAGCGGCTGTCGCGGTTCTCGTCGGATCTCGCGCACGACATGCGCACACCGCTGGCGAACATCATCAGCGCGTCGCAAATCACGCTGTCACGCGCACGGTCGGCGGAAGAATACGAGGCGCTGATCGATTCGAACATCGAAGAATGCGAGCGCCTGCAGCGGATGATCGACAGCATGCTGTTCCTCGCGCGCACCGACAACGCGCAGCAGCACCTGACGCTCGCCGCGCTCGACGCGGCCGACGAGCTGCAACGGCTGGCCTCGTATTTCCAGGGGCTCGCGGAAGACGCCGGCGTGCGCATCGTGGTGCACGGGCACGGGAACGTGCACGCCGATGCGCCGCTGTTCAGGCGCGCGGTGAGCAATCTCGTGTCGAATGCGCTCCAGCATGCGCATCGCGGCTCGACCATCGAGCTTGCGGTGGCGGTCGGTGCCGACCATGCGGCCGTGTCGGTCGCGAACCAGGGCGCCGTCATTGCGCCGGACCAGCTCGACCGGATCTTCGAGCGCTTCTAC
Source organism: Burkholderia stagnalis (assembly GCF_902830275.1). Lineage (GTDB taxonomy): Bacteria > Pseudomonadota > Gammaproteobacteria > Burkholderiales > Burkholderiaceae > Burkholderia > Burkholderia stagnalis. The sequence goes on along the minus strand of NZ_CADESW010000005.1, from coordinate 50,017 downwards.
CGCGTCGATGCATCGCGCCACGGCTCGGCCCGCAACGCGGGGCTCGGCCTTGCCATCGTGAAATCGATCATGGCGCTGCACCGCGGCAGCGTCGCCGTGACGAGCGACGCGCAGCGGACGATCTTCACGCTGCGTTTCCCGTGCGGCGATTCGCGCCGCGCGTGACACGCGCGCGGCCGGCGCGTGCGTGGCCGACGCGGCGCTATTGCCCGTCCGGCGGCGCGCCGCGGTCGAGCTTCGCTTGCCGCCGCGCACGGTCGTTGACGATCTGGTGCCGCCGATGGTCGGTCAGCTTCTTCCAGGTCCGCGCCTCTTCCAGCGTGCGGAGGCAGCCGATGCAGAATCCCGTTCTTCCGTCGAACGAGCAGATGTCGATGCAGGGTGACTTGACGGCCATCGCTCAGGCCGCCCGCTGCGGTCTCACGACCTCGACGGTCACGTGCGACAGCCCGTCCACGCGGTCGAGCAGGCCGTGATAGAAGCGTGCATCGCGGCTGCCGTCGCCGGTCGCCACCGACACGACCGCGCTCATGTGGCCCGGCCCGAGACGCCACACGTGCAGGTCCGCGACGTGGTCGCCGCCGCCTTCGATCAGCGCGCGCACGCGCTGCGCCATCCGCGGGTCGGATTGCATGTCGAGCAGGATGCCGCCCGTGTCGCGCATCAACCCGTATGACCAGTTCGCAATCACCAGCGCACCGACGATGCCCGCGAGCGGATCCATCCACACCCAGCCGAACGCGCGCGCCAGCACGAGACCGATGATCGCGAGCAGCGACACGGCTGCGTCCGCGATCACGTGGATGTAGGCGGAGCGGATGTTGTGGTCGCGCGTCGCGACGGCGTGCGCCTGCGCGTGCTTGTCGCCGTGGTCGTGGTCGTGGTCGTGGTCGTGGTCGTTACCGTCATGGTCATGCGCGCGATGGTGATGATGCCCATGCCCGTGATGATCGCCGCTCAGCAGCCACACGCTCGCGAGGTTGACGAGCAGGCCGAGCACCGCGATCGGAATCGCTTCGCCGAAGTGAATGGGTATCGGCGACAGGAAGCGCGACACGGCCTCGTAGCCGATCAGCAGCGCGATCATCGCCAGCACGATCGCGCTGGTGAATCCCGCCAGGTCGCCGAGCTTGCCGGTGCCGAACACGAAGCGCGCATCGCCGGCGTGCTTGCGTGCATACGTATAGGCCAATGCCGCGATCAGCATCGCGCCCGCATGCGTCGACATGTGCAGCCCGTCGGCAACGAGCGCCAGCGAGCCGAACAGGCTCCCGCCGACGATTTCCGCGACCATCATCGCGCTGCACAGCGCGATCACCGCCCATGTCCTGCGTTCGTTCTGCTCGTGCGCCGCGCCGAGGAAGATGTGGTCGTGCCCCGCGCCGAACGCCGCTTCCCTGAAGTCGTTCATGTCGCGTCTCACTTGAAGTAGCTGTGCACGACGTCGATCAACTGCTCGGTCGCGCTGCCTTCTTCATGGCCGCCGTCGTGCTCGGCATCGACCAAGTGGGTGCGGATGTGATCCTCGAGCACGACGGCCAGCAGCCCGTTCATCGCGCCGCGGCAGCTCGTGATCTGTTGCAGGACCTCGTTGCAGCCCCGCTCTTCCATGAGCGCGCGCTCGATCGCTTCCACCTGCCCCTTGATGCGGCGGACCCGGTTGAGCAGCTTCTGTTTTTCGCGGACGGTGTGACTCATCGAGGGCCTCCAGATAGGGTGGGGGAGTATATCTCAAGGCCGAAACCTGTATAGGGGATGGGGGTATGGCACGGCGTATCGGCCTCCGCGCCGATCCACATTCCGAAGTGGAACGAAACCCGATGCAGAAAGTACTGGAAGGAATCCGTGCTCAGCCTGAACCGGCCGGCCACCGGCAACCGCAGCGAGCTACGGGCCACCGGATATCTTCCGGATAACTGATGGTTTCCCGATCGCGCGGGTCATCGGCCAGTCGCCGTTCAAGCGCTGGGCGAACGTGATCGGCGCGCCCGAACTGATCGGGCGACGGGCGCATTCAAGCGGCTCGCCTACCGATGGCGGTGAGAACTGCCTCGAAGATCGGGGATCGGGGATGGAAAGCTGAAAGCTGAAAGCTGAAAGCTGAAAGCTGAAAGCTGAAAGCTGAAAGCTGAAAGCGGAAAGCGGAAAGCGGAAAGCGGGATACGGGATGCGGGATGCAGGATGCAGGATGCAGGATGCAGGATGCAGGATGCAGGATGCAGGATGCAGGAATGCGACAGGCAGGCTGGCTGCCTGTCACGGAAAATTCATCGTGTGCTCGGCGTCCGGGCGCGTTGGCCGGCGCGATCCGCGCGACGCCCGCCTTGTGGGGACGAATCCAGATTCATGCTGCCGGCAATGCATTGAATTGCCGGCAGCATGGCGTCGCGCCGATGCGTTACTCGGCTTTCGTTGCCGGCTGCTCGACCGGCGTCGCTTGCGGCTCGGCCTGCTCGACTTGCGGTGCCGCGGCATCGGCCTGCTCCGGAACCGGAGCCGAGGCGTCGGCCTCGACCTTCTCCGGTTGCGTGCCGGCCTTGGCTGCCTGCGCAGGGCCCTTGCGCGGGCCGCGCGCCTTCAGCCGCCGGGCACGCGCCGCGTCGTCGCGCGTCACGCGCCCTGCCTCGTTGCCTTGCAGATCGATACGCACCGCGTCCTCGACGAGGCACGACCAGTAACGGTTACCGCGGCACCAGGTCGACATCGCGTCGCGCAGCTCGGCTTCGCTCAGGCCGATCGCCTGCGCGTCGGCGGCGAGATCCGCCCAGATGCCGACCTTCAGCGGCACCTTGGGCGCCGGGTTGCGCGGGAACGCCAGCGGGAAGCGCTTTTGCAGTTTGCCGATCGCGACGATGACCGGATCGACCGGCGCCGACGACTTGCCGCCGGCGGACGGACGCGCCCGGGGCCCCTGCCGGGCGCCGGCGGGTGCCTTCGCGTCAGCCGACGCCTTCGCGCCGGCAGGCGCCTTGGCCCCCGAAACCGGTTTGCCTCCGGACGACGGCTTGGTTCCGGATTGCGGCTGCGCCTTCGCGCGCTTGGCATTCCGATCCTGCTTGGCCTTCGCTGCGAGCTGGTCGCGCAATTCGGCAAGTTGTTCAAAACCCATAAATTCAATCCACCAGGAATAGAGAGCGTCGCTTCCACGGCGAAACGCACGCGAGGCCGCGCCAGGTTTGACGCGGCGGCTCGGGATGACGGCGTTCGGCACGTCCGTCACCGACGTGGAAGATACCGCATGAGCAACGGAGCGCACCCCGTGTCGGGCATCGCGCCGCGCTGCCGGATGGTACGCAGGAGTGGAAGTATACCGATACGCGCGGCTGTCGGTTGACTCGCAGGTCAACGGGTCGTGACAGAGGTCGCCTTGTCGCGCCGCGGGGCCGCCGCTCCGTACGTCGAATCCGGTTTCCCGCACGCGCTCTCCGCCCCCGCGTTCGCTGGCCGGGTTTCGCTCCCCTTCACTCAGGTTCCACAGTATGAAACAAGCATTCCGGAACGATTGCGCGGCGCCGGTCGCCCGGTTTCAAGGGTGATGGGGCGCTCCGCTTGGCTCGTCTCGCCGGATTGCCGTCCGCATGATCGTTGCGTCCGCATCGATCGTCGTCCACGACCGGCTGTGTCCGCGGCAAGCGGGACCGACGACGGCATACCGTAACGGTTCTTCGGAAAATGCGTAGTATGTTCGCGACGACACCGTCGCGGGCCGACATGCATCGTCATCGCGCCCACACGCGATCACCGACAAAAAGACAGGCGCGATCTCGTGAAGACGCTGTGGCCCGATCATCACCGGCCGGTGCAGCCGGTCGACGAGCGCCGATCGCGCAACGTGTCCGCGCGCCCGCCCGACGGCGGACGCGCGGCGTCATCCTCAGGCCGCGCCCTTCAGCTCGATCAGCAGATCCTTCGCCGCCACCCGTTCGCCGACCTTCACGTGCACGGCGGCAATCTCGCAGTCGCGCTCGGCGGCGATGTGCGTTTCCATCTTCATCGCCTCGAGCGCGATCAGCGTCGTGCCGGCCGTCACGCGCTGTCCCGGCTGCACCGCCACCGTCACGACCGAGCCCGGCATCGGCGCGGCCACATGCAGCGGGTTGGCCGGATCGGCACGCTGCAGGCCGTGGCGCTCCTTGCCCGCATGCACGGTGGTCTTCTGCTCGACGAGTGCAGAACGCGACTGGCCGTTCAGCTCGAACAGCACCTTCACGATGCCGTCCTGCGCATCGGCATGCTGCCCCTGCAGCGACACGAGCAGCGTCTTGCCCGGCGAAATGTCGATCGCCGCTTCTTCCTGCGGCTGCAGCCCGTACAGGAATGCAGGCGTCGGCACCACCGACGTATCGCTGTAGGCACGCACGTGCGCGTAGTAGTCGACCGTCTGCTTCGGATACATCAGGTAGGACGCCAGTTGCCGATCGTCGAGCGGCTGCTCGCACGCGGCCTCGGCCTGCGTGCGCACCGCATCGAGGTCGACCGGCAGAATCTGGTCCCCGGGGCGATACGGCGCGGGAGGTTCGCACTTGAGCACCTTGCGCGACAGCTCTGCCGGAAAACCGTCCGGCGGGAAACCCAGTTCTCCCTTGAACAGCGATACGACCGACTCGGGGAATGCGATGTCCTTGTCGGGATTGCGCACGTCGTCCACGCTCAGGTCGTTCGCGACCATCATCAGCGCCATGTCGCCGACCACCTTCGACGTCGGCGTCACCTTGACGATATCGCCGAACAGCCGGTTCACGTCCGCATACGCGCGCGACACCTCGGTCCAGCGATGATCGATGCCGAGCGAACGCGCCTGCTCGCGCAGGTTCGTGTACTGGCCGCCGGGCATCTCGTGGCGGTACACGTCGGCCGTGCCCGCGCGGATCTCCGATTCGAACGGCGCGTAATAGCGGCGCACGCCCTCCCAGTACATCGACGCCTCGTGCAAGCGGTCCGCGTTCAGCCCCGGATCGCGTTCGCTGCCGGCCAGCGCGGCCGCGATGCTCGACAGGTTCGGCTGCGACGTGAGGCCGCTCATCGCATCGAGCGCGCCGTCCACCGCGTCACAGCCTGCTTCGACGGCCGCGAGCACGGATGCCGCGGCAATGCCGCTCGTGTCGTGCGTGTGGAAATGCACCGGCAGCCCCGTTTCATCCTTGAGCGCCTTCACGAGCGTCGCGGCCGCCCGCGGACGGCAGATGCCGGCCATGTCCTTGATGCCGAGCACGTGCACGCCGGCCTGCTGCAGCTCGCGCGCGATGCCGACGTAATACTTGAGGTCGTACTTCGCGCGCGACGTGTCGAACAGGTCGCCGGTATAGCAGATCGCGCCTTCGCACAACATTCCGCTGTCGCCCACCGCATCGATCGCCACGCGCATGTTGCGCACCCAGTTCAGCGAATCGAACACGCGGAATACGTCGACGCCGGCGCTCGCGGCCTGCTTCACGAAGAAGCGCACGACGTTGTCCGCGTAGTTCGTGTAACCGACCGCATTCGAGCCGCGCAGCAGCATCTGGAACAGGATGTTCGGCACGCGCTCGCGCAGCAGCGCAAGGCGTTCCCACGGGTCTTCCTTCAGGAAGCGCAGCGCGACGTCGAAGGTCGCGCCGCCCCAGCATTCGAGCGAGAACAGCTGCGACAGCTCGCGCGCGTAGAACGGTGCGATCGGCAGCATGTCCGCGGTGCGCATGCGCGTCGCGAACAGCGACTGGTGCGCGTCGCGCATCGTCGTATCGGTCAGCAGCACCTGCTTCTGGTCGAGCATCCAGTTCGCGAATTTCGCCGGGCCGAGTTCGCGCAGGCGATCGCGCGTGCCGGCCGGAATCGCCGCCGCCGTATCGATCTTCGGCAGCACCGGTTTCGGCAACGGCAGGGCCGGCAACGTGCGGCCGTTCATCTCCGCGTTGCCGTTCACGTTCAGCTCGCCGAGATAGCGCAGCAGCTTCGTCGCGCGGTCGCCGCGCTTCGCGAATTCGAGCAGTTCCGGTGTCTTGTCGATGAAGCGGGTCGTCACGTCGCCGGCGATGAACGCCGGATGGTTGATCACGTTTTCGAGAAACTGCAGGTTCGACGTGACGCCGCGAATCCGGAACTCGCGCAGCGCGCGATCCATCCGATGAATCGATTCGGCCGCCGTCGGCGCCCACGTCGTCACCTTCACGAGCAGCGAGTCGTAGTACGGCGTGATCACCGCGCCGCCATAGGCGGTGCCGGCATCGAGCCGCACGCCGAAGCCGGCTGCGCTGCGGTACGCCGTGAGACGCCCGTAATCGGGCAGGAAGTCGTTCTCCGGGTCCTCGGTCGTGATCCTGCATTGCAGCGCGTGGCCGTTCAGCGGAATCGCCTGTTGTTCCGGCACGCCGGCCGCGCGCGCGACGAGCGCGCCGTCGCCATCCGTTGCGTCCTCTGCCAGGCCGATGCGGCCACCTTCCGTGATGCGGATCTGCGCCTTGACGATGTCGATCCCGGTGATCATTTCGGTCACCGTGTGCTCGACCTGGATGCGCGGGTTCACCTCGATGAAGTAGAACTGGCTGGTGTCGGCATCCATCAGGAATTCGACGGTGCCCGCATGCGTATAGCCGACGGCGCGCATCAGGCGCAGCGCCGATTCGCACAGCGCGTGGCGGCCGTCGCGATCGAGGTACGGCGCGGGCGCGCGTTCGACCACTTTCTGGTTGCGCCGCTGCACCGTGCAGTCGCGCTCGTACAAATGCACGACCGTGCCGTGCAGGTCGCCGAGCACCTGCACCTCGACGTGCCGTGCATTGCGCACGAGCTTCTCGACGTACACCTCGTCGTTGCCGAATGCAGCCAGCGCCTCGCGACGCGCGACAGGCAGCAGGGTTTCAAGGTCCTGAGCGTTTTCCAGTACGCGCATTCCACGGCCACCGCCGCCCCAGCTCGCCTTGAGCATCAACGGATAGCCGACTTCCGCGGCCAGCGCTTTGCACGCGTCGAGATCGTCCGGCAGCGGCGCGGTGGCCGGCATCACCGGCACGCCGGCCGCGATCGCGGCATTGCGCGCGGCCACCTTGTTGCCGAGCGTGCGCATCACGTCGGGGGCGGGGCCGATCCAGCGGATGCCGGCGTCGATCACGGCCTGCGCGAAATCGGGGTTCTCGGACAGGAAGCCGTAACCGGGGTGAATCGCGTCGACCTTCGCCTGCCGCGCGACGCGCAGGATGTCGTCGATGTCGAGATACGCCGCAAGCGGCTTCTTGCCCTCGCCGATCAGGTAGCTCTCGTCGGCCTTGAAGCGATGCAGCGCGAGGCGGTCTTCCTTCGAATAGATCGCTACCGTACGCATGTTCAGTTCGGCGGCGGCACGCATCACGCGAATCGAGATTTCCGAGCGATTGGCGATCAGGATGGACTGGATGGAGGTAGGCGTCATGTTATGCAAGGATCAACGGTCGTCGAACGGAACCAGCCCATGGGGCGTGTGACGGTCTGGCGCGAATCTGGATCGATGCAAGCAAGCGGCGGGCCAGCCGAGGCCGGCACGTCTACGTGCCTGATTTGGCAAGCGAACGGCACGGCGCCCGCTTGCCGTTCGTTTCAAAAGTGGAAGCCCGCTTGCAACGCTGAACTGCGCAATCGAGCGGGCAGCCGGCCGGCTCCGTGGGCTGCATTCGGGATGTCGATCGATCAAACGCGCCTCAGACATTACCGCGCGCAACGCAGGCGTTGCGCAATGCATCCCGATCAGGTGTTCCGTAGTTCGAAACATCGGCGGTGATCCTCAGGCGGACTTGCGTGCATGCGCAGACCAGTATTGCCGCGCATGGGATTGTGTTGTTCCGTCCATGCCGTCTACTCCGTTGCGCCCCGCACGTAACATACGCTGCGCATCGGCGAAGCGCAAACACGGCTCGCCCGCTGTGCAATTTCACAGTACGGATCACGGTGCGGAACGCCGGACTGGGTACGCGTCGCTCGCCGGCAGCCATGCGGTCAACGCCCCATCCGGCGCCGTGCTCATGCAGGTGTTGCCGCACGGCACGGGCGCGACGGTCGGCGGACGGACGCAGCAGATACTGGGGGTCGGCGGCGCCTATTCGGATTCGTATGTCACGGCGCTCGCCGATTTCGTGCTGAGCCATTTCGGCTCGAAGCAGGGAACGGTGACGGCCGAACAGGTGCGCGCGCAGTGCGTGTCCGAATGACGTTCGGCGTGTCGGCCGGGATCGCTGGTGCGATGCGGTGGCGGTGCGTGGCTTCCTGTTGCGTGGTAGTCGTTTATGGGAAATCCCGCGCCGCGCGGCACTTCATTCGGTTCAGAACACGCCGAGCGCAAGACCGGCCGCGAGGCCCGCGCCGAGTTCGGCGCAGCGCGCGAGATCGCCGGCGTCGATCGTCTTCGGTGCGAGGATGCGCTCGGTCGTCTGCGCATGCGTGCACACGATCAGGCCCGGCGCCACGCTCTTCAGGCGCCAGCCGGTCGCGATGCGATCGATCTGGCGCAACGCATTCTGTCCGTCGCTGCCGGCGCAGATCATCGTTGCGTACGGGCGGCCATTCACGCGATCGAGCGCCGCGTAATAACAGCGATCGAAAAAGTCCTTCATCAGGCCGGACATCGCGGCGAGATTCTCCGGCGTCGCGAACAGATATGCATCGGCCGACAGCACGTCGTCCGGGCCCGTCTCGTCCGCGCGCTGCAGCCGGACCGACACGCCCGCCTGGTCGCGCGCCGCGCCGGCGGCCGCCTCGGCCATCTGTCGCGTGCCTCCGGTCATCGTGTGGTAGACGATCAGCAGCGTCTTCATTCGGGTTTGCTCACGTGTCGGCCCATGCGCTGCATGTGCGGGAGCGGCATGGATGTGCTTCCAATGTAGATCAAACGTCGGGGTGTCGAAGCAGTGCGCTCCGGTGCGCCGACGCTTCAGCGTCCGCTTTCGTCGTGACCGTCGCCGCCCTGCTTTCGCTCGTAGTACGCGAGAAACAGGTCGGCCGCAGATTCCGCGACCTGCTTCTGCGCCTCGTCGCTTAGTGGTGGCTGTCCCATCGTCACCTGCGGCCAGAACGCGAACGCCTTCACGATGCCCTGCAACTGATGCGACGCGAATGCCGGATCCGGCGCCGCGAGCCGGCCCGCGGCCGCGGCCGCGCGGATCCACACCGTCACGTCTTCCTCGCGCTCGCCGAGACGCTCGACCATGTCGCGCGCGCGTTCCGGCGAATGAATGGCCGCCGCGATCGCGACCCGCGCGAGCGCGAGAAACGCGTCGTCGTTGAGCAGGCGCAGCTTGCGCGTCAACAGGTCGAGCAACTGCGTGCGCAACGGCACGTCGCTGCGAAAAGCCGGAGTGGCGCCCGAATGGCTCGCGTCCCAGAGCTGGTGCAGGATCGCGGCGAACAGCGCGTCCTTGCTCGGGAAATGGTTGTACACCGTGCGCTTGGAGACATCCGCGCGCGCGGCAATGCGGTCCATGCTGGTCGCGTCGTAGCCGGCCGCGAGAAACTCCTCGATCGCGGCGCTGACGATGGCCGCCCGCTTTCGATCGGTCAGACGTTGATGAGTGGTGCTCGTATCCATTCTCAAATTTTACACCCGGCAGTTTACTTTCCTCGGAAATAAACTACACTGTTTAGTGTACTTTCATCCGGATGGATACTCATGGCATCGCTCCCCGATTTCATTCAACGTACGCTCGGCCTGACCGCTGCAAAGCGCGGCCGCGCGTTGTCCGCCCATTCGCCGCAACACGACGGCGAACGCTTTCGCAACGTCGCGCCGCGGCCCGCCGAAGGGCTCGGCAAGATGCTGGGCATCATGTGGAACATGATGTTCCACAAGCCGCGCGGCGCGGTGCCGGCCGGCGCCCTGCCCGTCGATACACTCACCCGCGCGGAGCTCGACGCGGCGCCGGATCGCAGCCTCTACCGGCTCGGGCATTCGACGCTGCTGCTCAAGCTGCGCGGCCAGTTCTGGCTGACCGATCCCGTGTTCGCCGAGCGCGCGTCGCCGTTCCGGCGTGTCGGCCCGAAACGCTTCCATGCGCCGCCGATCGCGCTCGGCGACTTGCCGCCGCTGCGTGGCGTGATCCTGTCGCACGATCACTACGATCACCTGGACCGCGACACCGTGCTTGCGCTGGCCGCGAAGACGGAGCGTTTCCTGACGCCGCTCGGTGTCGGCGATCGCCTGATCGAATGGGGCATCGACGCGGCCAAGGTGCGCCAGCTCGACTGGTGGCAAAGCGCGGAGATCGACGGCGTGACGCTGACCGCGACGCCTGCGCAGCATTTCTCCGGCCGCAGCCTGCTCGACGGCAACAGCACGCTGTGGGCGTCATGGGTGATCGTCGACGGCGACCTGCGCGTGTTCTTCAGCGGCGACACCGGCTACTTCGACGGTTTCAGGACCATCGGCGAACGTCTCGGGCCGTTCGACGTGACGCTGATCGAGACGGGCGCGTACGACGCGCAATGGCCGTACGTCCACATGCAGCCGGAAGAAACCGTGCAGGCGCATGTGGATCTGCGTGGCCGCTGGCTGGCGCCGATTCATAACGGCACGTTCGATCTGGCGATGCATCGCTGGCAGGAGCCGTTCGAGCGCGTGACGGCGCTGGCCGTGGCGCGCGGAGTCGATCTTGCGACGCCGCGGATGGGTGAGCGGCTGGACCTGGTTGCGCCGCATTGCGGCGAGCGGTGGTGGCGCAATGTCGTCGAGAAGGTCGAGGCGCCGAAGTCGTTGCGGTTTGCAATCTGTCCGGCGCGAGCAACCAAGTAGATGATCGTTGTCATTCCGGCGGCTGACGCCGAGCGCCTCGCATTCATGTTCGTGTTTGCCTGATGCTGCGCGTTACGAAACGCTCCCCGGGACTTTCGCGATCGGCGATGCAGCGGTGAAGGGCTATTCCGCTCCTCGGGGTTGCCCTGAAACGCTGCGGGGCAGCCTCACTACCGGCGCTCCTCAGTCTGGCCAGCGAGATCCGCGAGAGATTCGAATCTCTTTCGCTGAGTGCGGAGGTCGCGTGTCGCGGCCCGGGTCGCGTATCGACCGGACGAGGGCTCGATGGTTTGGCATTTTCTCCGGGGAAGAGGCAATTTGAATAAGTCGATCGGCGTATGCTTCCCTGAACCTCCGGCTGCCCGCGACGATGTGCGATGACAATGCCGCAGGTTCGATGCAATCGAGCGCATTGAATTTAGGACGGCAACGTAATGGATCCGGCAAGCGCGAATGACAGGAAGTGGGACCGCAAAGACGATTTGCGTCGCGAACTATTGAATGGGCGGATGCGGGCTTATCGTGGCTCAGGGTTTCGGAGGCGGTCAGATATCGCTCTTTACTTCGGCCATTTATCGCGTGGATTGTGGTGATGCCTGCCGATCCAGCCAATTAATTCAGAATGAAACTGGGGCGGCCCTACCCCAGCATCGTTATTGACTTCACTTCCGTTCATATCGCTCATTTCGTAACGGCGCTAAGTGAAACACCATGCTTCGGGAGGGGCCCACTCCGTAATGTCGCGTTGTCACGTGACAACTCACCACTCTGCGGGGATCGCATTACCCCCGAATTACGCTCGGCTCACGCCGAAATCATTTCATTTACGACACAACACGTATCAATCAATACATTTGATGCTTACGCATGGCTGAAGAAGCGTGGCCGCCTTAAGTGTAGTTGGTTGACCCCTGTTTTTGGGATGCGCGCGCCCTCCGTGCGTGAAACAACATGAAGAGTCGCCCGGAAGTCCTTATAAGATAAGGCTTCCGCGACCGCACCCTACTTTGTGTGAATGTTTCACGATACGAATCGTGTGCGCTGCCGGCGCCTGGGGATCGGGTGTTGTCGATCCCCGCGCAGGTTTCCACGGTGTGCCCCGCTGGGCGGGAGACAGCCTCTGCTTGGCGACAGGCCGCCATCAAGCAAACGAGCTAATGGGTGCGCTACATCAGGGAGCGCATTAATGGGGACACATCGAAGATGTTGCCTGCCCTCATGCCTCCTGATGCGCAACGCGCCTGACAATCAGTGTGCGATACCAGACCAGATCGCCAGATCGAGCTTCACCCACGGCAAAAGACCTAGGATCTCGCGAGTCAAACTGCCCAACGAACTCGCTCATTTCCGCATCCCGTCACGTCCGAAACCATTCGCCAACCGTTCGCGTCGATCTCTGAAATCTAACCAGTGCTTCCCAACCATCTCTGGCGTACGCCCCGGCTCGATCATCCGTTGTCACGTGACAACCGATCAACAGTGGGTAGAGCTCGGACACACATCCACTTCCGCGAACGAAATCTAACACCAGTACCGACTGCTAGAAGCCCGTTTCCATTTAGCAAGCCAATACACCGTAGCCACGTTCGTCGACACCTGCCCATGTTGTCACGTGACAACCTGTCATTTGGTCGAGTCACTACTTCATCTCTGTTAATCGCTATACCTGTCGATCGCGCGACGTTCGGCTATGCAACCATCCGATCGCACGATCGGCTCATCAGCTTGGCGGCTTGTCACGTAACAACTACTCGTATGTTGATCGTCAGCCAATCGGCACGATGCAATGTGTTTGCAGCAGCTTAGTGCATACCGTCGCGGCCAAGAACTAATCCAGTATCAAGGGAAAGCCAATTCGTCGATCGCACGCGTCATCTCAACTGCAAGCCATCAGATTTTTATTGATTTCCATAATCTCACTTCCATCGCTTCCGCACGTGTTAGCCATCCGGCTACTTGTCACGTAACAACTGCACCGCCTCGCTCAAAATCTCGCGATCAGAGCATCTTGTCTGGACTTTTCTCCAACAAATGCATATATTACGCAAAACTCCTTGGAGGGATTTAATGGCTTTCAAGATCGCCGTCAGCAATCAAAAGGGTGGTACTGGAAAGACCACCATCTCCGTCAACATCGCCGCCGCCTTCGAGGCCGGCGGGAACAAAGTGGCACTCATCGACGCCGACCCGCAGGGCACGTCCGTCCGGTGGGTCACGAGTGGCGAGAACACCCTGCCGATGACCGTGCTCTCCCTGGCCCCGGCCGGCCGCGGGATCGGTGGCGAGATCAAGAAGCAGGATGCGCATTTCGATGTGATCGTCATCGACTGCCCCGGCAACCTCGAGGATCCGCGCATCGCGTCGGTACTCGAAGTCGCAGACTTCTGTCTCGTACCACTGTCGCCATCGCCTGCAGACCTCTACAGCACCGTCGCAATGATCCGCATGATCGAATCCATGCGAGCAGTACGTAACCCGAACCTGTCTTCCGCACTGATGCTCAATAGCGTCAATGGAAAAACTAAAATGCGTGAAGAGATTTTAAAAATTCTAAGAGCAGAAGAAATAGGGGAACATCTGCTGGACAGCCAGATCGCCCAACGCGAGGTCTATCGGCAGACCTTCGCGCTCGGCACCACCATCCACCACCACAATCGCTACCTGAAGGGCCTCAAGGAGGCTCGCGCGGAGATCGAGAAGCTGGTCACCGAAATGGCCCAATACATTGCGTCGACACGCGCTACCGGAGCCGCAGCTCATGGCTAAAGACACATCGAAGGAAAAGAAGGCGACGGGCAATCTCCATCTCGCGGCCGGGCTTCTGCGCGGGCTCGCACAGGAAAACGCGGCGCTGGAGACGCGGCTGCCCGAACCGTCCGTGACGGTGCTGCCGACTGCCGCTGCGCCCGCGATCAAGCTGGCGACGGCGCAGCCCGCCGACACGACGGATCTCGACGCCCCGCAGAAGGTCGCCGTGAAGGACTGCATCCCGAACCCGTTCAACCCCCGGGTTTTCTATTCGGAATCGAGCCTGCATGAACTCGCGCTGACATTGAAGCGGGAAGGGCAGATCGAACCGATCAAGGTGACCCGTCTGCCGGAATTTCCCGGCAAGCTCGTCGTGATCGACGGGCAGCGCCGGCTGCGCGCCACCAGCATCAACGGTGACGAAACCATCACTGCCACCTTCCGGTCGGATCACACACCCGAGCAGCTCTATACGATCGCCTATCGCGCGAACCACGATCACGAACGCCAAACGATCTTCGACGATGCGGTCGCATGGAAGCGGCTCCTCGACGAAAAGGTGTTCGCCGACCAGAACACGCTGGCGGAGAAGATCGGCAAGGACAAGGCATCGATCAGCAAAACACTCTCGCTCAACGCATTGCCGAACACGCTCCTCGAGCGGATGGCTACGGCGAGCGACGTGGTCGGCCTGCAGGCTGCCTATTTCCTCAAGCTGATCTTCGAGCGGCTGGGCGAACCGACGGCCGACCGCCTGCTGTCGGCCGTGATCGACCGGAAGAAGTCGGTGCGCGATCTCGAGAATTTCCTGCGCGCGCAGAACGACGGGGACAAGAAGGCAGGGCGGACACGCTACAGCGTCCGCCACGACTTCGCGCTTGAATCACAGACGATCGGCCAGTTGAAGACCTATCCCGACGGACGTCTCGACCTGCAGCTCAAGGGCGTGGACGCCGCCCATCAGGAAACGCTCGCCGACCGACTCAAGGAAGTCATCGACGCGTACGTCGCCGAGCTGGCCGCCGCGCAAAAGTAAGGTGCCCAAATGAACAGACCTCGCGTTGCGAGGTCTGTTTTTCAGTTTCAGTTCGTGGCCAGGCTGCTTTTCAGCAGGAACTCCAGCAAGTCGTCCGAGGTCGGTTCGCCCCAGGTATCCAGCGCGAGCCATCTGAAGAAACTGGTTTGCGCGAGCTTGCTGGCCTTCTTCTTCGGCGACAGCACCAGGTCCTTCGAGCCGACCACCGTCTCGTTGTACCGATCGATGAGCTTGGTCTGGTCGTCGATTTCCAGTTCGCGGAAGTAGGCACCGGCCTCGTCGATCTTGGCGGCGAGGTACTTGTCCCGGATCTGCTCCTGCTTGCTCTGCGCCGTTTCCTTCGCCGACGGGGCCGTCTCCGGCGTCGGCCCGTCGGACAGCGTATAGCCGTGCGTCAACGCCTTGCGGAAATAAGCCCCGATGTTATCGACCGGCGCCGCATTCTTTTTCGTGGTCCGGTTGAGCGTGTACGCAATCGCAGCCTTGATGCGCTGAACACCGTACTGCGTAATCAGCCGCCGCGCCTCCGAGCGCGGGATGCCGAACTTGGCGACTTCCTCGACGAGTGCTTCGTTCTTGACGTCGCCTTCTTCCACGGTATCCGCACTCGGCTTGCGCATCACCTTGAACTGGACCGCTTCGACGCTGCGCCCGGACTTGTGCTCGATCAGTTCGAGCGTGTGGTCCGATACTTCGTTGACCTCTTGAATGCACGGCACCAGCACCTTGCTCTTGAACAGCTTGTACTCCTTGTACGACTGCGATGCCTTGTCCTGGCCCAGGATCAGATCCCGGAACTTCGGCAGCGGGATCTTCGCGGTGATGCCGATACCTTCGTAGCGCACCGTGTTTTCCCACAGCGCGAGCGAGTGCGAGCGCCGAAACTCGCGCGCGATCCGCATATCGATCAGCGCGTAGATCTCGGGGTTGAGCAGCTCGCTGCGAATCTGGTCCGAGAAGCTGTACTTCAGCACCGACTGCTCGAGCTCGGCGCCGGCCAGCAGACCCGATGCCTTCCAGACGGTCGAGCGATCCGCTGCAAGATAGTCCCAGTTGACGACGGTGCTGATCAGCGAGTTCACCGTGTCCTTCACGTATTTCGTGTTGTTGCTGTTCAACCCGCTCTCGTGCGAGAGCGAGGCGATCGAGATCGAGAAGCTCGTGCGCCCCGGCTCGAATGCTTCCTGCCTGAGCGCGTTCTTGATCAGCGAGCTGAACATCTTGCGCTGCTGCAGACCGATCTTTCCCGATTTGGGGGCGATGTGAATCGCTTGAACCGCCTTGCGCAGCAAGTCGGGAGGCTCGGGCGTCTGGAACAGCGAGACCTGTTTGTCGGAGCCTTTGCTTGCGGGCTTTCGCGGCATCGTGGTGTCCGGATAAGGTTACCTTGTTGAGAGCGGACTTTATACCTCTTCACCGCCGAGGGCAACGCCCCTGTTCGCACGTCACTTGCACTGTCGCAGCTAACTTATGGCACACAAAGGAATTTTTTCCGCGTGCGAATGTTCGAAAGGCCCCATAACCATCTACCTTTCCGCAAACTCTCCTCCCAAAGGCCGCTACCTTTCGCGCGAGATGTCCTGATCCGTCCGGGCCATCGCCCTGCTGAAGGTACCTTTTTATGGGAAGCAAATGGCCAGAACCGCGATCGGACGCGGAATCTGTGGTGCCGTGCAGCACACGGTCGTTTTTCTCCCATAACACGCTACCTTCGAAATTTCCCATAGAAGGGGACCTTTCGAAGCCGTCGTGTTTTGCGAATCGCGCGCCTTGGGTCGCCGCATCGTCAAATTGATCCCATAACAGGCTACCTTACACGAATCCCACGGATGACTACCTTTCCCACGGACCAATCCTGTATACGCGCGGGAGTCACAGCCTCGGGCTGTGCATGAACTCGAGCTGGCATACACGGAGCAACCCCATAAACGGGTACCTTCAGGGCTTCCCATAACTGGCTACCCGAGATCGCCCTTCTCACTAGAATGGCTCGGTCGATTCGCAGAAATCCCCCATAACCGGGTACCTTAAAGATCCCCCCATAAGCCGCTACCATCGGCGTTTCGCCGCCGAATCCCCATAAACGGCTACGCTTGCACCATATCCACACCCCCGATTCCCCATCCCGGGCTACCCCAAACCCCAAATCCACAGACCTAACGCCCCAGACACTTCTACCTATGCTCCCATAAATGGGTACTGAACACCGGCCACAGCCTTGTTCCACAAGCCTGTGAGGCATCTAAAAGTAGTTAAAGAAGTAAACGTTGCTTTCTAAAGAAGTAAACACACTGTGTGTCTCCGGAAAAAGCACACCCCATAAACCGCTACCAGAAGAGTTCCGCACTGGGTGTCGCGCGTCTTTCTGTGGAGAACCTTCCGGATTCGTCACAGCGCTGTGCCCCGTCTGTCAAGCTTCCTGACGCTGCCTGGCCGATCCGGACGTGAGCACATACTCACAAGCATCGAAACGTATAAGGCTATGGGAACAAATCTCTTAGAAACCGCCTTTTCCCGCTCATAGGTTCCCGTCTATGGGGGATCCACAGCGGGCAGCGACGAGGAAATCGCCAGTCACAGGCCCCGAAAGCCGGCATGACATGGACAGGTCGCTTTGTTGCTCCGCACTACGCTTGCCAGCCGAATTCCCACACGCAGTGGCACCGGAACGCGTCGAGCCGCCTAGAAGCCCCACAGAGCGGCTCAAACAGCAGTCGAATGCCTGTGGGGTACCTTTCCTCGAATGCGGCCGCTACGGCACCATCTGTGCAAGCGATGGCTACCTTATGTCGGTCGGACCACCCCAGCAAGTTTCTACCTTTGAATCGCCTCAACGCCTGTGTGTGAAGTACCCATGCTTCCAGCACCGTTCCGTGCCTCACGTGAGAACACCAACATTCCTGGCACTCACCTGGAGCGATTCGGCACACATCTCCCGAAAATGCTCACCGTTGACACACACCTGATCCCGTAAAGGCTCACGATCACCGTGTCCTGAATTACAGGGCAGTCGGATTGCGATGCCGGAAAGGCGCGCGAAGGCTTCCGACATCCATCCCGGTCAGTCCTTTGCCAAGATCACCACTTCCACATGGCGACCTGATGTGATCGTCGCGCGCTGAAGGATCGGTGAGCCGAATGCGACGCCTTTCGATCACCAGGAACCGATCACACCTGACTCACGCGTTATGTCGCTGATGCGCGCGCAGTTGTATGTGACATGAACGGTGCACAGGGAGAAGCGTATGTGAGACGTCGGCATCGTCGAGCACAGCACGCGTGCCCGACGGTATACATCCATGGGAATCGGCGCGTCAGGCGCCCTCGTCGCCGAGGCCGGGGTTGTCGTTTATGGGAGCGCACGACTCGATCCTCGACGAGCAAATTCCATGTCGCCACACGCGAGGCAACACGGTTATGATGCAGAGGCCTCGATCGACGTGCTCACACGTCGGGGCAGGGGTGGTATCTCGCAGTTCTTCATCCGTGACCAATCCGAATAGAGAGTTCAGCGATGCGAATCCAAATCAGAACGTTCACGCTCGTTGCTGCGACCGCAGCTTTCCTGATCGGCGGGACAGCGCCTGCGTTTGCGCAGGAAACGGCCAGCGCACCCGCGGCGCAAGACGCAAAAGCCGCGAAAGCCGAGGCACGCAAGCAAGCCCGTGCGCAACACAAGGCCGAGCGCAAGGCGGCTCGCGCGAAGAAAAACGCCGAGCTGAAGAAGCTCGAGGACGCGGGCTACAAGCCGGCGGCCAATGATCCGAACTATCCGCAGAAGCTGCAGGATGCGCAGAAGAAGGCGGGCGCCGCGGCCGGCGCAAGCCAGTAAGCGCTGTCACGGCCGGGACGTCGCGCGAGGCCCGCGTGACGCCCTGCCAGCCATCACGCTGTGATGGGGCACGTCGCATCGTTCGCGAATGACGTGCCCAAGTTTGTGAAGCAGCAATCGAATATTTGGTTCGTCATGCTGATGATGTGTTCGGCTTGAACCTGCCGCATGCTTTCCTGGAAGATCATTACGTTCGGGCGATCACCAGTTTCGCTTGAATCCCGCCTCCTGCTGCTCGAGACAAAGCACCGTCGACTTCACTGCACGGAACGTCTCGACTGAACGGTTTACACCACGTAAAACCAACCTTGTAATGCATCGAGTTGGGCGGCGTTCGGCGTTCCGCAAACCATTTCCCCGAACACGTGCGGCCGTCGCGTTGACGTTCGCCGCTCAGGACGGACGCACAATGCAATGATCAGGCGCGATTCGCGGCTTCACGTTTGATCGCCTTGAACGCCAACGATATCGCCGCGCACGAACGTCAACGTGCTGGTCGAGCGTCCGGGCTCGACGACATCCGGGCGGCAGCGGCGTAACGCCGCCCTCGGCGCGGCCGACTTCGCGGGCAACCCGGGCGAGCCGGGGCGGCCTGCCATCCGTCACCCGCCGCTCGAACGCGATGCCCCGGCCGCGCGCGTCAACCAGTCCTTGAACGCGCGAACCGCACCGTCTTCCGCGCGTGATGCTGCAACGTAGGTGAAGTACCGCCACGGCGGCATCACCGGCGCCTTGAACGGCTGCACGAGCCGGCCTTCGGCGATATCGTCCGCGACGAGCGCGATCGGCCCCATCGCGACGCCGAGCCCGTCGAGCGCGCCCTGCAGCGTCAGGTAGAAATGCTCGAGCGTGAGCGACTGCCGCGGCACGAGGTGCGGCTCGCCGGCCGCCGCCAGCCACTCGGGCCACATGCCGGGATAGGTCGCCGCATGCAGCAGCGTGAAATGCGCGAGATCGGCAGGCTTGCGCAGCTTCCTGCCTTCGAGGAGCCGCGGCGCACACACCGGCAGGCGCACTTCGGACAGGAACTCGTCGGCGACATAGCCATCGATCGCCTGCGGGCCGCCGCGAATGATCAGGTCGACGACGTCGCGGAGCTTCTCGATCGGTTCGTTCGACGTGGACAACCGCACCTCGATATGCGGATGCGCGACCTGGAACGACGACAGCCTTGGCACGAGCCAGCGTAGCGAGAACGTTGCCGGCGCGCTGACGCGCAGCACCCGCTGTTGCCCGCGTTCGAGCTGCTGGGCGGTGGCAAGTGCAATGCGGTCGAACGACGCGCCGACTTCCGCAAGGTAGGTCCGCCCGGCCTCGGTCAGTTCGACCCGCCGGTTGTGGCGCTCGAACAGCGCCCGGCCGAGCCAGGCCTCGAGCTGCTGCACATGCCGGCTGATCGCGCCGTGCGTGACGCACAGCTCGTCGGCGGCCAGCGTGAAGCTGCCCAGGCGGGCGGCGGCCTCGAACGCCCGCAACGAATTCAACGGAGGAAGCTTTCTGCCCATCACATCCATTCGCGTGAATTTTTTTCACACGATGCTCAAGATTAATCGTTTGATCGCCCAGTGCTGCTGCGCCAATATGCCATACCTGCGGCTCGCCGAGTCCGCCAAGTGTCGAGTTTCCTCACGTGGAGAGTGGAGCATGCAGAATGTCGTGGTGGTGGGCGCCCAATGGGGCGATGAAGGCAAAGGCCGCGTGGTGGACTGGCTCGCGGGGCAGGCCGACATCGTCGCGCGCTACAACGGCGGGCACAACGCGGGCCACACGCTGGTCGTCGACGGCAAGACCTACAAGCTCGCGCTGCTGCCGAGCGGGGTGGTGCGCGGCAAGCCCGGCGTGATCGGCAACGGCGTGGCGCTCGACCCGGAGGCGCTGCTCGCCGAGATCGCGCGCGTCGCGGAACTCGGCGTCGCGGTCACGCCCGATAACCTGGCGATCGCCGAAAACGCGACGCTGGTCCTGCCGATTCACCGGGCGATCGACGCCGCGCAGGAGACGCTGCGCCGCGAACCGATCGGCACCACGCTGCGCGGCATCGGCCCCGCCTACGAGGACAAGGTCGGCCGCCGCGGGCTGCGGGTCGGCGACTTGGCCGATCCCGACGCGCTCGCGAGCAAGCTCGACGTGCTGCTCGACCATCACAACGCGTGGTTCCGCGGGCTCGGCCTCGACCCGTGGACGCGGGACGCGATGCTGCCGATGCTCGTCGACCTCGCGCCCAAGGTGCTGCCGTTCGTGCGGCCCGTGTGGGCGGACCTCAACGATGCATACGACCAAGGCCGGAAAATCCTGTTCGAAGGCTCGCAAGCCGTGATGCTGGATATCGACTGGGGCACGTATCCGTTCGTGACCTCGTCGGGCACGGTGGCGTCGGCGGCTGCCGCCGGCACCGGCCTCGGCGCGTCGAAGCTCGGCCATGTGCTCGGCGTGACCAAGGCCTATGCGACCCGCGTCGGCGGCGGGCCGTTCCTCACGGAACTCGCCGACGGCGTCGGCGCGCGGTTGCGCGAACGCGGGCGCGAGTTCGGCGTCAACACCGGCCGGCCGCGGCGCTGCGGATGGCTCGACGCGGCCCAGCTGCGCCAGGCGGCCAAAGTGTCCGGCATCGATTCGCTCGCGCTGACCAAGCTCGACGTGCTCGACGGCTTCGACACGATCCGGCTGTGCGTCGGATACGAACTCGACGGCGAGCGCATCGATCATCTGCCGGCGAGCCTTGCCGCGCAGGCCCGTGCGAAGCCCGTCTACGAGCAGTTCGACGGCTGGGCCGGAACGGTTGGCGGCACGCGTCGGCTCGGCGACCTGCCGCACGCGGCGCGCCGTTTCGTCGAACGCGTCGAGGCGATCGCGGGCGTGCCGGTTTCGCTGCTGACGACCGGGCCGGAGCGCGACGACACCATCGTGCTGCGCAACCCGTTCGATTCGTCCGTGCGCGCGTAGCAGGTATCCGGCGGCGTTCGACCGCGACGGCCGAACCGTGAGGAGTCCGGCCGAGCGGCGGCGTAGACAGTTCGGGGGCATACCCAACTGGACACGCCCGTGGCGCTGCTGTAGTGTTCCGCACCAATCATTCCGGCCTCCGGAACACGGTGCCGGCATCTTGCGTCGCGCGCTGCGCCGATACCGGCACAGACCCGGTCGCGCGCGTCGCGGCGCGCCAGGCCTGCATGGTGCGAGGCGATCTCATTCCCGGGGACTTGTCGATGGACACGCTACAGATGATGCGCATTTTTGTCCGCGTGGCGGAGGAAGGCAGCTTCACGAGCGCCGCCCAGCGCCTGGACATCACGACCGCCTACGCATCGCGTTCGGTCGCGCAGCTCGAAACGCATCTGCGCACGCGCCTGCTCAATCGCAGCACCCGCCGCATCGCGCTGACCGATGCGGGGCAGCGTTATCTGGACCGATGCCAGCGGGTGCTCGCGTACATCGACGAGGCCGAAGCGGAAGCGGCGGACGCGCAGGCGAAGCCGTCGGGCCGGCTGCACGTGCATGCGACGACGAGCTTCGGCCAGGCGTACGTGGTGCCGGCAGTCGTGCGCTATCGGCAGCGGTATCCGTCGGTGGCGGTCGAGCTGACGCTGTCGCAGCACGTGCCGGACATCATCGACGAAGGCTACGACGTATCGCTGCAGTTGAGCACGACGGAGCTGCCCGATTCCGGGCTCGTGTCGCAGCGGCTCGGCGCCGTGCACAGCGTGCTGTGCGCGTCGCCCGCGTATCTGCAGGCGCGGGGCACGCCGCAGACGGTCAAGGATCTCGAGGGGCATTCGTGCCTGCAGATCGTCACGCCGGTGTTTCCGCGCGACCGCTGGCATCTCGACGGGCCCGACGGCCGCGAGACCTTCGAACTGCCGCTGCCCGATTTCCAGGTGAACATCGCCGATGCGCTCGGCGCCGCGCTGCGTGCGGGCCTCGGCATCGGCTCGCTGCCGATGTCGACGGCGTTGCCCGCGCTGAGCAGCGGCGCGCTGGTGCGCGTGCTGCCCGAGTACCGGCTGCAGAAGCTGACGGTCTATACGCTGTATCCGTCGCGCCAGTATCTCGACGCGAAGATCCGCACCTTCGTCGATTTCCTGCGCGAATGCGTGCCCGAGATGCTCGCCGCCGACGAGGCGGCGCTGTGCGCGTCCCACCAGGCGTGATGCGTGCGGTGGCGGCGCCACCGCGCACGATCATGCGTCGAATTTGAAATTGACCGTCTTCAGTTCGGCGAACGCCTCGATCGACGGTCAGGCGCTTTCGCGGCCGATGCCCGAACGCCTGATGCCGCCCATCGGCGCGCTGGCATAGCCATTCACGCCGAGGCGATCGATACGCGCATCGGCCGGCATGTGCCGGCGGCGTTCATTCCCGGCGCGTCGCCCCGCGTTGCGCGCCCGGCGACGCTCATCCGGGCTGCAAGCCGCTTACTTCTGCGCGTGCGCCCACATCGTGCGGCCGAGGAACGTCAGCGTGCGGTCCCACGCGATCTGCGACCACACCGGATCGAACTGCGTGCCCGGCAGGCGGCCGGTGCCGACCGCCGTCTCGTTGGCGAACGCGTGGTGCGCGAGATAGCGGTGGAACGTGTAGTCGGCGTTCGCGGCGCGCAGCTTCTCTTCGAGTGCGTCCACCTGGTCGGCCGCGAAGAACGCATCCTGCGTCGCCCAGTGCCCCATGATGGGCGCCTTGAGCTTCGCCGCGTCGAGGTAGTCGAGCGGCGGCAGGCCATACCAGGCGATGCCGGCCGTCACGTCGGCGTTCTGCAGCGACAGCAGGGTCAGCGCACCGCCCATGCAGAAGCCGGTGACCGCGACACGCTCCGCGTGCGTCTTCAGGTACTGCACTGCGCCGGGAATGTCCTGCGATGCCGCGTCGCCGAAATCGAGCGCGCTCATCAGGTGGTGCGCCTCTTCCGCCTCGACCGTCGACTTGCCGCGATACAAATCGGGAACGAGCGCGAAGTAGCCGCAGCGGGCCAGGCGGTCCGCGACGCCGCGGATCTGGTCATTCAGGCCCCACCATTCCTGGATGACGACGACCGCGGGCGCGCCGTCGGTCTGCTCCGGCGTCGCCAGGTAGCCCTGCAGTTCCTGGCCGTCCGGGCGGCGAAACGAGATCATGGATCCGGTTGCTTGAGACATGAAACCACTCCTTGTCTTGTTGAAATGAGCATGGGTGCGGCATCAAAACAGGCCGGCGGTCTTCACGAACCATCCCGCGCCCGCTTTGGCCGGCCCCGTACACGCGGGAATTCTATGCGCAAACACGCCGCGTCTGCTGGCACGGTGCGGATTTCGCGCGAATCCGATCGTTCCGTGCGCCGCTGCCTGCCGGAGCCGACGTGACCGGACATCCGCGGGCGCCGTTTCAAAGTACGGAGCAAATCGCCGAATGCGTTGACCTCGCGTCGCGGCGCTGGCGGATGTGCCGCCTGTCCGAATCGGGTGCGGCGCCGACGTGCAGCACATGGCGCGCGTCGATCGATCAAAATGGAAGGATTACTGATCATTCTTGGCGGCGTTTGCCGCCGGGAGACGGTGCCTCGCATTCATCCGCCGAGGCCCGATGCGAAAACACCACGCCCCCGATCGTCAGGGGCGTGGTGTTCGGCAGCACCCGCGCGAAGCGAGCGGCAGTTCGTGTTACTGACCGAAATAGATCGAGTCGCGGCCGTTCTCCTTGACCGGCGTCACACGGCCGGAGCGGACGCCGGCGGCTGCCTGCGCGCCGTAGCCGGCTTCGTCGGCATGGGTCACGCGCGCCTGGGCGGCTTGCAGCGCTTGCGGGTAATGGGCATCGGACACCTCCGGCTTGTACCCGGCCTGCTCGAGCTGCACCAGCTCCGCGCGCACCTGCTCGCGTGTCGGCGCCGGCGTCGACTGTGCGAATGCGGCATACGAGGCGGACAGGGCGGTGGCTGCGACCACGGCGTAGATGAACGATTTCATGATGACCTCCGGTTTGATTGATTTCGCGCTTCACTGTCGTGCTGAGCGGTTGATTGCATCGTAGCGGTCGCGTCACCGGCCGAAAATACCGATTCCAGTGACAAATTATCTCAGCACGGTAAACAATCCGACGCGAATACCCGGTTTGGTCTGATGATTGCCGAAGTTCGTGGAACGATCGGCTGCAGCGTTTCCGTTGCATCGAATGTGCGATGCCGAAGCGCGGATTCAAAGTTGTTACGTGACAAAGCCATGACGTTGCCGCACGTCGCCATCGACCCGGCAAAACGCCTATAATGATTGGGCAAATTGCCGAGGAGAGGTCATGGCAACCATCGCTTTCCATCCGTCCGGCGTCGCGCATCCGCGCCAGGCCGAGTTCTCGATTCTCGAACAACTGCTGGCCACCCGCATCCGATCGGGCGCCGACCTGGCCGAGCTCGCGAGCGCGCGCGTCGACGTCGCGGTCATCGACCGGCTGTCCGAGCGCGGCCTCAAGTCCGACGAGCTTGCGTTCATCATTCCGCGCCGGACCTTGAGCCATCGCCGCCAGGCGCACGAGCGCCTGTCGCCCGAAGAATCCGACAAGGCGATCCGCCTTGCGCGGATCGTCGCGCAGGCCACCGCCACCTTCGGCGATCCGGACAAGGCAATGGCATGGCTGCGCAGCGGGCTCCAGCGCTTCGGCGGCCGCACCTCGCTCGACATGGCGAGCACCGAGCACGGCGCGCGGCTCGTCGAGGAAGCGCTCACGCAGATCGACGAGGGGTACTTCGCTTGACGATGCTGTGGCGGATCAGCAATTACGCGGACCTGCAAGGCATCGGCGGCTTGCGCGCCGGCGGGCGCTGGCACTTTGCCGGGCAACCGGTCGTGTATCTCGCCGAACATCCGGCGCTCGCGCTGCTCGAGACGCTCGTCCATCTGGAGATCGGTTCCGTTGCGCAGTTGCCGGACGGGTATCAGCTGCTGCGCGTGGACGTGCCCGATTCTGTCGCCGTGGCCGAGATTGCCGAGGACGACGCGCCGGACGATTGGCGCACGAACCCCGAGTGGACCCGCGGCGCGGGCACCGAATGGCTGCAGACGAAGCCGAGCGCGTTGCTGCGCGTGCCGAGCGCGGTCGTGCCGTATGCGCACAACTTCCTGCTGAACCCCCTTCATCCGGCTGCCGCCGAGATTCGCATCGCGGAGATCGTACGCGCGCCGTACGACCGCCGGATCCTGCATCTGCTCCAGCCGCCGAAGCCGCGCGGTTGATCCGCCGCGCGCGCCGCGCATCGTCCTCCGATCCACGTCGAATGCGCACATCCGCCAGCCGCGACCGAGGGAATGCCATATCCCGTTCGCCGCTTGCCGCGACCGGGTGCGGAACTAGAATGATTAGGTGCAGGTTCCGGGCTAGGAAAGGGATCGTATGCGCTGCGCACATTGCGGATTCGACAATCCCGCCGCGGCCCGCTTCTGCGAGACGTGCGGATCCCCGATGTCGCGCATCTGTCCGCGCTGCGGCCACGCGTCGGGCCCGTCCGCGAAGTTCTGCAGCGAATGCGGCGCGCCGCTCGCCGATGCGCCGGACGCATCGGCGCCGCGCCCGAAACCGGTTGCCGGGCCGTCTCCCGCGCCGATCCACTACACGCCGCAGCATCTGGCCGAACGCATCCTCGCCGAACAGGCCGCGATGGAAGCGCGCGGCGAAACCGCCGGCGAACGCAAGACCGTCACCGCGCTGTTCGCGGACATGGCGGGTTCCACCGCGTTGATCCACGACCTCGATCCGGAGGAAGCACATCGTCTGATCGAGCCCGTCGTCGCGCTGATGATGGAGGCGGTCCACTACTACGAAGGCTACGTCGCGAAGTCGCTCGGCGACGGCATCCTCGCGCTGTTCGGTGCGCCGATCGCCCATGAGGACCATCCGCAGCGCGCGCTGTTCGCCGCATTGCGGATGCAGCAGGCGATGCGGCGGCACGGCGATCGCATCCGTCTGGAGAAAGGCATTCCGCTGCAGATTCGCGTCGGCGTGCACACAGGCGAAGTGGTCGTGCGCTCGATCCGCACCGACGACCTGCATACCGACTACGATCCGGTCGGCCACACGATCCACATCGCGTCGCGCATGGAAGGCATTGCGGCGCCGTCGTCGATTCTCGTCAGCGATTCGACGCACAAGCTGGCCGAAGGCTATTTCGAGTTCAAGGCGCTCGGCGCGACGCAGGTCAAAGGCATTCCGGACCCGCTGTCGGTGTACGAAGTGCTGGGCCTCGGCGCGTTGCGCACGCGGCTGCAGCTCGCCGCGCATCGCGGCCTCGCCCGCTTCGTCGGCCGCGACGCGGAACTGGAGCACCTGCACGGCGCGCTGGAACGGGCCGGCGCGGGCAGCGGGCAGCTCGTCGCGGTGGTCGGCGAGGCCGGGGTCGGGAAATCGCGGCTGTTCCATGAATTCAAGGCGCGCACGCGGCACGGCTGCCTGGTACTCGAAACATTCTCCGTGTCGCACGGCAAGGCGTTCGCCTACCTGCCGCTGATCGAGCTGCTGAAGAACTACTTCCAGATCACTGCGCAGGACAACGAACGGCGTTGCCGCGAGAAGGTCATGGGCAAGGCGCTGACGCTCGAACGCGGCTTCGAGGCGCTCGTGCCTTACCTGCTGTACCTGCTCGGCATCGGCGAACGCGATTCGGTGCTGGCGGAGATGGATCCCGGAATCCGGCGCGAGCGGACCTTCGATGCGATCATCCAGCTGCTCGCGCGCGAGAGCCGAGACCAGCCGGTCGAGCTGCTGTTCGAAGACCTGCAATGGCTCGATCGCGAGACGGAAGCATTCCTCGCGCACCTGAGCGAACGCGTGCCGGCCACCCGGATCCTGCTGCTCGTGAACTACCGGCCCGAATATGCGCCGGTGTGGGGCAGCGCACCGCATTGCGCGCAGCTGCGGCTCGAACCGCTCGGGCCGGCCGAGGCGCAAGGCCTGCTCACCGCG
The DNA here is from genome assembly GCF_902830275.1 of Burkholderia stagnalis. GTDB lineage: Bacteria > Pseudomonadota > Gammaproteobacteria > Burkholderiales > Burkholderiaceae > Burkholderia > Burkholderia stagnalis. The sequence continues at coordinate 22,753 of NZ_CADESW010000005.1, read as the reverse complement.
CTGCTCGGCGACGATGCGTCGCTCGGCCCGCTCAAGCAGCGCATCCTCGAGAAGACCGAAGGCAATCCGTTCTTCATGGAGGAGGTCGTGCAGACCCTGGCCGAAGAGCATGCGCTGCTCGGCGAACCGGGCCGCTACCGGATCGAGCAGACGCCGGCCGCGCTGCATATCCCGACCACCGTGCAGGGCGTGCTGGCCGCGCGCATCGACCGGCTCGCGATCGACGAGAAGGAACTGCTGCAGACGCTCGCGGTGATCGGCAAGGAGTTTCCGTACAGCCTCGTGCGGCACATCTGCGACGGGCAGGTCGCGCGGACGGACGACGACCTGCGCCGCCTGCTGGCGCGCCTCGAGGCCGCGGAATTCATCTACGAGCGGCCGGCCTTCCCGGAGGTCGAGTATTCGTTCAAGCACGCGCTGACGCAGGAAGTGGCCGGCTACTCGCTGCTCACGGAGCGGCGCAGCGCGCTGCACGAGCGCACCGCGCGGGCGATCGAGGCGCTGTTCCCGGCCCGCGTCGCGGACTACAGCAGCGAACTCGCGCACCACTACCGGCTGAGCGGCAACGTGCAGAAGGCGATCGAGTATCTGTACCGCACCGGGCAGCAGGCGCTGCAGCACTCCGCGCAACCGGACGCGATGCGCCATCTCGGCGCGGCGCTGGAGCTGCTCGAGCGCCTGCCCGATTCGCCCGAGCGCGCGCATCAGGAGCTGACGCTGCGGCTCGCGCTGGGGCCGGCGCTGATGGCCGTGCGCGGCTATGGCGCGCCGGAAGTCGAGGCGAACTACACGCGCGCGCTCGCGCTGTGCGACCGGATCGGCGAAACCACGCAGCGCTTCTCGGTGCTGATGGGGCTGCGGACCTACTACCACCTGCGCGCGGAATACGCGACCGCCGGCGAGATCGGCGAGCGGCTGCTGAGCATGGCGCGCGACGCGAACAAGCCGGCGCTGCTCGTGGAGGCGCATCTCGCGCTGTCGGCCAGCCTGTTCTTCCAGGGCGATCTCGATACCGCCCGGGCTCACCAGGAACGCGCGCTCGCGCTGCTCGAAGCGGAGCCGCGCCACGAGCCCGTGTTCGCCGCCGCGATCGATCCGGGCATCCGCGCGCTGAGCTTTCTCGCATGGAGCCTGTGGCACCAGGGCTACGCGGATCAGGGCAACCAGCGCTGCGACGCGGCGCTGGCGCGCGCGCGGCAGATCGCGCACGTCCCGACGCTGGCGCTGACGCTCGCGTATGGCGCGCAGTTCCATCAGCTCCGGCGCGAAGCCGACGTCACCCGCGGGCACGCCGAAGCGCTGATGACGCTCGCGACCGAGCAGGGCCTGCCGTTCTGGTACGCGTGGGGCGCGATGCTGCGGGGCTGGGCAATGAGCGAGCAAGGCAGCGTGCCGGAAGGCATCGCGCAGTTGCGCGCGGGCGTGGACGGCTACCGCGCGACCGGCGCCGCGATGGCCTGCTCGTACTTCCTCGCGCTGCTCGCGGACAGCCACGGGCGTATCGGCGAGACGGCGGCGGCCATGGACGCGATCGACGAGGCGATGGCGTTGGCGGCGCGTTGCGGCGAGCACTGCTACGACGCGGAGCTGCATCGGCTCAAGGCGGTGCTGCTGCTCGGCGCGTCGGATCGCGACGGCGGCGACCCGGCGCACGCCGAGGAGGCCGAGGGTTGCCTGCATCAGGCGATCGACGTGGCGCGCCGGCAGGGCGCCCGCGCGTTCGAGCTGCGCGCGGTGCTGGCCCTCGCGCGCCTGCGGCAGCACCAGGGCCGCACGGCCGACGCGCGGCGGATGCTGTCCGACGTGTACGCCGGGTTTGCGGAGGGGTTCGATACGGCGGACCTGCGGGAAGCCGCGGCGCTGCTCGACACGCTGGCGTCGACCGGCGGGTGAGCCGCCCGCATCGCATCGGCATCACGAGGAGAGGCGGAAGATGACCACGAAGAGCGCAAAGCGGCGGGGCAGCGACGAACCGAAGCCGATCGCGCTGGCGTTGCAGGGCGGCGGCATGCACGGCGCGTTCACCTGGGGCGTGCTGGACCGTCTGCTCGAAGACGGCAGGCTCGCGATCGAAGGCGTGAGCGCCACCAGCGCCGGCGCGATGAATGCCGCGGTGCTCGCGCACGGGCTGCGCCAAGGCGGCCACGCCGCCGCCCGCGAGGCGCTGCACGGCTTCTGGCACGCGGTCTCGGAGTCGGCCGAGCAATACAATCCGCTGCGCTGGACGCCCTGGCTGAAGGGCACGCACAGCTTCGGGCTCGATCACTCGCCGCTGTACGCATTCGCGGACATGGTGCTGCGCCTGTTCTCGCCGTACCAGTTCAATCCGCACAACCTGAATCCGCTGCGCGACGTGCTCGAACGGCACGTCGATTTCGACGCGCTGCGCAAGCATTGCCCGATCCGCCTCTACCTGTGCGCGACCAATGTCGAGACCGGCAAGATCCGTATTTTCTCGGGCGACGACGTGTGCGCCGACGCGGTGCTGGCGTCGGCCTGCGTGCCGACCCTGTTCCAGGCGATCACGATCGACGGCCAGCACTACTGGGACGGCGGCTACATGGGCAATCCGGCGATCTATCCGCTGATCTACCACTGCAAGACGCAGGACGTCGTGATCGTGCACATCAACCCGCTCGTGCGTCCGGGCGTGCCGACGACGGCCGCGGACATCCTGAACCGCATCAACGAGATCAGCTTCAATTCGTCGCTGATGCGCGAGATGCGCGCGATCGCGTTCGTCACCGAGCTGATCCAGCAAGGCAAGGTCGACCGGCTGGAGATGAAGGAAATGCTGATCCACTCGATTCGATCGGACGAGGCGATGTGCGCGCTCAGCGTATCCAGCAAGTACAACGCGGACTGGGCGTTCCTGTGCGGGCTGCGCGACAACGGGCGGCGCGAGGCCGACGTGTGGCTCGCGGAGAATTTCGGGAACATCGGCCAGCGCTCGAGCATCGACATCCGCAAGGAATTTTTCTGAGGGCCGCCGTCAGGGCGACGCCCGATGCCGCTTCGCCGCATTGGCACGCGCGTCGGGATGACGGAAAGGGGCGGAGATGAGCCACACGCAAACGCGCTTCATCGCACTGTGGTCACGCAGCGGCGGCCAGCACGCCGAAACCGTCTATGCGGACCTCGCGCGACATTATGGCGAAGCGACGCGTCACTACCATACGCTGCGCCATATCCGCCGCTGCCTGCGCGACTTCGACTGGGCGCGCGGCGCGGTGCCCGACGCCGACGCGGTCGAGCTCGCGCTGTGGTGCCACGACGTGATCTACCGGCCCGGCGCGCGCGACAACGAGGAGCGCAGCGCCGACTGGTTCCGGCACTGGGCGGCGGGATGCATCGCGGCAGGCGAGCGCATCGGCGAGATGATCCTCGCGACCAAGCACCGCGGCGCGCCGGTCGAGCCGGCCGCGCGTTTCGCGGTCGACATCGATCTCGCGGTGCTGGGCGCCGCGCGCAGCCGGTTTCGCGACGACGGCGCGCGGCTGCGCGCCGAGCGCCCGGAACTCGACGATCGCGCATACGACCGCCATGTCCGCGCGATCCTCGGCGACCTGCTGGCGCGCCCGCGCATCTATCACACCGATCTGTTCCATGCGCGCTGCGAAGCGGGCGCGCGCCGCAACCTGTCGTGGCGGCTTGGCTTGCCGCCGGCCTGAGCCGGCCGCGCCTTATGCGCCGTATGCGCGGCGCGCCCATCGTGGTGCATCGCCGGTGCGACAAGCGTGCATCGGCGTGCCCGCGCGGTGCGCGATGCCGAAATGCGTGCATCGCCGCGCGGCAAAGCAGGCCCGATACTTGCGTCGTCTCGGTCGACCACACATCGACACACCACAACGAGAGAGACCCACGCATGGCCAATCCGCAAGCAATCGTCGACCTGACCCATCAAGTGAAGAAGCTCGCGACCGGCAAGATCGGCGATATCAACGACATCAACCGCGAGACCACCTTTCTCGCATTGAACGCGCTGATCGAGGCAGCCCGCGCGGGCGATGCCGGCAAGGGCTTCGCCGTCGTCGCGAACCAGGTGAAGCACGTGTCGAAGCGCATCGGCGACATCACCGACGGCCTCAACAAGGAGCTCGCGGGCGCGCTGACGCGCCTGACCGAGCTCGGCGACAGCATGATCGAACGGATGCGCTCGCACGAAGGGCAGCGCTGCGCCGATCTCGCGCTGAACATGATCGACATCGTCGATCGCAACCTCTACGAGCGCTCGTGCGACGTGCGCTGGTGGGCGACCGATTCGTCGGTCGTCGGCTGCGTGACGCACGAGAGCGCGGCAACGCGCGCGCATGCATCGGAACGGCTGTCGGTGATCCTCGACAGCTATACGGTCTACAAGGACCTGTGGGTCGTGAATGCCGACGGCGTCGTGGTCGCGAGCGGGCGCGAGGCGACCTACCCCGTGCAGGGGCGCCATGTCGGCGACGCGCGCTGGTTCAAGGCCGCGATGAAGACTTCGTCCGGCGCGGACTACGCGGCGTCGGACATCGAGCGGCTGCCGTGGCTGAAGCAGGCGCAGGTCGCGACCTATTCGACGGCCATTCGCGACGGCGGCCAGGAGCACGGCCGCCCGCTCGGCGCGCTGGTCATCTTCTTCGACTGGGAGCCGCAGGCGGCGGCGGTCGTCAACGGCGTGCGGCTGAGCGACGACGAACGGGCGCGCACGCGCTGCATGATCGTCGATGCATCGTCGCGCGTGATCGCGAGTTCGGACGGCAAGGGCGTGCTCGACGAGCCGTTCCGCCTGCAGACCGACGGCAGGGCCGTGGGCTTCTACCGGATGCGCGACGGCGCGACCGTGTCGTTCGCGGCGACGCCCGGCTACGAGACGTACAAGGGGCTCGGCTGGTACGGCGTGATCTGCCAGCGGCCGCCGAAAGGCTAGGCGTCCGTCACCGCGGGCGGCGCGCCGAAGCGACGCCCGCGTTCGATGCCGCCGGCCCGGTTACGAATAATGCTCGATGAACAGATCGGTGATGGCCTTGACCACGTCGTCGCCGATATGGAGCGCGGAATCGTCGTCGGTGCCGTAGTAAGGCCCGACGTGCCCGCCGAGCCAGCGCACGACTTCGAAGCTCGGCCAGTAGACGACGTCCGGGTGTTTCGTGACGAACTCGTGCGCGACGACGCGCAGCGTCGACTTCGAGATGCAGTCCGCCTGCATCGCCGACTTGAACTCGAACGTGGTTTTCAGCGGCACCGGGCTCACGGTGATCACGATCTTCACGTTCGGGTTCAGCGCGCGCATGTGCGACGTGATGTATTCGAGGTTGTCGAGGTTTTCCTGGACCGTGGTGGTGCGGAAGTCGTACATCTCCGCAAATGCGCGCGATGCGAACGCCGAATTCGACGGCATCACGAATGCGCCCGACTGCCGGTCGAAGAAGGCCGGCGCCACGCCCAGCGTGTAGATGAACACGTTCGAGGCGGCCCAGCGCGCCTGCAGCCCGTCCGGCGTGATGTTCAGCGATGCGAACAGCTCGTCGAGCCGCTCGCGGGCCTGGCCTTTGCAGCGGCCCATCGCCCAGTCGACCATGCTCCGGTTCGCGAAGCTCGAATTGATGTGCTCGACCACCTCGAAGAAGTCGGCCTGATAGCCGCGCTCGATCATGCGCGTGGCAATCTCGCGCGCAAAGCACGAGCCGAGCGTGAAGAACCGGGTATCCCGGCTGATGAAGCGCTGCTGCGGCAGGTCCTTGAGCAGGGTGGAGCGAATCGCGGCCTTGAGATCGCCGCGCATCTCCTTCGTGGTCGGGTATTTCGCGCGCGCGATCGGCGCGCGTCGTGCGCCGGCCGCACGCACCTCGCGCGACAGCGCGAGATCGTTTCCGTTCGCGACGCGCGGATCGATCGACTGCGCCGTGTCGAGCAGCGCGGCGGCTTCTTCGAGGTTGTCGTCCGCGCGCAGCTGCGAAAGGTTCGCGTAATGCCCCGCATTGCCCGGGTCGATCCGGATCAGCCAGCGATACGCGAATTCCGCGTCCTCCGCCGGGCCGACGTAGGTGGCCGCCTGCGCCAGCATCTCGAGGCAGAGCTTGAGTTGCGGCCAGGGCGCCGCATCCGGCGTGTCCTGGACCAGGCTGAGCGCTTGCCGGGCGTGATCGCGCCGCACGGCCCAGCTCTTGTGGAAGCCGGGTGTCTGCAACGCCTGGAAGCAGCCCAGGAAGAAAATCGTGTCCGGATTGTTCGGGTTGCCGGCAGCGGACCGGCCCAGGAACCTGACCGAATTGTCGAGATCGCGCGCTTGCCCGTGGAGGATGCCGAGCAGCATGTTGGCTTCCCAATCCGCCTCGTCGGGCTCGCGCGCCAGCAATGCGATCGTGTCCTGCACATTCCCGTTCGTCGACAGGGTTCGATGCGCGTGTTCCTTCCAGCTTGTAATGTCCATGGGGTCCGGGTTCGCGATAAGGGGCACACATTCTGCGGTCGTATTGACGGCAGCGCGCGCGGCAACTTTAGGGCGGCGCGCGCTGCCGAGATGCCGTGCGCGTATCGCTTCGCCGGCGTAAAGATATGAGGAATGCTTCGTTGGCGCATGCGATCGCGGTCGTTACGATGATCCATCCCGTTCCGCGCCGCGTATGCGATCTTCCGCCCGATGTCATCGCCGATCCTGACCGTCTCCCGCGTATCGAAGCGTTTCGATGCCACCGTTGCGCTGTCGGCCGTCGACCTGTCGATCCGCGCCGGCGAAGCCATCGCGCTGATGGGGGCGAACGGCGCGGGCAAGTCGACGCTCGTGAAGATCCTGAGCGGCGTATATCCGCCCGATGGCGGGACGCTGACGCTGCGCGGCGCGCCGTATCGGCCCGCGTCGCCGCGCGCGGCCACGCAGCTCGGCGTCGCCACCGTGCATCAGGCGATCGCGGATGCGGTCGTGCCGGCGCTGTCGATCGCCGACAACCTGCTGCTCGACCGGCTGTGCGATCCGGCGTCGCCGTGGCGCGCGCCGCTCGCGGCACGGCGTGACGCGGCGGCACCGCTTGCCGCGCGCGTCGGGCTCGACGTCGATCTGCGCGCGCCGCTCGCGTCGCTGTCGCTCGCGGGGCAGCAGCGCGTCACGCTGGCGCGTGCGCTGGCCACGCATCCCGCGCTGCTGATTCTCGACGAACCGACCGCGAGCCTGTCCGCGCCGGAAGCGGAGCGGCTCTTTGCGCTGCTCGATGCGCTGCGCGCGGACGGCGTCGCGATCCTGCTGGTGTCGCACCGGCTCGGCGACCTGCGCCGCATCGCCGATCGCGTCGCGATCGTCCGCGACGGGCGGATCGTCGCCGATCTGCCGGCGCCGATCGATTTCGACGCCGCGGTCGATACGATGATCGGGCGGCCGCTGCGCAAGGACCGCACGCATCGCGCCGCGGACGCCGCGCCGCTCGACGCGTGCTTCAGCATGCGGGATTTTCGGCTGACCGCAGCCAGCACGCCGTTCGATCTCGACGTGCGGCGCGGCGAGATCGTCGCGCTCGCGGGCCCGGTGGGCGGCGGAAAATCGCGCGTCGCGCGCGCGATCTTCGGCGCGGCCCATGCGGCCGGCGGCGCGATGACGCTCGACGGGCGGCCATGGCGTCCGCGCTCGCCGGCCGACGCGATTCGCGCGGGCGTGTTCCTGGCCGGCGAGGATCGCTGGCGCACGTCGCTGTTTCCGGACCACGTCCCGTTCGCATCGATCGCGGGCACGCTCAGCTTTCCGTTCCTGCCGCGCTGGTTCGCGCGCGGCGCGGTGCACCGGGCACGGGAGCGCGCGGCGGCCCGCGCGGCGATCGCGCAGTTCGGCATTCGTTGCACCGGCCCGGACGCGCGCGTCTCGCATCTCTCCGGCGGCAACCAGCAGAAGGTGGTGCTCGCGCGCTGGCATGCGGAACCCGCACGGCTGCTGCTGCTCGACGAGCCGTTCCAGGGCGTCGACGCCGGTGCGCGCGCCGACATCGTCGATACGCTGCGGCGGCAGGCCCCCACACGCGCGACGCTGGTGTTCGTCAGCGATCTCGAAGAGGCGTTCGAGATCGCGGATCGCGTCGTGCGCTTCGATCGCGCGACGCTCGATCACGCATTCACCACCGATCCGGCATCAGTCCATCCTCGATGAAACCCGCTACCTCGTCATTCGGCCGCGACGCGGCCTCCGGCCCGCGCACGCACGCCGCATGGCACCGTGTGCGCGAGACGCTCGAACGCACCGGCATCCTGCTCGTCCTCGCACTCCTCGTCGCCGTGTTCGCGGCCCGGGAACCGGCGTTCCTGAACCTCGACAACCTGTTCAGCATCCTGCAGTCGGTATCGATCGTCGCGTTGCTCGGGATCGGCGTGACGATCACGCTGGCGGCCGGCGGCTTCGACCTGTCGGTCGGCAGCGTGGCCGCGTCGGCGCAGATGGCGGCCAGCTACGTGCTGGTGGTCTGGCACGGCAGCACGTTGGCGGCCGTGGTTGCGTGCATCGCGCTCGGCATCGCGGCCGGCCTGTTCAACGGCGTGCTGATCACGCGGCTGCGCGTGCCCGACCAGCTCGCGACGCTCGGCACGCTGTTCCTGCTGGCGGGCCTGCAACTGATCCCGACCGGCGGGCGCTCGCTCGCGACCGGCACGGTGCTGCCCGACGGCACGGACGCGACCGGCGTGTTCCCCGCCGCGTTCCTGGCGCTCGGCCGCATGCGCGTGTTCGACGTCGTGCCGCTGCCGGTGCTGATGCTCGCGGTGCTGACGGTGCTCGCGTGCATCGTGATGGAGACGACGCGCTGGGGCCGCGTGATCCAGGCGATCGGCGGCAACGAGACGGCCGCGCGGCTCGCGGGTGCGCCGACGCTGCGCTACCGGATCGCGGCATACGTCGCGTCGGGCGCGATCGCGTCGCTGGGTGGCGTGCTGATCGCCGCGCGGGTCGGCCGCGGCGACGTCAGCGCCGGGCACTCGCTGCTGCTCGACGCGGTGGCCGCCGCGCTGGTGGGCTATGCGGTGTGGGGCGCGAAACGGCCCAACGTGTTCGGCACCGTGGTGGGCGCGGTGTTCGTCGGCGTGCTGCTCAACGGCCTGACGATGCTGAATGCGCCGTACTACATGCAGGATTTCATCAAGGGCGCGCTGCTGGTGCTCGCGCTGGCGTTCACGTTCGGCGTCGGGCGGCGCGCGGATGCGCGGGGCTGAAACGACGGCACCCGCAAGCGCGATGCTTGCCGCCTGCCGCGCCTGCCGCGCCTGCCGCGCTTGCCGCGCTTGCCGCGCGATGGAATATCCATTGCCGAATCGCTCGGTTTGCGCGTGCGAATCCCGCTGATAGATTGAGCGATCAGTCATTCAGACGGAGACGCATATGGCAGAGATTGACGTGGCGCACCCGACGCACGCGCCGGACGCGAACCGGCAGGCAGTTCGCGTGATCGCCGACGATGCGCAGGCGATCGCGGTCGCGCATGAACTGGCGGGCCGTCTCGCGCAGGGCGCGGCCGAACGCGACCGCGAACGGCGCTTGCCGCACGACGAGATCGAATGGTTCTCGCAGTCGGGCCTGTGGGCGATCACGGTGCCGAAGGCCTATGGCGGCGCGGGCGTGTCGTTCGTCACGCTGGTCGAGGTGGTCAGGATCATCGCGGTGGCCGATCCGTCGCTCGGGCAATTGCCGCAGAATCACTTCGGCCTCGTCGACGTGATCGCGCTGACCGGAACCGAGGACCAGAAGCGTTACTTCTTCGCCGAGATCCTGAACGGCAAGCGCTTCGGCAACGGCTTCTCGGAGAAGGGCACGAAAAACGTGCTCGACCTGAAGACGCGCGTGCGGCGCGACGGCGATCACTACGTGGTCGACGGCACCAAGTTCTATTCGACCGGCGCGCTGTTCGCGCACTTCGTGCCGGTGCTCGGCCTCGACGATGCGCGCAAGGGCTGGCTCGCCTACATTCCGAAGGGCACGCCGGGGCTGACCGTGATCGACGACTGGTCGGGCTTCGGCCAGCGCACGACCGCGAGCGGCACGGTGGTGCTGGACAGCGTGCGCGTGCCGGCTTCGCATGTGTTCCCCGCGCATCGCGTGTCCGACGAGCCGACGCTCAACGGCCCGATCTCGCAGATCATCCAGGCCGCGATCGACGCCGGCATCGCGAAGGCCGCGCTCGACGATACGCTGACGTTCGTGCGCACGCGCTCGCGGCCGTGGATCGACAGCGGCGTCGAGCGCGCGAGCGACGATCCGCTGACGGTGCGCGAGATCGGTCACCTGCATATCCAGTTGCATGCCGCCGAAGCGCTGCTCGAGCGCGCCGCGCGCGTGCTCGACGAGGTCGCCCGGCAGGGCGCGATCACCGAGGACGACGTCGCGCGCGCATCCGTCGCGGTCGGCGAGGCGAAAGTGCTGACCACCGAGATCGCGCTGCTCGCGAGCGAGAAGCTGTTCGAACTTGCCGGCACGCAGGCGACGCTCGGCGAGCACAACCTCGACCGTCACTGGCGCAATGCGCGCACGCATACGCTGCACGATCCGATGCGCTGGAAATACCACCTCGTCGGCAACTACTACCTGAACGGCGTGAAGCCGGCGCGTCATCCATGGAACTGAATTCATGAGCGCTCTCGCATCAACCCTCGCGCGCGGCACGCCGCATGCCGCGCGCATCGACAGCGACGAACAGGCGCTGAGCGTCGCGCGCGACATCGCGGGCACGTTCGCGCGGGAAGCATCGCTGCGCGATCGCGAACGCCGCCTGCCTTACGCCGAAATCGACGCGTATTCGGCGAGCGGCCTGTGGGGCATCACGGTGCCGCGCGAACATGGCGGCGCGCAGGTGTCGTTCGCGACGCTCGCGGAAGTCACCGCGATCGTGTCCGAGGCCGATCCGGCGCTCGGGCAGATCCCGCAGAACCACTTCTACATGCTCGACGTGCTGCGCGTAAACGGCACGCGCGAGCAGCAGGCGTTCTATTTCGGGCGCGCGCTGGCGGGCGACCGGTTCGGCAATGCGCTGTCGGAGCGCGGCACGAAAACCGTGCGCGACTATCGCACCACGCTGACGCCGGACGGCGACGGCTTCCGCATCAACGGCACCAAGTTCTATTCGACCGGCGCGCTGTTCGCGCAATGGATTCCGGTGGTCGCGAAAGCGGCCGACGACACGCTGCACGTCGCGTTCGCGGACGCGCGCACGCCGGGCCTGACGGTGGTCGACGACTGGTCGGGCTTCGGGCAGCGGACCACCGGCAGCGGCACGACGACGCTCGACAACGTGTACGTCGAGGCGTCGGCGGTCGTGCCGTACAGTGCGGCATTCGATGCGCGGCCGACCACCGTCGGCCCGCTCGGCCAGCTCATCCACGCGGCGGTCGATCTCGGCATCGCGCGCGCGGCGTTCGCCGATGCGCGGCGCTTCGTGCGCGAGCGTTCGCGGCCGTGGGTCGACAGCGGCGTCGAGCGCGCGGGCGACGATCCGCTCACGCTCGAACTGTTCGGCAAGCTCGCGCTGCAGCTCGAAGCGGCGAGCGCACTGGTCGAGCGCGCCGGCCGTCGCGTGGACGCCGCGGCCGACGTGTCGAACGAAGCGACCGTCGCCGCCGCGTCGATCGCGGTCGCGCAGGCGCGGGCCGCGACGACGGAGATCGCGCTGCAGGCGTCGACGCGCCTGCTCGAACTCGCCGGCACGCAGGCGGTGCTCGCCGAGCACAACCTCGATCGCCACTGGCGCAATGCGCGCACGCACACGCTGCACGATCCGGTGCGCTGGAAATACATCGCGATCGGCAACTACTTCCTGAACGACGTGCTGCCGCCGCGCCACGGCGCGCTCTGAATCGATCACCGGAGCCGATCATGGCCAGACAGATTCGCCTCAACGCATTCGACATGAACTGCGTCGGGCACCAGTCGCCGGGCTTGTGGGCGCATCCGCGCGACACGTCATGGCGCTACAAGCATCTCGACTACTGGACGGACCTCGCGAAGCTGCTCGAACGCGGCAAGTTCGACGGCCTGTTCATCGCGGACGTGCTGGGCACCTACGACGTGTACCGCGGCAACGCGGAAGCGGCGATCCGGCAGGCCGCGCAGGTGCCCGTCAACGACCCGATCCTGCTCGTGTCGGCGATGGCGAACGTGACCGAGCATCTCGGCTTCGGCGTCACGTGTTCGCTGTCGTACGAGCATCCGTATCCGTTCGCGCGGCGCATGTCGACACTCGATCACCTGACGAACGGCCGCGTCGGCTGGAACATCGTCACGTCGTACCTCGACAGCGCCGCGCGCAACGTCGGCCTGCCGGCGCAGGCGAACCACGACGAGCGCTATGCGCTCGCGGACGAATACCTCGAGGTCTGCTACAAGCTGTGGGAGGCGTCGTGGGAAGACGACGCCGTCGTGCGCGACGCCGCGCGGCGCGTGTTCACCGAGCCGTCGAAGGTGCATCCGATCGGCCATCGCGGCACGTACTTCGACGTGCCGGGCATCCACCTGTGCGAGCCGTCCCCGCAGCGCACGCCGGTGCTGTACCAGGCCGGCGCCTCGAAGCGCGGCAAGGATTTCGCCGCGCAGCACGCGGAGTGCATCTTCATCGCGGCGCCGTCGCGCACGATCCTGAAGAATTTCGTCGCCGACATCCGGGCGCGCGTGAAGGCGTTCGGCCGCGATCCGCACGACGTGCTGATCTTCAACCTGCATACCGTGATCACCGGGAAGACGTCGGCGGACGCGCACGCGAAGCACGCGGACTACCGCCGCTACGCGAGCGACGAGGGCGCGCTGACGCTGATGTCGGGCTGGACGGGGATCGACCTGTCCCGCTACGACCTCGACGAACCGCTGCGCCATGTCGAGAGCAACGCGGTGCAATCGGCGGTGGAGGCGCTGTCGAGCGCCGATCCGACCCGCGTGTGGACGGTGCGCGAGATCGCGAAGTGGGGCGGCATTGGCGGGCTCGGGCCGCTGTCGGTGGGCAGTCCGCAGGAGATCGCCGACGAGCTGCAATCGTGGGTGGACGAGACGGACGTCGACGGCTTCAACCTCGCTTACGCGCTGACGCACGAGACCTTTGCCGATTTCGTCGAGCTCGTCGTGCCCGAGCTGCAGCGGCGCGGCGTGTACAAGACCGACTATGCGGACGGCACGCTGCGCGAGAAGCTGCACGGCCGCGGCGCGCGGCTTGCCGATCCGCATCCGGGCGCGCGCTATCGCGCGGGCGCCGGCGTGCCGGCGGCGTGAGGCCGTTTGCTGATTTCCCTGTTGCCTGACCGGCTGGAGAGCATTCATGAGATCGTGGTTTCGTCGCAAATCCTGGATCGGCCGCATCGGCGGCGTGCTTGCGCTGGCGTCGGCCGCTGCGCTGGCCGCGCCCGGCGCGCACGCGGGCCCGCTCAAGGGCGCGCCCGCGCCGTTCGACAAGGGCGGCGTGCGGATCGCGCTGGTCAATTACCTGTCGACCGGGGATTTCTTCCAGGCATATGAAGCCGGCGCGCAGAAGCAGGCCAAGGCGCTCGGCATCGACCTGCGCATCTACGAAGGCCGCCAGGATGCGGCCGAGCAGCGCGAGCAGATCCAGCAGGCGATCAGCCTCGGCGTGGCCGCGATCATCGTCAACCACGGGCTGCCGGAATCGCTGAAGGACGTCGTCCAGCGCGCGCTCGACAAGGGCATCAAGGTCGTCGCGTTCGACGTCGACCTCGGCCATCCGAAAGTCCCGCAGATCGAGCAGAGCGACCGCGACCTCGCGGCGTTGCTGCTCGACCAGGCGGTGAAGGACAACGGCGACGCGTTCGCGGCCGGCTACGTGTACGTCGCCGGCTTCGCGCCGCTCGACCGGCGCGATGCGGCCTGGCGCGACTTCAAGCGCGCGCATCCGAAGGTCGTGGAAAAGGCGCGCTGGGGCACCGTCGACAACCCGATCGCGCAGTCGGTCGCGAACCAGGCGGCCGCCGCGTACCGCGCGCATCCCGACATCCGCGTGGTGTTCGCGCCGTACGACGAATTCGCGCGCGGCGCAAAGCTCGCGGCGGACGAGGCGAAGCTGTCGTCGAAGGTGCGCATCTACAGCGCGGACATCTCGACCGCCGACATCGACGCGATCCGCGCGCCGAACAGCGCGTGGGTGGCGACGGCGGCGACGAATCCCGCGGTCGTCGGCGCGGTTTCCGTGCGGGCCGCCGCGTTGCTGGTGGCCGGGCAGGACCCCGGGCGCCGGATCGTGGTCAAGCCGGTGCTGGTCACGCGCGACGATCTCGTGAAGCACGACATCCGCACGATTGCCGAACTCGGCGCGAAATTCCCGGCGTTCCGCGCGAGCGACGCGGCGACGGCGGCGTGGATCCCGGCTGCGGATTGAGCGTTCTCGGGCGCGGAAGCGCGGGGCGCTGCGCGTGCGCGGCTGCCCGGACGGACTGACTGTCCGCATCCGCACCTGCACCTGCACCTGCACCCGCACCCGCACCCGCACCCGCATCCGCACCCGCATCCGCACCCACATCCGCGCCCACATCCGCGCCCACATCCGCGCCCACATCCGCGCCGGCGCGGCGGCGTTGCGCGCGATCCCGCGCAGGGCATGCCGTGCGGCGCCGAGCACGATGCTCGCCGACCGCCACGCACGGCTCCCGTTCCCGCAACGCCCCTGCCGCCCGCGCCCGCACCGTGCTTAAATGGCGGTGCCGCCCGCAGCCGGGCCGGCAGCAGGCCGCCGGTTGCCGGGCGCGAACGCGTCCGATCGACATCGTGACGACCCATCCACGAAAAAACGCCGCCCGGCCTGCCGGCGCGGCTCGATAACATTCCGAGATCTCACGAACATGACCTTCCTGTTCCGTCTGCTCGCGCTCGTCTGCGCGCTCTGGCTTGCCGCCTGCAGTTCGTCGCAGCCGCCGTCCGCCGCATCCGCCGCGCCGTCTTCCGCCGCGCCGTCCCCGCAACCCGAGGAGCGCCGCGGGCTCGGCACCGCATGGGGCGAGGCGGTGCGCTCCGAGACCCGCCGCGTCGATTTCGAGCGCGCGAACCCGGCGACGCCGACCGACGTGACGTCGGTCTATTACAACGACGCACTGCCGGGGCGTCCGGCCGCCGCGAAAGTGCGCGCGCTGCCCACCCGCGTCGCGCTCGCGAACGGCGACGTCGCGCTGTCGTTCATCGACGAGCGCGGCGCGCCGCTGCGTCTCGCCCGCCAGGACGGCCGCTGGCACATGGCCGGCGTCGACGGCGCGCGCTACCGGATCGTGCTGCGCAACCAGGGCCGCCGCGCGTTCGAGGTCGTGTCGACGGTCGACGGGCTCGACGTGCTGACCGGCCGCCCCGGCAGCTACACGAACGGCGGCTACGTGCTCGATCCGGGCCGCACGCTGACGATCGACGGGTTCCGCAAGAGCCAGGACGAAGTCGCGGCGTTCCGCTTCGCGGCGGTGCCCGACAGCTATGTCGCGAACTCGATCCACGGCGACACCGCGAACGTCGGCGTGATCGGCGTCGCGCTGTTCGCGCAGAAGGCGCCGGACGAGGATGCGCTGCGGCGCAACGCGAACCCGTTCCCGGGCAACGACAACCGCTTTGCGCCGCCGCCCGTGCCGCGCGGGGAGTGACCGGCGCCGGCCGGTGCGCGCGTTCGGGCGCGCGCAATCCGGGGCGTCCGGCGAAATGACCACTACAATCTGCCGATTCCTGCGATGTCGCGACGGGCGCACCGGCCCGCGGCATCGCCTGCTTCAAACCCGATACGTACCCGAGGAATCGTCGTGAAGTTCATCCACGCGGCAGACATACACCTGGACAGCCCGCTGCACGGCCTGAGCGCCTATCCCGACGCGCCGGCCGCGCAGTTGCGCAACGCGTCGCGCGACGCGCTGCGGCAGCTCGTCGACCGCGCGATCGAGGAGGAGGTGGCGTTTCTCGTGATTGCCGGCGATCTGTACGACGGCGACTGGAAGGATCACAACACCGGCATCTTCTTCGGCCAGCAGATGGGGCGGCTGCGCAAGGCGGGCATCCGCGCGTTCGTGCTGTGGGGCAACCACGACGCCGAGAGCGAGATGACGAAGAAGCTGACGCTGCCCGACAACGTCACGGTGTTCAGCCATCGCAAGCCGGAGGTGCACCTGCTGCCGGAATTCAACGTCGCGCTGCACGGGCAGAGCTTCAAGGACAAGGCGGTCGTCGAGAACCTGGCGATCGGCTATCCGGCGCCGGTGGCCGGCCACTACAACATCGGCGTGCTGCACACTGCGCTGGAGGGCAATGCGGCCCACGCGAACTACGCGCCGTGCACGCTGGCGGAGCTGCATGCGAAGGGCTACGACTACTGGGCGCTCGGTCACGTGCACGAATTCCAGCAGTGGTCGGGGCCGTCCACCGTCGTGTTCCCGGGGAACCTGCAGGGCCGGCACATCCGCGAGACGGGCCGCCGCGGCGCGGTGCTCGTCACGGTCGAGAACGGGCATACGCAGGTCGAGCGCCTGTTTCTCGACGTGCTCCGTTGGGAGGCGGTGTCGGTCGATGCGTCGGATTGCGCGTCGATCGCCGACCTGTCGCGCAAGATCGGCCAGTCGCTCGAGGCGCTGCTGGCGGTCGACGGCCACGTGCCGCGCGCGGTGCGCGTGACGGTGACGGGGCAAACGCCCGCGCACGGGCTGTTCTTCGGGCGGGCCCCGCAGTTGCGCGCGGAAGTGCTGAACCAGATCGGCATCATCGGCAACGAGCGGCTGTGGCTCGAGAAGGTCAAGCTCGCGACGTCCGCGGCGCACGAGCCGCACGGCGAGCGCGAGCAGCTGGAAGCGCTCGAGGATCTGAAGCAGATCCTGGCGGACGCCGCGCACGACCCGGATTTCCTCGCGCTGCTCGAACGCGACCTGCGGCCGTTCGTCGGCAAGGTGCGCAGCGAGGTGAAGGAGGACGCGCCGCTGCTCGGGCTGGCCCGCGCCGGCGAACTGACGGGGCTGGTGCAGCAGGTCGGGCCCGCGCTGCTCGCGCGCCTGTCGCGGGGGGAATGAGCGATGCGCATCAAGCAACTCGATCTGATCAAGTACGGCAAGTTCACCGATGCGACGCTGCGCTTTCCGCGGGCGGAGCACGATTTCCACGTGATCGTCGGGCCCAACGAGGCCGGCAAGTCGACGATCCGCACGGCCGTGTCGGAGCTGCTGTTCGGCATGAAGCTGCAGACGCCGCTGGATTTCCTGCACAGCACGCCGGAGCTGCGGCTCGGCGGCGTGCTCGAAGGCGCCGCCGGCGACCTGGCGTTCCACCGGGCACGTGGCCGCAGCCCGCTGCGCACGCCGGCCGACGACAAGCTGCCGGACGATTATCTGGCGGCCGTGCTCGACGGCGCGAGCAAGGAGTTCTTCGAGCAGATGTTCGGGCTCGATCACGGGCGGCTGGTCGAAGGCGGCAGGAGCATCCTCGATGCGTCCGACAAGCTCGGCCAGGTGCTGTTCGAATCGGCGGCGGGCGTCGGGAGCCTCGGGCCCGTGCGCGAGGAACTGGAGGCGCGCGCGCTCGAGCTGTGGGCGCCGCGGCGCAGCGGCAGCGCGTTCGCGGTGGCCGAGACGGCCTTCAACGAAGCGGTTGGCGATCTGAAGGCGGTTCAAGTGCGCACGCGGGACTGGGTCGACCGCAAGGAAGCATGCGAGGCGGTCGAGCAGGAGATCGAGCACGTGCGTGCCGACCAGCGCCGGCTCGAATCGCTGCGCTCGAAGCTCGAGCGCGTGCGACGGCTCGCGCCGTATCTGAAGGAGCTGACGGTCAAGCACGCCGCGCTGGCGGAGCTCGGCGATGTCGTCGAATTGCCGCCGACCGCGTATGCGGATCTGCTGAAGGCACAGGGCGATCTCGCGGCGGAGCGCAAGGTGCTGGAGGAGCGGCGCGCCGATCTCGCCGCCCGGCGGCAGGCGCGCGACGCGATCGACGCGGACGGCGGCGCGCTTGCGCTGGCGGGCGACATCGAGGCGCTCGACCGGCTGCGCAGCGCGTGCGCGAATCATCCGCAGGATTTGCTGCTGCGCGAGGCCGAGCTCGAACGTCATCTGTCGGCTGCATTCGGCGCTGCCGCGCAGCTCGGCTGGCCCGCGGACGAAGCGGCGCTGCGCGCGGCGTTGCCGAAGGCGCTGTCGCTGAAGACGGTCACCAACCTGTTGCGCGAGCACGGCGCGCTGCAGCAGGCGCTGCTGGGCGCGCGCGAGGCGCTCGACGAACGGGCGCGCGAGCTTGCGCAACTGCGGGATCAACTGGCCGGGCTGGCGACCGTCGAGGTGCCGGACGCGCTGCGCACCGCGCTCGCCGATGCGCAGGGCTTCCGCAACAGCGCGCCGCGGGAGCAGGCGCTCGAGCGCGAGGTGGCCGCGTCGGAACGCGCGCTGCGGGATGCGCTCGACGGGCTCGGGCAGTGGCGCCGGCCGGCGGCGGCGTTGCGCGCGCTCGACCTGCCGTCGACCGCGCGGCTCGCCGCGTGGCAGAAGGACGACAGCGAGCAGGCGAGCGCGGTCGCCGCGGCGCGCGACGCGCTGGATCAGGCGCGCGAGGATCTGGAGCGGCTCGAGCTGCAGGAAAGGCATTTCACGGAGAATCACAAGGTCGTGACGAGCGCCGACGTGCAGGCAGCGCGCACGCGCCGCGACGGCGCGTGGGGGGAGATCAAGCGCGGCGCGGTCGGCGTCGACGCCGGCGCGCCGGCCGTCGATGATGCGATCCGGCTCGCGGACGAGCTCGTCGATTCCCAGCTCGGCACGACGCAGGCGGCGGCGACGCTGCAGTCGCTGCGTCAGCAGGTCGAGTCGGCGCGTGCGAACGCGGCGCGCAAGCAGGCCGCGCTGGCCGAGCGCGAGCAGTCGCTGTCCGCGCTTCGCGACGCGTGGGCGCAGTTGATGACGGCCGCCGGCGTGCCGGGCATGCCGCTGGCCGACCTGAACGACTGGCTGGCCCGGCGTGAAGCGGTGTTCGTCGCGCAGGCCGAGCTCGAACGTCAGGCGCACGAGCTCGACACGATGCGCACGGCGCGCGCGGCGGCCGACGCGGCATTGGCGTCGGCGTTGCGCACGGTTGCGCGCGGCAGCGAGTCGGATGCGCTGGCGGCGCGTATCGTGGCCGCCGAGTCGTTCGTGCAGGCGGCGGAAAAGGCGAATGCGCAGCAAGGCAGCCTCGCCGACCAGGCGCGCCAGGCCGAACGCGGGTGTGCGGGCGCGCAGGCGAAGGCCGATCTTGCACAGGCGGCCTACGACGCGTGGCAGACGCAATGGCGCGACGCGCTGGCGGACGCGCGGCTCGACACGAGCGCCGTGACGCTCGCGGCGGCGGAGGGCGCGGTCGAGCTGGCGAATGCCGTTGCGGCCGGCCTGGCGGCTGCCGATGCGCCGCGCGGCCGCATGGCCGCGATCCGCGCCGAGCTGGCCGCGCTGGAGCGCGATGCGCGGCGGCTTGCCGACGCGCTCGATCCCGCGCTGCTGGCGGCCGGCAATGGGCCGGAGGTCGCGCGCAGGCTGACGGCGCGCCTCGCGGCCGCCAGGGAAACCGCGAAGGCGATCGAGCGGGCCGACGACGCGATCCGCCAGGCCGAAGGCAAGGTGGCGGATGCGGTGGCCGCGGTCGCGGGCGCGGACGCCCGGATCCAGCCGCTGCTCGAGTCGGCCGGCGTCGCGTCGATCGACGCGGCGCTGCCGCTGGCCGAGCGCTCCGACCGGCAGCGCCAGCTGCGGCAGGCGGTCGACACGGCGCAGGAGGCGCTCGTGCGGGACGGCGACGGCCTGTCGCAGGACGCGATCGAGGCCGAGATCGCGGAACAGGACATCGCCGAGGTGCCGGCGCTGCTCGAATCGGCGAAACAGGCATTGAGCGACATCGGCAAGCGCCTGAACGAACTCGCGCAGCGGCAGGTGGTGGCGGAGCAGGCGTTCGGCGCGGTCGCCGGCCAGGCCGGCGCGGCGGTTGCCGAGGCGAAGCGGCAGGAAGCGCTGTCCGCGATGGGCGACGCCGCCGAGCAGTATCTGGAAGCCGCGACGGCGAGCCGGCTGCTGAAGTGGGCGACGGATCGCTATCGCGACCAGAAGCAGGGGCCGATGCTCAAGCGCGCGGGGGAGATTTTCGCGGGCTTGACGCTCGGCGAGTTCGCGAGGCTGGCGGTCGATACCGAGACGACGCCGCCTGCACTGCATGCGAAGCGGACGAAGGGCACGACGGTCGAGGTGACCGGGATGAGCGAAGGGACGCGCGACCAGCTGTTCCTCGCGCTGCGGATCGCGGCGCTCGAACTCCAGCTGCGCAACAAGACCGCGTTGCCGTTCGTCGCCGACGATCTGTTCATCAATTTCGACGACGCGCGATCGAAGGCGGGCCTCGAGGCGTTGCGGGACTTGTCGACGCGCACGCAGGTGCTGTTCCTCACGCACCACGATCACTTGCTGCCGCTGGTGAAGACGGTGTTCGGCGAGCAGGTGAACGTGGTGCCGCTGCAGCGCGAGGCGGCTGCCGCGTAGGGGTGGGCGCGGCGCTCGCGGAATCTGCAAGAATGCACGAGGGCACGGCATGCCGGACCGTCTCGCGGTGCCGGCGAATCAGGGGGCAACATGAACAAGCTGGTCGCCGCGATGGCGTTCGCCGCGGACAAGCATCGCAATCAGCGGCGCAAGGACGACGAAGCGTCACCGTACATCAATCATCCGATCGCGCTCGCGGACGTGCTCGCCAACGAGGCCGGCATCGAGGACGAGCGGGTGATCGTCGCCGCGGTGCTGCACGACACGGTCGAGGATACGGAGACCACCGAGCAGGAATTGCTGCGCCGGTTCGGCAAGGATATTGCCGACATCGTGATGGAGGTGACGGACGACAAGTCGCTGCCGAAGGACGAGCGCAAGCGCCTGCAGATCGAACATGCCGCGCACATCAGCCGCCGCGCGAAACTCGTGAAGCTGGCGGACAAGATCTGCAACCTGCGCGATATCGCGACGCATCCGCCGGCGGACTGGCCGCTGGATCGCAAGCAGGCGTACTTCGACTGGGCGAAGGCGGTGGTCGACCGGTTGCGCGGCGTGCATCCGGGGCTCGAGGCGATCTTCGACGCCGCGTACGACGCGCGGCCGTCGGCGTGACCATGCCGGCGACGACGATGCGGACGGCGCCCGTCGCGGGCATCGACGTGGGCGGGAACCGGAAGCTGTGCGATCTCGTGATCCTGCAGGGCACGTCGATCCTGCATCGCGCTGACGGCGTGGCGCCGGAGGCGCTGCTGCCGCTGTGTCTCGAACATGACGTCGTGGCCGTGGGTGTCGATGCGCCGAGCCGATGGTGGGCCGGAGAAGGCCATCGGGCGGCCGAGCGCGCGCTGGTGCGGGAACGGATCTCGTTGTTCTCCACGCCGGCGCGGGAGCGGGCGCTGACCAGTACCACTGGGTTCTACGACTGGATGTTTATTGGCGAGCGGGTGTATCGGGCGCTTGCCGGCGCGTACCCGCTGTTGAGTGCGCCGCGCTATGCGGGCGGGCGTGTGAGTTTCGAGACCTATCCGCATGCGATCACGTGCGCGCTGCTGGGCAAGGACGTCGCGTCCGCCAGGCAGAAGCGTGTTCAGCGCAGGCAATTGCTGGAGCGGATGGGGATCGACGTCACGACGCTGACCTCCGTCGATGCGAGGGACGCGGCGCTGTGCGCGCTGACGGCGCGATTCGTGGTCGAAGGCGGCGCCGACGCTTATGGGGATGCCGAGGGCGGGTACATCCGGGTGCCGAAGGTGAGCGAGCCGGTCGGTTGTGCCGCGCCGTAGGCGGGCACGCCGGTCCGGCGTACTTCCCATGTCGACGGTGAGCTTTTACGGGAGGTGCGCCGGCGCGCCCGGTGGTTCAGTCGTCGAGCAGGGAAGGCGGCACGTCGGCCGGATCGGGGTCTTGGGCCTGCTCGTAATGCGCGTCCGCATCGTCGATCATGACGGTCGCGACGTCGATCAGCTCGTCGAGACGTTGCAGCAATGCGTCGCGCCACTCTTCGTCTTCGTCGCGTACGGGTGTCTTGTCCAGCTGCTCGATGATCGATTCCGCGGTTTGCAGGAACGGAAAGGCCTGCTGGTAGTTTTCGATGGCGACCAGGGCTGCATTGCGCGCGCCGACCAGCGCTTCGCGGTGATCGTCCGCCAGTTCGGATTGCCCGCCGATGCGGGGCAGCACGTCTGAAATGCGCTGCAGGAGCGGTGGGACCTGTTCTTCCAGCGCGGCGGCGCGCTGGCTCAGTGCCGCGTATTCGTCACGAAGGTCGATTTCGTCGGATCGGGTGGTGCTGTCCATCATGGGTCGGTGTGGATAGTGCGATCGCGGCATGATACTCGACCGGGCATTCGGCGTTCATCCCATAAATGGGTTCCTGTGCCGGCGCTTTGCTTTTTGTCTTTCTATATATAGCGGTCGCACATTGATAAATCGGAGTGCGCGGGGGTTTTTGAATTTATTTCGCAAACCCCCTTGCGCTTGGGGCGCGGGGTGCCTAGAATCACGCCTCTTTCGCGCTAACGGCAACGCGGCGCGGAAGGGGGAAGCGGAGTTGGTCGGATGCCTGTAGGGCGGCCGGCCGGCGCAGGAAGATGAACCCCGCAGTCGCAACGAAGTAGTTAAAAAAGTTGTTGACGAACTGCGAAACAGTGTTCATAATCTCGCTTCTCTGCTGCTGACAACGCAGCGCTGCTGAGAAGGAAGAATTTCTCGCAGAAACGTTCTTTAAAAATTAACAGCCGATAAGTGTGGGCGCTTGATGGCAGCGAACCGATCCTCGGATCGGATAGCAAAAGTATCAAGAGTCTCACACTAAAGTAAGTCA
>NZ_CADESW010000004.1 GCF_902830275.1 Burkholderia stagnalis | reverse complement strand
CAGTTCCGGGTCCAGGTTCAAGCCCTTGCCCGGTTCAATCGTCACTTCTTCCTTGCGTTTGCGTGGCATAACGTGGCTCCTTGGCCATCAGTTTATGCCTCACACACAAACATTCGGATAGGCTCCACCCACCGCGCTCGCACCTTCAACGCTGCGCGCCGCGCATCTTCGCGTGCGCCGCGAACACCACGCGCGTGAGTCGCGACAGCAGCCGCGTATGCGGCGGCTGCCAGTTCAGGTCCATGTCGTGGCGGCCGTACGCGCCCGCTTCTGCCGCCGCCTGCGCGGATGCGGCCTCCGGCTCGAAATAGTCGCGGGGGCAGCACAGCGTCGTCGGCCACGCGGCCACGCCGCTTCGCTCGACGCACATCGAGAAGAAACGCGGCCCGGTGGTCGCCGCGATCTGCATCGCCGCGCGGGTACGCAGGCGCGGCGGCAGGTCGTCGAGCGGCGCGCTCGCGCCGGCACACAACGCGTCGAGCGCGGTGCGCCACAGCGGATGGCCGGGCATGCTGCCGATCAGCGCGTTGTTGTAGTCGCGCGTGCCCGACAGCACGAGCGCCCGGCCGTCGAACAGCGCGTCGACGGGCCGCAGGCTTTCGATGTCCATGTCGGCATACACGCCGCCGAGCGTGTCGAGCACGCAGTAGCGCGCGCTGTCGATGCGCTGGATGTCGTGCGCGAACGCGTCGTAGCGCGGCAGGAATCCGCCGTGGTGCGCGGCGACGTGCTCGCGCAGCGTGTGCGCGTCCCACACGCGCAGCGTCCAGTCCGGATGATGGCGCCGCCAGGTCGCGTGGTAACGCCGGTACTTGTCCGGCAGCGCATGCTCGCCTTGATACCAGATCTGATGAAGCAGCTTCGGGATGGGCCGGGTCACGGTGTCCTCGCCGGTGAGTTCGGTTCACACCGGTTCGCCGGGCAGGACGGACCGGGGGGCGCGTCGTCGGCCGCGCGCGCGGCGATCGACGCATGCATCGTAGGCCGCGCGGCGGCGCGCGTCTGCCACCGAATGGCGGGACATCGTCCGCGTGGGCGCCGCCGCGCGGCCGCCGCCATGCGTTCCGATGTGTTCCGCACGGATGCGGGATCGACGTGCGTGTCGCGTCGTGTCGTGCGCGCTACGCACTCCGCACGGATACGGGATCGGCGCGCGTGTCGCGTCGCGTCGTGTCGCGCTACGCACCCCGCACGGATGCGGGATCGGCGCGCGTGTCGCGTCGCGTCGTGTCGCGCTACGCACTCTGCAGGGATGCGGGATCGGCGCGCGTGTCGCACCGCGTCGTGTCGCGCTACGCACTCCGCACGGATTCGGCGTCGGCGCGCTCGTCCTGCGGATTGCGCTCGTCCTGCCGACCGCGCGCGTCAGGGTCGCGCCGGCCGTGCAGGCCGCCGCTGTCGACGCGGCTCACGCCCTCGCCCTCGCCCTCGCCCCCGCTCCCGCCTTCACCGCCACGCACCGCCTCGTCCGCACGCCGCGTGAACCGCTTCGCCATCCTCGCCTGCAGCGCATCGAGCACCACGAACGCGACCGGCACGAGCAGCAGGCTCAGCGCGGTCGACGTGACGAGCCCGCCGATCACGGTGATCGCCATCGCCGAGCGGAACACGTCGCCTTGCGGGTCGAACGCGAGCGGCAGCAGCCCGCCCATCATCGCGAACGTCGTCATCGCGATCGGCCGCACGCGCTTGCGGCACGCGTCGACGATCGCGTCGACCCGCGACAGCCGCTGCCGCTCGCGCGCGACGAGCACGTACTGCACGAGCAGGATCGAGTTCTTCGTGCACAGGCCCATCAGCATCAGCAGGCCGACGAGAGACGCGAGCGACAGGCTGAGCCCGCTCGCCGCGAGCATCGCCGCCGCGCCGCCGAGCGACAGCGGCAGTGCGACGAGCACCGTCGCCGGCAGCACGAAGCCGCCGAACAGCAGCACGAGGATCGCGTACACCGACGCCAGGCCGAACAGCATCGCGTAATAGAAGCCGCCGAACAGCTCGTCGAGCGATTCCGCATCGCCGCTCGCGCCGCGGCGCACGCCGGCCGGCAGGTCGCGCAGCGCCGGCAACGCGTCGACCTGTGCGATCACGTCGCCGAGCGGGCGGCCGCCGAGGCCGACATCCAGCGTCACGTAACGCTCGCCGTCCCGACGGTCGATCTGCGCGGGTTCGCTGTCCTCCACGAGCCGCGCGACGCTCGCCAGCGGCACGCTGCCGTCGCGCCCCGGCACGGGCAGCCGGCCCAGCCAGCCGCCGGCGCCGAGCGACGCGTTCGCCGCCTCCGCCGCATGCACGCGCACCGGCACCTGGCGGCCGCCGACGTCGAGCCGCGGCAGGCGCTCGGGCGTATCGCCCGCCGTCGCGATCCGCAGCGCGTCGGCCGCCGCTTCGCGCGTGACGCCGAGCGCGGCGGCGCGCGGCCCGTCGAGCACCACGCCGAGCGCCGGCCGGCGCGCGGCCGCCGTCGAGCCGACCGCGCCGAGCCCGGGCGCCGCGCGCAGCGCCCGCTCGACGCGGCGCGCGGTCTCGTCGAGCGCGGCGCCGTCGCGGCTCGACAGCACGATCGACATCACCTTGTCCGTCTGCTTGTCGCCGACCGTGAAGCGCACGCCCGGCACCGCCGCGAAACGGCGCGCGAGTTCCGCCTCGACCTGCGGCTGCGAGCGCGCGCGCGCGCCGGGCGGCGTCAGCGCGAAGGTCAGCACGGCCGCATCGGTCGCGCCGCCGGATGCGCCGCGCTCGCCGATCGTCGCGTAGACCGACGCGATCTCGGCCACGCCCGCCACCGCGCGCCGCGCGGCCTCGACCGCCGCGCGCGTCGCGTCGAGGTCGCTGCCGGGCGGCGCCTGCACGCCGACGACGATCTCCGCGCGATCCTGCGCCGGCAGAAACGCCTTCGGCAGCGCCGCGAGCGCCATCAGCGACGCGACGACGAACGCCGCGCCGACGAGCAGGCAGCGCCCCGGCCGCGCGACGCACCAGCGCACGCACGCGAGATAGCCGCGCATCGCGCGGCTCTCGCCGTGCGGCGGCGGCGCGCGGCGCAGCCCGTACGCGGCCATCATCGGCGTGAGCAGCCGCGCGACGGCGAGCGACGCGAGCACGGCGGCCGCCGCGGTCCAGCCGAACTGCTTGAAGTAGCGGCCGATCGCGCCGTTCATGAACGCGGTCGGCAGGAACACCGCCACCAGCGTCAGCGACGTCGCGATCACCGCGACGCCGATCTCGCGCGCGCCATCGAGCGCGGCGACCAGCGGCGGCTTGCCGTCGCCGAGGTGGCGCGCGATGTTTTCGACTTCGACGATCGCATCGTCGACGAGCACGCCGATCACGAGAATCAGCGCGAGCATCGTCAGCTGGTTCAGCGAGAAGCCGAGCCACGCCATCGCGAGAAACGCGGGCAGGATCGACAGCGGCAGCGCCGACGCCGACACGAGCGTCGCGCGCCAGTCGCGCAGGAACAGCCACACGATCACGACGGCGAGCACGCAGCCTTCGAGCAGCGCGCGCATCGCGCCGTCGAATACGTGCTGGATCGGCGCGACGTAATCCGCGACGCCGCGCACGTCGACATCGGGATGCGCGCGCCGCAGCCGTTCGATCGCGTCGCGCACGCCCTGCGCGACGCGGACTTCGTCCGCGCCCGGCGCCTGCATCACCTGCACGCCGATGACGGGCCGGCCATCGAGCAGCGCGCGTTGCGTCGTGCTCGCGGTCGCGTCGCGCAGCGTCGCGAGGTCGGCCAGCGCCGCGTGCCGGCCGTCGCCCAGCGACAGCTCGAGCGCGCCGAGCGCCGCGACGCCCGTGCCCGCCTGCGCCATCCGCACCGATTGCGCGCGGCCGTCGATGTCGACGCGCGCGGCGGGCGCGTCCGCGAGCCGCGCACGCACCTGCTTCGCGACGTCGCCCGCGTCGATCCGCAGCCCCTGCAGCGCGACCGGATTCAACGCGACGTCGATCTGCCGGTCCACGCCGCCCTGCCGCTCGACGCGCGCGACACCCGGCACGGCGAGCAGGGCCTTGCCGAGCGTCGAATCGACGAACCACGACAGGTCGACCTCATCGAGCCGCGCCGACGACACCGCGTACACCAGCAGCACCCGCTCGACGCGCTCCTGCGCGACGACAGGCTCCGGCATGTCCGGCGGCAAACGCCCGCGCACGCGGGCGACGGCGGCGCGCACGCGCTCGAGCGCATCGCGCGGGTCGGCCTCGAGCGCGAACTGGACGGTGGTATGCGAGCGGCCGTCCTTAACCTGCGACAGCACGCGCTTGACCGCGCCGATGCCGGTGAGGCCCTGCTCGATCGGCCGCGTCACGTCGCGCTCGAGTTGCGACGGCGTCGCGCCGGGCAGGCTCGCGTCGATCGCGATGACGGGCGCGTCGACGCTCGGCAGCTCGGCCACCGGCAACGCGCGAAAGCCGAGCGCACCGCCGATGCACAGCAGCGCGAACAGCAGGATCGTCGGCAGCGGCCGGCGGATCGACCATTCGAGAAAGTTCACCGCGCCCCCCCGTTCTCCGCGACGCGAACGGGAGCCGGCACGGCAGCCCCGCTCGCGGCGCCGGGTGCACCGGGTGCATCGGGCGCGACGGCGGCGCGCGCCGCGACGATCGTCACGGTATCGCCGTCGCCGAGCAGGCCCGCGCCCGACGCGACGACGCGTTCGTCCGGCCGCAAGCCCGCGACCACCTCGACCCGCCCGTCCTGCGCGCGGCCGCGCACGAGCTTGACCGGGTGGACGCGATGGCGCGCGTCGATCGTCCACGCGTAATGAAAGCCGTCGCGCGCGACCACGGCCGAATCGGGCAGCGTCAGCGCGCGCGTGCGCCCCGTCACGATCGCGCCGGACACGAAACCGCCCGCCTGCACGCCGGCGTCCGCCGGCAGGTCGACGTAGACGATGCCCGCGAGCGTCGTCTTGTCGAGCACGGGGGACACCTGGCGGACGACGCCGCGCGCCGTGCCGCCATCCGCGCGCACGAGCTCGGCCGGCTGCCCCGGGCGGATCGCGGCGAGCGCGCCCGCGCCCATCTGCGCGCGCCACTCGAGCCGGCCGCCGCGGATCAGCGTGAACACCGCCGCGCCGGCGGCGGGCACCGCGCCTTCGATCGCCTTGCTGGTCGCGATCACGCCGTCGTCGGGCGCGCGCACGGTCGCGCGGCGCAGCTGCAATTCGATGCCCGCGAGACGCGCCTGCGCGCCCGCCAGCTGGGCGGCGCTCACCTTCTCCTGCGTCTGCGCCTTGATCAGGTCCTGCCGGCTGATCGAGCCGGTTTCGTCGAGCGTCTTCGCGCCGTCGAGCTGCGCACTCGTCTGCGCAAGCCGCGCCCTCGCCTCGGCCACGCCCGCCTGCGCGTCGGCACGCTTCACCGCCAGGCCGGCCGTGTCGAAGCGGGCGAGCACCTGCCCCTTGCGCACCCGATCGCCGACGCGCGCGTCGACGGCCGCGAGCGGCAGCTCGCCGGGCGCGGTCAGCTCGATCTCGTCGTAGGCGGCGACGGCGCCGCTCGCCTGCTCGCGCGTCGCCCAGTCCCGCAGCTCGGGGGCGACGACGCTCACGCCGAGTACGGCGTTGCCGGGGGCGGCGGACGGGGCCGGCCGGGCGGCATCCTGATTCGTGGGCTGATTCGTGGGCTGATTCGCGGGCTGATTCGCGGCCTGATCCGCGGACGGCCGCGACGGTCCGCAACCGCTCGCAAGCATCGCGGCGACCCACGCGAGCGCCGCCGCGCGCCGGACCACCCGGTCGATACGCGCGCCGCTCATCGCACCGCCTCGCTCGCGATGCGCACATCGCTCGTCGCAGGCCCGTCCGTCACCGCCTGCCTTTTCTCCGGCCCGTCCGCCCCATCCGCCCCGCCATCGCTCGCCGTGTCCGCCTGCCGCCAGCCGCCGCCGGCCGCGCGATACAGCGCCACCCACGCCTGCGCGCGCTCGAGCCGCGCGGACGCAACCGACTGGCGGCTCGTCACGTACTGCCGGCGCGCCGTCTCGACTTCGAGCACGTCGCTCGTGCCCGCGCCGAAGCGCCGCTCGATGGTCTGCGCATAGCGCCTGTAATTCTCCTGCGCGACGAGCGCGGCGCGTTCCCGCCCGACCGACGCCTCGACCCGCACCAATGCGTTTTCGACTTCCATCACCGCCTGCCTGACCTTCCGTTTGTAGTTCGCGAGCGCTTCGTCGTAGCGCCCGCGCGCGCCCTCGACGCGCGCCGCGCCGCTGCCGCCGTCGAACAGCGGCACGTTGACCGTCGGCCCGAACAGCCAGGGCCGCAGCGTCAACGACTGTCCGCTGACCTGATAACGGTCGATCTCGATCGAGCCCGACAGCGACACCGACGGCAGGCGCGTCGCGATCGCCTCGCCGATCTCCGCGCTCGCCGCGGCGAGCGTGCGCTCCGACGCGCGCACGTCGGGCCGCTGCTCGAGCGTGCGCGCCGGCAGCGCGTCGAGCGCACCGCCGCGCGGCTCGGGCACTTTCGCGTAGCCCGCCGCGAGCCGCGCGTCGAGCGCGTCGCGCGGCACGCCGGTCAACGCGACGAGCTCGTTGCGGTCCGCCTCGCACTCGGCGCGCTGGCGCGCGAGCACGTCCTCGCCTTCCGCGATCGACGCCTTCGGCAGCGTCGCGTCCGACGGCGACAGAAAACCGGCCGCGACGCGCCGCCGCGTCACCTCGTCCGACGCGATCCGCGAACGCTGCTCGTCCGCCTGCGCGTCGACGAGCGATTCGCACGCACGCGTGCGGAAATACGCGTCGGCCACGTCGGACGCGACGCTCACGCGCGCGTCGTGCCAATCGTCGACCCGCGCGTCGATGCGCGCGGCGTCGGCCTGCAGCCTGCGCCGCGTCTTGCCGAACAGGTCGATTTCCCATGACGCCTGCAGCCCGGCGCGCATCGTGTCCAGTTCGCCGCTCTGGATCGACGTCGACTGGCTCACGTCGTTCGACGTCACCGCCTGCGTGTTCGCGTTCGAGCGGTTGAACGACGCGATGCCGTCGAGTTTCGGCAGCAGGCCGGCCATGCTCGTCGCGCGGCTCGCCCGCGCCTGGCGCAGCCGCGCGAGCGCCGCGTCGATCGTCGGGCTGTCCGCCTGCGCCGCGTCGATCAGCGCCGACAGCGCCGGATCGTCGAATTGCCGCCACCAGCGCGCGAGCTCGACGACGCTGCCGTCGTGCGGCAACGTCGCGTGCCACGCGTCCGGGATCTTCAGCGACGACGCGTCGGGCGGCCGGTAAGTCGGCCCGAGCATGCAGCCCGGCAACCCCGCGAGCAGCGCGCACGCCACCGCCAGCGCACGCCAGCGGCGACGCGACGGCACGGCGCCGGGCCGGCCCGCGACGCGGGACGACGACGATGCGCGAGCCGCATGACCGTGGCGCGCATCGCGCGCGTCCGTCAGCAAGCCTGCGCCGGCGCGTCGACGCGCCGCGACCGGATGAAGTGGGCGAGCGTCGCCGCCGTCGCGCCGCTCGCGAGCGCGCCGAGCTCGAACTCGATGCCGTAGCGCGCTTTCAGCTCGACGAACGAGCGGATCAGCGCGAGCGACGTGCCGCCGAACGAAAAGAAATCGTCGTGCGGCCCGATGCCCTTGAGCCCGAGCCGTTCGCGCCACACGTCCAGCACGGCGGCGAGCTCGTCGGTGCGCGGCGCGGCGGCGGCGCCCGGTTGCGCGTCCGCGGCGGGCGCCCATGCGGCCGTTTCCGGCGCGGGCAGCGCGCGCCGGTCGATCTTGCCGTGCGCGGTCAACGGCAGCGCGGCGAGCACGACGTAGGCCGACGGCCGCATGTGATCGGGCAACTGCTCGGCCGCGCGCGCCTTCAGGCCGGCGATCGCCGCATCCGTCGCGTGTTGCGCGTCGCGCGCCGGCACGACGTAGGCGACGAGCCGCCGGTCGCCTTCGCCATAGTCGTGACCGCACACATGGCATGCATCGAGCGAGCCGTCCTGCAGCAGCGTCGCCTCGATTTCGCCGGGCTCGATCCGGAAGCCGCGGATCTTCAGCTGTTCGTCGGCGCGGCCGACGTAGATGTATTCGCCGTCCTCGCCGCGCATCGCGAGATCGCCCGTCCGGTATGCGCGCACGGGCTTGCCCGTCTGCGGGCACGGCAGCCGCACGAAGCGCTCGGCGGTGAGTTCGGGCCGGTTCAGATAACCGCGCGCGACGCCCGCGCCTTCCACGTAGATCTCGCCCGTCACGCCATCCGCGACGTGCCGCCCGCGTTCGTCGAGCAAATGCAGCCGCAGGTGCGGCAACGGCACGCCGATCGGGCTCGCCGTCGACTGCACGTCGCGCCGCGTGATGCGCCTGAACGACACGTGCACGGTCGTTTCGGTGATGCCGTACATGTTGACGAGCCGCGGCCGCTCGTCGCCGTGGCGCGCGAGCCATGGCGCGACCAGCGACGGCGGCAGCGCTTCGCCGCCGAAGATCACGTAGCGCAGCGCGAGCGGCTGCGCCGCGCCGCGATCGACCGCGTCGAGCTGGCGAAACGCCGACGGCGTCTGATTGACGACCGTCACGCCGTGGTGCGCGAGCCAGCGGTGAAACGCGGCCGGCTCCCGCGACACGGCATACGGCACGACCGCGACCTGCGCGCCGGTCAGCCACGCGCCCCACACCTCCCACACCGAGAAGTCGAAGCCGATCGAATGGAACAGCGACCACACGTCGGATGCGCCGAAGTCGAACCACGCGCGCGATTGCTCGATCAGGTGCAGCACGTTGCGATGCTCGACCATCACGCCCTTCGGCTTGCCGGTCGAACCGGACGTGTAGATCACGTAGGCGAGATCGTCGGGGCTCGACGCCGGCTCGACGTAGCCGTCGGCGGCCGCGTGCGCCGCGAGCGCGGGCAGCAGCGCGTCGGCGGCAAGCATGCGCACGTTCGCGCCGGACAGCCCGGCCGCCGTGCCGGCCGTGCAGACGACGAGGCCGACGCCGCTGTCCGCGACCACGTGCGCGATGCGCTCGCGCGGATAGGTCGGATCGATCGGCAGATAGGCGCCGCCCGCTTTCAGGATGCCGAGCAGCGCGACGAGCATGTCGACGCCGCGCGTCATATAGAGGCCGACGAGCGCGCCGCGCACGACGCCTTCGTCGCGCAGCGTGCGCGCGAACGCGGACGACAGGTGGTCCAGTTCCGCATACGTCAGCCGCCGGGTTTCATCGGCGGCGGCAACGTGATGCGGATATTCGCGCGCACGCTCGCCGAACGCGTGATGCAGCGAGCGAACGTCCGGACGATGCCGCTCCGTCACGCGGCGATCCTCTCGTATCGATTCGGAAACTTGCACGGCGATCCCCTTTTCAACGGACGGCGCATCGCCAGGGCCGGCGACCGCTTCAAGCGTCGGAGCGTCGATTTGACCATCGCCGCCGCGCGCTGTCTGTCGCAGAAAAGTGGGACAGTCGCCGCGCGCCGGGCCGGATTCGGCGACCTGCGATTCGTCGGTTGTCCCGGCTATCCGTTACAGACGCATGCGCGGCCGGGTGTTTAAATCATGCCGGCCGCCATGCGCGCAAGCGCAGCTTCAACGTCTCATCAGGAATCCTGTCATGGAGTTCAACAGACTGTTCGCACACGTCGGCGAAGCGATCTCGAGCAGCGGAAGCCGACGCTTTCCCCGAATGCTGTACAGCCTGATCTCCGCGGCGGTCCCCGTCGACGAGATCCGCATTTCGGCACTCGCGGCCGACGGCGCGCCGCACGGCGATCTCGAGGTGCGCAGCCTCGGCGCGGTGGGCGCGGCGCTCGCGCAGGCCGGCCCGCCCGCCGCCGCATACGGGCCGCCCATGCCGCCGCGCCCGGACCCGAGCCGCCTGCACGTCGACGACACGCTCGCCGGCCACGGGCCGACCCGCGCGCTGCTCGACCGCTTCTTCCTGGCGCAGGCGGCGATCGTGCCGCTGCGGGGCGCGCAATTCCACCTCGCGACTCGCAAGGGGGGTCACTATTACCTGATCTCGCTGTATCGCGCGAACACGTTCGACGATTTCGCGCCACACGAGCGGACCTTCCTCAAGGAGCTGTCGCACGTGCTGTTTCCGATCGTCGAAAGCCACGTCGCGGCGCTCGATGCGGCTCCGCCGGCCGCCCGCCCGGCCGCCGCCGCGCCGCCCGCGACGCAATCCGGCCGGGAACGCCTGGCGCGGCGGTTCACCGACCGCCTGCGGCAGGCCGGCGTCAAGCTGTCGACGCGCGAGATCGAGGCATGCACGGCGCTGCTGGCCGGCGACACGGTGCCCGCCATCGCCGGGCGGTTCGCGCTGCGCGAAAGCACCGTCGAGACCTACCTGAAACGGGCGGCCGTCAAGCTCGGCTTCGGCGGGCGTCACGGCCTCACGCGCTGGATGCTCGACGAAACGGCCGGCGCGGAGGCCGCGCCCGGATCCGCGAAAGCATGCGGCGGCACGAGCAGCGCACGGCGCGGCTGCGCAGCGCCCCGCCTCGGCACCTGAGGCGGCGGCACTTCAAGCGCGGGCACCTGAACGCGCGCGCCACGCAGCGCGACGCGCGTCATGCTCATGCGTGGCGCGCCAGGAACTGCAGCGCGCGCTGCGCCGAGGCGGGCGACGCGCGAAACAGCTTCGGATGGCTGCCGCCGGCCTCCACTTCGAGCCGCGCGCCGGCAATCCGGCCGGCGACGAACACCGAGCCGCCGCAACCGGTGACGTCGTCGTCGTCGCCCGCGACGACGAGCGTGGGCAAATCCACGCGCGGCAGCAACTGGAGCACGTCGGCCTTGTTGAGCGCGTCGCTCAGCTTCGCATAGCGATACATCAGCTCCGCGTTCGCATACGGATAGAGCGCCGCATGCGCGATCTCGCCGGGCACGGTGACGAGCGTCGACGGATCGGCGCACATGCGCTGCAGATCGCGCGCGGCATCGCGCCCTTGCGCCGCGGTTTCCATCAGCCATGCGTAGTTCAACTGATGCCGGGTGCGCAGCGTTTCGTCAGGCAGGTTGTAATCGCCGTACCACAAGCTCAGCGACGCGGCCCGATCGGGCCGCGCGACCGCCGCCTGCAACGCGACGACGGCGCCGCCGCAGAGGCCCATCAGGTGCGCGCGGCGGGCCTCGAAGCGGTCCATCACCGCGAACAGATCGTCGACCTGCGCGTCGATGCCGGTGCGGGCCGAGTCGAATGCGTCGCACGCGCCGAACAGCGCGCGCGTCTCCCAGGTCAGCACGAAGTGGCGCTCGGCCAGCGCGTCGAGCCAGGGCCGGCACAGGTCGAGCGGCATGCCGCACGGCAGCGCGATCACCACCGCCGGCCGGTCGGGCCGCCCGCTCGCGTACGCGGACAGCGACACGCCTGCTTCGCGCAGGATCCGCACCCGTTCGATGCCCGCGCCGAGCGCGTCGAAATCGAAGTGTTCCGCCGCGCGCTGCGCGCTCACCATGCGTGCCGGCGACTCGAACCCGTCGTAGCGGTAGTCGAACGCCGCGCTGATGCGCCGGCTCATCAACAGTTCGAACGACGACAGCCGCGCCGCGCCGTCCGGGTCGAACCGCACGTCGTGCGCGCCGAGGCGGGCCAGCGCGCTCGCGACGAACCGCTGCGCATCGCCCGTGCCGGGCGCCGGCCGATCGGATGCGTCGGCGAACAGGCACAGACGGATCGGCGCCGGCAGGCGCGCGGCCAGGTGCCGAAACGCGCGGATCGTATGAAGCACGCGCAAGTCGAGGGTCGATTCGTCCAACACGGCAGCGGTCGATTCGTGCATGAAGCGGTTCCAGGCGAGCGGTGACGGGAGGTGAACGGCCGCGCCCCGCCGCGCGGAAGGCAGGCGGGAGCAGCCGGCGTGCCGGGCGATTCGCCCGGAACGTGGATTGAAGCACCCGTGCGCCGGAATGTCTGCAACGGAAAGCCGGGACATGGGCGACGATCCGGCTTCGTCGATGCAGCCGCCCCCAACGTCACCGCGCATCACCGCGCATCACCACGCGTCACGCCGCCGACGCGCACGGCACGCAATCGTCGATCATCCATTTCGTGAGCCCGTGCCGGCCGCTGATGCCGAGCTTCACCGCGGCGCGCTTGATGTACGTCTCGATCGTGCTTTCCTTGACGCCGAGCTCGCCGGCCAGTTCGCGCAGCATCTTGCCCGCGAGCAGGCCGAGGCACACTTCGCTTTCGCGCGCCGAGAGGACGACCGCCGCGCGCGCGAGCCGCGATTCGAACTCATGGCGCAGCGCCTCGACGCCGGGCACGCCCTCCGCCGCCCGGCGCGGCGTCGCGCCTTCGAGCCCGTCGTGCCGGCGCGTCGACGCATGCCACTCGACGAGCGGCAGCAGCGTATCGGCGAAATTCTTCAGGAACGACATCTCCTGCAACGAGAAGTCGCGATGCGACGCCGTGCGATGCAGCGAGATCACGTAGCGGCGATTCGCCTTGCGCGACACGAGATGGCACTGGAAGCCCGCGCGCGGCGGCGGCGCCTCGCCGCCGTTGCCGCGCCGCATCAGCGGATCGACGTGAATGAGCTGCCGGTCGCAGGCGGCCACGATCCGCTTGTGCAGCGGATGCGCGGCCGGTTCCCGCCCGACGTGCCCGGCGGGCGCGCCGCCGCGTCCGTCGTCGCGCGGCGCGCCGAACGTGCCGAGCGATTCCACGTGGACGACTTCGCCCGCCGGCTCGTCGAGCGTCCATTCAGTCATCCTGGTGATCGCGAGCGGAACCGATTCGACCAGCAATGCATGCATGTCGGATGCGAACCGCTCGCTGCCGGCGCTCGAAATCACCTTCCCGAGCTTCGCGAAGATCGCGACCATCTGACTCTCCTTGTTGTGCGTGCTTGAGGACAGCGGCGCAACGCCGACGCCGGCGCTTGCGCGGCGTGCGCTTCGTCATGCGTCGTCACGCTTCGTTGCGCCGGTTGGCGCCGCGGCGCGCCGCCGCCCACGCGCGCCGAGGCGTTCGGCTCACGCGCGAAGGCGGCGCGCCGTTTCCCTGTTCAGTTCGATGCGAGATCGCGCGCGGGCGTGGGGGCGGCGGCCATGCCGCTGTCGCCGCGCACCCGCTGCTGCCACCATTGCGCGAAGTGCTCGACGTGCGGTGGCCGGATCATCGTGTAGTGATTGCCGGGGCAGCGCCACAGCGCGATGCGCGGCGCGAAGCGCCGCCAGCCGGCCAGCACGTCGTCGGGCGCGAGACGGTGCTCCGCGCCGTCGAAGTCGGCCGCGAGCACGAGCGTCACGTCCCCCGCATACACGGCGGCCGGATCGTAGCCGGTGCGCAGGGCAGTTCCGTACGCGCGCACGATGCCTTGCAGATCGCGCGGCCCGGACGCGCCGCGGATGATGCGGGCGTCGACCATGCCGCGATGAAGCATCGCCCATTGCCCGGCCCGGTCCGCGCGCAACAGCGCGTCGTGCGCGATGCCGAGCGGGCGGCCGGTGGCCGTTTCGAGCGCGCGGACGAGGTTCCACACGACGCTCGTGAACGTGTATTGACGCCCCAGCCGCCCCCCCGACGCCGGCGCCTCGGTGTCGACGATCGTCAGCGACGCGGGCGGCCGGCCGCTCGCCTGCAGCCGGCACGCGAGCGCCATCGCGACCCAGCCGCCGAACGAATGGCCGATCAGGTGCACGGGCTCGCGCGCATCGGCCGCCAGCCGCTCGACGACGGGCAGATACGCGGCTGCCGCCGCGGCGACGCTCGCATGCGGCACGAGCACGCCGTCGAGGCCGCGCGGCTGCAGGCCGTGAATCGGCCAGGCCGGGTCCACCTCGATCGAGAACGGCAGGAACGTCGCGACGTTGTCGCCCGCGCCCGGAATCACCACGATCGGCCCGCGTCCCGGCGCGCCGCGTTGAATCGGCAGGTGCGGTTGATAGTGGCGCTCCGGCGCGTGCCGCACGCGGTCGGTGGCGGTGCTGTCCGCCGCCCGGCGCGCGTCCCGCAGCGCATGCGCGATCGCGTCGGCAAGCGCCTGCGCGACGGCGCCCGGCGCGTCATGCCGCGTTGGGGCGTCGATGCAATGAAGCCTGCCGTTCGGAAGCCGCGCCAACCAGCCTGCCGCGGCTTCCGACGGCGCTGCGGCGGCCGTGCCCGCGCTGCGCAGCTCGAACACATGAACCGGGATCGACAGCGAAAACGGCTCGTAATGGGCGAACGCGTGATCGAGCGCCGATTCGGCCCATCCCGAATCGCCTGCACGGCCGCTGCCGCGGTGCGCGATCGACTCGGCGAGCCGTGCGTCCACGTTGGCCGCCGGCAGCGGTGCGCCCGCGATGCCGAGAAATTCAACCGTCTCGTCCCGCCCGATCAGCTGGGTGGCCACCTCGTACGCGAGCAGGCCGCCGGACGACCAGCCCGCAAGCCGGTACGGCCCGCGCGGCTGGCGTGCGACGATCTGCTCGAGCAGGCGCGCGGCGAGCCATTCGACGGTCGGCGGCGGTTCGTCCGGCGCGCCCGCGTCCAGTTCGCGCACGCGCCAGCCCGCGCCGAGTTGCTCGGCCACGCGCCGCGCGCCATCGGGCAAGCGTTCATGGCCCGCGATCCAGAAGACGCCGTGCGCCTGCGATTGATCTTCAGGCGCGGCGAGCGCGGCCTCGTCACCGACGATCGAGCGTTCCGATGACAAGCGTGAAACAGACACGATGTTTCCTCCGTATTGATCGGCGCCATGCGGCCGGCGTCGCGGTGATTGAGATGGTTGCTGGCGTTACTCGCGTTACTGGCGAACCCTGCAAGCTGAAGCTGAAACGTCGGTTTAAGTCATGGAGCGCGGCTGAATGAAAGCGCGAAGAATCGCAACCAAAAACGAAACGATTCACGCTATTGAGTTTGATACATGAATACCCTAGCCGCGTATGATAGCGATGATTGAAAATATTTGCATTTAACTGGACATTTATTTTCAAACGACACCGCCCATGGAACGGAAATCGATCGATCCGCCAGTTTGCGTCGGATATATTCGCTCTTATTTACCACGAAATTTTGTAATAATTATCCGCGCGCAGCATGCTAGAGACTTTCGTCTGCAAAACGCCATTCGATGGAAGAATTGGCGGATTTCACCAAGGCTTCCCCGTTCATCGGCCTGGCTTCGGCCTCGGGCATGGTGTTCCGGACAATTAATTGTTTCGATTTTCTCAACGATCGATTCAACCTGCGCGACGGCGCGGCATAATTCCCGCTGTCACCCCTGCGGCCCCGCCGCCGATTACGCTTCCGGGCAATAAAAATATCCCTGAACAACACGCCCGGCGCCACCCGATACGGACGTTGCAAAATATCCACAAATAACGAAATCGCCGCCCGTCACAAAATAGCCATGCCAAAACGCACGTTATTTATCCATTCCATCGCTTGCCACCCGTCAGACAAGTTGCTACCCTTCCCGGCGAAATAAAAGGCAAATCGTCAACCGATTCCGAATTGCGACCGGGTTTATTTAAAAAAACGAAACATGGGGAATAAATACTCACATGCGATTATTTTTTACCGATCGTCGCGGCTAGCGCTTCGTCGCACGATATCCGGTCGAATCTCCATACCCTGCCCATGACGATGCGCGGCCGCGCATTGCCGAACGCAGCGCCTTTTCAACCCTGGCCCGCCAAGGTTTCATCCCGCGTCGCTCCTGCTCGACTTGCCGCATCCCGGCACCGACGCGTCATTTGTCGTCTTTCCGATCGTCATAACAATTCCGAAAACTGGAGCACACCATGAGTCACGACTTCCGAGACGAACCCGCGCCGCGTCGCGCCTTCCTCGCCGACATGGCGAAGCTCGCGGCGGCAGGCGTCGTCACCGGCTGGACGCCGCTCTACCAGATCGCGGCAAACGCGCGGACGGCCGGCGCGACGCCGCCCGGCTTCCCGGCCGACATCCCGCTTTACAAGCAGGCGTTCCAGAACTGGAGCGGCGAGATCGCCGTGCAGGACGTATGGACCGCCGCGCCGCGCTCCGCCGACGACGTCGTCGCGGCAGTCAACTGGGCGCGCGCGAACGGCTACCGGATACGCCCGCGCGGCTACATGCACAACTGGTCGCCGCTGACGCTGGACCCAGGCGCCGGCGCCGCGAACCTCGTGCTGCTCGATACGACGAAGTCGCTGACTGCCGTCTCCGTCGACACGTCGGCACGCCCGGCGCGCGTCACCGCGCAAACGGGCGTCTCGCTGGAGTCGCTGCTCGCGACGCTGGAGCAATACGGTCTCGGCGTGATTGCCGCGCCGGCGCCGGGCGGCATCACGCTCGGCGGGGCGCTCGCGATCGATGCGCACGGCACCGCCGTACCGGCGACCGGTGAAACCCTGCAACCGGGCCACACCTACGGCTCGCTGAGCAACCTCGTGGTCGCGCTGACCGCGGTCGTGTTCGATTCGGCCCGGCAGCAATACGTGCTGCGCCGGTTCGAGCGCAGCGATCCCGAGATCGGCGCGTTCCTCGCGCACATCGGGCGGGCGTTCGTGGTCGAGGTCACGCTGACGGCAGGCCCGAACCAGCGGCTGCGCTGCCAGAGCTTCGTCGACATTCCGTCCTCCGAACTGTTTGCGCCGGCCGGCACGCCGGGCCGCACGATCGCGTCGTTTCTCGATCGCTCGGGCCGGA
The DNA here is from genome assembly GCF_902830275.1 of Burkholderia stagnalis. GTDB lineage: Bacteria > Pseudomonadota > Gammaproteobacteria > Burkholderiales > Burkholderiaceae > Burkholderia > Burkholderia stagnalis. The sequence goes on along the minus strand of NZ_CADESW010000004.1, from coordinate 410,053 downwards.
TGGAAGCAATCTGGTTCCCGTTCACGACCAACCCGTGGCTCAAGGTCTGGACGCCGACGCCCAGCAAACCGTTCCTGTCGCGCGCCGTCACGCAGCCGTACAACTATCCGTTCTCCGATTCGATCCCGCAGTCCCTCTCGGATCTCGTCAAACGGATCGTGGTCGGCGGCGAAGGCAAATTGACGCCGCTGTTCGGCCAGACGCAGCTGGCCATCACCACCGCCGGTCTCGCGCTCACGCTCAGCGGGGACATCTGGGGCTGGTCGCGCAGCGTGCTGCAGTACATTCGGCCGACGACGCTGCGCGTCACCGCGAACGGCTACGCGATACTGGCACGGCGCGCCGACGTGCAGCGCGTGATCAGCGAATTCGTGCAGTTCTATCAGAACCGCATCGACGCATACACGGCGCGCGGCGAGTATCCGATCAACGGTCCCGTCGAGATCCGTGTCACCGGTCTCGACAAGCCGGCCGATGCCGGCGCCGGCGCGGCCGTTCCCGCGCTGTCCGCGCTCAAGCCGCGCCCCGACCATCCGGAGTGGGACATCGCCGTGTGGTTCGACATCCTGACGTTACCGGGCACGCCGGGCGCCGATCGCTTCTATCGCGAGATCGAGCAATGGATGCTCGCGAACTACACCGGCTCGTATGCGACGCTGCGCCCCGAATGGTCGAAGGGTTGGGGCTATACGGACACGGCCGCGTGGCAGGACGGCACGATGCTCGCCACGACGATCCCGAACCTGCATCGTGAAGGCCAGCCGCCGTCGAGCACCTGGGATGCGGCGCGCGCGACCCTCGAACGCTACGACCCGCACCGGATCTTCCGGTCGCCGCTGCTCGATCGGCTGATGCCGTAACGGCCACTGCGGATGCCGGCGCTGCGCGCTGCCGTGCGCGCGGCGCCGGGGCTGGAACAGTCGGCTGACGATGACACCGCGCGCTGTCGGACGTGCTCGCGAAGCGCGCGCGAGCGGCGAGCGCGGCCGACTGCTCGAACCGCCCGCGCCGCTCGCCGCGCCGTCACGGCTTGATGCCCTCGATCACGCTATGCGCGCCTTGCGTCGGATAAACGGCCGTCATCGACAGCCCGGCCGCCGCATAAAGCCGCCCGTACCCTTCGGCCGTGCGCCCATGCCCGCCGGAACTCATGATCAGCATTTCGAGATCGTGCAGCTTCGCGAAATGCGGCTCGCCCGGCGGCGTGAGCACCGCCTCGACGAGCAGGAGCTTGCCGCCCGGGCGCATCGCTTCCGCGCAGTTCGTCATGATTCGCGTCGCCTGCTCGTCGTCCCAGTCGCAGATCACGTGCTTCATCACGAAGACGTCGCCGTGCGCGTCGATCGATTTGCTCGCGTCGCCCGCGACGACCTTCACCCGCCCGGTCAGCCCGTGCTTCGCCAAAAGCTGCCGCGCGCCTTCGCACGCGTGCGGCAGCTCGAAGAGCACGCCGTTCGCCTGCGGGTTCGCGAGCAGCAGCGTCGCAAGCAGGAAGCCGTGGCCGCCGCCCACGTCGACGATCGTGCGCGCTTGCGAAAAATCATAGGCCTGTGCCACCGCCGGCGCTTCCAGTTCGCTGACGCTCGTCATCGCGTCGTTGACGATCGCCGCCATCTCCGGATGCGCATCGATGTACGCAAAGCCCGGCCCGCCCACGACATGCTCGAACGCGCTGCGTCCGGTCTTGACGCTGTACATCAGTTGCCCCCATGCCCGCCATCCCGCATCCATCCCCGCGAGCCGCACGAAGCCGCGCATCGAGCCCGGCGCGTCGCGCCGCAGCGTGTCGCCGAGCGGGCTGTTGCGAAACCGCCGGCCCGCCTCCTCGACGAATACGCCGAGACTGCCGAGCGCGCGCAGCACGCGGTAAAGCGCCTCGGGGTGGGTATCCGTCGCGGCGGCCAGCTCGTCCGCCGTCCGTTCCCGCTCCGCCAGCAGATCGGCAATGCCGAGCTCGGCGACGACATAGAGCGCCTGCGCGTGCCACTTGCCGGTGACCATCTGCAGTATCGCGATATGCGGGGGCTGTCCCGCCTGCACTTCCGTCATCAGGTTGCTCCTTTCGATCGGTCGAAATACGAATGCGCAAGATTGCGCAAGATGGCGTATGAATGCGGCCCGCCGCCGCGCGAGCCGGTACGGTCAGTCCGCGATCGGCTTGATCAGCGCGCTTCGTCGACAGACACCGCCATGAGCCTCTGCTCCTGGTTCATCGTGATGCCGGACATTGGTCATTTGCCGCCGAGCGCGCGATCGAGCTCGGCCCGCAGCACCGCCTGGAACGTCGCGACGTGCGCGGGCCCCATCAGCGTGTAGTGCTCGCCCGCCACGTCGATGTAGCGATTCGGCGCGCGCGTGAACTCGTCCCAGCGGCGCAGTTGGTCGTTCAGCCAGTCGTCCTTCGTGCCGCGCAGCGGGATCGCGTAGAAGATCGACATCGCCTGCACGCTGCCCGACGGCACGTACGAACGCCCGAGCGTCAGCAGCGATTGCGCGAGCCCCGCCCATGCGCGGAATTTCGGCAGATCGAGGTCGAGCTCGGCGAGCCGCCCGGGCGGCGCGTGGTCGATCAGGTACGCGAGCGGGTCCTGCTCCGGCATCGCGGCGCGCAACTGCGGCGGCAGCGTCAGCGACTGCTGCTTGTCGATCAGCGACAGGAAGAACGCGAGGTTGACCGCGCCTTCCACCTCGTCGAGCTCGTCCATCCGGTACTTGATGTGCGGCGGCAGATTGAAGCTGCCGACGAAATCCACGCGCTCGCCCTGCGATTCGAGCACCTTCGCGATCTCGAACGCGACCGCGCCGCCGTACGAATAGCCGGCCACCGCGTACGGCCCGTGCGGCTGCCGCTTGCGGATCGCGTCGACATACGTGCTCACCATCTCGTCGAAGCGGGAGAAATACGTCTCCCCTTTGTTGAAGCCGCGCGCGCGCAGCGCGTAGAACGGGCGCTCGTTGACGAAATACTTCGCGAGATTGACGAACACGAGCACCTCGCCGACGCCGGGGTGCACGCAGAAGAGCGGCGTCTTGCCGCCCGTGAGCTGCAGCGGCACGACGGGGTCGTAATCGCCCGCCGTCACGCGCTCGCCCGGCGCGAGGCGCGCGGCCAGCGCGCGCACGGTCGGATTCTGGAGAATCGTCACGATCGGCAGGTCGACGACGCCGAGCCGCTGCTCGACGTGGCGCTTGAGCTTCAGGATGTCAAGCGACGTGCCGCCGAGATCGAAGAAGCTCGCGGTGGCGCTGATCGCGTCGGGCGCGACCTGAAACATCTCCGCGAAGATCGCGGCGACCGCGGCCTCGGTGTCGCCCTCGGGCGCGGCGTAGCCGCCCATCTGCCGGTTCGCGAGATCGGCGGCCAGCGCCTTGCAGCCGTCGTAGCCGCCCGCTTCGAGCCGCTTGCGCATGATCGTGCGCTGGGTCTTGCCGAGGCTCGTCTTCGGAAACGCGTCTTCCGGCAACGGCAGGATCAACGCGGGCCGGAAGCCCCACAGCAGGATCGTGCTGTTGCGGATCGCGACGATGACGCGATACAGCGCGTCGTCGTCGTCGAGCGGGAACGACGGCGTGAACGTCACGACGAGCTGCTCGGATTCGTCGCCGGTGCCGCGCGTCGGAAATGCCGCGACGAACGAACGCTTGATGCCGTCGAGCGCTTCGAGCGTCGTCTCCAGCTCATGGCTGAAGTAGTTGACGCCGTTGACGATGATGCTGTCCTTGCTGCGGCCGACGAGCCACAGCCGGCCGCGCTCGATGCGCCCGAGATCGCCCGTGCGGAACCAGCCGTCGCTCGTGAACGCCGCACGCGTCGCCTCGGCGTTGTTGTAATAGCGCTCGAAGATCATCGGGCCGCGCACCTGGAACTCGCCCGCTTCGCCGTCCGGCAGCACGTTGTTGCGGTCGTCCGCGATGCGCATCTGCAGCCCGGCCACCGGCAGGCCGAGCGACGCGAACTCGCGGCCCGCGTCGCCGTGCGGAAATTCGCGCGAATACACCGAGCCCGCGCACGTCTCGGTCATCCCGAACGCGGGCCACAGCGCGTCGCGCGCGAGGCCGCACGGCGCCAGAAGATCGAGGAAGCGCTGCCCGGTCGCGACGACGATCGCCTCGCCGCCCGACACGGCGTGCCGCAGCGACGAGAGATCCACCGCGCGGCGCCACGCCGCGAGCGCCTCGTCGCCCATCGCCTCGAGCGCGGCGTTCAGCTGCCCGAACAGGAAGTTCGGCGAGAAGGTCATCGTGACGCGATAGCGGCTGATGAGGCGCAAGAAACGCAGCGGATCGGTCAGGATCGCCGCGGATTCGACATGGAGCTGCACGGCGCCGACGTAGAGCGGCAGCAGGTGCGCTTCGAGCAGCGCGGCGACGTGATCGAACGAGATCCAGTTGAGCGTGACGTCCGCGCCGGCGAGCTGCTGCGTGTCGTTCTTGCCCGCCATCGACGCGAGCAGGTTGCCGTGCGTGAGCACGACCGCCTTGGCGTTGCCGGTGGAGCCCGACGTGAGCACGAACACGGCCGGGTCGGACGGTTGCCCGGCATGAACCGATTCGTCGGGCGCGCCGGCGCGCAGCGCGTTCAGGTTGACGGCGAACGCGCCGCCCGGCAGATCGCTCTTCAGCGCTTCGGTGGTGACGAGCAGCGGATGGTCGAGCAGCGTGTCGACGTGCGCAAGATGCTTCGCCCAACGCTGCGGATCGTTGCGGATCGGCACGAGCGGACACGGCACGAATCCGCCGAGCGCGCACGCCCAGAATGCCGGGATGAAATCGTTCGCGTGCTCGAGCAGCAGCGCGACCTTCATGCCGGATCGGTAGCCGCGCGAGCGCAGGCCGCCCAGGATGCGGCGCGCCTCGTCGAGCAGCTCGGGATACGTGACGAAAGCGCCCTTTTCCTCGGATGCCGCGGCGATGAAACGCACGCCCGTATGCGGATGCAGCCGCGCGGCCCGCAACAGCAGGTCGACGATGTTGCGCGGCGGCGCGGCGTGCGATTCGCGTTCGGAAACGCGCGGCAAATCGAGAGTGGATGTCGTCATGGTGCAGGTTCTCCATGCTGGTGGTGCAAGGGGTGAACGAACGCCCGGGCGCGTCCGCGCGGATGCGTCGATTGACGATTGCGGGTGAATCCCTACCTGACTCGCCGCCGATCCGCGCGAAGGCGGACGGCAGCCGATTGACACTCGACTGCGTGAGACGAACCGGCTGCTTGCCCGGTAAATAGCGGAATTGTTCGATCGAATCCCGACAACGGGCGTCGATGCGATTCGAAATGCTGCAATTCATTCCGAATCGCGCACGGCGATGAACTTGATTTCGAAACAATCTGACGAATTCACGGATTAAAAACACCGAATGATTCGATTGTTTTCCGTGCATCAATGATCGGCGCGATTTATCGCGCTGCGTGCAAACGGCTTGATTTCGGCGACCGACAGCGCACCGCACGGAAATCGCCCGAGCAACAGCGTACCCGCGCCAGCAGCCTGCCGGCACCGGTTCGAGCGACAAGCATTTAAACGGAACGCAGTCTACGACAAAACGCGTGAAGTTTGAACGCGATTTTCATGAATTAATTCAAACAAAAGCACGGAACTTTTATTGAATACATTTAGATTCAAATCAATTAATTCCTCCATTCACGCCATCGAAATTATGCAATTTAATTTGGCGACTGATATATCGATCTAATGATATATAGGGGTATCAACAAGGTTCGTGATTATGGGCTGCAGCGCGGCTGAGACACGAAGTCGTAGCGCTGCAGGACCGCGACGCCTGCGGCCGCCACGTCGATACCGATGCCGATGCCGCTCAGCCGGTGCTCGAGCACCGACACCGCGCCGGCCGAATGCGGCGCCGTGCGGATCGCCCGCCGAACGGCCAGCACCCGGCGGTCGCCACCGCGGGCCGCCGCGCGGGCCCAGCCGCCTCACTCGAACAACCGCCAACCGAGCGAACATGCCGCCTCGCGAGGATCGGGTGTCACCCGGCCCGGCCTTTCCGACGTCAGCCCGCCGTGGCCAAGCGGCAAGCCTGCACCGGCGAACGCTTGTCCTTCCGTTCGATCCCCGGCAGGTCGTTCGCCCACCCACACGTTGCACCCCGCAAACGTGACCCACATCACATATGAAGATTGTTATTTCACATTTCGTGTGAATTTATTATCATGCGTTGGCGGCGCCCCCGTTCGTGCGTCCGCCCCCATCATTCCAAGGAAAACGACGCATGGAGACAATCGCGGTCATCGGCAGCAACATGGTCGACCTGGTGACCTACGTCACCCGCATGCCCGCCCGCGGCGAAACGCTCGAGGCGCCGAACTTCGAACTCGGCTGCGGCGGCAAGGGCGCGAACCAGGCCGTCGCGGCCGCCCGCCTCGGCGCGCGGGTCGTGATGGTGACGAAGGTCGGCGACGACGTGTTCGCCGACAACACGATCCGCAACTTCGAACGCGCCGGCATCGACACCGAACACGTGCGCAAGGTGCCCGGCGTGCCCAGCGGCGTCGCGCCGATCTTCGTCGAGCCCGATTCGAGCAACAGCATCCTGATCGTCAAGGGCGCGAACCGCCATCTGCGGCCCGCCGACATCGACGCGGCCGCGCCGACGCTGCGCACCTGCGGGCTGATCGTGCTGCAGCTCGAAATCGAGCTCGACACCGTCTATCACGCGATCGCGTTCGGCGCGCAGCACGGCATCCCGGTGCTGCTGAACCCCGCGCCGGCGGTGGCCAACCTCGACTTCGAGCGGATCCGCACCGTCGAATTCTTCGTGCCGAACGAAACCGAGCTCGCGATCGTGTCCGGCATGCCGGTCGATTCGCCCGACGCCGCCGCGCGCGCGGCCGCGTCGCTCGTCGAGCGCGGCCTCAAGCAGGTGATCGTCACCCTCGGCGCGCAGGGCTCGCTGCTCGTGTCGCGCGACGGCGTGCGGCACGTGCCGGGCGTGCCGGTCGACGCGCGCGACACCACCGGCGCGGGCGACGCGTACATCGGCTGCTTCGCGCGCTACTACGTCGCCACGCGCGACGCCGCCGCCGCGATGCGCCATGCGTCCGCGTACGCCGCGCATTCGGTGACGGGCCTCGGCACGCAGAAGTCGTATGCGGACGCCGCGACCTTCGAGCGCTTCATCCGCGACGCCGGCCTCTGAACGCCGCGCGCCCCTCGACGAGACAACCCGGGAAGGAGACACCCATGAGCCGAGCCAGGATCGAACACGCGCCCGACGGCTACTACCTGAACCGCACGCCCCTGTTCGCGTTCACGCTGCTGTGCTGCCTGTTCGCGCTGTGGGGCACCGCCGCGAACCTCAACGACGTGCTGATCGCGCAGTTCAAGAAATCGTTCTTCCTGTCCGACTTCGAATCGGCGTTCGTGCAGTCCGCGTTCTACCTCGGCTACTTCTTCGTCGCGATTCCCGCGGCGACCGTCGTGAAGAAGTTCAGCTACAAGACGACGATCCTGGCCGGCCTGCTGCTCTATACCGTCGGCTGCCTGCTGTTCTTCCCCGCCGCGTCGATGGCGAAATACGGGATGTTCCTCGTCGCGCTGTTCGTGATCGCGGCCGGGCTGTCGTTCCTCGAGACGGCGTCGAATTCCTACTCGACGCTGATGGGCCCGCGCGAGACGGGCACGCGCCGGCTCAACATCTCGCAGACGTTCTACCCGTTCGGCGCGATGGCCGGCGTCTACATGGGCAGCTTCCTGATCTTCAAGGAAGGCGACGCGTCGCACGCGCAGCTCGCGGCGATGTCGGCCGCCGACGCGCGCGTGCACCAGCTCGCGATGATCCAGGCGACGCTCGAGCCGTACAAATGGCTGATCGTGGTGCTCGCGGCCGTGTTCGTCGTGTTCGCGCTGACGCCGTATCCCGCCTGCAAGGGCAACGGCGCGAGCGCCGCGGCCCACCGGATCGACGCGCGCGGCACGCTCGCCCGCCTGTTCGGCAACCGCCGCTTCGTGGCCGGCGTGCTCGCGCAGTTCCTGTACGTCGGCGCGCAGGTCGGCGTGTGGAGCTTCACGATCCGGCTCGCGATGCAGATCGGCGGCCTCACCGAGCGCGGCGCGTCGCGCTACCTGCTCGCGACGTTCTTCGCGTTCTTCGTCGGCAAGCTGATCGCGACGCTCGTGATGAAGCGCGTCGGCCCGGCCAAGGTGCTGATCGCGTACGGCCTGCTGTGCATCGCGCTGCTCGCTTACACGATCGGCGTGCACGACATCACCGCCGTCTACGCGGCGGTGGGCGTCAGCATCTTCCTCGGCCCGTGCTGGCCGACGATCTACGGGCTCACGATCGACGGCCTCGGCAAGGACACCGAATACGGCGGCTCGATCCTCGTGATGAGCATCGTCGGCGGCGCGGTCGTGCCGCTGATCCAGGGGCTGATCTCGGACCACACCGGCGGCAACATGCAGCTCGCGTTCGTGGTGCCGCTCGCGTGCTTCGTCGTGATCGTCGGCTACGGCTTCCTGTGCCTGCGGCACGCGCCGGCCGCAGCAGATGCGCGCTACGCCCGCAACACCACGGGAGCCTGAGCATGCAAGGCGAAATCGAACTGCGGCGCGACGATTTCCGCGACACGCCGCGCACGCTGTACCGCACCGACGGCTTCACGGCGACGGCGTTCGCGTATCCGTCCGGCGTCGAGGCACTGAAGCTCGAGAACCGCCGCGGCCACATCGTCGTGCTGCCGTATCTCGGCCAGATGATCTGGGCCGCCGCGTTCGACGGCCGCGACCTGACGATGAAGCACATGTTCCGGCAGCCGAAGCGCGCAACGTCGATCCTCGACACGTACGGCTGCTTCATGTTCCACAGCGGCCTGCTGCGCAACGGCTGCCCGGGGCCCGGCGACACGCACGCGCTGCACGGCGAGATGCCGTGCGCGCCGATGGATCGCGCGAGCGTGATCGTCGGCGCGGACGCGAACGGCGCGTTCGTCGAGGTGACGGGCGAGTACGAGTATGTACAGGGGTTCGGCAGCCACTATGTCGCGCGGCCGTCGGTGCGGCTCGCGGAGCACGCCGCGCAGATGACGATCCGCATGGCGGTCACCAACCTCGGCGGCACGCCGATGGACCTGATGTACATGGCGCACCTGAACTACGCGTACGTGCCGGGCGCGCGCTTCGTGCAGGCGCTGCCGCGCGGCGGCCTGCGCCTGCGCGACAGCGTGCCCGCGCACGTGCAGCCGACCGCCGCGTGGCGCGACTACACGGCGGCGCTCGCCCGCGCGCCCGAACGGCTCGACGCGCTCGATACGCCCGAGCTGTACGACCCGGAGATCGTGTTCTTCATGCGGGAGGCCGGCACCGACGCGAACGGCGTCGCGCATTTCCTGCTCGCGCATCCGGACGGCGGCGCGTTCCACACCGCGTATCGCCCCGAGCAGTTTCCGCACGCGGCCCGCTGGATCCTGCACAACGCGGACCAGCAGGTCGCCGCGTTCGTGCTGCCGTCGACCTGCGAACCGGAGGGCTACGAGGCGGAGCGCCGCAAGGGCCACGTCGCCCGGCTCGCGCCGGCCGGCACCCGCCGCTTCGAGGTCGTCACGGGCTACCTGAGCGCCGCCGAGGCGCGCGACCGGACGGCCGCGCCGCATGCGTAAACACGCGCGCCGGGCGTCAGGTCACGAGCGCGATGCCGTGCTCGCGAATCGCCGTTTCGTAGCGGGGGCTCAATTGCCCGTCGGAAATCACGTAGTTGAAGTCGGTCAGCTCGGCGAAGTACGCGGCGCGCACTTCGTCGAACTTGGTGTGATCGACGAGCAGGAAGCGGTTCTGCGCGCGCTGCATCACCTTCTTCTTCGCGTCGACTTCGTGGAAGTTGAAACAGGTGACGCCGCAGCGCTCGCTCACGCCGGCCGCCGAGATAAACGCCTTCGACACGCGGATCGTGTCGAGGATGGTGGTTTCCGCGCTCGACTCGAACACCATGTTCTTGCGGTGATAGCTGCCGCCGCACAGGATCACGCTGCAATGCGGCTTCTGCTGCAGCTTCGCGAACACGTTCAGCGCGTTGCAGACGGCGGTGAATTCGAGGTCGTCGGGAATGAAGTCGACGATGAACGGCGTGGTCGAGCCGCAGTCGACGAAAATCGTGTCGCCGGTCTTCACGAACTGCGCGGCGAGCTTGCCGATCCGGCGCTTCTCCTCGGTCTGCCGGTTGTTCTCGGCGCTGATCAGGTATTCGCCGATGTCGCTGCGCTGCGCGGCAAAATGGCGGGTCACGTAGCCGCCGATCAGGCTGACGCCGTGCGGGTTGTCGGCGAGGTCGCGGCGGATCGTCATTTCCGACACGCCGAACAGCTCGGCGACTTCGCGCAGATGAATCGCGTTCTGCCCCTGCAGCACGTTCATCAGCGTCTTGATCCGTTCGCCCTTCCTGGTTTCCATGCTCGTGTCCTGGCGGCCTGCCGCTTGCCGGGCCGGGCGCCAGGGCCCGGCCGAAGAAATGTCGTATTTGTAACAAACCGATGTGAAAACATCAACTTTTCGTGCGGCACGACTGCCGCACGGCTCAGTGGAGTCTGAAACATGCCGCTTTCCAACGCCCAACTTGCCCGCACCATCGATCACACGCTGCTCGCGGCCGACGCCAGCGACACGCAGATCGACGCGCTCTGCCGCCAGGCGGCCGAGCATCGCTTCTACTCCGTCTGCGTCAACTCGGCGAACGTGCCGCGCGCGGCACGCGCGCTGGCCGGCACCGACGTGAAGGTATGCGCGGTCGTCGGCTTCCCGCTCGGCGCGGGCCTCACCGCCGCGAAAGCGTTCGAGGCGTCGGCCGCGATCGCGGCCGGCGCCGGCGAGATCGACATGGTGATCAATCTCGGCGCGCTGAAAAGCGGCCGCGCCGACGACGTGAAGGCCGACATCGCGGCCGTGCAGGCCGCGTGCGGCGAGGTGCCGCTGAAGGTGATCCTCGAGACGGGGCTGCTGAGCGACGACGAGAAGGTGCGCGTGTGCAAGATGTGCCGCGACCTCGGCGTCGCGTTCGTGAAGACGTCGACCGGGTTCGGCCACGGCGGCGCGACGCTCGCGGACGTCGCGCTGATGCGCCGCACGGTCGGGCCCGCCATCGGCGTGAAGGCGTCGGGCGGCGTGCGCGACCGCGCGACCGCCGTCGCGATGCTCGACGCCGGCGCGACGCGGCTCGGCACGAGCTCGGGCGTCGCGATCGTCACCGATGCAGGCGGCAGCGACGGGGCGTACTGACGATGCGCGGCGCGGTGCCGCGCGTGCGGGTTACCCCGTGCGCAGCACGCGTTCGCCTTCGGCGGCTTCGTCGGCGATCCGGCCCGTGTAATCGCGCACGAACTGCGCGGCGATGCGGCCCGACCGCGCGCCGCGTTCGAGCGCCCATTGCAGCGCAGGCTCGCGCGCCGCGCGGATCTGCGCGGCGTCGAAGCCGGCCTCGGCCAGCCGGCTGTCGACGACGGCGAGGTACTGGTCCTGCGAGAAGCCGTAGAACGTCACCCAGATGCCGAAGCGCTCCGACAGCGAGATCCGCTCCTCGACCGCGTCGCCCGGATGCAGCTCGCCGTTCTCCGCGCGCGACACGTCCGCGTTGTCGCTCGCGTGCTCGGGCAGCAGATGCCGGCGGTTCGACGTCGCATACACGAGCACGTTCGACAGGTCGCTCGCCACCGATCCGTCGAGCACCGTCTTCAGCCCCTTGTAGCCCGTCTCGCCGGATTCGAACGACAGGTCGTCGCAGAACACGATGTAGCGCTCCGGCCGCGCACGCACCAGCTCGACGATCGCCGGCAGGTCGTTCAGCCCTTCCTTGCTGACTTCGATCAGCCGCAGCCCGTCCTTCGCGAACGCATGCAGGCACGCCTTCACGATCGACGACTTGCCGGTGCCGCGCGCGCCCGTCAGCAGAACGTGGTTGGCCGCGCCGCCGCGCACGAACTGGCGCGTGTTGCGCTCGACGATCGCCGCCTGGCGCTCGACGTTGCGCAGCGCGTCGAAGCCGATCAGCGCGGGCGACGCGATCGGTTCGAGCGTGCGATTCGCACGGCCGTCGCTGTGCCAGCGGAACGCGATGGCCGCGTCGAAATCGGCCGCCGCCGGACGCGCGGTGTGCGTCATCGCCTCGAGCGCGGCCGCGATCCGCTCGAGCTTGTGCGCGAGGCCGAACATGAGGCCTTCGGGCGACGGAATCGGCTCCGGCATGCGCGGGTCGGCGCTCATCGAAATGCCCCTTGCAGGGTGCGCGATTGCGCCGGGGATCGTGGCGCGAGTTGCGCGACCGCGCGGGCAGGAAAATGGATCGTCTTGTTCATCGCGTGCGGCGGATTAAACTCGTTGCAGGAAGCTGACGTGAAGCGAAGCGTCATCGTGCCCGCCCACCCCCTTGCCTGTCTCACGCCAACATGTCACAACCTGTCGCGAATCGGACATTCGAATCCCTGCGCCCGTACGTGCACCTGCCGTACGAGTCGACGCCGATGCCCGTCGCGGCGATGGCCGCGCACTACCCGAACGGCACCTGGATCGCGCCGCACCGCCATCGGCGCGCGCAGCTGCTCTATGCGATCGCGGGCGTGATGCACGTGCAGTCGGACGGCGCGTCGTGGGTCGTGCCGCCGACGCGCGGCGTCTGGCTCGAAGCCGGGCTCGACCATACCGTGCAGATGAGCGGCGACGTCGAAATGCGCACCGTGTTCGTCGAACCGGGCGCGGTCGAACACCTGCCCGGCCGCAGCTGCGTGGTCGAGGTGCATCCGCTGCTGCGCGAGCTGATCCTCGCGGCGGTCGACGTGCCGCTCGACTATGCGCCCGGCTCCCGCCACGATCATCTGATGCGCCTGCTGCTCGCCGAGGTGACGGCCGCGCCGCTGCTGCCGCTCTACCTGCCGTGGCCGCACGACGCGCGGCTGCGGACGATCTGCGACGCGCTCGTCGCCGCCCCCGACGACCCGCGCACGATCGCCGAATGGGCCGACCTCCTCGGCCTCTCGGTCAGGACGCTGCATCGCGCGTTCCTGCGCGAGACGGGCCTCAGCTTCCGGCGCTGGCGCGAACAGGCGCGGCTGCTGCTCGCGCTGAAACGGCTCGCGCACGGCGAGAAGGTGCTGACCGTCGCGATGGACCACGGCTACAGCAGCCAGAGCGCGTTCTCCGCGATGTTCAAGCGGCACTTCGGCGTGTCGCCGTCGGCGTTCTATGCGTAGCCCGCGTATCGCTCGTCGCGACACCGGCCCGCCTATCGCGACGCGATCGCGGCGATGAACAGGCCGCACGCCGCCATCGACGCGAGCGTGCGCACGTGGTTCCACAGCGTCCAGTCGCGCAGGTAGCGCGCCCACAACGCGGCGCCTTCCGCGCTCGACGGATCGGCCGCGGCAAGCGCGTCGTTGAGCGGCACGTTGAAAACCATCGTGACGACGAACATGCCGAGCACGTAGCTCGCGCCGCCCGCGACGATCCCGATCGCGCCCGGCTCGCCGACGCGCAGCAGCGCGAGCACGACGAGCGCGAGCGACGTGAGCGTCGTGCCGAGGAAGGCCGGCATGAACAGCGACCGGACGATGTCGACGTTGATCGCGTTCATCGCGGCGATGCCGGCCGCGGGCGCGAGCCGGCCGAGCGACGTCATCACGAACGCCGAGAACGCGAAGTAGACGCCGGCCAGCACGCCGCAGCCGATCGCGGAGCACCACAACAGGATCACGGTAACGAGTGCGCGCATGGGTCAGGCGCTCCACACGCCGGTCGCGGCAGCTGCCCGCGCGTAGTCCGCGAAGTCGCGCGCGGCGCGCCACGTGTCCGGCCGCGCCCAGTCGAATGCGACGGCGCTCGAGCGCGACACCGGCCGGGTCGCGATGCCGCGCCGGCACAGGCGGGCGTCGACGCGCGCGCCGGTCTTGCCGGTGCCGCCGACGATGAGGGCGGGATGCATGGCCATGTGCGTCTCCTTGCTTGAAAAACGAGAACATCTCGCGTTTTTTGAAAAACGATAGACTCTCGCATTAGAAAGTCAAGTTTTTCTGGAGACGCCATGGCGACGCGAACGGCAACGCGAAAATCGGGGCAGACCGGCAGCGACGAAGACGCCAGCGCGCCGGGCCTGGCGCGCCGGGTGCCGACCCAGCAGCGCAGCCGCGAGCGCGTCGAGCGCATCCTCGCGTGCGCGGCCGAGGTGATGGCCGAAAACGGCAGCGATGCGTTCCGGATGAGCGACATCGTCGAGCGCACGGGCATTCCGTTCGGGTCGCTGTACCAGTACTTCCCGGACAAGACGGCCGTAATCGGCACGCTGGCGGAGCGCCACAACGCGCTCGGGCACGCATGCGTGCGGCGCGACCTCGCGAAGATGAAGCGGATCGAGGATCTGCACGGCACGCTGTGCCGCATCACCGACAGCTACTACCAGATGTTCGTCGACACGCCGCTGATGCGGGACATCTGGCGGGCGACGCAGGCCGATCGCGCGCTGCAGGCGCTGGACGAGGCGGACGGCGCGTTCCTGGCCGGGCTATTGGCGGGCGCGCTGCGGGATCTCGCGCCGGAGGTGCCCGACGCGCAATTGGCGGCGTTCTCGGAATTGACGATGGTGTTGATCGCGGCGGCGGTGCGGCACGCGATCGCGTTGCCGCCGAAGGCTGCGCGAAAGAGGCTCGCGATGTTCAAGCGGACGTTGCCGGGGGATTTGTCGGTGCTCGACGGCTAGGCGATAAAATCGCAGAATCACGGCATTTCGATCTTTTATTCAAATAAAAATATTCATTAATTCCATTCCGCAAATTCATGCGGGCGCAATCCGGGCCCCGAAGCCCACTGCGCGTGCGAGCGCGGGCCGTTCGGCAAACCGGCGCGTTTCGTCTCGGTGAACACTGCGACGCTTTATTCAGCGCCCCGGCAGCCCGCCTTCCATCCAAGTCAACAAATCCCGGGATGGTTAACCGAAATCGATTAACTTGACCAGCTGCCTCGATTTTATGGCATCGATTTCAATCAATAAATCGAACCGCCCATCTACATTAATGTTTACTTTCCAAGCTAGCTTCCGTTAAGCTTGCGGCACAAATTTTTTCGACACCAATTACATCGATTGATGAATTCGCAATCCTAATTCTGCTGAATTAAACCGATCGATTGTTGTTTATTTCGAAAATGAAATGAGACGAAATAAATCCATGCAAACCGGCAGCCCGTCATGTGATTGACGGGCTTCTCCGTGCGTCGCCCGGCGACATGTGCCCGCCGTTTCGACCACATCTTTCTGGCATCGCGATTCCGGTTGCGCGGGGCGGGCCCTGTCATGGGGGCTGGCCCGCGCCGCACCGCTATTGCGGACTTCGAACTCACACTCTTGCGAGCGCTGACGATGGACGACTTTTGCCGCGCGAACCTGCCGCCTGTCGAGGATTGGCCGACGTTTGTCCTTGACTTGCCGGGGCTGCAGTTTCCGCCGTTTCTCAATTGCGCCGCCGCGCTGCTGGATACCGCCGTCGACGAACGGGGCTGGGGCGATCGCGTCGCGATCAGGACCGAGTCGGGCATCGCGTGGACGTACCGCGAATTGCGCGATGCCGGCAACCGGATCGCCAACCTGCTCGTCCGCGAGGCGGGCCTCGTGGCCGGCAATCGGGTGCTGCTGCACGGCGCCAATCACCCGATGCTGGCCGCCGCGTGGTTCGGCGTGGTCAAGGCCGGCGGCGTGGCCGTCGCGACGATGCCGAAGCTGCGCGCGGGAGAACTGTCGACCATCATCGGCCGCGCCCGGGTCACGCACGTCATCTGCGAGGCCGGGCTGTCGGCCGAGCTCGACGCCGCGATGGCGAGCATGCAGTGGCGCGGCGACGTTCGACGCTACGAGACGGACGACACGCATCCGCACGCGCGCTGGCTCGACGGCCATTCAGCGGAATTCGCGGCCGTCGAAACGCGCGCGGACGATCCCTGCCTCATCGCGTTCACGTCGGGCACCACCGGGGAACCGAAGGCCACCGTGCATTTCCACCGCGACGTGATGGCGACCTGCCACTGCTTTCCGCAGCACGTGCTCAAGCCCACGGCCGATGACGTCTTCTGCGGATCGCCGCCGCTCGCGTTCACGTTCGGCCTCGGCGCGCTGCTGCTGTTTCCGGTCAGCGTCGGCGCGAGCGTCGTGCTGTTGCCGAAGGCGAGCCCGGAACGGCTGCTGGCGGCCGTCGAGCGGCATCGGGTCAGCATCCTGTTTACGGCGCCGGCGGCGTACCGGGCCATGCTCGACCATCTCGACGGACATGACACGTCGTCGCTGCGCAAATGCGTGTCGGCAGGCGAAGCGCTGCCGTCGTGGACGCGCGACGCATGGCGGGAGCTCACCGGCCTGCACCTGATCGACGGCATCGGGTCGACCGAGATGCTGCATATCTTCGCGTCGACAGGCGACGCCGAAACGAAGAGCGGCGCGATCGGCAAGGCGGTGCCCGGCTACCGCATTGCCGTCGTGGACGAACACGGCCAGTGCCTGCCGCCCTACGAAATCGGCTACCTGGCCGTGCGGGGGCCGACCGGGTGCCGCTACCTGAACGACGCGCGGCAACGCGACTACGTGAAGCACGGCTGGAACCTGACGGGCGACAGCGCCTACCTGGACGAGGACGGCTATCTGTTCTATCAGGCGCGCGCGGACGACATGATCATCAGCTCCGGCTACACGGTGTCGCCCGGCGAAGTGGAGCAGGCGCTGCTGCGCCACCCCGATATCGCCGAATGCGGCGTCGTCGGGCAAATCGACGAATGGGGCGGCACGCTGATCTGCGCGCATGTGGTGCTGCGCCCGGGCATCGACGGCTCGGACGCGTTGACGACACAGCTTCAGCAGCACGTGAAGAGCGTGATTGCGCCGTACAAGTGTCCGCATCGCGTTGCCTATCACGCCGGCGGCTTGCCGCGCAACGAATCCGGCAAATTGCGGCGCGCCGTGCTTCGGCAGGCAAGCAACGGCGCGGCGCGTCCCCTGAACCCAGCAGTCCAAAGCGAGCGTGCCCTATGAAAATTCTCGGCGCCGCGGTGGCCATTCCGGCCCCCGCGACCACCGCGCAATCGTGCGCGAACGATTACGCGATCAAGGCCGCCAGGCAGGCGCTGCTGCAAGCCGGTTGCCTGCCGTCGGAACTGGACCTGATCGTCAGCCTGTCGATTTCCCCCAGCCGGATGGCGGACTCGCCGTCGATCGCCGGCCCGCGCCTGGCGCACCCCGTGCAGCGCGACCTGCGTGCGCGGCATGCGGCCGTGTTCGACCTGCTCGACGCGGACTGGACGCTCGCACTCGATCTCGCGCAAAGCCATTGCACACAGCTCGGCTATCGGCGCGCGCTCGTCGTTCGCGCGGAAGCGCTCGCGGACGTCGAACAGGTGGCGACGAGCGGCTTCGCCGACGGCGCCGGGGCGATCGTGCTGACGCCGTCCGGCCGTGACCGCGCCTATGCGAGCCGCTACGCGGATCTCGACTCGCCCCCGTTCGCGACGCTCGACGCGCTTGCGCCCCGGCGCGTGAACGGCGGCCTGTCGCTGGCCCGCTTCGAGGGCCGGTTCGATCGCGCCACCGGCCGATTCGACGCCGAACCGGCCAATGCAAGCGCTGCAGTCGGCGCGATGCTCGACGCGGTGCAAAGCCGCATCGACCGGCGCGCCGCCACGCTGTTTTGCGAATCGTGGCTGAGCGGATGGCCGTCGGTCGCCGACGCACGGGAGAATTTCCGCGTCGACGTCGTTCCCGGTCCGGCGGACGTCCCGAACCCGTTCCAGTTGCCCGCGTGGCTCGCGTCCCGCGTCGCGAATTCGATGTCGCTGCGCGACGACGAACACACGGTGATCGCCCTGACGCTGGATCCGTTCCGGCCGCGCATCGCCTGCAGCACGATGGAGGTCTGAGTGAACAACGTCCGAATCGCAAGCCTCGCCTGCCGCCTGCCGGCGCGCCAGGTCCCCAACGACGATCCCGTCTTCGCGGGCGTCGAGCCGATCCCGGCGGAATGGTGGCAATTCTGGGGCATCGAATCGCGCTACATGATCGACCCCGATGCCGGCGAATCCGAGCTGGCGCTGGCCGAGCGCACGGCGCGCGACGCCCTCGCCCGCGCCGGCGTGGCGCCCGCCGAACTCGATCTGGTGCTGTTCAACATGACGTCGCCGTTCGTGTCGCTCGCCGACGGCCGGCGCCGTTTCGCGCCGCGGCTGTCGCGCGCGCTGCGCGACCGGCTCGGCGCCACGCGCGCACTCGACGCCGACGTCGAGATGGAATGCGCGAGCTTCGTGCTGCAACTGCAGCTCGCCACCAATCTCATCAAGCAAGGGCGCGTGAAGCGGGCCCTGGTGTGCTCGTCGGAGCGCATGTCGGCGGTGGTCGACTACACCAGCAAATCGTCGACGAACTTCGGCGACGGCGCGGCCGCGGCCGTGCTCGTCGCCGAGCCGGCCGACCCCGACGGCGCCGACTGGCTGGATGCCGCATATCACAGCGATGCCACCCGCTACGACCTCGTGACGATGCAGTGGCGCAATGCGCGGGCCGAGGCGGACGACGAAGCGGCAACCGGCGCCGACAACCCGTTCGGCGTGTATTTCACGCTCAAGCCCGAAGCACAGGAAGCGATCTCGCGTTTCATGCCGGTGGCCATTCCCGATATCGTCGAGCGGCTGCTGCACCGGAGCGGAACGGGCATCGCCGACGTCGATGCGATGGTGTTCCACCAGCCGTCGGCGCTGCTCGTGCGCTCGTGGGCGCAGCGGCTCGGGCTCAGGCAGGACCAGTACGTGATTCGCGTGGCCGATTGCGCGTGTCTCGTGTCGGCCGCCGTGCCGTTTGCGCTGTATGAGTCGATCCGGCAGGGCGTGATCCGGCCGGGATCGAAGGTCGTGCTGGCCGGCGCGGGCGCCGGCTGGGGCTTCGGCGCGCAATTGTGGCGCTGGGGCGAAACCGTCGTGAGCGATGCGGGCGACGCCGTCGCCGCCGTGACGAAGCAGGAGGTGCGGACATGAGCGCCCGCCTCGCCATCGCCGGGTTCGGCTATGCGCTGCCGGAGCGGATCGTCGGCAACGACGAAGTCGCCGGCATGATCGACACCAGCGACGCGTTCATCCGCGAACGCACCGGCGTCGTCGCGCGACGCTATCTCGCCCCCGATCAGCACCTCGCCGATCTCGCATGCCCGGCCGCGGAACGCGCGCTGGCCGACGCCGGCATCACGGCGCGCGACGTCGACCTGCTGATCGTCAATACGCTGTCGCCCGATCATCACGACCCGTCGCAGGCGTGCTACATCCAGCCCCGGCTCGGCTTGCGGGAGGTGCCGTGCTTCGATATCCGCGCGCAATGCAGCGGCGGGCTCTACGGGATCGAGATCGCGCGCCACTTCCTCGCGAGCGGCCTGTATCGCAACGTGCTGCTGATCTGCGCCGAGGCGTTGTCGCGGCGAATCGACACCAGCAACGCCGGCCGCAACCTGTCGATCCTGCTGAGCGACGGCGCCGCCGCGCTGCTGCTGCAGGCGACGGACGACCCGGCGCGCGGGCTGATCGACCTGACGCTCGGCGCCGACGGCACCCAGTTCGACCTGCTCAGCACCGAAGCGCCCGGCGCGCGACGCCCGCGCTTCATCGACGAAGACGACATCGCGGCCGGCCGGCATTACTTCCGGATGAAAGGCGCGCCGATGTTCGAGGACGCCACGCGGCGCATCGTCGACGCGTGCCGGCAGATGCTCGACAAGCACCGGCTGACGATCGGGGATATCGGCCTGGTCGTGCCGCACCAGCCGAACCTGCGCATCCTCGACGCGGTCATCGAGCGGCTCGGGCTGCCGCGCGAGCGCTGCATGATCTCCGTCGACCAGCTCGGCAACATGGCGAGCGCGGCGTTTCCGGTCGCGCTGGCCCTCGCGCACGAGCAAGGCCGCATGCCGGCCGGGCAGCTCAACCTCCTCGTGACCTACGGCGCGGGCGCGACATGGGCCTGCGCGCTCTATCGGAGCTGAACGACATGCTGAACGCTTCCCCCGGGTGGATCGATTCGCGGCTGGCCCTCGTCGGCACGGCCGACGTGCCGCTGTACGTGATCGTCAACGACGAGGCCGCGACGCTGATCGAGGGCGGCCTGAGCGGCATGACGGAGCTCGTGTGGCAGCAGCTTCACGACCTGCTGCGGGATTTCGGCGGCATCCGGCATCTGCGCTACTGGCTGATCACGCATTCGCACTACGACCATTGCAGCCTGCTGATGACGCTCAAGTCGCGCATGCCGTGGCTCCATGTGTCCGGCTCTCCCGACGCGTTCGATGCGTTCCAGAGCCCGTCGGCGTGCCGCACCATCCGGCAGCTCGACGCGCACGCGTCACGGTCGTGGCGCCCCGTCGACGGCGGCGATTTCACCGAGTTGTCCGAACTGCCGTTCTACCCCGTCAATCCGGGCACGCAGCTCGACATCGGCGACGGGATGCAAATACGCGCGATCGCGCTGCCGGGCCACAGCCGCTGCCAGTTCGGCTACTACTGCCCGCAACTGGACATCGGGTTCGTGTCGGATGCGCTCGGCGAGTTTCACGACGCCACCACCTGGCTGCCGCTGGTCTTTCAGGACCTGTTCGCGTATCGGCACTCGCTGGACGCGATCGAGCAGCTGCAGGCGCCGCGGCTCGCGCTGGGGCACCACGGCATCCTCACCGGCGAGCTCGCCCGGTCGGCCGCGCGGCATGCGCGCGCGTGCCTCGATGCGCGCGAGGCCGACGCGCGCGCGGTGCGCGGCAACGCCGCCGCCACGCAGGAACTGGCCCACCACTGGACGGCACGCTATGCGGCCCGGAGCGAAAAAGTGGTGCCGCATTTCCTGCATCTCAAAAGCATGATGCACATGATCGACCTGTTCCATCGCGCCGAATAGCCGTATCCGGATGTCTGCCGCGGCAACGCATGGGCGCCGGCCGGCGTCCGGCCGCCGCTCGCTGTTTTCATTCCTCTTCCGACGACATCATGACCATTGCGACCTTGCCGACCACGCTTAGCGAACTGCTTCAGAACCGGGCCGCCACGCTCGGCGACAACACCGCCTACGTGTTCCTGAGCGGCCCGCCCGAACAGGAACAGGCCGATTCGATGACCTTCGCGGAGCTCGACGCGCGCGCCCGCCGGGTGGCCGCGCTGCTGCAACAGAACGCGGTCGGCACCGGCGACCGCGTGCTGCTGCTGTGCCGGCCGGGGCTCGATTACGTCAGTGCCTTCATGGGGTGCCTGTATGCGGGCGCCGTCGCGGTGCCGGCCTACCCGCCGCGCAACAAGCAGCATATGGTGCGGATCGCGGGCATCGTGAGGAATGCGGGCGCGAGCACGATCCTGTGCTCGACCGAGGATCTCGAACGTTGCACGACGTGGATCGCCGACACCGAGGCATCCGGCAGCACGCTGCTCGATGTCGGCGCTGCGCAGGCGCTGGCGCCCGTGCACTCGGCGGCCAGCGTGCCGTCGTCCCACATCGCCTTTCTGCAATACACGTCGGGAACCACCGGCACGCCCAAGGGCGTGATGGTATCGCACGGCAACCTGATGCATAACCTCGGGATGCTGCGCGAATGGTTTGCCTATGACGAGCAGAGCACGATGGTCAGCTGGCTGCCGCCGTACCACGATATGGGCCTGATCGGCGTGATCCTGACGTCGCTCTACGGCGGCTTCCGGAGCGTGCTGATGGCCCCGGAGCGTTTCATCCAGCATCCGTACCTGTGGTTGCGCGCGATCAGCCACTATCGTGCGGACCTGACGGGCGCGCCGGATTTTGCTTACCGGATGGCCTGCAGGCGAATCTCCGACGAACAATTGGCGACGCTCGACCTGTCGTGCCTCCGGACCGCCTATAACGGTGCTGAATCCGTGCGCGCCAGCACCTTGTCCGATTTTGCGCAGCGCTTCGCCGCCGCGGGCTTCTCCGCCGAGTGCTTTCGCCCGTGCTATGGGCTGGCGGAGGGCACGCTGTTCGTCGCCGGCCGCTCGGCGCGGCAGCCGATTCGGACGGTGTGCGTCGACCAGGCCGCCCTTCAGCGGCAATCCGTGGTGATTCGCGGCGAGTTCGCGGGCGTGTCGCCGGCGCCGCTGGATCGCCCGGGCGAGCGTGTGCTGGTCAGCGTTGGCCGCCCCGCCGGCGACCAACGCGTGGTCGTGCGCGACCTGGAGACCAACGCGCGCTGCGACGATCGGACCATCGGCGAAATCTGCGTGGCCGGCCCGAGCGTCGCCGCCGGATACTGGCAGTTGGACGAGCAGACGCAATCGACCTTCCGGCACACGCTGGCAGGCGATCGCGATCAGGCGTTCATGCGCACCGGCGATCTCGGCTTCATTCTGGATGACGAACTGTACGTCACCGGCCGGCTCAAGGACATGGTGATCCTGGCCGGCCGCAACTACTACTCGGAAGACATCGAGTACGCGTTGATCGCCGGCGTGCCGGAACTGGTGCCGAACGGCTGCGCGGCCTTCATGGACGACCAGGTCGACGCGGAGCGCCTGATCGTCGTCGCCGAAGTCGAGCGCACGCAGCGCAAGGGCAATCTCGACGGCTTCATCGACGCGATTCGCCAGGCGATCTGGAACCGCCTCGACATCGTGCCGAGCCGGATCGTGCTGGTGTCGCCCGGCAGCGTGCCGAAGACGTCGAGCGGCAAGGTGCGCCGCAGCACGTGCCGCACGCAGCTGCACGACGGCGCGCTGACGATCCTCGCGCAGTGGGACGTCGACGGCGGCACGCAAACGCCGGCCCGGCAACCTGCCCGCCCGGCAGCCGGCATCGACAAGCCGGCGGCCAACGATCAGCCGCGCCACGACAGCGCCACCGTCGACGAACTGAACGACTGGCTCAGGCACTACGCGCGCACGCGGATCGATTCGCGCACCATCGACGAGCGGCGCACCATTCCGCCGCACGTCGTGCTCGATTTCGGGAACCGGGGCCTGCTCGGCATGCAGATCGAGCGTTCGCATGGCGGCCTCGGCCTCGGTCATCACGACATGTCGCGCGTGCTGTCGCAATTGGCCGCGATCGATTCGACGCTGGCCTTCTTTGTCGGCTTGAACAACACGCTCGGCATTCTGCCGATCATGCAGCATGCCCAGCCGGCATTGCGCGACGAATTGCTGCCGAGCCTCGCGAGCGGCCGGATGCTCGCCGCATTCGCGATGACGGAACCGGCCGCGGGTTCCCATCCGCACGGGATCGCCTCACGCGCGCAGCGCACCGGGTCCGGCGACTGGCTGGTCAGCGGGAACAAGAGCTGGAGCGGCTCGTCCGCATGGGCGGGCGTCATCAACGTGTTCGCGAAGCAGGCCGACGGCGCGGGGATGGTCGGCCTGGCCGTGCGCCCCGGCACGCCGGGCGTGCGGATCGGCGCCGAAGAGCTGACGATGGGCGTGCGCGGCATGATCCAGAATTCGCTGCATCTCGATCACGCGCGGATCAGCGACGCATACCGGCTCGGCGACGTCGGGCAGGGGATGCTCGTGGCGCAGCACGCGATGAACATTGCGCGCCTCGGCATCGCGGCCGTCAGCGTGGGCGGCATGAAACGCTGCGCGCAGCTGATGCATCGCTACGGGGCGCGGCGCCAGATCGGCACGGGGCTGCTGCTGGACAACCCGCTGAGCCGCCTGCGCCTGGGCGAGCTGCGGCACCGCATCGACGGGCTCGACGCGCTGGTCGAGCACCTGGCCGCCGAGCTGGACCTCGGCGTCGCGCTGCCTGAGGACTGCCTGCTGATTTCGAAGATTCTCGGCTCCGAGCTGCTGTCGCAATCGGCCGACGAGATGATGCAGTTCCTGGGCGGTCGCGGCTATATCGAAACCAACCTCGCGCCGCAGATCTTCCGCGACGCGCGCCTGACCCGCATCTTCGAGGGGCCGACCGAGACGCTGCTGGTTCACCTCGGCAGTCGCCTGCTCAACGGCAGCGACGATTTGCTGCACTACCTGGAAAGCGCGCTGGGCGCCGGCGTGCTGGCCCGGGAGCTGCGCCAGCTGGGCGAACGGCTGTCGGAAGACGGGCTCGCCAATGCGTCGAAACTCGACGGCGCCGCGCATGCCGCCGTGTGGGTCAACTACTGGCTCGGCACGGTCGCGCAATGGGGCTTGCTGCTGGCGGTGATCGAACGCGCGGCGGCGCAGCAGCGCATCGACGACGGCGCGCTGCGCTGGGCGCAGAACCAGTATGAACGCGCGATCGAGACGGCTCAGCGGCAGGTCGGCCTGCGCGCCGCGCTGTCCACGTCGGCGGAACTGAACGACTGGGCCGCCCGCACCGGGCTCGAGATCGGCGCGATCGAACAGACGATTCCGGGCGCAAGCCAGCTCGTCGATCCGTTGCTGGACGCCGACCCCGGCGCGCGTTCGGTCTCCCCCGCGCCCGCCGGCGACGCCCCCGGCACGGCGGCGGCCCCGATCCCGAGCGAGCCGGCGCGCCTGATCGATCGCCAGCAGGTGCATGCCGTCGAGCAATGGCTCATCGCGTGGCTGGGCGAGCGCCTCAAGCACCGCAAGCTGCGCCTGACGCGCGAATCGACGTTCGCCGAGATCGGCTTCGACTCGATCCTCGCCGTCGAGATGACGATGGTATTCAGCGAGACGCACAACGTGCCCGTCGATCCGTCCGCGGTGTGGGACTACCCGTCCATTCGCGCGCTGGCCGCCCATCTCGCGCCCCGCACGCACGGCGTCGCGCCGGCGGCAGCCGTCGCGCACGCCGATCCGGATGCGCCTTCCCTCATTGCAGCCCAACCTTCGACCCTGTGAGACCGTCCAACATGCATGCCCGATTCGACCTTGGTGATTCCACCGCCGCGCTGGCCCGGCAGCTCGAACATTATCTCGACGCGTATCCCGACGAAACGCGCACCTTGCTCGGCCTGTCGGCCGGCACCGCGATCGGCGTCGAGGTGCTCGACATGGAGCTGCCGGTCAGGCTCGAGCAGCACACCCACGCGGCCACGCTGCGCATCGGCCGGCACGACGCGCAGCGCGTGATGGCCTATACGCGCAGCTGCAACTGGGCAAACGGCATCGTGCTGGTGCCGACGCTGGTGCGCCTCGTGTGCGCCGGCGCGTTCCGCGGCCTGCGGGCCGGCACGCCGCGCGCGATGCGCGCGTTCGCGACGGCCCGCCTGCCCGACCCGACCCGCAACCTCGGGGTGATGTGGGGCGCGTTCAACCTGCTGAGCCTGGCCGGCTGGCTCACCCTCGATCGCGGCGACGAACACGCCGAATATGCGCTCACCCCGGCCGGCGAATATGTCGTCGCGTGCGTCGAGCGCGCGCGGCCGCTGTTCGAGCAGCTCGCGAATGCGACGTCGGTGCTCCAGCATCTGCACGCGCTGTGCCATCGAAAACGCGTGGCGGCCGACGACAGCGTGCTGTATGCGCAGCTCGCGCGCATCTGCGTGGCGGGCTGGCCGGAGCTTCCGGCCCCGGCCACCGATCTGGAGCGCCAGGCGGATGGCCAGCTGCGCACGGCGATGGACGGCCTGCTGCTCGGCCCGACCTGGGTCGCGCTCGACATGCCGGTGTTCGACAGGCAGCCCGACGGCCAGTACTCGCAGACGGCGCCCGGGATCCTCGGCAAGCTCGACGAGCAGCCCGGCGGGGTCGCGGTCGGCGCGTGGACGCATGCGGATCCGGTCGTCCTGCACGCGGCCTGGTCGCTGCTGGGCAAGTTCGGCATGGCGGAGATCGACCGCGAAAAGGTGCGCCTCACCGAGTCGGGCCGGATTCACCGGCCGATCGCCGCGCCTTACGCGGGGCTGCCCGCGTCGTATCTGCGCTCGTATGCGCTGCTCGACGACCTCCTGTTCGGCAACCCCGATCCGCTCGATATCGACAGCGACGGCCACATCGATCGCGTGATGAACGTGTATGCGTCGAGCGGCGCCGGGTCGGGGCCGGCGTCGCAGGAAATCACGACGAAGATCCTGCGCGAGCTGTTCGACGACACGCCGCTCGATCGCCAGCCGGCCGGCATCGCCGACATGGGCTGCGGCGACGGCAGCGCGGTGAAGCGCCTCGCGGAATACGTGATCAAGTCGACGCGGCGCGGCCGGCACCTCGCGGCCTATCCGCTGCTCGTGATCGGCGCGGACTACAACGAATCCGCGCGCGGCCGCGCCGCCGCCACGCTGTCTGCGCTGAAGGACATCCCCGGCGTGCAGGTGCGCGTGATCGCCGCCGACATTTCCCAGCCCGACCGCTACGACGAAGCCGTGGCCGAAAGCGGCCTGACCGTCAGGCAGCCGGACGGCAGCGTGCGCCCGGCGCGGCTGAGCGACCTGCTGCACACCTTCATGTTCCTGGTCCACAACCGCCGGCTGAGCGTGCGGCGCGAGGCCGCCGCCGAAGCGATCCTCGAGCGCCATCTGCGCACCGTCGACCGTTCCCGCCTGCGCGCGGTGGTCGACCAGCACTATACGGGCATGCTGACGGTGTCGGACCAGGCCGAGCTGCCGATCGCGCTCGACGAGATCAAGCGCGCGTTCAAGGTCGCGTACAGCGACGCGGAAGGCCTCGTGCCCGGTTACGTCGCGGCCGCGGATCTCATCGATTTCCTGACCCGCTGGAAGCGCCACGCAAAGCACGGCTTTCTCATCGTGGAAGGGCACAGCCCGTGGGCGGAGAATCTGTGCGCGCGTGCGCCGGGTGGGCCCGACGCGTGGCTGCGCACCGAGCAGCTTCCGTCGGTGTTCAACTGGGGCATGCACTTCGTGTCGCGGCAGTTCATGGCGCCGTTCAACGAATTCATGCTCGCGTTGACGCTGGCCGGGCTGCGTCCCGACAGCCCGATTTACGGCCGGATTCATCCGGAGGGCTTCCCGGCGCCGGATCTGCTGAGCGATTATCGATTCTTCAGTATCGCCAACTACGTCGCCGATACCGTCACCGCCCCGGCCGCCGTGTAACGGCCCATTGAAAAACACCCCGGAGGCTGGATCGGCATCCGGCCTCCGGGGTGCGGTTCGGGTTCTTGCTTCTCGCCCGGCTCGCGCGTCACGCGCTGTAGTCGTACACCCCGCGCCCCGTCTTCCGGCCGAGGCGCCCTGCCGCGACCATCTCGCGCAGCAGCGGGCATGCGCGATACTTCGGATCCCCGAAGTCCTTCACGAACACGTCCATCACCGCGAGGCACACGTCGAGCCCCACCAGGTCCGCCAGCGCGAGCGGCCCGATCGGGTGGCTCGCGCCGAGCTTCATCCCCTGGTCGATCTCCTCGGCCGACGCGATCCCTTCGGCGAGCACGAAGAACGCCTCGTTGATCATCGGCACCAGGATGCGGTTGACGACGAACCCCGGCGCGTTGCGCACGCCGATCGGCGACTTGTCGAGGCGCTCGGTCAGCGCGCGCACCGCGGCCGACGTCGCGTCGCTCGTCTGCAGCCCGCGGATGATCTCGACGAGCTGCATCAGCGGCACCGGATTGAAGAAGTGCATGCCGACGAAGCGCGTCGGGTCGGCCAGCGGCGCGGCGAGCGCGGTGATCGAGATCGACGACGTGTTCGTCGCGATGATCGCGTCCGGGCGCACCACGGCTTCGATCTGCTTCAGGATGCGCGCCTTCAGCTCGACGTTCTCGGTGGCCGCTTCGATCACGATGTCGGCCACGGCCAGCCGCTGGTAGTCGGTCGACGTCTCGATGCGCGCGAGCGCGGCGTCGCGCGTCGCAGCGTCGAGCTTGTCCTTCGACACGAGCCGGTCGAGGCTGCCCTTCAGCGTCGCGACGCCCTTCGCGAGCGCCGCTTCATTGACGTCGATCATCACGACGTTGAGACCCGCAACGGCCGCGGTTTGCGCAATGCCGTTGCCCATGGTGCCGGCGCCGATGACGCCTACGATTTCGATTGCCATGACGTTTCCTGTGGTCGGATGCAGTGCATGCCGATTATCAAAGGTTTTCGAAGATCGCGGCAATCCCCTGCCCGCCGCCGATGCACATCGTCACGAGCGCGTAGCGGCCGCCGATGCGCTTCAGTTCGTACAGCGCCTTGACGGTGATCAAGGCGCCGGTCGCGCCGATCGGGTGGCCGAGCGAGATGCCCGAGCCGTTCGGGTTGACCTTCGCCGGATCGAGGCCGAGTTCCCTCGTCACGGCGCAGGCCTGCGCGGCAAATGCCTCGTTCGCCTCGATCACGTCGAGATCGGCGATCGTCAGGCCCGCGCGTTCGAGCGCCTTCTGCGTCGCGGGCACCGGGCCGATGCCCATGTACGCCGGATCGACGCCGGCGTGCGCGTAGGCCACCAGGCGCGCGAGCGGCTTCACGCCCTGTGCGCGCGCGGCGTCCGCGCTCATCATCAGCACGGCCGCGGCCGCGTCGTTGATGCCCGATGCATTGCCGGCCGTGACCGTGCCGTTCTCCTTCACGAACACCGGCTTCAGCTTCGTGAAATCGTCGGCGCTCGCATCGTCGCGCACGTGCTCGTCGGTGTCGAACAGCACTTCGCCCTTGCGCGTGCGGATCGCGATCGGCAGGATCTGCTCCTTGAAGCGCCCTTCCGCGGCCGCGCGCGCCGCGCGACGATGCGATTCGAGCGCAAGCGCGTCCTGGTCCTCACGGCTCACGCCATACTTGCGCGCGACGTTCTCGCCGGTCACGCCCATGTGGATCCCCTGGAACGGGTCGTGCAGCGCGCCGAGCATCATGTCGACGAGCTTGCCGTCGCCCATGCGCTGGCCGAAGCGCGCGGCCGGCACGCTGTACGGCGCGCGGCTCATGTTCTCCGAGCCGCCGCCGATCGCGACGTCGGCATCGCCGAGCATGATCGTCTGCGCGGCCGACACGATCGCCTGCAGGCCCGAGCCGCACAGGCGGTTCACGGTCAGCGCGGGCGCGTGCTGCGCGAC
The DNA here is from genome assembly GCF_902830275.1 of Burkholderia stagnalis. Classification (GTDB taxonomy): domain Bacteria; phylum Pseudomonadota; class Gammaproteobacteria; order Burkholderiales; family Burkholderiaceae; genus Burkholderia; species Burkholderia stagnalis. Next base: position 381,190 of record NZ_CADESW010000004.1, on the reverse strand, counting down.
GCCGCCTTCGATCGCCGCGACGCGCGCGAGATACATGTCCTTCGGTTCGGTGTTCACGACATGGCCGAACACGACGTGGCCGACCGCATCGCCCGGCACGTTCGCGCGCGTCAGCACCTCGCGCACGACCTTCGCACCGAGGTCGGTCGGCGAGAAATCCTTCAGGCTACCGCCGAAATCACCGATCGCGGTACGGACACCGCTCACCACCACGACTTCTTTCGCTGCATTGCTCATCGTCTCACTCCTCTTCGTGCGCGCAGGGACACGCGCCACGTGTTACATGTTCGGGTAATTCGGCCCGCCGCCGCCTTCCGGCGTGACCCACACGATGTTCTGCGTCGGGTCCTTGATGTCGCAGGTCTTGCAGTGCACGCAGTTCTGCGCGTTGATCACGAGGCGATCGCTGCCGTCGTCGTTCTTCACGAACTCGTACACCGCCGCCGGACAGAAACGCCCCTCCGGCCCCGCGTACGTGCGCAGGTTCACGTTCACCGGCACGTTCGCATCCTTCAGCGTCAGGTGCGCCGGCTGGTTTTCCTCGTGGTTCGTGTTCGAGATGAACACCGACGACAGCCGGTCGAACGTCAGCTTGCCGTCCGGCTTCGGATATTCGATCGGCTCGCATTGCGACGCCGGCTTCAGCATCTCGTGGTCCGCGTGCTTGTGGTGCAGCGTCCACGGCACGTTGCCGCCCATCACCTTCTGCTCGAGGCCGACCATCAGCGTGCCGAGGTACAGCCCCTTCGCCATCCACTGCTTGAAGTTGCGCGCGCGGTACAGCTCGTTGTACAGCCACGACTGCTTGAACGCATCCGGATACGCGTTGAGCTCGTCGCCCTGGCGGCCGGCCTGCACCGCGTCGAAGGCCGCGTCGGCCGCCAGCATGCCGGTCTTGATCGCCGCGTGGCTGCCCTTGATGCGCGACGCGTTCAGGAAGCCCGCGTCGTCGCCGATCAGCGCGCCGCCCGGGAACACCGTCTTCGGCAGCGACAGCAGCCCGCCCGCGGTGATCGCGCGCGCGCCGTACGACACGCGCTTGCCGCCTTCGAGGAATGCGCGGATCGACGGGTGCGTCTTGTAGCGCTGGAATTCCTCGAACGGCGACAGATACGGGTTCGTGTAGCCGAGGCCCACCACGAAGCCGACCACGACCTGGTTGTTGTCCATGTGGTACAGGAACGAGCCGCCGTAGGTGTCGGACTTCAGCGGCCAGCCGGCCGTGTGGATCACGAGGCCCGGCTTGTGCTTGGCCGGATCGATTTCCCACAGTTCCTTGATGCCGATCCCGTACGCCTGCGGATCGGCGTTCGCGTCGAGCTTGAACTTCGAGATCAGCTGGCGGCCGAGGTGGCCGCGGCAGCCTTCGGCGAACAGCGTGTACTTCGCGTGCAGCTCCATGCCGAGCTGGAAGTTCTCGGTCGGCTCGCCGTCCTTGCCCACGCCCATGTTGCCGGTCGCGACGCCTTTCACCGAGCCGTCGTCGTTGTAGAGGATCTCGGCGGCCGGGAAGCCCGGGAAGATCTCGACGCCGAGCGCTTCGGCCTGCGCGCCGAGCCAGCGCGTGACGTTGCCGAGCGAAATCACGTAGTTGCCGTGGTTCTTGAAGTTGTCCGGCAGCGCCCAGTTCGGCGTGGTGACCGCGCCTTTCTCGGACAGGAACAGGAAACGGTCTTCCGTCACCTCGACATCGAGCGGCGCGCCGCGTTCCTTCCAGTCGGGGAACAGCTCGGTGATCGCGCGCGGGTCCATCACCGCGCCCGACAGGATGTGCGCGCCGATTTCCGAGCCCTTTTCGAGCACGCACACGCCGATCTCGGTGCCTTTCTCGGCAGCCAGCTGCTTGAGCCGGATCGCGGCCGACAGCCCGGCCGGGCCGCCGCCGACGATCACGACGTCGTATTCCATCGATTCGCGCGGGCCGTATTGCTCGATGAGGCTTGCGGGGGTCATTGGCGTTCCTCTAACCGTTAGAATGCTTTTATTCGGGAGCGTATTGTCTGCGAAACGAAACGCTTGCCGCAACTGAATGCGGCTAGATTAGCACGATCGTTCTATTTTCATGCTAGGGTAATGCCGCATGAGGTGTGCCGCCGGCGGCAGTGAAACGACTTCGAAAGGGGATGCGCAATGGGTCGGTCGATCAATCTGGAAGGCAAGGTCGCGCTGGTGACGGGCGCTTCGAGCGGGCTCGGCCAGCGCTTTGCGCAGGTGCTGTCGCAGGCGGGCGCGAAGGTCGTGCTGGCGAGCCGGCGCGTCGAGCGGCTCAAGGAATTGCGCGCGGAGATCGAGGCGACGGGCGGCGCGGCGCACGTGGTGTCGCTCGACGTCACGGACGTGCAGAGCATCAAGGCGGCTGTCGCGCATGCCGAAACGGAAGCCGGCACCATCGACATCCTCGTGAACAACTCGGGCGTCTCGACGATGCAGAAGCTCGTCGACGTGACGCCGTCCGATTTCGAGTTCGTGTTCGATACCAACACGCGCGGCGCGTTTTTCGTCGCACAGGAAGTCGCGAAGCGGATGATGATGCGCGCCAACGGCAACGGCAAGCCGCCGTACCGGATCATCAACATCGCGTCGGTGGCCGGCCTGCGCGTGTTCCCGCAAACCGGGCTGTACGCGATGAGCAAGGCCGCGGTCGTGCACATGACGCGCGCGATGGCGCTCGAATGGGGCCGCCACGGCATCAACGTGAATGCGATCTGTCCGGGCTATATCGATACGGAAATCAATCATTACCTGTGGGAAACCGAGCAAGGGCAGAAGCTGCAGTCGATGCTGCCGCGCCGGCGCGTCGGCAAGCCGCAGGATCTCGACGGGCTGTTGTTGCTGCTCGCGGCCGACGAGTCGCAGTTCATCAACGGCTCGATTATCTCCGCGGACGACGGCTTCGGCCTCGCCTGACCGGATGACCCTGGGCAACAAAGAAGGCTGCAATGAGTGACTACACCCCCGTTTTTGAGATGTCGATGCCGATCCGCTGGGGCGACATGGACGCGTTCGGACACGTGAACAACACGGTCTATTTCCGTTACATGGAGCAGGCGCGGATTTCCTGGTTCGAGACGCTCGGCATCGCGGGCGGCAATGGCGAGGGGCAGGGGCCGGTCATCGTGACCGCGTCGATGGAGTTTCTCAAGCAGCTGCACTATCCGGGCGACGTGATCGCGAAGATGACGGCCGCGAAGCCGGGGCGCAGCAGCTTCGACACGGGCTTCGAGCTGACCCGCGCGGACGATCCCGATCACGTCTATGCGCGCGGCCATGCGCGCTGCGTGTGGGTCGACTACGCGCTCGGCAAGTCGACGCCGCTGCCGCAAGTGCTGCGCGACACGATCGAACGCGCGCTCACCGAGAAGATCGGCTGACGGTGCATCGCCGGCTGCCGGAATACCGGTGCCGCCGCCATTTTCGCTTGTTTGCATCGGCCGCTCCCAGCGGCCGATGTGCTTTCAGCACCGCTCAATGGCCGAGCAGGCGCTGCAGCAGTTCGGCCGTGTTTCCCGTCCCGTACTTGCGCATCAGCCGAGCGCGATAGATGTCGACCGTGCGCGAGCTGATGTCGAGCACGCGGCCGATCTGCTTGCTGGTCTTGCCGGTCGCGAGCTGCGCGGCGATCTCGCGCTCGCGCGGCGTCAGTTCGACGGCGACCCGGCGCGTCGCGCTCAGGTCCTCGAAGGTCCACACGCCGGCCGCGAGCGGCGCGGCGCGGTCGAGCGCGCGGCCCGTGACGTGGCACCAGAACAGCTCGCCGTCTGCGCGCTTCATGATCCGGTCGTCCGCGTAGGTGCCGTTCGCGGCCATCCCGCGCGAAATGCGCTCGCCGATCCGCTGGAATTCGTCCGGCGACGGGTACAGCACCTCGTACGACTGGCCGATCAGGTCGGCGCGCGCGCAGCGGAAGATCGCCGCGACCGCGTCGTTGCAATCCTCGATCACGCGGTCGCGCGACATGACGAGGCCGATCGGCGCGAGATGGAAGGCAGTCTGGTAGTCGAGAGCAGGCATGGGCACGGACGGACGCTGGCAAATGCTTATGTATTTTTGCGTATTGTGCCGCAACCGCGCTGCATCGTACCCTTTCAGGCATCTCGCGGCGCTTGCCGCGGCATAAAAAGAAGCGCGTCACGGCAGGTTGCGGCCGGCATGCATAGAATGGTGCGGCGGACTTGCGGGCCACACCGGCGCGCGAACCCAGTTTCGCTGGTTTCCATAGAGGAAGGGACACACTGATGAACAAAGTCTATCCAAGCGCGGCGGCCGCGCTGGAAGGGATCGTCCAGGACGGGCAGACCTTCGCGGTGGGCGGCTTCGGCCTGTGCGGCATTCCCGAGGCGCTGATCGCCGCGTTGCGCGATTCGGGCGTCAAGGGCATCACCTGCATCAGCAACAACGCGGGCGTCGACGGCTTCGGCCTCGGTCTGCTGCTGGAGACGCGCCAGATCAAGAAGATGATCTCGTCGTACGTCGGCGAGAACAAGGAATTCGAGCGCCAGTACCTGGCCGGCGAACTCGAGCTCGAGTTCACGCCGCAGGGCACGCTCGCGGAGAAGCTGCGCGCGGGCGGCGCGGGCATCCCGGCATTCTTCACCAACACCGGCTACGGCACCGTGATCGCGGAAGGCAAGGAAACGCGCCAGTTCGGCGATCGCCACTACGTGCTCGAGCCGTCGCTGACGGCCGACGTCGCACTCGTGAAGGCATGGAAGGCCGACAAGTCGGGCAACCTGGTCTTTCGCCGCACCGCGCGCAACTTCAACCCGATGTGCGCGATGGCCGGCAAGATCACGGTCGCCGAGGTCGAAGAGATCGTCGAGAACGGCGAGCTCGATCCGGACCAGATCCACACGCCGGGGATTTTCGTGCAGCGGCTCGTGCTGAATACGACGCCCGAGAAACGCATCGAACAACGCGTCGTGCGCGCGAAAGGAGACTGACATGGCTTGGAATCGTGACCAGATGGCCGCGCGCGCGGCGAAGGAACTGCAGGACGGCTTCTACGTGAACCTCGGCATCGGCCTGCCGACGCTCGTCGCGAACCACGTGCCGGAAGGCGTCGAGGTGTGGCTGCAGTCCGAGAACGGCCTGCTCGGCATCGGCCCGTCGCCGACCGAGGACGAGGTCGACGCCGACCTGATCAACGCCGGCAAGCAGACCGTCACGACGCTGCCGGGTTCGTCGATCTTCTCGTCCGCCGATTCGTTCGCGATGATCCGCGGCGGCCACATCAACCTCGCGATCCTCGGTGCGATGCAGGTCAGCAAGAACGGCGACCTCGCGAACTGGATGATCCCCGGCAAGATGATCAAGGGCATGGGCGGCGCGATGGATCTCGTCGCCGGCGTGAAGCGCGTCGTCGTGCTGATGGAGCACGTCGCGAAGGGCGACCAGCACAAGATCCTCGACGAATGCAACCTGCCGCTGACGGGCGTCGGCGTGGTCGACCTGATCATCACCGATCTCGGCGTGATCGAAGTGACGCCTGCCGGGCTGAAGGTGCTTGAACTCGCCGACGGCGTGAGCGTCGACGAAATTCAGGCAAAGACGGGCGCACCGCTCGACGTGAGCGCGGTCGCCTGAGCGTCTCGCGCGATTTGGCGCAGCCTGCGGCGCCCCGCATTCCGGATGGAATGCGGGGCGTTCGTCATTCTGGCGCGGGTCACGCGATCGCGCCGCCGCCGTCGACCAGCACGGTCGAGCCGGTGGCGTAGGGCGTCGACGCCAGGTAGACGATCGCGTTCGCGATGTCTTCCGGCTGCCCGACGCGTCGCGCGGGCAGGCGCTGCGCGGCGCCGGCGAACAGCGCGTCGCGCGCGTCGGGCGCAAGCCGGTTCCACAGCGGCGTGGCGACCAGCCCCGGCGACACGGTGTTCACGCGCACCGGCGCCAGTTCGAGCGCGAGGCCGCGCGCGAGCGCCTCGAGCGCCGCGTTGATCGCGCCCTGCAGCACGGACGACGCGCTCGGCCTCACGCTGAGGAAGCCCGAGACGAACGTCAGCGAGCCGCCCGGCGCGATGTCGATCGCACGCGCGATCCGGTACGCGCCCCAGAACTTGCTGTCCATCGCGGCCTGCGCAGCGTCGAGCGGGAGCGCCCTGACGGGGCCGGACGCCGTCTGCGCGGCGGAGATCACGACATGGTCGAACCGGCCGGCGCGCGCGCAGAACGCATCGACGGCCGCCGTGTCGGTGATGTCGAGCGTCTCGCAGCGCACCGGGTGGCCGGATTCCGCCGCGACGGCGGCCGCCTTGCGCGGGTCGCGCGACGCGATCGTCACGTTCGCGCCATGCTGCGCGAATGCCTGCGCGGCTGCGGCGCCGATACCGGAACTGCCGCCGACGACGAGCACTTTCGTGCCATTGAGTGAGTCATTCATGATGATCGGTTGGAGACGGTGAAAGGGAGGTCAGATCGTTTCGGTTTCGCGCAGCGTCGACGGATTGCCGAGCGCGTAGCGGGCGATGTCGTCCTTGCGCATGAACGCAACGCCCGGATGCGAGCGCGCATACTGCAGGAACGTGTCCCATGCGCGCACCATCTGCGGCGTGCCGCTGATCCGGTCGTGCGCGCTGATCGACATCAGCCGGCGCCGCTGCCCGGCTTCCGCGTACAGCTGGTCGAAGTCGAGCTTGATCTGCTCGACGAACATCGATGGCGAATAGTTGCGGCCCTCGATCAGCAGGATGTCGTTGTTGCGCAGCGTGTACGGCACGACCACGAAGTCGCGCCCGTTGACGGCCTCGATGAACGGCTCGTCGCGGCTGACGTCGTCGATGTGATAGACGTAGCCGAGTTCCTGCAGCAGCGACAGCGTGTTGGGGCCGCGCCGCAGCCAGTTGCAGTTGTAGCCGAGCGGCCGCTGGCCGGTCGCGGCTTCCACCATGTCGCGCGCGTCGAGCAGGAAGCGCCGCTCATCGTCGCGGCTCATCGCGAACTGCGAGCGCCAGCTCGGCCCGTGCGCCGATGCCTCGTGGCCGCGCGCGACGATCTCGCGCGCCAGCTCGGGGCGATGGCGCACCGCTTCGCCGATCATGTGCGACGTGACCTTCACGCCGTGGCGGTCCCACAGGTCGAGCAGGCGCGGGATGCCTTCGCGGTATCCGTACGCGAACCAGGTGCCGGACGCGAGATCGGCGGGCACGGACGGCGGAAACGCGACCGCCGGGAACGGGCTGTCTGCGCCTTTGGGCGGCTGGCCGCCGGCCTCGAACTGCATCGAGATCGAAATCACGAGGCGAATGCCGTCGGGCCAGAACACGCCCGCGCCGGATGCGGCGGAGGCGGCCGCGCCGGCGGTCGCGGCGCCGGCCGGTGTCGTGGCGGCGCCGAGCGCGAGGCCGGCGGCCAGGCCCATGCCGGCGCCGGTCTGCGCGAGGAACGTGCGGCGCGCCTGGCGGGCGGGGAGAGCGGGTTTCGTCATCGCGGTGTGCTCCTCAGCCGACGAGGCCAAGCTGGCGCATCAGCGTCAGGTTGTCCTCGATGTGCCAGTTCTCGGCGATACGGCCGTCCGAGATCCGGTAGATGTCGGTCGCGATGAAATCGACGGCTTGCCCCTGGCCGGCCGTGCCTTTGAACGTTCCGGTGAAATGCCCGCGAAAGTGCAGGTGAACGACGACGCGATCGCCGGCGACGATCATCTGCTCGATGTCGCAATGCAAGTCCGGAACCGCCGCGCGCATCGTCCGGGACGCCGCGAGCGGGCCCGGCAGCCCCTGTTCGCGGCCGGCGGGCAGCGTGCGGTCGGTGAAGTCGGGCGCGAGCGCGTCGCGGGCGAGCGCCGCATCGCCGGTGTCCCAGAACGTGCCGTAGCGGCGCGCGGCCAGGATTTGCGCGCGAGCCTGCGGGGCGGGCAGGCCGGCGGCGACCGTCAGCGCACGCGGCGCGATGAGGTCGGCCGCTTGCGCGGCCATGGGCGACAAGGCTGCCGCGACGAGCGCGGCGGCGGTCAGCGTGCGGGCGGCCAGGCGGCCGACCGGGCAAAAAAGGGCGGGCATCGGAATCTCCAGTTCGTGACGACGCGTTGGATCAACGCATGACACGCATGGTAAGTTTCCGGTTTCAACGTAAATACGGGCCAAGCGCGAATGCATTCTTCGAAATTTGGAAAGAAATGCGGAAGGAGGAGCCGGCGATGCTGATCGACGACCTGCCTTCACTGGACACCTTCGCGCGCATCGTGTCGGCGGGCAGCCTGTCGGCGGCGGCGCGGGAGCTGGACCTGTCGCTGTCGGTGGTCAGCAAGCGGCTCGCGCAACTCGAATCGCAGCTCGGCGTGCGCCTGCTGCACCGCACGACACGGCAGCAGACGCTGACCGACGAAGGCGCGCTGTTCCACGCGCAGGTGCTGCGCATCCTCGCCGAAATCGATCAGGCCGAAGCGCTGATGCAGGACCGCCGCGGCACCGTGAGCGGCGTGCTGCGCGTGACCGCGCCGGGCGAGCTCGGCCGCCTGCGGATTGCGCCGCTCGTCGCCGAGTTCCAGCGGCGGCATCCGCAGGTGACGGTGCAACTGTTGCTCACCGATACGATCGTCGATCTGCTCGCGCACGAGATCGATGTCGCCGTGCGGATCGGCAGCCTGGCCGATTCGTCGATGATCGCGCGCGAGCTTGCGCCGAACCGGCGCGTGCTGTGCGCGTCCCCTGCGTATGTTGCCGGGCATGGCGCGCCCGCGCATCCGGGCGAACTGCGCGGGCATCGCTGCATCGTGCTGGGCGAGCAGGCACGGGCCGAGTGGCGGTTCGACGGCGCCGACGGCGCGATCGGGATCGAAGTGAGCGCGGCGCTGCTGACGAACGACGGCGGCGCCGCGCGCATGCTTGCGCTGGAAGGCGCCGGCATCGCGCTGAAGTCGATCTGGGACGTCGGCCCCGACCTCGATGCCGGGCGGCTCGTGCGCATCCTGCCGGGGTATGCGGCGCCGGCGGCGCCGCTGCACGCGGTGTATCCGGGCGGCCGGCACCTTGCGCTGCGCGTCCGCACGTTCATCGACTTCGTGCGGGAGCGGCTGCAGGCCGCGTGGTGCTGGGGGGACTGACGCGCGTCGCGTGCGCGCCGCAATTCGATGCGCACGCAACGAACGAATCGCGGGATGCCTGTTGTCGCGCCCGCCGCCGTGCCGTTTGCGTCAGACGGCGACCCGCAACGATTCGACGCTGCGCTCGATGGTGGCCGGCGCGCCGTCGTCAGGCGCGCCGAGCTGCAGCGCATGAAACAGGAAGTGCTGCAGGGTCGCTGCCGCCGACGTGCGATCGCTCGCGTCCGCGTGGCTGAACAGGCCGAAATCCGCGGCGGGCGGCTCGGGGAGCCCGGCGGCTTGCGGATCGAGCACGCGCATCGTGTCGCGGCGCACGTTCCAGTCGAGCAGCACCGCGATGCCGAGGCCTGCCTCGACCGCCGACTGGATCGCGGACAGGCTCGTGCTCGTGCAGACGACGCGCCATGCGAGGCCCGCTTCACGCAGCGTCGCGAACAGTCTTTCCTGCCACGGGCACGTGCCGCCGAACGCCACGATCGGCAGCGGCTCGCCGTGCGGGAGCGTGCGCTGCGTGCGCGCGGCGGCCCAGCGAAGCGGATGCCGCCACGTGGCGAGCGGCTCGGCGCGGATCAGCGCGGGGTCGCCGATCGCGAAGTCGAGCGCGTCGGTCGCGAGTCGCCGCGATAGCGCGGGGCTCGCATCGACGACGATCTCGAGCGCGACGTTCGGAAACGACGCCGCGAACTGCCGCAACGCATGCGGCAGATGGCCCACGGCGATATCTTCGAGAATGCCGAGCCGAACCGTGCCCGAGATGTCGCCCGCGTTGAGCGCGGCGCGCGCGACGAGCCCGAGGTCGAGCAGCTTGTGCGCGTAGGGCAGCAGCACGCTGCCCGCCGCCGTCAGCTTCACGCCGCGCGGCGAGCGTTCGAGCAGGCGCTGGCCGACTTCTTCCTCGAGCCGGCGCAGCGCCATGCTGACGGCGGCCTGCGTGCGATGCAGCGCCGTTGCCGCGTCGCTTACGCTGCCGGTTTCGACCACCGTGACGAACGTGCGCAGCAGCGTGCTGTCGAGATCGCGGATCATCAATTTTCCTGATGCAGGCATAAGAATAAGCAGCTTATACCAGGCGTGCGACCGCGGTTAGCATCGCTGTGTCACGGATCTGGAGCGGCTGAATGAGCGAGGAGTCGAGTAGTGCAAGACCGGGCGGCGCCGAGCGCGCGTCCGCGTCGTTCGCGGGTGCGGTCGCGCCGCTGCTCGCCGTTGCGTCGATGTGCAGCGTGCAGCTCGGCGCCGCGCTGTCGCGGCCGGCGACGATCGAGTACGGCACGGTCAGCACGACGTGGCTGCGGCTTTGCTTCGCCGCGCTCGCGCTCGCGATCGTCGTGCGGCCGCCGCTCCGGACGTATTCCCGGCAGCGCTGGATTGCCGCGGTCGCACTCGGCAGCGCGATGGCCGCGATGACGCTGTGCTTTTTCGCGGCGGTGCGTCGCGTGCCGCTCGGGCTCGCGGTTGCGATCAACTTCGTCGGGCCGCTGGCGGTCGCCACGTTCGGCGTGCGCAAGCCGGCGATGCTGGCGTGGCCGGTGCTTGCGCTCGCGGGCGTGCTGCTGCTGGCGCGACAGGACGGCATGTGGGTCGCGTCGCCGGCCGCGCTGATCTTTCCGATCGGCTCGGCGCTCGGCTGGGCCGCGTACATCCTGCTGATGAAGCGCGTCGGCACGCTGTTCGACGGATTGCAGGGGCTCGCCACGTCGCTGATCGTGGCCGCGCTTGTGACGACGCCGTTCGGGCTCGCGCAAAGCGGCGGCCATCTGCCGGCCGGGCAGCTGGTCGATGCCGCGTATCTGGCGGTGCTGGTCCCGCTGTTCCCGTACGTGCTCGAGCTGATCGCGCTGCGGCGGATGAGCGCGTCGGCATTCGGCATCCTGATGAGCGCCGAGCCCGCGATCGCGGCGGCGATCGGTTTCGTCGTGCTGGCGCAGCCGATGAGCGCGCTGCAGATCGCCGGCACGCTGTGCGTGGTCGGCGCGAGCATCGGCGCGGTCGTGCAGAAATAGCCGGGGCCCGCCCGGCCATGGCAAGCACGCTGGCACGGGACGGCGCGCGCGATCGGCGTAGATCTCGCGCGGCAGGCGGCCGGGCGCCGCGACGCGCGGTGATCCGGAACGGGCTTACAATCGGCTGCATCCCCGCCCTCGCGGGCGGGGCCCACGCATGTCATCGCGCCGCGCCGCACCGTTCGACAGGATGCCTCCGATGCCGACTCCCTCCGTGAACTCCCCGGCTTTTCGCCAGCGGCGCGTGCAGTGCGCGCATGCCGGCGGCCTTCACCACGTCGCCTATACCGAATGGGGCGATCCCGCCAATCCGCGCGTGCTGGTCTGCGTGCATGGCCTGACCCGCTCGGGGCGCGATTTCGACCGGCTGGCCGCCGCGCTGTCCGATACGTATCGCGTCGTTTGCCCCGACATCGTCGGACGCGGCCAGTCCGACTGGCTCGCGGATCCGCGGCTCTATGCGATTCCGCAATACGTGGCCGACATGGTCACGCTGATCGCGCGGCTCGACGTCGAGTCGGTCGACTGGTTCGGCACGTCGATGGGCGGCCTGATCGGCCTGGCGCTCGCGGGGCTGGCCGGTTCGCCGCTGCGCCGGATGATCGTCAACGACGTCGGCCCGCGCATCGAGCCCGATTCGCTGACGCGCATCGGCGAGTACCTCGGCGTGCAGCCGCGCTTCGCGACCGAGCAGGAGGGCATCGACTATCTGACGTCGCTGTCGCTGCCGTTCGGCGCATTGACCGGCGACGAGTGGCGCGAGATCAACGGGCCGCTGCTGCGCGAGCTGCCCGAGGGCGGCTGGACGATGCGCTACGATCCGCGCATCGCCGAGCCGTTCAAGGCGACGACGCCCGAGCTCGCCGCGCTCGGCGAGGCCGCGCTGTGGCATGCGATCGAGACGACGGATGCGGCGCTGCTCGTCGTGCGCGGCGAGGTGTCCGACCTGCTGTCGCGCGAGACGGTGGCCGAGATGATGCGGCGCGGCCGGCACGTGACGCAGGCCGAGATTCCAGGTGTCGGCCACGCGCCGGCGTTCATCGGTGCGGACCAGATTGCGCTCGCGCGCCGGTTTTTCGTCGAAACCGGCGCATAAACGCGTCATAATATGCGGTTCGGCGGCACGCGGGCCGCGTTGCCGCCCGGTTCTTCACTCATTCACGACCGGAACATTCCATGGCAGTCATTCGTCACCACGTCGGGGCGCGTCTCTCCGAAACCGCGATCCACAACGGTACCGTGTATCTGGCCGGCCAGATCGCGGAAGACACCACACAGGACATCAAGGGCCAGACGCGCGAAGTGCTGGGCCATATCGACCGGCTGCTCGCCGAAGCGAACAGCGACAAGGCGCATCTGCTGTCGGTACAGATCTACATTTCGGACCTGGCGAACTTCGAGGGCATGAACGCGGAGTGGGATGCATGGGTCGCGCAGGGCAACACGCCGCCGCGCGCCACCGTCGAGGCGAAGCTCGCGGATCCGGCGCTGCTCGTCGAGATCGTCGTCGTCGCCGCACAGCGGAGCTGAGCGGCGCCGAACGATGACCGCATTCCGTCAGGCCGAGCGATGACCGAGCCCGTTTCCGTTTCTCCCGCCGCGGCGCCGTCGTTCGACGACGTGCTCGCGTTCGTGCGCGAGCACGCGGGCGACGCGCGTCTGTCGTCCGGCGAGCTGCTCGCCGATCACGCGGCCGGCACGGCGGCGATCATGCGCAAGCTGAACGTCGATCCGCCTGCCGTGCAGGCGGCGGCGCTGTTCGCGCTGACGCCGCACCTGAACGATCCCGAGCGCGAACTGGCCGGGCGCTTCGGCGACGAGGTCGCGCGCCTCGTGTCCGACGTGCGCAAGCTGCTGCGGCTCGGCACGGTGAGCCTGCGCGCCGCGCAGAACGCGGTGCCCGAGACCGGGCGCGATGCGGCGGCCGAGCGCCGCGCGCAGATCGAGGCGCTGCGCAAGATGCTGCTCGCGTTTGCGCAGGATATCCGCGTGGTGCTGATCCGGCTCGCGTCGCGGCTGCAGTCGCTGCGCTATTACGCGGCGGCGAAGGTCGATCCGCCGCCGGACGTCGCGCGCGAAACGCTCGAAATCTATGCGCCGCTGGCGAACCGTCTCGGCATCTGGCAACTGAAGTGGGAGCTCGAGGATCTGGCGTTCCGCTTCGAGGATCCGGTCACGTACAAGCGGATCGCGAAGCTGCTCGACGAGAAGCGCATCGAGCGCGAGGCGTACGTCGCGGAGGCGATCGAGCGCCTGCAGCGCGAGCTGGCCGCCGCGCACATCCAGGCGGAAGTGAGCGGCCGGCCGAAGCACATCTACAGCATCTGGCGCAAGATGCGCGGCAAGGAACTCGATTTCTCCGAGCTCTACGACGTGCGCGCGTTCCGCGTGATCGTGCCGGACATCAAGGATTGCTATACGGTGCTCGGCATCGTGCATCACCTGTGGCAGCCGGTGCCGAAGGAGTTCGACGACTACATCTCGCGTCCGAAGCCGAACGGCTACAAGTCGCTGCACACGGTCGTGATCGGCGACGACGGGCGCGCGTTCGAAGTGCAGATCCGCACGCAGGAGATGCACGGCTTCGCGGAATACGGCGTCGCGGCGCACTGGCGCTACAAGGAGGCCGGCGCGCGCGGCTATGGCGGCCAGTTCTCTGCGAGCGACAAGTACGACGAGAAGATCGCCTGGCTGCGCCAGCTGCTCGCGTGGAAGGACGACGTCGAGGACAGCGGCACGTCGGGCGGCAAGGCATGGGCGCAGCTGCGCGAAACCACGCTCGACGACGACCACATCTACGTGCTGACGCCGCAGGCGCGCGTGATCGCGCTGCCGCAGGGCGCGACGCCGCTGGATTTCGCGTATCACCTGCACAGCGAGCTCGGCCACCGTTGCCGCGGTGCGCGCGTCGACGGCGCGATGGTGCCGCTCAATACGGCGCTCGCGAACGGCCAGACGGTCGAAATCGTCGCGGTGAAGGAGGGCGGGCCGTCGCGCGACTGGCTGAATCCGCAGCTCAACTACCTGAAGAGTTCGCGCGCGCGGCAGAAGGTGCGGGCTTGGTTCAACGCGATCGAGCAGGAAGAGAACATCGCGCACGGCCGTGCGCTCGTCGAAAAGACGCTGCAGCGCGAAGGCAAGACGTCGGTCAATCTCGATAATCTCGCCGCGAAGCTCGGCTTCAAGTCGCCGGAGGATCTGTTCTCGGTCGTCGGCAAGGAAGAGTTCAGCCTGCGCAACGTCGAGCAGGCGCTGTCCGACGCGCCGCCGCCGGAGCCGGCGCCCGAGGCGCCGGCCGATTTCGAGAAGCGCAGCAGCGGCGCGAGCGTCGCGCACGGCGCGTCGACCGGTGTGCTGGTGGTCGGCGTCGATGCGTTGTTGACGCAGCTCGCGCGCTGCTGCCGGCCTGCGCCGCCCGATGGGATAAGCGGGTTCGTCACGCGCGGCAAGGGCATGTCGATCCATCGCAGCGATTGCCCGACGTTTCGCCGGATGGCGGAACGCGCGCCCGAGCGCGTATTGCAGACCACCTGGTCGGCCGACGTGCTGGGCGGCCGCGGCGCATCGGTGTATCCGGTCGACCTGATGATCGAGGCGACCGACCGGCAGGGGCTGCTGCGCGACATTTCGGAAGTGTTCGCGCGCGAGAAGATGAACGTCGTCGGCGTGAAGACGCAGAGTCGTCGCAATGCGGCATTCATGCAGTTCACGGTCGAGGTGTCGAATTCGGCGCAGGTGCAGCGCGCGTGCGCGTTGCTGGGCGAAGTGCAGGGCGTGGTTCGGGCCGGGCGGAAGGCGTGACGCCAAGGGCGGGGTCGAAATGATTTTGCTGCAAACGCATAAAAACGCTTGCCAAGGTTGTAACGGCTCCATATAATCTCACTTCTTTAGGCTCGTAGCTCAGCTGGTTAGAGCACCACCTTGACATGGTGGGGGTCGTTGGTTCGAGTCCAATCGAGCCTACCAACGAATTGAGAATGCCCGTCTTTCGGGTATTCGATGCAGTAAATAACTCAACGCAAACAAGGCGAATACGGTTATGACACCGCGAACGTTGACCGAAACCTTTTCGGAGCGACGCTAGTCGAGGAACGTTTTCGCCCTTTCAGTCTGAGTGAAGTATCGAATGCGGCCCCTCGAAAGCGGGGCCGCATTTTTTTTGTCGCGAAATTTTCGCGCGATGACATTCATCGCGTACTTGGTCTGCCGCCCACTGTCGGCATCACGGAGATTGCTATGGTTTCGATACGCCTGCCCGACGGCTCAGTTCGACAATACGAGCATCCGGTGACAGTCGCCGAAGTGGCGGCCTCGATCGGTCCCGGGCTCGCGAAGGCTGCGCTTGGCGGCAAGCTCGACGGCGAGCTCGTGGATACGTCCGCCGTGATCGACCGCGACGCATCGCTCGCGATCATCACCGACAAGGACGCCGACGGCCTCGACATCATCCGTCATTCGACGGCGCACTTGCTTGCGTACGCGGTCAAGGAACTGTATCCGGACGCGCAGGTGACGATCGGGCCGGTGATCGACAACGGCTTCTACTACGACTTCTCGTATCACCGTCCGTTTACGCCGGAAGATCTGGAGAAGATCGAAAAGCGCATGCAGGAGATCGCGAAGAAGGACGAGCCGGTGACGCGCCGCGTCGTGTCGCGCGACGAGGCCGCCGGGTACTTCCGCAGCATCGGCGAGAAGTACAAGGCCGAGATCATCGAGTCGATCCCGCAAAGCGACGAGATCAAGCTGTACTCGCACGGCGGCTTCACGGACCTGTGCCGCGGCCCGCACGTGCCGTCGACGGGCAAGCTGAAGGTCTTCAAGCTGATGAAGGTCGCGGGTGCGTACTGGCGCGGCGACTCGAAGAACGAGCAGCTGCAGCGCATCTACGGCACGGCCTGGACGAAGAAGGAAGACCAGGACCAGTACCTGCACATGCTCGAGGAAGCGGAAAAGCGCGACCACCGCAAGCTCGGCAAGCAGCTCGACCTGTTCCACATGCAGGAAGAGTCGCCGGGCATGGTGTTCTGGCATCCGAAGGGCTGGGCGTTGTGGCAGCAGGTCGAGCAGTACATGCGTCGCCGCGTGAACGAGGCCGGCTATAACGAAATCAAGACGCCGATGATCATGGACCGCTCGCTGTGGGAAGCGTCCGGCCACTGGCAGAACTACCGTGAGAACATGTTCACGACGGAGTCGGAGAAGCGCGATTACGCGATCAAGCCGATGAACTGTCCGGGGCACGTCCAGGTGTTCAAGCACGGCCTGCGCTCGTACCGTGACCTGCCGCTGCGCTACGCGGAATTCGGCTCGTGCCATCGCAACGAGGCGTCGGGTGCGCTGCACGGCCTGATGCGCGTGCGCGGCTTCGTGCAGGATGATGCGCACATCTTCTGTACGGAAGAGCAGATCATTGCCGAGTCGATTGCGTTCAACAAGCTTGCGATGAGCGTCTACCAGGATTTCGGCTTCGATCACATCGACATCAAGCTGTCGCTGCGTCCCGAGCAGCGCATGGGTTCCGACGAAACCTGGGACCGTGCGGAGCAGGGGCTGCGCGAAGCGCTGACGGCATGCGGCCTCACGTGGGAAGAACTGCCGGGCGAGGGCGCGTTCTACGGCCCGAAGATCGAGTACCACATCAAGGACGCGCTCGGCCGCTCGTGGCAGTGCGGCACGCTGCAGCTCGACATGATGCTGCCGGAGCGCCTCGGTGCGGAATACGTCGCGGAAGACAACAGCCGCCGCCGGCCGGTCATGCTGCACCGTGCGATCGTCGGTTCGATGGAGCGTTTCCTCGGCATTCTGATCGAGCACCATGCTGGTGCAATGCCGGTCTGGCTCGCGCCGATGCAGGCTGTTGTGCTCAATATCGCCGAAAGTCAGGTCGAATATGCGCAATCTCTGGCCCAAACGTTGCAAAAACAAGGGGTTAGAGTGACGGCGGATTTGCGCAACGAGAAGATTAGCTATAAAATACGCGAGCACACGCTGGAAAAGGTGCCTTATCTGCTCGTCGTGGGCGACAAGGAGCGTGATGCACAAACGGTAGCCGTGCGTGCCCGTGGCGGCGTCGATCTTGGCGTGATGCCGGTCGAAGCCTTCGTTGAGCGTCTGCAGGAAGACCTGCGCTCGTTCAAGTAACCGCCCTGGCAGCGCGGCTCGTTTTTTTAATTTTTAGAGGAAACGTAACATCGCTACTGATAAGTCGTCGCATCGCATCAACGGTGAAATCACTGCGCCGGAAGTGCGTCTGGTCGGGGTCGATGGTGAGCCCATCGGCATCGTGAAACTCGTCGAGGCTTTCCGCAAGTCGGAAGAACTGGATGTTGACCTGGTGGAAATTGCGCCTCAGGCGGTTCCCCCGGTTTGCCGTCTGATGGATTACGGCAAGTTCAAGTACCAGGAATCGAAGAAGCAGCACGAGGCGAAGCTGAAGCAGAAGGTCATCCAGGTCAAGGAAGTCAAGTTCCGGCCGGGTACCGATGACGGGGATTACAACGTCAAGCTCCGTAACCTCGTTCGCTTCCTCGAAGAGGGCGACAAGACGAAGATCACGTTGCGTTTCCGTGGCCGCGAAATGGCTCACCAGGAAATCGGCATGCGGATGCTCGAGCGTCTGCGCACCGATCTCGAGGAGGTGGGCCAGGTCGAGCAGATGCCGAAGATGGAAGGGCGCCAGATGATCATGGTGCTTTCGCCGAAGAAAAAGAAGTAACGGGCTCGCGCGCTTCTCGCGCGGGTTGCGAAGTGGTTCGGCGCATTGCCCGGTCAGGGCGGTGCGCCAACAATGACGGCGCGTTGCGCAAGCGGCGCGCCGTACACAAGTGGACTGGGTTTCGAAGGGCGGGTCAAGGGCGCAAGCCAACCGCACACCCATCGCCATCTAATAAACTGGAGTTGTTCGTCATGCCTAAGATGAAGACCAAGAAGAGCGCTGCAAAGCGCTTCGTGGTGCGTCCGGGCGGCACCGTCAAGCGCGGTCAAGCCTTCAAGCGTCACATCCTGACCAAGAAAACCACGAAGAACAAGCGTCACCTGCGCGGCGCAACGGCAGTTCATGATTCCGATCTGAACTCCGTCCGCGCGATGCTGCCGTTCGCGTAACCCCTCAACAGATACTCACAGGAGAGAAACATGCCTCGAGTCAAACGTGGGGTAACCGCACGGGCCCGTCACAAGAAGATCATCAACCTGGCCAAGGGTTATCGCGGCCGCCGCAATAACGTCTACCGCATCGCCAAGCAGGCGGTGATGCGCGCTGGCCAGTACGCGTACCGCGATCGCCGCAACAAGAAGCGTGTGTTCCGCGCACTGTGGATCACGCGTATCAACGCGGCAGTTCGCCAGCACGACATGACCTACAGCGTGTTCATCAACGGCCTGAAGAAGGCGTCGATCGAACTCGACCGTAAGGTGCTGGCCGACATGGCGGTGTTCGACAAGGCTGCTTTTGCTGCGATCGTCAAGCAGGTGAAAGCCGCCGTTGCAGCCTAATTGCGAAATTAGCACTGCGTGGTTAGTTGCAGCGATGTTCCGGTAGTTTCGGCCGCTGCAGCGAAAACGGGGCTCTTCCGAGCCCCTTTTTTGTTTGGCCGGGCGATTTCGCTCGCCGAGAACGAATGACGTTGGAAATGATGGGATCTATGGATCTGGACCAGATTGTCGCCGACGCGCAGCAGTCCTTCGAACAGGCTGCCGACATCACCACGCTCGAAAACGAGAAAGCCCGCTTCCTCGGCAAGTCGGGTGCGCTGACCGAGTTGCTGAAGGGCCTCGGCAAGCTCGATCCCGAAGCGCGCAAGACCGAAGGCGCGCGCATCAATGTCGCGAAACAGCAGGTCGAAGCCGCGCTGACCGCGCGCCGTCAGGCGCTGGCGGACGCGCTGCTGAACCAGCGTCTCGCCGCCGAGGCGATCGACGTCACGCTGCCGGGCCGCGGCGCCGGCGCCGGTAGCCTGCACCCGGTGATGAACACCTGGGAGCGCGTCGAACAGATTTTCCGAACGATCGGCTTCGACGTGGCCGACGGTCCCGAGATCGAGACCGACTGGTTCAACTTCACGTCGCTGAACAGCCCGGAGAACCATCCGGCGCGTTCGATGCAGGACACGTTTTACGTCGACGGCAAGGATGCCGACGGCCGGCCGCTGCTGCTGCGCACGCACACGAGCCCGATGCAGGTGCGCTACGCGCGCATGAACCGCCCGCCGATCAAGGTGATCGCGCCGGGCCGCACGTATCGCGTCGACAGCGATGCGACCCACTCGCCGATGTTCAATCAGGTCGAGGGGCTGTGGATCGACGAAAACATCAGTTTCGCCGACCTCAAGGGCGTCTATACCGACTTCCTCAAGAAATTCTTCGAGCGCGACGACATCCTCGTGCGCTTCCGTCCGTCGTATTTCCCGTTCACGGAACCGTCGGCCGAGATCGACATGATGTTCGAGCACGGCAAGAACGCCGGCAAGTGGCTCGAGATCTCCGGCTCGGGGCAGGTGCATCCGACCGTGATCCGCAACATGGGCCTCGATCCCGAGCGCTACATCGGCTTCGCGTTCGGCAGCGGCCTCGAGCGCCTGACGATGCTGCGCTATGGCGTGCAGGACCTGCGTCTGTTCTTCGAGAACGACCTGCGCTTCCTGCGCCAGTTCGCGTAACGCGGGCGTCGCGCCGACTTGTGCCCGTGCGCGCTTTGCAGCGAGCCGGGCGTCGATCCAACCTGTTTCGAACGTAGACATCCATGCAATTCCCTGAATCCTGGTTGAGAACCTTTGTCGATCCGCAGCTGACGACCGACGAGCTGTCGCATGCACTGACGATGGCGGGGCTCGAAGTCGAGTCGTTGAGCAAGGCCGCGCCGCCGACGTCGAAGATCGTCGTCGGGCGCGTGCTCGAAGTCGCCAAGCATCCGGATGCGGACAAGCTCAATGTCTGCCAGGTCGACGCCGGCACGGGCGCGACGCTGAACATCGTGTGCGGCGCACCGAACGTCGCGCCGGGCATCAAGGTGCCGGTCGCGCTGGTCGGCGCCGAGCTGCCGCCGGCGGAAGAAGGCGGCAAGCCGTTCGCGATCAAGCTGTCGAAGCTGCGCGGCGTCGAGAGCCAGGGGATGCTGTGCTCGGCGCGCGAGCTGAAGCTGTCGGAAGACCACAGCGGCCTGCTGATCCTGCCGGAGGACACGCCGGTCGGGCAGGACATCCGCGACACGCTGAACCTCGACGACACGATCTTCGAAATCAAGCTGACGCCGAACAAGGCCGACTGCCTGTCGGTGTTCGGCATCGCGCGCGAGACGGCTGCGATCACCGGCGCGCCGCTCACGCAGCCCGACATCCGCCCGGTGCGCGCGGAGCTCGACGAAACGCTGCCGGTGCGCATCGCCGCGCCGGACCTGTGCGGCCGCTTTTCGGGCCGCGTGATCCGCGGCGTGAACGCGCGCGCGAAGACTCCGCAGTGGATGGTCGAGCGCCTCGAGCGCGCGGGCCAGCGCAGCGTGTCGGCGCTCGTCGACATCTCGAACTACGTGATGTTCGAGCTCGGCCGTCCGTCGCACGTGTTCGACCTGGACAAGATCCACGGCGGCATCGAAGTGCGCTGGGGCAAGCGCGGCGAGTCGCTGAAGCTGCTGAACGGCAACACGGTCGAACTCGACGAGACGGTCGGCGTGATCGCCGACGATCACCAGGTCGAGAGCCTCGCGGGCATCATGGGCGGCGACAGCACGGCCGTTACGCTCGACACCACCAACATCTATCTGGAAGCGGCGTTCTGGTGGCCGGACAGCATCCGCGGCCGTGCACGCAAGTACAACTTCTCGACCGACGCGGCGCACCGCTTCGAGCGCGGCGTCGATTACGCGACGACCGTCGAGCACGTCGAGCGCATCACGCAGCTGATCCTCGAGATCTGCGGCGGCAAGGCGGGCCCGGTCGACGACCAGGCGGTCAACCTGCCGCAGCGCGCGCCGGTCGCGATGCGCGTGTCGCGCGCGAACCGCATCATCGGCGTGAAGATCGACGCCGACGAGATCGCAAGCATCTTCACGCGCCTCGGCCTGCCGTTCGAGCGCGATGAAGACGTGTTCTCGGTCACGCCGCCGTCGCACCGCTTCGACATCGAGATCGAGGAAGACCTGATCGAGGAAGTGGCGCGCATCTACGGCTTCGAGAAGATTCCGGCGCGCCCGCCGGTCGCGACGAGCGAGATGCGCGCGACCAACGAGACGCAGCGCTCGATTCACGCGATTCGTCACGCGCTGGCGGCGCGCGACTACGCGGAAACGGTGAACTTCAGCTTCGTCGATGCGGAGTGGGAAAGCGATTTCGCCGGTAACGACAATCCGATTCGGCTGCTGAACCCGATCGCGAGCCAGCTGTCGGTGATGCGCACGACGCTGTTCGGCAGCCTGATCGCCGTGCTGCGCCACAACCTGAACCGCCGCGCCGACCGCGTGCGCGTGTTCGAGGCGGGCCGCGTGTTCCTGGCCGACGCGTCGGTCCAGGCCGGCGAACTGGCAGTCGCCGGCTACGCGCAGCCGAAGCGCGTCGGTGCGCTGGCCTACGGCCCGGCGCTCGACGAGCAATGGGGCGTGGCGACCCGCGCGGTCGATTTCTTCGACGTGAAGGGCGATCTCGAGGCGCTGCTCGCGCCGACGTCCGCGCGTTTTGTGAAGGCCGAACATCCGGCCCTCCATCCGGGCCGCAGCGCGCGCATCGAGGTGGACGGCCGCGCGGTCGGCTGGATCGGCGAGCTGCACCCGCGCCTGATGCAGAAGTACGAGCTGCCGCATGCGCCGGTGATGTTCGAGATCGATACCGACGCGCTCGTCGCGCGCGGGCTGCCGGCGCCGTCCGAGGTGTCGAAATTCCCGCCGGTGCGCCGTGACATCGCGGTCGTGGTCGATCAGGCGGTCGAGGTGCAGGCGCTGTTCGACGAAATGAAGAAGGCGCTGGCGGACGACGCCTGCCGATTCGTTCAGAAGGTTGTACTCTTCGACGAATTTCGTGCAAAATCAAATACTTCCGGTGGCCTTGCCGCGCACGAGAAGAGCCTTGCCTTCCGCGTGACGCTGCAGGACACGGCCGGCACGCTACAGGACGAGGTCGTCGACCAGGCGATCCAGACGCTTGTCGAGCGGATGGCTCGTGCAGGCGCGCGCTTGCGCGGCTAAGGAGCGGGTCCTGCCCGGGCGCGATGTCCCCCGGGCGGCCGGTTCCCATCGTGAGATTTGATTTAACGCGCTGTATGGCAGATATGAACGACATGACCTCGAGTGAATTCGAAGCCCTCCTGACGGCGCAACGCAGCGCCCTGAACCGCGACGCTTCCGCGCCGGCGTCCGCGGAGACGCCGACACTGACGAAGGCGGAGCTGGCGGAGCTGCTGTTCGACAGCGTCGGGCTGAACAAGCGTGAAGCGAAGGACATGGTCGAGGCGTTCTTCGAAGTGATCCGCGACGCGCTCGAGAACGGCGAAAGCGTCAAGCTGTCGGGCTTCGGCAACTTCCAGCTGCGCGACAAGCCGCAGCGTCCCGGCCGCAATCCGAAGACGGGCGAGGCGATTCCGATCGCCGCGCGTCGAGTGGTAACCTTCCACGCCAGCCAGAAGCTGAAGGCGCTGGTCGAGAACGGCGCGGAGTCCAGCCCCGCGCGCTGACGCCCCCGCGCGGGCCGCCGCGCACCTTTACCGACGGTTAACTGACGATGACCACGACGGTTGAGAAAGTCGTCTTGCCTCCGATTCCCGCGAAGCGCTACTTCACGATCGGCGAAGTCAGCGAACTATGCGGCGTCAAGCCGCACGTGCTGCGCTACTGGGAACAGGAATTCACGCAGTTGCGGCCGGTGAAGCGGCGCGGCAACCGCCGGTACTACCAGCATCACGAGGTGCTGCTGATCCGGCGGATCCGCGAATTGCTGTACGAGCAGGGATTCACGATCAATGGCGCGCGCAACCGGCTCGATTCGCCGGGCGGCGAGCGGGGCGCGGCTCCGGATGTCGAGCCCGAGGCAGCGGGACCGGACGTGCGTGCGGCGGCGGCGAGCCGGCCCGCGGCGACCGTCGACGTCGCCGCGCTGCGGCAGGCGCTGCTCGACGTGATCGAAGGATTGAAGCGCGGCTGAGCCTCGGCTGCGCATGTCACGCAAAAGCCCGGGTGCAGTTCAGCCCGGGCTTTTTCATGCGCGTCGGACGGGCATGCGTGTCAGCGCGCGGCAAGCGGGTTCCGGCGTCCCATGTCGACGACCAGCGTGCCGTCCGGCAGCATCTGCACCGAGCCTTGCGCGACCTGGTTCCGGTAGCCGTACAGGTCGAAACGCATCGGGCCCGGGGCGGCCGAATTCTGGATCAGCGCACGCACGTTCAGCTCGAGCACGTTGAACATCTTCATGTCGCCGCCTTCCATCCACATGTAGCTGGGCGCTGGAATCTGCGGGCGCGCCGGCGCGGGCGCATCCGTTACCCGCCGGAACGTGAGGCGCAGCCCGTCACGCTCGACGGTGGCCTGCGCGAGCTTGCCGTTCAGCAGCGGCGGCGGGAACACCGTGTATTGGTCGAGCACGAGCGTGTCGCCGCGCAGTTCCGCGCCGCGGCGCTGCAATGGCGTCAGCGACGCGAGCTCGATGCCGAGCGAGCGCAGCAGCTTCGCCTGCGGAATGCCCAGCACCGATACCTGCGTCGGCGCGAACGCAAGGTGGCGGTCGTCGAGCACCGCGAGCGAGCCTCGCATGTCGGTCGGCAGCCAGACGCCCGGCACGTGGTTCCACAGCTTGATGCCGCCTTGCACGCGCAGGTTCTGGCCGTCTGCGCTCAGTTGCAGGTCGTTCAGCGAGCGCGGCGAGTAGTCGAGCAGGTAGTTGTTGAAGAGCGCCGACATGGCCTTCCACGATTCGACGACCGTCCCGCCGAGGATGCGGATGTCGTACTGGTTCGGGTCGTCGAGATCGACGGGCTCGCCGGGCCGTTTCGCGACGAGCTGTACGTCGAGATCCTCGACATGGAAGCCGATGTCGCCGGACAGGTTGAAGTCGACGTTGCGCAGATGGATCGTCGGATGCCGGTTCGACACGTGCCGCTCGTTGAACGGCGTGTTCGCGGTGCGGCGCAGCGCGACCTTCTGCAGCCCCGGTTGCGCGGCGTCGCCGGACGCGAGCGCATTCGCTTCCCAGTGCTGGCGCAGGTCGCGCAGTGCGCCCTGTTGCGCCGCGAGGAAGCTGTCGTTCAGGCGCGCGGCAGGATTGCCGAGCGGCGCGCCGTTCGAGGCGCCGGCATATGACGGCATCCGGATCGCCATCGCGCCGTTTTCGTCGAAATTGAAGTAGCCCGCCGTCACCTGCTCGCGGTAGTGGTACAGGTCGAACACGAAGTTCTGGCCGGCCTTCGCGCCGTCGACCGGGCTGATCAGGATATCGGCATTCATCGGCATCGAGCGCATGAACTTCACGTCGCCGCCGCGAATAACCATTGCCTGCTGCGGTGCGCTTGCCGGCATCGCGAAGCCGGCGCGCGAGCCGTCGTCGAGCGTCAGGTCGAGCCCCGCGGGCGTCACGCGCAGCGCCGTGATCTTGATCCGCAGGCGCGGCGGCGGCATCAGCTTGTCGACCGCCATCACGAGATCGTCGCCGGACAGCCGCGCGATCGGCGTGTCGACCTTGAGCAGGTCGGCCATCTTCACGTTGGCGGCGCGCATCACCGGCTGGGCGTCGAGGCCCGACACGCGCACCCCGCTCGGATGGAACACGAGCTGGCTGCCGTCGCGGATCGCGAGCGTGCCGGTGAGCGAGAACGGCACCCAGCCGTCGCGCTGCATTTCGCCTTGCAGGTGGATCACGCCGTCGCCGGCCGACACGACGAGCTTGCGCAGCGGCGCATTGCGATAGCCGAAGATGTAGGTGTTGAAGAGCGCCGTCAGTTTGGCGCTGTCGAGCGTGACGCTGCCCTGGTGCACGGCGATCTCGAAGCTCGTCGGGTCGTCGAACACGATCGGCGCGCCGGCCTGCGTCGGCACAAGCGTCGCCGACAGCTGGTGGATGAAGAAGCCGAGATTGCCGACGATGCGGAAATCGACGTCGCGCAGGAAGGTCATCGCGCCGTTCTGACCGGAGTCGCGCAGCGTGAACGGACGGGGCTGCGCAAGCCGGATCGAGGCAAGCGACGGCACCGTGCGCGCGATCTGCTGCTCGCGAGCGAGCCGATCGGCTTTGGCGCGCTCGATCGTCGTCGATGTGGCGGGTGCGGTGCCGTCGCGCTGCGCGGCGGGCTCCGCGCAACCTGCGCCGAGCAGCGCGATCGCGAGCGCGCCGCAAAGTGCGCGCGAGGTCCGGCGCGATGCGGCGTGAGCCGCGCGTCGCACACCGGAAATCAATCGGGGTAGTGCCAAAGGCGAGCGATGGCCGCGCCGGACCGCATTCCGCATCGTCTGTCTCCGTGTCTTGTCGTGATCGTTCGCTGCGCGCGCCGGGGCGCGGGGCGTCGATGCAGTGCAGTGTGGCATAGCGCGCTAGAGCGGCGTCACCAAACAAAGGGAGCGGGGAGCGATCGGGCAGGCGGGTGCTGCGACAAAGGATGCGGGGCGGCGCGCGGGCAGGATCAAACGGTCGTTTGCCTGATGGTTGAGCGCGCTCGGGGCGGAAAAGAAAAAACCCGCGTCAGCCTGAACTGACGCGGGTTCTTGTCTGGTCGGGGCGAGAGGATTTGAACCTCCGACCACCTGCACCCCATGCAGGTACGCTACCAGGCTGCGCTACGCCCCGAAAGCACAAAAGTATAACAGACAGTTTGCCAGATTTGAACGGGTCGCATGCATTTTCTGCATATGCGCTTCGCGAGTCGCGACGCGATGCGGGCAGGGCGGTGCGGCCACGCCCCGATCTGCACATCCCGCGGTCCGCTTTTTGCACAGCGCGCCGCTGCGCCGGTAAAATACACGGTTGATCCACGGAAAGCGCCGTGATTTAGCGGAAGAGGATTCCCAGAACATGACTGATCTTCGTCTTACCATGCGGTTCGCTGCAGTGCTCGCCACCGGCGCGCTCGTTGCCGGTTGCGGTACGTCGTCGCCCACCAAAGTGGACTACAAGAGCGACTCGAAATCGAAGGAGGTGTCGCTCGCAGTGCCGCCCAACATGCTCGAGGAGTCGGCCGATCAGCGCTCGCTGCCGCCGCAGGGCGGCGCCACTTCCCTGTCCGCGCTCCAGCAGGTCCAGCAGGCGGCGCCGCCGACCGACGCCGTCGTGCCGGCCGTGTCGGGCATGCATATCCAGCGTGACGGCACCGAAAGCTGGCTCGTGATCGACGGCAGGAAGCCGGCCGACATCTGGCCGCAGGTCCGCCGCTTCTGGCAGGAGCAGGGCTTCCTGCTGGTCGTCGACCAGCGCGACAAGGGCGTGATGGAAACCGACTGGAACGAAACCCATCCGCAGATCAACGACGGCCTGATTCGCAGCGTGATCTCGAAGGCGATGGGCAATTCGTACGTCACCGCCGAGCGCAACAAGTACCGCACGCGTCTCGACACGGCGCCGAACGGCGGCACCTATGTGTTCATCAGCCAGAAGGGCATGCGCGAGGCGCTGACCGGGCCGAACAACGATTCGAGCAAGTGGGAACCGAAGCCGAACGATCCGGCGCTCGAGACCGAATACCTGAAGCGCCTGATGGCCGTTCTCGCGCAGAACGAGCTGCGGGCGAAGAACGGCGAGCCGCCGATCGCCAACATCAGCGATACGCCGCCGCCGGCGAAGGACAAGAAGGGCGGCGCTGACGCATCGAAGGCGGCCGCGGCTGCCATCGCGGCGCAAAACGTCGCGCGTTCGTCGTCGCAGGGCACCGATGCATCCGACGCGGGCGCGGTGCCGTCCGAGGTCACGCTCGGCGAACCGTACGACCGCTCGTGGCTGCGCGTCGGCCTCGCGCTCGATCGCGCGAACTTCACGGTCGACGATCGCGACCGCGCGAAGGGGCTGTATTTCGTGCGTTACGTCGATCCGAAGGATCTGAGCGCCGCCGAGCAAGGCTTCTGGAGCCAGTTGTTCCACGGCAAGAAGGAAAAGCAGGCGAAGCAGTATCGGGTCAACGTGAAGGCGCTCACGCAGGACCAGACGCGCATCGCAATCGTCGACGATGCAGGCGCGATTGACGCGTCGCCGGCAGCACGCCAGATCATGGGGCTGCTCGTGAACCAGCTGCGCTGATCGTCACGTCCTCGCGTGTGCAAAGGCCCGCCTTCCGGCGGGCCTTTGCATTTGCGCGCTCGGAATCCGCCTTCCGCTACGCCCGCCGCATATGGTCGCCCCCTCAACGTGACGTTACGTAACATCCGCGTGTTACGGGCCGCGATACGTGCGTTGTACTGCCGGGCTTAAAAAATTTCTCTTTTAAATCAATGTGATGCCGACTTTATTGGTGTTGGCATGGAATCTGCTCTTTATACGGAAATCGTCAAGACAGGGAGGGTGGCGTCAGGTGCCGGGCATGCGTCGCGAGCGCATGACACACGGAATCGGCGCTTCCAAATGCCAGCGCAGCCAGCGCCGGCGCAATCGATGATGATCCGCGCCGATGCGCGGATCTCGATGGCCCCGTCGCCTATCCTCGTAGGGCGACGGTTTCGCCCGCGCTTCTCACGAAGCGCGGGCAATTTTTTTGGAGCGTCGGTTGCCGCGCATGGCGTGCCGATACGGCGCCGCGCGATTCGCGTATGCTCGGTTTCTTTTGTGAGGCCAAGGAGGCCGGCATGGCGGAAATCGCAGTCGTGGCGCTGATCGTTGCGAAACCCGGTGCGGAGGAGCGGTTGCGAGTCGCGCTCGAAGGCATAGTCGAACCGACTCGCAATGAGCAGGGTGCGCTGCAATACGACCTGCATCGCGATCTGTATGAGCCTGCGCGGTTCGTGTTCGTCGAGCGTTGGGAAAGTGAGGCGGCGCTGGCCGCCCATGCGCGTTCCACGCACATTCTCGCTTATCGCGAGGCAGCTGCGGACTGGATCGAGCGCTCGGAGATCCGCGTGCTGTCGAAGATCGCCTGATGGGCGGCAGCGGCCGGGCGGCGCGCCGCCCGGCTGGCGCGTGTCAGTGCGATGCGCTGGGGACGTCGAGGATCAGGATGATGGTCCAGTCGGCGTCGCCGTCGTGATGGTATTGGCGCTCCGCGACGATGAACGGCTGCTGCTTGCCTTGCGGGCCGAGAAAGAGCACGTCGCCTTCCATCGGCAGGCACTCGATCGGCGGCAGTGCGAGGAATGCGTCGGCCGAGCCGCGCGGCATCAGTTGCTTGATCGTGCGAGTGGCGGCTTCGGTCCACTCGATGTCGAGTTGAATGTTGCTCATGCTGTCCTCCGCACCGGGGTGCGTACGGGGTGGAAAAGTTCGGTGCGCGACTGTAGCACAGCGCGCGGGCGCCTCAACCAAAAAAGCCGAACCCGGTTGCCCGGATTCGGCTTTTTTGCTTATGCGGTGCCGCGGAACTTACTGGCTGGCAGCGTCGGCGGGAGCGGCCTTCTTGGCGGCCTTCTTCGCAGCCTTGTGATGAGCCTTCTTCGCCTTTTGGTGCTCTTCGTGCACCGGCTCGGCTGCCTGCGCGGCTTGCTGCTGCTGCAGGGCCTGTGCGCGCTGCTCGATCTCGGCGATCTTGGCCGGATCGGTGATGGTCTTGATTTCCGTGCTCTCTTGCGCATACGCTGCGCCAGCCAGCGCCGACATCGCAACCAGGATAGCCAGGGACGTCTTCTTCATTGCTTTACCTCCGCTAAGTGGTGATGACCCGAGTGTTGCCGTTCAGTCTGGCGACCGCAATCGAGTGCGTGTCGAGTGTAACAAAAGTGACGGATCAATGCATTGGAACGCGGCTCCGCGCGGGCGCGCGTTGACGTCGCGCAACACGTGCGGCGTATCGTCATGCGCGTGCCATTGTGCATCGAATGAGTGGCGGCAGGTATCTAGGTGTCCTCAGAACCACCCGAGCCAGCGGTACACGTAGAACTGTGCGATGCCGGCCAGCTCGTGCAGCGCATGCTCCGCGTTGACCAGATTCTGCCAGCGCGGCAGCCAGCCCTTGCGCGCTTCGCGGCGGTTTGCAAAGACCGGCTGCAGATCGATGCCGAAATGACGGAAATCGAGCAGCGCGCGCCGCATCTGGTATGACGATGTGACGAGAATCCGCGCATCGTCATGCCGTGAGCGTAGTATAGGTGCCGTGAACTTCGCGTTTTCGTAGGTCGTGCGGCTGTTCGCCTCGAGCACCAGGTCGCGGGAATCGACGCCCGCGGCGACGAGGTAGGGTGCGTAGGTCGCGGCCTCGGTAGCGCCGTGATGTTGCGGATCGCCGCCGGATACGATGACGGTGCAGCGTTCGGCGCGCTGCCGGCAGCCGCGGTAGAGTTCGGCGGTCTTGCGGATGCGGGCGAGGGCGTCGGTTCGCGGCTCGACGCGTCCGTCGGTGCGCCGGGTTCCCGAGCCGAGCAGGACCAGCGTGGTCTGGCCGTGCATGTCAGGATGTTCGACGGGTGTCACGCCGGCCTGCGACCATGCGATCAGCGGCGCCGCGAGCCAGCCCGTCGCGAGCAGCCAGAAAAGCGTGACGGCCGTGAGTGCGATCGTGCGCCGGTGCTTGCGGCACAGCATGAAAGCGGTGAAGAGAAGTACAAATGAATCGAACAGAATCAATTTGATTGGGGTATGGTGTCTTTTTATGGATGGCTGACGATCCGGCCCCGACTCGACGCCAAGCGTCCGGCCTCCTGAACCGGTGGCGGCGCCGGCGGGCGGAGATCCCGCCCGGTGCGCTGCCTGGCATTGTCGCTGCACTTTAAGAAAGAATCGAGATGGCCACGTATTCCAACGAAGCGGTGCTCGACGCGCTGAGGCGGGTGCAGTATCGCCAGGTCCCGTGGGCGCGTCGCCCGGGTGTATTCGAGTATCTTCGGTCGCTCGGGTTGATGGACACGGTCAGGCAGAAGACTGTTGCGCCCGCGCCGGGTTTTCACGCTCCGGTCGACATCGCCGTGCTGACGGACAGCGGCCGCGCCGAATTCGCGCGTCTCGAGCGCGACGAGAGATTGCCTGTCTGGGTCGATCGCCGCATGGACGACTACGCATTGAGCGAAGCCAGCGCTGTCGCGATCCTCGAAAGTCGCCTGTAGCGCGCCCGGTCTGCCGGCGTCGGGACAAAAAAAGCCCGTATCGCGAGGATACGGGCGTACCGGATACTTTTTGCTGTTGCCACGCTGTGCTCATGGCAAAGGATGTTGACTCGTTCCATTCCGCTCAGTTCCCGGTCGAGCACATATTCTTCGTGTCGCGGGTGCCGGTTTACTGACGGCGGGGTGCGTCCTGTTGCGGCAAGCCGACACGTGCGCGCGCATTGCTGGCGATGTCGCCGCGCAGGTCGCCGCGCGGGACCGTCTGCCGGCCGGATTGATCGGCACCGGGCGGTGCGTGCAGATTGCCCTTGTGTTCCTGCTGCCGGTGGGGTTGCCGGGTGCGGTCGTCGGCGTGTGCTGGCGATGCAAGCACCAGTGAAACGACAATGCCGCATGCAGCGAGCAGTGACATTGGTTTCATGGTGGGCTCCCCCCAAGCCGTCGATGCGGCTCGTTGATATGACGCTAAGGTAAGCGCGGGAGTGCAGGCTTGCTGTAAATATTGGTAAATAGATGTATCGCTGCGCGACAGCGATGCGCGGCGGGCTCCCTCGTGGCGCGGGATGCTCGCCGGAAAGAGGGCGGGCGGCCGAAGCCGCCCGGTGCACTATCCATCCTTTAAGCCATCTTGACCGGCGCGCGCCACGATTCCGGATTGGTCCAGAAGGCGCCGCGCAGCCGGTCGCGGCTCGGCGGTGCGGGCGGCTTGGCCGCGCTTGCGCCGATGCGCCCGCGCAGCGAGATTTGCCGGCCGCTCGTGCCGAGTCGTTTCACGATCTCGGCGAGCGTGCCGTCGGCTTGCCATTCGTCGAAGCGGCGACGGCAGGTCGGCGGCGACGGATAGCGGCCCGGCAGCTTCGACCAGCCTTCACCGGTCGACAGGACCCACAGCACGGCATTCACCACCGAACGGGCTTCCACGCGGGGACGGCCGCGGCGCTCGCTCCGTGCGGGTTCCGAACAAAACAGACCCTCGACCAGCGCCCACTCGTTATCTCTCAAATCGTCGAACAGCATCATGTCCTCACCTCAGCGAAGCAAACTCCGGTGCGCTGCCCTGCGCCGCGCACTCTTCAAGCACTCGGCCATCGAGTGCCGGGTGGGGGCGTCCGGTCGGTCGACGATGGCTTTTCATGCATTCCACCGGTCGAAACCGCGCCCTGTGCGTCAGGTAAAAGCACGAAGCGTGCCACGTAGGAGGTGAACCCTGCGAGAGCCGCTTGGCAGCGAGCTGACGGCTACGTCAGCTAGGGGCGTATAAGACGCCAAAATAACCCGCCAGCAAATCGGGACAATCACCAATCTTGTGCAATTCGCCCGCGCCGCGTGCGTTTGCTTGGTTATTGCACCGCAGCGAAACATGTGCGGCAGGTGCGGGATTGGGGCACTAGAATCGCGCATCGATACCAGAGATTGATGAGGTCAGAACATGAACGTCACGCTGCGCCAGCTTCGCGTGTTCATCGAGGTCGCGCGGCTCAAGAGCTTCAGCCGCGCCGGCGACGAGATCGGGCTCACCCAGTCCGCGGTAAGCCGCTGCGTGCGCGAGCTGGAGGCGGAGCTCGGCCTGAAGCTGATCGACCGCACCACGCGAGACGTGCAGTTGACCGACGTCGGCGGCAACCTGATCGCGAGCGTGTCGCGCCTGCTCGACGATCTCGACGACACGCTGCGCGAGATCCGCGAAATCGGCGAGCAGCGCCGCGGCCGCGTGATCGTCGCGGCGAGCCCGACGATCGCCTGCCGGCTGATGCCCCGTGTCGTGGCGGCCTGCGAGCGGCAGTTCCCGTTCGTCGCGCTCGGCTTGCGCGACGACGTGCAGAGCGACGTGCTGCGCAAGGTGAAGTCCAGCGAGGTCGATTTCGGCGTCGTGATCGGGCCGCTCAGCGTCGCCGACCTCGTCAGCGAGCCATTGATGACCGATTCGTTCTGTCTGGTCGCGCGCGCCGATCATCCGCTCGCATCGCATGCGGAGGTGCCGTGGACGGCATTGAACGGCGAGCGTCTCGTGCTGCTCGATCATGCCTCGGGCAGCCGGCCCCTGATCGACGCGGCGCTGGCCGCGCATCGGGTGGGCGTGACGGTCGTGCAGGAGCTGGGGCATTCGGCGACGGTGTTCGGGCTCGTCGAGGCGGGCGTCGGCGTGAGCGTGCAGCCCTGGCTGTCGCTGCCGCTGCCGGCCGGCTCGACGCTCGTCGCGCGGCCGCTCACGCCGCGCGCCGAGCGTACCGTCGAGCTGGTGCGGCGTCGCGACCGCTCGCTGTCGCCGGCCGCCCAGGCGATCTGGGAACTCGTGCACCAGATGCCGGCGCGAGCCGAGGATCTCGACTGATGGCGCTCGCGCGCCAGCGGCGCCTGGCGGCGGTCGGCGCGGCGTCGTGGTGAAGCGGGGCCGGACCATTGTGGTGACGCTGGCGCAGTCCGTTCGGCTCATCTTTACGCACTCGGCAATTTTGCGTAAGATGGCGTTCAGTCACGCGGTTCCCTCGTTGAATCGTGCTGTTCCGTCCGGTTTGGGCCTGGCTTGAAGTTTGATTCGCCGCCCCCGGTTCGTGCTCCCATCAATATGACCGATCAGAATCGGGCGAGCGCGTCTTCCGTTCCTTTCGTCTGTTTGTTGATCCGGTTCGTTTGACCACAGGGTCTGGCCTAGCTGCATGAATACCCAAGAGGCGAAGATCGTCCTCGAGACTGCTTTGATCTGCGCGCAGGAACCGCTGAAGCTCGGCGATTTGCGCAAGCTCTTTGCCGACAGTGTGTCGGCTGACACGGTCCGCACGTTGCTCGAAGATCTGAAACAGGAATGGTCCGGTCGCGGCGTCGAACTGGTCGCGCTGGCGAGCGGATGGCGCTTTCAGAGCAAGCCGGCGATGCGCGATTTTCTCGATCGCCTGCATCCGGAGAAGCCGCCGAAGTATTCGCGCGCGGTGCTCGAGACGCTGGCGATCATCGCCTACCGGCAGCCGGTCACGCGCGGCGACATCGAGGAAATCCGCGGTGTCACGGTAAACACGCAGGTGGTCAAGCAGCTCGAGGATCGTGGCTGGATCGAGGTGATCGGGCATCGCGACGTGCCGGGGCGTCCGGCGCTGTACGCGACGACCAAGCAGTTCCTCGACGATCTCGGGCTGAAGGCGCTCGACGATCTGCCCGCGCTCGAGGAGCCGGCGGCCAACATCGAGGCCGCGCTGCTCGCGCAGCAGGCAATGGATTTCGAGGATAGCGTCCCGCCCGTGGAAGACGCGGGCAGCGATGCGGCAGAGGATGCGTCCGCGGCGCCTGTCGGTGACGTACCCGACGATGCCTCGACGCAGGAATCGCCCAGCCGCGATACGCTCGAGGTTGACGAAGTGCGGACAGAACAGGCCGGAGCCGAAGCAGCGCCGGCGAGCGTGCGGCCCGTGCCGCTGCACGCGCAGTTGAGCGAGGAAGATCGCAAGCCGGCCGCCGAAGCGGCAGCCGGCGACGGAGCGGAAGCGGTCGAAGGCATGCCCGGCGTGGCCGGTCGTGTCGATGCACCCCGTTCCCGTCCTGCGGACGACGAGATGCTGGACGACACGTCCGACAGTCTCGCGGATGCCGTACGCAGCGCCAGCGCGCCCATCGGCGCGGACGAGCTGCCGGACGACGAAGCAGAACCCGAACAGCGTCGCGCCTGATCGCGGCCGATTTCATGCCGCGCCCGCGCCGGGCGCGAGACCTGACATTTTGAGGTTGTTTTGACTGATATCCACGATATTGAATCGTCCGCGCCTGCCGTGCAGGCGGCGCGTGCCGACGATGCGCCCGAGCAGGGCGCCGCGGGCGGCGACGAGCGTCCCCGCCGCGGTCTGCGGCGCGGCCCGCGCAGCCTGATTGCGCGCCGCCGTGCGGCGGCCAAGTCGAAGGGCGCCGAGGGCGCGCCGCAGGGCGACGAAGGGGCCGAGGCGCCCGCCGAGGCAGCGGAAGCGCAGCAGCCGGCACGTGCGCCGCGCAAGGAAGGCGCGGCGAAGGGCGGGCGCAAGCCGGCGGCCAAGCGCGAAGGCGGCGCGGCGCGCCAGGGCGGCCAGAGCAAGCGCGGTGGTGGCGCAGGTGCGGCGAGCGCCGCGGGCGACGCTGTACAGGACGACCTGTTCGCGTACGTGACGTCGCCGGCTTTCGACGCGGACAACGCCGCGGCGGGCAGCGGCGTGCGTGCACCGATGCTGCGGCGTGGCCGCAACCAGCCGGCGAACAAGCGCGTGCTGTCGCCGGACGACGATGCGCCGAAGCTCCACAAGGTGCTGGCGGAGGCCGGCATGGGCTCGCGCCGTGAGATGGAAGAGCTGATCATCGCCGGCCGCGTGTCGGTGAACGGCGAGCCGGCGCACATCGGCCAGCGCATCATGCCGACCGACCAGGTGCGGATCAACGGCAAGCCGGTCAAGCGCAAGCTGCCGAACAAGCCGCCGCGCGTGCTGCTGTACCACAAGCCGACGGGTGAAATCGTCAGCCATGCGGATCCGGAAGGTCGTCCGTCGGTGTTCGATCGCCTGCCGCCGATGAAGACGGCCAAATGGCTCGCGGTCGGCCGGCTCGACTTCAATACCGAAGGCCTGCTGATGCTGACGACGTCGGGCGACCTTGCGAACCGCTTCATGCACCCGCGCTACAGCGTCGAGCGCGAGTATGCGGTGCGGGTGGTCGGCGAACTCACCGAAGGCAATCGGCAGAAGCTGCTGCACGGCGTCGAGCTGGACGACGGCCCCGCGAACTTCCTGCGCATCCGCGATGGCGGCGGCGAAGGCACGAATCACTGGTATCACGTTGCGCTGGCCGAAGGCCGCAATCGTGAAGTGCGCCGGATGTTCGAGGCGGCCGGCCTGATGGTGAGCCGCCTGATTCGTACGCGTCACGGCCCGATCCCGCTGCCGCGCGGCCTGAAGCGCGGCCGCTGGGAAGAGCTCGACGAGGCGCAGGTGCGCAAGCTGATGGCGACCGTCGGCCTGAAGGCGCCGACGGAAGAGAAGGGCGGCAAGCGCGCCGGCGGCCAGGCCGAACGCCGCCAGCCGGATCCGATGCAGACGTCGATGGGCTTCATCGGCCGCGAGCCGGTGCTGACGACGCACGGCAACCTCGACCAGCCGCGGCGTGGCCCGCGGCGCGGCGCCACCGGCGGCTTCGCCGGCCCGAGTGGTTACGGCGGCGGCATGCCGGGGATGTCGGGCGGCGGCTATGGCGGCCAGCGCACCGGCGGCCGTGACGTCGACGGCAACCGCGCGTCGTACGGCGCTGGCGGCAACAAGCGCGGCGGCGCTGGTGCCGGTGCCGGCAAGGGCGGCGGCGGCCGCAACCCGAACGGCAATCGCGCGGAAGGCGCCGGCAACGGCGGCGCGCGCGGCGGTCAGCGTCCGCAGCGCAATCGTTCACGCGGCCGCTGAGTCGCGTATCGCGGTGCAATATGCTCCGCCTCGCCGGCAAAATCGGTGTGAAGTACCGGTTTTACCGGCGAGCGCTTGGCGTTTGCACCAAAAATCGCTATAATCGCGAAGTCGCTGGGCGTACGGATTTGATGTGCGGCTCAGGTGCGACCACCGGTAAGAAGATGGGCGTTCCGCCCATTTTTTTTTGCTGAAACGGTTAGGCATCTCGGGTAGCGCTTCCTGCGCCGGCTAAGGCGCGCGCCCGCGGGTGAATTCGCGAGCGGCGGGCGCGAACACCTGAGAGGGCACTGTGCAACTGACGGAACTGATAGAAACCACGGTCACCGGACTCGGCTACGAGCTGGTGGATCTCGAGCGCACCGGGCGCGGCATGCTTTGCATCTATATCGACCAGCCTGCCGGCATTTCGCTCGACGATTGCGAAAAGGTCACGCGTCAGCTCCAGCACGTCTTGACGGTCGAAAACATCGATTACGAACGGCTCGAAGTCTCGTCCCCGGGGCTCGACCGCCCGTTGAAGAAGCTGGCCGACTTCGAGCGCTTCGCCGGCAGCGAAGTCTCCGTGACCCTGAAAAAGCCGCTGGATGGGCGCAAGACCTACCGGGGCATTCTGCATGCGCCGAATGGCGAAACGATCGGTTTGGAATTTGAGAGGAAGAAGGGCGAGGCGGCCATGCTGGATTTCACGCTGGCAGACATCGACAAAGCCCGCCTGATTCCGCAAGTTGACTTTAGGAGCCGCAAATAATGAGTCGCGAAGTGTTGATGCTGGTGGATGCGCTGGCGCGCGAGAAAAACGTCGACAAGGATGTCGTGCTGGGCGCCCTCGAGGCGGCGCTCGCTTCGGCGTCCAAGAAGCTGTTCGACGAAGGCGCCGAAATCCGCGTCCATATCGATCGCGAAAGCGGCGAGCACGAAACCTTCCGTCGCTGGCTCGTCGTGCCTGACGAAGCCGGCCTGCAGGAGCCGGATCGCGAGATCCTGCTGTTCGAGGCACGTGAGCAGAAGTCTGACGTCGAAGTCGGCGACTACATCGAGGAGTCGGTGCCGTCGATCGAGTTCGGCCGCATCGGCGCGCAGGCTGCGAAGCAGGTGATCCTGCAGAAAGTGCGCGACGCCGAGCGCGAGCAGATCCTGAACGACTACCTCGAGCGCGGTGAAAAGATCATGACGGGCACGGTGAAGCGCCTGGACAAGGGCAACTTCATCGTCGAATCGGGCCGTGTCGAGGCGCTGCTGCGCCGCGACCAGCTGATCCCGAAGGAAAACCTGCGCGTGGGCGACCGCGTGCGCGCGTACATCGCGAAGGTCGACCGCACTGCGCGCGGCCCGCAGATCGAGCTGTCGCGCACCGCGCCGGAATTCCTGATGAAGCTGTTCGAAATGGAAGTGCCGGAGATCGAGCAGGGCCTGCTCGAGATCAAGGCGGCGGCGCGCGACCCGGGCGTGCGCGCGAAGATCGGCGTCATCGCGTATGACAAGCGGATCGATCCGATCGGCACCTGCGTCGGCATTCGCGGCTCGCGCGTGCAGGCCGTGCGCAACGAGCTCGGTGGCGAAAATATCGACATCGTGCTATGGTCGGAGGATCCCGCCCAGTTCGTGATCGGCGCGCTCGCGCCGGCAGCCGTCCAGTCGATCGTCGTCGATGAAGAAAGACATTCGATGGACGTCGTCGTCGACGAAAACGAACTCGCTGTCGCGATCGGCCGCAGCGGTCAGAACGTTCGCCTTGCCAGCGAGCTGACCGGCTGGCAGATCAACATCATGACGCCGGACGAGTCCGCCCAGAAGCAGGGTGAAGAACGCGACAGGCTGCGTGCGTTGTTCATGGCGCGTCTCGACGTCGACGAAGAAGTTGCCGACATCCTGATCGACGAAGGCTTCACGAGCCTCGAAGAGATCGCTTACGTGCCGCTCAACGAAATGCTCGAGATCGAGGCATTCGACGAGGATACCGTGCACGAGCTGCGCAACCGCGCGCGTGACGCGCTGCTGACGATGGCGATCGCGAACGAAGAAAAGGTCGAAAACGCAGCGCTGGATCTGAAGAGCCTCGACGGCATCACGCCGGAGTTGCTCTCGAAGCTGGCCGAACACGGTGTGGCCACGCGCGACGATCTCGCGGAGCTGGCAGTGGATGAACTGGTCGACTTGACCGGGATGGAAGAGGATGCCGCTAAGGCGTTGATCATGAAAGCACGTGAACATTGGTTCCAGTGAGAAATGACCATGGCGCACTGATTTGATGGCGGCCGGAAGGCCTGACCCGATGCTAACCGCAAGGAATCGGTCCTTGCACTAAGAGGAATGAATGGCGAGTAACAACGTAGCCCAATTTGCCGCGGAA
Source organism: Burkholderia stagnalis (assembly GCF_902830275.1). Classification (GTDB taxonomy): domain Bacteria; phylum Pseudomonadota; class Gammaproteobacteria; order Burkholderiales; family Burkholderiaceae; genus Burkholderia; species Burkholderia stagnalis. The sequence continues at coordinate 343,257 of NZ_CADESW010000004.1, read as the reverse complement.
CTGAAAATGCCTGCTGGTGTGCTGCTCGAACAGCTGCAGGCAGCGGGCGTCCAGAAAGCGAGTGAAGACGATGCGCTGTCCGAGGCGGACAAGGCGCGTCTGCTCGATCATTTGCGCAAGTCGCACGGCGCGACCGATGGCGACAAGCGCAAGATCACGCTGACCCGCAAGCATACGTCGGAGATCAAGCAGTCCGACGCGACGGGCAAGGCTCGCACCATTCAGGTCGAGGTCCGCAAGAAGCGTACGTTCGTCAAGCGCGACGACGTGAGCGATGTCGCGGATCAGGGTCAGGCGCAGGCCGCCGAAGCGGATGACGATGCGGAACTGAAGCGTCGCGAGGAAGAAGCGCGCCGCGAGGCCGAGCTGCTCGAGAAGCAGGCGCAGGAACTGCGCGAGCGCCAGGAGCGCCTCGAACGCGAGGAAGCCGAGCGCCGCGCCCGCGAGGAAGCGGCCGAAGCGGAGCGTCGCCGCGCCGAGGAAGAGGCCGCCACGAAGCGTGCCGCGGCGGAAGCCGCGGCGGCGAAGCAGGCGGCTGCCCAGCAGGAGCAGGTGGCTGCACGGCAGGCTGCCGCAGCGGAGCAGGAAGCGCGCACGCAGTCGTCGCAGGACGAAGAGCGTGCCGCAGCCGAACGCGCCGCCCAGCGCGAAGCCGCGAAGAAGGCCGAGGATGCTGCTCGCGAAGCGGCTGACAAGGCACGCGCCGAGCAGGAAGAGATCAGCAAGCGCCGCGCGGCCGCCGAGGCCGAAGCGCGTGCGATCCGCGAAATGATGAACACGCCGCGCAAGGCGGTGGTCAAGGCCGTCGAACCGCCGAAGCCGGCGGAACCGGCGAAGCCGGCCGAAGCCAAGGGCACGCTGCACAAGCCGGCCAAGCCGGCGGGTGAAGGTGCACAAGCGCGTCCGGCGGCGAAGAAGCCGGCCGGCGCAGCGCCTGCGACCACGCAGGCGCCGGCAGGCGCGGGCGACCGCAACAAGAAGCCGGGCGCCGGCAAGGGCGGCTGGCAGGACGACGCCGCGAAGCGTCGCGGCATCAAGACCCGCGGCGATTCGAGCGGCGGCGTCGACCGCGGCTGGCGCGGCGGCCCGAAGGGGCGCGGCCGTCACCAGGACAGCGCATCGTCGTTCCAGGCGCCGACCGAACCGATCGTCCGTGAAGTGCACGTGCCGGAAACCATCTCGGTGGCCGACCTCGCGCACAAGATGTCCGTCAAGGCATCCGAAGTCATCAAGGTGATGATGAAGATGGGCCAGATGGTCACGATCAACCAGGTGCTGGACCAGGAAACGGCGATGATCATCGTCGAGGAACTGGGCCATCGCGCGGTTGCCGCGAAGCTGGACGATCCGGAAGCGCTGCTCGTCGAAGGCGAGACCGGCACGGATGCGGAACAGCTGCCGCGTCCGCCGGTCGTCACGGTGATGGGTCACGTCGACCACGGCAAGACCTCGCTGCTCGACTACATCCGTCGCGCGAAGGTGGCGGCGGGCGAAGCGGGCGGCATTACGCAGCACATCGGCGCGTATCACGTCGACACGCCGCGTGGTGTCGTCACGTTCCTCGACACCCCCGGTCACGAGGCGTTCACGGCCATGCGTGCGCGCGGCGCGAAGGCGACCGACATCGTCATTCTGGTGGTCGCGGCCGACGACGGCGTGATGCCGCAGACGAAGGAAGCGATCTCGCACGCGAAGGCGGGCGGCGTGCCGATCGTCGTCGCGATCAACAAGATCGACAAGCCGGAAGCGAACCCCGACCGCGTCAAGCAGGAACTGGTCGCGGAAGGCGTCGTGCCGGAAGAGTACGGCGGCGATTCGCCGTTCGTGCCGGTGTCGGCGAAGACGGGCGCGGGCATCGACGATCTGCTCGAGAACGTGCTGCTGCAGGCCGAAGTGCTGGAACTGAAGGCACCGGTCGAGGCGCCGGCCAAGGGTATCGTGATCGAAGCGAAGCTCGACAAGGGCAAGGGCCCGGTCGCGACGATGCTGGTGCAGTCCGGTACGCTGAACCGCGGCGATATCGTGCTCGCAGGCACGGCGTACGGCCGCGTCCGTGCGATGCTCGACGAGAACGGCAAGCCGACGAAGGAAGCCGGCCCGTCGATTCCGGTCGAGATCCAGGGTCTGTCGGAAGTCCCGGGCGCCGGCGAGGAAGTGATCGTGCTGCCGGACGAGCGCAAGGCGCGCGAAATCGCGCTGTTCCGCCAGGGCAAGTTCCGCGACGTGAAGCTGGCGAAGCAGCAGGCCGCGAAGCTGGAAAGCATGCTCGAACAGATGGGCGAAGGCGAAGTGCAGAACCTGCCGCTCATCATCAAGGCGGACGTGCAGGGCTCGCAGGAAGCGCTGGTGCAGTCGCTGCTCAAGCTGTCGACCGACGAAGTGCGCGTGCAGATCGTGCACAGCGCGGTGGGCGGCATCAGCGAAAGCGACGTCAACCTGGCGACGGCCTCGAAGGCGGTCATCATCGGCTTCAACACCCGTGCCGACGCACAGGCGCGCAAGCTTGCCGAGTCGAACGGTATCGACATCCGTTACTACAACATCATCTATGACGCCGTGGATGAGGTGAAGGCGGCCATGTCGGGCATGCTGGCACCGGAGAAGCGCGAAGTCGTGACCGGCATGGTCGAGGTGCGCCAGGTGTTCAAGGTGCCGAAGATCGGCGCGGTCGCGGGCTGTATGGTCACGGACGGCGTGGTCAAGCGTACGTCGTCGGTGCGCGTGCTGCGCAACAACGTCGTGATCTTCACCGGCGAACTCGAATCGCTGAAGCGCTTCAAGGACGACGTCAAGGAAGTCCGACAAGGCTTCGAGTGCGGTATGTCGGTGAAGAACTTCAACGACATCGTCGAAGGCGACCAGTTCGAAGTCTTCGAAGTGACCGAAGTCGCGCGTACGCTGTAATCATCGCGCATCGGCTCATGGGCGGGGCAGGCTTGGGCCTGTCCCGCCCATTTTCATGGCGGCCCGCAAAGCGGGTTGCCTACTTTGCCCCGAATAACGGAGCATGGATCGATCATGTCCAGGAAACGTACTTCTCCCAATCGCAACGTGCAGATCGCCGACCAGATTCAGCGCGACCTGTCCGAACTCATCATGCGCGAGGTCAAGGATCCGCGCATCGGCATCGTGACCATCCAGAGCGTGGAACTCACGCCGGACTACGCGCACGCCAAGGTGTACTTCACGACGCTGACCGGCAAGCCAGCGGACACGCAGGAGGCGCTGAACCATGCGTCCGGCCATCTGCATAACCTGCTGTTCAAGCGCCTGCACATCCATACGGTGCCCACGCTGCATTTCCATTACGACCAGACGATCGAGAAGGCGGTGGCCATGTCGCGCCTGATCGAAGAGGCCAACGCAACGCGCGCGAAGGACGACGACGAAGCCGGCGCGGCGCCTGCAAAGGACGATTGAGTTCGCCCGGCCTATGACGAATGCAGCATCCCAACGTCCGCGCGTGCCCCGGCGCGCGCTGGACGGCGTCCTCCTGCTCGACAAGCCGGTCGGCCTGTCGAGCAACGATGCCCTGATTCGCGCCAAGCGCCTGTATCTTGCGAAGAAGGCCGGCCACACCGGCACGCTCGATCCGCTGGCGTCCGGCTTGTTGCCATTGTGTTTTGGCGAAGCGACGAAGTTCTCGCAAGACCTGCTCGAAGCCGACAAGACCTACGAGGCGACGATGCGCCTCGGTGTGCGTACCGCCACCGGGGACGCGGAGGGCGAGGTGCTCGACACGCGCCCGGTCGAGTGCGATCGCGCGGCAGTGGATGCGGCGCTCGCGCGCTTTACCGGCGAGATCGTGCAGGTGCCGCCGATGTATTCGGCGCTCAAGCGCGACGGCAAGCCGCTGTACGAATATGCGCGCGCGGGCCAGACGGTCGAACGCGAAGGGCGTGCGGTCACGATCCACGTGCTCGAACTGCTGGCATGCGATCTGCCCGACGTGACGTTTCGCGTGACCTGCAGCAAGGGCACCTACGTGCGCACGCTGGCGGAAGACATCGGCGAGGCGCTCGGCTGCGGCGCGCACCTGACGATGCTGCGCCGTACCGGCGTCGGCGCGTTGACGCTCGATCACGCGGTGACGCTCGACACGCTGTCCGACGCCGATGCCGCGGCGCGCGACGCATGGCTGCAGCCGGTCGACGCGCTGCTGTCGACGTTCCCGCTGGTGCGTCTCGACGACGAATGCGCGAAGCGCTTCCTGCATGGCCAGCGCTTGCGCTTGTCTGAGCTCGGGACGATCGACGCGAACGAGGGGGAGCGGGTGCGCGTGTACGACGCGACGCGGCTGCTCGGCGTGGCCCGCGCGGCGAATGGCGTGCTGGCGCCCGAACGGCTCGTCGTAACTGCGGCGGCATGAGTTGAACCGAGGAAGCGGCGCATCCGCGTCGCCGGCAGCATGAAAAAAGGCCCGGTCGTTGTCGACCGGGCCTTTTGTTTTGTCGCGAGGTGTTCGGCGCTCAGTGCGCGGCCGATGCCGCCGCGCCTGCATCGCCGCCGCCCGCGCGTTCGGGCTTCGTGATCCAGATCAGCGCGATCAGCAGCACGAAGATCGCCGCCGAAATGTAGAACAGGTCGTTCACGCCAAGCTGCGCGGCCTGCTGCGTGGCCATGTTGTTGATGAGGCCATGCGCCTGCTGCTGGGTCAGGCCGAGGCTGCCCATCTGCGAGACGGCCTGGTTGAACGTCGGGTTGTACGCGTTCGCCTGCTCGACCAGTTGCGCGTGATGGAAGTTGTTCCGGTGATCCCACGCGGTCTGGAAGATCGACGTGCCGATGCCGCCGCACATGATCCGCACGAAGTTCGACAGGCCTGATGCCGCCGGAATGCGGTGGGCGGGCAGGCCGGACAGCGTGATCGACACGAGCGGGATGAAGAAGCCCGCCATCGCGATGCCCTGCACGAGCGTCGGCAGCGTCAGCGACCATTCGTCGACGCCGGTCGTGTAGCGGGAGCGCATCCAGAAGCACAGCGCAAAGATCAGGAACGACGCAGTCGAGATATAGCGGGGATCGGTGCGCGGCAGATACTTCCCGGTGAGCGGCGACAACAGGATCGCGAACAGTCCGACAGGCGCCATGACCAGGCCGGCGTCGGTCGCGGTGTAGCCGATCTGCGTCTGCAGCCACAGCGGCAGCAGCACGAGGTTGCCGAAGTAGAGGCCGTACCCGATCGACAGCGCCACCGTGCCGCCGGTGAAGTTCCGCATGCGGAACAGCGACAGGTCGACGACCGGATGCTCGGCGGTGAGTTCCCAGACGACGAAGAACGCGAACGCGATGACGGCGGTCAGCGCGAGCACGATGATGGTCGTCGACGCGAACCAGTCGAGATCCTTGCCCTTGTCGAGCATGATCTGCAGCGAGCCGACCCAGACGACGAGCAGCGCGAGGCCCACGCCGTCGATCGGCGCGCGGCGCACGGTCGATTCGCGCTTGCGGTAGATCATCCATGTCGCGGCCGCGGCGGCGATGCCGACCGGGATGTTGACGTAGAAGATCCACGGCCACGAGTAGTTGTCCGAAATCCATCCGCCGAGAATCGGGCCGGCGACGGGCGCGATCAGCGTCGTCATCGCCCAGAGCGCAAGCGCCATCGGCGCCTTCGCGCGCGGGTAGCTCGACAGCAGCAGCGCTTGCGACAGCGGGATCATCGGACCCGCGACGGCGCCCTGCAGCACGCGCGACGCGAGCAGGAACGGCAGCGACGGCGAGAGTCCGCACATCCATGACGAGATGACGAACAGGATGATCGACGCGAGGAACAGGCGAACCTGCCCGAAGCGATCGGTGAGCCAGCCGGTGAGCGGCACGGAGATCGCGTTCGCGACCGCGAACGACGTGATGACCCACGTGCCCTGATCGGCCGACACGCCGAGATCGCCCGAGATCGTCGGGATTGCCACGTTCGCGATCGACGTGTCGAGCACGTTCATGAACACGGCGAGCGACACCGCGATCGTGCCGATCAGGAGCTGCCCGCCCTGCAAGGGCGGGTGGGAGACAGGAGTCTGTGCCATGTCGGTTGTTTTCCGGGAACGGCGCGCTTACATCATCTTCGCGATGCCGCTCGGCTTCGCCGCGGCCGGCGCCGGCGTACCGGTGCCCGCGTTCTCCGCGATGATGCGCGCGATCTCGGCGTTGGCTTCGTCGCCGTACTTCGCGAACACGTCGGTCTGGTAGACCGTGTTCCGCACGTTGCCGAGCTGGTTGCCGCTTTCGTCCTTGATGTCGACGTCGACCTGCATCGACAGGCCGATCCGCAGCGGATGCTTGTCGAGGTCCTTCGGATCGAGCTCGATCCGCACCGGCAGGCGCTGCACGACCTTGATCCAGTTGCCGGTCGCGTTCTGCGCCGGCAGCAGCGAGAACGCCGAGCCGGTGCCGGCCGAGAAGCCGACGACCTTGCCGTGATAGACGAACGACGAGCCGTAGATGTCGGCCGTCAGCTCGACCGGCTGGCCGATGCGCATGTGCTTGAGCTGGACTTCCTTGAAGTTCGCGTCGACCCACACGGAATTCAGCGGCACGACCGACATCAGCGGCGTGCCGGGCGACACGCGCTGGCCGACCTGCACCGAACGCTTCGCGACGTAGCCGGTGACGGGCGCGGGCAGCGTGTTGCGCGCGTTCGCGAGATACGCGTCGCGGACCTTCGCGGCGGACGCGAGCACGTTCGGGTGCGTCGCGATCGTGGTGTTCGCGGTCAGTGCGCGGTTCGACGCGAGCTGCTGCTGCGCGGTGTCGAGCGATGCCTGCGCGGCCTTCACCGAGTCGCGCGCGTGCGAGATCTCCTCCTGCGACACGGCGCCCGTCTGCGCGACCGAGACGCGGCGGCGCAGGTCGTCCTCGGCGCGCGACAGATCCGACTGGCGCAGCGCGACCTGCGCGCGATACTGGTCGTCGTTAACGAACAGGCCGCGCACCTGGCGCACCGTCTGCGCGAGGTTCGCTTCAGCCTGCTGCAGCGCGACCTGCGAATCGGCCGGGTCGAGCACCACGAGCGGATCGCCGGCCTTGACCGTCTGCGTGTCGTCGGCCTTCACCGCGACGACCGTACCGACGACCTGCGGCGTAATCTGCACGACGTTGCCGTTGACGTACGCATCGTCGGTCGACTCGTGGAAGCGCGCGACGAGGAAGTAGTACAGCCCGTACGCGATGGCCGCGATCACGATGACCGCGACGAGCAGCGTCATCATCCGTTTGCGCTTGACGTTGCTTTGCGGCTGGGCGCTGGCGGCGTTTTGTTGAGGGTCGCTCATGGCGATTTTCTCCGTCCGTTGATTCGAGTGTCTGCGTTGTGATTGGGCCGGTTCAGTTCGCGGCCTGTTGTGTGGTCTTCGCCTGCGCGGCGCGGTCGGCATCGGGCGCGGCGAGGCGGGTGCCGGTGGCGTCGAAGCCGCCGCCGAGTGCGTTGATCAGCGCGAACTGCATGTCGCGGCGCCGCATCTTCAGGTTGGTCACGGTCTGCTCCGACGCGAGCCGGTTGCTGTCCGCGTTCAGCACCTGCAGTTGCGGCGACAGGCCGGCCTTGTAGCGGATCACGGCCAGGTCGTAGGCGCGCGTCGATGCGTCGAGCGCGCGCTGCGCGTCGTCCATCTGCCTGTCGATCGCGCGGATCGACGCGACCTGCGTCGCGACGTCGTTCATTGCGCCGATCAGCGTCTGGTTGTAGTTCGCGACGGACAGGTCGAAGTCCGCATAGCGGCCCTTGAGTTGCGCGCGCAGCGCGCCGCCGTCGAAGATCGGCAGGTGGATCGCGGGGCTGAACTGCGCCTGGCGGCTCGCGAAGTTCAGGAATTTGCCCCAGCCGAACGCGTCGAAGCCGAAGCCCGCCGCGAGGTTCACGTCGGGGTAGAACTCGGCCTTCGCTTCCTTCACGTCGTGCATCGCGGCTTCGACCTGCCAGCGCGCGGCGACGATGTCCGGACGGCGCGACACAAGGTCGGCCGGCAGGTTGTCGGGCAGCGCGACGGCGCCGCCCGGGTTCAGCACCGGCGGTGCGATCTGCAGCCCGCGGTCAGGCCCCTTGCCGAGCAGCGCGGCGAGCTGGTAGCGCACCGTCGTGATCTGGCCTTCGAGGTCGGACAGCGACGCCTGGGTGGTCGCGATGTTGCCGCGCGCGGTCTGGCGTTCGACGTTGGTGTCGAGGCCGGCCGACACGCGGCCGTCGGTGATCTTGCCGACCGTCTGGCGGTTGGCGATCTCGCGCTGCGCGATGTCGCGCAGCGCATAGAGCTGCGCGAGCGAGTTGTAGGTGCGCGCGATCGACGACGCAAGCGTGACGCGCGCTTGCTGCATGTCGGCCTCGGCCGCCTTTTCCTGCGACACGGCCGTGTGCAGGCGCTCGCGGTTCTTGCCCCACAGGTCGAGGTCCCACGACGCGCTCGCGAGCGCGTTGTTCTCGCTGTACCACTGGCCGCCCAGCGGCGGCGGGAAGAGTGCGTTGCTCGAGTAGAGCTGGCGGTTCCACGTGTACTTGGCGTCGACCCGCGGCATCAGCGTCGAGCGCGACGATTCGATATACGACGACGCCTTCGCGATCCGCGCCTGCGCCTGGGCGATCGACGGATTGCCGGCGAGCGCCTCGTCGATCAGCTTCGGCAATTGCGGATCGCCGAACTGGGCAGCCCAGTCGAGCGACGGCCACTTGCCGCCTTCGGCGGGCAGGCTCTGCGCGGTTTCGAATTGCGACGCGGGAGCGATCTGCTTGTCGCTCTTGATGCCGAAGTAGTTTGCGCAGCCGGCCAGCGCCAGCGCGGCGACGGCGGCGGCGACGGCGGTACGGCACGATCCGGCACGCACGGGCAACGGGGAGGATTTCATCGCGCTGATCCCTGACTCGGAATGAATGATGGACACTGCAAGGATTTCCTTACATTAATCTGTCAAAGATGGTTGTTATGGCAATTATTACGGCGCACTGCAGCCGGTTGTCTCGCACGCATTGCCGAGAATGCGGCGCAGCATGCTTTTCAGGAAGCCGACTTCTTCCGGCGTGAAGCCGTCCAGCAACTGGTCGAGCACGCTGCGGAAGATGGGCGGCAGCCGTTCGGCGAGCGCGCGCCCTTCGTCGGTCAGTTCGAGCCGCACGACGCGCCGGTCCTCGACGCTGCGCACGCGGGACAGCAGGCCGCGCTTCTCGACGCGGTCGAGCAGGCGTGTGACCGCGCTTGCGTCGATCCCGTACTCGCGGGCGAGCTCGGCGGCCGTCGAGCATTTGCCGACCGCGATCATGAACAGCATGCTGGCCTGCGTGCCGGTGATGCCGAGTTCGCCTTGCGTGCGCTGCGACACGAGGTTGGTCATCAGCGATTTCACGCGCGACATCAGGTAGCCGACGCTATCGTTCACCTGATAGGTCGACAGTGACACGGGCTGCGATTGGGGAGAGGTGGAATCCGACATAAAACCATGAAACTGCAATAGTTGACTAGGCAGCAGTGTAGGCGCAAATGCTTGTCACGGCAAATGTTGGCGCATGTTAATCGAACGATCGAACGCCTGCTCGCCCGCTGCTCAATGTCCTACAGCCCAGAGGGTTTTTCTCCGAAGGGCGGGCGGCGGCGCGGGGCGGGCGCCCGGCGCATTCGTCGGCACGCGCTCACGGGTCCGTTTTGTTGCGGCGCAGCGTGCAGACCGCCGGTGTCATTCTCACGTGCTATAATTTCAGGCTTTCCAAGCTGCATCACGCACGCACGTGTCGAACGGGCGTGCGTATTTGCGCATCCAAACGATTTTCAGGTTCATATGACCCGCGCCCTTCGCAACATCGCCATCATCGCTCACGTCGACCACGGCAAGACGACGCTCGTCGACCAACTGCTTCGCCAGTCCGGCACCTTCCGCGACAACCAGCAAGTCGCCGAGCGGGTGATGGACTCGAACGACATCGAAAAGGAGCGCGGGATCACGATTCTCGCGAAGAACTGCGCGGTCGAATACGAAGGCACGCACATCAACATCGTCGACACCCCGGGGCACGCGGACTTCGGCGGTGAAGTCGAGCGCGTGCTGTCGATGGTCGACTCGGTGCTGCTGCTCGTCGACGCGGTCGAGGGCCCGATGCCGCAGACCCGCTTCGTCACGAAGAAGGCGCTCGCGCTCGGCCTGAAGCCGATCGTCGTGGTCAACAAGATCGACCGTCCGGGTGCGCGCATCGACTGGGTGATCAACCAGACCTTCGACCTGTTCGACAAGCTCGGCGCGACCGAAGAGCAGCTCGACTTCCCGATCGTCTACGCGTCGGGCCTGAACGGCTACGCGTCGCTCGACCCGGCTGCGCGCGAAGGCGACATGCGCCCGCTGTTCGAGGCGATCCTCCAGCACGTGCCGGTGCGTCCGGCCGACCCGGAAGCGCCGCTGCAGCTGCAGATCACGTCCCTCGACTATTCGACGTACGTCGGCCGGATCGGCGTCGGCCGCATCACGCGCGGCCGCATCAAGCCGGGCCAGCCGGTCGTGATGCGCTTCGGCCCGGAAGGCGACGTGCTGAACCGCAAGATCAACCAGGTGCTGTCGTTCAAGGGGCTCGAGCGCGTGCAGGTCGAGTCGGCCGAAGCGGGCGACATCGTGCTGATCAACGGTATCGAAGACGTCGGCATCGGCGCGACGATCTGCGCGGTCGATACGCCGGAAGCGCTGCCGATGATCACCGTCGACGAGCCGACGCTGACGATGAACTTCCTCGTCAACTCGTCGCCGCTCGCGGGCCGTGAAGGCAAGTTCGTGACGAGCCGCCAGATCCGCGACCGCCTGATGAAGGAACTGAACCACAACGTCGCGCTGCGCGTGCGCGATACGGGCGACGAAACGGTGTTCGAAGTGTCGGGCCGCGGCGAACTGCACCTGACGATTCTCGTCGAGAACATGCGCCGCGAAGGCTACGAGCTGGCCGTGTCGCGTCCGCGCGTCGTGATGCAGGAAATCGACGGCGCGAAGCACGAGCCGTACGAACTGCTGACGGTCGACCTCGAGGACGAGCACCAGGGCGGCGTGATGGAAGAGCTCGGCCGCCGTAAGGGCGAGATGCTCGACATGGCGTCGGACGGCCGCGGCCGTACGCGCCTGGAGTACAAGATCTCGGCGCGCGGCCTGATCGGCTTCCAGAGCGAATTCCTGACGCTCACGCGCGGCACGGGCCTGATGAGCCACATCTTCGACTCGTACGCACCGGTCAAGGACGGCTCGGTCGGCGAGCGCCGCAACGGCGTGCTGATCTCGCAGGACGACGGCGCGGCCGTGGCGTATGCGCTGTGGAAGCTGCAGGATCGCGGCCGCATGTTCGTGAAGCCGGGCGATGCGCTCTATGAGGGCATGATCATCGGCATCCACAGCCGCGACAACGACCTCGTCGTGAATCCGATCAAGGGCAAGCAGCTGACCAACGTTCGCGCGTCGGGTACCGACGAAGCCGTGCGTCTCGTACCGCCGGTCCAGATGTCGCTGGAGTACGCGGTCGAGTTTATCGATGACGACGAACTCGTCGAGGTCACGCCGCAGTCGATCCGCCTGCGCAAGCGCTTCCTGAAGGAGCACGAGCGTCGCCGCGCGAGCCGCGAAGGCGCGGTCGACTGATGCGCGCCGGAGCGATCCGGGCATCATGAAAAAAGCCGCCTTCGGGCGGCTTTTTCGCATCCGCGCGACATGCAATCGGCGTGCCTGCAAAACACTCTTTCACGGGGGCTGGGCAATCGGGCCAAACCCCCGCCGCGCCTCGCTTTTGCATGGTTGTGCATGAACTCCTGTATTGGTTCTGTGATATGCTGCGCGCACGCAAGTTTTAGGTCCTTCCAAGCAAGACTTGATTCGCAATCCGCTAAACGGTCAGGCCGTGTCGCGGAAGGTTGAGCAACCCGCTATTTCTCGAGAAGCTCGAAGAAAGGTGAGCGTAAAAATGTCAGATGTAATGAAGCAGTTTCAGCTGAACTCCTATCTGTTCGGCGGCAATGCTTCGTACGTAGAAGAACTGTACGATGCATATCTCGATAATCCGGCGTCAGTGCCCGAGAACTGGCGAGAGTATTTCGACGCGTTGCAGAATGTGCCTGCAACGGACGGTTCGAACGCCAGCGACGTGGCGCACCACCCGATCGTCGAGTCGTTCGCCCAGCGTGCGAAGGCCAATGCCTTCATCCCGCGCGAAAGCGGCGGCAACCTGGCGACTGCACGCAAGCAGGTCCACGTCCAGTCCCTCATCAGCGCCTATCGCTTCCTTGGCTCGCAATGGGCCAATCTCGATCCCCTGAAGCGTCGCGAACGTCCCGCCATTCCCGAACTCGAACCCGCGTTCTACGACTTCTCCGAGGCCGACCTCGACCAGACGTTCAGCGCGAGCAACCTGTACTTCGGTTTCGACCAGGCTTCGCTGCGCGACATCGTCAAGGGCCTGCGCGACACGTACTGCGGCACGATCGGCGCCGAGTACATGTACATCAGCGATCCGGAGCAGAAGCGCTGGTGGCAGGAGCGCCTGGAGTCGACCCGTGCGACGCCGAGCTTCTCGGCAGACGAGAAGAAGCACATCCTGAACCGCCTGACGGCCGCTGAAGGCCTCGAGCGCTACCTGCACACCAAGTACGTCGGCCAGAAGCGCTTCTCGCTCGAAGGCGGCGAAAGCTTCATCGCGGCGATGGACGAAGTCGTCCAGCACTCGGGCAAGAAGGGCGTGCAGGAAATCGTCATCGGCATGGCCCACCGCGGCCGCCTGAACGTGCTCGTCAACACGCTCGGCAAGATGCCGGCCGACCTGTTCGCCGAATTCGAAGGCAAGCACGTCGACGACCTGCCGGCCGGCGACGTGAAGTACCACAAGGGCTTCTCGTCGGACGTATCGACCGAAGGCGGCCCGGTTCACCTGTCGCTCGCGTTCAACCCGTCGCACCTCGAAATCGTGAACCCGGTGGTCGAAGGCTCCGCGAAGGCGCGGATGGACCGTCGCGGCGACGAAGACGGCCTGCAGGTGCTGCCGGTGCAGATCCACGGCGACGCGGCCTTCGCGGGCCAGGGCGTCGTGATGGAAACGCTGAACCTCGCGCAGACGCGCGGTTACGGCACGCACGGCACGCTGCACATCGTCATCAACAACCAGATCGGCTTCACGACGTCCGACCCGCGCGATGCGCGCTCGACGCTGTACTGTACCGACGTCGTCAAGATGATCGAGGCGCCGGTGCTGCACGTGAACGGCGACGATCCGGAAGCCGTGATTCTCGCGACGCAGATCGCGATCGACTACCGGATGCAGTTCCACAAGGATGTCGTGATCGACATCGTCTGCTTCCGCAAGCTGGGCCACAACGAGCAGGACACGCCGGCGGTCACGCAGCCGCTGATGTACAAGAAGATCGCGCAGCACCCGGGCACCCGTGCGCTGTACGCCGAGAAGCTCGTGCAGCAGGGCGTGATCAGCGCGGACGACGCCGACGGCTACGTGAAGGCGTACCGCAAGGCGATGGACGACGGCCATCACACGATCGACCCGGTGCTCTCGAACTACAAGAGCAAGTACGCGGTCGACTGGATGCCGTTCCTGAACCGCAAGTGGACGGACGCAGCCGACACGGCCGTGCCGCTCGCCGAACTGAAGCGCCTCGGCGAACGCATCACGACCGTTCCGCAAGATTTCAAGGTTCACCCGCTCGTCGAGCGCGTGATCAACGACCGCCGCAACATGGCGCGCGGCGACCAGCCGCTCGACTGGGGCATGGCCGAGCACCTCGCGTTCGCGTCGCTCGTCGCATCGGGCTACTCGGTGCGCCTGACGGGCCAGGACTCGGGCCGCGGCACGTTCACGCACCGCCACGCGGTGCTGCACGACCAGAACCGCGAGCGCTGGAACGACGGCACGTACGTGCCGCTGCAGAACATCGCCGAAGGCCAGGCGAAGTTCACGGTGATCGACTCGGTGCTGTCGGAAGAAGCGGTGCTGGGCTTCGAATACGGCTACTCGACCGCCGAGCCGAACACGCTCGTGCTGTGGGAAGCGCAGTTCGGCGACTTCGTCAACGGCGCGCAGGTCGTGATCGACCAGTTCATCTCGTCGGGCGAAGTGAAGTGGGGCCGCGTGTCGGGTCTCACGATGCTGCTGCCGCACGGCTATGAAGGCCAGGGCCCGGAACACTCGTCGACCCGTATCGAGCGTTTCCTGCAACTGTGCGCGGATCACAACATGCAGGTCGTCCAGCCGACGACGCCGGCGCAGATCTTCCACCTGCTGCGCCGCCAGATGATCCGCCTGTTCCGCAAGCCGCTGATCATCGCGACGCCGAAGTCGCTGCTGCGTCACAAGGAAGCCGTGTCGGACCTGTCGGAACTGGCGAAGGGTTCGTTCCAGCCGGTGCTGGGCGAGATCGACGGCGGCATCGACGCGAAGAAGGTCAAGCGCGTGCTGGCCTGCTCGGGCCGCGTGTACTTCGACCTCGTCGCACATCGCCGCGAAGCGAAGGCGAACGACGTTGCGATCATCCGTATCGAACAGCTGTATCCGTTCGCGCACAAGCAGTTCGAAGCTGAGCTGAAGAAGTACGAGAACGCGACGGAAGTGGTCTGGGTGCAGGACGAGCCGCAAAACCAGGGCCCGTGGTTCTACGTCGAACACCATCTGAAGGAAGGCATGAAGGAAGGGCAGAAGCTGGCATACAGCGGCCGTCCGGCTTCGGCCTCGCCGGCAGTCGGCTATTACGCGAAGCACTACGAGCAGCAGAAGGCCCTCGTCGAAGGTGCATTCGGCCGCCTGAAGAGCGCGTCGATCGCGAAATAAGCGAAGGAAGCGAAACGGGAAAGCGCATCGCGCTTTCCCGAATCTTTTGGCCCGCTGGACGCGTTGCGCGCCGCACCGGCCGGAAGAGTCGCCAGCTCGTCATTACCCAGATTAAGCATCCAGGAAAATCACATGGCTATCGTAGAAGTCAAAGTCCCCCAGCTGTCGGAGTCGGTGTCGGAAGCCACCATGCTGCAGTGGAAGAAGAAGCCCGGCGAAGCGGTCGCGCAGGACGAAATCCTGATCGAACTCGAAACCGACAAGGTCGTGCTCGAAGTGCCGGCACCGGCTGCGGGCGTGCTCGCGCAAGTGCTGCAGAACGACGGTGACACGGTGGTCGCGGATCAGCTGATCGCGACGATCGACACCGAAGCGAAGGCAGGTGCAGTCGCAGCCGCGGCTGGCGAAGCCGAAGTCCAGCCGGCCGCCGCACCCGCTGCCGCCGCACCGGCCGCGCAACCGGCTGCCGCCGCTGCGTCGAGCACCGCTGCCGCATCGCCGGCCGCGTCGAAGCTGCTGGCCGAGAAGGGCCTCGCCGCAGGCGACGTCGCAGGCTCGGGCCGCGACGGCCGTATCACGAAGGGCGACGTGCTGTCCGCAGGCAGCGCACCGAAGGCTGCCCCGGCCGCCGCACCGGCGAAGGCCGCTGCGAAGCCGGCGCTGCCGGAAGTGAAGGTGCCGGCGTCGGCGACGACCTGGCTGAACGACCGTCCGGAGCAGCGCGTGCCGATGTCGCGCCTGCGCGCACGTATCGCCGAGCGTCTGCTCGAGTCGCAGCAGACCAACGCGATCCTGACGACGTTCAACGAAGTGAACATGGCGCCGGTCATGGAGCTGCGCAACAAGTACAAGGACAAGTTCGAGAAGGAACACGGCGTGAAGCTCGGCTTCATGTCGTTCTTCGTGAAGGCGGCAGTCCATGCGCTGAAGAAGTTCCCGCTCGTGAACGCGTCGATTGACGGCAACGACATCGTCTATCACGGCTACTTCGACATCGGTATCGCTGTCGGCTCGCCGCGCGGCCTCGTGGTGCCGATCCTGCGCAACGCCGACCAGCTGAGCCTCGCCGACATCGAGAAGAAGATCGCCGAGTTCGGCCAGAAGGCGAAGGACGGCAAGCTGTCGATCGACGAAATGACCGGCGGTACGTTCTCGATCTCGAACGGCGGCGTGTTCGGCTCGATGCTGTCGACCCCGATCATCAACCCGCCGCAATCGGCAATCCTCGGCGTGCACGCGACGAAGGAGCGCGCAGTCGTCGAGAACGGCCAGATCGTGATCCGTCCGATCAACTACCTGGCGCTGTCGTACGACCACCGGATCATCGACGGCCGCGAAGCGGTGCTGTCGCTCGTCGCAATGAAGGATGCGCTCGAGGATCCGGCCCGTCTGCTGCTCGACCTGTAAGCCACGCCACCTGCATTGACCCGCTCCCGCGGGCGCGCGGCCTCGCGCGCCCGTGCGGACGCACAAGAAGAAAGGATTGCCATGTCCAAGGAATTTGACGTCGTCGTGATCGGCGCCGGCCCGGGCGGCTACATCGCCGCGATCCGCGCCGCTCAACTGGGCAAGACCGTTGCCTGTATCGAAAAGTGGAAGAACCCGGCCGGCGCGCTGAAGCTCGGCGGCACCTGCCTGAACGTCGGCTGCATTCCGTCGAAGGCGCTGCTCGCGTCGTCGGAAGAGTTCGAGAACGCGTCGCACCATCTCGTCGACCACGGCATCAGCGTCGACGGCGTGAAGATCGACCTCGCGAAGATGCTCGGCCGCAAGGACGGGATCGTCGAGAAGATGACGTCCGGTATCGAGTTCCTGTTCAAGAAGAACAAGATCACCTGGCTGAAGGGCCACGGCAAGTTCACCGGCAAGACCGACGCCGGCGTGCAGATCGAAGTGAGCGGCGAGGGTGAAACCGAAGTCGTCACCGCGAAGAACGTGATCATCGCGACGGGCTCGAAGGCGCGTCACCTGCCGGGCATCCCGGTCGACAACAAGATCGTGTCGGACAACGAAGGCGCGCTGACGTTCGACTCGGTGCCGAAGAAGCTCGCCGTGATCGGCGCGGGCGTGATCGGCCTCGAGCTCGGCTCGGTGTGGCGCCGCCTCGGCGCCGAAGTGACGGTGCTCGAAGCGCTGCCGGCGTTCCTCGGCGCAGCCGACGACGCGCTCGCGAAGGAAGCGGCCAAGCTGTTCAAGAAGCAGGGCCTCGACATTCATCTCGGCGTGAAGATCGGCGACGTGAAGACGACCGCGAACGGCGTGTCGATCGCCTACACCGACAAGGACGGCAACGCGCAGACGCTCGACGCCGACCGCCTGATCGTGTCGGTCGGCCGCGTGCCGAACACCGACAACCTCGGCCTCGAGGCGATCGGCCTGAAGGCGAACGAGCGCGGCTTCATCGACGTCGACGATCACTGCCGCACGGCGGTGCCGAACGTGTACGCGATCGGCGACGTGGTGCGCGGCCCGATGCTCGCACACAAGGCGGAAGACGAAGGCGTGCTGGTCGCGGAAGTGATCGACGGCCAGAAGCCGCACATCGACTACAACTGCATTCCGTGGGTGATCTACACGTACCCGGAAATCGCGTGGGTCGGCAAGACGGAGCAGCAGCTGAAGGCGGAAGGCCGCGAGATCAAGTCGGGCAAGTTCCCGTTCTCGATCAACGGCCGCGCGCTCGGCATGAACGCGCCGGACGGCTTCGTGAAGATGATTGCGGATGCGAAGACCGACGAACTGCTCGGCGTGCACGTGATAGCGGCGAACGCGTCGGACCTGATCGCGGAAGCCGTGGTGGCGATGGAGTTCAAGGCGGCGTCGGAAGACATCGCCCGCATCTGCCATCCGCACCCGTCGATGTCCGAAGTGATGCGCGAAGCGGCGCTGGCTGTCGACAAGCGCTCGCTGAACAGCTAAGCGTGACATGGCGCCGGCCGGCGACTGGCCGGCGCCACCGTTACATGACGAAGGCGGGCGGGGTTTCCCGCTCGCCTTCGTTTTTTTGGTTTGCCCGATGAACGTCACCGAATACTACGCGCGGGAGCTGACCACGCGCGGTTACCAGTCCGACACCGCGCAGCGCGCGGCGATCGACCGCCTGCAGCGCTGCTACGACGAGTGGGTTGCGTACAAGGCGCGCCGCTCGAATGCGTTCAAGAAACTCATCATCCATCCGGACCTGCCGCGCGGCGTCTATATGTGGGGCGGCGTCGGGCGCGGCAAGAGCTTCCTGATGGACAGCTTCTTCGCGGTCGTGCCGGTGCAGCGCAAGACGCGCCTGCATTTCCACGAGTTCATGCGCGAGGTGCACCGCGAGCTCGAGGAACTGAAGGGGCAGGCCGATCCGCTCGACGAGCTCGCACGCCGCATCGCGAAGCGCTACCGGCTGATCTGCTTCGACGAATTCCACGTGTCGGACATTGCCGACGCGATGATCCTGTATCGCCTGCTCGACCGGTTGTTCACGAATGGCGTGCAGTTCGTGATGACGTCCAACTACGATCCGGACGACCTGTATCCGGACGGCCTGCATCGCGACCGGATGCTGCCGGCGATCGCGCTGCTCAAGGACAAGCTCGACGTGCTCAACGTCGACGCGGGCGTCGACTATCGCCAGCGCACGCTCGCGCAGGTGCAGATGTATCACACGCCGCTCGGCGCGGACGCCGACCGCGCATTGCGCCACGCGTTCGCGAAGCTCGCCGCGGTGCCCGACGAGAGCCCGATCCTGCACATCGAGAAGCGCGAGCTGAAGGCGCTGCGCAAGGCCGATGGCGTCGTGTGGTTCGATTTCGCGACGCTGTGCGGCGGGCCACGCTCGCAGAACGATTACCTCGAGCTCGCAAGCCGCTTCCACGCGATCGTGCTGTCGGAGGTGCCGCAGATGTCGCCGCGGATGGCGTCGGAGGCGCGTCGCTTCACGTGGCTGATCGACGTGCTGTACGACCACAAGGTCAAGCTGCTGATGTCCGCGGCGGTGCCGGCCGAATCGCTGTACGTCGAAGGCCCGATGGCCAACGAGTTTGCGCGCACGGTCTCGCGGATCGTCGAGATGCAGTCGAAGGAGTATCTGGAGACGCCGCGGCGCATCGTCGATACTTCGCTGACCTGAGCGCGTACAACGGGCGTGATGGGCGAATTTGTCGCATTCAATGGTCAATTCCGGTTAATTCGACTGCATCGCGTCTCATTTTCGGACTAGTCTTATATTCAACTCAGGGTTGACCCGATATCGTTGTGTCATGGTTACCAAGGCTGGAGATGCCCATGACACCGTATCGCGATCTCACCGACAACGAGTGGCAGCGCGTCGCGTCGCTTCTACCGGAAATGCAGCCGCGCACCGAGTTGCGCGGCCGGCCGCTCGCCAACACGCGCGCCGTGATGAACGGCGTACTCTGGGTCATTTACAGCGGCGCGACCTGGTCCGCAATGCCGCGCCGCTACCCGTCGTATCAGACATGCCATCGCCGTTTCAAGGTCTGGCACGAAACCGGCGCGCTGATGCAGGTGATGCGCACGTTGTATGGCGAAGCGGGCATGAATCTGTGCAACACGCTGTCCACGCGGATGCGCAAGCATGCGCAATCGAAAGCGGCGGAAGCGCGCAGCATCGCCGTGCCCGCGCATCTGGCAGCGCAGGGCGCATATGGTGCGGAGGTCCTCAAGCGCGCGGCATGATCGCCGGCGTTGCGTGAATATCGGCCCTGAAAAGACATCGGCCTGCGACACCGTCGCAGGCCGATTTGTTTTATGCGGCGCGCGGCGGCGCGCACATCGTTATGGCTGGCGAACCCACGTCTGCGAGCGGCCGAGCAGCGATACGCCGATGTAGCCGCGCACGACCAGCTTCTGGCCGCCGTCCTGCAGCGTCATCTTGCACTTGTAGACCTTGCCGTTTTCCGGGTCGAGGATGTTGCCGCCATCCCACGTGTCGCCGTCCTTCTTCATCGCCTTGATGATCGTCATGCCCTTGATCAACTGATCCTTGCGCTCGTCCGTACATGCGGTGCAGCGACGATCGGGCGTATCGCTTTCGCCGAGGCCCTTCAGGACCTTGCCCGACAGCGAGCCGTCCGAATCCGTGGCGATCTGCACGAGCGCCTTCGGCTTGCCCGTGCTGTCGTCGATCGTCTGCCACATGCCGACCGGGCTGTCGGCTTGTGCGAATGCGTGGGCAGTGCAGGCGAGCAGCGCGCCGGCGAGGGCCATCGTACGCAACGGGCGGGTCAGTTGAATCATCGTCTTCCTCCTTGTTTCGCATGTCGTTTCGAGCGGCTCGCACGACCGTCTGCATGGGGCGGTGGCATGTTGCGAGCTCTCGGCAGAATACGTGAAACCGGGCGCTGCGTTTGATAGAGGGGACTCTAATCCAAACAGCCCGCGCGGCATGCTACCGCGCGGGCACCGGTCAGTTGAGCTGGTACGAGAACGCAGCGTTGATGCGCGGGCTGCGCGACGCGCTTTCGACCGGCGCATCGCCGACCGGTTTCGCCACCGACAGGTCGAGGTTGTAGTAGCGGCTGTCGCTCAGCCGCACGCCGATGCCCACCGACGACAGCCGGTTCGGCTGCGGCGTGCCGGCATGCAGGTAGACGCGCGCCATGTCGTACGCGACGTATGGCGTGATCGTCTTCAGGTAGGTCCAGCCCGGCGAGAAGGCGCGATTGACCTCGAGCGACATGCCCCATCCCGAATCGCCGGACGTTTCGCCCGGCTGGTAGCCGAGCGCGTAGCGCTGCGCGCCGAACGAGATCTGCTCGGACGTCGGCAGCGAATCCGGGCTGTACTGGCCCGTCAGCGACACCGACGTGCCGATCCGGAACGGCCACTCGTTGGTCTGCGTGTACGTCGCGCCGGTGCGCACGAAGGTCAGCGAGATCGGGCTCGGCAGCGACGTCGTCGTATTGCCGACGGTGATGTCCTGCGATTTCGACGCGCCGAGAATATCGAAGCCCTTCGCGACGTTGACGCTCAGCTTGCGGACTTGTTTCGGGCCTACGCTCGTGTAGTCGAGCTGCATCTGCAGCACGCGAACCTGCGACCGGTTTTCCAGGGTCGCGCCGGTGATCTGGTTCTGGTAGCGATCCTCGTTGTGCGACGCGTAGCCGGACACCGTGCCGAGCAGGCTGCGCTGATTGTTCAGCAGCAACGGATAGGATGCCGAAAGACCGAGCTTCTCGTTCTTCACGGTGCGCTCGACATACGACGGCAGGCCCGGGTTGTCGGTCGGCTTGCCGCGATACGTGCTGGCGTCGAGGCGCGTGACGAGTCCGCTGCTGCCGACCGGCACCGCGCCGCTGAACGCGACGTAGGTCACCTTGTCGCGCCCCGGCGGCACCAGCGCCGAGATGCTCAATTGCTCGCCGAACGACGTGAGGCCGTTCTCGGTCGCGGTGATCAGGCCTTGCACGCCGGGATGGTTGAAGTCGATGCCGGAACTGATGTTGAACGCCTTGCGCTCGACGTTCAGTTCGAGCGTCGTCGCGCCGTCGGTGGTTTGCGGCGGCGGCACGTTGGCCTTCACCGACACGCCGGGCAGCAGGCCGAACGTATTCACGTAGCGCTCGAACGTCGCGCGGCGCAGCGGACGATCGGCGGTGATGTGCGCGGCGATCGCGCGGATCTTCGATTCCATCGCACCGGGCTTGCCGGTGACCTTCACGTCCGACACATAGCCTTCGACGACGGTCACGTGCACGACGCCGCTGTCGAACGTCTGCGCGGGAATGAACGCGAACGACAGTGCGTAGCCGCGCTCCTGGTACAGCTTCGTTACGCCGTTGGCGGTCTCGATCAGTTCGCCGATCGTGATGTCCTTGCCGACGAGCGGGGTGAAGCGGCGCGAGATCTCCTCGAACGGCACCGACTTGACGCCTTCGACCTGGAACGTGGTCGGCGTCAGGTGACGCGAAAGCAGTTCCTGCAGTTGAGGGGCTTGCGGTGCCACCTGCACGGTCACGTTCGGACCTTTCTTCGGCGCGTTGATCTGGGGGAGGGCGTCGAGCGGGTTGCCGGCGACGCGCGTTTGCGCCTGCGTCGCGCCTGCCGCCGCCGTGACGGCGAGCAGCATCATCCATTTATCGAA
This sequence comes from Burkholderia stagnalis, assembly GCF_902830275.1. Classification (GTDB taxonomy): domain Bacteria; phylum Pseudomonadota; class Gammaproteobacteria; order Burkholderiales; family Burkholderiaceae; genus Burkholderia; species Burkholderia stagnalis. Next base: position 321,394 of record NZ_CADESW010000004.1, on the reverse strand, counting down.
TCTGGATTTCATTGTTCTTCCTCGTAGGCCTTGCTTTCGTCTTCTCGTGCGCGCGCGGCGCCAGTGGCGCCGCGCGTCGTGTGCCGCATCGCCGGTTCTGATCGAAGCCGCGCGTTCGCCCCGGCTGGGAACGCGCGGCCTGCTGCGTTACTTGCCGACGCTGCCCAGCGTGCCCAGCAACCCCGTAACCGGCGCCAGAAGGCCGGTCGAGCTGCCGGACGTCGAACCCGCTGCACCACCGACCAGCGACGTGATCGGCGCGAGCGGGCTCGACGTGCCCCCCGTGCTCGCCGCGCCGCCTACCGTGCCGGTGACAGTATTCAGCAAACCGGTAACGGGCGCGACAGGGTTTGTACTGCCTGCGCCGCCCGTTGCGCCGCCGAGTGCGCCGGTGAGCGTCGACACGAGGCCGGTGACCGGTGCGAGCGGATTGCCACCGCTCGCACCGCCCAGCGCGCCCGTGACCGGCGCGAGCGGATTGGCCGCGCCGCCCGACGTCGCGCTGCCGCCGAGTGCGCCGAGCGGTGTCGAGCCGAGCCCCGACAGCAGGCCGCCGAGCGGGTTGGTCGAGCCGGAGCCCGACGACCCGCTTTGCACCGTGGCCGACGAGCCGCCGACGAGGCTTGTGATCAGGCCGGGGATCGGCGCGGCGCCGTTCGGGCCATTCGGATTGACGAGGCCGCCGGCGTTGGTCACGGTGTTGCCGACCGCGGTGACGAGCTGGCCGACGTCGCCGACGAGCGGCTGCTGCGACGAGCCCGCGACCTTCTGGCCGGCCGAGCTGACGGCGCCGCCGATCTGGCCGAGCAGGCCGGACACCGGCTGGCCGAGGCCCGTCGTCGTGCCGACTTGCTGCGTGACCTGGCCGGCCGTGATGACGAGCGGCGTGATGGCCGAGCTGAGCGGTTGCGTGATCTGCTGCACCGGGCCCGACGACAGCGTCGAGCCGATCGTGTTGCCGGCTGCGCCGAGACCGTTGGCGACCGTGTCGAGCACGGTGCCGACCGGCGTCGTGACCGGCGCGAGCGGCGACAGCGGACCGCTGCCGAGCGCCTTGACCGTCGAGCTCAGGCCCGACACGGTGTTGCTGGTTGCGCCCACAACGTTGCCGAGGCCGGCGACCGTCGTGCCGACCGGGTCTTTCGTGGAGCCGATCTGCCCGAGCCCGTTGCTCACCGCATCCGCGGCTGCGCCGAGGATCGTGCCCGTGCTCGAGACCGTGCTGCCGAGGCCCTGCGTCACGCCGTTGCCGACGCCCGGCAGGCTCACGCCGCCGATCGTATTGCCGAGATCGGTGCCGGTCTGGCCGAGCGTGCTGACCACGCCCTTGGTACCCGTCGACGTGCCGCTGCTCGTGCCGCTCGTCGTCGGCGTCCCGCTGGTGGAGCCGCCGTTGTTGCTGCTGGACGGCGGCGCGCCCACGCTGTTGCCGCCGCAGGCGGCGAGCAGGCAGGCCGCCGCGAACACGGTGAGGGGAACGCGCCACTCGCGCAGTGCGACCGACGTCAGGGAACGGTGCTGGGACATGTTGGACTCCTCGCTGTCTTTTTGATGGATGGAAGAACCGGATTTATTTGCCGTGGACGCCGCCGAGCAGGCCGCCGATCAGCGACGTGACCGGAGCGAGCGGGTTGGACGATGCGCCCGAGTTCGTGACGGCGCCCGTGCCGCCGGACAGCGCCGGTGCGGCCGAGGTCGCGCTGCCGGCGGTGTTGGCGACCGTGTTCAGCGCACCCGTGACCGGAGCGAGCGGATTGCCGCCGCCTGCGCCGCCCGTCGCACCGCCGAGCGCGCCGGTGACCGTCGACACGAGGCCCGTGACCGGAGCGAGCGGGCCGCTGCCGCCTGCGCCGCCCGTCGCGCCACCGAGTGCGCCCGTGACGGTGGAGACGAGGCCGGTGACCGGGGCAAGCGGGCCGCTGGCGCCGCCCGTCGCACCGCCGAGCGCGCCCGTGACGGTCGACACGATGCCGGTAAGCGGCGCGAGCGGATTGGTTGTGCCGCTGCCGCCGGTCAGCAGTCCGCCGATCGCCGTCGTGGTATTGCCCGCCGCCGACGTCGTGTTGCCGAGGCCGGTCGTGACCGGGTTGCCGCCCTTCGATGCGATCAGTGCGCCGGCCTGGTTCAGGCCATTGCCGAGCGTGCCGAGCAGCATGTTGACCGGCGCGCCGAGACCGGTGGCCGAACCGACCGTCTGGGTCGTATTGCCGACCATCGTCGTGATCGGCGTGATGGCGGAACTGACGGTCTGCGTGATCTGCTGGACCGGGCCCGTCGACAGCGCATTGGTGAGCGTGTTGCCGCCGTTCGCGACGGCGTTGCCGACCGTCGACACGAGGCCGCCGGCGGCGCCGGTGACGGGCGCGAGCGGCGACAGCGGGCCGCTGCCGAGGCTCGTGACGAGGTTGCCGGTCTGCGTGACGGCGCCGCCGAGCTGATTGACCACGCCGCCGGTGCTGGCGAGCGTGACGCCCACCGGGTTGCTCGTCGCGCCAAGCTGGCCGAGACCATTGCCGAGGCCGTTGCCGAGCGCGGTGACCGCGCCGCCGACGCTCTGTACGACGCCGCCGGCCGCCTGCGTCGTCTGCGGGTTGACGCCCGGCAGCGTCTGGCTGCCGATGACCGAGCCGAGACCCGACACCGTCGAGCCGACGCCGGTCACGACGTTGCTGCCGCTGGCGAGCACCTTGCCCACCGCGTTCGCCGACACGCCCGACGTACCGCTCGTGCCGCTGGTCGTCCCGCTCGTGTTGCCGCTCGTCGAACCGCTGGTGCTGCCGCTGGTGCTACCACTCGTTGAACCGCTCGTGCTGCCGGACGTACCGCTCGTCGAGCCCGACGTGCCGCCGCCGGACGTGGAAATCGAATCGCCGCCGCTCGTGCCCGAGTTCGAGCCGCCGATGCCCTTGCTGATCGAACCGGAGCCGCCGCACGCGGAAAGGGAAAGCATGGCTGCCACGGTGGCCGCGATCAGAGTCGTCCGGAGCGTGCCATGAGGGATTACCTGAATGTCCATTTCGTCCTCGCATTAAGCATGTGTTGTGTTGAGTGGTGCGTGGACTACTCTGCAACTGTCGTGCCATTTCAATGGCGGACGGTTCGACGATTGGTTTTAAACGAGGCAATTCCTTATAGGAAAAGGGCTTACGCGAATTGAAAGACTGTTGAGATTGGTTGAGCGCCGGTAGATGAGAACGATTTCGCGTAGTGCGTAACGTAACGTCACATCATTGGCGTTACGCGTGCGGCGTAACGTGCGGGGGCGGAGGGGGTGATTCGCTGTTTTACAGGTGGATTAGATGTGCACATCTAACCTATCGTAAATCCTATGTGTAAGACGTACCGAAACGCCGTACAAATACGGTGTGCTACGTGTCGTTTTTTTCGATCCGGGCGGTAAAAAGAGGTTGGAAATTAAAAGGGATCGGAGATAAGATTCGAGGCGGGTGTAAGTTTTGTACGGTTCGGTACAGACGTTCGAGGAGGAGGCTATATCGCGAATGTTAACTTGCATCAAATCGTGATACGCGTCATGCGTAAACCACTATAAAGAATGAGCATCCGATCGTCGTCTCGGCAGGTGGGCGAACGATGCGGAGCGAGGCCGAATATGCGGGGATGCACACGTATAAGCGGCCTGAGAAAGAAACATACAGGCACGAGGAAATAAAATGAAGGCACTGATGATTCGCTTCCTTCGGGAAGAAGACGGGGTAACCGCGATCGAGTACGGTCTGATCGCGGGTCTGATTGCGGTCGCCATCGTGACGAATGTCACCAGTATCGGCACCCAGCTGAAGACGCTATTCGGGAGCATCGTCACCCAGTTGACAGCGGCTAACTGACCGCAGTTCTACGCGGCATTCCGCCGTTGCGGCGGGCGGGTCGTCAATGCGACCCGCCCGCTCCTGCGCGCGGCCGGTTTCAACATGGCGCTCCTCATTAGCACCGGAATTTTTTTCGCGTGGGCGATGCTTGTCGCGCTCGGCGATATCCGCTTTCGACGCGTGCCGAATGCGCTCGTCCTGGCGGGTTTGATCGCGGGCGTTGCGAGCGCATTCGCGCATGCGAATCCATTCGGTATTTTCCCGCGGCAGGCATTGTTCGGCATGCTGATCGGGATGGCCAGCCTGTTTCCCTTTTTTGCATTGCGCGTAATGGGCGCCGCGGACGTCAAGGTATTCGCCGTGCTCGGCGCGTGGTGCGGCATGCACGCGCTGTTCTGGTTCTGGGTGGTCGCGAGCGTTGCGGCCGGCGCGCACGCGCTGGCGCTGATGGCGCTGTCGAACACGTCGTTCGGCGCGCTGTGGCGGCGCGGCGCCCCCGCGATGGCGCTCGGCGGGCGGCGCGCGACGCCGTACGCTGCGTGTCTCGTGGCGCCGGCGGCAGTGTGGCTCGCGCATCTCGTCGTATCGGGGGGCGTGCAATGAGAACCCATCGGCAGCCGCGAACCCGGCGGCGCCAGCGGGGCGCGACGGCGGTCGAGTTCGCGCTCGTGTTCCCGCTGTTCTTCCTGATCTTCTACGCGATCGTGTCGTTCGGGCTGATCTTCGCCGTCCAGCAGAACCTGACGCTGGCCGCGACCGAAGGCGCGCGGGCGGCGCTGAACTACATCCCCGAGTCGAGCGGATTGGGCACGCAGGCGCTGCAGGACCGGGCCAAGGCCGCCCAGTCGACCGCGCAGAACCTGACCCGCTGGCTGCCGAACGTCCAGGTGCCGCTGCCGCCGTCGGCGTCATGCAGCTACGACGCTTCGATGTACTGCGTAACGGTCACGGTGACCTACCCGTATTCGCAATACCCGCTGGTTCCGTCGCTGCCGCTGCTGAGTCTCGTGATGCCGAATGCGCTGACGAGCACGGCGACCGTGCAGATCAACCCGGCCACCATTCTGTGACGCAGCGAGCACGGTATGCCCCCGACGCCTGAAACCCGACCCGCAAGACGACACCACCTCATCACTCACGGCACCCGACATTGAACATGGCCAACAACTTGACGAAGATCATCGCGGGGCTGCTGATCGCGATCGCCGTGCTGCTGGGCATCTATGCATGGATGCTCGGGCGCGGCCCGGCGCATCCGCCCGCACCGGTCGCCATGCCGGCCGCCGCGGCGAAGACGGTGCCGATCGTCGTGGCCGCGCGCCTGCTGCCGGCCGGGCAGCCGATCAGCGTCGACGCGCTGAAGGTCGCGCAGGTGCCGATCCTGCCGGCCGGCGCGTTCAGCGATCCGGCGCCGCTCGTCGGCCGGGTGCCGGCCAACGACATCCTCGAGGCGTCGCCGGTGCTCGCGACGGGGCTCACGTCGGGTCTTGCGGACCAGGTGGCGCCAGGCGAGCGGGCGGTCGCGGTCAAGGTGGACGAGACGAACGCGGTCGGCAACCGGCTGCGGCCCGGCAACTTCGTCGACGTGTTCCTGAACCTGAAGCGCGATGGCGGTGGCGGGATCGGCCAGGCCGGTTCGGAGATTCCGCGTACGCAGGCGCGCCTGCTGCTGTCGAAGGTGCGCGTGCTGGCCTTCGGCGATGCGACGCCCGAACGGGACGGCGCGCCGGGCGCGTCGAGCATGGCCCGGACCGCGGTGCTCGCGGTGCCGACCGCGCAGATCGACGCGCTGACGCTGGCCGAAGCGAGCGGCCGCCTGACGCTCGCGCTGCGCAATCCGCACGATGACGAAGCCGCCGCGCAGACGGTCGCGACCCGCGCGATGGGGGATCTCGGGCCGTCGGCCGTGGCGGCCGCGGGGGTCGGGCTCGACGAACTGTCGGCGTCGCGTGCGCGCGCCGCGCCGCGCGAACCGGCCGCGCCGCGTGCGCCGGTGACGGCGCGTGCGGGCGGCAGCATCGAAGTGATACGCGGCGGGCGCGCCGAGACGGTCGCCTATTGAACGAATGAACACCACCACCACGCACGGTCTTCGCAAGCAGCGACGCAAGGGAGACGACCGATCGACGGTCACCGACACGATGAAGAACACACTGATTGCATTCGCGATGTCCCTCTGGGCCCTGACCACCACGACGCTCGCCGTCGCGGCCGGCGCGGGCGCGTCGATCGATCTCGCGGTCGGTGCGCAGCGGCAGATCGCCGCCGGGCGCGCGCTGCAGCGGGTCGCGGTCGGCGATCCGGCGGTGGCCGACGTGCTGGTCATGAAGGGCAGCCGGGCCGGCTCCGTGCTGCTGGTCGCGAAGGCGCCCGGTTCGACCAGCGTGATGCTGTGGGAGCGCGGCCGCGACGAGCCGATGGTGTGGAACGTCAACGTCGTCGATGCGGCCGCGCAGGCCGTGCTCGACGGTTCGACGCCGGGCGTGAAGGCCTATGGCGGCACGTCGGTGCTGTCGGGGGCGGCGGCGTCGCTCGACGCGCATGAACGCGCGGCGGCCGTCGGCAAGCGCATGAGCGGCAAGGATGGCGCGGTGATCGACACGTCGACGGTCGGCGGCAGGAACACGGTGCAGGTCGACGTGCGGGTCGTCGAGTTCAGCCGCTCGGTGCTGAAGGAAGCGGGGCTGAACTTCTTCAAGCAGAGCAATGGCTTCGCATTCGGCTCGTTCACGTCGGGCGGGCTGCAGTCGGTCAGCGGCGGCGGAACGGGCGCGTTCCAGGCGACGGCCGGCATTCCGCTCGCGTCGGCCTTCAACCTCGTCGTGAATTCGGCCGGCCGCGGCATCTTCGCGAACCTGTCGATCCTCGAGGCGAACAATCTCGCGCGCGTGCTCGCGCAGCCGACGCTCGTCGCGTTGTCCGGGCAGAGCGCGAGCTTTCTCGCGGGCGGCGAGATCCCGGTGCCGGTGCCGCAGGCGCTCGGCTCGACGGCGATCCAGTGGAAGCAGTACGGCGTCGGCCTGACGCTCACGCCGACGGTGCTGAGCCCGCGTCGCATCGCGCTGAAGGTCGCGCCGGAATCGAGCCAGCTCGACTTCCTGCACGGCGTGACCATCAACAGCGTGTCGGTGCCCGCGATCACGACGCGCCGCGCCGACACGACGGTCGAGCTCGGCGACGGCGAGAGCTTCGTGATCGGCGGCCTGATCGATCGCGAGACGATGTCGAACATCAACAAGGTGCCGTTCCTCGGCGATCTGCCGATCATCGGCGCGTTCTTCAAGTCGCTCAACTATCAGCAGAACGACAAGGAACTGCTGATCATCGTGACGCCGCACCTCGTCGCGCCGATCGCGAAGGGCGCGTCGCTGCCGGCGACGCCGGGCGAGTTGTCCGAGCAGCGCGACGGCCCGGTGTGGCGGTCGTATCTCGGCGGCATCGCATCGCCCGACGCGGCGCCGGGGTTTTCGAAATGAACGCGGGGCGTGTCGTCGCGCGGTTTGTAACCGGAGGAGTTCAACGTGAACGCGAGAACCCTTTCCTTGGCTGAGCCCGCCGTGACCGACTACTTCGTGTGCGCGTCGCAGCAGGACAGGCACGTCGACTGGCTGGGCGAGACGCTGGTGTCGGCCGGCGCGGTGGAAGCCGCGTCGCTCGAACCGGGCGCGCTCGCGCAGCGCATCGCGGGGCTCAATCCCGCGATCGTCTTCATCGATTTTTCCGGCGCGTCCGTGGCGGCGAGCGCGGCGGCCGCCGCGGTGCGCGTCGCGCATCCGGGGCTGCCGGTGGTCGCGCTCGGCACGCTGGCCGAGCCGGAAAGCGCGCTCGCCGCACTGCGGGCCGGCGTGCACGATTTCATCGACGTGTCCGGCGCGCCGGACGATGCGCTGCGCATCACGCGCGCGCTGCTCGAACACGCGAGCGGCGAGCCGGCGAACCGTCACGGCAAGCTGGTCGCGCTGCTCGGCGCGCGCGCCGGGATGGGCGTGAGCACGCTCGCGGCAAACCTGTCGGTGTGGCTGCACCGGCGCGGCGCGTCGGGTGCGTCCGGCACGGCGGCGGACGGCGCTGCCGCGCCTGGCGGCGCCACGGGCGCGACGGCCGCGCCGCGTAACCGGCAGACCGCGCTTGTCGACCTCGGGCTGCCCGCGGGCGACAGCGCGCTGTTCCTCAATACGCGCTGCGAGTTCCACTTCGTCGAGGCCGTGCGCAACCTGCGCCGCATCGACCGCACGTTCGTCAACACCGCGCTGACCCGCCACGCGAGCGGCGTCGCGCTGACGACGCTGCCGCCGAACCTCGCCGATCTGCGCGACGTGTCGTACGCGTCGTGCGTCGGGCTGCTGAACCGGCTGCGCGCGTTCTTCGACCAGCAGATCGTCGATCTCGGCGGGTTCTCGAACCACGAGTTCGTCGCGCAGATCGCGGCGGCGGCCGACGAGGCGTGGCTGGTCTGCGACCAGGGCGTCGCGTCGATCGTGTCGGCGGTCGACCTGCTCGATGCGCTGCGCGATGCGGGCATCGACACCGGCAAGCTGCGGCTCGTCGTCAACCAGTACGACCCGGCGCTCGGCCTGACGCCGGGCCAGATCGCCGATCGTCTCGGCATCGCGCTGCTGGCGACGCTGCCCGCGCGCCGCGTGCCGATCGGCCATGCGGCGAACCAGGGGCGGCTGATCGTCGAGACGGCGGAGCGCGACCCGTACGTGCGGGCGCTCGAGCCGCTCGCCGAGCGGCTCGCGGGCGCCGCCGCCGCACCGCGCGCCGCGTCGGGCCTTTCCGCGCTCAAGCGCTTCATTCACCCTTCGTCCAAGCGATCGTAAGCGATGGCACACGACATTCAATTCGCCGACGGCGCCGCGCCGTTCTCCCAGACGCAGCATTTCCACGACATCAAGAATGCCGCGCACGAGCACCTGCTGACGCGCATCGAGGAACTGGGCGCGGAATTCGGCCGCTGGTCGCGGCAGGCGATCAACCAGTTCGTCGACCTGGAGATCGACAGCTTCGTGCGCCTGCGCCGCATTCCGCTCAACGAGAACGAGGTGCGCACGATCGCGGAGGCGCTGACCAAGGAACTCGCCGGCTTCGGGCCGATCGAGGACCTGCTCGCCGACCCGCACGTCGAGGACATCCTGATCAACGGCTACAACGACATCTACGTGTCGCGCCACGGCATCCTCGCGAAGCTGCCGGTGCGCTTCACGGACAACGCGCATCTGCTGCGGATCGTGCGGCGGATTCTCGCGCCGATCGGCCGCCGTCTCGACGAGTCGAACCCGATGGTCGACGCGCGGCTGCCGGACGGCGGGCGCGTGAACGTCGTGATCGAGCCGCTGTCGATCGACGGGCCGGTCGTGTCGATCCGCAAGTTCCGCAAGGACCCGCTGCGGCCGGCCGACCTGCTCGGCAACGGCACCTACAACGAGGAGGTCGGCGCGCTGCTCGAGGCGGCGGTGGAGGCGCGCTGCAACATCCTCGTGTCGGGCGGCACCAGCTCCGGCAAGACCTCGCTGCTGAACGCGCTCGCGTTCCACATTCCCGAGCCCGAACGCGTCGTGACGATCGAGGACACGGCCGAGCTGTCGCTGAACCACCCGCACGTCGTGCGGCTCGAAAGCCGCCCGGGCGGCTTCGACGGCACCGGCGTCGTGACGATCCGCGACCTGCTGCGCAACACGCTGCGGATGCGGCCGGACCGCATCATCGTCGGCGAAGTGCGCGGCGGCGAGGTGCTCGAGATGCTGCAGGCGATGAACACCGGCCACGACGGCTCGATGGGCACCGTGCACGCGAGCTCGCCGCGCGAATGCCTGTACCGGCTCGAGATGCTGGCCGGCTTCGCGGGCTTCCAGGGCACCGAATCGAGCCTGCGCCGCCAGATCGCCAACGCGATCGACTTCATCGTGCAGATCGGCCGGCTGTCGAACGGGCGGCGGCGGATCCTGTCGATCACCGAGGTCACGGGGCTGTCGGACAACATCATCGCGACGCAGGAGCTGTATCGCTACGAGGCGCGCGTGACGCCCGACGGCGAGGAAATCGATCACTGGGAATCGCTCGGCATCCATCCGCATTCGCCGAAGCTCGCGCGCTTCCGCCAGACGCTGTCGGGCGGCGGGTTCGGCGCGGGCGGGTTCGGCGGCGACGGCTTCGGCCGCGGCGGCGGAGGCTTCAATGTATAGCCTCGCGGCCGGCGCGCTCGCGCTCGTCTGCATCGCCGCGGCGCTGCTGCTGTGGCGGCACGGCGAGCTCAAGCGCGACCGCGCGGACGCGCAGCGCTTCATCGACAGCCGGATCGAGCCGGCCGCGCGCGCGGCTTCGGCGGCGCACGGCGCGGCTGCACCGGCCGCCCGCGCGGCGCAGGCTGCTGCGGCCAAGGCCGGCACGCCGCCGGCATCCGCTGCGCCCACGTCGCGCCGCGCGGTCTGGCGGGCCCGCGCGACCGAATACCTCGAACACCTCGCGAGCCGAGCGGGGATCGACGACGCGCGGGGCAAGGCGCTGCTCGCGCTGGCGGCGCTGGCGGCCGTCGCGCTCGTCGCGGGCCAGTCGGGCGGCGTGCTCGGCGGCGTGGCGGCGCTGGTGGGCGGCGTCGCGCTGCTGACGTTCTGGCTCGTGTCGCGCATTCAACGCCGCCGCCTGCAGATCGTCCGGCAGCTGCCGTCGTTCCTCGACGGGATCGTGCGTCTCGTGACGCTCGGCAACAGCGTGCCGGCCGCGTTCCAGGCCGCGCTGCAGACGACCGAGGCGCCGCTGCGCGGCTGCCTCGACCACGTGTCGCGGATGCTGCGCACGGGCGTCGAGATCGATCGCGCGATGATGCACATCGCGAAGGTCTATCACACGAAGGAGTTCGAACTGGTCGGCTCGGTACTGCGGCTGTCGGTGCGCTATGGCGGCCGTGCCGACGTGATGCTCGAACGCATGGCGGTGTTCATGCGCGACCTCGAGCAGGCGGAGCGCGAGCTGATGGCGATGTCGTCGGAGACGCGGCTGTCGGCGTGGGTGCTCGTGATGCTGCCGATCGCGGTCGGCGGCTTCGTGATCTCGACCAATCCGTCCTATCTCAGCTCGATGTGGAACGACGAGAGCGGGCGGACGTACCTCTATCTGGCGTTCGTCATGCAGATCGTCGGCGGCGCGTGGCTGTACCGGATGGCCCGGCTCAGGTGACGCGATGACGCCCAACCAACTCGGATCGATTGCGCTCGCGCTCGGCGCCCTCGGCGTGCTGCTGCTGGCGTGGCTGGCGCTGCGGCGCGCGGGCACCGAAACGCGCAGCCGCCGCGCGCTCGCCGACGCGCTCGAGCGCCGTGCGGCCACGCTCGCGGCAGCGGGCGCGCGCGCGGTGCCGGACGGCGCCGCGCCGCGGCCTGCGAAGGGCGATACGCCGGCCGCCGCCGGGCGGCGCGCGCGCGTGGCGCACCTGCTCGAACGGCTGTCGGCGGCCGGCACCCGCTGGCTCGATACGGGGGTCGGCCGGCACGTCGTCGCCGAAGAGGACCGCCGGATGCTCGAGCAGTGCGGCTACGTGGATGCGCGCTCGCGCGGGCTGTTCCTGAGCGCGCGGATCGTCGGTGCGCTGGTCGTGCCGGTGCTGTTCGTCGCCTTCGTCGGCCCGCACCTGCAGGGCGGCCGCTGGGTGCTCGGCTTCGTGCTCGCGTTCGTCACGGGCTTCATGCTGCCGAAAGCCTACGTCCGGCGCCGCGCGGGCAAGCGTTGCCAGGCCGTCGTCGACGAACTGCCGCTGCTGGTCGACATGCTGCGCCTGCTGCAGGGCGTCGGCCTGTCGCTCGACCAGAGCATCCAGGTGGTGACCAACGACTTCCGCGGGATGATGCCGGTGCTGTCGTCGGAGATGGGCATCGCGCAGCGGCAGTTCGCGGCGGGGCGCACGCGCGAGCAATCGCTGCAGCGGCTGGCGTCGGGTTACGACAACGAGGACCTGCGCGCGATCGTGCGCCTGATGATCCAGGTCGACAAGCATGGCGGCGCGGTGCAGGAGCCGCTCAAGCAGTTCGGCGACCGGCTGCGCGAAGCGCGCCGCGCGATGCTGCGCGAGCGCATCGGCCGCCTGACGGTGAAGATGACGGGCGTCATGATCCTCACGCTGCTGCCGGCGCTGCTGATCGTGACGGCCGGCCCGGGGATGATTTCGGTGTTGCGCGCGCTGTCGATGGCGCACCAATGACACGGCGCACGGAAGGAACCAAGATGAAGCGGATCGGTGGAATCGCGAAACGGGCGGGCGTGGCGGCGATGATCGTGCTGCTCGGCGCGTGCTCGACCTTCAAGGAAAGCGGCTACGGCGTCGGCGCGCAGGCCGAGCGCGCCGCGCTGATGGATGCGGCGGGCCAGAAGCAGGCCGCCCCCGATACGCCCGGCATGTATCTCGGCCTGATCGAGCGGATGCAGTCGCAAGGCCTGTATTACGCGTCGCTCGCGCACATCGACGCGTACGAGAAGCAGTACGGCGGTTCGCCGGAGTCGATCCTGCTGCGCGCGGACGCATTGCGCATGACCGACCAGCCGGCTGCGAGCGCGGCCGTCTACACGCAGCTGCTGAACACGCCGCTTGCCGCGCGCGGCTATCGCGGGCTCGGGCTGATCGCCGGTGCCGCGGGCGACTTCGAGCGCGCCGCGCAGGCGCTGTCGCAGGCGTCGGTGCTCGCGCCGACCGACGCGTCGATGCTGTCCGACCTCGCGTACGCGAAGCTGCGCTGCGGCGACGTGCCGGGCGCGCGCGTGCCGTTGATGAAGGCCATCGAGCTCAACCAGAACAACCCGAAGATCGTCAGCAACCTGGCGCTGTACCTGCTCGTGTCGGGCCGCGCGCACGACGCGCAGAAGCTGATGGGCCAGCAGAAGCTGCCGACGGAGATCCGCAACGACATCCGCAGCGACGCAACGCGGATCGCCGCGGCCGCGCGTACGTGGCGGCGGCCGGCGCCCGCGTCGGCTGCGGCGGCGGCGGCCGGCTCGGGCAGCGTCGTCGACGTGTCAGGCAGCAACGCCGCGCAGCGCGCGTCGCCGGTGGCGAGCATCCAGGGATTCGATCAAACCGCGCCGATGCTGCAGCGGTTCGCACAATGACAGGACGTTCCGGGGGAAACGACATGACCGATCACCACAAGAACCTCGCCCGGCGTGCGGTCGTGCGCCGCGTCGCCGCGCTGGTCGCGCTGCTCGGCGCGACGGCGGCCGCGCATGGCCAGCGGCTGACCGGAACCGCGGCCGACATCGGCCGCTCGACCGAAACGTGGCTCGCGCTGCAACGCGACAACCGGGCCGCCGGCGCGGACCTGCCGATGCTCGGCGACGCTGCTTCGCTCACGTACCAGCGCTATCTCGACTCGTTCAAGAACAAGATTCCGGACACGCTGGGCTCGCCGCTGGGTTCCAGCGGCGGCGGCGCGGCGGCCGGCGGGCAGGGCGCGATGCAGTCGAATTGACATGACGATGAGCGCGGTTCGTTTCCTCGGATGCCGCCCGGCCGGGCGCGACCGCCCGCGGATGGGCGGCCAGCGCGGCGCCGTGTCGGTGCTTGCGACCGTGTGGATCCTCGTCGCGCTGGTGACGCTCGGCACGATCGACATCGGCAACCTGTTCTATCAGCGGCGCGACATGCAGCGGATCGCGGATATGGCGGCGCTGGCCGCCGTGCAGTCGCTCGATCCGTCGGACACGTCTTGCGCGGCGGCAGGCGCGGCCGCGCTGAACAATGCGCGGGCGAACGATTCGAACGCGGTCGGCACGGGCGCGCCGTCGCGCGGGCAGGACCAGGTCGCGGCGACCTGCGGCCGCTGGGATCCGCAGGTCTATGCGAGCCTGCCGGCCTATTACGCGGCGGCCGCGAGCGGGATGACGCAGCTCAACGCGACGCAGGTGACGGTCACGCGCACGATGCGCTATTCGTTCCTCGGCGTGCTCTCGGCGCTCGGCGCGGGGCCTGGCACCGTGTCGGCCACGTCGACCGCGCGCGCGAGCGCGATCGACACGTTTTCGGTCAGCGCGACGCTCGCGAGCGTCAATCCGGTCTGGCTCAACGGCATCCTGTCCGCGCTGCTCGGCACGAGCGTCAACCTGACGCTCGCCGACTACCAGTCGCTCGCGAGCGCGAACATCAAGCTCGCGGGAATCTCGACGGCGTTGGGCGCGGGGTCGGTCAACGGGCTCGTGAACCTGGCGGTGTCGATGCCGACGCTGGTCGGGAATCTCGGCGCGTATGTCGGCGCGGTGACGCCGGGCGGCACCAACAGCACCGGCTACGTGGCGCAGCTCACGGCCGCGTCGTCGGCGCTCGGCAAGCTCGCGAGTGCGGGTGTCGGCAATACGACCGTCGTGATCGCGAATGCGTCCAACGCGCTGCTCAATATCAGCCTCGGCAATCCGCAGTCGGGCGCCGATGCGACGGTCAACCTGCTCGATCTGCTGACGACGGCCGCGCAGGTCGCCGCGTACAACAAGGGGCAGGCGGTGTCGCTGAACACCGGCGTCACGCTGCCGCTCGGGGCGACCGGCTTCAACGTCGTGAAGCTGCAGTTGCAGGTGCTGAGCCCGCCGTCGATCGCGATCGGCGAGGCGGGACAGTTGCCGGACGGGACATGGCGCACGCAGGCGTCGTCCGCGCAGATCGGGTTGTATCTGAATGTGCAGACGCCGACGATTACGCTCGGCACGGGCGCACTGCTGGGGCCGCTGGGCTTGAGCGGCTTGCTGGATATTTCCGCGTCGCTGAGCGGCATCAATCTGCCGATCTACCTGCTGGTGGGCGGGCCGGCTGTCGCCAGCCTCGCCGCGACGAAGTGCGGTTCGGCCTCGACGCCGAGCACGACGACGATCCTTGCCACGCCGGGGATCGCGAAGCTGTGCATCAGCGCACCGCCTTCCGGGACGCTGAACCTGTCCAACGTGAGCAGTTGCCCGGCCGCGGGCACGCTGCAACTGCTGAATCTCACGGCTTCGGCCACGCTGCTGGGCATCGGCACGACGCAGTCCGTGCCGGTGTCCGCGTCGATCTCGAACCCGGTGCTGCAGATCGTCGGCAGTACGTACGCGAGTGCGCCTTACGGGAGCTACCCGACGACCTCGCCTTACCATTTCTGCAACGCGGCGAGCGGCCTGTCGACGCCGGTGTCCTGCGGTAGCGGCTGGATGACGCCGTCCACCGCGGCGAACCAGAACAGCTACTGGACGACGTACGTGAACAACCTCGGCGCGTCGCTCGGCACGGCACTCGGCAACATCAACCTGAACTCCGTCACGATACTCGGCATCACCGTGCCGCTCGGCCCGCTGCTCAGCACGATCGGCAACCTCGTGCTGCAACCCGTGCTGTCGTCGCTCGATGCCTTGCTCGTACCGATCCTGAGCCTGCTCGGCGTCCAGGTGGGCCAGGCGACCGTGCATCAGATGTCGCTGACCTGCAATGCCGCGCAACTCGTCAACTGAAGAATCATCCGAAGAATGAGAACCACGCCCGCAATCGAAGAGCTCGACCTGTACGTCTGGGAAGGCAAGGCGGACATCGTCGACCGGGTCGCCCGCTGCATGGCGAGCTTCGACGTCGAAGTGATCCGCGCCGACAACGCGGAACTGTCGCCCGAGCGCGCCGCGATGCGCCCGTCGCTGGCGATCATCAGCGTGACGATGATCGAAAGCGGCACCGCGTTCCTGCGCGACTGGCAAGCCAACATCGGCATGCCGGTCGTGTGGGTCGGCGCGGCGCGCGACCACGACGCGTCGCAGTATCCGCCCGAGTATTCGCACATCCTGCCGCTCGACTTCACCTGCGCCGAACTGCGCGGGATGGTCGGCAAGCTCGTCACGCAGCTGCGCGCGCACGCCGCGGAGACGCTGCAGCCGTCCGAACTCGTCGCGCATTCGGAATCGATGCAGGCGCTGCTGCGCGAAGTCGATACGTTCGCGGACTGCGATACCAACGTGCTGCTGCACGGCGAAACCGGCGTCGGCAAGGAGCGCATCGCGCAACTGCTGCACGACAAGCACTCGCGCTACCGGCTCGGCGAATTCGTGCCCGTTAACTGCGGCGCGATTCCGGACGGCCTGTTCGAATCGCTGTTCTTCGGGCATGCGAAAGGCTCGTTCACCGGCGCGGTTGTTGCGCATAAAGGCTACTTCGAGCAGGCGGCGGGCGGCACGCTGTTCCTCGACGAGGTGGGCGACCTGCCGCTGTACCAGCAGGTGAAGCTGCTGCGCGTGCTCGAGGACGGCGCGGTGCTGCGCGTCGGCGCGACCTCGCCGATCAAGGTCGATTTCCGCCTGGTCGCGGCGAGCAACAAGAAGCTGCCGCAGCTCGTGAAGGAAGGGCTGTTCCGCGCGGACCTGTACTACCGGCTCGCGGTGATCGAGCTGAGCATCCCGTCGCTCGAGGAGCGGGGCGCGGTCGACAAGATCGCGCTGTTCAAGTCGTTCGTCGCGCAGGTGGTCGGCGACGAGCGGCTCGCGCAGCTTCCGGACCTGCCGTACTGGCTCGCGGAAGCCGTCGCCGACAGCTATTTCCCCGGCAACGTGCGGGAACTGCGCAACCTCGCCGAGCGCGTCGGCGTGACGGTGCGGCAGACGGGCGGCTGGGACGCCGCGCGGCTGCAGCGGCTGGTCGCACATGCGCGCAGCGCCGCGCAGCCGGTGCCGGCGGAGAGCGTGGCCGAGGTGTTCGTCGACCGCAGCAAGTGGGACATGAGCGAGCGCAGCCGCGTGATCGCCGCACTCGACGCGAACGGCTGGCGGCGCCAGGATACCGCGCAGCAACTCGGCATCAGCCGCAAGGTGCTGTGGGAAAAAATGCGCAAGTATCAGATCTTCGACGAGGAGCCCGAGACCCGCGAAAGCGAGTAATTAATGCGATAATGCGCCGCAGAATTACAACGACTTGGAGCGGGAATTTCATTTCATGAGCCAGATTACGGGGTTGGGTTTGGGACGGGCGTGCGCGGTGCTCGCCTTGATTGGCGGCATGCAGGGCGCGTACGCGCAAGGATTGGCCGACTCGGCGCCGGCCGCACAGCCGGTGCAGGCCGCATCGGCGCCGGTGGTCGCGATTCCGTCGGTCGACGCGCAGGGGCAAACGCAGATGCAGGCCGGTGACACGACCGGCCCCAGCACGGTCGACGAGCTGCAGCGCCTGATCCAGGCGCACACGCTGACGGAAATGCGCACCGCCTACAACGGCAGCTACGGCGCGAGCCTGCTGTTCAACGTGAAGGACGGCGCCTATTTCGTCGCGCTGTTCCAGCAGAAGGCATTCTGGCGCGTGATCAAGACGTACAGCGACGTGCGGGCCGAAGCGATCTATCGCGATTTCTCGCGCCAGGCCGAGCATCTGGCCGTCAACGAACTGCGTGCGGCGAAGCTGGAATCGCAGAAGGCGCAGACGGACCGCCAGATCGCCGTGACGCAGGAGCGGGCGCGGCGCCTGCAGGCGGACCTGTCGATCGCACGCGAGCAGCAGGCGGCTGTCGCGGATCGCCAGAAGACGGTGCGCGGCGAAACCGTGGCGCTGCAGTCGCAGCAGGCGGAGCTCAAGTCGCAGCTGCGCGCGTTGCAGCAGCAGGTGCGTGCATTGCAGCGCGAGGCCGATGCCGGCCTGCCGGCTGCGCACTGAGCTGAGCGAAGCGGCCGGCGCATGCGGCGACATGCCGCGCCGGCGCGATGAAGAAAAAAGGGCAAACCCGCGGGTTTGCCCTTTTGCTTTTGACTGGCTGGCGCCTTACTGGCCGTCCGGCACGATGCGCCGACGGCGGGTGACGATCACCGGCCCGTTGCCGTTGCCGCTGCCGGGCGATGCCGGGGCGTCGCCCGAATCGCGCGGTGCGCCGTAGCTCTCGCGCGGCGTGTAGCCTTCGCGCGGCTCGCGGGGTTCACGCGGCTCGCGCGGCGCGCCGTAGCCTTCGCGGGGCTCGCGCGAACCGTAGTCGCCGCGCGACTCGCGGGAGCCGCCATGCGAGCCGTACGGGCTGTGGCCGCCGCCTTCACGGCCGCCGGGGCGCCCGCCGCCGCCCGTGCGCGGGCCGCGCGAACCGCCGCCGCCCGGGCGCGAACCGCCGGTGTCGAGCTGGATGGTGGAAATCGCACGCTTGTAGATGCCTTGCAAACCCACGGGGGTGCGCAGCATCACCAGGTACTGGTCGAACGACTCGATGCAACCCGTCAGACGAATGCCGTTGACGAGATAGATCTCGACGCGCTTGCGTTCCTTGCGCGCGGAATTGATGAAGTCGTTTTGCGGATGGGATTCTGCGGGATTGGCCATTGAGATGCGGCAGGAGCCTGCGTCAGAAAGTATGTTGTGCGTGTGTGTGGCGTGGAATCCACAAAGTGTTTGGCGGGATTCTACCCTGTTCGATCCGGATGCGCGCGGTCGTGATTGTGTCGAACCGTAACCCACTATAGACGCTTCCACGCGATTTCGCGATTCGGTCAAACGGCTAGCGGTGCATTGTTACGTCGCGTTACGACTCTCGCAGGACCGTTGCACCTGGCGGCGCGCCGCTCGGCTAGAGTCGTCGCGCATGCCGGTCGAGCCGGCTTATCAGAGGTCCAGAACATGAACAAGAGGCGAATGGCAGTGTGGGGCGGCGCCGTTGCGTTGCTGGCGTCCGCGGCGTCCGGCAGTGCGATGGCGGGCCATGTCGACGTCGCGGTCGGGATCGGCCTGCCGGTCGCGCCGGTCTATGTCGAGCCGGCGCCGGTCTATGTGGCGCCGCAGCCGGCAGTGGTCGCGTACCCGGGCTACGGTTACGGCTACTACGACGAAGACGACGATCGCTACCGCAAGTGGCGCAAGCATTATTACAAGCACTGGCGCAAGCATCACGGCGACGATGACGATTGAGCGCCGCGCGCGTCAAAACGCGTAGTCCGGGTTCTTCGGGTCGAATGCGGCGTCGTCGAACGACGCCGGTGCGATCTTCTCGATCACGATCCGCTCGAACACCCGGCCGTCGTTGTCATACGATTCGACGGTCCGGAAATAGGGCTCGCGCAGGTCGAGCCCCAGAATCTCCTTCTTCGCATAGAACTGCGGCCGGCCGGTCGGCGTTTCGTAGGTCAGCGCGACGACGCGCACGCCGCCGACCGTCTTCGCCTCCACACGGGTCGGGCGCTGCACGCCCGCTTCCAGGTATTTCCTTCCCTCGGTCAGGTACAGGTTCGCGATGAACTCGGTGCCGAGATCCTTCACCTGGTGATTCGACTGCGCGCGCGCGAGCGTGCCGTCGAGCGCCGTCCACATCGGCAGCTTGCCGAGCAGGCCGCCGAGGTGCCCAACCATCTCGTCCTTGCGCCGCGTCGTGTCGTAGATGATCTCCTGGCCGGCATGCGCGCCGTCCGGCAGCCATTTCGCATAGACCCTGAGCGGCTCGCGCGTGGTTCGGACCAGCATCCGGTCGGGCGTGTCCGACCATTTCCCGTTGATGCGTTCCTGGCGGACCATCGTGAATTGATACGACGGATAGCCGTTCGGCCCCTGGCGGATGTATTCGGGCACGGCGAGCGGGTCGAGCGCCGCGAACAGCGCGGCAAGCGTCGCGTCGTCGAGCTTCGCGAGCGTGCCCTGGCGCGCGGCGGCTCGCAGCCAGCGCGCCTGCTGCGCGGCCGGCTGATGGGTCACGTTCGCGAGATCGGCGGGCAGGGTGGCCGCGTCGTGCGCGGCCGGCGCCGCGCGTGCGGCCTCCTGCGCGCGCACGCCGGGCAGGGCGAGCGCCAGCGCGGCGGCGAGCGCGGCGACGGCTGCGTGTCGGCGCAGCGGCCGCGCGTGCCGCCCGGTGGATCGAGTCATCGGTGGCGTCTCCGGAAGCGGCCGGTGTTCAACTGCGCGAAGCCGCATTGCGCTTCGCGATTTCCTCGTCGCGCAGCGCGCGGCGCAGGATCTTGCCGACATTGGTCTGCGGCAGCGCGTCGCGGAACTCGACGAACTTCGGCATCTTGTAGCCGGTGAGGTTCTTGCGGCAATGCGCGAGCACGTCGTCGACCGTCAGTGCCGGGTCGCGCCGCACGACGAACACCTTGATCCGCTCGCCCTGCACCTCGTCGGGAATGCCGATCGCCGCCGCCTCGCTGATGCCCGGATGCATCACCAGCACTTCCTCGATCTCGTTCGGATACACGTTGAAGCCCGACACGAGGATCATGTCCTTCTTGCGGTCGATCAGGCGCACGAAGCCGCGCTCGTCCATCACGCCGATGTCGCCGGTGCCGAGCCAGCCGTCGGCATCGATCACCGTGGCGGTTTCGTCGGGGCGCTGCCAGTAGCCGCGCATCACCTGCGGCCCGCGCACGCACAGCTCGCCGGGCTCGCCGATGCCGGCCCAGGTGCCGTCCTCGCGCCGGAAGCGCACGACGGTCGACGGCGCGGGCAGGCCGATCGAGCCGCTGAACGCGGCCATGTCCGCCAGGTCGACCGGGTTCATCGTGACGATCGGCGAGCACTCGGTGAGCCCGTAACCCTCGACGATCGGCCGGCCCGTCACCTGCTGGAAGCGTTCGGCGACCGCGCGCTGCATCGCCATGCCGCCCGCCATCGCGAGCTTGAGCTTCGAGAAATCGCGCTTGCGGAATTCCTCGTCGTCGAGGAACGCGTTGTACAGCGTGTTGATGCCGGTGATGCCCGTGAAGGTTTCGTGACGGATGATCTTCATCACCATCTTCGTGTCGCGCGGGTTGGCGATCAGGATGTTGCGCCCGCCGAGCCCCATGAAGATGAATGCGTTCACCGTCAGCGAATAGATGTGATACAGCGGCAGCGGCGTGAGCACCGTCTCGATGTCGCCCGAAACCTGATCGGCGATCCACGCCTTCGCCTGCAGCAGGTTCGCGATCAGGTTGCCGTGCGTGAGCATCGCGCCTTTCGCGACGCCCGTCGTGCCGCCCGTGTACTGCAGGAACGCGAGATCGTCGCGCGTGAGCGGCACGGGCTGCGGCGTGCCGCGCGCGCCGAGCGCGAGCGCCGAGCGCAGCTGCACGGCCTGCGGCAGGTGATAGGGCGGCACGAGCTTCTTCACGTGCTTCAGCACGAAATTGATGAGCCGGCCCTTCGCGTTGAAGCCGTCCGCGAGCAGGTCGCCGAGCGCGGTGACGAGCACGTTCTTCACCTGCGTTTCCGGCAGCGCGTCCTGCAGCGTGCGCGCGAAGTTCTCGAACACGACGATCGTCTGCGCGCCGCTGTCCTTCAGCTGATGCGCGAGCTCGCGCGCCGTGTACAGCGGATTGACGTTGACGACGATCGCGCCGGCCTTCAGCGTGCCGAACAGCGCGACCGGATACTGGAACGTGTTGGGCAGCATGATCGCGACGCGGTCGCCCGGCTTCACGCCGATGCTCTGCAGATACGACGCGAACGCGGCCACCTTCTGCGCGAGCGCGCGATAGGTCAGCGACGCGCCGGCGCTCACGTACGCGACACGCTCGGCGAACTGCGCCGTGCATTCGTCGAAGAACTGCACGAGCGACGCATACTGCGTGACGTCGATCTCGCGGGGCACGCCGGGCGGATACGACGCGTACCAGACGCCGTCGGTGTTCGGCGGCGTCTGCGCGGCGGCTGGCGCTGCGGAAGCGGACATGGTGGTCTCCAGGATCATGAGGATGAGGCCGCGCGCACGGCGCGGCCGCGTGCGGTCAGGTGGCGGGGTGCAGCGTCGCGTCGTCGGCGGGCGAGTCCGCCGGCAAGGTGGGCAGCGCGGGCGGCGCGGCCGGCGCGTCGTTCGCGCCGGCGTCGTCGAGCACCGCCGCGAAGATCGCGAGTTGCGCGCTGTCGGGCATCGGCGCCTTCAGCGCGGCGACGATCAGCGACGACAGGCGCGCGATCATCTGCACGTCGTCCATCGTGCGGCCCTGCGAGAACTCGTCGATCAGGCTTTCGGTCTCGGCGCCCGCGAGCGCGCCGGACAGCGCGCCGATCGCGAAGTGCAGCCGCCAGCCGAGCTCCGTGCGCGGCAGGTACGGCAGCGCGCGCTGGAACGAATCGAAGAAGCGGACGGCGACGCTCGCGTAGTGCGCGGTCAGGAAGTTGCGCACGAACGGCGACGGGTCGGTGTACGCGCGGCCGATCAGCCGCAGAAACGCGCGGCCGCCGCGCTCGGGGTCGCGCGACGCCTTCAGCGCGGGAATGAACATCGCGCCGAGCACGTGCTCGCACGTGACGTGCGCGCCGAGCTGCGCGTCGAAGCGATCGAGGATGCGCAGCCGCTCCTGGTTGAGCTGGTCGAGGCGGCGCGACAGCATCGCGTGGATCAGCGCCTCCTTGCTGCCGAAGTGATAGTTGACCGCTGCGAGGTTGACCGCCGCGCGCGACGTGATCTGCCGCATCGACATCGCCTCGAAGCCGTGCTCGACGAACAGATCCTCGGCTGCATCGAGGATGCGCGCCTTGGTGCCGCCGGCCTGCCGACTGCCGGACGGCCGTCCCGCGGACGGCCGCCCCACCTGACCCACTGCCATGTTCCGCCTCCCATGCCGATCGCGCGGCGGCGATCCGGCGATTCGAATTTGTAATTTCAAACAATCGTTTTTATTAAGATAAAAAGACGCGCCGGGCGCGGGCAAGCGCTGAATCTGGACAGAAACCTCTAGATCGATGTGCAGGTGCGGCAAGACGATCGCGTGGCCGCCGCGTGGCGGGCCGCGCGGCATGGTGCGGCGCGTCAAGCGATGGTTTCAGCCGACGCTGCTACGCGTATTGACCGATTGCGTCATGTCGACGCCGCGCCGTTCGGGACTGAACACGATCAGCACGGCGATCACGATCGCGACGGTGCCGCACACGAGCGCGAGCGCGAGGCTGTAGTCGTTGCCGTGCGACACCGCGAGCGACGCCTGCATCGTCGCGTTGCCGGACGCCAGCAGGTTGCCGAGCTGGTAAACGAAGCCGGGGAACGTTGCGCGGATGTCGTCGGGCGAGATCTCGTTCAGGTGCACCGGAATGATGCCCCACGCGCCCTGCACGGAAATCTGCATCAGGAACGCGCCCGCGGCGAGCGCGAGCGGGCCGCTCGAGTACGCCCACAGCGGCAGCACCGGCAGCGCGATCAGCGCGGCGATGAAGATCGTGCGGCGCCGGCCGATCCGTTCGGAGAGCGCGCCGCAGGTGAGCCCGCCGACGATCGCGCCGATGTTCAGCACGATCGTGATCCACGACACGGTATGCGGATCGAAGTGATGCTGCTCGCGCAGGAAGGTCGGGTACAGGTCCTGCGTGCCGTGCGAGAAGAAGTTGAACGCGGTCATCAGCACGACCGCATAGATCGCGAGCTTCCAGTTCTGCCGCAGCGTGGACGCGAGGCTCGGGCGCGGCCGCTGTTCCATCTGCTTCCACGCCGGCGATTCGGGCACGTGCGCGCGCACGTACAGCACGAGCAGCGCGGGCAGCACGCCGATCATGAACATCCCGCGCCAGCCGATGTACTGGTAGAGCACGCCGAACACCACGGACGCGAGCAGGTAGCCGCTCGGGTAGCCGGCCTGCAGCAGCCCCGACACGATGCCGCGCGCATGGGTGGGCACGGTCTCCATCGTCAGCGCGGAGCCGACGCCCCATTCGCCGCCCATCGCGACGCCGAACAGCGCGCGCAGCACGAGCAGCGCGGTCAGGCTCGGCGCGAAGCCCGATGCGAGCTCGATCAGCGAATAGCACGCGATGTTGACCATCAGCGTCGGGCGGCGGCCGAAGCGGTCGGCGAGGCGGCCGAAGATCAGCGCGCCGAGCGGGCGCATCGCGAGCGTCAGCGTCAGCGCGAACGCGACGGCCGGGATGCTCGAATCGAACTCGGCCGCGATGTCCTTCAGCACGAACACCATCAGGAAGAAATCGAATGCGTCGAGCGTCCAGCCGAGATAGGCGGCGATCGTGACGTTGCGTTGCTCGCGGGTCCAGCTCATGGCGGACGTCTCCTCGTTGGCTTGCGCCGTGACGGTTCGCAGCAGCCGCCCGGCCGGCGCGCCGCGCGGGGGCATCATCGAGTGTAGGATGCCGTGCCGCATGCGGCGGCCCGCGCCGCCGCCGAATCGGGAATAATCCCTACGAAATGGTTTGTTTCGCGCCCTGCAATACTCGATCGCGACGCGCCGTGCGCGTGCCGTGTCGTGGTCCTGAAGGGCGGTTGTCATGTATTCGTCAATCGACGGCGCGCATGCGCCGACCCAGGAGCCCCGATGACCGATCGTCCCGCCGTTGCGCTGCCCGTGCTCGAGACCGCCCGCCTGTGGCTGCGGCCGCGCGTGCTCGCCGATCTCGAGGCGTGCCTCGCGATGGATCGCGACCCGGAGGTCACGCGGCACATCGCCGGGCCGTGGCACGACCCGGTCGAGCACCGCCGCTTCGTCGAGCACCGGATCACGCGCGACTATCCGCCCGGGCTCGGCTACTGGTCGATCTTCGAGAAGGCGGCGCCCGACGCGTTCATCGGCTGGATGCTGCTGATTCCCGACTATGCGAACGGCGCGCGCGACATCGAGATCGGCTGGCGGCTGGTGCGCGCGGCGTGGGGGCGGGGCATCGCGAGCGAGGCCGCGGTGGCGATGGTGCGCCATGCGTTCGATACCGTGCGGCTGCCGCGCGTGATCGCCGACATCGCGGCGGCGAACACCGGCTCGCTGAACGTCGCGCGCAAGCTCGGCATGCGCCGCATCGGCGTCGTGCAGGACGGCATTCCTTACGTGCGCCACCGGCTCGAGCGCGACGACCTGCGCGCGTAGCGCGCGTCATGCGGCGCGCGGCAGGTTTTGTCATGGATCGTCAAACCGGGGCACGCGAGGGATGCGCGGTATTAACGCCGCATGCGATCAGGAGTATCGTTGCCGGAATTTGCTTGCAGAGGGAACGATCATGACAATCGGCCGCGATGTTCATCTCATCCCCGTCAAGCTCGACGCGCTGCGCCCGACCCAGATGACGGTCGGCTACCGGGAAGTGAAAGCCAAGCGCAAGCACTGGAAAGCGCTCGGCAAGCGCGAGCGCAAGGCGGCGATCGATTCGCACTGGTTCCCGGCGGTCGTCGGGCCCGACGGCCGGCATTTCATCACCGATCACCATCATCTCGGCCTCGCGCTGATCGAGGAAGGCGAGACGACCGTCAAGGCGATGCTGCTGAAGGACCTGTCGTGGCTCGACGAGACGATCTTCTGGCGGATGATGGAGCACAACCAGTGGGTGCACCCGTTCGGCGCGGACGGTGCGCGTCGCGACTATGCGCAATTGCCGAACGCGCTCACCGGCCTCGAGGACGATCCGTACCGCAGCCTCGCGGGCGAGCTGCGCACGGCGGGCGGCTATGCGAAGGATGCGACGCCGTTCAGCGAATTCCTGTGGGCCGACTTCCTGCGCCAGCACGTGACGCTCGACCAGATCCGCAAGAACTTCGACAAGGCGCTCGCCGCCGCGCTGACCCACGCGCACGAGCAGAACGCGCGCTATCTGCCCGGCTGGTCGGGCGTCATCGTCGCGAAAGGCTGACCCGCGCGCGCCACGCCCCCGCATGACGACCACGCCGAACCATACCGACGCCGGCCCGCAGCATGCGGACCATTTCGCCGCGCTCGATGCGGCGCCGCCGCCGCGCGCGCAGCGGCTCGGCCGCGATGCGCTGGCCGGCGTGTCGATCGCGGGCCTGCTGATCCCGGAAGCGGTTGCATACGCGGGGCTCGCGAACCTGCCGCCGCAGGCCGGCCTGATCGCGCTGCTGTCGGGGCTCGTCGTCTACGCGCTGACGGGCAGCAGCCGGTTCGCGATCGTCTCGTCGACGTCGTCGTCGGCCGCGGTGCTCGCGGCGACGGTGTTCGCCGAGTCGAGCATGGGGCTCGCCGCGCAGCTCGCGCTCGCGGCGGCGCTCGTCGCGATGACGGGCGTGCTGTTCATCCTCGCGGGCGCGTTCCGGCTCGGCGGCATGTCGGACTTCGTCGCGCGGCCGGTGCTGCGCGGCTTCACGTTCGGGCTCGCGCTGACCATCGTGATCAAGCAGCTGCCGAAGATCTTCGCGATCCAGGTGCAGCACAGCGATGCGCCGCGCGTGGCGCTCGACCTCGTCGAAGGCCTCGCGCGGGCGAACTTCGCGAGCGTCGCGCTCGGCGGCGGGGCGCTGGCGCTGTTGTTCGTGCTCGGGCGCCGCTCGCGCGTGCCGGCGACGCTGGTCGTGATCGTGCTGTCGATCGTGGCCGGCTACTTCGTCGACTGGCAGCGCTACGGGATCGCGATCGTCGGGCACATCGATTTCCAGCACATCGCATTCGGCCTGCCGTCGCTCGACCGCAACGCGTGGATGCAGACCACCGAGCTCGCGTTCGCGCTGATGCTGATCCTCTATGCGGAATCCTACGGATCGATCCGCAATTTCGCGCTGAAGCACGGCGACGCGGTGTCGCCGAACCGCGACCTCGTCGCGCTCGGCTGCGCGAATCTCGTGTCGGGGCTGCTGCACGGGATGCCCGTCGGCGCCGGCTATTCGGCGACGTCCGCGAACGAGGCGGCCGGCGCGCAATCGCGCTTCGCCGGGCTGTGGGCGGCCGGCGTGATCGCGCTGATCGTGTGGCTGCTGCTGCCGCAACTGGCGCGCACGCCCGAGCCGGTGCTCGCGGCGATCGTGATCTTCGCGGTCAGCCATTCGCTGCATCCGGCGGTGTTCCGGCCGTACTGGCTGTGGCATCGCGACCGGCTCGTCGTGATCGCCGCGCTGCTCGCGGTGCTGGTGCTCGGCGTGCTGCACGGGCTGCTCGCCGCGATCGGCGTGAGCCTGCTGCTGACGCTGCGCAAGCTGTCGGAGCCGAACGTGAGCGTGCTCGGCCGGCTGCGCGACAGCCACGATTTCGTCGACGTGTCGATTCACGCGGACGCGATGCCGGTGCCCGGCGTGCTGATCGCGCGGCCGGAGGCGCAGCTGTTCTTCGCGAACGCGGACCGGATGCTGAACCGCGTGCGTGCGCTCGTGAAGGCGGCGCCCGATACGCACACGGTGCTGCTGAGCCTCGAGGAGACGCCCGACGTCGACGGCACGACGATCGAATCGCTGCGCACGTTCGCCGCGGAATGCGCGGCGCGCGGCCAGCGCTTCGCGATGGTGCGGCTCAAGCTGCACGCGCTGCATGCGCTGCGTCGCGCGGCGGACGACACGCTGCGCACCGACGCGATGTCGGAGCTGAGCGTCGACGAGAGCCTGCAGCAGCTGCAGGCATCGGGCAGGGTGGCGACGGAGGGCGCCTGACGGGCGTCAGCGCGCGTCGAGCACCTCGAAGCGGTACGCGATCTCGAGCGGTCGCGCCGGATCGAGCGTCACCGCGGTCGCGACGCCGCGCGTATTGATGGGGTTCGGCGCGAGCGACGCGCGGCAGCCGAGCTCGAACGCGCTCGCGACCGGCTCGACGCCGACGCACAGGTTGCGGCCGTTCCAGGGCGCATACGCGCGGCCGCGATTGCTGATCCACAGCAGCAGCGACGGCAGCGCGGCCGCATCCCAGGTGAGCCGGTAGGCGGCGCCGGCCGCGTCGTCGTGCAGCGTCACGCTTCCGTCGATCCCGCACAGCTGCACGATTTCCTCGGTGGCGTCGGCGAACGGCAGCCGGTCGAACGCGCGCCAGCCGCCGTCGGCCAGCGGCACGCGGTCGAGCGTCTCGAACGTCGCGCCGGGCCGGCCGCGCGACACGCCGGGCTCGGGGCCGCCCGGGTGGACCATGCCGAAGCGGAACGCGCCCGGCTCGATCCGGAAGGCGCCGGCGAGCGACGGCAGCGCGAGGTTCGGATGCAGGCCGGCCGGGCGGCGCGCGGCGCTGCGCGCGTCGATCCGCAGCACGATGTCGAGCGCCGCGCGCTGCGGATCGGCGCGGATCGTGCGCGTGACACGCGCGATCGGCGAGCCGGCCGGATAGTCGAGCGCGATCTCGATGTCGTGCGATGTGCGCCGCACGAAGGCCCATTCGCCGATGCATCCGTAGCCATGCTGAAGATCGTCGCTCGCGTCGTGCGCGGCGAGCGGCGTGGCAACCGCGTCGCGCCAGCCGTCGGCGAGGCCGTCCGGCGCGTAGGGCACGCCGAACGGCACGCACGCGAATTCGCTGCGCATCGTGCCGAGCAGGCCGTCGGGCAGCGCGCCCGGTTCGTCGAGCCACGGCGGTTCGTAAAACGGGCGGACGACGCGCGTGCCGCTGTCGAAGGTGACGCCGCCGAGCATGCCGCCGCGTGCATGCACGTCGAATGCACCGTGCGCCCATTCGAGATGCCAGACTGATTCCATGAGGTCGATGCGTGAGTTCAGGAGTCGTTGAGCGGCGTGCCGCCGGTCAGTTTTCTTCTTCGCGCCAGCAGGTGCCGTGCCGCGCGAGCAACGCGCTGGCGGGCGCGGGGCCCCAGCTGCCGGCCGCATACGGCTTCGGCGCTGGCGAGCGCGGCGCGCTGCCGCCGAGGATCGGCGCGACCCAGCGCCACGCGGCTTCCTGCTCGTCGCGGCGCACGAACAGCGCGAGGCGTCCCGCGATCACGTCGAGCAGCAGGCGCTGGTAGGCCTCCATCCGGTTCTGCTGGAAGAAGCGGTCGAACGCGAGATCGAGGTGCACGCCCTGAAGCGTCATGCCGAGCCCCGGCTGCTTCGCGAGCGTGCCGAGCCGGATCGACTCGTCGGGCTGCAGGCGGATCGTCAGCCGGTTCGAGCCGGAGCGCAGCGACGCAGCGCCGAGCGCGGCATGCGGCACCGGGCGGAAGTTGACGACGATCTCCGCGACGCGATCGGCGAGCCGCTTGCCGGTGCGCAGGAAGAACGGCACGCCGGCCCAGCGCCAGTTGTCGACTTCCGCCTTCAACGCGATGAAGGTCTCGGTCGTGCTGCCGGGCATCACGCCCGGTTCGTCGTGGTAGGCCGGCACCGCGACGCCGCGCACCGCGCCCGCGCGATACTGGCCGCGCACGACGCTGCGCGCGATCTCGTCGTCGGCGAGCGGCTTCAGCGCGCGCAGCACGCGCAGCTTCTCGTCGCGCACCGCGTCGGCATCCATCGACTGCGGCGGCTCCATCGCGATGATCGCGAGCAGTTGCAGCAGGTGGTTCTGCACCATGTCGCGCAGCGCGCCGGTCTGGTCGTAGAACGGGCCGCGCCCGCCGACGCCGAGCTCCTCCGCGACGGTGATCTGGATGTTCTCGATCCATTCGCGGCGCCACAGCGGCTCGAACATCACGTTGCCGAAGCGCAGCGCGAACAGGTTCTGCACCGCTTCCTTGCCGAGGTAATGATCGATCCGGTAGATCTGCTCTTCGGAGAAGATCTCGCCGACCGCGTCGTTGATCGCGGCCGACGACGCGAGATCGTAGCCGAGCGGCTTCTCGAGCACGACGCGCGACGACGCCGGCGCGAGGCCGGCCGCCGCGAGCGAGCGGCAGATCGGCACGAACAGCGACGGCCCGGTCGCGAGATAGAAGATGCGCCGGCCCGGTATCGATTCGAGTGCGTCGGCGAGGCGCGCGAACGCGTCCGGCCGGCTCGCGTCGAGCGCGACGTACGCGAGCCGTTCGACGAAGCCGCGCCACGACGCGGCGTCGAACGTTGCGCGCTCGACGTGCGGACGCACGGACGCGTCGACCCAGCGCAGGTATTGCGCATGATCGAACGGGTTCTGCGCGACCGCGACGATGCGTCCGGCGGGCGCGAGCAGGCCGTCGCGATGCGCGGCGTACAGCGCCGGCAGAATCTTGCGCATCGCGAGATCCCCCGTGCCGCCGAACAGCACGAACACGAAAGCCGACGGGTCGCGCGCGGCGCTTGCGTGGGCCGTATTCATCGCGGCACGCCCACGGCCGCGGCCGACGTGTCGAGCAAGGCGGCCACCTCGGCCGCCGTCGGCGCATAGGCGCCCGCGTGCGCGCACGCGACCGACGCGCAGGCGGCCGCGTAGCGCAGGTGCTCGGCGGCCGGCGCGTCGGGGCGCGTGAGGAGGCTCGCCATCCAGCCGCCGACGCTCGCGTCGCCGCAGCCGACGGTATCGGCGACCTCGGTCGGGAAGGCCGGCTGGAACAGCGTGTCGCCGCCATGGAACAGCTGCATGCCGGACGCGCCGCGCGTGACGAGCACGGCCGCGTCGGGCGCCCACGCGCGCAGCTGCGCGAGCGCGGCGGCCTCGTCGAGTTCGGGGAACAGGCCGCCCAGGTCCTCGTCGGACACCTTGATGTAATGGGCGAGGCCGGCCAGCCGGCGCAGCGTCGCGCGATACGACGGATCGGCCATCGGCGCGCGGAAGTTCGGGTCGAACGAGATCCGCTTGCCGGCCGCGCGCGCGGCCTGCGCGATGTCGATCAGCCGCGACGCGAGCGGCTCGCGCACGACGCCGAGCGAGCCGACGTGCACGATCTCGGCGGCGTCGAGCGCGCCGGCGGGCAGCGCGGCCGGGTCGAACGCGAGATCGGCGCTGTTTTCGCCGATGAAGAAGTAGTTCGGCGGCTGCTTCGACACGACCATCGCGAGGAACGGCGCGCGGTCGACCTGGCGCATGAAGCGCATGTCGAGCCCGGCCTCGGCGCTCTTGCGCATCAGCTCGTCGCCGAAGATGTCGCGGCTGACCGTGCCGGCGAAGCCGGTCGGCACGCCGAGCCGCGCGCCGACGCGCGCCACGTTCCAGCACGAGCCGCCGGCGATGCTGTGCCAGTGCTGCGCATCGTCGCGGATGAAGTCGGTCAGCGCTTCGCCGAATACGACCAGGCGGGGGAGGTTCGTCGTCATGTCGATGCTCACGCCGCGGTGCCGCGCCGTGCCTTGTAGCGGTTGATCAGCTGGTTGGTGGAGCCGTCGTGCGAGCGGGCCGGGCCCGGCGCGTCGAGTTCGTTCTCGATCGCGACCGCGAGCCGCTTGCCGAGCTCGACGCCCCACTGGTCGAACGAGTTGATCTGCCAGACCGCGCCCTGCACGAACACCTTGTGCTCGTACAGCGCGATCAGCGCGCCGAGCGACGCGGGGTCGAGCCGGTCCAGGCAGATCGTGGTGGTCGGGCGGTTGCCCTCGAAGTGGCGATGCGGCTCGTCGGGCGAGCGCGCGCCGTTCATCAGCGCCTCGGACTGCGCGAAGCAGTTCGCGACGAGGATGTCGTGATGCGCGTCGAACGCGTGCTGCGGCTGCATGCAGACGATCATGTCCGCGGGAATCACCGCGGTGCCCTGGTGCAGCAGCTGGAAGAACGCGTGCTGGCCGTTGGTGCCGGGTTCGCCCCAGATCACCGGGCCGGTCGCGTAGTCCACCCGCTCGCCCGCGAGCGTCACCGACTTGCCGTTGCTCTCCATGTCGAGCTGCTGCAGGTACGCGGGCAGCCGGTGCAGGTAGCGGTCGTACGGCGCGATCAGGTGGCTCGTCGCGCCGAGGAAGTTCTGATGCCAGATGCCGATCAGCGCGAGCAGCGCGGGCAGGTTGCGTTCGAGCGGCGCGTCGGCGAAATGGCGGTCCATCGCATGCGCGCCGTCGAGCAGCGCGTCGAACGCATCCATGCCGTTCTGCAGCGCGATCGGCAGGCCGATCGCCGACCACAGCGAGTAGCGGCCGCCGACCCAGTCCCAGAATTCGAACATGTTGGCCGGGTCGATGCCGAATGCGGCAACCGCGTCCGCGTTGGTCGACACCGCGACGAAATGCCGTGCGATCGCGGCCTCGGGCGCGCCGCTCGCGAGCAGCCACGCGCGCGCGGTATGCGCGTTGACGAGCGTCTCGCGGGTCGTGAAGGTCTTCGACGACACGATGAACAGCGTCGTCTGCGGATCGGTGCGCTTCAGCACCTCGGCGATGTCCGCGCCGTCGACGTTCGACACGAAGTGCATCGTCAGCCGTTCGTGCGCGGTCGGCTTCAGCGCCTCGCATACCATCTTCGGGCCGAGATCCGAGCCGCCGATGCCGATGTTGACCACGTCGGTGATCGCGCGGCCCGAGTGGCCTTGCCACGCGCCGTCGCGCACCGCGCCGGCAAAGGCGCGCAGCTTCGCGAGGACGGCCGCGACCTGCGCGGCGACGTCCGTGCTTTCGACGAAGCGCGGCGTGCCCGAACGGTCGCGCAGCGCGACGTGCAGCACCGCGCGGCGCTCGGTGGCGTTGATCCGCTCGCCGGCGAACATCGCGTCGCGCCGCGCCTCGACGCCGCTCGCGCGGGCGAGCGCGACGAGCCGCGCGATCGTCTCGTCGACGACGGGATGCTTCGAGAAGTCGACGAACAGGCCGGCCGCCTCGAGCGAGAAGCGCGCGGCGCGCTCGGGATCGCGCGCGAACAGCTCGGGCAGCGGGGTGCCGGCCAGCGCGTCGCGATGGTCGGCGAGGGCACGCCACGCGGGCGTCCGGGTCAGCAGGGTCATGATCGGCAAGGGGGCGGGTTCAGGTTCGGGTTCGGAAGGATCAGTGCGGGGCGCTCCAGCCCTTGTAGCTCTTCACGTTGTCGCGCGTGATGAGCGCCGGCTCGATCAGGATCATCGGGTTGGCGGGCTTCTGGCCGTTCATGATCCCGTAGCCGACGTTGACGGCCTGCTGCGCCATCGCCCATGGGTCCTGGCTCGACGACGCCTGCACGAGCGTGTTGGTCTTGAGCGCGGTCTCGATGTCGGGCGCGCCGTCGACCGACGTGATCACGATGCCGGTGCGGTTGAGCTGCTTCGCGGCGAGGTCGCTGCCGACGGCCTGCGGATCGTTGATCGTGAACACGCCGTCGAGCTTCGGGAAGCGCGTCAGGTAGCCCTGCATCACGTTCATCCCGCCTTCGCGCGAGCCCTTGCCGTCCTGGTCGGCAGACAGCAGCTTGATGCCCGGATTCTTCGCGAGCACGGCCTTGCAGCCGTTCACGCGGTCGACCACCGCCGACACCTGCGGGCCGTTTTCGATGATCACGTTGCCTTTGCCGTTGAGCTTCTTCGCGAGGAAGTCGCACGCGAGCTCGCCGGCCTTCACGTTGTTGGTCTGCACGGTCGCGTTCGCGCCGGCCGCCGCGACGTCGACCGCGACCACCGTGATGCCGGCCGCCTGCGCCTTCTTCACCGCGGGCTCGATCGCCTTCGGGTCGGCGGCGTTGAGCAGGATCATGTCGACGTGCGCGGAGATGAAGTTGTCGATCTGCGTGAACTGCTTGTTCAGGTCGTAGTCGGCCGACACGGCCGTGACCTTCGCGTTCGGGTTGAGCTGCTTCGCGCGCGCCTCGGCGCCTTTCGCGATCGTGACGAAGTACGGGTTGCCGAGCGAGCCGACCGTGATGCCGATCGACTTCAACGGCTTGTCGGCCGCGTGCGCGGCGGCCGTTGCGAACGCGAGCGCGCAGGCGATGCCGGTCAGGACAGCTTGGGGCTTGAACATGTCGTTGTCTCCGTGAGGTCCGTTGGACGGCGGGCGCAGGAGGACCTGCCTGCGCCCCGATAAATGAAAGGGGGTGTCAGGTGCGGGCCGAATCGCGCTGGCGGTAGCGGTCGAGCGCGACGGCGCCGATGATCACGAGGCCCTTGATGATGTATTGCCAGATGTCGGACACGCCGAGCAGCACGAGGCCGTTGGTGAGCACCGCGATGATCAGCGCGCCGATCAGCGTGCCGACGATCGAGCCGACGCCGCCGACGAAGCTGGTGCCGCCGAGGATCACCGCGGCGATCGCGTCGAGCTCGTACGACTGGCCGAGCTGCAGGCCGTTGGCCGCATAGAGCCGCGCGGCCGACATCACCGCGCCGAGGCCGGCGAGCAGGCCCGACGCCGCGTAGACGAACAGCTGGATCATGCGCACGTTGATGCCGGACAGGCGCGCGGCCTCCGGGTTGCCGCCGACCGAGTAGATCCGCATGCCGAGCACGGTGCGGCGCAGGATGAACCACGACGCGACGATCACCGCGCCGGCGATCACGACGAGCCACGGCACGCCGAGCAGGGTGCCGTTGCCGATGAACGCGAACGGCAGCTGCGGGTTGAAGATCGTCGTGTCGTTGCCCATCAGGCGCGCGACGCCGCGCACGGCCGTCAGCGCGCCGAGCGTGACGATGAACGGCGGCAGGCGCAGCAGCGCGATCAGGCCGCCGTTGATCATGCCGAACACGAGGCCGACCACGAGCGCGGCCGGCACGCCGAGCCAGCCCCAGCCGGGGATGTTCGACGCGAGCAGCGCGGCGACGGCCGCGGCGGCGAGCACCGAGCCGACCGACAGGTCGATGCCGCCCGTCAGGATCACGAACGTCATGCCGGCCGCGAGCACGATGTTGATCGATGCCTGCTGCGTGACGATCGACAGGTTCTGCAGCGTGAAGAAGCCGTCGGTGAGCAGGCCGAAGCCGATGCAGAGCAGCACCAGCACGGGCAGCATGCCGGCGGTGCGCATCAGCGACTGCATGCGCGCGCGGTGGTCGGCGACACGCGCCTGCGGCGCGCGGTCGTGCACCGGATGGGCCGGCGCGGAAGCGAGGTTCCGCTGCTTGGTCGGGTTGATCATTTCGGTAGCCTGAATGTAATGGGGAAAATGATCGGCAACGCTCAGTGCGCGTCTGCCGGTTCCGTTTGCGAGCCGGTGGCGAGCGCGATGATCGCCTCCTGCGTGATCGGTGCGCCGCTGTAGCCGCCGAGCTCGCCGGCGATCTCGCCTTCGCGCATCACCAGCACGCGGTCGGCGACGCCGATGATTTCCGGCAGCTCGCTCGAGATCACGATCACGCCGACGCCCGCGCGGGCCAGTTCATTGATGATCCGGTAGATCTCGGATTTCGCGCCGATGTCGACGCCGCGGGTCGGCTCGTCGAGGATCAGCACGCGCGGCTTCGTCTCCAGCAGGCGCGACAGCAGCACCTTCTGCTGGTTGCCGCCGGACAGCGCGCCGACGTTGACGTTCGCGTGCGGCACGCGGATCGACAGCGATGCGATCGCGTCGCGCGCACGTTCGGCGCCGCGCGCCAGATCGAGCGCGCCGAGCCGCGCGTCGCGGTTGCACACCGAGATGTTGATGTTGTCGCGCACGCTCATGTCGAGGAACAGGCCCTGGCGCTTGCGGTCCTCGGTCAGGTAGACGAGGCCCGCGTCGATCGCGTCGCGCGGCGAATGCGCGCCGAAGGTCTTGCCGTCGACCGACACGTCGCCGCGCGTGCGCGGCTCCGCGCCGAAGATCAGCCGCGCAAGCTCGGTGCGGCCCGCGCCGACGAGCCCCGCGATGCCGAGTACCTCGCCCGCGTGCAGCTCGAGGCTGCAGCCGCGCACGCGGCCGCCGTCGGCGACGTCGCGCACCGACAGCAGCAGGTGGCCGCGGTCGTACGGCGCGTGTTCCTTCTTGTAGAAGCCGGAGATGTCGCGGCCGACCATCATCGCGACCAGCCGCTCGGCCGACAGCGCCGCGCGCTCGAGCGTGCCGACGTAGGTGCCGTCGCGCAGCACCGACACGCGATCCGACAGCTCGTAGATCTCGGCCATCCGGTGGCTGATGTAGATGATCGCGAGGCCTTCCTCGCGCAGCTGGCGGATCAGCCGGAACAGGTGTTCCGTTTCGCGCGACGACAGCGGCGTGGTCGGCTCGTCCATCACGAGGATGCGGGCGCGGGTGTGCACGGCGCGGGCGATCTCGACGAGCTGCTGCTCGGCGATCGACAGCGTGCCCACCAGCGTGTCGGGCCCGAACGGCGCGCCGAGGCGCTGGAGCACGTCCTCGCAGCCGCGCGCCATCGCCGCGCGGTCGATCGTGCCCCAGCGGCGGTTGCCGCGCCGCAGTTCGCGGCCGACGTAGATGTTTTCCGCGACCGTCAGGTTCGGCGCGAGGCACAGTTCCTGGTAGATCACCGCGACGCCGGCATCGCGCGCGGCAAGCGGGCCGTCGATGTCGATGCGCCGGCCGTCGATCAGGATCTCGCCGCCCGCGTCGGCCTGGTACGCGCCCGACAGGATCTTCATCAGCGTCGACTTGCCCGCGCCGTTCTCGCCCATCAGCGAATGGATCTCGCCCGGATAGACGGTCAGGCTCACGTCGTCGAGCGCGCGCACGGCCGGGAACGTCTTGCTGATTCCGCGCATCTCGAGCAGCGGGCGGGGCGACTCAGATCGCGACATGGTTGACCTCCTGCGATTCCGCGCTCGCGCCTTTGAGGATGCCGGCCCGCGGGGAGAAGTTGAAGAACATCGGCAGCGTCGCGGCGCCGATCGCGCCGGCGTCCGCGCCGAACGTGCCGCGCACCAGCGCCGGCGTGCCGCGCGCTTCGGGCGCGGTCGCGACGAGGGCCGAGCGCAGGCGGGTGGCGACTGCGTCGATCAGGCCCGCGTCGGTGTCGGCGTCGAGCACGACGACGGGCGCGTCGACCACGCACAGCACCGCGCGCAGCGCGGGGGCGAGCGCGTCGACGCAATCGTCGATCCATTCGTCGACGGCGGGCAGGCCGCGCGCGATGCACGCTTCGAGGTCGGCGCGGTTGTCGACCTGCTCGCCGCTGTGGCGCAGGTGGCGCACCAGCGCGTGCAGCGATGCGCGTGCGAGCAGGATGTCCCACGGGCCGCGCGGCGGCGGCGCGGACGGCAGGCGGCTCGGCGGCACCGGCATCACGCCGATGTCGCCTGCGTTGCCGGTGACGCCGCGCAGGCAGTCCCCGTCGATCGCGATGCCGCCGCCGATCGCCGGGCCGATGAACAGGTAGACGAAGTCGTCCTGCTGGCGGCCGACGCCGTAGAACAGCTCGGCGATCGCGGCCGCGTTGCCGTCGTTTTCGCCGAACACGGGCAGGGACACCGCGCGGCCGAGCTCGCTCGCGAAATCGACGTCTTCCCACGGGCGGAACGTGTCGGGCGCGAGGCCGAGTTCGCGCATCCAGCTGCCGAGGTTGTACGGCTGCGCGACGCCGATGCCGGTCAGGCGCTCGCGTTCATGCGCGGGGAGCAGGGCCTGCATTGCGTCGATGTCGCGGCGGACGATCTCGAGCACGTCGGCAGGCGGGGGCAGCAGCGTGTCGTGCGTGACGCGGCCGAGCACGTCGCCGTCGAAGTTGACGAGCGCCGTTTCGATGCGCATCCGGTCGAGGTGGACGCCGATCCCGAACGCGCCGCGCGGATCGAGACGGATCAGCGACGCGGGCTGGCCGCGCTGGCCTTCGACGCGGCGGCCGGTGAACTCGATCAGCTTCGCGTCGGCGAGCGACGCGATGATGCTGCCGACGGCCGTGCCGGTCAGGTTCGCGAGGCGCGCGAGGTCGGCCTTCGACGCGCTGCCCGCGCGCCGCAGGGCCTTCAGCAACAGGCGCTCGTTGTAACGGCGCACGTTGGCCGAGTTGCTTCCCTGGCCGATGTGCGGGCTTCGCATGGTGTCTCCTTCCATGGCGCGCCGGTTGGTGGCGCATTAAATAAATCACGTTGATTTATTTAACCGCGTGGCGATCGGCATGTCAGCCTAGGGAAATCCCGGGCATTGGGGGGGAGGGTTTGAAATGAGGAAGGCCGGCGTCGTGGCCGCCTTCTCTGAAATTCGGGCGCAGGAATGGAAAAAGGCCGGCACGAAGCCGACCTTTTCAAAACAGATGGTGCGCAGGAGGGGACTCGGTCGCACGGGCGCGACCCCGGCTGCGCTCGCAAGAGCAGCCTTT
Organism: Burkholderia stagnalis; assembly: GCF_902830275.1. Taxonomy (GTDB): domain Bacteria; phylum Pseudomonadota; class Gammaproteobacteria; order Burkholderiales; family Burkholderiaceae; genus Burkholderia; species Burkholderia stagnalis. The sequence continues at coordinate 284,041 of NZ_CADESW010000004.1, read as the reverse complement.
CGAGTCCTCACGCAAAGCGCGCAGGCGCTTTGCTTCCTGGGCTGAAAATGAAAAAGGCTGGCACGAAGCCGACCTTCTTAAAACAGCTGGCGCCCAGCAGGGGACTCGGTCACACGGGCGCGACCCTGGCTGCGCTCGCAAGCGCAGCCTTTCGAGTCCTCACGCAAAGCACGCAAGCGCTTTGCTTCCCGGGCGCAGAAACGAGAAAGGCCGGCATATAGCCGGCCTTTCAAAAAACAGATGGTGCCCAGGAGAGGACTCGAACCTCCACGGTGTTGCCACCGCTAGGACCTGAACCTAGTGCGTCTACCAATTCCGCCACCTGGGCACGTTTCGCTTGTTGCTGCATCGCGAAAGACCGCAATTATAGAGCAGCCGCGAAGGCTGTCAACAGCTTTTTCGTTCCGGATTGAAAAAATATCGCGCGCACGCCGAACAACCCGACCTGCACTCAACCTGTCGACGCAAGTTCCTCCACCGAGGCCGCCCGTTCGGCGAGCGTCACGTAGTCGCCCGACGCCGTGCGCTCGACCCGCGCATCCACGCGATAGGCGCGCCGCAGGTTGGCGGGCGTCAGCACGTCGGCAGCGCCGCCGTCGGCCAGCACGCCGTCGCGGCCGAGCAGCACGAGGCGGTCGCAGAAGCGCGCGGCGAGATTCAGGTCGTGCAGCGCGACGAGCGCAATCGCGCCGCGCCGCGCGACCGCGTCGCGCATCGCCTCCAGCGCGAGCAACTGCCAGCGCAGGTCGAGCGCGCTCGTCGGCTCGTCCAGCAGCAGCAGCGGCGTTTCGCGCACCAGCACCTGTGCGAGCCCGACCATCTGGCGCTGCCCGCCCGACAGCCGGTCGAGCGACGTGGTGGCGAGCGGATGCAGGTTCAACTGGCCGAACACCCGTTCGAGGCGAGCGTCCTGCGCGTCGGCGGACAGGCCGCCGCAGGTCGCGCGCAGCGCGCCGCGCACGGCTTCGTAGACGAGCAGCGAGGTTGGCTGCGGCAGCGTCTGCGGCAGATATCCGACCCGCCGCATATGCTCGCGGCGCGCGCCGCGCAGCAGGTCGTGCCCGTCGAGCGTGAGCGCGCCGCGCGCGGCGACGAGCCGGGCGAGCGCGCGCAGCAGCGTCGACTTGCCGACGCCGTTCGGGCCGAGCAGCGCCACCGCGCTGCCGGGCGGGATCGCCTGCAGCGACAACTTCGCGAGGATCGTGCGCGCGCCATAAGCGACGTCGAGGCCGTCGATGCGGAGTGCCCGTGGCGGTTTATCCATCGTGCCTCCTGCGGCGGCTGATCAGCGTCATGAAGAGCGGCACGCCGACGAGCGCGGTGATGATGCCGATCGGCAGCACGACGCCCGAGACGAGCGTCTTGCTGAGCACCGATGCGGCGGACAGCATGATCGCGCCGGCGAGCGCCGCGCCGGGCAGGTAGTGGCGATGGTCGTCGCCGACGAGCAGCCGCGCGACGTGCGGCCCGACGAGGCCGACGAAGCCGATCGTGCCGACGAACGACAGCGCGGTGGCCGACAGCAGGCTGATGCGGATCAGCGTGACGAGCCGCAGCCGCTCGACCGCGATGCCCATGCTGCGCGCCTGTTCCTCGCCGGCGCGCAGCGCCGTCATCGACGCGACGCCCGGCGCGGACCACACCGCGCTGAACCCGAGCACGCATGCGAGGATCGCGATCTTGCTCCAGGTCGCCCGCGCGAGGCTGCCCATGCTCCAGAACACGATCTGCTGCAGCGCGTTCGCGTCGGCGACGAATTGCAGCAGCCACAGCAGCGCCTCGAAGCTGAACATCAGGCCGATGCCGAACAGCACGACGGTTTCGGTCGTCGCGCCGTGCCGCCACGCGAGCCAGACGATCAGCAGCGTCGCGCCGATCGCGCAGCCGAACGCGCCGAGCGACAGCGCGAGGTTCTCGTTCCACAGCACGAGATGCCAGCCGGAGATCACGACGAGCGACGCGCCGACGCTCGCGGCCGCGGCGATGCCGAGCGTGAACGGGCTCGCGAGCGGGTTGTTCAGCACCGTCTGCATCTCCGCGCCGGCGAGCCCGAGCGACGCGCCGACGAGGATGGCCATCAGCGCATACGGCAGGCGCACGTTCCACAGGATCACGCGCTGTTCGAGCGGCAGTGCGTCCGGGCGCAGCAGCCCGGTGACGATATCCGCGACCGGGAACGACGATGGGCCGGTCGCGATGTCGACGACCAGCAGCGCGACGAGCACGCCGGCCAGCATCGCGAGCGCGCCGACGCGCCGCGCGGCGATCGCGCGGTAGCGGACCTTCAGCGACGCGGGCGGAACCGGAGCCGTCGTGCTCATGCGGCACCTCCGCGAGGATCCGGCGCGCACGCGATGCGCGCGGCGAGCGCCGCGCTCGGCACCACGACGCCGCCGTGGTCCTCGCCGTCGATCAGCCGGAACGTCGCGTCGAGGCCCGCACGGCCGCCCACGCGCTGCACGAAGTCACGGGCCGAGCTGACCTGCTTGCGCGCCTGTTGCCGGCGCATGCGTTCGGTGTCCGGATGCGGCGCGCCTTCCTCGAGGCTGCCGGCGGTCACGACCAGGCGCAGCGCCGGGTCGAGCGGCGCCGCCGTTGCGGCGAAGCGGTCGGCATACGGCAGCAGCGCGCGTTCGCCCCACCAGATCGACGGGCTTGCCGCGACGTAGCGGCGGAACAGGTGCGGGCGCGTCAGCAGCGCATACAGCGTCAGCAGCCCGCCGTACGAGTGGCCGAACAGCGTCTGCCGGCCCGCATCGATCGGCCACTGGCGCGCGAGCCACGGCTGCACGTCGTGCTCGACGAAATCGAGAAAGCGGTCCGCCGCGAGGCCTTGTCCGTTCGGCAGCGGCGCGAGCGTGTAGTCGTCGGCGCGCGCCTGCATGTCGTACGGCGCATCGGTCGGGTAGCCGATGCCGAGGACGACCGGCGCGGGCGCGTGCCCGGCGTCGGGCCGTGCCGCGCGGTTGCGCGCGAGCGGCGCGGCGAGCGGGAACAGCGCGTTGCCGTCGAGCACGACCAGCACCGGATGCGGCGCGGTGGCCGAGCGTTCGGCCGGCAGCGCGACGAACAGGCGGCGGGCCCGGCCCGCGACGGTCACGTCGAACTGGTGACTGCCGGGAATCCGCACGGGCGGCGTGTCGGCGGGCGAGGGCCACGCGGCGGTGTCGGGCGTATCGGACGCGGCGCCGGCCGGCGCGACGCGGGTTGCAAGCGCGCCCGCGAGTCCGGCGAAGAGCAGGCCGCGACGCATGGTGGAGTAAGGCTCCGGCATGTCACGACCCTTCCTGGATCCAGTATTCGCCGTTCAGCGCGACCGGCTGGAAGCGGCGCACCATCGTGTCGAACGTGCGGCGCGGGTCGAGATCCGCGAACAGGTCCGGATGCAGCCATTTGGCCAGCGCCTGCACCGCGACGACGTTGAACGGCGAGTTGTAGAAGTGATGCCAGATCGCGTACGCGCGGCGCTCGCGCACCGCGCGCAGCGGGGCGATCGTCGGGCGCTGCAGCGCGCGGTCGAGCGACTGCACGGCGGCGTCGCGCGTCACGCCGGCGCCGAGCGCGATGCGCCGCGGCGCGCTCTGCAGCGTGAGGGCCGAGCCGATCGCGGTGCCGATGTAGACGTCGGGCTGGCGGCTCAGCAGGTATTCCGGGTTCAGCGTGCCGTGCTCGCCGGGCACGCGGCCTTTCGCGATGTTCTCGCCGCCGGCGGCGTCGAGCAGGCGGCCGAGCATGCCCGTCATCGTTTCGCAGCAGTCGTCGGACAGGCCGACGCGGCTTTCGAGAAAGACGGTCGGCGCGGCCGGCCGCGCGGTTTTCAGGCGGGTGCGCACGAGGTCGAACTGCTGCTGCCACAGCGCATTGAAGTCGGCCGCGCGCTGCGGCGCGCCGAACACCTGGCCGAGCAGCGCGACGCTGCGCGTCGTATTGGCGAGCGGGTCGTGGCGGAAATCGACGAACACGATCGCGACGCCCGCCGCCTCCAGCCGCGCGAGCGTCTCGCGATCGCGCTCGCCGGGCCCGTGGCCGCCGCCGAGCCCGAAGATCGCGACCTGCGGCCGCAGCGCGAGCGCGCGCTCGTCGCTGAAGCTGCCGGCCTGCGAGCGGCCGATGCGCGGCACGTCCTTCAACCGCGGAAAGCGTTCGAGCCACTGCGCGTAGCTCGCGGGATCGAGCTGCTCGAAGTCGCCCATCATGCCGACGAGCCGGCGCGTCGGGTCGTCGCCGTCGACGATCGCGAGCGCCGGCAGCAGGCGTCCTTCGCCGAGCAGCACGCGCTCCACGCGCGCGGGGATCTTGACCTGCCGGCCGGCGAGGTCGGTGACGGTCCTGGTGTCCGCATGCGCGGCATGCATCACGAGCCATCCGCACAGCCATGCGCCGAGCGTGGCCCACATTCCGCTTGTCTTTCTCACATGACTCCCGATACGATATAAATGAGAACAATTCTCATTTAATTGTAACCGAGAGGCCGGGCCGGAACGGACGCTGTCCGTTTGTCCGAGCGACGAAATAGTTTGCGCGAGCACCGGGACAGGGCCGCGCGCGGGGGATATCCGAGATGACTGCGTGGGCGCCAGGCGCTTTCCATTCCGATTGCCATCGACACGACGCGCACGTCGCGCGGGTCCGCGAAGTGCGGCCGGGGCTGCGCGTGCATGCGGACGACGCGACCGACGAGTTCGACGCGGTGATGTCCGGCCAGTGCACGCCGGGCCTGCACCTCGTGCTGCTGCTGGAGGGCGCGCTCGACGTGTCCTACGGCGACCGGCGCGTGCTGCTGACCACCGACGGGCGCCGCGCGTGCCGCGACGGCGCCGCCCATCCCGGCGCGGGCCGGCCGAACGTGCGGATGCAGTCGTTCCTGCTCAACGCGCTGCAGCCTGACACGTTCCGCCGCCGCCTGAGCAAGGGCGGCTATGCGCGGCGGCTCAGCCTCGCGATGTCCGGCGAATGGCTCGCACACCTGCAGGCCGCGAGCCGCGCGGCGTTGCCCGAGCGGCTCGATTCGATGCTGTCCGCGCATCTAGCGATCCATTTCTGGCAGCCGACGCCGCGCGCGGCCGCGCTCGCCGAGCAGATCGTGCGGCCGCCGGCCTACCAGCCGATGCTGCAGGCGATCTACCTCGAAAGCCGCGTGCTCGAACTGCTCGCCGAGGCGTTCGCGCCGCTCGAGGCGGAGGAGGCCGGCGCGTCGGACACGGCGCTCGGCTCGCGCGACTATCGCCGGATGGCCGAGCTGCGCGCGTTCCTCGCGAGCGACGCCGCGCAGGAGCTGTCGCTCGACGACATCGCGCGCCACGTCGGCATGAGCGCGAACGCGATGCAGCGTCAGTTCCGCGCCGCGTACGGCACGACGGTGTTCGACTTCATCCGCGAGCACCGCCTGCAGCGCGCGCGGCTCGCGCTCGAGCGCGACGCGGTGAGCGTCAAGCAGGCCGCCGCGCTCGCCGGCTACACGAGCGCCGCGAATTTCGCGACCGCGTACAAGCGCCGGTTCGGCGTGACGCCGACGCTCGCGCGGCGCTGCGCGAGCCGCTGACGGATCGCAGCGGCGCTCAAACGAGTTCGAGGCTTACGCAAAGATTTCGACGTATTACAGGTTCCATAATGCAAATGAGAATCAATCACATTGTGGAGCAGCGAAAGCGTCATCATGTCGAGTCACGTTGCGAAGTTTGCGTTGAAGCCGGCCGTCGTCGCCGGCCTGTATCTGATGGGGGCGTCCTGCGCGTGGGCGCAGACGCCTGACAAGCCGGGCGATGCCGCCACGCCGGCCGCGTCCGGCGAGCCGGCGGCCATGAAGGAAATCGTCGTGACGGCGAGCCGCCGCGAGCAGGCGATCAAGGAGGCGCCCGCCAGCATCTCGGTGATCACCCGCGACGAGATTGCGGCGAAGCCGTACACGTCGGTCGCCGAGATCGTCGGCAAAGTCGAGGGCGTGAGCGTGGTCGGCGGATCGCCGAACGACCAGGACATCTCGATTCGCGGGATGCCGGGCGAATACACGCTGCTTCTCGTCGACGGCCGTCGGCAGAACACCCGCGAAACGATGAACCGCGGCACCGCAGGCGTGCAGTCGAACCTGATGCCGCCGCTGTCCGCGATCGAGCGGATCGAGGTCGTGCGCGGGCCGATGTCGTCGCTGTACGGCGCCGATGCGATGGGCGGCGTGGTCAACGTGATCACGCGCAAGGTGCCGAAGCGCTGGGGCGGCACGCTTACCGCGAGCAGCGTGTGGCAGCTCGAGTCGAACCAGGGCGACACACAGAGCGTCGATTTCTGGCTCGGCGGCCCGCTGAAGTCCGACGTGCTCGGGCTGCAGGCGTCCGGGCGCCTGCTGCACCGGGGCGAGGACACCATCTACTACCCGGCGAGCGGGGCGAGCGGCGCGAACGGGCAGCGCATCGGCAGCTTCGACGTGAAGCTCGCCGCGAAGCCGACCCGCGACCAGGACATCAGCGTGAACGTCGGGCGCGAACAGCTCACCTATCTCAGCACGCCGGGCAAGAGCGAGGCGCCGCTCACGCCGCGCACCGCGACTTCCGCGATCACCGAGACGCGTCACGTGCGCGACTACTGGGGCATCACGCACGACGGCCGCTGGGGCTTCGCCAACACGACGCTGTCGCTGTACGGCGAGCGCGGCGTGCAGGACCAGTGGACGCCGGCGGGGCGCTCGCCGGTCAAGCCCGTGCTGACCGACACGATCCTCGAAGGCAAGGCCGAGGTGCCGTGGTGGGGCGAGCGCAACATCCTGACCGTCGGCGGCCAGCACATCTGGTCGCGGCTGTCGGGCGTCGGCAGCCAGGACGCCGTGCCGAAGGGGCACGCGATCAATTCGGATCGCATCTCGCGCAATGCATGGGCGCTGTTCGGCGAGAACGAGTACTTCTTCAACGACCGCTTCACGCTGACCACCGGCCTGCGGCTCGACCACGACGACCGCTACGGCAGCCACGTCAGCCCGCGCGTCTACGGCGTGTACCGGCTCACCCAGGCATGGACGGTGCGCGGCGGCGTGTCGACCGGCTTCCGGCCGCCGTCGCTGCGCCAGAGCACGGGCGGCTACTGCATGACGTCGGGCGGCGCGGCGGGGGCGGTGCCCGGCACGCTGTGCGGCAACCCGGACCTGAAGCCCGAAACGAGCGTGACCGAGGAGCTCGGCGTGCGCTACGACATGGGCGATACGTATGCGGGCCTGACGCTGTTCAACAACCTGTTCAGGAACAAGGTCACGAGCTACGACACGGGCGTCGCCGATCCGCGCTCGCCGGGCCGCAACATCTACAAGTACGACAACATCGACCGGGTCAAGCTGTACGGGCTCGAGCTCGGCGCGGGCACGCGGGTGTCGCGCACGGTGAGGGTGTCGGGCGCGTACACGCTCACGCAGTCGCGCCGCGAAGGCAACGGCGAGAAGGCATTCAACGGCAGCTCGCTCGACGGCCAGCCGCTCGACAAGACGCCGAAGCACAAATTCAACGTGCAGGTCGACTGGACGCCGACGCCGAAGCTCGACCTGTATGCGACGGCCAATTACATCGGCAACGAATACTGGGCGGCGTTCCGCAACGGCGCGCAGGGCGTGCGCGAGCGGCCGTCGACGACGACCTTCGACCTCGGCGGCCGTTACCGGATCGACAAGCGCTTCTCCGTCAATTTCGCGGTGCTGAACCTGACCAACCGGATGGTGCCGGTGGACGACCGCACCCGCGCGAACGGCCTGAGCGGCAACTGGCTGGTCGATCAGGGCCGCCGCGTCGCGGTGAGCGTCACCGCCGAGATGTGACGGCCTGGCCGGCGCCGCGCGCCGGCTCATTCAATCTGGAAAGTGGAGGTCAAGCTCATGAACATGGTGTCCCGTCCTTCGACACTATTGGCACCCCGAAACGTCTGGGAACTCTATCGCCCCGACACGCCGCTGTTCCTCGCGACGCCGGACCATGCGCTGCTCGCGGCCGATGCGGCGCAGGCGGTGCCGCACGGCGATGCGCCGCTCGCGGCACGCGTCGCGCAGGCGCTGCGCGATGCCCGCGCGAGCGGCTACGCGGATGCGGCAGTGGTCGGCGCGGTGCCGTTCGACGTCGATGCGCCGGCCGCGTTGCGCGTTGCGCGCACGCTGCTGCGCGCCGGGCCGCTCGGCTCGCCGCGCGCGCCCGATCCGGCGTCGACGCGCTACGCGACGCGCGCGGTGCCGTCGGCGGACCGCTATGCGGACGCGGTCGCGCAGGCTGTCGCGCGCATCCGCGCCGGCGAACTCGACAAGGTGGTGCTGGCGCGCACGCTCGAGCTCACCGGCGAGCGGCCGGTCGACGTCGCGCCGCTCGTCGCGCGCCTCGCGGCCCGCAATCCGCACGGCTACACGTTCTCCGTCGATCTCGGCGCCGGGCGCACGCTGCTCGGCGCGAGCCCGGAACTGCTCGTGAACCGCTTCGGCGGGATCGTCCGTGCGAATCCGCTCGCGGGCTCGGCGCCGCGCAGCCCCGACCCGGTCGAGGATCGCCGCCGCGCGGACGCGCTGCTCGCGTCCGTGAAGGATCTCGACGAGCATCGGGTCGTCGTCGAGGCGGTGCGCGACAGCCTCGCGCCGCTGTGCCGGCGCCTGGACGTGCCGGCGCGCCCGTCGCTGATCCACACCGAGACGATGTGGCATCTGTCGACCGAAGTGCGCGGCGAAACCGATGCGGACGCGCTGGCGCTGGCGCTCGCGCTGCATCCGACGCCCGCCGTCTGCGGCGCGCCGCGCGCAGCCGCCCGCGCGTGCATTCGCGACGCGGAGCCGTTCGACCGCGGCTTCTACGCGGGGATGCTCGGCTGGGTCGATACGCACGGCGACGGCGAATGGGTCGTGACGATCCGCTGCGCGGAAGCGCGCGACCGCACGCTGCGGCTCTATGCGGGCGCGGGCGTGGTCGGCGAATCGACGCCCGACGGCGAACGCGCGGAAACCGCCGCGAAGTTCCGCACGATGCTCGACGCGCTCGGCGTGAGCCGCGACGTCGCGGCGGACGCGCTGACGGAGCGCGCGTGATGCGCGCGCACGGCACGCCCTGGCCGGACGCGTTCGCCGACGCGTACCGCCGCAACGGGTATTGGCGAGGGCAGTCGTTCGCGCACTGGCTCGACGAGCGCGTCGAACGGCATGGCGAGCGCATCGCGCTCGTGCAGGACGACATCCGCTGGTCGTATCGCACGCTCGCCGACGAAGCGGCGCGTGTCGCCCGCGCATTGACCGCGCGCGGCATCGCGCCGGGCGACCGCGTGGTGGTGCAGTTGCCGAACTGCGTCGCGTTCTTCGCGGTCACCTTCGCGCTGTTCCGGCTGGGCGCGCTGCCCGTGTTTGCGCTGCCCGCGCATCGCCGGCGCGAGATCGGCTACTTCTGCCGGCACGCGCAGGCGGTCGCGTACGTCGCGGCCGAGCGGCACGACGGGTTCGATTACCGGGCGCTCGCGCGCGACGTGAAGGCCGACGCGCCGACGCTGCGCCACGTGCTGTTCACCGCGCCCGGCAATGCGAACCTTGCGCTGGCCGACGCAGCGGCCAATATCGCATTGCCGCCCGAACCGGCCGCGAGCGAAGTCGCATTCCTGCAGTTGTCGGGCGGCAGCACCGGCACGCCGAAGCTGATCCCGCGCACGCACGACGACTACCTGTACAGCGTGCGCGAAAGCGCGCGCATCTGCGGGCTGAGCGAGCGCAGCGTCTATCTCGCCGCACTGCCGGCCGCGCACAACTACGCGCTCAGCTCGCCGGGCTCGCTCGGCGTGCTGCACGCGGGCGGCACGGTCGTGCTGTGCGACGGCGCGAGCCCGGACGCCGCGTTCCCGCTGATCGAGCGCGAGCGCGTGACGGTCGTCGCGCTCGTGCCGCCGCTGGTGCCGGTCTGGCTCGCGGCGGCGGCCCGGCGGCGGGAGGCGCTCGCGAGCCTGGAACTCGTGCAGGTCGGCGGCGCGCGCTTCGATCCGGCGCTCGCGGAACGCGCGGCGGACGGGTTCGGCGCACAGCTCCAGCAGGTGTTCGGGATGGCCGAAGGGCTCGTCAACTACACGCGGCTCGACGATCCGCGCGAGGTCGTGACCGGCACGCAGGGGCGGCCGATCTCGCCGGACGACGAAATCCTCATCGTCGACGACGACGATCGTCCCGTCGAGCCGGGCGAGGTCGGCCATCTGCTGACGCGCGGCCCGTACACGATCCGCGGCTATTACGACGCCGACGCGCACAACGCTCGCGCGTTCACCGTGGACGGCTTCTATCGCACCGGCGATCGCGTGCGGCGCACGGCCGCCGGCCATCTGGTCGTCGAGGGGCGGGCGAAGGACCAGATCAATCGCGGCGGCGAGAAGATTCCGGCCGAGGAGATCGAGCACCTGCTGCTCGCGCACCCGGGCGTGGTCGATGCGGCGCTCGTGCCGATGCCCGATCCGTATCTCGGCGAGCGCAGCTGCGCTTACGTGATAGGCGGCGCGCCGCCGCCGGGCGCGGCGGAGCTGATGCGGTTCGTGCGCGAGCAGGGCGTCGCCGCATACAAGGTGCCGGACCGGATCGAATTCGTCGATGCATTCCCGAAGACGCCGGTCGGCAAGATCGACAAGCGCGCGTTGCGCCAGCGCATTGCGGATCAGCTGACCGAAACCGATTGACGACAGCGCGGGCGGCACGCATCGCCCGCGCATGAACATTTTCAACAGCACTCCATCATGGCCATTCCGAAGATTCCTTCCTACCCGATGCCGGCCGCGCTGCCGGTGAACCGTGTGACGTGGCAGTTCGAGCCGCATCGTGCGGCGCTGCTCGTGCACGACATGCAGGACTACTTCCTCGATTTCTACGATCGCGGCGCGGCGCCCGTGCCGGTGCTGCTGGCGAATGTCCGGCGCCTGATCGACTTCGCGCGCGCGGCCGGGATGCCGATCTACTACACCGCGCAATCGGCCGCGCAGACGCCCGCGCAGCGCGCATTGCTGACCGACATGTGGGGGCCGGGGCTGACCGCGCAGCCGTCGCGCGAAGCGATCTGCGGCGCGCTCGCGCCGGCGCCGGGCGACACCGTGCTCGACAAGTGGCGCTACAGCGCGTTCCAGCGCTCGGACCTCGAGGTCCAGTTGCGCGCGCTGGGGCGCGACCAGCTCGTGATCTGCGGGATCTACGCGCACATCGGCTGCCTGATGACCGCGTGCGACGCGTTCATGCGCGACGTCCGGCCGTTCTTCGTCGCCGACGCGGTCGCGGATTTCTCCGAACGCGAGCACCGGATGGCGCTCGACTACGTGGCGGGCCGCTGCGGCAAGGTCGAGACGACGGATGCGCTCGTCGGCAGGGCGGAGGGTGACGCCGAGCAGCCGATGCTCGCGGAGATCGCCGCGCAGGTCGCGCGCAGCCTGCGGGTGCCGGTTGCCAGCCTGCGCGCGGGCGACAACCTGCTCGACGCCGGGCTCGATTCGGTGCGCATGATGACGCTGGTGGAAACGTGGCGGGCCGCCGGCTACGACGTCACGTTCGTCCAGCTCGCCGAGCAGCCGACGCTCGACGCGTGGGCCCGGCTGCTGCAGCGTTCGGCGCAGGTGCCGGCATGACGGCGCGCACGATGCCGGATGCGCGGCCGGCGCCGTTCGTCAGCACCGCCGAGCTCACGCTGCCGCAGGCCGACCGCGTGCTGTTCAAGCTCTGCAAGCACTACGCGATCAAGGTGCCGGTCGTATTCGACGAGCATCGCGCAACGGTCGATTTTCCGTACGGCGTGTGCCGGATGCTGCGCACCGACGACCTGCTGAGCCTGCGCTGCGAAGCCGATGCCGCGGACAAGCTCGCGCAGATCCAGTACGTGATGGACGAGCACCTCGCGCTGATGTCGCGCAACCGGCAGCTCGTCGTCGAGTGGCAGCGCGCGTGACGCGCATCGCCCGTTTCCCGATCAACGCATTCCCTTGGCACATCCATTCATGCAACTCGAAGACCGACCGATGCGCGCGACGTCCGCGCAATACGGAATCTGGGTCGCGCAGCAGGTCGACCCGGACGACCCGGGCTACCTGACCGCCGAGACGATCGCGCTCGACGGCGCGCTCGACGTCGCCGCGCTGGCCGACAGCGTCGAGGCCGTGCTCGACCATGCCGATACGCTGCACATGCGCTTCGCCTGGCAGGACGATGCGCTTTGGCAGCATCGCCGGCCGCCCTGCACGCAGCTGCCGCTCGTCGATTTCTCCACGCAGGCCGATCCCGAACAGGCGGCGCGCAACTGGATGGCCGAGTCGCTGTCGACCTGCTGCGACGTCACGGCCGATCCGCTGTACCGCACCGCGCTGCTGCGGCTGTCGCCGACGCGGCACTGGTGGTATCTGCAGGTGCATCACATCGCGCTCGACGGCTTCGGCTACAGCCTGCTCCAGCAGGCGGTGGCCGCCCGCTACAGCGCGCGCGTCGCGGGCGCGGCGCCGCCCGCGCTGCCGGACTGGCGCGTCGATCGCGTCGTCGGCGCGGAGGCGCATTACCGCGCAACCGGCGGCTTCGACGCCGATCGCGCGTTCTGGCGCGCGCATCTGCACGACGTGCCGGCGCCGCTCGTGCTGGCGCCGAAGCAGGAGATCGGCGCGAACGCACTGCGCGAGACGCTGACGCTCGACGCCGATCGCGTGCAGGCGCTGCGCGCGGCCGCGGATCGGCTCGACGTCGACTGGAACGCGTGGCTGCTGTGCGCGATCGGCATCTGGCTCGCGAAGGAGGGCGGCCAGCGCGACCTGACGCTCGGCCTGCCGGTGATGAACCGTCTCGGCACGCCGGCGCTCGGCGTGCCGTGCATGGCGATGAACATCGTGCCGCTGCGCGTGCACGTCGATCCGGATTGCTCGCCGCGCGCGCTCGCGGCCGACACCGCCGGCCGGCTGCGCGCGATCCGGCCGCACCTGTACTACCGGTACGGCTGGATTCGCGGCGACCTCGGGTTGCTGGAGCGCAACGCGTTCCTGTTCAACCAGGCGGTCAACGTGATGCCGTTCGAGCGCCAGGTCGCGTTCCGCGGGCTCGCGAGCGACACGCGCGCGATCAGCGGCGGCCCGGTGAAGGACCTGAACGTGACGGTCGCGGTGCGCGCCGGCACGTGGCAGGTGACGCTGGAAGCCAATCCGAACGCATACGACGCGGCGACGCTGGCCGCTCATGCGTGTTCGCTCGCGGGCTGGCTCGACGCATTCGCCGCGCATGCGCCGCAGGCGCCCGTCGCGCCGCTGCTCGGCGATCTGCCGCCGCCGTCGGTCCTGCGCGGCGCGCCGCTGGCCGGGCCGCATCCCGATGTGCTCGCGCGTATCGCACACATCGCGCGGCACGCGCCGACGCACACGGCGATCGAGGCAGGCGAGCGGCGCATCGACTACCGGTCGCTGCTCGACGACGTCGACGCGCTTGCGGCGGCGCTCGTGCAGCGCGGCGCGACACGCGGCAGCCGCGTGGCGATCGCCGCGCCGCGCGCGCCGGACGTGATCGCGGCGATGCTCGCGGTGCTGCGCGTCGGCGCGGTGCTCGTGCCGCTCGACCCGGACGGCCCGCCGCAGCGAACCGCGGCGATGCTCGCCGACGCGGCGCCCGTGCTCGTGATCACGCGGGGCGCGCATCGCGCGTGCGCGGGCGATTTGCCGACGCTGGATCTCGACGCACATCGTGCGCCGGCGGCAGGCATGCCGCACGAGGCGCCGCCGGCCGACCATCCCGCATACCTGCTCTACACATCGGGCTCGACCGGCACGCCGAACGGCGTGCTGGTCGGGCGCGGCGCGCTCGCGCATTTCGTCGCGAGCACGCGCGACCTTTATCGCGTCGGGCCGAACGACCGCGTGCTGCAGTTCGCGCCGCTGCATTTCGACGCGAGCCTCGAGGAGATCTTCGTCACGCTGTGCCACGGCGCGACGCTCGTGCTGCGCGACGACGCGATGCTCGACTCGGTCGACACGTTCACGGCCGAGGTCGAGCGGCGCGGCATCACCGTGCTCGATCTGCCGACCGCGTACTGGCACGTGCTCGCGCATGCGCTCGACGGCCGCCATGCGCGGCAGTTGCGCGACGTACGCCTGACCATCATCGGTGGCGAGGCGGCGCTGCCCGAGCCGATCCGGCGCTGGCGCGCACGCTTGCCGCACCAGACGCTGCTGAACACCTACGGACCGACCGAAGCGACGATCATCGCGACGGCCGCATGCGTCGGCGGGCCCGACGCGGCCTGGCAGGACGGCGAGCCGGTGCCGATCGGCACGCCGCGCGCGGGCATCGACGCACGGATCGTCGATGCGCGCCTGTATCCGGTCGCGGCAGGGCGCACCGGCGAACTGGTGCTGGGCGGCGACGCGCTCGCGCTCGGCTATCCGGGTAATCCGGCGCTCACGTCCGAACGCTTCGTGACGCTGCCCGGCACCGGCCTGCGCGCCTATCGCACCGGCGATCTCGCCACGCTGCGCGACGGCCGGCTTTGTTTCGACGGCCGGATCGACCATCAGGTGAAGATCAGCGGCGTGCGCATCGATCCGCGCGAGATCGAGGATGGGCTGTTGCGATTCCCGGCCGTGCGCGAGGCAGCTGTCGTCGCATTGCGCAGCGAGGCGGGCGCGGCGACGCTCGCGGCGTTCGTCGTCGGGGTCGACGACGTCGCCGCGCTGCGCGCGTGGCTTGCCGACGCGTTGCCGCCCGCCGCGATTCCCGATGCATGGCACGTGCTCGACCGCCTGCCGCGCAACGCGAACGGCAAGACCGACCGCAATGCGCTGGTGCGGCTCGCCGCACAGCGGCGCGCGGTGCCGGACGACGCATCGCAGGCCGGCGCGCTCGAGCAGCAGGTGATGCGCATCTGGCGTGACGTGCTGGGCGAGGTCGCGCTCACGCCGGCGTCCAACTTCTTCGACGTCGGCGGGAAGTCGCTGCAGGCGATCCAGGCGAGCGCGCGGCTCGCGACCGAGCTGGGGCGCGACGTGCCCGTGTCGATGCTGTTCCGGCATGCGACCGTCGACGCGCTGGCCGCCGCTTTGCGAACGCCGCTCGCGTATGGGCCGCGCACCGGGCACGACGCGTTCGCGCCGCATCTCGCGATCCAGGCCGGGCGCGACGGCGCGCCGCGGCTGATCTGCATCCATCCGGCCGACGGCCTTGCGTGGAGTTATCTGCGGCTTGCCGCCCATCTGCCGGACGTCGCGGTGGACGGCCTCCAGCTATCGATCGACGACACCCGCCACGCGGCCGATTTCGACGCGCTCGTCGATACCTACGTGCGACGCGTGCGCGCGCTGCAGCCGGACGGCCCGTATCACCTGCTCGGCTGGTCGCTCGGCGGCGCGCTCGCGCACGCGGTGGCCGCCGCGCTCGCGCGCGACGGGCAGGCGGTCGGCCTGCTCGCGCTGATGGACAGCTATCCGGCATCCGCATGGTCGGCGCAAGCGCAGCCGGCGCTGGCCGATGCGCTGCGCATCCTGCTCACGGTGAACGGCGATTTCGACACCGGCGAGCTGTCGGACGAGGCGTTGCGGCAGCGGCTGCTGCGCGCGAACAGCCCGTTCGCGGCGCTCGGCGCGGCGGGGCTCGACGCGTTCGCCGACGCGACGCTGCGGCAGATGCGCCTGTTCCGCGCGGCGCACACGCCGCGCTACGACGGCGCGCTGCTGCTGTTCGACGCCGCGCGCAAGCGGCCCGGCCTGCCGCAGCCCGACAGCTGGCGCGCGCATCTGGCGCCGGACGCGCTGACGTGCCGCGCGCTCGATTGCTCGCACGACGGGATGTCCGATCCCGCGCCGATGGCGGCGATCGGCGCGGCCATCGCGGAACGGCTTGCCGCCGAGGTTTCCGGCGGCTCAATTTCAGGGAATTCGAATCGATGAATGCACAGGTTGGGATGACATTTCCGGGCACGGTCGCCGTCGTGAGCGGCGCGGCCCAGGGTATCGGCGCGGCCGTCGTGCGCGTGCTGGCCGCGCGCGGGATCGAGGTCGCCGCGTTCGACATCGACGGCGCCGCGCTTTCGCGCAACGCGGCCGACAGCGCGGCGTTCGGCGCGCGAATCCATCCGTTCACGGTCGACGTCGCGGACGCGGCCGCCGTGAACGACGCGGTCGCGCGCGTCGAGGCGGCACTCGGTCCGATCGGCATGCTCGCGAACGTCGCGGGCGTGCTGCGGCTTGCCGCCGCAACGTCGCTGAGCGACGCGGACTGGGCGCACTGTTTCGCGGTGAATACGCATGGGGTGTTCCATCTGTCGCGTGCGGTCGCGCAGCGGATGGTCGCGCGCCGCGCCGGCAGCATCGTCACGGTCGGCTCGAACGCGGCGCTCGTGCCGCGCATGCAGATGGCCGCGTATGCGGCGTCGAAGGCGGCCGCGCACCAGTTCACCCGCTGTCTCGGGCTCGAACTCGCCCCGCACGGGATTCGCTGCAACATCGTCGCGCCCGGTTCGACGGATACGCCGATGCAGCGTCAGCTGTGGACCGGGCCCGAGGGCCCGGCGGCGGTGATCGGCGGGTCGCTCGACACGTACCGCACCGGCATTCCGCTCGGCCGCATCGCCGCGCCGGACGACGTCGCCGAAACGGTGCTGTTCCTGCTGTCCGACGCGTCGCGTCACGTCACGCTGCACAGCCTGTGCGTCGACGGCGGCGCGACGCTCGGCGCCTGACGGGCCGGCATTTTCCATTTCGGAGCATCAACGATGAAACAGATTTCCGCCTGCGTCGGGCAGGGGGCGGCCGGCACGTTCGCCGAGCCGCCCCGCGACGAACGGTGGCGCGTCGGCATGCGGCTGCCGGCGCCGGATGCGCTGCGCCGCGACGTGCCGGCTTCCGTCGCCGCGCGCGCGACCGTGGAGGCCGGCCGGCGCGCGCTGCGCGCGATCCTCGAGCGTCGTGACGCGCGCCGCATCGTGGTCGTCGGCCCGTGTTCGATCCACGATCCGCAGGCCGCGCTCGACTACGCGCGCCGGCTCGCGCGGCTGGCGCACACGGTGCGCGACGCATTCTGCGTGGTGATGCGCGTCTATTTCGAGAAGCCGCGGACGACGGTCGGCTGGAAAGGGCTGATCAACGATCCGGGGCTCGACGGCAGTCATCGCGTGGTGGACGGGCTGCACGCCGCGCGCCGGCTGCTGGCCGACATCAATGCGCTCGGGCTGCCGGCCGCGATCGAGGCGCTCGACGTCGTCACCCCGCATTACCTGTGCGACCTCGTGAGCTGGGCGGCGATCGGCGCACGGACGACCGAGTCGCAGGTGCACCGCGAGCTGGCATCGGGGCTTGCGATGCCGGTCGGCTTCAAGAACGGCACCGACGGCCAGGTCGATATCGCCGCGCACGCGATGCTGGCCAGCATGCGGCCGCACACCTTCATCGGCATCGACGGCGCCGGCGGCCCCGCGCTGCTGCACAGCGACGGCAACCCGCATGCGCACCTGGTGCTGCGCGGCGGCCGGCACGGGCCGAACTACGACGCGGAGTCGGTCGCGGCCGCCGTCGACACGCTGCGCGCGCAGCGCCTGCCGCCGAACCTGCTGGTCGACTGCTCGCACGCGAACTGCGGCAAGCAGGCGGAGCGTCAGCTTGCGGTGCTGGACGACGTCGTCGGGCAGATGTGCGCAGGCAGCGACGCGATTCGCGGCGTGATGCTCGAGAGCTTTCTCGAGGCGGGCGCGCAGCCGCTCGGCGGCCCGCTGCGCTACGGCTGCTCGATCACGGATCCGTGCCTGGGCTGGGACGCGACCGAGGACGCGCTGCTGCGGGCGCGCAGTCGATGGCTCGCGCGCGACAGTGGCCGCGTCGGCTGACGCGCGCCTTCTTCAATCAATCACGGGATGGACATGTCGACGACTTCCGCCGAACCCCTGCAAACGCCGGCCGCTGCCGGCACACGCCATCTGCCGCTGCTGCTCGCGAATCTCGCGATGGTGGCCGGCACCTATGCATTCGTCGCGATCGCCGGCCCGCTGGCGCGCCGGATGAATCTCGAACCCCTGCATATCGGCGCCGTCATCGCGAGCGTCGGGCTCGTGTGGATCGTCGCCGCGCCGCGTTGGGGCCGCGCGGCCGACATGCGCGGCCGGCTGCCGACGATGCGCGCGTCGATCGTCGGCTTCGTCGCCAGCTTTCTGCTGCTGGCCGGCTATGTCGGCTGGGCGCTGCTCGGCGACGTGAGCGCCATGCCGCCGGTGTGGGCGAGTTTCGCCGCGCTGCTCGCGACGCGCGCGGCGATGGGCGGCTGCTACGCGGGCTTGCCGGTCGCGGCAACCGCGTGGATCGCGGACCGGACGGCCGTCGACGGACGCGCGGCGGCGCTGGCGCGCTTCGGCGCGGCGGGCGCGGTCGGGATGGTGATCGCGCCGCCGCTCGCGGGCTGGCTCGCGGGTTACGACATGACGCTCGCGCTCGCGGTGTTCGCGCTGCTGCCGCTCGCGGGCCTGCCGGGGTTGCGCCGCTTGCGTGACGACGGACCGCGCGTCGCGCGGCAGGCGCCGCCGCGGTTGAAGCCGACCGACCCGCGCCTGCGCCTGCCGTGGTGCAGCGCTTTTGCGCTGTACAGCGTCGTGATGATCGCGAACAGCGCGCTCGGCTTTTACGTGATCGACCGGTTGCAGGTTGGCGTGAGCGACGCGTCGGCGGTGGTCGGCTATACGCTCGGCAGCGCCGGCATCGGGCTGATCGCGATGCAATCGCTCGTCGGGCGGTTGCGCCGGGTCGCGCCGCAGCAGTGGCTGCGCTGGGGCGCGCTCGTCGGCGGTGTCGGCTTCGTGTCGACGCTGGCGGTCGGGCCCGCGCAGCCGTTGTGGATGTGCGCGAGCTACCTGGTGGCGGCGTGCGGAATGGGCGCGGCATTCCCGGCGGTCGCGGCGCTGGCGAGCATGCGGGTCGAGGCGCACGAGCAGGGGGCGTGCGCGGGTGCGATGTCGGTCGCGCAGGGGCTCAGCATGGTGATCGCGCCGCTTGCCGGCAGCGCGCTTTACGAACTGCATCCGGCCGCGCCGTTCGCGGCGATCGGGGTTGTGCTGGCCGGCGTGTTCGTCGGGACGTGGCGGCGGGGTGTGCCGCAGGCGTGATGGCATCCGTAGCAGGGAGTCCGCTTTTGCGGGCTTTTTGCCATCGGGCGCAGAAATGAAAAAAGGCCGGCTAGAAGCCGACCTTCTTAAAACAGCTGGTGCCCGGGAGGGGACTCGGTCACACGGGCGCGACCCCGGCTGCGCTTGCAAGGCAGCCTTTCGGGTCCTCACGCAAGTGCGCAGGCGCTTTGCTTCCTGGGCTGAAAATGAAAAAGGCCGGCACGAAGCCGACCTTTTCAAAACAGATGGCGCCCAGGAGAGGACTCGGTCACACGAGGCGACCCCGGCTGCGCTTACAAGCGCAGCCTTTCGAGTCCTCACGCAAAGCACGCAAGCGCTTTGCGTCCCGGGCGCAGAAATGAGAAAGGCCGGCATATAGCCGGCCTTTCAAAAAACAGATGGTGCCCAGGAGAGGACTCGAACCTCCACGGTGTTGCCACCGCTAGGACCTGAACCTAGTGCGTCTACCAATTCCGCCACCTGGGCACGTTTCGCTTGTTGCTGCATCGCGAAAGAATGCGATTATAGCGTGTTCGAAGGGGCTGTCAACACAATTTCATCAAAAGGATGAAAAAAGCACGGCCCCTTGCCGAACGACTGCTCATCCTCCGACGGGATCCCCCATTTCGCGGCGATATTCCAGCGCAGCGTCTGTTCCGAATTGACGCGAGTCAACCGCCGTCCGCCGTTCGCTGAAGTGTTTTGCGCGCCGCGCCGGGTGATGGCGCATGGGACGAGTACGAAAAAATGCGATTTGTTATGGGACAAGGGGGAAATGAATCCGTCACCCCAAAAAAATCAAGATTATTCGGGCAACATGGCGGCTGCCAACCCGCGGCCGAATGCGGCGCGGTTGTATTTTTAAGGGCCCGAGCGCGCCTGAATAGCCGCGTGGCGGGATCACGTGTGCGACGAGGCCAGCGGCCGACCGCCGCGACCATTCAGGGCGCGCGCGGACGCAGTGACCTCGGGCGAATAAAACAATAACGAGGAATGCCATCCCATGCCTGACTGGCTCAATCGAGTCTGGAAAATAGCGATATCCGTGCGGCCCGCCGTATGGCCGCTTACGGCCGGCGTTGCGTTGCTGGCGGCGCTCAGTTGTACGCCGGCCGCCGAGACGCTGCTGTCGCCGCTCGACCGCCTGTACTGGAATCTGGTTGCGACCTGCGTCGATTACGGCGAGCGCGACGATGTCGTCGTCATCTCGATCGACAAGAAGACGATCGCCGAACTGGGCGGCGGCGCGAGCTATGCACGGACGTCCCATGCGCAGGTGCTCGATCGGCTCGGCGGCGCATCGAGCGTCGTGCTCGACATGACGATGTTCGGCCCGGCGCGCGGCGACGATGCACTCGTGGCCGCGATCGCGCGGCAAGGGCGCGTCGTGCTGCCCGCCCACGTTTCGCCGGAGGGCACGCGTGCCGACACTGTGCTGCTGCCCGCGCCGCAATTGCGCGGCGCGGCGGCGGCCGTCGGCCAGCGCAGCGTCGTGCTCGGCAGCGACTATCTGGTGCAGGGCATCGTGCCGTATGTCCGGACGGACAATTCGGACGGCGAGCTGCCGCATGTCGCGCTGCAGGCGATCCACGTTGCGGGCGCGTCGCTGCCGGCCGGCGACGTGCGCCTGCACGTGCAGGATCACGTGTCCTGGCTGGGGCGCATCGAAGCGCGCTCGCTCGCGCTGTTCCTGCCGACACGCTTCAACCTCGATCGCTATTCGTACGTCGACGTGCTGAAGGGGCGCATCCCCGAGTCGGCGTGGCATGGCCGCATCGTCTTCATCGGCGACGCGATGTCCGATCTTTCCGGTGTGTACGACCTGTCGATGTCGGAGGGCGGACGGCTGCGGCGCGTCGAGGTCGACGCGCTGGTGACGCAGGCGCTGCTCGACGGCCACATCCTGTCGCGCGAGCCGGCGGCGATCCAGGTTGCCGTCAGCATCGTGGTCGCGACGGTGATGCTGCTGATCTGCATGCTGGTGCCGGGCTGGCGCATGTACGCATTCGCGATCGGGTGGCTGGCCACGTTCGTCGCCGCCGAACTGGTGCTGCTCCTGCATTGGTCGTACTGGACGCCGCTCGGGCCGTTGCTCGCCGTGTGTGTATTGATTTTCGCGGTGAGCGGCTGGCGGCGCGCCGGCAGCCTGCGGGCGTTCCTGCTGAACGAATACGAGATGCTGCGCGGGCTTGCCGGCAATCACGCGTTCGTCGGCTTGCCGCACGCGGCAGGCGCCGATGCCGCGATGCCGACGAAAGATGAAGTCGAGATCGCGATGCAGCGCATTCGCGCGTGGCAGACGGCCTATGTCGACATGATCGAGACGCTGCCTTATCCGATCTTCGTCGAACAGCACGGCGAGCTGCTGATGTGCAATGCACGCGGCCGCGCGATGCTCGAGACGCTCGACGCCGACGGCGACGAGGCGGTACGGCGCGTGCTGGCGATCGCGCGCGACGAAGTGCTGACCGCGAAGGCGACCGGCAAGATTCACTCGGTCGAGCTGGCGCTGAACGGGCGTACGCAGATGATGATGGTGACGCCGTTCGGCGACGGCGACCGGCACAGTTCGACGGCGAGCATGATCTGCATCGTCGACATCCACAACGTCAAGGCCGCGGTCGAAAGCGACCGGCTGACGCTGCGGCACATGGCGCACGACCTGCGCAACCCGCTCTCGACGGTGCTGTCGCTGCTCGAGGAGCGCAACCAGGCCGACGGCACGATCGACGAGGATTTCCTGGCCGACCTGCACAAGCTCGTCGACTACAGCCTGCGCGTCGCGCAGGATTTCACCCAGTTGTCGCGCGCCGAGCACCTCGATACGCGTGCGTACGTGCCGGTATCGGCGAACGATCTGGCCGCGGAAGCGGTCGATCAGGTCTGGCACAGCGCGAACGGGAAGCGGATCCGCGTCGAGGGCCCGCATTACGACGGCGACGACGTGTTCGTGCTCGGCAATCGCGACATGCTGTTGCGCGCGCTGGCCAACCTGCTCGACAACGCGATCAAGTACTCGGCCGAGGAGACGGCCGTCGACGTGTGGATCGACGCCGACGACCGGCAGGTGTCGGTGGCGGTGCAGGACCAGGGGATCGGCATCCCGGCCGACGCGATGCCGCGGTTGTTCGAGCCGTTCTTTCAGGTCGACGGCATGTATCGCGACGCGAGTCGCGGGGTCGGCCTCGGGCTGCCGTTCGTGAAGGCGGTGATCGAGCGCCACGGCGGATCGGTCGACGTGACGTCGACGCCGGGGCAGGGCAGCCGCTTCACCGTGCGTTTGCCGAAAACCATTGCGGAAACGCTTGACGACGCGTGACCGGCGAAGGGCCGGAGCGCCGGCGTGGGCGTGGGCGTGGGATGCATTGACGTCCGGCCGGGATTGAAACATCGCCGGCGGCGGAAACGAAAACGCCCTCGCGCGAGGCGAGGGCGATACCGGCATCGGCCGTTGTGCGTCGGGAGACGCGGGTTTCACATCGGCCGGGGCGCCGCGACGGCGCCGCCGGCCGGATCTGGCAGGTTGTTCGGCTTACTCCTTGTGTTCCTCCCATGCCTGGTCCCATGCGGTGCCCTTGCCCGGTTCGTAAGCCCAGGCCGCCATCGAGCACCAGTTGGTGTACGGGAACGGCTTGCAGCGGTACAGCTTGCCGTTGTTGGATACGATGTCGCCGGCGTTGTACTTCGTGCCTTCCTTGTACTGCGGGTGATCGCCGCCGTTGCCGCCTTCGCCGCCGCCGTTGCCACCGCCGTTGCCACCGCCGTTGCCGCCACCGCCACCACCACCGCCTTCGTCATCGCCGTAAAGCGTCCACGCGTCGTTCCACGCGAAGCCCTTGCCCGGTTCGTACGCGGTCGGCGCGCCGGAGCACCAGCCGCTGTACGGGAACGGCTTGCACTGGTACAGCTTGCCGAGGTTCGACACGATGTCGCCGGCGTTGTACTGCGTGCCGGCCTTGTACGCCGGATGCTTGCCGCCTTCGCCGCCACCGTTGCCGCCGCCTTCGCCGCCGCCCGCATCCTTCGCCTTCACGACGACGGTGTGCTTCGCCGTGCTCGACAGCTTGCCGTCGCTGACCGCGACCGAGAACGTGAACGACTGGTCCTTCGCGAGTTCAGGCGCGGTGAAGCTCAGCGTTGCGCCGGCCGGCTTCGCGTCGATGCCGTTCGGGACGTTCCACTTGAAGCTCAGCTTGTCGCCGTCCGGGTCGGTCGATTTCTCGGCCGACAGCGTCACGGCCTGGCCGGCTTCCGCCGTTGCCGGGCCACCGAGCTGCGCGACCGGCGGACGGTTTTCCTTGGGCGGCGGCTCGATCGTCGCATCTGCCTGCGCAGTCACGACGACCTGCGCCGTATCCTTCAGGCCGGCCGGATCGGCGACCGTCACGCGGAACGTGTATTTCGTGTCCTGCCTGACCGACGGAATGTCGACGCTCGCCTTCGCGCTTGCTGCATTGGCAAGCTTCAGCGGATCGCCGCCGACCTGTTCCCACTTGAAGCTCAGCTTGTCGCCGTCGGGATCGCGCGACTTCGACGCGTCGAGCGTGACCGTCTGCGGCCCGGTGACCGTCATGTCGGCGCCGGCATTCGCGACCGGCGGATGGTTCTCGGCACCGCCGCCGCCACCGCCTGCGTCGCCGTGGCCGAGGCCCTTGTGCATCGCATTCAGGATGTCGCCGTTGTCCGCGTCGATTTCCCACGAGAACAGGCCGCCCAGTTGATTCGCGCGCACATAGTCGCCCTTTGCGAGGACGGAGCGTTCGTCGTCGAAGGTGAGGAGTTCGCCGGTGCTCTTGTTGAATACGTACGGCGCTTCGGCCGTCTGATCGTAGTGGTACTCGTAGCCGTTGATGCCGGCGTTGTTCGGCCCGATCATCTCCGCCTTGAGCTTCTTGTAATCGAGGATGCCCGGTTCCCACTGGCCCTTGTGCGGCCCCGTCGCCGTGCCGGTGAACGGATTGCCGTCGGCGTAGCCGTGCACGCCGTTCCAGCCGCGCGCATATGCCGCCGCGCCGACCACCAGCTTCTTCGGATCGACGCCCTGCGCGAGCAGCGCCCTGATCGAGTTGTCCGTCGTGTACGCGGTGTCCGGCTTCCAGTTCGGCGCGTGCAGCGCGGTTTGATGGCCCAGCTCCGTCAGACTGAACGCACCGTAGTAGTCGTACGTCATGTCGAAGATGTAGTCCATGTACTTCGTGGCTTCCTTGTAGTTCACCACGTCGATCTTGTCCTTGCCCGCGCCGATCGCCGACGTCAGTTCATAGGTCCTGCCGGTTTCCTGCGACAGCTTGTCGAGCATCTGCCGTAGTTCCTTCATCAGCGTCACGTACAGCTGGCCGTCCTTCGCCGGATCGCCGAGCGACGGGTTCACGCCCTTGCCGCCCGGGAATTCCCAGTCGATGTCGACGCCGTCGAAGAATTTCCACGTGCGCAGCAGCTGTTCGGTCGAATCGACGAACACCTTGCGCTTCGCCTGATCGTGCATCTGGAAGAACGGGTCGGACAGCGTCCAGCCGCCGATCGACGGCAGGATCTTCAGGTTCGGGTTGCGCTTCTTCGCGGCCATCATCTGGCCGAGCACGCCCTTGAGCTTCGAGTTCGCGGTCTGGCCCGGCAACGCCTTGGCCATCTCGCCATAGGTGTCGTGGATCGCGACGCTGTAGTCGGGCAGGCCCTTGCAGCTCTGCAGCAGCGTGTTGAACGAGCCCGGCAGGTCCTTCGCGAGCGATGCATTCACGGCCGCGCCGCCGCAGATCGGGATGAAGCCGTACAGCATGTGCGTGAGGTTCTCGACCGGCACGTTGTCGACGTTGAACTTGCGGTCGTAGATCGACCAGGTCGCGAAGTACGTGCCGACGACCGAGCCGGACGTGTTCGCATACGGCTTGTGGGTCTTGCTCGCGTTGTCGGGCAGGTCGTCCGCGAGCTCGGGAATCGTGTCGAACACGATCACGTCGAGCGGCGCGCTGTCGGTCGACGCGCCGTTGGCGTCGATCACGCGCACCTGCATCTTCTTCACGCCGGGCGTCTTCACGTTCGCGACCACCTGGCCGCTTTGCGTGCCGCCGGGCGTCATCCTGACCTCGGAAGCGGGATCGACGACGCCGTTGACCAACGCGACCGCCTTCACGGCGGTGCCGTTGCTCCAGATGTCGAACGGCAGCGGCACGTCGACCTTCTTGTTCAGCTTGACGATGTCCTTGTACGGCGCGACGCCGGCCTTCTGCATGTCGATTTCGACGAAGCCGTGCGGCTTCGACGTGATTTCGTATTGCTTCAGGCTGGGTTTGCCGGGCGCGGCGAAAGCAGCGTTCGCGAAGCTCAGTGCGCTGGCCGCCGCGAGGGCCGCATAGGCAACGTGCGCACGACGCAGCGAGCGGCGTCGAATCACGATGCCGGGAGTACGTTTATTCGATCTCAATTTGATAGCCATCCATCCTTGGGTTGAAAAAAAGTACCGGGGAAGTGGGCACATTCTTTTTCCTGGACGCAACGGCGGCAACGAATCTCAACGCAATCTAAAAGCGGGCCATGTGAAGACGGTGCGCGAGAAGGCAAGCGCCGGGCGGTGGCGCCGCGCATCTTTGAGAGATCGTTCAGAAAGATACGTCGATGCGCGGCGCCTGACGATACTGCATCCGGCGTTTCGTCAACCGAAGCATGCGTGACGCACATTCCGGCGGTCGCTCGCGATTCGTCGAACGAAGCATTCACCATTCAAATTTCAACTTTCAACCAAACGGAATCAGATGAGAACCCGAACTTCGAAAAAGACCCTCCTTACCCTGTCGCCGCTCGTGGCCTGTGCGTCGATGTTCTTCGCGCAAGCCGCATTTGCGCATGGCTACCTGTCGGAGCCGCCGTCGCGCAACCTGCTGTGCAGCTCGAAGTCGGGCAAGATCGAAAACTTCAACTGCGGTTCGGTCACCTATGAACCGCAAAGCATCGAAGGCAAGCAGGGCTTCCCGGCAGCGGGCGCGCCGGACGGCGAGATCGCGAGCGGCGGCGTGACGCAGTTCAGCGAGCTCAACGAGCAGGCCGTCGATCGCTGGAAGATCAACGACATCAAGCCGGGCGCGCAGAAGTTCAAGTGGACGTTCACCGCGCCGCACGTGACGAAGGATTTCAAGTACTACCTGACGAAGCAGGGCTGGAATCCGAACGCGAAGCTCACGCGCGACCAGTTCGACCTGACGCCGTTCTGCACGATCGACGGCGGGATGAAGAAGGCCGACGAGATCGGCCCGCACAACTGCACGATTCCGTCGGACAAGAAGGGCCATCACGTGATGCTGACGACGTGGCACGTCGGCGACACGGCCGGCATGTTCTACAACGTGGCCGACCTCAACATCACCGATGACGGCGGCGCGACCGATCCGGGCAAGCCGAGCTGGTCGAACGTCGGCAGCATCGCACCGACGATGGACCTGAAGGCCGGCGACAAGGTCATGAACCGCGTGTTCAAGTCGGGCGGCGAAGTGCCGTCGATGAAGACCACGGTGACGATCGGCTCCGCACAGCAGGGCGAGCGCAACATGTGGCCGATGCTGCTCGCGAAGGAAATCAATCGTACGCAGGCGGCGAACCTGATCGCCGGCGTCGAGCGCGACGGCCGCATCGAGCCGTCGCTCGGCAAGAACGACGTGTTCTCGAAGAGCAGCAGCGGCATCGTGCGCACCGAGACGACGATCGAACACAAGCCGGAAGGCGGCATCGACGAGGGCTTCAGCATCTCGAACAACGGCGAGTTCAAGATCCAGAACGGCAAGGCCACCGCGAAATTCTTCCTGAAGTTCAACCACGCAAAGGACACGAACGTCACCGTCAAGGTGTACGACGCGTCGAACTCGATGGTCGGCTCGAAGTCGTCGACGATGCGCATGCAGGGCGACGTGAACGTCGACATCGCGAACGCGAAGGCCGGTAACCACACGGCCGTGGCAACGTCGCAGATCGACGGCGGCAAGCTGATGCAGGAAACCGCCACGTTCAAGCTGACCGGTGAAGCGGGCGGCGGCGAAGGCGCGCAGTGCCAGGCGCAGTGGAAGCAGGGCACGGCCTACACGGGCGGCGCGAAGGTGCAGCACGACGGCCGCACGTACGAGGCGCGCTGGTGGACCCAGAACGAGGTTCCGGGCAATCCGGCCTCGACGGGCGCCGACCACACCGGCAAGGTGTGGAAGGACCTGGGCGCCTGCAGCAAGTAACGACCTGACGAGGAGATGAAGCGAGCCGCACGCTGCAACGCGTGCGGCTTTTTCATTTGCGGCGAACGCGCGCCGTGCGGATCGAAACCTGCGTTGATATTTCATTGATGAAGCTGGTGGCGTTTTCCGTCCCCCGGGAAAATGACTTCATCGATCGGCGCTTTTCATCAATCGAATACGCATTCCCGAAAGCGCCTCATTCACCTGCCGTCTGCAACACGACGGCCCCCGGCCGCGACGCCTGCGCCGGGATCTCTCAAGAGGGCAAACGACATGAAACCGATTTATCGGAAATGGACGATGCGACGCGGCCAGCAGGGCTTCACGCTGCTGGAGCTGCTGGTCGTGCTGCTGATCATCGCGCTGCTGGCCGGCTACGTCGGTCCGAAGCTGTTCGCGCAGGTCGACAAGGCGAAGGTCAAGTCGACGCAAGCGCAGATGAAGACGCTGGGCGACGCGGTTACGCAATACCGGCTCGACACGGGCCGCTATCCGACGGCCGACGAAGGGCTCGACGCACTGGTCGCGCAGCCGCAAGGCGCTGACGGCTGGAACGGCCCGTATCTCGCCAAGGCCGTGCCGAAGGACGGCTGGGGCCGTGCATACCAATGGAACGTGCCGGGCCGCGATGGCGAGGCTGAGATCGTGTCGCTCGGGCGGGACGGTCGTGTCGGCGGGAGTGGCATCGATGCGGACCTTGTCTACGGCATGTAAGGGTCTGCGTCGCTCGATCGCGGCGGTGGCGCTGTTCGCCACCTGCGCATCCGGCGCCGCAGCCAAGGATTGCTTCACGAAGGCGGGGGAACGGCACGGCATCGATCCGCTGCTGCTCGCCGCGGTCGCGAAGGTGGAATCCGCGCTGAATCCGCGCGCGATGAACTGGAACCGGAACGGCACCTACGACATCGGGCTGATGCAGATCAACAGCTCGCACCTGCCGCGTCTGATCAAGGCGGGCGTGACGCACAAGCGGCTGATCGACGAGCCGTGCACGTCGATCGACACCGG
Organism: Burkholderia stagnalis; assembly: GCF_902830275.1. GTDB lineage: Bacteria > Pseudomonadota > Gammaproteobacteria > Burkholderiales > Burkholderiaceae > Burkholderia > Burkholderia stagnalis. The sequence goes on along the minus strand of NZ_CADESW010000004.1, from coordinate 255,768 downwards.
CGCATCGATTCTCGCCGGATTCATCGATCGGCACGGCTATACCTGGAACGCGGTAGGCGCGTACAACGCCGGGTCCGCGCCGAAGCGCGAGCCCGCCCGCAAGGCTTATGCGACCAAGGTGTGGCGCGAGTACCGCGCGCTGACGAGCGATCGCGATGCGAGCCTCGCGATGCTCGACGAATGGCGGAGGTAGCGATGGACGCATTTCGGGTGCGCGTGCTCGCCGGCGGCAAGGTCACGCAGCAGACGGTGGAAGCAACGAGCGAGGCGGAAGCCCGCGCGCGGGTCGCGGAGCAGGGCGGCGTCGTGCTCGAGGTGCGGCGCGATACCCGTATCGGGCGCCGCCGGCGGGCGCCGAAGTTCGCGCTGGCGCTGTTCCTGCAGGAACTGTCGACGCTGCTCGACGCGGGCCTGGTGTTGATGGAGGCGCTCGAAGCCTTGCGCGACAAGGCGGATTCGGGCAAGGACGCGAAACACGTGATCGACCGGATTCTCGCGGTGATGGTCGAGGGGCAGCCGCTGTCGAAGGCGCTCGCGCAGCAGCCGGCCATCTTCCCGCCGCTGCTCGTCGCGACGATCGAATCGTCGGAGGGCAGCGGCCAGTTGCCGGTCGTCCTGAAGCGTTACCAGCAGTACGAAGTGCGAATCGAACAGATTCGCAAGCGCGTCACCGGTGCGCTGATCTATCCGGCCGTCGTGATCGGCGTCGGCATCGCGATCCTGCTGTTCATGGCGTTTTTCGTGATTCCGCGCTTCGCGGTGGTGTTCGAGTCGCTCGCCACGCTGCCGGCGACGGCCCGGGCGATGCTCTGGTGGGCGACCCTGCTGCGGGAGAACGGGATGGCGGTCGGGCTCGCGGTCGCGGCGTCGTGCGCCGGCGCGGTGCCGGCGATCCGCTCGGCAGCCGTCAAGCGTGCCGCGCAGCGCCTGATGTGGCGTGCGCCGAAAGTGCGCGACATCTGCGCGCTGTTCGCGCTCACGCGGTTCTACCGGACCGTCGGCCTGCTGATCGCGGGCGGCACGCCGGCGATCGTCGCGCTGGAGCTGTCCGGCAAGGTGCTGCCCGAGCACTTCCGCGCACGCCTCGCGGCGGCGTTGGCCGAGATGCGCGCCGGTCGCCCGGTCGCGGCCGTGCTCGCCGCGCATGCGCTGACGACGTCGGTCGCCGAGCGGCTGTTGCGCGTGGGCGAACAGAGCGGCGATCTCGGCGGGATGTGCGAGCACATCGCGCAGTTTCACGACGGCGCGCTCGATCGCGCGATCGAGATGCTCAGCAAGGTGTTCGAACCGGTGCTGATGCTCGCGGTGGGCGCGACGGTCGGCGCGGTGGTCCTGCTGCTCTACATGCCGATCTTCGAATTGGCCGGCAGCGTCGGATAGCGAACCGGGCCGGCAAGGCGTTCGCGATCCCGCTGTCCAACCGAACAGGAGAAATCTCATGAATACGGAACACATCGTCCAACGCTGGCAGTCGGAATGGGAAGCATCGGGCGTCGGCTTTGCGCAGTACGTCGACGGCCTGCTCGGCGCGGATGCGGCGCGGCTCACGGAAGTGGCCGCCTGTCTCGGCGTCGGCGCAATCGACGCGGACGCGCTGCGTGCGGCGCCGACGCGCTTCGACCTGCTGCCGCTGCACGACGCGCTGACCTGGCGCGTGCTGCCGGTCGAACTTGGCGGCGCGCCGTGCGTGGTCCTCGCCGACCCGTTCGCCCGCCACGTGCGCGACGAACTGCTCGCGCGCTTCGGCGCACGGCCGGTCGAACTGGCCATGAGCGTGCCGGGCGAAGTCGAGCGGCTGCTCGGCGACATCGAGTCGAGCGAACGGCTGATGGACGACGTGACGATCGATACGCAGGGCGATTCGCTCGCGCAGGCGATCGAGTCGATCTCGCTGGCGAGCATCGCGAAGGACGAAAGCCCGATCATCCGGCTCGTCAACACGACGCTCTACGACGCATTGCAGAGCCGCGCCAGCGATATCCATCTCGAAGCGGTGCCGGACGGCCTGGCGATCCGCTACCGGATCGACGGCGTGCTGCAGTCGATCCGTCACATCCCGGGGCTCGAGGCGGCCGCGCAGACGCTGTCGCGTCTCAAGGTGCTGGCCGCGCTCGACATCGCGGAAAAGCGCGTGCCGCAGGACGGCCGTTTCAAGGTCGTGATGCAGGGCCGCGAGATCGATTTCCGCGTGTCGATCATTCCCGGCACCTACGGCGAGAACGCGGTGATGCGCGTGCTCGACAAGTCGCAGCGCGGCGACAGCGTGAGCCTCGACGTGCTCGGCTTCGATGCGCAGACGGCGCGGCGCGTGCGTGCGCTCGCGCATCGGCCGTACGGGCTGATGCTCGTGACGGGGCCGACCGGCAGCGGCAAGTCGACGACGCTGTACGCGGTGCTGTCGGAAGTCAACACGGGCGACGACAAGATCATCACGATCGAGGACCCGGTCGAATACGAGCTGAAGGGCGTGCTGCAGATTCCGGTCAACGAGCGCAAGGGGCTCACGTTCGCGCGCGGGCTGCGCTCGATCCTGCGACACGACCCGGACACGGTGATGGTCGGCGAGATCCGCGACGAGGAGACCGCGTCGATCGCCGTGCAGTCGGCGCTCACCGGCCACCGTGTGCTGTCGACCGTGCACGCGAACGACGGGTTCAGCGTGATCGACCGCTTCATCTACATGGGTGTCGAGCCGTCGACGTTTCTCGAAGCGCTGAACGGCGTGGTGTCGCAGCGGCTGGTGCGGCGGATCTGCGCGCGTTGCGGCGGCGCGGCAACGGACGGCGCCGACCTGCGCGACGCGGTGCTCGACGACCTGAAGCGCGCGGTCACGGCCGGCGCGGGCTGCGAGACGTGCCGCGGCACCGGCTATCACGGCCGGATCGGGCTCGCGGAAGTGCTGACGCTCGACGCGGCGATGAAGGCCGCATTGCTCGAGCGCTCGGTCGAGAAGCGGGCGCAGGCGCTCGCGGACAACGCCGACTATCGATCGATGCGCGACGCCGGGCTCGCGGCGATTCGCGCGCGATTGACGACGTTCCAGGAGGTGCAACGTGCGATCGCCGTGGAATAACGTCGTCGCGGTGCTCGACGCCGACACGCTGAGCGTGTGGACGGACCACGGCTGGCGCCCGCGCCGCGCAGGCCCGCCGCACGCCGTCGTCGCACACGAGGGCCTGCCTGCCGAGGCGCTTGCGCAGGTGCTCGGCGGCCTGCAAAGGGCGCGTCTGCCGATGCAGAACCGCGTGCATGTCGTCGCCGGGCATCCGTGGACGCATGGCGTCGTGCTGCCGTGGCAGGACGGGCTGGTGTCGAACGCCGCGTGGGACGGCTATGCGCGCGCGCTGTTCGCCGCCCGCGCGCAGCGCGGTGCGCTGCGAATCCGCATCGAAGCCGGGCGGCACGGCCGCGCGCGCCTGGCGGTGGCGGCCTGCGATGCGTTGCTCGCGTCGCTCGCACAGGCGTGCCGCGCGACCGGCTGGCGGCTCGCCAGCGTGCGCGATGCGCTGTCGGCCTCGCTCGAACGACACGCCGGCCGCCTGGGCGGTGGCGACTACCGCTATGCGCTGCTGGAGCCGCGCGTCGTCACGTGCGTGTTTCGCCGCGCCGGCGAGTGGGCCGACGTGGTCACGCTGCCGCGCATGGGCGGCCGGCGGCTCGACGACTGGTTCGCCGCCGCGGCGCTGATGGCCGGGCAGCCGCTTGCCGGCGCGGCCTTCGCGAGCGCGCTCGATGGCGCGTTGCCGGCCGCGGACGGCATCACGCTGCTCGACGCCGGCGTGGATGGCGCGTTGGCGCGCGAGCCGGGGGCACCGGCATGAAACACCTGAACGAACTGGATTTCGCCGCGCCGCGCACGCGCGTCACGCCTTGGGCGACCGTCGCACTGTGCTGCGCATTGCTGACCGGCGGGTTCGCCGCGAGCGAGTGGTCGCGTGTCGAGCAGTTGCGCGACGAGGTCGACGCAATCGAAAGCCGCATCGACCAGCGCAAGCGCGCGATCGAGCGCGAGCAGCGCCGGCAGAAGAGCATGACGCCGGAGCAGCGCCGCATCGAACGCGTGCTCGCCGAGCAAAGGACGCGTGCGCAAGGTTCGGGGCTGTCGGTGGTCGACTGGATCGAGCACGCATGGACGCCGCAGATCGCGCTGAAGTCGCTGACGGTCGACAAGGCCGGCCGCGAGGCGCGCATCGAGGGCGGCGCGGCGGAACTGTCGCACATCTACATCTTCGTCGATCGCCTGAACGACCGTCACCCGGACCGCAAGATCGGCCTGCTGCAGCACCGCGCGAAAGCGGAGGACGGCAAGAACATCTTTCATTTCAGCCTGAGTATCGAACACCCATGACGAACCTGAAAGCAATCGACACGGCGGCGCTCGCCGCGCGGCTGCGCTGGGTCGCTTACGCGGCGGCCCGCAAGCTCGGCGTGCCGGGGCTGCTGGCGGGCGGACTGGTCGTGGCACTGGTCGGCGCGCACGCGTTTTACCTGCAGCCGGACGGCGAGCATCTCGAGGTCGAGCGCGACGCGCGCACGACGGCGCTGGCTGCGCTGCCCAAGCCGGGCCAGAAGGCCGGCGACGGCGGCATGACGCTTGCGCAGGTGCAGCAGCTGCGCAGCAGCGAGCAGGCGTACTCGATTTTCCAGATCCTGTCGCAGCGCGGCATGGAGCGCAAGCACGCAACGTATCGCCGCGAAGTCGAGGTGAAGGGCAAGCTGCGCCGGCTCACGATCAGCATCGCGATGAGCGGCAGCTACGTCGGGCTGCGCGAAGCGATGCGCGAGATCGCGGACCAGCCGATGGTGCGCATCGAGGGCGTGTCGATCGAACGCGACCGGATCGACAGCGCCAACGTGAACGCCGACCTGCGGGTCAGCCTGCTGGGGCCGGACACATGATGCGCGCGCCCCTGATCCCGTTCGCGGCCGCGCTCGCGCTGGCCGCCGCCTGCATCGCGGGCGGCAGCGTCGCGCAGGAGGGCGCCGGCCACGCGCCGATCGTCGACGTCTTTCCGGCGCAAAGCTGGGCGTCGCTCGGCGCGGAGCCGGCGCCCGACGCGCCGCCGCCGCCCGTCGCGGCGCCCGAACCCGAACCCCCGTCGCTCGACGAGCCGATCGACGCGCCGCCGGTCGCGGCGCCGCCGTTCGACATCGCCGGCGAATGGCGCGAGAACGACCAGCGCATCGTCGTGCTGGAAGGCGCGGGCAGGACGTTCCTGCTGTGCGAATCGCGCTGCGGCGTGCGCGATGCCGTGCTGCCGGGCGGCGAGATCGCCGAAGGCTACCGGCTGAAGAAACTGGGCGAACAGGGCACGGTGATCGTGGCCCGGGGCAGCACCGAAGTCGAGCTGTTGCCGCCCGTCCCGATTCGATGAACCCCGAATTCAACATGTGCCGAACACCATCATGAAACGTAAAGTCAGTCTTTTGCTCCTGATCTCGGCGCTTGCGCTGACAGGATGCGCAGGTTCCCCGTTCAATGCCGCGCCCGATGCCGCCGCGACGCCCGCCGAACGACTCGGCACGCTGCAGCAGCAGAAGGCAGCCGCGCCGGACGACATTGCGCTCACGACCGCCGTCGAGTTCAGCCGCCAGGATTACGTGCGCGCGGAGCTGAAGGAGGCCGACCGCCAGGTCGCACAGGGCAACCATGCGGCTGCGATCGATCACCTCGGCAACGTGCTGGCCGAGGACCCGGGCAACCTGAAAGCCAGCCAGGCGCTCGAGCAGGTCAAGCGCCACCGGCAGATGGCGGTCGACCTCGCGCGCGCGCAGCGCATCGGCGGCGAGAAGCCGCAGGAAGCGCTCGAGATCGCGCGGCGCATCCTCGCCGAGCAGCCGAACCACGCTGAGGCGAAACGCTTGCGCGACACGCTGCTGCGTCAGTCGCAGGCCAGCCGCGCGGCGCGCCCGCAACTGTCCGACGCGCTGCGCAAGCCGGTGTCGCTCAACTTCAAGCAGCAGCCGCTTGCCAACATCTTCGACGTGATCTCGCGCGTGTCCGGCGTGAACTTCGTGTTCGACCGCGACGTGGATACGACCCAGGCCGCGACGTTGTTCGCCGAGCGCACGACCGCCGAGGACGCGATCAACCTGCTGCTGCGCACCAACCAGCTCGAAAAGAAGGTGCTCGACCAGCACACGCTGCTCGTCTACCCATCGCAGCCCGACAAGGCGCGCAACTATACGGAGTTCGCGATCCGCACGTTCTTCCTGTCGCACGCGGACGCGAAATCGGTGATGGCCGCGCTGCGGCAGATGATCAAGCCGAAGGACGTCTACGTGGACGAGCGCGTGAACGCGGTCGTCATGCGCGACACGCCGGAGACGATCCAGGTCGCGGAGCGCGTCGTGATGGGTCTCGACATTCCGCAATCCGAAGTGACGCTCGACGTGCAGGTGCTCGAGGTCAACATGAACGACAGCCTCGATCTCGGCGTCCAGTATCCGGGCAAGGTCCAGTTCGGCGCGCTCGGCGCCGCGGAAGGTGGCGCGCTCACGCTCGGCGACCTGCTGCGCCTGAATCGCGACCGCGTCGGCGTATCGAGCGAATCGGGCGGGCTCGCGCTCGCGATCGACATGCTGCAGAAGCAGGGCAAGACCAGGACGCTCGCCAATCCGAAGATCCGCGTGCGCAACATGGAGAAGGCCAACATCAAGATCGGCGAGCGCGTGCCGATCGTCACGACCACCAACGCGAACGGCGTCGTCACCGAATCGGTCAGCTACCAGGACGTGGGCCTGATGCTGAAGGTCGAGCCGCGCATCAGCCTGAACGAGGAGGTGAGCGTCAAGGTGAACATGGAGGTCAGCAGCATCCTGTCGAAGGAAACCACGAAGACCGGGCTGGTCGCCTATTCGCTCGGCACGCGCAATGCCGAGACGCTGATGACCGCGAAGAACGGCGAAACGCAGATCCTTGCGGGCCTCGTCAAGCGCAATGAAACCGACAGCATCGCCGGGCTGCCGGGCGCATCGGGCCTGCCGGTGATCGGCCGGCTGTTCGGTTCGAACGGCCGCAGCAACGAGCGCTCGGAGATCGTGCTGCTGATCACGCCGCATATCGAGCGCAATCTCGATTTGCCGACGTCGGCGGTGACGACCTTCCTGTCGGGCACCGAGTCGCGCGTGACCACCGAAGCGCTGACGCTCGAATCCGCGCAGGCCGTGCCGGCGCGGCAGCCGTCGTCGGGCGGCCCGGATCTGGACGCGCCGATCGAGCCGTCGACGCCCGCGGGCAACCGCGCGGCTGCGGCGCCTGAAAAGGTCGAGCGGGCCGAAGCGGCCGAAAAGGCCGAAGCGGAACCGGAAGCGCCCGCGGAGGCAGCGCAGGACGAGGCGGCGAGCCCGGTAGTCGAGCCCGTCGCGCGCGGCGCAGGAATGATGCGTACGCGTGCGGATGCCGGGCGACGGCCGGCTGCAGCGATCGAGGCCGCTCAGGCCGTACCGGCCGGCGCCAGCGCGACGCCGCCGCGCGTCACGGTAACGCGCGGAGAGATGACGCGCGCAGAGGTGACGCGGGCAGAGGTGACGCGGGCAGAGGTAACGCGCGCAGAGGTAACGCGGGCGGTCGCCTCCGCGGAGAAGGCTGCCGGCCTGCGTGCGGCGATCGCCGCCGCACGAGGCGAGCTGGATCGCGCGGGCCAGGCAGGCGCGGCGCCGCAGATTGCGCAACCAACCGCGGTCGTGCGTGTCGCGGCGCCGGCGACGGCGGCCGGGGCGACGCCGGCGCGCACGCCGGCCGCCGAGCCGCAGGCGCGCGGCGAAAGCCGCGTCACCGCCGCGGTACGTGCGCTGATCGGCACGCTGCAGGCGTTCGTCGACCGTTTCGCGGGCGAGCGCGAAGCGGCGCCGCTGTATGCCGACGCGCCGGTGCTGCTGTCGCGCGCGCGGGGCCTCGCATGAGCATCCGCCGACGCGCCCGCGCGCGCGGGTTCACGCTGATCGAGCTGATGGTGGCGATGTCGCTGCTCGCATTGCTCGCGACCGTCGCGCTGCCGTTGACCGATCTCGTCAAGCGCCGCGCGGACGAAGCCGAGCTGCGCCGCGCGCTGGTGGTGATCCGCTCGGCGCTCGACGCGTACAAGGAGGCGGCAGGCGACGGGCGCATCGAGCGCAGCGTCGACGCGAGCGGCTATCCGCCCGACCTGCGCGCGCTCGTCGACGGCGTCGAGGACAAGAAGTCGCCGGACGGCGCACGGCTGTATTTCCTGCGCAAGATTCCCGCCGATCCGATGTGCGAATGCGACGGCAAGGCGCCCGAAGACACCTGGGAAACGCGCAGCTACGCGAGCGATCCCGATTCGTTCTCGTCCGGCGAGGACGTGTTCGACATCCGCTCGACCAATCGCAAGGAGGGCTTCAATGGCGTCCCGTACAACCAGTGGTAGACGCACGCGCCGCGCTGCCGGCTTCACGCTGATCGAGCTGCTCGTCGTGATGGCGATCATCGCGGCGCTCACCGCGTTCGTCGCGCCCGGCTACCTCAAGCAGAGCGATCGCGCGAAGGAAACGGTGCTGCGTCACAACCTGAACACGCTGCGCCAGTCGATCGACGATTACCGGGCGGATCACGGCCGCGACCCGGACACGCTCGATGCGCTGGTGGAAAAGCGCTATCTGCGCGAGATGCCGCTCGACCCGCTCACGGGCAAGCGCGGCTCGTGGCAGCCGCAGGCCGGCGAGACGGGCGGCATCGCGGACGTGAAGAGCGGCGCGAAAGGGCGCGCGCTCGACGGGAGCGCCTATGCGGCGTGGTAACCGTTCGCGTGGCTCCCCGCGCGGCCAGCGCGGCATCGCGTATCTCGGCGTGCTGATGCTCGTCGCGGCGCTGGGGCTCGGCATGACGCAGGCGGCGCGCATCTGGACGACGGTGCAGCAGCGCGAGCGCGAGGCGCAACTGCTGTTCGTCGGCGACCAGTATCGCGCGGCGATCGCAAGCTACTACAATGCGGCGGGAGGCAGCCGCTATCCGGCGTCGCTCGAGGCGCTGCTGGAGGATCGCCGCGGCCTGCCGACGCTGCGTCACTTGCGGCGCCTGTACGCCGATCCACTGACCGGATCGATGCAGTGGGGGCTCGTGAAGGCGCCGGACGGCGGCATCATGGGCGTGTTCAGCGAGTCGCCGGGGCGGCCGCTGAAGCGCCAGGGCTTCCCTGCGCGGTACGACGCATTCGGCGACAGCGACGCGTACGGCGAATGGGCGTTTGTTTACCTGCCGCCCGCTCCGGTCGACGGAGCGGCGAACGCGCCTGGGGGCGGAGCGGCACATTGAGATCGGGATGAACATGATTGTCGCAATACTCGAAGACATCGTGACCCAGGCGGGCGTCGTGGCCGGCTGGCTCAACAAGGCGGGCTACGACACGGAAGTGCGGCACGACGGCGATAGCTTTGTCGAGCTGGTGAGCACGCAGCGCGCCGACGTGCTGCTGCTCGACTGGGACGTGCCCGGCAAGTCGGGGATCGACGTGATGCGCTGGGCGCGCGAATCGTTTGCCGATGCGTTGCCGATCATCATGATGACGCAGCACGACGGCGAGAACGACATCGTGTTCGGTCTCAACAGCGGCGCCGACGATTATCTGATCAAGCCGCTGCGGGAGCGCGAGCTGATCGCGCGCGTGAATGCGCAGGCGCGCAAGTATTACCCGGAGATGCAGCGCGCGAAGATCGTCGAGGTCGGCAAGTTCGCGCTCGACGTGAGCGCGCATGCCGCGACCGTGGACGGTGCGCCGGTCGAACTGTCGCAGCGCGAGTTCGATCTTGCGCTGATGCTGTTCGAGAGCGTCGGGCGGATCGTGTCGAAGGACATGATGATCAAGCGCATCTGGGGTGTGGTCGATCGGAAGTACGATGCGACGCTCGCCACCTATATGAGCAAGCTGCGTTCGAGCCTCGGGCTGCGGCCGAAGAACGGGCTCGTGATCACGACGGTCTACAACTACGGGTATCGGCTGGAGCGGACCTGAGCGGTCGGCCGCCAGCCGGAATCAGGTATTTGGAAATCCTTGATATTGCTTATCGGAACGGGAACCGACATCGATAATTTCATCCACTTATCCGCGGCAACACTGTACCGGTAATCGATAAAGGATGAATCATGCATGTGGTTTCTCGAATGAACTCTCAGGGGGCGTCATCAGGCGATGGCCGATACGATCGATTTTCCCGCGCACTGCACTGGATCTTCGCGGCCGTGATCCTGTACACGATGGCGGCAGGATTTTCACTGCACTTCATCACCCAGCCGGATGTCTGGCGTTTCGTGTCGACGCTCAACATGTCGCTCGCGAGCTGCCTGATCGTGCTGTTTCCGCTGCGCTACGTGTGGTCGTTCTTCCGCCGGACGCCGCCTGACGTCCAGTCGATTCCTCCGGCGCAGCGATCGATTGCGCATCTGGTGCACTCGTTGATCTACGCGCTGGTCGCGTTCGTGCTGTTCAGCGGCTTCGTGATGGTGCCGGACGGCTACTGGCTGTTCGGGGTGTTTTACGTGAAGACGCCGTTCAGCGCGGGGCCCGTGACCGAGCACTGGTTCGATCTCCACCGGATCGGCTGCTATGCGCTGGCATTCCTGGTGGCGGCACACGCGGCTGCGGCGCTCAAGCATCATTTCGCGTCGAGGAACGGCGTGCTGAAGCGGATGCTTTGAGCATCCCGGGCGCAGAAATGGAAAAAGGCCGGCACGAAGCCGACCTTTTCAAAACAGATGGTGCCGGGGGAGGGGACTCGGTCACACGGGCGCGACCCCGGCTGCACTCGCAAGCGCAGCCTTTCGAGTCCTCACGCAAAGCGCGCAGGCGCTTGGCTTCCCGGGCGCAGAAATGAGAAAGGCCGGCATATAGCCGGCCTTTCAAAAAACAGATGGTGCCCAGGAGAGGACTCGAACCTCCACGGTGTTGCCACCGCTAGGACCTGAACCTAGTGCGTCTACCAATTCCGCCACCTGGGCACGTTTCGCTTGTTGCTGCATCGCGAAAGACCGCAATTATAGCGCCCCATTTATCCGTGTCAACACTTTTTTTCATTGCGCCGAGCCGGGCCGGCCGGCGGGCGAACGCAGCGCGTGTGCGTCGTTCCTGACACGGCCGGGTGTTAGAATGGCCGCCAACAATATAGACATGTCTATATCGGCATGGTCGTATTGATGCCGCGCATCATCAGCCAACGCAACGAGAACAACCATCGACAAGCCCTTGAGCAAATATCCGTACCCCATTCCGAGCCGTGAAGAGATTCTCGGCGTGCTGCGTACGAGCGACGCGCCCCTCGCCGCGAACGACATCGCCGAGGCGCTGTCGATCAAGCGTCAGGAGCGCGAAGGGTTCTTCCGGCGCGTCGCAGCGATGGAGCGCGACGGCCAGATCCGGCTCGACAAGCGCGGCCACTATCAGTTGACCCATCCTTCGAACTTCGTCGCCGGGCGCGTGCAGGGCCATCGCGACGGCTACGGCTTCGTGATTCGCGACGACGGACAGGACGACCTGTTCTTGCCGAACGGTGAAATGCAGAAGGTGATGCACGGCGACCGCGTGCTCGCGCGGATCGTCGGCTACGATCGCCGCGGCCGGCCGGAAGGCCATGTGGTCGAAGTCACCGAGCGCGCGAACAAGCGCGTGATCGGCCGCCTGCTCAACGAGAACGGCGCCTTGATCGTCGCGCCCGAAGACAAGCGCATCGGCCACGACATCCTGATCACGCAGAACGTGAAGAAGGCGAAGGTGGGCCAGGTGGTCGTCGTCGAGCTGACCGATTTCCCGAGCCGTCATTCGCAGCCGCTCGGCCGCGTGGTCGAAGTGCTCGGCGACATCGACGATCCGGGCATGGAGATCGAGATCGCAGTGCGCAAGTACGGCGTGCCGCACGAATTCAGCCAGCCCGCCCTCGACGATGCAGCCGCGCTGCCGGACAAGGTGCGGCCTGCCGACCTGCGGTTCCGCGTCGACCTGCGCGACGTGCCGCTCGTCACGATCGACGGTGAGGACGCGCGCGACTTCGACGATGCGGTCTATTGCGAACCGACCAAGGTCGGCCGTGGCGACGGCTTCCGCCTGATCGTCGCGATCGCGGACGTCTCGCACTACGTGCAGCCGGGCAGCGGCCTCGACGGCGATGCGCTCGAGCGCAGCACGTCGGTCTATTTCCCGCGCCGTGTGATCCCGATGCTGCCGGAGAAACTGTCGAACGGCCTGTGTTCGCTGAATCCGCAGGTCGACCGCTGCGTGCTCGCGTGTGACATGGTGATCACCGCGCGCGGCGAGATCAAGGCATACCAGTTCTATCCGGCCGTGATCCATTCGGCCGCGCGCCTCACGTACACGGAAGTGGCGGCGGTGCTCGCGAACACGAAGGGGCCGGAGGCGGCGCGCCGCGCCGAGCTGCTGCCGCACCTGCAGAACCTGTACGGCGTCTACAAGGCGCTGTTCGCCGCGCGGCAGAAGCGCGGCGCGATCGATTTCGATACGACCGAGACGTACATCGTCTGCAACTCGCAGGGCAAGATCGAGCAGATCGTGCCGCGCCAGCGCAACGATGCGCACAAGCTGATCGAGGAATGCATGCTGGCCGCGAACGTGTGCGCGGCCGACTTCCTGAAGCGCAACAAGCATCCGGGCCTGTACCGCGTGCACGCGGGGCCGACGCCGGAGAAGCTCGAGAACCTGCGTGCATTCCTGCGCGGCATGGGCCTGTCGCTCGGCGGCGGCGACAAGCCGCATGCGAGCGACTACGCGGCGCTGATGGCGCAGATCCGCGACCGGCCCGACGCGCAGATGCTGCAGCCGATGCTGCTGCGCTCGATGCAGCAGGCGGTCTACAGCCCGGACAACATCGGCCACTTCGGTCTCGCGTATGAAGCCTACGCGCACTTCACGAGCCCGATCCGCCGCTATCCGGACCTGCTCACGCACCGCGCGATCTACGCGATCCTGTCCGGCAAGAAGTACCTGCCGAAGGCGCCGGACGGTTTCGAGCTGAACACCGCGCTGTCGCCGCGCGCCCGCGCGATGCAGCAGGCGGACGACGAAGCGCGCAACCGCTCGCGCAACAACACCGCGATCTGGGAAGAGCTCGGCCTGCACTGCTCGGCGAACGAGCGGCGCGCCGACGAGGCGTCGCGCGACGTCGAAGCATGGCTCAAGTGCTACTTCATGCGCGACAAGCTCGGCGAGGAATACGGCGGGATGGTGAACGGCGTCACGTCGTTCGGCATCTTCGTGCAGCTCGACACGCTGTTCATCGAAGGGCTCGTGCACGTCACGGAGCTCGGCTCGGACTACTTCCAGTACGACGAGATCAAGAATGAACTGCGCGGCGAGCGCACCGGCATCCGCTATCGCCTGTCGGACCGCGTGCGCGTGCAGGTGAGCCGCGTCGATCTCGACGCGCGCAAGATCGATTTCCGGCTGGTGCGCGACACGCCCGTGAAGGCGCCGCGCCCGGCGCCGGCGGTCGTCAACGCCGATCGCGGCGGCCCGCGCGTGCGCGCGCTGCCGCCGGCAGAGGAACCGGCGCCGCATCGCAAGAAGGCCGCGAGCGCGCCGACTGCGGCCGTGAAGGAAGCACGTGCGCCGCACGGCGCCGCGAAGAAGAAGGGCGTGCCGGCGAAGACGGCGGCAAAGAAGGCACGCGCCCGCAAGAAGTACTGAACGACGGGGCGGCGCATGCGCCGCGCCCGCAGCATCGAGAGACGCCGTGTGCCCGGTCATTCGCCGGGCACGCGGCGCTTTCCGTTTCCATGGTTTGCGGCCGCGCGCGTTGCGTGGCCGCGCGTTTGATCGAAGGTTGTTCCAGTCATGTCACGTCTGAAGGTTCTCTACGGTTTTCATGCGGTGACCGCACGCTTGCGGCACGACGCGTCGACGGTTGCGGAGGTGCTGTACGACCAGACGCGCCGCGACCGCCGCATGCAGGATTTCCTGCACGCCGCGAAGGAAGCGGGCGTGCGGCTGATCGCGGCCGACGAAACGCGCCTCTGGGGTCTCGCGCATACCGAGCGCCATCAAGGCGTGGTCGCGCGGGTCGAGGACGTTCCGCTCGCGCAGAACCTGTCCGAGCTGCTCGACGGGATCCAGGGCCCGGCGCTGCTGCTCGTGCTCGACGGCGTCACCGATCCGCACAACCTCGGCGCGTGCCTGCGCGTGGCCGATGCGGCCGGCGCGCACGCGGTGATCGCGCCGCGCGACCGCGCGGTCGGGCTGAATGCGACAGCGGCGAAGGTCGCGAGCGGCGCGGCGGATACGGTGCCGTATATCACGGTGACGAACCTCGCGCGCGCGCTGCGCGAGCTGAAGGAAGCGGGCGTGTGGATCATCGGCACGTCGGATGAAGCGTCGGCGACGCTCTACGACACGAAGCTCGACGGCCCGGTCGCGCTGGTGATGGGCGCGGAAGGCGAGGGCATGCGCCGGCTCACGCGCGACACCTGCGACGAAGTGATGAGCATTCCGATGGCCGGCAGCGTCGAGAGCCTGAACGTGTCGGTTGCGAGCGGTGTGTGCCTGTATGAAGCGGTGCGGCAGCGGCGCGTGAAGGCGTAACGGCTGGAACGCGAACCGCTGCAGACTCGCGCCATCCGAGCGGTCGGCCCGTTGGACATTCCAGTGTTCAACGGGCGCCCCGCGTCAAGGCTTCGTCAATCGCCCCCGACGACGCGCCTTGCACCTTTCGAGCATTAAGCCGCCAGCACATAGCGACGATCGACGACAGGCGTCTTGCCGATCATGCTCGCCTCGGTTCCCGCAAATTGCCAGCCGTATCGTTCATAGAACGCAATGGCGTTGGCGTTGTCTTCGAGCACGAACAGATGCAATGTGTTCTCGCCGATTTCCCGCGCCCATGCGCGCGCAGCCTCGATCAGCAGTCGTCCCGCGCCACGGCCCTGATGGTCGGCGAGGACATGCAGGCAGTCGAGCAATGCGCCGTACTGCGGATCCTGCACGTTCTCCGCCGAAGCGAAGCCGATCGCCACACCATCCACTTCGGCGATCCTGACCATGCCCCATTCCGCCTCCGGGCGCGCGAAGTAGGCGATCCATCTCGACAGATGCGCGCCGGGCGCGTCAAGTTCGAGATAGTCCGCCGGCAGGATGTGGCTGTAGGCGTGCTGCCAGCTCAGGGTATGCAGCGTGGCGATGGTCCGGGCATCGCCCGGCGTGGCGTGACGGAGTGTGACGTGGACGGCTGGCATCGCGTGATTCCGATCGTTGGCGATCGGGGAGTGTAGCAAGGCGCAACAGACGCGTGGCGCCGGTTGCGCGCGACGCGTCTACGCAGGCTGCCCCTCCTGATCCCGCAACTCCCGCCGCAGAATCTTCCCGATATTCGACTTCGGCAGGCTGTCGCGGAATTCGATGTATTTCGGCTTCTTGTAGCCGGTGAATTCCTGCTTGCAATAAGCCATCAGTTCGTCGGCCGTGAGCGCCGGATCGCGGCGCACGACGAACAGCTTCACCGCCTCGCCGGAATTCGGATCCGGCACGCCGACGCACGCGCATTCGACCACGCCCGGATGCGCGGCGACCACGCTCTCTATCTCGTTCGGATACACGTTGAAGCCCGACACGAGGATCATGTCCTTCTTGCGGTCGACGATGCGCACGTAGCCGCGCTCGTCCATCACGCCGATGTCGCCCGACTTGAAGAAGCCGTCGGGCGTCATGACCTTCTCGGTTTCGTCGGGGCGGTTCCAGTAGCCGGCCATCACCTGCGGGCCGCGGATCGCGATCTCGCCGGACTGGCCTTGCGGCACCGGCACGTCGTTCTCGCCGAGCAGCGCGATTTCGGTCGACGGCACCGGCAGGCCGATCGTGCCGTTGAAGGCCGCGAGCGTCGCGGGGTTCAGCGTGACGGTGGGCGACGTCTCCGACAGGCCGTAGCCTTCGAGGATCGGGCAGCCGGTGGCCTTCATCCACCGCTGGCTGACGACTTCCTGCACGGCCATGCCGCCGCCGAGCGTGATCCGCAGCCCCGTGAAATCGAGCGCGGCGAAGCCGGAATGGTTGAGCAGCGCGTTGAACAGCGTATTCACGCCCGGAAAGAAGTTCACGCGATGCCGCGACAGTTCCTTGACGAACCCGTCGATGTCGCGCGGATTCGGGATCAGCAGGTTCATCGCGCCCCAGCGTGCGCCCATCAGCATGCACGCGTTCAGCGCGAGGATGTGATAGAGCGGCAGCGCGCAGACGGTCACGAGCGCGTCGATCTGCGGCGTCTTGCGCAACGCCGGCTGGCTCCATGCATCGTTCTGCAGAATGTTCGCGATCACGTTGCGGTGCGTGAGCATCGCGCCTTTCGACACGCCGGTCGTGCCGCCCGTGTATTGCAGGAACGCGACGTCGTCGTGATGCAGCGCGGCGGGCGCGAACGTCTGCCGCGCGCCGGCGCGCAGCGCGGCGCGAAACGGCGTCGCATCCGGCAGCCGGTAGGGCGGCACCAGCTTCTTCACGCGACGTGCGACGAAATTGACGACGGCGCCCTTGACCGGGCCGAGCAGGTCGCCGAGCGACGCGACGACGACGTGCCTGACCTGCGTTCGCGCGATCACCTGTTGCAGCGTCGTCGCGAAGTTCTCGAGCACGACGATCGCTTCCGCGCCCGAGTCGTGAAGCTGATGCTCGAGTTCGCGCGGCGTATAGAGCGGATTGACGTTGACGATGGTGTAGCCCGCGCGCAGCGCCGCGGCAACCGTCACCGGATATTGCAGCACGTTCGGCATCATCACCGCGATGCGCGCGCCTTTCGGCAGCCCCTGGCGCTGGAACCATGCGCCGAGGTCGCGCGAATGGCGGTCGAGCGCCGCGTAGGTCATCGTGCGCCCCATGCATGCATAGGCGTCGCGCGCCGCGAAGGTCGCGAACGACTCGTCGAGCAGGTGCGCGAGCGACCGGTAGCGATCGGGATCGACGGTTGCAGGAACGCCCTCGGGATAGTACTTCAGCCAGATTTTTTCCATCATGGTTCTCTCAGTGTCGCGCCGCTCGCGCGTATCGGTCGGTCTTTTCGTCGGCGTCCGGCCCGGCGATCGGGCCGTTCGAGCAACGCCGGAATCGCGTCGCCGCGCCGCGGCGGACGCCGATTGTCGCGGGATCGCCCGCACAAGACAAGTCGTCGGTGCGACGGACTGGCTAGAATGGCGGGCGGCGCGGACCAGCGGGGTCCGGCGGCCGCAGTTCCTCCGAAGCCGAACCATGAGACTTTTCCATCGCGGCGCGCTGTGCGCCGGCCTCTGCCTGCTGGCCGCGTGCACGTCCCCGACGCTCGTCGGGCGCGGCACCTACTATGCCGACACGAGCCGGCACGCGCAGGGCGCCGATTCGCGCATCCGCTTTCTCGTGATGCACTACACGGAAAGTGACGAAGTGCAATCGCTGCGTACGCTGACGGGCGACGCGGTCAGCGCGCACTACGTCGTGCCGGAGCGGCCGCGCATCGAACGCGGGATGCCGGTCGTCCATCAGCTCGTGCCGGAAGCGCAGCGTGCGTGGCATGCGGGCGTCAGCGCGTGGCAGGGCACGACGGAGCTGAATGCGGCGTCGATCGGCATCGAGAACGTCAACGGCGGCC
Source organism: Burkholderia stagnalis (assembly GCF_902830275.1). Taxonomy (GTDB): domain Bacteria; phylum Pseudomonadota; class Gammaproteobacteria; order Burkholderiales; family Burkholderiaceae; genus Burkholderia; species Burkholderia stagnalis. Next base: position 238,203 of record NZ_CADESW010000004.1, on the reverse strand, counting down.
CGGCCGACACGCCGCAGGGCCGCACGTGGCAGCCGTACCCGCCGGAGCAGGTCGACGCGCTGATCCGCCTGTCGAAGGACATCGTCGCGCGCTACGGGATCGCACCGACCCGCGTGGTCGGCCACAGCGACATCGCGCCGCAACGCAAGATCGACCCGGGGCCGCGGTTTCCATGGCGCGTGCTCGCGCAGGCCGGCGTCGGCGCGTGGCCGGACGACGCGACGGTCGCCGCGCGACTCGCCGGCCGCGACCCGCATGCGGCCGTCGACGTGCGCGCGCTGCAGCTCAAGCTCGCGCGCTATGGCTACGACGTGCCGACCGACGGCGAGCTCGACGCGCGCACGCGCCGCGTGTTCGCGGCATTCCAGATGCATTTCCGGCCGTCCGACTGCGCGGGCAACCCGGACGCGCAAACCGACGCGATCGCGCAGGCGCTGCTCGACAAGTATTTCCCCGGGCAGCCGCCGGCGCCCGACGGCGCGCGTTGACCGCGGTAAACGCGCAGGCGGTCACCCGACTCCGGTAAACTGGCGGTTTTCCGCAATCCAGCAGCATTTTCCTTCCATGACTCAAGACGAACTCAAACGCCTCGTCGGCCAGGCCGCGGCCGACTACGTGATCCAGAACGTGCCGGAAGGCGCGCTGATCGGCGTCGGCACCGGCTCGACCGCCAACTGCTTCATCGACGCGCTCGCCGCCGTCAAGTCGCGCTATCGCGGCGCGGTGTCGAGCTCGGTCGCGACGACCGAGCGCCTGAAGGCGCACGGCATCCAGGTGTTCGACCTGAACGACGTCGAATCGCTGCAGGTGTACGTCGACGGCGCGGACGAGATCGACGCGAGCGGCGCGATGATCAAGGGCGGCGGCGGCGCGCTGACGCGCGAGAAGATCGTCGCTTCGGTGGCCGATACGTTCGTCTGCATCGCCGACGCCAGCAAGCGCGTGCCGGTGCTCGGCGCATTCCCGCTGCCGATCGAAGTGGTGCCGATGGCGCGCACCGCGATCGGCCGGCGCGTGACGGCGGCCGGCGGCGTGCCGGTGCTGCGCGTGACGAAGGACGGCGCGCCGTACATCACCGACAACGGCAACGAGATCATCGACGTGAAGGGCCTGCAGATCGCCGACCCGCGCGGCTTCGAGGCACAGGTGAATGCGTGGCCGGGCGTGGTGACGGTCGGCCTGTTCGCGGCGCGCGGCGCGAACCTGTGCCTGCTCGGTACGGAGAGCGGCGTCGAGACTATCGTTTATCCCGACCAGTCGTAAGAATTGAAAAGCAGTGCGTAATGCACTGCATCGTCAAATCTTGTCAAGAATCGCTGCCCGGTAAGCGCAGAGCGCTTCCCGGGCTTTTTTTGACGCCTTATAAATCCCCCCTTCATGAAGAGGGATAACCCTGTCAGGTGTTTACCAGATAGCGCAACGGCCTCGAAACTCATCAACTTATAGATCATAAGAACAAAGTCGTACCAGGGCCGGCGGAACTGCGGAGCAGGTGTTCGCAAATAGACGCACGGGGAGGTGTCATGGAGCAGGGCAAAGACCGGTCACTGGTCGCCAAAGTGATGGATGGGCTTGTCGCAGGCATTGTCGAGGACAAGTACGGCGGCATCCTGCCGCCGCAGGATGTGTTGTCGAAGGAGTTCGACGTGAGCCGCACGGTGATGCGTGAGGCGCTGTCGATGTTGCTTGCGCGCGACATGCTGGACGTTCGTCCGAAGGTGGGCACGCGCGTTCGACCGATGCGCGACTGGCGCATGATCGACGAGGACGTCGTGAGCTGGCGGTTCCGGGCGAAGCCCGATCCGCAGTTCATGCGCGACGTGATCGAATTTCGAATGCTGATCGAGCCACGCGCGACCGCGCAGGCGGCCGTGCGTGCGAGCGCGGCGGACGTTGCCGGCATCCGCGAGGCGTTCGAGGCGTTCAAGGGGATGCAGCCGGGCGAACCGGGCTACGACGCGGCCGACGAGTTGTTGCATACGCGGATCGTCCACGCGAGCGGCAACCAGTTCTTCCAGCAGATGGCGGCGATCGTGCGCGGCGCGGTGCGGCTCGTGAATCCGCGCGTCGTGCAGAAGGAGGGCGCGCACGACGTGGCGGTCAAGGCACATGCGCGCGTGGTCGAGGCGATCGAGCGGCGCGATCCGCGCGAGGCCGAGGCGGCGTCGCTCGCGCTGATCGACTACAGCGCCGACGAAATCTCCCGGGATTTCTCCGTCGAGGTGCCCGTGCGCGCCTGATCCGGCGCGCGGTCCGTTCGTCCATTCGTCCGATTACCGGCTGGCCGTTTATCATGACGGCCGGCCGGCCGGGAGTGTCGGCCCTTTTCATACGACCGATACGACCGATACGACCGATACGACCGATACGGATGATCCGGATGAACGACCTCGACACGCGCCCGGTGCGCTTCGGCATCGTCGGCGCGGGCAGCATCGCGCGCCGTTTCGCGCAGAGCCTCGCGCATGTCCCGGGCGCCGCGCTCGCGCGCGTGTGGGCGCGCCGCGCGGATGCGGCGGCCGCCTTCTGCGCGGCCCATGGCGGCATGCCCGCCGCCAGTCTCGATGCGCTCTTCGCGAGCGACGTCGACGCCATCTACATCGCGACGCTTCACGACAGCCACGCACACTATGCGCAGGCCGCGCTTGCCGCCGGCAAGGCGGTGCTGTGCGAAAAGCCCGCGACGCTCAATGCGGCGCAGCTCGACGCCGTGCTGCGTGCCGCACGCGATGCCGGCCGGCTGTTCATGGAAGCGATGAAGCCGCCGTTCTTCCCGCTGTACCGCAAGCTGCGCGCGCACCTGCGCGACGACCCGATCGGCGAGATCCGGCTCGTGCGGGCCGGTTGCGCGTCGTCGGGCGTGCCCGGCGATCATCCGGTGTATCGCCTCGAGCAGGCGGGCGGCGCGCTGCTCGACATCGGCATCTACGAGACGTTTCTCGCAGTCGACTGGCTGGGTGCGCCGCTCGACGTGCAGACGCTGGGGCGCGTCGGCGAGACGGGCGTCGACCTGTTCGCGAGCCTGAACAGCCGTCATGCGAACGGCGGCATTGCGCAGCTCTTTTGCGGGCTCGACGTGATGGGGCGCGGCGACGCGCTGCTGGCCGCGGCCGGCGGGCACGTGACGATACACGAGAAGTGGTGGAACCCGGCGCGCGCGACGATCTGCTATGCGGACGGGCGCGTGGTCGAACTCGACGAGCCGTTCGACGGCGGCGGCCTCAACTACGAGACCGCGCATTTCTGCGACCTGCTGCGCGCGGGGAAGACCGAGAGCCCGGTGATGACGCACGATCATTCGCGGCGGATGATCGCGATGACGGACGCGGCGCGCGCCGCGCTCGGCGTGCGATATCCGGGCGAGTGATGTTTGCACGATCTGCGCGGCGCACGCTCGAGGCTTGCGCTGCGCGATCGATCAGCAGTCCAATGAATCGATGCCCGGGTGCTCGGCCGGATTGTCCGGCTCAGTGCTTGGCCGGCAGCGACAGCCGCTTCTCATACCAGCGCTGCACCCACTCGAGGATCTGGCACAGCACCCAGTACACGGCTGCGGCGGCCAGATACAGCGGCAGCGGCTGGTAGGTCGCCGCGATCACTTCCTGCGCGCTGCGCAGCAGTTCGGTGACGGTGATCACCGACACGAGCGACGTATCCTTGATCAGGCTGATCAGGCTGTTCGACAGGCTCGGCACCGCGATGCGCAGCGCTTGCGGGCCGATCACGTAGCGCAGCGTCTGCCCCCACGACAGCCCGAGGCTGTACGACGCGAGCCACTGGCCGCGGTGGATGCCGTTGATCGCGCCGCGCATGCTTTCGGACATGTAAGCCGCGACGTTCGCGGACAGCGCGATCACGCCCGCGGGTGTCGGATCGAGCGAGATGCCGAGGCTCGGCAGGCCGTAATAGATGACGAAGATCTGCACGAGCAGCGGCGTGCCGCGCATCACGCTGACGTAGGCGCGCGCGAGCGCCGCGAGGGTGTTCACGACGACGCGCTCGACGCCCGAGGTCATCCCGTCGCTCTGCCGGATCCCCATCATCGCCAGCACGACGGCGCCGATCAGGCCGAACACCATCGACAGGACGGCGAACTTGACGGTCAGTACCGCCCCCTGGGCGAGTACCGGCAGCGATTGGACGAGCAGGGAAGTGGTCGACATGAAGTGCTGATTGGGTGCGTGCGCGAAAGCGCAATCATAAACCGGACGAACAAAACAAAGGGCGGCATCGTTCCGGATGCCGCCCTGTCGGCCCGCCGTGCGGCGGGCGATGCTGGCGTGCTTACTTCAGCGGCTTCGTCACGTCGATGCCGAACCACTTGTCCGAGATCTTCGTGAAGGTGCCGTCGGCGGCGAGCTGCGCCATCGCGTCGTCGATCGCCTTCTGGAACTTCGGGTTGCCCTTCTTGAACGGAATGCCCGACGGGTTGGCCGAGCCGACGTTCGCGCCCGGGCGCAGCGGCAGCTGCGAATTCTTCGTCAGGTACGCGAGCATCAGGCGGTCGTTCAGCGCCGCGTCGAGACGGCCGGCCGCGAGATCGCGCAGGTACTCGGGCGCGCCCGGGTACGTCTTCACGTCGATGCCCGGCACCGACTTCGCCATGTCCATGTAGTTCGTGCCGAGCGCGACGCCGAGCTTCTTGCCCTTCAGCTCCTCGAGCGACTTGAACGGGCGCGTGTCGTCCTTGCGCTGGATCAGCTGCGCGGACGAGTACGTGTACGCCGGCGAGAAGTCGAGCGTCTCCTTGCGCTTGTCGGTGATGCCGACCTGGTTGACGATCACGTCGAACTTGCCTGCCTGCAGGCCGGCGATGATGCCGCTCCATTCGGTCGTGACGAATTCCGGCTTCACGCCGAGCTTGGCCGCGACGGCCTTCGCGATGTCGACGTCGAAGCCGACCAGTTCGCCGCTCGGGCTCTTCGAGTTGAACGGCGGGAACGTGCCCTCGAGGCCGATCCGCAGCGTGCCGCGTTGCTTCACGTCGTCGAGCAGGTCGGCCGCGTGCGCGGTCGCGGCGGTGAACGACGCGCCGATCAGGCCGGCGACCAGCAGTTTCTTCAGCAGCGCAATTTTCATCTTGTGGTTCCTTACCGGGTCCGGGTCAATAATTCGGCATCGATGATAGCGAAAACGCTATCAATGCAGAAATACAGTTTGCTTATGCCTATATTACGACGCTCGTGCGCCGGCCACGGCCTTCACGCACTCGGCGACGAGCGTCGGGCCGCGATAGATGAAGCCGGTGTACAGCTGCACCAGCGCCGCGCCGGCCGCGAGCTTCGCCTGCGCGTCCGCGCCGGAGAAGATGCCGCCGACGCCGATGATCGGCACCGCGCTGCCGAGTTCGGCGTGCAGCTTGCGGATCACCTCGTTCGACGCCTCGAACACCGGCCGCCCGGACAGGCCGCCGGCTTCGTCCGCGTGCGGCAGCCCTTGCACCGCGGCGCGCGACAGCGTCGTGTTGGTGGCGATCACCGCTTCGATCTTGTGGCGCAGCAGCGTGTCGGCGATCTCCTTGACCTGCTCGTCGTCGAGGTCCGGCGCGATCTTCAGCGCGAGCGGCACGAGCTTGCCGTGCAGGTCGGCGAGGCGCTGCTGCTTGTCCTTGAGTGCCGCGAGCAGCGCGTCGAGTTCGCCCGCGCCCTGCAGCTGGCGCAGGTTCTTCGTGTTCGGCGACGAGATGTTGATCGTCACGTAGCTCGCGAACGGATAGACGCGCTCGAGGCAGTACAGGTAGTCGTCGGCGGCGCGCTCGATCGGCGTGTCGGCGTTCTTGCCGATGTTCAGGCCGAGGATGCCGCGGTAGCGGGCCGCCTGGACGTTCTTCACGAACTGGTCGACGCCGCTGTTGTTGAAGCCCATCCGGTTGATCAGCGCGTCGGCCTGCGGCAGCCGGAACATGCGCGGGCGCGGGTTGCCGGGCTGCGGGCGCGGCGTGACCGTGCCGACCTCGATGAAGCCGAAGCCGAGCGCCGCGAGGCCGTCGATCGCCGCGCCGTCCTTGTCGAGGCCGGCCGCGAGGCCGACCGGGTTGCGGAACGTGAGCCCCATCACGGTGCGCGGCGCGTCGGGCACGCGGGCCGACAGCGCGCAGGCGAGGCCGGTGCGGCCGGCCGCGCCGAGCGCGCGCAGCGTGAGGTGGTGAGCGTCTTCCGCATCCATCTTGAACAGGGATGCGCGGGCGAGCGGATAGAGGGAACTGAACACGGGAATGGGCGACAGCCAGAAATATGACAACCCGCTATTTTACCGGGAGTTGCGCGGCCGGGGCTGCGTTTGGCGGGCGAGCGTCGCGCCGGCGGGCGCGAATGTGTGCACCGTGCCGCCGGGCGCGCGTCAGGCCGAGCCGGAATGCCCGCCGGGCAGCGGCGCGCGCGCGAGCGCAGCGTCGACCGGCGGCAGGTCGATCCGTGCCGGATCGAGCACCTTCCAGCGCCCGTCGACGAGCCCTTCGAGCGGATGGAAGTTCGCCTTGTACGCCATCTTCGGGCTCTCGCGGATCCAGTAGCCGAGATACACGTAGGGCAGTCCGAGGCTTTTCGCCTGCTCGATCTGCCAGAGAATGTTGTAGGTGCCGTAGCTCGCGTGCAGGTCGTCCGGCTCGAAGAACGTATACACGGACGACAGGCCGTCGCCGAGGATGTCGATCATGCTGACCATCCGCAGCTGGCCGGGCTGGCCGCCCGGCGCATCGAGATCGCGGAATTCGACGAGGCGCGAATTGATCCGGCTCTGCAGCAGGAACTGCTCGTACTGGTCGCGGCTGTCGCGGTCCATCCCGCCGCCCGCGTGGCGCGCGGACTGGTAGCGCATGTAGAGCGCGTAATGCTCTTCGTCGTAGTGCAGCGGCGACACCGTCGCGACGAGCGCGCGGTGCCGCTTCCACATCCGCCGCTGCGTGCGGTTCGGCGTGAACGCCGCGACCGGCACGCGCACCGGCACGCACGCGCGGCAACCGTCGCAGTAAGGGCGGTACGTGAACACGCCCGAGCGGCGGAAGCCGGCCTTGACGAGCTCGGTGTAGATGTCGGAATTGATCAGGTGGCTCGGCGTCGCGACTTGCGAGCGCGCGACGCGGCCGTCCAGGTAACTGCACGGGTAGGGCGCCGTTGCATAGAATTGCAGCGCCGAAAGCGGTGAAAGCGGCAGCTCAGTCGGGTGAGTCATGGGCAGCTCTCGATGCAGGAATGGGGTGCCGCGCCGGCGCCTGCTCGCGGCCGCCGAGCGACGCCAGTTGCGACGCGTTCTGCTGGCAGTCCATCATCGACTGCTTGCAAAAACCGTTATAAATCAAAAGATTGTGTTTCGACTCCCGGCGAATCACCGCCGGGCGGCAACGAAGCGGATGCAAGAAAATTAACATGAAAACGGGGCTAAATGCATCATGTCCCGATTCAACAATAGGCCCATCGAGCGGGTGCGACCAGCCGGGAATAAAGGGGACGCCTCCGTCCTCGTCGCTCCAAAGGGGCTCGATCAAGCGGCTGTCGTGCTATGCTGTACATTCATACAGTATTTCGCTGCAGCCATGCCGATGTGGGAATGCATTTGGGCGTTCGTCGACGAAGACGGCGCGCACGTTCAGACCGCCGACCGTACCACCGAACCCGGGTTCGCGGGGCGGCGCGCGCGTCACCGCGCGGCGGCGATTCTCGCAAGCGGCGGGCAGGCGTGAAAACTGCCGGCACCACGGTTTCGCTGATCGGCGGTGTCGCCGTCCTGCTGATGCTGCTGCACACGTTCGGCTTCATCGATTTCAAGGTGTGCGTGGCGTGGCCGGGCGAATGCCGCGTGGAAGTCATCCACAAGAGCAAGCCCGCGGCCAATGCGGGAAGTTGACGGATGGGGGGCTGGCGAGCAAGAGAGCCGGCTTTCGCGGCGGGGTGCGCGTGTCGCCCTAGCGCTCGATCCCGGTAGGGGCCACCGGTTCGCCGCGGCCCACGAGCCCGGCGAGCGCACGCTTGTCGAATTGCCACGGAATCGGCGGTTCGGCCACCGCGCGGCGCACGTGGGCGATGAAGGTCTTGCGGGCGATCTCGCGGCCGCCGAGCGACGCCAGGTGCGACGTGTTCTGCTGGCAATCGATCATCTGCAGGCCGCAGTCGCGCAGGTGGGCGACGAGCGTGGCCAGCGCGATCTTCGACGCATCCGTTTCGTCCGCGAACATCGATTCGCCGAAGAACATCCGCCCGAACGCGACGCCGTAAAGCCCGCCGACGCGACGCCCGTCGCGCCATGTCTCGATGCTGTGCGCGTTGCCGGTGCGGTAGAGCGACGTATACGCGTCGATGATCTCCGCGGTGATCCACGTGCCGCGCTGGCCGCGCCGCGGCGCCTGCGCGCACGCGCGCATCACGCCGGCAAAATCGTGGTCGACGCGCACTTCCCACTCGGGTTCGCGCAGCACGCGCCGCAGTGTCTTCTTCAGCGAAGGCGACACCTTGAACTCGGCCGGCACGAGGATCATTCGCGGATCGGGGCTCCACCACAGCACCGGCTGGCCGTCCGAATACCACGGGAAGATGCCGTGCTGGTAGGCGTCGATGAGGCGCGAAGGCAGCAGGTCGGCGCTCGCGGCGAGCAGCCCCGGCGCGCCGGTTGCCGGGCCGAGCGCCCGCGTGACGGGCGGAAACGGATCGTCTGGGCCGAGCCAGGGGACCATGGGTCGCGGGCTCAGCCGGCGCGCAGCGAGCGGAAGATATCGCCGGTGTGGACGCCGTAGTCGCCGGCGGCACGGTCGGCAAAGAAGAATCGCAGGGTCTGGCTGACGGTCGGGAACGCGATGTCGTCCCACGGAATGTCGGCCTCGTCGAACAGCTTCACCTCGAGGCTTTCCTCGCCGGCCTCGAATGCGGGATCGACGAGCCGCGCCAGGTAGAACAGGTGCACCTGGTGCACGTGCGGCACGTTCAGCAGCGTGAACAGGCTCTGCACCTCGACGCGCGCGCCGGCTTCCTCGAGCGTCTCGCGCGCGGCGGCTTCGGCGGTCGTCTCGCCCATTTCCATGAAGCCTGCCGGCAGGGTCCAGAAGCCGTAGCGCGGCTCGATCGCGCGGCGGCACAGCAGCACCTGCTCGCCCCACACGGGGACCGTGCCGACGACGTTGCGCGGATTCTGGTAATGGATCGTGCCGCATTGATCGCAGACGAAGCGTTCGCGGTTGTCGCCCGGAGGAATGCGCGCGATGACTTCGTGACCGCAGACGGAGCAGAATTTCATGTCGAGTGGAAGGGACGAGGTGTTGCGAGTGTATCACCCGTGCGGGGCATTCTCGAACGGCGGCGCGGCGCTGCGTCGTCCTCTGTGGAATCGGGTGCACCACACGGACAAGGGCATCTCATGACGGCGACACCTGGCGCGTTTTCGGAGCGCCTCTTCTCGTACGGCACGTTGCAGCTGGAGCAGGTCCAGTTGACGACATTCGGCCGCAAGCTCGACGGCCAGTCCGACGAAATGCCCGGCTATGCGCTGTCGATGCTGAAAAGCGAGGATCCGGCGGTCGTGGCAACGAGCGGCAACACGCATCACCCGGTCGTGACCTGCACGGGCAACCCGGCCGACAAGGTCAGCGGGATGGTCTTCCCGATCACCGCCGCAGAGCTGAAACACGCGGACGACTACGAGGTGTCGTCCTATCGACGCGACCGCGTCGTGCTCGCTTCGGGCGTGCCTGCCTGGGTATATGTCGACGCCGGTTCGGCGCACGCCGGCCAGAAAAGCAAAAAGCCTTGATTTCATCGTGAAATCAAGGCTCTCTGTGATGCTTGGTTGCGGGGGTAGGATTTGAACCTACGACCTTCGGGTTATGAGCCCGACGAGCTGCCAGACTGCTCCACCCCGCGTCCGTTGAAGAAATAGATTATAGAGGCAATCTCGACCGGCGTGCAAGCACTTTCTGACAAGCAGCGTGTGGGGCCGGTACCGAGGGCGCGTGCGATAGAATCGAGCGGTTTGTCTCGCCACTCCGGCAGCGGGGCTGCGTGCGATCGCAGCGGCCCCGGCAGCCTTCACTTCTTGCTTCGACGGATTCATGGATATCGCTCTCGATCTGCAGTCGATCGGCGCGCAGGAACAGGCGCTCGTGTTTCCCCGCTTCGATGCCGCCCGCGCGTGGGCGCTCGGCAACCGGCTGCATGCGCTCGCCGCGTCGCGCGGCCATGCGGTCGCGATCGACATCGGCACGTTCGGCCAGCCGCTGTTCTATGCCGCGCTGGACGGCGCGACGCCCGACAACGCCGACTGGGTGCGCCGCAAGCGCAACGTCGTCGCGCATTTCCGCTGCAGCTCGTATGCGATCGGCCTGCGCATGAAGCAGGCCGGCTCGACGCTCGCGGACAAGCACGGCCTGCCGGTGGCCGAGTATGCGTCGTACGGCGGCGCGTTTCCGCTGACGGTCGCGGGGGCCGGCGTGATCGGCACGGTAACTGCGTCGGGGCTGCCGCAGCGCGCCGACCACGAGCTCGTCGTCGAGGCGCTGTGCGCGGAGCTGGGCCACGACTACGCGGCGCTCGCGCTGGCGAGGAGCTGAGCGATGCAGCTGCCCGGTTATGCATGGCTCGCGATCGCGATCGTCGCCGAGGTGATCGGCACGTCCGCGCTGCGCGCGGCCGACGGCTTCACGCGCCTTTGGCCGTCGCTGCTCGTCGTGGCGGGCTACGCCACCGCCTTCTACTGCCTGTCGCTGACGCTCAGGACGATGCCGGTCGGCATCATCTATGCGGTGTGGTCGGGCGCCGGCATCGTGCTGATCACGCTCGTCGCGATGCTGCTGTATCGTCAGGTGCCGGACGTGCCGGCGGTGATCGGCCTGTCGTTGATCGTCGCGGGCGTCGTGGTGCTGAACCTGTTCTCGAAGATGCAGGCGCACTGACCGTACGCCTGTCGCCAGCCGGATTCCTTCCATGACCGATTCCATTCCCGTCGCTTCCGACCAGCCCGACGTGCGCGCCTACGTGGCGAACCGCGTCGGCTTTCTCGAACTGAACCGGCCGAAGGCGCTCAACGCGCTGTCGGTCGGGATGATCCGCATCATGCACGCGGCGCTCGACGCTTGGCGCGACGATCCGGAGGTCGTCGCGGTCGTCGTGACCAGCCCGCATCCGCGCGCGTTCTGCGCGGGCGGCGACGTGCGCTTCTTCCACGATGCATGGCAGCGCGGCGACCGCGATGCGGTCGATACGTTCTTCATCGAGGAATACACGCTGAACCACGCGATCTTCAGCTTCCCGAAGCCGTACATCGCGCTGATGCACGGCGTCGTGATGGGCGGCGGGATGGGCATCTCGCAGGCAGCGCGCCACACGGGCGGGCTGCGGGTCGTTACGGATTCGACGAAGATGGCGATGCCGGAGACGCGCATCGGCCTGTTTCCCGATGTCGGGATGAGCTGGTTCCTCGCGCGCACGCCCGGTGCGATCGGCCGCTATCTCGCCGTGACCAGCGCGACGCTCGACGCGGCGGGCGCGCTGCATGCGCAGCTCGCCGACGTCTACGTGCCCGACGCGGCACTGCCGGCGCTGCTCGACGCGCTGCGTCACGAACGCTTCGACAGCGGCGCGCAGGCGGTCGAATGCGTGGCCGCGGCGGCCGCCGCGCACAAGGTCGTGCCGACGCCCGACACGTCGTCGCTGGCCGACGCGCGCGCCGGCATCGACCGTCATTTCGCGCAGCCCGACCTCGTCGCGATCCTCGCGTCGCTCGATGCCGACCAGGATTGCGCGGCCGTGGACGGGTGGATCGAAAAGGCGACGCATGCGATGCGCAGCCAGCTGTCGCCGCTGTCGATGGCGGTGTCGCTCGAAGTGGTCGATCGCGCGCGCGGCGCGACGATGGCCGATTGCCTGCGGCGCGACCTCGACCTGACGCGCTCGACGTTCGCGCGCGGCGACGTGATCGAAGGCGTGCGCGCGCTGATCGTCGACAAGGACCATCAGCCGGCCTGGCGTTTCAAGTCGATTGCGGAAGTCGGCCGCGCGGACGTGCTAGCGATGTTCGACAGCCCGTGGACGCCGGACACGCATCCGCTGCGGAACCTGAAGGACTGACGCGCGCGGCGCCGTCCGCGAGAAATCGCCGCTTCAAATAACTCGGCCGCCCATGCAGGCGGCCGAATCGTTTTCAGGCGGAGAACGGCGAGGGCGCGTCAGTCTTCGCCCGCATCATCCGACATGAACGCGCGCATGAACACGAGCGCGCCCCAGCCCCACAGCGCATTCGCCGCGAAGCCGACGGCCAGCACCGGCAGCATGTTGCCGGACGGCCAGATGCCGCGCAGCGGGTCGATCGCGAACACGCGCGCGGCCGTCAGCACGATTCCGCCGAACACCAGCGCGCCGATCCACGGCGCCTCGCGCTCCGGCGACACCCGCAGCAGCCACGCCATCGGGATCGCCCAGCATGCGCTGATCAGCGCGTTCGCGACAAACTCAGGAATGCCGAGCGGCGCGAACGGCGCGGTCGAGAAGCCGGCCGCGGCGATCAGGTCCGCGGTGTGCAGCAACGCGAGCGTCGCTTCGCGGAAGAACAGGGCGGCCAGGAAGCCGGACAGGAACGGCAGGATGACTTTCTGCATCGATGAGTGCACCGCAAGCGCGCGCGGCCGGGGCCGTCTGCGCGGAATTGTTCGAAATGGTGCGTCATTATAGGGGGACGCGGGCCGATATTCGCTGCAGCGTCGTGCTAATCAGGAAAGCGGAAAACCTAAGCTCAAAAAAATCGTTCCAAAGCCTACCCCCGATCCCTAGACTGATTTCCCAGAAACAGCCGTGCCCGCGCGTTCTTGCCCGCCGCGCGGCTGACCGCAACATACCCCGATTCGAACGCACGTCATGCATGCGCCGCCCGTTGGCGGCGCGAGCAGGGCGCTGCTTTATCTCAATTCTGGCAAGGACAGTCACGCAGGAGCAGCAGATGAATGTGTTCTGGTTTATCCCCACGCACGGCGACAGCCGCTATCTCGGTACCGCCGAAGGCGCACGCGCCGCGGACTACGATTACTTCAAGCAGGTCGCCGTCGCGGCCGACACGCTCGGCTACGAGGGCGTGCTGCTGCCGACCGGCCGTTCCTGCGAGGATGCGTGGGTGGTCGCGTCGAGCCTGATTCCGGCCACGCAGCGCCTGAAATTCCTGGTCGCGGTGCGGCCCGGCATCGCGTCGCCGGGCCTGGCGGCGCGCATGGCCGCGACGTTCGACCGGCTGTCCGGCGGGCGCCTGCTGATCAACGTCGTGACGGGCGGCGACGCGGCCGAACTCGAAGGCGACGGCCTGTTTGCCGATCACGACACGCGCTACGAGATCACCGACGATTTCCTGAACATCTGGCGCGGGCTGCTCACCGCGTCGCACGACAACGGCGGCTTCGACTACATCGGCAAGCACCTGCAGTCGAAGGGCGGCAAGGCGCTGTATCCGCCGGTGCAGCGCCCGCACCCGCCGCTGTGGTTCGGCGGCTCGTCGCCGGCCGCGCACGCGATTGCCGCCGATCATATCGACACCTACCTGACGTGGGGCGAACCGCCCGAGGCCGTTGCGAAGAAGATCGCCGACGTGCGCGCACGGGCGGCGGAACGCGGCCGCCAGATCAAGTTCGGCATCCGCCTGCACGTGATCGTGCGCGAGACCGAGGAAGAAGCGTGGCGCGATGCGGATCGCCTGATCAGCCGGCTCGACGACGCGACGATCGCCCGCGCGCAGCAGGCGTTCGCGAACATGGATTCGGAAGGCCAGCGCCGGATGGCCGCGCTGCACGGCGGCAAGCGCGGCGGCCGCGAGTCGCTCGAGGTGTATCCGAACCTGTGGGCCGGCGTCGGCCTCGTGCGCGGCGGCGCGGGCACCGCGCTCGTCGGCAATCCCGAGCAGGTCGCGGCGCGCATGCGCGAATACGCGGAACTCGGCGTCGAGACGTTCATCCTGTCGGGCTATCCGCATCTCGAGGAATCGTATCGCTTCGCCGAGCTCGTGTTCCCGCTGATCAAGGGGCGCGGCGCGGCGAAGGCGACCGGGCCGCTGTCCGGCCCGTTCGGCGAGATCGTCGGCAACAGCTACCTGCCGAAGGCAAGCCAGAGCTGAGCGAAGGGAGGCCTGCGATGACAACGAAATCGACGACGGGCGGCGGCCTGGCCGCCCGTGCATGGCGCACCGCGGCGCCGTGGCTCGTGCCGCTCGCGTTGCTGGCCGTCTGGGAGGCCGGCGCGCGCATCGGCTGGCTGTCGACCCGCGTGCTGCCCGAGCCGGTCGCCGTGGTGCGTGCCGCGTGGTCGCTCGTCGTGTCCGGCGAGCTGTGGGCGAACGTGAAGGTCAGCACCTGGCGCGCGCTGTTCGGCTTCGCGCTCGGCGGCGGCGTCGGTCTCGCGCTGGGGCTCGCGACCGGCCTGTCGAAAGCCGCCGAGGTCGCGCTCGACTCGACGATCCAGATGATCCGCAACATCCCGGCGCTCGCGATGATCCCGCTCGTGATCCTGTGGTTCGGCATCGACGAGAAGGCCAAGCTGTTCCTCGTCGCGCTCGGCGTGTTCTTCCCGGTCTACATCAACACGTATCACGGGATCCGCTCGGTCGACGCGAACCTGATCGAAATGGCGAAAAGCTACGGCGTGCGCGGCTTCGCGCTCTATCGCGACGTGATCCTGCCTGGCGCGCTGCCGTCGATCCTCGTCGGCGTGCGGTTTGCGCTCGGCCTGATGTGGGTGATGCTGATCGTCGCGGAGACCATCTCCGCGCAGTCGGGCATCGGCTACATGACGATGAATGCGCGCGAATTCCTGCAGACCGACGTGGTGGTGGTCGGCATCCTGCTGTACGCAGTGCTCGGCAAGCTGGCCGACGTGCTCGCGAAATGGCTCGAACGCGTGACGCTGCGCTGGCATCCCGCCTATCAAACAGGAGCACAGGCATGAATGCGACGATTTCGGCGGCCGGTTACGGGCCGCTCGCCGCCGCGGACCTCGAGGCCGAATTCACGCAGGCGCGCATCGCGGACGGCGACGCCCGCGACGCGGCGATCCTCGAGCGCGACGGCGGCGCATCGGTGGTGCCGCTCGCGCGGCGCCGCGCAGCCGGCATCGCGCCGGCGGACGACGCGGTCACGCTGAGCGGCATCAGCAAGCGCTTCGGCGCGCGCATCGTGCTCGACGACATCGACCTGGGCATCGCACGCGGCAGCTTCGTCGCGATCGTCGGCCGCAGCGGCTGCGGCAAGTCGACGCTGCTGCGGCTCGTCGCGGGCCTCGAGCAGGCGAGCAGCGGCACGCTGACGGCGCGCGGCGAAGGCGGCGGCGCGCTCGACACCCGGATCATGTACCAGGACGCGCGCCTGCTGCCGTGGAAGACCGTGCTGCAGAACGTGATGCTCGGGCTCGGGCGCGGTGCGCGCGACGATGCGCGCGCGGTGCTCGACGAAGTCGGCCTGCTCGAACGCGCCGACGACTGGCCCGCACAACTGTCGGGCGGCCAGCGGCAGCGCGTCGCGCTGGCGCGCGCGCTGGTGCATCGGCCTCAACTGCTGCTGCTCGACGAGCCGCTCGGCGCGCTCGACGCGCTGACCCGCATCGAGATGCATGCACTGATCGAGCGGCTGTGGCGCGAGCACCGGTTCACGGCGCTGCTCGTCACGCACGACGCGCACGAAGCCGTCGCGCTCGGCGACCGGATCCTGCTGATCGAGCAGGGGCGCGTCGCGTTCGACCAGCCGGTGCCGCTCGACCGGCCGCGCGCCCGTGCGTCGGCGGCATTCGCCGCGCTCGAGGACCGCGTGCTGCAGCGCGTGCTCGCGGGCGGCCCGGGCACGGCGGCGCAGCCCGCGCAGGGCGCGGGCGACGCGCGGCCGGACGGGCGGATTCGCTGGGCCGTTTAATCCGGGCGGCACCTGCCGCCCATCCTGAGTCTTTTTCTTCGGAGCGATCAACCCGATGAGCATCACCGCAATCAACGTACGCAACCAGTTCAAGGGCAAGGTGAAGGAGATCATCCGCGGGCCCGTGGTGTCCGAGGTCGACGTGGAAACGCCGTTCGGCATCGTCACGTCGGTGATCACGACCCGCTCGGTCGACGAACTCGAACTGAAGGTCGGCGCGGAAGTCGTCGCGCTCGTGAAGTCGACCGAGGTGTCGATCGCGCGGCTCTGAGCGAGCCGGCGCCGGCCGCGCGCCGTCGGCCCGGGCTTTGCCGTCCGGGGCGGCCGCCGCGGCGCCTTGTCGCTGCGTAGCCGCATCGGTATTCGCCGTCCGGGCGAAGTGCTAGGATGGAGCGACACCGACGCGGAGGCAGCGTATGACCCCCATCCTTTCTCCCGAAGCCATCGAGGCGCTGAAGTGGATCGACCAGTTCGGCGACAGCCGGCCGGTGCCGGCGACCTTCAGCGACATTGTGTACGTGCTGCTGAACGAAGGGCTGATCTACCAGACGGCCGGCGACCGGGTCGATCTCACCGCCGACGGCAAGGCCATCCTGTCTAACGAATATGACTGAACGCCCCGCGCGGGCCTGGCGGCTCGCGCGGGGCGTCGCTTATCGACGGAGCGCGCGATGGAACTGAGAGGCAGCGATCTCGGCGACTACAGCGAGCCGTACCGCGGCTTCGAGATCGAAGTGAAGACCGAGCAGGTCTGGGACGGCGAACACGTGCACTACCGCGTGCTGCAAGGCGATGCGGTGCGGATCGACTGGCGGCTCGTGAAGGTCGACGGGCTGCTGCTGACCGAGCGACGGGTGATCGAGCGCGGGTTCGACGCGGCGCGGCGCGCGGTCGATTCGGAACTGGCCGGCGACGCGGGCGCATAGCGCCGGGCGGGCAGGGCGCCCGTTGCGGTAGAATGCGCGGTTGTTTCCGCGCCGTCCGTTGCCCGAATTCCATGTCCGTTTCGCCTTCGCTTCCTCCCCGCCGCGTGTCCGTGGCGCCGATGCTGGACTGGACCGACCGTCATTGCCGGTCGTTCCACCGTACGCTCACGCGCAATACGTGGCTCTACACGGAAATGATCACGACCGGCGCGCTGCTGTTCGGCGACGCGCAGCGGCATCTCGCGTTCACGCCGAACGAATCGCCGGTCGCGCTGCAGCTCGGCGGCAGCGAGCCGGACGATCTGGCGCGCGCGGCGAAGCTCGGCGAGCAGTGGGGCTACGACGAAATCAACCTGAACTGCGGCTGCCCGTCGGAACGGGTGCAGCGTGGCGCGTTCGGCGCGTGCCTGATGAACGAGCCGCAGCTCGTCGCGGATTGCGTGAAGGCGATGCGCGACGCCGTGTCGGTGCCGGTGACGGTCAAGCACCGGATCGGCGTGGATGCGGTCGAGGAATACGAATTCGTGCGGGACTTCGTCGGCACGGTTGCCGAAGCGGGCTGCGAGGTGTTCGTCGTGCACGCGCGCAATGCGATCCTGAAAGGCTTGTCGCCGAAGGAGAACCGCGAGATCCCGCCGCTCAAGTACGACTATGCGTATCGGCTGAAGCGAGATTTCCCGGCGCTGGAGATCGTGATCAACGGCGGCATCAAGACGCTCGACGAAGTCGCGCAGCATCTCGAGCATGTCGACGGCGTGATGCTCGGCCGTGAGGCGTATCACAATCCTTACGTGCTGGCGGACGTCGATCGGCGGTTCTACGGCGCGAGCGAAGCGGCGCCGACGCGCGAGGAAGCGGAGGCGCAGCTGATCGCGTATTGCGCGGCGGAACTGAAGCGCGGCACGTACCTCGGTGCGGTCGTGCGTCATGCGCTCGGGCTGTATCGCGGCGAGGCGGGGGCGCGTGGCTGGCGTCGTGTGCTGTCCGACAACAAGAAGCTCGCGCGCGGCGATCTGGCCGTGTTCGACGAGGCGCGCACGCATCTTTTCGCCGCCGACGAAAATTTTGAAAAAAAGGCTTGGCAAGATTAAAAACGCTTTATATAATCTTGCTTCTTCGCTGTTGAACAGAACGCGACGCAGCGAAGAAAGCAGTATCAGTGGTGGCTGTAGCTCAGTTGGTAGAGTCCAGGATTGTGATTCCTGTCGTCGTGGGTTCGAGTCCCATCAGCCACCCCACAGAATGCTTCAACAAAACAGGCGCCTCGGCGCCTGTTTTGCTTTCCGGGGCAACTCGAGGACATTAGCGCCGATTCGAGCCTCGCCATCTCTAGAGCGTTCTGCTCACCATCCATCCATTTCGCGTACGTTGTCAGGAACATCTCGATGCTGTGCCCGAGCCGTTTCGCGCAAAAGGTTGGGGTCATTCCGGTCATCAGCATTGCCGTCGCGTAGCTATGCCGCATGTTGTACGGCCGCCGGTAGCGAATTCCGAGTCGTTTCAGAGTCGGCGTCCAGAAACTGCGGCGGAATGCGCGCTCATCCTCCCAGCGCCTGCTGTATCTGGGATCGTGGAAGATTGCTGCGCCGGCAATTCCCGTGAACACACGCTACCGCTTCAAGGCACTGAGCGCCTGGCTGTTTAGCCGGACCGTGCGTGCGACTGCCGTCTTCGTGCAATCCTTGTGCTCGCCGCGGACGAGCGCTTCCGCAACGAGGATCGTCCCGCTCGGGAGATCCACGTTCAGCCATTGGAGGCCGAAGATCTCGGACGTCCGCAACCCGGTCCAGAACCAGAGGTCGATCAAGTTGTGCACTTGGCCTGGGTGCACGCGCTCAGCTTCTTTAATGATCGATTCCGATTCCTCGCGCGAGAACGGATCCGGTGGAGGCTTCTGATGCTTCGCACGCGGCACGTCGTCCGATACTTGCGTAGAACCGACCTAGTTGTTGATGGTCTTGCTGCATAGGTCGGCGCGGCTGGCGACGGACCCATGAACCTGATCGCAAGAGGCGAGCAGGGTGTTATCGCGCGGCGCGCGCGCTACAAGCGATCACCTGGGTTCGTGAAATACAGGCTGTAGGTTGTTCTGCGGGCGCGGTCCATCCGAGTTTGCGGCGCAATTTCCCGGACGTAACGCGACGGAGAGGCGTTTGACGGCGGATCACGCGTGATTGCCACCGTGAACAATTGGTGTATGCCGCGTTAGCGGCCTTCGAATTGTTCACGGAGTGGCATTCAATTACGACTGTGTGTTCAATTTGCCGGCTGCATGTTCGAACTTCTGTTGAGCATCTTCGCCGTGATAGGTGACTGGTTGATCGCCACTGGTATCAACATAGGTCTTGCTCCCTCCTTGCCCCATAGTGAACGTTCCAGCGACTTCTCGCCGGTATTCCGCAACGGGCAATAGCAGTTCGTGCTCCCTGCTATTCGCCGGATTTGTCTGCGCGCGATCTGTATGGAGAATCGAGAAGACCGCCGGATTTCCTCGTGCGAGCGAGTCCTTTGCGTAAGACTCTTGACTGTTTAGCCCCACCGTATATTCGGGTGTGCCGGAGAGAAATGGACTGTTGCTACTTGATTTTGCGTGTTGTATCGCCAGCTTCTTGAACTCTTCGCTGCTGAGATTTCCGGAATCTTCTGCTTTATCCAGCATTTTTTTTAATTTATCGATATTCGCCTCAGATGTTTTAATGGGTGCGGGTTTATTTCCTTGTTGTAGCTGTTCCTCATATTTTTTTTGATGTGTCGCCAGTCGGTTCTTTTCCACATTGAGCTTATGCATCGCACTCGAGATGTGCGGAACATTCACGGGATCATGGCTGGGCAGAGGGGTTTCTTTTTCTTTCCGAACGAAACGTTGCAAATTGCTCTGAAGCAGCTCGTTGGTCGGGACACGACGAGGAGAAATGGGCCTTGAAGGTTGCTGAGCGGATGAGTCGCCGCTGTGGCCTTGAATGTGTGCAGTGCCCGGCGCGCCGGAGATACGAGAAGCGTCCATTGTATTTCCTCCAAATACGTATTCGTTGGTCCGAGCCCTCATGGTCAACTCAATCGATAGCCCACCGTGTAGAACCGCGAAGCTGCGGCCACGACTGCGAAATTACTGCGTGCGAATCCTGAACCAGAATGAGCCCAGGTCGGAAGCGGAGATATCCGGCTTCAGCACCGCATCGATCAAGCCGCAGCGCTATGATTGACGAACGCGTAGTCCGAACGCATTGCCGAGTGATCCCAGGGAGGGCACGATGTCCATCTTTGCAGTGAATGGCGTGAGAATCGATCTGCTGACCAGGCGCGTGACGCACGTGCGTTGGGCGAAGGTCAATCCCCAAGACGACAGCTGGGTCGAAGTGCCGCGCGAGGCGCGTGTCATGGACGTTGTCGATGCAATCATGGGCGGCGACGACGTCTATACGATCTTCTCGGTTGGAGGCCAGAGCGTTGTCGGACCGGCGTTGAAGACGGTTGTGTACCGCGACGCCTCGCAGGGGATCGAGCTCGACGTCGACGCAACCAAAGTGTCTCGTACGCTGGATGAGCTTCCGCAGATCTGATCGTGATTCGTTGAACTTCAACATAGGAGGTCTCCGGGGCAGCGCCATTTGCTGAAGAACAGGAAGGTTCAACGGCGGATGCAACGGCATTCGCGGCTACACGGCCGACGGCAGCGGCGCATATTTCGGCTTCGCGGCATGCCTGGCGCGGTTCCGTTCGACCTTCGTCCAGATGTCCGCGAGCTCGGTGTCTCCGGCCGCGTGCATGTCCAGCGCATTCGCGAGACAGAGCGCCGCCAGCGTCACCATCACGCTGCCGGCCTCCTGTGCCGGCTCACCGGCCGGGCGCCCGAACGTATAGTCAACGAACAGGTGCGCTTCGCTCGCGTTACAGCCGCATGCCTGCACGAGTTCGAGCGCTTCTTCGAGGAAGCGATGATTCCGCTCCGTGCGATCGTTCGCTGTCGCCGCTCCGAAGCATTCGAGCATCCACGGTTGCACGCGCGCCTGAAACGTCGAAGGTGTCGTGGCATGCGCGAGCCCGACCGCTTCCGGGCCGGTCTTGTCGGCCGTTACTGCAGGCGGCTCGGCAGGAGATGCGGTGAGGAGGGTGCGCGCGGATTGGACGGCGCGTTCGAGCGCCTCGATATCGGCATCATCACGCGCGCGGGCACGAACGGCTGAAATCACGTTCCCGGCCGCGAACAGGACAGTGCCGATGCAGTCCATCAGTGCATCGATGCGGCGCGTTTCGTTGTACGTGGTCGTCATCATGGCTCCGGCAAAACATATCGCTTTCGGTGGGCAGCTTCGAAATCGTTGTTGGAGCAACCTTCTCGCATGGTATAGAAAGTCCTGGCGTGCAGGCGTTTCACGGCAAGCGGTCGAGCGTTCGCAGCGCATACGCATCGGTGGCAACACACCCATCAAAGGAAGAGACACCCGTGAAGATCATGATCGTCGGTGCCAGCAAGGGGCTGGGCCGTGCGTTTGTCGAAGGCCTGTGCAGCCCCGGCGACACCGTCATCGGCGTATCGCGCAAGCGGCCGAACGCGCTGACGTTGCCTGACGCCGTCGATCTCCAGTGGATCGAGGCGGACATGGCGTCTCCTGCCGATGCCGTGGCGCAGATCGCGCGAGCCGCGCCCGCCGAACTGGACGTGCTGATCTGCAACCTCGGAATCTGGGAGGAAACGGCCTTCACCGACGCCTATGCTTTCCTGGACGATTCGGACGACACCATTGCGAACCTGGTGAACGTCAACATCACGGCCACCTTGCTGCTGCTCAAGCGTCTGGTGCCGCGGCTGCTGCGTGCCGACAAGCCGCAGCTGTTCCTGACCGGGTCGACATCGGCACTTCGGCAAAGCGGGCGCCCGGAAGTGGCGTTCGGCGCATCGAAGTTCGCGCTCAACGGGATTGCCGATGCGCTGCGCGAAGGGTTCCGGGGCAGCCGCCTGGCCGTCACGTGCCTGCAACTCGGCTACCTGAATACCGACGATGCCTTGTCGGTCCCGCTGGAAGACGCCGCGGCGCGCGGCGATGGCCAGAGCGTGCCGGTCCATGACGTGGTGGCGGTGGTGCGCACGCTGCTGCACCTGTCCAACGCGTCGTTCGTCCGGGAACTCGTGATGCCGGCGATTGCGGACGACCGCTTTTGAGCCGGTCGCGGAACCCGGCAAGGTCGGAACAGGCCCGGCCCTTGGGGCGAGAGGCCGTCGCGCGACGGCCAGCGCGCCGAACGTTCGAAAAACTTCCCGGACGTGTGGCCAAGCCGCGTCGCGTGACCTATGCTGGAGCGATTCACCGTTCACGGGTACGGCGTTGCGATCGACCATGCGCCGTCCCCGGGTTGTTCGCCATTCAATGCGGAGGCTGACATGTCGGAGCGCGCGGTTGTCGACGAGAACGGCTATCTGTGTTTCTGCGAGGCGTATGAAGAACCTCAGGGCGTGTGGCGTGCGCTGGTCCGGTTCGAGCGCAAGAGCGACCATGCGCCGATGAAGACGCACATCCCCGGCATGACGCACAAGATCGACGAGACATTTGCGACGCACCATGAAGCGATGGGCGCTGCGAAAGCCTATGCCCGATACAAGGCGTCGCAAGATGAAACAGGTCTCCGGACAGGGCAGGCGGACCTTTCCAACGGCTGAATCCGGCGCGAAAGCCGCTTGCCGGCTACTGCGGCGCTCGTCCGCTTCCTTTCCTCCCGACCGATGATTTACGACGCACTATACGAAGACCCGGACCTCGCCAGCTTCTACGATGCCGACAATGACTGGAGCACCAGCTTCGACTACTGTCTGACGCTGGCCGAGGGCTGCGCGTCGGTGCTGGACCTTGGCTGCGGCACGGGCGTGCTGAGCGCGGCCATTGCGCAGGCCGGCTGTGGCGCCGTATGGGGCGTCGATCCCGCAGTGGCGATGCTCGAGATCGCACGCGCACGCCCCGGCGGCGACCGGGTGAACTGGGTCGCCGCGGACGGCCGCAACGTGCGCGTTGGCCGTCGCTTCGACCTCGTGGTGATGACCGGCCACGCGTTCCAGGTGTTCCTGACGCAGGCTGACAGGCTCGCGGTACTCCAGACGGTCGCCGCGCACCTTGCGCCGCACGGGCGATTCATCTTCGACAGCCGGAACCCCGCCGTCGAGGAATGGCGGGAATGGGTTCCTGCCGAATCCGGGCGCGAGGTCGACCATCCCGAGCTGGGGCCGGCGCAAGCGTGGAACGACGTCGCGCGGGACCCGGAAACGGGCATCGTCACCTATGAAACATGCTATCGGGTGGCTGCCGATAGCCGGCTGTTGCGTTCGCGTTCCCGCATCGCGTTTCCGTCACGGGAGGAAATCGACGAACTGCTGAAGCTTGCCGGGCTGACCGTGGACGCATGGCTGGGCGACTGGACCGGCAGCCCGTGCAACCCGGATTCTCCCGAGATGATCCCCATCGGCCGATTGAAGGCGGGTGACAGCGCCGTCGAACACGCCGGGTGCGAATCAGGCGGGAAGCAAGGCTGAATGGCGCGGCATGCAGTCTGTGGCGCCGCGAACGGCCCCGATCTGTGCCCTTGTCCGCGCGGCCGCCCGGTCTAGACTGCGCGCTGTCCGGATGTCCCCTCGTGCCTGAGTGTGCTGTCCGGGCCCCGCCTGTTTCTCCGCGGGTCGTTGACGTCCCCATGGATCGCACGATCCCTGGGGACTTTTTTCATGGAAGGGCGGGGCGGCGATGTCCGATCCTTCGCCGCATGAACTGTGACGGGCCGATGCCGGCCGAAATGTACACCCGTCCGGCATCGCGGCGTCGCTAAACTTCAAGGCGTCTGACCTTACCCGAATGCTTCAAGACCCTCGGTCGGACACCGTGTCTCTCAACGGTTTTTCACATCCCCATGGTTTCAAGGCCCATGGGGATTTTTTTCGTCCGGCCGCGATGCGCGCATGGACGCAAACCGGATTCCGCCTACACGCCCTCGACCAGCACCGCGCGAAAGCGCGCGCCCTTGAAGCGATGCTGGGCGACCGCCTGGTATTCGGGCCCGTGATACCACGCATGCGCGGCAGCCTTCGACGGAAACTCCATGATCACGACGCCTTCCGGGCCTTCGCCCTCGAGCGTCTCCTGGGGGCCGTACGAGGCGAGCACCTTCACCGGATGGCCGGCGAGGGTCGCGCGGACCTTGCTTCGATAGACGTCGAGTTCCTGCTGATCCTGTGTGCTTTCGCGGGTGAAAACGATATAGGTCGCCAAGATTGCACTCCTGATGCGGTTCGGAATGACCCGACGCCTCGGAGCCGTCGGGTCGCCAACTGTCGCGCGTCACGCCGCCGGCATGGCGCGGCAGTGCCGTCAGCTTACAGATGTTCGCGCAGGAACGTCGCGGCCTTCGCCAGCGAGCGGGCGCCTCGCGGATCGGACGGTCGAAGTTCACGCCGGTAATCGACTCGAGCGCCTGGATCGTGCCGCCGCCGCCACGCCGCCTGCTCGCTGCACCGTCCGGCGAAAATATTTTTGCCGTGCATGTCGATTCCGCATCGGCTCGTCCGTCGTGTGAGCGGAGGCGTGCGCATCGCGCGCCGCGTTCCGTTTTTCGACCCGATCATTCACTCGAAGGAGACACGCTCATGTCCACGTCCGTCAAACCGATCCCGGAAGGGATGCGCACGCTGACGCCCCATCTGATCTGCGCCGGCGCCGCCGATGCGATCGACTTCTACAAGCGCGCGTTCGGCGCGGTCGAGCGGATACGCCTGCCGGCGCCGAACGGCCGGCTCGCGCACGCCTGCCTGAGCATCGGCGATTCGACGCTGATGCTCGTCGACGAAATGCCCGAGCACGGCGCGCTCGGGCCGAAGGCGCTGAAAGGAACGGCGGTCTGCCTGCACCTGTATGTGCCCGATGTCGACGCGGCGATCGCGCAGGCGGTCGCGGCAGGCGCGCAGCTCACGATGCCGGCCACCGACATGTTCTGGGGCGATCGCTACGGCCAGGTCGAGGACCCGTTCGGCCATCGCTGGTCGCTCGCGACGCATCAGCGCGACCTGACGCCGGAGCAGATCGTCGAGGCGATGGCCAGCGCGCCGCCATGCGGCGCGTGACCGGCGCGCAAGCGGCGCGTTGCGCTCAGATGCGCGCCGCCTTGCCGCGCTGCTTGTGCTCGTACATGTGACGGTCCGCCGACGCGAGCAGATCCGACACCGAGTGATGGCGCGCCGGATCGTACGCGACATGGCCGGCGCTGAACCGGATCGCGTAGCCGCGCGCGTCCGCGGCGTTGCGTGCCGCGAGCGCGCGGGTGACGCGATCGACGGGTTCGTCGGCGTCACCCGCGTCGGTCGCGCTCAGCAGCGCGACGAACTCGTCGCCGCCGAGCCGCGCGATCACGTCGCTGTCGCGCAGCGCGCCCGTCAGCGTTTCCGCGAACGCCTTGAGCGCGCGGTCGCCTTCGGCATGGCCGAAGCGGTCGTTGATCGCCTTGAAATCATTCAGATCGAAGAACAGCAGCACCGCGCGCCGGCCGAGCCGCGCGCAGAGGCTCAGCACGTGCCGGGCGAGCATCTCGAAGCCGCGCCGGTTCGTCAGTTGCGTGAGCTCGTCGGTGGTCGCGAGATGCAGCGCGGCGATTTCGCGTTCGGTCATGTGCGCGAGATCGTCGAGCAGCGCCAGCTCGTCGTGGTCGAGCGAACGCGGCTTTGTGTCGATCAGGCACAGCGTGCCGACCCGCGCGCCGTTCGGCGCGGACAGCGGCTGGCCCGCATAGAAGCGGATGCCCGGCGCGCCGGTGACGAGCGGATTGTCGTGGAAGCGCTCGTCGAGCAGGGCGTCGGGGATCACCAGTGCGTCGTTCGTGAGCAGCGCATGCGCGCAGAACGACACGTCGCGCGATGTTTCGGGGGCGTCGAGCCCCGTGCGGCTCTTGAACCATTGGCGATTTTCGTCGACGAGGCTGACGAGTGCGATCGGGACGTCGAACAGTCGTCGCGCGAGGCGGGTGAGTCGGTCGAAGCGCTCTTCCGGCGGCGTGTCGAGGAGGGCGAGCGCGTGCAGCGTGGTGAGCCGGGCCGCTTCGTCGGGCGGTTTGGGGGCAATGTGCATGGGCGATGTCCCGGCGGCGAAGGCCGGGCGTCGGTTGCGTGTCGGCAGCGCGTGCGCGAAGTGCCGCGGCGCGGGTTTGGCCGCCGCACGCTTGCCGGTTTCACGGGGGAGAGTATCGCGCATTCCGCGCGATGCCGCCAAGTCGGTATGCGTGGCGATGCCGCGCGGCGGGGGCACGTCGGCGAACTGCTAAAGTCGCCCGTCGCGGTGCCGTAAATAGTGCGAAACAACCTGTCCAAGACAAGGCATCATGGGTCGATTTCTGTACGTTGGGTATCTCGCTTTCGCGCTCTACATCATCTATCCGATGGTCCAGAACTATCTGGCCGCCGACGAAGCCTGCCTGCGCGCAGCGTCGCTCACCGCCGCCGCCGCGGATCTTTCGGCCAGCCAGGCGCAGGCGCACCGGAGCAACTGCACGCAGCAGGCGAGGGTCGGCGCCGTTGCCGGCCGCACGAGCGAGCTTCATTGACCGTTCGCCAGGGGCGCCCGACCTGTGCCGCGCGCCGGCGGCGTCAGTACGCGGAGCGGTACGGCGTGCCCTGATCGAAGCGGCTTTGCCAGTGCGCGAGATAGCGTGTCGCCAGTTGCGGGTTGTTCCACACCACCAGCACGTTCTCGGAGTTGCGCGTCGCCGCCGACGCGCTGTAGTTGAACGATCCGGTCTCGACATGTTCGGCGTCGATCACGAGGTACTTGTCGTGGTGGATCGCGTAGGTGTCGATCGTGCGGGTCGGGATACCCGCGTTGATCATCAGGTTCAGCGCCTGCTGGCTGCTTTTCGCGCGGTTGCCCTTGTCGTCGACGACGATCGCGATATTGACGCCGCGCCGCTTCGCGGCGAGCAGCGCGCGCGTGACCGCGGGCGACGTGAACGAATAGGCCGCGACGCGGATCGAGCTGCGGGCGGCGCCGATCGCCTTCAGCACGAGCGCCTCGGCGCCGGCGTCGGGCGAGAACGCCGATTCGACGACCTGGGTGGCCGGCGCTTCGTGCGTCGGGGCCGGCAGCAGACGCGACACGAAATCGATCGCCTGTTGCAGCAGCGATTCGGTTTGCGTCTTGCCGAATGCCGTGAATGGCGTGACGAGCAGGGAGGAGGCGAGGCAAACGGCGGCGAGGCGATTTCGCGACAACATCGTGGACAACGGACGATTTCGAGACAACGGGCCGTGAGTGTAACGCAGACGCGCCGATGCGGTCACGTCTGTATCGGCTCGGATGGCATGAGCGATGCCGCATGTGCGACGCTTGCATCGTCGCGCCGCATTTCATTATTGCGATAACAAGGCGCGGTTCTGCCGGGCGTTGCCGAAGTCGAAACGCGCCGTTCGCGGCGCACTTGGCATTGCCGCCGTCGCCGCGCGGCACCTCACTCGTCCGCCGCCTCCGTCGCGGGCGGCGCAACCCATCCCGGCCCGGCCTCGGGCTGCACGTCGCGCGGGTCGAGCGGCTCGCCGCACGCGGAGCACACCGCGACCGCATGCATCAGGTGGCCGCAGTTACGGTGGCGCAACTGCAGCGGCGGCCCGCTGCCGTCGTCCTTCCAGCGGTCGCCCCAGGCCATCAGCGCGAGCAGCGTGGGATAGAGGTCGCGGCCTTTCTCGGTCAGCAGGTATTCGAAGCGCGGCGGACGTTCCTGGTACGCGCGCTTGACGAACACGCCGTCGTCGACGAGGCGCGCGAGACGCTCGGCCAGCACGTGGCGGGTCAGCCCGAGCTGCGCCTGGAACGCGTCGAAGCGGCGGCAGCCGACAAAGGCGTTGCGGAGGATCAGCATGGTCCAGCGATCGCCGAGCACGGCGAGCGTGCGCGCGACCGAACAGTTCAGCGAGCCGATGTCATCCCATTTCATGGTCGAGTCCCGTGGGCGGTTCAGCGAAATAGCGGGTTCGATTATAGAACCGACCCTCGGTCGGGTTGGGCAGTCGCGGCGTTGACAGCCGGTTTGCCGATGTGAATAATCGGTTCCAATTTGGAACTTACCAGCGCGGCGACGCGCGATCAATCAGGAGACAACCCGATGAATCCGCTCTCGATGTCCGGTCTCGAACTGTTGCGTGCCGCCGCGGCGGGCGACGCGCCGCTCGCGTCGATTTCCGAGACCATGCCGATGCGGCCGCTCGACGTCGAGCTCGGCTACGTGAAGTTCTCGGCGCGCGCGGACGGCCGGCACCTGAATCCGCTCGGCGGCGTGCACGGCGGGTTCGCGGCGACGGTGCTCGATTCGGTGACCGGCTGCGCGGTGCATTCGATGCTCGACGCGGGCGTCGGCTACGGGACGGTCGACCTGCACGTGAAGATGCTGCGGCCGGTGCCGCGCGACGTCGAGCTGATCGCGGAAGGCCGCGTGATCCATCTGTCGCGCTCGCTCGGCGTCGCCGAAGGCACGCTGAAGACGCCGGACGACAAGATCGTCGCGCACGCGTCGGCGACCTGTTTCATCCAGCGGCCGCAGTGACGCTCGCGAGCCTGGGTCGAAGGCCGCTTGTAAGCTCGGGCGGCACCTGTCTGAAGTGAACGTTTCATTGTGATAGCTTTCCTGCTTTCCTCCACCGACGCGACAGGGACAGCATGGAATACCGCACACTTGGCGATTCAGGCATCGAAGTCAGCCTGATCGGTCTTGGCACGATGACTTGGGGCGAGCAGAACTCGGAGCGCGACGCGCACGAGCAGCTCGACTACGCGATTGCGCAGGGCGTCACGCTGATCGACACCGCGGAGATGTATCCGGTGCCGCCGAAGCCCGAGACGCAGGGGCGCACCGAGCAGTACCTCGGCACCTGGCTCGCACAGCACCGCGCGCAGCGCGACCGGATCGTGCTCGCGACGAAGATTGCCGGCCCGGCCCGTCAGCCGCACAACCCGCGTCACATTCGCGGCGAGGGTAACCAGTTCGACCGCAAGAACCTGACCGAGGCGCTCGACGGCAGCCTCAAGCGCCTGCAGACGGATTACGTCGACCTCTACCAGCTGCACTGGCCGGACCGCAGCACGACGACGTTCGGGCGCCCCGCGTACCCGTGGATCGACGATGCATACACGGTGCCGATCGAGGAAACGCTCGCGGTGCTCGCGGAGTTCGTGAAGGCCGGCAAGGTGCGCGCGATCGGCGTGTCGAACGAGACGCCGTGGGGCGTCGCGCAGTTTCTGCGCGCGGCCGAGCGGCTCGGCCTGCCGCGCATCGCCAGCATCCAGAACCCGTACAGCCTGTTGAACCGGACCTTCGAGAACGGCCTGTCGGAGTTCACGCACCGCGACGGCATCGGCCTGCTCGCGTATTCGCCGCTCGCGTTCGGCTGGCTGTCCGGCAAGTACGAGCACGGCGCGCGTCCGGCCGGCGCGCGCATCACGCTGTTCGAACGCTTCCAGCGCTACAGCAAGCCGCAGGCGCTCGAGGCGACGTCGTGCTACGTCGCGCTCGCGAAACGGCACGGGCTGTCGCCCGCGCAACTCGCGCTCGCCTTCGTCAACAGCCGGCCGTTCGTGACCAGCAACCTCATCGGCGCGACGTCGCTCGAGCAGTTGAAGGAAAACATCGGCAGCGTCGACGTGACGCTGTCCGACGAGATCCTCGCCGAGATCGACGCGCTGCACGAGCGCCAGCCGAACCCCGCGCCGTAAGCGCACCGCACGGCCCGCGCGGCGGGCCGTGCGGGCGCAGCGTCATCGCATGCGCAGCCGCGTGCGCGCGACGAACAGCGCCGCGAGGCTCAGCAATGCGCAACCCATCAGGTAGAGCGCCGGCGACAGCCGGTTGCCGGTCGTGCTGATCAGCCAGGTGATGACGAACGGCGCGAAGCCGCCGAACAGCGTGACGCCCGTGTTGTAGCTCACCGCGAGGCCGGTTGCGCGCGTTTGCGACGGGAACAGCTCCGACATCAGCGCCGGCAGCGCGCCGCAGTACAGCGCCTTCAGCATGCCGATCCAGACCAGCGCGGCGAGCATCGCCGCGAACGACGCGTGACGCGTGAGCCACGCGAAGGTCGGCCAGACCGACACGAGCATCAGCAGCGCCGCGGCCGTCATCACGCGGATCCGCCCGACGCGATCGGACCAGTGGCCGACGAGCGGCGTGACGAGCGTCAGCACGAAGCCGGTGGCCAGCGTCGCCGCGAAGCCGGTCGACGCGGGCAGGCCGAGCTGCTTGATCGCATAGGTCGGCATGTACAGCACCATGTAGTTCACCGCGGTCGAGATCACGAGCACGCCGATCGACAGCAGCAGGCGCGTTTTCTGGCCGGCGAACAGCTCGCGCACCGGCGCGTCCGAGCGCGCCTGCGCGTGGAATTCGACGCCTTCGTCGACGTAGCGGCGGATGTACAGCCCGACCGGCCCGATCGCGAGCCCGAACAGGAACGGCACGCGCCAGCCCCAGCTTTCGAGCTGCGCGGGCGTCAGCGTGCTCGTCAGCAGCGCGCCGAAACCCGACGCGAGCAGCGTCGCGAGGCCCTGGCTCGCAAACTGCCAGCTCGACATGAAGCCGCGGCGGTTCGGCGCATGTTCGACGAGGAACGCGGTCGAGCTCGCGAATTCGCCGCCCGCGGAGAAGCCCTGCATCAGCCGCGACAGCATGATCCCGAGCGGCGCGAGGATGCCGATCGACGCGTAGGTCGGCATCGCCGCGATCAGCAGCGTGCCGCCCATCATCATCGCGATCGACAGCAGCAGCGACGCCTTGCGGCCCGCGCGGTCCGCGTACGCGCCGAGCACGAAGCCGCCGATCGGCCGGATCAGGTACGACAGCCCGAACGTGCCGAGCGTGAGCAGCAGCGACGTCGCCTCGCTCGTCGCGGGAAAGAACAGCTTCGCGATCGTCACCGCGAAGAAGCCGTAGACGATCAGGTCGAACCATTCGAGCGCGTTGCCGATCGACGCGGCAAGGATGATGCGGCGCATCTTCGCGGCGCTGGGGTGGGCGGCTTCGTGCGTGGTCAGCGTGGTGGTGTTCATCGTGTGAGCGTGTCCGTGGTGGGTTGGACGACTGGCGATGCGTGACGATTCGACGGGGGCCGCGTCAGCCCTGCGCGCCGGCCGTGTCGAGTGCGCGGCGGCGAACGGGCGGCGCGGCGTCGCCGAGATCCCAGAAGAGGCCGGCCATCATCTGGAGGCCTTCGCGCACGACGCCGGCAAGCAGGTGTTCGTCGGGCGCGTGCTGCGCGCAGGCCGGATACGAGTGCGGCACCCACAGCGTCGGCAGCCCGAGCGTGTCGGAGAACACTTCGTTCGGCAGCGTGCCGCCGAGGTTCGGCAGGATCGCGGGCTGCTTGCCGGTCGTGCGCGCGAGCGACGCGACCGCCCAGCGCACCCATGGATCGTCGGGCGGCAGGCGCGTGGCCGGCGCGCCGCGCTCGACGTCGATCTCGACGTCCGCAAAGCCGTGCGCATCGAGATGCGCGCGCAGGTGCGCATGCAGCGCCTGCCAGTCGGTGCCGACGACGAAGCGCAGCTGGCAGTGCGCGAACGCGACGGGTGGAATCGCATTGACCGGATGCTCGGGGTTGCCGGCCTTGAGCGTGAGAACTTCGAGCGTGTTCCAGCCGAACACGCGCTCGGCGGCGCTGAGGCCGGGCTCGCCCCAGCCCGCGTCGAGCGCCGGGTCGCCGGGATTGCCGCCGACCACGAGATCGGCGAGCGCGTCGCGCACGGCGGCCGGAATCGCCGGCGGGCGCAGGCCCGCGACACGAATCGCGCCGCGTGCGTCGACGAGGCTGGCGAGCGCATGCGCGAGCACGATCGCCGGGTTGCGCAGCAGTCCGCCCCAGTTGCCCGAATGGTGCGCGCCGTCGCGTGCGCGCAGGCTCAGCCGGAAATTCACTGCGCCGCGCGAGCCGAGGAATACGGTCGGCCGCTCGGCGGCGATGCGCGGCCCGTCGGACGCGATCAGCACGTCGGCCGCGAGCGCGTCGCGTTCGCGGCGGCACAGCGCGTCGAGGCCCGGCGAGCCGGTTTCCTCGCCCATCTCGATCAGCAGCTTCGCGTTGAAGCCGAGCCGGCCGCCGCGCGCCGCGAGCACGCTCGCCAGCGCGGCGAGATTGATCGAATGCTGGCCCTTGTTGTCGGCGCTGCCGCGGCCGTACCAGCGCTCGCCGTCGGCGGTCAGCGTCCACGGCGACAGCGGCGCGCGCCATTGCGCGTCGTAGCCGCGCACGACGTCGCCGTGGCCGTAGATCAGCACGGTCGGCAGCGCGTCGTCCTCGTGCCGCGACGCGAGCAGGAACGGCGCGCCGCCGTCGGCCGGGTTGTCGGCGATGCGGGTGGCGAAGCCGAGGCGGGCGGCCTCGGGCGCGATCTCGTCGGTCAGGTACGCGCGCAGCGCGGCGGCGCTGCCGCTTTCCTGGCTCTCGGTGCGCAGCGCGACGCGGCGGCCCAGGGTCGCGAAGAATGCGCCGGATTCGAACTGGTTCAGCGCGTGCTGGATGGCGGCGGTGCGGCTCAAGACGTGTCTCCTCTGGTCCCAGGCAAGGCGGTGTGGCGGCGGGCCCGCGCGCAGGCGGCCCGAAGTGCGATCGATTCTAGGAAGCCGTTTTTTTTGTCACAATGATCGAATTTCGAATCTTTCCTTGCCGAAAAGGCAAAGCAGAGCGGCCGGCGGCGGCCTTGGGGGACTGAACGATGGCGGCTTTCCTGCACGGCCTCGCGCTGCGGTATTTCGTCGAAGTGGCGCGCACCGGCTCGCTCAGCGATGCGTCCGCGCGGCTGCACGTCGCCGTGTCCGCGGTCAGCCGCCAGATCGCGAAGCTCGAGAGCGAGCTCGGCGCGCCGCTGTTCGAGCGGCGCCCGCGCGGGATGGCGCTGTCCGAGGCCGGCGAGCGGCTGCTGAGCTTCGCGCAGCGCAGCCTGCTCGAGGCCGAGCACGTGATGAAGGAGATCGGCGGCCTCGACGCGCTGCACGGCAGCCTGCTGAAGATCGCGTGCGCGGAAGGCTTCGCGCGCGATTTCCTGCCGGGCGCGCTCGCGAGCTTCAAGGCGCGGCACCCGGGCGTCGACTTCTCGGTATGGGTCGTGTCGCCGGCCGACGCGACACGGCGCGTGCGCGACGGCGACGCGGACCTCGCGCTGACCTTCAGCCTCGCGCCGGAGAAGGGCGTGCGGGTCGAGCACACGGAGCGGGCGCCGATCTACGCGCTGGTGCGGCGCGATCACCCGCTGGCGGCGCACGACGCGGTGTCGCTTGCCGATGTCGCGCGCTATCCGCACGTGCTGCCCGAGCCGGGCACCACCGTGCGCCAGCTGATCGACATTGCGTGCGCGCTCGACGGGCTGCTGCTCGAGCCCGAGCTGACGAGCAACAACACGGCGGTGATGTACCGCTACGCGCAGCATACGGGCGCGGTGATGTTCGTGGGCCGGCTGTCGGTGCGCGACCGCTGCGACGCGGACGGCTTCGTCGTCGTGCGGCTGACCAATCCGCAGCTCGGTGAACGCAGCATCCAGGTGCAGACGATGGCGGGGCGCGACCTGCCGGCGTCGGTGCGCGCGTTCCGCGACCATCTGGTCGATGCGATCAGCGCGCCGTGGGCCGCGCCGCACCCGGCGCAACGCCCGCGCGGCCGCCGCGTGAGATAATCCGCCGATCCACCTGTTTGCGCTCCTGCGGCTCGCCGAGCCGGGTCGCCTCCTTGACGCCAAATTGAAGAACCTGATTGTCACCCTCGATCGCGCCGGCGAGTTCGACGAGATCATCGACGTGCGCACGCCGCTCGAGTTTGCCGAGGACCACATCCCCGGCGCGCTCAACGCGCCCGTGCTCAGCAACGAAGAGCGCGTGCTCGTCGGGACGATGTATCGCCAGGTGTCGCCTTACGAGGCGACGCGCGTCGGCGCGGCGATGGTCGCGCGCAACATCGCGCGCCACCTCGACACGACGTTCGCCGACCGGCCGCGCAACTGGCGCCCGCTGATCTACTGCTGGCGCGGCGGCAAGCGCTCGGGCTCGATGACGACCTGGTTCAACCTGATCGGCTGGCAGGCGCGCCAGCTCGAAGGCGGCTACAAGACGTACCGCCGCTCGGTCTGCGCGACGCTCGACACGCTGCCGACCCGGTTCCGCTACATCGCGCTGGTCGGCCACACCGGTTGCGGCAAGACGCGCCTGCTGCAGGCGCTGCACGGCGCGGGCGCGCAGACGCTCGATCTCGAGGCGCTCGCGTGCCATCGCGGCTCGCTGCTCGGCGCGCTGCCGGGCGTGCCGCAGCCGTCGCAGAAGGCGTTCGACTCGGAGCTCGTCGAGACGCTCATGCGTTTCGATCCGGCCCGGCCGGTGTTCGTCGAATCCGAGAGCCGCAAGATCGGGCTCGTGCAGCTGCCGCTCGCGCTGCTGGAGGCGTTCCACGCGGGGCCGTGGGTGCAGGTCGACGCGGCGCGCGACGAGCGCATCGCGTTCCTGCTCGACGATTACGGCCATCTGTTCGACGCGCCGCTCGCGTTCAAGGCGCAGCTCGAACGGCTGATCGGCCTGCACAGCCGCGACGAAGTCGCCCGCTGGGGCGCGTTGATCGATGCGGGCGCGCGCGCCGAATTGTTTGGCGAACTGATCGACCGGCATTACGATCCCGCGTATGCGCGCACGTTCCGCGCGAATTTCGGCAAACCGGGCCGCGTGCTCACGTTCCATTTCCGGCCGAATGCGGCCGACGCGCGCGAGCAGGCGAGCGCGTTGCTGGCCGAACTCGCGCAGGCCGGCCTGCCGGCCACGGCCGTCGCCGCCATGCAATCTTCATCCAATATTCAGACCAGACAATGACTACCACACGCACTCAACCCAGCCCCGCGCTCGGCTGGATGACCTTCCTGTTGATCGCAGTCGCGGGGCTGTTTTACGTGAAATGGTTTCCGTACTACAACAAGGCGTTCGTCGCCGCCGAGCATCATTCGATCGGCCAGTCGATCCTGATGGGCGCGTCGTCGGCGCCGCCCGAGCCGTCGCTGAAGGCTGCGCTCGACTACGCGTGGGCGTACGGCAAGGCGATCTGGCAGGCGATGGTGCTCGGCCTGCTGCTCGGTTCGGCGGTCCAGGCGCTGCTGCCCGCGCACTGGGTCGCGCGCGTGCTCGGCAAGACGGGTTTCGGCAGCGTCGCCGCGGGCGGCCTGCTGTCGCTGCCGGGGATGATGTGCACCTGCTGCGCGGCGCCCGTCGTCGCCGGCCTGCGCGAGCGGCAGGCCTCGCCGGGCGGCGCGGTGGCGTTCTGGCTCGGCAACACGGTGCTGAATCCGGCCGCGCTGGTGTTCATGGGCTTCGTGCTCGGCTGGCACTGGAGCGCGCTGCGGCTCGTGCTCGGCATCGCGATGGTGTTCGGGATCGGCTACCTGCTGAACCGCCTCGCGCGCCCCGGCGAGGGCGGCGTCGACGACGCCCGGCTGGCGGCCCTCGCCGCCGAGCAGGCGGCGGCCGGCAACGCGTTCGTGCGCTGGATGAAGATCCTCGCGCGGATGACCGTGCGGCTCGTGCCCGAATACCTCGTGCTCGTGCTGCTGCTCGGCGCCGCGCGCGCATGGCTGTTTCCGCACATCGGCCCGGACATCGGCAACCATCTCGGCTGGATCGTCGCGTTCGCGATCGCCGGCACGCTGTTCGTGATTCCGACGGCGGGCGAGGTGCCGATCATCCAGGCGATGCTGTCGCTCGGCATGGGCGTCGGCCCGGCCGCCGCGCTGCTGATGACGCTGCCGCCGATCAGCGTGCCGTCGCTCGCGATGCTCGCGCGCTCGTTCCGGCCACACATGCTGGCGCTGGTCTCGGTGCTCGTCGTCGCGTTCGGCATCGCCAGCGGGCTGCTGGCGATCGCGCTGGGGTTCTAGCGGACGGCGGGCCGGCCGGCGCGACGGGGCCGGTGCGCGACCGGCGCTCGGGCGAGCCGGCGCGGGCAATCTTCATATTCATCCGGCGCCGCCGCTCCGTGCGGGCGGCGCCATCTACAAGAAGCAATCAGGAAATCGCATGACCCAACCCAAGATTCATCCTCGACTCGAAAAGGCGCTCACGCGCGGCGATCTTGCGATTCGCCAGGCCAATTCGGCGCGCGCGACCGCGGTGCTGTCCGCGCTCGGCATGATGATCATCGAGGCATCCGCAACGATCGGCGTCGACGCCACCATCGACATCCCGCAGGGCGATCGCATCTACGACCCGGTCAACGGCCTGTGGCCGCAGAAGATGCTCGTGTCGTTCGACGGCCCGATCGACGAGGCGGATCCGGAGGAACTGCGCTCGGTATACCTGGTGGCTGACGATCCGGGCACCCAGTTCCGGGTCGAATGGCATCGCGCGGACGGCAAGCTCGGCCGTCACGAGGGCGGCCCGCTCGCGACGGTCGCGTTCCTGACCGACGTCGAGATTCCGTGGAGCGACGAGGACGAGTGACGGCCGGCCTGCGCGGAGCCGTGCGAGCGGCTTCGTGCACGCCGCCGGCCGGCGAGGCGTGCACGCATCGGGCGTGCGCCCCGCGCACCGGCTTCAGCGCATCATGCGCCGCCGGAACAGCCAGGCGGACAGCAGGAAGCTGCCGACTGCATAGGCCGCCAGCACCGCGACGTGCATGCCGACGTGCGACGCGGGCCGGCCGAGCATCGCGGGCCGGATCAGTTCGACCGCGTGCGCGAGCGGCAACGCATGCGCGGCGTGCTGCGCGATCTCCGGCAGCTGCGTGAGCGGAAAGAACACGCCGGACAGCAGCAGCATCGGCGTCAGCACGAGCGTCTGATAAAACATGAAGAAATCGTAGGACGGCGCGAGCGCGGTGACGACCATCGCGGCGCTCGCGAACGCGAGGCCCGCCAGCGCGATCACCGGCAGCGCGGCGAGCATCGACGGGAAGTGCGCATAGCCGAGCAGGCCCGCGACGATCATGATCGCGGCGCCCGACAGCATCGCCTTGCTGGCCGCCCATACGATCTCGCCGAGCACGATGTCGCCGAGCGCGAGCGGCGTGTGCATGATCGCTTCCCAGGTGCGCTGCACGTGCATGCGCGAGAAGCCCGAATACATCGATTCGAAGCTCGCCGACATCATCACGCTCGACCCGACCGTGCCGGCCGCGAGGAACGCGATGTACGACACGCCGTCGACGTGGCCGAGCATCAGGCCCAGGCCGAAGCCGAGCCCGAACAGGTAGATCATCGGATCGGCAAGATTGCCGAACATCGACGCGGCCGCGAGCTTGCGCCACACCAGATAGTTGCGCCGCCACACGGCGATCCAGTTGGTCGCATTCGACGGCATCGCGATCGCGAAGCGCGATGCGCGCGGCGGCGCGGGCGTGGCGGAAGCGGAGTAGTTGCGTACGTCCATGGGCGGTCAGTCCTGCATGTCGCGGCCGGTCAGCCGCAGGAACACATCCTCCAGATTGGCGGGGCGATGCAGATACCGCAATCCGGCGCGGCCCTTGAGCCGCGCATTGAGCGGGTCCGGATCGCTCACGTAGCAGAACAGCGTTTCGCCGCTGATCTCGGTGCGTTGCGCGAACGCGGCAAGCTCGTCGCGCAGCGCGGCCGGGTCGGGGCCGTAGATCTCGATCACGTCGCAACCGATTTCCGACGCGATCAGCGCGTGCGGCGCGCCTTCGGCGATCTTGCGGCCTTCCTCGATCACGCACAGGCGGTCGCACAGGCGCTCTGCTTCCTCCATGAAGTGCGTGGTGATCAGGATCGTCTTGCCGCGTGCGAGCAGCGAGCGCAGCCGCTCCCACATCAGGTGCCGCGCCTGCGGGTCGAGGCCGGTGGTCGGTTCGTCGAGCACCAGCACGTCGGGATCGTTGACGAGCGCGCGCGCAAGCGTCAGCCGCCGCTTCATGCCGCCCGACAGCTCGCTGACCTTCGCGTCCGCCTTGTTCTCGAGCTTCGCGAACGCGAGCAGCGACGGCACGAGCGCGCGTGCGTCGTGCGCCGACACGCCGAAATAGCGGCTGAACACCAGCAGATTCTCGCGAACCGTGAAATCCGGATCGAGATTGTCGAATTGCGGCACGACGCCGACCCGCTGGCGCGCATGACGCGCGCGCGACGGAACCGGTTCGCCGCATAGCGAGATCGCGCCGGCGTCGGGGTAGGCGATGCCGAGCAGCATCTTCAGCGTCGTGGTCTTGCCCGCGCCGTTCGGCCCGAGCAGGCCGTAGCATTCGCCGGCGTGGACGCGGAACGACAGGCCGTTGACGACGAGCTTGTCGCCATAGCGCTTTTCGACGTTCTGGAAATCGATCGGTGCGACGGACATGGGCGAGTTGTCGTTGGAAGTCGGCGCACGGCATGCGCGCGGCATGACCGTGCGCGCGGTATCCGGTGCGCGAACGGATGCGCCGGACGGATGTCACACGGGCATGCGTCGAGCGTACGATATCGGCGCACCGCCTGCACGTGACGTCACGCATGCGGGTGACACGAACGGGCCATTCTAGTGCATTGCCGGCGCAGCTTCAGCGCATGCATGCGTGATGCGGTGCATGCGTGCGCTGATCATGCACCGCATCATCGCGTATGGCCCCTACGGGGCGAATCAGCGTTTTCCATCCCTTGCGTCCTGGATTGCGGCGCACCATGATGATTGCGTAGGGTTCGTTGTCGCGAATGGGAGGTTTCATGGCTAGCTACAACAAGATTCTGCTGTGTTACGACGGCTCGCTCGAGGGACGCAAGGCATTGCGTTGCGGCGCCAATCTCGCGCTGGACCTGAAGGCCGAGACGCACCTGCTGTCCGTCGTCGACATGCGTTCCAGCATTGCACAAAGCGCGGGATTGTTAACAGACGTCGCGTGCGGCCGCTTCGAGGAAACCGCGCGCGAGATCCTGCAGGAGGGCGTGGACTGGCTGCGCGAACGCGGGCTGCAGGCGGAGGGCCATTTCGCGTTCGGCTACCCGATCGACGAAATCGCGAATCTTGCGGCGCAGCTGAAGGTCGACCTGATCGTGGTCGGGCATCGGTGCCGCAGCGGGCTGTCCAGATGGTGGATGGGGTCAGGCAACACGCAGCTGCTCGACCGCGTGACCTGCAGCATCCTCGTGGCGTGCTCGTCGGCCGAGGAGCAGAAGGCCGAAATCGCCCGCGAACGCGAAGCGGCAGCGGCGAAGTAGCTGTAAAACGGATCGAAAGCGCGTCGGACGGGCGCCGGCTCAGGCCGTGCGCCGGCCGTGCGCGGCGCCGGTGCAATGCCGGCGCGATGGCGATTCAGCCGTTCAGATCGATCGCGGACAACCTCCAGGCAAACAACCCGACGCGACGCAGAATCGCGGCGTAGCGCGTGCCATCGGCGCCGCGCTGGTAGGTCACGACGAACTCGTCGATGTTGCGATATCCGGCGCTGGTTTGCCGCTGGCCGGGCGTGCCGGCTTGAGCGGTGGCGGATGGCGAGGCGGGCGGTGGGCTGCCGCCAGCGACGGCGCTTGCTGGATTCGCCGGCGCATTGCCGGGCGTGTTGCCTGACGGTTGGCCTGACGGTTGCGCCGGCCACTCGGGCGGCCGCTCGCCCGGATTGCCGCGCGGCGGCAAGCCGCTCATCACGGCCGCGACGCCTTCCGGGGTTGCATAGGCATCGACCAGCGGCCCAATCAATGCAGAACCGATCAACGCGCCGATCGCCGCAAACGGATTGTCCTGCCGCTTGGCGTCGATCCGGCGCATCAGCTCGCCGGTGAGCTGTTGCTTCAGGCTGATGCGCAGCGCCGGGAAATCGACGTACGCGCTGATCGCCTGCGCATCGCGCGTATCGATCGCCGATTTCAGGCGGCCGAGCGCGACATAGGGCGACGCGTACGCGTAGCCGACGGTCGCAACGACGGCAACCGCCAGCGCGGCGATCAACATCGGCTTGAGCCGCCTGGTGCGGCCCGGCGCGTGGTTCACGGTGTCTCCGGTGCGGGAAGGGTCCGCAATCAGAGACTGCCTTGCGCGGCCGAATGTTCCTCGGCGATGCAGCGATCGATCATCCGGCACACCGCGTCGATCGTCCCGACCATGATCAGGCGCGAGCGGCCGTGATAGACCCGCACCGGCGCGCGGCGCGCGGGCTCCGCATGATTCAGGCCGGCGTTCAGCGACACCCGCGCGAATGCGGGCAGCGCCGACGGCAGCAGCGACGCCTGCCGTTCGACTGCTTCTTCTTGGCCGGTGGGCGCCGCGGCGGTCAGCGGTGCGCAGGGCGTGCGGCCGCGCAGATGACGCAGACGGCCGAATTGACGGAAAGGCAGCAGACGGGCGAGGCGTTCCATGATGTTCTCCTGAGCGAGACGGATAGTCAGAATTCGCCCGAGCGGATCAGCCCGACGGCGATGCCTTCCAGCGCGAATTCCGCGCTGCCGGCCTTGACGAAGATGTTTTCGTAATCCGGGTTCTCCGCGATCAGCTCGAGGCCGCCGGGGCGGCGCTTCAGGCGCTTGACCGTGACGTCGTCGCCGAGACGCGCAACGATGATCTGGCCGTCCTTCGCTTCCGTGCGCTTCTGCACCGCGAGCAGGTCGCCGTCGAGGATGCCGGCATCGCGCATCGACAGGCCGCGGACCTTCAGCAGGTAGTCGGGCTTGCTGGAGAACAGCGCCGGATCGCACGCGAAATGCTGCGAGATGTGCTCCTGCGCAAGGATCGGGCTGCCTGCCGCGACGCGGCCGACGAGCGGCAGCGACAGCTGCATCAGCGCCGCGTGCGGCAGCGTGAACTGGTGCGGGACGTCGTCGACGCCAAGCAGGCGGATGCCGCGCGAGGCGCCGGCCGCCAGCTCGATCACGCCCTTGCGCGCCAGCGCACGCAGGTGCTCCTCGGCCGCATTCGGCGAGCTGAAGCCCAGTTCGGCCGCGATCTCGGCACGGGTGGGCGGGAAGCCGGAGCGCTCGATCGCGCGGCGGATCAAGTCGAATACTTGCTGCTGGCGGGCGGTGAGTTTGGTCATGGCTCAACTGTATGGATAGACAGTGAGCTGTATTTTTATACAGTACTTCGCGAATTTCAAGCGTTACTTGAAGTTCGTCGCGATCGCGTCGGTTCCGTCGCGATCTGGCGACGCCATGGCACCGGTCCATCCGCTGCAACCGTCTGTTCCGACTGCGTTAGCACTTTTCGATATTAAAAAATAAGGAACGATTATTTTTAATCATGTAACCCGTTCGATAGACTGGCCCGCATATCGAAACACCGACAACATGACCGACAACACGGGAGAAGCACGGATGGTGAAGCGCAATACGGGACTGGCGAGCGGGGCACGCCGCTTGATCGCAACCTTCGCGCTCGGCGCGGCCGCGGCACTGGGCGTCATCGCGCACGCACACGCGGATACGACCTTCCTGAACGTGTCGTACGACCCGACGCGCGAGCTGTATCAGGACTTCAACCAGGCGTTCGGCAAGGAGTGGAAGGCGAAGACGGGCGAGGCCGTCAACTTCAAGCAGTCGCACGGCGGCTCGGGCGCGCAGGCGCGCTCGGTGCTCGACGGGCTGCAGGCGGACGTCGTGACGCTCGCGCTCGCCTACGACATCGACGCGATCGCCAACAAGGGGCTCGTCAACAAGGATTGGCAGAAGCGCCTGCCGGACAACGCGTCGCCGTACACGTCGACGATCGTGTTCCTGGTGCGCAAGGGCAACCCGAAGGGCATCAAGGACTGGGACGACCTGACCAAGCCGGGCGTGTCGATCGTCACGCCGAACCCGAAGACCTCGGGCGGCGCGCGCTGGAACTACCTCGCCGCATGGGCGTACGCGGTGCACAAGCCGGGCGGCAACGAGCAGAGCGCGAAGGACTTCGTCACGAAGCTCTACAAGAACGCGGGCGTGCTCGATTCCGGCGCGCGAGGCGCGACGACGAGCTTCGTGCAGCGCGGCATCGGCGACGTGCTGATCGCGTGGGAGAACGAGGCGTTCCTGTCGATCAAGGAGTTCGGCACCGACAAGTTCGAGATCGTCGTGCCGTCGGTGAGCATTCTCGCCGAGCCGCCGGTCGCGATCGTCGACAAGGTGGTCGACAAGAAGGGCACGCGCAAGCTGGCCGAGGCGTACCTGAACTACCTGTACAGCCCGCAGGGCCAGGAGATCGCGGCGCGCAACTACTACCGGCCGCGCTCGAAGAGCGTGCCGGCGGAGCTGACGAAGCAGTTCCCGAAGCTGAAGCTGTACACGGTCGACGACACGTTCGGCGGCTGGACGAATGCGCAGAAGACGCATTTCGCCGACGGCGGCGTGTTCGATTCGATCTACAAGCCGCAGTAACGACATAACGACAGCGGCGCGCCACGGCAGGCGCCGCACCCTCGGCGGGCCGCCGGCGCGATGCACCGCGCCGGCGTTCGCGTCGGGCCCATGTGATTCGACCCAGCAAGAGCATCCGATGACGACGTACACCTTTCGCAAGCCGAGCGCGCTGCCCGGTTTCGGCGTGACGCTCGGCATCACGGTGGCCTATTTGAGCCTCGTGGTGCTGATCCCGCTCGCCGCCACGTTCCTGAAGACCGCGACGCTCTCGTGGGACCAGTTCATCGCGGCCGTCGCGTCGCCGCGCGTGCTCGCGTCGTACCGGCTGACGTTCACGGCCGCGCTCGGCGGCGCGCTGATCAACGCCGTGTTCGGCTTCCTCGTCGCGTGGGTGCTCGTGCGCTACACGTTTCCGTTCAAGCGCGTGGTCGACGCGATCGTCGACCTGCCGTTCGCGCTGCCGACGTCGGTCGCCGGCATCTCGCTCGCGGCCGTCTACGCGACCAACGGCTGGATCGGCCAGTACCTCGCGCCGTTCGGCATCAAGATCGCGTTCACGCCGGTCGGCGTGCTGGTCGCGCTGACCTTCATCGGCCTGCCGTTCGTCGTGCGCACCGTGCAGCCCGTGCTCGAGGATTTCGAGCGCGAGCAGGAAGAGGCGGCCGCGTGCCTCGGCGCGTCGCGCTGGCTGACGTTCCGCCGCGTCGTGCTGCCGGCCGTGCTGCCCGCGCTGCTGACGGGCTTTGCGCTCGCGTTCGCGCGCGCGCTCGGCGAATACGGCTCGGTGATCTTCATCGCGGGCAACGTGCCGATGAAGTCCGAGATCACGTCGCTGCTGATCATCACGAAGCTCGAGCAGTACGACTACGCGGGCGCGACCGCGCTCGCGGTCGTGATGCTGGTGGTGTCGTTCGCGATGCTGCTGCTGATCAACACGCTGCAGTGGTATCTGCAGCGCCGCACGAGCAAGGGCGCGAGCGGCCCCGCGCCGGCGGCCGCCGTCACCGCCGCCGCAGGAGGCCAGCAATGAGCCAGGAGGCCAGCGCCGTGCTGAAAACCCCGTCTTCCTCCGACGCGCGTGCGCGCGCCGCGCAGCGGCCCGACCCCGTCAGCGAGCCGCGCGCGGTGCGCTGGCTGCTCACCGGCATCTCGCTCGCGTTCCTCGGCTTCTTCCTCGTCGTGCCGCTCGCCGCGGTGTTCTTCGAGGCGCTGAGAAAGGGCGTCGGTTTCTACGTCGAGTCGCTCGCCGATCCGGACGCATGGTCGGCGATCAAGCTGACGCTGACCGTCGCGGTGATCGCCGTGCCGCTCAATCTCGTGTTCGGCGTGTGCGCGTCGTGGGCGATCGCGAAGTTCGAGTTTCGCGGCAAGGCGCTGCTGACGACGCTGATCGACCTGCCGTTCTCGGTGTCGCCGGTGATCTCGGGCCTCATCTACGTGCTGCTGTTCGGCGCGCAGGGCTGGTTCGGGCCGTGGCTGCAGGCGCACGACGTGCAGATCATCTTCGCGGTGCCGGGCATCGTGCTCGCGACGATCTTCGTCACGTTCCCGTTCGTCGCGCGCGAGCTGATCCCGCTGATGCAGGCGCAGGGCAGCGACGAGGAAGAGGCCGCGCGCGTGCTCGGCGCATCGGGCTGGCAGATCTTCCGCCGCGTGACGCTGCCGAACGTGAAGTGGGGGCTGCTGTACGGCGTGATCCTGTGCAATGCGCGCGCGATGGGCGAGTTCGGCGCGGTGTCGGTCGTGTCGGGCCACATCCGCGGCGTGACCGACACGATGCCGCTGCACGTCGAGATCCTGTACAACGAGTACAACTTCGCGGCCGCGTTCGCGGTGGCGTCGGTGCTCGCGCTGCTCGCGCTCGTCACGCTCGCGCTGAAACTCCTCGCGGAACGCCATCTCGCCGACGCGCTCGCCGGCAGCGACGCCGCTGCCGTGCCGGCCCACGCGGGCCCCGCCACCGTCAATCCGTCGAAATCGTAAAGAGGCAAGCACCATGGGCATCACCGTACGTCATCTTCAGAAGCGCTTCGGCGATTTCACGGCGCTCGACAACGTCTCGCTCGACTTTCCGCCGGGCGAGCTGGTCGCGCTGCTCGGGCCGTCGGGCTGCGGCAAGACCACCCTCCTGCGCGTGATCGCGGGCCTCGAGCACGCGGACGCGGGGCAGGTCGTGCTGCAGGGCCAGGACGTCGCGTCGGTCGGCGCGCGCGACCGCCAGGTCGGCTTCGTGTTCCAGCACTACGCGCTGTTCCGCCACATGACCGTGTTCGAGAACGTCGCGTTCGGGCTGCGCGTGAAGCCGCGCCGCGAGCGGCCGTCGGAGGCCGTGATCCGCGACAAGGTGCACGAGCTGCTGAAGCTCGTGCAGCTCGACTGGCTCGCGCAGCGCTATCCTTCCGAGCTGTCGGGCGGCCAGCGGCAGCGCATCGCGCTCGCCCGCGCGCTCGCGGTCGAGCCGAAGGTGCTGCTGCTCGACGAGCCGTTCGGCGCGCTCGACGCGAAGGTCCGCAAGGAACTGCGCAGCTGGCTGCGGCGCCTGCACGACG
The DNA here is from genome assembly GCF_902830275.1 of Burkholderia stagnalis. Lineage (GTDB taxonomy): Bacteria > Pseudomonadota > Gammaproteobacteria > Burkholderiales > Burkholderiaceae > Burkholderia > Burkholderia stagnalis. Next base: position 193,607 of record NZ_CADESW010000004.1, on the reverse strand, counting down.
ACCTGCACATCTCGACGATCTTCGTCACGCACGACCAGGAAGAAGCGCTCGAGGTCGCGGATCGCATCGTCGTGCTGAACCGCGGCCGCGTCGAGCAGGTCGGCAGCCCGCAGGACGTCTACGACCATCCGCAGAGCGCGTTCGTCTACGAGTTCCTCGGCGCAGCGAACCGGCTGCCGGGCACGGTCGCCGATCGCGGCTTCGTCGCCGAGGGCGCGGCCGCGCCGATCGAGGTCGATGCCGATTTCGCCGGGCCGGCGCATGCGTACGTGCGTCCGCACGACCTGCAGCTCTGGCCGACGGGCGAAGGGCGCCGGGACGGCATCGCGGTGGACGTGCGCCGCGTCGTGCCGCTCGGCGGCTCGGTGCGCGTCGAGCTCGAGGCGCGCGCCGGCGGCGCGCTCGAGGCGGAGCTCGACCGCGATGCATGGCGTGCGCTCGCGCTGCAGGTCGGCGACGGCGCGACGGCCGTGCCGCGCGCGGTGCGCGTGTTCCCGGCGCGCTGAGGCCGGGCGCGGGGCAGGGGCGGAAATCGGCTTCGAAACGGTTTCGATGCAACGATCCAACACCAAACAAAAGAGAGCCTAAGAGGCATACCCATGAACTTTCAGCAACTGCGCTTCGTGCGCGAGGCCGTGCGCCAGAACATGAACCTGACGGAAGTCGCGAACGTGCTGTACACGTCGCAGTCGGGCGTGTCGAAGCAGATCAAGGACCTGGAGGACGAACTCGGCGTCGACATCTTCATCCGGCGCGGCAAGCGGCTCACCGGGCTCACCGAGCCCGGCAAGGCGGTGCACCAGCTGATCGAGCGGATGCTGCTCGACGCGGAGAACCTGCGCCGCGTCGCGCGCCAGTTCGCCGACCAGGACAGCGGCCACCTGGTCGTCGCGACCACCCACACGCAGGCGCGCTATGCGCTGCCGAAGGTGATCCGCCAGTTCACCGAAGTATTTCCGAAGGTGCATCTCGCGCTGCGCCAGGGCAGCCCGCAGCAGATCGCGCAGATGATCCTGAACGGCGAGGCCGACCTCGGCATCTCGACCGAGGCGCTCGACCGCTACCCGGACATCGTCACGTTCCCGTGCTACTCGTGGCACCACACGGTGGTCGTGCCGAAGGGCCATCCGCTCGTCGGCCGCGAGAACCTGTCGCTCGACGACATCGCCGAGTATCCGATCATCACCTACGACCAGGATTTCACCGGCCGCTCGCACATCGACCAGGCGTTCGCGCAGGCGGGCGCGGTGCCGGACGTCGTGCTGACCGCGATCGACGCGGACGTGATCAAGACCTATGTGGAACTCGGCATGGGCATCGGCGTGGTCGCGGCGATGGCGTACGACCCGCAGCGCGACACGGGGCTCGTCGCGCTCGACACGCAGCATCTGTTCGAGGCGAGCACGACGCGGGTCGGCCTGCGCAAGGGCGCGTTCCTGCGCGCATATGCGTACCGGCTGATCGAGATGTTCGCGCCGCACCTGAACGAGGCCGAAATCGCCGGGCAGTTGCGCGAAGCCGTCTGACGGTTCGCTTGCGGGGCGCCGCGCGGCGTCCCGAAGCGGCGCGCCGTCTCGGCGGCCGCCCTCCGCATCCTCCCGCGCGCCTGCTCCGAATAAACCCTTAATTATTGTTCAGACGGGTTGCGCACCGGCGAGAAACGGTCCAGCATACCCTCACTCCGCCGGCGGCCTGCCGGCGGTCGCGTATCAACGCACAGTCCGCGCCCGGCAGCCGGCCGTCTGCCTCGCATCCCTTCAGCGGTACCGAATGCATCGATGGCCACGGTTCGGGACGTGTGACGCAAACGTTTGCTCACATTAAAACAACAACCGGCCCCACGGGGCCAGTCGCCAGGAGATGGGTATGAATGTTCACTTTCGTCGTCGCTTCCTGACCGCCGCGATCGCGGCCGTCGCGTTCGCCGCCGTTCCGGGCGTGCACGCGCAGCCGTCCGGCAAGCCGAAGGTCGCGCTCGTGATGAAGTCGCTTGCCAACGAGTTTTTCCTGACGATGGAAACCGGCGCGAAGGAGTACCAGAAGCACAACGCGGCCCAGTTCGACCTCGTCACCAACGGCATCAAGGACGAGACCGACACCGCGAACCAGATCCGCATCGTCGAGCAGATGATCGTGTCGAAGGTCGATGCGATCGTGCTCGCGCCGGCCGATTCGAAGGCGCTCGTGCCGGTCGTGAAGAAGGCGGTGGACGCGGGCATCACCGTCGTCAACATCGACAACCGGCTCGATCCGGACGTGCTGAAGTCGAAGCACCTGAACGTGCCGTTCGTCGGCCCCGACAACCGCAAGGGCGCGCTGAAGGTCGGCGACTTCCTCGCGAAGAAGCTGAAGGCGGGCGACCAGGTCGGCATCGTCGAGGGCGTGTCGACGACGACCAACGCGCAGCAGCGCACGGCCGGCTTCCAGGACGCGATGAAGGCAGGCGGCATGAAGGTCGTGTCGGTGCAGTCGGGCGAATGGGAAATCGACAAGGGCAACGCGGTGGCCGCCGCGATGCTCAACGAGTACCCGAACCTGAAGGCGCTGCTGTGCGGCAACGACAACATGGCGATCGGCGCGGTGTCGGCCGTGCGCGCGGCCGGCAAGCAGGGCAAGGTCTACGTGGTCGGTTACGACAACATCAACGCGATCAAGCCGATGCTGAAGGACGGCCGCGTGCTCGCGAGCGCCGACCAATACGCCGCGAAGCAGGCGGTGTTCGGCATCGACACGGCGCTCAAGGCGATCGCCGAGCATCGCCGGCAGGCCGACATGTCGGGCGTGGTCGAGACGCCGGTGGACCTCGTCACGAAGTAACGCCGCTGCGGATACGGCGCGCCGCCCTCAAGAATCCGGCGCGGCGGCCGTTATCCGGGGTGAGCGCGATCACGGCCACTGTGTGCCACTTGTGAGCGTCAACCCCGCGTGCTGCTCGCCGCGCGCGGCCGCAACCAGGATCGCGATGGAACCGACCTTCCAACCCTCCCGTTCAGCCGCCCCCGTGCTGACCGTCTCCGGCATCGGCAAGACCTATGCCGAGCCGGTGCTCGCGGATGTGTCGCTGACGCTCGCGCCGGGCGAGGCGCTGGCGCTGACGGGCGAGAACGGTGCGGGCAAGAGCACGCTGTCGAAGATCGTCGGCGGGCTCGTCGCGCCGACCGCCGGCACGATGCAGCTCGGCGCTCGCGCGTATGCGCCGGCGAGCCGCACGCAGGCCGAGGCGCTCGGCGTGCGGATGGTGATGCAGGAGCTGAACCTGCTGCCGACGCTGTCGGTCGCCGAGAACCTGTTCCTGAACCGCCTGCCGCGCCGCTTCGGCATCATCGATCGCCAGCGCCTGCGCAACGATGCGCGCGCCGCGATGGCGCAGGTGGGCCTCGACGCGGTCGACCCCGATACGCCCGTCGGCGCGCTCGGCATCGGCCACCAGCAGATGGTCGAGATCGCGCGCAACCTGATCGGCGACTGCCGCGTGCTGATCCTCGACGAGCCGACCGCGATGCTGACCGCGCGCGAAGTCGCGCTGCTGTTCGAGCAGATCGACCGGCTCAAGGCGCGCGGCGTCGCGATCGTCTATATCTCGCACCGGCTCGAGGAGCTCGCGCGGGTGGCCGAGCGCGTCGCGGTGCTGCGCGACGGGCGGCTCGTGCATCTCGGCGAGATGGCCGCGACGGCCACGGATCGCCTCGTCACGCTGATGGTCGGGCGCGAGATCGGCGAGCACATCGACCTCGGCGAACGCCATATCGGCGCGCCGCGGCTCGTCGTGTCGGGGATGACGCGCGAGCCGGCCGTGCGCGACGTGTCGCTCGAGGTGCGCGCCGGCGAGATCTTCGGCATCTCCGGGCTGATCGGCGCGGGGCGCACCGAGCTCCTGCGGCTGATCTACGGCGCGGATGCGCCGGACGCCGGGATGATCGCGGTGGGCGAGCCGCCGCAGCCGGCGCGGATCCGCTCGCCGGTCGACGCGGTGCGGCACGGCATCGCGCTGATCACCGAGGACCGCAAGGGCGAGGGCCTGCTGCTGTCGCAATCGGTCACGGCGAACGTATCGCTCGGCCAGCTCGACCGGCTCGCGCGGGCGGGCGTCGTCGACGGCGCCCGCGAGGCGGCGCTCGCCGCGCGCCAGATCGACGCGCTGCACATCCGCACGCACGGCGCGTCGCAGCCGGTCGGCGAACTGTCGGGCGGCAACCAGCAGAAGGTCGTGATCGGCCGCTGGCTCGCGCGCGACATGGGCGTGCTGCTGTTCGACGAGCCGACGCGCGGGATCGACGTCGGCGCGAAGTTCGAGATCTACACTTTGATGGGCGCGCTCGCGCGCGAAGGCCGCGCGCTCGTCGTCGTGTCGAGCGACCTGCGCGAGCTGATGCTGATCTGCGACCGGATCGGCGTGATGTCGGCCGGCCGCATGACCGCCGTGTTCGAGCGCGGCAACTGGACCCAGGATGCGCTGCTGGCCGCGGCGTTCGCCGGCTTCGGCCGCGACGGGGCCGCGCGCGATCCGGCTGCCGGGCGCGCGCAGGGCGCCGCACCCGGCGATGAGAAGACGACAGGACGATCGAGATGACCCAGCCTCCCGCCACTCCGACCGATACGCCCGCCCAGCCGGCGGCCGAACGCCGCGCGCGCACGCTGTCCGGCACGCGGCTCGGCGTGTCGAACTACCTCGGGCTCGCCGGCGCGCTGGTCGCGATGATCGCGCTGTTCTCGGCGCTGAGTTCCCATTTCCTGACCTACGACACGTTCAGCACGATCGCGAACCAGATTCCCGATCTCGTCGTGATGTCGGTCGGGATGACCTTCGTGCTGATCATCGCGGGCATCGACCTGTCGGTCGGCTCGGTGCTCGCGCTCGCCGCGTCGATGGTGAGCGTCGCCGCGCTCAAGTGGCAGTGGGGGCCGCTGCCGGCCGCGCTGATCGGCATCGCGGCCGCGACCGCGACGGGCACGCTGACGGGCGCGGTCACGGTCGGCTGGCGGATTCCGTCGTTCATCGTGTCGCTCGGCGTGCTGGAAGCCGCGCGCGGGCTCGCGTACCAGCTGACGAATTCGCGCACCGCGTATATCGGCGACGCGTTCGACTTCCTGTCGAACCCGATCGCGGTCGGCATTTCGCCGGCATTCCTGATCGCCGTGCTGGTGATGATCGTCGCGCAGTTCGTGCTGACGCGCACCGTGTTCGGCCGCTACCTCGTCGGCATCGGCACGAACGAGGAAGCCGTCCGGCTTGCCGGGGTTAACCCGAGGCCGTATAAAATCCTCGTGTTCGCGCTGATGGGCGCGCTGGCCGGGCTGGCGTCGCTGTTCCAGATCTCGCGCCTCGAGGCGGCGGATCCGAACGCCGGCAGCGGGCTCGAGCTGCAGGTGATCGCGGCGGTCGTGATCGGCGGCACGAGCCTGATGGGCGGGCGCGGCTCGGTGATCAGCACGTTCTTCGGCGTATTGATCATCTCCGTGCTGGCCGCGGGGCTCGCGCAGATCGGCGCGAACGAGCCGACCAAGCGGATCATTACCGGCGCGGTGATCGTCGTGGCGGTCGTGCTCGATACGTATCGCAGCCGGCGTTCACGCGCACGGTAAGAACAACAGAACAGACCAGAGAGAAACGGGAAATGGCGACGATCAAGGATGTTGCAGCCATGGCGGGCGTGTCGTTTACGACGGTATCGCACGTCGTGAACAATTCGCGGCCGGTGTCCGCGGACGTACGCGCCAAGGTCGAAGGGGCGATTCGCGAGCTGAACTACGTGCCGTCGGCCGTGGCGCGCTCGCTGAAGGCGCGCGCGACGGCCACCATCGGGCTCGTCGTGCCGAACAGCACGAATCCGTACTTCGCCGAGCTCGCGCGCGGCATCGAGGATCAGTGCGCGGCGAACGGCTATTGCGTGTTCTTCTGCAACTCGGACGACGATCCGGTCAAGCAGCGCAACTATCTGCGCGTGCTGCAGGAAAAGCGCATCGACGGGTTGATCGTCGCGTCGGCGGGCGACGACGCGGTGCTCGCGCAGACGCTCGCCGACGCGCATGCGCCGCTCGTCGTCGTCGACCGCAACATCGAGGGGCTGGCGGCCGATCTCGTGCAGATCGACCACGAGCGCGGCGCCTACCTGGCGACCCGCCACCTGCTCGAACTGGGCCACGCGAAGATCGGCTGCATCACCGGGCCGACGGACACGGCCGTCAGCGCGATGCGCGTGCACGGCTTCATCCGCGCGATGGCGGAACGCACGATCGACATCGTGCCGGGCGCCATCGCGGAAAGCGATTTCTCGTGCCTCGGCGGCTATCACGCGGCGTCGCGGCTGTTCGAGACGGTGCGCCCGAGCGCGATCTTCGCCGGCAACGACCTGATGGGCGTCGGCGCGCTGCGCGCGGCGGCCGAGCGCGGCATCCGCGTGCCGGACGACTGCTCGATCATCGGCTTCGACGACATCGAATTCTCGCGCTATACCTATCCGGCGCTGTCGACGGTCGGCCAGTCGGTGCGTGCGCTCGGCGAGATGGCCGCGCAAACGCTGATCGAGCGGATCGGCGGCGGGTCGAGTGCTGCGCCGAGCGCCGCGCCGAGCCGCCGGCGCGTCGTGTCGCCGCGCCTCGTGCTGCGCGAATCGACCGCCGTCTATCGCGAGCCGGCGCCGGCCGGCAGCCGCGCATGACGGCGCGCGCCACGGGCGGGGCGCCGCGCGCCGGCCGCGTGACCGTCGTCGGCAGCCTCAACATGGATCTCGTCGTGCGTGCGCCGCGCCTGCCGCTGCCGGGCGAGACGCTCGCCGGCCACGCGTTCGCGCAGGCCGCGGGCGGCAAGGGCGGCAACCAGGCGGTCGCCGCCGCGCGGCTCGGCGCGCAGGTCGCGATGATCGGCTGCGTCGGCGCGGATGCGCACGGCGCCGCGCTGCGCGCGGGCCTCGAAGCCGAAGGGATCGACTGCGCGGGCCTTGCGACCAGCGCGGCCGCGTCGACGGGCGTCGCGCTGATCGTCGTCGACGACGCGAGCCAGAACGCGATCGTGATCGTCGCGGGCGGCAACGGCGAGGTGACGCCGGACACGATTGCCCGCCACGACGCAGCCATCGCCGCGGCCGACGTGCTGATCTGCCAGCTCGAGACGCCGGCGGACGCAGTGTTCGCGGCGCTCGCCGCCGGGCGGCGGCTCGGCCGCACGGTCGTGCTCAATCCGGCGCCGGCTGTCGCGCCGCTGCCGGCGGGCTGGCTGCCGCTCGTCGATTACCTGATTCCGAACGAGGTCGAGGCGGCCGCGCTGACGGGCCTGCCGATCCGCGACCCGGCCGACGCCGAGGCCGCCGCGCGCGCGCTGCAGGCGGGCGGCGCGCGCAACGTGCTGGTCACGCTCGGCGCACGCGGCGTGCTGGCGCTGACGGCGGACAACGCGGCGCGCCACTATCCGGCGCCCGCGGTGCAGGCGGTCGATACGACGGCCGCCGGCGACACCTTCATCGGCGGCTTCGCCGCGCAGCTCGCGGCCGGCGCCGACGTCGATGCCGCGATCCGCTTCGCGCAACGCGCGGCGGCGCTTTCCGTGACGCGCGCCGGCGCGCAGCCGTCGATCCCGACGCTCGCCGAGCTCGCGGACTGACCATTCGTCTCAAAAAATGCCGCGGTAACGCGCGAATTATTGCGCCGCATGCAATCAGCAGATGAATTGTGCGTAATTTTGCGTAAAACACCATCAAGTCGAGCCGATTGTTGTCGTAAATCCTGTGTGTGAAGCGAACGCTTCTGGGGCGACGGGCCCGGCCCGTCAACGACGACGCAAGACAGGAAAAGCGATGGTGTTGAGAGACCTGACGATTCGTGCCCGCATCGGGCTGGCGATGGCGATTCTGGCGGGGCTGCTGTGCACGCTCGGCGTGCTGGGGCTGATCGGCATGGGCCGCGCGAACGACGCGACCCAGGACATATTCACGAACCAGATGCCGAGCGCGGTCAACGTCGCGGTTGCGGAACTGTACGCCGCGCGCGAGCGTCTCGCGCTCGACCGCGCCGCGCTGCTGGTCGGCACGCCCGATTCGGCCGAGGCGGTCGCGCGCAGCCGCAAGATGCGCGAGCAGTCGGACGTGTGGTGGCAGAAGTACATGAACCTGCCGCGCGACGCCGACGAGGACAAGCTCGCACAGGACGTGGTCGCGAAGCGCCAGGTGCTGCAGCGGGGATTCGACACGTTCGCGGCGGTGGTCGCGTCGAACGATCACGAGCGGATCGGCGAAGGCGCGAAGCAGCTGCAGGTGCTGTTCAACGATCTCGCGGTGTCGGACGAGACGTTGCGCAACTTTCAGTTCACCACCGGGCAGGCCGGCTTCGCTCACGCGCAGTCGGTCTACTCGATCTCCCGCATCGTGACGATCATCGCGCTCGTGGTCGGGCTGGGCCTCGCACTGATGGCCTATATCGCGCTGAGCCGCGCGATCACCCGGCCGCTCGCCGACGCACTCGCGCATTTCGATGCGATCGCGTCGGGTGACCTGCGCCGCCGGATCGTCGCGCACAGCCGCAACGAAATGGGGCAACTGCTGGAAGGGCTTGCGCAGATGCAGCGCGGGCTCGTCGAGACCGTCGGCACGGTGCGCAGCAGCAGCGAATCGATCGCGACCGCGGCGAAGCAGATCGCGGCCGGCAACATCGACCTGTCGTCGCGTACCGAGGAACAGGCGTCGGCGCTGCAGGAAACCGCGTCGAGCATGGAACAGCTCACCGGCACCGTGAAACAGAACGCGGACAATGCACGCCAGGCGAGCGCGCTCGCCGCGAACGCGTCGGAGATTGCAAACAAGGGCAATTCGGTCGTCGGGCAGGTGGTCGGCACGATGGGCGAGATCAACCAGAGTTCGGCAAAGATCGCGGACATCATCGCGATCATCGAAGGGATCGCGTTCCAGACCAACATTCTCGCGCTGAATGCGGCGGTCGAGGCCGCGCGCGCCGGCGAGGAAGGCCGCGGCTTCGCGGTGGTCGCGGGCGAGGTGCGCAGCCTCGCGCAGCGCTCGTCGGCGGCCGCGAAGGAGATCAAGATGCTGATCGACGCGTCGGTCGAACGCATCCGCTCCGGCTCGACGCTCGTCGACGAGGCAGGCAGCACGATGACGGAAGTGATCGCCGCCGTGCAGCGCGTGACCGACATCATGGGCGAGATCGCCGCCGCATCCGAGGAACAGAGCGGCGGCATCGACCAGGTCGCGCGCGCGGTCACGCAGATGGACGAGGTCACGCAGCAGAACGCGGCGCTCGTCGAGGAAGCTGCCGCGGCTGCGCAGTCGCTCGACGAGCAGGCTGCGCGCCTGCGTGTGACGATGTCGGTGTTCCAGATCGAGGAGGGCGCGGCGCAGCGTCGTGCGGCCGAACCGGTTGCCGTGCGTGCGGCGGTGCGCGCACAGCCCGCGCCGGCGGCCGCCGTGCGCGACAGCCACGACGCACCCGCGCCGCGCGCGAGCGCCGCGCCGCCGGCCCGCAAGCCGGCCGCCGCGCCGCAGCCGGCTGCGCCGGCACCGGCGCTGGCCGCCTCCGGCAACGACGACTGGGAAACGTTCTGATTCGCCGCGACGGCGACGATCCGCGCGCCGTGCATCCCTCCCCATTTGCATGACCATGAACGCCCGCATCCAGCGGGCGTTTTTGCATCCGCGGCCGGCTCGCGACGCGGTGCCGACGATGCCGCGCGGACGCATTCACACATCCGTCATACGGGTATCTCCGTAAGGGTCATGCGAGAAAAAATTTTGTAACGGCGGGTTCCGGCTGTCGTCCGAAACGCAGGCTCGCGCGTATAGGGATGAAGGGGAGGTGGCGAGAGATTCGCGAAGGCCGGCGCGTCCAACACACAAGACGTTCCGGTGCTCGACGAGACAGGGCGGATGCTGTTTCGGCGAGTCGGGGCATTGATTGTAAAGCGACGAAAAAAGTTGTCCAAGTCGTGTGGTGCCCGACGCGAAGCTCAGACAATGAGTTCGTGAAAAAAAATAAGAAAGGGTTTAGGATGAATTCGAACGCGCTTGCTTCTGCGCAGTCACACGAAGGCAGGCACGTCTTCAGACTAAGGCGAGGGAGGTAGCATGGATATTTATAGCAGCTTCGCGAACCGCTTCGAAAAAACGCGAGAGGAGGAACTCTCGCTGGAGGAGTATCTCGCGCTCTGCAAGAACGATCCATCCGCGTATGCTACGGCCGGCGAACGCATGCTGGCTGCGATCGGGGAACCAGAACAAATCGATACCCGCAACGAACCGCGCCTGTCGCGGATCTTTGCGAACAAGGTCATCAAGGTCTATCCCGCGTTCCGTGAGTTCTACGGAATGGAGGACGTGATCGAGCAGGTGGTCGCGTATTTCCGCCACGCCGCGCAAGGGCTCGAAGAGAAGAAGCAGATCCTCTATCTGCTCGGCCCGGTGGGCGGCGGCAAGTCATCGATCGCCGAGCGCCTCAAGCAACTGATGGAACGCGTGCCGTTCTATTCGCTGAAGGGTTCGCCCGTCAACGAATCGCCGCTCGGGCTGTTCGACTACGACGAGGACGGGCCGATACTCGAAGAACAGTACGGCATCCCGCGCCGCTACCTGAAGACGATCCTCAGCCCGTGGGCCGTCAAGCGCCTGCACGAATTCAACGGCGACATCCGGCAGTTCCGCGTCGTGCGCCGCTATCCGTCGATCCTGCGGCAGGTCGGCATCGCGAAGACCGAGCCGGGCGACGAGAACAACCAGGACATCTCGTCGCTGGTCGGCAAGGTCGACATCCGCAAGCTCGAGCAGTACGCGCAGGACGATGCCGACGCCTACAGCTACTCCGGCGGCCTGTGCCTCGCGAACCAGGGCCTGCTCGAGTTCGTCGAAATGTTCAAGGCGCCGATCAAGGTGCTGCACCCGCTGCTGACGGCCACGCAGGAAGGCAACTTCAAGGGCACCGAGGGCTTCGGCGCGATTCCGTTCGACGGGATCATCCTCGCGCACTCGAACGAGTCGGAGTGGAAGGCGTTCAAGAACAACCGCAACAACGAAGCACTGCTCGACCGGATCTTCGTCGTGAAGGTGCCGTACTGCCTGCGCGTGTCGGAAGAGATCAAGATCTACGAGAAGCTGATCCGCAACTCGTCGCTGGCCGAAGCCGTGTGCGCGCCGGGCACGCTGAAGATGATGTCGCAGTTCTCGGTGCTGTCGCGGCTGCACGAGCCCGAAAACTCGAGCCTGTTCTCGAAGATGCAGGTGTACGACGGCGAGAACCTGAAGGATACCGACCCGAAGGCGAAGTCGTACCAGGAATATCGCGACTACGCGGGCGTCGACGAGGGCATGACGGGCGTGTCGACGCGCTTCGCGTTCAAGATCCTGTCGCGCGTGTTCAACTTCGATTCGACCGAAGTGGCGGCGAACCCGGTACACCTGATGTACGTGCTCGAACAGCAGATCGAGCGCGAGCAGTTCCCGCCGGAAACCGAGCAGAAGTACCTGTCGTTCGTGAAGGACGTGCTCGCGTCGCGCTACGCGGAATTCATCGGCAAGGAGATCCAGACGGCCTACCTCGAGTCGTATTCGGAATACGGCCAGAACATCTTCGATCGCTACGTCACGTATGCGGACTTCTGGATCCAGGACCAGGAATTCCGCGATCACGATACGGGCGAGAGCTTCGACCGCGCCGCGCTGAACGCGGAGCTGGAGAAGATCGAGAAGCCGGCGGGGATCAGCAATCCGAAGGATTTCCGCAACGAGATCGTGAACTTCGTGTTGCGGGCGCGGGCCGCGAATGCCGGCAAGAATCCGGTGTGGACGAGCTACGAGAAGCTGCGCGTCGTGATCGAGAAGAAGATGTTCTCGAACACCGAGGAACTGCTGCCGGTCATTTCGTTCAACGCGAAGGGCTCGGCGGAAGAGCAGCGCAAGCATGAGGACTTTGTGAACCGGATGGTCGCGAAGGGCTATACGCCGAAGCAGGTGCGGCTGCTTTGCGACTGGTACCTGCGCGTGCGCAAGTCGTCATGACCTGCGTTGCGCAGCGCCCGTGCGGCCTGGCCGCACGGGCAACTTCAGAGACGCCGCCCGCATGACGGGAGACGGCATGCGGCGAGCGTCCCGGCATATCGACTTACGAGCGGGAGACCGGGCGTGCTTCATCAAATCATCGACCGCAGGCTAGCCGGCAAGAACAAGAGCATTGCCAACCGCGAACGCTTTCTGCGTCGCGTCAAGAACTACATTCGTCGCGCCGTGTCCGATGCGGTGCGCGACCGTAGCATCAAGGACATCCAGAGCACCCAGAGCATCACGATCCCGCGCAAGGACATCGCCGAGCCGACGTTCCGGCACGGGCCGGGCGGGCGCCGCGAGCACGTGCATCCGGGCAACGAGGATTACGTGCGCGGCGACAAGATCCCGCGGCCGCAAGGCGGCTCGGGCGGCGGCGGCAGCCAGGCCAGCAACGAGGGCGAAGGGCAGGACGACTTCGTGTTCGAGCTGTCCCGCGACGAGTTCATGCAGTACTTCTTCGACGATCTCGAACTGCCGCGCCTCGTGAAGACGCACCTGCTGACGGTGCCGAGCTGGAAGAACGTGCGCGCGGGCTGGTCGGCGGAAGGCACGCCGAACAACATCGACGTCGTGCGTTCGCTGAGGAGCGCGCTCGGCCGCCGCATCGCGCTCGGCTCGCCGCTCGTCAACGAGCTGCACGAGCTCGAGGCGCAGCTCGAAGCGCTCAAGCGCGACCCCGAGGATCGCCGCACGGAGATCGCCACGCTCGAGGACCAGATCCATCACCTGAAAGGGCGCATCTGGCGCATCCCGTTCATCGACCCGTTCGACCTGCGCTACATCAACCGCGTGAAGCAGCCGCAGCCGTCGAGCCAGGCGGTGATGTTCTGCCTGATGGACGTGTCCGGCTCGATGGACGAGCAGCGCAAGGATCTCGCGAAGCGCTTCTTCATCCTGCTGTACCTGTTCCTGAAGCGTAACTACGAGCGCATCGAGGTGGTGTTCATCCGCCACCACACGCGCGCGGAGGAGGTCGACGAGGACACCTTCTTCCACTCGACCGAAAGCGGCGGCACGGTGGTGTCGAGCGCGCTCGAGCTGATGCGCAAGGTGCAGAGCGAGCGCTACTCGCCGACCGAGTGGAACATCTACGGCGCGCAGGCGTCGGACGGCGACAACTGGACGGACGATTCGCCGAAGTGTCGGAAAATCCTGGAAGAGGATATCCTCACGAAGACGCGTTACTTCGCGTACATCCAGGTGGCGCCGGAAGAGCAGAATCTCTGGCTGGAGTACGCGCAGTTGATGCAGTCGCAACCGCATCTCGCGATGAAAAAAGTGGAATCGGCTGCCGACATTTACCCGGTGTTTCGTGAATTGTTCGAAAAGCAGGTGGAAATGTCATGACATCCCGCCATCTGCACAGCGAATCGCGCGGCTACCAGCCGCGCCGATCCGGCGACGACACCGCAGGCCATGACGCAACGCAGCAACGCGATCGGGCCGAACCGTCGACGCCGCCCGCCGACTTGCCCGGTGCCGGGCAGAAGGAAGCGCGTATGAACGTTGCTGATCGCAGGCCGCTGCCGTGCCCGTCCGACTGGACCTTCGAGTTGCTCGAGGAATACGACACGCATATCGCGCAGGTTGCCGAGCAGTATGAGCTCGACATCTACCCGATCCAGCTCGAGCTGATCAGCGCCGAGCAGATGATGGACGCGTACGCGTCGGTCGGGATGCCGGTCAACTACCGGCACTGGTCGTTCGGCAAGCATTTCCTGTCGACCGAGAAGAGCTATCGCCGCGGCCAGATGGGGCTCGCCTACGAGATCGTCATCAATTCGAACCCGTGCATCGCGTATCTGATGGAAGAGAACACGATGACGATGCAGGCGCTCGTCATCGCGCACGCGGCGTACGGGCACAACTCGTTCTTCAAGGGCAACTACCTGTTCCGGTTGTGGACCGATGCGCACGCGATCATCGACTACCTCGTCTACGCGAAGAACTACGTCGCCGAATGCGAGGAGCGCTTCGGCCTCGACCGCGTCGAGGAGCTGCTCGACTCGTGCCACGCGCTGATGAACTACGGCGTCGACCGCTACAAGCGGCCGCAGAAGCCGTCGCTGTCGAAGGAAGCGGCGCTGCGCCGCGAGCGCGAGGCGTACATGCAGTCGCAGATCAACGAGCTGTGGCGCACGCTGCCGAACCGCAAGCCGGAGCTCGCCGAGGAGCAGGAAGAACGCTATCCGCCGGAGCCGCAGGAAAACCTGCTGTATTTCGCGGAGAAGAACGCGCCGCTGCTCGAGCCATGGGAGCGGGAAGTGATCCGCATCGTGCGCAAGATCGGCCAGTACTTCTATCCGCAGCGGCAGACGCAGGTGATGAACGAAGGCTGGGCGACGTTCTGGCATTACACGCTGCTCAACACGCTGTACAACCAGGGCAAGCTGGAAGACGGCTTCATGATGGAGTTCCTCCATTCGCACAGCAACGTGATCTACCAGCCGCCCGTCACGAAACCGTACTACAGCGGGATCAACCCGTATGCGCTCGGCTTCTCGATGATGAGCGACATCCGGCGGATCTGCGAAGCGCCGACGGACGAGGACTACAAGTGGTTCCCCGAGCTCGCGGGCAGCCCGTGGCTGCCGGCCATGCATTACGCGATGCGCAACTTCAAGGACGAGAGCTTCATCGCGCAATACCTGTCGCCGCACCTGATCCGCGAGATGCGGCTGTTCTCGGTGCTCGACGACGACATGCGCGATTCGCTCGAGGTGTCGGCGATCCACGACGACTCCGGCTACCAGTACGTGCGGCAGGCGCTGTCGCGGCAGTACGACATCCATCATCGCGAGCCGAACATCCAGGTGTGGGCGGTCAACACGCGCGGCGATCGCAGCCTCACGCTGCGCCACTTCATGACCGACAACCGGCACCTGTCGAACGACAGCGACGAGGTGCTCAAGCACATGGCGCGGCTGTGGCAGTTCGACGTGTACCTGGAAAGCGTCGACGAGGCGGGCACCGTGCGCAAGCGCTACGAGTGCCGCTATACGCCGCCCGAAGTGCGCGTGTGAGCGGCATGCGCCGGTGCGCCTGATGTCGGTCGACGCCAGCCCGCGGGCTGGCGTTTTCATATGACGACGGGATGTCCGGAGAAAAATCTTCTCCATCCGGGCGAATCCGGACAGCTCTTTTCATCGCGTTTCGCTAAAATCCGGTGGCGCCATGCGCCAGAACCGGTGCCACGCGCTTCCGCACGCGGCGGTGTCGCAGCCGTCACGCCCAAAAGCACTACAAAGGAACAGACCAACCCATGGACGTCCAGACCGACCAAGCCGTGCCGTCCGCGCACGACACCCGGCGGCGCGTGTTCGCCATCGTCGGCGCCTCGTCGGGCAACCTCGTCGAGTGGTTCGACTTCTACATCTACTCGTTCTGCGCGCTGTACTTCGCGCCCGCGTTCTTCCCGAGCGGCAACACGACGACGCAGCTGCTGAACACCGCCGGCGTGTTCGCGGCCGGCTTCCTGATGCGCCCGATCGGCGGCTGGCTGTTCGGCCGCATCGCCGACCGTCACGGCCGCCGCGCCGCGATGATGATCTCGGTGCTGATGATGTGCGGCGGCTCGCTCGTGATCGCGGTGCTGCCGACCTATGCGCAGATCGGCGCATTCGCGCCGCTGCTGCTGCTGATCGCGCGGCTGTTCCAGGGGCTGTCGGTGGGCGGCGAGTACGGCACGAGCGCGACCTACATGAGCGAAGTCGCGCTGAAGGGGCGGCGCGGCTTCTTCGCGTCGTTCCAGTACGTGACGCTGATCGGCGGCCAGCTGTGCGCGCTGCTCGTGCTCGTGATCCTGCAGCAGACGCTGTCGACCGCGGAGCTGAAGGCGTGGGGCTGGCGCATTCCGTTCGTGGTCGGCGCGGCGGCCGCGCTGGTCTCGCTGTACCTGCGCAAGTCGCTCGACGAGACGTCGACCAGCGCGTCGCGCGACAAGAAGGATGCCGGCACGATCCGCGGCGTGTGGCAGCACAAGGGCGCGTTCTTCACGGTGGTCGGCTTCACGGCCGGCGGCTCGCTGATCTTCTACACGTTCACGACGTACATGCAGAAGTACCTCGTGAACACGGCCGGCATGCATGCGAAGACCGCCAGCAACGTGATGACCGTCGCGCTGCTCGTCTACATGCTGCTGCAGCCGGTGTTCGGCGCGCTGTCCGACAAGATCGGCCGCCGCATGTCGATGATCCTGTTCGGCGTGTGCTCGGTGATCGGCACGGTGCCGCTGATGCATGCGCTGAAGGACGTGCAGAGCCCGGTCGCGGCGTTCGCGCTGATCACGGTCGCGCTCGCGATCGTCAGCTTCTACACGTCGATCAGCGGCCTGATCAAGGCCGAGATGTTCCCGCCCGAAGTGCGCGCGATGGGTGTCGGCCTGTCGTATGCGGTCGCGAACGCGATCTTCGGCGGCTCGGCCGAGTACGTCGCGCTGTGGTTCAAGTCGATCGGCAGCGAGGAGACGTTCTACTGGTATGTGACCGCGCTGTGCGCGATCTCGCTGCTCGTGTCGTACCGGATGCGCGATCCGAGCAAGGAAGGGTACCTGCGTCACGAGCCGTGATCGGTTGCGCACCAACCCCCGGCTTCATGATTAACGTCCCGCCTGCTGGCGGGACGTTTTTTTTGAGCCTCGCCATGGACGAGCAAGCGCGCGGGACATCGCCCGGCCGGGCCGCCGCCTCGAAACCGGGCGGAAAATCAGGGGCGGAATGCTGGCATCAAGATATGAGAAAACTTGATCGATTCAACCAGGAAAAATCAATATCGATCAAGTCTGATCTGCCTCACAATCGCCGCCTGTCACATCCAGGAACAGAGAGCACGACGATGACGACACGACGTCAGATACTGAAGCGGGGCCTGTTCGCCTCGGGTTCCGCGCTGCTGGCCGGCACGCTGGGCGGCGCATGGAGCGGCGCGGCCCGCGCGCAAGGTGCGACGTGGCACATGCCCGACGAGGGCGCGCCGCATACGGCCACCTGGATGGCGTTCGGCCCGAGCGAGGACATCTGGGGCGCGCGGCTGCTGCCCGTGGTGCGCGAGAACCTGGCCGCCATCGCGAAGGCGATCGCCGCGCACGAGCCGGTCAAGATGCTGGTGCGGGAACAGGACTATGCGATTGCATCGCGCCTGTGCGGCGCATCGGTCGAGCTGGTCCAGCATCCGGTCGACGATCTGTGGATGCGCGACACGGGGCCCGTGTTCGTGAAGCAGGCGTCGGGGCAGCTCGGCGGCGTGAACTTCAATTTCAACGGCTGGGGCAACAAGCAGGAACACGATCAGGACGCGGAAGTCGCGCCGTTCGTGGCCGGGCGCGCCGGTGCGCGGCTGCTCGACACGCGGCTGGTGCTGGAAGGCGGCGGCATCGAGGTGGACGGCGAGGGCACGGCGATCATCACGCGCAGCTGCGTGCTCAATCCGAACCGGAATCCGGGCGTCAGCCAGGCGCAGTGCGAAGCCGAGCTGAGCCGCCTGCTCGGGCTGAAGAAGATCATCTGGCTGCCCGGCATCGCGGGCAAGGACATTACCGACGGGCATACCGACTTCTATGCGCGCTTCACGAGCCCGGGCGTCGTGGTGGCCGGGCTCGATACGGATCCGTCGTCCTACGATCACGCGGTCACGCGGCGGCATCTCGAGATCCTGCGGCAAGCGACCGACGCGAAGGGGCGGGCGCTGAAGGTCGTGGTGCTGCCGGGGCCGAAAACCGTGCGGCGCAAATACGAGAACGCGGAGTTCGCGGCCGGCTACATCAATTTCTACGTCTGCAATCGCGCGGTGATCGCGCCGGCATTCGGCGACAGCCGCGCGGACAAGAATACGCGCGATACGCTCGTCGACCTGTTCCCGGGCCGCGACGTGATCCAGCTCGACATCGACGGCATTGCCGCGGGCGGCGGCGGCATTCACTGCGCGACCCGGGAAGTGCCGGCATGAGCACGCGGCGCGGCCGCGCACGATCGCCCGGTCCGTGGACGGCACATGGCCGTCATATCGATATCGAAATCGCTTCGTTGCCCGTCGCACGCGATTTCCTTAATCTGAACCGGTAGTTCGTGTGACACCTCCTTGACTGGGATTCGCGCCCGCTGCTTGCAGCGGGCGCCTTTTTTTGTGCGCGCGCCCCTTGGCGGCCGAGTGGTACCCGATCTCGAGCGACGGCCGGATGATCGCGCCGGAGAACCCGCAGCGGATGGCGGCGCGCATGCAGCCGCGCAAGACGATCACGCTCGCGGCAAGCCATGCGTCGCTCGCGTCGAATCCCGTCGAGGTCGCCGCGCTGACCGACGAGGCCGCGACCGCGCCGGCCGCGTGACGAACGGGCGCGCCGCGCTGCCGAGCCGCATGGCCGCCGCATGCCTTCATCACGAAATCCGCAGAGCAAAGCACCATTTCTTGGTTCGGCCGCGGCGAGCACGCTGATACGTTAGCGGCTTCACGGCACCACCCGTCGTGAAGTTCCTCGAACCGGGCCGCCGCGTGATCCGCGACGGTCCTCATAACAATCAGGTCGTGCTCATGAAATTCCACACGCTCGCCAGCTGGCTCGTCGGCGCCGCGCTCGTCGCCGCCGGCACCGCCGCACACGCAGACCGTCTCGACGACATCAAGAAGGCCGGCGTGCTGCGCGTCGCCACCTTCGACAGCAACCCGCCGTTCGGTTACGTCGACGGGAAGACCAACCACATCGTCGGCCTCGACGTCGACTACGCGAAGGCGCTCGCCGACAAGCTCGGCGTGAAGCTGCAGCTGCAGCCGACCAATCCGGCGAACCGCATTCCGTTCCTGACCTCCGGCAAGGTCGATCTCGTGCTCGCGAACTTCACGATCACCGACGAGCGTGCGAAGCAGGTCGATTTCAGCATTCCGTACTTCTCGTCGGGCCAGCAGTTCCTTGCGAAGAAGGGCGTGCTGAAGTCGGCCGAGCAGTTGAGCGGCCTGCGCGTCGGCGCGGACAAGGGCACGACGAACGAGATCACGCTGCGCGAGAAATTCCCGAAGGCGACGATCGTCGCGTACGACGACACGCCGTTCGCGTTCGCCGCGCTGCGCGCCGGCA
This sequence comes from Burkholderia stagnalis, assembly GCF_902830275.1. GTDB lineage: Bacteria > Pseudomonadota > Gammaproteobacteria > Burkholderiales > Burkholderiaceae > Burkholderia > Burkholderia stagnalis. The sequence goes on along the minus strand of NZ_CADESW010000004.1, from coordinate 174,506 downwards.
ACGTGCAGGCGATCACGCAGGACGGCCCGAAGCTGATCGGCCTGCTCGCGAACGTGCCGGACAAGCAGAACTACGAGATTCCCGCGTTCACCATCTCGAACGACTACATGGGCGTGGGCGTGCCGAAGGGCGAGACGCGCCTGCTCGGCTTCGTCAACGACACGCTGAAGGGGCTCGAGTCGAGCGGCCGCGCGACGCAGATCTACGACGCATGGTTCGGCCCGACGACGAAGACGCCGCTCACGCGCATCTTCCGCATCGGCGACAAGACCTGACCTGACCCGAACGCGACCCGCGCGCCGCGATGTGCGGCCGGCCCCGGCCGGCGCGCGCGTCGAGGCGCATTCCTGTTGACTTTCGATGATCGCGGGCGCCGAGCGCCCGCGCCACATGCATGCTCGGGCTGGCTCCCAAATATTTGTCATGGCTCTGGCAGGGCTTCCTGCTGACGCTCGGCCTGGCGGCCGCGTCGGCCATTGCCGCGACCGCGGGCGGGCTCGTGCTCGCGATCCTGCGCCATGCGCGTCACCGCGCGTGGCGCGCCGCCGCCGCGGCCTACGTCGTCACGTTCCGCAACACGCCGCTGCTGGTTCAACTGCTGTTCTGGTATTTCGGCGTCGCGTCGCTGCTGCCCGACACGTGGGTCGCGTGGCTGAACGCGCGCCATGCGTGGCACGCGGGCCCGGTCACGCTCGCGTGGCCGTCGTTCGAATTCGTCGCGGGCTGGGTCGGGCTGAGCGCGTATACGGCCGCGTTCGTCGCCGAGGAGTGCGAGGCGGGCCTGCGCGGCGTGCCGGGCGCGCAGCGCGACGCCGCCGTGGCGCTCGGCCTCACGCCGCTGCAGGCGCTGCGCTACGTGATCCTGCCGCAGGCGGTGCGCATCGCGCTGCCGCCGCTGTTCGGGCAATACATGAACCTCGTGAAGAACTCGTCGCTGGCGATGGCGATCGGCGTTGCGGAGCTGTCGTACGCGTCGCGGCAGGTCGAGACGGAAACCTTCAAGACGTTCGCCGCGTTCGGCGTCGCGACCGTGCTGTACATCGCCGCGGCCGCCGCGATCGAGGCCGTCGCGTATGCGGCCGCGCGATGGCGCGACCGGCTCGGTGTGGCCGGCTAGGCGCGGAGCATTGACGATGGATCTCTCGCTGCTCGCCAACAATCTTCCTTACCTGCTCGTCGGTGCGTTTCCGGACGGGCCGCTCGGCGGCGCCGCGCTGTCGCTCGTGCTGGCCATGGCGTCCGCGTTCGCGTCGGCGGTGCTGGGCGTCGCGCTCGGCGTCGCGATGGCGCTCGTGCGCGGCTGGGCGCGCGTGCCGCTGCTCGCGTTCATCGGCTTCTTCCGCGCGATTCCGGTGCTGATGCTGATCTTCTGGACGTATTTCCTGATGCCGATGCTGCTGCACACGGACGTGCCGGGGCTCGCGACGGTGGTATGCGCGCTGGCGCTGATCGGCGGCGCGTATCTCGCGCACGCGGTGCATGCGGGTATCGTCGCGGCCGGCGCCGGGCAATGGCAGGCCGGGCTGTCGCTGGGCCTCACGCGCTGGCAGACGGTGCGCTACGTGCTGCTGCCGCAGGCGATCCGGATCATGACGCCGTCGTTCGTCAACCAGTGGGTCGCGCTCGTGAAGGACACGTCGCTCGCGTACATCGTCGGCGTGCCGGAGCTGTCGTTCGTCGCGACGCAGGTGAACAACCGGCTGATGGTGTACCCGGCGCCGATCTTCCTGTTCGTCGCCGCGATCTACCTCGTGCTGTGCACGTCGCTCGACGGCGCGGCGCGCTGGCTGCTGATGCGCAGGCCGCGCGCGGCCCGTGCCGCCCGCATCGGCGGCGAGCGCGCGCAGCCGGCGCGACGCTGACGGGCAGGGCGGACTCGGCGCGCGTCAGGACGCGGTGTAGTGCGTGTTGAACACCGCGCGCAGCGTCGACTTGTCGCGCGCGAAATCGCCCCACAGCGGGCCGTCGGTTTGCGCGAACGCGAACGGCGCGGTGCTGATCGACGCGAGGCGGAAGCGCCATTGCGCGGCTTCCTGGCGGAATGCGGTGAGCTGCATGTCGGATAGCGCCGTCTGCGCGCTCGCGAGCGTGACGAGCGGGTCGACCGGCTGATCGGCAGCGCGCACCTCGAAATGCAGGTGCGGGCCCGTGGCCGCGCCGGTCATCCCGACCGAGCCGAGCCGTTGGCCCTGCTTGACGGGCTCGCCGACCTTCAGCCCGTGCGCGAACGCGGACAGGTGCGCGTAGTAGGTCGAATAGCCGTCGGCGTGGTCGACGATCACGTATTTGCCGTAGCCGCCCGGATCGGTGCCGACGAACGACACGGTGCCGTCGGCCGCCGCGTCGACGCGGGTGCCGGACGGCGCGGCGAGATCGACGCCGGTATGGAACGCCATCTCCTGCGACAACGGATGGACGCGCTCGCCGAAGAACGAGCTGATGCGCGTCCACTTGACGGGCATCGTGAACGCGGCCGCTTCGAGCGGCGTGCCGTCGAGCATGTAATACGCGCCCTTGTCGGCGCCCGGCGGCTTGAACCACAGCGCGCCGAACGTGCGGCCGGCCACGCGCAGCTCGAGCGCGGTGAGGCGCGGCGCGCTACCGGTCGTGTCGAACGCGACGCGGTAGTAATCCCCGCGGTGCGCGCTTTCGCGCATCGGCACCTTGCCGCTGACGAGATCGCCGAGCTGGATCCGCACTTCGGGCGGCAGGTCGAGGCGGTTCAGCGTATCGGACAGCGTCAGCTCGATGTCGCCCGCGCGCAGCCCGTGCTCGGGCTGGGGCGGCGCGAGCGTAAACAGGTTCGCATAGCCGAGCATGTCGTTACGGTGCGCGCTGAGCGGCGCGAACAGGCCCGGCTGCGCATTGCGCTCGCCGATCGACCGCGCAAGCTCGCTCGCGACGAAATGCTCGGCGCTGGGAAACGGGGTATCCGACAGCACGCGCTGCGGCGTCGCGGCCGCGCCGGTATCGACGGCGCCCGGCAGTTGCGACACGGCCGGCAGCGTGACGACCGCGAGACCGAGCGTGGCGAGGGCGCCGAGCACGGCGGCCGGCAGGAGCGCGCGCACGCGCTGCCGTGTGCGCGGGGCGGAAATATCAGGGTAGGCGGTGGGTTTGACCAAGGCTATCCACATCCAGGAAAACGGTTCGACGAAAGGGTGTGGGCAAGGTCCACGGGCCGCGCGCGCATCGGGTGTCGACGGGACGGAAGGTGGGCGTGCAACAAAACAGGCCCCGCAAGGGGCCCGTGTCGTTTCCGTTCGACCCAACGGCGCGGGACGCAACCCGCTTCGAACGGCGCCGCGATTGCCGGGTCAGGACCCGGATATCACGAAGACGCTATTTCAAGTGACAGCGCCAGTCTACCGATGTTCCGCAAAAAGTAGAAAATTTAAAACAGGGTCGGGATTACTGTTCCGCAGAGCGGTAATTCGAGATAAATCAGGTGTTTTTTGCGCTTCCGAACCTTATTCCGGCAATTTTTGCGCGCGGCGGCGCAGCGCCGTCGAGGTCCGGACCGCGTCGAAGCCCGCATCGAGGATCGCTTCCGCGTCGCTCCACAGATTGCGGCGCAGGCGGTTGGTCCAGACGATCGACTCGAACACGCCTTCGAGCAGCGACACGAGATAGACGGCCGCGAGATGCACGTCGAGATCGGCCGCGACCTCGCCGCCCGCGACCGCGCGGCGCAGCAGCGCCTTGGCGATGCGCAGCATCTGCAGCTCGAGCGCGATGCGACGGCGCTGCAGCGCGAGGTTTTCCTCGCTATGCTCGCATTTCGTATACAGAATGACGAGCACCCGCTGCATCGACCCCGGCTCGCCGCATTGCTCCAGGTAGTGCGACGCGGCGCGCCGCAGCGTATCGAGCGCGGACTGGCCGTCGCTGGCCTCGAAGCCTTCGGACGTGCGCGCGAACGCGCGGTCGCACATCGCGAGACAGACCTCCATCTTGTTCTTGTAGTGGCCGTACACGGCGCCCCGCGACATGCCGGCGGCTTCCGCGAGGTCGGCCATCGCGGTTTGCGCGACGCCGCGCTCGAGCAGCACGAGCTCGGCGGCATCGAGGATCCGGTGCTTGATCGCGAGTGATTCTTCCCGGGTCTTGCGGGCCATGTTGCGTCGTTCCTTACAGTTTGCTGTCGTTTTATTGAGACACTTCGCCGGTAGATTTAAAACGGCATGTATTTAATCAGTCATGACTGATTATAATCAGCCACCCTGAGCCGCCGCATTTTAATGGCGGCACATGATCCGAGGTCCAAATGAAGAATAATCGCTCCCTGTCGCGCCACGGGCTGGCGCCGTTCGCGCTGCTGGCCATGCTGGCCGTCGCCGGATGCGGAAAGGGCGAACACGCGGCCGCGCCCGAGGCCGCGCAGCGCGCGACGGTGCTGACCGTGCGGCCGACCGCGATGCCGCTCGGCGTCGAACTGCCGGGCCGGCTCGAAGCGTACCGGCAGGCGGAGGTGCGCGCGCGGGTCGCGGGCATCGTCACCGCGCGCACCTACGAGGAGGGGCAGGAGGTCAAGCAGGGCGCGGTGCTGTTCCGCATCGATCCCGCGCCGCTGAAGGCCGCGCGCGACGCGGCGCAGGGCGCGCTCGCGAAGGCGCAGGCCGCGGCGCTCGCGGCGAGCGACAAGCGCCGCCGCTACGACGATCTGGTGCGCGACCGCGCCGTCAGCGAGCGCGACCACACCGAGGCCGTCGCGGCCGACGCGCAGGCGAAGGCCGAACTCGCGTCGGCGAAGGCCGAGCTGGCGCGCGCGCAACTGCAGCTCGACTATGCGACGGTGACCGCGCCGATCGCGGGCCGCGCGCGGCGCGCGCTCGTCACCGAAGGCGCGCTCGTCGGCCAGGACCAGGCAACGCCGCTGACGACCGTCGAGCAGCTCGATCCGATCTACGTGAACTTCTCGCAGCCGGCCGCGGACGTCGACGCGCTGCGCCGCGCGGTGAAAAGCGGCCGCGCGACCGGCATCGCGCAGCAGGACGTCGCGGTGACGCTGCTGCGCGCCGACGGCAGCGCGTATCCGCTGAAAGGCAAGCTGCTGTTCAGCGATCTCGCGGTCGACCCGACCACCGACACCGTCGCGATGCGCGCGCTGTTCCCGAACCCCGAGCGCGAGCTGCTGCCCGGCGCATACGTGCGGATCGCGCTCGACAACGCGGTCGACCGCCAGGCGATCCTGGTGCCGCGCGACGCGCTGTTGCGCGGCGCCGACCGCGCGTCGGTGAAGGTCGTCGGCGCGAACGGCAAGGTGCGCGACGTCGAGGTCGTCGCCGACCAGATGGCCGGCCGCGACTGGCGCATCACGCGCGGCCTCGCGGGCGGCGAGCGCGTGATCGTCGACAACGCCGCCCAGTTCGCGCCCGGCACCGCGGTCACGCCCGTCGAGCGGCCCGCGCCGCCCGCGGCCGCGCCTGCTTCGGCGGCGGCCGCCCGTCAAACCTGATCGGTTCGAATCAACATGGCACGTTTCTTCATCGATCGCCCCGTGTTCGCGTGGGTGATCGCACTCTTCATCATGCTGGGCGGCGTGTTCGCGATCCGCGCGCTGCCCGTCGCGCAGTACCCGGACATCGCGCCGCCGGTCGTCAGCATCTACGCGACGTATCCGGGCGCGTCCGCGCAGGTCGTCGAGGAATCCGTCACCGCGCTCATCGAGCGCGAGATGAACGGCGCGCCGGGGCTGCTGTATACGTCCGCGACGAGCAGCGTCGGCTCGGCGTCGCTGTACCTGACGTTCCGGCAGGGCGTGAACGCCGATCTCGCGGCCGTCGAGGTGCAGAACCGCCTGAAGACGGTCGAGGCGCGGCTGCCCGAGCCCGTGCGGCGCGACGGCATCCAGGTCGAGAAGGCCGCCGACAACATCCAGCTCGTCGTGTCGCTGACGTCCGACGACGGCCGGATGAGCGCCGTGCAGCTCGGCGAATATGCGTCGGCGAACGTCGTGCAGGCGCTGCGGCGCGTCGAGGGCGTCGGCAAGGTGCAGTTCTGGGGCGCGGAATACGCGATGCGGATCTGGCCGGACCCGGTGAAGCTGGCCGGCCACGGGCTCACCGCATCGGATGTCGCGTCGGCCGTGCGCGCGCACAACGCGCGCGTGACGGTGGGCGACATCGGCCGCAGCGCGGTGCCCGACAGCGCGCCGATCGCGGCGACCGTCTACGCCGACGCGCCGCTGAAGACGCCCGCCGATTTCGGCGCGATCGCGCTGCGCGCGCGGCCGGACGGCTCCGCGCTGTTCCTGCGCGACGTCGCGCGCATCGAGTTCGGCGGCAACGACTACAACTATCCGTCGTACGTGAACGGCAAGGTCGCGACCGGGATGGGCATCAAGCTCGCGCCGGGCTCGAACGCGGTGGCCACCGAGAAGCGCGTGCGCGCGACGATGGACGAGCTGTCCGCGTATTTCCCGCCGGGCGTGAAGTACCAGATCCCGTACGAGACGTCGTCGTTCGTGCGCGTGTCGATGAACAAGGTCGTCACGACGCTGATCGAGGCCGGCGTGCTGGTGTTCCTCGTGATGTTCCTGTTCATGCAGAACCTGCGCGCCACGCTGATCCCGACGCTCGTCGTGCCGGTCGCGCTCGCGGGCACGTTCGGCGTGATGTTCGCGGCCGGTTTCTCGATCAACGTGCTGACGATGTTCGGGATGGTGCTCGCGATCGGCATCCTCGTCGACGATGCGATCGTCGTCGTCGAGAACGTCGAGCGGCTGATGGTCGAGGAGCAGCTCGCGCCGTACGACGCGACCGTCAAGGCGATGCAGCAGATCAGCGGCGCGATCGTCGGCATCACGGTGGTGCTGACGTCGGTGTTCGTGCCGATGGCGTTCTTCGGCGGCGCCGTGGGCAACATCTATCGCCAGTTCGCGCTGGCGCTCGCGGTGTCGATCGGCTTCTCGGCGTTCCTCGCGCTGTCGCTGACGCCCGCGCTGTGCGCGACGCTGCTCAAGCCGGTCGCGGACGGCCATCACGAGAAGGGCGGCTTCTTCGGCTGGTTCAACCGCTTCGTCGCGCACGCGACCGAGCGCTATGCGCGGCGCGTCGGCGGCGTGCTGAAGAAGCCGGTGCGCTGGCTGGTGGTGTACGGCGTGCTGACCGCGGTCGCCGCGCTGCTGCTCACGCGCCTGCCGACCGCGTTCCTGCCGGACGAGGATCAGGGCAACTTCACGGTGATGGTGATCCGCCCGCAGGGCACGCCGCTCGCGGAGACGATGCAGAGCGTGCGCCAGGTCGACGAATACGTGCGCGCCGAGGAGCCGTCCGCCTACACGTTCGCGCTCGGCGGCTACAACACGTACGGCGAGGGGGCGAACGGCGGGATGATCTTCGTGACGCTGAAGAACTGGAAGGACCGCAAGTCGGCGCACGACCAGGTGCAGGCGATCGTCGCGCGCATCAACGAGCGCTTCGCGGCGACGCCGAACACGATGGTGTTCGCGATGAACGCGCCGCCGCTGCCGGACCTCGGTTCGACCAACGGCTTCGACTTCCGGCTGCAGAACCGCGGCGGGCTCGACTACGCGGCGTTCGTCGCCGCGCGCGAGAAGCTGCTCGAAGCGGGCGGCAAGGATCCGGCGCTCACCGACCTGATGTTCGCCGGCACGCAGGACGCGCCGCAGCTGAAGCTCGACATCGACCGCGCGAAGGCCTCCGCGCTCGGCGTGTCGATGGACGAGATCAACACGACGCTCGCGGTGATGTTCGGTTCCGACTACATCGGCGACTTCATGCACGGCACGCAGGTGCGGCGCGTGATCGTGCAGGCGGACGGCGCGAGCCGGCTCGACCAGGACGACGTGAAGAAGCTGCGCGTGCGCAACGCGCGCGGCGAGATGGTGCCGCTCGCGGCGTTCGCGACGCTGCACTGGACCCTCGGGCCGCCGCAGCTCACGCGCTACAACGGCTTCCCGTCGTTCACGATCAACGGTTCGGCGGCGCACGGCCACAGCAGCGGCGACGCGATGGCCGCGATCGAGCGGATCGCGTCGCAGTTGCCGGCCGGCACCAGCTTCGCGTGGTCGGGGCAGTCGTTCGAGGAGCGCTTGTCCGGCGCGCAGGCGCCGATGCTGTTCGCGCTGTCGGTGCTCGTCGTGTTCCTCGCGCTGGCCGCGCTGTACGAGAGCTGGTCGATTCCGTTCGCGGTGATGCTGGTGGTGCCGCTCGGCGTGATCGGCGCGGTGCTCGGCGTGACGTTGCGCGGGATGCCGAACGACATTTATTTCAAGGTGGGACTGATCGCGACGATCGGGCTGTCGGCGAAGAACGCGATCCTGATCGTTGAGGTCGCGAAGGATTTCGTCGCGCAGGGGATGCCGCTCGCCGACGCCGCGCTCGAAGCCGCGCGGCTGCGGCTGCGGCCGATCGTGATGACGTCGCTCGCGTTCGGCGTCGGCGTGCTGCCGCTCGCGTTCGCGTCGGGCGCCGCGTCCGGCGCGCAGATGGCGATCGGCACCGGCGTGCTCGGCGGCGTGATCACGGCGACCGTGCTCGCGGTGTTCCTCGTCCCGCTGTTTTTCGTGATCGTCGGCCGGCTGTTCAACGTCGGCCCGCGCCGGCGCGCAGCGCTGCCGGCGACGATGGAGGGTACGTCATCATGATGTTTCGCCTGAAGGCGTGCGCAGGCCTGCGCGCCCAGGTCGCGCTGGCCGCCGCGCTCGCGCTCGCGGGCTGCTCGCTCGCGCCGCGCCACGAGCGCCCGGCGGCGCCGGTGCCGTCGACTTATGCGCCGGTAGACGGCGCACCGTCGGCCGCGCAACCGTACAGCCTCGCGCTGCTCGACGACTGGCGCGCGTATTTCACCGATCCGGCGCTGCAGGCGTGGATCGACGCGGCGCTCGCGAACAACCGCGACCTGCGGATCGCGGCCGGCCGGCTCGAGGAAGCGCGCGCGCTGTACGGCGTGCAGCGCGCGGACCGGCTGCCGTCGGTCGACGCGAACCTCGGCTACGAACGCACGCGCCAGTACGACCCGGTGGTGCGCGAGAGCGCGGTGAGCGGGCTGTATCGCGCGGACGTCGGCATCAGCGCGTACGAGCTCGATCTGTTCGGCCGCGTGAAAAGCCTGTCGGACGCGGCGCTCGCCGAGTATTTCGCGACTGCCGAAGCGCAGCGCACGGTGCGCATCGGCGTGATCGCCGAAGTCGCCAATGCCTACGTCGCGGAGCGCGCGCTGCACGAGCAGCTCGGGCTCGCGCAGCGCACGCTCGATGCGCGCGAGCGGATCGCGGCGCTGACGCAGCGCCGCTATGCGGCCGGCACGAGCGACGCGATCGAGCTGCGCTCCGCCGAGATGCTGGTGGCGTCCGCGCGTGCGTCGCAGGCCGCGCTGCAGCGCGAGCATGCGCAGGCGGTGCGCGCGCTGCAGCTGCTCGCGGGCGACTTCGCGCTGGCCGCGCCCGGCGACGGGCTGACGCTCGACACGCTCGCGATCGCGCCGGTCGCGCCCGGCGCGCCGAGCGAACTGCTCGAACGCCGGCCGGACATCCGGCAGGCCGAGGCGCGGCTGCGCGCCGCGAACGCGCAGATCGGCGCGGCGCGCGCGGCGTTCTTCCCGCGCATCGCGCTGACGACCGACATCGGCTCGGTCAGCGACGCGTTCTCGGGGCTGTTCGCGGGCGGCACCGGCGTGTGGACGTTCGCGCCGCGCGTCACGCTGCCGATCTTCGCGGGCGGGCGCAACCGCGCGAATCTCGACGTCGCGAACGCACGCAAGCACATCGCGGTGGCCGAATACGAGAAGAGCGTGCAGGTGGCGTTCCGCGAAGTGGCGGACGCGTTCGCCGCGCGCGGCTGGATCGACACGCAGCTCGCCGCGCAGCAGGCCGTGTACGAAGCGGACGGCGCACGCCTGAAGCTCGCCGAGCGCCGTTACGGCGGCGGTGTCGCGACGTATCTCGAACTGCTCGACGCGCAGCGCAGCACGTTCGAATCGGGGCAGGAGCTGATCCGCCTGAAGCAGCTCAGGCTCGGCAATGCGATCGCGCTGTACCGCACGCTCGGCGGCGGCTGGTCGCCGGCGGGCGGGGAGGCGGCCGGCGCGTGACGCCGTGCGCGCGTCACGGCCGGTAATGTAACGGCCGTCATCGCACCGGCGCGGCGGCGCGTTGGATTCCTTGTCGACACGACCGGGCAGGGCACGCATGACGATCGATCCACGACGGCTGGGCGCCGCGCTCGCGGCAGGCTTCGCGCTGGCCGGGGGCCATGCCGCGCACGCGCAGGATGCGGGCGCCGCGGCGCCGCCGCCGGGCATCGCGGCGAGCCAGCCGGTAACCGGCGCGACGATCGCGCCCGGGGCGGCGGCAGCGACGGCGCACGTCGCGGGCGTCGACCTGCCGGTGTTCACGTACCGCCCCGCGCAATGCGCGCCGTCGACGCTGCTCGTCGTGTTCCACGGCGTGCAACGCAACGGCGCCGCCTATCGCGACCACGCGATCCCGCTCGCCGAGCGCCTGTGCGCGATCGTCGTCGCGCCGCAGTTCGACGCGGCGCGGTTTCCGCGAGACGTCTATCAATATGGCGGCGCAAGCGCCGCGCACGGGCTGTCGCGCGACCCGCGGCAGCCGCGCGGGCTCGTTGCGCCGCTCGTCGGCTGGGCGCGGCAGGCGTCGGGCATCGCCGCGCCGAGCGTCGTGCTGCTCGGCCATTCGGCCGGCGCGCAATTCCTCGACCGCGTCGCCGCGTATGGCGCGCCCGACGTCGCACGCATCGTGATCGCCAATCCGTCGACGTGGGTGATGCCGAGCGTGACCGATGCCGCGCCATTCGGCTTCGGCGGCGTCGGCACGGCGCGCGACGCGGACGACGCGCTGCGCGCGTATCTCGCGCAGCCCATCACCGTGCTGCTCGGCACGGCCGACACCGGCAACCGGCATCTCGTGCGCGGCCGCATGGCCGACGCACAGGGGCCCACCCGTCATGCGCGCGGCCTCCATGCGTTCCAGGCGGCCCGCGCCGCAGCGGAAAGCCGCGGCTGGGCGTTCGGCTGGCGGCTCGTCGAGGTGCCCGGCGTCGGCCATGACGCCACCCGGATGTTTGCGTCGCCCGAGGCGCTCGAGGCGGTGCAGGGCACCCGCTGATTCCCGTCTTCTTCCGTTGCCGAGGGCCGCGCAAATGCGACGGCTCGTCGCAGGCGCACGTCCGTCATGGCGTCCCTTCCATTTGACGGGTTGACCTTTCAATTCAATTATGCTGTCTCGATTTTAATGGCGGCAAAATGTCGCAAGTAAAACGTTAAAATCGGCTCGCAAACGATTGCGCGGAATGTCGCGCGCAATCGAATCAAAAAGTTAATTTCCTTAATATTGAAAATGGCGGCGAATGATTGTTGCCGATCGGCAACGATGGCGGATCGAGTCAGGATTATGTCCTTGTGATGGGGGTGTTGGCAGGAGCCTTGTGTGACAAGGGTGTATTGGGTTTTTAGGGTCGGAATGCCGAAATTTCTTTTATATTCAGGCGATTTCTGAAATCGACGTCGGGCGAAAAAGGCTAGTGATCCTATTAAAAACCCAGGCGAAATAGTGCTGAAGAAGTAGGCAAATCTGACATTGTCACGGACGATTTGACAATGATTTACAGAAAACTTTCAGATTTATCTCAATAATGCCGACCTCGTGCCGGACAGGGAGCTCGCCATGGGCTGCCGATTCAAGTCCGACACGTCGTCCACTTCTTCTGTCATTCAATCGGAAACGACCATGAAAAAATCCCTCCTGTCCGCTGTCGCACTGGCTGCCCTGTCCACCTCGGCGTTCGCGGCCGGCACCGGCACGATCAACTTCACGGGCGAGATCGTCGCGGGCGCATGCGGCATCGACGCAGGCTCGGTCGACCAGACCGTGCGTCTGGGCAACGTGCCGACGAACGTATTCAAGCAGGCCGGCGACAAGTCCACGCCGACCAACTTCGACATCAAGCTGACCGACTGCGACACGAGCATCGCGAAGAACGCGTTCTTCACGTTCACGGGCACGTCGAACGCCACGCAGCCGAAGCTGCTCGCGACCGTCGGCTCGGCCACCAACGTCGGCATCCGCCTGCAGGCCGCGTCGGGTGAGTTCCTCGACAACGGCGCCGAGCAGAAGGCGCCGGTCGTGCTGCAGAACGGCACGAACATCGCGCGCTTCGCGGCGATGTACGAAGCGACCGCGGCCGGCGTGACCCCGGGTACCGCCGACGGCGTCGCGAACTTCACGGTTCGCTACCAGTAAGCCTCTCCCCGCGGGGAAGGGTGCGCGCACCTTTCCCCGTTCCGCTTTGCCCCTCCCGTTTTTCTCCAGGACTCCCGGTAGCCCCGTCGTGCGAATCAGTCATTCCATCCTTTGCGTCTCCGTGCTGGCCGTCAGCAGCCAGAGCCAGGCGACGGAATTCAATTCGTCGTTTCTCAGCATCGACGGTGCGAGCAACGTCGACCTGTCGCAGTTCGCGCAGGCCGATTTCACGCTGCCGGGCGAGTACCTGCTCGACGTGCAGGTCAACGACGTGTTCTACGGCCTGCAGACGATCGAGTTCATCGCCGGCGACGCGTCGGGCGCGGGCAAGCCCTGCCTGCCGCCGGAGCTGGTCGCGCAATTCGGCCTGAAACCGTCGCTCGCGAAGGATCTGCCGCGCTTCCAGGGCGGCCGCTGCGTCGATCTCGCCGCGATCGAAGGCGTGAGCGTGCGCTACCAGAAGGGCGAAGGGCGCCTGAAGATCTCGATTCCGCAGGCGGCGCTCGAATTCACCGACGCGTACTACCTGCCGCCCGAGCGCTGGACCGAGGGCATTCCGGGCGCGATGCTCGATTACCGCGTGATCGCGAACACCAACCGCAACTTCGGCTCGGCCGGCAGCCAGACCAATTCCGTGCAGGCGTACGGGACGGTCGGCGCCAACTGGGGCGCGTGGCGTTTTCGCGGCGACTACCAGGCGCAGTCCAACGCGGGCAACACCGTCTATGCGGACCGGACGTTCCGCTTCAGCCGGCTCTATGCGTTTCGCGCGCTGCCGTCGATCGAATCGACGGTGTCGTTCGGCGACGACTACCTGAGCTCGGACATCTTCGACACGTTCGCGCTGACCGGCGCGACGATCCGCAGCGACGACCGCATGCTGCCGCCGTCGCTGCGCGGTTACGCGCCGCTGATCTCGGGCGTCGCGCGCACCAACGCGACCGTCACGGTGTCGCAGCAGGGCCGCGTGCTGTACGTGACGCGCGTGTCGCCGGGCGCGTTCGCGCTGCAGAACATCAACACGAGCGTGCAGGGCACGCTCGACGTCGCGGTCGAGGAAGAGGACGGCACGGTGCAGCGCTTCCAGGTGACGACTGCGTCGGTGCCGTTCCTCGCGCGCCAGGGGCAGCTGCGCTACAAGGCCGCGGTCGGCAAGCCGCGCCTGTTCGGCGGTGCGGGCATCACGCCGTTCTTCGGCTTTGGCGAGGCCGCATACGGCCTGCCGCTCGACGTCACCGTGTACGGCGGCTTCATCGCCGCGTCCGGCTACACGTCGATCGCGCTCGGCGTGGGCCGCGATTTCGGCGCGTTCGGCGCGTTGTCCGCCGACGTCACGCATGCGCGTGCGCGGCTGTGGTGGAACGGCGCGACGCGCAACGGCAACTCGTACCGGATCAACTATTCGAAGCACTTCGATGCGCTCGACGCGGACGTGCGCTTCTTCGGCTACCGCTTTTCCGAGCGCGACTACACGAACTTCTCGCAGTTCTCGGGCGACCCGAGCGCGTACGGCCTCGCGAACAGCAAGCAGCGCTATTCGGCGACGCTGTCGAAGCGCTTCGGCGAGACGTCGACCTATTTCTCGTACGACCAGACGACCTACTGGGCGCGCCAGTCGGACCAGCGCGTCGGCCTGACGCTGACGCGCGCGTTCTCGCTCGGCGCGCTGCGCCGCGTGAACGTCAGCGTGTCGGCGTTCCGCACGATGGGCGCGGGCAGCGGCGGCAACCAGTTCTCGGTCACCGCGACGCTGCCGATCGGCGACCGCCAGACCGTCACGTCGAGCCTGACGACGGGCGGCGGCAACACGAGCGTGAACGCCGGTTACATCTACGACGATCCGGCCGGCCGCACCTACCAGATCGCCGCCGGCACGACCGGCGGGCGCGGCTCGGCGAACGCGAGCTTCCGCCAGCGCACGTCGTCGTACCAGCTCACCGCGCAGGCGTCGACGGTCGCGAATTCGTACGCGGCCGCGTCGCTCGAGCTCGGCGGCTCGCTGGTCGCGACGCAGTACGGCGTGACCGCGCACGCGAACGGCAATGCGGGCGACACGCGCCTGCTGGTGTCGACCGACGGCGTGCCGGACGTGCCGCTGTCCGGTTCGCTCGCGCGCACCAACGCGCGCGGCTATACGGTGCTCGACAGCATCTCGCCGTACAACGTGTACGACGCGACCGTCAACGTCGAGAAGCTGCCGCTCGAAGTGCAGGTGTCGAACCCGATCCAGCGCATGGTGCTGACCGACGGCGCGATCGGCTTCGTCAAGTTTTCCGCCGCGCACGGCCGCAACCTGTTCGTGACGCTGTCGGACGCGAGCGGCAAGGCGCTGCCGTTCGGCGCGTCGGTGCAGGACGGCGCGAACGGCAAGGAACTCGGCATCGTCGGCGAGGACGGCGCCGCCTACCTGACCCAGGTCCAGCCGAAATCGTCGCTGGTCGTGCGCGCGGGCGAACGCACGCTGTGCACGCTCGACGTGCTGCCGGACCAGCTCCAGCTCGAAGGCACTCCGATTCCCGTGACGTGCCAGCCGCCCGGCGAGTCGCATGCCGCGACCGGCCGGATCGAACGATGATTCAACGGAAACCCGCAATGAAACCTTTATCCCTTCTTTCCCTGCGGCGCGCGTCGTGCGCGCTCGCGACGGCCGGCGCGCTGCTGGCGGGCGCCGCGCATGCGTCGATCGTGCCGGACCGCACGCGCGTGATCTTCAACGAAGGCGAGCAGGCCGCGATCGTGACGATCACGAACAAGAGCGCGAGCTATCCGTACCTCGTGCAATCGTGGATCGAGGATGCGCAGGGCAAGCGCATCACGTCGCCGCTGATGGTCGTGCCGCCGCTGCAGCGCGTCGAGGCGAACGAGCGCAACGTGCTGCGCATCGCGAAGCTGCCGGGCACCGCGCTGCCGGCCGATCGCGAGACGGTGTTCTACCTGAACATCCGCGAGGTGCCGCCGAAGACCGACACGCCGAACGCGCTGCAGATCGCGCTGCACACGCAGATGAAGCTGTTCTACCGGCCGAAGGGCGTGCAGCCGTCGCGCGACGAGGATCCGACGCTGCCGATGACGCTGCGCGTCGACGCCGCCGCGCACAAGCTCGTGTTCGACAACCCGACGCCGTTCCACGTGACGGTGGTCGATCTCAAGGCGGGCGCGCAGAAGGCGCCGGTGCCGCTCGACCCGGTGATGGTGAGCCCGATGAGCACGGCGGACGTGCCGTTCAAGGGCGCGGCGCCCGCGACGCTGTTCGTCACGCACGTCGACGATTACGGCGGCCAGGTGACGGTCGAGTATGCGTGCGATGCGGGTGTGTGCAAGAGCGTGAAGCGATGAGCGGGCGCGTGCGACGACGCGTGTCGCCGCTCGCGGCGTGGCTGCGCTGGGGCGTGCTCGCGATGCTGATCGTGGCGGCGCAGCCGGCGTGGGCGCTGCGCTGCCTGACCGGCAGCGGCGCGGATTCGCTCACCGAGCCGATCGGCGGCGTGGCGTCGTATCCGACGGATGCGCCGGACGGGTACGTGATCTGGGTGTCGCCGCCGCGCACGACGACGGGGTACTGCTACAAGGACTACGGCGGGGCCGCGTTGAAGTATGCCGAGCGGGTCTACTTCTACGCGAACCCGGATTCGCAGGTTCCCGCCGCATGGGGGCTCGAGATCGGCATTCGCTACGGCGGCCGGGACTATTTCGGCCTGGGCAGCGGGCCGAGCGCACGCGTGGAAACCGACACCGTCGTGCGCGCGTGTTCGCAATGGGACTTCGACCGGGGGCGCTGCCAGAACGCGCCGCTCAGCATCACCTATCAGGTGGTGGTGCGCAAGAAGGGCCGGTGGGTACAGCCGCCGAGCGATATCTACGCGGTCTTCCAGTTCGACGGCGAGGGCGGCCTCAACGCGTTCCGATCGAGTTTTCGGTACCGGCTGAGCGGGCTGTCGCGCCTGAAGCCGACGCCGTGCCTCGTCGACGTGCTGGTGACGCCCGAGCCCGGCATCGTCAATTTCGGCCAGGTGCAGATGTCCGGCAACGGCTTCCTGCCGGCCGTGCCGCGCAAGCGGTTCTCGCTGTCGCTGACCAAGCAATGCAGCATCCCGATTCGCGTCGACGGCTATTTCGAGGCGACCAAGGGCACCGTGCAGAACGGCCTGCTGGTACCGGCGCAGGACAGCAACTTCGGCATCGGCCTCGAGGACAGCCAGGGCAAGGCGATCGACTTCAACAAGCAGTTCACGCTCACGCAGTTTCCGGCCAACGTCGCGAACCAGACCGTGATGCTCGACGCGGTGCTGAAGTCGTTCGGACCACCGAAGATCGGGCCGTTCAACGCGTCGGCGACGATCCGGATTTTCCTGTATTGAGCGCACCGAATTCCATTGACGACGTGAGGAGGAGGGGGAGATGCAAATGAAAAGCAGTATTGTCGCGGCCGTGCTGGCCGTGTCGGCAACGAGCGCGGTTCACGCGCAGGCGGTATCCGCAGGCGGCTATTCGTTGACCGTGCTCGGCGATCTGGGCGGGCCGCGCGATGTGCGATTCAACGGCCATGCCGTCAGCGCGGACGGCAAGACGATCATCGGCGGCTACTGGAGCGAAGCGCAGCCCGGCGGTTCGATGGCCTTCTCGTGGTCGGCCGCGACGGGCTGGCAGAGGCTGGCCGCGCCGGCGAACGTGTACGACGTGCTGGCACAGACGGTGTCGGCCGATGGCCGGGTGATCGGCGGCTCGATCAGCGCGCGCCAGGCGGACGGCAGCAACCTCGATCGGTGGGCGGTGCGGTGGCCCGGCGACGGTCGCGCACAGGAAATCGTTCCGCGTTCGGCAGGCTGGGGGAGTTCGGTCGAAGTCGCGAATCGCGACGGCTCCAGAATGTCGGGCAGCTTCGTTGCGACCGGCGGCCGGAACGCACGGTTCCTTTGGGACCAACGCACCGGCTTCCGCGAATTGCCGCTCGGAGGCGATTATCTCGTCCAGCTGCTGACGATGACGCCGTCCGGCAATGCGGCAACCGGGTTCGCCGGCAATGTCGACGGCGTATACGGCATGCGTGCACTGCTCTGGACCGAAAAATCCGGCGAGCGGCTGTTGCCGACGCGCAATGAGGGCGACGCCAGAATGGACATGGCACGGGGCGTGTCCGAAGACGGCCGGACGATCGCCGGCAGGCTCGGCACCCTGGTGGCCACGCCGGACGGACAACGGCTCGATTCGGAAGCCGTGCTGTGGACGAACGGCGGCGACAGCATCCAGCGGCTCGGTTTTCTCGAAGGCGACGACAGCAGCTATGCGTCGTCGCTCAGCACGGACGGACGGGTCGTGGTCGGCGTATCGAACAACACCCGGAGCGGCGTGTCGCGCGTCTTCGTCTGGACACCGCAAAGCGGCATGCGCAGCCTCGTCGCACTGCTCGAAGCGGCCGGCCTGTCGGTCGGCACGCTGAACCTGGGCGGCGTGATCGGCGTCAGCCCCGACGGACAGACCATCACGGGGCAGGGCTATCGCGAAGACGACCCCGACGGGACGCCGCAATTCTGGCAAGTTCATATCGATACGGCGACGCTGCGCGCGCTGCCGCCGGCAAGCCCGGGCGCGGACGCTTTGCGGGCACGGGCGATTCAGCCGAAGGCGACGCCGCGCACGCTGGCGGCGAAGCAGAACGTGGCGGTGCGACGCGGCGTCTGTCGCATGCCCGTCGACCCGGCGCGCCTCGCGCAATGCCCGACGCTGCTGCCGGCTGCACGATAGCGCGACCCGCGCGGGCCGCCGGGCATCCGGCCGGTGATGCGGTGTAACGAGGCGCCGGCCCCCCGGCACCTCGAAACCTGACGCGTCGTTCTCGTCCAATTCCGCCGGAATCATTATTCATACAAATCCCACTATTCTGGAGGGTTATTTACGAACAAAATTGAGAATGATTCGCGTTTACGCTACATTGCGCTATCTCTGAATTGGACGGAGCGAAGCGATGGCGATGGCGGAAGTGCTCGAACGACCGGCCCCGGCGGCGGCGAACCTGTTCCTCGGCGGTCATCTCGACCAGCCGCGCAGCCCCGCGCCGCGCACGCGCCGCAGTGCCGCGCCGCGCGCGCAGGGCGCGCTGCTCGACGTGCTGATCGCGCACCGCGCGATGCTCGTCAACCTCGCGCGCAGCTTCGTCGGCTGCGTGAGCCGGGCCGAGGACGTCGTGCACGACGTGTTCGTCAAGCTCGTCGAATTCCCGAACCAGGATGCGGTGCGCCAGCCGGTCGCGTACGTGACGCGGATGGTGCGCAACGCGTCGATCGACGCGTGCCGCCGCCAGAGCCTGGAGAACGTCTATCACGCGGAAGAGGACGACGGCCTCGACGTGCCGTCGCCCGAGCCCACGCCCGAAGCGGCGCTGATGACGCGCGACACGCTGCGCCGCGTGTGCGCCGCGCTCGACGACCTGCCCGAGCGCAGCCGCGCGGCGTTCGAGATGGTGCGGCTGCGCGAGGAAACGCTGCAGAGCGCGGCGCGCGCGCTGAACGTGTCGCAGACCCTCGTGCATTTCATGATTCGCGACGCGGAGCGCCACTGCGCCGAATGCCTCGACGCCTGCCAGCGCGGCGTCGCGTGCCCGGCGTTTTTCGGCGGCCGCGCGCGGCGCCGGTAAAAAAGCGCGCCGGCCATTCGTCTATTCGACAGGAGCGGGCGTTCCGCTCCGTTTCCCTCAACCGCCTCCAGCGATTTCCGATCATGACGCAAGCGACGACGCCTTCCGCCGACACCGACGACCTCGTCTACACGGTCGTCATCAACGACGAAGAACAGTATTCGATCTGGCCGACGTTCCGGCCCGTGCCGGCCGGCTGGCGCGAAGTGGGCGTGAGCGGCCCGAAGGCCGACTGCCTCGCGCACATCGAGACGGTCTGGACCGACATGCGGCCCGCGAGCCTGCGCCGCGCGATGGACGGCGATGCCGCGCACCGCGCGGCGTGAGCCGCGCCCACCTGACGAGGACGCTGCATGACCCAGCTTACGTTGCCGACGCTCGACGACCTGCGGATCGAGCCAGGGCTGCCCACCGTCGTGTCGCCGAGAAGCGGCGACGGGATGTCGATCGACGAAGTCGCGCCGCTCGCGCGCGAGATCGCGGCCGACACGCTCGAACGCGCGGGCGGCGTGCTGTTCACGGGCTTTCACGTGCCGTCGATCGACGCGTTCCAGCAGTTCGCGGCGTCGTTCGGCGATCCGCTGATCGGCTATGAATACGCGTCGACGCCGCGCAGCCAGGTCGAGGGCGCGGTGTACACGTCGACCGAATACCCGCCGCACCGCGCGATTCCGCTGCACAACGAGCAGTCGTACACGCGCGAATGGCCGATGCGGATCTGGTTCCACTGCGCGCTCGCGGCCCCGAAGGGCGGCGCGACGCCGATCGCCGACAGCCGCGCGGTGTATCGCGCGCTCGACCCGGCGCTCGTCGCGCGCTTCGCGCAGCGCGAGCTGCTGTACGTGCGCAATTTCGGGCAGGGGCTCGACCTGCCGTGGCAGCAGTCGTTCGGCACCGACGATCCGCGCGAAGTCGAGCGGATGTGCGCGGCGCGCGGCATCGAATGCACGTGGCGCACTGACGACGACGGCGAGCTGCTGTTGCGCACCCGCGAGCGCTGCCAGGCGGTCGCGCGGCATCCGCGCACGGGCGAGCGCGTGTGGTTCAACCAGGCGAACCTGTTCCACCTGTCCGCGCTCGACGACGACATGCAGGAAGCGCTCGTCGACGCGGTCGGGCTCGACAACGTGCCGCGCAACGTCTACTACGGCGACGGCGCGCCGCTCGAGGCCGATGCGCTCGCCGAGATCCGCGCGGTGCTCGACCGGCAGCGCATCGTGTTTCCGTGGCGCACCGGCGACGTGCTGATGCTCGACAACATGCTGACGGCGCACGCGCGCGACCCGTTCGAGGGGCCGCGCAAGGTCGTCGTCGCGATGGCGCAGAGCCATACGGTCCCGCGCGACCGAACGGAGGATTGATGACGCGTAGTACCGCCGCGCTTGCCGCGCGGGGGCTGACGGTGGGTTATCGCGACCATGTCGTGATCGACGGTCTGGACCTGTCGATCGCGGCCGGCCGCGTAACCGCGCTGTGCGGCCCGAACGGCTGCGGAAAAAGCACGCTGCTGCGCACGCTCGCGGGCCTGCAGCCGGCGCTGGCCGGCCACGTCGAAGTCAACGGCAAGCCGCTCGCGTCGTTCAAGCGCCGCGCGCTTGCACGCGAGCTGACGATGCTCGCGCAGTTCAACCAGATTCCGTCCGGCCTGACCGTGCGCGAGCTCGTCGCATACGGGCGCTATGCGTACGGCGGCTTCCTGCGCGGCTTGTCGCGCGACGATCACGTCGCGATCGACGAAGCGCTCGAGACGAGCGGGCTCGCCGGCGACGCGGGCCGCGACGTCGGCGCGCTGTCCGGCGGCGAGCGGCAGCGCGCGTGGATCGCGATGGCGCTCGCGCAGCAGGCGCCGATCGTGCTGCTCGACGAGCCGACCACCTATCTCGACATCCATCACCAGCTCGACATCCTCGACGCGCTGCGCGCGCTGAACCGCGCGCGCGGGCTGACGATCGTGTGGGTGCTGCACGACCTGAACCAGGCCGCTGCTTACAGCGACGAGATCGTGCTGATGCGCGCGGGCCGCGTGGTTGCGCAGGGCGCACCCGACGCGATGCTCGATCCGGCGCGCCTGCGCGCGGCGTTCGGCGTCGAGATGCTGAAGCTCGCGCATCCGCAGACGGGCGCGCCGATGTGCGTGCCGGCGTACGGGCCGTCCGCCGTCGCTGCGGCGCAGTCTGCCGAGGCCTTCGACCGGAAGCTCGCCGTATGACGACGTTCGCGATGCGCAAGCGCCAGGCGGCTTCCGTCGGCGGCAAGGCCGCGCAGCCGAGCCGTGCCGGCGCGCTGGCGCTCGGCATGCTGCTGCTGATCGCATGCGTCGCCGCGCTGCGCGCCGCGCCCGACCTGCGCGCGTGGTGGGGCGCCGCGCCCGGCAGCGACGCCGACGCGCTCGCGCGGGTGTTCCTGTTCGACCTGAACCTGCCGCGCATCGCGGCCGCGCTCGTCGCGGGCGGCTGCCTCGGCATCGCCGGCGCGCTGTTCCAGTCGGCGACGCGCAATCCGCTCGCGTCGCCCGACCTGCTCGGCGTGACGGGCGGCGCGCAGCTCGGCCTGCTCGCGGCGATGATCGTGCCGGCGCTCGCGGGCGTGCCGTCGGTGCCGCTCCTGTTCGCCTGCGGCCTGGCCGCCGCCGCGTGCGCGATGCTCGCGGCGGGCGGCTGGCGCGCAACGCCGCTGCGGCTCGTGCTCGCGGGCAGCGTCTGCATGCTGCTGTTCGCCGCGCTGTCGACGCTGCTGCTCGCGCTGTTCGAGCAGAACATCGCGGGCGCCGCGCTGTGGGCGAACGGCAGCCTCTATCAACCGGGCGCGACCGGCCTGAAGCTCGCGGCGAGCTGGCTCGTGCTGCCGCTCGCCGCGCTGCCGTTCGTGATCCGGCCGCTCGATCCGCTCGCGCTCGGCGACGACGCGGCGGCCGCGGCCGGCGTGCGCGTCGATGCGGCGCGGCTCGCCGCGACGGTCGTCGCGGTGGCGTTCACGGCCGTCGCGGTCAGCATCGCGGGGCCGCTGTCGTATGTCGGCCTGGTCGCGCCGAACCTGCTGCGCCAGATCCGCGGCGCGCGCGCCGCGCGGCTCGCCGCGCTGGTGCCGCTGTCCGCGCTGGCGGGCGGCGCGCTGGTGCTCGTGACCGACAGCGCGGTGCTCGCGTCGGGCCTCGACGCGACGCTGTCGACCGGCGTCGCGATCGCGCTCGTCGGCACGCCGCTGATGCTCGCGCTGATCCGTCGCGGCGCCGCGTGGTCCGGCGTGCTGCATGCGGGCCCCGAACGCGCGGCGTCCGGCCGCGCGACGCGCTTCGTCGGCTGGCTCGACGGCCTGCGCTGGCCGCGTCGCACCGCGCTGTTCGCGCTGGCGGGCGCGCTCGTGCTGGTCGTCGGCACGTCGGCCGGCCCCGAATGGTTGACGCCCGCGCGCTGGCAGGCGGCGCTGTCGGGCGGCGACCCGGTCGCGCGGATGCTGATCGACCTGCGCCTGCCGCGCCTGATGTGCGCGATGCTGGCCGGCGCGCTGCTCGCCGCGAGCGGTGTCGCGATGCAGAGCGTCGTGCGCAATCCGCTGGCGGGCCCGGAAGTGCTCGGCGTCACGCAGGGCGCGGCGCTCGTCACGCTGTTCGCGCTGACCCGCTGGCCGCTCGCCGGCGAGGGCGTGCTCGCGGGCGCGGCCTTGCTCGGCGGCGGCGTGTCGCTCGCGCTCACGCTTGCGCTGAACCATCGGCACCGCTACGCGCCGCTCGCGGTCGCGCTGACCGGGATCGTGATCGGCACATTGTGGACGACGCTGTCGGAATGGCTGATCACGCAGGAAAGCGTGCAGCCCGCGCGCTTCGTCGTGTGGCTCGTCGGCGGCACCTACGGGCGCAGCTGGAGCGAGGTCGCGATGCTGCTGCCGTGGTGCGTGCTCGCGGTGCCGGTGTTCGCGTGGCTCGCGCAGCCGCTCGACATGCTCGCGCTCGGCGACGACCAGGCGGCCGCGCTCGGCCTGCCGATCGGCGCATTGCGGCCGCTCGCGCTGGTGATCGCGACGCTCGCCGCGTGCGCGGCGGTGGCCGCGGTCGGGCCGGTCGGCTTCATCGGGCTGATGGCGCCGCACGTCGCGACGATGCTCGGCGCGCGGCGCCATCGCACGCGCCTGTGGCTCGCGGCCGCGTGCGGCGCGCTGATCCTCGGGTTCGCGGACATTGCCGCCCGCACGGCCGTCGCGCCGCGCGAAGTGCCGGCCGGCGTGCTGACCGCGCTGATCGGCGCGCCTTACCTGCTCGGCCTGCTGATCGTCGAGGCGCGCCGCGCGCGGCGCGCGGGGCGATGACGCCGCCGGCCCCCGACGTGCGCCACGCGCGCGCGACGTGCTTCGCGTCGTTCGCGCCGGCCGAGTTCGCGCCGTATCTCGACACGGTGTGGCTCGGCATGCCCGACCACGCCTCCGCATGCGGCACGACGCGCGTACCGGTGACGGCGCTCCCCGACCACCGCGATGCGCTGCTCGACGCGATGGTCCGCCACTACGGCGGCGATCCTTCCACGCATGCGCGCGCGCTGCTGTCGCAATGGAGCAAGTACTACTTCGGCCGCGCGGCGCCGGCGGGCGTCGTCGCCGCGCTGCTGCTCGGCCGGCCGCTCGACATGGCGCCCGAACGCACGTTCGTCGTGCTCGACGACGGGATGCCCGTCGGGCTGGCGTTCGCGCCGCACGCGCTGGGCGAGCCCTGCGACGATCCGGCGCTGCGCTATGCGGGGCTCGTCGCGCATCTCGACGCGGTGATCGACCTGCTGGCCGAGATGGGGCGCGTCACGCCGCGCGTGCTGTGGAGCAACGCCGGCAATCTGCTCGACTACCTGCTCGACGTCTGCCGCGCGCAGCCGTGCGCGGCCGATCCGGCGCGCGACGCCGCGTGGCTGTTCCGCTCGGCGTGCATCGACGGCGAACCCAATCCGCTGCGCATGCCCGTGCGCGATGCCGTGCCGCGCTCGCCGCTATTGCCGACGCCGTTCCGTGCGCGCCGCGTGTGCTGCCTGCGCTACGAAATCCCTGGAGAAACGCAACTGTGTGGAAGCTGCCCCTTGCTACTGACGATGGACGACGCGGCGCTGGCCGGGCAGGACGCGATTCGTTGACGGCGCCCGGCCGGCGGCGCGCGCTGGCGCAGCTTGCCGCGCTTGGCGCGGGCTGGCCGCTGGCCGCGCAGGCCGCCTCGGGCGATGCCGCGCGCGGGCGAAGCGGCGGCATGCCCGCCGGCGCGTCGCTGGCCGGCAATCCGGTCGTCTCGCAGGCGAGCGCAGCGATGCCGGCGCGGCCGCTGCGCGTCGTCGCGCTCGAGTTCATGTTCGCGGAAAGCCTCGCGGCGCTCGACATCACGCCGGTCGGCATGGTCGACACCGCGTTCTATCCGGGCTGGCTCGGCTACGACAACGCGCGCTTCGCGCACGTGACGGACGTCGGGTCGCGGCAGGAGCCGGGGCTCGAGGCGATCGCGGCGGTCAAGCCCGACCTGATCATCGGCGTCGGCTTCCGGCATGCGCCGATTTTCGATGCGCTCGACCGGATCGCGCCGACGATCCTGTTCCAGTTCAGCCCGAACGTGAACGAAGGCGGCGTGCCCGTGACCCAGCTCGACTGGACCCGGCAGATCTTCCGCACGATCGGCGCGGTGACGGGGCGCAGCGCGCGCGCGCAGGCGGTCGAAGCGCAGCTCGACGCCGGCCTCGCGCGCAACGCGCAGCGGCTCGCGGCGGCGGGACGGCAACACGAACGCGTCGCGCTGCTGCAGGATCTCGGGCTGCCCGATCGGTACTGGGCGTATACGGGCAACAGCACGGCGGCCGGACTCGCGCGCGTGCTCGGCGTCGAACTGTGGCCGAAGAAGCCGACCCGCGAAGGTACGCTCTACGTGACCTCGGCGGACCTGCTCCCGCAACGCGACCTGGCCGTGCTGTTCGTGACCACGGGCGGCGTGGACGTGCCGCTCGACTCGAAGCTCGATTCGCCGGTCTGGCGATACGTGCCCGCGCGCCGGGCGCATCGGGTCGCGCTGGTCGAACGCAATATCTGGGGGTTTGGCGGCCCGATGTCGGCGCTGAAGCTGGCCGACGTGATGACCGATACGCTGCTGGCGTTGCCGCCGGCGCGCTGACGTGAGGTCGCGCGTCACGGCGACGCATTCGCACGTCGCACTGTCGCCACGCGTGAGGACGCTCGGGAGACGGACCGCCGGTTACGCCCGATACGGCCGCTCGTCCAGGATTTCCACCAGACGCAGAAGATAGCCGTCGGGGTCCTGCACCAGCATCTCGATCTGGCCGTGTTCCAGATCGTCCTGGCGATACCACGACGTCCGCGGCTCGGCGAACAGCGCGATGCCTGCGTCGCGCAAGCGGTGGTGAATGGGCTCGATCGAGTCGACCTCGATCTGCAGATTGATGCCTTGCCCGCGCGGAAACTGCATCGGGCCGGTCAGCCAGCTCTCCGGATGCTGCTGCTCGAGCATCAACTGGGCGTGCCCGAGGTCGAGATAGGCAAAGCGATCCTCGGGACGCTCGAAGCGAACCCGGAAGCCAAGCAGGTCACGATAGAACGTCATGCTCCGGGCGAGGTCCGTGCAGATCAGTTCCGGAACGAGAGCGGCCCATTCCATGGCGGGTCTCCTTGATTGACGGGGTGAGCCGCGTCGCGCGCAGCGGAAGCGGAAGATTCAGCGCAGGTCGTCGCGGCCTCGACGAAGGGTCGCCAATCATACCCGGCAAGGCCCCGGCCTTCGCCTGCATTTTTGCGCGTCGCGCCGATCCATTGGCCCGGTCACGTCGAGCCGGGCTCACCGGCGCAGCGGCAAGCCGCCGCGCCGGCGCCCGCACGTCACGCATTCACCGCTTCGACCCGCTGCCGCGCTGGCGACGTATCGCTGACGATCTGCCCGTTGTCGAGCTTCAGCAGCCGGTCGGCCAGGTTGAAGTAGCGATCGTCGTGCGTGATCACGACCACCGCCTTGCCGCGCGCGCGCAGCTCGGGCAGCAGCTGTTCGTAGAACACCGCCTTGAACGTCGGATCCTGGTCGGCCGCCCATTCGTCGAACAGGTAGAAAGGCCGGTCCTCCAGATACGCGACGACGAGCGCGAGCCGCTTGCGCTGCCCGGTCGACAGCGCGCGGGTCGAGAACGCGCCGTCGACCACCTTCACCTTGTGATCGAGCGCGAGCTTCGCGACCAGCGCGTTCGCGCGCGCATCGGCCTGCGCGCGCGCCGGATCGTCGGGGTCGACGATGCCGAGCAGCGCGTCGAACAGGTGGAAATCGTTGAACACCGCGCTGAAGCGCTGCCGGTACGCGGCGCGCTCGCGCCAGCCGATCGGCCGGCCGTCGACCTCGATCGCGCCTGCCTCGGGCTCGTAAAGCCCCGTCAGCACCTTCGCGAGCGTGGTCTTGCCGCTGCCGTTGCCGCCGACGATGAACACCAGTTCGCCGGGCTTCAGCGTCAGGTCGATCGGGCCGATGCTGAACATGCGCTCGTCGCGCTCGTGGAAATACGAATGCGTGACGCCGCGCAGCGTAACCGCGCCGGCGGGCGAGACGGCGGACACTGCGTCCGGCGCGTCGCTCGCCGGCGGCGCCGTGCGCAGCGCGCCGAACTCGGCCATCACGTCCTCGATGCGCGCGAGCGACACGCGCGCCGCGTTGACGGTCGGCAGGTTGTTCAGCAGCCCGTCGAGCGGCACCAGCATGAACAGGAACACGACCACGTAGCCGGCCGTCGCGCCCGGATCCGCGTGCACGCCGAGCGCCGGCCAGAACGCGGCCGCGCCGAGGAACACATAGAACAGGAAGATGATCCAGCCCACGCCGACCGCATACGCGCTGAACGCGCGGCGGCGGTGGTCGCGCACCTCGCCGATCGCCGCGCCCAACTGGCCGTCGACGAACTGGCGGGCGCGCGCGTCGTGCAGCTTCAGCTCCTTCGCGCCGGAGAACAGCGCGCCGAGATAGCCGAACAGCTTGTCCTGCGCGCGGCCCGCCGCTTCGAGCGATGCGATCGCGCGGCGGTCGCCGGTGTGATAGCCGAGCGAGCCCGCGACGATCGCCGCGAGCGCCAGCAGGCACACGGGCCACGACAGCCACGCGAGATAGCCGAGGCAGCCGAACACGATCGAGCCGTGCATCACGAGGTTCGGCAGTGCGAAGAACAGCATCGACACGTTGGTCGCGTCGTCGGTCAGCACCGATTGCACGGGCGCCGCGCCGATGCGCTCGACGTCGCGCAGCTCGGCCGCGCCGACCCGGCGCGCGAGATGCGCGCGCAGCCGCGCCATCGTGTCCTGCGACAGCCGCGCGAACAGCACGCCCGACACGATCCGCGTAACCAGCGCGATCACCGCGCACAGCGCGAAGCGCCATGCGAGCGTCGTATCGGCGGCGCCCGGCTGCGCGAGCGCACGGTTCAGTGTCGCGACCAGCAGCACGCTCGCGACGCCGTTCAGCACGCACGCGACGAGCGCGAGCGCGAGCGCGGCGCGGCTTTCGCGCAGCAGCGCGAGGATCAGGCGCGCCGCCGGGCGCGCGGGCGGCGCGGCGTCGGCGGGCGGACGGGAAGGCGGGGGAGAAGGCTCGTGGGCGGCTGTCATCGGCAACGTCAATAGAGGGAGAACGAATGGCGGCGCGGCGCGCCTCCTGCCGAATAGACGAATGGGCTCCGGAAATATTTAGCAAGACGGCCCTCGGCGACGAAGCGTTGAACATTCGCGGTAAAAAATCGGCCGCGCCGTTCGTCACACCAGTGAAGCCGCCCAGCGCGGCCCCGTGACTTGGCCGAAGCGGCCGGACCCGAAGGACTTCACGCACATGACGAGTTTCCCGACTGCGTTGCACCACCGAATCCGCGAGCTGGCGCGCCGCGCGCCCGACGCGCCCGCGCTCGACATTTCTTTTCCGGCCGCGGCCAGCCTGACGCGCGGCGCGCTCGATGCGCGCGCGTCGCGGCTCGCGCGGCGGCTGCGCGCGGCCGGCGTCGGCGCCGAGGTGCGGGTGGGCGTGTGCGTCGAGCGCTCGTGCGAGCTGTTCGTCGCGCTGCTGGCCGTGCTGAAGGCGGGCGGCGTGTTCGTGCCGCTCGATCCGCGCCATCCGGCCGCGCGCCTCGACTGGATCGTGCGCGACGCGCACCTGCGGCACGGCATCGTCGACGCGGCCGGCCGCGCGGCGCTGGGCACGCCGTTCGCGCATGCGTTCGACGTGGCCGACGACGGCGAGCAAGCGGCCGGCGCATCGATCGAAGAAGACGATGACGCGCCGGTGCATCCGCGTGCGGCCGCCTACATGATCTATACGTCGGGCTCGACCGGCACGCCGAAGGCGGTGGTGGTCGAGCACGGGCCGCTCGCCGCGCACTGCGACGCGCTCGCGGCCGCGCTGCCGATCGGGGCCGGCGACCGCCTGCTGCATTTCGCGTCGGTCAATTTCGACGCCGCGCACGAATGCTGGCTCGCGCCGCTCGCGGTGGGCGCGAGCGTCGCGGTCGCGCCGGCGCAGCCGTTCGCGCCGGACGCCGCGCATGCACTGATGGTGCGCGAACGGGTCAGCGTCGCCGCGTTCCCGCCCGCGTACCTGCGCGAGTTCGCGGCCGTCGCCGCGCGCGACGGCGTGCCGCCCGCGCTGCGCGTGCTCGCGTTCGGCGGCGAGGCGCTGCCGCAGCAGGCGTTCGAGTTCGTGCGGAACACGTTTCCGGCGGTGCGGCTCATCAACGGCTACGGGCCGACCGAAGCGGTGATCTCGCCGATGCTGTGGCCGGTGGAGCCGGGCGAGTCGCCCGCGCTCGCGGCGGACGACGCGTATGCATCGCTGCCGATCGGCCGGACCATCGGCCCGCGCGTCGCCCGCGTCGACGGGATCGACGGCGGCGCGGCCGGCGAGCTGCTGCTCGGCGGCGTGTGCCTTGCGCGCGGCTATCACGGCCGGCCGGCGCTGACGGCCGAGCGCTTCGTGCCCGATCCGGACGGCGCGCCCGGCGCGCGCGTCTATCGCACCGGCGACCTCGCGCGGCTGCGCGACGACGGCGCGTTCGACTACCTCGGCCGCCTCGACGACCAGGTGCAGGTGCGCGGCGTGCGGGTCGAGCCGGCGGAAATCGCCGCGTGCCTGCGCGCGCACCCGGCCGTCGCCGACGCGGCGGTGGTCGCCGAAACGAACGGCGGGCCGACGCGGCTCGTCGCGTGTCTCGTGCTGGCCACGGAGGCCGACGACGCGGTGCTGAAGGCGCATGTCGCCGCCCACCTGCCGGCCGCGTGGCAGCCGCACCAGTACGTGCGCTGCGATGCGCTGCCGTACACGCTGAACGGCAAGCTCGACCGCGCGGCGCTGCGCGAACGGATCGCCGCGGCGCGCACGTCGCGCGCCACGGGCGACGCGGCGCGCACGCCCACCGAGCAACGCGTCGCCGGCATCTGGCAGGCGCTGCTCGGCCTCGACGTCGCGCCGTCGCGCGACGACCGCTTCTTCGCGCTGGGCGCCGATTCGCTCGCGACGATGCAGCTCCAGGCGGCGATTCGCACCGAGTGGCGCGTCAACCTGCGGCTCGACACGCTGTTCGCCGATCCGGCGCTCGCCGAACTGGCCGACGTGATCGATCGCGCGGAGCGCGAAACCGGCGCGCCGGTCGCCACGATCGCGGCGCGTGGGGCGCACGCGGAGGGCGCGAATTTCGTCGAACGCGCCGCGTCGCTCGCGCAGCAGCGCTTCTGGGTGCTCGCGCAGACGCGCGACGCAAGCGCCGCATACCACATCGCCGCACACTGGACGATCGACGGCATCCTCGATCGCGACGCGCTGCAGCGCGCGCTCGATCACGTGATCGGCCGTCACGAAGCCTGGCGCACGACGCTCGTCGAAAACGACGACGGCGTCGTGATGCAGCGGATTCACGCGCGCCTGCCGGTGCCGATCGCACCGGTCGACCTGCGCGACCTGCCGCCGGCCGCCCGCGATGCGCAGGCGGCCGTGCTGGCCGAGCGCGATGCGAGCGCGCCGTTCGATCTGGCCGAAGGCCCGCTCGTGCGCGCGACGCTGCTCGCGCTCGCCGACGATCGCCATCGTCTGATGCTGACCGCGCATCACGCGGTCACCGACGGCTGGAGCTCGCGCTGCGCGTTCGAGGAACTCGCGGCCGCCTATTGCGCGTATGCGAACGGCGACGCGCCGGCGCTGCCCGCACTGCCGATCCAGTATGCGGACTACGCGGACTGGCAGCGCGAGATGCTCGCCGGCGGCGAGGGCGAGCGGCAACTCGACTACTGGCGCGCCGCGCTGCGCGACGCGCCGGGCCCGCTCGCGCTGCCGGTCGATCGGCAGCCGCCGGCCGCCCGCACGCTGCACGGCGCGCGCGTGTCGCTGCGCCTGCCCGACGCGGCGGCCGCCGACGTGCGGCGGCTCGCGCGCAACGCGCACGCGACGGTCTTCACGGTGCTGGCCGCCGCGCTCGACGCATGGCTGTCACGGCTGACGGGCGCGACCGACGTCGTCGTCGCGGTGCCGGTCGCGCATCGCCAGCAGCCGGAAACCCGCGCGCTGCTCGGGCTGTTCCTGAACACCGTCGCACTGCGCGTGCAAGTCGAGCCCGCCGCGCCGTTCGCGGCGCTGGTCGACGCGGCGCGCACGGCGGCGCTCGACGCGGTCGCGCATCAGGACGTGCCGTTCGAGCGCGTCGTCGATGCGGTGAAGCCGCCGGTGCGGCGCGGCGACGAATGGCTGCGCGTCAAGTTCGCGCAGCAGTTCGACGCGCGGCTCGACAGCGCGCTGCCGGGCGCGACCGCGGTCGCGACGCCGGGGCCGGACCTCGCCGCGCGTTTCGATTTCGCGCTCGATTTCACCGACGACGCGAGCGGCATCGAACTCGTCGCCGCGTATGCGACCGACTGCATCGACGCGCCCACCGCGCGCGCATGGCTCGACAGCTATGCGACGCTGGTCGCGGCGGCCGCGCGCGATCCGCAGCGCGCGGTCACGGCGCTGCCGTGCGACGGTGCGCATGGCACACACGAAGCACGTCAGCCGCGCGACGGCCGCATCTTCACGCCCGAGCACGCGGATATCGTCGCGGCGTTCGCGCGGCAGGCCGCCGCGTATCCGCATCGCGTCGCGCTGGCCGATGCGGTCGCGTCGCTGACGTTCGCCGAACTCGACGACGCGTCCAACCGCGTCGCCCGCGCGCTGCAGCTGCGCGGCACGGCGGCCGAGGAAGCGGTCGTCGTGTGCATCGAGCGCTCCGCGCGCTTCGTCGTCGGCCTGCTCGGCGCGCTGAAGGCCGGCGCGCTGGCCGTGCTGCTCGACCCGGCACAGCCGGCCGAGCGGCTGGCCGCGGCGGCCGCCGATTGCCGCGCGCGCTGGGCGCTCGTCGCCGATGGCGCGGCCTGGCCGGCCGACACGCATGCGCAGCCGCTCGACGTCGACGCGCTGGCGGCCGACGCAACGCTCGCGCACGCGGCCGGCACGCGCATCGCACCGCACGCCGAGCAGGGCGCGTACCTGATCTATACGTCGGGCTCGACCGGCACGCCGAAGGGCGTGGTCGTGTCGCACCGCGCGCTCGCGGACTACGTGCAGGGGATGCTCGACGAACTCACGTTCGCGCCCGATGCGTCGTTCGCGATGGTGTCGACCGTCGCGGCCGACCTTGGCCACACGACGCTGTTCGGCGCGCTGTGCGCGGGCCGCACGCTGCATCTGCTGCCGGCGTCGTGCGCGTTCGATCCCGATGCGTTCGCCGACGAGATGCGCCGCCGCGACGTCGGCGTGCTGAAGATCGTGCCGAGCCACCTGCAGGCGTTGCTCGAAGCGCGCGTTCCGGCCGACGTGCTGCCGAGCCATGCGCTCGTGACGGGCGGCGAGACGCTCACGTGGGCGCTGGTCGCGCGGCTCGCCGCGCTGAAGCCCGCGTGCCGCGTGATCAATCACTACGGGCCGACCGAGGCGACCGTCGGCGCGCTGGCATGCGACACCGCGTCGATGGCTGCCGACGCGCGCGACGCGGCGGCCGGCGTGCCGCTCGGCCGCCCGCTGCCGAATGCGCGCGCCTGCGTGCTCGACGCGTTCGGCGCATGCGTGCCGGCCGGCGCGACCGGCGAGCTGTATCTCGGCGGGCCGGGCGTCGCGCGCGGCTATCTGAACCGGCCGGGGCAGACCGCCGAGCGCTTCCTGCCCGATCCGTTCACGCCCGGCGCGCGCCTGTACCGCACCGGCGACCGCGTGCGGCTGCGCGCGGACGGCCGGATCGCCTTCCTCGGCCGCATCGACGACCAGGTGAAGATCCGCGGCTATCGCGTCGAGCCGGGCGAGGTGAGCGCGGCCGTGCGCGCGGCCGACGGCATCGCGCAGGCGGAGACGCTTGCGCTCGAGCATGACGGCCGCATGCGGCTCGTCACGTTCGTCGTCGCACGCGACGGCGCGCCGTTCGACGAAGCGGCGCTGCGCACGCGTTTGGCGGCCACGCTCCCGGACTACATGGTGCCGGCGCAGATCGTCGCGCTGCCGCGCCTGCCGGTGACCGCGAACGGCAAGATCGATCGCGCGGCGCTGCGCGCGCTGGCCGCGGCACCCGTTGCGGCCACCGGCGGCGACGCGCCGCAGGGCGCGGTGGAAACCACGCTCGCGGAAGTGTGGCAGGCCGTGCTGAAAGCGCCGCGCGTCGGACGCGACGACAACTTCTTCGAACTCGGCGGCGATTCGATCCTCGTGCTGCAGGTGATCGCCCGTGCGCGCAAGCGCGGCGTGCGTTTCACGCCGAAGCAGCTGTTCGACGGCCCGACGGTGGCCGAACTGGCGCGCGTCGCGAAGACGGAAGCGGTGGCCGCGCCGGGCTCGGTGCAGCCAGCGACGTCCGCGCCCGCATCCTCCGCGTCGGCCGCCGCCATCGAGCGCGTGCTGACGCCCGCGCAGCAGCGCTTCTTCGCGCTCGGCGTGCCGCAACCGGGCCACTGGAACCAGGCGGTCGCGTTCGACGTGCGCGGCGCGTTCGACGCCGACGCATTCGCGCGCGCGTTCGACGCGTTGCTCACGCATCACGACGCGTTCCGCCAGCGCTTCGCGCGCGGCGCGACCGGCGAATGGCGGGCCGACGATGCGCCGCGCGCGTTCGACGCGTTGCCGTTCGTCGAAGTCGCCGCGCGCGACGACGCCGATGCGCTCGCGCGCTTCGATGCGCTGCAGCGCCGGCTCGACCTCGGCCGCGGCCCGCTCGCCTGCGCGTGCGCGGCGCGGCTGCCGGATGGCGCGACGCGGCTGTTCGTCGCGATCCATCACCTGATCGTCGACGGCGTGTCGTGGCGGATCCTGCTCGACGACCTCGACACCGCATACCGCGCGGCCTGCGAGCGCCGCCCGGTGCGGCTTGCGCCGCAGGGGCCGCGCGCGGACGCGTGGGCCGCGCGGCTGGCACAGGCGGCGACCGATCCGGCATCGCCGTTCGCGAACGAAGCCGCATATTGGGCCGGCATGGCGCACGGCGACGAGCTTGCGCCCGACCATCCGGACGCGGCGGCCACCAACGCGGACGCGGCCGTCGTCGTGCAGACGATCGACGCCGCGCTGACCCGCGCGGCGCTGACCGACGCACACGCCGCGTACCGCACGCAGACGATCGAGCTGCTCGCCGCCGCGCTCGCGATCGCGCTGACCGGCGCGCGCGACGGCGTGCAAACCCCCGTATCGTGCCGCGTCGAACTCGAAGGGCATGGCCGCGAGGCGCTGTTCGACGATGCGGACCCGAGCCGCACGATCGGCTGGCTGACGAGCCACTATCCGGTGTCGCTGCCGATCGCGGCGAGCGCGTGCGACACGCTGTGCGCGATCAAGGACACGCTGCGCGCGGTGCCGCACAAGGGCCTCGGCTTCGGCGTGCTCGCGCACTACGGCGCTGCGGCGACGCGCGCGGCGCTGGCCGCGGTGCCGCGCCCGCGCGTCACGTTCAACTATCTCGGCCAGTTCGATGCGCCGCGCGACGCGACGCTCGTGCCGCGCTTCGGCGGCGCCGGCGTCGAGCGCGACCCGCAGGGCCCGCTCGGCAACCTGCTCGCGATCCACGCGTACCTGGACGACGGCCGCGACGGCGCGCGCACGCTGAAGCTGCACTGGGTGTACGGCGCGCCGCAGTTCGAGCGCGCGACGATCGACGCGCTCGCCGCGCGGTTCGCGGCGGCGCTGCGCGAACTCGTCGATGCATGCGCGACACGCGTCGCGCGGCGCGGCGGCGGCGCGACGCCGGGCGATTTCCCGCTCGCGCGGCGCGCGGGCCTCACGCAGGCGGCGATCGAGCGCGCGCCGCTCGACTGGCGCACGATCGACGATGTCTATCCGCTGTCGCCGATGCAGCAGGGGATCCTGTTCCATGCGCTGTTCGCGCCCGGCCACGCGAGCTACGTGAACCAGCTCGTCGCGACCGCGACGCGGCTCGACGCGGATCGGCTCGCGGCCGCGTTCGACGCATCGATCGCGCGGCACGACATCCTGCGCACCAGCGTAATGCCGGACGAAGCCGCGCCGCTGCAGCGCGTGCATCGCCAGGCGGCGCAGCCGGTCGAGCAGCTCGACTGGCGCACGCGCGGCGCGGCGTTCGACGCGGATTTCGACGCCTGGCTCGCGGCCGACCGCGCGCGCGGCTTCGACTGGAACCAGCCGCCGCTGATGCGGCTCACGCTGATCCGCGAGACGGACGACGCATGGCGCGTCGTGTGGACCCGCCATCACGTGCTGCTCGACGGCTGGAGCACCGCGCGCCTGCTCGCCGACGTGCTGCGCGACTATCGCGACCCGGATGCCGTGTCGCCGTTCGCGAGCCGCCCGGCGCTGCGCTATCGCGACTTCATCGCGTGGCTCGGCGAGCGCGACCGCGATGCGGAGGAACGTTTCTGGACCGCACGCCTCGCGCGGCTCGACGCGCCGACGCTGATCGCCGAGCGCACGGCCGATCGTGCGGAGGCCGACGTCGTCACGTGGCGCGCGTCGATCGGCACGGACGCGATGGCACGCGTCACCCACGCGGCGCGCGCGCTGAAGCTGACCGTCAACACGCTGGTGCAGGGCGCGTGGGCGCTCGCGCTGCAGCGGATGACCCACCAGCCGGCGGTGGCGTTCGGCGCGACCGTCGCGGGCCGCCCGGACGCGCTGCCGGACGTCGACGCGGTGCTGGGCCTGTTCATCAACACGGTGCCGGTGATCACCGCGCCCGCGCCGCAGCAGCGCGCGGCCGACTGGCTGCAGGCGCTGCAGCGCGACAACGCGGCGGCGGCCGAGCATGCGCACACGCCGCTCGCCGACATCCAGCGCTGGGCGCGCGGCGCGGGCGGGGCGCTGTTCGACACGCTGGTGGTATTCGAGAACTACCCGGTCGAAGCGACCGACGGCGGCGACGATCCGCGCGCGCTCGCGCTGCGCGACGTCCGCAGCATCGAGTCGACCGATTTCGCGCTGACGCTCGTGATCGAGAGCGGCGCGGACCTGACGATCGACTATGGCTACGACACCGCGCGGATCGACGCCGCGCAGGTCGAGACCTGGCATCGCGCGTTCGCGTGCGCGCTCGACGCGCTGGCCCGCACGCCCGATGCGCGGCTCGGCGCGCTGTCGATCAGCGACGGCGCGGCGCGCGACGCGCTCGCGCAGCGTCAGGCGACTGCCCGCACGTGGCCGGCCGACCGGCAACGGCCGCTGCACGTGCAGTTCGAAGCGGCGGCGCGCGCGACGCCCGACGCGATCGCGCTCGAATATGCGTACGCGCATGGCGGCATGCACCGGATGACGTACCGCGAACTCGATGCATGCACGTCGCGCGTGGCGGCCGCATTGCGGCGGCATGGCGTGCAGCCCGATACGCCGGTCGCGCTGTGCGTCGAGCGCTCGTTCGACATGGTGGCCGCGCTCGTCGGCGTGCTGAAGGCCGGCGCCGCGTACCTGCCGGTCGATCCCGACTATCCGGCCGAGCGCATCGCATACCTGCTGCGCGACGCGCGGCCCGCGGTCGTGCTGACGCAGGCGCACCTGCGCGCGCAGGTCGAAGCCGCGCTCGGCGATGCGGCCGGCACGCAGTTGCTGACGGTGTCCGACCTGCTCGCGCAGGACGCCGCACCGGACACCACCGTCGCGCCCATCGCGATCGTCGACACGCAGCTCGCGTACCTGATCTACACGTCCGGCTCGACCGGCAAGCCGAAGGGCGCCGGCAACACGCACGGCGCGCTCGCGAACCGGATCGCGTGGATGCAGGATGCGTACCGGCTCACGCGCGACGACGTCGTGCTGCACAAGACGCCGTTCGGCTTCGACGTGTCGGTGTGGGAATTCGTGTGGCCGCTGTCCGTGGGCGCGAAGCTCGCGATCGCCGCGCCCGGCGACCATCGCGATCCGGCGCGCCTGGCCGCCGCGATCCACGCGCATCGCGTGACGGTGCTGCACTTCGTGCCGTCGATGCTCGCCGCGTTCGCCGCGCATCTCGACGATTTCGGCGCCGCGGCGCAGTGCGACAGCGTGCGCCTGATCGTCGCGAGCGGCGAGGCCCTGGCGCCCGAACTCGTCGCGAAGGTCGCGCGCCTGCTGCCGCGCGCGACGCTGGTCAATCTGTACGGGCCGACCGAGGCGGCGATCGACGTGTCGCACTGGACCTGCGGCCCGGCCGACGCGCACGCGCACGCGGTGCCGATCGGCCATCCGATCGCGAACCTGCAACTGCACGTGCTCGACGCCGCATGGCAGCCGGTGCCGGCGGGCGCGACCGGCGAGCTGTACCTGGCCGGCGCGGGCCTCGCGCGCGGCTATCTCGGCCGCCCGGGCCTGAGCGCCGAACGCTTCGTGCCCGATCCGTTCGTGCCGGGCGCGCGCATGTACCGCACCGGCGACCTCGCGCGGCGCCGCGCGGATGGCGCGCTCGACTACCTCGGCCGCGTCGATACGCAGGTGAAGCTGCGCGGCCAGCGTATCGAGCCGGGCGAGATCGAGGCGCTGCTGCGCGCGGCGCCGGGCGTGCACGACGCGGTCGTGATCGTGCGCGACGAGCAACTGATCGGCTATGTCGCGCGCGGCGACGCGCAGACGCTCGACACGGCGGCGCTGCTCGACGCGCTGCGCGCGCAGTTGCCGGCCTACATGGTGCCGTCGCAGCTGATCGAACTCGACGCGCTGCCGGTCACGCCGAACGGCAAGTGCGATCGCCATGCGCTGCCCGCGCCGGTGCGCGAAGCGGCGACGGAAGTGATGCTCGCGACCGACACCGAGCGTGCGCTCGCGGCGATCTGGCAGCGCGTGCTGCACGTCGATGCGATCGGCCGCGACGGCGATTTCTTCCTGCTCGGTGGCCATTCGCTGCTGGCGACGCAGGCCCACGCGCAGGCGAACCTGCACTGGGGCCTCGCGCTGCCGCTGCGCACGCTGTTCGACACCCGCACGCTCGCGCGCTGCGCGGAGGCGATCGACTCGGCCTGCGCGGCGCGCGGCGCGACCGATGCGGCGAGCGCGATCGATGCGCTGCTCGGCGAACTGGAAATTCAATAAGGACGACGGATGACGACGGTTCAACCCGACTGGCTAGCGCTCGCGACGCGTTTCGCGCAACTGCCCGACGCGCAGCGCGCGGTGTTCATCGACAAGCTCGGCGCGGCCGGCATCGATTTCCGCGTGCTGCCGATTCCGCCGCGCACGCCGCGCAGCGAGCGCGTGCCGGCGTCGTTCGCGCAGACGCGGCTGTGGCTGCATCAACGGCTGATCGACGCAAGCGACGCGTATCACATCACCGAGCGGCTCGCGCTGACGGGCCCGCTCGACGCGCATGCGCTGCGGCTCGCGTGCGACGCGCTGATCGCGCGCCACGAGGCGCTGCGCACGACTTTCGACGAAGCGGCCGACGGCGTCGCGCAGACGATCCACGCGCCGCTGCGCTGCCCGTGGCGCGAGACGGACCTGTCGTCGCTCGCCGCGCCGCAGCGGGCCGCGCGCGCCGACGAGGTCGCGGCGGCGGACGAGGCGCAGCCGTTCGACCTGGGCGTCGCGCCGCTCGTGCGTGCGCACTTGATCCGGCTCGACGCGACGCATCACGTGCTCGCGCTGACCGTGCACCACATCGTGTCGGACGGCTGGTCGTCCGGCGTGATGCTCGACGAACTCGCCGCGTTCTACCGCGCGTACGCGACCGATACGCCGGTGCGGCTCGCGCCGCTGCCGATCCAGTACGCCGACTACGCGCTGTGGCAGCGCCGCTGGCTCGATGCCGGCGAGCGCGAGCGGCAGCTCGCATTCTGGCGCGCGCGGCTCGATCCGCAGCGCGGCGTGCTGACGCTGCCCGGCGCGGGCGCACGGCCGGCCCGCCGCAGCGCGCGCGGGGCACGCCATCTGTTCGCGCTCGACGCGCCGCTCGCCGCGCGATTGCGCGCGTTCGCGGCCGCATCGGGCGCGACGCCGTTCGCGGTGCTGCTCGCGGCGCTCGACGCGCTGCTCGCGCGCGCGACCGGCGATGCGCGGATCTGCGTCGGCGTGCCCGCCGCGAACCGCGAGCGCGCGGAAACGGCCGGGCTGATCGGCTTCTTCGTCAACACGCTCGCGATCGACGTCGACGTCGCGCCGCAAGACGGCTTCGCGGCGCTCGTCGCCCGCACGCAGCGCGCGCTGGTCGATGCGCAGATGCACCAGGACGTGCCGTTCGAACAGGTGGTCGACGCGCTCGGCGTGCCGCGCAGCGCGAGCCACCATCCGCTGTTCCAGGTGATGGCCGCCTACGGCGAGCGCCGCGCGCTGCCGCCGCTCGGAGCACTTGAAAACTCGGCGGCGGTGGCGGTGCTGCCGTCCGGCACGCCGTCCGCGAAATTCGACCTGACGCTCAGCGTCGAGGCGACGCCGTCCGGCACGTTCGACGCCGCGTTCATCTACGCGCTGGACCTGTTCGACGCCGATGCGATCGCGCGGCTCGCGCAGCGCTTCGTCACGCTGCTCGCCGATGCGCTCGCGCGGCCCGAGCTGCCGCTCGGCGATCTCGACTGGCTGCCGGCGGCGGAGCGCGCGCAGCTGTTCGCGTGGAACGCCGCGCCGGACGCGATCGCCAGCGAACCGTTCATCCCCGTGCACGCGCGGATCGCCGCGCATGCGCACGCGCGGCCCGACGCGCGCGGCGTGGCCGACATCGATCGCGCGCTGACGCGCGGCGAAGTCGATGCACGCGCGGCGCGGCTCGCGCGCCAGCTCGTCGCGGCCGGCGTGCGCCCGGAAATGCGCGTCGGCGTCGCGCTGCAGCGCTCGGTCGACCTGCTCGTCGCGCTGATCGCGGTGCTGAAATCCGGCGCCGCATTCGTGCCGCTCGATCCCGCGCATCCGCGCGAGCGCCTCGAACAGATCGTCGGCGACGCGCGCATCGCGCACGTGCTGACCGACGCACGCAGCGCGGCCGCGCTTCCTGAGCTGCCGTCGCTGCGCGTCTGGCGCGCCGACGCGATCGACGTGCTCGACGAGCTCGCGCACGTCGCGCTGCCCGACGTGCTGCCGGGCCATGCCGCGTACGCGATCTACACGTCGGGCTCGACCGGCAAGCCGAAGGGCGTGATCGTCGACCACGCGTCTTTCGCGCTGCACTGCGCGGCGATCGCCGAACGCTACGGCGCGGGCGAGGACGACGTGTTCCTGCTGTTCCAGTCGGTCAACTTCGACGGCGCGCACGAGGGCTGGTTTTCGCAATACATGTCGGGGGCCGCGGTGTCGGTGACGGCCGACGTGCTGTGGCCGCCCGCGCAGACCTGCGCGATGATGGTGCGCGACGGCGTGACGATGACCTACGTGCCGCCCGGCTGCGCCGCGCAGCTCGCCGAATGGGCGCTCGCGCACGGCGCGCCGCCCGCGCTGCGCTCGCTGACGGTGGGCGGCGAGGCGACCTCGCGCGAGGCGTTCGCAATGCTGCGCCGCGCGCTGCCGAACGTGCGGGTGGTCAACGGCTACGGCCCGACCGAGACGGTGATCACGCCGACGCTGTGGATGTTCCGCCCGGGCGACGATCTCGCGATGCTCGGCGACGCTGCCTACCTGCCGATCGGCACGCTGGTCGGCGCGCGCACCGCGCACGTGCTCGACGCGCGGCTGCATCCGCTGCCGGTCGGCGTGATCGGCGAGCTGTACCTGGGCGGCGAGGGGATCGGCGTCGCGCGCGGCTACCTCGACCGGCCCGCACTCACCGCCGAGCGCTTCGTGCCCGATCCGTACGGCGCGCCCGGCGCGCGCCTGTATCGCACCGGCGACCTCGTGCGGCGCCGCGCGGACGGCGTGTTCGATTTCATCGGCCGCGTCGATCATCAGGTGAAGCTGCGCGGGCTGCGGATCGAGCTCGGCGAGATCGAGGCCCAGCTCGCCGCGCACGACGCGGTGCGCGAAGCGTGCGCGGTCGTGCACGGGCAGGGCGGGCACGCGCAGCTCGTCGCGTACGTCGAGCTGACCGCCGACGCGCGCGCGGCCGCGCAGCCGGTGGATGCGGCCGCGCTCGATGCGCACCTGCGCCGCACGCTGCCCGATTACATGGTGCCCGCGCAGATCGTCGTGCTCGACGCGCTGCCGCGCAACGCGAACAGCAAGGTCGACCGCGCGCGGCTGCCCGCGCCGCAGCGCGTCGAACGCGCGTACGAGGCGCCGCACGACGGCGACGAGGCCGCGCTCGCGGCGATCTGGCGCGACGTGCTGAACGTCGAGCGGGTGGGCCGCGGCGATCATTTCTTCGAACTCGGCGGCCATTCGCTCGCCGCCGTGCGGGTGGCGACGCGCGTCGCCGAGCGGCTCGGGCGCGACGTGCCGGTGCGCGCGCTGTTCGAGGCGCCGGTGCTCGCGCAGTATGCGCGGCAGGTGGCCGACGCGCCGCGCGCCGCGCACGACGGCGCGCACGCGGCCGGCGCGGTCGCGCTGCGGCCCGATGCGCATGGCGTGTGGCCGCTGTCGCCCGCGCAACGGGCCCTGTGGTTCCTGTGGCGCGCGCAGCCGGACAGCGCCGCGTACAACATTCCGGTCGCACTGCGCGTGCGCGGCCCGCTCGACGTCGACGCGTTGCGCGCCGCGTTCGCGGATACAGCCGCGGCCCATCCGGCGCTGCGCACGCGGCTCGTCGTGCGCGACGGCGCGCTGCCCGGCCAGCGAATCGACGCAGCCCAGCCGGTCGCGTTGCCGGTGATCGACCTCGCCGCGTTGGCCGACCCGCTCGCGCGCGCCACGGCATTGACCGACGAGGACGCGCTGGCGCCGTTCGACCTCGGCGCCGACGCGCCGCTGTGGCGCGCACGTGTGCTTCGGCTCGACGCGGACGATCACGTGCTGTCGATCGCGATCCATCACATCGTTTCGGATGGCGAATCGATCGAGCGCTGGCTGGATGCGATTCGCCAGCGCTACGTCGCGCGAGTGCAGGGCGGCGACGCGACGGCGGCAGCCGCCATCGCCGATGCGCCGCTCGTGCTGCCGGCAGCGGGCGCGCCCGCGCGGGTCGCGTACTGGCGCGACGTGCTCGCGAACCTGCCGCGGCGCATCGTGCCCGAGCGCGCCGACGCGCCCGCCATCCCGCAATGGCGCGCGACGCGCACCGCGTTCGAGTTCGACGCGACGCTGATCCGCGCGGCGCGCGACGCCGCGTCCGCCGCGCACGCGTCGCTGCCGATGCTGCTGCACGCGGCGCTCAACGCCGCGCTGTTCCGCGCGACGGGCGCGGCCGACCAGCCGGTCGGCGTGCTCGCGTCGACGCGCGAACTGACCGGCGACGCCGCACGCGACGCGCTCGGCCTGTTCATCAACGCGGTGGTCGTGCGCACGCGGCTCGACGCGGCCGACCGCCGCGCGGACGTGCTGGCGCGCGTGCGCGACGCGGCGCTGGCCGCCTATGCGCATGCGGATGTGCCGTTCGCGGACGTGGTCGCCGCGCTCGGCGCGCCGCGCGCGGCGGCCGCGAATCCGCTGTTCCAGGTGATGTTCAACTACCTGCGCTCGACCGGCGCGGCCGCGCGCGACTGGGCCGGCCTGTCGCTCGCGGGGTTCGACGACGTGCGGCACCGCGTGGTGTTCACGCTCGAACTCGACGTCGTCGAGCATCCGGACGGCCGCGTGAGCGCGGCGTTCTCGTATGCGAACGAGCTGCTCGACGGCCGCTTCGTCGACGCGCTCGTCGATACGTATCGCGACGAGGTCGAGCGCTTTGCGGTGGCGGGCGGCATGGCGCTCGGCGGGCCGGACGCATGGCTCGCGGACCAGCCAACGCTCGCCGAAGCGGACACGCCGGCGCATGCGCCCGCATCGCGAACGGCCGCCGCGCTCGCGGCGCTGTGGTCGGACACCTTCGCGTCGGCCGCGCCGGCGGCGGAAGCGGACCTGTTCGACGCGGGCGCGACGTCGTTCGACGTCGTGCGCTTCGTCGATGCCGCGAGCCGCGCCGGCCATGCATTGGCGATCGCCGACGTGTTCGCCGCGCCGACGCTCGCCGCGCTCGGCGCGCGGCTCGACGCCCGCGCGCAGACGGGAACGGAGGTGCGTCATGCTGGCTGAAGTGCGCCCGGACGGGCTGACCGCGATCGATACCTTCCGCCTCGCGCTGGCGGGCGACCTGTTCGCGACGCGCGACGGCGCGGAGATTCGCGTTGCGCACGGCGACGGCATCGGCGCGCAATTGTTGCGTGCGCAACTGACAGACGACGGCGCGCTGCGGCTCGTCGCGTACAACCACCGCGCGGCGCCGGCCGACCAGCGGCGCGCGCTGCTGGCCGCGCTGGCCGTCGCGTTCGCCGACGGCGACGGCCGCGCGTCGGTGCGGCTCGATACGGCCGCGTGGCCGGCGGCCGCGCTCGACGCGCTGCGTGCAAGCGGCGTGCTGGCCGATGGCGGCCTGTGCCTGCGCGACGGCTGGGCGCAGCAGGCCGACCTGTGGCTCGTCGATGTCCGCCCGCCGTGCGCGACGCTCTACACGCTCACCCGCAGCCTGCGCCATCCGCGCCGGCCGCCTGCGCCGCGCGGCGACGTCTATGCGCGCGACCTGCCGGCGCTCGGCGTGCGCTTCACGCTGCGCGGCTGGCAGCCCACCGAAGACGCGGCGCGGCTCGCGCGCTGGTTCGACGAGCCGCGCGTGCGGGCCGGCTGGCCCGGCGCGCCGGTGGGCGCGATGCCCGGCGCGGACCCGCACGTGACGCCGCTGATCGGCTGCTTCGACGGCGAGCCGTTCGCGTATTTCGAGGCGTACTGGCTGAAGGAGGACGCGCTGTCGCCGCACGTCGCGCCGCGCGACCACGACCGCGGGCTGCGGATGCTGGTCGGCGCGCCGCGCTGGCGCGGGCCGCAGCGCGTCGCCGGCTGGCTGCCGTCGGTCGTCCATTACCTGTTCCTCGACGATCCGCGCACCGAAGCGGTCGGCTGCGCCGTGCCGGCCGGCCATGCGCGGCTCGCCGACCACCTCGCGCGCCACGGTTTCGCGCGGCAGCGCCGCCTGCCGCAGGCCGATGCGCAGCCGCTGTGGATGCACACGCTGCGCGAGGCATTTTTCGCCGGCCGTCACGTATGACGCGCCGGTTTCACCGACAAGGGAGCTGAGAGACATGCAGAGAGAAAACGTATTCGACATGATCGGCGTCGGCTTCGGGCCGTCGAACCTGGCGCTCGCCGTGCGGCTCGCCGAGCGCAGCGGCACGCGCGGGCTCGCGCAGTGCTTCATCGAGCGGCAGCCGGCGTTCGGCTGGCATCGCGGGATGCTGCTCGACGACTGCCGGATGCAGATTTCATTTCTGAAGGACCTGGTCACGATGCGCGACCCGACCAGCCGCTACACGTTCATCAACTATCTGTTCCAGCGCGGCCGGCTGAACGAGTTCATCAACCTGAAGAACTTCTATCCGACCCGCGTCGAGTTCCACGACTACCTGAGCTGGGTCGCGGACGCGTTCGACGAGGACGTGCACTACGGCGAAACCGTCACCGGCATCGAGCCGGTGCGCGGCAGCGGCGAGCAGATCGACGCGCTGCGCGTGCTGTCGCGCGACGCGGCCGGCCGCGAGCGCCAGCGCGTCACGCGCACGCTGTCGGTGGGCGTGGGCGGCACGCCGGCGATTCCCGGCGCGTTCGCCGCGCTCGGCCAGGACCGCGTGATCCATTCGTCGACGTATCTCGCGGACGTCGGCCGGCTGGCCGGCGAAGCGGGCGGCGAGCGCCGCCGCATCGCGGTGATCGGCGCGGGGCAGAGCGCGGCCGAGGTGTTCATCGATCTCGCGCGGCGCTTCCCGCACGTCGACGCGAGCCTCGTGATGCGCGCGGGCGCGCTGAAGCCCGCCGACGACAGCCCGTTCGTCAACGAGATCTTCAGCCCGGCGTTCACCGACGTCGTCTACGCGCAGCCGCAGGACGCGCGCCGCGCGCTGCTCGAACGCTATCGCGACACCAACTACGCGGTGGTCGACCGGCCGCTGATCGAGCAGATCTACGAAATGCTGTACCTGCAGCGCATCGACGGCACGCCGCGCCACGCGCTGCTCGCGAACCGCGCGATCGAGGCCGCCGTGCGCACCGCGACCGGCCAGATCGAACTGACGCTGCGCGACCGGATGAGCGGCGCCACGCACACCGAGCGCTTCGACGGCCTCGTGCTCGCGACCGGCTACCGGCGCGACACCCATTCGGCGCTGCTCGAAGGGCTCGCGCCGCATCTCGGCGACGCGCTCGCGCGCGGCGACGTGACGCGCGACTACCAGCTCGCGACGCCCGCGCACTTCGCGCCGCACATCTACCTGCAGGGCGCGTGCGAAGACAGCCACGGCCTGTCCGACACGCTGCTGTCGGTGCTCGCGCGCCGGGCGGACGAAATCTGCGCGTCGCTCGAAAGCGCGCTCGCGCAGCCGGGCGGCGACGCCCGCACACAACAGACCAGACATGACATCGGGGTGAGCGCCGGCCGGCTGGCCGTCGCTCTTTGACAAAGGGGCGGCCGGGAGGCCGCCAAACAAGTGGAGCAACAGAAGATGGAGTGGGCAACAGGCACGCGTCGGCGTGCGATCGCAGCCGCGGCAAGCGTGGCGTTCTACGTGGCGGC
Organism: Burkholderia stagnalis; assembly: GCF_902830275.1. GTDB lineage: Bacteria > Pseudomonadota > Gammaproteobacteria > Burkholderiales > Burkholderiaceae > Burkholderia > Burkholderia stagnalis. Next base: position 129,628 of record NZ_CADESW010000004.1, on the reverse strand, counting down.
GGGCCAGGCCATGGCCCAGGCGGCGCCCGGCGCGACGGCCAAGGCGGACGCCGCGGCGGCGGGTAGCGCGCCGTCCGGCACGCTGCCGGCGATCAGCGTCAACGCGGCGTCGGAAGGAGACGGCACGGTCGGGCTGGTCGCGCGGCGCAGCACGACCGGCACGAAAACGGACACCCCGATCAACGAGATTCCGCAGACGATCAACGTCGTCACCGCGCAACAGATCGAAATGACGGGCGCGACCGACGTGAACCAGGCACTGCGCTACATCCCGGGCTTCTCGTCGTACGGCTCGGACAACCGCTCCGACTGGTATGCGGCGCTGCGCGGCTTCACGCCGACCGCGTACGTGAACGGGCTGCAGGTGCCGAACACGATCAACCTCGCGAGCTGGCGCGTCGATCCATACATGATCGACAGCATCACCGTGCTGCGCGGGCCGACGTCGGTGCTGTACGGCGCGGGCGACCCCGGCGCGATCGTCGACGTGCAGACCAAGCTCGCGAACGGCGAGCGCGTGCGCGAGGCGGGCGTCGAGCTCGGCAACTACGCGCGCAAGCAGTTCATGATCGACGTCGGCGACAAGCTCGACGCGGACGGCAAGTATGCGTACCGCTTCGTCGGCGTCGCGCGCGACGGCAACGCGGTGACGGGCCCGAACAACGACCAGCGCGTCGCGCTCGCGCCGTCGTTCCGCTGGCGGCCGAACGCGGACACGTCGCTCACCGTGGCGGCCACCTACCTGCAGGACTGGGGCGACATCTCGTCGAACTTCCTGCCCGCGAGCGGCACGGTGCTGCCGAACCCGAACGGCCAGCTCGATCGTGACGTGTATTCGGGCGACCCGAACTTCAACCACTACCGCAAGAAGCAGTGGTCGCTCGGCTACCAGTTCGAGCACAACCTGAACTCGATGTGGACGTTCCGCCAGAACGTGCGCTACATGCGCCTGTCGCTGGACAACGGCTCGGTGTGGGGCGCTGGCTTCGTCGACGGCAGCACGACCGACATCTCGCGCTGGGCCGGGCTGTTCCAGATGAACTACAGCCGCTTCGACATCGACAACAACGTGCAGGCGCGCTTCGGTACGGGCCCGCTCGAGCACACGCTGCTGCTCGGCTTCCAGTACAACCGGCAGACCTCGACCGACAGCGAATGGATCGCGGCGGCGCCGACGCTGAACATCTACAACCCGGTCTACACGCCCGTGACGAGCGCGGTGTTCGCGGATCCGAGCGCAACAGGGCGCACCGACACGTATACGACGATGAACACGTTCGGCGTCTACGCGCAGGACCAGATCCGCTGGAACCGCTGGACGTTGACGCTCGGCGGCCGCGAGGACTGGGTGAACATGCGCCAGGACGACCGCGCGGGCGGCACGCAGTCGAAGGCGGACGTCACCGCGTTCACCGGGCGCGTGGGCCTCACGTATCAGGGCGACTACGGGCTGTCGCCGTACGTCAGCTACGCGACGTCGTTCAACCCGCTGATCGGCGTGAAGATGTTCGGCGGCGGGCTGCCGCTGCCGACGCGCGGCAAGCAGGTCGAACTGGGCCTGCGCTGGCAGCCGCCGGGCAAGAACCTGATGCTGAACGCGGCGATCTACCAGATCAACCAGACCAACGTGCTCACGCCGACGCCGACCAGCCTCGATCCGCAGAACACCACGTCGGTGCAGACCGGCGAGGTGCGCTCGCGCGGCATCGAGCTGAGCGCGACCGGCAAGGTGACGCCGAACCTGTCGATCATCGCGTCGTACGTCTATCAGGACGTGAAGAACGTGAAGGCGAACGACGCGTCGCTGGACAAGTGGCCGGTCGACATCCCGCGGCCGCGCCAGATGGCGTCGCTGTGGGCCGACTGGACGTGGCACACGGGGCCGCTCGCGGGCTTCGGCCTCGGCGGCGGCGTGCGCTACCAGAGCGCGTCGGCCGGCGCGCAGGACAACTCGCTGTCGGTGGCGAGCTACACGCTGTACGACGCGGCGATTCACTACGACACGCGCAACTGGCGCTTCGCGGTGAACGCGACGAACCTGTTCAACCGCCACTACATCAGCGGTTGCCAGTCGTCGTCGGTCTGCCTGTTCGGCAACGAACGCACCGTGGTCGCCACCGCGAAATACAACTGGTGACGCCGCGCGCCGCGGCGTGCGCGTGCCGGCCTTCGCGGGCCGGTGCGCGCGGGCCGCGGCGGCGCCGTCCTTTTCCTCATCACGATCCCATGCCGAAGAAAAATCTCGTCTACATCCTGTCGCTGCGCAACGGCGCGGCCGATCGCGCCGGGCAGCCGGTTGCGTACAAGGGCGGCACGCGCTACATGAAGGCGCCGCTCGAATTCCTCGTCGAGCGGCTCAACCACTCGGCGCTCGGCGAGCGCTACACGCTCGCGGGCGTGATCTTCGACGACGACGACGGCTCGCCCGCCGACCGCGCGAAGGTGGCCGACTACGGCTTCGCGCGCACGCCGGGCCGGCCGTGGCTGCTGCCGGAAGGCCTGACGGTCGACGGGCGGCCGGTCGACGAGCTGTTCTGCGCGATTCCGTCGACGTACCGCCGGCTGCCGCGCGACGCGCGCGAGCGCGCGGCGGGCAAGCAGGCATTCGAGCGCCGGCTGCTCGAACGCCTGCTCGAGCTGAACGCCGACGTGGTCGTGCTCGACGGGCTGCTCGTGATCCTCGACGAACTGGTGCGGCCCGGCGCGCGCTTTCACCGGCGCATCGCGAACATCCATCCGGGCATCACCGCGGACGATTCACCGTTCCAGCGGCGCGGCGCGTACGCGACGCTCGATGCGCTGCACGGCGGGCGCGGCGAGCGGGTCGACTGGGCGAGCGGCGCGACGTCGGCGATCGAGCCGGTGACGATGACGGGCGCGTCGTTCCACTACGTCGACAACGGCATCGATTCCGGCGAGGTGATCTGCGACGTGCTCGACACGCCGATCGCACCGGACGACACGATTCTCGAGCTGCGCTGGAACAACTTCGAGCGCAGCCTGTTTCCGGCGCTCGAGCGGGGGCTTGAAATCCTCGCGGATCGCCACGACGCGGGAGCGCTGTGATGAACGACACGCTGACGAACCTCGCCGATCCGGCGCAGGCGGCCGAGGACGCGGCCGCGGTGGCGATCGATTTTGCCGGCACGGCGCCTGCCGGCGCGGCGCATGACGTCGATCGCGTGCTCGACGCGTGGCGGCCCGACGATCCGCCGGCCGCGCTGCTCGCCGAATTCGTCGCGCTGTTCAACACCGAGACGCGGCGCGCGCACGCGACGCTCGCGGTGCCGCTGGCGGGCACCGACGCGGCGGCCGTCGCGGCCTATGTCGGGCGCGCGGTGCGCGAAGGCGTGATCGACGACGCGCGGCCCGTGGACGGCCGGCTGCACCTGCGCGTGTCGCGCGCGACGTTCTGGCAGCATCCGCAGCCGTGGCTGAAGGCGCCGGGCTCGGGCGGCATGCCGCTGCGCTATGCGGTCACGAACGAGCGCCGCCATCCGGTGCGCCCGCCGAGCGTGCCCGGCGAGGTGTACGTCCGCTACATGCCGCAGGTCGGCATGACGTTCAGCCTGCGCACGGTCGACGTCGACGCGCATGCCGAGCTGTTCAGCGGCTGGATGAACCTCGACCGCGTCGCGCACTTCTGGGACCAGCGCGGCACGCTGGACGAGCATGCGGCGTATCTGGCCGAGCGGCTCGCCGATCCGCACATGCACCCGATGATCGGCTATTTCGACGATACGCCGTTCGGCTATTTCGAGTTCTACTGGGCGAAGGAGGACCGCCTCGCGCCGTTCTACGACGCGCACGACTACGACCGCGGCCTGCACCTGCTGATCGGCGATTCGCGCTTCCAGAGCGCAGGCAAGCTGCATGCGTGGTGGAGCGGGGTGCTGCATTACATGTTCGTCGACGAGCCGCGTACGCAGCGGCTGGTGGGCGAGCCGCGCGTCGATCACGTGCGGCACATCGCGTACATGCACCGGCTCGGGTTCCATACGGTGAAGGAGTTCGATTTCCCGCACAAGCGCGCGGCGCTGACGATGATCGACCGGGAGACCTTCTTCGAGACGTTCAGGCTGCCGTGAACGGCGGCGGCCCGGAAGCCGGACGTTGGCCGTCCGGCTGATCGACACGCGGCGGGCAGGCGTGAAGAATGCGAGGCATGAGCAAGCAACGATGACAGGCATCGCATGGAACAGGCACGACTCGCGGCGACACCCCGGATGAACACATTGACATATGCCAGCATATGCCTAGAATGGGTGCATCGTTTATCTCCGGGGTGGATCATGCGCACCGTTTCCATTTTCAAGAACGCCCGCAACCAGGCGATCCGCATCCCCAAGGACATGGAGTTCGAAGGGGTGACCGAGCTCGAGATTCGCCGCGAGGGCGACACGCTGCTGCTGCGCCCCGTGCGGCCGTCGTGGGCGTCGTTCCTCAGCGAACCGCTCGCGGATGCCGATTTCCTCGGCGAACGCGCGGACGTCGTCGAATCCGGCCGCGTCGATCTGTCCGGCCCCGGCGACGTGCCGACGGAGTCCGGCCGGTGACGACGCTCTACATGCTCGATACGAACATCTGTTCGTTCATCATGCGGGAGCGGCCGCCGGCCGTCCTGTCGCGGTTGCAGTCATGCGTCGACGCGCAGCACCGGATCGTCGTGTCGGCCGTCACGTATGCGGAAATGCGTTTCGGCTCGATCGGCAGGAAGGCGTCGCCGAAGCACGCCGATCTCGTCTCGGCGTTCGTCGCGCGGCTCGACGGGGTGCTGCCGTGGGATACGGCGGCGATCGACGCGGCAAGCGCCGTGCGTGCCGATCTCGCAGCGCGCGGCACGCCGATCGGCGCCAACGATTCGTCGATCGCGGGCCATGCGATCGCCGCCGGCGCCGTGCTGGTGACGAACAACACGCGCGAGTTCGGCCGGGTCGCCGGGTTGGCGCTGGAAGACTGGGCGATCTGAACGGCGTGGGCGTGCGGCCCGGCTGTCGTCGTCCGTCGGAACCGGACGTCCAGCAACCATCGGTTGCCGCCGTGACGATTCTCGACTATCCGGTTGTCGTTCGAGCGACTATCCTTGGCCGCACATCCCCAATGGAGACGACACCGTGACCCACAGCGTGATCCCCGCAGGCCTCGCCGACGAAATGATCGAGATCCGGCACCGCATCCACGCCCATCCGGAACTGGGCTTCGAGGAATTCGCGACGAGCGGCCTCGTCGCCGAACTGCTGCAGGCGTGGGGCTACACGGTGCATCGCGGGCTCGGCGGCACGGGTGTCGTCGCGCAGCTGAAGGCGGGCGACGGCGCGAAGCGCCTGGGCCTGCGCGCCGACATGGACGCGCTGCCGATCCACGAGAGCACCGGCCTGCCGTACCAGAGCACGATTCCCGGCAAGATGCACGCGTGCGGCCACGACGGCCACACCGCGATGCTGCTCGCGGCCGCGAAGCACCTCGCGCGCGAACGGCGCTTCTCGGGCACGCTGAACCTGATTTTCCAGCCGGCCGAGGAAGGGCTCGGCGGCGCGAAGAAGATGCTCGACGACGGCCTGTTCGAGCAGTTCCCGTGCGACGCGATCTTCGCGATGCACAACATGCCGGGCTTTCCGACCGGCCGCTTCGGCTTCCTGCCGGGGCCGTTCATGGCGTCGTCCGATACGGTGAACGTCGACGTGCAGGGGCACGGCGGCCACGGCGCGATGCCGCACAAGGCGGTCGACCCGGTCGTCGTGTGCGCGCAGATCGTCATCGCGCTGCAGACCATCGTGTCGCGCAACGTGCCGCCGCTCGAGATGGCGATCGTCACGGTCGGCGCGATCCATGCGGGCGACGCGCCGAACGTGATTCCCGACCGCGCGCAGATGCGCCTGTCGGTGCGCGCGCTCACGCCGGCGGTGCGCGACCTGCTGCAAACGCGCATCACCGAAGTCATCCACGCGCAGGCGGCCGTGTTCGGCGCGACCGCGACGGTCGACTACGTGCGGCGCTACCCGGTGCTCGTCAACGACGCGCAAATGACCGCGTTCGCGCGGGACGTCGCGCGCGAATGGGTCGGGGAAGCGAACCTGATCGACGGGATGGTGCCGCTCACCGGCAGCGAGGATTTCGCGTTCCTGCTCGAGCAGCGCCCCGGCTGCTACCTGATCATCGGCAACGGCGACGGGGAGGGCGGCTGCATGGTGCACAACCCCGGCTATGACTTCAACGATGCGGCGCTGCCGACGGGGGCGTCGTACTGGGTCAGGCTGGCGGAGGCGTTTCTGGTCTGAAGGGGGCTTGATGCGTGGCGGTCGGCTGCTGCGGGTCGATGATGAAACGGTCGAGTACCGAACTTTGGTATTTGATCGACGCGTTGAACCGGAGGCTGCCTATGTCACGCAACACCGCCGTTTCGCTCGGCGATCACGCGGTCTGTCCTTGAATGTGTCGCTCGACAGTGTGTGTGCGGCGTCACCGTCGCTCGATCAAGGTCCGGATGCCGTGCGCGTTCTCGGGTCATCGGCGGTACGCCCGCCGTATCGCGCTCAAGCAGGATTTGACGCTCCTTGACATCCCGGCGGCAACTCGCGTGCTACGCTGCGCCGCGTCACCGGTTCCTTCCGAGGCCCGCATGGCCGCCTCGCTTGGCGAGGCCCGCGCGCGGCATCGAACCGGCTCAATCGATACGGCACAGACGAAATGCGAAAACTTCTCCTGACCGCGCTGACCGCGTGCGCGGCCGGTTTCCTCGTGGCGGGGTGCGACGACCAGAAGGTCGCCGACGCGGTCAATGCAATCAAACCGGACAACCTGGCATTCGGCAAACTGCAGCCGGGCGTGTCGACGGTCGAGGACGTGCTTCGCGACGCGGGCAAGCCGGAGATGGTCAGGCAGAACGAAGACGGCTCGCAGCGCTTCGAGTACCCGCGCGGCCCGTTCGGCACGAGCACCTACATGCTCGATTTCGGGCCCGACGGCAGGCTCGTTTCGATCACACAGGCATTGACCGCGGACAACATCGCGAAGGTCGTGCCCGGCATGTCGAAGGACGATGTGCGGCAACTGCTCGGCAAGCCGACGTCGGTCGCGCAATACGCGTTGAGCCACGAAGAGGTATGGAGCTGGCACTGGGCCGAGGGCGGCGTATCGGGCGATGCGATGTTCAATGCGCATTTCTCGCCCGGCGGGATCGTCATCAGGACATCGCGATCGGAGGCGCCCGGACGGGAAAGGCCGTGATGGCGCCGTGATGCGGCTTGCCGGGCGACGTTGCTCGAAGCGGGCCGCGCGACCCGGCGCAACGTGTGCGCGGGCCTGCCTCGCATGCCGTCCGCTCGATGGCGGACGCGTCCTTCCTTCAAATTCAAGGCACCGCGCCTGCGAACAGCGCCGCCGCCGCCAACGGATTCGACGGCCAGTACATGTGCATGTACGTCGCGACGATCGACCCCGTGCGGTACACGGCCTCGCCGCTGCCTGCGCCGCCGTCCGGGCGCACGGCGGCCGCCACCGGCGCAAGCGGCGTATCGAGCCGCGAATAATGGAACGTATGGCCGCGCATCGGCCCCGCGTGCGTGTCGAGCTGCTGCATGCCCAGCGCGGCGAAGCGGCGCTGCATCGTCGCGACGCCCGGCAGCAGGCCGAGCATCGGCGTGGTCGCGCCGTCGACGTCCGTCAGCGCATCGCACAGATACACCATCCCCCCGCATTCCGCGACGATCGGCCTGCTGGCCGCCGCATGCGCGCGGATCGTCCGCGCGGTGGTCGCGCGCGCCGCGAGCGTCGACGCGTGCAGCTCCGGATAACCGCCCGGCAGGAACAGCGCGTCGCACCCGTCGGGCACCGGTTCGTCGGCGAGCGGCGAGAAGAACCGCAACTGCGCGCCGAGCGCGTCGAGCAGCGCGAGATTGGCCGGATAGATGAACGAGAACGCGGCGTCGCGCGCGATCGCGATGCGCTTGCCGGCCAGCGCGCGGGGGAGCGGCGCGGCGGGCTCCGGTTCCGCGAACGCGACCGCGGGCGGCAATGCCGCGAGCGTCGTATTCGCCAGCGCATCGGCCGCGCGCTCGAGCCGCGCGTCGAGATCGTCGATGTCGTTCGGCTGATGCAGGCCGAGATGCCGCTCCGGCAGCGCGATGCCCGCGTCGGCCGGCACGTGGCCGAGCCAGCGCAGGTCGCCGGGCAGCGCCTGCTGCAGCAGTTCCGCGTGCCGCGCGGAGCCGACCCGGTTGGCGAGCACGCCGTGAAACGGCAGGCCGGGCCGGAACCGCGCGAGCCCGAACGCGATCGCCGCGAAGGTCTGCGCCATCGATTTCGCGGAGATCACCGCGACGACCGGCACGCCGAACGCGGTGGCCAGATCGGCGCTGCTCGGCGTGCCGTCGAACAGCCCCATCACGCCTTCGATCAGGATCAGGTCGGCGTCGCGCGCCGCATCGGCGAGCAGCGCGCGGCAGCCGGCCTCACCGACCATGCCGAGATCGAGCGCATGCACGGGCGCGCCGCTCGCGCGCTCGAGCAGCATCGGATCGAGAAAATCCGGGCCGGTCTTGAACACGCGCACGCGCCGGCCGAGCCGGCGGTGCAGCCGCGCGAGGCCGGCCGTCACCGACGTCTTGCCCTGGCCGGACGCGGGCGCGCTGACGAACAGCGCCGGGCAGGCGGGCATCGTTCAGAACTCCACGCCGCGCTGCGCCTTCACGCCTTGCTCCTTGTACGGATGCTTGACGAGGCGCATCTCGGTGACGAGGTCGGCCGCCTCGATCAGCGCATCGGGCGCATGGCGGCCCGTCACCACGACGTGCAGCGACGCGGGGCGCGCGGCGAGCGTCGCGAGCACTTCGTCGAGCGGCAGGTATTCGTACTTCAGCACGGTGTTCAGCTCGTCGAGGATCACCATCTGGTAATCGCCGCTCTCGATCATCCGGCGCGCCTCGTCCCAGCCCTTGCGGGCGGTCGCGATGTCGGCGTCGCGGTTCTGCGTGTTCCACGTATAGCCGTCGCCCATCGTCACGAAATCGCAGTGCGCGACCGCGCCGAGGAAATCGCGCTCGGACGTGTGCAGCGCGCCCTTGATGAACTGCACGACGCCGAGCCGCATGCCGTGGCCGAGCACGCGCACGGCCATGCCGAACGCGGCGGTGCTCTTGCCCTTGCCGTTGCCCGTGTGGACCATCAGCAGGCCCTTCTCGTTGACGGCGGCGGCCTGCTTCTTCTCGTGGCCGGCGCGGCGCCGTTCGGTCATCCGCTGATGCGCGTCGGGATCGGTTTTCATCGGGATTCGTCCTGTCGATAAAAGGAGGTCAAAGCGGGCCGGCGAACGCGACCGTCACGCCGCCCCGTGCGAATTTCGGGCCGAGCAGCCGGCCGCGCGGCGCGGCGAGCCGCGCACACGGCTCGGCGACGCCGGCCACGCCGAAGCGGGCGAGGGCGGCGGCCGACGGTGCGCTGGCGGCCAGTTCGGGATGCGCGGCGAGCTGTGCGGCGTCGAACGCGACGAGCGGCCAGCCGCGCCGCGCGCACAGCGTGCGCAGCGCGCGTGCGCGGGATTTGTCGACGAGCGTCGCGACGACGGCCGGCCGCGCGTGCGGGTGATGCGCGAGCGCCGCGCGAATCGCGGCGTCGAGCTGCGCGGCGCTCACGCCCGCACGAAAGCCGAGGCCGAGGGCGACCCGCATCACGCGCGCGCCGGCGGCGGAGCGGCGCCGGCCAGCGCGGCCTGCACCGCGGGGTCGGCGGCCAGCGCGGCGACGTGGCCGATCACGACGATCGCCGGCGAGCCGATGCCGGCCGCGCCGACGGTGTCGACCAGCGTCGCGAGCGTCGCCAGCGCGTGACGCTGCCCGGGCCGCGTCGCCGATTCGATCGCCGCGCACGGCGTGTCGTCCGGCAGGCCGCCCGCGCGCAGCGCGGCGGCGATCGCGCCGAGCCGGCGGATGCCCATGTAGATCACGAGTGTCATGCGGGTCGCGGCGAGCGCGTGCCAGTCCGGTTCGTCGTCGCCCGCGCCGTGGCCGGTGACGAAGATCACGCCCTGCGCATCGCCGCGATGCGTGACCGGGATGCCGAGCGCGGCCGGCGCGGCGATGCCGGCGGTGATGCCGCTCACGACCTCGACCGGAAAGCCCGCCGCGCCGAGCGCGATCAGCTCCTCGCCGCCGCGGCCGAACACGAACGGGTCGCCGCCTTTCAGGCGCGCGACGCTGCGGCCTGCGCGCAGGTGCGCGAGCATCGCGGCGATGATCGCTTCCTGCGGCGTCGACGCGTGGCCGCCGCGCTTGCCGACGTGTTCGACGATTGCATCGGCGCGCGCATGCTGCAGCACATCCGGGTTCACGAGATCGTCGACGAGCAGCACGTCGGCCGCGCCGATCGCGCGCACCGCCTTGAGCGTCAGCAGGTCCGCGTCGCCGGGGCCGGCGCCGACCAGCCAGGCGCGGCTCATCGCGCGCGGCACGGCGCGAGCCGTGACGAAGCGGTGGCGTGCGGCGAACGGAGGGCGCGAAGCCGGCCTGCGAGGATGCGATGCATAGCGGAATGAACGGGGCCCGCTCGACGCGGGCATAAGCGCATGATAGGCGCACGGTCAGCGCACGCAGTCCGTCCCCCGCGGACCGGGCGTTCGCGAGCGTCGTGCTCGCCCCTTGCGTCGGCCGGTATCCGGGCTGGCCGCTTGCCAGGCCGCGGCCTTCCCACCCGGCGCTGGCGGGCAGTGGCATCGTGGGCGGCATGGGCGCGCGCGCTCGGGGCGCGTCACGCGGGCGGCGTACCGTTGCGGGGACAGCACAGGCCGGGCGGTCGCGCCGCCTCCTGTTTCCCGTTTAACTGCGCCCGCCGGAGGGCGGGCGCGAGCACCGAACGCGGCGCATACGATAGCACAGCGTGCCATTGGCCCGGAGGGCCGGCCGATTGAGCCCGCATTCGATCGGGATCGATCCGGCAGCCGATGCATTGCGCGGCCGCAAATTGGTTTGCGATCATCCGCCCGACGTCACGAGCAAGGCCTGGATTGCCGGCTGCCAGCCGCATACCAACATCGGCTTGCCCCGCGCGGACGAGGCTGCGCAAGGCGATCGCGGAGGGGGCGGCGCGCGCGGCGTGAACGTTCCGGCCGGCCCGCCGTCTCGCCTTGACGCTCCCGCCCGCGACGCCTACACTCGCACGCGTTTCGGTGCTCGCGCGCGCCTTTCCGGCGCGCGCAGTTAAACGGGAAACAGGACGCTCGGCTGCCCCGCAGCCATGCCAACCTGTGCTGCCCCCGCAACGGTAAGCGAACGCCTTGCGCCACGCGCAAGGCAGCGCCGCTTCGCCGCATGCCTGCTGCGCATGCGGACGACCGCCACTGGATGCGTCGCGCGTCCGGGAAGGCGAAGCGGCGTGTTCGTCAGCCCGGATACCGGCCGAGACGAGGGGTTCAGCGCCGCGGGGATGCGGCGCATCGTCCACGGCCGCCGCCGCAGCGCGTCCGGTATCCGAGCGTGTTCCGCATTCCGGCCCGCCGCGCGCTTCGCGCCGGCCCGGCATCCGGCAGCGCGCGCGGGCCCGAGCGTATGGCGCCGGCCGTGTTGGCATTCACCATGTCGACCGTTCGCCAGGGAGCACCATGCTCGACTCGTTCTTCCGCCTGTTCAACGACAGCCCGTCCGGCCTGCGCGGCAAAATCGTCGCGATCTATGCGCTGCTCATTGCGTTCAACGCCGGCGCGTGGATCTGGGCGTTCGTCGCGTTCCACGACCAGCCCGTGCTGCTCGGCACCGCGCTGCTCGCGTACGTGTTCGGCCTGCGCCACGCGGTCGACGCCGACCACATCGCCGCCATCGACAACGTCACCCGCAAGCTGATGCAGGAAGGCCGCAGCCCGCTCGGCGCGGGCCTGTTCTTCTCGCTCGGCCATTCGACGGTGGTGATCGTGATGTCCGTCGCGGTCGCGCTCACCGCCGCGTCGCTGTCGCGCTTCGAAAGCATGAAGGCGTGGGGCGGCGTGATCAGCACCAGCGTGTCGGCGTTCTTCCTGCTGGTGCTCGCGGCCGCGAACCTGCTGATCCTGATTTCCGTGTACCGGACGTTCCGCGCCGCGCGGCGCGGCGAAGCGATCGTCGAGGCGGACCTCGACATGCTGCTGAACCAGCGCGGCGTGCTCGCGCGGCTGTTCCGGCCGCTGTTCCGCCTCGTGTCGCGCAGCTGGCACCTGTATCCGGTCGGCTTCCTGTTCGGTTTCGGCTTCGACACCGCGACCGAGATCGCGCTGTTCGGCATCTCGGCCACGCAGGTGCAGGGCGGCCTGTCGTTCTGGTCGGTGATGGTCCTGCCCGCGCTGTTTACGGCCGGCATGACGCTCGTCGATACGACCGACGGCATCCTGATGATGGGCGCGTACCGCTGGGCCTACGTGCGGCCGATCCGCAAGATCTACTACAACATGACGATCACGTTCGTATCGGTGCTGGTCGCCGCGCTGATCGGCGGCATCGAGGTACTCGCGCTGCTCGCCGACAAGCTGTCGCTGCAGGGCCCCGTGTGGGACTTCGCCGCGATGGTCGCGTCGCACTTCGGCATGCTCGGCTACGTGGTGATCGGCCTGTTCCTCGCGTGCTGGCTCGTGTCGGCCGCGATCTACCGCATGAAGCGCTACGACGAGATCGACGTGACGATCTCCGCCTGACTCCCTTTTACGACACAGGACATTCCATGACCATGCGCAAGCTGCCCGTCACCATCGTCACGGGCTTTCTCGGCAGCGGCAAGACGACGCTGATGCGCCACATCCTGCAACACGCGCAGGGCCGCCGCATCGCGGTGATCGTCAACGAATTCGGCGAGCTCGGCATCGACGGCGAAATCCTCAAGGGCTGCGGGATCGGCTGCGACGACGGCGAGGGCGAAGCGTCCGGCCAGCTCTACGAACTCGCGAACGGCTGCCTGTGCTGCACCGTGCAGGAGGAGTTCTACCCGGTGATGGAAGCGCTCGTCGAGCGCCGCGCCGACATCGACCACGTGCTGATCGAGACCTCCGGCCTCGCGCTGCCGAAGCCGCTCGTGCAGGCGTTCAACTGGCCGACGATCCGCAACAGCTTCACGGTCGATGCGGTCGTGACCGTCGTCGACGGGCCGGCCACCGCGAGCGGGCAGTTCGCCGAGAACCCGCAGGCGGTCGACGCGCAGCGCCGCGCCGACCCGAACCTCGACCACGAATCGCCGCTGCACGAGCTGTTCGCCGACCAGCTGTCGTCCGCCGATCTCGTGATCGTCAACAAGGCCGACCTCGTCGACGCTGCGCAGCTCGCGCAGGTCGAGGCGGCGATCCGCGAGGAGATCCCGCCGCAGGTGAAGATCGTGCGCGCCGAGCGCGGCGAGCTCGATCTCGCGATGCTGCTCGGGCTCGAATCGGCGTCCGAGGAAACCATCCACCTGCGCCACGATCACCACGGCTCGGCCGACGACGAGGATCACGACCACCATCACGACGATTTCGATTCGGTGGTCGTCAGCGGCGACGCGGGTTCGCGGGATGCGACGATCGCCGCGCTCAAGCGCGTCGTCGAAACCCACACGATCTATCGCGCGAAAGGCTTCGCCGCGCTGCCGGACGCGCCGATGCGGCTCGTGATCCAGGGCGTCGGCCGCCGTTTCGACAGCTACTTCGACCGCCGCTGGCAGGACGGCGAAGCGCGCGCGAGCCGCTTCGTGCTGATCGGCGAGGATCTCGACGCGGCCGAGCTGCAGCGCGCGTTCGACGCGGCGCTCGCGGCCGAGCTGCAACAGGCGTAACCCGCGATGCATCTGCTGCGCACCACGCCGGGCGGCTTCGTCGACGATACGCAGGGCGTCGTCCGGATCGACCAGCGGCCCGCCGAGATCGTGATCCTGAGCTCGGCGGATACGACGCTGTCGCTGCTCGCGAGCGTCGTGCCGCGCTTGGCCGGTGGCTTTCCGAGCGTGCGGCTCGCGAACGTGACGTTCCTGCGCCAGCCGGCGTCGGTCGATTTCTACGTCGACGACGTGCTGAAGCACGCGAAGGCGGTCGTGATCGACCACCTCGGCGGCGAGGCATATTGGCCGTACGGGATCGAGCAGGCGGTGTCGCTCGCGTCGCGGCAGAAGCAGCGGCTTGCGATGTTTTCGGGCGACCTGCAGGAAGACCCGAACCTGATCGCGAAGAGCACGGTCGACCCCGCGCTGTGCCGGATGTGGTGGCGCTACCTGCGCGAGGGCGGCGCGCACAACGCCGAGGCGCTGTTGCGCAGCATCGCGTTTCACACCCTCGGTTTCGGCGACGAGCCGGAGCCGCCGCGCCCGCTGCCGGCCGCCGCGCTGTATCACCCGGCGCGCGACCCGGCCAGCATCGACGACTGGCTGCCGCGCTGGACGCCCGGCGCACCCGTCGTCGCGATCCTGTTCTACAAGGCGCACTGGCAGGCCGCGAACACCGCGGTGTTCGACGCGCTTGCCGACGCGTTGATCCGCGAAGGGCTGAATCCGCTGCCGGTCGCGGTGACGTCGCTGAAGGACACGGTGAGCCGCGAGATCGTCGCGCGGCTGTGCGAAGCGCACGACGTCGCGCTCGTGCTCAACACGACCGCGTTCGCGGCGGGCGCGATCGACGACCCTGAACCCGACATCCTCGCGGGCGATGCGCCGGTGCTGCAGGTGATCCTGTCCGGCGGCAACCGCGACGCATGGCTCGCCGACAACCAGGGGCTGCATGCGCGCGACATCGCGATGCACGTCGCGCTGCCGGAAGTCGACGGCCGCATCGTCACGCGCGCGGTGAGCTTCAAGGGGCTTGCCTACCGCTGCCCGCATACCGAGGTCGACGTGGTGCGCTACCAGCCCGACGCGGAGCGCATCGGCTTCGTCGCGGCGCTCGCGCGCGGCTGGTGCCGGCTGCGTACGCTCGACAACGCGGACAAGCGCGTCGCGCTGATCCTCGCGAACTATCCGCAGAGCGAAGGGCGGATCGGCAACGGCGTCGGGCTCGACACGCCCGCGTCGGCGCTCGGCGTGCTCGCGACGCTGCGCGACGCGGGCTACCGGGTTGCGGACTTGCCGGCCGACGGCGACGCGCTGATCGCGCGGCTCACCGAAGGCGTGACCAACGACCCGGCGATGCACGCGCTGCGGCCCGCGTTCCAGAGCTTTGCGCTCGCCGACTACCTGACGCATTTCGAACGCCTGCCGGCGGCCGTGCGCGACGCGCTGAACGCGCGCTGGGGGCGGCCCGAAGCCGACCCAACGCTGCGCCACGGGCGCTTCACGATCGCGGGCTGGCGCGCGGGCAACGTGTTCGTCGGCATCCAGCCGTCGCGCTCGCGCGGCGAGAACGACTACGCGAGCTATCACGACGCGGATCTCGTGCCGCCGCACGCGTATCTCGCGTTCTATTTCTGGCTGCGCCACGCGTTCCGCGTCGACGCGGTGATCCACCTCGGCAAGCACGGCAACCTCGAATGGCTGCCGGGCAAGAGCGTCGCGCTGTCCGACGCGTGCTGGCCCGACCTGACGCTCGGGCCGCTGCCGCATCTGTATCCGTTCATCGTCAACGATCCGGGCGAGGGCAGCCAGGCAAAGCGGCGCGCGCAGGCGGTGATCATCGATCACCTGATGCCGCCGCTCACGCGCGCGGAAAACTACGGCCCGCTGCAGGACCTCGAGCGGCAGGTCGACGAATACTACGAAGCGCTGATGGTCGACGCGCGGCGCGCGAAGCTGCTGCGCAAGACGATCCTCGCGACGATCGCCGAGCATCGTCTGCATGACGAACTGAGCGTCGCGCCGCCGCGCGATGCGAGCGACGAGGATGAGCTGCTGACGCGCGTCGACGCGTGGCTGTGCGAGCTGAAGGAAGCGCAGATCCGCGACGGGCTGCATGTGTTCGGCGCGTCGCCGGCCGATCGCCAGCGGCGCGACACGCTGCTCGCGCTTGCGCGCTTTCCGATCGGCGATGGCCAGCAGGCGCGCGCCGGATTGATCGGCGCGCTCGCGCGCGACCTCGCGCTCGGCGACGATTTCGATCCGCTCGCCGCCGACTGGGCCGCGCCGTGGCAAGGGCCGCGCCCGGCGCTGCTGCAGGCGGTCGATGAATCGACGTGGCGCCATGCGGGCGATACGCGCGAGCGGCTCGAACGGCTGGCGCAGCAGTGGCTCGACCGCCTGTGCGCGAGCGCGCCGGGCGACGCGTGCGAGCCGCCGCCGGGCGTCTGGACGCACACGTTGCCCGTGATCGAGCGCGTGCGCGCGACGCTGATGCCCGCGCTAGACGCATGCGGCGGCGAGGAGCTGCGCCAGTTGCTGCGCGGGCTCGACGGCCGCTTCGTGCCGCCCGGCCCGAGCGGTTCGCCGTCGCGCGGCCGCCCCGACGTGCTGCCAACCGGCCGCAACTTCTATTCGGTCGACACGCGCGCGGTGCCGACGCAGGCCGCATGGTCGCTCGGCCTGAAATCCGCGCAGCAGCTGATCGAGCGGCATCTGCAGGATCACGGCGATTACCCGCGCGCGATCGGCCTGTCGGTGTGGGGCACGGCGACGATGCGCACCGGCGGCGACGACATCGCGCAGGCCTTCGCGCTGATCGGCGTGCGGCCGAAATGGGCGCACGGCAGCCACCGCGTGACCGATTTCGAAATCCTGCCGATCGAGATCTTCGACCGGCCGCGCATCGACGTGACGCTGCGCGTGTCGGGCTTTTTCCGCGACGCGTTCCCGAACCTGATGCACCTGTTCGACGCGGCCGTGCAGGCGGTCGCGGCGCTCGACGAGCCCGAGCATCTGAACCCGATCCGCGCGCGCATCGAGCGCGAACGCGCGAAGTGGATCGAGCAGGGTGTGCCCGCCGACGAAGCGCGGCGCCGCGCCGGCTGGCGCGTGTTCGGCGCGCGGCCCGGCAGCTACGGCGCGGGGCTGCAGGATCTGATCGACCAGCGCCGCTGGCAGACCGACGCGGATCTCGCCGACGCGTACCGTCAATGGGGCGGCCACGCGTATGCGCAGAACAGCGCGGGCGATGCCGCGGCCGACGTGTTCGGCGAGCGGCTCGCGACGATCGACGTCGTCGTGCAGAACCAGGACAGCCGCGAGCACGACATCCTCGATTCGAACGACTACTACCAGTTCCAGGGTGGCATGACGGCCGCGGTGCGGCACCTGTCGGGCCGCCAGCCGAGCCTGTATCACGGCGACCACGCGAACCCGGCCGCGCCGAAGATGCGCACGCTGCGCGAGGAAATCGCGCGGGTGATCCGCTCGCGCGTCGTCAACCCGAAGTGGCTCGACGGCGTGAAGCGGCACGGCTACAAGGGCGCGGCGGAAATGGCCGCGACCGTCGACTACCTGTACGGCTATGACGCGACCGCGCGCGTGCTGGCCGACCATCAATACGCGCTCGTCGCCGACGCATACCTGTTCGACGACGACACGCGCGCGTTCCTCGAGCGGCACAACCCGCGCGCGCTGCAGGGCATCTGCGAGCGCTTCGTCGAGGCGATGCAGCGCGGGCTGTGGCAACAGCCGGGCGACTATCGCGAGCGGATCGAGGCGGTCTGGCTCGCGAGCGAACACCACCAGGAAGGAGCACGGCGATGACCGATCCGACGCACCGCCAGCGCGCGGTGTTTCCGTTCACCGCGCTCGTCGGGCAAGCCGCGCTGCAACAGGCGCTGCTGCTCGCGGCAGTCGATCCGTCGCTCGGCGGCGTGCTCGTCAGCGGGCCGCGCGGCACCGCGAAATCCACCGCCGCGCGTGCGCTGGCCGAGCTGCTGCCGGAAGGCGAGTTCGTGACGCTGCCGCTGTCGGCGAGCGACGAGCAGGTGACCGGCACGCTCGATCTCGCGCATGCGCTCGCGGAAAACGGCGTGCGCTTCCGGCCGGGGCTGCTCGCGCGCGCGCATCGCGGCGTGCTGTACGTGGACGAAGTGAACCTGCTCGCGGACGGGCTCGTCGATACGCTGCTCGACGTCGCCGCGAGCGGCGTCAACATCGTCGAGCGCGATGGCGTGTCGCACGCGCACGACGCGCGCTTCGTGCTGGTCGGCACGATGAATCCGGAGGAAGGGGAACTGCGGCCGCAATTGCTCGATCGCTTCGGGCTGATGGTCGAGCTCGGGAATTGCTTCGACGCCGCGCAGCGCCAGCAGATCGTGAAGGCGCGGCTCGCGTTCGATCTCGAGCCGGATGCGTTCCGGGCGCGGCACGAGGCGGCGCAGCGCGAGCTGGCCGAGCGGGTGAGGGTGGCGCGCGGGGCGCTTGCCGCGCTGGACTTCGACGATGCGGTGCATGCGCGGGTCAGCGCGCTGTGCATCGATGCGGCGGTCGACGGCCTGCGCGCCGATCTCGTGATGCTGCGCGCGGCGCGCGCGCTCGCGGCGCTCGAAGGCGCCGATGCGGTGACGGTCGACCATGTCGACCGTGTCGCGGAATCGGTGCTGCGGCATCGGCGGGGCACGCATGCGACGCCGCCGGCTGCGGCGGGGGCCGGCGATGATGCGTCAGGTTCGACGTCGCCGCCGAATCCTCCGCACGGCGGGCGGGAGACGCCGCCGGATGCCGCGCATTCGGGCGATGCGGATTCGCAAGGCTCGCAAGGCGACTGGGGCTACCTGCCGCCCGAACCGGCCGGTTTGCACGCGGTGAAGGGGGTGATTCCGCTGCCGCTGCCACTAAAAAAACGCTGAGCCATCGAGCCGGCGCCGCCGCGACTTCGCTTCGCGGCACTCGATGGCAGCAGGGCGCAACGGAGTACACGCCGGGCGTCGCGCGCACCGGCGCGGGCGTTGCCGCCGTGGCGTGGCCGGCGACGTTCGCGGTCAAGCGCGGCGAGCGCCTGCAGGCCGATCATCTGCGGTTCCGGAAACCGGCGGGCGCGCCGCGCGCGCTGCATTGCTTCGTGCTCGACTGCTCGGCGTCGATGCTGTCGTTCGAGCGGCTGGCGGCGGCGAAGGGGTTGATCGTCGCGTATTTCGACGAGGCCGCGCGGGCGCGGGCGGAAACGGCGTTGATTTGCTTTGGCGGTTCGGGGGCCGAGCGGCGGTTCGGGCCGGCAGTGCCGAGGTGGTGGAATGCGCGCTGGCTCGAACCGGTGGGCGGCGGCGGCACGCCGTTCGCGGATGGGGTCGATGCGGCCGCGAGGCTGCTCGCGCGGGAGGCGCGCCGCGAGCCGGACAAGCAGCGGTGGCTGTGGGTGCTGTCGGACGGGCGCACGCGCGAGATGCCGGCGCGGCCGGAGGCGGCGGATCAGGTCGTGTTCGTCGATTTTGACGATGCGGCGGTAAGGGTCGGGCGGGGGGAGCGGATCGCGGCGGCGTGGGGGGCGGAGTGGGTGGCTGCGCAGGGTCTGGTGCGCGGTTGAGTGGCGGGTGAAGGACCGGGACGATGCGCTCCCGAAGAAATTAAAGCGCGCCGCATTCAGGACGATAACTGCTCTGTGAATATTCTCTTCTTCCAGGCGCGATGACGTCGACCCGACTCATGATCCATTCGATCATGCCCGAACGCAGCGTGAATTGCGGCTTTAACTGGTGGGCATTGATATTCAGCACGATGTGGGCCTACTCCGAAGGGCTGATCGTTCAAGGAGGGCGATTGTTTGCGGCTGATGCCGTCGCCGGTCTGCTTCTCACTCGCGATCATGTGGCCTTCGTGATTCTGGCCTTGTTGCTGCTGACGGTAAAAAGTGTCTATTGTGCGCGCCACGGGAATCGCTGGGTGTACCGGCATTTGCATCATCAGGGTTATCGAACTGTCGGGGATTGAAACTTGCCTTTTCCCATCAACGGTATCCGACTGAAAATTGCATGACCAAAGACCGAAAAGACGGCCGAATCCGGAATGTGGTTCGGCGCTTCCCGTTTGGCAAGTCGCCACAAGGTGCGGCCTGCCCGACCCCGTATACCCTTGCCCGACCGTCCACACAACAACGTGCACACCGTGACGCTTGACCCATGAATCCCGGCTTCTCCATTCGCGACGCGCGCGCCGACGAACTGCCCCGGCTTGGGCAATTGTTGGTGAAGGCCTATGCCGCATTGCCCGGCTTCCCGTCCCCCGACGAGCAGCCGGGCTACTACGACATGCTCGCGAACATCGCGCGTTTCACGGAGAAGCCGGACGCGCGCGTTCTGGTTGCCGTGTCCGAACGCGATGAACTCATCGGCGGTGTCGTGTATTTCGGCGACATGGCCGAATATGGGTCGAGCGACGCGGTCAACGGTATCCGAAACGCGTCTGGTATCCGCTTGCTCGGCGTCGATCCGGCCTTTCGCGGTGGCGGGGCGGGCAAGGCACTGACGCTGGCGTGCATCGATCTCGCCCGTCGGCGGGGCCATGCCGCGGTCGTGCTCCACACGACGAAGCCGATGCAGCTTGCCTGGGGCATGTATGAAAAACTAGGCTTCGTGCGCGCCGAGGAACTCGATGTTGCCCTGCAGACGCTGAAGGTATACGGGTTCAGGCTTGCGCTGCGTTGACGCGCACGCGTCGCACCCGCGCGTTTCGCCGCGACGGCCGTCATGCGATTGCCACGAATCATTACCCGCTGGTATCGTTGTGCCGCCCTGATTTCATCGGAGGATTACGTGTCGCCCACCCAGCTTCTCATCCCCACCTTCACCCAGTTCCTGCAAGGCCTGTCGTCGTGGCTCGACAAGGCTGCCGCCCATCGACAGGCGGCGGGCGCCGAGCCCGATCCACTGCTGTCGGAGCGGCTTGCCGCGGACATGTATCCGCTCGCGGCTCAGGTCCGGTTCGCGTGCTTTCAGGCGCTCGAACCGGTCTGCCGCCTGCGCGGCGAACCGCTTCCGGACACGCTGCTGGCGATACGGCAGGAAGGATGGAACGCCAACGCGCAGCCGGGCACGTGGGCCGACGCGAAGGCGCGCATTGCCGATGCGCTTGCGTTGCTCGACAGCCTGTCGCCGACCGCGCTGGACGAAGGCGGTGCGCTGCCGATCGCGCTCGAACTGCCCAACGGCGTCGTCTTCGACATGACGGGCGAACAATACGCGCGCGACTGGGCGCTGCCGCAGTTCTACTTTCACGTGATCACCGCGTACGCGATCCTGCGCAACCAGGGCGTCGAACTCGGCAAGGCGGACTACGTGTCCTACATGCTGGCGTACCTCCGTCCCGGCACGATGCCGCAAGGCTGATCGCATCAGGCATGACGCGAGCACTCTTCATCTGCAGCCGCAACCGGCTGCGCAGCCCGACGGCGGAAGCCGTATTTGCAGCGTGGCCCGGCATCGAAACGGATTCGGCCGGCGTCGCGCCCGACGCCGAGTCCATCGTTTCGCGCGAGCAGATCGCATGGGCCGACGTCATTTTCGTGATGGAGCGCGTGCATAAGGCGAAGCTGTCGAGGCAATTCGGCGCGGACTTGCGGCACAAGAAGATCGTGTGCCTCGACATTCCCGACAAGTACGCGTTCATGCAGCCGGAGCTGATCGCGCTGCTCGAGCGAAAGGCCGGAGCTTTCCTGCGATCGTGAGCGGCGCGCCGCGCAATAACGACGTCGGCTCGCCGCAACACTTCATCGAAAAGATCCGCCGCATGCGTTGACGCAATTTATGTCCGGATATAGTCGAATCACGAAAACTTGGCGCCGTGCCGGTCCCCGCACCGTACGCGCCGCACGTGATCAGAACAAGATGGGCTACGGGCGTAACAACATGAGCACCTTCAACAAAACCCACACGGGACCGATCGGCGGGCTGCTCGCCGGCCTCGCGCTGATTGCCGTCGGCATCGGCTTCGGCATCAATTCCGCGCTCCAGCATGGCACGAGCGGCCTGGGCGAATACGTGGCCGTCGGCGCCACGATGCTCGGCATCTTCCTCATCGTCTACGAAGGACGCGAACTGACGCGCAAACGGTTGCGCTGACGCGCGCCTTCAGCCAGCGCTCGACAACAGATCGTCGACGATGATCTCGCCCGCCGTGCGGCCCGCGCTCAGCGCATCGAGGCTGTCGGCGAACGGCTTGCCGTAGTCGTCCGCGAGCCTCACCGGCGAGAAGAAGATCGACGACGTATCGCCCGCGCGCACCTGGACCACGGCGACATAGCCGGGGGCCGGCGCATGCGTGTCCGCTTCCGCGCCCGGCTGATGCTCGCAGCGGACTTCGATCGTGTACCCGCGGTAGTTGTACAGGCTCGTCATGATGGGCTCGCTGTCAGTGGAGGAGGTCGGGTGTGCTTCACGGTTGCAACCGGGCTCGACGGCCCGGATGCAACGCGTGATTCGCGCCGGTTACCGCCGACCCTGAGCCGACGGGCAGGAAAACCGCACGATCCGGCATCCGTTCGGCCGGCACGGGCGTGATGCTTCACACGGGGCGGCGCGGAATGCTCCAATGCGGTTTCCTCGGATGATTCGTGGCGTGCCGCCTCTTGCGACAGCGATCGCGCCGGGCCGTGCCGGACGGCCAATGGTGTCGTGACACCGCGCCCGCGATCGGCGGGGCGCGGCTGTCATGCCGGTACACGATGCTTGCGCGGCGCGTGACGAGCGAAAACGCGCCGGCCGGTTCATGGGTGAAATCGATACGTTGCCGAAAGCATAGGTCACATTGCGCGGACGTGCGAGCGCCAGGTGCATCGCCATCCGAAATAACGCATGACAGGCCCGTGAACGTCACATGAATGTCGTCGACCGGCATGGCCGGCCGAATCAGGTGTGCTTGTAGACGCCGCGCCGCGTCCGCTTGACATGTCGCGCGTGGTGGCGCTGCTTGACCACCGCGTGCCGGTAATGCCGATGCGGGGTCACATGCGCCCGTCGCGGCGCGGGCCGCGCGGTCGGCGCCGAGCCTTGCGGCAGCGGTGTGCCCTGTGTCGCGCCCGGCAGCGGCGCGGGTTGCGCCGGTTGCGCCGCGCCTTGCGGCTGCATCTGTCCTTCTCCGAAATGGTAGGTCTGGGTTTGCGCGTGAGCGACGGTCAGCGTCGCCGCGAACGTCACGGCGGCCAGCAGCATGCGTTTCATGAAGTCCCCGGATTCGGGTGGGGAGGCGTCGGAACGCCAGCTTAGCGAAGGGCGGCGTGCCCCGGCAACCGGACAGACGCCACCCGGCGCGCGGCCATCGCATCCGGTCTTCTCTTGCTTGACATCGAAATTCTCATACAAGAATACAAATTCACATACAAGAATAGTTCGCCGATGCCGAAACCAGGAACCGGGAGCGACACACATGACGGAACACGGGCAGCAAGGCGCGCCGGCGGGGCTGCGCATCTATACGCGCCAGCCGGGCGAGCTGCGTCCGCTGCACGCGAACTCGATCGGCAAGGCGATCTTCGCGGAGCTGCCGGCCGATGCGCAGCAGGCGCTCGGCGGCCAGCTGTCGTTCGAGCGCTTCACGAATGCGACGACCACGAGCCGGCCCGCACTGGTCGAACACGCCGCGCGAAGCCGCACGCAAGGATGGGCCGACAACGTCGGCGAAAGCGCGCCGGAACTGTCGGCGGTCGCGATCGCGCTGCCGATCGACGGCGACTGGTACGGGCAGTCGATCGTCGGGCCGACGGAACGCATTCGCCTGCATTACGACGCGCACGTCGCCGCGCACGTCGCCGCAAAGCCGCGCCTGCTCGCCGAACACGATCGGCGCTGACGCGGGCGTCGGGGCGGGGCCGTCCCGCCCGACACCCGCGCAGTGCGCGCCACGGGCCGCGCCGGCCGATGCCGACGCGGCCCGCATCACGTCACGCGGCCGGAACGCGCCGCATCACGCTCTTGCCCACACGCCGCCCGCGCTCGGCGTATCGCCCTGGGTCCACCATTTCGCGCAGTACTTCGCGCCCTGGTACATCACGCACGCGCCGGCCTGATAGGCGGTGGCCGCCGACCAATCCGGCGTGCCGCCGTTCACGGCCTTCCACACCGATGCCTGGCCCGGGATGTCGCCCTTGGTCCACCATTGCGCCTGGTAGGTCACGCCCTGGTACGTGACCGTCGCGCCCGCCGTGTAGACCTGGCTCGCGGACCACGGTGCGCCCGGCTGCGGCGTGCCGCCGCCGTCCGAGCCGCCGCCGTAGTTCGGATCCTGCGTGACGCCCGTGCCCCACTTGGCGTCGAGCTTCTTGAAGATCGACGCGAATGCGTACGGCTGCTGCGTGACGCCCGAGCAGATCGGCGACGCATAGCCGGTGTTGCTGTCGCACTGCTTGTCGCGGGTCGACGACCAGTAGCTGATGAAGCCGTAGCCGTTGTTGATGGCCGTGTTCAGCACGCTCTGCGCGTTGTCGAGCGTGAACGTCTCGCCCTGCGTGTCGTTCACGCCGATCATCGGCGTGACGCCCACCATCTGCCACAGCTGCGCGCTGCTCTTCGGCTGGCCGGCGGACTTGTACGCGGTGTCGAGCTGCGAGTAGAGCCCCTGCGCCGCGCTGATCGCGGCCGCGCCCATGTCGATGCCGGCGGGGCCGTAGTCCATCGTCATCACGTTCACCGCGTCGAGGTTGACCTTGTTCGCGATCGCCGCGGTGAGGACGTTCAGGCCGTCCTGGATGAGCCCGGTCGGCATGGTCGGCAGCGTCAGCGTGACGTGCAGCGGCTTGCCCTTCGCCGCATAGTCGGCCTGCAGCTGCGCGACCGCCTGGAAGTTGCGCGCGACGGCCGCCGCGTCGAGCTGCGACGCGCCCTCGATGTCGAAGTCGACATGCGTGAGGCTGTACGTGTCGATCACGGTCTGGAGTGCTGTCTTCAGCGCGGGGACGCTCGTGCACGCCCTCATCAGCGGCGTGCCGTTCGCGCCGCCGAACGACACGGCAACCTCGCCGCCTTTCGCGCGATAGTTCGTGATGGCCGTGCCGATCGACGTCAGCAGGTCGCCGGTCGCGCCGTTGCCGATCGCCTGCACGCCGCCCCACGACGGCGTGCAGCCGTTGCCCGCGACCACGAACGCGAGCGTGAATTGCTGGATGCCTTGCTGAACACCGATCCTGTCGACGAGTGGCGTCGGGTAGAGCGTCACGTCGACGTAGGGCGCGAATGCGCCCGCTGCCTGGGATACGCTCGCACCGGCGAGCAGGCAGCCCGCGGCGATCGCGCGCGGGATGAGATGCGACAACACGCTGTTTTGCATTGTGTTCTCCATGTGGATGAGCGATACGCTGGCCTGCGCATCACCGCCGCAATCGGCCGGGCATGGGATGGACCCGGATCGCGGCGCGCTCATCTTGGAGGATTGCAGATCAATCGTGAATCCTTAATTACGTTTTAATTTTGTTTGAATCGCTGTGCGAAACAATCGCATGCATTCGATACGGCGCCGGGCACGCGGCCCGGCGCGCGTTCAGCGATACCAGCGCGGGGTGTAGACCCAATCCCGTCCATTGTTGACGGAAAAGCGCCGCGTGGTGGACGAGCCGACGATCACCATCGTGCGCATGTCGACCTGATCGGCGCGCAGCGCGCCGAGCGTCGTGTTGACGAGCGTCGCGCCGGGCCGGCCGATGTCGCGGCCGAGCACGACGACGGTGTCCGCCGCGCGCTGCGCGCGCACGACGTCGAGCGCGCGATCGAGCTGCCACGGCCGTGCGCGCGAGATCGGGTTGTAGAACGCCATCACGAGATCGGCTTCGGCGGCATGCCGCAGGCGCGTTTCGATCACGTCCCACGGCTTCAGGTTGTCCGACAGCGAGATCACGCAGAAGTCGTGGCCGAGCGGCGCGCCGGCCTGCGCGGCCGTCGCGAGCGACGCCGACACGCCGGGCTCGACGCGCAGCGCGACCGCCGCCCAGCGCGGGTCGCGCGCCTCGTCGAGCGCTTCGAGCACGGCCGCGGCCATCGCGAACACGCCCGGATCGCCGGACGACACCACCGCGACGCGACGGCCTTCGGCCGCCAGCTCGAACGCATGGCGCGCGCGCTGCATCTCCTCGCGATTGTCGGTGCCGTGCACGCGCTGCTCGGCGCGAAACGGGCCGGCCATGTTCACGTAGGTCGTGTAGCCGAGGATGTCGGTGGCGTCCGCGAGCGCGGCGCGCGCGGCGGGCGTGAGCCATGCCGCGCCGCCGGGCCCGAGGCCGACCACGGTGAGGCGGCCGCGCGCGCGGCCCAGCGTGTTCGGATCGACGGGCTGCGCGGCCACCGCGCAGGCCAGCCCGTCGTGCGGCGCGTGCATCGTGTGCGGCACGCGCAGCGCGCGTTCGAGCACGGCGGCTGCCTGTGCGTCGGCATCGGCGTCGTCGGCATCGACGAAACGCAGCGGCACGCCGAGCGCGTCCGAAGCCGCTTCGAGCGCGGCATCGCCGATCAGCGCGGCCGGCGCGACGAGGGCCGCGAGCGCCTGCGGCGCGAGGCCGTGCAAATCGAGCAGCGCGTGCACGCGTGCGTCGAGCGTGGCGCTCGGCGCGACCGGTTGCACGCCGATCCCGACCACGACGCTGCGCGGATGGATCACGAGTTCGTCTTGCGCGCCGCGCCATGCGAGCGGCGTCACGCGGATCGCATGCGTGGCCGCGTCGTCGCACGGCAGCGCGACGTCGTCGAGCCATGGTGCCGCGCCGTCGACGCGGGTCGCTGCGCCCGCGAGCAGGTCGGACACGAAGCGCTTGCCTTGCGCGAGATCCGCGAGCGCGTAGCCGTCGGGCGGATTGAGCACGCATGCGCCGAAGCGCAGCTCGCCGCTCGTCGTGATCGCGGGCGCGACGCCGAGCCAGTCGGCCAGCTCGCGTGCGATCACGTTCACGCCGGTGAGGCCGCCGAGCAGCGGCACGACGGCCGAGCCGTCCTCCGCGACGGCCAGCACCGGCGGCTCGACGCCCTTGTCGGCGAGCGCGGGCGCGATGCAGCGGATCACGATGCCGGCCGCGCACAGCGCGACGATCGGCAAGCCGCGCGCATACAGTTCGCGCAGATGCGCGCCGAGTTCGTCGAACGGCACGTCGGCGGCGACGCGCGACGCCAGCGCATGCACCTGCGCGCCCGGATAGCGCGCCTGGATGCGCCGCGCGGTATCGAGCGCGCCCGCGCCGAGGATCACGATCGCGGGCGGGGTGGTCATCCTTGCCATTTTTCCCCCGGCACGACGAGCAGCGAGAAATACGGCGACGCCATCGGGTCGACCGCGTCGAGCGGCACGATGCGCTGGTTCGCCATCGTCGCGCGCTCGACGTACAGCGCGCGTTTCGCGAGGCCCAGCTCGTCGAGCACACGCCGCACCTTGTCGAAGTTGCGGCCGAGCTTCATGATCACGGCCGCGTCGGCCTGCGCGAGCCGCGTGCGCAGCTCATCCTCGGGCAGCACGCCGGACAGCACCGACAGGCTCTGGTTCCGGTACACGAGCGGCTGCCCGAGCACGGCCGTGCCGCCGAGCATCGAGCACACGCCGGGCACGACTTCGGTGTCGTAGCGCGGCGCGAGGCGGTCGTGCAGGTACATGTACGAGCCGTAGAAGAACGGATCGCCTTCGCAGATCACCGCGACGTCGCGGCCCGCGTCGAGATGCGCGGCCACGACTTCGGCGGCCGTGTCGTAGAAATCGGCGATCACGGTTTCGTAGCAGAGCGGCGGCGGCAGCGCTTCGGTCGTCACCGGATAGACGAGCGGCAACTGCACCTGCGCGTCGAGCAAATGCGCTTCGACGATGCCGTACGCATTGCCTTTCTTGCCCTTCGCGACGAAGTACGCGACCACCGGCGCGGCCTGCAGCAGCCGCACCGCCTTCAGCGTCATCAGTTCGGGGTCGCCCGGGCCCACGCCGAGGCCGAACAGGCGCCCGCGCGCGGCCGTCATTCGGCCTCCGTCGCGAGCGCGTTGACCGCGGCGGCCGCCATCGCGCTGCCGCCGCGCCGGCCGAGCAGCGCGACGTACGGCACGCCGCGGCTGTCGG
This sequence comes from Burkholderia stagnalis, assembly GCF_902830275.1. Classification (GTDB taxonomy): domain Bacteria; phylum Pseudomonadota; class Gammaproteobacteria; order Burkholderiales; family Burkholderiaceae; genus Burkholderia; species Burkholderia stagnalis. Next base: position 101,821 of record NZ_CADESW010000004.1, on the reverse strand, counting down.
CGGCGAGCAGCGCCTTCGACTCGGCCGCGCCGATGAAGCCGACCGGGAAGCCGAGGATCAGCGCGGGGCGCGGCGCGCCGGCGTCGATCATGTCGAGCAGGTGGAACAGCGCGGTCGGCGCATTGCCGATCACGACGACGCTGCCCGCGAGCTGCGCTCGCCACAGTTCGAGCGCGGCGGCCGAGCGCGTGTTGCCGAGCTGCCGCGCGAGGTCGGGCACCTCGGGCTCGCCGAGCGTGCAGACCACGCGATTGCCGGCCGGCAGCCGCGCGCGCGTGATGCCTTCGGCCACCATCTTCGCGTCGCAGAGAATCGGCGCGCCGGCGGCCAGCGCCGCGCGGCCCGCTGCGCCCGCACCGGCGGAGAAGCGCAGATCGTCGACCACGTCGACCATGCCGCACGCGTGGATCACGCGCACCGCGAGTTTTTCGAGGTCGGCCGGGATGCGCGACAGGTCGGCCTCGGCGCGGATCGTCGCGAACGACTGGCGGTAGATTTCCTGCCCGTCGCGTATGTAGTCAAGCATCGTAGGGGTCCTGGCTTGGCCGCGCCTCGCCCAGGCGGGCCGCGGCTTCATCGATCGTCAAGTGGCGCGCGAGCGCGGTGCCGAGGCCCGCTGCGCCGTCGCGCCGGTAAAGGTCATAGTGCGCCGGCCCGACCGCGACGAGCGTGTACGCGGCGGGATGCGGCAGTGCGCAGTGGCGCTCGCAGCCGGTCAGGTGCAGGTCGCGCACCGTGCCGATGCGCGCGGCGAGCGCGAGCGCGTCGCGCTTCGTGTCGGCGCGCGCCTTCGCGCAACCGGCGCTGCCCGCGCAGGCCACCATCCGCGCGAGCGGATCGCCGGGCGACACGACGAGGCCGAGCGCGGCGAGCGCGTCGCGCACCGTGGGGGCCGCGCCCGTCGCGACGCCGTGCACGAACACGCCTTGCCACGGCGTCATCGACAGCGTGCCGTCGCCGTGCGCGTCGGCGAGGGCCGCGAGCCGCTCGAGCCGCGCGCCGTCGAGACGGCCGAGCGCGAACTGCGCGCCGACGCTGCAGCGCCCCGCGTCGCGCACCGGCTGCGCACCGAAGCGCAGCGCGGGATCGGACGGCGCACGCCGCCAGTCTTGCAGCGCTGGATCGGCGGCAAGCGGAAACGGGAGCGTGGCTTGCGCGCGCGCGAGCAGCGTGTGCGCGCCGCAGGTGGCCAGCAGCGCACGCATGCGCGTCGTGTCGGCCGGCGCGAGATCGAGGAACGCGAGCAGCAGCGCGCGGACCAGCGCGACGGTATCCGCCGGTGCGACGTCGACGAGCGCGGGCGCAGCGCCGGCCGCGACCGGCGGGCAGCCGGCGAGCCCGGCCGCGATGCGCACTGCGCCGTCGCCGCGACGCCACGCGGCGAGCCAGATGTCGTGCGGATGATCGAGCGCCGCGATGCGCTCGCCGCCGTCGAGCTGGATCGCGAATTTCGGCGACAGCTCGAAACGGCGCGGCTCGCGCGCGAGCATGTCGAGCAGCGGCGCGGCGAGCGCAGCGCTGTCGACGAGCGCGTCGGGGTCGCGTCCTGCAAGCGGATTCAGCATCAGGTTGCGCACGTCGTCGCTGGCCGCGAGCGCGGCCGCATCGCCGTCGGCGTCGACGAGCGGGCCGAGCCCCGCGTCGAGCAGCGCGCGGGTGAGCGCACCGGCTTCGCCGGCGCGGATGCCGCGCACCTGCAGGTTCGCGCGGTTGGTCGCCTCGATCACGCCGGAGCCGTGCGCCTGCGCGACGGCGGCGATCGCGCGCGCCTGCCGCGCGTCGAACCGGCCGCCCGGCAGCTTGATCCGGCACAGGCCGCCGTCGGCCGCGGCGACGACGCGCACGAGCCCCGGGCAGGCCGACGGGCGCACGGTGGGCGAAGCAGGGGACGGAATGGGGGTGGAGCTCAACGGGGCATCCGAGCAGTGTCGCGCCGCGGCCATCGCATCGGTACACCCCGCCCGATGCCGGCTGGCACGCACGCACTTTCAGGCCGGCAGGTCTCCTGGCTGACAGGTCGACGCCCGCTCCGGGCCTTCCCGGACTAGCCAGTGGCGCCAAGGTGGAGACGGGCTCGCTGCCTACAGTTGCGGGGGCAGCCACAGCGGCGCGGTGCGCGCCCTGTGTTCCCTCTTCGGCCCCGAGGGGCACCGGCGAACGAACGCTGTATTATGCCTTTTTTCGCAACGAAGACCTATGCGCGGCGTCATGGCGGCCGCGTGCAGCAACATGACGGAATCGAACGATGGAGAAGGGCGCATGACGGCGTGGCTGACGGTGGTCGGCATCGGCGACGACGGTTATTCGGGGCTCGGCCGCGCCGCGCGGCGCGCGCTGTTCGATGCGACGCGCGTGATCGGTGCGCCACGGCACCTCGACATGCTGCCCGCGCGGGTCACGGCCGCGCGCGAGGCCTGGCCGCAGCCGTTCGACGTCGCGGGCGTGCTCGCGCGCCGCGATGCGCCCGTGTGCGTGCTCGCGAGCGGCGACCCGATGCTGTTCGGCGTCGGTGCGACGCTCGCGCGCCGGCTTTCTCCCGGCGAGTGGCGGGTGCTGCCCGCGCCGTCGTCGCTGTCGCTGGCGGCCGCGCGCCTCGGCTGGGCGCTGCAGGACGTCGGCGCGGTGTCGCTGGTCGGCCGGCCGCTCGCGACGCTCGCGCGCCACCTGCTGCCGGGCCGGCGCCTGTTCGTGCTGAGCGCGGACGGCCGCACGCCGGCCGCCGTCGCGGCGGAGCTGGCCGCGCGCGGCTTCGGGCCGAGCCGGATCAGCGTGTTCGAGCATCTCGGCGGCCCGCTCGAACGCCGGGTCGACGGCATCGCGGATGCGTGGTCCGTCGACGAAACCGCGGCGCTGAACCTCGTCGCGATCGACTGCCGTGCGGCGCCCGACGCGCCGCGGCGCGCGCTGACGCCGGGCCTGCCCGACGACGCCTATCGCCACGACGGGCAACTGACCAAGCGCGACATGCGCGCGCTGACGCTCGCGCGCCTCGCGCCCGCGCCGGACGAATTGCTGTGGGACGTCGGCGCCGGCTGCGGATCGATCGGCATCGAATGGATGCGTGCGCATCCGTCGTGCCAGGCGATCGCGATCGAGTCGCACGCGGAGCGGCAGCGCTTCATCGAGCACAATCGCGACGCGCTCGGCGTGCCGGGCCTGCAGCTCGTCGCCGGGCGCGCGCCCGACGCGCTCGCGGGGCTCGCCGCGCCCGACGCGATCTTCATCGGCGGCGGCGCGACCGTGCCCGGCGTGCTCGACGCGTGCTGGTCGGCGCTGAAGCCCGGCGGCCGCCTCGTCGCGAACGCCGTCACGCTGCAGGGTGAAATGGCGCTCGCCGCGTGGCGCGAGCGCCACGGCGGCACGCTCACGCGCGTGTCGCTCGCGCAGGCCGAGCCGCTCGGCCGCTTCGACACCTGGCGGCAGGCGCTGCCCGTCACGCTGTACGACACGCGCAAGCCCGCGCCTGGCGCACCCGACGCGGCGGCATGATGCGCGACGAAACCCCCGAACAGCCGGCGCCGCTGCGCTTCGGCTACACGACCGGCAGCTGCGCGACCGCGACGTCGCTGGCGGCCGCGCGGCTGCTGTTGACGGGCGCGGCGGACGACGCGGTCGAGATCGTGCTGCCCAAGGGCCAGCGCGTGATGATGCGTCTCGAATTCTGCAGGCTCGCCGCCGAGGGCGCCGAAGCCGGCACGATCAAGGATGCCGGCGACGATCCGGACGTCACGCACGGCGCACTGGTGTTCGCGCGCGTCGCGCTCGCGGCGGCGCCCGGCGTGCGCTTCCATGCGGGGCCCGGCGTCGGCACGGTCACGCGCGCGGGGCTCACGCTGCCGGTCGGCGAACCGGCGATCAACCCGGTGCCGCGCCAGATGATCACGTCCCACCTGGAAGCGCTCGCGGCCGGGCACGGCTATGCGGGCGGCTTCGACGTGACGATCGGCGTCGAGGGCGGCGAGGCGCTCGCGCTGAAGACGATGAACCCGCGCCTCGGCATCGTCGGCGGGCTGTCGATCCTCGGCACGACCGGCATCGTGCGGCCGTTCTCGTGCTCCGCCTATATCGCGTCGATCCACCAGGGCATCGACGTCGCGCGCGCGAACGGCATCGAACACATCGCCGCGTGCACCGGCAACGCGAGCGAGGACGCGATGCGCGCGCACTATCAGCTGCCCGACATGGCGTTGATCGAGATGGGCGATTTCGCGGGCGCGGTGCTGAAGCATCTGCGGCGCGCGCCGATCGCGCGGCTGTCGATGTGCGGCGGCTTCGGCAAGCTCAGCAAGCTCGCGGCCGGCCATCTCGACCTGCACAGCCGCCATTCGAGCATCGACCTGCCGCTGCTCGCGCAATGGGCGGCCGAAGCCGGCGCGAGCGACGCGCTGCAGGCCGCGATGCGCGCCGCGAACACGAGCCAGGAAGCGCTGAAGCTCGCGCTTGCCGACGGCGTGCAGCTCGGCGACCTCGTCTGCGCGCAAGCGCTCGCCGTCGCGCGCGACATCGTGCCCGCATCGGTCGCCGTCGAGATGTTCGCGATCGACCGGCAGGGCCGCTTCGTCGGGGTCGCGCGATGAGCGCGCGCATCCTGCTGCTCGGCGGCACCGGCGATGCGCTGAAGATCGCGCGCGCACTCGGCCCGCGCGACGTGTACAGTCTCGCCGGGCTCGGCAAGGTGCCGGCCGATCTCGCGTGCGAGGTCCGGGTCGGCGGCTTCGGCGGCGCGGCCGGCCTGGCCGCCTATCTGCGCGACGCCGGCATCGGCCTCGTGATCGACGCGACCCATCCTTATGCGGCGCGCATCAGCGCGAACGCGGCCGCCGCCGCGCGCGACGCGGGCGTGCCGTGCTGGGCGCTGCGCCGCGCGCCGTGGCAGCCGCAGCCGGGCGACGACTGGCGGATGGCCGACGACTGGGCCGGCATCGAAGCCGCGCTCGCGCCGTTCCGGCGGCCGCTGTTCACGCTCGGCCGCGAGCCGCTCGCGCATCTCGATGCGATCCCGCCGCACCAGTTCTGGCTCGTGCGCTGCCTCGATCCGCATCCGGGCAACGCGCACGCACAGATCGTCGCCGCGCGCGGGCCGTTTACGCTCGACGGCGAACGCGCGCTGTTCGCGCTCGCGGGCATCGACGTAGTCGTCAGCAAGAACAGCGGCGGCGCCGCGACCGAGGCGAAGCTGGACGTCGCGCGCGAACGCCGGCTGCCGGTCGTGATGCTGCGCCGGCCGCCGCTGCCCGACGTCGACCGCGAATTCGACTCGGCCGACGCGCTGCTCGATGCGCTCGATCCGGGCTTGCGCGCGTGACGGCGCGCAACCCGGCCGCCCATCCATTGACGGAGTATTTTCGATGACGGTGTATTTCATCGGCGCGGGTCCCGGCGACCCGGAGCTGATCACGGTGAAGGGCCAGCGCCTCGTGCGCACGTGCCCGGTGATCCTGTATGCGGGCTCGCTCGTGCCCGCGGCCGTGCTCGACGGCCATCGCGCGGAGCAGGTGGTCAACACGGCCGAGCTCGATCTCGACGCGATCGTCGCGCTGCTCGCGCAGGCGCATGCGAAAGGGCAGGACGTCGCGCGCGTGCATTCCGGCGACCCGTCGCTGTACGGCGCGATCGGCGAGCAGATCCGCCGGCTCAAAGCGCTCGGGATTCCGTATGAAATCGTGCCGGGCGTGACGGCCACCGCCGCGTGCGCGGCGACGCTCGGCTGCGAGCTGACGCTGCCCGGCATCGCGCAGACGGTGATCCTCACGCGCTACGCAGGCAAGACGACGATGCCCGAAGGCGAGGCGCTCGGCGCACTCGCCGCGCATCGCGCGACGCTCGCGATCCATCTCGGCGTGCGGCATCTCGCGCGCATCGTCGACGAGACGCTGCCGCACTACGGGCCCGACTGCCCGGTCGCGGTGATCTACCGCGCGAGCTGGCCGGACGAGACGCGCGTCACCGGCACGCTCGGCGATATCGTCGCGAAGGTGCAGGGCACGCAGATCGAGCGCACTGCGTTGATTCTGATCGGGCGCGTGCTCGATGCCGAAGGGTTCGCCGATTCGACGCTTTACGCGAGCGCCGAGTAGGTCGCGCGCCCGCCGTCGAACGTTCGCCTGCGCTCACGCGCGCGCAACACGCCGCGCGACCTGCGGCCCGAAGCCGGCAGCCAGCGCGCATAGCACGACGCACAGGCACGCCATCGCGGCCCATGCGGGCGTCAGGTCCGCGAGATGCTGGCGCACCACGCCCGCCGCGAACGGGAACAGCCCCGCGATCAGGTAGCCGACGCCCTGCACGAAGCCCGTCAGCGACGCGGCGTCGGCGGGCGTGGCCGCATGGTCGACCGTGACGATCAGCGACAGCGGGAACAGCGCGCCGATGCCCGCGCCCATCAGCAGCGCGACCGGCAGCGCCAGCGCCTGCGGCGCGGCGAGCATCAGCACGAGCCCGACGAACAGCGCCGCGATCGCCGCGAGCAGCGCGGGCCGGCGATCGGGCACGCGATCGATCGTCGCCGACACCGTCAAGCCCGCCACCACCTCCGCCAGCGTGACGCCGCCGAGCAGCCCGCCGGCCGCGGCGGGCGACCAGCCGAGACGCATGTAATACGGCGGCAGCCACGCGAGCACCAGCGTGTACGCGCCGGTCGCGATCCCGAAGAACAGCGCGAGCCGCCACGCGCGCGGCGAACGCGACGGCCGCGCGCCGAGCGGCGACGCGGCCGCGATGGCCGTGCCGCCGCGGCTCGCCACCGGCCATGCAAGCGCGGCGACGACGGCCGGCAGCGCCCAGCCGGCGAGCGCCGCGAGCCAGCCCCAGCGCGCGGCCGCCAGCGGCGCCGCGACGCTCGCGAGCACCGCGCCGCCCATGATCGACGTCGAATAGATGCCCATCACGCCGCCCACCCGCGTCGAGAAATTCGCCTTCACGAAACCGGGCAGCAGCGCCTGCACCATCGCGATCCCCAACCCCGCGCAGCATGCGCTGGCCAGCAGCAGCCACGCCTGCTGCGCGCCGACGCGCGCCGCGCACGCGATGCCGATCAGCGCGATGCCGAGCGACACGCCGCCCGCGATGCCGGTCGCGCGCTGCAGCCGCCGCGCGCAGAGTGCGCCGAGGCCCATCAGCACGATCGGGATCGTCGTCAGCAGGCTCGCAGTGCTGTCGCCGATGCCGGTCGCGCGCTGGATCATGTCGAGCAGCGGGCCGACCGCGGCGAGCGCCGGGCGCAGGTTCAGCCCGACGAGGACGATGGCGGCGAGCCGCCATCCGGGGGAAGTGAAGCGATGCATCGTATGGCCCTCAGGTCGTGCGCGGCGTCGACACCGACGTCGCGCGTTTTCGTGTAGATTGTCTCGACGTCAAGATAAATGCCGATTTATCTCGACGTCAAGATAACTTGTTCGCCGAGGAGGGTTAATGAACCGAGTGGATCGGGCCGAGCACGCGGTCGCGCAATGGCGCGTGGAGCGCCCGGATCTCGACGCGTCGTCGATGCTCGTGATGGGGCGGCTGCAGGAAGCGGCGCTCGTGATCGCGCGCGACCGTCTCAATCCGCTGTTCGAGCGCTACGGGATGCAGCCGGGCGAATTCGACGTGCTGGCGACGCTGCGCCGCAGCGGCGCGCCGTTCGCGCTGACGCCGACGGCGCTGTACGACGCGCTGATGATGTCGTCGGGCGGGATGACCGCGCGCATCGACCGGCTGCAGAAGGCGGGGTGGGTCGAGCGCCGGCCGAATCCGGCCGACGGGCGCGGCACGCTCGTCGCGCTGACGGACGCCGGCCGCGCGCTGATCGACGACGCGGTCGTCGCACACATCGACAACCAGCGCGCGCTGCTGGCGGCGCTGTCGGCGGCGGAGCAGGCGCAGCTCGCGCGGCTGCTGGGCAAGCTGCTGGGGGGATTGGGCGAGGAAGGGGGTTAATCCCGCCGCATCGCGCGGCGGGTTGGCATCCTGCCGGCCGCGATGAACGCGGGGCCGGCCGTGCGCGTCAGGTACGCGCCGGAATGTTGAGGCCGCGTGCAACGGCCGGGCGGGCGACGAACGCGTCGAGCGCGCGCGCAACGTGGCGGAATTCGCTGAAGCCGACCAGGTCGCCCGCTTCGTAGAAGCCGATCAGGTTGCGCACCCACGGGAAGATCGAGATGTCGGCGATCGTGTAGTCATCGCCCATCACCCACTGGCGATCGGCGAGGCGGGCGTCGAGCACCGCGAGCAGGCGCTTCGATTCGTCGACGTAGCGATCGCGCGGACGCTTGTCCTCGTAGTCGCGGCCCGCGAACTTGTGGAAGAAGCCCACCTGCCCGAAGATCGGGCCGATCCCGGCCATCTGGAACATCACCCACTGGATCGTCTCGTAGCGGCGCGCGAGATCCTTCGGGATCAGCTGGCCGGTCTTGTCGGCGAGATAGATCAGGATCGCGCCGGATTCGAACAGCGGCAGCGGCTTGCCGTCCGGGCCGTTCGGGTCGATGATCGCCGGGATCTTGTTGTTCGGGTTCAGCGACAGGAACGCCGGCGACAGCTGGTCGTCGGTGCTGAAGCTCACCAGGTGCGGCTCGTACGGCAGGCCGGTTTCCTCGAGCATGATCGACACCTTGACGCCGTTCGGCGTCGGCAGCGAGTAGAGCTGGAGGCGGTCGGGATGCTGGGCCGGCCACTTTTGCGTGATCGGGAAGGCGGACAGATCGGGCATGACAGGATTCGCTCGTCGGGGTGAATCATCTGCGATCCGCTGCGCCGCCGCGCGTGGCGGGCCGTTCGCGGAAGCGGGAGCGGCGGCGGCACGCGAGGGCGGGCGCGGCGGGGCGCGCCAAAGGGGCCACTGTAGCTGATTCGGGAGATTGTTGCTGGTGGTGGGTATAAACGGGGCCGATGTGCCGCGCCGTGGCGTGGCTATCGCGCCGAGTCGTCGGGATGCGTGACGTCGCGATAGATCTGCGCAACCCGTTCGCGCGAAATGCCGTGGCGTTGCTCCAATGCCAGCGGGTGGTCGGTGGGTTCGACTGAGACATACGGACGGATGCCGTCATTGCGCAGATGCACCATCGTCTTCAGATTGATCGTATCCGGATAGACGGACAACTGCGTGTTGAGCCAGCCGAAGAACGGACCCACGTGCGATCGCTTTGCAACGTGGAATGTCCTGACCCACTCCTGAAAACTCGCTTCGCTGACGGAGAGCCATACGCCCCACGTGAACGGCTCGGCGAAGCCGTGCACGGGTATCTCGATGTTGCCGCGGACGAAGAACAGGGTTTCGTCGATCACGCAGTCGTCGCTGCCGAGCGAGCAGCGATGCGCTCTTTCTTCGTCCGGGATTTGGTAATAGCTGAAAGGTGCCGGAGCGACAAAGCTCGGAATGCCGTGGTGAGTTTTACCGCGCAACATCTCATCCGGCTCTAAGAAGCCTCTTTGTAGGCTTCACACTGAATGTGCGAGACCGCATCCAGATCGCTCGCCAGCATCGGCCGGACCGTCAGGCCGGCCGATGCTGGCGTTTCATCATAGGCCGGGACCGTATTATGCGTCCACGACCAGCACTTTCCCCGTGATAAAGCCGTCAACGGACCGCTCGAATGCCTTACCAACCAGCGTGCTCGGCACAGGCTGGAAGCCCGGCATCATTTCGCCGTAAACATCCCACGCTTCTTCCAGAACTGTCGGATTTACAACGTTAATGCGGATGCCACGGGGAAGCTCGTGCGCAACGCATTGTACGAAGGTGTCAATGGCACCGCTGGTAGTCGCATCAGCGATTGCCAGAGGAATAGGCTTCATATTAAGAATGCCGGAGATCAGGGTGAACGAGCCGCCATCGTTAATGTAGTTCAGGCCCACATTCACCAGATTGATTTGGCCGAGAAGTTTGCTTTGGATGGTGGCATCCCACTGTTCATCCGTCATTTCGCTGAAATTAGCATATTCGCAATACCCCACGGTATTGACGACGGCGTCGAAATGGCCGACCACTTCAAAAAGCGCCTTGATCGAATCTTTCCTAGTAATATCCACCATATAGTCGCAGCCTTCACCAGAACGGCTGGCGGTAATGAGCTTGTGGCTCTTGAGACCTGTCAGTGCAGCTTGGCCCATTTTTCCTTGGGCGCCAATGAGGATGACCGTTTTCATGTCGTCGCCTTAATCGTCGATTTGCCGAAAACCCAATTCTAGGCGCGCAATGATACAATTCATATCATCATCTTATTGTATGAGATACAACGCATCATGGTGGAAAAGCTGGACATCCGGCACATGCGCGTCTTGCTGCATCTAGTCCGAGAAAGGAACGTATCAAAGGTGGCCCGTAAGCTGGATATTTCCCAGCAAGCGGTGAGCGCATACCTGAAACGTATGCGGGAGATTTTCCCTCAAGAACTATTTCTGCGCCTGAGTGCGGGCTTGCAGCCGACCGAATACGCCTACGAGTTGGCAGCGAAGATTGAGAAAATCATCGATGACGTTGACGCCATATTCGGCGATTTTCCTTTTGACCCGCTTGCAAGCAAACAGGTCTTCACGATTATAGCCAACGAGTATTCACAACTTTCAATCATCCCCAAGCTATCGCTAAAGCTCGCCAGGCTTGCGCCAAAGATCAGGCTTGACATTATAGACTTCAATCCGTCGCAACATTTCCAGACACTCGCAAATGGTGAGGCCGACCTGGTAATTGGGTTTTCGGATTACGTTGATGACGGATTAATTCGCACAAAAATTAGACAGGACCATTATTGCTGCGTAGTGGGGAGAAATTCATCGCTAACCGACAAAATTAGCTGCCTTGAGGACACTTCGCGATTCCCGCATGTCGATTTTTCGAGCAGCCCCGGAAACCTTGGAAATCGCATAGGCGACTTTCTTGACGCCAGGAATATAAAACGCCGAGTCGTTGCGACAATGCCGTGCTATACGTCATTGCAGGCATTCATGTCCGTCAACGATGCCGTGGCGTTTGTGCCCTCGGCGATTGCATCGACTGGCGATTTTCAGGTAATCGACATGAAGGCTCTGCCGCTGCGGTTTGATGTGGCCGTGGGCTGGCATCGTAGGGCCGCAGGTATCGTATCCCGACAATGGCTGACAGGCGTCATTGCAGATGCTGTCTCAAATTGATGCGGTGCATGCCATTTTTCGTCCAACGACGCGGCCCATGTGGGTCGCTTCGAGCGCTTGGTGGTATTCAACTGAAACCGGCTTGCAGCTCAGTGCCTCATTTATCAAGGACGGCGTTTCTGCCGATTCTCCATTTTGAATTGGATCAGGCGCGCGCAAGCAGCGCGTTTGAGGCACTGGACGTTCAACGAACGGCTTTGAATCTCATCGAGGGCCATTGTTCCTCTCACTTCAGCCTGGAAGCGCCCTGGGTGAGCGGCAGAGAAGGGGCGGTGCGCGACATCCATGTGTGTCGGTATTGCATCGATGGTCGGCAATCCGGCGTCGAAATACGGCGGTCGACGCGTCACCGCCGGACACCTCCGTCAAAAGTTGTGCCTTAACCCAATCATCCCCGCCGTCGTCCCCACCCCAGGCGCAACCGGCTGCCCATACACGAGCATCTGATCCATCGTGCCGCGGTTGTTCACATGACCGACCTGCGCATAGACCATCGTGCGCTTTGACAGGCTGTAATCAGCCCCGAGCACGATCGACGTCGACTTGTTCGCCGACCGATTGCGGTCCTTCAGGTAATACACGGCCGACGTCATCTGCAATGCGGGCGTGAAGCGATACCCGACGCCCGCCGACATCATGTCGAAGTTCGCCCGATCCGAATGCGCGGGATTCTTGCCGTTCGCATACGACGCGGACACCGAGAACGCATCACGCGTGTACTTCGCGCCGACGTACACGAACCGGTTGTTGTTCACACCGGTCGGCGTCGACCCCGGCGCCGGATTCGCATCATGGCCGTTGTAGTAAACAGCCGCGACGTTCAGCCCGTAATTCGCATACTTGACCACGACCGACTCGCGCGTGCCGCCCTGAAATTGCCCGGCGACGCCGCCCGGCGCGAACTCGAGCGCAACCGACACGCCGCCGAACGTCGGCGACTGATAAACGAGCGCATTGCTGTCATACAGCGCGCCGATCGCGCCGTTGGTGCTCGTACCGGGCCACCCGGCCGCGGTATTGATCCCGAGCCATGCGGTCAGGATGCTGCCGAAGAACTGCGCATTGCGCACGTCCGTGTCGGCCATCGCATAGATCATCGGCACGATCTGCCGCCCTGCATTGAACGTGCCGAACGGCCCCGACACGCCCACCGACGCCACCTGGTTGAAAATCGCGACCGCGCCCGGCGTGTCGCTCAGCTGCAGCCGGCCGGTGCCGCTGTCGAACGAGCCCTGCAGCTTGAAGTTGATCGCATAGCCGCCGCCGATGTCCTCGCGCCCCTTGATTCCCCAGAAGCTCGAATAGATGCCGCCGTCCTTCATCCGGAACACCTTGCCGGTGTTCGGCGCGTTCGGGCTGAACGACGCGGCCGACGTGCTCTGGTACAGCAGGCCGGTGTCGATCACGCCGTACAGCGTCACGGAGGATTGCGCGTGCGCGCCCGCCGAACAGGCGGCAAGCGCGGCGAGCGCGGCCAGTTTCGTCTTCATCGAAAGTCTCCAGGGATCGTGTTATCTCCGGACGGGATCGAGCCCGCCCGGGGCGATGCATGAAACGTGTCAGGCGGCACGCAACCGGCACCCGTCGATGCGGCGCACGGAATCAGCGGAATCAGCGGAATCAGCGGAATCAGCGGAATCAGCGAAGGACTCGAAGTGCGGCATGGAACGGCTCCGTCGGGCGGACGTCGCGGGCGACATCCTGTTGCGTCATGCGGGAAAGACTACGCAACGACGGACGGGCATTCCCCCCCACGCGCGGGGGGCAGGGTTTCGGAGAAGCGAAATGAGGCGGGGAGGAGCTAGGACGCGCTTTCCAGCAGCCCGAGCACGAGCGCGCGGCGCACCGCGTGCTTGCGCGAGCTCGCATCGAGCTTGCCGAACAGGTTCTTCAGGTGCCACTTCACGGTTTCCTCGCCGACGGCGAGCGCCACCGCGATCTCCTTGTTCGACAGGTTCCGCGCCAGCAGCTCGAGGATCGCGCGCTCCTTCGGCGTCAGCACGACGCTCGGCACCGCGCGCGGCCCGGCCGCCGCGCGGGGCGCCGGCGGCACGATGCGCGGCGTCGGCAACGCATGCTGCGCGTGGCCGCCGAGCGCGGCGTCCTCGTCGCCGACGCGCCGCACCCAGTCGGCGACGGCCGGGTGCGTGTCGGCGAGCGTGCGCGTGAGACGGAACACGTCGGCGAGGTTGATCGCCTCGACCAGCAGCGCGCGGCCGTCGCGGCCCGACTGCTCGAGCGCGAACGCCTTCAGCGCCATGATCTCGATGCGCGCGCGGCCGACGTTCATCTCGCGCGCGAGCACGGCGGCCTCGTCGAGCGCCGCGTCGGCGTCGTCCCAGCGGCGGGCCGCGAGCGCGGCCCCGGCATGCGCGGTGGCCTGCAGCAGCACCACCGGCCGCCGCCACAGCGGCCCGTGCGCGGGAAACGCGGCGGCCGCGATCGCGTCGATCCGCTCGACCAGCGCATGGCAGGTCGCCTCGCGGTAACGCGCCGCATGTATCCGCACCTGCTCGGCGAGGCTCGCGACCGACAGGCGCGGCAGCCGCCGCGCGACGCCCATCGCGTCCAGCGCCTCGAGCAGGTCGATCGCGCGATGCTCGACGCCGCGCAGCAGCGCGATGCGCGCGGCGGTGCAGTAGCCGAGCAGCACCGTATCCGGAATGCCCGAATGCTCGAGCACGTCGAGCCGGTTCGCGAGCAGCGCGGCGGCCTGGTCGACCCGGTCCGACTCGTACGCGATCGCCGCGCACAGCGCCGCGAACATGCAGGTGAGCGGATGGCGGCGGCCGAGGTCCGCTTCGGCGCGGGTCAGCGCCGGGGCGAGCACGTCGTCGGCCAGCTGCGGCTGCCCTTCGGACAGGTAGCTGAAGCCCGCGATCAGCTCGCCCCAGCGCGCGACGTAGCCGAACCCGGCCGCGGTTTCGCCGCGCGGCGCGCCTTGCTGGAAACGCCGCGCCTGCGCGGGCTCGCCGAGGATGATCGCGCGCGCCGACAGCCGGTTGGCGTGCATCTGTGCAAGCCATGACGCGGCGGGCGGCACGAATGCGGCCCACGGCTCGAACAGCTCGACGAAGCGGTCGATCTCGTCCGCGTAATACGCGGCCGCGCTCAGGATCAGCGCGCATTCGTAACGCATCGCGCTCGGCGTGTCGGGCGCGGCGAGGATGCCGTCGATCTGCCGCTGCGCCTCGACGTGCCGCTCGCCGAGCGCGAGCGCCCACGCCACGGCGATCCGCAGCGGCGGGCGCTGGTCGAGCTCGGCGTCGGGCAGGCGTTCGAGCCAGTCGAGCACGTCGTTGATGCGGCCGGCCTTCAGCGCATCCTCGAGGCAGCGCCGCGCCAGCGCATAGGCCGTATCGAGCCGGCCGGCCGCATACGCGTGCCGCGCGGCCTCGCCGGTCATCCCGTGCGCGTCGAGCCAGTCGGCCGCGCGCGCGTGCAGGCCGTCGCGCTCCGCGTCCGGCCACGCCGCGAGGCGGTCGCGCAGCGCGTCGCGCACGAGCGGATGGAGCCGGCACCAGTCGCTGTCGTCCGATGCGATGAACAGCGGCGTGTCGCGCGCGAGCCGGGCGAGGCGCGCGGGCGCGTCGCCGCTGCCGAGCAATGCGTCGCACAACGCCGGGTGCAGCAGGTCGACGACGCTGATGCGCGTGAGGAACGCCGTGTCGTCCGCCGACAGGTTCGCGAGCAGCAGCTCGACGAGCCGGTCGCGGGTGCCGCCCGCGCGCGCGGCGAGCGCATCGACGGCCTGGCGCGGGTCGGCCGCGCGCGCCATCGCCGCCATCGCGAGCTGCAGCCCGAGCGGCCAGCCGTCGACAAGCTCGAACAGGCGCGCGCACGCGTCGGCGTCGACCCGCTGCGCGAAGCGGCCGGTCACCAGCGCGATCGTCTCGTCGAGCGTGAACCTCAACCAGTCGGCGCCGACCAGCGTGCATTGCCCGCCCGCGAGCAGGTCGCCCGCGGCCTGGTCGAGCCCGCGCCGCGCGGCCGCCACGACGCGCAGGTTCTGCGGCGCGTTGTGCAGCACGTAGGTCAGCGCGTCGAGGCCGGCGGCGGGCAGCCGCTCGGCTTCGTCGACGATCAGCAGCGCATCGATCGACAGCTGCGCGACCTCGGCGAGCCACGCGGTCACGCCTTCGAGCGCGCGCGCCGCGTCCAGCGCGCCGCTCGCGATCAGGCGGCCGAAGCCGGGGCGCGCGCAGCCGGTGCGCACGGCCTGCACGAGCCCTTGCAGCAGGCGCGGCGCGTCGTCGCGCTCGTCCGCCGACAGCCAGACGACCGCATGGCCGAGCGCCAGGTATTCGCGGCGCCATTGCGCGAGCAGCGACGTCTTGCCGTAGCCGGCCGGCGCCTGCACGAGCGTCACCTGGCGATCGCCGAAACCTGCCGCCGACAGGCTCAGCCGTGCGCGCGCGACAAGCTGCGCGGATACGCGCGGCGCGGTCGTCTTCAGTACCAGCTCGGTGGGGGCGGTGTCGTCGCGGGTCGCAGGGTGGGCCATCGGGGGAGCAGGTCGGCAGCCGGGCAGGGCCGGCGTCCGGTGTGGATCGTGGGGGAAGGATCGGCCGAACCCGCCGCGCGCGTCAATCCCCCCCGTCGCGAGTGGGGCCGGTACCGCGCCGCGTCGATAGCATGGGTTCCGACACAAGCACGAGGAGCATGCCATGCCGACAGACTTCACCGCCACGCCGGCCGGCGTGCCGCGCGCCGGGTGAGCCGCGCGATGTATCGCCACCTGCTCGTGACGGTCGAGTGCGCGCCCGGCGGCATCGACGCGGTGGGCCATGCGCTCGAACTGGCCCGCGCGATCGGCGCGCGCATCACGTTCGTGCTGGCCGGCGCCGCGCCGGGCCCGTATTTACCCGGAGCGCAGGCCGCGGAGCAGGGTGCCAAAGTGGAAGCGGCCGCCCGCGCGCAGGGGGTGTCGCATGCGATTGCGTCGGCGGACGGCGCGACGCTCGACGAACTGGCCGGCCGCCACGGCTGCGACCTGATCTGCGTGGCCGCACTGCCGGGCAGCGCCGACGCGGCGGCGGGCGCGCGACTACACGACCTGCTCGCGGCGAGCGCCGTGCCGGTGCTCGTGTGTGCGGCCTCGCCGCCGGCGGCGGCGCGGGTGATCGCCCGCTGTCTCGACGCGCATCGCGCGGTCGCCGCGCTGCTGCATGCGCTGATGCGATGCGGCGCCGCAACCGGCGAACCCGAGCAGCGCGCGGCCGCCATGCGGCGCGTGCTCGCGGATCTCGCCGGCAAGCAACGGCCCGATCGCGGCGACGTCACGGAGGCGCAGTTGTTCGCGATGCTGCGCGCGCGCACCGAGTGCGTGGCGGCGGAGCTGGACGAACTGGCGCGCCAGCAGCGGCGCGACGCGCAGGCACTCGATGCACTGGCGGGCATGGCGGAGGACGTGCCGCCGCAGGCCGGGGCCGCTGCGTTCGACGCGGCGCTCGCGCGCTATGCGCGCGGCGTCTTCGAACAGATGGGACGCAAGGAGGGCGTGATCTTCCCGGCTGCGCGGCGCTACCTGAGCGACGCGGACTGGGCGGCCCTCGACGCGGGCCCGCCCGCCGACATGAACACGAATACAAACGAAACCGACGATGCGCGACGCGCATCCGACTGATCTACCACGGAGACAGACATGGCACATGCAGTGCGATTTCACGAGACGGGCGGCCCGGAAGTGCTGCGCCGGGAAACCGTCGAGGTGGGCGAGCCGGGGCCTGGCCAGGTGCGCGTGAAGCACGCCGCGGTCGGGCTGAATTTCGCCGACACCTATTTCCGCAGCGGCCTGTATCCGGTGCCGCTGCCGTCCGGCATCGGCGTCGAGGCGGCGGGCGTGGTCGAGGCCGTCGGCGCGGGCGTCACGCAGGTGGCGGTCGGCGATCGCGTGACCTATACGGGCTTCCTCGACACGCTCGGCGCGTACAGCACCGAGCGCCTGGTGCCGGCCGCGCCGCTGATCCGGCTGCCCGACGCGATCGCGTGCGACACGGCGGCCGCGATGACGATGCGCGGCCTCACCGCCGCCTACCTGCTGCGCCGCATCCACGCGTTCAAGGCAGGCGACAGCATCCTGCTGCACGCGGCGGCCGGCGGCGTCGGCCTGATCGTGTCGCAATGGGCGAAGCTGCTCGGCCTGACCGTGATCGGCACGGTATCGAGCGACGCGAAGGCGGATATCGCGCGGGCGCACGGCTGCGACCACGTGATCGTCCATCGCCGCGAGGACATCGCGCAGCGCGTGCGCGAACTGACCGACGGCAGGGGCGTCGACGTCGTGTTCGACAGCGTCGGCAAGGACACCTTCGACGCGTCGCTGAATGCGCTCAAGCGCCGCGGGCTGATGGTGTGCGTCGGTACCGCGTCGGGCCCGATTCCGCCGTTCAATCCGCAGTTGCTCGCGATGAAGGGGTCGCTCTACCTGACGCGCCCGGCGCTCGCCGACTACATCGCCGATCCGGCCGAGAAGGCGGAACTGGCGGGCGAGCTGTTCGGCCATGTCGCCGCCGGCCGGATCCGGATCGAGATCAACCAGCGCTACGCGCTCGAGGACGCGGCGCGCGCGCATCGCGACCTGGAGAGCGGCCGGACCACGGGTTCGTCGGTCTTCGAGATCTGAGGAGGCGGCCATGCGAGTCGAACCGCTCACCTGCGCGATCGGCGCGGAACTGCACGGCGTCAGCCTCGCCGATGCCGTGCACGACGACGGCCTGTTCGCCGAGATCCGCGCGCTGCTGCTGACCCACCGCGTGCTGTTCCTGCGCGACCAGGACATCACGCGCGCCGAGCACGTCGCGTTCGCGCGGCGCTTCGGCGAGCTGGAGGATCACCCGGTCGCCGGCAGCGATCCCGAGCATCCGGGCCTCGTGCGGATCTACAAGTCGCCGGACCAGCCGAACGACCGCTACGAGAACGCGTGGCACAGCGACGCGAGCTGGCGCGTGGCGCCGCCGTTCGGCTGCGTGCTGCGCTGCGTCGAGTGCCCGCCGGTCGGCGGCGACACGCTGTGGGCGAACATGGTGCTCGCCTACGAGAACCTGCCCGCGCACGTGAAGCAGCAGATCGACGGGCTGCGCGCGCGGCACAGCATCGAGGCAAGCTTCGGCGCGGCGATGCCGATCGACAAGCGGCTCGCGCTGAAGGCGCAGTACCCGGACGCCGAGCACCCGGTCGTGCGCACGCACCCCGAAACGGGCGAAAAGGTGCTGTACGTGAATGCGTTCACGACGCACTTCACGAATTTCCATACGCCCGAGCGCGTGCGCTTCGGGCAGGACGCGAACCCGGGCGCGGGCCAGCTGCTGCAGTACCTGGTCAGCCAGGCGCAGATCCCCGAATACCAGGTGCGCTGGCGCTGGCGGAAGAACAGCGTCGCGCTCTGGGACAACCGCAGCACCCAGCACTACGCGGTGATGGACTACCCGCCGTGCGTGCGCAGGATGGAACGCGCGGGGATCGTCGGCGACGCGCCGTTCTGAGCCCGCCACGCCCCCGCATACGACGATTCAAACTGGAGGACGACATGCAATTTCTCGACGATTCGCTGCACCCGGAAAACCAGGACAAGGTGGTGATCACGGTCGCGCCGTACGGCCCCGAATGGATGCCGGCGGATTTCCCCGAAGACATCCCGGTGACGATGGACGAGCACGTGCAGAAGGCCGTGGACTGCTACAACGCGGGCGCCACCGTGCTGCACCTGCACGTGCGCGAACCGGACGGCAAGGGCAGCAAGCGGCTGTCGAAGTTCAACGAGCTGCTCGGCCGGCTGCGCGACGCGGTGCCCGACATGATCCTGCAGGTGGGCGGCTCGATCTCGTTCGCGCCGGAAGGCGACGGCGCGGAGGCGAAGTGGCTGTCCGACGACACGCGCCACATGCTCGCCGAGCTGAGCCCGAAGCCCGACCAGGTGACGGTCGCGATCAACACGGTGCAGATGAACATCACCGAGCTGATGAACCGCCGCGACATCGCCGGCACGTCGCTGAACGAAGCCGCGTACTGGGAGGCGTATCGCGAGATGACCGTGCCGGCCGGCCCCGGCTGGGTCGAGGAGCATCTGCGCCGGCTGCAGGCGGCCGGCATCCAGCCGCATTTCCAGCTCACCGGCATGCATTCGCTGGAAACGCTCGAGCGGATGATCCGCCGCGGCGTCTATCGCGGCCCGCTGAACGTCACGTGGGTCGGCATCGGCGGCGGCTTCGACGGCCCGAACCCGTACAACTTCATGGAGTTCGTGCGGCGCTGCCCGGACGGCGCGTGCATCACGCTCGAATCGCTGATGAAGAACGTGCTGCCGATCAACACGATCGCGATGGCGATGGGGCTGCATCCGCGCTGCGGGATCGAGGACACGATCATCGACCAGAAGGGCAACCGGATGACGTCGGTGCAGCAGGTCGAGCAGTGCGCGCGGATCGCGCGCGAACTCGGCCGCGAGATCGCGACCGGCCGGGAGGCGAAGGCGATCTACCGGATCGGCGTGCAGTACGACGGCGTCGACGAGACGCTCGCGCAGCTCGGCATGGCGCCGAACCGCCGGCCGGGCCAGGTGAACGTGCCCCTGCGCGCGGCCTGACGCGGCGCACATCCGGGCGGATGGCCGCTGCGGCCGCCGTCCGCCGAACATTCAGCGTGCGGCACCCACCCTGCGCGCACCGCGCAGGGCGGACTCCGGCAAACGGAGCGGGGCCGCGCAAACCGTGCCGACGCGCTAGCGCATCACTGCGTCCGGCACCGGAGGAGACACGCATGCTGATCCATCATGTCGAGCCGTCGATGCAGGGCGTGGCCGAGGTTCGCGGCCGCGCGCCCGCATTCGCGTGGCTCGTGTTCGGGCTGACCGTCGGCCTGTTGCTGTCCGATTACATGTCGCGTCAGGTGCTGAACGCGGTGTTTCCGCTGCTGAAGCACGCGTGGGGGCTCACCGATACGCAGCTCGGCTCGCTGAGCGGGATCGTCGCGCTGCTGGTCGGCGTGCTGACGTTTCCGCTGTCGGTGCTCGCCGACCGCTTCGGACGCGTGCGCAGCATCGTGCTGATGGCTGCGCTGTGGAGCGTCGCGACGCTCGGCTGCGCGCTGTCGACCCACTACACGGAAATGCTCGTCGCGCGCGGGTTCGTCGGGCTCGGCGAGGCCGCGTACGGCAGCGTCGGCATCGCGCTGATCCTGAGCATCTTTCCGGTGCATCTGCGCGCGACGCTGACCGGCGCGTTCATGGCCGGCGGTGCGTTCGGCTCGGTGTTCGGGATGGCGCTCGGCGGCGTGGTCGGCGCGCACCTCGGCTGGCGCTGGTCGTTCGGCGTGATGGCCGCGCTCGGGCTCGTGCTGCTGGTCGCGTACCGCTGCGCCGTCACCGAGCGGCGGCTCGCCGCGTGCCGGCCCGAGCCGTGCCGGCGCGGCCCGGATGCGCCGCGCGACGTGCGCGGCAGCCTGCGCGCGCTGATGACGGGGCTGTTTTCATCGCGCTCGGTGATCTGCGCGTACATCGGCAGCGGGCTGCACCTGTTCGTGCCGGGCGCGCTGTTCGCGTGGCTGCCGAGCTACCTGAACCGCGACTACGCGATGGCGCCCGACCGGGCCGCGGTGCTCGCGGCGGGCTTCGTGCTGATCGCCGGCATCGGGATGGTCGGCTGCGGGATCGTCACCGACCGGATCGGCAAGGCCGACGGCGCACGCAAGTGGCTGACCGCGATCACCTATTGCCTGCTGACGTGCGGCAGCCTCGCGCTCGCGTTCCGGCTGCCGCCCGGGCCGCTGCAGCTCGCGCTGATCGGCGTCGGGATGCTGGTCGGCGCGGGCGCGTCCGGCGCATCGGGCGCGATGGTCGCGAACCTGACGCCCGCCGCGATCCACGCGTCGGCATTCGCGACGCTCACGCTCGCGAACAACCTGCTCGGCATGGCGCCCGGGCCGCTGCTGACCGGCTGGGTCGCCGATCACGTGGGGCTCGGTGTCGCGCTGCAATGGATTCCCGTCGTGCCGCTCGCGGCCGCGGCGGTCTTCTCGATCGGGCGCGCGAGCTATGTGGCCGATCTCGCACGCGCAGAACGTAGCCGGCGCGCGTCCGTTCATTCCTGATTTCCGTTGGTTCCCCTGGAGGCTGCATGACCCTGGCGAAAACGCCCACCATCCTGATCGTGCCCGGCTTGCGCGATCACGTCGAAGACCACTGGCAGACCCATCTCGAACGGCGCCTGCCGAACGCGCGCTCGGTCGCGCCGCTCGAACGCGACAAGCTCAGCCGCGCCGCGCGGGTCGCGGCGCTCGATGCCGCGCTCGCGGCCATCGACGGCCCGGTGGTCCTCGTCGCGCACAGCGCGGGCGTGATGATCGCCGTGCACTGGGCGCGGCAGGCGACGCGCGCGATTCGAGGCGCGCTGCTCGCGACGCCGGCCGATCTGGATGAGCCGATGCCGGACGGCTATCCGACGATGGAGGCGCTCGACGCACACGGCTGGACGCCCGTGCCGACGCAGCGGCTGCCGTTTCCGAGCCTCGTCGCCGCGAGCCGCAACGATCCGCTGGCGCGGTTCGAACGCGTGGAAGCGCTGGCGGCCGGGTGGGGCAGCCGGCTCGTCGATCTTGGCGAGGTCGGCCATCTGAACCCGGCTTCCGGTTATGGCGAGTGGCCGGGCGCGGCCGCGTTGATTGCCGAATTGCTGGCGCCGGGCGGGCATTGATGCGCCGACGCCGGCCTGGAGTAGGAACGGTTGCCCGGCCATGACCTGTCGATCTCGATCACGCGTGCCCGAGACCTGACAATCACCTGACAACGTCTGATGATATGAAATATCATCCTCGATCCGCGTCGCCGCCCGGCGTGCCCCGACCTCGTGGCACCCCTGGCACGCGACGGTAACCACACGAAGATCGACCAGACGTGACGAAAACGAAACGACCGCCGGCACGGGGCGAACGGCGGCAGGCGAGGCCGCACCTGCGCAACGCCGCCTGGAGCGCGCGAGCCCGACGCCGATGCACGACGATGCTGACCTGCGCGATGGCGGCGTCCGGCGCGCTCGCCGTCGAACCTGCCGAACCCGCCGCCGCACGAGACGACCCGCACGCGCTGCCGACGATCAACGTCACCGCACGAAACGTCCCCTTTGATCCGCTCACGCAACCGCTCGAAACCGGCTCGCGGCTCGGTCTCGCGAGCCTCGACACGCCGGCCAGCGTCGAAACCGTCACGGCCGATGCGATCGAGGCGCGCGGCGACCGCACGGTTCTCGACGCCGTCACGCGTGCGACCGGTTTCACCAACGCGGCCGCGCCCGGCAACGGCGGCACCGCGCTCAGCGTGCGCGGCTTCGGCGGCCAGGAATCGGTGATGACGCTGCTCGACGGCGTCCGGCTGCTGCCGGCTGCGGGCACGATCACGTTCCCGTTCGATACGTGGTCGGTCGATCGCATCGAGGTGCTGCGCGGCCCGGCGTCGGTGCTGTATGGCGAAGGGGCGATCGGCGGCGTCGTGAACGTCGTGCCGAAGCGTCCGCAGCGCACGCGCGAGACCACGCTGCAAGCGGGCATCGGCGCCGACGGCGCGAAGCGCGTCGGATTCGATACGACGGGCGCACTCGGCCCGCGCCTGTCGTACCGCTTCTACGTGAGCGACGCGCGCGCAAACGGCCTCGCCGAACGGGCCGATACGCACACGACCGCGTTCGGCGGCGCGCTGAAGTTCGACGTGAGCCCGCGCCTCACGCTGACGCTCGATTACGACTACGGCCGCCAGATGCCGGCGACGTACTTCGGCGTGCCGGCCCCGAACGGCGTGCTCGATTCGACGCTGCGCAAGGTCAACTACAACGTCGGCGACGCGACGATCACGTACTACGACCAGTGGACGCGGCTGTCCGCCACCTATCGGCCGGCCGCCGGCGTGACGATCGACAACCAGTTCTACTACCTGACGTCCAATCGCCACTGGCGCAACGCGGAAGCGTATGCGCTGGATGCCGCGACCGGCCGCGTCACGCGCGGCGACTACCTCGAACTCCACCATCACCAGCGGCAGGTGGGCGACCGGCTGAGCGCGCGCGTCGACGGGCAGCTGTTCGGCCGCGCGAACCGCTTCGTCGTCGGCACGGAGTTCAACCAGATCACGTTCGAAGGGATCAACAATTCGCCGTACGGCGGCGAATCGACGGTGAACGCGCACGGCTTCGATCCCGGCGCATTCACGAGCCCGGACCCGACGGTGCCGCAGTTCCGCACCCGCACGCGCCAGGCGGCCGTGTTTGCCGAGAACCGTCTCGAACTGCTGCCGCGCGTCGCGTGGGTGAGCGGGCTGCGCTACGACCACATCGCGTACCACCGCGAGCAGGCGGCAACCGGCGCCGGCTTCGACAAGCATTTCGCGCATCTCGGCTGGCGCACGGGCTTCGTCTATGAAATCGCGCCGACGCTCACCGCCTATGCGCAGTACACGACGGGGGCGGAAGGGCTCGGCTCGCTCGTGACGCTGTCCGCGTCGCAGGCGAACTTCCGGCTGGCGACCGGCGAGCAGTGGGAAGCGGGCGTCAAGCAGACGCTCTTCGACGGCCGCGCGTACTGGACGTTCGCCGTCTACGACATCACGAAGCGCAACCTCCTGAGCACCGATCCGTTCAATCCCGCGCTGCGCCAGCAGGTCGGCCGGCAGTCGTCGCGCGGCGTCGAGCTGACGGGCGGGGCGCGGCTGCCGCGCGGCGTGACGGTCGACGCGAACGTCGCGCTGCTGCGCGCGCGTTACGACGCATTCAACCAGACGATCGGCGGCGTCGCGCATTCCCGCGCGTGCAACGTGCCGTCCAACGTGCCGCAGCAGACCGCGAACCTGTGGCTCGGCTGGGCGTTCGCCGAACGCTGGCAGGCGAACGCCGGCGTGCGCTATGTCGGGCCCACGTATGGCGACGACGCGAATCGCGTGTCGATTCCGTCGTATACGGTGTTCGATGCGTCGCTGCGGTGGCAGGCGACGTCGCGCACCGATTTCGCGCTGTACCTGCGCAATCTCGCGAATCGCACCTACGCGGTGACGACGTCGAACGGTGGCGAGCAGTGGCTGCTCGGTCCGTCGCGCGCGGCGGAACTCGTCGCGACGATGCGGTTCTGACACGGCCGCCGTCAGCGCAGGCGCTCGATCGACTGCCTGCGCTGATCGCCGCGCCGCGCGGCCAGCGCTTACCGGGTCTATCTCTCGATTCTTTGTTGTCTGACGTCTAAACACAAAAGTACGGCCGCGCCGGCACGACGACGATCCAGAAGGCGTTTTGTCAGGGAAACTCCCATCCTGTCCGCCGTGCTTTTTTGTTGACGGACATCGTATAACAAAGTCATGATTTCCCGAAAGAATGGTCCCATCCACCTGACCGCAAGAAGAGAGGAGACATGAACTCATCCAGGATCGCGCGCCGTGTCCGCCGCATCGCGCTGGCGCTTGGCTTCACGCTGTCCGCCGCGGCGGCCGTCGCCGCGCCGGTGTCGATCAACGTCGTCGACGTCGCGGGCAACCTGCAGCTCACGCAGAAGGCAATCGAGGCGTTCCGCGAGAAGAACCCGAACCTCGTGTCGTCCGTCACGTTCACGAACGCGCCCGCGCCGCAGCTGCCGGGCAAGATCAAGGCGATGCAGGCCGCCGGCCGCGCCGACATCGACCTCGTGCTGACCGGCACCGACGCGCTCGCGGCCGGCATCGAGCAGAGCCTGTGGCTGAAGATCCTGCCGGACTACGCCGGCGCGCTCCCCGGCGTGCTCGACAAATACGCGCCGGGCCCGCGCAAGATGCAGGACCTCGCGCAGGGTTTCGGCCTCGAAGTCACGTACATGCCGGCCGGGCCGCTCCTCGAATACAACCCCGCGAAGGTCGGCGATCCGCCGAAGACACCCGAGCAGCTGCTCGCGTGGTGCAAGGCGCATCCGAACAAGCTGATCTACGCGCGCCCGGCGAACTCCGGCCCGGGCCGCACGTTCCTGATGGGCCTGCCGTACGTGCTCGGCGACAAGAACCCGCAGGATCCGATCAACGGCTGGGACAAGACCTGGGCGTTCCTGAAGGCCCTGAACGACTGCGTTCCGTACTACCCGGGCGGCACGTCGGCGGTGATGAAGGAACTGGGCGAGGGCACCCGCGACATGACGGTGACGGTCACCGGCTGGGACCTGAACCCGCGCGCGCTCGGCATCGTGCCGGCCGAGTTCCGGGTGCAGGCGTTCGACAACATGACGTGGGTGAACGACGCGCACTACATGGTGATCCCGAAGGGCGTGCCGAAGGAAAAGCTCGACGTGCTGTTCAAGCTGATGAGCTTCCTGCTCGAACCGGCGCAGCAGGCGATGACCTACGACGACGGCTACTTCTATCCGGGCCCGGCCGTGAAGGGCGTGACGCTCGAGATGGCGCCCGCGCACAGCCAGGACGTGATCCGAAAGTTCGGCCGCCCCGAATACGCGAAGCTGCTCGCCGAGCGCCCGCACGTGCAGCCGCTCAACGCGCAGGCGATGGTCGCCGCGTTCCAGAAGTGGGACCGCGAGATCGGCGCGCAGAAGTCGAAGTAACGCACGCTCCGCGATCCCGCTTGCCCGGCATGGGGCCGGCGTACGCGCCGAAGCGCGACTCCGGTCCGACACGACAAGGCGGGCGCTTCGGCGCCCGCGCCATCGGAGGCAGTCAGGAACACGTGATGAAGCACACTTTCGAACAGCTGCGCCTCGACGCGGTATCCCGCAGCTTCACCAATGCGGAAGGCGCGCAGGTTGCCGCGCTGCGCGGGCTCGATCTCGACATCCGGCGCGGCGAGTTCATCGCGCTGCTCGGCCCGTCCGGCTGCGGCAAGTCGACCGCGCTCAACTGCATCGCAGGCCTGCAGCCGCTGACGAGCGGCGGCATCTGGCTCGACGACGCGCGCATCGACGTGCTGCCGCCCGAGCGCCGCGGCTTCGGGATGGTATTCCAGAACTACGCGCTGTTCCCGCACATGTCGGTGCTCGACAACGTCGGCTTCGGCCTGAAGATGCGCGGCATGTCGCGGCAGGAAACCGGCCGGCGCGCGAAGGCGGCGCTCGAGCTCGTGCAGCTCGTCGGTCATGAAGGCAAGCTGCCCGGCCAGCTGTCGGGCGGCCAGCAGCAGCGCGTCGCGATCGCGCGCGCGATCGTGATCGAGCCGCCGCTCGTGCTGATGGACGAGCCGCTGTCGAACCTCGACACCAAGCTGCGCATCGAGATGCGCGCGGAGATCCGCCGCATCCACACGCAGCTCGAACGCGCGACGATCTACGTGACGCACGACCAGGACGAGGCGCTGTCGATGGCCGACCGGATCGTCGTGATGAAGGAGGGCGTGGTGCAGCAGGTCGCGTCGCCGAAGGAGGTGTACACGCGGCCGCGCAACCTGCACGTCGCGCGCTTCATGGGCTATCGCAACGTGCTGCCGTTCACGCTCGAAGGGATGGCGGGCGAGCATGTGGCGCTCGCCGCGTCGGGCGTGCGGCTCACCGGCGTGCCGATGGCCGGCTTCGAGCGCAAGGACGTCGCGGTCGCGCTGCGCCCCGACGATTTCGAGCGGGCCGCAGCCGACGACGACAACGCGTTCGACGTCACCGTCGACGCGGTGGAGTACGGCGGCCGCGATTCGCTGCTCCTCGCCACCGCGCCGTTCGGCCGGATCTGGGCGCGCGTGGCCGGCGAGTTCGCCGACGGCGAGCGGCTGCGGCTGCGCGTCGCGCCGTCGCGCACGCTCGTCTACCCAAGGGAAACGCCATGAGCACGCTCGCCGCGCCCGGCGCGCCGCGCGACGCGAAGGGCTGGCTCGTCACGCCCGCGCTCGGGTTCATCGTCGCGCTGTTCATCTATCCGTTCGCATACGGCCTCGCGCTGTCGTTCCAGCCGACCGGCGGCGGCGGCGCGCTCGCGAACTACCTGCAGTTCTTCACCGACGCCGCGATGTGGCCGACCGTGATCGTCACGCTGAAGCTCGCGGTGCCGGCGACGCTGATCAACGTCGGCGTGTCGGTGCCGGTCGCGTTCGCGCTGCGCCGCAGCTCGCCTTACCAGAAGGTCGTGACGACGCTGCTGGTGATCCCCGTCACGCTAGGCACGGTGCTGATCGCCGACGGGATGCTCACGTACTTCGGCCCGAACGGCTGGTTCCCGCAGGCGCTGCAGGGGCTGCACCTGTACACGGACGAGGTGCGCCTCACGCACAACTACTGGGGCGTGCTGCTGTCGCTGATCGTGTCGGGCTTTCCGTTCGCATTCCTGCTGATGCTGTCGTACATCAGCGGCATCGACCCGACGCTCGCGCGCGCGGCGGCGACCCTTGGCGCAAGCCCGTGGCAGCAGTTCCGGCAGATCTACCTGCCGCTGCTGGTGCCGGGGCTGACGATGGCCGCGTGCCTGTCGTTCGTGCAGGCGTTCTCGGTGTTCCCGTCGGCCGTGCTGCTCGGCGCGCCGGCCGGCCCGACGCGCGTGATCTCGATCGCCGCGGCCGAGGCCGCGTTCGAGAGCTACGACTACTCGCTCGCGTCGGCGATCGCGATGGTGATGGGCTTCGTGCAGCTGGTGGTGGTGGCGTCGATGCTCGGCGCGCGCCGTTTCTTCTATACGGGGCCGGCGACGGGAGGCAAGGGCTGATGGCGACCGACGATCATGCCGCGCGGACGTGGCCGGCGCAGCCCGGCGAGCACGACGGACACGACGCGCGGCGCGAGGGCGGCACGCGGCCCGTCAACGCGATGAAACCGCAGAAGGTGCGCGGCACCCTGGGCGCCCGCGCGTGGAAGGCGCTGGTGTGGGGCGTGATGGCGCTGTTCCTGCTGAACGTGATGCTGCTGATCGCGACGGTCGCGGTGAACTCCGTCGCGACGCGCTGGTTCGGCACGCCGCTGCCGCAGGGCTTCACGCTGCACTGGTACGCGAAGGCGTGGGAGGACTTCCAGCTCGCGAGCGTGCTGTGGGTGACGGTCGAGGTGGTGGGCGCGGTGGTGCTGCTGTCGATCGCGTTGGGCGTGCCGGCCGCGTATGCGCTCGCGCGCGTGCAGTTTCCCGGCAAGCGCTTCGCGCTGCTGGTGTTTCTGCTGCCGCTGATGGTGCCGCCCGTCACGTACGGCATCCCGATGGCGACCGTGATGTACAAGGTCGGGCTCGCGGGCACGCTGCCCGGCGTGATCCTCGCGAACCTCGTGCCGGCGCTGCCGTTCGTGATCCTCGTGATGACGCCGTTCATCGAGCAGATCGACCCGAACCTCGAGGCGGCCGCGCGCATCTTCGGCGCGAACACGTGGCGCTATTTCCGCTACGTGCTGCTGCCGCTGCTGGTGCCGGGCATGCTCGCGGCGGGGCTGCTCGTGCTGGTGCGCACGATCGGGATGTTCGAGCTGACGTTCTTCACGGCCGGGCCGAGCACGCAGACGCTCGTCGTCGCGCTCTACTATGCGGTGTTCTCGACCGGCGTGCGTGCGCCGCAGTCGATCGACGCGATGGCGATGATCTACATGGCCATCACGCTCGTATGGGTCGTGATTGCGCTGCAGTTCGTGAGCCCGACGCAGCTCGTGAGCCGCGTGAAGCAGGAGCGGCAGTAGGGGGTGTTGCATTCGACGCCGCTCGTGCATGCGCCGGCCGCCGTGCAATTGGTTACAAATGGATACCGTACACGGGGCGCGAACGTTGCAGACTACGTCGCATGCGGGCCCACGGCCGGCGCCTTCGTGGCGCGCGCCGCGCGCGCCCGGACGCTCACCACCGAACCACGGATATCCATGAAGTTTCCCACGCTGTTGACGCTCGGCCTTTCGACGACATTGCTCGCCGCCTGCAACCTGTTCCATGACGGCCCCGGCGCGCGCGACGTCGACGCGGCCGTGCGCCGCGCGCTCGAGGCCGAGAACCACGGCGGCCTCAACGCGCTGCTCGGCCAGCCGCTGCCGGTGTCGGCCGACGTCGTGTCGGTCAAGCCGGACGGCGATTGCAGGAAGGTCGGCGAGCGCACCTACACGTGCAACGTCGTGTTCACGTGGCGCGCCGCGGACCCCGGCGACGCGCCGTCGCGCGCGGAGCTGACGTTCGTGCAGGGCGCGGACGGCGCATGGCAGACGTCGGGCGTCGACGCGGCGCTCGCGACGGGCGCCGCGAAATCGCTGATCGACCGGATCGGCAAGGCATGGCCGCCGGCCGCACCGGCCAGCGCGGCGTCGGCCGTGCGGTAAGGCGGCGACGGGCTTGCCCCTTCCGTTGAATGTCAAGTTTGAGTGACTACTGATGTCATCACGGGTGTGCACGGGATCGGGCCGCCCGTGCACACCGCCCCGGCATCAGGGAAAACCCTTATTCGAGATATAATGTCGACCTCGAAGAAAGGTCGAATCATGCCTGAACGTTTCCAAGCCATTGAAAGAATTGCCTTTTCGCTGATCTGCATGTCGGCAGTCGTGTGTTCCGCATTCCTCGCCTACGCCCAGCATCCGGAGATCAAGGACGCGCTGCACCAAGGCGAAACGCTGATGCGCGAAAGCGCGAAGTATTCGGTCGTTTGCGCGCCGACATCGGCCGATCCTTGCGTCGAAATGTCCGCGTACTGAGCCGGACAACGGATCGATGCCGGCGTGCAGCCGCACGCCTGGCCCGCCCCCGATTCCCCCGCGAAACACCCCTGACCGCCGACCGGCGGTTTTCACGCACCTCACTCGGCCGTCACGACGTTGCGCGGCGCACCGCCCTGAAACGCGGTCACGTTCTCCACCAGTTGATCCGCGAGCGCCTGCATGGCCTCGTCGCTCGCCCATGCGACATGCGGCGTGAGGATGAACCCCGGATGCGACAGGATCGCCTGGAACGGATGCGCGGCCGGCAGCGGTTCCTCGGTGACGACGTCGAACCCCGCACCCGAAATCTGCCCTGACTGCAACGCGTCGACGAGCGCCGCTTCGTCGACGAGCCCGCCGCGCGCGGTGTTGATCACGAGCGGCCGGCGCGCCATCCGCGCGAACGCGGCCGCATCGATCAGATGCCGGGTCGCGGACGTGAGCGGGCAGTGCAGCGTCAGGATGTCGCTGTCGCGCAGCAGCGCTTCGAGCGGCACGTAGCCGGCCGCCGCATCGCCGCGCTCGCCATGCTCGGCAAACAGCACCCGCATGTCGAGCGCGCGCGCGATGCCGGCCACCGCGCGCCCGAGCACGCCGTCGCCGACGATGCCGAGCGTCGCCCCCGCCAGGTCGCGGATCGGAAAATCGAAAAAGCAGAACTGGCCGCTGTCGAGCCAGCGGCCCGCGCGCACCGCGTCGCGATACGCGACCAGGCTGCGGCGCAGCGCGAAGATCAGCGCGAACGTGTGCTCCGGCACCGTGCGCGCCGCGTAGCCGCGGATGTTGCTCACGACGATGCCGCGCGCCGCGCACGCGTGCAGGTCGACGTTGTCGGTGCCGGTCGCGGCGATCGCGACCAGCCGCAGGCGCTGCGCGCCCGCGAGCGCCGCCGCGTCGAGCCGCACCTTGTTGGTGATCACGATATCCGCGTCGCGAATCCGCTCGGCCACCTCGCTCGCCGCGGTGCGCTCGAACGTGCGCAGCGCATGCGGAAACGCAAACGGCTTCAGGACGGTGCGCGGCGACAGCGTCGCGCGATCGAGAAAGACGATCTTCAGCGGAGGGGAAGCGAGGGACATGGCAGCGCCTGTGGGTGTCGGTGACCTGCGTCCGGCGGACGCGGGAAGGGCACGATTGTGCGCGTCGCGCGGCCGCGCGGCTTGCTCGTTGCGCGACCCTGCTTGCCGATCCGGAAAGCCGCCGCGAACCGTCGGCCCGGCGCGGCGCGCCACGCAGCGCGCGAGCCTTTCCATTCCGGAAAGGCAGCTTGAGCATCGATCGATATTCCGGCCGCGCGATCCCGGTCATGATCGCCGTCATCGACAACACGCTTTCGGAGACGACGATGACGAGACCGCTGGATGGCATCCGCGTGCTGGAACTCGGGCAACTGATCGCCGGGCCGTTCGCGGGCCGGATGCTCGCCGAGTTCGGTGCCGACGTGATCAAGGTGGAACCGCCGGGCACCGGCGACCCGCTGCGCAAGTGGCGGATGCTGCACGACGGCACGTCGGTGTGGTGGGCCGCGCAATCGCGCAACAAGACGTCGCTGACGCTCGACCTGCGCACGCCGGAAGGGCAGGACGTGATCCGCCGGCTCGCAGCCGACGCCGACGTGCTGATCGAGAACTTCCGCCCCGGCACGCTCGAAGGCTGGGGGCTCGGCTGGGACGTGCTGTCGGCGATCAACCCCGGGCTGATCATGCTGCGCGTGTCGGGCTTCGGCCAGAGCGGGCCGTATCGCGACCGGCCGGGCTTCGGCGTGATCGCCGAGGCGATGGGCGGCCTGCGGCACCTGACCGGCGAACCGGGCCGCACGCCGGTGCGCGTCGGCATCTCGCTCGGCGATTCGCTGTCGGCGCTGCACGGCGTGATCGGCGTGCTGCTCGCGCTGCGGCATCGCGACCAGCAGGGCGGCAAAGGGCAGGTGGTCGACGTCGCGCTGTACGAGTCGGTCTTCAACATGATGGAGAGCCTGCTGCCCGAGTATTCGGTGTTCGGCGCGGTGCGCGAGGCGGCCGGCAGCAGCCTGCCGGGTATCGCGCCGACCAATGCGTACCGCTGCCGCGACGGCCGCTACGCGCTGATCGCCGGCAACGGCGACAGCATCTTCCGGCGGCTGATGGAGCTGATCGGGCGGCCCGATCTCGGCAACGATCCCGCGCTCGCGCACAACGACGGCCGCGTCGCGCAGGTCGCGCGCATCGATGCGGCGATCGGCGAATGGAGCGCGCGCCAGGACCTCGACGACGTGCTGGCCGCGCTTAACGACGCGCGGATCCCGTCGGGCCGCATCTACGACGTCGCCGACATCGCGGCCGACCCGCACTACCGCGCGCGCGAGATGATCGTCGACGCCGCGCTGCCGGACGGCACGCCGGTGAGCGTGCCGGGCATCGTGCCGAAGCTCGGCGCGACGCCGGGGCGCATCGCGCACGCCGCGCCCGCGCTCGGCGCGCACACCGACGCAGTGCTCGATTCGCTCGGCATCGATGCGGCGACCCGCGACGGCTGGCGCGCGCGCGGCGTGATCTGAACCCCGGCGGACAACACGACATGACGATGAAAGGCACACGGCTCTATCTCAACGAAGTCGCGACGCGCGACGGTTTCCAGAACGAGGCGCGCTTCGTCGACACCGACGACAAGATCGCGCTCGTCGACGCGCTGAGCGCATGCGGGTACGCGAAGATCGAGGTGACGTCGTTCACGTCGCCGAAGGCGATTCCGGCGCTGCGCGACGCCGAGGCCGTGATGCACGGGATCGCGCGCGCACCGGGCGTCGTCTATACGGTGCTGGTGCCGAACGTGCGCGGCGCCGAACGCGCGCTGTCGTGCCGCGTCGACGAAGTGAATCTCGTGATGTCGGTCAGCGAGAGCCACAACCGCGCCAACCTGCGGATGACGCGCGAGCAGTCGTTCGCGCAGTTGCGCGACGTGATCGACGCGGTGCGCGGCACCGGCGTTGCGATCAACGTGTCGCTGTCGACGGCGATGGGCTGCCCGATGGAAGGCGACGTGCCGGCCGAAGGCGTGCTCGCGTGGATGCAGCGCTTCGCGGATCTCGGCGTGCACGGCTTCACGCTGTGCGACACGACGGGCATGGCGTATCCGTCGCAGGTGCGCGACCTGTGCGAACGCGCGATGGCCCGCTTCGGCGCGCGCGCACTCACGCTGCACTTCCACAACACGCGCGGCATGGCGCTCGCGAACACGCTCGCGGCGCTCGACGCGGGCATCGTGCGCTTCGACGCGTCGCTCGGCGGCCTCGGCGGCTGCCCGTACGCGCCCGGCGCGACCGGCAACGTGTGCACCGAGGAACTGGTGCACATGCTCGCGCTCGACGGCTACGATACGGGCATCGACCTCGTGGCGGCGCTCGACGCGGCCGCGCGGCTGCCGGCGCTCGTCGGCCACGACGTGCCGAGCCAGATCCTGAAGGCCGGCCGCCGTTCGGATCTTCATCCCGCGCCGGCATTCGCCACCGACGGCATGCCGGCGCAACGGGCGTTTTCGTGAGCCTCGACGGCTCTTGCGATCCTCATCAAAAGGAGACACACATGGCGTTGATCGACCACCTCGATCATCTCGTGCTGACCTGCGTCGACCCCGACGCGACGAAGCACTTCTATACGGAAGTGCTGCAGATGCGGCTCGAATCGTTCGGCGCGGGGCGCATCGCGTTCCGCTTCGGCAACCAGAAGATCAACCTGCACGTGCGCGGCGCGGAGTTCGAGCCGAAGGCGCATCTGCCGGCGCCCGGCGCGCTCGATCTGTGCTTCATCGCCTCGGTGCCGCTCGACGACGTGATCGCGCACCTGAACCGGATGGCCTGGCCGATCGTCGAAGGGCCGGTCGAGCGCACCGGCGCGACGCAGAAGATCCGCTCGGTGTACGTGCGCGATCCGGACCTGAACCTGATCGAGATCTCCGAGCTGATCTGACCTGACCCGCGCATCGGGCGGGGCGATCCCGCCGCCGTCCGACCGCCGACGGCGCCTGCGCGGCCGGGCTTTCCGCACTTTCGGCGCGCGGCCGATTGACGGACAATCGGCCACGCCGCGCCGCGCCGCATTGCGCCGATTGCCCGCCCACCCGCCACACAACGTTCGCCATGGTCAACCCGCTTCATTTCGATCTGCAGTCGCTGCGGGTATTCGCGCTGGTCGCCGAGCACGGCAGCCTGACGAAGGCGGCCGAGCATGGCCAGCTCACGCTGTCCGCGGTCAGCAAGCGCATCGCGGAACTCGAGAGCGTGACCGGCAGCGCGCTGTTCGTGCGGCACGCGCGCGGCGTCGAGCTGACGCCCGCCGGCCGCGCGCTGCTCGACCATGCGGCAAAGGTGATCGACCAGGTGAACCGCATGGCGCACGAGATGAGCGACTACGTCGCCGGCGTGCGCGGCCATATCCGCGTGTGGGCGAACACGTCCGCGATCGTCCAGTTCCTGCCGGTCGATCTCGCCGCGTTCCTCACGTCCAACCCCGGCATCAAAGTGAGCCTCGAGGAGCGCCTGAGCCATGAGATCGTCGACGCGCTCGCATCGGGCAAGACCGATCTCGGCGTGTTCGCCGACAACGTGCCCGCGCCCGGCATCGAGCGCCGGCTGTACCGTCGCGACGAACTCGTGCTGCTGGTGCCGCGCGGCCACCGCTTCGCGGATCGCGGGGCGGTGCGTTTCGCCGATACGCTGGACGACGACTACGTCGGGCTCAGCGACGGCAGTTCGCTGCTGGCCCGGATGACCGACGCCGCGTTCTCGGCCGAGCGCTCGCTGAAGCTGCGCATCCAGGTGTCGAATTTCGATGGGGTCAGCCGGATGATCGAGGCGGGGCTCGGCATCGGCATCCTGCCGCGCGACGCGGTGACCACCGAGCGCGCCGGCTCGCGGCTGTGCGTGGTGAAGCTCGACGATGCGTGGGCGATGCGCACGCTGTGGGTCGGCGTGAAGGCCGGCAGCGTGCTGACGACGGATATCGCGAAGCTGTTCGATTTCATGTCGGCGCGCTGAGCGCGGGATACCCGCCGCCTCCAGCAGCCGAAAGCGCGTTTCGCATTGCGGAATTCACATCGACTTCCCGCCGCCTTTCTTTTTCGCCGCTTGAAAACTTGTTTTGCATCGCAAAACGCAAGACCTATCTCATTGAAAAATAAAAGAAAATAACGTCTTATGTCTTATATAAGACATCACCGAAACGCATTCGCGCGGCGTTACTATTTGGTCATGCAGTTCGCTTCGCCAGACGGGGCGGCACGCTGAACCCTTTGCTCAATCGCGCTTTGCTCTCAGGAGATAGACATGGCCCAGTATCAAGACGACATCAAGGCAGTTGCCGGTTTGAAAGAAACCCACGGCAGCGCGTGGAATGCGATCAATCCCGAGTATGCCGCTCGCATGCGTGCCCAGAACAAGTTCAAGACGGGCCTGGACATCGCCAGGTACACCGCCAAGATCATGCGCGCCGACATGGCCGCCTACGATGCCGACCCGTCGAAGTACACGCAGTCGCTCGGCTGCTGGCACGGCTTCATCGGCCAGCAGAAGATGATCTCCATCAAGAAGCACTTCAACAGCACCGAACGCCGCTACCTGTACCTGTCCGGCTGGATGGTGGCCGCGCTGCGCTCCGAGTTCGGCCCGCTGCCGGACCAGTCGATGCACGAAAAGACCTCCGTCAGCGCGCTGATCCGCGAGCTGTACACCTTCCTGCGCCAGGCCGACGCCCGTGAACTGGGCGGCCTGTTCCGCGAGCTGGACGCGGCCGAAGGCCCGGCCAAGGCCGCCATCCAGGCAAAGATCGACAACCACGTCACCCACGTCGTGCCGATCATCGCCGACATCGACGCGGGCTTCGGCAACGCCGAGGCAACCTACCTGCTGGCCAAGCAGTTCATCGAAGCGGGCGCCTGCTGCATCCAGATCGAAAACCAGGTGTCCGACGAGAAGCAGTGCGGCCACCAGGACGGCAAGGTCACCGTGCCGCACGAGGACTTCCTGGCCAAGATCCGCGCGATCCGCTATGCGTTCCTGGAACTGGGCGTGGACGACGGCATCATCGTGGCGCGTACCGACTCGCTGGGCGCCGGCCTGACCAAGCAGATCGCCGTGACCAACGCGCCGGGCGACCTCGGCGACCAGTACAACGCGTTCCTCGATTGCGAGGAACTGTCGGCCGACCAGCTGGGCAACGGTGACGTCATCATCAAGCGCGACGGCAAGCTGCTGCGTCCGAAGCGCCTGCCGAGCAACCTGTTCCAGTTCCGCGCCGGCACGGGTGAAGCGCGCTGCGTGCTGGACTGCATCACGTCGCTGCAGAACGGCGCCGACCTGCTGTGGATCGAAACCGAAAAACCGCATATCGCGCAGATCGGCGGCATGGTCAGCGAAATTCGCAAGGTCATCCCGAACGCGAAGCTGGTGTACAACAACAGCCCGTCGTTCAACTGGACGCTGAATTTCCGTCAGCAGGCGTATGACGCGCTGAAGGCCGCGGGCAAGGACGTGTCGGCATACGACCGCGCGCAGCTGATGAGCGTGGAATACGACGAGACCGAACTGGCGAAGCTCGCCGACGAGAAGATCCGGACCTTCCAGGCCGACGCGTCGCGCGAAGCCGGCATCTTCCACCACCTGATCACGCTGCCGACGTACCACACCGCCGCGCTGTCGACCGACAACCTGGCCAAGGAATACTTCGGCGACCAGGGCATGCTCGGTTACGTGGCGGGCGTGCAGCGCAAGGAAATCCGTCAGGGCATCGCGTGCGTCAAGCACCAGAACATGTCCGGCTCGGACATCGGCGACGACCACAAGGAATACTTCAGCGGCGAAGCGGCCCTGAAGGCGGCGGGCAAGGACAACACGATGAACCAGTTCTCCTGATACGTTCATCCCCGCAGGCACAACGCCAACCCTTCACGGGTTGGCGTTTTTTTTGTCCAGTCACACCGGATTGATCTCGTCCTGGCTGCGTCGTGTGGTCAGCGGCCCGAGCACGCGCAGCGTCACCGCGACGATCCCGAGCGCGACCGAAATCACGCCGAACATCGCGCCCGCGCCGTAATGGCCGAGCACCGGCAGCAGGATGAACGGCAGCGCGCCGCTGACGATGCGCGACAGCGCATAGGTGCTGCCGATCGCGGTCGAGCGCACGCGCGCCGGGAAGATCTCCGCCTGATAGACGTGGTACGCGTTGCTGAACACGTTCGACGCGCAGGTCGTCAACACGCCGAAGCAGACGATCAGCGCGGTGTTGCCCGAATACGCGAAGCACAGGCCGAACGCGGCGATCGACAGGATCGCCCCGATCACCAGCGTGCGGCGCTCGATCCAGTTGAGCAGCGGAATCGACAGCAGCGAGCCGATCGGGTAGCCGAGAAACGACAGCGCGATGAACAGCGTGCTGTCGGTCACGTCGAAGCCGCGGCTCTTGACCACCGCGCCCGCCAGCGTGCCGAAGCCGTAATAGCCGAAGCCCTGGAACAGGTGGAAGATCGCGAGCATCAGGTAGCGCGTGTCGTACGGCTTGCGGCGCAGCAGCGCGATGCGCTCGCGCAGCGCGAGCGGCCGCTGCGGCTGCGCCGGCGCGGCGAACCGTTCGGGCATGCGCACGCCGGCGCTGTCCGCGAAGCGGCGCAGCATCGCGTGGGCCTCGTCGGCGCGCCCCTGCGCGAGCAGCCAGCGCGGGCTCTCGGGCAGCCGGTGCCGGACCAGCAGCACGTACACGGCGCCGAGGCTGCCGATCGCGAGGATGATGCGCCAGCCGGCCACGCCGCCGATATGCAGCGGATTGAGCCAGACCGCGAGGAAGCCGACCAGCGGCACCGCGACGTAGGACGTCGTGTACGCCCAGGCGGCGAGGCGGCCACGCCGCGCCTTCGGCAGGATTTCCGACAGGAAGCTGTCCGCCACCGGATAGATCGCGCCCACGCCGATGCCGGTCAGGAAGCGGCAGATCACGAGCATGTCGGCGTTGACCGAGAACGCGCCGACCAGCGAGAACGCGCTGTACCAGCTCAGCGTCAGCAGGAACGCCTTGCGCCGGCCGATGCGGTCGGCGAGGCTGCCGAGGCACAGCGCGCCGAAGAACATGCCGATGAACGCGGACGCGAGCAGCAGCTTGAAATCGGCGCTCTGGCGGTTCAGCCCGTATTCGGTCTGCAGCGCGGTGCCGATCGTGCTGACGAGGAAGATCTCGTACATGTCGAAGAACAGGCCGACGCCGATCACCCAGACGACGAAGCGGTGCAGCGCGCCCACCGGCAAGTCGTCCATGAAATCGCCGAGCGTGACGCCGCGGGCGGCAGGGCGGGCCGCGTCGGCATCGGCGGCGCGGGCGGGCGCGGGCCGGCCCGTGTCGCCGCCCAGGTCGAGGGATTGGCTGTTCATCGTGTCTCCTGATTATCGGATTGCCGCGGCGCGGGGCCGGGTCGTTCGCGGCCGATGCATCACAGGCCGCGCAGGCCGCGTGATCGGTCGTCCGGGAGATAGTGGGCGAATTCCGCGCTCGCGATAATTGCGGATGTCTCAAGCATCCTTTCCCGGCCAGAAAGGCTGGATGGGGTTCCGTCCCCGGGATGCGGGAACGGTTGCGACGGGCGAGGGCGGCACGCCGGCGCGAGCGGAGCCGCCGGCCGCCTGTGCGCGTGCGGCAGCGAACCCGTGCGGCCCGATGGGCACTTGCTCAGCGCGACGGCGTGAACGCGACGCCATGAAACACCCGCACCGGATTGCCGCGTTCCAGCGCGAAATGCTGCATGCGCCGCTGCTGGCGCGCGTGCCCGGCCTGCTGGTCGGCCTGTTGCTGCAGGCGCGCGTGCAGCAGCTGCAGCGCCAGCCGCTTGTTCGCATGCTGGCTGCGTTCGCTTTCGACCCGCACCGACGTGCCGGTCGCGACATGGGTCGCCCGGATCGCGCTGCTGGTCTTGTTGACGTGCTGGCCGCCGGGACCGCGCGCGCGCATCGCTTCGAACCTCACTTCGCCGGCCGGCAACGGCGGCGCGTCGGCGCAGCGGGTCACGCCGACGAACCAGTTCTTGCGCGGATGACGCAAGCGGTAAGGGCTGGCGCAGATCCATTGCAGCGTGCCGGCCCAGCGATCGGCGAGCGCCGCGGCGCCGTCTCCGTCGAGATCCAGCAGCGCGGAGCGCACGGTGCCCGGGCGATCGCCCGGTTGCAGATCGAGCACCGCCAATGCGACGCGGCTCGCATCGGCTTCGACCTGCAGGCGCTGCAGCGCCTTCGCCGCGGCGAGCTGGCACTCAACCGGCCCGTGTGCGGAAGAAATCTGGAGCATCATCAGCAGCACGCTCCCGACGTCTTGTAGGTCAACACGGGCGCGAGCCGCGCCAGCTTGCGCAGCAACCCCGCCGCTTCGAGCGCGTCGACGACGCTGTCGATCGGCTTGTACGCCTGCGGCGCTTCTTCATACAACAGCTCGCGGTTCTCGCAGACGACGTGGCTGCCGAGCCGCGTGCGGGTCAGCTGCCACGGCGCGAAGCGCCGTTCGAGCCGGCCCCGGCAGTCGCCGCGCGACCACTTGCGCCCGGCGCCGTGCGCGAGCGATGCAAGGCTCGCCGCGTCGTCGCGCGGCAACGGCTCGACGAGATAGCTGTAGTCGCCGCGCGAGCCGGGGATCACGACCGGCCCCGCGTCGGCGGGCGTCGCGCCCTTGCGATGCAGCCAGCCCGGCACGCCGTCGACGGCGGCGCGGCCGACCAGGTTGTGGTTGACGTCGAGGATGCGCCGGCCGCCGCTGCGCCAGCGCGCGAGCATGCGGCGCGCGATCAGCTCGCGGTTGGCCACCGCGTAGCGCAGCGCCTCGTCGTGACGCTGCAGGTAGGCCGCGCAATCGGCATGCGTGTCGTCGAGGCCGTTGTAGCCGTGCGCGTCCATGTGCCGTTCGAGGATCGACTGGCCGAAGCCGCGCGAGCCGCTGTGCACGAGCAGCTGCAAGCGGTTGCGTTCGAGGCCGAGCGCGTGCACGGCGTCCTCGTCGTATACGTGGTCGAGCTTCTGCAGCTCGGCGAAGTGATTGCCGCTGCCGATCGTGCCGAGCGACGCGGCGAACGCATGGCCGGCCAGGCCCGCGTCGGCGATCGACGACTGCCAGCTGTCGTCGAGGCGCGCGTCGATCGAGCCGAGCTGGACGACGAGCCGCACCGCGCTGGCGCGCCGCGCGTCGAGCGCGGTTTGCCAGAGCGCCATGCCGCAGCCGATGTCGCCGCCGATCAGCGCCGGATACAGGCAGCCGGTGGAGAAGAACGCCGCGCCGACCGGATAGCCGCGCCCCGGGTGGAGATCCGGCATGCCGGCGACACGCCGCATGCCCGGAAGGGTGGCAGCCAGTTTCAGCTGCCGGATCGCTTCACCTTCGATCCAGGTTTCGGCGGACGCGTACAGGGTGACGCCGTCCGCCAGGTCTTGCCGGGAATTGCCCATGGAAAATTCCGTTCGATGAGAAAAAGGAACGGCGGGCCATGGCACGGGCAGCGCGTGCGAATGCACTGCCTGACATCGAATGTCGGGGAGAACGGCAGCGCGAATGGATCAGGACGACCCGCGGCATCGCCGGAACGACGATGCAGTCAGCTGCGATGCGTGAACGATGAAACGAACGGACGCGATGAACCCGGACTACGACCCGCGACGGGAGAAGGGCAGGCTTGCAATCATCTTGGTTTCTCCTTGCGGTGAGTGGGTGGATGGAATGGCCGCGACTCTAGCATGCGGTGAAAGGAAGCCGCAAGAGTCCGCTGTTCGCGTGTCGTCATCGCGCAGCATGAGCGGAGGTGAAATGAAACGTCCTGTATCGGCGCGCGGCATCGATACATGGCGATACAACGCGATGTTCCGGGTGGGCTATAACACAGCCACCACCTGGAAACGGAGCGTCACATGTCACAAGCCGCGCTGTACAAGGGGTCCTGCCATTGCGGGGCCGTCAAGTTCGAAGTCCGCACCGCCATCACGCCGGCGGCGCGCTGCAACTGCAGCCTGTGCCGCCGCCGGGGCGCGCTGATGAGCCCGATGTTCGACGGCAAGGAACTGACGATCCTCGAAGGGCAGGACGCACTGACGGTCTATCAGTTCAACACGCGCGTCGCGAAGCACTACTTCTGCAAGCACTGCGGCATCTATCCGTTTCATCAGACGCGCAGGGATCCGGCGTGCTGGCGCGTCAATCTCGGTTGTCTCGACGGGGTCGACCCGTACGCGCTCGATGCGACCGTGTCGGACGGCGCGAGCCTGTCCGTGGTGGAGGGCGCATGAAGCGCCTGCTTGCCGTCCTGCTGTTCGTCGCAGGCGGATTCGCGACCGAACTCGCGCATCCGGTCCAGTGTTCGCTGATCGCGGAACAGCGGCTGCGGCTCCTCAAGAGAACGAGCCGCCCCGACAACGCGCCCCGCTGATCGCCGCTCCCCGCGCTGTCGCGCACCCGCCGGCCGCGACTCACATCGCGCGCCGGCAATCCCTATTGCTTCCGATAAGATCGCACGCG
This sequence comes from Burkholderia stagnalis, assembly GCF_902830275.1. Classification (GTDB taxonomy): domain Bacteria; phylum Pseudomonadota; class Gammaproteobacteria; order Burkholderiales; family Burkholderiaceae; genus Burkholderia; species Burkholderia stagnalis. Next base: position 60,641 of record NZ_CADESW010000004.1, on the reverse strand, counting down.
ATATATAATGCCGACATTCGCGCGCGCGATCTTTGCCAAGGAGGCAACTGATGAAATCGACCGAGACGGATCCCCGCACAGCGCCGAAGCTGTCGGACTTCCTGTGTTTTGCCGTTTACTCGGCGAATCTCGCCTTCGGCAAGGCTTACAAGCCGATCCTCGAAGAGCTGGGCCTCACGTACACGCAATACATCACGATCATTGCGCTGTGGGAAGAGGACAACCAGACGGTCGGCAGCCTTGGCGACAAGCTGTTCCTCGAATCCAATACGCTGACGCCGATCCTGAAGAAGCTCGAGGCGATGGGCTACCTGCAGCGGCAGCGCGATCCGGCCGACGAACGCCAGGTGCTCGTCAGCCTGACGAAGGCCGGCCGGCGCCTGCGCGAGAAGGGGCTCAACATGGATCTGGTCGAGGCGACCGGGCTGAAGCCCGACGAGTTCGCGAAGATGCAGAAGGGGATCGCGACGCTGCGCAACAACCTGATTCGCGCGACCGAGGCGCAGGAACAGGCGTGACGGGAGGCCGGCGCCAGCCGGCATTCCGCACGTTCGCCATCCCTTTCACCAAAGACAAATAGCGCATGCGATTACATCGCATACGCTATTTTTATCGAAATTCATCAGCGACAGCGCCGTGACATCAGCGGCCGCTCCACGCGTTCAATGCCCGAAGTAGATCGAACGATCGGCGGTGAGGATCACGCGCTTGCCGCCCGACTGCGCGGCCGCCTCGCCTTCGGCGCCATACCCGGCGGCCGACGTGTCGCCTGCCACCGCGTCGCTCGCGTGAATGCGCTTGAGCGCCGCCTGCAGATCTTCCGGATAGTGCGGATCGTTCGCGCGGCCCGGCTGGTAGCCGGCGCGCTGGAGCTGGCGCAGCTCGGCGCGCACCTGGGCGCGGGTCACGGTCTGCGCTTCGTCGCTGGCGAACGCAGATGCGGTGAAGGAAGCCGAAACGGCGACGAGCAGGGTGGCAATCAGCGGGTTCTTCATGGTGTACCTCGACAGGAAACGTTGTGACGATCAGGGCGTCGACTGCCGGGCCCGGCGGGCCGCGCGCGTCGACTCATTGATTCGGGTGCTCAGACGATATTGATCGTGACGTCGATGTTGCCGCGCGTCGCCTTCGAATACGGGCAGGTCTGGTGCGCGGCATCGACGATGCGCTGCGCGACGTCGCGCTCGAGGCCCGGCAGGCTGACGTTCAGGCGCGCCTGCAGGAAGTACGCGTTGCCGCCCATGCCCAGATCCACTTCGGCGTCGACCGCAAGGTCCGCCGGCAGTGCGACCTTCGACGCGCGCGCCGCGAGCTGCATCGCGCCGATGAAACAGGCCGACCAGCCGGCGGCGAACAACTGCTCGGGGTTGGTGCCGGTGCCGGCGCTGCCGGGCGACGAAAGCTGCAGGTCGAGACGGCCATCGGAACTGCGGACCGCGCCATCGCGGCCGCCCGACGACGTGTGCGTCTTGCCGGTGTACAGGACTTTTTCGATCTTGCTCATGGTGACTCCTTCGTGGGTCGTTTCGGGTATTGGCTTATGCGATTCGATCGCATGCGATGCATTCTCGGGGAGGCGCCTCACAATGTCAAGCGGTTTCGATTAAATCGCGCGCGATTTATTGTGCGGGATCCGGAACCCATTCGAATCCGGATCGCCGTCCGCCGCCGGGCAGGGGGCATCCCGGCGGCATTCACGCCGGCCGCAGCTCGGCGATCACCACCAGTGCGACGGACGCATCGGCGGGCAACTGGCGGTGCGAGAACGCCGAGCGCGCATGGCCGGCCTTGTCGCCCAGCACGGCCGCAAACAGGTCCGACGCGCCGTCGATCACCGCCGGCTGGCCATGAAACCCGTCGGCGGAGCTCACATGCCCCTCGACGCGCACGATGTGATGCAGCCGGTCGAATCCGCCGAGGTGCCGGTCGATTTGCGCGAGCACGTTCAGCGCGGCCAGCCGGGCCGCCTGCCTGCCTTCGTCGACGGTCCGCTGTTCGCCGACCCGCCCGGTGAACACCATCCAGCCGCCGGCAAGCGGCACCTGCCCGGAAATGAACAGCAGGTTGCCGGCTTCGCTGACCGCCGTATAGCTGCCCAGCGGTTGCGGCGGCTCGGGCAGGCTGAGGCCGAGCGCGGCGAGTTTCTGTTCGACGGTCATGTCGTTCTCCTTTCCGTGGAATCGCGAGCGCGATCGCGTGAAGCGGCTGCTGCACGTCCGCGCGCATTGCAGTCAATGTAGCCACGCGTGCGCGGGCGGTAAATGTCATCGGCGCAAATGACTGCGGACGCGATGTAACGAATGCGGCGGCCGCGCCGCCGCGCTGGTTTCGCGCACGATAATCGTGCACACTCGTTCATCCGATTCGTTCATCCGATCGGGCGTGGCCGCCCTCGTCGCCCACCGCCCGCAACGCACCGGAAGCCGCAGGAAAACACGCATGCAACGCAAATTCGACGACCTGCTGCTCGGCAGCATCGAGCTGTTCTGCCTCGCGGCGGAACTCGGCAGCTTCACGCAGGCGGCGACGGCCGCGAGCGTCACGCCGGCGGCGGTGAGCCGGTCGGTTGCGCGGCTCGAGGAGCGGCTCGGCGTGCGGCTCTTCGTGCGCACGACGCGGCAGATCCGCCTGACCGACGCGGGGCGGCGCTACTTCGAGCAGTGCCGCCAGGCGCTGTCGCAGCTCGTCGACGCGGAACGCGAGGCGACGGGCCAGCAGGCCACGCCCGCCGGCGTGCTGCGGATCAGCATGCCGACGCCGTACGGGCACTATCGGGTGCTGCCGCTGCTGCCGGCGTTTCGCGAGCGCTATCCGGACGTGCAAGTCGACGTGCACCTGAGCAACCGGAACATCGACTTCGCGGAAGAAGGATTCGATCTCGCGATTCGCGGCCGCGCGCCCGCCGATTCGAGCCTGATCGCACGCAAGCTGGAAGACGCGGAACTCGTCGCGGTCGCGACGCCCGCTTACCTGAAGCGCGCGGGCGTTCCGACGTCCGTCGACGACCTGCACGCGCACGAATGCATCCAGTTCGAATTGCCGAGCAGCGGGCGCCATATCCCGTGGCTGTTTCATCACGCGTCCGGCGAGGAACGCGACGTCGCGACGGCGGGCGGCTACGGCACCTCCGGCGACGTGCTCGCCGGCGTGACGCTCGCGCGCCACGGCGCGGGGCTGTTCCAGACCTACCGCTTCATCGTCGAGCAGGATCTTCGCGAAGGCCGGCTCGTCGAGGTGCTGGCCGCGCAGGGCGGCCGTTCGCGGCCGTTTCTCCTGATCTATCCGCACGGACGCTACCTGGCGTCGCGCGTGCGCGTGTTCGTCGACTATCTCGTCGAGCAGCTGGCGCACGCGCCGAAAAAGCGGACGCGCTAGACGTCGCGCCGCGGCACACTCAGTGCCCCGCGCTCTGGCCGCCGTCGACGTGCAGTATCTCGCCGGTCACGAACGGCGCGGCATCGAGGTAGAGGATCGCGTCGACGATATCGCTCATCTCGCCCATGCGGCCGACCGGATGCAGCGACGCGAGCGTTTCATGCGTATCGGCCGCGTGCATCGGCGACTTGATGATGCCCGGCGACACCGCGTTGACGCGTATGCCGGCCTTCGCATACTCGATCGCGAGCGATCGCGTCGCCGCGTTCAGGCCGCCCTTCGTCAACGACGCGAGCACCGACGGCACGTTGCTGTTCGCGTGGTCGACGAGGCTCGTCGTGATGCTGACCACGTGGCCGCCGCCGGCTTTCAGCATCGCGCCGATCGCGCGCTGCGTGACATGGAAGAAGCCGTCCAGGTTCACGCGGTTGACCGCCGCATAGTCTTCCGGCGTGTACTGCGTGAACGGCTTCGCGATGAAGATGCCGGCGTTGTTGACGAGCGTGTCGACCCGGCCGAAGCGCTCGATCGCGGTATCGACCACGCGTCGCGCGGTGTCCGCGTCGCCGATGTCGCCCGCGACGGTGACGAGGTCCGGATCGTGCGAAGGCGCGATCGAACGGGACGTGGCGACGACGCGATGGCCGCGTGCGCGGAACGCCTTGACGGTTTCCGCGCCGATGCCTTGCGACGCGCCGGTAACGATGATGACTCTGGATGCGCTCATGATGTGCCTCGAAGTGCGATGGGGTTTCGGCTTCAGTGCCGACCGGATCGACGGATCCGATGGATACGGACTGTAGGCGCATCCGCGCCGGCTTCGAACACCCGCCATGGAGCAACAGTCTTGCGTCGCGGTAACAAATGACGGCGGAGCAGGCGTGACTGTCGGCGGGGCGGAAAGGGGAAACTGCGGGATGGGGATGTCGTGACGGGCGAAGCGGGCTCCGGTGCACGCATGACACCGAAGCCCGCCCATGGCGGCCACTCAGCCGCGCGTCAGCGCACCGTCGCGGCCGATTGCCCGAACAGGATCTTGCGCGACGCCTCGTCGACGGTCGGCGCCACGTTGATTTCCTGCGCGCGCGCATACGCACGGACCGTCCCCGGGCGGGCGCCGGTGCGTTCGAACCAGCGCGCCAGGTGCGGGAAATCCTCGAGACGCTGGCGTTGGCGCGCGTGCGGCACGATCCACGGATAACAGGCCATGTCGGCGATCGAGTAGTCGCCCGCGATGTAGTCGCGGCCGTCCGCCAGATGCTTGTCGAGCACGCCGTACAGCCGCGACGTCTCGTTCACGTAGCGATCGATCGCATACGGCAGCGGCTCCGGCGCGTACTGCGCGAAATGGTGGTTCTGCCCGGCCATCGGCCCGAGCCCGGCCATCTGCCAGAACAGCCATTGCAGCGCGAGATGGCGGCCGCGCAGGTCCTGCGGAATGAAGTGCCCGGTCTTGTCGGCGAGATACAGCAGGATCGCGCCCGATTCGAAGATCGACAGCGGTTCGCCGCCGTCGGCCGGGGCCGGGTCGACGAGCGCCGGAATCCGGTTGTTCGGCGCAATGCGCAGGAATTCAGGCTCGAACTGCGCGCCGCGGCCGATGTTCACCGGGACGATCCGGTACGGCAGCCCGGTCTCCTCCAGGAACATCGTGATCTTGTGACCGTTGGGCGTCGTCCAGTAGTAGAGATCGAGCATGTCACGCTCCCGCCGTGGCGCCGGCCTCGAGCCGGGCGTTCTGCGGGAACATCGCGCGGCGGGCGGCGGCGTCCATCTCGGTCTTGAACGCGTGGCGCGCCGCCAGCGCCTCGGCGCGCTGCGCGGCGGGCCGGGCGTTGATTTCGTCGACCAGGCGCTTCACGTTCGGCAGCTGCTCCCACGCGCCTTCGCCGAGCACGAACGGGATCGCGCGCGCCCAGCCCCAGACGGCCATGTCGACCAGCGTGTACGTGCCGCCGAGCATGTAGCGCGACGCCGCGAGACGCGCGTCGACGATGCGCCAGTGACGCCACGCCTCGAAGTCGTAGCGGTTGACCGCGTAGGCCTTCGGTTCCGGCGCGAAATGCTTGAAGTGCACCGCTTGCCCCGCATACGGGCCGATGCCGGTCGCGACGAACATCAGCCACGACAGCATCTCGCCGCGCGCGGCCGGCGTGTTCGCGGGGAGAAAGCGGCCGCTCTTTTCCGCGAGATACAGCAGGATCGCGTTGCTGTCGAACACCGTCGCGTCGCCGTCGACGATCGCCGGCGTCTTCGCGTTCGGGTTGATCGCCGTGAAGGCGTCCGCGTGCTGTTCGCCCTTGCGCGTATCGACCGGCACCAGTTCGTACGGCAACCCGCTTTCCTCGAGGAACAGGGCGACTTTGGCGGGATTCGGGGAAGGGTGGTAGTAGAACTGGATCATGAGCATGCCTCGGTGATTGAAACAGGGTTGAATCGGCGTTGAGCCGAGGTGCTCCAATCTACCGGAACGAACGGGACGACAAGTTACAATAAGTCCGCAAAAATCTACCAATCGTCCCATGCCCGATCGACTCTCCAACCTCATCAGCCGCTTCGACCTGCAGGCCCGCGTATTTCCCGACGGTGGCATCGGCGATGCGGGCGGCACCGACGGCGCCGGCCACCTGCACCTGTTGCGCGCCGGGCGGATCGTCGTGACCGGCGGCGCGATCGGGCGCCGCGAGTTCGACGGGCCGAGCGTGCTGTTCCTGCCGCGGCCGCATGCGTGCCGGGTCGATACGGGCGCGCGCGAACCGGCCGATCTCGTGTCCGCGAGCATCGCGTTCGGCTCGCGCGACGAGAATCCGCTGCTGCGCAACCTGCCGGATCTGCTGGCCGCGCCGCTGACCTGTGTGCCGTCGCTCGACGCGGTCCAGCAGCTGCTGTTCGCCGAAGCGCTCGAACCGGCGTGCGGCCACGATGCGGTGACCAACCGGCTCGTCGAGGTGCTGATGGTGCAGTTGCTGCGGTATGCGATGCAGCGCCAGCTCGTCGACACCGGCTCGCTCGCGGGCCTGTCGGATCAACGGCTCGGCAAGGTGCTCACGGCCGTCCATTCGGACCCGTCGCACGGCTGGACGCTCGAGGAGATGGCCGGCACGGCGGGCATGTCCCGCTCGCGGTTCGCCGCGCATTTCGCGGATGTCGTCGGCGTGCCGCCTGGCGAATACCTGCTGCAATGGCGGATCGGGCTCGCGAAGGCGCTGCTGCGCCGTGGCCGGCCGGTCAAGCAGATCGCGGCGGAAGTCGGCTACGGCAGCGCCAGCGCGCTGGCGCGCGCCTTCGCGCAGGGCGTCGGGGTAACGCCGACGCAATGGCTCGCGCAGCAGCGCGGGTAGGCGAGCGATTCGCGGTTGTCAATCGTGCGGCGAGCAGGCCGGCGCGTTTTGCCGGTCATCAGTTTTGCCACGCAATGCAGCCGTTAAGATAAGAAAACTTATCCTGACTTCAACGCGCAAATGCAAACCGGCCCGTCCGGAATTCGCGCTCCGCGACACCGTTCCGGCGCCGCTGTCATAATCGCCGCTCCCGTCGGCAGCGGTTGCTGCGCGGGCAGTCGAGAGCGAGGGATCATGTCCGACATCGCTCCCGACGAAACCCGCCTCGCGGCCGAAATTGAGCGCCTGAAGGCCGACTTCCCGAAAACCCGCGAGCTGTACCGCGAAGCCTGCGCGCTGCTGTTCTTCCGGTTCGGCATCACGCCGACCGCCAACCGGCTGTATCAACGGCGTGCGCTCGAGGCGGACATCGAGCGGCTGCAAACGGACAACACGGAAGGCAATCGCGCGCTGGCGCTGGCGCGCGCGGATTTCACCGCGCAACTCGACCGCTTGCGCGACGACGCAAACCGGGCCGAGGAGCGGTTGCGCGCGTCGGAGAAACGGGCGCTTCAGGAGATCGATCGCGAACGCACGGCCGCGGCGCGATTGCAGAAGGAACTCGACGCGATGGCGGCGCGCGCCGAAAAGCGCGATGCACAACATCGCGGCGACGTCGCCGCGTTGCAGGCGCAACTGGGCGACTCGCTGCATTCAGGGGCAGCTCGACGGAGCGAGCGCGGCCAGCGCCGCGTACGGGAACGAACTCGACACGCTGCGGCGTGAAATGGCGGCGCTTGCGGCGCCTCGCCGGGCGCCGGCACGTCCGGCGAAGGCGGCGGCTTCGGCGCAGGCCGTCAGGAAGCGGCGCGCGGCATAGCCGCCGCCCGGTGCGTCGAGCGAATGACGGAGGCCCGACTGGCCTGATTCGACGATCCGACGGCGAAGCATGTTTCGCGGTTGTCGGTCGAACCTGTCGCCGGATCGAATCGATGGCGACGAGCAACGCGACGGGCGCCAGCGGCCCGGGCGCCCATCATCCGTTCGGATATTCCTGCTTGATCAACGCGAGCCGCAGCAAGCCGAGCCGCGTAGCCACGATGCCGAGCAGATAGAGATCGCGTCTGCGCTGCACCGGCTGCTGTGCCGACGCGTCGTAGGCGGACGGCAGCGATACGCCCGCGGGCACCGCAGCCTGCATGCCTGCCGCATTCGACATCTGCACGGCGATCGATGCCTGGTCCTGATGCGTGACGATGCCGACTTTGCCGAGCGCCGCGGCCGCGCCGGCCTGCTTGACGATCGCAGCGGCCACGCCGTCGGGCGTCGGCACGACGTTGCCGGCGCTGGCCGGCGCGGCGGGCAGCGGGACCGACGTCACGCTTGCCGACAACCCGTACTTCGACGCGAGCACGCTGGCCACTTCCTGTTGCGCGACGATCGGCGCCGCGACTTTCCGGCGCAGCTGGAACACGGCATCGGCGGTCGCCTCGTTCACGGGGCCCGGCACCGGCGCGCTGCCGGAGGCCGCCGCGCGGTTGCCGAAGCTGTACGCGACGATCGTGTCGATCTGGCCGGCGTCGACCGTCGGCGGCGTCCATGCGAAGAACGTATCGAGCAGGTAGCCGGTCTCGTCGGCGGCTACCGCGGCATCGTTCAGTTCGGCCGTCAGCTTGCCGGCCATCTGGCGCTGCAGCTCGGCATCGGTGGCGGGAACATCGGCAGCGAAGCCGGGCGTGGCGGCGCACAGGCCGGCGAGCGCGGGCACGGATGCAAGGAAATGGCGGCGATTTTTCATGTGCGTCGAATGCATGAGGACGGTTGGCACGGTCAACCTTTCGGAAAGGCGTGGGCCGTCGCGACGATCGACCGGGTGGCCATCTGCGACAGCATGTCGTGGACGAGGTAGAGGCTTCGGTTGCGCGTCCAGGGCTGGCCGGATTGCGGGTCGTAGGCGACCGGCAGCGGCACGTCGGCCGCCGCGTACGCCTTCATGCCCGCTTGCTGCGACGTCTGGATGCAGCGCTTCGCGTGGTCGCGGTGGCCGACCACGGCAACGTTGCCCATCGCGGCGGCGCCGCCCGCCCGTGACACGGCGGCGGCGGCCACGCCGGCCGTGCTGAGATACACGATCGTGCCGTCGCTGGCGATCACGGGTTCGATCGACGTCAGCACGTCGGCGCCCATGCCGTACTTCGACGCGAGGAAGCGCGCAATCTCCCATTGCGCATACACCTTCACCGGCTTGAGTGCGTAGATCCGGTGGACGGCATCGGCGAGCGCTTCGTTGACGGGCCCCGGGTCAGGCAGCGCGGCCTGGTTGCCGCCCGTGCTCGACGTGTTGCCGCTCGCCGCGTTCGGGCGATTGCCGAAGCTGTACGCGACGATCGCACCGACCTGACCGGCCGGAATCGTCGGCAGGCTCCACGTGAAGCCGACGTCCAGCAGCGCCGGCAGCATGGCGTCGACGGTGGCCGGATCGCCGAGCTGGGCATTGAGCCTGGCGACGATCTGTGCCTGCAGTTCGGCGTCGTTCACCGGGCGGGACGAGATGTCGTCGCCGCCGCATGCGCTCAATATGGATGTCGCGGCGAGCGTCGATCCCGCCGCCAGCATGCTTCTGCGCGACAGGTTGGGTGAATGCGTTTTCATGAGATGAGAATGGAAGATCATCAGCCTGTGGATTGATGACGCGGGATCGTAGTCGGCGTGCATTAAAACCCGGTGAAATTCACCGACTGCATCTACGCGATGCTGCGCTGTTTCGTCGACGGGGAAGCCGGACCGTGAAGCCTGTATTTGAACGGCATCGGGCAGCGGTCGTGCTCAGGCAGGGCGATGGCAGTCCTGATTATTCGATCGGCAGCCGGAGCAGGTCACACGGCATGCCCTCGGCGCGCGCATGCCGGCGCGCGGGCGCGATACGGCCCCGCTGACGGAATCGGGTAAAGTGCGACTCAAAATACCGGCTGAACATTACTAGACGACCGGTCTAATCGTTGCTACCATACGCCACATCATGAATGCATCTTCAGGCGCGGAAGTCCGCCAGCACATCCTGAACATCGCGAAGCCGATCATGCTCCACAAGGGGTTTTCGGCGGTCGGTCTGAACGAGATTCTCGCCGCGGCGGGCATCCCGAAGGGCTCGTTCTACCATTACTTCGGCTCGAAGGAGGCGTTCGGGGAAGCGCTGCTCGAATCGTATTTCGACGGCTATCTCGAGCATCTCGACAATCTGCTGCTCCGCCAGTGCGGCACGGGCGCCGAGCGCCTGATGAGCTACTGGACCAACTGGCAGCTCACGCAGTGCAACGACGATCCGCAGGGCAAGTGCCTCGCGGTGAAGCTCGGCGCCGAGGTGTCCGATCTGTCCGAGGCGATGCGCTCGGTCCTGCGGCGCGGCACCGCCGCGATCATCGAGCGGCTCGCGGCCGGCATCGAAGCGGGGCTGGCCGACGGTTCGCTGCATGGGATCGACGATTCGCGCCAGACCGCCGCGGTGCTGTACGAGCTGTGGCTCGGGGCGACGCTGCTGGAGAAGATCCACCGCGACCGCAAGGCCATCGAAAACGCGATGGCTGCGACGCTGCGGATGCTGAACCTGCCGGCCGCCGCCGGCGAGCACGGAGCCCAGGAGTAAGCGAGGCGCGCACATGCGCGCCTTATTTTATGTCCCGATATTAGACGACTGGTCTACTTATCATGAGCCGGCGCGCTGGCCATCCGATACCGGGTGCCGGCGGCCAGGTTGCCGATTTCCTTTCCTGACCGGATCGTGCGATCGCACGCATCCTTATTGACGGAGGTTCACATGTCGCAAAGCAAGACCGAAAACCGCAGGATCGTCCTGAACGCGCGCCCGGCGGGTGCACCCACGCCGAACGATTTCCGCGCCGAAACGGGCGCGGTGCCGGCGCCGGGGCCGGGCCAGGTGCTGCTGCGCACGGTCTGGCTGTCGCTCGACCCGTACATGCGCGGCCGGATGAGCGACGCGCCGTCCTATGCGCCGCCGGTGGAACTGGGCGACGTGATGGTCGGCGGCACGGTCAGCCGCGTCGTTGCGTCGAGCCTGCCGGCGTTTCGCGAAGGCGATCTCGTCGTCGCGTCGGGCGGCTGGCAGGACTACGCGCTGTCGGACGGCAGCGACCTGATTCCGCTCGGCCGCGATTTCGCGCACCCGTCATACGCGCTCGGCGTGCTCGGCATGCCGGGCTTCACCGCGTACACGGGCCTGCTCGAGATCGGCGAGCCGAAGGCCGGCGAGACGGTGGTCGTCGCGGCGGCGAGCGGCGCGGTCGGCGCGGTGGTCGGGCAGATCGCGAAGCTGAAGGGCTGCCGCGTGGTCGGCATCGCCGGCGGCGCGGACAAGGTCGCCTATGTGACCGGCACGCTCGGCTTCGACGCGTGCATCGACCACCGCGACCCCGGCTTCGCGAGCCAACTCGCGGCCGCGTGCCCGAACGGCATCGACGTCTATTTCGAGAACGTCGGCGGGGCGGTGTTCGACGCGGTGCTGCCGCTGCTGAACATCGGCGCGCGCGTGCCGGTGTGCGGGCTGATCGCGCATTACAACGACACCGCGCTGCCGGCCGGCCCGGACCGCCTGCCGCTGCTGACGTCGATCCTGCTGCGCAAGCGCATCCGGATGCAGGGCTTCATCATCCTCGATCACTATGCGCAGGGTTACGCCACGTTCCTGAAGGAAATGGGCGAGTGGGTCGCGCAAGGCAAGGTGAAGGCGCGCGAGGACGTCGTCGACGGCCTGTCCGGCGCGCCGGATGCGCTGATCGGGCTGCTCGCCGGCAAGAACTTCGGCAAGGTCGTCGTGCGCGTCGGTCCCGACGAACTGGCCTGAACCATCATTGGATGGCGCGCGCGGCGCGCCATCGCTCATCCCGATATCCCGATTCGCCCAAGGAAACATCATGTCCGTCTACGTATTCGCCACCCTGATCCCGAAACCCGAGCACGTCGCGACGGTCGAGGCCGAACTGCGGCACCTCGTTGCCGCGACCCGCACCGAGCCCGGCAACCGCCGCTACGACCTGTTCCGCGAGGCCGACGGCACGCCCGGCTTCCATGTGTTCGAGATTTACGACGATGAGCAGGCGCTGGAGGCGCATCGCGCAAGCGCGCACTATGTCGCGTATCGTGCCAAGGCCGGCGAATGGCTCGCGCAGCCGCCGGTCGTCAAGGTGCTGACGGCCGTCGACACGGCCCCGCAGTAACCCGCAGCAACCCGCCCGCGCGAGACAAGCGCGGCGTATCGCGAATCCCGGCGCGCGTCGCGCGCGCCGTCCCCCCACCAGCCAGCCCCGGAGGCTGAATGATCACACTGAACATCAACGGCGCGGACCACGCGGTGGACGCGCCCGCCGACATGCCGCTCCTCTGGGCGCTGCGCGACCTCGTCGGCCTGACCGGCACCAAGTTCGGCTGCGGCATCGCGCAGTGCGGCGCGTGCACCGTGCATCTCGACGGTGTCGCGGCGCGCTCGTGCGTGCTGCCGGTCGCGGCGGTCGCCGGCCGCAAGATCACGACGATCGAGGCGGTCGGCGCGACGCCGGCGGGCCGGAAGGTCCAGCAGGCATGGCGCGAGCTGGACGTGGTGCAGTGCGGCTATTGCCAGTCGGGGCAGGTGATGGCGGCCACCGCGCTGATCGCGGCGAATCCGCACCCGAACGACGCCGACATCGACGCGGCCATGGCGGGCAACATCTGCCGCTGCGGCACCTACAACCGGGTACGCGCGGCGATCAAGCAGGCCGCGAAGGAGGCCTGACATGTCGCGCGGATTGATCCAGGCAGGCCAGGCCGGCGCGGGCGTGTCGCGCCGCAGGTTCCTCAAGTTCGGCATGTCGCTCGGCGCGGCGGCGGGCGGCGGCCTGCTGCTCGGCTTCAGCGTGCCGGCGGCGGGCGGCGATGCGCGGCGCTCGGTGATCGGCGGCGATGCCGATGAAACCCCGCGCGCCGGCGTGTTCGCGCCGAACGCGTTCGTGCAGATCGATCGCAACGGGCAGGTCACGCTCGTGATGCCGAAGGTCGAGATGGGGCAAGGCGTCTATACGTCGTTGCCGATGCTGATCGCCGAGGAGCTCGAGGTGCCGCTGTCGAACGTGACGCTCGACCATGCGCCGCCGAACGAGAAGCTGTTTGCCGATCCGCTGCTCGGCGGCCAGCTCACCGGCGGCTCGACGTCGATCCGTTACGCGTGGGAGCCGATGCGCCGCGCGGGCGCGACCGCGCGCACGCTGCTCGTCGGCGCGGCGGCGAAGCAGTGGAACGTCGATCCGGCGGCCTGCCGCGCGGAAAACGGCGAAGTGCTGCATCCGCCGAGCGGGCGCCGCGCGTCGTACGGCCAGCTCGCGAATGCCGCGGCGAAGCTGCCGGTGCCGAAGGACGTCGCGCTGAAGAAGCCGGCCGATTTCAAGCTGGTCGGCAAGCCGGTCAAGCGCCTCGATTCGCCCGAGAAAGTCGACGGCACCGCGCAGTTCGGGCTCGACGTGCGGCTGCCCGGCATGCTGTACGCGGTGATCGTCAACAGTCCGGTGTTCGGCGGCACGGTCGCGAGCATCGACGATACGGCCGCGAAGCGGATCGGCGGCGTGCGCCAGGTCGTGCGCGCGGACAACGCGGTCGCGGTGGTCGGCGATCACACGTGGGCGGCCAAGCGCGGCGCGTCGGCGCTGGTCGTGAAGTGGAACGAAGGCGCGGGCGCGAAGGTGTCGACCAAGGACATCGCCGCGGATCACGCACGCGCGGCGGATAGCGCCAAGGGCGCGGTCGCGCGCAAGGACGGCGACGTCGACAAGGCGTTCGCGAATGCGAAAACGCGCGTCGATGCGGTGTACGAGCAGCCGCTGCTCGCGCACGCGACGATGGAGCCGGTCAACTGCACGGTGCACGTGCGGCCCGACGGCTGCGAGATCTGGCTCGGCACCCAGGTGCCGACGCGCGCGCTCGACGCGGTGCAGCGCATCACGGGTTTCCCGCGCGAGAAGATCGTCGTGAACAACCACCTGCTCGGCGGCGGCTTCGGCCGCCGGCTCGAAGTCGACATGGTCGAGCAGGCGGTGAAGATCGCGAAGCAGGTCAACGCGCCCGTCAAGGTGATCTGGACGCGCGAGGAAGACATCCAGCACGACATGTACCGGCCGTACTACTACGACCGGATCTCGGCCGGGCTCGACGCGAACGGCAAGCCGGTGGCGTGGCGGCACCGGATCGTCGGCTCGTCGATCCTCGCGCGCTTCGCGCCGCCGGCCGTCAAGGACGGCGTCGATCCGGACGCGGTCGAGGTGTCCGCCGAACTGCCGTACGACCTGCCGAACCAGCTCGTCGACTACGTGCGGCAGGAGCCTCGCCACGTGCCGACCGCGTTCTGGCGCGGCGTCGGGCCGACGCGCGGCACGTTCGTCGTCGAAAGCTTCATCGACGAGCTGGCCGCGCAGACCAAGACCGACCCCGTGCAGTACCGCCGTGCGCTGCTCGGCAAGACGCCGCGTGCGCGCAACGTGCTCGACGTGGCGACGAAGGCGGCCGGCTGGGGCGCGCCGCTGCCGAAGGGGCAGGGGCGCGGCGTGTCGGTGATGCATGCGTTCGGCAGCTTCTTCTCGATCGTCGTCGACGTCGCGGTGGACGGCGGCGACGTGCAGGTCAAGCGCGTCGTATGCGCGGTCGACTGCGGGATGGCCGTCAACCCGGACACGATCGAGGCGCAGGTGCAGGGCGGCATCATCTTCGGGATCACGGGCGCGCTGTACGGCGAGATCACGATCGAGAACGGCCGCGTGGCGCAGAGCAACTTCACCGACTACCGGATGCTGCGGATCGACGAAACGCCGCCGATCGACGTGCATATCGTGAAGAGCGCGGAAGCGCCGGGCGGGATCGGCGAACCGGGCACGGCCGCGACCGCGGCCGCGCTGTCGAACGCGATCTTCGCGGCGACCGGCAAGCGCCTGCGCAAGCTGCCGGTCGGCAACCAGCTCAAAACCGCCTGACATCGAGGTTACGGATGATTCGAAACATGACTCTGGCGCGCGCCGCGCAGGCGCTCGGCGCGGCCGCCGCCGTCACGCTGGCGGCCGGCACGGCCGCGCAGGCCGCCGCGCCCGACGCGGCGCTCGTCGCGCGCGGCGCGTATCTCGCGAAGGCCGGCGATTGCGTCGCGTGCCACACGGCGCCGCGCGGCACGCCGTTCGCGGGCGGCCTGAAGATGGACACGCCGATGGGCGCGATCTACACGACCAACATCACGCCCGACCCGGATACCGGCATCGGCCGCTACACGGAAGGCGACTTCGCGCGTGCGCTGCGCGCGGGCGTCGCGCAGGACGGCCACAACCTGTACCCGGCGATGCCGTATCCGTCGTACGCGAAGCTGAAGGACGACGACGTGAAGGCGCTGTACGCGTATTTCATGCACGGCGTCGAGCCGGTGA
Organism: Burkholderia stagnalis; assembly: GCF_902830275.1. Lineage (GTDB taxonomy): Bacteria > Pseudomonadota > Gammaproteobacteria > Burkholderiales > Burkholderiaceae > Burkholderia > Burkholderia stagnalis. The sequence goes on along the minus strand of NZ_CADESW010000004.1, from coordinate 45,499 downwards.
AGCAGCCGAATCGCGCGTCCGACATTCCGTGGCCGCTGAACATGCGCTGGCCGCTGAAGCTGTGGAACGCGGTGTTCCTCGATACGACGGCCTACGTGGACAAACCCGGCAAGGATGCGGCGTGGAATCGCGGCGCGTACCTCGTGCAGGGGCTCGGGCACTGCGGGTCGTGCCACACGCCGCGCGGCGTCGGCTTCCAGGAGAAGGCGCTCGACGAGGGCGGCGCGGCGTTCCTGTCCGGCGCGCCGATCGACAACTGGTTCGCGTCGAACCTGACCGGCGAGCACAACACGGGGCTCGGCCGCTGGAGCGAGGCCGACATCGCGCAGTTCCTGAAGACGGGCGCGAACCGGCATGCAACGGCGTTCGGCTCGATGGTGAGCGTGATCAATCACAGCACGCAGGCGCTCACCGACGACGACCTGACGGCGATGTCCCGCTATCTGAAGTCGCTGCCGGCGGCGGGCGGCACGGGCGCGCCGCCTTACCGCGACGATCCGAAGGCGACGCAGGCGGTGCTGCTGCGGCCGGCGAACGACCCGGGCGCGAAGGTGTACACCGCGTACTGCATGCACTGCCACGGCACGGACGGCAAGGCGTTCGCGCCGCTGCTCGCGCCGCTCGCGGGCAATCCGAACGTGCTGGAGCACGACGCGACGTCGCTGATCAACGTGACGCTGAACGGCAGCGAGACGCTGGTGATCGGCGGCGTGCCGTCCGCGTACCCGATGCCGGCGTTCGCGAACCAGCTGAACGACCGGCAGATCGCCGACGTGCTGACGTTCATGCGCGCCGGCTGGAACAACGGCGCGCCGGCCGTGCAGGCGGAGGCGGTCGCGAAGCTGCGCCGGGCGACCCAGGCGGCGCGCTGAGCGCGGCCGCGGGTCGCGCATGAAAGTCGAAAGGCGGGTATGCTGCCTGCCGACGAGGCTGCCGCGGCGCGCATCGCGCGCCGGCGGCGGCCCGGTTCACCGGTGCGCCCTCGTTCGCGAGCCGGCGCGCATTTTTGACGCAAAGCAGAGGTGTCTGGATGGCTAACGTGACTTATACGGATACGCAGCTCCTGATCGACGGCGAGTGGCGCGACGCGGCGAGCGGCAAGACGATCGACGTCGTCAACCCGGCGACCGGCAAGGTGATCGGCAAGGTGGCCCATGCGGGCATCGCCGATCTCGACCGCGCGCTGGCCGCTGCGCAGCGCGGCTTCGAGCAATGGCGCCGGGTGCCCGCGCACGAGCGCGCGGCGACGATGCGCAAGGCGGCCGCGCTGGTGCGCGAACGCGCGGACGCGATCGCGCAGCTGATGACGCAGGAGCAGGGCAAGCCGCTCGTCGAGGCGCGCGCCGAAGTGCTGTCGGCGGCGGACATCATCGAATGGTTCGCCGACGAAGGCCGGCGCGTGTACGGCCGGATCGTGCCGCCGCGCAACCTCGGCGCGCAGCAGACGGTCGTGAAGGAGCCGGTCGGCCCGGTCGCCGCGTTCACGCCGTGGAATTTCCCGGTCAACCAGGTGGTGCGCAAGCTGAGCGCCGCGCTCGCGACCGGCTGCTCGTTCCTCGTGAAGGCACCGGAGGAAACCCCGGCGTCGCCGGCCGCGCTGCTGCGCGCGTTCGTCGACGCGGGCGTGCCGGCCGGTGTGATCGGCCTCGTATTCGGCGATCCGGCCGAGATTTCCGGCTACCTGATCCCGCATCCGGTGATCCGCAAGGTGACGTTCACGGGCTCGACGCCGGTCGGCAAGCAGCTCGCCGCGCTCGCGGGCCTGCACATGAAGCGCGCGACGATGGAGCTCGGCGGCCATGCGCCGGTGATCGTCGCCGAGGACGCGGACGTCGCGCTCGCGGTGAAGGCCGCCGGCGGCGCGAAATTCCGCAACGCGGGGCAGGTGTGCATTTCGCCGACGCGCTTCCTCGTGCACAACAGCATCCGCGACGAATTCACGCGCGCGCTGGTCAAGCATGCCGAAGGGCTGAAGGTCGGCAACGGGCTGGAAGAAGGCACGACGCTCGGCGCGCTCGCGAACACGCGCCGGATCGCCGCGATGACGTCGGTCGTCGAGAACGCGCGCGCGGTGGGCGCACGGGTGGAGACGGGCGGCGAGCGGATCGGCACGGAAGGCAACTTCTTCGCGCCGACCGTGCTGGCCGACGTGCCGCTCGAGGCGGACGTGTTCAACAATGAACCGTTCGGCCCGGTCGCGGCGATCCGCGGCTTCGACCGTCTCGAGGACGCGATCGCGGAAGCGAACCGCCTGCCGTACGGTCTCGCGGGCTATGCGTTCACGCGCGCGTTCGCGAACGTCCACCTGCTCACGCAGCGCCTGGAAGTGGGGATGCTGTGGATCAACCAGCCGGCAACGCCGTGGCCGGAAATGCCGTTCGGCGGCGTGAAGGATTCGGGCTATGGGTCGGAAGGCGGGCCGGAGGCGCTCGAGCCGTATCTCGTGACGAAGTCGGTGACGGTGATGGCGGTTTGACGACGGGTTGAGCGCAGTGAGGCCGCCGCTTCCGCGTACCGGGGCGGCGGTTTTTTTGGGGGGCGCGTTGACCTGTGGCGAACCTCAGCGGGTCGGCAAAATGCCCTCAAAGACGCCTCTCACCGCGCGCTGCTGGTCGGGAGGCAGATTTCCGTAGGCTGGCGGAACAGCGCCACATTGGGCGATCTTCGCGTTTGCGACCTTTCCTTTCGCGACTGCCCATTCGGCCGACAGATTGCCTTCGAATGCCATGCCGAAGGGGCTATTGGCACCTGCCGCCTGGCCCCAACCGTTCACCATCATGGTTTCCTGTGCGCCGCCCCACGCGATCGGGTGCTTGCCGTTCTGCGACTCGCGGCGGTTCTGGCAGGAGCCGGCATTCGGCACGCAGTGGCCCCCGATGATTTCCTCCGGCGTGGCCTTCTTCAAGTCGGCCAGGTCCATCAGCATGTAGTTCTCGAGATTGACGAGATAGTCGCGATTGCTTTCGGCGATCAGGATCGCCGCCATCGCGTTGCCGAGCGCCTGATCGTTCGCGGCGATTCCGCTCAGGCCGCCCGAGTAAACCGTCTTCATCGCCTTGAGCAGGTCCGCCGGCTTCCTGTCTTTGGCGGCCTTGGCGAACATCGTCGGGTAGTCGCTGGCGAAACACGTGCTCGGGTTCCCGTTCGAGCGTCCCCAGAAGTGAATGTAGTTCGAGTATTGCCCGCCCCCGCACTGGCGATAATAAATGGCCTGGTTCATCGAGAAGAACTGACTCTGGTTTCCCGCTCCCGCGCATTGATAGGCCGCGAGCCGCAGGAACTTCAACGGACCCACGACATTGCCGAAGTAGTTGAGGGTGCCGGGACCCGCCGCAGGAAGGTGATCGTTCGCCCCGTCGCAACGTTTCGGGTCGGGCGGGGGCGTTACCGGCGTCAACGGCGTATTCCCGGCGGCGAGGACGCGCGCGTTTGCGACCCTGAGCGCGCCTTCGCGCAACACATCCGACGTCACGTAGAGCGGCGCTCCGCGCATGTCGACGGCATAGCAGGCGGTCGCCCCCTGCGCGTGCGTGGCAAAGGAAAGTGCGGCGGCAAACGAACATGCGGCGATCCCCAGGGTGCCGCCGATACGGTGACGATCGATATCCATGAACGCGCTCCAGTGATTTCGTGGATGGGAGAGGGCCCGCGAGTGGGCATGTGTCGACGATAAGCAGGCGCACGCAGACGGCCTATGGGCCGAAAGCGCTGCTTGACGTCATGGGATGAAGGACACAGGAGGAAGGGACGCTCGGGGTGAGCTGTTGTGACCTGCCCGAGGAATGGAGGGGCGCCGTGCGTGAGTCACGCCTCGTTTGGCGTGCGGCCTGCGGCGCGAGACGGCCGTGGTCGGCTGCACCAACTTGCGCGTCGAACGAAAGCTTGATGACCTGCTTCGGGCACGTGAGCCGCGTAGCTGATTCCCTAAAAACACGGAAAGCATCGAAGCTGACCCGCAGCGAGAGTGCGCCGCCGCCCGCGACCACCGGGGCGGCGGCGTTCTTCTGCGTGCGAACGGCCGCCTCCGGGCGCCGGATGCACCGCCGCATTACATTCGGCTGACTATACTTGAAGCAGTCGTCCCGGCTCAGGCGGCGGGCTTTACGCGGGACAGCAGTTGGGGCGAGCCTGCCCGGTGGAGAAGTCCATGTTCAAGCACCTGCTCGTACCGACCGACGGATCGGATCTTTCCGTTGCGGCGATCCAGATGGCGGTCGCCCTCGCCAAGGAGCATCAAGCTGCTGTCACCGCAGTGCACGTGATGCCGGAATTTCACGTTCTCACATACGAATCGGAAATGCTCGGCGACTCGAAAGAGCGGTTCATTCAGGTCGTCCGGCAACATGCCGAAGCCTATCTCGCGACAGTGAGCGTCGCCGCCGCAGAGGCGGGCGTCGCCTGCGAGACCGTGGCGGTCACGCACGACCGCCCCTATGAAGCCATCATCAACATTGCCGCGCAGCGGGGGTGCGACCTCGTCGTCATGGCGTCCCACGGCCGCAGCGGGGTACGTGGCCTGCTGATCGGCAGCGAGACCCAGAAAGTGCTCACGCATTGCAGCATCCCCGTGCTGGTGGTCCGGACTGTCCGGACGGTCCAGACATCGACAGCGCCTCAGCCACACAGCGAGGAGACGGCGGGCGCAACGAAGGATGCATCGTCGCAGTCATCAATTCGGCCGTTCGTTTCGCTGTGAATCCGGGGGAAGGCGATTCGCACGGGCCCGCTTGTCGCGGGCCCGTGCGTGCTGTTGCCGTCGGCCCGCCCGGCGAAGATCCTCGTGGCGAGGCGTTCATGTCCGGTCCGATCGAATGGCCCGGACGAAGTTGATGTTCCATTCGGAATCCACTACAACACTGACAATTGAGGTCGTGGTTCCAGACCGGCCGCACGGTTGGATGCCGACGCAACAAGATTTCGCACACTTCGTTCAACCGGGGCGCCTGGCGCCAAGGAGGAGTCGTGAGTCTCGTGATCTCCGGTCGCATCGTTCCCCTCACGCGCGACGGCCACGTCGCATCATCCGAGAAGGACGCCTTCCAGGGCAAGGTGTGGATCGGCGACGACGGACGAATCGAGCGCGTCACGCGCGGCAATGCGCCCGGCCCCGGGAACGGCTTCGACAGGGCGGCCGTGGTCGACGTGGGAAGCAGTCTGGTTCTGCCGGGCTTCATCGACCTGCACAGCCACCTTGCGTACGCGACCTTGCCGCTCTGGACCGAGCCCGGCCGCACGCAGCCGTTCCTGCATCACGACGCCTGGCCGTCGGCCAGGACCTACGCCGGCGACATCACCTGGCCGGCGTATGCGTTCATCGAAGCGGCGCCCCGCGAGCTCCTGGCCTATGCCGAGGTGCGGGCGCTGATTGGCGGTACGACCAGCATTCAGGGCTCGCCGCCGAAGAATCGTCCGCTGGGCGGCTGGCTGGTGCGCAATGTCGAGGACGAGACCTTCGGCGGGAATGTCTCGTCGAACCGGGTACTGGCATCGACGCTCACGCTCAAGCCGGAGATGCTGGCGAAGCGGTCCGCGCAGATGAAGGCGGGCGCCAGCTTCATCTACCACTGCGCGGAAGGCCAGGTGAACTCCATCGTCGAAAGCGAGTACCAAAGCGCACGCAAGTGCGGCTGCCTGCAACCGGGGCTGGTCGCGATCCACACGAACGCCGTCAACCCGGGCGACTACGACGCGTGGACCGAGCCCGGCACGATCGTCTGGTCGCCGTTCTCGAACCTCTGGCTCTATGGCAGCACGACCGACGTTCCGTCCGCGCTGGCGCGGAAGATCCCGGTGTGCATCGGCTCCGACTGGGGGCCGTCGGGAACCCGCAACGTGCTCGGGGAGGTCAAGGTCGCGGCGCTGGTGAGCAAGCGCAACGGATGGAAGCTCGCGCCGTTCGACCTCGTGCGGATGATCACCTGCGTGCCCGGGGACGCGCTCGTCGGCCCCTGGTCCGTCCAGGCCGGGCGCCTGCAGCCGGAAGCGCTCGGCGATGTCGTGATCATCCAGGCCGGCCAGGCGGCGGAGCCGTTTTCGACGGTGCTCGCGGCCACCGAGAAAGACATCCGGCTGGTTGTGGTCGGCGGCCGTCCGCTGTACGGAAACCCGGATCTCATGAAGGCGGCGAAGGCAACGTTCCCGTCGCGCCTGGACATTGCCGGAACGAAGCGAACCCTGTCGATGGCGAAGTCGGAGAACGCGTCTCAGCCCTGGGCCTTCCAGGATGTGCTGGCCCGGATGGAGCAGGTGCGGGCCGACCCGAAGAAGGCGATCGACGCCGCCAGGAACGCGTTCGCTGCGAGCCGTACGACGAATGACGCGCCGCGTTTGCGGCTGGCCCTCGACATGCCGACGGGGAAGGTGCCCATCGGCGGCCTGCCCAAGGATCTCGGCGAAATCGTCGTTCCGCCGATTCAGCCGCTCGAACACGACGCGGCTTTCTTCGCGTCCATCAAGGGCAGGGGTTTCCACGGCGGACTGCTCGACGGGCTGGGCAAGTTCTATTCGTGAGTCGATCACGTCGACGCGTTCGTCGCGAGCGGCGCGGCGCCGATATGCCCAACCGCCCATACAGGACAACCATGGCAATCAAGACACCGTCGTTACTGAAGGCGCAGACGGGCGAACTGCTGAGCGAGCGGGCCAGCCTGCTGAAAGTGAGCCACGCAAAGGTGCCGTCGGCGGCCGACGGGCACCTGGACGCCTCCGACCGGGAAGTCGTGGTCGACGTCCTGCTGACCGCCATCGGCGGCGCGTATTGCCACCTGCTGCAAAAACGCGCCGGCTACGCGAACGATCCGGTGCAGGCGCTCCAGTTGCTGCGCACGCATGCCGCGGACATGAGCGAGGCGGAATTCCACATGATCGTGACCGGCATCATCGTCGACCTGCGTGACGCCCACACCGTCTACGCGGGGCCGAAGTCGCTCGCGGACGCCGTCGCGCGGCTTCCCTTCCTGGTCGAGCAGTGCGGCCGGAGCGATGCGCCGTCGTTTCTCGTCACGAAAGTCGGACGCACCGCGCTCGTCAAGGACCCCGGGTTCAGGCCCGGCGTGTGCCTCGAGACCTGGAACGGCGTGCCGTTCGAGCGCGCCGTTGCCATCCATGCCGATCGGGAAACGGGCGGGCGGCCGGACGCCAGGCTCGCCCGCGCGCTCGAGTCGCTGACGTTCCGCTCGCTGCAGTACGGCCCGCCTCCGGACGAGATGTGGGTGGACATCGGCTACCGGGAGCGCGCCGGCAAGCCGCTGCGAGAGGTGCGCATACCGTGGCGCATCGTCTGGCCCGGCCGGGCCGCCGGCGGTGTGCGCCCGGGCGCGCACGCGGCGCTCCGCGTCGCCGTGAGTCCCGCCGCCGAGCAGGTTCGGCGGGCCAAGAAGCTGATGTTCTCCGGCAGGCAGTGGCGGGCCGAGAACCAGCGTCGGGAGATGGCGCGGGAGGCCGGCTGGCTCAGGACGCGTTTTCCCGACGCGCTGTCCGCGAGGCTGGTCCGGACGAAGGCGCTGGGCGACATCGGCTACCTGCGCATCTGGACATTCGATGTCGAAGACCACGAGGCGTTCATCGCCGAAGTGACGCGCCTGCTGGAGCAATTGCCCGACGTCGGCCTCGTCGTCGACGTCCGCGGCAACCCCGGCGGCCTCATCTGGGCGGCGGAGCGCGTGCTGCAGCTGTTCACGCCGAACAAGGTGTCGCCGACGCGGTTCAGCCTCGCGGCCACGCCGCTGACCCGCGCGATGGCGAGGAGCGCCTTCAACCGGATGGAGCTCGAGCCGTGGATCGCGTCGCTCGAGTCGGCCATCTCGACGGGGGAGGCGTATTCGCAAGCGCTGCCCATCACCGATCCGTCGTGGTGCGACGACGTGGGGCAGCGCTATGGCGGCCCGGTCGTTTGCGTGGCCGATGCGAATACGTATTCGTCGGGCGATCTGTTTTGCGCCGGCTTCGTGGACAACGAGATCGGGGCGCTCGTGTGCGTCGGCCAGGCGACGGGCGCAGGCGGCGCGAACGTCTGGACGAGCCAGGATCTGGCCGACGCGCTGGAAGGCACGGAGTTCGAGCTTCCCCGGCTCCCCGACGGCGTGAGCTTCACGATGGCGTTTCGCCGGGCGGTGCGCTGCGGCGATGCCGCCGGCGTGCCCATCGAGGATCTGGGCGTCGCCGGCATTCCGTATGCGATGACGAAGCGCGATGTCCTGGAGGGCAATGCGGACCTGATCGACTACTGCGCGCAGGTGCTGGCGGGCGCACCGCGAACCAGGCTGCAGGTGGCGCTCGCGAAGTCCGACGTGATCGTGACGACGGCCGGACTCGACGAGCTCGAGGTATACGTCGACGGCAGGCCGGTTGAAGCGGTGCGCCCGATCGTGGACGGGGTCTTGAAGATCGTTCGCCCGACGGCCGGCAGGATGCTCGAACTCGTAGGCAGGCGGGCCGGCGTCGTGGCTCAGCGCCGCCGGGTGCCGATCGCATAGCGTCTCGGGAGGTCACGACAGGTTACGGCTATCGTGCGGGTATAGTGCTTGTCTGCCGGCACTCGGGGGCCCGCGACATTCGCACCTACTTCTTGCACATGCTGGCAGTATCGAGCAGACGAGCCTCTGCCGATTGCCGCGGATACTGCCAACTGGCGTCATCGACATAGGCTCGAGTCTCGGGCTTCCCGATCTGCCGCGTCTGCCTGTCCTGCTCCGCACGAGGGTCAAGGACAGCCGGGCGCGCTTTCAGCTTCCTTGGGGCGCGCAGTTTGAGGCTGATACGGCTTTCGTGAAATGGGGGCGACTGCCCTCCAATAGTGGATTCCAGTTCCCAATGTTCATCCAACACCTGCCTGAAGCACTTCCAACCAATCTGTGTGCCGAGTTGCTCGAGTACGCGCGCCAGCGGGCTTTCGAAGCGGCGCCGGTCAACCTCTATGGCGAGATACAGCGCCGGGAGTCCGTGCGCAACAACGATCGGCTCGAATGGGACAATCCTGAACTCGCGACACGACTCGAAGCCCATCTTCTTAAAGCGATGGGAAATGGCTTTCCTCGTCTGCTGGACGGGATGCGCTATGTGGCGACGGGCAGCCATTTTCGCTTTTACCGCTATCGGGTGGGGCAGTATTTCAAGCCCCATCGGGACGGGTCACACCAGGGCGAGCAGAACGAAAGTCTCGTTACCGTGCTTTTCTATCTCAATGACGCCGATGGCGGGGAAACGGTACTGATGCCCTATGGTCCGCGTGAGCAGTGGGCCTATCAACCGATTTCGCCACGCGCGGGGGATGCGCTCCTTTTCGAGCATCGCGTATGGCACGAAGGCAGGTCGGTCAATTCAGGCGAGAAGTATGTGCTGCGCACGGACCTTTTTTACACCGAGCAGATCAACGGCATCGACAGCTAACGATGTACCGGGCCGCCCGGTACCGCACTGCAGAACTCGTCTTCAGCGACCGTCACGCGACAACGGATCTGCCGGCATTCTTCAAAGTGATCCGGATTCGCGACGAGACGAACCCGTATGCGAATCAAATGATCCTGGTTCGCCCTGATTCGTACATCGCCGCGTCTTCTTCGCTTTCCGGCGTCTCTCCGATCACGTCCTATTTCGACCCATCGTTCACGGCGTCCAGCGATAAACGTTGATGCTGTTGCCCTTCACGTGGTTCTTCGTCACCACGTACTCGCCCGTCGACCGTCGGTAGGCCCGGATGCTGTACATCGCATCGATCGCGCTGCTGGTATCCACGGTGCTGCTGCTGGTGTTGACCAGCGTGGCGTCGAGGTTGCCGGTGGTGAGGTTGAATGCGTCGACGTTCGGCCGGGCGGGCACGTTGCCGCCGAACCAGTAGCCGACGAACAGATGGTTGCCGGCCGCGTCGATCGACTTCGCGCCGGTCGCGGGCAGCGTGATCACCGGATCGGGCGCGGTGGTGTTGCCCGCGCGCCAGCCGTGATACACCTCGATCCGCGTGCCGATCGCAGTCCAGTCGTTGCTGCCGACGATGCCCTGGCCGAGCACCATCGTGTCGCTGTCCGCGAGGTAGATGATGCGCGTCAGCGGCTGGACGCTCGCGGGAACGGGCGTCGGCACGCCAGGCTCCCATGACGGCTTGCCGTTCGCGTCGAAACCGGTCAACGGGTAGTGATAGATCGAACCGGTCTTGTCGAGGCCGGCCCAAACGTCCCCCTTGCTGTCGAGGCTGAATCCGCTCGAGACGCGCAGGTTCGTATTGAACGCAGGCCCCGGAATCGACGCATCCGGAATGGCGATGTAGCCGTTCGCCGCGTTGAAATGGAAAAAGTAGTAGATCGGCGGGTTCTGGCCGGCCGCCACGAGAATCCGGTGCGCGCCGACCGACGTGAGCAGCCCGAAATGCTCGTCGCGCTGCACGTCGTTCATGTCGATGCGCGGGTCCGACGGGTATGTGAACGGGTCGACGGTGTTCGCGACGAAGGTGCCGCCCGCGGTGCCGCCGTAGATGTGCGTGCCGCCATAGAACAGCGCGCCGTCCGTGACCGGGTCCGGCGCGGCGATGCCCTCGAAGTTGAGCGACTGCAGCGTCCACTGCAGGTTGCCGGCGCTGTTGTACGCGTGAATGTCGGTGGCGCCGTTGCGGCCGAGATCCCAGCTGCCGCCCCACGGGTTGTTGAGCACGTAGAGGTTGCCGGCCGCGTCCTTGCCGATGCCGGCGACGCGGGTGAAGCGCTGCGCGCCGACCTGGCCTTTGATGCCCGTCGTGGCGTCGAGATAACCGCCCCGTACGCCGAAGGTGCCGGCCAGCGCCGGCGTGCCCGATACCGTGTAGCGCTTGATGTTCATGTCGGGGCCTTCGTCGCCGACCAGCAACTGCTGCGACGACGCCTCGAAATAGAGCGCCGACGGCTGCGACCCGGCGGGCATCCGGATCGTGTTCAGCGGCGTGCCGGACGGGCCGAAGCCGACGATCGTGCCCGCGCTTTTCTGCGCGACCCACACGTTGCCTGCGCCGTCCACGGCGAGCGCGCCGGGGCTCGACACGCCAAGGTCCCGCTGCCATACGCCGGCGGTGGTGAAGACCCGCACGCGGTTGCCGTAGAAATCGCTCGCATAGAGCAACGCGCCTGCCGTGGCGAGCCCGGTGACGACGTCCACCCGCGGCTGGTTGGTCGACGCGCTGACCTGAATGAGCAGGTCGCGCGCCCTGGTGGCGCGGTTGTAGCGTCCCACCGCGCCGGTGCCGTAGCCCTTGCCGGCTTGCAGCGCGACGAAGATCGACGCGGCGTTGCCCGTGATCGCGCTGCCCTGGAATTCCGCATGCGTGCCGATCGAGCCGAGGCTCTTGCGGTTCTGGTAGATCGCGACGCCGCCCTCGTATTCATCCCACATCGACGCCGTATAGATCACGCCTTCGGGCGCGACCCACATCGCGCGCGCGGTGTTGCCGACGTGCGCGTCGAGCGTGCCGTAGGTGTTCGCGATCCAGTCGGTGGTGTTGGGCGCCGCATGGCTCGCGGGCATGATCGTCGCGAGCGCTGCGGCGAGCAGCACGGCATGCATTCGTTTTTTTCCCGCCATGTCCGATGGGCTCCTGAATGGGGCAATCATTCACATGAGTCGATGCATGACGTCCAGCATACCGTCGGCATGTGACAGGACGCGCATGCGTCGCGCGGCCGCTCAATGCCGGCTGCGCCCGCGATAACTTTCCACTTCCGCGTCGTAGGCGGCGAGGAACGCCTTGCCGAACACCGATGCGAAATCGTCTTCGATCGCGAACACCGTGTCGCGATGCGTCGCCGCGTAGCGATCCCACAGCCGCGCCTTGTACAGCACCGGCACGCGCTTCGCATACCACGGCGGCGCGTCGTCGCGTTCGCGCAGGCGCTGCGGCGAGAAGCGCGTGAGCAGGTCCATCAGCGCAGCGCGCATGCCGGCGACCATGCCGATCTGGTGCGCGTGCAGATCCTGGAACGCATCGCTCACCGCGCTCTGCGGCGACATGAAGCCCGGCAGCGGCAGCCCGAACATCTGCCGCAACACCGCGCCGCCGTCCGGCAGCAGTTTCAGCGGATTGTTCTCGCGGTCGAGCAGCATCGTCATGTGCGCCTTCACCTCGCGCTTCAGGATGCTGCGCGACGACAGCAGTTCCACCGTGCCGTTCGCGAACAGCGCGAGCAACTGGCCGGCGATGAATAGCTGCTCGGCCGACCATTCGTGCGGCTCGGCGGCGGCGTCGAGTCCCGCGCCTTCGAAGAATGCACGCAACAGTTCATCGGGCGCCGCGGATTGCGGCACGTGCGCGGCGGGTGGCGCATCCGCCGTGCGCGATGCGTCGTCGTCGGGGCGCGTCGATGCCGGTTGCACGCGCATGTGCTGCGTCCATTCGGGCGCATGGTCGGCCTGCGTGACGTGCGCGAAGGCGGGCGGGGCCGAATCGCGTGCGGTGTCGTGGCCGGCGTCGGCCGGCGAGGGCGCATCGCTCGACGGTTGCGCGAACAGGTCGAGCGGATCGGTCGACAGGTGATGCAGGTCGTGCGGCGCGGGCGCGTGTTGCGGCGCGTTGGCGCGGCCCGCGGGCCGTTCGGCGTCTGCAGCAGCGCGCGTGCCACGCGGCGCGGCATCGCCAGGCGCCTTGCCGCGCGCGAAGCGGTCCTGCAGCAGGCCCCACAGCCGGTTGCCGGCACCTTTCGGGTCGGCGTGCGGCCCGGACGGCATGTCGACGGTCGGCCGCGCGGCCGCCTCGCGTTCCGCGCGCAGCACGTACGGGCCGATCCGGACGATGTCACCGTCCCGCAACGGCCGTTCCTGCGCATACCCGATCGGTTCGCGGTTCACCTCGATGGTCGATACGCTGCTCAGGTTCTTCAGCAGGCACGCATCGTCGCCGACCTGCAGCAGCGCCTGCAGGCGCGAAACCTGCCGGGAGTCGTCGCGCAGCACGAGGTGATTGTCGCTGTCGCGGCCGATGGTGCCGCCCGGCGGGCGAAACACCACGGCGTCGAAATGGCCGTTGCCGACCGGTTCGCCGGCATGTTCGATCACGATCAATTGCATGTCATGCGTCGCTCGATTTGGATGGTGCGTTCGCTGGGAAACCGGTTCGTTCAGGATGACGATGCATGCTTGCGGCGCGCCGCCTCGAACGCGGGCCCCCAGATCGGATGCCCCTTCTCGGCGGGGGACAGGTCGAAACGCGGATTGAGCGCGAGGATCTTCACGAACTCGGCGCGGCAGGTCGCGACGCGGTTCGTCACGCAGTAGCTGAACGCGAGCAGCTTGTGCGCGGCGACCTGCGTGTCGGTGTCGGCGCCGTCGATGTCGTGCGCGCGGTTGAGGATCGCGATCGTGCGCGCGTAGTCGCCGGTATCGTAGGCCGTGCGCGCGCTGTCGAGCGTGGCGCGCGCGGCCGACTGGGCCGGGGGCGTGCCGCAGCCGCCCAGCCCCAGCAACAGGACGCCGAGGAAAACAACCAGCGACGATCTGCCTTTCATGCTCGATTGGACGAATTCGGTTGAATGGGATGCGTGACGTGCGATGCTGTTGGATTCTAGTGCCAATAATCCGACGATCTTCGCTTGTTACGTTTCGTTTCAACTTGAAACAATTAATTCTCGATGTATGGCGGGCCGCGCCCGGAATGCGCTTGTGAATCCGGAAAATCGACCTATAGTTCGGTGTGCTTTTGGGTTTCGTCAGTTGTTTTGCAGCGCTCATTCCGGTGCGTAAAAGCGGGCCGTTTATTCCGGCGGCATGAACAGCTTGGCACGTCACCCGTGTCCCATGCTTCCGCCGGCGTCAAGGCCGGCGGGCAGCAGTTTGCGTCCGTTCGGACGACGGGATGGCGCGCGCCCTGGCGAAATTAAATCGGCATTCGTTGAATCATTGACTGTTTACCCAATTCAATCGATCGGTAAATGACGCGTGATTCGACCCGGCTTTTTAGCGAATAAATTGCCGGATGAAAAATAAATGAAAGGAGTGGTGGGTTACATCATTACCGAATGAATAATCGTCCCTGATTCAACGGTCGATCCGGATTCCGCTTTCGGGAAACCGGGGAGAGCGTTTGCGCTGCGAGGATCGACTATGCGACGGCGGTACGGTGGTTTCATCGTGCTGGGATGCGCGCTGCTGCTCCCGGGCTGCGGCGCGACGGAGCGTGCCGCCGCGGTGCCGTATGCGATCACGGTCGACGTCGCGCCGGACGTCAACCCGGACCTGAACCGCAAGCCGTCGCCGATCGTGCTGAAGGTGTTCCAGCTCAAGTCCGCCGCGGCATTCGAGAGCGCCGACTTCTTCTCGCTGCAGGACAAGCCGGAGAGCGTGCTCGGCGCGGACCTGCTCGGCGTCGACCGGATCATCCTGCGGCCCGGCGATGCGCGCACGCTGCACTATCGCGGCCACGTCGATGCGGGCGCGCTCGGCGTCGTCGCCGAATACCGCGTGCTCGAGAAGAATCGCTGGCGGCTCACGGTGCCGCTGCCGCGCGCGAAGCAGCTCAATGTCTACAAGTTCTGGCAGACGTCGCCGGGCGAGCTGAAGCTGTCGATTGCGGTGCGCAACGGCGGCCTCGGGCTCGACGGCGATGCGCGGGGGCGCCCATGAACGAACCGTCGTTGTCCGCGACGCCCGTCGCGGCCCTGCGTCAGCGCGTGGTGTGGACCGAAGGCATGTTCCTGCGGCCGCAGCATTTCCAGCAGCTCGAACGGCACTGGGAACAGTACGTCGCGCTGCGCTGCCTGCCGCTGCAAGGGTGCTGGTGGGGATTCGACGCGCTGGCGCTCGACCGCGAACTGCTCGCGCTCGGCAAGGTCGCGCTGCGCGCCGCGTCGGGCGTGATGCGCGACGGCACGCCGTTCGAGCTGTCGCATCCGGATGCATTGCCGGTGCCGTTCGACGTGCCCGCCGACGCTAAGGACGCGCTCGTCGTGCTCGCGCTGCCGCACTGGCGCGGCGGCGCGGAGGAGGTGTCGTTCGGCGGCGACGGCGACGCGGACGTCGCGCGCTACGTCGTGCGCGAACACGAGATCGCCGACGCCAACGCGGTCGCGCTCGGCCCCGCGCTGCTGCAGACCGGCCGCCTCAACGTGCGGCTGATGCTCGACGCGGAACTGACGGGCGACTGGCACGCGCTCGGCGTCGCGCGGATCGTCGAGCGCCGCACCGACGGGCGGCTGCTCGTCGACGACGGCTATATCCCGCCGCGGCTCGTCGCGCAGCGCGATCCGGTGCTGCTGCGGCACGCGCGCGAGCTGCACGGGCTGCTCGTGCAGCGCAGCGAGGCGCTCGCGGCGCGCCTGTCGGAGCCGGGGCGCGGCGGCGTGTCGGAGGTCGCGGATTTCCTGCTGCTGCAACTCGTCAACCGCTACCTGGCGCTCACCTGGCATGCGCAGCAGGACGTCGCCACGCACCCGGAGGCGCTGTTCCGCGACTGGCTGAAGCTCGCGTGCGACCTGAGCACGTTCACCGCGGCGGGCCGGCGCCCGCAGGCGCTCGCGATCTATCGGCACGACGACCTGCGCGCGAGTTTCGGCGAACTGATGGCCGAGCTGCGCCGCTCGCTGTCGACGGTGCTCGAACAGAACGCGATCCAGATCGAGCTGCGCGACGCCGGCAACGGGATGCGGGTCGCGACGCTCGCCGATCCGTCGCTGCGCGACACGGCGGGCTTCGTGCTCGCGGTGCGCGCCGACGTGCCGGCCGACAGCCTGCGCCAGCGGTTCCCCGCGCAGGCGAAGCTCGGGCCGGTCGAACGCATCCGCGATCTCGTGCAACTGCAACTGCCGGGCATCGCGCTGCGCCAGTTGCCGGTCGCGCCACGGCAGATTCCGTATCACGCGGGCCACGCGTACTTCGAGCTCGACAAGGGCGGCGAGCTGTGGAAGCAGCTCGCGCGCTCCGGCGGTCTCGCGCTGCATCTGGCCGGCGAATTCCCGGGACTCTCGATGGAGTTCTGGGCGATCCGCGGATAGCGGCGGGCGCGCGCGATGAATACCTCTCCCGATTCGATTTCCGGCGGCGCGGGCGGCTTCGTGCCGCCGAACCCCGGCGGCATGCACGCGGCGGCCACGGCGGGCGCGGCCGGGCCCGCCACGACCCAGCCGCAGCCGCGGCCCGGCCGCTGGGCGGCGAGCGGCTCGAACCCGCTCGTCGCCGCCGCGAACCCGCTGCTCAACCTCGTGCCGCAGATCCGCTCGACCGTCCATCACCCGAACCCGGCGTGGCTGCGCGAGCATCTCGTCGTCGAGATCCGCCAGTTCGAGGCGCGCGCGCAGGAGGCGGGCGTCGCGTCCGAGGCGATCATCGGCGCGCGCTACTGCCTGTGCACGGCGCTCGACGAGGCCGCCGCGCTCACGCCATGGGGCGGCAGCGTGTGGTCGTCGCACAGCCTGCTCGTGTCGTTCCACAACGAGACCTGGGGCGGCGAGAAGTTCTTCCATCTGCTCGAGCGGCTGTCGCAGCAGCCGCGCCAGCACCTCGACCTGCTGGAGCTGCTGTACTTCTGCCTCGCGCTCGGCTTCGAAGGCCGCTATCGCGTGCTCGACAACGGCCATGCGCAGCTCGACGCGCTGCGGCGCCAGCTCGCGCAGACGATCCGCTCGGTGCGCGGCGAATTCGATGCGGCGCTGTCGCCGCACTGGCGCGACGTCGTCACGCGCGACGTCACGCGGCGCTTCACGGTGCCGCTGTGGGTGTGCGCGGCGCTCGCGCTGCTGGTCGGCTTCGGCGTGTTCGCGGGCCTGCGGATCGCGCTCGCCGGGCATTCCGACCGGCTGTTCGCGTCGATCGACGCGCTGCACCTGCCGAAGCTGCAGCCCGCGCAACCGGCGCCGCGCCCCGCGCCCGCGCCGCGCATCGCGAAGTTCCTCGAGCCGGAGATCGCGGCGGGGCTCGTGTCGGTGCGCGACGACGCGGACCGCAGCGTGATCGTGCTGCGCGGCGACGGCCTGTTCCAGTCGGGCTCGACGTCGGTGATCGACCGCTACGCGCCGGTGCTGGCGCGGGTCGCGGACGCGCTGAACAAGGTGCCCGGCAACGTCCGCGTGAGCGGCTTCACCGACGACACGCCGGTGCACACGGCCCGCTTCGCGTCGAACTGGGACCTGTCGCGCGAGCGCGCGGAAGCGGTGCGCGGCCTGCTCGCGGCGCGGCTCGACCGCCCGGAGCGGCTCGCGGCGGAGGGGCGCGGCACGCTCGATCCGGTCGTGCCGAACGATACGCCCGCGAACCGCGCGCGCAACCGCCGCGTCGAGATCACGCTGATGCCCGCGCCCGGCGGCGACGCCGCGGCAGCCGCGGCAGCCGCGCAGGAGGTTCGCCGACCATGAACCAGGCCGTGATGCGCTTCGTCCGCCCGTTGCCGTCCCGCGAGATCTGGACCTTCGCGGGGCTGGCCGTGCTCGCCTGCTTCGTGTGGCTCGCGGGGCCGCTGGTCGCGTTCGCCGAGTTCCGCCCGCTCGAAAGCGGCTGGGCGCGCGCGCTGACGATCGTCGCGCTGTTCGCCGCCTGGGGCGCGCGAGTCGCGTGGCGCGGCTGGCGGGCCGGCCGGCTGAACGCGCAACTGCTGAACCAGTTGCGCGAAGCCGCGCCGCGCACGGCCGCCGGGCCCGACGATGCGGCGAAGGCGCAGCTCGACGAATTGCGCAGCCGCTTCGACGAGGCCGCGACGCTGCTGAAGAAGGTCCGCTTCGGCCAGGCCGACGGCGTGCGCAAGGGGCTGTCGCGCTGGCTCGAGCGGCTGTCGCGGCAGTACCTGTACCAGTTGCCGTGGTATGTGTTCATCGGCGCGCCGGGCTCGGGCAAGACGACGGCGCTCGTCAATTCGGGGCTCAGCTTCCCGCTCGCCGAGCAGTTCGGCCGCGCGGCGATCCGTGGCGTGGGCGGCACGCGGCATTGCGACTGGTGGTTCACGAACGACGCGGTGCTGATCGACACCGCCGGCCGCTACACGACGCACGAAGGCAATCGCGCGCTCGACGAGGCGGAGTGGAAAGGCTTCGTCGACCTGCTGAAGAAATACCGCGCGCGCCAGCCGCTGAACGGCGCGATGCTGACGATCAGCGTCGCGGACCTGCTCGGCGCGTCGGAGGCCGAGCGCACGCAGCATGCGATGGTGCTGCGCAAGCGCCTGCTCGAATTGCGTGCGCAGCTCGGCATCCGTTTTCCGGTGTACCTGCTCGTCACCAAGGCCGATCTTCTCGCTGGATTCGCCGAGTATTTCGGCGGCTTCGGCCGCGCGGAGTGCGCGCAGGTGTGGGGCTTCACGTTCCCGCTCGCGCAGAGCGAGGCGTCCGGTTTCGACCTGCGCGCGGCGTTCGACCGCGAGTATGCGCTGCTGCACCGGCGGCTGAACGACGCGCTGCCCGAGCTGCTTGCGTCGCAGACGGACGCGCGCCAGCGCGAGATGAGCTATCTGCTGCCGCAGCAGATCGCCGACCTGCAGGACCTGCTCGGCCAGTTCGTCGCCGAGGTGTTCTCGGTGTCGAGCTTCGAGCCGATGCCGATGCTGCGCGGCGTGTACCTGACGAGCGGCACGCAGGAAGGCACCGCGTTCGACCGCGTGATGAGCGGCATCAAGCGCTTCCTGAAGATCGAGGGCGTGCCGCCCACCGCGCAGACGGGCGCGACCGGCCGCAGCTTCTTCCTGAAATCGCTGCTGCAGGATCACATCTTCCGCGAGGCGGCGCTCGCGGGCAGCAACCTGCGCTGGCATCAGCGGCGGCGCGTGCTGCAGATCGGCGGCTACGCGGCGCTCGCGTTCCTGTGCATCGCGATGTTGGTCGCCTGGCTGAAGAGCTATTCGAACAACCGCGCGTATCTCGACCAGGTCGCGGCGCGCGTGCCGGCCGTCGACGCGCAGATCGGCGGCGCGACGTTCGCGGGCGCCGCCGACGTCGCGCGGCTGCTGCCGGTGCTCGATGCGCTCGGCGGCCTCGCGAACGCGGGCGGCGTCGATCTCGCGCACCCGCCGCTCGCGTATCGGTGGGGCCTGTTCCAGGGCGAGAAGATCGACGAGGCGGTGGACGCCGTCTACCGGCGCGCGCTCGACGACGTGCTGCTGCCGATCGCCGCGAGCCGGATGGAAGCGGCGCTGCGCGACGCGCGGCCCGACGACAGCGAATACGCGTATGCGGCGCTGAAGGCATACCTGATGCTGTACGACAGCGCGCATTACGATCCCGCGTTCGTGCAGGCCGTCGTCGACCTGGAGATGGAACGCGCGCTGCCGGCCGACTTCTCGGCGGCCCAGCGTACGGCGCTGCGCGCGCATCTCGCCGCGCTGTTCGGCAGCCGCGTCGTGGTGTCGCCGTTCGCGATGAACGAACGGCTCGTCGCCGACGTGCGCGAGCGGCTGCGGCAGGCGCCGTTCTCGCAGCGGCTGTACCGGCAGCTCGCGCGCACGCTGCGCGCGGACGCCGCGTCGTACGACTTCAGCGTCGCGCGCGCGGTCGGCCCGGACGCGTCGCTCGTGTTCCGGCGCCAGAGCGGCAAGCCGCTCGCGGAAGGCGTGCCGGGCCTCTACACGCGCAACGGCTATCGCGACGTGTTCGCGCCGCGCGTCGCGGGCGCGGTCGACGCGTACGGCCGCGAGGAGGTGTGGGTGCTGAACCTCGGCGCGTCGGAGATCCCGGGCGCGAGCGAGGCGGCCGCGTGGGTGCGCGACATCCGCCAGCTTTACCTGAACGATTACCTGAAGACCTGGGACGACTATCTCGCCGACCTCCGGCTGCAGCGCACCGCGACGCTCGCGCAGAGCATCCAGGTGGCGCGCGCGCTGTCGTCGGCCGATTCGCCGCTGACCCGGCTGATGGTCGCGCTCGCGCGCGACACCGCGCTCGGCGATGCGCCGGGCGGCGCGCGCAACCTCGCGTCGCGCGCGCAGGACAAGGTCGACGCGGCGCGCAGCTCGCTCGCGCAGATCTTCGCGGGCCAGCCGGGCGGCGAAACCGGCGCGGCGGCGGCTGCGCCCGCGAGCCCCGAGCAGGTTGTCGACGGCCATTTCGCCGCACTGCGCGCGTTCGCGCCGGGCAGCGGCGACCAGGCCGCATCGTTCGACGCGGTGCTGAAGGCGATCGACGCGCTGTACACGTACCTGATGGCGACCGACGACGCATTGCGCAGCGGCGCGCAGCCGCCGCCGTCCGATGCGCCGGCCCGGCTGCGCGCGCAGGCCGGGCGGCTGCCGACGCCGTTCCGGGAAGTGCTCGACGAGCTGTCGAACGTCGCGAACGGCAGCGTTGCGACCGTCGAGCAGCGCAACGTCACGCTGCGGGCCGGCACGAACGTCGGCGACTTCTGCCGGCAGGCGATCGACGGCCGCTATCCGTTCGCGCGCGGCGCGTCGCGCGACGTCGCGCCGGCGGACTTCGCGCAGCTGTTCGCGCCGGGCGGCCTGATGGACGACTTCTTCCAGAAGAACCTGCAGCCGATCGTCGACACGACGTCGCATCCGTGGCGCTTCGCGAACCGCAACGCGGACGCGGACCCGGCGGCGGCCGCGATGCTCGTGTCGTTCGAGAAGGCCGCGGTGATCCGCGACGCGTATTTCCCGGGCGGCGCGCGCGCCGCGCAGCTCCGGGTGCAGATCCAGCCGCTCGAAATGGATCCGTCGATCTCCGAGATGGTGCTCGACGTCGACGGCCAGATCGTCCGCTATGCGCATGGGCCGCTCGTGCCGAGCGCGGTGCAGTGGCCGGGCCCGCGCGGCAGCAACCAGGTGCGCTTGCAGACCACCGGGCAGGCGGGCGCGGCGGACGGCTTCACGACCGACGGGCCGTGGGCGCTGCACCGGCTGTTCGATCGCGCGGGCGTGTCGGCCGGGCGCGGCGCCGAGCAGATGGTCGCGCGCTTTTCGGTGGACGGCAAACCGATCGTGCTGCTGGTGAGCACCGGCAGCGTCCGCAACCCGTTCAGGCTCGCCCAGATGGAGTCCTTCGCATGCCCTCCGAAGCCATGAGCACGCAGCCGGCGCGCACGCTCGGCGGCGAACCGCCGGCCTGGTACGGAAAGATTCCGGGCGCGGGCGATTTCGTCAGTCGCCGCTTGCCGCACACGCTCGCCGGCTGGTGGGAGCGCTGGCTGCAGCAGGGGATGGCCGCGATGCGCCAGCGCGGCGCGGACGAGATCGCGCGCTACTACACGGTCGCGCCGGTGTGGAATTTCCTGATCCCGGCGGGCGCCGGCGCGGCGTGCGTGCAGCCCGGCTGCGTCGCGCCGAGCTGCGACCGCGTGGGGCGCTATTACCCGGTGCTCGTCACGCTGCCGATGCACGCGGCCGATTACTGGAGCGGGCTGCCGGACGCCGCCGACGCGTTCTACTGGCAGATCGGCAGCGCGCTGCTCGATGCGATCCGGCATGCGCGCGCGCCGCTCGATCTGGAGGCCGCGCTCGCGCAGGTGCGGCTCGTGCCGGGCGACGCCGGGCTGGACGATGTGCCGGCGCAGGTATCGCAGGTGTCGCAGGTGTCGCAGGTATCGCAGGCATCGCAGGCATCGCAGGCATCGCAGGCATCGCAGGCATCGCAGGCATCGCAGGTATCGCGGGCACCGTCGGAGCAACCGGCCGCGCCCGCGTGGCCGGGGCTGTCCGGGTATTTCGATCCGCACGGCGCGACGAGCTTCTGGTGGACCAACCGCGCGGACGGATCGCCGCTGCGCACGCACGCGCACACCGGCGCGCCGGACGGCCCGCTGTTCCTGCGGCTGTTCGGCGGCGGCGTGTAGCGGCGGCGGTGCGCGGCATCGAGAGGTGGACGAGGTGGACATGAAGGACGCATTTTCGAGAGACGGCGAGCAGGAGACGACAAGGCGCGGCGACGCGACCGACATCGCGGTGCGGCCGCTGCCGCTCGGGCATCGGCTCGGCGAATTGCAGCTCGACGAGGTGCTCGGGATCGGCGGTTTCGGGATCGTCTATCGCGCGTTCGACCGCACGCTGCGGCGCGCGGTGGCGATCAAGGAATACATGCCGTCGATGCTCGCGACGCGCGGCGGCGACTACACGGTGTCGCTGCGCTCGGAGCGTTTCGCGCCGGCGTTCGACGCGGGCCGCGGCGCGTTCCTGAACGAGGCGCGGCTGCTCGCGCAGTTCGATCATCCGGGGCTCGTCAAGGTCCTGCATTTCTGGGAGAGCCACGGCACCGCGTACATGGTGATGCCGTTCTACGAAGGGCGCACGCTGAAGCAGCTGCTCGACGGCGGCGTGCAGATGAGCGAGACGCAGTTGCGCAACGTGGTCGCCGCGCTGCTCGGCGCACTCGACACGCTGCATCGCGCGCAGTGCTTCCATCGCGACGTCGCGCTGGACAACGTTCTGATCCGCCCGGACGGCAACGCGATCCTGCTCGACTTCGGCGCCGCGCGAAAGCGGATCGGCGACCTCGTCGACGACGGCGCGATGATGATCAAGCCCGGTTATGCGCCGATCGAGCAGTACACCGACGACCCCGCGTTCAGCCAGGGGCCGTGGACCGACCTCTACGCGCTCGGCGCGGTGATGCACGCGATGATCACGGGCGAGCTGCCGCCGGCCGCGGTCGTGCGCAGCATCAAGGACACGTACCGGCCGCTCGCCGCGCGCGAGCGGCCGGTGCGCGACCTGTACAGCCCGGGGTTGCTGGCGGCGGTCGATCATGCGTTGCAGCTCAGGATCGCCGACCGGCCGGAATCGGTCGCCGCGTTTGCGGCGGAGCTGGGGTTGAGCGGGTTCGGTCAGGTGGGGTACGGGCCGGAGGCCGGGGCGCGGGAGGATGGCGGCGCGCAGGCGCGGCGTCAGGGGAACGAAGGCGGCGGGGAGGGGAAGCGCGCGGGCGATGGCAAGGCGGAAAGTGCTTCGGTTGACGCGAGGGTTTCGTCGGGAACGTTGCCTGCGGCTTCGACGCAGGCTTGGCCCGCGCACGATGAACACAGCGCGTCCGATTCGTCTCGCGCGGAGCCTGCGCCGTTGCGGCAGTCGGCGACCCAGACGCCGGGCGTGCCGCCGACTGCCGACGCGCCGAACCCATCCGCGAAACCGGCCCGCGACGAGACGTCGACCCCGAGCCCGACTCCGACGGACGGCTCGGCCCGACCGGCCGCCGGTCGCACATGGCCCGCCCCCGCGAGCCCGCCGTGGCGTGGTGGCCGCCGCACCGGCGTGTACGTCGGCGGCGCGCTTGCCGCGCTGGCGGCGATCGGCATCGGCGCGGCCTATCTGATGCAGCCGGCCCGCAACGCGGGCGAATCGGCGTCGGGTGCGGGCGTGCCGCAGGCCGCCGCGCCGGCGCCCGAACCTGGCGGCGGCTCCGGGGTCGCGGTCGCCCAGCGCGGCCCGACGCCGATCGTCGTGCCGCCCGCGAGCATGCCGGCCGCCGCGCCGGCGCAGGTGGTCGCGACGACCGCCGCGAGCGAACCCGCCGCGCCGTCTGCCCCGCAGCAGATCGCGAAGAATACGGCAGACGCGCCAGCCACCCCGCAGCAGATCGCGAAGAACACGGCAGAGGCGCCGTCCGCCCCGCAGCAGACCGCGAAGAACACTGCAGGCGCGTCGCCGGCCGCGCCCGTTTCGAGCATCGCGCCGGCCGGGAGCCTCGATGTATCGGAGCGGGTGGTCGCGGTGCCGCCTTCGGCGGCTGGCTCGTCCCCCGACGCCGCCGTCGCCACTGCGGGCAATTCCGCCAACGCCTTCGCCACCGCCGCTACCGCACCCGAGCAACGCCCGCCCGATACGCCGGAACCCGTCGCCGTGCGTTTCCACGTGCGGCCGTGGGGCGACGTGTACGTGAGCGGCATGCGGCGCGGCGCGAGCCCGCCGCTGCGCACGGTGTCGCTGGCGCCCGGCACGTACCAGATCGAGATCCGTAACGGCACGCTGCCGCCGTTGCGGCGCACCGTGAAGATCGACCCCGGCAGCAAGCCGATCAGCATCGACTATGCGTTCGAATGACCTCGGCGCGCCGGCACCTGCCGCCGCCTCCACCACCGAAGCGCGCGCGCCGACGCCGCGCGCGGAGCTGATCGACCGCCTGCTCGACGGCGTCGCGCCGGACGCGCCGTGCGGCGCGAATCTCGAGTACGAGCCGGATTTCCTGCAACTGCGGGAACACGCGACGCCGCGCCCGGAGCAGCAGTACGGCGACACGGTGATTCCGGCCGAGGCGCCGGACTGGCGCGCGGTCGAGCGGCTGGCGCTCGCGCTGTCCGGCCGCACGAAGGATCTGCGCGTCGCCGCGTACCTGACGCGCAGCTGGACCGAGCTGCACGGGATTCCCGGCTACGCGGACGGGCTCGCGGTGGTCGCGGGCCTGCTCGGCCGCTGGTGGGACGACGTGCACCCGCGCCTCGACGCGGACGGCGAACCGGACCCGACGCCGCGCTGCAACGCGCTGGCCGAGGTGGCCGGCGCGCACGACTGCGCGCGCGCGGCGCGCCGCCAGCCGCTGTTCGACGGCGGCCCGAGCGTGCGCGACGCCGAGCGCATGCTGGACGGCCAGGACGACGGCGGCGAGCGCCAGCCGGGCGACCGCGAGCGCCTGCTCGACGCGCTCCTGGACGTGCGCGGCGACGGGCCGCCGCCGTTGCAGCCGGCGCGCGCCGCGCTGGCGGCGCTCGCATCGATTCGCGCACAGGTGAGCGAGAAGCTCGGCGGCGAATGGGCGCCCGATGCGAGCGACGTCGAGAAGGCGCTGCACCGGATCGTGCAGCGCGCGCCGCCGCCGCGCGACACGGCGGCGCCTGCCGAAATCGGTGCGGACGGCGCAGCGCCGGGGCAAGCGGAGCCGTCACCGCCAGCTGCGCCTGCCGACGGCCGCGCGTGGCGCGACGCCGAAGTAACGAGCCGCGACGACGTGCGCATCGGCCTCGACAAGATCTGCCGCTACTTCGAACTGCACGAGCCGAGCCATCCCGCGCCGCTGCTGCTGCGGCGCGCGCAGCGGCTGCTCGCGCTCGACTTCTACGAAATCATCCGGGATCTCGCTCCGGAAAGCCTGCCGAAGCTGGACTTGCTGAGCGGCCAGCGGAGCGAATGACACGCGGCCGCGCGGGCGGCACCGAACGGCGCAACTTGAAGCGAAGGAGCACACGATGACGGACAGGACCAAGGCAGCAGGCAGCGGGCAGAAATTCATCGCGCGCAATCGGGCGCCGCGCGTGCAGATCGAGTACGACGTCGAGACGTACTGGGCCGAGCGCAAGGTCCAGCTGCCGTTCGTGATGGGGGTGCTCGCCGATCTCGCGGGCAAGCGCGCCGAGCCGCTGCCGGATTTGCCGGAACGCAAGTTCCTCGAGATCGACGTCGACAACTTCGACGAGCGGATGAAGTCGATCGCGCCGCGCGTCGCGTTCCAGGTGCCGAACACGCTGACCGGCGACGGGCTGCTGAACGTCGACATGACGTTCGAGCGGATCGACGATTTCTCGCCGGCCGCGATCGCGCGCCACGTCGACGCGCTGCGCCAGTTGCTCGACGCCCGCACGGAGCTGTCGAACCTGCTGTCGTACATGGACGGCAAGCACGGCGCGGAGCAACTGATCGAGAACGCGATCAACGACCCCGAGCTGCTGAAGGCGCTCGTGCGGCAGCCGGCGGCGGAGGCCGCGGCCGGCGGCGCACCGGCCGCCCGGCTCGGCGAGGCCGGCCCGGAGGCGCGCCATGAATGAATCCGCCCAGACCCGGCCCGCCGCGCGCGGCGCCGCGCAACCGCTCGTCGCGCACGACGAATTCGCCGCGCTGCTGCAGAAGGCGTTCAAGCCGAAGACCGCCGAGGCGCGCGAATCGGTCGAGCGCGCCGTGCGCACGCTCGCGCAGCAGGCGCTGGAAAACACCGTCGGCGTGACGACCGATGCGTACGGCAGCGTCAAGCAGATCATCGCGGAGATCGACCGCAAGCTGTCCGAGCAGATCAACCTGATCCTGCATCACGGCGAGTTCCAGGCGCTCGAAGGCGCGTGGCGCGGGCTGCATTACCTCGTCACGCACACCGAGACCGACGAGCTGCTGAAGATCAAGGCGCTGCCGGTCGCGCGCGGCGAGCTCGCGCGCACGCTGAAGCGCTACAAGGGCGTCGCGTGGGACCAGAGCCCGCTGTTCCGCAAGGTCTACGAGGAGGAATACGGGCAGTTCGGCGGCGAGCCGTTCGGCTGCCTCGTCGGCGACTACCACTTCAACCACGGCGCGCCGGACGTCGAGATGCTCGGCGAGCTGTCGAAGATCGCCGCGGCCGCGCACGCGCCGTTCATCGCCGGCGCCTCGCCCGAGCTGATGCAGATGGATTCGTGGCAGGAGCTGTCGAACCCGCGCGACCTGACGAAGATCTTCCAGAACACCGAATACGCGGCGTGGCGCAGCCTGCGCCAATCGGAGGACGCGCGCTACGTCGGCCTCGCGATGCCGCGCTTCCTCGCGCGGCTGCCGTACGGCGCGCGCACCAACCCGGTCGACGAATTCGACTTCGAGGAGGACACCGACGCGGCCAGCCACGCGCGCTACACGTGGGCGAATTCCGCGTATGCGATGGCCGCGAACATCAACCGCTCGTTCAAGCTGTACGGCTGGTGTTCGTCGATCCGCGGCGTCGAATCGGGCGGCGCGGTCGAGGGGCTGCCGTGCCACACGTTCCCGACCGACGACGGCGGCGTCGACCAGAAATGCCCGACCGAGATCGCGATCAGCGACCGCCGCGAGGCCGAGCTCGCGAAGAACGGCTTCATGCCGTTCGTGCACCGGAAGAACTCGGATTTCGCGGCGTTCATCGGCGCGCAGTCGCTGTACCAGCCGGCCGAATACCACGATCCCGACGCGACCGCGAACGCGCGGCTGTCCGGCCGCCTGCCGTACCTGTTCGCGTGCTGCCGCTTCGCGCATTACCTGAAGTGCATCGTGCGCGACAAGATCGGCTCGTTCCGCGAGCGCGACGACATGGAGCGCTGGCTGAACGACTGGATCATGAACTACGTCGACGGCGACCCGGTGAACTCGTCGCAGGAAACCAAGGCGCGCAAGCCGCTCGCGGCGGCCCACGTGATCGTCGAAGAGATCGAGGACAACCCCGGCTACTACGCGTCGAAGTTTTTCCTGCGGCCGCATTACCAGCTCGAAGGGCTCACCGTGTCGCTGCGGCTCATCTCGAGGCTGCCGTCGGCGAAGGCGGCGAACGCGTGAGCGGCGGCGCATCTCAACCGGAACGGAGGCAGCGATGGGCGTGGCGATGTTCATGAAGGTGGAAGGCGTGACCGGCGAATCGGCGGACGCGCAGCACAAGGGCTGGACCGACATCCAGACGTTCTCGTGGGGCGCCAGCCAGCCGGGCGCGATGGCGAGCGGCAGCGGCGGCAACGCGGGCAAGGCGAGCTTCAACGATCTCGTCGTGGCCGCGTACATGGACAAGGGCGCGCCCGCGATCATCAAGAACTGCGCGAACGGCAAGCACCTGTCGACGGTCGAGATCTCGGCGTGCAAGACGGGCGGCACGCAGGTCGAGTTCATGCGGGTGACGCTGCAGGAAGTGCTCGTCACGTCCGCGCAGGTGGCCGGCGTGGACGCCGGCGACGCGGCCGACCGCCTGCTGATGCACTACGGCTTCCAGGCCGCGAAGGTCAAGAAGCAGTACTGGCAGCAGAACGACAACGGCGGCAAGGGCGCCGAGGTGTCGGTCGGCTGGAACATCAAGGAAAACACCGAGATGTGACGGCGGGCCAACCGAACCATGGACGACACGCGCCCCCGTGACGGCCGCGAGGCCGGCATGCGCGACCGGCTGCAGCCCGCGCTGCTCGACCGGCTGACCGACGCCGAGCCGCAGCGGCGCACCGAGCCGCCCGATGCGCAATGGGTCGGCGCCGAGCGCCTGCGCGCGGCGGTGCTGCGCGATCTTGCGTGGCTGCTCAATACGCGCAACGCGGAGGACGGCTTCGTCGACTGGCACGCGTACCCGCACGCGCAGGCGTCGGTGATCAACTACGGAATGCGGCCGCTCGTCGGCAAGCCGATGTCGGGCGTCGAGCGGCTGGCGGTCGAGGCGTCGATCCGCGACGCGATCGTGCGCTTCGAGCCGCGCATCGCACCCGAGAGCGTCGAGGTGCGCAGCGTGCCCGATACGCCCGGCGTGCCCGGCGGCGCGGCCGGCGAGCAGCGGCACAACGTACTGATGTTCGAGATCCGCGGCACGTTGTGGTCGGTGCCGCACCCGATTGCGTTCGTGCTGCGCTCCGCGCTCGACCTCGAAACCGGTGCAATGTCGCTGCATTCGGCAGCGGGAGGCTGACGCGATGGAAACACGCCTGCTCGACTACTACAACCGCGAACTCGCGTACCTGCGCGAGCTGGGCGACGAGTTCGCGCAGCAGTTCCCGAAGGTCGCCGCGCGGCTGCGGCTGAACGAACCGGGGCCGCCCGATCCATACGTCGAACGGCTGCTCGAAGGCTTCAGCTTCCTCACCGCGCGCGTGCAGCTCAAGATGGACGCCGAGTTTCCGCACTTCACGCAGGCGCTGCTGGACGCGGTGTATCCGGGCTATCTCGCGCCGCTGCCGTCGATGGCGATCGTGCAATTCGCGCCGCTGATGAACGAAGGCAGCCTCGCGCAGGGCTGGCCGCTGCCGGCGGGCACCGCGCTGCGCGCGCGGCCCGCCGTGTCGGAGCAGACCGCGTGCGAGTTCCGCACCGCGCACGACCTGACGCTGTGGCCACTCGAATTGACCGGCGCGGCCGTGACGGGCGCGCCGGCCTACCTGCCGCATGGCCTCGTCGCGGCACGCCAGGACGTGCGCGGCGCGCTGCGGATCCGGCTCGCCGCGCGCGGCGGCGCGCGTCTCGCGGAACTGCCGCTCGACCGGCTGATGCTCCATCTCGCCGGGCCGGAGCGGGACGCGCTGCACCTGCTCGAGCTGATCGCCGCGCACACGCTCGGCGTGGTCGTGCACGACCCGGGCCAGCCACCGCGCTGGGCGCACGCGCTCGGTGCGGACGCCATCGTCCACCAGGGCTTCGACCCCGTCCAGGCGATCCTGCCCGACGACGGCCGCAGTTTTCACGGCTACCGGCTGCTGCGCGAGTATTTCGCGTTCCCCGCGCGCTTCCTGTTCTTCAGCATCGATGGGCTGCGGCCCGCGCTCGCGCGCGCAACCGGCGACACCTGCGAGCTGACGCTGCTGTTCGACCGGCACGACGCCGCGCTCGAAGCCGCCGTCGATGCGCGGCACCTCGCGCTGAACTGTACGCCGGCCGTGAACCTGTTCGCGCGGCGCGGCGATCGCATTCCGGTGCAGCCGGGCGCGCGCGAGCATCACGTCGTGGTCGACCGCAGCCGCCCGCTCGACTACGAGGTCTATGCGGTGCAGCGGCTCGCGAGCGACCCTCAGCGCGACGACGGGCAAGCGCGCGAATTCCGGCCATTTCACGCGTCGTACGCGGGAGATGACGGCAATTACGGCGCGTACTACACGGTGCGCCGCGAGCCGCGGCTCGTGTCCGCGCAGGCGCGCGCGAACGGCACGCGCACCGGCTATGTCGGCAGCGAAACTTACGTGTCGCTGGTCGACAGCGCGTGCGCGCCGTACGACGAAGCGATGCGCTACCTCGCCGTCGACACGCTGTGCACGAACCGCGATCTCGTGCTGCTGCAGCCGCCCGGCGATGCGCACACGTTCACGCTGCGCGTGTCGGCGCCCGTCGAGCGGATCGTCGCGCTGCGCGGGCCGTCGCGGCCGCGCCCGCCGATCGCCGACGCGCAGACGGCCTGGCGCCTGATCCGCCACCTCGGGCTCGCGCGGCACACGCTGACCGATCTCGACGACGAGGCGGGCGCGCGCGTGCTGCGCGAGCTGCTCGGCTTGCACGCGGACCCGGCCGACGCGGCGATGCGCCGGCAGATCGATGGCGTGCGACGGGTGGCATTCGAGCCCGTGTTACGCCGCCTGCCGGCCGCCTCGCCGCTGATGTTCGGGCGTGGCGTGCAGGTCAACGTGACCGTCGACGACCACGCGTTCTCCGGCGACAGCCCGTTCCTGCTCGGCGCGGTGCTCGAGCAGTTCTTCGCGCGGCACGTGTCGATCAACGCGTTCGCCGAATGCGTGCTGACGAGCGCGCAGCGCGGCCGGCTCGCGCAGTGGCCGGCGCGCATCGGCAGGCGGCCCGTGATATGAAGCGCGAGAAGCCCGAGAGGCTTGATGGGCCGCCCGCCGCGAACCCGGCCGCCGTCGCCGCGCGCCGCGATGCGTTCCGCGCGCGCCTGCGCGCCGCGCCGCACGGCTACGACCTGTTCCACGCGCTGCGCTGGCTCGACGCGCTGGCGCCGGACCATGCGCCGCTCGGCCTTGCGGCGCGGCCGCGCGACGAGCCGGTCAGGCTCGGCCAGGCGCCGTCGCTCGCGTTCGCGGCGGCGATGCTGGCCGGCGTCGACGACGGCGGCGCGGTGCCGCGCATCGCGATCCACGGTTTCGGGCTGTTCGGCCCGAACGGGCCGCTGCCCGCGCACCTGACCGAGTACGCGCACGAGCGCGCGGCGCAGCACGGCGATCCGGCGTTCGCCGCGTTCGCGGACCTGTTCCATCACCGGCTGATCCTGCTGTTCTACCGCGCGTGGGCCGACGCGCAGCCGACGGTGAGCCTCGACCGGCCCGCGCGCGCACGGTTCGACGGTTACGTCGCGAGCCTGATCGGGCGAGCCGCGCCCGACGCGGCGCAGCCGGACCCGGCCGATGCGCTCGCGCCGCACGCGCGCTGCTTCCACGCCGGCCATCTGGTGCGGCACACCCGCAACCCGGAAGGGCTTGCGCAGATCCTGCGGCGGCATTTCGGCGTCGCGGCGCGCATCGTCGAGCATGTGCCGCAATGGGTGACGATCGAGCGCGCGCAGCGCTGCGCGATCCGCGCGACGCGGCCGACGCAGCCGCTTGGCGGCGCGGTGCTCGGCATCGCGGTGCGCGATGCGCAGTCGCGGTTCCGGATCGTGCTCGGGCCGCTGTCGCTCGACGCGTACCGCCGATGCCTGCCGGGCGGCGCGTATGCGTGGCCGCTCGCGCAATGGGTGCGCGAATACGTCGGCATCGAGTTCGACTGGGAGGTGCAGCTCGAACTGGCGCACGACGCGGTGCCGTCGGCCGCGCTCGGCGGCCCGCACGGGATCGGCCGCAGCGCGTGGCTCGGGCGGCGCATCGAGCCGGGCCCCGCGCGCGATCTCGTGATCGACGGCCGCGCGTACGCATCCACGTTGCGCCGCTCCCCGGCGCAGGCTGCGCCCGCGCCCGCCGATCGTGAACCTGCCTGAACGGAAACCATCATGTCCGATATCGGCCGCGTCACCCTGTTCGGAAAACTGAACCCGTTCCTCTACGAGACGCTGGAGCAGGCGACCGGCTTCTGCCGGCTGCGCGGCAATCCATACGTCGAGCTCGCGCATTGGCTGAAGCAGATCCTGCAGCGCCCGGACAGCGACCTGCACCGCATCCTGCGCCGCTTCGAGATCGATGCCGCCGCGCTCGAGCGCGGGCTCGTCGCGGCGCTCGACCGGCTGCCGCGCGGCGCCGGCTCGGTGTCCGACCTGTCCGTGCATATCGACGACGCGGTCGAGCGTGCATGGGTGTACGCGACGCTCAAATACGATGCGACGCGGATTCGCGGCGCGACGCTGGTGCTCGCGATCCTGAAGACGCCGCAGTTGCGCGGCGTGCTGGTCGGGATCGCGCGCGAGTTCGAGCGCATCGTGCCGGACGTGCTGGCCGACACGCTCGACGCGATCGTCGACGGCTCGCCGGAAGCGCCGTTGCCCGACGCGCCCGGGGCGGCGGGTGTCGCGCCGGCCTCTGCCGCGGCCGGCGACGGCTCGGCGCTCGCGCGTTTCGCCGTCGACCTGACCGCGCGCGCCCGGGCCGGCGAGATCGACCCCGTGATCGGCCGCGATGCCGAGATCCGCCAGATCGTCGACATTCTGCTGCGGCGCCGGCAGAACAATCCGCTGCTGGTTGGCGAGGCGGGCGTCGGCAAGACCGCCGTCGCCGAAGGTTTTGCGCTGCGGATCGTCGCGGGCGACGTGCCGCCGCCGCTGCGCGACGTCGCGCTGTACCTGCTCGACCTCGGCCTGCTGCAGGCCGGCGCGGGCGTGAAGGGCGAGTTCGAGAGCCGCCTGCGCGGCGTGATCGACGAAGCGATGTCGGGCGGCCGGCCGGCGATCCTGTTCATCGACGAGGTGCACACGCTCGTCGGCGCGGGCGGCGCGGCCGGCACCGGCGATGCGGCGAACCTGCTGAAGCCTGCGCTCGCGCGCGGGCTGCTGCGCACGATCGGCGCGACGACATGGTCCGAGTACAAGCAGTACATCGAGAAGGATCCGGCGCTGACGCGGCGCTTCCAGCTCGTCCACGTGCACGAACCGGAGGAGGAGGCCGCGCTCGCGATGCTGCGCGGGCTTGCCGCGAAGCTCGAGGCCCATCACCGCGTGCTCGTGCTCGACGACGCGCTGCAGGCGGCCGTGACGCTGTCGCACCGCTACATCCCCGCGCGCCAGTTGCCCGACAAGGCGATCAGCCTGCTCGACACCGTCTGCGCGCGGGTCGCCGTCAGCCAGCACGCGGTGCCCGCGCCGATCGAGGACGCGCGCCGCCGCATCGACAGCCTGCAAGTCGAGCACGAACGGATCGGGCGCGAGTGCGCGCTCGGCACCGGCGACGCTGCGCGGCGCGATGCGATCGCCACGGCGATCGCCGGCGCGCAGGCCGAGCTCGACCGGCTCGATGCCCGCTGGCAGGCCGAGCGCGATGCGCTGGCGACGATCGTCGCGGCGCGCGCCGCGCTGCTCGACGACGACCCGTCGCGTGCGCTCGACGCGGATGCGCGCGCCGCCGCACAGGGCCGTCTCGCCGCCGCCCGGCAGGCGCTGGCCGACCTCCAGGACGATGCGCCGCTCGTGCTGCCGGCCGTCGACACGCACGCGGTGGCGGCCGTCGTCGCCGACTGGACCGGGATTCCGCTCGGGCGGATGGTGCGCGACGAGACGCAGGCGGTGCTGAACCTCGCCGCCACGCTCGGCGAGCGCGTGGTCGGCCAGCGTCACGCGGTCGAGCTGATCGCCGAACGGATCCAGACCGCCCGCGCGCGGCTCGACGATCCGGCGAAGCCGCACGGCGTGTTCCTGCTGTGCGGCCCGTCGGGCGTCGGCAAGACCGAGACCGCGCTGGCGCTCGCCGACACGCTGTACGGCGGCGAGCACAACGCGATCACGATCAACATGAGCGAGTTCCAGGAAGCGCACACCGTGTCGACGCTGAAGGGCGCGCCGCCCGGCTACGTCGGCTACGGGCAGGGCGGGGTGCTGACCGAGGCCGTGCGCCGCCGGCCGTACAGCGTCGTGCTGCTCGACGAGATCGAGAAGGCGCACCGCGACGTGCACGAGCTGTTCTTCCAGGTGTTCGACAAGGGCTGGATGGAGGACGGCGAAGGGCGCGACATCGATTTCCGGCACACCGTGATCCTGCTCACGTCGAACGTCGGCTCGGAGCAGGTGATCCGGCTGTGCCGCGACCCGGAGCGGCTGCCCGGCGCGCACGCGCTCGCCGACGCGCTGCGCGTGCCGCTGCGCGACGTGTTCCCGGCCGCGCTGCTCGGCCGGCTGACCGTCGTGCCGTACTACCCGCTGACCGACGCGACGCTCGCGCGCGTCGTCGCGCTGCAGCTCGCGCGCATCGCGCGGCGGATCGACGCGCACCACGGCATCCGCCTGCATTGCGCGGACAGCGCGACCGCGCTGATCGTCGAGCGCTGCCGGACGATCGAATCCGGCGGCCGGATGGTCGACGCGATCCTCACGCACGCCATGCTGCCGCGGATCAGCCGGGCCATCCTCGAGGCGACGCTCGAAGGCCGCGCGCTCGCGTCGATCGACGTGAGCGCGGCCGACGGCGAATTCGTCTACCGGCTCGACGAGGAGGCCACGACGTGAATCGCGTATTCACCCTCGACAGCCCGCTCGGCGACGACCTGAAATTCCATCGGCTCGACGGCGACGAAGCGCTCGGCAGCCTGTTCGAATTCCGGATCGAGGCGCTCGCCGACAGCCACAGCGTGTCGCTGAAGGACCTGCTCGGCAAGCCGGTGACGGTGCGAATCGAGCAGCAGGACGGATCGATCCGCTGCCTGAACGGGATCGTCGCGCGTGTGTCGCTCGCCGGGCGGCGCGCCGAACGGCACTACGGTTACGTGCTGACCGTGCGCCCGTGGCTGTGGCTCGCGACGCGCCGCTCCGACTGCCGGATCTTCCAGAACCGCACCGTGCCCGAGATCGTGCAGGAGGTGCTGGCGCCGTATGGCTTTCCGATCGAGAGCCGCCTGACCGAGTCGTACGTGCCGCGCGACTACTGCGTGCAGTACAACGAGACGGATGCCGCGTTCGTGTCGCGGCTGATGGAGTTCGAAGGGATCTACTACTGGTTCCGGCATGCGGCGCAGGCGCACACGCTGATGCTGGGCGACGCGATGTCGTCGCACGCGGCGCTGCCCGGCTACGCGACGATTCCGTTCATCGCGCGCGACCGCACGGCGATCGCCGACGAGGAGCACATCGACAGCTGGCTGCCGGCGCAGGAGGTGAGCGTCGGCAAGCACGAGACCAGCGACTATGACTACACGAAGCCGCGCGCCGACCTGTCCGCGCAGAAGGTCGACCCGCGCGGCCACGACCACGACGGCTTTGCGTCGTTCGAGTGGCCGGGCGGCTATCGCGACGATGCGCCCGGCGCGCACACCAGCCGCGTGCGTCTCGAGGAGCGGCAGGCGGAGCACGAGCGCGCGAGCGCCAGCACCGACGTGCGCGGCGTCGCGCCCGGCTGGCTGTTCACGCTCGCGCATTGCCCGCGCGCCGACCAGAACCGCGAATACCTGATCGTGCGGTGCCAGTACCGGTTTCAGGAGAATGCGTACGCGAGCGCCGCCGACGCCGAAGCGGTCGTGCATGCATCTCAGTTGCTCGTGCAGCCGTCGAGCCTGCCTTACCGGTCGCCGCGCGACACGCCGATGCCGCGCACCAGCGGGCCGCAGACGGCCACCGTCGTCGGGCCGCCCGGCGAGGAAATCTGGACCGACCGATACGGCCGCGTGAAGCTCCAGTTCCGCTGGGACCGCTACGGGCAGAGCAACCAGGATTCGTCGTGCTGGGTGCGCGTGTCGAGCCCGTGGGCCGGCGGCGGCTTCGGCGGCGTGCAGATTCCGCGCGTGGGCGACGAGGTGGTCGTCGATTTCCTGAACGGCGATCCGGACCAGCCGATCGTGACGGGGCGCGTGTACAACGGCGAACGGATGCCGCCGTGGAGCTTGCCGGGCAGCGCGACGCAAAGCGGGCTGCTGTCGCGGTCGTCGCCCGGCGGGACGACCGAGCATGCGAACGCGTTCCGCTTCGAGGACAAGAAGGGCGCGGAGCAGCTATGGATGCACGCGGAGCGGAATTTCGACGCGGAGACCGAACTCGACCATTCGCTGTCGGTCGGCAACAACCATACGCATACGGTCGGCAACGACGAGACGATGCAGGTGAAGAACAACCGGCAGCGCAACGTCGGGCAGAACGAGACGGTGACCATCGGCCAGCATCGGGTCGCGCAGATCGGCGGGAACGAGACGCATGGGGTGGGCGGGAACCGGACGCGCTCGGTCGGCCAGAACGAAACCGTGACGGTCGGCGCGAATCGCGACGCGACCATCGGCGGCACGCACAAGGAAACCGTTGCGCAGGGCAAGACCGAAACGATCGGCGAAGCCAAGACGCTCACGGTCGGGCAGCTTTATCACACGACGTCGCAGGACATGAGGACGACGGTCGCGGCGACGCATACCGAGGAAATCGGCGCGCGCACGTCGACGATCTCGAACGCGCATGTGCTCACCGTCGGTGGCGAGCATTCCGTCACCGTCGGCGCGAACCACACGACGAACGTGCAGCGCCAGATGCTCGTCAATGCCGGCGACCGGCTCGCGCTCGTCTGCGGGCGGTCCAGCATCGTGATGCAAAGCGACGGCACGATCGTGATCCAGGGCGTCAAGGTCGAGTCGAGCGGCTCAGACAGCCACAGCGTGCGAGGCAAGACGGTGACGTCGTCGGCGACCGGCGAGCACACCGTCGAAGGCACGGTGCTGAAACTGAATCCGTGACGCGAGGGCGTGCGCATGCAGAACTGGCAACCGACCAACCCCGTGGAGCGCAGGTTCATGGATGCGCATGCGGACTGGATGCGTTTCGCGGACGATCGCGCCGCCCGGCTGATGATCTGGCAGACCGACGAGACCGATGCGCAGCTCGTGCGGCTGTATTTCCAGGTGCAGGACGAAACCTCGTGCGCGGTGCGGACGATGCGCGCGGCGTTCGTCAATGAATCGCGTTACGCGCAGGCGCTCGCGGACGAGCTCGTCGCGTTCTACGACAGCCGCCGCGAAGCCTCCAGCGCGCAGGGGCTGCGCGCCGACTGGCAGGCGCCGCGCGACGACGGGGCGAACCCGGTGCTGCATCTGCTCGCGGTGGCCGACAGCCTGATGCACCACCACCCGGACATTTTTCCCGCGATGGTGTTCGTGCTGGCGCCCGCCCAGGTGCGCGACGACGCGGCGTGGTCACGCTGGCTCGACGGGCTGCTGATGATCGTGGCCGCCGCGCCGGCGCTCGGCGAGCGCGTGCGCTTCGTCGTGCCGCGTACCGACGTCGCGCCATTGGCGACGCTGCCGCAGCGTCATCCCGATGCGGTGCGCGTCGTGCAGGGCCGCTATGCGATGGCGAGCGTGCCGCGCGAACTGCTGGCCGAATCCGGCGAGCGGGGGCCGGGCGGCGAGTTCCGGCGCGCGTTCGTGACGTTGACCGAGGCGATCGAAAGCGGCAGTCCGGCCCGGCTCGAGGCACTGCGCGCGGCGGCGCTGAAGGTGGCGGAGCGCGAGCAATGGTTCGACCAGTGCGTGGTCGTGCACCTGATCGCCGGTGCCGCGTATCTGAAGTGGCGCGATCGCGAACGTGCGATCGACGCATATCGGCAGGCGGCCGACAGCGGCAGGCGTGCGGTGAATGCCGGGCATCCGGCCGGGCACACGCTCGTCGCGAACGGCTTGTTCGGCGAGGCGAGCGTGCACTTGACGCACAAGGATGACGCGCACGCGGCGTATTGCTACGAACGCGCGGCGGCATCGACCGCGGCCGCGCGGGACGGGCTGATGACGGTCGAAGCGTGGCGCATGAGCGCCGTGTGCTGGGAGCGGGCCGGGGAGCGCGAGCATGCGCGGGAGGCCGGATTCAATGCGCTCGATGCGGGGCTGATGATCGACGAATCGATCCGTGCGAACAGCAACCTGCGGCTCGTCGTCGAGTGGATGGTGTCGCAGGTCGGCGCGTTCGACCGCCGGCGCGGCGAACTCGGCGAGAAGGTCGCCGCGCTGCGCGGCGGACGGTGAGCGGGAGGGCGGCGTGGGATTGCTCGCGGTCAAGCACCTGGATCCGGTGGTCGGGGTCGACGTTCACTCGGTGCTGGTCGCGCCCAGCCCGACGCCGGTGTTCCTGCCGCATCCGCATGTCGGTTTCATGCTCGATCTGCGGGAGTACGTCGAGGCGGCGAAGGGCGTGGTCGGCAGCATCGCGATGGCGATCGCGCAGGAGAAGGCGGCCGAGTATCTCGACGATCATCCCGATGTCGCGAAGCGGCTCGACGATGCGGCGGGTTTTGCGGCCGGGAAGCTGGCGGATCTGAACGACGACCCGATCGTCGCGCAAGCGCTGAAGCTCCAGGGCGAGGCCACGTCGCTCAAGCGCCGTATCGGCGATGCGCTCGGCGCCAGCGTCGGGGCGGGCGGCAGCGCCGGCCGGCCGATCTTCGTGAACGGCCTGCTGCGGGCCACCGCCGGCACGCATTCGTTTCACGTTCCGGGCCTGCACTTCCCGCTCGGAGAAGCGTTCGCGCCACCGCCGCCGGAGGATCCGCTGCCGTCGGACGACGCCGAATCGTACATGGGCAGCAGGACGGTGCTCGCGAACAACGATCCGATGTCGTTCATGGCGCTGCCGGCAATGAGTTGCTGGTCGGTGGGCCTGGAACCGCCGCCGCACAATGGCGCGCATACCGAGCGGAGCTATCCGTCGATGCCGAGTTCGGTGATGCTGCCGATCCCGGCCGGCCGGCCGGTGCTCGTCGGCGGGCCGCCGGTCATGAACATGGCCGCGGCCGCGAAGGGGTTGTTCAAGGCGTTCCAGGGGGCGAAGTGGGCGAGGGCGCTGGCGGACAAGCTGCATTTGAAATCGGGGTTCCTGAGATGCAAGGTGCTGCATGCGGAGCCGGTGGACGCGATCACGGGCGAGGTGATCGTGCAGCAGCACGACTTTACGGTTGCGGGCCGCCTGCCGCTCGTGTGGGTGCGCAGTTATGCGGGCCACGCGGCGCGGCACGGCGCCGTGGGGGCTGCGTGGCAGACGCCGGCCGATATCCGGCTCGACCTGGTGCGAAACGGGCGCGCGGTGGGCGCGGTCGCGCATTTGCCCGATCTCGCGACGGCTTTCGATGCGATACCCGACGAGGACGGCTGGCCGGCGCGCCGATATGACTGGCAGCACGGGCATGCGCTGTATCGGCAGCGCGGCCTGCTGGTCCTGCGTACGCAAGCAGGGATCGAATATGTGTTTGTATGGCCGGCGCATCGGCAACACGCCGTCGACCCGCTGGCGGACGGTGCGGCCTTGACGTTGCCCGTCGAGCGGATGGCGGACCTGAGCGGCAATGCGTGGGTATTCGAGCGCGGCCCGGATCGCGGCCTGGTGCGCGTGGTCGAGATGAAGGAGGACGCGCCGACCGGACGCGCGATCGCATGCGACGCGGACGCGGACGCGGTCGGGCCGGGCGAAGCCCGTGCGCATCTGCTGGGCCAATTGACGCTGATCGATGCCGACGGCCGCGCCCATCCGCTCGTCGGCTACGCGCACGACCGGAGCGGGAATCTGGTTGCCGTGCTCGATGCGATGGGCCTGCCGCGCCGCTTCGCGTACGACGACGGTCACCGGATGGTGCGCCACACGAGCGCGCGGGGGATCGCGTTCCACTACAGCCACCGGCAGCACGACGACGGCGTGTGGCGCGTCGAGCGCGCGTGGGGCGACAACGGCCTGTTCGATTACCACTTTGCCTACGATGTCGCGCATCGCGAGACGCGGATCGTCGATTCGCTGCAGCACGCGACGATCCTCCAGTCCGACGCGCGCGGGATGCCGGTGGCGCGCATCGATCCGCTGGGCGGCGTGACGACTTACCGGTACGACGCCCAGGGGCGCACGTGCGCGGAAACCGATCCCGCGGGCCGCACCACCACCTGGGCCTATGACCCCTGGGGCAACCTGCTCGCGCAGACGCTGCCCGACGGAAGCGCCGTGCAGGTGGCGTACGACACGCAGCATCGCCCGGTGTGCGTCACTGCGCCGGGCGACCGGCAGTGGCGTTACGCGTGGGACGATCGCGGCAGGCTGCTCGCGCAGTCGACGCCCACGCACTCCACCGAGCGCTACGCATACGACCGGCACGGCCAGCTCATCGCGCATACCGGGCCGCGCGGCGCGGTGACGCGCTTCGACTACGATCGCGACGGCAATCTCGCGGCCGTGACCGATGCGCTCGGCCACTGCGCCCGGTACACGCACGATGCGCGCGCCAACGTGATCCGGGTGGTCGACGCGCTGGCGCAGGCGAGCCATTACGAATACGACCGCAACGGCAACCTGACGCGCGCCATCGAGCCGGGGGAGCGCGAAGCCCTGTTCAGCTATGACACCGACGGCAACCTGCTGCGCTATCGCGATCCGGGCGGTCAGGTCACGCGCTTCGAGTATTCCGCGCTGGGGCAGGTCGTCAAGCGACTGACGCCGGACGGCAACGTGATCGAATACCGCTACGACAACGAAGCGCAACTGATCGGCGTGGTCAACGAGCGCGGCGAACTGTATCGCCTGACGCGCGACGCATTGGGCCGGATCGTCGAAGAGGTCGATTACTGGGGCCAGTCGCGGCGCCATGAGTACGGCGCGGGTGGCCAGCTGCTGCGCAGCATCGATCCGAACGGGCAGGCGATCGCCTACGCAACGGATGCGCTCGGCCGTATCGTGCGCAGGCGCGTGCCGGATCCGCGGCAGCCCGACGGCATGCGTACCGAGACGTTCTCGTACGATCGGAGCGGCAACCTGATCGTCGCGGAAAATCCGGACGGCCGGATCGAACGCGAGTATGACGCGGCCGGCCGCGTCGTCGCGGAGCGCGGCGGCGACGATGTCGAGATCGCGAACGTGTACGACCTCGACGGCAATCGCATCGCACGAACGACCCGCTTGCGCGACGCCGCCACGACGATCGAACGCACGACGCGCTACGCATACGATGCGCTCGACCGGATCGCGGCGATCACGATCGACGATGCGCCGCCGATCGTGTTCGAGCGCGATGCGCTCGGACGCATCCGGACCGAGCGCTTCGGCGACGCGTTGCGCCGCGAGCTGTCGTATACGGCCGACCGGCTCTTTGCGCGCCAGACGCTGCTGGACGATGCGGGGCCGCGGTTCGCCCGCGACTATGCGTACGACGCGAACGGCGACATGATCGCCAGGCGTGACACGGGCGATACGGGCGATACGGGCGGCGGCGAAGACCGCTTCCGATACGATCCGGTCGGCCGGCTGACGGAACATCTCGATGCGGCCGGCCGGCTGCGGCGGTTTGCCGGCGACCGGGCCGGCGATTTGCTGGCGACGCGCATACGCGAAGGCAACGCCACGCGAGACGCGTTCGGAAGCGGGCTGCGCGTCGATGCGTGGTGCCGGGAGGGCGCGTGCGACGACGCGTACCATGCGTTCGACCGGATCGGCAATCTCGTGCGCAAGCAGGATGCCGGGCACGACATGACGCTGCGTTGGGACGGTGACGGCCTGCTGGTCGAAACGTGCGTCGTGCGGCCGGCGCGGGCCGATGGCGCGCAAGGCGGCGCGCTGCAGGTCTGGACGCGCTATTCATACGACGCGCTGCGTCGGCGCACGAAGAAGGTCACGCAGTTGCGGCCGGGCGCCGGCGGCGCCGACGCGCGCGCGCCGGTCAGCACGACGCGGTTCTTCTGGGACGGCGATGTGCTGATCGGCGCGCTCACCCGGCGCGATCCGCAGTTCGACCTGCTGCTGGCGCGCGCGCTCGACGGTGCGCCACTTGCGGACCGCTCCGAACGTCCCGGGGACGGCGCCGCCGCCATGGCGCACGGCGTTGCCGAGCATCAGGAATGGGTGTGCTATCCCGGAACCTCGCATCCGCTGGCGTGGCTGCGTGCTACGCTGCCGCCCGACGGCGCCAATGCGCCGATGCCGCCGCCACGGCCGACGATTCATTGGTTGTCCACGGACCCGAACGGCATGCCGATTCGCGGCGACGCGATCGGGCACGGCACGCCGTGGCGGGCAGCCTACGCGTCGTGGGGGGCGCTCGATCGCCCGGCGTCGACGCCCGGGGTCGAACAACCGCTGCGCTTTCTCGGCCAATACGAAGACCGTGAAACCGGGCTCTTCTACAACCGGCATCGCTATTACGATCCGGACACGGCCCGGTACATCTCGATCGACCCGATCCGCCTGAGCGGCGGCGACCATCCGTACCGATACGGCAGGAACCCGCTCGGCTGGGTCGATCCGCTCGGCCTGGCGGGCGTGCCGACCCGGCGTGTTCCGCGCTATTTCGGGCACACGGATCCGCTCGTCGAGGCGCAGGTGCGGGCCAAGGTGGTCGACTTCCTGAAGAGCCATCCGGGCATGGTCACGAGCGGCAGGGACAATATCGCGGTTGCACGGCTGAACGACGGATCCCTGCAGCTGCTGCACGGCAACCAGACCGTCGGTCACCCGGAAGCGCGCTTGCTGCGTGCCTATCCGGGCAGCGTCGAAATGCTCTGGAGCGAACTGCAGCCGTGCGACATCAACAACTATTACCTCAACGCAAACAAGCAGATGCAGATCAAGGACACGCCGTGCCAGACGGTCATCGATTCGAGCACCGGGCTGAAAGCCGTGTTTTACCGGATCGCGACCGGACTATCGGGCCCCGGCGCACCGACCAACGCCCAGCGGCTCCAGGCATTCCGCTCGTATGCGGTGAACGGGGATTTCCGCTAGGCGCCGGCGGCGGATCGTGCGCGGCTGCGACGTCAACTCGGGCCGGCTTGCGTAGTCCAGAGGCTGGAGCAGGGCAGTCAACCGTTCCGGGCAAACGTTTCCCAAAACCGGGAAAGACTTGAGGCAGCGAGCGTGCCGGCAAAAAATGCCGACGGAATGCGTCACGCAAGTCGATTTCGTGGAAATGCTCGCGCAAGCTTTCCTCAGACTTGCTACGATTGTGCGCGCGGCGAAAGGGGGGGAATTTCTCGGCTCGCGTATCGCACGGCACTCGCGCCCGAATGGCGCAGGGACGACACGAAAACCAACGCATGAAACGGGCTGGAACGGCAACTGAGAGGCCGGCGGCCGGCCCGCGCAGATCTATCTTGAACAACAAGGACGTCAACAACATGAAGGCCACACGCCTCCAGGTCGCCGCGACGCTGGTCGCATTCGCGCTCGCTACGGGCTGCGCGGCGCCGGTCGCCTTTGCCAAGAGTTCCGGCTTCAGCTCCAGCCGCTCGTCATCCAGCTCGAGTTCCGGCTCCAGCCGTTCATCGGCCAGTTCGAGTTCGAGCTCCAGCCGTTCTTCGTACAGCTCGAGCTCCAGTTCCAGCTCCAGTCGCTCCTCCTTCGGCTTGAGCTCCGGTTCCAGCTCCGGCCGTTCCTCCTTTGGCTTGAGTGCCGACTCGGGCTCCAGCCGTTCTTCCTTCGGCTCAAGTCCAAGCGCCAGCCGCTCGTACGGCTCGTCGAGTTACAAGAGCGCTTCCGATGACGCTTCGACGCGTTCGTCGGCTGGTACGTCCAGCCTGTCCGGCACGTCGAAGAAGTCTGGGTTCAGCAGCTCGGGTTCCAAAAAAGTGATTGCCGCGACTGCGCTCGGCGGGGCGCTGTATGCCGCTCAGTCGAGCCGGGACGCAGCCGCGACGCTGAATTCGAGCGAGTCGTCGCGTAGCAGCAGCGGTGACAGCGGCAGTACCAGTGGCAGTAGCAGCAACGCGAGCGGCAGTTCGCTCGACCGCGGCACTTCCGGCTATACGCGATCGTATGGGACGCGCAGCGATACGCCACCGTCGTACAGTGCGCCCGCTCCCAACGTGCCGCCACCGCCGTCGTACCGTTCACCCGCGCCCAGCGCGCCACCGCCGCCGGTGGTGGTACAGCAATCCAGTGGCAATAGCGGCCTCCTGCTCGGCTATATGCTCGGGCGCAGCAGCCAGCCGCGCGAAACGGTCGTTGTCCAGCAGCCGACGGCGCGCGCGGCCGACTCAACCGATGCGCCGGGGTATCGGCGCGTCAGCGACGATGCTACGCCGGATACCGACACCGCCGCATCCGAATCCCGGGCGGCGGCTGTCGATTCGCCGCCTGCAACGACGGCGAAACAACCGAAAAAGGAAAACAAGCATTGGGTCGTGGGTACGGTCGTGCTGATCGGCGGATTCTTGCTGGCCGGTTGGCTCGTCTTCAAGCTGCTCGCGTGGGTGCGCCGCGCGTGGTCGGACAGGAAGGCACGCTATGCGTCCCGCACCAACTACCGCCTCTGAGAACGAACATGGGAATTCTTGAACTCGCTCGCCGTATTGGCGCAAAACGCCTCGACGAGTTTGCGCGCACGCAGGCAGATCAACCGGAGCGGGTCGACACGGGGCTGCCGTTGGGCGCGCGTATCGGCGGCATGATCGAGCTGGTGCTGGCCGATTTTGCATTGCTCGAAGGGTCGCTTCTCGTCGTGCCGCCGGCTGTGCAGATGCCGATCGTTGCGGTCAGTCGCCTGCATATCGACGCCGATGCGGATCTGTCGATCTTCCGGCTGTACACGGATACGGGCACGGATCGGAACGGGCAGGGCGCGTTCCTGCAGATCATGACGGGCAATGACGCTCCGCAGGAT
Organism: Burkholderia stagnalis; assembly: GCF_902830275.1. Classification (GTDB taxonomy): domain Bacteria; phylum Pseudomonadota; class Gammaproteobacteria; order Burkholderiales; family Burkholderiaceae; genus Burkholderia; species Burkholderia stagnalis. The sequence goes on along the minus strand of NZ_CADESW010000004.1, from coordinate 1,540 downwards.
GTGCGCGAAGTCGCGTACTACCAGTTCCTGTACCGCGAATATCCGGTGACGGCCGAGGAGCAGGACGCCTTCCTCGGCAACGGCTACGGCCTCGGCCAGGACCGCTACGACATGGACCGCGACGAGCTTGCCCAGATCGCGCACCTCGCAGGGAATCCGGCGCGCGTCGATGCGCTGCTTGGCGGCAACGAGACGCTCGGGTTCGAGCGCGATGCGCCGGGCGGCGACTACGTCCGGCCGTGGACGGCCCGGGAGCGTCGGCTGGACGACGGCATCGGCGAGAAGGGCGTCGAGAAGACGCATTCGTTCATGCAATACGTGCGGCGCCTGCCGGCCGGCCCGGCGCAGGAAAGCGGCCCGATCGAGCGCTTGTGGATCGATTTCGAGCATGTCGAAACGATGGACGGGCGCCCGGCGGAGGCTGTCTGGGTCGACTATTTCGCCGGTCTTGCCATCGATCCGCTGCGCGTCAAGGTTTTCTGAGGGGCGAAGCCGCCTCGATCCACTCGCAACTCGCAACGCAAGATTTACCAAGGAGCACACCATGTCTGGCTGGAAACTCGTTTCGTCGCTTCTCGCGAAACACGTTGGTACCGTGGGCGACCGCCTCGCGCAGCAGATCGCCGCATTCGATCCGGAAACGGCGACGCAAGTCGACCGCGACAACCTTCAAGCGAAGCTGCATGAAGTGGCGGTCAAGCTGGCCGAGGCCAAGCAGAAGAACGGCGCCGCGCAGAAGGCGGCGGCGGAATTGAAGGCCAGCATCGACGGCGACGTGAAGGCGTCGGTCGTGCTGATCGCCAAGTTCGAAAAGCAGGAAATCAACGAGGTCACGCTGACGCAGTTCACCAACGACCTCGAGCGCCGCCAGCAGGAGCTGCCGCGACGTCAGGCCGAGGCGGACGGTGCGCAGCAGCTCGTCGACACGCTGCAGGAAATCCTGACGACCGTCGAAACCCAGGTGAACGAGTTCGACGCGCGAGCGCGCGCGGCGATGGCGGATCTCGCGCAGGCCCAGGCCGATCGCGAGCGTGCGCAATTGATGCAACAGCAGCAGGAGGAATTGAACCGGTTGCGTGCGAGCACCGGGTCGGCTTCGACCGGGCTCGGCGCGTTGCAAGCGGCGGCCGCACAGGCGCGCGTTGCAGCGGATGCCGCGCAAACGGTGGCTGCCATTGGGCAAAAGCCGCTCGACCAGCAAGCTGCGGTTGAAGAGGCTCGTCGTATTGCTGCGGGTGCGTCGCCTGCTGGTACGGAATCGGCGGTCGAGCGCTTGCGGCGGATTTCGCAAGCGTAATTGGGGAGGCCGCGTGTCGGTGATGTCGGCACGCGGCGACGAGGGCTTGTGTTGGATTTGGATGGTTGGGTGGACGTTCCACATGAGTTTACATAACGTGAATTATCACCAGAAAAGCTGTAGTAGCTTTTTAGAAATGTCGTGTTCTAGCCATTTAGAAATGTCGTGTTTTGACCTCGGTATGCTGGCCGGTTCCTTGCGGGACCACGGAGCCGGCCATGTATCCAGGTGCACTGGTGACAC
>NZ_CADESW010000003.1 GCF_902830275.1 Burkholderia stagnalis | reverse complement strand
ATCGCGCCGAACAGCGTGGTCTGCACGCGGTTGCCGTTCACGTCCATCTCGAGGATCGGGAACGCCTGCGCGATCATGAACGTGATCAGCGCCGCGAGCGTGAGGGCGCAGATCCGGTCGAGCTGCGCCGAGCTGCTGCGGTAGAGCACCGCGTCGCAGCGCGGGCAGTGCGCGACGTCACGGCCGCCAAGGCCCAGCTTGTGCAGCAGTGCGTCGCATTCGTGACAGGCGATCAGAGCGGGTTTCGACATGGGAGGTATAGCGATCCGGGTGTTTCGGGAAGTTCGCGGCCTGCCGGGTCAGCCGGGCTGTCCGTCGATCTCCCCGAGCATCCGTTCGAGGAATCGTTTGAGCACCGCCCGCTCCTGCGCCGACAATCGATTCAGCACGCCCCGCCTGACCTCCGCCAGCACCGCCGGGATGCGCTCCGCGAGCGCCAGGCCGGCCGGCGTCAGCGCGAGATCGAGCGTGCGGCGATCGTCGCCATGGCGTCGGCGCACGACCCATGCCCGCTTCTCGAGGTCATCCACCAGCCGCGACATGCGGCCCGCGCCGCACCCGAGCGAGCGGGCGAGCGCCTGGCATGACACCGCCTCGCCACGCGCGAGATGGACGAGCGCCCTGCCCTGGGAGAACGGCATCCCCAGCGCGGTCAACGTTGCCTGCTCGAACAGCCGCTTGATCGACGCGTGGACGCCCAATATCGAGCGAACCGCGTCAAGCTCGCGCGATACGTCGCGGCGATCCGGTGGAGAAAACCTGTCGGCCATGTTCCGCACTACCGGGCCTTCGGCGTGACCGGCGCTTGCGCCCGATAACCGCCGCCCAGCGCCTTCGTCAGCGCGATGTCCTGGCCGATCCGCCGTCCGTCGAGCTCGGCCAGCACCATGCGTTCGACGAGCACCGCCTGCTTCGCCTCCACGGCGGCGAGCCGGCTCGCCAGCCCGGTTCGGTAGTGGGCGTCGACGCTGTCCTGCGCGAACTGCACCGCCTCGATCTTCTCCGTCTGCAGCTTCGCCTCGACGTCGAGATCCTGCAGCTGGCTGCCCGTCATCGCCACGTCGCGCACCGCGTTCAGCACCGCCTGGTTGTACTGCAGGATCAGCAGGTCGCTTGCCGCGCGCGCGCCGCCGAGATTCGCGTTGAGCCGGCCGCCGTCGAAAATCGGCAGGGTCAGGCCGGGAACCAGGTTGATCTGCTGGCTCGCATGCGTGAACAGATCGGCCAGATGCAGCGCGTTGACGCCGAAGAACGCCTTGATGTCGAAGCTCGGATAGAACGCGGCCTTGGCCGCATCGATCCTGTCGAACGACGCTTCGACATACCAGCGCAGCGCCTGCAGATCCGGCCGTCTCGCCAGGAATTCGTACGAGAGCGTCGTGGGCAGCGCAAGCGGCGGCGACGGCAGCGGCACGGGCCGGAGGTCGCCCAGTTCGTCGGCGCGCGCGCCGACCAGCGCCCGCAACGATTCGCGCAACTGCGTGATGCGTGCTCGCGCGGCCGCCAACTGCCGCTGCGTCGTCAGCTGTTGCGCGCGCGCCGTTTCGGTCGGCGTCCGCGGCTCGAGGCCGCGCGCCGCACGCGCGGCATGCGCATCGACCGAGATGGTCGCGATCGCGTGCAGTTGCTCCAGCAGATCGGCGATTCGATAGGTCGTCTGGATGCCGTAATAAAGCTGCGCGACATCCGCGGCGAGTTCCAGTTCGACGGCCGACAGCTCGACCGCGCGCGCATTGCGCACCCCCAGCGCGGCGGCCACCTGCGCACGTTCCTTGCCCCAGATGTCGACATCGAGACTCGCGCCGAGGCCGACGATGCCTTCCGTATACCAGGGCCCGGTCGCGCCGATCATCGGCTCGTTGCCGGAATAGGCGCCCAGGAAGCCGTTGCCCGACACGCGCTCGCGGTCCACCGAGCCGAGCGCGGACACCTGCAGGTTCGTGCCGGCCTTCACGAGATCGACGTTGGCCCGGGCCTGGGCGACACGCGTGCGGGCGATCGCCATCGTCGGCGCGTCGCCGAGCGCGCGCTCGATCAGCGCGTCGAGCTGCGGATCGGCATAGCGGGTCCACCAGCGGGCCGACGGCCAGTCGCCGTGCGCCAGATGGATGTCGTCGGCAATGCGAATGCGCTCGGGATCGAGCGCCGCGGCCGGCTGGGTGTCGTGGCGGATCAATGCGCACGCGGACAGGCCGCACAGCAGTGCCGCGGCCGCGACACGGCGCAGCGATGAAGAAAAGGATCGAATCGGCGAAACGGTCATGCTTGCGAAGCTCGCGAGGAAAGTGCGGGGCTGACGGCGTCCTCGGCCCAGGCGGGCAGGATCGAAATCTGGCCGGCCAGGTTCCCGGCCCGGGTCAACAGGCGCGCATGGGCGGCGCGCTCGGCATCGGCCGGCTGCGCCGACAGATCGGCCGCGCAGCAGGCCGACAGCGCGTCCAATGCGATGCGGGGCGGCGCGTCGACCGTCAACGGATGGTCGGCCAGCCCGTGTGCGTAGCTGTCCAGCGCAGCGGCCAGCGCCTGTTCAAATGCGCTCGCGGCCGCCTCGGTCCGCTCCGTCAAGCGCAGCGAGCGCCGTTCCGCGCCGAACGCGTCGGCGGCCAGCAGGATTTCCCTGACGTGGGCCAGCAGCGTCTGCATGCGCAGGGTCAAGCCTTCGTGCTGCCCTTCGGCCATCTGCCAGCCCGGTTCCAGCGCCACGCGCGCGGCCATCGCGTCGCAATCGGCCAGCTCGCCCCACAGCGCGATGGGCACCGGACCCGCTGCGCCCGGACGCAGGTGCGCGGCGATCCGGCGCAGCAGCGTCGCCGCGCGCTGACGCAGCGCTTCGCCCTCGGCCTCGGGCCACAGGAACGCGTGGACGGCCGCCGACACCGCGACGCCGAGCAGGATGCCGACCATCCGGTCACGGATTTCGGTCAGGTCGGTGACCGGACCGAATTCCTCCAGCAACGCCAGCGCAAACGTGAACATGATCTGGATGCCCGCGTAGCTGATGCGCTCGGAGCCTGCCGCCACCCACGCGCCCAGCGCAATGACGGGCAAGGCCATCATCAACAGGCCGACGATGCCGTCGAGATGCGGCACGACCCACACGACCATCGCGAGCGCCAGGGCGCTGCCCACCACCGCGCCGCCGATCCGCAGCGCGGCGCGCTGGGCGGTCGCGCCGAGGCTCGGCTGCGCGACGATCAGGCAGCTCAGCATCATCGTATGGATACCTTGCCAATCGGTGGCGATATAGAAGACGTAGCTGAACAGGGCCGCCATCAGCGTCTTCAGCGCGAACTGCGCATAGACCGGATTGACGAGCGCATCGGGCACCAGCAGGCGCCCCTTTTCGGCCGGCGATTCGGCATCCGGCGCCGCCGCGGATCGATCCGCGAACGCCAGCAGCGCGTCGCGCATCTCCGCCAGCGCGCCGGGCAACCCGTCGGCCGGCAGCGCGGCCAATGCCGCGGGCGCGACATAGCGCGTGCCCGCTCCGATCGCATCGCCGAGGCCCCGGCATGCGTCGCGCAGCGCGGGCAGCGCGTTCGCCGGCAAGCCGGCCGTGGAGGCCGGCAGGTGGCCGGCGGCGGCGTACAGGCGCGACACCGTTGCCGCGCGCGCCAGATGCAGCGCCTGGCCCTTGCGATACGCCGCGTCGCGCATCGTGGCGAAACGCAGCAGCTTCTGCAGCGTCAACGCGGCAAGCTGGATCGCACGCGCCCCCGGCACGCCGGCTGCCGGCGTGCCGTGTTCGAGGCCGGCCAGCGTCACGTCGATCGCGTCCAGTTGCGCGCGCATCGCGGCTTCGAGCTGGCGCACCGGCTCGGCGGGCAGCAGCAGCGTATTGATCACGAGCGTCAGCGCGATCGCATAGTTGACCGCGACCCATACCCACAACACCATGCGCACCAGCAGTTCGGCCTGATCCGTCCGGTCGACGAAGGTCTGCACGTAGATGACGATCAGGCCGACGATGAAGAACACGACGCCGACCTTGGTCACGCGCATCAGGTAGACGCTGCCGAAGAACAGCGCGCTGGCCAGCAGGATCCGCAGCAGCGGATAGTCGTAGGTCAGCTTCAGCACCAGGATCGCGCTGACGATCGCCAGCGTCGAACCGACGACGAACAGCACGCCGATCATGCGCGTCACGACGACGTTGGCCTGCGTGACGTAGAACACGACGATCAGCGACAGCGCGAGCAGCGGCACCTGCAGCGCCATCGACGTGACGATGACGAGCGCGCTGGTCAGCACGCAGCGCAGCGTCACGTTCATGCGCCCCGGATACGGGCGGATTTCGCCGCCCACGAAGCGGGCGAAACGTTGCAGGCCGCCCGGCAGGGCATGTGCGGCGCTCATGTGCCGCTCAACGGGATGCATCGTGCGGGTGGCCATCGCGGCGCAGCGTGGCGACCGCCGACGTGCCGATCCGGAAGCTCGCCGGGTCCGGGTTCGCCACCGCGATCTTGACCGGGAAGCGCTGTGACACATGCACCCAGTTGATGCTGCGCTGCACCCGCGGCAACCCCTCCAGCACCACGCCGCCGTCGTCGGGCAGCACGCCGTAGCTGATCGAATCGACGCGGCCCTCGAAGCGCCTACCGGTGTCGCTCGTCAGGTAGACAGTGGCCGGTATCCCCGCGCGCACGCCCTTCAGGTCGGTCTCGCGGAAATTCGCGATCACATACCAGTGGCGCGTATCGATCAACGTGAACACCGGCTTGAGCGCGGAAGCGAACTGCCCCACCGTCGTGCGCAATGCCGCGACCCGCCCGTCGAACGGCGCGCGCACCTCGGTGAACTCGAGGTTCAATTCGGCGATCGCGATCTGCGCGTTGACTTCCGCGCGCTGCGCGACCAGCGCGTCCACGCCGCTCACGGCCGCCTTGGCCTGCTGCGCCTGCAGCGTCGCCGCATTCAATTCCGCCTGCGCGGCCCGTTGCGCGGTGCGGGCCCGATCGACGTCTTCCGCCGACGTGTAGCCATGCGCCAGCAGCGGCTCGATCCGGCGGAGCGTATCGGTTGCCTGGTTCGCCTGCGCGCGGGACCGCTCGACCGCCGCCTTCACGGATTCGGCGTTGTATTGCTGCGCATTGACCGAACGCTGCGTGAGCGCGATCTGCCGATCGAGCGTCTCGAGCCGCGCCCGCGCCTGATTCAGCGCATCCTGGTACGGCCGCGGATCGATCCGGAACAGCAGATCGCCCTGCTTGACCGGCTGGTTGTCGCGCACCGGCATCTCGACGATGCGTCCGTTGACTTCCGGCACCACGTTGATCGTGTCCGCGTACACGTACGCGTCGTCGGTGCTCGGTGCACGGTCGATCCGCCACAGCACGACACCGAGCAGCACCAGCGCGGCGGCGGCGACGAGCAACGCGGGAAGGGACTTTTTGCGCGAGGCGCGGGAGGCGTCGGACATATACGGTACGCGTGATCAGTGGGGGAAGAAGAGCAGCCAGAAGGCCATCGCGAGCAGCGCGGCGAACGCCGGGTAGCTGATCGCGAGCGGCGCCAGCCACGCGCGCTTGCCGCGCTTGCCCAGCACGACATGGACGACGACGGTGCCCAGCACGCCGAAGACGATGCAGAACAGCCAATCCGGAAACGCGGCGCCGAACACGACGACCGACGGCGCGGGCACGCAGCCGCCAAGCAACAGGCTGGCCGCGAGCGGGACGAATTTCTGGGCGGTGGATGAGCGCATCTGCAAAGGACTCACGGCGGCGGGCAATGGACGCATGGTCGAATGCCGCAAGGTTGACTCGACGATTGAATGGGTACGGCGGAACGGGGCTCGGGCGGATGGCCGCCTGCCTGCCGCGGCAGCCGGGCGCAAGCGCGGCCCCGGCCGGAAGAACGGAGGGCCGGTAACAGGCCCTGCGCGACTCGATCCCCGATGGTAAGCGGGCGGAGAAGGCGAAAGCACTGGAATAACCGACAACGCGATTGTGAAAATTCACAATGCGGCCCGCCGCGATCGCGGGGCCGCGCACGCTGCGCGCCGGTGCGGCGCACAGCGTGCCGCCGTGGGCCTAGAACGAATGACGCATGCCGAGCACCGCGCCCACGGCCGTGCCGCGGCCCTCGTGCAGCGCGCCGTTGATCGACAGCCCGGTGTTCATCCGCCCGTAGTTGTGCACGAGCCCGACCTGCGTGTAGAGCGCCGTTGCCTTCGACAGGAAGTACCGCAACCCGATCGCGGTCAGCAGCGAGTGGTTGCGGGTATCGTTGCCGTCGCTCGTGAACCACGCGCCGGCATCGACGTTGACCGCGGGCGTGATCAGGTAGCTGGCTCCGGCGCCAATCACCCGGTTGTCGAACGATCCGCCCACCTTGTAGAGCGCGTAGGAGGCCTTGACGGTCAGGTTGCCGAAATCGTACACGGCGCCGATCGCTCGCCCCGTGAACGGCACGGTGCTTGGAATCGGCGTCGCCGCCGCGCCGCCCGCGTTGCCGTTATAAAGCGCCGCCGTGACGAGCAGGCCGCCCATCTGGTATTTCAGGCTTGCCGAATATTGCCGGCCCGACTGGAAATCGCCGGCCTTGCCGCCGAAGCCGAACATCGCGCTGCCCTGGAACCCCGCGATCACCGGGCTCGTGTAGGACACGGCATTCTGATTGAACAGCCCCGTCACCAGCACGTTGTCGACATAGATGACGGCGCCGCTGCCGAAATAGGCGATGTCGCGCGGATCGGTCGCGATCTGGGCGAGCACGAACGGCGAGTATTGCAGGCCGGCCTTGACCGTCCCGAAATTGCCGCTCAATGCGAGCCATGCCTGACGGCCGAACATATTGCCGTTCGAATTCGCGAACCCGCCGTTCGACACGTCGATGCCGCTTTCGAGGACGAACGTCGCCTTCATTCCGCCGCCGAGATCCTCGACGCCTCTCAGGCCGAATCGCGATGCCGACGCGGCGCCGTCGATCATCGCGAACTTGTGGCCGCCATTCGCGCCGGTGTGCGTGTTCAGCGACTTGTTCGTATACAGCACGGCCGCATCGACCACCCCATACAAGGTCACGCTGCTCTGAGCGTGAGCCAGCCCGGACGCTGCACCCAGCGATGCCGCCACAAAAATACCCCATGCTCGCGGGCACGTTGACGATTTCATCCGCAATCTCCAATCGAATAGTTGTTTTTTGATTCGGGATGCCCGCCCGCGCGGTGTCGAACGACGCTGCGCGCGTCACGACCACGGACGCGATCCCGGGGCAAGATTACGGGCAGGCGGACAGGTGCGCGGCCGGCCGGCGGGGAGGGTCGGCCGCGCGCGCCGGGGGGGTGGAATCCGGTCACCCCCTCCCGTGGGAAAACCCTCATCGCCCGCACGGCGGCGCGGATTATGATGGGGCGGCATCTTCCCGGTATATCTCGCAATGAACCTTCCGACCGATCCCGACGCGCAACGCTGGGATCTCTCACTCATCCAGACCAAGATGGCGCCGCCCCGGCCGCCCCGCTGCCGCGTGACGCGGCGCCCGCTGCTGAAGAAGCTGGCGGCGGCGGCCGGACATACGGTCACGCTGATCATCGCGCCGGCGGGGTTCGGGAAAACGACGATGTTGTCCGAATGGTGCGAAGTGCTGCGCACCCGGCACCAGCTCGTCGCGTGGCTGAGCCTGGACAGCGACGACGACGATCCCGACCAGTTCGGCGCGTACCTGGTCGCCGCGCTGAGCCGTGGCACGGGCGGCGTCGGGCAGCACGCCGAACGATTGCTGCGCAAGGACCCGCTCACGCCCGGCAGGACCGTCGTGTCCGTGCTGCTCAACGAAATCGCGGCCTGCGGCAAGCAGGTGTTTCTGGTCCTCGACGATTTCGACCGCCTGTCGTCCACGCCCGTGCGGGCCGCGGTCTCTCGCCTGCTGCGCTATGCGCCCGACAACTTTCATATCCTGCTCGGCGCGCGCAGCGAGCCCAAGCTGGCGCTCGCCCACTTCCAGGCCCACGGGCAGCTGCTGCGGATCGACGAGTCCGACCTGCGCTTTTCCGCCGACGACGCGCAGGCATTCTTCGCGCGCGCGGGCACCGCGATACTCGACCGCCCTGCCGTCGAACTGCTCCACGATGCAACGGAGGGATGGATCGCCGGCCTGCAGCTCGCGTCGCTGTCGCTGCACGATGCGGCGGATGCCGCGAGGGTCGCACGCGATCTTGCCGGCAACCGGTACGGCATCGACGCCTATCTCGACGAAGCGGTGCTGGCCCGCCTGCCGCCCGCCGTCTATCAATTCCTGCTGCGCACGTCGATCCTCGAGCGGCTGAGCCCCGGGCTGTGCGATGCCGTCATGGGCGCCGGCGCACGCAGCTGGGAGAAGCTCGACTGGCTGGAGCGCAATAACCTGTTCATCCGCGCGCTCGACGACGAGCGGCAATGGTTCCGCTATCACGCGCTGATGTCCGACGCGCTCAGGCGGCGAGCCGCCCGGCAACTGGCCGACGAGCTGCCGAAGCTGCACCGTCGCGCCAGCCAGTGGCTCGCGGCCGAGCGCCAGTGGCCGGAGGCCGTGCGCCATGCGCTGGCTGCCGGCGACGCGCAGCAGGCCGCGACCTGGGTCGAGCACTGCGCGATGGCGTTGATCGATCGCAGCGACGTCAGCATGCTGCTGAGCCTGATCGGCAAGCTGCCTCCCGACCTGGTGGAATCGCGCCTGCGGCTTCGGCTGGCCAATGCATTGGCGCTTGCCTTCCTGATGCATACGCCGGAGGCGGGCAGCGTGCTGCAGTCGGTGACATCCGATCTCGCGCACACGCCCGTCGATGGCACGCGAGCCGCACACGTCGGCAACGCGCTGTTGCGGATCGAGGCGATCGCGGTGGCCGCCGCGCTGTCCGGCTTTCGCGACGACAGTTACCGGTCGCTCGACCTCGGCCGCGAAGCGGCCGCTTCGCCGCTGCCCGTGCCGGCGTGGGCCCGGCGCATCGGGGAATCCGCGCAAATCTTCGGCCTGACCTACGACGGCCGCTTCGACGAGGTCGAGCAGATCAGACGCAAGAGAGCGATCGCGCCGGACGACGATCACGAACCCATCTACGCAAGCGTCTACCGCGAATGCATGTTCGGGCTGAACGTGCTGGTCAACGGCCGCCTGTCGGAGGCGGCCGCGCTGTTCGAGTCGGCCCTCGCCCGCGCGGAAGCGAACGTGTGCCGCCACTCCGCCGCGGCGGCCGTGCCGGCAGGCTACCTGGCCGCGGTCCGTTACGAGCAGAACGATCTGGCCCGCGCGCGGCAGCTCGTCAACGACCGCTCGGCCATCACTGCGCAAGCGTGTCCGCTCGGGTCGCTGTCGAGCTACTGCCGCACCGCGGCCCGGCTGCACGCGCGGCATGGCGATATCGCGTCGGCGTTGCTGTGCCTGGAACAGGGAGCGGAACTGGCCGCGTCGCGGGGCTGGCTACGCCTGCGCGCCTCCTGCGACGCCGATATCGTGCGCCTGTGCCTGCAACGCGGGTGGCTCGACCGCGCACGGGACACCGCCGACGCGCTGGAAGCGCTGATGCCCGCGCCGCCCCCCGCGCCGATGGGCAGTTTTCTCGAGACATGGGCAAGCTGGTGCGAGGTGCAGGCGCGGCTCGACATCGCAACGGGCCACGCCGGGCGGGCCGCCGAACGGCTCGACGCGCTGGGGAACACGTTTGCCCGGACCGGCATGCAATACCTCGAGGCACGCACCTCGCTGTTGCGCGCGCTGGCGCTCGAGCAGGCCAACGCGCATGAAGCCGCGCTGGCGGCACTGGACGACGCGCTGCGCTACGCGCAATCGAACGGCATGATCAGCAGCTTCGTCGACGAAGGCGAGCCGGCGCTGCGCCTGTTGACGAGATGGGCCCGCGACACGCCCGATCGCGCCGGAAGCCGGCGAGCCTTCGTCGACCGGCTGCTCGCCGCGTTCGACCCGCAGCAACGGACGACCGGCGACGACGCGCGCGGCGCGCGGCACCTGCTCAGCGCGCGAGAGATCGAGATCCTCGGCCATATCGCCCAGGGCCTGTCGAACAAGGAAATCGGCCGGGCCTTGCGCGTGGCGCCCGAGACCATCAAGTGGCACCTGAAGAACATCTTCGAGAAACTGAAGGTCGGCACGCGGTTCGAGGCCGTCCAGACCGGGCTGGGCGTGACGCCGGTCGATCGCGGCGACGCGCGGGAATCCGATCCGGCGCCGCCCGGGCAGCGCGCGATGCCGGGCCCGTGAACCACGGCGGCGGGCGCCACCGGCACGACGTGGCGCCCCGGATTCCTGTCCGGACGAGCCAGGCCGCCTCCAGGAGCAAGGAAACATGACAGACAAAGTCCCTGAAATCTCCCCGGCCTTGCGCGAGTGGACCGAAAGCGTCGTCCTGAATCACGAGAGCGTCATCGACCGGGTGTGCAAGGCAGTCCTGAACGTCAAGCCGTATGTCGATCTCGATTCGCCCACCCGGCTGGATATCCGCCATTCGATCGCGTTGTCGTCGCGGCTCTGGCTCGACACGCTGCTGTCGGGCCGCCTGCCGTCGGAAGCGGCGTTCGAAAGCTTCCGGGAATACGGCCGCCGGCGGGTCTATCAGAGCGTTCCCCTCGAAGCGCTGCTGCGTGCGTTCCGGCTCGGGTCTCGCGCGCTCTGGTGCTGCTATATCGAGCTCGACGAGCAATACGCCAACCTGCGGGACGAGCTCCTGTTCCAGGTGTCGCCTTACTTGATGGAGTTTTTCGACACCCTGGCCCAGATCATTTCCCAGACTTACCTCGAAGAGCAATACAAGCAGGCTCGCTGGCGGGAATCGCTGCGCTACCAGTTGCACAGCATCATTTTCAACTTCCCCGAGGACCTCGACGGATTCTCCAAAACCGCCGCCGCGCTGCGCCTGAACGGCGCCATTCCGCGCATCGCGCTGGCGATCGACGTCGATTCGATCGACAGCAATTCCCCCACCTTCAAGACCGAAATCGACCGAGTCATCGCGGCGACGGCCCGGCACCTCAAATTGCCTGTCGACGACATCTTCGACATCTGGTTCGGCGGACGTTTGCTCGTATGGATCCCCATCCTGCTCGGCAATCTGATCGCCATGAGCGATCGCCAGGTCGCCACGCAGATCGCGTCCGTCGCGACTGCCGTGCCGGAAGTCCGCGCGATCGGCGTCGGCTTGCCGGGCGAAGGCGCGCCGGGCTGGGCCATGTCCGCGGACGAGGCGAGCCGGGCGCTCAGTTTCGGCCGTGGCGGGGCTGCCCAGGCGCAGGTTCGCCTCTATTCCGAGATTGCCCTCGAAGAAAGCGTCCGCGGCACCCAGCGCGTGCTGAGCTATCTGGTCTCCCTGGTGGAACAGCTTGCCGGTGAACCGGATCTGCTCGAAACCCTCCGCACCTACTTCGATCAGCTTCAGCGGCGCAAGGCAACTGCAAGCGTGCTCGGCATTCACCCCAATACGCTGAACTACCGGCTGGAGCGCATCGAGAACATTCTCGGCGCGCGGCTGGACGATGCCGGCTGGATCTCGAAGCTCGACATGGCCATCAAGCTGCGCGGCTCGCACAAGTAGCGGCAGCCGCACGGCTTTCGGCGCCGCGCTGCCGGCCCGGCAATGTGTGCTTGACCACCCAACTCGCCTGCTTTTGGAAAAAGAGCTAATTGCTTTGTGTGTTGTGACATAGGCTGCTGATCGTCATCACCTTAAGATGGGTCGCAATCTGTACCGCTAAGTTGAACTGATTTCAACGACGATCAGGTATCAGGTGAGGACCAGTATGCCGAATTGTCCGATATGGGCACATATGGTGGGCATGCTCGACGGCGACGGGCGACGTGCCGGCCGGGGCCGCTTGCCCGGTTCGATCGCCGGACGTGGCGCGCGCGCAAGCAAGTGTCCGGCGGTCCACTCGGTCAGGATCCTGGAACGGCTGAGCCGCTCGACGATCAGCGTTTCGTGGCAAGACCCGACCGCATGTCGATACGAGGATCAGATATGGAAGGTCGCCATTGCGCGACGCCCCGGTATCTGCGCGCTGACGAATGCCGCCATCGAAGTCGGCGATCTTGTCTATCGACCGGTTCGCGTCCGGCACTCGAACCCGGTCAACTTGAATTTCCTGATTCTCGCCGCGGTCGTGGAGCACGTTCCGGTTCTCGATGCTTGAGACACCCCCTCGGCATCTTGCCCGGCGCCACCGGCCGAAGCACGCCCGTGTTGTTTCAGCGGCCTGTCCTGAACGGACGCACGTCACCTGTCTGAAAAATCGATCCCATGTCACACGATTCCTCCGCTCCCCGCTTCGACACCCTTCTCTACGAAAAGAGAAACGCGACGGCCTATCTGACGCTGAACCGGCCCGAGGTGATGAATGCACTGAACCAGAAGGCGATCGCGGAGCTGCGCGCGGCGTTCGAAGATGCGCGGGACGACCCGCAGGTTCGCGGGATCATCGTCACCGGCGCCGGCGATCGCGCGTTCATCGCGGGTGCCGACATCAACGAACTGGCCACCGCCACGCCGATCGAGGCCGAACAGCGCACGCGTGCGGGCCAGGCGCTGCTCGATCTCGTCGAGCGCCTCGGCAAGCCCGTCATCGCGGCCGTGAACGGTCTCGCGCTGGGCGGCGGATGCGAAACCGCGCTGGCCTGCACGATCCGGCTGGCCACCCCGGGCGCGAAGTTCGGACAACCTGAAATCAGGCTCGGGCTCATCCCCGGCTTCGGCGGAACGCAACGGCTCCCGCGTCTCGTCGGCAAAGGCATCGCGCTGCAACTCATCCTGACCGGCGAGATGATTTCGGCGCAGGAGGCGTATCGGATCGGCCTCGTGAACGAAGTCGTCGAAGCCGATGCCCTGATCGCCCGGGCCGAAGCCATTCTGGCTCAGATCGCCGCCAACGGGCCCGTCGCCGTCGCCTACGCAATGGATGCCGTCAACCTCGGGCTCAACGCGGCCTTGCCGGAAGGCCTTGCGCTGGAAGGGAAGCTCTTCGCGCTCTGCGCCGCGACCGACGACAAGAAGGAAGGAACCACCGCCTTCCTCGAGAAGCGCCCGCCGAAGTTCGTGGGGCGCTGATCGATGGCGGCCTCTCCGTCCCCGCACGCAGTTCGAAAAAATGCCCGCCTGCGTCGCGCGAAACCCCAACCTTGAATTCGGAACACTGCAATGATTGACGGACAACACGTATTTTCAGGCCTCAAGGTGCTCGATCTCGCGAGCTACATCGCCGGGCCGGCGGCCACGACGATCCTGGCCGACTTCGGCGCGGACGTGATCAAGATCGAGCCGCCGGGCACCGGCGACGTCTATCGCTTCTTCTCGAGCATTCCGCCGAACCCCGTCGCCGGCACGAACTACGCGTGGCAACTGACGAACCGGAACAAGCGCAGCATCGCACTCGACCTGAAGGCAAGCGACGCCCGAGAAGTCCTGACACGCCTCGTCAAATGGGCAGACGTCGTGGTCGTCAATTTCCCGCCGCGCGTGAGGGAGACGCTGGGCGTGACCTACGAGGCCCTCTCGCCCCTCAATCCGCGGCTGATCTACGCCGACATCACCGGCTATGGCTCCGAGGGGCCGGAGGCCAACACGCCCGGTTTCGACGTCACGGCCTACTGGGCGCGTTCCGGCCTGATGGAGGTCACCCACGATGCCGGCAGCCCGCCGACGCTTCCGATCCCCGGGATCGGCGACCACGCGACGGCAACCACGCTTTACGCGGCGATCGTCACCGCGCTGTACGCGCGCACGGCGACCGGGAAAGGCAGCCACGTGACGACCTCCCTGATCGCCAACGGCATCTGGGCCGCGGCGGCGTGGGTCGAAGGCGGCCTCAACGGCGGCAAATTCTTCCCGCAGCACGACCGGAAAAATCCGCCCAACGCGCTGCTCAACCCGTACCAGACGGCGGACGGGCGCTGGTTCCTGCTGGTCGCGGCCCAGCGCAAGGAGTGGGCGGGCTTTGTCCGCGCGATCGACATGCCCGAGCTTCTGGACGACCCGCGCTTCGCCGACGACGCGCAGCGCATCGCGCATGCGGCCGCGCTGGTCGAAATTCTCGATCCGCTTTTCGCCAGCCAGCCGCTGGCGTTCTGGAAACAGGCCTTCACGGCCGAACGCGTGATTTTCGGCGTCGTGCAGATTGCCGAGGAAATCATTCACGACCCCCAACTTGAAATCAACGGGATCGTCGTGCCGCTCGAAGTGCCGGGCCAGCCCGTCACGCGCACGGTCAGCAATCCGATTCAAATCGCGGGACAACCGAAGGTCAAGCCCGGCGCGGCGCCGCAACTCGGCGAACACGGCACGGACATCCTGAAGGAAATGGGCTTCGACGACGCGGACATCGCCCGCCTCCAGGACGCGGGGGTCGTCTCGCGCTTTGCAAGCGAGACCTGAAACCCGACGTATCGAGCGGCTCGGGCGAGCCGCTCCGGCAACCATCCCGCGGCCGGCCACGGCCCGCCGCACATCCGGAGTCATTCATGACTGAAGACGAAATCCGCGCCCACGCGTACGCCATGCCGATCTGCAGCCCGGCCTACCCCAAACCGCCATTCCGGTTCGTCGATCGCGAATTCATCATCGTGACCTATCGCACCGACCCGGAAGCGCTTGCCCGCGTCGTGCCCGCGCCATTGCTGCCGGCCGAGCCGATCGTCAAGTACGAATTCATCAAGATGCCCGATTCGAGCGGGCTGGGCTCGTACACGGAATCGGGCCAGGTCATTCCGGTGTCGTTCAACGGCGCGGCCGGTGGCTACACCCACGCCATGTATCTCGACAGCGAAGCCGGCATCGCCTCCGGCCGCGAATTGCTTGGCTTTCCTAAAGTACTGGCGCAACCGAAGCTCGAGGTTCGCAACGATGCGCTGGTGGGCACGCTCGACTACAACGGCGTGCGCATCGCGACCGCGACGATGGCTTACAAATACGAGCCGCTGGACCTCGCCGCCGTCAAGCAAACGCTCGAGGCGCCCGGCTTCCTGCTGAAGATCCTGCCGCACGTCGACGGGTCGGCGCGCGTCTGCGAACTGGTCAGGTATCACGTGACCGACGTCACGGTGAAGGGCGCGTGGGCCGGGCCCGCCTCTCTGGAACTGCATCCGCATTGCTTCGCGCCGGTCGCAAGACTGCCGGTGCTCGAGGTGCTGTCCGCGATCCATATCCTGACCGACCTGACGATCGCCGGCGCCGAAGTCGTCCACGACTATCTGCGAGCCCCGTCGAACGCATCCTGATCAACGCATTTATAGGAAATCATCATGACTGCCAGCTCGAAGCCCAACCACCCGCTTCCGGCACCCGACAGCGACTTCTATCTGATTCACGAGCTCCTGAGTGATGACGAACGCGCGCTGCTGAAACGCGTCCGTGCCTTCATGGAGGACCGGGTCGCGCCGGTGATCAACAAGTTCTGGGCCGCGGATGCATTCCCGTTCGAGCTGATCCCCGAGATCAGGGATCTCAACATCGTCGGCATCGGTTTCGAAGGCTATGACTGCCCCGGCGGCAGCACGCTGCTCGACGGCTTCATCGCGATGGAACTGGCACGGGTCGACTCGTCCATCTCGACCTTCTACGGCGTCCATAGCGGACTCGCCATGGGGTCGATCTATCTCGGCGGATCGGAGGAACAGAAGCGGAAATGGCTGCCTCCAATGGCACGGCTCGAAAAAATCGGCTGCTTCGGGCTGACCGAACCGCTGGTCGGGTCGGGCGCCGGCGGCGGCCTGCTGACGACCGCCAGGCGCGAAGGCGATACGTGGGTGCTCAATGGCCAGAAGCGCTGGATCGGCAATTCGCCGTGGTGCGATCTGTCGATCATCTGGGCACGCGACGTCGACGACAACCAGGTCAAGGGTTTCATCGTCGAGAACAAGACCACGCCGGGCTTTTCCGTCGAGAAGATCGAGAACAAGATCGCGCTTCGCGTCGTGCAGAACGGCGTGATCACGCTCGACAATTGCCGGGTGCCTGAAGAAAACCGCCTGCAGGGCGACCTGTCGTTTCGCGATACGGCTCGCGTGCTTCGGCTCACCCGTCAGTACGTGGCGTGGGAAGCCGTCGGTTGCAGCATGGGCGCCTACGAACATGCGCTGCGCTACGCGCAGACCCGCGAGCAGTTCGGCAGACCGATCGCGTCGTTCCAGATGGTGCAGGACCACCTCGCCAAGATGCTCGGCAACATCACTGCGTCGCAATGCATGGTCGTACGGCTGGCCGAATTGCAGGATCAGGGCAAGCTGCTCGACCAGCAATCGTCGCTGGCCAAGGCATTCTGCACGAGCCGCATGCGCGAGACCGTTGCCTGGGCTCGTGAAATCTTCGGCGGCAACGGTATCGTCCTCGACTACAACGTCGCGCGCTTCTTTGCCGACGCGGAAGCGCTCTATTCCTACGAAGGCACACGCGAAATGAACCACCTGATCGTCGGCAAGGCGGTTACCGGTTTCAGCGCGTTCGTCTGATCCCCACTCCATTCGAAGGATTGTCAGCCATGGGCAAAGATATCAACCGCATTGCCATCATCGGCACCGGCGTCATTGGCGCAAGCTGGGCCGCGCTGTTTCTGGCCAGAGGCCTGGACGTCGTCGCGACGGACATTGCCCCGGATGCCGAGCCGAAGCTCAGGGCATTCGTCGACGCGGCATGGCCCGCTCTGGAGCAGTTCGGGATCACGCCGGGCGCGTCGCGTTCGAGACTGCGGTTCACCGCCAGTCTCGATGAAGCGGTGACCGGCAGCGACTTCGTGCAGGAGAACGGCCCCGAGCGGATCGACTTCAAGAAGGACCTCTACAAGCATCTCGACGCCATCCTGGCGCCGGACGCGATCATCGCCTCGAGTTCCTCGGGGCTGACCATGAGCGAAATCCAGTCGGCCTGCGAGCGCCACCCCGAGCGATGCGTGATCGGGCATCCGTTCAATCCGCCTCATCTGATTCCGCTGGTCGAGATCGTCGGCGGCGCGAATACGTCGCGGGAAACGATTGAGCGGGCGACCCGCTTCTATACGAGCCTGGGGAAGAAAACCATCCAGCTCAACAAGGAAGTGCCCGGCCATGTCGCGAATCGCCTCCAGGCGGCACTCTGGCGCGAAATCGTCCATCTGATCGCGGAAGACGTCGTGAGCGTCAAGGACGCCGATACTGCCGTGTGTTGGGGGCCGGGCCTGCGCTGGGGCATCATGGGCCCGAACATGTTGTTCCATCTCGGCGGCGGACAAGGCGGCATCGACCACTTCTTCGACCAGTTCACCGGCCCGATGACCGCGTGGTGGAAGGTGCTGGGTTCGCCGCAAATCACGCCGGAACTTCGTCAGAAAGTGATTGCGGGCGTTCGGGACGAGGTCGCCGGCCAGTCGATCGATCAGTTGGCGGCTCACCGCGACGAAGTCCTGCTCGGCCTCCTGTCCCTTCGGCGAGAAGGAACCTGACGCGCCCCCCTCTCGCCGGACCGGCTTGCCCCACGGTGCGGCGGCGAGGCAGCGCAACAGGCCAGCAGTATCGGGAACGAGAGCGGTGAGCAGCCGCCGCTCTCGAAACCGCCATGACCGGATGGTCACAAGACTCGCGCCGCCGGCATCGATCCGTCGGGCACGTCGCGCAAACGCGAGCGTACGTTTGCGCGAGTGAGGTTGCCGGCCGCACGAACCCGCACGAACCACTGTTCGATCCGCTCTCGGCCCGTCGTGCGAAGCGACATCCCCTCGTCGAACGGCGAACGCACCGCGGTCAACGCGGGACTTAACGCCGCGCCCCGCCGCTACGACGATATGTCGGCCGCACATACAGGGTGACCAGGCACGAGCGTATGAAATTCAAAGAGCTGCGAAAATGATATCCAAAATCCCTGACATCTCTCCGATCCTACGCAGATGGACTGAAACCGTCATCTCGAATCACACGAGCGTCGTCGAACGGGCATGCAAGGAAATATTCGGCATCAAGCCTTATATCGATCTCGATTTACCTACCAAGCTCGACATCCGGAATTCGATTTCCTTCTCGTCGCGACTATGGCTGGACTCGCTCCTGTCCGGCAAGCTGCCGTCGGATGATGCGCTTGAAATATTTCGAGAGCATGGCCGTCGGCGGGTCTATCAGAATATTTCCCTCGAGGCGCTGTTGCATGCGTTCCGATTGGCATCCCGGGAACTCTGGTGCAGCTATATCGAAGTGGACGAAAAATCCGATGATCTGCGCGACGAGCTTCTATTTCTGATCTCCCCCAATTTAATGAAATTCTTCGACGCCATGTCGCAGATCATTTCGCAAACCTATCTTGAAGAACAGTTCAAGCAGGCTCACTGGCGTCAATCGCTTCGGCATCAACTGCACAGCATCATTTTGAATTCCCCCGAGGATGCCGATGGCTTCTCCAAAGCCACATCCGCACTGCGCATCAATGGTACGACGCCGCGAATCGCACTGGCGATAGACGTCAACTCGATCGACAGCAATTCGCCGACCTTCAGGAACGAAATCGAGCGAATCGTTGCGGCGATCGCCCGGTGCGTCAAGTTGCCTGTCGACGAGATTTTCGATATCTGGTTTCACGGACGGCTGTTTGTATGGATCCCCATTTTGCTTGGCGACCTGATGGGCACGAGCGATCGTCAAGTAGGCAAGCAGATAGCGTTCGTCGCAGATTCCGTATCCGAAGTGAGCGCGATTGGCGTTGGCCTGCCAGGCGAAGGCGCGTCAGGCTGGTCGATGTCCGCGGATGAGGCGAGCCGGGCGCTCAGCTTCGGCCGGGGCCGCGATGACCAGGCGCGTGTGCGCCTGTATTCCGCGATTGCCCTCGAAGAGGGCATCCGTGGATCAAGACGCGTGTTGAACTATCTGGTATCCCTGTTGGAACAGCTCGCGAATGAACCGTATTTGCTCGAGACACTCCAGACCTACTTCGATCAATTGCAGCGACGCAAGGCAACCGCAAGCGTGCTCGGCATTCATCCCAATACCCTCAACTACCGCCTCGAGCGAATCGAGAATATTCTTGGCGCCCGGCTGGATGATACCGGCTGGATATCGAAGCTCGACATGGCAATCAAGTTGCGCGGCACGCGCAAATAGCGTTTCCCTCCCACTCGCACTCACGTGCAAGGGTGTGGCCCATCTCTCGCGCTGAATATGGAAGCAGTGCGAGGCTTTCGCCCTCGCCGCCGGCCCATCGATTTCAGGCTGGCTGTCGAACACATCCACACTGGAATATAGCCAGCTTCATTGTGGATCGTCACACATGCGATCGGTCGCCGAGACCGTTCCCCGAGTTCCGTGCGGAAGAAGCAGCCGTCGTGAAATGGCGGCACGAGCATGCAACCGGCGCCGCGCGGCGGCTCGCCTCCTTTTCCGCTACAGTAGGTCCGCTGGCCTCGCAAACGGCCACGATCCTATCCACCTTTTTCCAAGCCAGAGAGGGCCAGGTTGAATACGCCACACGCCTACACCCCCGATGCCCCCACCCGCGCCGAGGTCGACGCGCTCGCAGGCGCAACCGTCATCGAGTTCGGCACGAACTGGTGCGGCATCTGCGCCGGCGCGCAGCCCGCGATTCGCGACGCGTTCCGGACCCACCCCGCCATCCGCCACCTGAAGATCGAGGACGGCCCCGGCCGCCCGCTCGGCCGCTCGTTCCGGGTCAAGCTCTGGCCGACGCTGGTGTTCCTGCGCGACGGCGTCGAGGTGGCGCGCGTCGTCCGCCCCACCGACGCCGCGCAGATCGAAGCCGACGGCTTCGCGGCGCTGGCATGAGTTCATCTACCCCCCGATCGCCATGCAACAGGCCATTCAACACATCGCCATCGACGCACGCGGGCGCGGCCTCGTCGAGTTCACGTCGCAGGTGCGCGCGTTCGTCGACCAGCAGTCGATCCGCACCGGCCTGCTCACCGTGTTCTGCCGGCACACTTCCGCGTCGCTGCTGATCCAGGAGAACGCGGACCCGTCGGTGCAGCGCGATCTCGAGCGCTACTTCGCGGCTCTCGCCCCCGAGGACGCGTCACGCTACGAGCACGACACCGAAGGCCCCGACGACATGCCCGCGCACCTGCGCACGGCGCTCACGCAGGTGCAGCTGTCGATTCCCGTCGAGCACGGGCGCATGGTGCTCGGCACCTGGCAAGGGATCTATCTGTTCGAGCATCGCCGCGCCGCGCACCGGCGCGACATCGTGCTGCACCTGATCGGCGAGTGAACGCGCGTCACGCGCCGAGCGATTTCTTCAGGAAGATCTTGGCGTGGCCGGCCGGGAAATCCGGCAGCTCGCCGAACTGGACATAGCCGAGCCGTTCGTAAAACGGCTTGGCCTGGAAGTCGTGCGTGTCGAGCCACGCGCCATGGCATCCGCGTGCGCGCGCTTCCGCCTCGGCCAATTGCATCAGGCGCGTGCCGACGCGCTGGCCGCGCGCCGCCTCGGGCACCACGAGCAGGTCGACGTGCAGCCAGCCGTAGGCGGTCGATCCCCACAGTCCGCCCGCGATATTGTCGGCATCGTCGGTCAGGATGACGGCGAGCGGACGAAAGTTGATCGGGCCTGCCCGGCTTTCGTTGAATTGCACCAGCGGCGCCGCGATCTGCTTGCGGACGCCGGCATCTGCGGTATCGGTCACCGTGTAGTTGAACGTCATTGCCATCTCTCGTGTTTTAGCGGTTTTTACAGTCACGACATTTCTCTACATGTCGTGTATCGATATATGGCGCGCTCGAGGAAGCGGTATCTACGGTCTGGATACCGGTGACGCCGGCTTCGGCCGACGTGCGAGCGTCTCCGCCACGTCCAGCGCGACCTCGATGAACGCGCGCGCGGCGGCCGTCCGGTAGCCGCCCTTGCGCTGCATGAGGACCGCCGTTCTTTGCAGCAGCAAAGGATCCAGCGCAACAGCGACGAGATCATCCCGCCCACGCGCGATCGTCGCCGGCAGCAGGGTCGACAGTTGGGTTCGCTGAATGACCTCGATCACCGCGCTGATCGAATTGGCCTCCATGAGCACCCGGGGGCGCACATCGTTCTGACGGCAATAGCGATCGACGTGCTCGCGCGTCGCGAATTCGGCGCTCAGCAAAATCAGCGATTCGTCGTTCAGTGCGCTGACGCGCACCGAGCGCCGCTTCGCCAGCGGATGATGCCGCCCGACGACCAGCGCGAGCGTCTCGACCAGCAGGCGTTGCGCATCGATGTCCGGTGAACGCACCTCGTCGAATGCAATGCCCACGTCGAGTTCATCGTCGACCAGCAGCGCCTCCATGCGCTCCTGGGACATCTCGCGCATCGTCAACGTGATGCCCGGGTAGCGACCGTAAAACGCTTCGACCAGCGGCCCGACGAAATAGGCCGTGAACGTCGGCGTCACGGCAATACGCAGCGCGCCTCGGCTCAAGTCCTCGACGTCGTGGATCGCGCGCCGGCCTTCCTCGAGCCCCTGCACCGCACGCTGCGCATAACGGAAGTACACGTCGCCCGCGTCGGTCAGCCGCGTCGCTCTGCCCGTGCGATCGAAAAGCTGCGCGCCGAGGCTTTCCTCCAGCTGCTTGATCTGCTGCGACAAGGCCGGCTGGGACACATGCAGCGCAGCAGCGGCGCGCGTGAAGCTGCCGTGTTCCGCTACGGCCAGGAAGTATTTGATGTGGCGGTCGAGCATGCCGGTTTCGCATAAGAAATTCGAATCGATCGCATAATAAATCGGTATTTTCGCTTATGCAAATCGACGCGTAACCTTCAGGCCATTGCATCGCGCAACGCGATGCCCTACGAAGGATTCGCCATGAAAGACATCATCGAAGGCTTCCTGCAGTTCCAGCAGCACGCGTTTCCCAAGCGCGCCGAACTGTTCAAGGGCCTGGCCACGCGCCAGAACCCCCGCGCCCTGTTCATCTCGTGCTCCGACAGCCGCCTCGTGCCCGAACTCGTCACGCAGCGCGAGCCCGGCGACCTGTTCGTGATCCGCAATGCCGGCAATATCGTCCCGTCCTACGGGCCCGAGCCGGGCGGCGTCTCGGCTTCCGTCGAATATGCGGTTGCGGCGCTGCGCGTATCGGACATCGTGATCTGCGGACATTCGGACTGCGGCGCCATGACCGCGATCGCCACCTGCCAGTGCATGGATCACATGCCGGCGGTGGGCAGCTGGCTGCGCTATGCCGATTCGGCCCGCGTCGTGAACGACGCACGCACCCACGAGAGCGTGCCTCGCAAGGTGGATGCGATGGTGCGGGAGAACGTGATCGCGCAGCTCGCGAACCTCCAGACGCATCCGTCCGTCCGCCTGGCACTCGAAGAGGGGCGGGTGACACTGCACGGCTGGATCTACGACATCGAAAGCGGCCGCATCGATGCGCTCGATGGCGCCACCGGCAAATTCGTTTCCCTGGCGGACAACCCCGAAGCCCGCGCTACCGCCCGCCAGCTCCAGGCAGCCGCCTGATTTCCGTTACTCACCCAAGGAGAGTTCGCCATGATTCAATCGCAAACCAGCAAGAACGCCCGCCTCGACCTCGCCGACGCCATCCTCCTCGCCAAGGCCAGGAAGGACCTGACGTTCGCACAGATCGCCGAAGGCACCGGCCTGCACGAAGTGTTCGTGACCGCGGCGCTGCTCGGCCAGCATCCGCTGCCGGCCGACGCGGCCCGGCACGTCGGCAAGCTGCTGGACCTCGACGCCGATGCCGTCGCGCTGCTGCAAACCATCCCGCTGCGCGGCAGCATCGAGGATCGCGTGCCGACCGACCCGACCCTGTACCGCTTCTACGAGATGCTGCAGGTCTACGGCACGACCCTCAAGGTCCTGGTTCACGAGAAATTCGGCGACGGGATCATCAGCGCGATCAACTTCAAGCTCGACGTGAAGAAGGTCGACGATCCGGATGGCGGCTCGCGCGCCGTCATCACGCTGGACGGCAAATACCTGCCGACCAAGCCGTTCTGAATCCCCGTCGAAACGACACGGCTGGCGCGGCGCGCCGGCGGGTGTCGTGCTCCGGAATCATTACGCCGGCCACCGCCCGGTGGCCGCCGTTGGAACGCTTTAGTCGTGGAGATACGCATGAAGTCACGCATGCTCGTTGCACTTGTCGTCACCGGAGCGCTCGCCGCCCCGGCCGTTGCGCACGCCGATGCGCAAGTCTTGAGCCGTGCGCAGGTACGCGCCGAACTCGCTGGGCTGCGGGCCGCCGGCTACGATCCGTCACGCGGAGAAGACGCAAGCTACCCGACGGACATTCTGGCGGCCGAAGCGCGCATCGCGGCGCAGCGCGACGCCGGCGCGAACGCCGCTTCTTACGGCGGCGGCAATCCGGCGGGCGCGTCGGAAGCCGGCGCCCGCAAGGCGGTGCGGCGTCTTGATCACGACAGCTTGACGCCGTGAGCTGAAGCGCAATTTTGTAAACAATCAGGCACAGCGTCTCGCACCGAAACACTCACGTCGATTTCGATCCGGATTTCCTCCTGCAGGCCAGTACCGGCGGATTTACCGCACGAAACTCCTTCCGAATGCGCCTCCTTACCTATACTGGATTCACCTGACGAAACGGAGGCAGAACATGAGCATCCGCGTTGCAGCCAACGAGCCATCCAGCGCAGTCCAACTGGTCACCCGGGGTTACGCCAGGCTTCTGCTGGTTGGCTTCGCGCTGGTGCCGCTCTATCTGATCGCCTACCTGTATTTCTTTCAGGACCCGTCGCTGAAATTCGAGAATCACGCGTTTCACGAACTGGCGATCGCCGTCGCCACGCTCGAAGGCGGGTTCGTCACCTATGTCTGCTGGCGCTGCTATCGCCTGTCGGGCGAACCGCTGCTGCGCTGGCTTACGCTGGGCTTTCTCGGCTTCTCCATCATCTATGCCATGCACGGCGCCTTCACCGGAATGGCGCATCACAATATCTGGCTGTTCCTGCTGTACGGGCCGGCCTCCCGCCTGGCCATGTCGATCCTCATTTTCGTCGGCCAGCTCTCCTACAGCCGCGCCGCCGACAGCGAGGCAAGGCGCGTCGATGGCCGTGGCTGGGCGAAGTGGATCGCCCTGTTCGTGCTGATCGACGTCGCGGTTGCCGGCATCGCCTACTCGCCGGTGGCCGGCGCCCCGTGGGTGCGCCTTTCGATGGAAGGGGGCGCACTCCTGCTCTCCGTCGTGAACGTCGTCGCGTTGGTCCAGCGCCGCATCCGCTCGCCGCTGATGACGACCTACGCCATTTCGGTGACGTCATTCGCGCTGTCGTCGCTGGCCTTCATCCTCGGGCGGCCGTGGAATCACATGTGGTGGCTGGCGCACGCGATATTCGCGGCCGGCTTCCTGCTGCTCAGTTTCGGCGTCGTGCAGGCCTTTCACACGACGCGCTCGTTTTCGAAGATCTATAGCCAGGAAGAACTGTTTGCCCGGTTGAGAGAAGCAATGGCGCATACGCAGCGGGCGCTGCAGGAACTGCAGCGGACCAACGACAAGCTCGAGCACATGGCCGCGACGGACCCGCTCACGGGCGCGGCCAACCGGCGGCAATTCATCGAACGCGTGGAATCCGAAATTGCCCGCGCGAAACGCAACGGCGCGCCGTTTTCCCTGTTGACGCTCGATCTCGATCACTTCAAGGCGATCAACGACAGCTACGGGCATCAGGCGGGCGACCAGGTATTGCAGCGCTTCGTGCAGAAATGCCTCGACGCGATCCGGCCATACGACGGCGTCGCGCGGGTGGGCGGAGAGGAATTCATGGTGCTGCTGCCGCAAGCCGCGCTGGATACCGCCGGGATCATCGGCGAGCGCATCCGCGCGGCGATCGCGGGCACACCGTTCGAGGCGGGCATCGGCAAGCCGATCGAAGTCACCGTGAGCGTCGGCGCGTCCGAGTTCGGCCGCGACGGGGAGACGATCGACGCGATGCTGCGCAAGGCCGACGAACGCCTGTATCGCGCGAAGCATCAAGGCCGCAACCGGGTTGTCGCGACGTAGGCGGCGGGGCGTTACTTGAACGGTCAAGCGGCGCGGCGCGACAGCCGGCGCATACGCATCCCCGCATATTCGGCTCGCCGGGCGCGTGGCATAATTCCGCACCGCTCCAACTTGCACGCCACTGCGCCTCGTATGCTGCGCCTCCGTTTCCGGAAGATCGGCAGTCTCCTGGGATTGCTCGCCATCCTGATGACGTCGCTCGCGCCGACGATCTCGCAGGCAGTGGCCGCGCAAAACCGCGTCGATGCGCTCCTGTCGGCCTACTGCACCGCGCAGCCCGGCGCAGCATCGGATACGAGCGACCCGGCTTCGCACGATGCGCTGGCGCATCTGCAGGCCTGCGGATACTGCAATCTCCTCACGCATGCCCCCGCGCTTCCCACGCCGGAAGCGTCGTTTGCCGCAACCGTCCAGGCGATTCACCAGCGTGCCGAAACGCGCTTCGAAAGCCTGCGGCGCGTCTTGCCGCTGACCGCCGCGCAGCCGCGCGCACCGCCGGTTTCGTCCTGAACTGAAGTGCCGGGCCGCGATGCGTGATCGCATCGCGCCGCTTCCGCACGCGCGCACACCCGCGCGTGTGCGATGCCACGGTTCACCTCGAGGATGATCATGCGCATTCCCTTTGAGCGCGGTATTGCGTCGCGCGTACGCAGCGCCGCGCCGATTGCACTCGCCGGCGCACTGCCTGCTCCCACCGTCGCCCACGCCCATGCGATCGCAGGCAGGGCCATGGCACCTTCACGGTGAAGTGATGTCCGCCATCGCCCGCATGCGCCGATCGGCGCGCCGCTGCGCATCGAACGCATGACACGCGCCCGACGCGTTGCGCTCGCAGCCTGGGCCGGCCTGATTTCGATCTGGCTGGCCCTGGTCGCGCCTGTCGTCACGCAATGGCTCGCGTCGCAGGAACAGGCGCAGCCGATCGCCGCGCTCTGCTCGGCGAAGGCGGACGCCGAAACGCACGCGCCCGATCGCGCCATTCCCGGCAGTCATCCGGCGAAGACCTGCGGCTACTGCAATCTGCTGGCCCACCATCCGCCGCTGACCGGGCTTGGCTACACGGGCTGGATTCCCTCCGCTCCCGCTACGCGCGAACTCGCATATCCGGTCGCGCCGGATATCGCCCGCGCGCGCTTTTCTCTCGCGCCGCCGAGAGGGCCGCCGCTCACGGTTTTCTGATTCCCGAGATACCGCCGCCTTTCACGGGCGGCGCTCGTTCCGTCCAACAGGAAACCGACATGCATTTTTTCAATCGGCATGGGCGCGCTCGCGCCATGCTCATTCATTTCGCGTGCAGCATGACGCTGGCCGCCGGCGCGCACGCCCATATCACCGCGCAGCCGAACGAAGGCGCCGCGGGCACGTATTTCGAAACATCGTTGAAGGTGCCGCACGGCTGTGACGGCTCCCCCACCGTCGCGCTGCGCGTCGCGATTCCGGACGGCGTGACGTCCGTCAAGCCGCAGATGAAGCCCGGCTGGTCGGTCGATATCGACACGCAACCGATCGACCCGCCGCTCAAGGGCGAGCACGGCACGACGATCAGCAAACGCGTCGCCGCCGTCGAATGGCGGGGCGGGCCGTTGCCGGACACGCTCTACGACGCGTTCGGCCTCGTCATGAAGCTGCCGCCCGCCGCCGGCAAGACGCTGTATTTCCCGGTCGTCCAGACCTGCGAGAACGGCCGGCGCGCGTGGACCGACATCCCGGCCGACGGACAAAGCTGGCATGCCGTGCACAGCCCCGCGCCGTTCGTGCGTCTGCAGACCGCGAAATAGCGCCGCCGGATCGGCGCGCATGTCCGCCGCGCCGGTCCATTTCCGCTCAACGAACAACACAAACCATCATGCATATCGCATCCAGGCGCCGCAGAGCGCTCACCGGCGTGGCCGCGCTTGTCGCGACCCACGCGTTCGCACAATCGTCGGCGGCGCCCGCCGACACGCACGGAGACACCGTCCTGCCGACGCTGAACGTCTACGGCAGCGCCGAGCGTTCCTTGACGTCCCGATCGACCGCGGAGCAGAAGCGCACGCTCGAGCAGACCGTCGGCTCGGTCGGCTTCGTCGACGCCGAATCGTTCACGAACACCTACGCATTCACGCTGCGCGACGTGCTGAAGGATGTGCCGGGCGTGTTCGTCCAGACGCGCTACGGGCAGGAACTGCGCCTGTCGATTCGCGGCTCGGGCATCGCGCGCTCGTACCACACGCGCGGCCTCGAGATCCTGCAGGACGGCATCCCGACCAATCTCGCGGACGGCAGCGGCGACTACTACCAGATCGATCCGCTCGCGCTGCAATCGGCCGAAGTCTACAAGGGCGGCAACGGCCTCGCGTATGGGGCGTCGACGCTCGGCGGCGCGATCGATTTCCTGACGCCCACCGCCCGCACGGCGATCGCGCCGAACATCGTGCGGCTCGAAGCCGGCAGCTACGGCACCGTGCGCGGCAGCGCGCAGTTCTCGCGCGTGATGGGGCCGCTCGACTTCATCGGCACGTTCACCGTCGACCACGGCGACGGCTTCCGGCAGCATGCGCGCGGCCAGTACGAACAGTTCAACGCGAACGTCGGCTATCGCTTCAGCCCGCGCGTCGAAACGCGCTTCTACGTCGGCGCCTACATCGTCGACCAGAAGCTGCCCGGCACGCTGTCGCTGTCCGACGCGCTGAACGATCCGACCAAGGCCGCCGCGAACGCCGTGTCGGGCGACCAGGCGCGCAACACGCGCACCGAGCGGATCGCGAACCGCACGACGGTCAAGCTGGACAACGGCCGGCTCGACTTCGACACGTGGGCGATTCACAAGAGCCTCTACCACCCGATCTTCCAGGTGATCGACCAGGACGGCTGGACCTACGGCTTCGCGCCGCGCTACACGGGCACGACGACCATCGCGGGCATGCGCAACGACGTGATCGCGGGAGCGCGGTTCTTCGGCGGCAATACGAAGGCGCGCCAGTACGTCAACGTCGCGGGCAATGAAGGCCGGCAGACGCTCGATTCGACGCAGAGCGCGTACAACTACGAGGCCTACGTCGAGGATCGCCTGTTCTTCCTGCCGACCGTCGCGGTGATGGCCGGCCTCAAGGCGTTCCGCGACGTGCGTCGATACGTCGATCACGGCGGGCTGGCCGGCAACCCGGCATACCGGTCGACGAGCGCGACCTACAACGGCCTCGATCCGAAACTCGGCCTGCTGTGGCAGCCGAGCCGCGACGTCCAGGCGTTCATCGACGTCACGCGCAGCCAGGACGTGCCCGACTTCGGCGATCTCACGCAGACGTTCGCGACGACCACGCGCTTCACGCCGCTCAGGTCGCAGCATGCGTGGACGCTCGAAGTCGGCACGCGCGGCAAGACCGACCGCGTGAGCTGGGATTTGACCGCGTATCGCTCGATCGTCCGCGATCAGCTGCTGCAATACACGACCAACCCCGATGTCCCCGCGTCGACGTTCAATGCGAACAAGACCGTGCTGCAGGGCATCGAGGCGGCCGTGTCGGTCGATCTGTTCCGCAACGTCATGGGGCGCGGCACGGGCGACGCGATCACGTTGTCGGTGCTGTGGAACCTGAGCGACTTCCGCTTCAAGGACGATCCGCAATACGGCAACAAGCGCATCGCCGGCGTGCCGCTCAACGTGTTGCGCGCCGCGCTCGGCTATGCGCGCCCGAATGGTTTCCACGTCGCCGCCACGGTCGACTGGGTACCGTCGGGCGCATGGGCGGACGACGCGAACACGCTGCGCGTGCCGGGCTACACGCTGCTCGGCCTGCAGGCCGGCATGGATTTCCGCAACGGCCTGTCGCTGTTCGTCGATGCGCGCAACCTGGCGAACAAGCGCTACGTCAGCGACATCAGCACCGTCGCCAACGCGCGCACCGCGAGCAACACGGCGATTTTCTACCCCGGTGAAGGCCGCAGCGTCTTCGCCGGCATGCGTTACGCGTTCTGAGGAGAACCATCATGAAACGTTCCATTCTGGCCGGCTCGGCATTCGCATTGATGGCCCTTCACGCCCCGGCGGCGCACTCGGCGAGCGCCGTGCAGGTCAATGCCTGCTGGATTCGCGCGATGCCGCCGACGCTGCCGTCGTCCGGCTATTTCACGGTGAAGAACGACGGCGACGCGCCCATCGCGCTGACCGGCATCGACACGCCCGCATTCGGCATGGCGATGCTGCACGAAACGCAGACGAGCGGCAGCACGTCGAAGATGGTTCACGTCGAATCGGTCGAGGTGCCGGCGCATGGGTCGCTCACGTTCAAGCCGAAAAGCTATCACGCGATGCTCGAACAGCCGCGGCAGGCCGTGACGCCCGGCACGAAGGTGCCGCTCACGCTGCATTTCGCCGGCGGCCTGGCGGTGCCCGCGACCTGCGACGTCAAGGCGCCATCGTTTTCCGGCCAGTCGGCCGGCAACCCTGAATGACGGAGACACACATGAAAAACCGACCGTCCCTGCTTGACCTGATCGTTCGTTACAAGACGCACCTGAACATCGGCGCCCTGATCGCCTGCGGGCTCTGGGCCGGATGGATCGCGTGGATGACGCGGCCATAGGGGGCTTCCTTGCCATGGAGGCGATCAAG
This sequence comes from Burkholderia stagnalis, assembly GCF_902830275.1. Classification (GTDB taxonomy): domain Bacteria; phylum Pseudomonadota; class Gammaproteobacteria; order Burkholderiales; family Burkholderiaceae; genus Burkholderia; species Burkholderia stagnalis. The sequence goes on along the minus strand of NZ_CADESW010000003.1, from coordinate 440,590 downwards.
CGGCACGATCTCGTCGCGCCGTTCAGGATCGCCCTGCCCATGCCGTTCCCGTACTTCATTTGCCGGAAGCAGGCGGTGGCGGACTCCGCTGCCACCCGACAGTTCCTCGACTGGCTGATCGAAGAAGCCGAACAGGCCGGACGCGATATCGCGGCCATGTTCGGCGACTGACGGCGGATGAGGCGCCGGGCAGGCCCGGACGAAACCCGCTGCCGGGATGCTCAGAACTTGTGACGCATGCCGAGCACCACCGCCGTTTGCGACGTACCGCTGGACGTGCCGCCGGCGGCGTCGATCGCCGCGTTGAGGTTTCTCGACGTCTTCTGGTAGAAGGCATTCAGATAGACGTCCGTGCGCTTCGACAGCAGGTATTGCGCGCCGCCGCTCGTTTGCAGGTAGTGCCCCGACGCGCCCGACTGATGCACGTTCGTGTAGGTCTCGCCCAGCGCAAGGAACAGGGCCGGCGTGACCTGGTAGCGAACGCTGCCTTCATAATTCTGGAAATGAATCGTGCCGCGCGGCGCCGTCAGCGCGGTGTTCGAGTTGACGTACAGCGCCCCCGAGTACAGCAGGCCGACGGTCAGCGGGCCGAACGCATACGTGCCGCCCGCGCCCCACTGATCGACGCGCGATGCGCCCAGCAGCGGGTTCGACGGCGTGCTCGACGACGGATTGCCGACGATCGCACCGCCGATCGTGCCCGGCTGCTGCGCGCGCGCATACCCTGCCCCGAGGTTCAGCGGGCCGTTCATATAGGTCGCGCCGACGCTGAACGCGCGATTGTTCGCGAAGCTGGTCGAATTCGAGAAGCCGTACGTCGCCTCCGCCTGGAAACCGGCGATGACGGGCGTCGCGTACTTCACCGAGTTGTCGGTGCGATACGTGTTGTTCAGGTTGTCGTTGTCGAGCGGATGCGTCGCGAACTGGGCCAATATCGACGCCACGCCCTGCCGGGAAACGAAGTCCTGGATGGCGTTGTACTGGCGGCCCATCGTGAACGTGCCGAAGCGGTCGCCCGCCAATCCCACGTACGCCTGACGACCGAATTCCCGGCCGCCCTGGCCGAGCGTGCCGCTGTTGACGTTGAAACCGTTCTCGAGCTTGAAGACCGCCTTCAGGCCGCCGCCCAGGTCCTCGGTGCCGGTCAGGCCCCAGCGCGAGCCGGACTCGTTGCCGCTTGCAAGCTGCCAGAGCGCCTTGCCGCCGCCGGTGGTCTTGACGTTGCTCGTGTACAGGATGCCCGCATCCACGATGCCGTACAGCGTGACGCTGCTTTGAGCCTGAGCCACTCCCGAGATGGCGCTCGATGATGCAAGAACAATGATGAATTTTTTCACGTAAAAGATCTCCGGGTTTTCACATTTATTTGGATTGCGAAGTAAAGATTGCCGTCTGACTCCTTTCGTTTGCTCGTGCTTGTTTCTCAACGCCTGATACGCATGCCGAAGCCAGGCGCGCCGCGGCGGCCTGCCGGCGCTACGCGCCCGCCGCGCGTTGCGTCGCAGCGCCGGTTCGACTGCGCGACAGCGGCGACAGCTGCCCCGGCGCGACATAGGCCGCCTCCAGCAACTGCCGGGTATACGCCTCGCGCGGCCGATCGAAGATGTCTGAAACCGTGCCCTCTTCGATGATGCAGCCCTGGTGCATCACGACGATCCGGTCCGCGATTTCGGAAACGGCCGCCAGGTTATGCGAGACGAAGAAGCACGCGAAGCCGTACTGCGCCTGCAGCCGCCTGAACAGCGACAGGACTTGCTTCTGAATCGTCATGTCGAGGGCGGACACCGGCTCGTCGGCAACCACCAGTGCGGGCCGCCGTATCAGCGCCCGCGCGATCGCAACCCGTTGGCGCTGCCCGCCCGACAGCGCGTGCGGAAACCTGTCGCCGAGCATCTCCAGTCCGACCTCGCGCAGCATGTCGTCCACCCATCGCCGCCGCTCGGCCGACGTCAGCCCGTCCTGGTGATTCAACGGCTCGGCGACGATGTCGCGGATCTTCTGACGCGGGTCCAGCGACGAGTACGGGTCCTGAAATACCATCTGGCACGCGAGGCGGAACGCCCGCCGGGTGTTCCGATCGCTGTCGGTCAACGGCCGGCCCCGGAAGTAGACCGCGCCGTCCGTCAGCGGCAGGAGCCCGATCAAGGCGCGGCCGAGCGTCGTCTTTCCGGACCCCGAACCGCCCACGACCGCCACGACCTCGCCGGCGCGGATCGAAATCGTCGCCCGGTTCACCGCGAGCTTCCCCGCGCCCCGGGAAAACAGGCCCCGGCGGCCGCCGTACGAAACCGATACGTCGCGCGCCTCGATCAGCGCCGGCGCGTCCCGAACCGGCGCCCTGTTTTCGTCTCGCTTCGGGAGCGCGTCGATCAGGCTCCGCGTGTACTCGCTCGCCGGATGGCCAAGGACGTCGCTCGCGGCGCCGGACTCGATCTGGTCGCCCCGCTTCAGGACGACCACCGAATCGGCATAGTGCGCGACGAGCTGGAGATCGTGCGTCACGAGCAGCACGGCGGTGCCGGAGGTGCGGGCGAGATCGACCATCAGCTCCATCACCTCTTTCTGGCTCAACGCGTCCAGCGCGGTGGTCGGCTCGTCCGCGATCAACAGCTTCGGCTTGAGCAGCATCACCGACGCGAGCATGATGCGCTGCCTCATGCCACCGGAAAAGGCGTGCGGATACGACGAGAGACAGTTTTCCGGCTCGCGAATCTGCACCCGGCGAAGCATTTCGACGATCCTGCGGCGCGCGTCGTCCGCGGTGATCTTTTCGTGCAGCATCAGCCCTTCCGACATCTGCGCGCCCACCGTCATGGCCGGGTTCAAGGACACCATCGGCTCCTGGAACACCATCCCGGCCACGCTGCCGCGCACGCGGTGCATGTCCGACGGCGACAGGCTGCCGACGTCATGCCCGTCGAGCACGATGGTGCCGCCGGTCTGCACGACCTGCGACGGCAGCAGGCGCAGGATGGCCCGGCCCGCCATCGTCTTGCCGCTGCCGGATTCGCCGACCAGCGCGAGGATTTCGCCGGCGGCCATGTCGAACGTCAGGCCATTGAGAATGCTTGCGCCGCGCAGGCTCTCGAGCGTCAGGTCGTGCACGGACAGCACGGGGCTGGCGGCCGTCGCTCGATTCATGTCGTCGCCCGATGTGCCGGCGCCGCCGATATCGTGCCGCGGCGCGCGTGGTGAGAGGATTCGAAGGTTCATGCTCTCACTCCATCCGGGGGTCGAGCCAGTCGCGCAGCGCGTCGCCCAGCAGATTGATGCCGAGCAGCGTCAGCGCGATGCACAGGCCCGGCGCCATCCCGAGCCACGGCGCCGATTCGATGAAGGGCCGGCCGGACGAGAGCATGTTCCCCCAGGTGGGAGCGGGGGGCGGCACGCCGAGACCCAGGAAGCTCATCGCGCTTTCGGCGAGGATCACCCAGCCGAACATCGACGTCGCCAGCACCATCAGCGGCGCCGCGCAGTTCGGCAGCACGTGCTTCAGCATCGTCGTCAGCTCGCTGTTTCCGATGACGCGCGACGCCTCGATGTACTCCTTTTCCCGCAGCGACATCACCGTGCCCCTCACGAGGCGCACGGTCGTGGGGGCGTAGGCCAGCCCGAGCGCCAGCACGATCCCGTACTTGTTCGCGCCGGCGACGACGCTGATCCCCAGCGCCAGGAGAATGCCGGGAAACGCGAGCAGCGCATCGTTCGCGACCATCATGACGCGATCGACCAGCCCGCGAAAATATCCGGCGGTCAACCCGAGCAGCGTGCCGATCGTGATCGCCATCAGCACCGTCAGGCACGCGACCAGCAGGCTCGCGCCGGCGCCGGACAGGATCCGGGAGAAGATGTCGCGGCCGAATTCGTCCGTGCCCAGCAGATGAACCGCGGAAGGCGCGCGAAAACGCTCGCCCAGGCTCAGCGCGAGCGGATCGTACGGTGTCCATACCGTGGACAGCATGCCCATCGCGGCCACCGCGACCACGATTGCGCCGCCCAAAAGTGCATTGTTTCGGATTTTCATGATGCCGACACTCGCGGGTCGAAGAGCGGATAGAGCAGATCGACGAACAGGTTGACGAACACGTAGACGGCGGCGGTAAACACCAGGCAGCCCTGCACCACCGGATAGTCGCGAGCGAAGATCGCGTCGACGAGCAGCCTTCCCAGGCCCGGCAGCGTGAACACGGTCTCCAGCACCGCGATGCCGCCCAGCAGGTGGCCGAGCACGAGGCCGATCATCGTCCAGGTCGGCGCGAACGCATTGGGCAGCACATGGCGAAGCAGCACTTTTCGCTCCGGCAAACCCTTGGCGCGCGCGTGCGTGACGTATTCGAGGCGCAGCACCTCGATGGCGCTGGCGCGCGACATGCGGGTCAGCACGCCGGTCTCGACGAGTGCCAGCGTGACGATCGGGAGCACCAGATAGGTCAGTGCGGATCGCCAGTTCTCGCTGAACGTCACGTAGCCGACCACCGGCACCCACCCGAGCTTCAGGCCGACGAACAGCAGGAGCACCAGGCCGAGCCAGAAGCTCGGGATGGACAGAAAGAACGTGGCGCCCGCGACGACGGCGGTATCGGTGATCGAGTTCTGCTTCCACGCGGCGACGAGACCGGCGGGCACGGCGATGACGGCCGCGATCGCGACCGCCACGAGCACGATCGTCGCACTCACCTGGAAGCGTTCGAGCAGCAACGGCAGCACCGGCTGGCCCGTCGTGATCGAATGGCCGAAGTCGCCGTGCAGCAGATGGGCGATCCACACGGCAAGCTGCGCAACCATCGGCTTGTCGAGGCCCAGATGCGTGCGCAGCTGCGCGACTTGCGCCGGCGTTCCCGCGTCGCCCAGCATCAGTTGCACGGGATCGCCGGGAATCAGCCGCATCAGCGCGAACACGAACGTCGCCACGACCAGCAGCGTCGGGATGGTCCAGAGTATGCGCCGCAGCAGATACGGAAGGAATGCGTGTCGCATGATACGTGCTCCTTATTTCTCCGCGCTGGAGATCGCCTGCCCGGTCAGGGAAACGCCCCAGCCGCGCGGCTGGCCGAGGGGCCAGCCCTTGAATCCCCGCACGTTCTTGCGCACCGCGCTGGTTCGGGTTTCCGAATAGAGAAAGACGGCCGGGGTCTCGTCGAGGAGCTTCAGCTCCAGCTGGTCGAACAGCGCTTGCCGCTTGCCCTTGTCCGACGACTCCATGGAACGCGTGACCATGCGGATGGCGTCAGGGTCATCCCAGACCTTGCGGGACTGCTTGTCCTTGGCGCCGACGAACGCGTCGAACGAAAGCGACGGATCGAGCCGCGCCGAGTACGTGAACGTCATGGCCTGGTAATCGCCGCGGTTGTACTTGTCGAGCAGCGTGGCCCAGTCGAGCACCTCGACGTCGATTCGAATGCCGGCTTCGGCAGCCATCGCTTGTGCGAGGACGGCGACGTCGAACAGGTAGTTGTAGCGCTTGGTCGTCAGCAGCTTGATGGGCTGGCCGCGATACCCGGCTTCCGTGAGCAATTTTCTCGCCGCGGCGACGTCTCGCGCCGGGACGGTGCGTTGTACCTTGCTGTAGTACACGCTCGGCTCGGGAATGGGAGACCGGCTGGCCTTCGACGTGCCGTTCGTGACGGTCCGGACGATCTGCGGCAGGTCGAGCGCCAACGCGAACGCACGCCGGATGCGCGCATCCTTCAGCAGCGGATCCCGCGTCTGGAACAGCATGGCGGTGACCGCCATCGACGGCACGCTGGCCACCGCGAGATCGGCGCGCCCCTTGTAATCCGGAACATCGCCGTCGTCCACATCGGACACGACGTCGACCGCATCGGAAAGCAACGCCGCCTTTGCGGCCGCCGCGTCGGGAATCACGACGAAGCGAACCTTCGCGACCTCCGCCGACTTGTTTCCGGTATTCCCGTCGCGCTTGCCCGGCAGCGCCGAGTACAGGGGGTTGCGCACAAGCTCGACGTACTGGCCGCGTTTCCATTCCGACACCTTGAACGGCCCGGTGCCGACGGGCTCGCGCCACGCGCCGTTCGCGTCGAGCGAGCTGCGATGATAGATGCCGGTGCCGCCGCAATCCGTGCGCGCCATCGTTTCCAGAAAGATCGCATTCGGGCGGTCGAGGGTGAAGACGACGGTCGACGGATCGGGCGCCGAGACATTCACGACCTTGGCGACACCCTGCCCGTCGAATTCGGGCCGGCAGCGCCAGTTGGTGCCCGGGTTCATGTAGCGATTCCACGCGAACGTCACGTCCGCCGAAGTCAGCGGCGAACCGTTCTGGAATTTCACGCCCGGGCGCAGCGTAAACGTATACGTCAGGCCGTCGGGCGAGACCGTCAGCGCTTTCGCGAGGAGCAGGCCGACGGACGTATCCTCGCGGAACGCGACGAGCCCCTCCAGGATATGGGAGACGACCGCGTCGCTGTTGCCGTCCCGATTGACGCCCGGGTCCAGCGAGCGAACGTCGGCGTTCAGGCGGATGCGCAACGTGCCTTGCGACTGCTGCGCCGATGCAGGCGTGCCGGCGACGGCCAGCAGCAGCGACGTCAATGCGGCGCCGATCGATCTGGCGATTGTTTTCGTGGTGCTCATGTCTCCTCCGTGTCGTTATGCGATTGCCATGCGCCTGAGCGCGACGGATGCGGGCACGGACCTGGGCCGCGCGACGGCCATCTCGAGGCTGTAAGCCTGGAAAACGGGATTGACGGCGGGCAGCGTCGACACCTCCATGATGCCGAGGTCGGGCTGCATCACGATCATCGCGACCGTCGCCGACAGGTTGTTGCGTTCGTTCGGGCGCGGCGGCCGGCACACGGACCAGGGCGCCTCGAAATCGTCGAACAGCGCCGCCTTGACGATCTCCGGCGTCACCTCGCCGATATGAGGCTCGACCATCTGCCAGACGCGCTCGTCCCGATACAGCGAGTCGGGCATCGTGGCGATGCCCTTGTCGTGCAATTTCGACAGCGCGACCGGGCTCTGGAAATGGTTGGCGTGGACGATCACGCCCCGCTTCGGGTGGATCAGGAAGGTTTCGTCCGGCGCACATTCGAAATCGATCGCGACGCCGTTCGCATGCGCGACCATCATGTTGTTTGCCGCGGATTTCGGCGTCGCGTAAACCGCCTGCATCGCGAACGCGAAGCGCTGCTGCTCCAGCACCTTCCGGCGAATCAACGCAAGCGGCACGCCGAGGTTGCGGTAGTCGCGCTCGCATTCGAGGTAGTTCGCGGTGATCGAGATGCCCGCCGCGTTCATGCCCGAGCGCGCCAGCGCACCTGCCTCGGTGAATGTGAGGAAATCGGGGCCATCGTCCCGCTTCACCTTCAGGACAACGGATGATTCCGCGCACTCGGCCTTCCAGTCCCAGTTTTGCGCGTGGATCACGCGTCCCGACGCACTCGCCGCCGGCAGCGCGACGATGCCGGTGCAGCCGTCCGGATCGATCGGCACGGGTTCGGCGTTTCGCATCCTGTCCGCCAGCTTCAGGACCTCGGTTCGCGCGTTCAGCATGACGACCATGTCATAGCCGACCCCGGCGCCCTCGGCGATGCCCTTCATCTCCTCGATGTAGCGCGGCTCGAACGATGCGATCGTCGGCTCGAACCGCGCCACGATTTCGCGAAGCTGCAACGCGCTCAACCTTTCCTGCTCGAGCTGACGCGCGTAGTGCTCGACGCCGCGCCGAATGCGACCGGCCGCCTGCTCCCCATACTGGCGGCCGCGCTCGCGCGGCGCGCCGCTGACTTCGACGAGCGGGGTGTGGGGCGGGATCGACTGCTGCCGTTGGGCTGGAAGGTTGTCCATGGTCGGGCTTTCGTTGTCAAATGAGGTACGTCGCAGTTTAGGCTAGAATGTATTTTGTGAACACAAAAAAATAAATGGATATGCAAAGTGAATCGGCAACCGTGCGCGCCCGCGTTGATCTGGGGGATCGCATCGCCCAATGGATTCGAGATGAAGCGCTGCAGGTCGGCGACCGGCTGAACGAGCAGAGGCTGGCGGAGCACCTCGGCGTGTCGCGCACGCCGATCCGCGCCGCGCTGGATCAGCTCGAGAAGCAGGGATTCGTGCAGCGCAGGAAGAACAGGGGGGTCGAGCTTCTGGCTGCCCCTCCGGTGTCGAACGAACCCGTCGGCGCAACGGACGAGGATGCGCTGCTCGCCAGGATCGCCCACGATCGCCAGCGCAGCGCGCTGCCCGACGAGGTGTCCGAGAAGGACCTGATGGAGTTCTACGGAGAAAGCCGGGCGACCATCAAGCAGGCGCTCGTGCGCCTGGCGGATCTCGGGCTGGTCGAGCGTCGCGTCGGCTATCGATGGACGTTCACGAATCTGGACTGGTATGGCGAGGCGCGCATCGAGTGCTATCGCTATCGTCTGTCGATCGAGCCGGCGGCGATCCTGCAGCCGGAGTTTTCGCTTCCGCCCGACTGGGCCGCGCAAATGCGCCGCCAGCACTCGGCGTTCCTCACCCGCCCGTGGGAGGACAGCCTGAGCGTGGCGTTCTTCGAGACCAACGCCGCGTTCCATGAAGGGCTGGCGCTGGCGTCCGGAAACCGCTTCTTCGTCGACGCCATCCGGCGCCTGAACCGGCTCAGGCGCCTCGCGAACTACGATTGGGCCTACGGGCCGAAGCGTGTGGAGATCAGTTGCCTGGAGCACCTGGGCATCCTGGCGGCACTCGAGGCAGGCGATCGGGAGGGTGCGGCGGAATTGATGCGCAAGCACCTCGAGCTGGCCAGCACCGTGACGTAAACGAAGGCGTCGTTTGCGATCAGGCCGGAACTGCGCGCCCGCGGGCAGCGCCCGCCCGCGTCGTCACGGGTCGCCCCGCTCGAGACGTTCGAGTCGATAGCCGTAGCCGTAGATCGGCGACAGGCGGTAGCCATTCTCCGGCCGCAGGCAGAGCTTCAGGCGCAGCATCGAAACGTGCGTATCCATCGTGCGCGACGGAATGTCGGCCACCTGCTTCCAGATCGCATCGGCAATGTACGCACGCGACAGCGGCCGGTCGATATGCTGGAACAGCAACAGCGCGAGATCGAATTCCTTGCGCGTGAGACTCACCGGCTTGCTGTCGAAGTAGGCCTGCTTCACGGTGGTGTCGAAGCGGAACCGATCGAACTCGCGTACCGCCTCCTCGGCGTCGGCCGGATATGCGCGGCGCAGGAGCGAGCCGACGCGGGCACGCAGCATGGGGCCGGACACCGGTTTGACGATGTAATCGTCCGCGCCGGCGTCGAGGATGCGCGTGATGCCGGCCTCGTCGCTGCGAACCGTCAGGAACAGGATCGGCACGCGATGCTCGATCTGACGATCGCGCACCCACTTCAGGATCTCCAAGCCGGACATGTCGGGTACGTTCCAGTCGAGCACCAGGAGATCGAACGTTTCGCGCTGCAGGTGCTTCTTCAGCACCTTGCCTTCGTTGAAGGCGTAGCACGTGTGGCCCTCGGCCTGCAATGCCTTGCCGACGAAGTCGATCTCCGCCGGATCGTCGTCGAGTACGGCAATTCTCATGGCGCCTCTCAAGGTGGATTCCCGGTCGCCGCTTCGCTACACCTTGTAGCTCTGCAGATGAATGCTCGTTTCCGAGGCCATGATTCCCTTGATGAGGCGAACCCGCTCGAGTGATGTGGCCAGCTCGGCCAAGGTCGGGGCGCGCAGCTCCGCCAGCAGGTCCCATCGCCCGTTGGTATCGTGAAGCGAAGCCACGCCTGGCTCCCCTCGCAACGCGGCGACGACTTCGCGCGTCCTGTTTCCTTCCACGACGATGCTCATCCACGCGGCAATCTCGGCAACGCTATGCTCCGGCCTGACGCGTACCGTGTACCCGACGATCACGCCTGCCTTTTCAAGCCTGGCGATACGGTTGGTCACCGTGGCGCGCGCGACGCCGAGCCGGTGCGCAAGAAATGCCACGGTCGCGCGAGCGTTCACGCGCAGATGCGACAGGAGCTTTTGGTCGACATCGTCCATGCAGGGCAGTCTCAGGCGGTGGCAATCGAGTCATACGATTGTATTTTGGCAATACAATAACCACATCGCGGACATTTGTACAGTGGCCCGCCGCCAGGATCGTGAAAGCACGCCTGCACCAGGCGAATCTCAACGATGCTCCCGCCGAATCCGCGCCGACGCCGCCTCCAGATCCCGCCAGGCCGGCTGCCCCGGCGCGTAGCGCGCGCGGATGTACGCGGCCAGCTCGGCCATTTGCCGGTCGTCGAACGCATCGCCGAAACCCGGCATGTAGCCGAGGCCGGCGGTCGCCGGATGGTCGATGCCGTTGTGCAGCACGCGCAGCAGGTTGTCCGGCGCGTCCTGGCTCACGCTCGTATTCAGCCCCATCAACGGGCGCACGCCGAAATGGCCGACGCCGCCCGACGCCGCATGGCACACCGCGCAGGCCGTGTCGAACGCGCGGCGGCCGTTTTCGAGGCCGAGCGTCGCGGCCGCTTCCGCGCCGCGCGCCTGGCGGGCGGCCACATCGGCGACGGCCGCGGCATCGGCGTGCGGCGACAGCGATGCGATGTAGTGCGCGATCGCGCGTACATCCGACTCGGGGAGCGCCGCCAGCCCGGCGACGACCGGCGCCATCGGCCCCGCGGCAACGCCGTGCTGCGCCGAAAAGCCGGTGCGCAGATAGTCGTACAGCGCGCCTTCGGTCCACGGCACGGGCGACGCTTTCGACGCGACCAGCGACGGGGCCGCCCACCCTTCCGCGACGCCGCCCGACAGATACGCGAGCCCGCCCTTCTCGGCGCCGAGCGCGTTGCGCGGCGTGTGGCACGCGCCGCAATGGCCGGCGCCGTCGACGAGGTATTTGCCGCGATTCCAGAGCGCCGAGCGATCCGGCGCCGGCGCGAACGGCTGCGCGTCGTGGAACAGCCAGTTCCAGCCCGCGACGAGCCGGCGCCGGTCGAGCGGGAACGGCAGCTTCGTCTTCGGCGGCACATGCTTCACGGCCGGCTGCGACATCAGGTACGCATACAACGCGAGCATGTCCGCTTCGCTCATGCGCGCGAACGCCGTATACGGGAATGCCGGGTACAGATGCGTGCCGTCGCGGGCGATGCCTTCGCGCATCGCGCGCGCGAAGGCGGAATACGTCCACGCACCGATGCCGGTTTCCGGATCGGGCGTGATGTTCGTCGTGTAGATCGTGCCGAACGGCGTATCGAGCGCGAGGCCGCCCGCATTGACGCGGCCGCCCGGCGCGGTATGGCATACCGCGCAATCGCCGGCGAGCGCGATCTGCCGGCCGCGCTCGAGCGTCGCCGCGCTCCACATCGCGCCGTCCGCGCCGCCCGGCACAACCGGCGCGATCGGTGCGGGGCCGGGCAGCAGCGCGCACGCGAGGCCGATCAGCCCGCCGGCCACGCCGCCGCCCGCGAGCCAGCGACGCCAGCGCGGCGTCGCGGCCTGCCGGGCCGACTTCGACGATGCGTGCGCGGGCGCGTCGACCGGCACGGCGCGCGTCAGCGCGGCGCGAATGCGTTCGAGATCGAACGGCGGCGCGCGAAACCGGACGCCGGTCGCGTCGTACAACGCATTCGCGATCGCCGCCGCCGCAGGCGCGGCGGCCTCGTCGATGCGCTGCGCGTCCCGCGCCGACAGCGCAGGCGCACGCGCATCGGCCGCGCTGCCGCGCAGCGCCACGAGCTCGTGCGAAATGGCCGCTCGCGCGTGCCCGTCCGTCTCGTCATGAGCCGGTCGGGCGGACAGACGTGCGCCCATCACGCGCGAGATCGCCGCCTCGATCTGCGACGCGGGCAATCCCGTCACCGTCGCGCCACCCGGCTGCCCCGAGCCCTGCCCCGCCACGACGCGCCGCACGACGACGTCGCCGGTCGAGCGGTCGACATCCAGGTCGACGACCCACGCGGTCCAGCTCGCCTGTTCGTCGGCCGTCGCGCTGCTGGCCGCCGATCCGCCATCGTCGCCGCCCGGTGATCCGCTCCGCCCGGCGTCCCGCTCCCGCATCGCCGCCGCCGCGCCGTCGAAGGCAAAGCCGCGCCCGCGGAGCCAGGACGACGGCCGTTCGTTCGCCGATCCGGCCGGCGCGCCCCACGCCGCCCGCTCCGCGACCATGCGGATGACTTCGCGCGGCCCGGCATCGGCGCGCGGGTCGAGATGCTGAAGCCGCAGCGCGACCGGATCACGCCCGAGGTCGCCGGCCAGCTCGTCGATGCACGACTCGCGCGCGAACACGTGCGCCTGCGGCGGAATCGCGCGCGTCGCATCGTCGATCTCGACCGATGCGTGCGCGTGCCGATAGACGAACGTCGCCGGCGCATCCGCGCGGTTCGCGGCGGCCGCCGCGCGCGATTCGTCCGACGAACGGTCGAGCTGCGCGCGATAGCGCCATGTCGTCATGCGGCCGTCGAAGGCAGTGCGGGTTTCGACGTCGAGCGCCGCGTGCGCGGCCGGATCGTCGGTCGGCCATCGATATTGCGTGTGCCGGTAGCGGGGTGCATCGCCGCCGGCATGCGCGCCGTCCGCGCCGTCCGCGTCATGCGCCTGCGTCGCCGGTTCACTGTTCATCGTCTTGTCGCAGATATCGCGCGGCGCGATGCACCGCGCGGATGATCTCGAGATGCGTGCCGCAGCGGCACAGATTGAAGCGCAGCGCGTCGCGAATCGCGGCGTCGTCGGGTGACGGGTTGCGATCGAGCAGCGCCTTCGTGCTCATGATCATTCCGTTCAGGCAGTAGCCGCACTGCGCCGCCTGTTCGTCGATGAACGCGCGCTGGATCGGGTGCGGCGCGTCGAGCGAGCCGAGCCCTTCGAGCGTCGTGACCGCCCGCCCGGCCGCCGCGGCGACGGGCACCACGCACGCGCGCGTCGCCTGCCCGTCGATCAGCACCGTGCAGGCGCCGCACTGGCCGAGCCCGCAGCCGTACTTCGGGCCGTTCAGCGTGAAATCGTTGCGCAGCACGTAGAGCAGCGGCGTATCGGGCTCGGCCGCGTCGACCGCGCGCGGCACGCCATTGACGCAGAGCGCGAGCGGTCGCGCGACGGTAGTGGAATGCGACATGGGCTGATCCGGAAAACGGGCCTGGGGACCTTGCGGCACGCCGTGCCGGCGCCGGCGCCCGGCCTTGCGCGAGACCGCCGCGCAGGCAGGGATCGCACCGGGGCCGGGCCGCGCGCATCAGGTGGCCGCCGCCACCTTGTCGGGCGACGGCGACACGAGCGGGACGTCGAACACATCGTACCCGAACACCCACGCCGGGTCTTCGTTCGTGCGCAGCCACGTATTGTCGTGCGACACGCGCTGCACCTTCGACGCGCGCGCCGCGCGGTTCGCCTCGTACAGCGCGAACGCGGCCGGGTAGTCGCGCACGCCGACCTCGTCGAGGCAGCGCGCGAGCATCGCGGCATCTTCGATCGCCATCGCCGCGCCCTGCGCCATGTGCGGCTTCATCGGATGGCACGCGTCGCCGAGCAGCACGAGGCGGCCGCGGCTCCACAGCGGCAGCGGGTCGCGCTCGAGCAGCGGCCACCTGGTGATCGACGGCGACACGTCGATCAGGTGCTGGATATCCGGATGAAAGCCGGCGAACGCCTCGCGCATCTCGTCGCGGCTGCTGTCGACCATCGACACGCCTTCCGGCCACTCGGCCTGCGGCACGCCGGTCACGTAGTAGTACTCGTCGCGCTTCTCCGTCACGTAGTACACCATCATGTGGCGATCCTCCGACCACCACTTCACGCACATGTCGTACGGCTTGTTGCCGAGCAGCGACGCGGGGAACACCGCGCGGTGCGCGACATACCCCGTATAGCGCGGCGGTTCCGCGCCGAGCAGGTGCTCGCGGATTCGCGAATTCACGCCGTCGGCGCCGATCACGATGTCCGCGGTCTCGACGCTGCCGTCCGAGAAGGTCAGGCGCACCGCGTCGCCGGTGTCGTCGACGCTCGCCACGCGCATGCCGAAACGGATCGTGCCGGGCGTGACGGCCTGCGTCATCAGCGCATGGAAATCGCCGCGATGCACGGTCAGGTAGCTCGCGCCGTAGGCCTTCAGCGCATGGTCGCCGAGCGGAATCCGCGCGATCACGTCGGCCGTCCGCCCGTCGCGGCTGGTCCAGCAATCCGGGTGCGAACCCATGCGGTTCAGCGCGTCCTCGCAGCCGATGCGCCGCATGATCTTCATCACGTTCGGGCCGAGATGGATGCCCGCGCCGAGGCGCGAGAACGCCGGCGCCTGCTCGTACAGCGCGACGTCGTAGCCGCGGCGCTGCAGCAGGCCGGCGGCGGCCGTGCCGCCGAGGCCGGCGCCGATGATTGCGATGCGGGGTGTGCTCATGCGGATCTCCTGGTCGTGAGCCCGCCATGTCGAAGGTCATCGAGCGGGCCGATTACGTGTCGATGTAGCGTACACACTCATAATTATTCAAACAAGAAGATTGTTTGCTTGCGCCGACCCATACGGGGAAACACCTATAAAACCCCAAATTCACCGCTTCCAATAGCCATTAAAGAGCGCCACCCGGCTTTTGACACGTTGTAGTTTTCAAATGTACACGCTAGACTTTGTTCGAACCCGAGTGCGCTCGCCCACCCTTACCCGCCACGGAGCCTTCCGCCATGAGCAAGACCTACCGCATCGGCCAGATCGTGCCGAGTTCCAACACGACGATGGAAACCGAGATTCCCGCGATGCTGCGGTTGCGCGAGACGATCCGCCCCGAGCGCTTCACGTATCACTCGAGCCGGATGCGGATGAAGAAGGTCGTCAAGGAGGAACTGGCCGCGATGGACGCCGAGTCGGACCGCTGCGCGCTCGAGCTGAGCGACGCGCGCGTCGACGTGCTCGGCTATGCGTGTCTCGTCGCGATCATGGCGATGGGCCACGGCTATCACCGCGTGTCGCAGGCGCGCCTGACGCAGCACACCGCCGACAACGGCGCACAGGCGCCGGTGCTGACGAGCGCGGGCGCGCTCGTCGACGCGCTGAAGGTGATCGGCGCGAAGCGCATCGTGGTGGTCGCGCCGTACATGCTGCCGCTGACCGAGCTGGTGGTCGACTACATCCGCCATGAAGGCTACGAGGTGCTCGCCTATCGCGCGCTGGAGATTCCCGACAACCTCGACGTCGGCCGCCACGACCCCGCGCGCCTGCCCGACATCGTGAAGACGCTGCCGTACCAGGACGCCGATGCGATCGTGCTGTCCGCATGCGTGCAGATGCCGTCGCTGCCCGCGGTCGCGAAGGTCGAGGCGATGACCGGCAAGCCGGTGATCACCGCGGCGATCGCCACCACCTACGCGATGCTGCGCGAGCTCGACCTCGAGCCGATCGTGCCCGGCGCGGGCGCGCTGCTGTCCGGCGCGTACTGAGCGCGCCCTCTTTCGACGGAGCCCATTCATGTCCACCTTCCTGTACGGCGCGAACGTCCATGCGAACGGCATCCGCCAGCACTACCTGCGCTACGGCGGCGCGAGCGGCGCACGCGCGGCGCGCGCCGCGATCGTGCTGATTCCCGGCATCACGAGCCCCGCGATCACGTGGGGCTTCGTCGGCGACGTGTTCGGCGCGGCGTTCGACACCTACGTGCTCGACGTGCGCGGCCGCGGGTTGTCGGAAGCATCGCCCGGCCTCGACTACGGCCTCGACGCGCAGGCCGACGACGTCGCGGCGTTCGTCGCCGCGCTCGGCCTGTCGCGCGTGAGCCTCGTCGGCCATTCGATGGGCGCGCGGATCGCCGCGCGCGCCGCGCTGCGCGGCCCGCGCGGGCTCGCCTCGGTCGTGCTGGTCGATCCGCCGGTGTCCGGCCCCGGCCGGCGCCCGTATCCGGGCCAGCTGCCGTGGTACATCGACTCGATGGCGCTCGCCCGCGCGGGCACCGACGCCGACGGCATGCGCGCGTTCTGCCCGACCTGGACCGACGCGGAACGGCAGCTGCGCGCCGAGTGGCTGCACACGTGCGACGAGCGCGCGGTGCGCGCGTCGTACGACGGCTTTCACACCGACGATTTCCACGCGGATGCCGCGCGCCTCGACGTGCCCGCGCTGCTGATCACCGCCGCGCGTGGCGACGTGGTGCGCGACGACGACGTCGCCGAGCTGCAGCGCGCGACGCCGTCGATGCGGCACGTGCGCGTGCCGGACGCCGGCCACATGATCCCGTGGGACAACGCGGCGGGTTTCTACGCGGCGTTCGGCGATTTCCTCGGCGCGCCGCTGGCCGCCTGATTCCTTTCCCTCACGCATTCACCGGAGCCGACGATGCCAGTCAGCGACATCCAACTGATCGACGCGTGGAAGCAGGTGCTCACGCTGTCGCGCCTCGAACCGGGCCAGACCGTCACGATCCTGACGAGCCCGGCCACCCATCCGCAGACGCTGTCGTGCGCGCTGATCGCGACGCAGTCGATGGGCGCGATCGTCAACCGGCTCGACCTGCCGCCCGTCAACGGCGACAAGGCGTTCAGCCGCGACCCGCTCGCGTATCTCGGCACCACGCCGCTCACCGGCAACCGCGCGGCAATCGCCGCGCTCAAGGCGAGCGACCTCGTGCTCGACCTGATGACGCTGCTGTTCTCGCCGGAGCAGCATGACATCCTGAAATCGGGCACGAAGATCCTGCTCGCGGTCGAGCCGCCGGAAGTGCTCGCGCGCATGGTGCCCACGCAGGCCGACCGCACGCGCGTGCTCGCCGCCGCCACGAAAATCGCCGCCGCGCGCGAGATGCGCGTCACGTCGGCGGCCGGCACCGCGCTCACGTGCCCGCTCGGCGATTTCCCGCCGACGGCCGAATACGGCTTCGTCGACGCACCGGGCCGCTGGGACCACTGGCCGAGCGGCTTCGCGCTGACCTACCCGAACGACCGCACCGCGCACGGCACGATCGTGATCGATCGCGGCGACATCCTGCTGCCGCAGAAGCATTACGTGAGCGAGCCGATCGTGCTGACGGTCGAAGGCGGCTATGCGACGCGCATCGAAGGCGGCGTCGACGCCGACCTGCTGCGCGACTACATGGAAACCTTCGCCGATCCGGAGGGTTACGCGATCTCGCACGTCGGCTGGGGGCTGCAGCCGCGCGCGCGCTGGTCGACGCTCGGCCTGTACGACCGCGAGGCGACGATCGGGATGGACGCGCGCGCGTTCGAGGGCAACTTCCTGTTCTCGCTCGGCCCGAACAACGAAGGCGGCGGCAGTCGCACGACCACCTGCCACATCGACATTCCGCTGCGCCGCTGCACGGTCGCGCTCGACGGCGAGACCGTCGTGCGCGACGGCCGCGTGCTCGACCAACCCGCCTGACCGACCGAGACCCGCGATGAACGACCTCTCCCGTCACGCCGAAGCGCACGTCTACCAGCAGCAGGGCTTCGGCACGCCGCTGCCGCCGCACGGCAACATCGGCCTGCTGATCGTCGATTTCGTCGTCGGCTTCGCCGATCCCGCGACCTTCGGCGGCGGCAACATCGCGCCGGCGATCGCGCGCACCACGCACGCGCTCGCGCTCGCGCGCCGGCGCGGCTGGCCGGTCGCGCACAGCCGCATCGTGTACGCGGCCGACGGCAGCGACGACAACGTGTTCTCGCTGAAGGTGCCCGGCATGGCGACGCTGACCGAGGATCACCCGAACAGCGCGATCGTGCCCGAGCTCACGCCCGCCAACGGCGAGCTCGTCGTGCGCAAAACGGTGCCGTCCGCGTTCTTCGGCACCCAGCTTGCCCCCTGGCTCACGCAGCGCGCGGTGCAGACGCTGCTGGTCGCGGGGGCGGTGACGAGCGGCTGCGTGCGCGCGAGCGTCGTCGACGCGATGTCGCACGGCTTCCGCCCGCTCGTGCTGTCCGATTGCGTCGGCGACCGCGCGATCGCGCCGCACGACGCGAACCTGTTCGACATGCAGCAGAAATACGCGGCGGTGATGCCGCTCGATGCCGCGATCGCGGCGATCGACGCGGCGCGCGCGCCGGCCGCCGCGCGGTAGCCCACGGGCGGGCGCCGCGCGATTGACGCGCCGCTTCCGGCCACCTACATTCGTGTGCATCGAATGCGGCGGCACGGCGGCATCGGGCGAGACGCACGCCGATGCCGCCCCTTATCGGCCCGACTGGAACGCCTCACCGTGAACCCTTCCGAACTGCTCGCGCGCGACGGCTGCCTGACCGTGATCCGGCAGCCTGCGCCGCCCGTCAAGCCCGCGCCAGGCCAGCCGGGCAGCCCGTCGTCGTATGTGCCCGACCGGCCCGAGGCGTTCGTCGCGATTCTCGACGACGGCCGCATCCTCGGCTTCAACGGCCACGTCGATCTCGGCACCGGCATCCGCACGTCGCTCGCGCAGATCGTCGCCGAGGAGCTCGACGTGCCCGCCGCGCGGGTCGCGATGGTGCTCGGCGACACCGCGACGACACCGAACCAGGGCCCGACCATCGCCAGCGCGACGATCCAGATTTCCGCGGTACCGCTGCGCTGCGCGGCCGCGCAGGCGCGGCACGCGCTGCTGCAGCTCGCGGCCGGGCGCCTCGGTGTCGACGCCGAACGGTTGTCGAGCGACGACGGCTGCATCTTCGTGACCGGCGCGCCGGAGGGGCGACGCGTGACGTTCGCCGAGCTGGTCGCCGGGCGGCGCATCGCGCTCGAACTGGATTTGAACGCGCGCACCAAGGATCCGGCGACGTACCGGGTCGTCGGCCGCGCGTCGCCGCGCGTCGACATTCCGGCGAAGGCGACCGGCGCGCTGACGTTCGTGCACGACGTGCGCGTGCCGGGAATGCTGCACGGCCGCGTGGTCAGGCCGCCTTACGCGGGCATCGACAGCGGCCCGTTCGTCGGCGCCTCGCTCGTCGACGTCGATCGCGCATCCGTCGCCGACGTGCCCGGCCTGCGCGCCGTCGTCGTCGCGGGCGATTTCGTCGGCGTCGTCGCCGAACGCGAGGAACACGCGATACGCGCGGCGCGCCAGTTGCGCGTGACGTGGCGCCCGCTGCCCGCGCTGCCGCCGCTCGACGCCCCCGCCGCCGCGATCTCGGCCGCCCCGGCGCGGCGCCGCCTGCTGCTGGAAGAAGGCGACGTCGACGCCGCCCGCGCGCTGCCCGATGCGATCACGCTGTCGCGCACGTATGCGTGGCCGTACCAGATGCACGGCTCGATCGGCCCGTCGTGCGCGGTCGCGGACTATCGCGCACCGGGCGACGGCCGGATCACCGTGTGGTCCGGCACGCAGAACCCGGCGTCGCTGCGCTGCGATCTCGCGACCCTCGTCGCGCGCGACGAAGCCGATTTCGACATCGTGCGGATGGAAGCGGCCGGCTGCTACGGCCGCAACGGCGCGGACGACGTGTGCGGCGACGCACTGCTGCTGTCGCGCGCGGTCGGGCAACCGGTGCGCGTGCAGTTGTCGCGCGCCGACGAGCATATGTGGGAACCGAAGGGCGCGGGCCAGGTGATGCAGGTGACCGGCACGGTCGGCCGCGACGGCCGGCTGCTCGGCTACGACTTCTCGACCCGCTATCCGTCGAACGACGCGCCGCTGCTCGCATCGCTGCTGACCGGCGTGGTCGCGCCGGCGCCGCGCGTGTTCGAGATGGGCGACCGCACCGCCGTGTCGCCGTACGCGTGCCCGAATCGCCGTTTCGTCTGCGAGGATCTCGCGCCGCTCGTCCGCGCATCGTGGTTTCGCGGCGTGTCGGCGCTGCCGAACGCGTTCGCGCACGATGCGTTCGCCGACGAATGCGCGGCAATCGCCGGCGTCGATCCGCTGGCATTCCGCCTGCGCCACCTGAACGACGCGCGCGCCGCCGAGCTGCTGCAGGCAGTCGCCACGCGCGCCGGGTGGACAGCCCGCACGCGGCGCGAACCGAACGACGCACGCATCGCGCATGGCCGCGGCATCGCGTATGCGCGCTACGTGCACAGCCGCTTTCCGGGCTTCGGCGCGGCCTGGTCCGCATGGGTCGTCGACCTGACGGTCGATCGCGCGACGGGCGAGATCCGCGTCGAGCGGATCACCGTCGGCCAGGATACCGGCACGATGATCAATCCGGACGGCGTGCGCCACCAGGTGCACGGCAACGTGATCCAGGTGCTGAGCCGCACGCTGAAGGAGCGCGTGCGATTCGTCGACGGCAAGGTCGCGTCGCGCGAATGGGCGAGCTATCCGATCCTGACATTCGACGAGGTGCCGGCCGTCGACGTCGTGCTGATGCCGCGGCAGGGCGAGCCGCCGCTCGGCGCGGGCGAATCCGCATCGGTGCCCGGCCCGGCGGCGCTGGCGAACGCGATCTTCGATGCGACGGGCGTGCGCTTCTACGCGCCGCCGTTCACGCCGGAGACGATCCGCGCGGGCCTGCGCGCGGCAGGCCGGCTGCTCGCGCCCGAGCCGGCCGGGCCCGCAGCAGCGGGGCGCGCGTGAGCGCCGCGCGGCGGCGCACGATCATGCCTCTTCGGATTCCATCATCTTGCGCAGCAGGAATTGCAGCGCTACGCGCTCGCCCGGATTGAGCGCGCCATAGGTGCGCTCCGTCACCTGCTTCGCGAACGGCACCGTCCGGTCGATCAGCGCGAGGCCGGCCGCCGTCGCACGCACCAGCAGCTTGCGGCCGTCATCCGGATCGGGCATCACCTCGATCAGCGCGCGCGCCTTGAGCCGATCGACGACGCCGCGGATCGTCGCCTGATCGATCGCAGTTGCCTTGACGATGTCGTTCAGCGAGCACGCCTGCTGTTGCTTGACCGCGCACAGCGCGACGAACTGCGCGGCAGTAAGATCGGAATCGGGAATCGCCTCCTGAAAGATGGCGACGTGCCGCTGATAGGCACGGCGCAGCAAATGCCCGATCTGATCGTGAAAGTCGTAGGAATCCCTGGATGACGCCATGAAAGTAAGGTTGCCGGCGCGGCCTGAAACTGAAAGGTAACGAGTGTACACCCTGAACCCGACGACATCGCCCGCCTGCCCGGCAAGGTCTTGCGGGAGATCATGGCCGCCCCGGCGACGCCCGGTTTTTGAAGCGTATACGCACCATTCTGGCGCGTACCGCCCCGCCTTCCCCGTATCTGAAAACGATCTCACTCAACCAGAAAAACACCTTTATTAATATGGAATTATGCCGATCTTCGCGTTCCTCAAAGCCTGCTTCCCAGCCTCGCGATCGGATCGGTTTTTATAGTGTGTACGCTACTTAATTGGCGTGCTATACAGACTCAAGCGAGCGCTTTGCACGGACTCGCGTCGCCCGGCATTCTTCCCAACCGCCACATCAGAGCAGGGGCAATCCCATGTCTACCGTACATTCCAGCGCCGCCGTCCCCGCGGGCGACGCACAGCACGGCAACCTGTACCGCAAGGTCGCGATCCGGCTGATCACGATCTTCTGCCTGTGCTACTTCGCCGCTTATCTCGACCGCATCAACATCGGCCTCGCGAAGCTGCAGATGCTCGATGCGCTGAAGTTCAGCGACGCCGTGTACGGCCTCGGCGCCGGCCTGTTCTTCGCCGGCTACATCCTGTTCGAAGTGCCGAGCAACCTGATCCTGCAGCGCGTCGGCGCGAAGCTCTGGATCGCCCGCATCATGGTCACGTGGGGGCTGCTGTCCGGCGCGACGATGTTCGTGCACACGCCGATGCAGTTCTACGTCGTGCGGTTCCTGCTCGGCGTCGCCGAGGCGGGCTTCCTGCCCGGCGTGCTGCTGTATCTCACGCAATGGTTTCCGGACGCGCGCCGTGCGCGGATCGTCGCGTTCTTCATGGTCGGCCTGCCGCTGTCGAGCATGATCGGCAGCCCGATCTCCGGCTGGATCATGCGCTTCTTCGACGGCGTGCACGGGCTCGGCGGCTGGCAGTGGCTGTTCCTGCTGGAAGCGCTCCCGTCGATCGCGCTCGGCTTCGTGGTGCTGCGCTGGCTGCCGAACGGCATCGAGTCGGCGTCGTGGCTGAACGCCGACGAGAAGAAAGTGCTGCGCGCGAATCTCGACAGCGAACCGTCCGGCAACAAGAGCCACGCGCTCGGCAAGGCGTTCACCGACCCGAAGGTCTGGGCGCTCGGCCTCATCGACCTGTGCGTGCTGCTCGGCCTCTATGCGGTGAGCTTCTGGCTGCCGAGCATCCTGCGCGACACGGGCGTGAAGGACGCATACCAGATCGGCTGGCTGATGGTGATCCCGAACGCCGCCGCCGTGATCGGCACGCTGTACTGCGGCGCGAGCTCCGACCGCGCGCGCGAGCGGCGCTGGCACATCGTCGTGCCGTTTCTCGTCTCGGGCGCCGCGCTGGCCGTCGCGGCAACCGGCTCGCACGGCACGCTCGCGACGGTGCTGCTGTTCTCGCTGATCAACGCCGGCGCGGCCGCCGCGATGCCCGTCGTCTGGGCGCTGCCGTCGACCTTCCTGAAAGGGTCCGCCGCCGCGGGCGGGATCGCGTTCGCGTGCTCGATCGCCAACCTCGGCGGGTTCGGCAGCACGTATTTCATCGGCTGGCTGCGCGACACGTTCCATTCGCAAAGCGCGGGGCTGTACGGTTTCGCCGCGTGCATGCTGGTCGGCTGCGCGCTGGCGCTCGCGTTTCCGGCCAGGCTGGTCAACCGCTGATCGACGCGGCGCGCGGATGCACCGCATGCCGCGCGCGACCGCTAATCCGAGGCACCCGCACATTCGGCCCATCGCTTCCTGATCGGCGAGGCCGTCGGCGACGCGCTCAACAGCATCTCCAGCCGTCGCCTGGCCTCGACGTAGGCGCGCCCCGTCACCCTGGCGAGCTGATCGTCGTGCACGGCGACGATCTGCTTCAGGATATCCGCCTCGTCATTAACCAGCCGCCATACGCCGGTTTCCATCGCACGCAGGACGGCGTCATCGAGCGCACGCTCCGCATCCAGAAACAGCGCCGCCGGCGCGTGCGCATAACCGGCTTCCCACAGGAAATAGGACAGGTAGACGACGCGGATCAGCTCATTGAGCGAATGCCTGAGGCTCGCCTCGGAGCAGCAGCCGACGAGCGCAAGGTGGTTTGCCAGCGAAAGCTGCCGGATGTAGCCGGCCGGCAGTTGAAGCAGCATCTGCTTCTTCATCCATCCAGGAACGGGCCGTCCCGGTGTTCGAGGCTTGGCTCGCGACATGTTCTCCTCACGCTGCGGCACGCCGGCCGCCCGTCGCAACCGCTCGACCGGGCAGCGGCCTGAAATCAGTAAACCGGCACCGTGTCCTCGGGCGCCCAGCTCAGCAGAACGTCCGAATCGACCGGGATGACGTCGCGCCCGCGATTCTGCACGTGAACCTTGAGCGTCTGGTCGTGCCATCCGAGGATATAGGTCGTGTTCACGCCGGCGAACACCTGCTGACGCACGCGCGCCTGGAGCCGGTTGCATGCCGGGTCCGGAATGGCGTCGCCGATGCGGTGAATCGCGATCTTTTCCGGCCGTACCGCGCATTTGCACTGCGTGCCGGTCTCGTGATCGCGAGGCAGCCTGAGCAGATTGCCGTCGGCGAGGCGGAAATCGCCGCCCTCGCGTTCCCCGGAAAAGACGTTCGCATCGCCGAGAAACGTCGCCGCGAATTCCGTCCGGGGCCGGTCGTAGATGTCCCGCGCGCTGCCTTCCTGGAGCAGCGTCCCGTTGCGCAGGATGCCGATCCGGTCGCTGAGCGTCATCGCCTCTTCCTGATCGTGCGTCACGAACAGCGTCGTGATTCCGACTTCTTTCTGGATGCGTCGAAGCTCGACCTGCATGTCCACCCGCAGCGACTTGTCCAGCGCACTGAGCGGCTCGTCGAGCAGCAGCACGCGAGGCCGCGTGACGACCGCGCGCGCCAGCGCGACCCGCTGGCGCTGCCCGCCCGAGAGCTGATGAATGCGCCGCTCGCGATAGGCGCCGAGCTGCACCAGGTCGAGCGCCGTGTCGACGCGGCGCTTGATCTCGTCGCGATCGACGCCGCGCACCGACAGCCCGAATGCGACGTTTTCGCCGACGTTCATGTTCGGAAACAGCGCATAGTTCTGGAACACCATGCCGATTTCGCGCCGCTCCACCGGAATGCGCTCCACCGAACGGCCGCCGATCTCGATCTGCCCGCTGTCGGGAAAGACGAAGCCGGCGATCATGCGCAGCAGGGTCGTCTTGCCGCTGCCCGACGGGCCCAGCAAACCGTACAGGCCGCCCTCCGGAAACCGGATCGACACGTCCTCGAGCACCCGCGCGTCGCCATACCGCTTGCTGACGTTCAATACGTTGACTTCTGCCATCACTGCTCTCCACCAAATCGATAAAGCCGCGAGACGACCACCATGATGCCCATGGAAATCATGATGATCAGCGTCGAGATCGCGTTGATCGCCGGCGTGAAGCCTTTGCGGATCGCGCTGTAGATTTCCACCGGCAGCGTGGTTTGCCCGGGACTGGACAGGAAATACGACACCACGAACTGATCGAACGACACGGCGAACGCGAACAGCGCGCCCGCCACGATGCCGGGGGCGATGTTCGGCAACGTCACGCGCCACGTGATCTGCCAGCCGGTCGCCCCCAGCGAGCGGGCCGCCTGCTCCAGCTCGATCGGGAAAGTCTTCAGGCGCGCGCCGACGACGATGATCACGTAGGGCAGTGCGAGCGCAACGTGCCCGAGCAAGATCGCGTGCAGGCCCCGCCCGATGCCGATCGAAAAGAAGAAGATCAGCATCGCCGTCCCGGTGATGAGCCACGGAATCGCCATCGGCGGAAACAGCAGCGCCTGCATCTGCCGCTTGCCGGGAAACTCGTAGCGATAGAAGGCAAGCGCGGCCATCACGCCGAGCGCCGTCGACAGCACCATCGTCGACACCGCGAGCTTGACGCTCCTCAGCGCCGCGTCCATCAACTGGCTGTCGCCGATGGCCGCGCGATACCAGTCGAACGTGAAATGAATCGGCAGTTCGAACAGCGGCGACGCGTTCAACGACATCAGCGCCATGATCGCGACCGGCAGATACAGAAACCCGATGATGACAACGACGTACAGCCGGCCGAGCAGGCCGCGCACGGCGCCCTGGCGCGCGAGCGCGTGGCCGCCGCCGTTGGATGCGCGGGGAAGGCCGGTCAATCCGCGTCGCAGCGGCGTTCCGGATTCAAGCGACTTCATTGCGATTCCCCCCTCCTCGACAGCCGCACGCCCGCGAACAGGATGACGAGCACGACGGCCAGCAGCATGAACGCCAGCGCGGCGCCCAGCGGCCAGTTGAACACCGCGACGAACTGATCCTCGACGACGGTGCCGAAAAACGTCCCCTTGCGCCCGCCGAGGAGCCGCGGCTCCATGAATGCGCCCACGACCGGCACGAAGATCAGCGCCGCGCCGGCCAGCAGCCCCGGCGCAGACAGCGGCAGGATCAGGCGGCGCAGGATGGTCGCCCGGCTCGCGCCCATCGAGCGGGCGGCTTCGATCAGCGAATCGTCGATCGCCTGCAGGCTCAGGTACGTCGTCAGCACCGAATACGGCAGATACGACTGGACGAGACCGATCACGACCGCGGGATAGGAAAACATCAGATCGACGCTGACGTTCCACGGCGACACGTGATTGACGAGGAGATCCAGGATGCCGCCGCTGCGCAGCACCATGCTCCACGAGAAGATCCGGACGAGGCCGTTGCTCCAGAACGGCAGGATGATCAGCAGGAACAGCGCCTCCCGCGCCCGCCCGCGAATGACCTTGGCCAGCATGTACGCGCACGGGAACGCCAGCGCCGTGCAGATCGCCGTCACTTGCGCGCTGAGCCAGAGCGAGCGGGCCAGCATCGTCCGGTACAGCGGATCGGTCACGGCGGTCGCGTAATTCGCGAGCGTCAGCGACCACGACCGGCCGGCGACCGGCACGTCGGTCATGAAGCTGAGCAGCAGCATGACCGACAGCGGCAGGAAGACCGCCAGCAGGAGCCAGCCGTAGGCCGGCCCGGCCAGGGTCATCGCACGAAGAAATGGCCGTTCGCCGCGCGGCGTCAACGCAATTCGCATGGCAGTCTCCAGAGCATCGATCCGTGTCGTCCCGTCATTCGGTCTGCGCCTTGATTTCCTGCCACAGCTGCAGGTACGTCTTGCGCTTGTCGTCCGTGATCGGTTCCTGAAATTGAATCCGCGCGCGCGTCGTCGCCGCGGACAGCACCGCCCGGTTGAACGAAGCGGCCGGCAGGGCCGCGACCGCCTTGACGTTGGCCGACACCGGCGCCCCGACGCGCGCATCCCATTGCGTATAGAAGCCTGGATCGATCATGTAGTTGATGAACGCCTTCGCGCCCGGCACGTTGCGCGCGCCCTTCGGGATCGACAGCGAGTCGAGCCAGCCGATCGCGCCTTCCTTGGGCACGACGAACGTCACCGGAAGCGAGAACTTGTTGCGCGCGCGCGCCGCCGATCCGCTCCAGTAGCTCGCAATGTAGAACACGCCCGACGCGGTGTACTGGTTCCAGTCGTTTTCGGAGCTCCAGAAGGTCTTCAACTGCGGCATGAGCGCCGTGAGCTTCGCCTTGACCGCATTCAGGTTCCGGATGTCGTTGATCTTCTGGCCGGTCGCGAGCGCGGCGAACTGCACGGCTTCGATCGCATCGTCGCGCAATCCGACGTGCCCCTTGTAGGCAGGATTCCACAACGATTCGATCGAATCGGGCGTGGTTCGAATCTTCGTATTGTTGACCGCGAACGACGTCACGCCCCATACCCACGGAATGCCGTACGCTTGCCCGCCGACCTCGAGCATCGGCGAGTGGCGAAGCCGCGGATCCAGATCGGGCACGTTGGACATGCCCGTCACGACGATCGGCTGCAGGAGGTTTTCGGAACGCGCCTGCTGGTTGAACGCGCTGTTGACCATCACGACGTCGTAGGTGCCCGGATTGGTCCGCAGCTTGGTCAGCATCTCCTGTTCCGAATTGAAGTAATCGTTGACGACGTGGTAGCCGGTGCGCGCCTCGAATTCCTTGAGCGCCCACGGCTCGTCCGTCCCGTATCCCTTCCAGTTCAGCACGTGAACGTCGTCGGCGCGCGCATCGTGCGACACCGACAGCGCGGCGGCCGCCACGGCCGCGGCGAGCGCGAAGCCGAACATGGTCTTGATCGTCGTCATCTTTAAGACTCCAGAAGAAATAGGTTGAATTCGCGCGGCGCGCTGCGCCGCAACCGGCCCTATCCGTTGTGATGTGATCTGATGAAAGCGGCAACCGTCTTCGGGTCGGGCGCCACCGCGCCGCCGCGCCGGGTGACCGCATAGGCGGCCGCGGCATTCGCGTAACGAGCGGCGTCGAGCGCATCGCACCCGTCGATGAGCTTCGCCACGAAATTGCCGAGGTGGGTGTCGCCCGCGCCGTTTGCGTCGATCGCCGCCACCGGCATGCCCGGCACGTGGTCGGCGTGACGCCTGTCCTGGTCGACCAGGCATCCGTTCGCGCCGAGCCGCAGCAGCACGCCCGCGCCAGCCAGATCGAACGTGCGCCGCATCGCCTGCAGCGCCTGAAGCGGCTCGCGCTCGCCGGACAGCGCGAATGCCTCGTCGGCGTTGCAGCTGAGCCAATCGGCGCGGCGCAGCGTCCGCTCGAGCAGCGGGCGCGGGATCGACTGCACCAGCGGGCCCGGATCGAAGACGACGGTGCAGTGCGACGGCAATGCGTCGGCCCAGTCGCACAGCGCGTCCCGGCTGGCCGGATAGGACAACATGTACCCGGACAGCACGACGTAATCGCCGGGCATCACGTCGACGCGCTCCAGATCGCCGCGTTCGAGCCGGCTCTCGACGCCGGCATTCGTGACGAACGTGCGTTCGGCGTCAGCGTCGACGAGGACGACGCACGTCCCTGTATCGCCGTCGTCCGAAATCGGCTGCACCACCTCGATGCCCGCGCCGCCCAGCCGCGCGCGCACGCGCTCGCCGAACGGCCCGTTCCCGTGCCGGCCGGCGTAGACGACCGCCACGCCGTACGCGCGTGCTGCCGCCATGACATTGAACGCACCGCCGACGTCGACGTGCGCGCGTGTCGCCTGCACCTCGGTCGCGGCCGCGGGCACGCGGTCGATCTCGTACGTGAGATCGACGATCGCGCTGCCCATGTGAACGATGCGGGCCATGTGCGTCATGCCCCGCTGCGCGAACGCGCGGCGAACGCGTGCCGGGCTGTCAGCAGCCTTCGCGCGATCGGCTCCACATCCAGCGCATTGACGCGGCAGACCTCGGCCACCATCGCCGCCGGCAATTTCGCCCTGCCCTGGCAGGCACCGGCAATGGTTCCGCAGATCGCGCCGATCGTATCGGTGTCGCCGCCAAGATTCGCGCTCATCAGGCAGGCCTCCCACACGTTGCCACCCGTTGCCGCGAGCACCGCGAATGCGGCCGGCACGGACTCCTGCGCGGCGACGCTGGTGCCGACCAGCCCCGTGATGAATTCGACTGCCGCTCGCCGGTCGCAACGCAGCACGTGGTCGACCGCCCAACGGATCCTGCCGGCGATCGACGCGCCGGCCACCCAATGCCCTTCGCGCTCGCCGAGCGTGGCGGCTTCGATCGCGACATGCGTGGCTTCATGCACGTCGGCCCCTTCGATGCCCGCGCTGACGGCCGCGGCCACGGCGCTCGCGGATGCGATCGCGAGATTGGTGTTGTGGGTCGCCCGGCAGGTATCCGCGACGCGCTCGACGAGCTGCATCAGCGGATCGAGCGGCGTCGCGATCCCCACGGGCCCGATGCGCATCGCCGCGCCGTTCGTATCGCCGGCCTTGCCGGCCTCGTCGACCGGGACGCCGGCGTTGATCGCCGTCAGCGCCCGTTTGGTGGACGGCCCGAGCAGGTCGTACCCGCCGCGCGCCCGGATATCGTTCTCCCAGGCGATCAGCGCGTCAACCCACCGCGCGTGGTCGAACGCGGCGCCGGAACGCAGCAGCGTTTCGGCCAGCAGCAGCGTCTGTTCGGTATCGTCCGTAATCGTCGCGGCCGGCAGCCCGGCAGACAGCGGATGGTCGGCGGTCGGCGCGACAAACCCCGTCACGTCGCCGTAAATCGCGCGAATCCCGTCAGGCGACAGGAGCTGCGTGGGCATGCCCACGGCGTCGCCAAGCGCGCAGCCCAGCAGCGCGCCCGCGGCGCGGTCAAGCTGGTCTTGATTCACTGTCTCGCTCATCGGTCAAAATTCCAGGTGCAATGCAAAGTGCGTGGGATCCAGCAGACTGACCACATACTCGATCGGGTTTCCGTCCTGTCCGCGCGTCAGGCGCCGGGTACGCAGAAACGGCGTGCCCGGCGCTCGCTTGAGCACGTCGGCATCGGCCGGCTCGAGCCCGACGATTTCCACCCATTCCTCGCCGTGGTCCGGCACCATGCCATGCTCCACGAGCGTGCGATTGAGCGAGCCTTCGATCAGGCCTTGCAGCGGGATGTCCGACAGCTCGTCGGAAAACGGAATCCGGCTGCACTCGTACGAAATGGGTTTGCCCGTGCCCGACTCCGACCGGAGCCTGTCCACCGCGATGAACATCTGCTGCTGGACGCCGATCTGGCTGGCCAGCGCCTCGTCCGGCACGAGCGCGATGCGCAGCAACTGCGTCTGCGCGCCCACCGGGGCGTTCTCCAGCGACTTCGACCAGCCGAGCTCGCTGTCGAGCAGTTGGCCGTCGTAGGTGACGAACGACCCGACACCGCCTTTTCGGGCGATCAGGCCGTCGTTGGACAGCGCGTCGAGCCCCTTTCGAACCGTGTTGCGGCTGACGGAGAAGCGCTCCATCAGCTCGCTCTCGCTGCGCAGCAACTGGCCGCGCGTCAGCCGTCCCGACAGTATTTCCTTCCGCAACGTCTCCGCCACCTTGTCCGCCTTCGACATCGTGATGGTGTTGGTTCGCTTTTTCATCCGCATCCTCCGATAGCCGGTCTCGCTCACACGCCGCACCGACGAGCGGCTCGTCCGGGTGCGAAGCATAGAGAGCACTGGGTCATACATGTTCATGGTATCGGAAGATCAGGCGGACGCAAGCGGTCAGAACTTGTGGAACATGCCGAGCGAAATGCCCCGCGCGGGTGCGCCGGGATAGGCAAGCGGCAATCCGGGGTTGGCCGAGCCGGCCAGGGTGTAACTCGCCTCGTTGCGATTATCCAGATAGGAAATCGTCGCGTAGAGACTGGTTCGTTTCGACAAGTCGTATTGATACATCGCACTGATCTGACGGGCGTGGTTATTTGCCGCCGTCTGATCGCGCAGCATGGCGACGCCTAAAGCCGCCATGCTCGCCGGTGTTATCTGGTATTTACCTGAAATGCCATAAACGCGAACGTTCAATCCGATATCCGTCCAGCGCGACGCATTCCATCCGGCAAAAATGGTCGCCTTTCCGATTTGATATGACGCGCCGGCTTCTATCGCGGTATCGGTCGAATTGCTGGCTTTGTTTCTTACGGCCTGCCACGCGACCGCCGCCGCGATCGGACCTTGGTTGTATTGCAGATCGGCCTGGTAGCTGGAACCGCCCGAACGCAATCCGCCCTCGGTTCCGAAACCGACGTACAGGCCCGCCTGCAGGCCCGCCACGACCGGGGATTGATAGGAAATCGTATTGCTGGTTCGAACGACGTACGTCATCAGGTTGCTGAAACCCGAGGCCTGCGTGGAGGCGCCGAACGCGTCGAGATGGCCTTGATCGTAAAACACCGGCGAATTCTGGCGCCCCATCCTGAATTCACCCCAATTCCCGGATATGCCGATCCACGCCTGTCGATTGAACATCTGCGACGGTGACGCCATGGACCCATCGTTTGGATTGAAACCATTCTCCAACTGGAAATTGACTTTGAGCCCGGAGCCGATTTCCTCGCTTCCCTTGAGGCCGAATCGGCTTGCCCACTCGCCGCTGGAGCCCATGGCGGCCGTATATCCTTTTCCCGTATTCACGTATTGAACGAACTCGTCGACGATGCCGTACATCGTCACGGACGATTGTGCGTGCGCGCCAGCGCATACCAACAAGGCAGCACAACCCGCATAGGCGTGGGTTTTCATCGCTTTCCCAATAAATGAAAGTTGACCTGACGATCTGTCACGGGTCGTGTGACCCTCGTCCGCACTCGTCCTCAATGCAAGGAACAGGAAGGAACATGTTCAATATATGAGCCCGAATTTCGGCAGTCAACGTGTATTTGGCAGTCCCGGGAAATCCCCTACGGACGGCGTTCGGGGCGCGTTTTTGTCGGACGGAATCGGGACGGACTGTCGGCGGCTGCCTGGCTTCGTATTTCGATGCGCCTATGGCGAGCCGTTGGGGAGAAGGAGGGTTGGCGTGCTGCGATCGTGACGCGGTGAGCTGGGTGGCGACGGCCGCCGGCGGGCTGCCCGCTACTGCGGCCAATGACCCGTGACGTTCCGCGTCGACGGGTTCGGCAGGTTACGCGCCGTGCGGGCGCGATGGTTTTGTTCACGTCGCGGACACGAACCGGCTCGCGGCTGCGCGCGTTCGCGTCGGCCGCGAGGCGGTTCGTCCGCCCGGCGTGGCGCAAGACTTCGGAATCCTTCCCCCGAAACGCCTAAAATTCAGTCATGGCCGCATTCCAGAAGGAGGCTGTCATGACTCAGTCGATGATTGGTTGGGTGGTTGGTCTTGCGGTGATCGCGGTGGTTGCAGTCGCGCTGGCGCGCCGTTACCAAAGCGAACATTCAAGTATGGAAATCGTCCAGTGGCTGGATTCCCATCACTTGGGGTGGATGCATCGCAAACACTGACGTCTCTGCGCGGGCGGCGATCACCCCGCCATGCCGAAGTTTGCCGGGGACCAGGCTCACCGAGGCCGGCGGGCGAGTGAAGCCGGCCATGTCGTTGTCTCGCCAGGGGTCTTGGCAAGGAAGGCATCATGGATGATGAAGTGTGTACGACCCATATGCACGTAGCACGCCTTCGCGTGATGAAGACCGTGTCTGGGCGCTATCGCGGAATCGTCCACTTGCACCACATCGGAGAGGATCCAGGCTCCTTCGAGCAATACGATACCGAAGGGAATTTTGCGACGGACGTGGAGGCGCGCGACGCCGCTCGAGCGCTCGCGCGCACTTTGCTCGAAGAACAAGTGCTGGAGCACGGAAAGGCGCAAGGCATCGATTGAACCTGCCTGGGCGGCTGGGTCGCTGCGCAGCGTCGATTGGCGACACGACATCCATCAGCGCGTAGCGCGGCAGTTGCGCAATGCGGCCGCGTGTCCGTCAATCTGTTTGAGAAAACATCACGGCCATGCGCCGGGGGCCGGCGACGCGCGGCACCGCGCCTCGCTAGCGTCGAGCAAATCGGTTTCGAGGCGAACCGGACGAAGCCCCTTCGTCTTTGTGCCGGAAATTGATACGCCCTTTGGTCAGGTCATAGACCGACAATTCCAGCCTGACCCGATCGCCAGCGAGAATGCGGATGCGATGTTTGCGCATGCGGCCCGATGCGTATGCTGCAACGACCGTGCCGTTTTCCAGGGTAACGCGAAACCTGCTGTCCGGAAGCACCTCATCCACTACGCCGTCCAGTTCCAGCAATTCTTCCTTTGCCAAATTAATTTCTCCGATCAATGTGACGCGCCGCAATTGCAGCGGCGTGCGGATTTCCGGTCCCCGGCAGGGAGCGGTTTCAGTGCAAATATCGGAAACGCTTGTGCATGGAGGCGCGTACCAGCACGACGTGCGGGCCGTACCTCGTCGGGGCGCTAACGTGCCTTGTTATCGCCTCTCGACGGAGCGCTTCTTTCCGCTCGATTCAGTGGATGTAGAACGTGCCTTGGGCGGCACCCGGTTCAGCGCCGCGCCGGGCACCGGCCAATCCTTGGAGCGCCTTGTTGCGGGGCACGTTCGCACCTATCCGCGCAGGTCGCCTTATGCGAAAGATCTCCGACCGATCACTGCGTGGCCGATCCCGCACGCAGGACCGGCGAATGATGCGGATTACTGAGGAATGATGTTCGAGGCCTGCAGCCCCTTGGGCCCGCGCTTCGTCTCGTAGCTGACCTTTTGTCCTTCAGCCAGCGTCTTGAAGCCATCGCCGCGAATCTCCGAGAAATGCGCGAACAGATCGTCGCCGCCGCTGTCAGGCGTGATGAAGCCAAAACCCTTGTTGTCGTTGAACCATTTGACGGTACCGGTATCCATGGAAAGTCTCCTGATATTGGACGCATGTATGCACCCCGATAGGGATGCACGAAAAAGGATCAAGGAGGGAGAGGACAACGAGTACCGCGTTCCGCGGTCAATGATGAGCAGCAATCGCGCTTCTTGAAGGCTTCAGAGACCGACCGTACGCTGGGCCAGACACCCTGTCAAGCTGTTTCGGTCGGTGCATTTCGCGGCAGCACAAGAACACGCCTCGATCGGCAAGGCTCGCTCCGCCGCGCACCCTTGCCTCCGTGTCTTCGAGATGTTTCGAATTTCTAATTGAAGTGTGTCGACGATTACATCAGGTCACCATCCTCCCGCGCATCGGAGATTGTTCACACTTGCCTGTGCCGGCCCGCCCTGCGCCCAATCAATGCAGCAGGCCATCCGGCAGTTCGCACAGAGCTTTCGCTGTACAAGTTCGCCAATGGGCGTAAGCTGCACTTGTTGACTGACTCGCTACCGATTCCCGCGCCACTCATGGCGCCCCCCTCCGAACGTGATCGGGCCTCTCATCGAAACCGCGCAATGCGGACGAGCGCGACGCGTACCGACTGCGCATGCGAAGCGCCTGATCGATGCGTGTCTACAGGACATGAGCATGTTCGCTAGCGCGTCCTGATCTCCTCCTCGGTCCATCCTGCTTCTGCGTCCGCGGCGCCGCCACAGACTCAAACACGCCTGGCGCTTGGCGCGCCGGCAACGTCGGGAGGCTGGAGACGAACAGGAAAGACCCATTGAAATGGATTCGACACGATGGTTCTGGCGTCATCGAGCCGTTCCTGTCGTCTGACGCTCGCGCGGGGCTGGACCGCGCCATTCGCGATTGTCGCGATGAAATGCTTCGCGGTGGCCAGTGGCCCCGCAGCGATTGAAGGGGGAAGGCAAATGCAACTCGATTCAACCCGATTCCATATCGACCCGACACCGCGCAGGGCCGACGGGGAATACATGGCACACGCGCGGATCAGCATCAATCGTGCGGACGGCAGTGAGTGTGACGTTCAACTGAGCGGAGATCTGGCTGGCTTCGACGTGCGCGAGGATGCGATTGCCTTTGCGAAAAACTGGGCGCTCGAATGGCTCGACGCGCATTGGGCCGATGATCTCTCGGCATCGACAAATTGAACTTCGGGCGGCACGCCAGCCGCCTCGGACAATGAGGGCATCGCCGGAATCGACGCGGACGGCAATACATGCTGCGGCCAAGGCGGACTGACGCCGTCGAAGATCGGTCGAGAGCATCGCCTGGCAAGCACGCCCTCAAGCGGGATCATCACCACAAGAACGGACTCTGCACCGTCACCGCGCGAAGCGCGGGGAGCAGGTCAAAGGTTGGCGTTGTGAGTTGCGATGAACTGGCGACAGGACTTGGCGCTTCGGACGAGCAGAACGAGATCCTGGCATCCAGTTCGTCTTCGGGCGGGCCAATGACTATTGGGCCGCTCCCGCGCACTCGCATTGGATCGAGCAGCGTCGTATTGCGCTGACCCTCTGAAGGGATGCGCCCCCACTGCGCCGCTCATCTTTCCCGCGCTGATGCCATCGGGCCGCATGCGTTCCACGTTCCGTCAACCGAACTTCCTCCCAAGTGCGGCGCGTCGCGTCGGGATGTCATTCCTGTCTGTCGAAGGCACCCGCTTCGAGATCTTTCCTGAAATGCAGTAGCCAGTCGCTTTCGTCGCCGATCACGTATTCCTTCGTAATCTGCGTCGAGCATCTGGTTATCGTGACGTAGCCCTGCAGACCGAGGTTCTCGTCACCCTTCGGGTCGGTCGTGTCGGTTTCCTGCAAATCGAAATCGCCCTCTGCCAAACCATGGCGCTCCAGGGTCGCCAGAAAGTCTCTGTATTCATCCGGTTCGATCAGCCGCATATTCGGCCCCTCGTGTTCAGCGGAGATGCGCGGGCTCGACGTCACGGGGGCCGACGGCACCCGTTCAAGCGTTGAAATCATGCGCGCCGAATCCATGCGGAATACCTCACGATCCCGCACATACGGCGCTACCCGGCAGCAAGCGTCATTGCCTGCGGTTTTATCGTCTGGGTCCTTTCATGCTTTCCGACTCCATGGCCGCATTCCGCTCTTCACTCGCCTCGATGGGTTCCATTGCTTCGTCAACCGAGGCCGATGCGCGCTCAGCGGCCGCTTTAGCTTCGTCTTCCGGGGAGTCGACATCGCTGTTGCCGTCACCCGGGGGAAGCAGCATGTCCTTGAGCATCGCGCTCAGCTCCGGCGTGTCCCACGGCAGGCCGCGCCTGATTCGGACCTTTATGTAGTGCCTCACCTCCGCGTCCTGCTCCGCGGTTAGCGGCAGCCCCCGGAAGGTGTTTGGGAGGTCAAAGTCTGTCATCACTGTCTCCTCCTGCGAAAGCGCCTTCAGTGTAGTCCCATTACGGCCATGATGGGCCTTAACCGGTATGCCGCGAATATATGGGCGGAGCGGAAAGAAAGGGCGTATAAAGTCCGGATGACTATCCCGTTCGTTACCGCCGAGTCGGTCCTTGGGCTGTTCCGGCTAATTGCCGGGAGAGAGGAGCGCCGGGCTTCTGGCGAGTCAGCAAGGATGGCGGCGCTCCTGACGCTTGCCGAACAGCTTGCGCGCAACCATCAGGCAATGACCGAAGAGAGCTGGGATGCAGCCGTCCGTGTTGGCGGCCTACTGTTGCAAGCGGAAATGATCAACAACGACGCCGACACGATGGCGCTTGAGCTGCTGAGCCGGCTGCGGCGGCGGAAATGAAAAACCTCGTTCGGGCGGAGAGGGAGACATCGAACCCGAAATGCGCCCTCATCACATCCGGCGGGGCCGGTCAGCGGATCGAAGCGTGTACGGTAGCGTGATGCGGTCGAGCAGCTGCGCCGCGATGCATTCGTCATGCCGGCGACGCTTGCCGTGTAGTGAGTCGTCCCCTGTGGAGGGGGTCAACATGTCGACACATCTGCTTCTTCGCCATCATGCAAAGTGATCGCAAGGCGATTCCGCACTACCTCGTTTTACGCGCCGACTGTCCGCCGTATGTTCTGAACGCTGACCGCCATGTCCTGCGCCGCGAGGCAAGCCTTCTCCTGCGAGCATTCGCGAAAGCCCACGGCGCGCCGACCTCGATCGCGGACGACGCATGGAGCAACTTTTCCGGCTCGGAATCCATTTCGCTCCTTGAGCGCATGGAGATGCGGGCCTATGCACTGGTTCGCGGGGCCGAAAGCGAACATCAACTCCGGTTGCTGGCCGCTCTCTGACTGCACCAACGTGCACCTTCCTTGCCGACGGCGCGCTCGGCAGCTTGTTCGAAACGAAGCCTGTTGGCGCAGGCGTTCAGTCCGGCAAATCGTCGACGGCGGCGTGGCCGAAAGCGGGCGCGAGGAAACACATCGTCCGTTCGAAATCGGCGCGACGCAGGGCAAAAGTACCGACCTGTCGACACCAAGGCCACGGAGCACATATGCCGCGAGCATATATGCTTTCCACGATCGCTTGTTTTACGACGCAACGGTACGACGCTAGGATCACGGCTCGCAGTCGACTTCCCAATGGCCTCGCTGCTTTCGCCCATCATGCCGACCTCCGCCGAACAGGCTGCCGACTGGCTGCTCTCCGGACTCGAACTGCGCAGTACCCTCTTCCACGTGGGCCGGTATTGCGGCGTATATCGCGCATCGACGGCCGGCCATCAGCAAGCGAGCTTCCATCTCGTGCTGGAAGGCGCATGCTGGCTGCACCTGCCCGCCAGGAACGGCCGCGCCGCGCAAAGCACACACCTCGTCGCAGGCGATGCGGTATTCCTGATGCACGACATGGTGCATTGCCTCACGCCCGACTCGAACGCGCCGTCCGATGACGAATACACCGTGCGTATCGGAGCAATGACGCCGCTCGCCGCGCACGACCCTTCACAACATGGCGTCGCACTGGCGTGCGGTTTCTTTGAATTCCGTTCCGATCTCGGCGATGCGATCACGAGTCTTCTGCCCGATCACATCGTCGCGCGGCACAACGACGCGAAGATGGCGGGCACGCGCACACTGTTCGACCTGATCCGCGCCGAAGCGGCGCGTGCGCAAGACGCGCCGTCGCCGCTCGTCAATCGTCTGACGGATGCCCTGTTCTTCTACGCGTTGCGTGCGGTCGCGAGCAACGACGATTTTGCGCCTGGCCTGTGGTCGGTCATGCGTCGCGCCGAATTTACGCCACTCGTCAGCGCGATCATCGAGAAGCCCGGCGACGACTGGACCACGCACGCGATGGCGGCGTTTTGCCACATGTCCCGCGCACGTTTCTGCAAGCAGTTTGCGCAGGCATGCGGACAGCCCCCCGCCCAGTTCCTTGCGCTGCTACGCATGAAGGTCGCGGCGGAAATGTTGCGACATGGAGCATCGACGCTCAGCACCGCGGAGCATGTCGGTTATCAGTCGGAATCCGCCTTTGCGCAGGCGTTCAAACGCGTCACCGGCCTGCCGCCGGGTACATGCCGCCGCGAGCCGGAGAGCATCGGCGCGACACCCGTACATTGACTTGAGACAAACGCGCATGAAAGCGAGACGGCGGCGCATTGCCGGCCCGACCGGCGCCGCCAACAATGATGGCTTTCCGATCGAGAACGCCATGAGTCGCCTGCCTCTCCAAACCGTCGAAAGCGCACCTGAAGCCAGCCGTCCTTTCCTCCAGAAGTCGCAAGCCGCCAATGGTTTCTTGCCCAATCTGGTCGCCGCACTCGCCAATGCACCGGTTGCGATCGAAACGTACCTGACCGTCGGCGAAATCAATTCGCGCAGCGGTCTCACGCTGGCCGAGCGCGAAGTCGTGCAAATCACCGCCGCCGCGATTCACGGCTGCGGTTTCTGCGTCGCCGGCCATACGGCTGCCGCGCTGAAGAAGGCGCAATTGCCCGAAGCACTCGTCGATGAAATCCGCGCCCAGGGCGCGCTGTCCGATGTACGCCTGAATGCCGTCGCTACCTTCACACGCGAAGTGATCGCGACGCGCGGCGCCGTGTCCGACGAAGCGCTCGCCGCGTTCAAATCCGCCGGTTACAGCGACGCCGGCGCGCTCGAAGTGATACTCGGCGTCAGCCTCGCGACGCTTTGCAACTTCGCGAACAACCTGGCGCGCAACGCACTGAATCCGCAGCTCGAAGCGTATCGCTGGGAGCCGAAGGCCCGGGCAGCATGAACGCGCCGGTGAGCTTCCAGGCGCTCGACGCCTGGCTCGACGCGAACGCCGAGGCACTCGACGTCGATACGTCCCGCGCGACAGATATCCTGCCGCAGCTGGTGCGCTCGCGCGCGGTCGCCGTCGGCGTGCCGGAAGCGTCGGGCGGCACGGGCGGCACGATCGCGGACGCAATCGATACGGTGGCCGCCGTCGCGCAACGCTCGTTGACGGCAGCCTTCGTGCTATGGGGACATCGCACCTTCATCGAATACGTGTTGCAAAGCGATAACGACGCACTGCGCGCACGCTGGCTGGCGCCACTGCTCAACGGTGAGATCGCGGGAGCCACGGGTCTTTCGAACGCGATGAAGTATCTGTCCGACATCGAGCCCTTGCAGATGCATGCGGCACGCAGGGGAACCTCGTTCGTGCTGAACGGCAGCCTGCCGTGGATCACGAACCTGCGGCATGAAGGTTTCCTTGCCGCGGCTGCGTTCGATCACGACGACGGCTCGCCGCCCTCCATCTTCGCCATACCGCACGACGCGCCCGGCGTCGAGCGCAGCGAAGATCTCGACCTGATCGGCCTGCGCGCGAGCAATACGGCCGCCCTGCGTGTGAGCAACACCGTCCTCGCCGAAACGTATCGCCTCGCGACCAACGCACCGGCCTGGCTTGCACGCTTGCGCCCGGCATTTCTCGGTCTGCAATGCGGGATGTCGATCGGACTCGCGCGACGTGCATTGCTGGCTGCGCTGGAGGCGAGCGAGGCGTCGCGCGAATCGATCGGCGCGGAGATTCGCGAACTCGAGACGAAGCTCGCCGATCAGGCAGCGCAACTGAAGCAAGGCGTGCTCGACGGCACGTTCTTCAATTCGCCCGCGACGATGTTCGAACTGCGCATCGCGCTCGTCGATACCGTCACGCACGCGGTCTCGCTCGAAGTACAGGCCACCGGGGGGCGCGGCTATCTGCGCGGCCAGAGTGGCGGTGCACGACGCGTGCGCGAGGCTTCGTTCATCCCCATCGTGACACCGAGCCTCGTCCAGTTGAAAACGCAGCTCGCGCGGCACCGACAAACGGCGGCGGCATGACACGAGGCGCGCATATCGTCGCGAGCGACGTCACGCTCCGGTATGCCTCGCGCGGCGTGCTGAACGGCGTCGACCTGTCGGTCGCACCCGGTGAACTCGTTGCGCTGCTCGGGCCAAGCGGTTGCGGCAAGTCATCGCTATTGCGGGCCATCGCCGGTCTGACGCGAACCACATCCGGCACGATTCGCGTCGACGGCGAGACGGTCGCCGGCCCCCGCCCCGAAGTCGCACTCGCGTTTCAGGACCCGTGTCTGCTGCCGTGGCTCACGGTCGAGCGCAACGTGGGGTTCGGGCTCACCTTCGCGCGTCAACCGCACTTGACGCGTGCGCACCGGAAGGAACGCGTGACCAACGCACTGGCCGCTGTCGGACTCGAACATGCGCGGCACTCGCTGCCCTCGCAGCTTTCAGGCGGGATGGCGCAGCGCGCGGCCCTGGCGCGCTGTCTGGCCCGGGAGCCGCGCGCCCTGCTGCTCGACGAACCGTTCGGCGCGCTCGACGAAGTGACCCGCGCCGACATGCAGCAGCTTCTGATCGCCGCAGTGCGAAACACGGGCGCGTCAGCGCTTTTTGTCACTCACGACATCGACGAAGCGCTCCTCGTCGCCGATCAGATCGTGCTGCTCGGCAATCGCGGCACGCTGGTCGGGCGCTGGGCAGTCGAACTTCCGCAGCCGCGGCGCACGCAGGTGCGCTCACTCGGCGAGCTGCGCATTTCCATTCTTCAAGCGCTGCAGAACTCGATATCAGAGGCGGCTTGAATCCGGCAGACACAAGCGGGGAATCTTCATGTGCAACGTACCTATGTCACGACGCGAATGGCTCAAGCTCGCGTCGCTCTTTAGCGTCGCGGGTGCGGCGCCGCTTCTGAAATCGTTCGATGCGCGCGCGGCAGCCGATCCGAATGCGCCCGTGCGCATCGGCTATCTGCCGATCACCGATGCGACGCCGCTGCTCGTGGCTCACAACAACGGCTATTTCGATGCGGCCGGCATTCAGGCGGAGAAGCCGACGCTCTTGCGAAGCTGGGCACAACTCGTCGAGGCCTTCCTCTCGGGGCAGGTCAACGTCGTGCATCTGCTGTCGCCGATGACCGTGTGGGCGCGCTACGGCAGCAAGGCGCCCGCGAAGGTCGTCGCATGGAATCACGTGAATGGCTCGGCCTTGACGGTTTCGCCCGACGTCAACACCGTGGCAAACCTCGGCGGCAAGACGGTTGCCGTGCCGTTCTGGTATTCGATTCACAACGTCGTGCTGCAGGACATGCTGCGCGCGCAAGGTCTGACGCCCGTGCTCAAGCATTCGGGCTCGCCAGGGCCGAAGGAAGTCAACCTGGTCGTGATGGCGCCATCCGACATGCCGCCCGCGCTGGCCTCGAAAAAGATCGCGGGATATATCGTCGCCGAGCCGTTCAATGCGGCGGCCGAGCAACTGAACGTCGGCAAGATTCTCCGCTTCACGGGCGACGTGTGGCGCAACCACGCATGCTGCGTGATCTTCATGCACGAGCAGGACCTGACGCAACGCACGGCGTGGTCGCAGAAAGTCGTCGACGCGATCGTCAAAGCGCAACTGTGGACGCGCGCCAATCCGCAAGAGGCAGCAAAACTGCTGTCGAAAGAAGGCCCGAATCGCTACACGCCGCACGCATCGCAACTGCTCGCACGCGTGCTCGCGCCGCAAGCAGCCGATGAGGGGCGCTATCTCGGCGATCGGGCAATCCAGCACGCGAACTGGGGCTCGAAGCGCATCGACTTTCAGCCGTACCCGTATCCGAGCTACACGGAAGAGCTCGTGCGCCGGCTGAAAACGACGCAAGTGGAAGGTGCGAGCCAATTCCTCGCGTCGCTCGATCCGAAACGGGTCGCAAGCGATCTGGTAGACGACCGGTTCGTGAAGAAGAGCATGGAAGCACTGGGGGGCTTGTCGGCGTTCGGTCTCGACACGGGTTATACGCGCAAGGAGACGATCGTTGTCTAGCGTGCTTGTCCGGGAAACGTCGTCGTCCGCGCGGCGCCGTGCGCCTGCGTCCACGCATTGGCGCAGTGTCGTGCTGGGGGGCGCGGGGCTGGCGGCCGCATTGGCGCTTTGGTGGCTCGCCGTCACGCTGCTCGCGGGCCACAATGCGATGGCCGCACAGTTCGCCCCGCAGCGGGCCTTCGAGGCCCTGCCCTCGCTCATAGCCGAGGATCAGTTGCTCGTGCATGTGGCGACCAGTCTCAAGCGCATCGCTGTCGGGCTTGCGTGGGCGGTCGTGGTCGGCGTGCCGTTGGGATTCGCGCTCGGCCGTCTGCGCTGGCTCGAACGGACGCTCTCGCCGACGCTGCAGTTTCTCCGTATGATCTCGCCGCTTTCGTGGATGCCGCTTGCGGTGATGTCGCTCGGCGTCGGCGATCGTGCGGTGCATTTCCTGCTCGGGTTCGCCGCTGTCTGGCCGCTCGTGATGAGCACGGCATCGGGCGTCGCGCATCTCGACCGGCGCTGGATCCAGCTTGGCGAAAGTCTTGCCGCCACGCGCGCGGAAATGCTCTGGCACATCTACGTGCCGGGCATCGCTTCGCATGTGCTCACCGGCGTGCGCCTCGCGATCGGCATCTTGTGGATCGTGCTGGTCCCGGCGGAAATGCTCGGCGTGAGCGCGGGACTCGGCTATCTGATTCTCGACACACGTGACCGGCTGGCATATTCGGAACTGATGGCCGTCATACTCGTGATCGGCGTATTGGGCTTTCTGCTGGACCTGGCAGCGCGCGTTATCGCTGCGCGCCTGTCGAGCGACGTGGCCGTGCGGGATCGGTAGATCCATTGTTGTTGCACGAATACGAGCACACGCTCGTGTGAACCATGCTCATGAACGATGTCCTGACACTCTGGTGAACCGGTCCGTCCCGATAGTTGCGCGCTTCTGCTCGCGCACGCTCAGACGAACAAGGACGACCATGATTCGATACTTCGCCGCAGCCTCGCTTCAGGCGGCGAGGGTGGTTCGTCGAATGTCGCAGACGCTGTCAGCCGCGCGATATCGTCGCTAGCGGAATCATGGATTTTCGGCAGCAGTACTTCTCCTGGCGTGATCAGCGGAAAGTCATACCAGTGTGCTTCGGATCGGACACGAACGCGTAGGTGTCGCCAGCCTTGTCCGCGCAGATCAGACCCGAAGGCATGAGATCAGTCGGCAGTGTTACTTGTCTGGTCTATGTTCAAGGACAACATGGTGAGACTGTGGACATCTTTTCTGAAAGATAGCTGTGGGCTCTCAGAAAAGCTGTCTTTGGTCTCCTAGACAGATCAAGGACTTGGACATCTTTTTTGAGACGATTGCATGCTGCTCGTCTCAGAAAGGATATCCTTGGGCACGGAAATTCTCAGAGAAATCGTCTTTGGGAATGTTGCGGTCCCGCCCAGGCGCCTCGTCGAAACTTGGCAACAAGCAGTGCTGTAGAAGTGCGTTTCGTCGTCCAGCAGAGCTGATCTGCTGGTGCTATAAGTGTGCAAATGGTGTGCGCCGTGGAATCGACCATGGATCCCTACGCAGCGCGCGGCTCTACACCACCCGGAAGTTTCGACCAGCTCATGGCGTCCTTGAGGAACCCAGAGGATGCTGCGCCGATCGTCTCGGCACGACGCTTCGCGGCCGCCTTGCATATCGATATACAAACCAAACGCTCGCGCGGCTGGCCGGTAATCCCCCGTTTTCCACGGGGTTCGGAAGTAGAAACCAAGCGGCCATGGCCAGCCGCTGTTTTGGTGTAAATCCGCCCAAGGCCATGTTCGGGCGGTCGTGATTGTAAGTCCACATCCAGTCGGTCGCGAAACGCTGTACGTGGTCCAAGTCTTCTCAGTGGTACTGCGACAGCCATTCGTACCGCAAGGTCCGATTGAATCGCTCGACATAGACATTCTGCTGGGGCTTGCCCGGCTAGATGTAGTCGAGCCTGATGTCGTACTACTTCGCCCATTCGGTGATCGCCGCGCTCAGGTACTCGG
This sequence comes from Burkholderia stagnalis, assembly GCF_902830275.1. Taxonomy (GTDB): domain Bacteria; phylum Pseudomonadota; class Gammaproteobacteria; order Burkholderiales; family Burkholderiaceae; genus Burkholderia; species Burkholderia stagnalis. The sequence goes on along the minus strand of NZ_CADESW010000003.1, from coordinate 397,278 downwards.
GCCCGTTACCATACCGAATCGCCTTCGGTCGGCCACACCAACTGATGATCTGTCGCAGCGCGCGGATCACTCGCTCCGACGGCAGCGAGAAGTCGATCTCAATGCCAATCGCCTCGCGATTGAAGCCGTCGATCACGTTGAACAGCTGAATGCTACGCCCATCGGCCAGTTGGTCGTGCATGAAGTCCTCGACCAGACCTGGTTGACGGTGGACGGTACCGCCAGCGGTTCTGGGGCTTGCCTGACCAGCCGCTTGCGCGGCTTGATTCGCGGGTTCAGTTCAAGCTCGCGATAGATCCGGTACACCCGCTTGTGATTCTGGCCGAAGCCTTTCACGTTGCGCAGGTACAGGAAGCACAGCCCGAAACCCCAGTTCCGATGGTTGTCGGTCAGCGGCAGCAGCCAACTGGCAATCTCGTCGTTCTCGGCATCGCGCACCCGGACGTACCGGTAGCAGGTCTCGCTGATCCCGAACGCCTCACACGCCAGCCGAATCGATACGCCCCGGCTGGACACCGCTCGCTTGGCCATCTCGCGCCGGCAAGATGGCCTCAATCCTTTTTTGCGAGCGCCTCCGCTACGATCTCCGCCTTGAGCATCTCCTCGGCGTACATCTTGCGCAGCCGCCCGTTCTCGGCTTCCAGTTCCTTCATCCGCGCGATCAGCGACACGTCCATGCCGCCGTACTTCGAGCGCCATTTGTAGAACGTCGCCGTGCTGATGCCCGACTCCCGGCACCGGTCCGGTACCGCTAGTCCAGCCTCCACGCGCTTGAGCGCATCCATGGCGAGTCGCAATGCTTGCGCGAGCATCCTTCACGCGGCGCTTCGTCGATAAAAGCGTTTCCCTGACACTCGCTGTAATCACGTGTAATCGATTCGGGAGAAAATCTATCCTACATTTGCTACTGCGCTTTCGCGAGCCGCCAGTCTTCATTCAAGCACGAGGTCATTTTTCCTTCGATAGATGCAGAAATCGGCGAAGAATCACGAATTAAATTCAAAGATGCAAAAATGCACAATTATAGAATTCGTTTCGATTTCACCAAAAAATCACATGGGAAATACCAGTCAGACCGTTTACCTATCAATTTTTACAGTTGGCGTTTCTCAGAGACCAGTTTATTTTCATTCGACGCACAAGAAAATCAGAAAAATTCCGAAGTCTCGCCAATTGCATTAGAAGGACTCAGGAGAAAATCGTGCCAGAAGCCCTTCCCTAGAATCCCGCCAAGACCAAGCATCGGCAGTACGTTCGACAAATCAGCCAGGCTGAACAAGCCCGTTGCTGCAATCGACGGCGCACCACGATCTACCGAAAAACAGCTCGTCTTCAGATACATCCTCGTTGGCAGCATTGGCAATACGCAGAACACTGTGGCGTCGTTCAAGTGAACGGAATATCTCGCCACATCGAATGCGACTTGAGCTTCAAGCGTCTCGTTTCTGGCCACCGAGTCACAGAGCTCGCTGGCGATTGGTAGCAGTCCCATACCGGAATTTGCCGTGCCGATCCGCATCAGCGAATCGGCGATCCGGGCTTGCGGTTTCCACCCGGACGACAACTGCGGGCGGCTTTTCAACAGCCTGTTAGCCAATACAGGGGTTTATTGTGGTTTATCTAAACGATATTGCCGATGGAAGATTTTCCGCAGTCGTAAACAGCAATCCGGATTTCAATCTCGTAGCGCATGATTTCTTCCGGCACCCTGCGGAAGAAACCCCTGGCCTGGACACGCTGGCAACGCATGAGATAGAGATGCTGAAGACGTATCAGCGACTCTTGCGAATCACTAACGACAGCAAGTTGGCCGACCGGTTGGTCGCCGCGGGGCTGACCTCGGCACACAAGATCGCTCAGAATTCCGAGCAGCAATTCATCGTCGAGCACATGTGGCACTTGGGCCTGACCGAGGATGATGCCCGCACCCTGCATCGCAGCGCGGTCCAGGCAAAGATTCGCGCACAGAACGCCGCTTTCGCCCTGCGTTATTCGGTTGGCTCGGCTGCCTATCGCGCCGGCGCCATGAACACGGTCGGCAACGACATGCTCGACTATGTCGAGGGCATCCCCAGTTATCAGGATTTTTTCGGTTCACTGGACTATTGCAATTGCGATCCGGACCAATCGATCTTCAGTCCGGCAGCTTATCTCGTCGACCTGCTGCGCGTGGTCTATCAGTACCTCGATACCGCGACCTACAACCCCGGCATTCCTGACGGCTGCCACCTGGCGCAGCGCCGGCCCGATATCGGCAACATTCCGCTGACGCCGGAAATGACCCGGCAGGTCGTGCCCTACCTTCAGATCGTCAATGAGACGCTGGAGGCCAATATCGCGGGCGCGACCCAATGGCCGGACGTGTTCCGCGCGTTCACCTCCCAGGTCTATCCGTTCGCGCTTCCTACCATCCTGCCGTTGACCCAGACCCGGCTCTACAGCGCGGCGTTGGGTACGACGCTGCTGCGGCTCTATGACGTCTTCGCGGCCAGAAACGAGACGCCGCCCGCATCGAACTTGCCTGGGCCCGAAGCGATCGGCCGGGAGGCGATCGGCCTCAGCCCGACCACGCAGAAGATCGTCACCACCGTCCTGACGACCCCCACGGATATCGGCCCCTATTACGGCATTGCGGATGGAAAGCTATTGTCCCCGCCGACCGATCTCGGCACGTCGCTGGTCTTCTGCCAGCGCACGGGCATGACCTATGAGGCGCTGTCCCGGTTGTTGTCGCAGAATCTGTCGGATGCCGAAATAGCTGCCGGCATCGCGGTGCAATTGTTCGTCAACCAGGGCAAAACTGCGCAGACCTGCCTCGCGCTCACGGTCGATCAAACCGACCCGAACCACCCGGTTTCTCGTATCGCCAACATGGACCTGTCAGCGCTCGACAGGCTAAACCGTTTCATCCGCCTTGCCAACGCCAGCGGCATTGCCTCAGCCGATCTCGACTGGATGATCCAGACGGTCGGCCAAGGCAAAATCGACGCTGCGGCCATTTCGAGGATTGGCCGGACGCAACAACTGGCCGAGAGCCTGTCCTGCACGCTGCTGGAAGCCAGCGCCCTCTTCCAGCCACTGAAGACGATCGGCGTCGGTGACCCGAGGCGGCCGCTCGATCCGTTCGACCAGTTGTTCAACGCGCCGTCGGTCCTGGGTACGCCGGCAGGATCGATGCCGGCTTTCACGGCCAAGGGCTCCGTGACGATCGCCGCCGCCGGCACGACAGTAACCGGCTCCGAAACCAGCTTCACCACGCAGATATCCCCCGGCATGCGCGTGCGCGTCAATGGCGAGGTACGGGTGGTATCGACCATCCCCACCAATACGACGTTGACGGTTGGCTCGGCGTTCACCCAGGCCCAGAGCAATGCCGCGATGGTGGTGATCCCCACCGCGGATACGCCATCCGACGCATTGCCGATCTACCACCCGCTGTACGCCGGCAACCCCCTTTACCAGGACAGCGTCGCCAATTGGACGCCGGCGGCCGACGCGGGAACGGGGCCGGAGGTGGCGGGTGTCCGGTCGCGCCTGCGTTCGGGCCTCAACGTCGTCGACAACGACCTGACCGCCATCGGTCAGGCGGCGCTGAACTGGCTGATCGCCTCGGGGGCCTTGACCGCCGGCACCACGGCCATTCCGCTGACCGTGCCAAACATGACGCTGCTGTACGCCTATGCCAAGCTGGCGCGCCAGACCGGGTTGACGGTAACTGAATACCTGACCCTGCTGCAGTTGCTGAATATCGGCGCAACCGCCGACCTCGATACGACCATCAGCGCGGCAGGTTGGGCCGCATGGTTGAAGCATTCGCGTCTCAGCATCCATGCGCTGGACTACGGCATGACCGGCAGGGTATCGAAAAACTTCTCGCCCGCGTTCCTCTCCGCCGACCTGCCGAACTTCCTGGCCGCCCTGTGGCAGACGGCACAAAACTGGCTGGTTCTCGGCGATGGCTTCATCAACCAGGACATCACCGCCGACCAGTCGCAATCCTACTTCCTCCAGCTCTCCGCCTCCGAGGCCGGCTTCCTGACCGTTCATGGCGCGGTGCTGGACAAGGCGGTGGATTTTGCCGCGATCGCGTTCATCGACCCGCTGCACGGCGACTCCTTCATCACGCCGCTGATTTCCGCCACCCAATCCCAGAGCGCTTACGGCGACCTGATCACGCACCAGGTGTTGAACCAGCAGGGCGTGCTCAGCGCCGGATTCTCGTCCTCGACGAATCTGGCCTACCTGTTCACCGGCCTCCCCGACCGCCTGGCGATGATCGCCGACGTGCGCGCGATTCTCCTGGCCACCCGGGACCGGCTGAACCATGTCGTGGACGTGCTGCTGAACTTCGGCGGCGCCCCCACGGTCGAGTATCCCAATCGCGGCATCCAGCGCTTTCACCTGTCCGAGCAATTGGGCGTCGCGCTGGGGTCCGACACGGGCACGATGCTCGCACTGGGGCCGGCCGTCGCCGCCGCGGTCAAACTGGACAACTACGTGGCGGCCTTCCTGACGCCGCCTGATGGCAATTCACCGCCGGTCAAGCTGCAGGACTTCATGGCGTTGATGACGCGCCTCGTCACGCTATTTCAACAACTGGCCTTGACCGCCGACGACGTCACCTTCGTCGTCCAATGTCCCGTGCCTTTCGGCATTGCCGATTTGACCACCCTCAGCCTCGCCAATATTCGTGCGCTCTGGACCTATCGGCAGCTGCGGCAGGACTTCAACGACAACGACGGGCGCCTGCCGGCCTATTTCGCCGCGCCTGACCAGGGCGATTGCGCGAGCGATCCCAAGGTCAAGGACCTGTCGCTCATGACCGGTTGGCCGATCGACCAGATCTGCGAATTGCGCACGGCCCTGTTCGGCACCGCATCCAGCTACAACACGGTGATGGGCCTGGCGGGAATGGCGGCGTGTTTCAAGACCGCTTCGAGCCTCGGCCTGGATATCCACGGCGCGCTGACCCTGGCACGGCTCAATGCCTTGCCGGCCCAAGTCGACAACGTCGCCTGGACGGAATACAACCATGCCGCTACCGCGACGATTGGCTCGCTGAAGGCGCGCTACGGCGGACCGCAATGGGAAGCCGCCTATCGGCCGATCGAAAATGCGGTCAACGAGGCTAAACGCGATGCGCTGATGCCGTATGCGGTTTTCAGTCTCGGCAAGAAATACCCGGTGATCACCGATTCGGAAAGCCTTTACACGTACCTGCTGATCGACGTCGAAATGTGCGGCTGCGCCGATATTTCCTATATCGCGCAAGCCATCCAGTCGGTACAGCTCTACATGCAGCGCGCCCGCATGATGCTGGAGCCCGGCATTACCGACGTGGCCATTCCGGAAGTCTGGTGGACATGGCTCAGCGCCTACCGGTTATGGGAAGCCAATCGAAAGGTCTTTCTCTATCCGGAAAACTACCTCGAGCCCGGCCTGCGTCCCGACAAAACGCAGCAGTTCCAGACGGCCGAGGACACCCTGACCTCCAATGACATCACGCCCGAGACGGTCAACGACACCTACGTCGAGTACTTCGAATCGTTCAGCGCGCTGACCGCGCTGAAGCGTGTCGGCTCCTATAGCGGCGTGATGCCGGATCCCGATGCACTGGGCGCGATGACCCCGACGCTTTACCTGCTTTCACGCACCGCGACCGAGCCTTACGACTACTACGCGCAGCGCAAGATCGACGACACCAGCTGGACGGCCTTCGAGAAAATCGATCTGACGATGCCGACGCCGCGCGCCGCGCCGCTCTATGCGTACGACCGGATGTTCCTGTTCTGGGTCGAGCAGAACGCGACCTCGGCCTCGCAGATCCAGGGGGGCGGCGCGACCAACTCGCTCGATACCGGCGCCACGCTGAAATACAGTTTCATCAACCAAAGCGGCAAATGGATGTTGCCGCAGACGCTGGATCATTTCACGATCAACTTTGCCCCGATGCAGGGCAACTACAAAACGGCCCAAATCAACCCGGCGAACTTCAACGTCAGCCAGGTCCAATGGCAGACGGCCGTGCCCTTCCTGATCAAAGGCAAGAACGGCGCCCAGGATACGATCCTCGTCAATTACGGCCAGTTCTATGACTTGCCGGGCGGCTCGCCCAATGATCCGACGCAGCCCGACCCGAGCGTCATTACCAATCCCGACGCCTACGCGCTGGCCACCAACATCTATGAGTCGAGCCTGTACGCGGTCAAGGCCACCAATCAGGGCCTGCGTGGTTCGACTTACGTCAATCAGGGCCGGCTGCTGCTGCAAGGGCTGGATGTGTCGCCGACCTACGTGATCGACGGCATCTACGACATGGCGCCCGGCGCGCCCAAGCCCTATGTGCCCATCGTCCCGCGCACGGTCGTGCCGGCCGGTAGTTCGGTCATGACAATCGCCGACTTCAGCAACGTGTTCCTCATGAATGCCGTCGGCCAGGGCGCCGACTACCCCTGGACGCCCGTCAATTACCTGACGCTTCTCTACAACGTCAACGACCGCGCGGGCTTCACCGCGCCGACCATCAATCAGCCGTTCTGGTTCATCTGGGACAACGGCGACGAGACCTTCATGATCCGGTCGACCGAGCCGGGGATCAAGCTTCTGGAGGATTACGCCAACGTCAATGCGGGAGGCGAAACCAATCAGACCAATCTGATCTCGACCAGATACACCGACACGCCCGGCAACTTCAACAACATCGTCTGGTCTGCCGAGCGGCTGTCGACCGGCGCGACCGCCCGCCTCAACAAGGCGCTGTTCGTCGGCGGCGTGCCCCAACTGCTTCAGCCGCAGACCCAGGCCACCCCGATCATTCCGATCTATCCGTTCACGCGCTTCTACGATGACGGCCAGCAGCCGCCGAATATCGATCCTCCCGCCTACCTCGCCGGCGACACGATCGATTACAAGGGCCCCTACGGCCTGTACTTCTGGGAGATGTTCCTCTACTGCCCGTGGCTGATCGCCAACCAGCTGCGGGCCAATCAGCGCTATCCGGAAGCACGGAGCTGGCTGGAATACATCTTCAACCCCACCGTGCCGATCAATTCCGATCCGACGGTCAGCGACCAGTCCAAGCGCTTCTGGCGCCTGATACCGTTCCGCACCTTCGACGTCGAATCCCTGAAGTCGATCCTGACCGACACGGCCCAGATCAGGGCCTACAACAACTACCCGTTCCAGCCGCACGTGATCGCCCGCTTGCGTGGCAGTGCCTATCAAAAGGCGATCGTCATGCGCTACATCGACATTCTGCTGGAATGGGGCGATTTCGAATTCACCAAGGACAGCTGGGAATCGATCACCCAGGCGACCCTCCTCTATGTCCTGGCGCGCGACATATTGGGACCGCGACCGGTCGATGTCGGTGTCTGCACCCAGCAACCACCCTCGACCTTCAATCAGATCCAGGCGAAATACGGCACCGATATCCCGCAATTCCTGATCGACATGGAGAACGTGGCACCGCCGACGTCGAAGGGCTCGGTGCAACTGGACCAGGCCGATCGCTACGTTCCGGTCAACGAACTCGATGCCTATTTCTGCGCGCCGGAAAACAGCGCATTGATGAAATACTGGGATCTGGTCGAAGACCGCCTCTACAAGATCCGGCATTGCATGAACATCCAGGGTGTCGTGCGGCAACTGGCGCTGTTCGAGCCGCCGATCGATCCCATGGCGCTGGTGCGCGCCGCAGCCGCCGGCATGGGCGCGCGCGTCGCCGAGCAGTTGCAGTCCGGTGCGCCGCCTTATCGCTTCTCCACTATCGCGCGGATGGCCGGCGACTTTTCCGCCCAGCTCAGCCAGCTCGGCAATCTCCTCCTGTCCGCCCTGGAAAAGAAGGATGCCGAAGCGTTGGCGCGGCTGAACGCGATTCAGACGGTCCAGATCCTGAACCTGACCACCAAGTCGCTGGAATTGCAGATTTCGGAAAACCAGGAACAGATTGCCGGGTTGACCGTGTCGCACAAAGCCGCGACGTCCCGGCGCGACTTCTATCAATCACTGATCGATACCGGCCTGCTGCCGGTCGAGCGCCTGCAGATCGCCATGCAGATCCTGTCGACCGTTTTCGGCACGACGAGCGGCGTGCTGGAAGCCTTTGCCTCGGGCGCCTTCCTGGTGCCGGATGTCGGCTCGCCTTTCGCCATGACCTATGGCGGCCGGGAAATCGGCAGCAGCCTGCACGCGGCCGCCACGGTGTTCGACATCCTGGCCCAGACCACCAAAGGCGTCGGCGAGGTCAGCCAGACCGTCGGCGGCTTCGAGCGGCGCGACCAGGATTGGCAACAGCAGTTGATCCAGGCCAGTTTCGACGTCGAGGTGCTGGACAGCCAGATCCGTGCGGCCAATCTGCAATTGCAGATCGCCCAACATCAACTGTCCATTCACCGGCGCAATCAGGACAATGCGGTCGAGGTCGACGATTTCCTGCGCCGCAAATTCACCAATGCCGAGCTTTACCAATGGATGATTTCGCGGCTCAGCACGATCTACGGCCAGGCCTATCGGATGGCGCTCGAACTGGCCGTGTCGGCCCAGCAGTGCTATCAGTTCGAAACCAATACGGTTGACCAGTTCATCACCTTCGACTATTGGGACGGGCTGCGCAAGGGCCTGCTCGCCGGCGAGCAGCTGTCCGCCAGCCTCGCCCAGATGACGTCGAGCTATTACCGCGGCAACAATCGGCGCCTTGAAATCGAGAAGACGATTTCACTGCTCGCACTCGATCCGGAAGCCTTCCTGCGATTCCAGCGCACCGGCACGTGCGATATCCGGTTCAGCGAATATTTGTTCGATCTGGATTATCCCGGCCAGTACGCCCGGCAGATCAAATCGGTCGCGGTGACCATACCGGCGATCCTCGGCCCTAACCAGAACATCAAGGCAATCCTGATGCAGACCGGCAGCCAGATCCTCCTGAAGCCGGATATCAACGGCGCGGACTATCTGCTGGGCCTGGGATCGGCGACGCCCGATACCAGCGTGCTGCGTGCCAATTGGCGAGCCAGTCAAAAGGTCGCGCTGTCCACCGGGCTGAGCGATACCGGCACGTTCCAGGACGAACTGAACGACGAACGGTACATGCCGTTCGAGGGCACCGGCGCCATCTCGTCGTGGCGCCTGGAAATGCCGCTCGACACCAATCGCATCGACTATTCGACCTTGACCGACGTCGTCATCCGCCTGCGCTATACCGCGCAGGACGGAGGCGCGGTCTTCGCATCCCAGGTGCGCAACAAGATAAACAGCATTCCTTTCCAGGGCCAGCGCGCGTTCAACCTGGCGGCCAATTTTCCGACCGCGTGGTTCGGCTTTACCCACCCCCCGGCGGGCGCGACCCAGCAGTCCTGCGACATCGTGATGGCGCAGGACTGGTTCCCGGCCAATCTGAACTTGAATCAGATCACCGAGATCGACGCCCTCCTGCAGTTGGCGCAAGGCGTATCGATGGGCGGCCCCTTGACGGCGACGCTTCGGATCGGCACGGGCAACAGCGCGACCAGCTTGTCGCTGACCTTCGATGCCGTGAACGGCGCCGCCAGCCTGACCGGCCAGAGCATCAACGACTGGGTCGATCAACCCTGGTCGCTGATCGTGGCCAAAAGCGGCGTCCCGCCAGGCCTGGCCGATGCGGTGACCGGTCTGATCGACCTCGCCAAAGTTCTGTCGATCGGCCTTCTGCCGACCTACAGTGCCCGCCGCCCCTGAGCGATGCGCTTGCGGACGGCCCGTCTCACCACTCTAACGTCAACTTCGGAGGGTCGCATGGCAACACCGACTTGCTCAGCACAGCATTGCAGCGCCAACTCCCAGCAAATCAACGAAACCTGCAAAAAGGAGGGTTGGCAGGTCAACCACCTCGTCCTCGTCTGTGACCCGAACACCGGGTACTGCTGCAATTGCACCTGCTCGTGCCTGGCCTTCGACACGCCGGTTGCGGTGTCGGCCACGCAGACGAAGGCCATTCAAACGCTCGCGCTACAGGACCCCGTCCTGGCCTTCGATCCGACCGGCGCATCGCAGCAACGCAGCGTCGCGTTTTCGGACGGCACCTCGGCCATCAGCGTGCAGCCCGAAATGGCCTATGTATCGTTCAAGATCGGCGCGGACGAACGCACGGTCACCGTGACGTTGAATCACACGTTCCTCCTGGCGGACACGCGCAAGCTGATTCAGGCCCAGATGCTGTCGGTCGGCACCGGCCTTCTGCTGGCCGACGGCACGACCGCCGCCGTCACCAGACTGGAGATCAAATCCTATACCGGCGGCGTGTGGAACATCGCGACCTCGATCGGCAAGCCGATCAATCTCGACGGCCACCTGATCGATACGGACGGCATCCTGTCGGGCGATTTCGCCGTGCAGACGTTCTATGACGATCTGGTCAAGCAGGGGCTGGCGACCGCGCCGGGTGTTTATCCGGCGGTGACCACGCGCGGGCACGACCAGGCCGCCGACGCCAATGCCGCGGTGACGCTGGCTGCGCGGCCGCGCCATGACTTCGCGCAATTCCTGGCGACGGCGACCGGCGCCCATCAGGTGATTCGGCAGCCGAATGCCCAAGGCGGCGCGGTCACCCTGCACGGCGATCACAGTGCGACCCTGGCGGTCCCGCCGGCTGCGATGACAGGTGGCTTCCTCACCGAGATTCAGGCCGATGAATTGAGGATCGGGGGCCTCCATCCGGTCACGCGGAACCCGCAGCGCGCCGGCGATTGCCTTTGGCTGATGAAGCTCTTCCACGCGTTTTTCCCGGATATCCATTTCGTCTTCGACGCGTCGGCACGCGAGGCCAACGGTTACGCCTTCTATCTGGGCACGACCAAATACGTCCTGGTGCAGGGCGGTCTCGTGCGCGCCGTACCGCTGGAATGGCAGGGCCTTTCGCTGGTACTGGGCTACCTGGTCAGCCGCTTCCCGAATCAGGCGCAACAACCGACCGGTTTCGTCTGCAAGCCCGAGGCGGACTACTACGCGCCCGCGCCGCTGCAGACCGTATTCAATCGGCTTTATCCGGACGTGATCTTCGATGCGATCAGCCAGGTCGAAGCCACCTTCAAGCTGATTCCGACCAGGGCCGATCAACCGACCCCCGGGTGCCATCCGACGAATCTCGACTGCCGGATCACGACCTATCGCCAGGCGATCGGTTTCAATCCGCTGCCGGTGTGCGCCGGCGGCCCGCCGGCAGCCGACTTGAGGCTGCTGTCCGCAACGTCCTCGACCGATGACTCGGGCGTCACGCTGACCTTCAGCGCGCCGATCGACATGGCCTCGGCAGAAGACAAGGATAACTACTTCTTCCATCCGCACATGGACCAGATCCTCAAGATCAGCAACGGCCAGGCAAGCAACAAGGTGACCATCACGGGCGGCTTTGCCCCGAAGACCGCCTATACCGTCACGGCCTCCAACGTCAAATCGAGCGAGGGCAACACGCTGGATCCGAACTACGTCAGCAGCGGCTTCCACACGCCGTAACGCAACGTAAGGAGCCGCTCCCCATGCTCCGGTATGGGGAGCGGAGTGAACCTCTGCTTCCCGGTAAATCTCGCCATGACCGATACGACCATTCCACCCGACTTCCAGACATTGACCAGCGTCGAAGAAGGCTGCGAAAGCCTGGGCCATTACCTGGGCCTCGGCCGTCCCGTCTCGCGACAGGTCTTCGCCGCCGTGATCGACAATCCGACCTACGCGACGACGTTGTTCGCCGCCCGGCGCGCGCCAGCCTTCCGCGACCATCTGCTGGACCATCCCGAGGTCTGCCAGCGCACGGCACAGCAACTTCCCGATGAGACGCCCCAGGACCAGAGCAGCGCCGCCCTGCTGATCAAGGCGGCCAAATCCTTCGTCGCCTGGGGCCGCAGCGGCTTCAAGACGGCCGACGATGCCCTCTATACGGCACGGCTGGCCGCGTGCGACGCCTGTCCGCATCATACGAAGCCGGAACGGAAGGTCGCCTATCAAATCGCCGCGGCCCTGACCGGCGGCGCGGCCAATCGCAAGATCTGCGGGCTGTGCGGCTGCGTCACGCAAAACAAGGCCCGGCTGGCCGATGAGCGCTGTCCCGGCCAGGATCCGAACCGCCCCGGCTTCAGCCGCTGGGGCAGTCCGCTGTCGGAGGCACCCGTATGATTCCGGAGCCGGTCGCGCCGCAGACCGAGGTGCCCGCATTCGGCGACGGCGGCGCGCCGGCTGGTGACGGCGCCCGGATCAAGGCAGCCCGCGTCGCATTGCCCAAAGGCGGCGGCGCGATTCAGGGCATCGGCGCCAATTTCCAGAATGGCGGCTTCACGGGCGCCGCGGCATTCTCCGTTCCCATTCCCGTCACGAGTTGCCGCGGCGGCGCGCCCGACGTCACCCTGCAATATCGATCCGGCAGCGGCAACGGCCTCTACGGGCTCGGCTTCGATATCGGCCTGCCGGCGATCACCCGTCAGACCAGCAGCGGCCAACCGCGCTATGACGGTACGGATACCTTCCTGCTGCCCGACGGCACGCCGCTCGTGTGCGACGCTTTGGTTCCCGTCGGCCATCGCGACGGCCATGACGTGTTCACCTATCGGCCCCGCGTCGAATCGACGTTCGCGGCCATCGAGCACTGGATCGACCCGGTGAGCCAGAAAAGCTTCTGGCGCGTGCTCGGAGGCGACAACAGCCAGACCTTCTTCGGCCGCGACGATGCATCGAGGATCGCCGATCCGTCGGCGCCCACGCATATCTTCTCCTGGCTGATCGACGCGGAGCTGATGGCGCGCGGCGATGCCGTCGCGTACCGCTATCGGCCCGAGAACGACGACAACGTCCCGCCCGCGATCTACGAACACGGACGCGCGCCCAATGCCAACAAGTATCCGGACCGAATTCTCTATGGCAATGACCGGCCGGTCCATGCGTTGAACGACCTCGACCAGGCCTCGTGGCACTTCGAAATCGTCTTCGACTATGGCGAATATTCGCTGGACCCTCTGCCACCCGACCCGTACCGGCCGCCGGCCGGTGCGCTGTGGGCGGCGCGTGCCGATCCTTTCTCGATCTACAACGCCGGCTTTGAAATACGCACCTACCGCCTGTGCCGCCACGTGCTGATGTTCCATCGCTTCGCGGAGCTGGGCCCTGAGCCGGTACTGGTTCACATGACACGCTTCAGCTACAGCGAATCGCCGGTGCTGACGCAACTGCGCATGATCGAAGCGCTGGGCTGTCGTCTGAACGGCGACGCCTATACGACACAGGCATTGCCACCGCTGGAGCTTGGCTACACCCCCTTTGCCCCCTCGACCGGCCAGTTCGAACCGATGGTGGATGGTTTCGGTCGGCCGGTGCCCGGAGTCACCCCGCCCGGGCCGTTTCAACTGGCGGATCTTTACGGCGAAGGCATTCCCGGCATTCTTTTCCGGCTGCAAAGCACGGTTCTCTTCCTGGCGCCGCTGGGCCCGCAGCCCAATCCGCAGGCCGGCCCCGATGTCTCCGACGAAGTCATTTGCTATGCTCCACCCTGTGCTCCGGCGCGTTTTCCAGGCCTGGGGCTCGCCGATGACACCGCGCTGATCGACATCACGGGGTGCGGCCGTCCGGCCTTGGTTGCGGCGGCGCCGGACGGCACCCGATTCTCCCAGGCGCAGGCCGATGGCTCGTGGGCGCCCTTCCTGTCCCTGCCGGCCGTGCCCACCGATCTGTTCCAGCCCGACACGATGACTGCCGACATGACGGGCGACGGGCTGACCGACCTTCTGCGCCTCGACCCGGAAACCGTCAGCGTCTATCCTTCGCGCGGTGCGCAAGGGTATCGCCCCGCCCTCGTCCTGCCGCGGGCCGGCGACATGCCGATGAGCGGCGAGGAATCCGCCACGGTCCTGGTGCGGATGACCGATATCTTCGGCAGCGGCCGAGAACATCTGGTCAGGATCACGAATGGTTCGGTCGAGGTCTGGCCCAATCTCGGTTACGGCAAGTTCGGCCGGAAGATCGCGTTGGGCAATGCACCGCATTTCGGCGACGATTTCGATGCCAGCCGGCTCTTCCTGGCCGATATCGATGGCTCGGGCACGACAGACCTGCTCTATCTTCATCACGGCCACATCGACCTTTACGTCAATCAAAGCGGCAACAGCTTCGCCGACGCGGTATCCATCCCGTTGCCGGGCGGCTGGCAGCCGGCTGCCCAGGTTGAATTCGCCGATGTGCGCGGCAATGGCACGACCGCTCTGGTCTATGCGCCGGCGGACGGCCCCAGACTGTATATCGCCTACGATTTCGGTTGCAGAACCAAGCCCTATCTGCTGAATATGGCGGATGACAATACAGGTCTGGTGACTCATCTCTCGTATCGGGCATCGACCTACCACGCGTTGCGCGATCGGCAGGCCGGCATGCCATGGGCCACCGAGCTGCCGTTCCCGGTGCAGGTGGTCGACGAGGTCGAGGTCCTGGATGCAGTCTCGGGCACTCGCCTCGTGTCCCGCTACGACTATCGCCACGGCTATTACGACCCCGTCGAGCGCGAATTTTGCGGCTTCGGCCAGGTCGACTGCATCGACAGCCTCGGCCTCGACGACTACCTGGCAAACACGAAGGACGCCGCCCCTGACGGGTACGCGCCGCCGTCATTGACCCGGAGCTGGTACCACACGGGCGCCTGGGGCGGCGGTGCCAGTCCGTGCAACGAGTTCGACGTCGACTATTTTCACGGCGACCCCTTGGCGTCGCGCCTGCCGCCGGCACGCTTCACCTATTCGGATACTGATCCCGACGGCGACACGATGCGACAAGCGCACTATGCGTTGAAGGGCATGGTGCTGCGCGAGGAGGTCTATGGCCTGGACGGCTCGGCGCAGTCGAATGTCCCTTATCAGGTTACCGAAACAACCTATGGCGTGCGCCAGGACCAGGCAGTCGCCGAAGACGGCTACGGCGCCTTCTTCATCTATCCGCTCGAAACCTTGACGCTGCACTACGAACGCAACCTGACCGACCCGCGCGTCACCCACGATGTCACCCTGGCAGTCGACGCCTACGGGGCGACGACGCGCGCCTGCTCGATCGCTTATGCCCGCCGCGCATCGGCGGCCGACCGCCTTCCCGAACAGGTGCAGTTGCGGATAACGGTCCAGACCCATCGCGTGGCCGACCTGACCGGCCCCGATCTGCGTCTCCTCGGTTTGGATATCGACGAGTCGGATGGGTGGCTGGTTGCGCCGGTGCCGCCTGCAGGCGAGATCTTTACCTTCGACGAAATCTCGGCCCAGGTCGACGCCGCATTGCTCGCCCCGGCCGGCAAATTGAAATTGCTGGGCCGCCAGCGTCGGTACTACTGGGATCCGGCGGCGAAGCAGCCGCTGCCGCTGGGCCAGGCGACAGGCCAAGGCCTGTTGTGCCGTATCGAGAACGCACTGGGCACGCCGACGGACCTCAACGCAGCCTTCGCGGGCGCGCTTGCGCCCGATCAGCTCGCGACCCTGCTGGCCGGAACCTGCCAGTATCTCCAGTCGGACGGCCTGTGGTGGAATCCCGGACTGCTGCAAACCTTCCTCGGCGCCGACGATTACTACCTGCCCGGTGACACGGTCGATCCGTTCGGCGGCGTGACCGCCGTCCTCTACGATCCTTACGACCTGCTCGTCGTGCGCAATCAGGATCCGCTGGGCAACGTCAACCATGTCACCGGCATCGACTACCAGACCGTCGGCCCTTGGCAGATGACCGACCCGAACGGCACCGTGACCCAGGCGTTGTGCAACGCGCTGGGCTGGGTGTGGGCAACCTCGGTGCAGGGCACGGAGATCACCGGGCCCGTCGGCTTTGCGCCGCTGACGCTCGCGCATACGGCCCCGGCCTTCGACATGGCTGCGGCCATGGCGACGCCGCAGGTCTATCTCCAGGGAACCGCCTCCTTCTCGGCTTACGAGCTGTTCTCCTGGTGCGGACGGATCGCTCCGTCGGATCTCGCCGGATTGGGCGTGAATTCCGACGCGCTCTGGCAAGCGTTGATCGACGGCTTCTACATCGCTCGCAGTGGCGCCGTCCTGCACCGCTTTCGCACCTTAGGCGATGACAGCCCGATGGTTCTGCCGGGCATTCCAGCGCAGACGGCGGCTGCGGTGCAGGCCCGCATCGTCGCGCTCGTCACGCCGACACCGGTGCATTCGGTCGCGCTGGCTGCCGAAACATATGGCACGTCCGATCGCACCCGGTACGTCGCCGCGTATTCTGACGGCCTGGGGCGGGCCATCCAGAAAATCGACTACGTCGACCCGGGCGACTGCTACCGCGTCAATCCCGACGGTTCGGTGACGCAGGTCGAAAGCGACAATCGCTGGCTGGTTTCCGGCCGAGTCGTCTACAACAACAAGGGCAATCCGATCAAGCAATACGACCCGTTCTTCGCCGACGGCTGGGCCTACATCGACAATGCCGAAATGAACCGCTTCGGGGTCAGCCCGCTGATCCACTACGATCCGCTGGACCGCGAGATCCGCGTCGACACGCCCAAGGGGTTCTTCACCAAGGTCGAATTCTCGCCTTGGGAGGAGCGGCTCTATGACGCCGACGACACGGTCGTGGAATCACGCTACTACCAGGCGAATATCGACAATCCGTTGCTGGATGCGCTGGAACGCGCGGCATTGCAACAGGCCACCCTGTTCAACGACACGCCGACGATCCGCCAGTTCGATCCGTCCGGCAACGCGGTACGGATTACCCAGACCCTGCAGCCGCCGGCGCCGTCGCTCCCCCCTTCCGGCCTGACGACCCGCAATGTCTTCGATGCGATGAATCGGCTGGTCGCCAGCGCCGACGACCGGATGCGCGCCGCGGGGCTGGAAAACCTGACCGTGGTCTATGGCCTCGACGGCCAGAAGCTGGCCAGCACGAGCGTGGACAGCGGCGTCAGGTGGCTGCTGAACAATGCCGCCGGCAATCCGGCTTATGGCCGCGACGCCAAAGGCACGATCCAGACCACCACCTACGACGCGCTTCAGCGCCCGCTGGAGCTGACCGTGCAGGAAGCGAGCGGCGCGCCCTATGTGGCCCGGAAGACGATCTATGGTGAAAGCGTCAGCGGCGATGCGGGGCACAACCTGCGGGAGCAGATCTATCAGATTTCCGACGCCGCCGGCGTGATGACATTCGACGCCTATACGATCGGCGGCGAGCTGCTGGACCAGAAGCGGCAATTGCTCCAGGGCACGGACGCAATCCCCGACTGGAGCAAGCTCGATCCGGTCGACATCTACCTGACCCGCCGGACCTACGACGCGCTGGGGCGGATTCGCACCCAGGCGGTCGAGCGTGCGGACGCCGCCAGTCCCGATCTGGTGACCTATGTTTACGACATCGCCGGCCATGTCGACGCCGTCAGCCTGACGCCATCGGATTCAACCGCTTCGGAGACCTATGCGGACAGCATCACCTACGACGCCAACGGCCAGCGCCGGCAGATCGTCTATGGCAACGGCGTCGTTACGCGGTACACCTACGAACCGACCACGCAATTCCTGGCGACCGTCGTTTCGGTCCGGCAAAGCGACGGCGCGACCTTGCAGTCGCTGCGCTATTACTATGACCCGGTCGGCAATATCACCGCCGTCGCGGACGACGCGCAATCCACGGTGTTCCATGCCAACCAGCAGGTCGATCCGGTCAGTACCTATGCCTACGATGCGGTCTATCGCCTGATCACGGCGACCGGACGCGAGCATCCGGCCTTGTCGGCCGGCGACAGCGATCGCTTCGTTTCGCTGCCCGCGCTGAACGATGGCCAAGCGTTGCAGAACTATACGCGGCGCTATCGCTACGACACCTCGGGCAATCTTTACCAGATCGCCCATCAGGGCAGCGTGCCGGCGACTTCCGACATGACAGTCTCGCCTACCAGCAACCGCGCGGTGGCAGCGGCCCTGACCACCGATCCGGCTCGGGTAGATACGCTTTTCGACGCCAACGGCAATCAGATCGCCATGGCGGGCAAGCAGGCCGTCACCTGGCGCTACGACAATCTGCTCGTCAGCGTGACGCTCGTCGAACGCGACAGCAGTCCTTCGGATATCGAACTTTACGTCTATGATTCCCAGGGCCAGCGCATCCGCAAGATCACCCGGCGCTACGGCAATGGCGGCACAACGGAAAACGTCGACGAGACGCTTTACATCGACGGCATGGAAATCCGGCGCCATGCCACCAATGGCACGGTGGACGACGCATATCGCACGATCCGCGTCATGGACGGCGAGCGCTGCCTCGCCGAGCGCCTGAACTGGACGATCGGCGCGCCTCCGTCCGGCGTGCCGTCGCCGCAGGTCCGCTATCAGCTGGAAAACTACCTGGGGTCGGCCGTGTTCGAATTGGACGCGACGGGCCTCGTCATCACCTACGAGGAATATTTTCCCTATGGCGGGACCAGCTACGTCATCGGCGAGAATGCCGCCGAAGTGCAGTTGAAACACTACCGCTACTCGGGCAAGGAGCGCGATGCCACCGGGCTGTACTACTACGGCTTGCGCTACTACCAGCCCTGGCTCGGCCGCTGGCTCAACCCCGACCCCGCCGGAACTATTGATGGGCTCAACCTCTATCGTATGGTGCGGAATAATCCGGTGACGCTAGCGGATGTGGCGGGGCTTTACGGAGTCGCCGATTGGCTCGACTTGGCGGAAGCACCGGATCGTCATCGCGTGAACACTGCAGTAATGGCACGCAGAGGCGTTCGGGACGCTTACGAGCGTGTTTCCCAAGAAGCGCAAGCCTTCTTGAAGAAGGCCCAAAATAATACCACTGAATTTAACAAACTAAAGCCACGAAAAAAACTAGAAAGAGATATCGAGCTAAAACCAAGAAACAACGATTTAAAAACATACAATGCATTTGCAGCCGCATTCAATTTCAAAAGCCAAGCATACAAAAGTGGATTCGTTAATCTTAAAGGAAGCTTAAGTCAAAAAGAATCGTTTGACGGCATAGAGCTACAAGGGGCAAATTTTTCTGTTACAAACAAAGACACATTAATGTCAAGCATAAAAGAAGCTTACGGCACCACCCATCTTCACAAAGGCATTGAAAAAATTACACGCCTACACATCGCGGAGACTGAAAGTCGCAATGGAGGCATGCTCTCCAATTTTTATGGAATCCCTGCACTACATGCAGAGGTTCAGGCATTTAACTGGTCCTTGAATAACAATATGAGCCCAGCGGACACTGTCATCTTTACACTAAGACTAACGACCAATACGCTCGGCGAAGCCGGGGACGATTTCCCAGCTTGCTATAACTGCGACGCTCTATTGAGTTTGGTTCACGTGACAACTGGCCGAACAACATCGGACGCGGCTCACAGCGAAGCGGAAAATTTCAGAAGTGCCAAAACGCTCGCTCAATCACTGCAACGACAGACTGGTGATCTGATGGCCACGCCCGAGGCAATGCTGAGAGCCTCGCGACGGCCGCTCCCTAGGGGCCGTGATCGAGTGTAACCTGATTCCCACCAATATTTTGAACGGAACCCCGAAGGTCGGATTCCGTCGTAATCTGTGAAATGTCGCCTTTTATTCAAAGACAACATATTGAGACCGCGGACATCTTTTCTGCGAGACAAACACGTAACAACAACCCCCGAGAGCCCACATCACCCACCCCGTACCGGCATTCGTCCTCCAAACTGTACCGGTACTGTACCGTCAACTGTCGCTAAACTGCCTCCATCACCCGCCTCACCGATGGAGAACACCGCGATGGAATTCCTCACCCTGAGCGCGCTGCCCGCCGGCATGCTGTTTGCGCTCGTCACGTCGATCACGCCCGGCCCGAACAACACGATGCTGCTCGCGTCCGGCGTCAACTTCGGGTTCCGCCGCACGATGCCGCACCTGTTCGGCATCAGCATCGGCGTCGCGATCCTGATGCTGTGCGTCGGTTTCGGTCTCGGCGAAGTATTCAAACGTGTACCCGTGCTGTACACGATCCTGGAAGCCGCAAGCGTCGTCTACCTGCTGTATCTCGCGTGGCGGATCGGCACGTCCGGCGAGGTCAAGGCGCACGGCGGCAAGGCGCGCCCGATGACGTTCGTCGAAGCCGCCGCGTTCCAGTGGGTCAATCCGAAGGCATGGATGATGGTGCTGACCGCCGCGACGACGGTCCAGCTGTCCGCCGACTACGGAATGAACGCCGCGTGGATGGCCGTCGTGTTCATCCTGATCGGGTTCCCGTGCATCAGCCTGTGGGCCGCGTTCGGCCAGGGCCTGCGGCACTTCCTGTCGAATCCCCGCGCGCTGCGCATGTTCAACGTCACGATGGCGGTGCTGTTGATCCTGTCCCTGTATCCGCTCGTCGCGCATCTGCTGCCGCAGTGAGCGCGCCGGCGCGCCCGTTGAGATTCGCCGCATGCAGGCGTACGCTTGGATTCCGGGCGCGCGAAACCGGCAGGAAGGTCGAGCCGCTCTTGTCGGGAGAACGCCGATGAAGCCGCTGCTGAGAACGGGCGAACACATCGAAGGGATGCACTGGATCGCCGAATACCACCAACTGACGCACGACATCCGGATATTGCGCGAAGACATCGAAGTCGGCACGTATGCGGCGCCGCCGACGCTGTTCGGCGAGGAAGAAGAGATGGGCTCCCCGAACGCCGCCGATCATCGCAGCCGGGAAGCGGCGCTGCGCGCGTATCTGCGCCGCTTCGTCAAGGAACACGACACGGAGGAGTGACGACGGCGCGCCATCGCGCGCCGCCCGCCTGATCCCGCTCAGTGCCCGAGCGACTCCGCGTTGCCCGTCGACGGCGCGACCTCGTACGGCCGCGCCGACTGCTTGATCAGCAGTGCGACGCACGACAGCACGCCGGCCACGGCGATCGTCGCGAACACGCCCGCGAACGTGAAGTGCCGGCGCGTCAGCTCGGCGACGAGGAACGACCCCGCGATCCCGCCGAAGCGCCCGACGCCGAGCATCCATGCGACGCCGGTGCCGCGCCCTTCGGTCGGATAGAACGCCGCCGCGAGCGCGGGCATCGACGATTGCGCGGTGTTCATCAGCACGCCGGCAATGAACACGACCAGCACCAGCAGCCCGACGTTGCCGACCGCCTGCCCGATCGCAGCCACGCTGACAGCCGTCAGCGCATAGCACACGGCGATCACGCGGTTCGCGTTGAAGCGGTCCATCAGCACGCCGCACAGCACGGCCCCGACGCCGCCGAGCGGGAACAGCGCGGAGATCAGCGTCGCGCTCTTCGGGGTGAGGCCGGCATCCTTCAGCAGGATCGGCATCCAGTTGATCGACGCGTAGAAGATCACGAGGCCCATGAAGTACGCGATCCACAGCATCACCGAGCCGACGACGTACGAGCGCGACAGCACGACGCCGACGCCCTTGCTGCCCGTCTGCGGCGCGGCCTCGGTCAGCACGAACGCGCCGGCGTTCAGCGCATCGCGCGAAATGCGCGCGAGCGTCGCGCGGATCCGGTCGACGGGCCGGCTGTTCGCGACCATGAAGCGCACCGACTCCGGCATCTTGACGAGCAGCAGCACGCCGAGCACCAGCGGCGTCACGCCGCCGAGCACCAGCACGCTGCGCCAGCCGAAGTGCGGAATCATCCATGCGGCGAGGAAACCGCCGAACGCCGCGCCAAGCGGAAAGCCGCAGAACATCAGGTTGATCACGGTCGCGCGGCGCTTGTCGGGGCAGAACTCGCCCATCATCGTGACCGCATTCGGCATCGCGGCGCCCAAGCCGACGCCGGTGACGAAGCGCAGCACCGTGAGCTGCCCGATGCCCGACGAGAACGCGGATGCGAGGCACGCGGCGCCGAACAGGAACACCGAGCCGAGCAGCAGCGCACGGCGGCCGAGACGATCGGACAGCGGGCCCGACACGAGCGCGCCGCACGCGAGGCCGAACAGCGCGGCGCTGAGCACCGGCGCGAGATCCGGCTTGGTCAGATGCCATTCGGTCAGCAATGACGGGGCAATGAAACCGATCGCGGCGGTATCGAAACCGTCCAGCAGGACGATCACGAAACACATCGCAAAGATGAGCCACTGAAAGCCGCCGAACGGCTGCTCGTTGATGAAGGTCTGTACGTTGACGACCGGGGTGCGATTCATCGCCTGTCTCCTGTCGACCGGAGTCGGCGCTTCGGCGCTTTCTCGGGTCGCATGCATGATATGTAATCGGCGCGGTCTCTCTGCCGCGCCGTTCCTTTATTGCGCACCTTCGACGATGCGCTGCGCGCCGATGCTCTGCCGGCGCGGGTGTTGTCGACGGCCCGCCGACGCGAGCCGCCTCAGGCAGCCGCCTCAGGCAGCCCCGCCTGACCGGCCGTCCTAGGCGGCCCCGTCCTGTTCCTTGAAGATCCGGTCCGCGAGATGAAACGCCGAGTTCGCCGCCGGCACGCCGCAATAGATCGCGGTCTGCAGCAGCACTTCCTTGATCTCGTCGCGCGTCACGCCGTTGTTGCGCGCGGCACGCAGATGCAGCGCCAGTTCCTCACCGCGGTTCAGCGCAACCATCATCGCGATCGTCAGCAGGCTGCGCGTGTGGCGCGGCAGCCCTTCACGCGTCCAGATCTCGCCCCACGCATAGCGCGTGATCAGGTTCTGGAACTCCTCGGTCACTTCGGTGCGGTTCTCGATCGAGCGGTCGACGTGCGCGTCGCCGAGCACCGCGCGGCGCACCTTCATCCCGGCTTCGTAACGTTGCTGGTCGTCCATCGCGGGCTCCTCGGCTCAGGCGGTCAGGAAATCGAGCAGCGCACGGTTGAAGCCGTCGGTGCATTCGATGTTCGAGATGTGCGCGGCGTCGAATTCGACATGCTTGGCGCCCGGAATCGCCGCCGCGAGCGCGCGGCCCTGGTCCGGCGGCGTCGACAGGTCGTGCGCGCCCGTCACGACGAGCACTGGCAGCGCGATGCCCTTCACTTCCTCGCGCATGTCCGCGGCATTCAGCGCGTCGCAGTTCGCTGCGTAGCCATCCTTGTCGGTATGCACGAACGTGTCGCGGATCGCGTCGACGAGGCGCGGCTCGCGCTCGAAGAACGCGTTCGTGAACCAGCGCGGCAGCACCGCATCGGCGAGTGCCGGCATCCCCTCGGTGCGCGCCTTTTGCGCGCGCGGCGCCCACACTTCCGGCGAACCGATCTTCGCGGCGGTGTTCGCGAGCACCGCGCGGCCGATCCGCGACGGGAAGCGCGCGGCGAGCGCCGCGCCCGTCAGGCCGCCCATCGAGATCCCGCAGAAATGCGCGCGCGCGATGCCGACGTGATCGAGCAGGCCGATCACGTCGCCCGCGAGCTGGTCGATCGTGTACGAGCCGGCCGGCGCGGCGGAATGGCCGTGGCCGCGCGTGTCGTAGCGCAGGATGTTGAAATGCTGCGCGAGCGGGCGGATCTGCGGCGCCCACATCTGCAGGTCGGCGCCGAGCGAGTTCGAGAAGACGAGCCACGGCGCGTCGTCGCGCGCGGCGCGGTCGATCCGGTAATGCAGTTGCACGCCGTTGACAGTGGCGAAAGGCATCAGTGTTCTCCTTGCGGGTTCGGGCTCGCATAGGCCGCGAGCACGGCATCGACGAAGGCCTGCGCCTCGCCGACGTAATGAGCGGGATCGAGCAGACGCGCCAGCGCGTCGCGCGACAGATGGGCGGAGACGGTAGCGTCGGCGGCGAGCACGTCGAACAGCGTCGCGCCGGTGCGCACCGCTTCCTTCGACGCGTGCTCGACGACGTGGTGCGCATCGAGCCGGCCGATCTTGTCGCCGAGCGCGAGCATCACCGCTTCGCCGAGGATCAGGCCGCGCGTCAGGCCGAGATTGGCGGCCAGGCGTTCGGTGTCGACGTCGAGGCCCGCGACGATCTGCGCGATCTGCGCGAGCGCGCCGCCGGTCAGGCGCGCGAGGTCCGGCAGCGCGTCCCATTCGGCCTGCCAGCCGCCGAGCGCGCGCTCGTGCTCCTGGACCATCCCCGCGAACACCGTCGCGACGAGGCCCGGCGCGCGCACCGCGGCGGTCAGCACGGCCGCGCAGCCGACCGGGTTGCGCTTGTGCGGCATCGTCGACGAGCCGCCCTTGCCGGCCGCGGCCGGTTCGCCGAGCTCGCCGACTTCGGTCTGCATCTGCAGCGACACGTCGCGCGCGATCTTGCCGAGCGTGCCGGTCAGCATGCCGAAGCACGACGCGGCCTCCGCGATGCGGTCGCGCTGCGTATGCCACGGCACCGCGGGCAGCGCGAGCGTCAGGTCGCCGGCGAGCGCCGCAGACACGCCGCGCGCGTGCTCGCGCAGGCTCGCGAGGGTACCCGCCGCGCCGCCGAACTGCAGCACCAGCGCCCGCGCGCGCAATTCGGCGAACCGTGCGCGGTGGCGCAACAGCGCATCGAGCCATTGCGCGAACTTCAGGCCGAGCGTGATCGGCAGCGCCTGCTGCAGCCACGTGCGGCCGATCGTCGGCGTCGCGCGATGCGCGCGCGCCAGCGCGGCGAGCGATGCGCAGGCCGTGTCGAGCATCGGTTCGAGCACGTCGAGCGTGTCGCGCAATTGCAGCACGGTGGCGGTATCGATGATGTCCTGGCTCGTCGCGCCCCAGTGCACGAACTTCGCGGCCTCGGGGTCGTCGGCTTTCACGCGCGCGGTCAGCTGCTTGACGAGCGGAATCGCGAGGTTGCCGCCGAGCGCGGCGTCGCGCGCGAGCGCGTCGGCATCGAGCTGGTCGGCCCGGCACGCGCGCTCGATCGGCGCGACGGCGGCGGCGGGAATCACCTGCTGCGCGGCGAGCGCACGCGCGAGCGCCGCCTCGACGTCGAGCATGCGCTGGACGGTCGCACGGGGCGACCAGATCCGGTTGAGCGGCTCGGTGCCGCAGATGAGGGAGGTCAGGCGGGCGCTGTCTTCGAGCATGGCGTCAGGTCGGGAAACAGGGTGCGCTTATTGTCCACCGAAGCGCGCCGGCGTGCGCTTCGGTGCGCACGCCGGCTGCGCCCGGTTCAGGCGGCAACCCTCTGCGTTGCATCGATCAGCGGCACGCCGGTCAGCTTCTGCAACGCGTCGAACGACAGGTCGGTGAAGATCTCGGTCACCGCGAGGCCGTCGCGCGTCACGTCGAGCACGGCCAGGTCCGTATAGATGCGGCTCACGCACTGCACGCCCGTGACCGGATACGAACACTGCGCGACGATCTTGCTCTCGCCCTGCTTGGTCAGGTGCTCCATCATCACGAACACCTGCTTCGCGCCGATCGCGAGATCCATCGCGCCGCCGACGGCCGGAATCGCGTCGGGCGCGCCGGTGTGCCAGTTCGCGAGGTCGCCGCTCGCGGACACCTGGAACGCGCCGAGCACGCAGTAGTCGAGATGGCCGCCGCGCATCATCGCGAACGAATCGGCATGGTGGAAATAGGCGCCGCCGGTGAGCAGCGTCACGTGCTGCTTGCCGGCGTTGATCAGCTCGTCGTCTTCCTCGCCGGGCGCGGGCGCCGGGCCCATGCCGAGCAGGCCGTTCTCGCTGTGCAGGAAGATTTCCTTGCTCGGGTCGAGGTGGTTCGCCACCAGCGTCGGCACGCCGATGCCGAGGTTCACGTACGCGCCTTCGGGAATGTCCTGGGCGACGCGCTTGGCCATTTCATCGCGGGTCAGTCGTTTCATCTGGATTTTCCTCCGGCGGTCAGGCGGCTTGGGATGCGGCACGTTCGGCGGCCAGCTCGGCCGCATGCGTGGCCTGCGGCACTTCGACGACGCGCTGCACGAAGATGCCCGGCGTCACGATGTGTTCCGGGTTCAGCGCGCCAAGCGGCACGACTTCCGACACCTGGACGATCGCGACCTTCGCGGCGCTGGCCATGATCGGCCCGAAGTTGCGCGCGGTCTTGCGATACACGAGGTTGCCCCAGCGATCGCCCTTGTACGCCTTCACGAGCGCGAAATCGGCGTGGATGGGCGTCTCGAACACATACTGCTTGCCGTCGATCACGCGCGTCTCCTTGCCTTCGGCCAGCTTCGTGCCGAAGCCGGTCGGCGTGAAGAAGCCGCCGATGCCCGCGCCCGCCGCGCGGATGCGCTCCGCGAGGTTGCCCTGCGGCACGAGCTCCAGCTCGAGCTCGCCCGCACGGTACAGCGCGTCGAACACCTGCGAATCGCTCTGGCGCGGAAACGAACAGATGATCTTGCGCACGCGCTTCGCCTTCAGCAGCGCCGCAAGGCCGATCTCGCCGTTGCCCGCGTTGTTGTTGACGATCGTCAGATCGCGCGCGCCCTGCTCGATCAGCGCGTCGATCAGCTCGGACGGCATGCCGGCCGTGCCGAAGCCGCCGATCATGATCGTCGCGCCGTCGTGAACGTCGGCGACCGCCGACTGAAGCGATTCGAAAATCTTGTTGACCATGTCTCTTCCTGATACGTACCCGCGGCACGATGCGCGGCCTGTCGAGGGAACACGCGCGTCTCGCGTGCCGCGCCGGACCCGTATCCGGACCCGGCGAATGTTCGCTAAGCGAACCTAGATTCGATTAGCGAACGATGGCCGATCATAGAGTCGTGCACAGCGCGTTGTCAAGGCGGGTTCCCTCGGGGGCTGCGTCGTCGTCGAACGGCAGCCCGACGTAGTTCTCGGCGAGCGCCTGCGCGGCGGCCCGGGAGCGCGTCACGTACTTCAGTTCGGCCACTTTCAGGCGATTGACGAACGGCGTGTCGTCCGCGGACGGGTGCAGCATGTTCGTCATGAAGTACGAGAAATGCTCGGCGCGCCACACGCGTTCGAGGCAGGTCGCCGAATACGCGTCGAGCCGCGCCGTGTCGCCGCGGCGGTAGCGCGCGCCGAGCGCGCGGGCCAGCACGCGGACGTCGGCCACCGCGAGGTTCATCCCCTTCGCGCCCGTCGGCGGCACGATGTGCGCGGCGTCGCCCGCGAGGAACAGGCGGCCGTACTGCATCGTCTCGGACACGAAGCTGCGCATCGGCGTCACGCTCTTCTGCGTGATGCGGCCCTCGGCCGGCGTCCAGCCCGTGTCGTTCGAGAAACGCGTATGCATCTCGTCCCAGATCCGCGCATCGGACCATTCGTCGAGGTTCTCGTCCGGCTTGCATTGCAGGTAGAGCCGCGTGACGGTGGGCGAGCGCATCGAGAACAGCGCGAAGCCGCGTTCGTGGTGTGCATACACGAGCTCGTCGAGCGACGGCGCCGCATCGGCGAGGATGCCGAGCCACGCATACGGGTAGACGCGCTCGAACGTGCGCTGCCGTTCGGCGGGAATGGCCTGCCGCGCGATGCCGTGAAAGCCGTCGCAGCCGGCGATGTAGTCGCAGTCGATGCGCTCCGCGCGGCCGTCCGCGTGCTTGAACGTGACGAACGGCTGGTCGCCGTCGACGTCGTGCACCGCGACGTCGCTCACTTCGAAGTGCATTTGATGGCCATGCTCGACGCCGGCCGCGATCAGGTCGCGCACCACTTCGTGCTGGCTGTAGACGGTGATCGCGCGCCCGCCGGTGAGCCCGGTCAGGTCGATGCGGTGGCGCTGGCCGCCGAACAGCAGCTCGATGCCGTGATGTTCGAGCCCTTCGCGGCGCATCCGGTCGCCGAGGCCGGCTTCGTTCAGCGTGTCGACGGTGCCCTGCTCCAGCACGCCGGCGCGAATGCGGTTCTCGCAGTACTCCCGCGAACGCGCTTCGACGAGGATGGAATCGACGCCTTGCAGGCGCAGCAAATGGGAAAGCAGAAGGCCGGACGGACCGGCGCCGATGATCGCGACTTGGGTACGCATGTTTGTCTCCTTGTCGACCGGAGTTAGCGCTTCAGCGCTTACCCCGGTCCCATGCAAAGCTGAACATTGATTCGAATAGTGAAACGAATTTCAGCGCTTTCCCGACTATGCGGCAACGCGATTCAGGAGATAAGTTGTATACGTTTCGCGAATATTGGTGTCGTGATGGAAACGCTCGATCTGAACCTGATTCCCTACCTCGTCGCGCTCGACGACGCGCGCAACGTGAGCCGCGCCGGCGACCTGCTCGGCGTGAGCCAGCCGCGCGTGAGCGCCGCGCTCGGCCGCCTGCGCGAATACTTCGGCGACCCGCTGTTCGTGCGCACGTCGCGCGGCATGGAGCCGACGCCGCGCGCGCAGGCGCTGCTGCCCGCCGCGCGCGACGCGCTCGCGCAGATCGAGCGCGGCCTCGTCGCGCCGCACGATTTCGATCCGGCGGCGAGCACGTATACGTTCTCGATCGCGCTGTCGGACGTCGGCGAGATCGTGTTCCTGCCGAAGCTGCTGCAGGCGTTCTCGGCGCGCGCGCCGCATGCGAACCTGCGCTCGGTGTCGCTCTCGCACGATGAAGTCGGGCGCGGCCTCGAAGCCGGTTCGCTCGATCTCGCGGTCGGCTACTTCCCCGATCTCGACGGCAACAACTTCTTCCAGCAGCGGCTGTTCACGCACCGCTTCGTGTGCCTGATGCGGCGCGGCCATCCGCTCGAACGGGCGCGGCCGTTCACGGTCGAGCAGTTTCTCGCGTGCGGCCATGCGGTGGTGCGCGCGGAAGGACGCAGCCAGGAAGTGCTCGAGAAATACCTCGCGAAGCAGCGGATGCATCGCCGCGCGGTGCTCGAGACGCCGCACTTCATGAGCCTGCCGTTCATCCTGAGCCGCACCGACCTGATCGCGACGGTGCCGCACGCGATCGGCTACGCGTATGCGGCCGAGCACGCGTTCATCACGCCGGTCGAGCCGCCGCTGTCGCTGCCGCGCTTCGACCTGAAGCAGCACTGGCATCGCAAGTTCCACAACGATCCGCGCACCGCGTGGCTGCGCGGCGTCGTCGCGTCGCTGTTCAACGACGAGCAGGACGAGTGGCCGAAGTGAGCGGGCGCGGCGCCGCCTCGTGACGCACGAGCGCCGAAAGCATGAAACAATGCTCCCCATTGCGCCGCCGCAGGCGGCCGTCCTCGATGGAGCGAATACATGGGTAAAAAATCCTCGCGGCCCGAACCGGCCGCATCCCGGCCGAGCCGTTCGGAGGCCGAGGAAGCTGTCCGCGTGCTGCTGCGCTGGGCCGGCGACGATCCGGCGCGCGAAGGCCTCGTCGACACGCCCGCGCGCGTCGTGCGCGCGTACGAGGAGTTCTTCGCCGGCTATGCGATCGAACCGCGCGACATCCTCGCGCGCACGTTCAGCGAGGTCGACGGCTACGACGAGATGATCGTGCTGAAGGACATCCGCTTCGAGAGCTACTGCGAGCATCACATGGTGCCGATCATCGGCCGCGCGCACGTCGCGTATCTGCCGAATCACCGAGTCGTCGGCATCTCGAAGCTCGCGCGGCTCGTCGATGCGTTCGCGAAGCGCCTGCAGATCCAGGAAAAGATGACCGTGCAGATCGCCGACACGCTGTTCGACGTGCTGCAGCCGAAAGGCGTCGGCGTGATCCTCGAAGCCGCGCACCAGTGCATCTCGACGCGCGGCATTCACAAGCCGGGCGTCGAGATGGTCACGTCGCGCATGCTCGGCACGTTCCGCACCGATCCATCGACGCGACGCGAATTCCTGTCGATCGTCGCGAACCCGTCCTCCGTGAACCTGACGAATACGTAAATGACGTCGACGAAGCAAGCGGCGGATGCGCCCGTGGTGCTCGTGACCGGCGCCGCGCGCCGGGCCGGGCGCGCATTCGCCGAGTTTTTCGCTGCGCAGGGCTACCGCACCGCGATCCACTTCGACCGGTCGGCCGACGCGGCACACGCGGCCGCCGATGCGATCGCCGCGCGCGGGACCGATTCGGCGGCGCTACGGGCGGACCTGTCGGACGCCGCGCAGGTCGACGCGCTGATCGGCGACGTCTACGCGCGCTTCGGCCGCCTCGACGTGCTGATCAACAACGCATCGGTGTTCTGGCAGGACCACTTCCCGGGCTTCGACCTCGCCGCGTTCGACCAGGCCTGGGCCGTCAATTGCCGCGCGCCGATCCTGCTCACGCGCGCATTCTACGAACGGGCGCGCGCAGCCGGCACGCAGGGCGTGGTCGTGAATGTGATCGACCAGAAGATCAAGGAAAACTTCCATCGCGACCACTTCAGCTACACGGTCGCGAAGGCCGCGCTCGGCAACCTGACGCAGATGCTCGCGCTGTCGGCCGCGCCGGTGCTGCGCGTGAACGCGGTGTTCCCGGGCCTGATGCTGCCGAGCGACGACCAGACCCAGGCCGATTTCGAACACGCGAGCCGCGCGTCGACGCCGCTCGCGCGCATCGCCGGGCCCGATGACGTCGCGCGCGCGATCCTGCTGCTGACGGGCAGCGCGTACAACGGCGTGGATTTCGTCGTCGACGCGGGACAGAACCTGATCCGCGTCGATCAGGACGTGCTGTACAAGCACCGTTCGCCGGCCGGCAAGCCCTGACGCAAACACCATCGAGAGACCGGCGTCGCACGGGCTGCGCACCGTTCGACGCCGGCCCGCGCCGCCCTTCCCACGCCGTTACGGCCGCTCGGCCCGATCGCCTTCGCGCGCCTTGCTCTGCGCGACGCTGGTGCCCGGCGGCACGCTGTGCGTGAGCCACACGTTGCCGCCGATCACCGAGCCGCGCCCGATCGTCACGCGGCCGAGAATCGTCGCGCCCGCGTAGATCACCACGTCGTCCTCGACGATCGGGTGACGCGCATTGCCCTTCACGAGCGCGCCGTCGCCGTCGGCCGGGAAGCTCTTCGCGCCGAGCGTGACGGCCTGGTAGACGCGCACGCGCTCGCCGATGATCGCCGTCTCGCCGATCACCA
Organism: Burkholderia stagnalis; assembly: GCF_902830275.1. Taxonomy (GTDB): domain Bacteria; phylum Pseudomonadota; class Gammaproteobacteria; order Burkholderiales; family Burkholderiaceae; genus Burkholderia; species Burkholderia stagnalis. Next base: position 366,536 of record NZ_CADESW010000003.1, on the reverse strand, counting down.
CGCCGGTGCCGTGATCGATGAAGAAGCTCGGCCCGATTTGCGCGCCCGGGTGGATGTCGATGCCGGTGGCCGAATGTGCGATCTCGTTGATGAAGCGCGCGAGCAGCGGCACGCCGAGACGATGCAGCGCATGCGCGAGCCGGTGGTGCATCATCGCCAGCACGCCCGGGTAGCACAGCAGGATTTCCGTGATGTGCTGCGCGGCCGGGTCGCCTGCGTAGGCAGCCTGGATGTCGCTGACGAGCAGCGCGCGAATCGCCGGCAACTGCTTGCCGAATTCGCGCGCGATGTCGAACGCGCGTTCCTCGAGTTCGGCAGGCGGTGTATCCACATGCTCGGGCAGGAACGTCAACGCGCGGCGGATCTGCTCGGACAGCACGCGCAGTGTGCTCTCCAGCGTATGGCCGACGTAATAGTCGACGCTTTCGTCGGTCAGGTCCGGCGCACCGTAATGTGTCGGGAACATCGACGCGCGCAGGCCGGTGACGATCTTGCATATCGCATCCCGGGACGGCAGTTCACGGATGCCGCGCGGATGGCGGGTGCGATGCAGTTCCTCGCGCGACTCGCGCAAGCCGGCAACGATTTCTTCGAGGCCCCAGTGACGGGCAGGCGATTTCGACATATGCAAAGCGGCAGCCCCGCGCTGACTGCGCACGGCCGCAAATAAAAGTGACGGTTTGGTTAGATTACCGCGTTTTTCGCCCGCGAGCCGCCCCCGGAGGGTCGGCCCGATGGCCAACGTCGGCCGCGGCCGCCGGCGTCAGATCGTGACGCTGCTCGCGTCGATCCAGCGCACCGCCCAGTCGCGGGCATGCGCGATCGCCGAACCTTCGTCATGGAACTGAAGCTCCGATGGAAAGAAACGGTTGGCGACAAGCTCCCCGTCGCTCGATCGCAAGATCACGACGTAAGGCTTGAACGAACCGTCACTGGCGCGCGCAGGCGCGCAATTCAACAGATATCCGCGATGTGTGAAGGCAGTATTCGCTTGCATGAGTCCGCCACCTCAAGTCCCTTGCTTTCTTGTTAACTACCCGTGTGTTAAGGGTGTTGCGGCGCCCTGGTATGGGCGGAAGCGGCCATCCTTCGTCCCCTGTCGCCGCCTCATCGGAAAAGAATCATACTCTGTAGAAAACGCATCTTCTAGCTGAAATAAATCATGACAAATCAGCGCGCGCGACACGGCTGCGGCGGCCGCCCGCTCGCCTTTTCCCGTCGTGCCCGGAACGGGACTTGCTTCGATCCGGAGCGCTTCGCCGCCAGGAGATTCGCGATGGAATCGTCTGCACAAATGCGCGCCGCACATCCGCGCAGCATCGAGCTGTACAACGACGATACCCACGACAGCACCGTCGACACCGACGGCAAGAACCGCGAAGCGGCGCGCCTCGCGCGCGGCGAACCGATCTCGCCCGATCAGGTCACGACGAGCAATGCGTCGCTCGACAACGCCATGCCCGAATCCGGCGATGGCTTCGCCGGATACGACAGCAGGCCGGACGGCAACCATCTTGCGCTCGCGCTGCGCGCGGGCTACGTGATGATCGAGAAAGGCTTCGACGCGCCGCTGCCGGTCGGCGGCGAAACGCTCGGCGCGGTGCACCGGATGCATGGAGGCGGGCACTGGCCCGGCCACGCACGCCGGCCTGAGCGGGTGATCGAACTGACGCCGGCGCCGCGTTAGCTCAAGCGTTTTAAGCTGTCGTTTGGTCGTTTGCGAAGCGGCGCGCGGCACGTCTCGAACGCATCGCACGTCGCGCCGGCTTCGCCTTCGATCGCAGATGGCCGACCCGATCGACGCACCATGGTGAAGCACACACAGTCATCGCACGCGGACATGAGCCGCGATGACGGCGGTGTCCGCGCAAGCAGACGTTCTGCATCGTCGAGCATCGAACCCGATGCCGAAACCAGCCGGCGGCCCGTGCGCCCGCACACGCCTGATCCGCACATCGTTTGATCGGTGTCACGACCCTCGCCGCCGATTGCGCTTCAATGACGATGCAGGCGCCTGGCCGGCCCGCTCGTTGCGCAGGCACCGGGCCGACGGGCCGCGAACCGGATTGCGAGCGGAGCGCCACCGCGCTGCAAGGTCGCCGACATTCGTCTACTCTGCCTCGCAGCAGCGCACCGTTCAACTGGCCATCCGGCCAGCTCCCTTTCCACCCGCATCTCGGAGACACTATGTACAAGCGTATTCTGGTTGCCGTCGACGGCAGCGACACTTCCCGCCACGCGTTCGATGCCGCGCTCTCACTCGCGCAATCGCACGGCGCGGAGTTGCAGCCGTTCTACGTCGTCGAGAACGCCGCGATCTACTACAACGTGCCCGGCTACGATCCTTCGTTGCTGCGCGACCAGCTCCTCGAGCAGGGCAACGATCTCGCGAAGGAATTCACGCAAAGCATGCAGGCCGTCGGCGTGAAGGGCGAAACCAAGCTCGGCGAAGCGTCGTCGATTGCGGACGTCTCGTCGCTGATCCTCGAAGCCGCGAGCGCGTTCGGCGCCGACTTGCTCGTGCTCGGCACGCACGGCCGCCGCGGCTTCCGCCGGCTCGTGCTCGGCAGCATCGCCGAGCAATGCGTGCGGCATGCGTCGCTGCCCGTGCTGCTGATTCCGGCGGCCGCGCACGCCGACACACAGCCAGGCTGAGCATCGCGCGGCGGGTGCGGCGAATCGCGACGTTTTGTCACCCGACAGCGGCAAGTTGCGGTGGGACAATGATCTGGTCGATTTAACGCCGGAGTAAACGATCATGCTGACGCCCGTCGCCACACGCCAAGCCGCCGCGCCCCACGCAGGCAGCTGGGCTCCCCGCCAGGCAGCGCACTGCTCGTCGTGCGCGATGCGGCATTTGTGCATGCCGCAGGGCCTGGCACCCGAAGCGCTCAGCCGCCTCGAGTCGGTCATCTGCGTCGCACGCGCAGTCAAGCGCGGTGAAGCGCTGTTCCGCGAGGGCGATGCCTTCGACAACCTGTATGCCGTGCGCTCCGGTTCGCTGAAGACGGTCGCGACGCGCCACGACGGCCGCGAGCAGGTCACCGGCCTGCACCTCGCCGGCGAAGCGCTCGGCCTCGACGGCATTTGCGACGACGCGCATCCGCGCACCGCGGTCGCGCTCGAAGACAGCTCCGTCTGCGTGATTCCGTACAGCGCGCTCAAGTCGCTGTGCTCCGAAGCCGGCTCGATGCAGCTGCGCATGCACAAGCTGATGAGCGAGCAGATCATGCGCGAGACGTCGCAGGCGATGCTGCTCGGTTCGCTGAACGCCGAGGAACGGGTCGCCGCGTTCCTGCTCGACATTTCGTCGCGCTACCTGAAGCGCGGCTATTCGCCGACCGAATTCAACCTGCGGATGACGCGCGAAGACATCGGCAGCTTCCTCGGCATGACGCTCGAAACGGTCAGCCGCACGCTGTCGAAGTTCCAGAAGCGCGGCCTGATCGAAATGCACGGCCGCCACGTGCACATCGTCGATTTCGACGGCCTGCGTCAAATCTGACGCCGAAACCGGCGCGCGTGTCCGGCCACGTTGCGTGACGCATCGCGCGTCGTGCAACGATCAATCCAGAAACTGCGCCGCGCGCGCCTTCAGCATCGCGCTGAAATCGTCGAGCCAGCCGATCGACAGGCGCCAGCTCTGCCAGTACAAGTCGATGTCGACGGTCCGCCCCGCCGACATGTCGACCAGTTCTCCCGCCGCCAGCTGGCGATCGACCATCCGGTCCGGACACATCCCCCATCCCAGCCCCGTTTCGCATGCGCGCAAATACCCGGCGACGTGCGGTATCCAGTGCTGCGGCGGCTCGAGATCCGCGCGCGTCACGCGCCGGATGAAGCGCGCCTGCAACCCGTCCTTCGAATTGAACATCACGCATGGCGCGCGACGCAGCGCGTCGCGGGTCACGCCCGCGCCGAAATAGCGCGCGTGAAATTCGGGCGAACACACGGCGCGATACCGGATGCGCCCGAGCCGCGTCGAACGGCAGCCCTGGATCGGCTCCGCCTGTGCAGTCACCGCGCCCTGCACGCTGCCGTCCCGGATTCGCGACGCCGTGTAGTCCTGGTCGTCGATCACGAGGTCGAGCAGCGTCTCGCGCTCCGCGCAGAACGGCGCGACCGCGTCGATGAACCACGTCGCGACGCTGTCGTCGTTTACCGCGACGCGCAGCCTCGGCCAGTCGGCCGACAGCGCCCCCGGCAGGGCGGGCAGCCGCCCCGACAACTCGGCTTCGAGCAGTTGCACGCGTTCGGTATGACGGCACAGCAGCGCGCCCGACGCCGTCGCGACACACGGCTGCCCGCGCTTCACGAGCACGCTGCCGACGCGCTCCTCGAGCAGCTTCACCCGCTGCGACACCGCCGACGGCGTGACGTTCAGCGCCTTCGCCGCGCGTTCGAACGAGCCGTGCCGGATCACCGCCGCGAGGGCATCGAGCAATGCGTAGTCGAGCATCAGATTTCCTTAATCAGCATTAGAGGATTTAGCTTTTCTTAGCCTCGTGAACACCGCAGACTAGCGCCACTCGATTCATCCGTCTACTGCTGGCATCCATCATGAACTGGCTCGCTTTTTCCCACGGCGCCGCATTGTGCGCGTCCCTCATCGTCACCATCGGCGCACAAAACGCATTCGTGCTGCGCCAGGGCATCATGCGCGCGCATGTCGGCAAGATCGTGCTGCTCTGCGCGCTGTCCGACATGATCCTGATCGGCGCGGGCGTCGGCGGCGCATCGGTGCTCGTCGAACGCTATCCGACGTTCGTCCATGCGGTGCTGTACGTCGGCCTCGCGTACCTCGCATGGTTCGGCTTGAGCGCGCTGCGGCGCGCGTTGAAGCCGGGGCACGCGACGCTCGACGTGCGCGGCGATGCCGTCGCGCCGCCGCCGCAGAGCGGGCTCTCGATCGTGCTGATGACGCTCGCGTTCACGTGGCTCAACCCGCACGTGTATCTCGACACGTTCCTGCTGATCGGCACGGCCGGCGCACGCGAGCCGGAAGGCGCGCGGCTCGCGTTCGCGATCGGCGCGATGGCGGTCAGCGTCGTGTGGTTCCTCGGCCTCGGGTACGGCGCGCGGCTGCTCGCTCCGTGGTTCCGCCGTGCGACGGCATGGCGCGTGCTCGATGCCGCGATCGGCAGCATGGTGCTGTTTCTCGCGGCCGTGCAGTTGCGGTGAGTCCTGGTCGCACTCTCGCATCCCAAGGGCCTGCTGTTCTTCTCGGCCTTCCTGCCGCCATTCATCCAGGCTCGGGCCGACGTCACGCCGCAATACGTCACGCTCGCGATCCTGACCGCGCTGATCGACATCGCGCTGACGAGCGTGTACGCGATCGGCGGCCATCACGCGATGAAAGCGCTGCTCGGGCGCGCGCTGCAGTGGCTCGATCGCGGCTGCGCCGGCATGCTGGCGGGGTTGGCCGTCGCGCTCAGCCTGTATCGGCGCAACGCGGGCAACTAGATGCAAAAAGGGCCGAGCCCCGCGCAATGCGGAACTCGGCCCCCTCAGCCCCGGCCACCGGGGCTTGCTCCATCCGCTGTCGTCAGCCGATGTTCACGCCGTGCGCTTCGGCCAGCGGCTTCAGGCCGCCGGCGAAACCCTGGCCGATCGCCTTGAACTTGAACTCGTCGTTGTGACGGTACAGCTCGCCGAAGATCATCGCCGTCTCGGTCGACGCATCTTCGGACAGGTCGTAGCGGGCGATTTCCTTGCCGTCGGCCTTGTTCACCACGCGGATGAACGCGTTCGAGACTTGCCCGAACGACTGCTTGCGGCTTTCGGCTTCGTGGATCGTCACCGCGAACACGAGCTTCTTCACGTCGGCCGCGAGGCCGGTCAGCTTGACGACGACTTGCTCGTCATCGCCGTCGCCCTGGCCCGAGCGGTTGTCGCCCAGGTGCTCGACGGAGCCGTCGGCGGACTTCTTGTTGTTGTAGAAGATGAAACCGGCGTCGCTCAGGACCTTGCCGCTCTCGCCGGTGACGAAGATCGACGCGTCGAGGTCGAACTCCGTGCCGTCGGTGACGCGCGGATCCCAGCCGAGGCCCACCAGCACTTCGCTCAGGCCCGGGGCCTCTTTCGTCAGGGAGACGTTACCGCCTTTGGACAGACTCACAGCCATGGTGCGATTCCTTGTTCAGTTGAGTTAAGCGATCAGAAGTTCATGCCGTAGCCGTTGGCCAGCGCGCGCAGGCCGCCCGCGTAACCCTGGCCGACAGCGCGGAACTTCCATTCGTTGTTGTGGCGATACAGCTCGGCGAAGATCATCGCGGTTTCGATCGACGCGTCTTCGGCGAGGTCGTAGCGCACGATTTCGGCGCTGTTGGTCTCGTTGACGATGCGGATGAACGAGTTGCCAACCTGCCCGAAGTTCTGCTTGCGCGCATCGGCGTCGTGAATGGTGACGGTGAAGGCGATCTTCTCGATATCGGCCGGCACGCGGCTCAGGTCGACCTTGATGACTTCGTCGTCGCCGTCACCGGCGCCGGTGCGGTTGTCGCCGGTGTGCTCGACGGAGCCGTCCGGGCTCTTGAGCTGGTTGTAGAAGATGAAGTCGGCTTCGCCGCGCACTTTGCCGCCGGCGCCCAGCAGGAAGGCGCTGGCGTCCAGGTCGAACTCGGTGCCGTCGGTGGCGCGCGGGTCCCAGCCCAGGCCGACCAGGATCCTGGTCAGGCCCGGAGCCTCTTTGGACAGGGAGAGGTTGCCGCCTTTTTGAAGAGTCAGTGCCATGAGTACAGCTCCTTGTGGTTGCTACGGATAACTATTTTTCGGCCGATGCCGCGGTGGATGCGGTGCGCCGCTTCCGGTTCAATGCTCAGAGTTCGAAGTCCGCCGGGTTCAGGCCCAGCTCCCGGCAGATCAGGCGGCAGGCAGCCTTTTCCTTGTCGTCGAAGTTGCCGTCCGAGCCGCCGATGGCGATGCACACCCGCACCAGCAGGCGCGCTTCGCCGTCCTTGCCCTTGATCTTGTTGATGGCCTTCAGGGCTTCGGCCTGGCCGATCTGGAAGTCGAATTCGAACTTCGCGCAGGCATCGGTGAAGACCTTGATCACATCGTTCAGGTTGAAGACCTTGAGCTCCGGGGAGTTGTTGATGAAGCCGACCATCTTCATCTTCTCCTCCGACTGGATCACGCCGTCGGCCGCGGCGATGAGCGCGCAGCCATTGGCCACCGCTTCCATGAAGGTCCGGTTCTTGAACTTGGCGACTTCCGTCGTCAAGGTTTCGCGCGCTTTCGCCGCGTTGGTTTTCAGCCACTCGAGCATGGTTTCCTCCTCGTTGGGCGGAGCCCCTCGGCCCCGCCGGACAGGTCGTTATTTGGAGCCGGCGCGCCAGCGCATCCCCCATCCGTAGGCACGGTCCATATCGTCATGCCCACGGTGGAAATCGATGCGGCGGGTGACCTTGACGGCGCCGCCCGCGTTTTCAAGCAGCGCGATCGCGCACATGCCGTGGCGGCCGCCCTCCTCGTTCAGCCGCACCTCGATCTCGGGCTGGCCGGGCACGAAAATGGTCACCACGCCGTCGGTCGCCTTCCAGTTGGGGGCGCCGTCGTAGATGAAGGCGAACACCAGAATCCGCTTGATCTGGCTCCACTGCCGGCCGTTGATGTGCAGCCACTCGCCGCCCGCGACGGAGCCGGTGCGGTCGTCACCCATGAGCTGGATGTAGGGCTCGTCGTTCAGGTCGCCGAAGCTGTTGCCGAGCGCCTGGACGACGCCCTTGTAGCCATCCTGCAGTTCGAACAGGCAGCCGACGTCGAGGTCGACCGCATTGCTATTGCCCTTGCCGAACAGGCCGCCCAGCAGGCCGCCGCCGCTGCTGCTGCCGCGGTTCCAGTTCAGGTTCACCTTGATCTCGCCGAAGCCGGCCGCGGGCTTGTCGAGGCTGATGCTGGAGCGGGTCTTGTCGAGCGTGACCTTGCTCAGGCTGACCGTCGGCTTCGGCGGGGCCGGGGGAACGGGTGCCGGTGCGGGCGCCGCAGCCGGTGCGGGCGTCGGCGCAGACGCCGGTGCCGGCGCGGCAACGTCGACGCCGAAGTGCTTCGCCAGCGGCTCCAGCCCGCCCGCGAAGCCTTGACCGACGCAGCGGAACTTCCACGCACCCTGGCGGAGATAGAACTCGCCGAGGATCAGCGCCGTCTCGGTCATGCCCTGCGTCGGAATCTGCGCCTCGATGCCGCCGGTGACGGCCAGCGCCAGTGTCGACACGCGGTCGAACGCAGCCTTGTTCTCGTAGATGGTCGCGGTCAACGCAACCTTCTCGATCGCGGGGTCGACGCGGCCGAGGTCCAGCGTGAACGTGGCGCGGCCTGCGGCGCTGCCGGTCAGCTCGACCGCGCCGCCCAGGATGCCGGTCTGCCCGTAGAAGCACATGTCGCCGTCGCCACGGACCTTGCCCGTCGCGGTCAGCGCGAATGCGGAGATGTCGATATCGGCGCCCGGAATCGGCGCGTAGGTGATGTCGACGCGAAGTTGGCCGGTGGCGACCGGCGCGTTGCCGCCAGGAAGCAGCGTGGTCATGCGCGCACCGCCTGAATGGCCAGGTTGACGAGGTCTTCCGCGGTGCGGCCGTTGGTCGACTGGCCGATCGCCTTGAACTCCCAGCCGCTGCTCCCGCGGCTCAGGCTGGCCATCACCACGCCGGTATGGCGGCCTTTCTCCGCGAGGTTGAAGCGCGCGAGTTCCTTGTTGCCGGATTCGTTCACGATGCGGCAGTAGGCGTTTTCGACCTGGTCGAAGGTCTGGCCGCGGAAGCTGTTCACGGTGAAGACCAGATGCTTCGCCAGGGCAGGCAGGCGCTGCAGGTCCACGGAGATGGTTTCGTCGTCGCCGTCGCCGTCACCGGTCAGGTTGTCGCCGGAGTGTTCGATCGAACCGTCCTTCGACGCAAGCTGGCGGAACCACACGACATCGATCGGCGCGAACTCGCCATCGAGGACGATGCACGATGCATCGAGGTCGATCGAGTCGTTGCCGCCGCCCAGCAGCTTGGAGAGGAAGCCGCCGGTCTTCACGGGGTCCCAGCCCAGGCCCAGGCTGACGTTGCTCAAGCCGGTGCCGGCCGTTTTCTCCAGCGAGATGCTCTGGTTCTTGCTCAGGGTGAGTGCCATGATTTCGCTCCTTGTTGATCTTCAGTGTTCCGTCGGGATTGAGCGGCCAGGGTTCGCCTCTCGCTCCCGGTATTCTTGAACTGCGGGTACCGCCCGATCGCGCGTCCCGATGCGCATCAGCTGACCTCCGCCAGGCGGATGTTGGGCTCGCCGCCGGCGGCTTCGGCGGGCTTCACCCCAAGCCATTTGGCGCGCTCGAGGATGTGGGTCGCCCACTTGTGATGCGTGGCCGGTTCGCACATCGCGTCGTTGTGCTTGAACACGGCCCGCGCATCCCGGTCGACGATCAGCCTGGCGGTGTTGAGATCCTCCAGGCTGACGCGCAGCGTGTCCTGGATGAGGCTGATCTGGCGCGGGTGAATGGCTGTCTTGCCCACCAGGCCGTGGGCGATATCCAGCTCCAGTTCGGCGGTCAGCAGCGCCGGCGTGGCGAGCTGCTCGAATACCGGCGCAGTCAGCGAGAAACCCTGCGCGCCCATCACGCCGGCCAGCATCGGGATCACGTAACTCATCGGGGTGTCGTACAGCGTCCTGGCCGGATGGCGGCGCAGCCCGAGGCATCCCATGAGGTCGTTGCCGCCGATCCGCAGCGCGAGGATGCGTTCGTTCAGGCTGGCTTTCAGCGCCTGGCCCAGCTCCACCATCGCCCCCGGGTTGTAGACGTCGGCCGTCTCGAGCGTGGGCATGAGGAGCAGGTCCGGGTTGTCGACCGCCCGCTCCCAGCGGCGCAGGCTGTTCAAGGTCAGCTTCGGCACCACGAAACCGTCCACGTGCTTCATCAACGGCCAGTCGTTCAGCACCGCGCCCATCTCCGCGTCGCGGGGCCGGACGAACAGCAGCGGGCCGTCCACGGGGCGCCCGCCGCGCGCGTCGATCCGCGTGAGAAGCGCCTGCAGGTTCACCAGTGCGTGCTCGACGTCGATCTCCGCCACGGCGTCCTCCAGGCACACCACGAGCGAGCGCAGCTCGGGGAGCTTGCTGCCGAAGACCATGTCCAGCATGTCGCCGCGGGTGGCCGGCATGTACAGGGTCGCGCCGAGCGCGAACGGCGAAATGACTTTCATCGGTCCACGCCCCGGATGATGGTCACTGCGCGATACGGGCCCAGGTCCGATCCAGTCTCTTCGACGCCCACGCCGGCGCGCTCGGCGAGATGCATCAGCAGCTGCACGTCGCCGTCGCCGCGATCGCGAACCAGCACGTGGTCCGGCACGCGGCGAAGGACGGCGCGCGTTGCCTCGGCGATGCCGGGCTTCACGCGGTTCAGGTTGGCGATCTCGAAGCGCGCCGCCAGCGCATGCACCACGCTGTCCGCTTCGGCCTGAAGCGTGCGGCGCTGATCGGCGCTCCACGGCGCGGCCTGCGGCACCTCGCCCAACGCGCCGCGCTCGGTCTCGATCTGCTCGATGAATGCGCGGGTGACGTCGTGCGCGTGCAGGTGGTCGTAGATCACGCAGCCATGCAGGCCGCCTTGTGCCGGCCAGATCGAACGCGATATCAGGCCCGATACGGTGGCGCCGAGAACGCCGGACGGAATCACCCAGTCCTCGGCCGAGGCGGCCAGCCAGGCGCGGCCGCACGGGTCGGCCAGCACGACGAGGCGTGGCGAACCCGGGAAGCGTTCGTCGGCGCCGAGCGTCCGCTCGAGCTCGCCGGCAATCGCGCCTTTGCCGGTCCAGCCATCCACGAACACGATGTTCGCGGCGCCGTGCAGACGGATGATCGCTTCGAGGGCGACCGTGTCGATGCCGCGGTCGCGGATGATGCTGACGCCATAGTGGCGGACGTCGCGCCCCATCGCGGCCAGTGCGCGGCGCAGCAGGACGCCCAGCGGCAGCCCGGCGCGAACGAAGGAAACGAGCGCGATGCCCGGGCCCGTGCAGGCCGCATTCAACGCCAGCGCCAGCGATTGCACGTCGGCGGCCATGCGCGCGCCGTTCTGCGCCAGCGCACGCGCGTAGAGGTGCTTGTGCAGCCCGGTGGGCGCGTGCTCCGTGCTGATCATCTCCGAGTAGTGCTTGCGGTTCGTCTGGATCAGGCGCTCCTTCTCCAGCACGTCCGTCGCTTGCATGTGCATCGGTTGCAGGAGGACATGCACATCGCCCGCGGCATAGCTGCCACTGCCGGCGGTGATGAGGGATGCGAACGGATCACGCATGGATCAGCCCCTCCGCGGCCTTCGCCAGCTGGCTCCGGGCCGGCGTGGCCCACATGTGGCAGAGATCCATGAAACCGAGGTCGGTGATGCTGTCGCCCAGGCCCAGCACCGGCCGTTCGCCGTTGAGCTCGCGGTCGCGGCGCAGCCATTCCTGTGCGGCCACGCGCTTGGCCAGCCCGTCGGGCAGGAAGGCGAGGTTGTTGCCGTTCGCGTGGATGTGCATGCCTTCCAGCAGCCTGCGGGCCTGGACTTCGGCAAGCACGGCGGCGAGCGCGGCGTCGTCGGATTCGTTGTGCTTGGTCACCACGTAGTGGCGCAGCCCATGCTCCGCCGCAACCCAGCCGCGAAGCGAGACGCCCAGCGCCGCGCCGATCTGCAGCGTGGCGTCGCACAGCGCCGGCAGGCGATCCTGGAAGGTCTCGAGGGCTTCCGCCATCCGGCCGTGCCAGCCCTGGTCGAGCGTGCCGTCCGCGTGCAGGATCACGCCCCCGTGCGAGCAGACCGCGCCGTGCGTGAACGGCAGCTTCACGCGGCGGTAGGCCTCGACGCTGCGCGCGGTGACGGGAACGACGTCGGCCGACGCCAGCAGCCAGCCGATGAAGGCCTGCTGCACCGGGGTCATGTAGCCGTTGGGCTCGCCTTGGACATCCACGGTCGCCGGAATGCGCGGCGTGCCGTCCGGCATCTTGCGCGCGGTCTGGAACAGGGTGTCGTCGAGATCGACGAGCACCAGCGGACGCTTACTGCCCATCGACGATGACCTCCGCGCCGAGAGCCTCGACCAGCGCTGCGGGCAGCGCCTGCGCGGGCGTTTCGGTGCAGACCAGTACCCGGTCGAACTGGCCGGGCTTCACGTTGTAGAGGAAGTTCGGGATGCCAAGGCCGTAGTTGTCCGGGAAGGACAGCACATGCTCGATGGCATGGCCGAGCGCGATGGGGGAACGGGTGGTGGCGCTGAAGTGGACGTCCGCCCCCGCGCGCTTCAGGCGCTCCGCCAGCAGGAACGGCCGCCACACGAATTCGCCGGTGCCGATCACGATGATCTTCTCGCCCGGCGCGACCTGAAGATCCGGCGCGAGGGTGTCTTCCACGTTGCGCACGCCCAGGCGCCCCCAGTCGTTCAGGGGCGAGAGCCGCCATTCGCCGACGGACACCGCGCCCACGTCCGGCATGTCCGGCAGCGGCGCGCCCGGGTCTTCATGGAACCGGTAGGAACCCTGCATCAGCGAGACCGACGTGGCCGATTCGCCGATGGCTTTTCCAACGGCCCCCGCGGACCAGTCGGTCAGCACGCAGGTGACGACCCGCTCGATTTTCGTCAGCCCGGCATCCACCAGCGCGCGATGCAGGTTCACGAAGGTCTTGCCGGTGGACGCTTCATCGTCCACCAGCACCAGCGACCTGGCCTGCAGCATCATCTCCCGAACCTCGGGGTCGACCGGCAGGTGGATCAGATGGGCGCTGGCGTGGCTATGCTCCTCCTCGAATCGCGCGAAGAGTTCGGTGCCGAGCGGATGACGGGTGCTGACCAGGTAGACGGTATCGGGCCGGGTTGCGCCGAGCGCGCGGTGCACGCCGGCGCCGAGCCCGACGGCGGTTTCCGCCATGCCGATCACGAGCACCGGGCCGGGCAAGTCCGCCGGGATCTCCGCCGCCAGGCCCTCGAAGCTGGCGGACATGACGGACGGGCACACCGGTATGTGCCGGCCCAGCACCTTCGACACGAACAGGAAGGCCCGCTTCGGGTTACGGCGCTCCGCGAAGCCGAACAGGTCGGACGGCGGCAGGACGGCGTCGTCGACGTTGACTTCGAGCAGGCCCCGCATGAGCTGTGCGCGGAGGGACACGGGTACGACATGGCTTTCCATAACTGCTTCCTAGCGTGGCGCGAGGGGGCAACCCCGACGCCGCTTCCTCGGGATTCAAGTCGACGTGCTTCTATGGGTTGCGCGCCTCGACGCGCCATAGACTCGGCTGGGCCTCACGGGATATCTGGGCGGTGGTGAAGGTCTGGCCCGACGGGGTTCGGGAGGCGATCACGCCGCACGCATCCAGGAACGCAAGCGCGAGGCCGGCCTTCACCGCGAAATTCATGTTCTGGGCATCCGGGACCGTCGAGGTGACCATCCCCACCACCGCGCCGGACGTATCGAACAGCGGACTGCCGCTCGACCCGGGCTGGATCGGGGCCGTGAACTGCAGCAGGCTCGCGTCGTTGTGCAGGCCGAACAGCGCGGACACGCCGCCCTGCGTGACCTGCACGCCCCCGCCGGTCAGGCCGGCCAGCGGGAAACCCATGGCGACCACCTGCTCGCCGAGGTCGCAGCCCGTGCCGTCCCGGAAGGAGACCTGCTTGAAGACCGGCGCCCCCTGCACGCGCAGCAGCGCCAGGTCGTTCCGGCGGTCCACCACCACAGGCTCCGCGCGGTGTCGGCCCTCGAGGGAAGCGATGTGGATTTCCTGCATGTCCTCGATCACATGCGCACAGGTGAGGACGTGCGTCGCGCTGATGGCGAAGCCGGTGCCGCTGGCGGCGCGGCATGCATCGGCGGAACGTGAGCGCCGCTCAGGATGGGCGTCGTCGATGGCCAGCCCGATCCTGCGGCCGAGGGCCGAGAGCCCGTAGGCGGAGCCTTCGGCCAGCGCGCGGAACTTCCATTGCTGGTTGCGGCAGTAGAACTCGCCGATGATGATCGCCGATTCGCCGTTTTCGGCGAGGTTCAGGCTGAATTCGACCTGGTTGTCGACCTGCAGGCGAATGGAGCGGAGCTCGCTTACCGGGCCGAGGGCCGAGAAGGTGTACACGACGACGCACACACGGTCGGCGCCGGCCGGAAGGGCGGAAAGGTCCAGTCGGCAGCCGATTTTCTCCTGGCTGCCGCTCCATTCCATCCAGGCTTGTTCGACCTGGAACAGGGCGGGATCTCCCTTGGGCTGACGCTTGTCGTCAACCGGGAGTAGAGCGACTGCAGCATAGTCCCCGAAGGCCGAGGTGTTCGCGCATTCCAGCGTCCAGGAGCATCGAGGCGCTCCCAAAGCCGTGTTCGCGCCAGGCGCCAGCACCATCATCCCCGCGTCGCTCCCTCAATTCGACCCATACAGAATAAATACATTCAGCATACGAATAGTCGCGCCATAGTATCAAACTTAAGGCTATTTGTAAGAAAGACGCGCAGCGAATCCGTCCCGATGCTTCGGGCGACATGACGGGGCCGGCCTGCTGCCGGCGCGGAGGCAGCAATGCCGTTGGCCCGGTAAGCCGGTGAGCCGGCAGTCGTGTGGGGAGGAGATCCTTCAGATACGCATGCGGGCCGTGCCCGTTGCGTTGCGCCGAACGTGTAAGCGTGCGGCCGGTGCCGCTTTGACGTCGTCGGCCGTTATGCCGACGTAGCCGGTTGCGCAGCGACGAACCACAGCATGGTTCGCTGGCGGGGGTTGATGGCGTGATCCGGGGTGCGTGCGAGCACTGACGCTAACCCAGGCTATCCCGGCGCATAGTCGGTCAGCTTGCGCAACGTCATGATCGTCGGCACTGGCCGCTCGGACACACCCTCGCGATCCAAATGCAATGCATGCCGGATTTCCGGGCGCCTTCGTAGTCTGCGTCGAAAGTATCGCCAACCATCAAGACCTCGTCGGGCGACAAATCGAGCATGTCCAATGCCGCGGTGAATATGGCCGAATCCGGCTTCAGGGAGCCCACCGAAAACGACCATGCATAGGCGTCGAGGTCGAACGGCAATAGTCGCAGCAGCGGCTCGGCATAGGGCTGGGCCAGATTGGAAACCACGCCGAGCCGAAGGCCGCCGGCACGCAGATGCTTGAGCACTTCGGATACTTCCTCGAAGAGTTCGATACTGGCGAGTTCGGCAGCCAGATCGTCTTCCAGCACATCCAGATCCACACCATCCACGTCAAATTCGCGTGCGGCTTCACGCAGATCGAACGGTCGCGTCATGACGAGATCGCGCGCACGTCGGCGATCCGGGCTCGCTTGAACCAGCTTCGCAAACGGCCGCCGCTTGTCGCGAATGTCGCAAAGCGTGCCGTATGCATCGAACAGAATACCTTTAATGCTCACCCAGCTTCCCTCACGATGATTGGCCGGCCTCCGCGCCAGCACCATTCGGGCGCCAACGTTTTAAATTAGATACGAAATTCCGCGGGCGTGAGAAGACAGGCATAAAAGGTCAATGTACTACACCGCGCATCCACCATCCCGCCCCAAATAAATCCCATTGACTTCCTATCTTTCGATATATATCTTTAGATATGTTTTCCGATATATAGGACTCGATCATGCGACACAACCATTTCCGCGGCCACGCCCGATGCGACGGGTACGGTGCGCATTCCGCCCCCTCATGGTTCACCGGTTTCTGGCACGTGATCGGCCGCCACCGCCGCGGCCGTGACCCGTTCGGCGGCGGCCCCTTCGGCGGCCCCGGCGGCCCCGGCGGCTTCGGGGGATTCGGCGGCGACGACGCGATGCCGCGCGGCCGCCAGTTCAGTTCCGACGATCTGCAACTGCTGCTGCTGGCACTCGTCGCCGACCAGCCGAGCCACGGCTACGAGCTGATCAAGGCGCTCGACACGCGCTCGAACGGCTTCTACAGCCCGAGCCCGGGGATGGTCTACCCGGCGCTCACCTATCTCGAGGAAGTCGGCTTCGTGGCGTCGCAGGCGGAAGGCAACCGCAAGCGCTATGCGCTCACCGACGCCGGACGCGCGCACCTCGACGCGCAACGCGAACGCGTCGACACGCTGTTCGCGCGGCTCACGCACCTCGCGCGAAGGATGGAATTCATGCGCCGCGCGTTCGCGGGCGAATCGGCCGGCGACGCATCGGACGAACCGCAAGGCGGCTGGCTGCCGGAGTTCGTCGAAGCACGCGTCGCGCTGAAGCACGCGCTGCTGCACAAGAGCGGCGCGACCGCCGACGAGCAGCGGCGCATCGCGGCGATCCTGCGGCGCGCCACCGCCGAAATCGAGGGCCGCCCCGGCGAGTAACCCGCGCCGGCCCCGGCTTTGCATGGAACCCGAGCTCGCGCCGATGCGCCGGCACGGGTCGATACTGGAGAACCCATCGATGCAGAACACGCTAGAACGCACCGTCACCCGTGTGCGCCACACCCTCAAGTTCCGCCTGCTGCAAGTCGTGCGCGTGCACGCCGTCACGCCGCACCTGCTGCGCGTCACGCTGGGCGGCCCCGATCTCGCGGATTTCGAATCGGCGTCGTTCGACGATCACGTGAAAGTGTTCCTGCCGCCGCCCGGCGTCGAGCGGCCCGCGCTGCCGTCCATGGGGCCGAACGGCCCGGTGTTCCCGGAAGGCGAACCGAAGCCGGTCGCGCGCGATTTCACGCCGCGCCGCTTCGATCGGCCGGCGTGCGAACTGGATCTGGAATTCGTGCTGAATCACCCGGGGCCGGCATCGCAGTGGGCCGCGCAGGCGCGCGTCGGCCAGTGGCTCGGCATTGGCGGCCCGCGCGGTTCGTTCGTCGTGCCGACCGGTTTCGACTGGCACCTGTTGATCGGCGACGACACGGCGCTGCCGGCCGTGGCCCGGCGCCTGAAGGAATTGCCCGCCGGCGCGCGCGCGGCGGTCGTACTGGAAGTTGCGGATCGCAGCGCACGGATCGCGTTCGATACGCGTGCGGAAGTGCATGAAATCTGGCGCTTCCGCGATGAAGCCGCCGCCGACGGCGACGCGCTGCTGGATGCCGTGCGCGACCTGCCGCTGCCGGCCGGCGAAGGCTATGTATGGGCGGCCGGCGAGGCGCTCGCGATGCGCGCGGTGCGGCAGCATCTGACCAGCGAACGGGGCATCGACAAGGCGCGGATTCGCGCGGCGGCCTACTGGAAGCGCGGCGCGAGCGCCGTGCACGAATCGCTCGACGACTGACGCGCACGGCGCCCGGCATTCCGGCGCGGGCAACGCGAGGACTCCTTGGCATCGGCGGGACGGCTGGTATATACCTACGTCTGCGATACCACTGTCAGGCAATCCACGCCGCCCGCACCAGGAGCGCCCGGTCATGACAAAAGAAAGCCACGCTTCGCCTTTCCTTCGCCACCTGAAAATCGCCGGCTATTGCGGCCTCGCGGCCGTCGCACTCGCGCTGTTCATCGCGATGTGCGCGATCCTCAAGGAGAGCGCGCTCGAGCGGGACGCGACACAGCCGCCGGCAGACTCGGCCGAGCTGCACGGCGGCGCCGCCCCTGCCGCGGCCGCCGAAGCGGCCAGGGCGCCGGGCTGAGCGCGCCCGGCTCGATCCTTCCTTACGGCGCGTGCAAGCGCCCCATCACGACTGCGTGCACCGCCTCGCCGATGCGCTCGAGCATCGCCGTGACGGGCCGCGCATAGAGGTGCGCGGCCAGCGCGCCGGCGGTGCCGACCAGCACGCCGCCCGCCATGTCGAACGGCCAATGCACGCCGGCATAGATCCGCCCCCACGCGATCGCGGCGGCCATCGCCGCCATCACGAAACCGGTCATGCGCGTCGCGCCGCCCAGCAGCATGCCGACCGCGATGCTCCACGCGAACGTCATGTGATCGCTCGGAAACGAACCGTCCGGCGCATGCGGAATCAGTTGCGTGCCGACGCCGGCCATGAACGGCCGCGGCGAGAACCAGAAGTGCGACAGCACCTGCGCGAGCGCGAGCGCGATGCATGCGCCGAGACCGGCTTCGATGGCCTGGCGGCGCGTCGGGCGCGCGCCGAACAGCCAGGTCAGCAGCAGCGTCGCGGGAATCGCATAGACGAGCCAGTTGGCGGCGAAGATCGCGAGCTTCGCGACGCCCGCTTGCGGCGCCGTGCCGGCGTTGATGGCGGAAAACAGGGTGAGATTGAGGTTCTGCATGAATCGGGGTACGTGGAGCGGAGGGGCAAGACCGGCCATCCGGTCATGCACGATGCTAAGGGCGGCTCGCTTAAGCGATGCTTATGGTGTCCGGCGGGTCGCGACACCGCGGGCAAATACCCGTTCGATCGGCCGCCGGGACGCGCTTAGAACGTGCATTGCAACACAAGTTCACACAATTGAAATATTTCGGGTGGAGCGTTTCCCGTAAAACCTCACCCAATCCCCCGTAAAAGCTCACCTTTGATCATCATCGAGGCCTGCGACGATCAATACGCTGCGCGTCCACCGGGCTATTTGCGTTGTTCGAATCAATATTTGCCGGGTCAACCTAGCGAATCCTGCAACAATTTATTCCAGTTGCGGCATCGCACAACGACGGCATGCAGGCATACGATAACGGGCACTCATTCACGAAGCGATCAACAACAAGGAGTCCGCATGAAAACCAGCGATGTCCGATCGAAAGCGTTTGCAATGCCGTTGACGAGCCCCGCCTTCCCGATGGGCCCTTACCGTTTCGTCGATCGCGAGTTTCTGATCATCACGTATCGCACCGATCCGGTCCGCCTGCGTGAAATCGTGCCCGAACCCCTGCAGATCACGGAACCGCTCGTTCATTACGAATTCATTCGCATGGCCGACTCCACCGGCTTCGGCGACTACACCGAGAGCGGCCAGGTGATCCCCGTCGAATACAACGGCCAGCCGGGCGGCTACACGCTCGCGATGTACCTCGACGACCATCCGCCGATCGCCGGCGGCCGCGAGCTGTGGGGCTTCCCGAAGAAGCTCGCCTCGCCGACGCTGCACGTGAACACCGACCACCTCCTCGGCACGCTCGACTACGGCAAGGTGCGCGTCGCGACCGGCACGATGGGCTACAAGCACAAGGAGCTCGACATCGCCGAGCAGACGAAGCGCCTCGCCGGCCCCAATTTCCTGCTGAAGATCATCCCGCACGTCGACGGCACGGCGCGCGTCTGCGAGCTGGTGCGCTACTACATGCAGGACATCGTGATGAAGGGCGCCTGGACCGGCCCGGCATCGCTCGAGCTGTCGCCGCATGCGCTCGCGCCGGTCGCCGACCTGCCGGTGCTCGAGATCGTCGAGGCCCGGCACATCGTCGCAGATTTGACACTTGGGCTCGGCGAAGTCGTCTACGATTACCTGGCTCAGTAACGCCCGCTGTCTCTTTCCACCACCTTTCACTTCGGAAATTCGAACATGAGCACTCTGAATGGCAAGACCGCAGTCGTCACCGGCGCCGCAAGCGGCATCGGCAAGGAAATCGCGCTGGTACTGGCAAAGGCGGGCGCGGCGGTCGCGATCGCCGACCTGAACCAGGAGGGCGCGAACGCCGTCGCGGAAGAGATCAAGCAGGCAGGCGGCAAGGCGATCGGCGTCGCGATGGACGTGACCAGCGAGGAAGCCGTCAACAGCGGCATCGACAAGGTGGCCGAAACGTTCGGCTCGGTCGATATCCTCGTGTCGAACGCGGGCATCCAGATCGTGAACCCGATCGAGAACTACGCGTTCTCCGACTGGAAGAAGATGCAGGCGATCCACGTCGACGGCGCGTTCCTGACGACGAAGGCCGCGCTCAAGCACATGTACAAGGACGATCGCGGCGGCGTCGTGATCTACATGGGCTCGGTGCACTCGCACGAAGCGTCGCCGCTGAAGTCCGCGTACGTGACGGCGAAGCACGGGCTGCTGGGCCTCGCGCGCGTGCTGGCGAAGGAAGGCGCGAAGCACAACGTGCGCTCGCACGTCGTGTGTCCGGGCTTCGTGCGCACGCCGCTGGTGGACAAGCAGATTCCGGAGCAGGCGAAGGAGCTCGGCATCAGCGAAGAGGACGTGGTGAAGAAGGTGATGCTCGGCAACACCGTCGACGGCGTGTTCACGACCGTCGAGGACGTCGCGCAGACGGTGCTGTTCCTGTCCGCGTTCCCGAGCGCCGCGCTGACCGGCCAGTCGTTCGTCGTCAGCCACGGCTGGTTCATGCAGTGATGTCCGCCTCCGCCTGAAGGCGGAGGATTCCCACAGCCGGCGATGCACGTCCGCATCGGAGAATGTTCAACGCAGCGTTGGTATCGCGATCATGCTCGACACCACAGCCACTGCATGTCCGCTCTCTTACTCGCGGTCCCGCGATACCTGCCGGCCAGCCTAACCCGTGGAAGAAGCTGCCTGTCAAGAGCACGCCCTTCCTCCCCGCCATGTGCCCCGAAGGGAGTCCCCAGGGGGAAATGGCGGGGATTCTCGGAGCAAAAAAGCAAGATGAAGCCACATGCCCGCACAGAAAGGCAGGCCGTCGATGCGGCGGACCTGCATCACGAGGCCGGCGCGCCGGCCCCCGCGCGCGCGCTCCCCTACGAGACGATCGCCCTTGTCCTGCAGGGCGGCGGCGCGCTCGGCGCCTATCAGGCCGGCGTGTTCGAAGGCTTGCACGAGGCGGGCATTCCGCTCGACTGGATCGCGGGCATCTCGATCGGCGCGCTCAACACCGCGCTGATCGCGGGCAATGCGCCCGAGCATCGCGTCGAGCGGCTGCGTCAGTTCTGGGAAACGATCTGCCAGCCCGCGTTCTTTCCGGCGATGCCTGCCGCGTTCGAACTCGCGCTGTTCAACAGCATCGACCAGGTTCGCACGTTCTTCACCGCATCGCAGGCCGCGAGCGCGATGATGCAGGGCCAGCAGGGCTTCTTCGTGCCGCGCTTCCCGCCGCCGCTTCCGGGCGTGTCCGACCATCCGGACAAGATCAGCTGGTACGACACGTCCGCGCTGCGCTCGACGCTGGTGAAGCTGTGCGATTTCGACCGCATCAACGCCGGCGAGACACGCGTGTCGGTCGGCGCGGTCAATGTCGGCACCGGCAACTTCGTCTACTTCGACAACACGCGCACGCGCCTCGAGCCGGAGCACTTCATGGCGTCCGGCGCGCTGCCGCCCGCGTTCCCGCCGGTCGAGATCGAAGGCGAGTACTACTGGGACGGCGGCGTCGTGTCGAACACGCCGCTGATGGAAGTGCTGCATGCGCGGCCGCGCCGCGACACGCTCGCGTTCCAGGTCGACCTGTGGAGCGCGCGCGGGCCGCTGCCGCGCTCGATGGCCGACGTCGCCGAGCGCACGAAGGACGTCCAGTACTCGAGCCGCACGCGTTTCGTCACCGATACGCTGCAACGCGAGCAGCGGTATCGCAACTTGCTGCGCCAGGTGCTCGACCAGGTGCCGGAAGAACAGCGCAAGAGCGATCCGTGGTGCATCGAGGCGGAGGCGCTGTCGTGCGGGAAGAAGTACAACATCCAGCACCTGATCTACCAGCAGAAGGCGTACGAGCATCACTACAAGGACTATCAGTTCGGTCTGTCGACGATGCGCGACCACTGGTCCGCCGGTCTCGACGACATCCGCAAGACGCTCGCCGTCAAGGACGGCCTCGCGTTGCCCATGAACGACGCGGGCTTCGTGACGCACGACATTCACCGCAAGCGGTAACGTCGCGCACGACGGGCCGGCGCGGTGCCTGCACCGGCCCGTTCCATTTCTCGATTCGACATGCCGATTTTCATTGCACTGTTCGCGCTCATCGCTCTCGTCTGGGGCGCGGTTCACACCTATCACGTCATTGCCGCGCAGTTCGGCCAGCCGGTCGCCGTGTCGGCGGCCGTACTCGCCGCCGCGCTCGTGGTCGCGCTGGCCGCGTGGTGGCTCAGGCGCCGCCGCGACATCGCCCCCAATACGAAGGAACAAGGCTGGACCCACGTCGTGCATCGCGCGTGGGGCGAGCTGCGCGTGTCCGCGACGCAGGGGCTGCTGTGGCTGTCGCACGACGGCGCCGACGGCCGCTATACGCTGTCGCAGCTCGACGGCTGCGCGGCCGCGCCGATCGGCGGCCGCTGGCATCTCGTCGTGCAGGTGCGCGACGCCGCGCGCGGCGAATGGACGCTGCCGATGATGGACAAACGCGACGCGCAGCGTTGGGCGCGGGTGCTGAGGCTGGCAAAGGACAACCGGCTGTGATGCGGACGCCGATGCTGTGCGGACGCACCGATGTCGCGATCGGATCATGATCCCGTAAAAGCTCACCGATAGCCCGGATCAACCCGTGCTGTCATTCGCCGCGTCGCTCAGGCCGGCAAACGCCTCCGCCAGGAAATCGACGCACACGCGCACCTTCGCCGATGTCGCGACACGCTCCGGATAGACGGCCCAGATGTTCGCCGGCTGCATCGCCTCCGGCAGCACGCGGCGCAACGCGCCGCTCGCGATCAGCGGTGCCGCTTCCCAGATCGAACGCAGCACGATCCCGCGCCCCGCGAGCGCCCATTGCACGGCAACCTCGCCGTGATTCGTCGACAGCGCGCCGCCGACCTTCACCGTCGCCGTCTCGCCGCGCACGTTCAGCCGCCACACGCCGAGCGGATGGTCGCGTTCCTTGATCGCAAGGCACTCGTGCGACGAAAGCTCCGCGAGCGAACGCGGCGTGCCGCGCCGGGCGAGATAGTCGGGCGACGCGCACAGCACGCGATGGTTCGCGGCCAGCCGGCGCGCGATCAGGTGATCGGCGATCTCGTCGCCGATCCGCACGTCGATGTCGAACCCTTCGCCCGCGACGTCGACGAGCCGGTCGAACAGATCGAGCCGCACGTTCAGTTGCGGATAGCGCGCGGTGAACTCGAGCAGCGCGGGCGCGACGATGTGCCGGCCGAAGCCGAAACTGCTCGAGATGCGCAGCGTGCCGCGCGGCACCGAACGCGTGGCCGACACGTCCTCGACGAGATGATCGACATCGTCGAGGATCTTCTCGGCGCGGGCGAGCACACGCTCGCCGGCTTCAGTCACCGCGACGCGGCGCGTCGAGCGATGCAGCAGCCGCGTGCCGAGCTGCGCTTCCAGCAGCGCGACGCGCTTGCTGACATACGCGGGCGACACGCCGAGCTGCTCGGCCGCCGCGCTGAAACTCGTCAGGCGGACGACGGCGCTGAACACGCGCAGGTCATCCAGGTTCGGTAATTTATTCACGATTCGTGGAAAGTCGATTCACTTCCCGGCGATTTTAATCTCCGTGGAAATAAATAGAATGAGCTCGTCCGCTGCCGCGCACATCGTGTGCGACGGCCCGATCAGACTTGGAGGAGCACTCGCATGAGCGACAGGACATACAAAATCGCCATCATCCCCGGTGACGGCATCGGCCGCGAAGTGATGCCCGAGGGCCTGCGCGCGCTCGGCGCCGTAACGGCCCGTTTCGGCATCCGGTTCGACTTCACGCACATCGACTGGGCGAGCTGCGACTACTACGCGCAGCACGGCAAGATGATGCCGGACGACTGGAAGGCGCAGCTCGCCGGCATGGACGCGATCCTGTTCGGCGCGGTCGGCTGGCCGGCGACGGTGCCCGATCACATCTCGCTGTGGGGGTCGCTGCTGAAGTTCCGCCGCGAGTTCGACCAGTACATCAACCTGCGGCCCGCGCGCCTGTTCGACGGCGTGCCGTCGCCGCTCGCGGGCCGCCGCGCCGGCGACATCGATTTCATGATCGTGCGCGAGAACACCGAAGGCGAATACTCGTCGGTCGGCGGCACGATGTTCGAAGGCACCGAGCGCGAAGTGGTCATGCAGCAGTCGATCTTCACGCGGCACGGCACCGAGCGCGTGCTGAAGTTCGCATTCGAACTCGCGCAGCGGCGCGCGAAGCGCCTGACCGTCGCAACGAAGAGCAACGGCATCGCGATCAGCATGCCGTGGTGGGACGCGCGCGCGGCCGAGATGGCCGAACGCTATCCGGAAGTCGCCTGGGACAAGCAGCACATCGACATCCTGTGCGCGCGCTTCGTGCTGCAGCCCGACCGCTTCGACGTCGTCGTCGCATCGAACCTGTTCGGCGACATCCTGTCGGACCTCGGCCCCGCATGCACCGGCACGATCGGCATCGCACCGTCGGCGAACCTCAACCCCGATCGCACGTTTCCGTCGCTGTTCGAGCCCGTGCACGGCTCGGCGCCCGACATCGCGGGCCAGTACATCGCGAACCCGATCGCGATGATCTGGTCGGCGGCGATGATGCTCGATTTCCTCGGCAACGGCGCGGGCCGCGAACGCGACGCGCACGACGCGATCGTCACCGCGATCGAGGATGTGCTGCGCGCTGGGCCGCATACGCGCGATCTCGGCGGCAGCGCCGGCACGCAGGCAGTGGGCGAGGCGATCGCGGCTCGGATCGCGGGATAACGGGTGAGTTGAACGGCGTGTCGATGCGCACTTGTGGATGCCGCGCGATCGGCACGTCGTTGATGGTTCATCGGAATCGATCGGTGAGAAACGTGATGTGCGGATACGCACTTGATTGCGCGCCGATCGAGCCGAACGGGTGAGTATTCGCTCTGGTCACTACGCACCGCACCGCATTTCGGCACAGTCGTCGCGCTTGTTTCGTTATGCATTCGATTGGTGAGGCGCACGACGTGCGACAGTGCACCAACGCATGAGGCATGCGTCAATCAGTGAGCGACGCTGCTGACCGTCGATCACCGATGCAATGCAGACCGCCCCCGGCAACGTGATGCGATCGCGCCATGAATTCGAACGCCCGCACGATGCAATCGTGCGGGCGTTCGTACATCACGACGTTTCGATGGCCCGCCGACGCGGTCTTTCCGAGTGCATGTTCGCCGGCTCCCGAAGATTCTCACCTTCGACGCATCGGCCCCCGCATTTCCTCACCTTCAACCGACACGCGACGATTACAGTCCGAGATCGGAGAGGCCCGGATGATCGTCCGGACGGCGGCCGAGCGGCCAGTGAAACAGGCGATCGGCTTCGCGGATCGGCATGTCATTGATGCACGCGAAACGACGCGCCATCAGGCCGTTGTCGTCGAACTCCCAGTTCTCGTTGCCGTACGAGCGGAACCAGTTGCCGGCGTCGTCGTGCCATTCGTACGCGAACCGCACCGCGATGCGGTTGCCGCCGAACGCCCACAGCTCCTTGATCAGCCGGTAGTCGAGCTCGCGCGTCCATTTCCGCTGCAACAATGCGACGATTTCGTCGCGGCCGTTCGCGAACTCCGCGCGGTTGCGCCAGCGGCTTTGCGGCGTATAAGCGAGCGACACACGGTGCGGATCGCGCGTGTTCCACCCATCCTCCGCGGCGCGGACTTTCTGCACCGCCGTTTCGAGCGAAAAGGGCGGAACGGGCGGACGAACTTCGGCTGATTCAGACATCGTTTTTTCTCCAGTCAGGATTGGGCCGCGCGAAGCCGCGGCCAGCTTGCTACTTCGACGGCCGCGACACGGCGTCGAGCAATAGTTCGGCCGTGGCGCGCGCATCGCGCGCGGCCGTCGCGTCGCCGCTCACGAGCGCCACGCCGATCGCGCCGTCGATCAGCACGAGCCACTGGCGTGCGACGCGCGCGAGCATGCGGCGCTCGACACCGGTGTCGTCGGCCAGCGCGTCGAGCCGTTCGCGCACGAACGCCAGCAGGCGCGCCTTGTGCGCCCGCGCGACGATCCGCACCGGATCGTCGGCGTCCGCGATCTCGCCGGACGCATTCAGGAACGCGCAGCCGTGGAAATCGGGCTGCTGGAACCAGTCGCGCAGCACGTCGAACATGCCGAGCAATTGCGTACGCGGCGTCTTGCCGCGCGCAAGCGTCGCGTCGACGAACCAGCGCATCCAGCGCTCGTCGCGCCGCTCGAGCGCCGCGACGACCAGCGCTTCCTTCGATTCGAAATGCGAATAAAAGCTCTTCCGCGCGGCGCCGGAACGCTTCACGATCGCGTCGACGCCGGTTGCATGGATCCCGCCGGAATAGATCAGCGCTTCGGCCGCGTCGAGCAGGCGGTCGCGCGCGCCCGGTTCTCCGGGCTGAGGTGCGTGTGTGGTCATGGTCGGTTGGCTGGAACTGGATCGGATGGGTTTACAGTAGAACGATCATTCTCCCATGTCAAGCAGGATGCAGAACGTTCGTTCTACCTTGAATGGTCGGCGGATCGTGGCCGGGCCGCGATCTTTACGACATTTTTTCTTGATGCCGACATTCGCGACTCACTACACTGCGTGCACCCAGTTGGGCCTGAGGATGTCATGCCGCATTCCGCACCCGCACGTCGCACCCGCACCTATGCCGCTTACGCGAAACAGCTTGACGATCGCGTCGTGCTGAGGCGCTTCGACCCGCGCACCGACTCGTACGAGTCGCTGACCGGCGTGCTCCAGCGCGCGTTCGCGCCCCTTGGCGCGCTGGGTTTCCCGTACCCGGCCGTCGACCGCTCCGCCGCCGGGACGCGCGCGTCCACGCTTGCCGGCGAATGCTTCGTCGCGCTCAGCAAGGGCCATCTGGTCGCGACGATCACGATGCGCATGTCCGATCCCGACGCCCCGTGCGACCCGTATCGCAGCCGCCGCGTCGCGACGATCCGCGAGCTTGCCGTCGATCCGGTCTGGCAGGCGCGCGGCATCGGCCGCTCGCTGCTCGCGTTCGCCGAGCGGTGGGCCGCGTCGCGCGGCGCCAGCCATCTCGCACTCGACGTGCCGCAGGAGGCGGCGCGGCTCGTTGAATTCTGCGTCGGTGAAGGATTTCGTCCGATCGACGTGATGCGCTTCGCGGGCCGCGGCTATGACAGCGCCGTGCTGTGCAAGCCGGTCGGCGCGACGCTTGGCGCCACCCCGATAAGCGGCGCAATCGCGATCCAGCCCGTCCGCCGGCAAGCGGCTACATCATGAAACGCGACCCGCTCCCGAGCCGCGACGCACGCGTCGAGCCGGACGAAGCCGCGCGGCGCGCGCTGCGCAACGCACGCCTTCGCGCCGCGCTGCGGCTGCGCGGCCTCGCGAAGCTGGCGCTCGTCACGACCGCCGGTGCGCACCTGCTGACGCTTGCGTTCGACTTCGTGCTCGTCTCGGCGGGGTTTGCGCCCGAGGCTGCCACGCTGCTGCTGTTCCGCTTCGCGTCGTGCGCGCTCGTCAGCTACTGGCTGCAGGCCGACGCGCTGCGTGCGTACCGTCATGCGCTCGAGCACGGCTTCATCGCGTTCGGCGGCTCCGACGACGCGCCGGTGCGCATCGCGCCGCGCTGTCCGAAGCACTGGCTCGTGTGCCTCAACCTGCAGCTCGATCCGCACTGGATCGAGAACAAGCCGCTGCGCTGACGGCGCGCGCCGCGCTTGATCGCTTGCCGGCGAATCGGCCCGGCATCCAATGAAATGAACCTATCCATTCGATGCTGGCCGGCAACGCCGGTCTGGGAGGCGGTGTGATCGGCAATGCCTGGACACAGGTCGGCGTGCTCCTGTTTGTTCTCACCTTTCTGGCCAAACCGCTCGGGCAGTACGTCGCCCGCATCGCCCGCGGCGACCTGCCGGGCCCGTTGCGGCACCTTGCCGCGATCGAGCATGCGATCTACCGTCTCGCGGGTGTCGCACCCGACGACGACATGCACTGGACGCACTATGCGATCGCGCTGGTCGCATTCAATGCGCTCGGCGCGGCCGCGCTCTACCTGCTGCAACGCATCCAGGCCTGGCTGCCGCTCAATCCGCAGCATCTGCCGAACGTGGAGCCGGGGCTCGCGTTCAACACGACGGTGAGCTTCGCGACGAATACGAGCTGGCAGGCGTATGCGGGCGAGACGACGCTCAGCAACCTGACGCAGATGCTCGGCATCGGCGTGCAGGGTTTCCTGTCGGCCGCGAGCGGGATCGTCGTCTTGCTTGCGCTGATTCGCGGCCTTACGCGCCGCGGCAGCGACACGATCGGCAATGTCTGGACCGACCTGACGCGCGTGACGCTCTACGTGCTGGTTCCGCTGTCCGCGTTGTTCGCGGCGGCATTCATCGGGCAAGGCGTGGTGCAGGGTTTTGCGCCCGATCGCGACGTCGCGATCGTGCAGCCGCACCGGTCGGCGCCGGCCGCGAACCGGCAGACACTGCCGATGGGGCCCGTCGCATCGCAGGAATCGATCAAGCTGCTGAGCGGTGATGGCGGCGGCTTCTTCAACGCCAACTCCGCGCATCCGTACGAGAACCCGACGCCGTTCGCGAACTTCCTGCAGATGATCGCGATCCTGCTGATTCCGGCCGCGCTGTGCCATACGTTCGGCACGATGATTCAGGACCCTCGGCAGGGCTGGACCATCTACGCCGCGATGCTGATGCTGTTCGTCGCGGCCGCCGCCGCAACGATCCGGGCCGAGCAGACGGCCGGCCCGGCGTTGACCGCGCCGGGCATCGACGCCGTTGCATCGGCAAGCCAGCCGGGCGGCAACATGGAAGGCAAGGAGACGCGCTTCGGCATCGTTTCGTCGGCGCTGTATGCGACCGTCTCGACGAGCAGCGGCGACGGCGCCGTCAACGCGATGCACGATTCGTTCACGCCGCTCGGCGGCCTCGTGACGATGGCGCTTATGCAGTCGGGTGAAGTCGTCTTCGGCGGCCCCGGTTCGGGCCTGTACGGCATGCTGATGGTGGTGCTGCTCGCGGTGTTCGTCGCCGGGCTGATGATCGGGCGCGCACCCGAATATGCCGGCAAGAAGATCGACGTGTACGAAATGAAGATGGTGTCGATCGCGATTCTCGCCACGCCGCTGATCGTGCTGGCCGGCACCGCGATCGCGGCGGTGACGCCGGCGGGCGTCGCCGGGCTCGGCAATCCGGGTGCGCACGGCTTCAGCGAGATGCTCTACGCGTTCTCGTCGGCCGCGAACAACAACGGCAGCGCATTCGCGGGCCTGTCGGCGAACACGCTCTTCTACAACACGTCGCTGGCCATCGCGATGTGGTTCGGGCGCTTCACGGTCATCGTGCCGGTGCTCGCGATCGCGGGATCGCTCGCGCGAAAGAAGCGGCGTGCGCCCGGCGCCGGCACGTTGCCGACGCACGGGCCGCTGTTCTTCTGCATGCTGGTCTCGACCGTGGTGCTGGTCACGCTGGTGACGTTCCTGCCGGCGCTCGCGCTCGGCCCGATCGCCGAGCACCTTGCGATGATGGCCGGCAATTGACCCGGCCGCTGACGCTTCCCGGAACGCGTCCGCCGGCCGCGACGACGCACCGCGGCGGCCGGCTCGCGGTCAGACCGTCCAGTCGAGAATCACCTTGCCGCTTTCGCCGGACAGCATCGCCGCAAAGCCCTTCTCGTAATCGTCGACACCGAAGCGGTGCGTGATGATCGGCGACAGGTCGAGGCCGCTTTGCAGCATCGCGACCATCTTGTACCAGGTCTCGAACATCTCGCGGCCGTAGATGCCCTTGATCTCGAGGCCCTTGAAGATCACCTGGTTCCAGTCGATCGCCGTCTGCGCGGGCGGAATGCCGAGCAGCGCCACCTTGCCGCCGTGATTCATCGCCTCGAGCATGCTCGTGAACGCGCTCGGCACGCCGGACATCTCGAGCCCGACGTCGAAACCTTCGGTCATGTGCAGATCGGTCATCACGTCGCGCAGCGATTCGCGCGCGACGTTGACCGCACGCGTCGCGCCCATCTTGCGCGCGAGCTCGAGCCGATAGTCGTTGATGTCGGTGATGACGACGTTGCGCGCGCCGACGTGCTTCGCGATCGCGACCGCCATGATCCCGATCGGGCCGGCGCCCGTGATCAGCACGTCCTCGCCGACGAGGTTGAACGACAGTGCCGTGTGCGTCGCGTTGCCGAACGGGTCGAAGATCGATGCGAGATCGTCGGAGATCTCCGGCGGAATCTTGAACGCGTTGAACGCGGGAATCGCCAGATATTCGGCGAACGCGCCCTCGCGGTTGACGCCGACGCCGATCGTGTTGCGGCACAGGTGCCGGCGCCCCGCGCGACAGTTCCGGCAGAATCCGCACGTGATGTGCCCTTCGCCGGACACGCGGTCGCCGATCGCGAAGCCGCGCACTTCCTGCCCCATCTCGACGATCTCGCCGACGTATTCGTGACCGACGTGCATCGGCACCGGAATCGTCTTCTGCGCCCAGTCGTCCCACTTCCAGATATGGATGTCGGTGCCGCAGATCGCCGTGCGGCGGATCTTGATCAGTACGTCGTTGTGTCCGACTTCGGGGCGCTTCACGCGCGTGAGCGACAGGCCGGGGCCGCGTTCGAGCTTTGCGAGTGCTTTCATGGGCGGCCTCCGTCAGACGATGCCGAGCGACTTGCCGACGCGCACGAACGCCGCGACGGCCTGGTCGATCTGTTCGGGCGTATGCGCGGCGCTCATCTGCGTGCGGATGCGCGCGCGCCCGCGCGGCACGACCGGGAACGAGAAGCCGATCACATAGACGCCTTCGCCGAGCAGCGCATCGGCCATGTTCGTCGCGAGCTGCGCATCGCCGAGCATCACCGGGATGATCGGGTGCTCGCCCGGCACGAGCGTGAAGCCGGCTTCGGTCATCTGCTGGCGGAAGCGCGCGCCGTTCTCGCGCACGCGTTCGCGCAGTTTCGCGCCCTCGTCGCTGCCGAGCAGCTCGAGCACTTCGAGCGAGGCCGCGGCAATGCTCGGCGTGAGCGTGTTCGAGAACAGGTACGGGCGCGAGCGCTGGCGCAACAGCTCGACGACCTCGCGCCGCGCCGCGACATAGCCGCCGGACGCGCCGCCCAGCGCCTTGCCGAGCGTGCCGGTGATGATGTCGACGCGCCCCTCGACGCCGCAGTATTCGGGCGTGCCGCGCCCGTGCTCGCCGATGAAGCCGACCGCATGCGAATCGTCGACCATCACGAGTGCGCCGTAGCGGTCGGCGAGATCGCAGATGCCCTTCAGGTCGGCGATGATGCCGTCCATCGAGAACACGCCGTCGGTCGCGATCAGCTTGTGGCGCGCGCCGGCCGCATCGGCTTCCTTGAGCTTCGCCTCGAGATCGGCCAGGTCGTTGTTCCGGTAGCGGTAGCGCTTCGCCTTGCACAGACGAATGCCGTCGATGATGCTCGCGTGGTTCAGCTCGTCGCTAATCACCGCGTCGCTTTCGTCGAGCAGCGTCTCGAACAGGCCGCCGTTCGCGTCGAAGCAGCTCGAATAGAGAATGCTGTCGTCGGTGCCGAGGAAAGCGGCGATCGCGCTTTCGAGCTGCTTGTGCACGGTTTGCGTGCCGCAGATGAAGCGCACCGATGCCATCCCGAACCCGTCCTGGTCGAGGCCGGCCTTCGCCGCGGCCACGAGGCGCGGATCGTTCGCGAGACCCAGGTAGTTGTTCGCGCAGAAATTCAATACGCCGGCGCCACCGGCGAGCCGCACGGCCGCCGCCTGCGGGCTTGCGATCTCGCGCTCGGTCTTGTAGAAACCGTCCGCGCGGATCTGGTCGAGGGTCCCGCGCACCTGGGCGAGAAAGGCATCACGCATCGCAAAGCTCCTGACAGGAATCGCAACCCGCCGGCACCCGCTCGTGGCGGCGGCGCAGCGGCCTGCTACTGTTATAGTCGGTCGTTCGGTTGACCGCTCTTTTCCGTTATTCCGAACTAAAATTCGAAATACCGAACAACTCTAAGCGAACGGAATTCAAATGGCAAGTTCCTCCGGGTCCCGGCGCGCGTCCGCAAGCGCGGCAGCCGCACCCGCCGCCGCGACACCGCCGCGCGTCGGCGAACAGATCCAGCGCCTGCGCAACGAACGCAAGCTCACGCTCGACGACCTGTCGCGCGCGGCCGGCGTATCGAAATCGATGCTCTCCGAGATCGAGCGCGACAAGGCCAACCCGACGATCGCGGTTGCGTGGCGGCTGACGAACGCGCTCGGCATCACGCTCGACGAACTGTTCTCGCAACCGAAGGCGCCGGAAACGATCCGCGTCGACGGCCCGCACGACATCCCGACGCTCGCCGGGCACGACGGCCAGTACCAGCTGCGCGTGTGGGGCCCGATCGACCTCGCCGGCAGGTTCGAGTGGTACGAGCTGACGCTGCCGGGCGGCGGCGCGCTCGTGTCGAACGCGCACGAGCCGGGCACGCGCGAACACCTGACGGTGTTGCAGGGCGCGATGGAAATCGAAGCCGCGGGCAGCGTGCGCCGCCTGAAGAACGGCGACACCGCACGCTACCCGGCCGATACGCCGCACGCGATCCGCAACCCCGGCAAGGGCGAAGCAAGAGCGTTGCTGATCGTGATTCATCGCTGAGGGGCCGTCCAGTCATCCGAATGGCCAGTTGCGAAAAATACTGTATGTTTGTACAGTATACGGACATTCCGCTTTGCAAGGGCCCAGGGCGCGCCGACGCGCTGCCCGTGGTCGACAGGAGCCTGCGATGACCGAAGAACAAGATCTGGCCGCGCTCAGCTTCAAGGCTGCTGCGCACGACCTCGAGAAGATCGTTCGGCATATTGCCGAACGCTATATCCGCCAGCAGGTGCCGCTTACGTGGCGCCTGCTGCATGCCATCGAAGCCGAAGCGCTCGCGGATCTCGGCTTCGCCAGCCGGCACGACGCCGGCATGCGGCAGCTGTTCGAACGGCCGTCGGACATGACTTTTCCCGAAACGGACGACCCGATCGACTTCGGGCAGTCCAACGCGCTGCCGGCTGTGTTCTCGTTCGCGGTCATCGCGTACGAGGCCGCGGCAAACAAACGCGGCGCACAACCATCCGTGCACGTCGCCCGTCTAAGCCAAGCCTGGGGCGACTGATCGCCGTGCCGGCGAATGAGGCCGGATAGGCGGGGAGCCCCCAAGGATTCCGCGGAAAGGGCTACCATATATGCAACTAACGGAATAAATGACATGTCCCTTCCTTCGTCCACGCCCATGCCCCAGCCAGCGGAAGAAAAGGATCTGTTCGACCGCGGTGCGTCAGACTGGATCGCCTCTCCCGAAGCCGCGTTCGACGCATGGCTTGCCATGCAGGACTATCGCCGGTCGTCCGCTGACGTCTATCGTGCGCAATGGGGAGCCTTTCTGACCTGGCTTCGCGTGCATCAAAAGAATCTCGCAACGGTCGATACGGCGTCGATCGCGCATTTCGTCGGCGAGCTGCCGATCAAGAAAACGCAGCGGATGCGCTATTTGCGGCTGATCGAGCGCGTGCTCGACCACATCCGCCGCAGCGAATTCGCGTCGACCAACCCGGCTCGCTTCATCGCTCAGGATGGCGAAGCGATCTGGCGCAAGGCGCGCGACAACGAACCCACCGGCTTTCTCACGCCGTCCGAACGCGCCAGGTTGCTGGCGTATCTGTTTTCGCCGATCGGTGTATCGGGCGCCGCGCAATGGAAAGAGCGACGCGGTCGCGCGCTCGTCGCCGCATTTCTCGGCGCCGGCGTGAAAACCGGCGAAGCCCGGGTACTCACGATTAGTTGCATTAATGCGGGCGGCACGTCGCTGCAGATTCCGTCGACGCATCCCGACTTCGCACGGGAAACACATCTGGCGTCGTTCGCCATTGCGCTGTTCGATGCGTGGCTCGTGGAACGCAAGCGCCAGGATATTCCGGGCGACCTCGTCTTTCCCGCATCGCACACCGGGCGCCCGATGCACAAGGCGACGATGTTGCGTGCCGTCGATGCCATCGTCGAAGCGGCGGACCTCGCGACATCGCGCACCGCCCGGGCCAGCCCGCAGACACTGCGCAATACCTACGCCGCGGAATTGTTCGAAAACGATGTGCCGCTCGAGCGGGTCGGCCGGTGGCTCGGCTTCATGCAGCCGATTTCGTCGAATCGTCTGCATCGGGCCTGGAAGAACTGGCGCGACGCACTGGTCGAGGGTGAAGTCGACGCAGCCCCGGAATCTCACGGTTCGTGATCGCGCGGCGCGCGTCCTGCAATACGTGAGTGCCTTGCGCGGCGGGGGCTCACCCTTTCGACGCCCCCGCAAAATCTCACCTTTGGCTTCCCGAATCTCCTCACCTGTGGCCGGATAGGCGACGATTCCGGTCAGTTTTGCGCGAAACGGGCGACTGCCTCGAAGCGGGACGGCCAGGATCCCGACGCGTGTTCGCACTCCGGGCACGACACTTCGAAACCTTCACCGGTATGCGACAGCTCGGGTTCGCCGTCGCAGTGCGGACACTGGCTCGGAACCGGAATATCCTGGTCCAGCGCAGTGCCGATCACGGAAAACGCATCGGCATCAAGCTTGCCGCTATCGGCCAGGCGCCGGATCAAGCCGGCGATTTCCGGATTCACCCCGCGATTCGCGCGCAATGTGTTCCTTTCACGCGTCGTGGCGTCCAGTTCGTCGCTCTGACTGCGAAGCTGCTCTTCGAGGCGGTCCGCGCGAGCCTTGGCGGCACTCAGTTGTTGCAGGAAGTCGAATTCCTTGCGTTGCACGTCGCGCAACCCGGACTGATAGGTCGACGCCATGCTGCGCAACGAGTCCAGCTCGACCAGCATCGGCTTGACGCGCCGTTCGGCTTCGGCCACCGCATCCTTGATTTGTTGCGCGTAATGCTCGGTGCGTTGCTGCAACTCGGCTTGCAGCATATCGATGCGGTCGCGCAACGCGGCGTTCTGTGTCTGTTCTGCGTCTACCCGGCCGGTCGCCGCGACCAATTCCTTTTCCAGACGGCTGACTGAGGTGAGCAGCGTCGCTTCGTTTGCCGAACCGTGTGTCGCCTGCGAGGCCAGCTGCACTTCGAGTTCGGTCACCCGCGCCTGAAGTTGTTCGTTGCGGGCTTCGCTGCGCGCGAGGGCCGTTTCGAGCGTTTCCTGACGAATGTGTGCGTCGCGCAATGCCTGCTCGGCTTGTGCGACATCGGTGCGCACCTGCTCGCGGTCGACGTCGAGACTGTCGCGCGCAACTTTCAGCGCTTCTTCATAGAGAGCGCCCAGCAGCGCACCGGCTTTTTCCTCGACGGCTTTCGGAATCGCGGCGCCTTCCAGACGAACTTTCGATGCGGAGCGGATCCGTTCCCAGAAGTGGTCGATGTCCTTCGGAATGTCGCTCGCGCTGCCGGTCTGGGTGAGATCGCGGACATTCGCCGCGGATGGACGGATGCCCAGATCGAAAAACAACCGCTTGCAGGCATGCAGCGACAATTCCTGCCGGCGGGCGCCGCCGGCTCGCAACGATTCCAGTTCATCCCGGATGACTTGACGCATTTCGTCGAGGGTCATGGTGTTTTTCTCAGGCGTTCGAATGTCGCAATCATAACGAAATACGTACTATTCGATACCAATTTTTGGGGAACGTTGCGAATTTGCGTCGACAGTCACAGAAAGCCGTGCTGTGGTCCTTCATAGCTGAAGCAGGCCACCGATTCCGTGAAACAAAGCTAAGAAACCGAGCTAAGTGATTGTTCCAGCGATGTTTTCACGCAGGTCACAAAAAACAGGGGTTGTTTCACATGGCGATCGGTGTCCGATCTGTGTCGAGGAGAAGATCGGTGTTGGGGTAGGGGTGTCTGTGGAAAACTCCGCCAGGGACGTATTGAGAGTAATAGAAGTAAACACCCTTGAACCCTTAGTTAAAAACGTTAACGCCACGGCACAGCCTTATGTACCAAGGGTTTCCGGCCGACAAGGTGAAGCTTTACAGGAACCAAGGTGACCTTCTGCGGGAGCCGACGTGATGGGGTTCGGGGAGCTGCGTGAGCCCTTGCGGGAAAGGTCGTGAGCGGATTCGGGATCACAGTGAATAGGTCGATTTTCCAAAGGTGAGGGTTTTCGGGGCCTCACAGCCGCGGAACGCCCGCTGTGCCTGAATGCACAGTTTTCTGCCTGTGCAGACATAGGTGAAGCTTTTCGGGACCGCTATTTGCCGTCGATTCTGCCCTTCTTTTAGGCAGTTTTGGTGAAAGGTGAGATTCCACGGGACTCCAGGCCGATTTGATGTGAGGATTTCCGGGACACAGAAGGGATTTTGCACCACAAAAGGGCGTTTCCAGCCCTGTGGACCCCAAAAGGTGAGGCTTTTCGGGAGCGAAATGGCGGCAATCCTGGCTCGAACAGCTTCAGGTGAGGCTTTTCGGGACCTGCCGGACAAGCGGGCTGTGTCGCCACAGGTGAGCGTTTTCGGGAACATAATTTGCCCGCAAAATGGTCACAGGTGAGATTTTACGGGGGGAGTGGGTATCCACTTCGGCTGAAAAGCCCGCCAATACTGGATGGTGAGACTGTCTGTGCAAGCCTTTTTTCGGCACAGGTGAGGTTTTTCAGGACCTGACACGCGATTGTCGTACGAATGCCTGCACGCGAAAGGTGAGGTTTTTCGGGGAGTGCGCCACAGGCCGGTGCATTCACATTTCGCGCTTAAGTATCGGAGGACATTGGGATTTTTGAAACCGCGGAGGTTACGGTGAGGCTTTTCGGGAGCGCCTTCTCCGTCTGTTTTCGCGGCGCTTCTGTCGATAAGGTGAGGGTTTACAGGAGGTGCAAAGGGGCGGATCCCGCGCGCGTCGGGGATCCGTCGATGTCCGATCGTTGGAATCGCACAGCGCGAAGGTGAGATTTTTCGGGAGCGTGCGTCAATGGCGCACTGTACAATGCGCGCCCCGGTTGTCGATACGTGCCCCCGACGCTGCTGAAACACGTGCCGGTGGCGCGGAAACGGGCTGTGCGAGCCTTGGGATACAACGTCTTTCCGGATGCCGAGCCTGATGCAAATTCCTCGGCCGCCCGCGCCTGTACATGCATACAGGCCGGTTGCGCATGGGATCGAGGCACTGTGCAGCGGTCACAGAATCCCAGTCGTAAATTTGCGACAGGATCACAGGTGAGCCGATACGGGAAGGCTTGGCGCCCGGAGTATGCACAGGCAAAAAACTGTGAATCCGCGTCTCCCGCGGCGCGTAAAGGTGAGTCCGCTGCACGGCGATTCTGGACCGGTGAGCCTTTGCGGGAGCGGGTTGGGGTGAGCGCCATTTCGTGAGCCCGCTTCACCGGCTATGGTGAGCATGTCGTTCTGGACGCACTTCACCGCAGGCGCTATCCTTCCGGAAAACTTCTCCTCCGACCCGACGCATGGCCACGAAGCGCGCCAAGAAAACCGATGTGGATGTGGTGAGTGCCAGTTCAGCCGAATTGCGAAAGGCCGTCGAGGCGATCGCCATTCAGCCGAAAAGCGGCAAGATCACCCTCCTGACCCGCAAGCTGTTCAACGTCCTGCTGGCCGTCGCGCAGCAGGCCGACGACTCGGGCGATACCTATCGCGCGCTGTTGTCGGACATCGTCGCCAACTCCGCATTCGATTCGAACGACACCGCGCTCGTGAAGGAACACCTGCGCCGCATGGTGTCGGTGCAGGTCGAATGGAGCACGGGCACGTCGAGCCAGAAGCCCGGCCGCAAGTGGGGGATCTCGACGTTGATCGCGGACGCGGAAATTCTCGAAGATCCGGCCACGCGCCGCGTGTGGGTCGAATTCTCGTTCGCGCCGAAGATCAAGAAGAAACTGCTGGACCCGGTCCAGTACGCTCGCCTCAGCCTGCAGTTCCAGAGCCAGCTGCGCAGCAGCGCGGGCCTCGCGCTGTACGAGATCTGCGTGCGTTACCTGACGAACCCGAGCCACCTGACGATGCGTGAGCCGTGGGAATGGTGGCGGCCCATCCTGTCGGGCACGCCGGACACCGAAGCCGGCGACGAGGCGAAACGCGAATACAAGTACTTCAAACGCGACTACCTGCGCCCCGCGATCGCGGAAGTCAACGCGGTCACCAATATCTTCGTTGAGCTGATCGAGCATCGCGAGGGGCGGCGGGTCGCGGAGATCCAGTTCCGCGTGACCGAGCGCAAGCAGCCGATGCTGGCGCTCGACGAGCACCCGAACGTGTTCGACAGCACGCTGGTCGACCGGATGGTGAAGATCGGCATTCCGTTGAAGGAAGCGCAGACGCTGTACGCGGACAGCGAAGAGAACCGCATTCGCGCTGCGCTGCAGATGACGGAGCAGCGGATGCGCAGCACGACGCTGCCGCCGGTGCGAAGCGCCGCGGCATTGTTCAAGGATGCGCTGAAGAAGGGCTATGCGCCGCCGGTGGAAGCCGTCGAGGCGCTGCCTGGCAGTGCGACGTCGGGCAAGGCGCCAGCGGCCCAGCCGGACGATCTGAAGGCGCGTCTGCTGAGCGAATACGCGGCGTATCGGCGCAAGGAAGCGAAGGCGCTGTACGACGAGCAGGGCGACGCGGAGCGCGAAGTGGCGCGCGAATCGTTCGAATCGGAGGCACTGCCGACGATGGGCTCGCACATGCGCGACGATTGGCGCAAACGCGGCCTCGATTCCAAGCTGGCCGAGACGGCCTTCTTCGACTGGCTGGCCCAGAAGACCTGGGGCGAGCCGACCGACGGCGACCTGCTCGCCTTTACGCTGAATCAATCCCGGGCGGCCTGAGCCGCCTGTCCTGCTGCGGGGGCGCCGGCATCGCCGGGCGCCCGCCGCTCATCACGCTTGATCCGACAGCAGCATCCGCTCGAGTTGCTCGAGGATCGCGTCACGCTTTTCCTTCGGCAGCCCGCGCAAACGCAGCTCGATGCGGTCGTCCCCATAGGACTTCAGATCGCCGACCGACGTGCCGCCGAGCTTGATCTCGAGCCGTTGCGCATAGCGCTGGCGGCTGGCGGGCTTCGGGGATTCCTGGGCCGCGGCCCGGCCTTTCACGATGTCGGACACCTGGCGCGTGCTCAGGTCGTCCGAGACGATCTTGTTGATCAGCCGCAGCGTCGCATCCGTGCCGCGGGCGCTGTGATAGCGCCCGACCTGATAGGCCATGTTCGAACCGAAGCGATCGGGGCGCGCGACCATTTCCTGCATGATCGATTCCGGCAGCTTGCCGATCGACAGTGCGACCGCGATCGTCGATTCGTCGAGCCCGAGATGTTCGGCCAGTTCCTTTTGACTCTGGAAGTGCTTGTCGTCGAGGAAGCGTCGCCACACGACGGCGTTGTCGAACACGGTCTGTGAATCGCGCTGGACGTTGAGGTCGTAGCCGAGCTTGTAGCTCTGGATGCCGATCGGCAGATCGATCACGATCGCCTTCACCGTCTCCTTGTTCGCCTCCTTCAGCGCGCGCACGCGGCGGCCGCCGTCGCTGACGAAATACGTGCCCGGATTGTCATAGTCGGGGATCACGTGAATCGCCTGCTGCTGGCCTTGCTTCGCAAGGTTGACCGCGAGTTCGGCAATCGACGACTTCAGATAGAAGTGCCGCGGGTTGAACGGGCTGTGCTTGATGGTCTTCAGCGACAGCTCGATCACCTGGCCGGGCGCATAGCGATTCTCGAGGCGCCACGCACGATAGTGCGGCGACTCGTCGGTCGACGGGTCGAGCGTGAAGTCCGGCGCCGGCGAGGCGACGGTGTCTTTCTTCGCGGGTTTTGCGGTGGCGGGTGCAGGCGTTTCCGATTTGACGAGGCCGTCGATCGCGTTCAGCCGATCGAGGGCCGTGCGCTTTTCACTCGTCGTCATATCCGGTCGCGCTTGGAATCCTTTGGCGAATTGGGAAGGTTTCATGCGAGTCCTTTGTGCGCATAAAGTCAGGGCAGCATCGCGACGATCTCGTCGGCGCATGCGCGTATTTCCGCGGCGGCGAGCTTCGCGCCGCGATCGTTCATCTGCAGGACGGTTTGACCGAGCGCCATCGCCTGCTTGTACGCTTCCCGCGTCGGAATTTGCGTCTTGAGCAGCGGGAAGCCGAGCTCTTCGAGGGCCCGCTTCAGCTCGCGGGTCAGCATGCGCTTTTCTTCGGTCTTGTTCAGCAGGAATACGGCGCGAAGATCTTCGTTCATGACCTGCGCTTGCTGGATCAGCTTGACCAGCCCGACGCTCGACCAGTAATCGGCGGGCGACGACGACGTTGGAATGACCGCGATCGATGCGGCCAGCAGGACGACGCCGGACACTTTCTCGGTGATCGACGGCGGGCAGTCCACGACGATCACGTCGTAGTCGTTGATGAACTTCTTGATCTCACGGTGGATCTGGCCACCCGCTTCGGCAAGGTTCACGACCGGGAAGGGGATGCCGGTTTCGCTGTCGCCCGAGGCGCTGGACCAGTGGATCAGTGTGTTTTGACCGTCGGCGTCGACGACGAGGACGCGCTTCCCTTTTTCGTGAAATGCAGCGCCAAGGTGCATGGCGATCGTGCTCTTGCCGACGCCGCCTTTTTGTTGAGTGACTGCAATGATTTCCGCGGCCAATTTTCACTCCTGTTTTTGGTCGTTGGAATTCTACCGGACGATATTTATATTTCAATGAAATTGTTGTTCATCAACTACGCGTTGGCCGTTTGGACGAGCGGTTTATGCGCATAAACGGGAGTGTGGCGACGGTCGATGGTGCGCGAGCCGAGCGAGCACGCGACGACGATTGCAAGAGTTCGGTGTGATCCGTATGCGCATGATCGGTACAAGGAATCGGCTCGCAACGGTCGATGGCGCATGACGGGCCAAGCACGCGCACGACGATGCTTGCAAGAGTTCGGTGCGTGTCCGCATGGCCAGTGCAAGGAGTCGGCTTGCTCGTGATCAGGCGATGCGCTTCGTTGGCGGTGGCGAAAGATCTACGGTGCGATGAAGTGCCCAGCCTCGAGGTGTTTATGCGCATAAACCGGCCAATGCATTGGCGATCGCGCCGGAGACGTGGCGGCAATTCGCAGGAGGTCCTGCAGCGTGGCAGGCTTGCCGGCGCATGGTCCGCGTGCAGAGGTAATGGCATGCGCGGCGCGATAGGGCTTATGCGCATAAACCACCGGATGTTCGATGCTGCGGTCGCGGCGAGATGATCATTCACCTCACGATTCGGGGCCCACATCAGTAGCCGATGCGCGTACCCAGCCAGATGCGATTACGTTCGGTCGGCCGATACGGCACTCATGAGGACAGGCCTTATGCGCATAAACTGCCAGCGGTTCAGCGCGAAGCGCGAAGCGCGAAGCGTGGAGCGTGGAGCGTGGCGTCGGCGACGATGCCGCAAGATGTGCCGATGCCCGAAGCACACTCCCCTACCGGGCGCGGGCGCCTGTCACGCCGCCAATCTGCCGACACAAAGGCGCGTGAATGAACGTGGGGCGCGACGCTTCGGTCGCGTGGCGTCAACCGTTCGAGCCGCGGGCGCAGCCACCAAGGGCCGACGCGAAGCGCCTGCCGCTACTGAAACCTGAGCACCCAATGCACCCCATTGAGTACGCCAACGCTCACGCGATTTATGCGCATAAACCTGCCTGTTGTCGGTACGTCAATTGCAGCGTGCCAGTCCTTCAGGCTACTGCGCCGCGCCGTGAGGTGACGTCGACGAGCGCCCTTCCGCCGGAGGCACTGCGCCC
Source organism: Burkholderia stagnalis (assembly GCF_902830275.1). Lineage (GTDB taxonomy): Bacteria > Pseudomonadota > Gammaproteobacteria > Burkholderiales > Burkholderiaceae > Burkholderia > Burkholderia stagnalis. The sequence continues at coordinate 325,246 of NZ_CADESW010000003.1, read as the reverse complement.
CGGATGATCGATTCATTGACTCAGACGCTCTCGACTCTGATGCGAATTTATGCGCATAAACCGAACTGCGCAGCGAGCGTCAAGAATAGCCGACGAGCTTCATTGCAGAGTCTATCCGGCAACGAAGCCAGCCCAACCACACGCTGCCTTCACGAGCAATCGCAACGACCCCGCCCCTGCCCTCATGCCGGCTCAACCCCCCGCCCGGACTGGCTACAATACGAGACCCAACTACGCAGGCCGGAACGATGATCACGATCTACCACAACCCCCGATGCTCGAAATCTCGCGAGACGCTGACGCTTATCGAGTCGCTGAATCCGAGCGGCGCGCCCGTGAATATCGTCGAGTACCTGAAGACGCCGCCGACGGTTCAGGAACTGGAGGCGCTGCATCGCCAGCTCGCGCGCCCGGTGCGTGACATGCTTCGCGACAACGAAGAGCCGTACAAGACCCTCGGCCTGGCCCGCGAGGATTTGACCGACGCGCAAGCCTACGAGGCGATTGCCGCTCATCCGATCCTGCTGCAGCGCCCCATCGTCGTATACAAGAACAAGGCCGCGATCGGCCGCCCGCCGGAAGCGGTGCGTGGGTTGTTCGAATAAGCCGAATTCCGCGTATTTTTATTATTGCGCCGGATGATCGATGTGCGGCGGAGGTGCGACCCGATCGGCCGCACCCGCGCTTCGGCCTGTCATCACCCGACATCCCCCCGCCCGCCCGCGGCCTTTGCCGCCGCCCGCAGCAACGCAATCTGTTCGCGGTACTGCCTGCAGCCGCTGCAGGTCGGCAGATGCACGCGCACCTGCACGCGCTCGTGCACCGTCAGATGCCGGTCGAGCGCATCCGACAGCAGGCGCGTCACATCCTTACATTTCCCCGGTAGCATCTTCGGTCGTCAGCCCCTTTTCGCTCAGGCAGGTGCGCAGGCGCGTACGCGCGCGGTACAGCAGCACGCTGCAATGGTTCGTCGTCAACGTCAATTCGGTGCAGATGTCGTCGATTTCGACATCGAGAAACTCGCGCATCATGAACACGCGCCCGATCTGCTCCGGCAGATGGTCCAGGCAGGTTTCGAACAGCATCCAGAATTGCTGCTGCTGCAGCAGCGTTTCCGGCCGCGGCCATGGCCGCGGTTTCGCGTGCGCGGCCCAGTGGCCGTTTTCCTTGAAGAGTTCACGGTCGAGCACGGATTCGCCGTCGAGTTCGGCGTCGAGCGCGGACAGGCTCACCATCCGCTGCCGCGCGCGCAGCACGTCGATCAGCTTGTTGCGCAGGATGCCGAACACCCAGGTCTTGTGCGCGGACAAACCGGCGAACTCCGACGCGTGCGTCCAGGCGGCCGTCAGCGCTTCCTGCACCGCGTCCTCGGCCGCATCGGCGTCGCGCAGCTGCAGGCGCGCGAAACGCAGCAGGTCGTGCCGCAACTGCGCAAGATACGCGGGATCGTCATACACAGGCGGCATCGTCAGGCATCTCTCCGGTAGGCGCCGCACTCGCTGCCGGTCGCGCGAGCCACGGTGCCAGCAGCTTACTGGGCGGGGCGCCGGCCCGCAACGCACGTTCTGCCACGATTTTCACGAACGCGGCCATGCGCTGCGCTATGCTTGCCGACAGGCTCGCGTCGCGCACCCGCCATCGCGCGACCGGGCATGTGTAACGGCGGGGCATTCCGGCAAAGTTATCCACAATTTCTGTGGAAAACCTTGTGGAAAGTCGGCCGGATGGCCCCGTGGGACGGTTCACGGGCTGGCCTGCCTATAAACAGACCTTTGCTGCCTGTCCCGAAGCAATCGTATCGATTCCCCACCCATCGGAAGGAGACAGTCATGGCATATCGTGTTGCGGTCGTCGTCGGCAGCCTGCGCCGCGGATCCTGGAACCGTGCGCTCGCGCACGCAGTGATTTCGCTTGCGCCGGCCGATCTCTCGTTCGAGTTCGTCGAGATCGGCGAACTGCCGCTCTACTCCCAGGATTACGACGCGGATTTCCCGGAAGTCGCCAAGCGTTTCAAGCAGTCGATCGAAGCGGCCGACGCGCTGCTGTTCGTCACGCCGGAATACAACCGGTCGATTCCGGGCGTGCTGAAAAACGCGCTCGACTGGGGCTCGCGCCCGTGGGGCGCCAATTCGTGGGCGGGCAAGCCGGGCGCGGTGCTCGGCACGTCGCCGGGCGCGACCGGCACGGCGCTGTCGCAGCAGCATCTGCGCAACGTGCTCGCGTATCTCGACGTCGCGACGCTCGGCCAGCCGGAAATGTTCATCAAGCACGACCCGACCCGCATCGACGATGACGGCAAGATCGTCAACGAAGACACGCGCAAGTTCCTGCAAGGGTTCGTCGATCGTTACGCCGCGTGGGTGCGCCTGAACAAGGCGGCCTGAACCCGACGATATCGCCGCCGCAGCGGCGCTCGCTCACGGCGCGTGATGCGCGCCGGCGTGCCGCACATCGCGTGCATCCCGCGCGTCGCGAATGCCCAGCAGGATCTCGTCGAGCAGCGCGATATCGAACGGCTTCGACAGCACGCGCACGTTGACCCCGCGCGTGCGGTCGAGCTCCTCCGCATAACCCGTCACCAGGATGACGGGCAGTTTGTCCGGCCGCCGCCCGAGCGTCTCGGCGAGATCGATGCCGTTCATCTGGCCGGGCATGTGAATGTCCGAAATCACGAGATCGAAGCCGTCTCCCGCCGGCGCGCCTTCGATGAGCCGCAGCGCGTCGTCGGCGGTCGCCGCGTAGGTCACGCGGTGCCCCAGCAGCGTGATCAGCGCTTCCGTGCCCGCGGCGACTTCGCTGTTGTCCTCGACGAGCAGCACGTGCAGGCCAGCCGGCGGCCGGGCGCCGTGCGCCGGCGCGACCGGGGCCGGCGCACGCGCGACGACCAGGTCCTGCGCGCTCGCCCGCGGCAGATAGAGCCGCACCGACGTGCCGGCGCCCACGGCGCTGTCGATCGTCGCGAGGCCGCCCGAGCGCTCGCAGAACGCGAACACCTGCGGCAGCCCGAGGCCCGTGCCCATCCCCTGCGCCTTCGTCGTGAACAGCGGCTCGAACGCGCGCGCGAGCACCTCGGGCGCCATCCCCGAGCCGGTGTCGTCGAGCGAGATCTGCACGAAATCGCCGATCAGCGGAAAGCCGTCCTCGCGGCGCAGCGTCACGTTGCGCACGCCGACCGTGAAGCGGCCGCCGGTCGGCATCGCGTCGCGCGCGTTGACCGCAAGGTTGATGACCGCGAGTTCGAGCTCCGCGGTGTCCACGCGAATCGGCCACACGCCGGGCTCGACCGCCGCGATCAGCGACGACTTCGAGCCGAGCGACGTCTTCATCAGTTCGCGGCAGGTGCCGAGCCATTGCCCGACGTCGATCGTCTCGCTGTGCAGCGGCTGCTTGCGCGCGACGCCGAGCAGCTGGCGCGTCAGCGACTGCCCGTTCTTCAGCGCCCGCTCGATCGCGCCGAGTTCGGTGTCGAGGTGCTGCACGCCGCGGTGCCGCGCGATCTGCACGTTGCTCGAGATGATCATCAGCAGGTTGTTGAAGTCGTGCGCGACGCTGCCGACGAGGTTGCCGAGCGCCTGCATCTTGCGCGACTGGCGGTAGGCCGATTCGATCGAGCGCCGCATCGACGCTTCCGCCTGCCAGCGGTCCCATGCCTGCTCTTCCGCCTTCAGCCGCTTGAGCGACAGCCAGATCACGCACCACAGCGCGAACGACGGCACGAACATCGACGCGAACAGCACGCTCAGGTGTTCGTACCATTCACGCCAGATCGCCGACGTGCGGTAGGCGCACGATACGTAGACCGGATAGCTGCCCACCTGCCGGTACGCGACGATCTCGCTGCCCGCGCCGTGGCCCACGCGCGCGAGGCCCGTGCGCCCGCTGCGCTCGCCGGTCAGCGGAAGCGGGTGATCGCCCTGCGCGGCGGCCGGCAGCGGCGGGTACGACGCGAGCACGGCGCCGTCGGTGCGCGTGAGCGACATCGTCATCGGCGTCTTCGCGCCGCCGAGCAGGTCGCGGTAGAACGCATTGAAATACGACGACTTCAGCGCGATCGACACCATCCCGGCGAACGAGCCGTCGCTGTGGCGACGCGCGACCCCCGTGTTGAACACGGGAATGTTCTCGAGCTTCAGCGGCCCCATCATCAGGCGCGAGATGTGTTCGATCACCTTGCCGTCGCGAATGCCGACGAAGTCGTCGCGGTTCGCGATCGACGCATACGGCGCGGGAAAGTAGAGGCTGTTCGCGAGCAGCATCCCGCTCGCGCCGAAGATCGACACGGCCGCGACCTGCGGGTAGCCGCCGCCGATCGTGTTGAGCGCGTCGTGGATGTCGGATTCGTCCTTGCGCACCGACGCGTCGTCCATGTCCTGCACGAGATCGACGATGCGCGCGTCGAGCGTCTCGCTGAGGTCGAACACCTTGAGCGCGTGTTCCTCCGCCACGCGCACGGTGCGCATCGTCACGTCGCTCGCGGCGGCTTCGCGTGCATTCAGGTCGTTGTACGCCATGACCGACACGTAGATGCACGGCAGCACGATCGCGGCGATCAGCAGCACGATCAGCGTCACGCGCCGCACGGCGAAATCGTGCTCGGGCGCGCCGGACGCGTAGGTCCCGTCGTCCTGCCAGTCGTCGGCGGATGCGGGGTCGCGGGAATCGGCAGGCCGGTCGGACGTCATGGATGGGAAAGGGCGAAGCGCAGGCTGGAGGTGCCTGCCATCATAAACGAGTTGCATCCGCGTTCCGCGCCGCGCACCCGCATAATCCAGACGAATCCGACCAAGGAAGTTGTCAGATTGAAAACGCGACGAATCCGGCAGCGCAAACGTACACAAGGAAAAATTTTGCGTGCTTATCGCAAAAATGGTCGCGGCTGTTTTCCGAATGGGGCGCGATCGGATCGATTTTGTTTGAAAAAGCAAAAATGACGAGTTGCACCGCCCCGGTTTTACTCACAGAATCGCGCCTTGCTTTCCATGACAGATACGCGCGCGCCGATGCCGGCGCGCAGCCCGTCGCGTGCAAGTTTGCCGCGGCGTGCGCTGCGTGGCCGCCCGGCGGCGCAAGCTTGCGTCCGTTCACTCGGCGCCTAAAGAAACGCGGCGCACGGTCGTTAACGCGAGAGAGACCATTCCGTATTCCGCTCCGCCGCCATGCCTTTGCCGATTGTGATTGCCGACGATTCGCTGCTCGCTCGCAAGCTGCTGACAAAGGCCTTACCGGGGGACTGGGACGTCGACATCGCGTATGCGGCGAACGGCCGCGAGGCACTTGCGCTCTATCGTGACGGCAAGGCTTCCGTGATGTTTCTCGACCTGACGATGCCGGACATGAACGGCTACCAGGTTCTCGAAACACTGCGCCACGAAGATCTGAACACGTTCGTGATCGTGGTATCCGCTGATATCCAGCCGCAGGCGCGCGAGCGCGTGCGCGAGCTGGGTGCGATCGCGTTCGTCGCGAAGCCCGTGACGTCGGAGGCGTTGCTGCCCATTCTCAAGGAGTATGGGTTGTATGCCTGACTCGGTGTTCACGGCGGAGCAACGCGACGCGTTGCAGGAAATCGCCAACCTCGCGATGGGCCGTGCCGCTGCGCGGCTCGCGTCGCTGCTCGGCCGCTTCATCGAGCTGTCGGTGCCGCGCGTGCGCGTCGTGCAGGCGGCCGATGCCGGCAACGCGCTGCGCGACATGACGGGCATTCACGAGAACGTGACGGCCGTGCGCCAGGGTTTTCGTTCCGACATCAAGGGCGAGGCGCTCGTGCTTTGCCGCACGTCGAGCGTCACCCGGCTTGCGTCGCTCGTCGATCACACCTTCGGCGACGGTGCGCCGGGCGCCCGCGCACACGATGACGACGATACTGCCGGCGCGCGCGGCGACACGTCGAGCCAGGACGAACTCGTGTTCGACGTCGCGAACGTGCTGATGGGCGCATGCGTCGCATCGATCCTCGACGAGCTCGGCCGCACGCCGGTGTTCTTTCCGCCGGGGCTGCTGGGGGCGAACGTGTCGTTCGACGACGTGTTCCAGCCCACGGTGCTCGCGTGGAGCGTCGCGCTGCTGCTGGAAGTGAATTTCGGCCTCGAGGACGACGGCTTCCGCGCCCATTTCGTGATGCTGATGGCCGAAGACTCGATTCGTTTGATGGGCGACGCGCTCGACGCGTTGCTGTCCGCACTATGACTGCCCGCCCCGCTTCGCTGAGCGACCTCGTGATCGAACGGGTCGGCTTCGGCCTGTTCGTGCTCGACCGCGCGATGAACGTGCTGATGTGGAACCGCTTCATGCAGGACCACAGCGGCGTCCCTGCCGACGACGTGATCGGCCGCAACCTGTTCGACTGCTTTCCGGACCTGCCGCGCGCGTGGCTCGCGCGCAAGCTCGAGAGCGTGTTCCAGCTCGGCAGCTTCGCGTTCAGCTCATGGGAGCAGCGGCCCTACCTGTTCCGCTTCGAGCACGACCGGCCGATCACCGGCGGCGTCGACTTCATGCAGCAGGACTGCACGTTCATGCCGCTCACGCGCGGGCGCGAGGTCGAGGCCGTGTGCGTGACGATCTCGGACGTCACGCATGTGAGCGTGATGCAGCGCGAACGCGAGGAAGCCGTCGCGAAGCTGCGCGAGCACGCGAACTGCGATGGCCTCACCGGCATCGCGAACCGGCGTTTCTTCGAGTCGCGGCTGCGCGACGAATTCGCGCGCTGGCAGCGCTACGGCGGCGACCTGTCGGTGCTGCTGTTCGATCTCGACCACTTCAAGACGATCAACGACCGGTTCGGCCACGCGGTGGGCGACGCGGTGCTGCGCGAGATGGCGCAGCGCGTCGCGGGCATCGTGCGCGCGCAGGACACGTTCTGCCGTTTCGGCGGCGAGGAGTTCGCGCTGCTGCTGCCGTGCACCGATCTCGCCGAAGCGATGCTCGTCGCGGAGAAGGTGCGCTGCGCGATCGGCGGCGCGCCGGTCGACGCGGAGGGCGTGCGCGTGCCGGTCACGGCGAGTGTCGGCGGCGCGAGCGCGCATGCGGGCGCGCAGACCTGCGAGGTGCTCGTCAACGAGGCCGACGCCGCGCTGTATCGCGCGAAGCGGCTCGGCCGCGACCGGTCGGTCGCGTACGCGTAGCGCGGGCCTCAGCTCTTCGCGATGTCCGCCAGCACGCCGGCCAGCACCGCCGGCTGCGACACGAACGGCGAGTGGCTGCTGTCGAGCTGATGCACGTGCGTCGGGTTGTCCGGCGTGAACGCGTCGGCTTCGTCGATGAAGCGCTGCTGCAGCGCGGGCAGGATCACGTGGTCCTGCAGGCATTTGATGTAGTGGCGGTCGATCGCGCCCCAGCCTGCGGGGGTCGTCGGCACGGCCGTCGCGAACGGCGCGGCCGGCACGTCGCAGCTCATCAGGTTCGCGATCGCCTCGTATTCCGCCTGCGGGACGTCGTCGCACAGCGCGCGCCTGGCCGTCTCGCGATACGCGTCGTCGTCGCTGCGCGGATCGATGCGCAGCGCGCCCGCGGCGCGCGGGCTCGCGAGCATCAGCTTGCCGAGCATCTCGCCCTGGTTTTCCGGCGCGCGCACGTAGTCGAGGCCCGGCACGCCCGACGCGGGCATGAACGCCGCCAGGTAGACGACCTTCGCGATCTTCTCGGGCATCCGCTCGGCGGCCGCCGTGATCGCGATGCCGCCCATGCTGTGTCCGACCAGCACGACCTTGCCGTGGCCGAGCGCATACGCGTCGTCGATCGCCTGCATCACCTGCGACGCATAATCGTCGAGCGTCGTGTTCGCGACCGGCGACGGCTCGGTGCCGAACGCCTCCCGGTCGAGCGGACGCTTGAAGTACGACGCGGGAAAGCGGGCGTGGATCCCGTGCGCGGGCAGGTCGCGCGCGATCGCGAGGTGGCCGCGCTCGGCCAGCGCGGTCATCACGTGCTCGAAGCACCACGCGCCGTGCCATGCGCCGTGCACGAGCACGAATACGGGGTGGGCGGACTGCGGGGATGCGGGGGACGCGGCGGTCACGGTCGTCTCCATGAGGTCGGTATGCGTTATTGGGATAAAGCGTCATCTTAGACGAACGGGCGCGGGCCCAAGCGGCGGTGGCCGGCCGGAAGCACGCGCAGCCGGGAGCCATGTGTCCCCCGATGTGTCGCGCAGGCCACAATTCGTCCCGATCTGATTTAAATTCGCAGCAGATCGCGCTAACTTTGCACTTTGATCCGATCGCGCCCCATGAACGTCGACTATCTTTTCTACCGGAAACCGGACAAGCCCGGCCCCTATTCCCTCGACGACCTGGGCGACGTCGCGCCGCCGATCGGCGCGGGCGACGCGGTGCGCGCCGGCATCGCGCGCGTGTTCGCGCAGATCGACTGGCACGAATCCGACGACGTGCCGGGCGCGTGGTTCGGCTCGGGCGGCGCGGTGTTCCAGTTCACCGCGGAGCCGGACGGCCGCGTGACGAGCTTCATGGGCTCGCGCCTGGAGCGACGCGCGATGCTCCAGCTGACGCGCGAAATGGGGCTCATCGCGCTCGACCTGCAGCGCGACATCGTCTACGGCTAGCGGCGCGCAGCCCATGCGCGGCGGGCCTTCGCGGCCCACCGGCGCGCGCATGGGCGCGGGGCCACGCGATGCGGCCGTGCGCAGCCATCGACCTTCAAAGATTGCTATACTTTCGCCCAATTCCGGCTTCCGGCCGGTAATTTGTGCCTGTCTGCGTCGAACGTTCGCACATCTCGCACGCATTTGACGCCCTTACCATCCCAGCCGGGCATGGCTTCTTCAATCGCCCCGCGTGGGCGTCTCCGTGGAGCTCGTCTTGGCCGTTTCCAATCCCGTCGTGGACGAACAAGAAACCGACGCCGCTGCCGTCACATCGGGCAGTTCCTTTTATCTTGCGATGCGCATCCTGCCGGCGACGCAACGCGACGCGATGTTCCAGGTGTACGCGTTCTGCCGCGCGGTCGACGACATCGCCGACAGCGACCTGCCGCGCGCCGAGCGCGCCGCGGGCCTCGCGCGCTGGCGCGCGGACATCGACGCGTGCTTTGCCGGCCAGCCGCCGCGCCATCTCGTCGCGCTCACGCGCGAGATCCACGCGTTCAACCTGCAGCGCGCCGATTTCCACGCGATGATCGACGGCATGGCGATGGATGCCGCCGAAGACATCTGCGCGCCCGACGAGCCGACGCTCGACCTGTACTGCGACCGCGTCGCGAGCGCGGCCGGCCGCCTGTCGGTGAGGATTTTCGGGATGCCGGAAGCCGAGGGGATCGCGCTGTCGCACCATCTCGGCCGCGCGCTGCAGCTGACCAACATCCTGCGCGACATCGACGACGACGCGGCGATCCACCGCTGCTACCTGCCGCGCGAACTGCTCGCGCGCGAGGGCATCGCGATCACCGACCCGGCGACGATCGCGCGCGAAGCGGCGCTGCCGCGCGTGTGCGCGACGCTCGTCGAGCGCGCGCTCGAGCATTTCCGCCAGGCGGACGCGGTGATGGACACGTGCCCGCGTGCGCAGGTGAAGGCGCCGCGCATCATGTCCGGCGCCTATCGCTGCATTCTCGAGGCGGCGGTCGCACGCGGCTTCGCCGCGCCGCGCGCGCCGATCCGCAAGCCGAAGGCGCGCATGCTGATGATCGCCGCGCGGTACGCGCTGTTCTGAGCCCGATGCCCAGAACCGTCCACGTGATCGGGGCAGGACTCGCGGGGCTGTCGGCCGCCGTCGAGCTGCAACGTCGCGGGCGCCGCATCGTGCTGCACGATGCGCACGCGCAGGCGGGCGGGCGCTGCCGCTCGTGGTTCGACGGTACGCTGAACGCGACGGTCGACAGCGGGCTGCATCGGGTGTTCGCGGGACAGGCGGCGACGCAGCGCTATCTGCGGGCGATCGGCGCGACCGACCAGCTCGCGGGGCCGGCGCTGCCGGAATTCCCCGTGGTCGACCTCGCGTCGCAGCAGCGCTGGACGCTGCGCTTCGGCAGCGGCCGCTGGCCGTCGTGGCTGTTCGACGCCGCGTCGCGGGCGCCGGGCACGACGCCGCTGGACTATCTGTCGCTTGCGCCGCTGATGGGTGCGCGCACGGGCCGCTCGCTCGCACAGACGATGCGCTGCGACGGCGTGCTGTGGGATCGTTGGCTGCGGCCGTATCTGCTCGGCGCGCTGAACGTCGAGCCGCGTCATGCCACCGCTGAGCTCGCGCGTGCGCTTATGTGCGACACGTTCGCCGCGGGCGGGCCCGCATGCCGCCCGCTCGGCGCGCGCCACGGGCTCGGCAGCGCGTTCGTCGAGCCGGCGCTGCGGATGCTGCAGCACGGCGGCGCGACGATCCGCCTGCGCTCGCGGCTCGACGCGCTCGAGTTCGGCGCGAACGGCCATGCGGTCGACGCGCTGGTGATCGACGGCGAGCGGGTCGATCTCGCACCGGGCGACGCGCTCGTGCTGGCGGTGCCGCCCGACGTCGCGCAGCCGCTCGTGCCCGACCTGAGCGCGCCGGATGCGTACAGCGCGACCGTCACCGCCTATTTCGCGGCCGACGTGCCGGCGGGCGACCCCGCGTATACGACAGTCGTCAACGGCGCCGTCGATGCGGTGCGGGCCGCCGAAGGCCAGCTCGCGGCGACGATCCACGATGCGCATCGCTGGCTCGACATGCCGCGCGAGACGCTCGCGCGAACCATCTGGCAGGACGTCGCGCGTGTGACCGGCGCGCACGCGGAAGCCATGCCTGCGTGGCAGCTCGTCATCGAGCCGCGCGCGGGCTTTGCGGCGGTGCCGTCGCAGGAAATGAAACGTCCGGCCGCGCGTACGCGCTGGACCAATCTCGTGCTGGCGGGCGACTGGATTGCCACCGGCCTGCCCGCCACGATCGAGGGCGCGATCCGCTCCGGCCAGAAGGCCGCGGACGTGCTCCAGACACAATAAGAGAGGGACCGATGAACGATCTCACCGATATGCCAACCCTGTCCGCCGGCACGGTGCCGGCCGAACTCGATACCGCCGTGCAGCGCGCGACCGACGCGTTGCTCGCCGCGCAGCAGCCCGACGGGCACTGGGTCTACGAACTCGAAGCGGATTCGACGATTCCGGCCGAATACATCCTGCTCGTCCATTACCTCGGCGAAACGCCGAACCTCGAGCTCGAACAGAAGATCGGCCGCTACCTGCGCCGCATCCAGCAGCCGGACGGCGGCTGGCCGCTGTTCACCGACGGCGCGCCGAACATCAGCGCGAGCGTGAAGGCGTACTTCGCGCTGAAGGTGATCGGCGACGACGAGAACGCCGAGCACATGCAGCGTGCGCGCCGCGCGATCCACGCGATGGGCGGCGCCGAGATGTCGAACGTGTTCACGCGCATCCAGCTCGCGCTGTACGGGGCGATTCCGTGGCGCGCGGTGCCGATGATGCCGGTCGAGATCATGCTGCTGCCGCAGTGGTTCCCGTTCCACCTGTCGAAGGTGTCGTACTGGGCGCGCACGGTGATCGTGCCGCTGCTCGTGCTGAACGCGAAGCGGCCGATCGCGAAGAACCCGCGCGGCGTGCGCATCGACGAGCTGTTCATCGACCCGCCGGTGAACGCCGGCCTGCTGCCGCGCCAGGGGCACCAGAGCGCGGGCTGGTTCGCGTTCTTCCGCGTCGTCGATCACGCGCTGCGCGCGGTCGACGGGCTGTTCCCGAGCTATACGCGCGAACGCGCGATCCGGCAGGCGGTCGCGTTCGTCGACGAGCGCCTGAATGGCGAGGACGGCCTCGGCGCGATCTATCCGGCGATGGCCAACGCGGTGATGATGTACGACGCGCTCGGCTACGCGGAAGATCACCCGAACCGCGCGATCGCGCGCGAGTCGGTCGAGAAACTGCTCGTCGTGCATGACGACGAAGCGTACTGCCAGCCGTGCCTGTCGCCGGTGTGGGATACGTCGCTCGCGTCGCATGCGCTGCTCGAGACGGGCGACCCGCGCGCGGAGGACGCCGTGGTGCGCGGCCTCGAATGGCTGCGTCCGCTGCAGATTCTCGACGTGCGCGGCGACTGGATCTCGCGCCGCCCGAACGTGCGGCCGGGCGGCTGGGCATTCCAGTACGCGAACCCCCACTACCCCGACGTCGACGATACGGCCGTGGTCGTGATGGCGATGGATCGCGTCGAGAAGCTGCGGCATTCGGACATGTATCGCGATTCGATCGCGCGCGCGCGCGAATGGGTCGTCGGCATGCAGAGCAGCGACGGCGGCTGGGGCGCGTTCGAGCCGGAAAACACGCAGTATTACCTGAACAACATCCCGTTCTCCGATCACGGCGCGCTGCTCGATCCGCCGACGGCGGACGTGTCGGGCCGCTGCCTGTCGATGCTGTCGCAGCTCGGCGAGACGGCCGCGAACAGCGAAGCCGCGCGCCGCTCGCTCGACTACATGCTGAAGGAGCAGGAGCCGGACGGCAGCTGGTATGGCCGCTGGGGGATGAACTTCGTGTACGGCACGTGGACGGCGCTGTGCTCGCTGAACGCGGCGGGCCTCGGGCCGGAGGATCCGCGCATGAAGCGCGGCGCGCAATGGCTGCTGTCGGTGCAGAACAAGGACGGCGGCTGGGGCGAGGACGGCGACAGCTACAAGCTCGACTATCGCGGCTACGAGCAGGCGCCGAGCACCGCGTCGCAGACGGCGTGGGCGCTGCTCGGCCTGATGGCGGCCGGCGAGGTGAACAACCCGGCGGTCGCGCGCGGCATCGACTACCTGATCGCCGAGCAGCAGGAACATGGCCTGTGGGACGAGGCGCGCTTCACGGCGACCGGCTTCCCGCGCGTGTTCTACCTGCGCTACCACGGCTATCGCAAGTTCTTCCCGCTGTGGGCGCTCGCGCGCTACCGCAACCTGAAGCGCGACAACGCGACGCGCGTGACGGTCGGGATGTAACGCGTGACGGCATCGAAGCACAACGGCACGCTGCCCGTCATCGCGGTGACGGGGATGGCGTTCGAGGCGCGCATCGCGCGCGGCGACGGCGTCGAGGCGGTGTTCGCCGCGCGCGCCGATCGTCTCGAGCGCGCGCTGACCGAAGCGACCGCGCGCGGCTGCGCGGGGATCGTCAGCTTCGGCACCGCGGGCGGGCTCGCGCCCGATCTGGCGCCCGGCGCACTGGTGATCGCCGACGCGATCGACGGGCCGTTCGGCCGCGTGCAGACGGATGCGGGCTGGAGCACGCGGCTCGTCGCCGCGCTGCACGACACGCCGGTGTGGTCGCGCGTGACGCGCGGCACGATGGCGGCCGTCGGCGCGCCGGTCGTCAGCGAAGCGGACAAGGCGTCGCTGTATCGCACGAAGGGCGCGCTGGCCGTCGACATGGAGTCGCACATCGCGGCGGCCTTCGCGGCGGCGCGCGGCGTGCCGTTCGCGGTGTGCCGCGCGATCGTCGATCCGGCGTGGCGCACGCTGCCGCGCGCGGCGACGGCCGGGCTGCGCGACGACGGCAGCACCGCGATCCTGCCGATCCTGCGCGAACTCCTCAAGCAACCTTCCCAGCTCGGCCCGCTGCTGCAGGTCGCGGGCGATGCGCGCGCGGCGCGCACGACGCTGATCCAGGCGCGGCATGCGTTCGGGCGCGCGGGGGCGCTGCGGATCGGTTGAGCGCCTGCGAGCGCTCTTTTTTCTGCCCTGTCCCGTTGTTTCCTGCGACCGTCGTTCGTCACGGTCGCGTACCTGATCCTCTACGAGCGAAACCGTGTCCGTCGGCGTGACGGCACGGTCGACGCGCGGACAAAAAAAGAGCGCTGCATTGCGCAGCGCTCCTGATCGCCTTCCGGTCCGCGTGATGTTATTTCGCGGCGGGGCTGCTGGCCGGCGCCGCAGGCGCGGGTGCCGCCGCCGGCGCGCTCGCCGGCATCGCGTTGTCCGCATCCGGATCGTCATACCGCGGCAGCCCCGGCGCCGCCGGCGCATTGGCGGGCGCCCCGCCCGACTGGCCCGGATCCTCGTAATTCGGCAGCCCCGGCGCGGCACTACCGCCCGAATCTCCCGACTCGCCCGGATCGCCGTAGTTCGGCAGCGCGCTCGGCGCGGCTTCGCTCTTGTAGGTCAGCGACTTGCGCTGCTGCAGGTAGGCATCCCGCACGAACGAGTACGGGTCGAGCGCCGCCTGCTTCAGCAGGTCGGTCGCGCCGAGCAGGTCCGAACGCGCGCTGACGAACTGCATCACGTACATCGGGTTGCGCGCGGCCGGCTCGATGTAGTTGAGCAGGTTGAAGCGCACGTCGACCGCGCGGCCGACGCCGTCGCGGAACGTGCTCGGCCCGAACACCGGCAGCACGAGATACGGGCCCGACGGCATGCCCCAGCGCGCCATCGTCAGGCCGAAATCCTGGTGATGCTTCGGCAGCCCGGCGGGCGTCGCGATGTCGATCAGGCCGGCCACGCCGAACAGCGAGTTCATCGCGACCCGCATCAGGTCCTGCGTCGCATCGGTGATGCGCAGCTGCAGCAGGTTGTTCGCGAAGTTGCCGAGGTCGCCGAGGTTCGAGAAGAAGTTGCTGACGGCCGTGCGCACCGGCGTCGGCGTGATCTTCTGGTAACCCTTCGCGATCGGCACCGCGATGTTCTGGTCGACGGTGTCGTTGAACTTGTACACCGCGCGGTTCATCGGCTCGAGCGGGTCGGACGGATTGCGGTTGGGGCCGGTTGCGCAGCCGCTCAGCATTGCGCCGGCGGCGACGGTCGCCGCCATGATTCGCACCTTATTCATTGATTCCTTGCGATTGGTTCGTCGCGCGCTTGGCGCGCGGTTTGCCCATGAGTACCGGCTGGAACACCACGGCGCCGATCAGCGTGCACGTCAGCGCGAGCGCGAGCAGCTTGCCCATGCTCGACGTGCCCGGGTGATGCGACAGCCACAGGCTGCCGAATGCGGTGGCCGTCGTCGCGGCGCTGAACAGCACCGCGTGCGTGAGGCTCGAGTGCAGCAGGCCGGTTTGCCCGGCGCGCCATGCCATCACGAAGTACACCTTGAACGCGACGCCGACGCCGAGCATCAGCGGCAGCGCGATGATGTTCGCGAAGTTGAGCGGCATGCCGAGCACGACGCACAGCTCGAGCGTCACGACGCCGGAGACGAGCAGCGGCACCAGCGTGCGCAGCACGTCGCCGAAGCGCCGCAGCGTGACCCACAGCAGGATCGTGATCGACACGATCGACCACAGCGCCGCATGCAGGAACGCGTTGATGATCGTATCGGCCGAATGCAGGATCGAGATCGGCCCGCCGGTCGCGTTCGGCTCGGCGGTCTTCACGGCCGTCACGAAGCGGCGCAGCATCGTGTCGTCGCCCGGATCGACGCCCTTCGGCACCTTCGGCGAGATCTGCACGAGCGCATGGCCGTCCGGCGCGACCCAGTCGCGCACGAGCGGCGGCGGCAGCGTGTCGCGCGTGATCTCCTGCGGCTGGAGCAGCGCCGCGAGCTGGCCGAGCGCGACGCGCAGCGTGCCGCCGAACGCGCGCTCGGCGCGCTCGCGCGCCGCGGCATCGGCGGCCGCGAGCTTCGCGAGCGACGCCGACAGGTGCTGCGCGGCGGCCGCGCCCGGGCCCGGGTGATCCTCGGCCGCATAGCCCAGCAGGGCCGACACGCGCTTGAGCGCGGCGACGCGCTGCGCGTCGGTCGCATCCGGCGCGGCCGGCTGGGTCAGCGCGGGCATCAGCTCGCTCGCGGCGGCGGCGATCGACGCACGCTTGGCAGGCTGATCGGCCGGGATGAAGGTCGACAGCGTCACCGTGCGGCCGACTTCGGGCAGCGCGTCGAGGCGCTTCGCGGCGGCGTCGGCCTGCGCGAGCGACGGCGCGAGCAGCGTGACGTCGTTGACCGACGCCTCCGGCGAATCCTTCAGCGCGAGCAGCGTCGCCATCGATTCGCTGTGCGGATCCTTCAGGTGCAGCGGGTTGAAGTCGAAATGCAGGAACTTGAGCAGCGGCAGCGCGCCGATCACGACCGCGAGCGTGCCGATC
The DNA here is from genome assembly GCF_902830275.1 of Burkholderia stagnalis. GTDB lineage: Bacteria > Pseudomonadota > Gammaproteobacteria > Burkholderiales > Burkholderiaceae > Burkholderia > Burkholderia stagnalis. The sequence goes on along the minus strand of NZ_CADESW010000003.1, from coordinate 309,265 downwards.
AGGATCGGCTTGCGGTGCCGGTCGAGGAAATCGTCGACCGGCGCGAGGAGCGGAAAGCCCGGCGCCTGCGATTCGCCCGGCGGCGCGAACAGGCGCAGCAGCGCGGGCAGCGTCGTGACGGTGGTCAGCAGCGCGACGAACATGCCGACGCCCGCGATCAGGCCGAGCTCGGACACGCCGCGATACGCGGTGGGGATGAACGAGAAGAAACTCGCCGCGACCGCCGTGGTCGCGAGCGCGAGCGGCATGCCCATCGAGTGCGCGGCGCCGATCAGCGCGTGGTCGATGCGCGGGTCGCGGAAGCGCTCCTCGCGATACTTCACGCCGTACTGGATCGAGAAATCGACGCCGAGGCCGACGAACAGCACCATGAACGCGACCGAGATCATGTTCAGCGAGCCGACCATCATCAGGCCGAGCGCGGCGGTGACGGCGAGGCCGACGAACAGCGTGACGATCACCGAGCCGATCATTCGCTTCGAGCGCAGCGCGAGCCACAGGATGACGAGCACGGCGAGCAGCGTGAGGGCGCCGTTGAGCGCCGCGCCGTCCTGCACCGACGCGAATTCGTCGTCGGCGAGCGGCTGTTCGCCGGTCAGCCGCACGACGGCGCCGTAACGCTTGTCGAGATCGAGCGCGCGCGCGGTGTCGCGGATCGTCTGGCTCGCTTCCGCGCCGGCCTTCAGCGCGCCGTAGTCGACCACCGGCTGCACCGTGACGAACGCGCGCGCGGGCTGACGCGCGGCGTCGTTGTCGACGAGCGCGCGCCACGAGAACGCGGCGGGCTTGCCGGCCAGCACGTCGTCGATCGTCGCGGCGCTGCGCGACAGCAGCTTGGCCATCGCCGGCAGCTTCACCTGGCCCGTCAGCAGCGGCTGGCCGAGCGTCGTCGACAGCGTGGTGGCGAGCCCGGTCAGGCTCGGGTTCTTCGCCAGCTCGTTGACGAGCGGCCGCGCGCTCGCGAGCTGCGACGCGGTGCTCGCCACGTCCTGCGGCGACAGGAACAGCAGCCCGTTGTGCTCGAAGAACGGGCCGCCGCCCGGCTCGGCGACCTGGCCGATGCGGCCGGCCTCGGCCTGCTTCTGCAGCGCCGCCGTCAGCGCATGCGCGGCGGCGGTCGCGAATTCGGGCGCGGGCGCCTCGACGACCGCGAGGATCGTGCCGTTGCGTTGCGGGAATGCGTGGTCGACGGCCTTGCCGAGCGCGGCCCATTTGGGATCGGCGTCGACGAGCTTGCTGATGTCAGTGTTGATCTTGAAGTGGTGCGCCACGTAGACGCCGCTGACGGCGGCGATGACGAGCGACAGCACGACGACCCAGACCGGGCGTCGCACCGACAAAGCGACGAGTCGGACGATGAGAGAAGTCACCATGAGGCGGTGGGGTGGGGCTCGAAAAGGCAAAGTAGCCAAGTATACCGGCGCGGCGCGGCGTCGGTCGTGACGCCGGGCGTTTTGGGGCCGAAAGGAGATTTGCCCGCAGCGGCGGAATCGGCGGCCCGCGCCGGGCGGGCCTGTGACAATCGGCGTCAAAGGTAACAGTCGGTCACCGGGCGGCAGGCGGGCACGAGGCCCGCTATACTTGCGTCGACCGGGCGGCGCGCCGCGCCGTCCGTCTTTCCTTACCGAGTGCGATATCCGTATGAAACGTCATCTGTTTGCTTTTCTCGCCGCAGCCACCGTGTCGATTTCCGCTTTCGCGCAGAGCGCGCCGGTCGACATCGTCCGCAATGCGGTCGAGGGCACCGTCAACGCGATGAAGGCCGACCCGGCCGCGCGCGGCGGCGACATGGCGAAGGTCACGCAGGTCGTCGAGGCGCGCTTCCTGCCGGCGACGAACTTCGAGCGCACGACCCGCATCGCGGTCGGCGACGCGTGGAAGCAGGCGAGCCCGCAACAGCAGCAGGAGCTGTACAAGCAGTTCAAGCTGCTGATGACGCGCACGTATGCCGCGTCGCTCGCGCAGCTCGGCAGCCAGGACGCGAAGTTCTCGTTCAAGGCGGGCGGCGCGTCGGGCGCCGACGCGCTCGTGCAGTCGACGGTGACGACGCCGGGCGACAGCCAGTCGGTCGGCTACCGGCTCGGCAAGGTCGGCAACGACTGGAAGATCTACGACATCGACATGTCGGGCGCGTGGCTGATCCAGGTTTACCAGGGGCAGTTCAAGACCCAGCTCGCATCGGGCGGGATCGACGGGCTGATCGCCTATCTGCAGAAGCACAACGCACGCACGAACTGACCGCAACGGCGGTTCGCGATGCACGAAGGGCGCCTCGGCGCCCTTTTTCGTTGGTGCGCCGCCGTCAGTGCCGCCGATGCTCGACCGCGAACTTGATCAGCTCGGCCTGCCCTTCGATGTCGAGCTTGCGCTTCAGGTTGAGCCGGTGGGTCTCGACGGTGCGCACCGACAGCCCCGTCTGCTGCGCGATCTGCTTGCTCGACAGCCCCTCGGCCAGCGCATCGAGGATGTCGCGTTCGCGCGGTGTCAGCCGATCGAGCGGCAACGCGGTCGCGCTGGCGTGGATCATCCGGGCGGCGAGGCCTTCGCTGAAGAACGTCTGGCCGGCCAGCACCGCGCCAATCGCACGGACGATCTCGCTGGCCGGCGAGTCCTTCAGCAGATAGCCGCTCGCGCCCGCGCGCACGGCCTGGGTCACGTATTCGACGTTGTCGTGCATCGACAGCATCAGCACGCGGATGCCCGGAAAGCGCTCGTGGAACACGCCGGCGAGCGCGATGCCGTTCATCCCGGTCATGCCGACGTCCATCAGCGCGAGATCGGGTTCGAGCGACGCGGCGAGCGCGAGCGCCTCGTCGGCGTTGCCGGCCTCGCCGACCACGGACAGTTCGGCCGCTTCGAGCCGCATCCGCAAGCCGTCGCGCACGAGCGGATGATCGTCGACGAGCAGCAGTCGGGCGGCGGGCCGGGCGGTGTCGGGGGCAGTCAAGGCGAAAGGTCTCCGGTGATGGGGCGCGCGGTCAGGCGGCGCTGCGCAGCGGCACGCGCGCGGCCACGATCGTGTGGCCGACCTGCGACGAGATCGTCAGCATGCCGCCGAGCGCGTCGAGGCGCTCGCGCATGTTGCGCAGGCCGATGCCGCGGCGCGCGTCGGCCTGCGAGCGTTCGGCGTCGAAGCCGCAGCCGTTGTCGGCGATGGTCAGCGTGACGGATTGCGCGCCGACGTCGAGCGTGACGGCCGCGCGCGACGCATGCGCATGATGCACGATGTTGCTGAGCGCTTCCTGCGCGATCCGGAACAGCGCGGTGTTGACGGCCGCGGGCAGCGGCCGCGCGCCGCTGTGCGCGACCTGCGTGTAGCCGATGTCGATGCCGCTTTCCGCGCCGTGCTCGCGGATCAGCTGCTCGAGCGCGGCCGCGAGGCCGAGATCGTCGAGCATCGCCGGGCGCAGCGCGTGCGAGATGCGCCGCACTTCGCGCAGCGTGTCGCCGAGCCGCACGACGCCGGACGCGAGCGCCTGCTCGGCCTCGGGCATGCGCGCCGCGCCGCGCTCGAAGCGCGCGAGCGCCGATTCGAGCATCAGCTTCGCCGACACCATCATCTGGCTGATGCCGTCGTGCAGCTCGCGCGACAGCCGCGCGCGCTCCTGTTCCTGCGATTCGACGACGCGCTGCGCGAGCTGCTTGAGCTTCGCGTCCGCGCTGCGCGACTCGCTCACGTTCAGCACCAGCGCGCAGACGGCGATCGCCGCCGCGCCCGCCAGCGCGATCGCGGTGAGCCAGCTCATCGTGCGCTCGATGTTCGCGGACGCGCGCGCGTCGATCCGCTGCAGCGCGTTGTCGACGTCGTCGAGATAGATGCCGGTGCCGACCATCCAGCCCCAGCGCTCGAGCGCGACGACGTAGCCGAGCTTCGGCGCGGGCAGCCCGGTCGACGGACGCTGCCAGGTGTAGCGCACGTAGCCGCCGCCGTGCGACGCGGCGTTGATCAGCTGCTGGATCGTCATGCCGCCTTGCGCGTCGCGCATCGACCAGAAGTTGTGGCCGACCCGCTCGGGCTCGCGCGGATGCATCAGCGAATTGCCGTGCAGGTCGTAGACGAAGAAATAGCCGTCGCGGCCGAAGTCCATTTTCTGCAGCATCGCGAGCGCCTGCGTGCGCAGCAGCGCGTCGTCGCGCGCATTGCGCCCGCTCGCGTCGTAGAGCGGCATGATCGCGCTCGTCGCGAGGTCGACGTAATGCTTGAGTTCGACTTCCTTGCTCGACAGGTAGGCGGTCTGGATCGTCGCGTGCTGCGTGCGCGCGAGCGACGTCGCCTGCTGACGCACCCCGAAGCCGATGCCGGCGATCGCGACGAGGAACGGCACGATGGCCAGGAGGAAGATCTTTGCCTTGAGTCTCATGATGGTGTGGGCCGGCCGCGCGGGCCCGCGCCGGGGCGGCGAGCCGGTATTGTCGGCGATTTTGCGCGCGCGCGCCGGCTACGCCCGCTGCCGCTCGAAGCGCACCACCGTTTCCTGCACGACCACCTGGTTGCGCCCGCTTTCCTTCGCCCGGTACAGCGCGTCGTCGGCGAGCTTCAGCGCGGCCTGGACGCCGGCGTCCCATTGCGGGAAGCAGGTGGTCACGCCGATGCTCGCGGTCAGGCGGCCGAATTCGCTCGCGTCGTGCCGGATGCCGAGGTCGTGGATGCTCGCGCGGATCGTCTCGGCGATCGCCGCCGCGCCGCTCGAATCGACGTCCGGCAGGATCACGACGAATTCCTCGCCGCCGTAGCGCGCCGCGTAGTCGCCCGGGCGGCGCAGGCAGCCGGCGAGGCAGCGCCCGACCGCGGCGAGCGCGTCATCGCCCGCCTGGTGGCCCTGCGTGTCGTTGTAGCGCTTGAAATGGTCGATGTCGACGAACAGCAGCGACAGCGCATGCTGTGAGCGCGCGGCGCGGCGCCATTCGCGCGCGAGCGTGACGTCGAGCATGCGGCGGTTGTCGAGGCCGGTGAGGCCGTCGGTGCGCGCGAGCGCCTGCAGCTCGGTTTCCGCGCGATGGCGCTTGCGCAGCTGCACGTCGAGCAGCAGCGACAGGCCGACGAAGCCGAGCGCGAGCAGCGCCATCGCGGAGCCGACCGGAATCGCACGGTCGTACCACGCGGCGTAGATGTCCGATTCGGCCTCGGCGACCATGATGATGAGCGGCAGGTTGTTCAGGTGCCGGAACACGTACAGGCGGCGCACGCCGTCGATCGACGCGGTGTCGGCGAAGCTGCCTTCGCGCGCGGTCATGAAATGCTTGAACGTGCTGGCCTTGCTGATGTCGCGGCCGATGATCTTCGGATCGAACGGCTTGCGCATCAGCATCAGGCCGTTCGTGCCGATCAGCGACATCGAGCCGCGCTCGCCGAGCGCGAGGCGCGAGAACAGGTCCTGGAAATACTCGAGCCGGATCGACATCACCGCGATGCCGCCGAACGAGCCGTCGGGCCGCGAGATGCGGCGGCTGAGCGCGATGCTCGGCGAGCCGTTGCGCAGCCGCGACCGATACGGGTCGCTGATGTACAGGCCGACGTTCGGGTGGTCGCGATGCACGGTGAAGTAGGGCTCGTTGCCGAAATTGTCGGGGCGCGGCACGTCGCTCGCGCCGTCCACCACGATGTTGCCCTGCGCGTCCATCGCATAGATGCCGCCGAGATAGCGGGCCGCGGTCGCGCGGTCGAACAGCATCTGGCGGCGCAGCGGCATCGGCAGGCGGACGATGTCGGCCTGGTTCTGCCCGTCGACCACCGCCTGCAGCGACAGCGAATAGATCTCGATGTTGCGTTCGATGTCCCAGGAGGCCATCAGTGCCAGGTTCTGCAGCGTGGTGCGCGCACGGTCGCGCGCGTCGACGCGGGCCTGGTAGAGCACGATGCCGCACAGCAGCAGCAGGAGCAACGCGATCAGCAGCCCTGAGTAGAAGATCAGGTGCGGAATCAGCAACCGGCGCAGGTGCGCGGCAATCCGGCTCGTGCGGCCGGGCTCGCTGGGCGCTGCGTAGTCGGTGTCTGCCATGGGTCCGAAGATCGATAGGCATCGGTGCCGCGTGCGACAGGCCGATGCGTTTGTTCGTATGACGATATTCGCGGCGATCCGGTACGGCCTTTCAGGTCGGATGAGGGGCGGGCCCATCCGGATGCGTGTCTCCCGGTCATGCACAAGCGATTGACGGGTGATCGGCGTGCGTCACGGATGAATGTGGCGGCCGCCGCGATCGTCCGATGCGCTCCGAACCGGAATCGTTTCGTTCTCCGTATCCGGCGCGCATCGCACGCAGTATAGCGTGCGCATCCGCATGCGCCAGCATTGTCGAGCACGGTTGATGCACATCAATTTGCGGCGCGGCGCGCGGCACGAAGGATTGGCGCGCCGCCGCAAAAAAACGGGCGGCCGCAGCCGCCCGTTCGGGGTCGAAGCACGCGGGCCGTGCCCGCGTGCGACGGGGTCAGCCGGCGCGCTGGTGCTGCTTGTACGCGAGCCGGAACTGGTGCAGCAGCGGCTCCGTGTAGCCGCTCGGCTGCGCGGTGCCTTGCAGCGCGAGCGCGCACGCGGCCTTGAATGCGTATGACGAATCGAAGTCGGGCGCCATCGGACGGTAGTTCGCGTCGCCGGCATTCTGCCCGTCGACGACGCCCGCCATCCGCTTGAACACGCCGAGCACGAATTCCTCGGTGATCACGCCGTGGCGCAGCCAGTTCGCGATGTGCTGGCTCGAGATGCGCAGCGTCGCGCGGTCCTCCATCAGGCCGACGTTGTTGATGTCGGGCACCTTCGAGCAGCCGACGCCCTGTTCGACCCAGCGCACGACGTAGCCGAGGATGCCCTGCGCATTGTTCTCGACCTCGCGCAGGATCTCGTCCTCGCTCCATTCGGCGCGCTCGACGACCGGGATCGTCAGCAGCCCTTCGAGCAGCGCGTCGCGCTCGCTCGCGTACGGGATCTTCTCGAGTTCCTGCTGGACGGCCTGCACGTCGACGAGGTGATAGTGCAGCGCGTGCAGCGTCGCCGCGGTGGGCGACGGCACCCACGCGGTGTTCGCGCCCGCGCGCGGATGGCCGATCTTCTGCTCGAGCATCGCGTGCATCAGGTCCGGCATCGCCCACATGCCCTTGCCGATCTGCGCGCGGCCGCGCAGCCCCGCGGCGAGGCCGGCGAGCACGTTGTTGCGCTCGTACGCGGTGATCCACGCGGACGATTTCATGTCGCCCTTGCGGATCATCGGGCCTGCTTCCATTGACGAATGCATCTCGTCGCCGGTGCGATCGAGGAAGCCGGTGTTGATGAACGCGACGCGCGCGGCCGCCGCCGCGATGCACGCGGCGAGGTTCACGCTGGTGCGGCGCTCCTCGTCCATGATGCCCATCTTCAGCGTGTGGCGCGGCAGGCCGTAAAGATCCTCGACACGCGCGAACAGCGTGTCGGCGAACGCGACTTCGGCCGGGCCGTGCATCTTCGGCTTCACGATGTAGATCGAGCCGGTGCGCGAGTTGCGCTTCGCCTTCAGGTCGTGCAGCGCGCACAGCGTCGTGACGACGCCGTCGAGGATGCCTTCCGGGATCTCGTTGCCGTCGCGGTCGAGCACCGCGCCGTTGGTCATCAGGTGGCCGACGTTGCGGATGAACAGCAGCGAGCGGCCATGCAGCGTCAGCGTGCCGCCGGCGGGCGTCGTGTATTCGCGGTCCGCGTTCAGGCGGCGCGTGAAGGTCTTGCCGCCTTTCGACATGTCCTCGACGAGCGTGCCCTGCATCAGGCCGAGCCAGTTGCGGTAGAGCTGCACCTTGTCGTCGGCGTCGACCGCCGCGACCGAATCCTCGCAGTCGATGATCGTGCTGACCGCCGCTTCGAGCACGACGTCCTTCACGTTCGCGGGATCGGCGCGGCCGATCGGCGTCGATGCGTCGATCTGGATCTCGACGTGCAGGCCGTTGTGCTTCAGCAGGATCGCCGACGGCGCGTCGGCCGCGCCCTGGTAGCCGGCGAACTGCGCGGGCTGTGCGAGCGTGGTGACGCCCGCGTTGGTATCGACGGCGAGCTGGCCGTCCTGCACGCGATAGCGCAGTGCGTCGCGGTGCGAGCCGCGCGCGAGCGGCGCCGCGTTGTCGAGCACGCCGCGCGCGTAGTCGATCACGTGCTGGCCGCGCGTCGGGTTGTAGGCCGCGGTGCGCTCGGCGCCGTTGTCTTCCGGCAGCGCGTCGGTGCCGTACAGCGCGTCGTACAGGCTGCCCCAGCGCGCGTTCGCCGCGTTCAGCGCATAGCGCGCGTTCGACAGCGGCACGACGAGCTGCGGGCCGGCTTGCTGGGCGATTTCGCTGTCGACGTTCGCGGTGGCTGCCGCGACGTTCGACGGTGCGGGCACCAGGTAGCCGATCCGTTCAAGGAACGCGCGATACGCGGCGTGGTCGCGCACCGGGCCGGGGTGCGCGCGGTGCCACGTGTCGAGTTCCTGCTGCAGGCGGTCGCGTTCCGCGAGCAGTTCGCGGTTGCGCGGCGCCAGCTCGTGCACCAGCGCGGAGAAGCCGCGCCAGAATGCTGCCTGGTCGATGCCGGTGCCCGGCAGCGCTTCGTTTTCGATGAACTGGCTCAGCGCTGGCGCGACTTGCAGTCCGTCATGGTCGATCATCGTGATTCCTCCCGGGGAAAGATGTGGCGCGCGCGGATCAGGCCGCGACGCTTTGTACGCCGGCACGGGCGATCTGCGCGTCCTGCTCGGACTTTACGCCAGACACGCCGATCGCGCCCGCAATCTGGCCGCCGACCGTCACCGGCACGCCGCCTTCGAGCAGCCCCGACACCGGCACGCTCAGGAAGGCGGTGCGGCCGCCGTTGATCATATCCTCATACGCTTTGGTCTCGCGCCGGCCGAGCGCGGCGGCGCGCGCCTTTTCCTGCGCGATGTACGCGCTCGCGGCCGAGGCGCCGTCGAGGCGCACGAGCGCGAGCGGGTGGCCGCCGTCGTCGACGATCGCGATCGTGACGGCCCAGCCGTGACGTTCGGCTTCGGCGCGGGCGGCGGCCAGCATGCGGTCGGCGTCGGCGCGTTCGAGTACGGATTTGGTTTGCATGGCAGCTTGCTCCGTCAATCAGTTGACATGGGGGTGTCGACCAGCTCGATCCAGTGACGCACGGGCGTGCGGCCCGCGCCGTTCAGGTGAGTCTGGCAGCCGACGTTGGCGGTGACAATCAGGTCCGGCCGCGCCGCTTCGAGCGCGTCGAGCTTGTTGTCGCGCAGCGTGGCCGCGAGTTCGGGCTGCGTCAGCGAATACGTGCCGGCCGAGCCGCAGCACAGGTGCGCGTCGGCGACATTCGTCAGATCGAAGCCGAGCCGCGCGAGGATGCCCTCGACCGCGCCGCCGAGGCGCTGCGCGTGCTGCAGCGTGCACGGGCAATGGAACGCGACGCGGCGCGCGCCGGGCGCATCGTGTGCATTCAGCGCATCGAGCGGCTCGGCCGCGATCACCTCGGCGAGGTCGCGCGCGAGCGCGCTCACGCGCTGCGCCTTGTCCGCATAGGCAGGGTCGGACCGCAGCAGGTCGCCGTACTCCTTCACGAACGCGCCGCAGCCGCTCGCGGTCAGCACGATCGCCTCCGCGCCGGCCTCGATCGCGGGCCACCACGCGTCGATGTTGCGGCGCGCGCGGGCGAGGCCCGCGTCCTGCGCGTTCAGGTGGTATTCGGTCGCGCCGCAGCAGCCGGCCTGCGGCGCGGGCGTCACGCTGATGCCGAGCCGGTCGAGCACGCGCGCGGCCGCCGCGTTGGTGTTCGGCGACAGCGCGGGCTGCACGCAGCCTTCGAGCATCAGCACCCGCCGCGCATGGCGCGCGGGCGGGCGCGTGCCGGCGGCCGGCGGCGCGGCCGGAATCTTGCCGCGCAGCGTGCCGGGCAGCAGCGGGCGCAGCGCCCGCCCGGCCTTCAGCAGCGCGGCGAAGGTGGCCGGGCGCGGCACGACGTGGCGCAGGCCCGCGCGCAGCAGGCGTTCGCGCGCGGGGCGCCGGGCATGTTTCTCGGCCTCGGCGCGGCCGATGTCGAGCAGCGTGTGATAGCGCACGCCCGACGGGCAGGTCGTTTCACAGTTGCGGCAGGTGAGGCAGCGGTCGAGATGCTGCTGCGTGCGCGTGCCGCAGGGCTCGCCTTCGAGCAACTGCTTGATCAGGTAGATGCGGCCGCGCGGCCCGTCGAGCTCGTTGCCGAGCACCTGGTAGGTCGGGCAGGTCGCATTGCAGAAGCCGCAGTGCACGCACGCGCGCAGGATCGCTTCCGCTTCGTCGGCCCGTGCATGCGTGCGGCTTGCTTCGCTGAGATTGGTTTGCATCGGCGTGTCTGTCAGAAATCGGCGTACAGGCGCCCGGGGTTGAAGATCGCGTGCGGATCGAGCTTGGCCTTCAGCGCGCGGTGTACGCGCAGCAGCGCGGGCGGCAGCGGCTGGAACGGCGTCGGCGTCACGCCCGGCGTGAAGCAGGCCGCATGCCCGCCCCATTGCGCGGCGATGCGCTGCACGTCGGCGGGAGCGGCGTCGCTCTTCAGCCAGCGCTGCGCACCGCCCCAGTCGAGCAGCGCGGCGCCCGGCAGCGTGCCGGGCGGTGCGGCGGCCGGCACCGACACGCGCCACAGCGGGCGCGGATCGTCGAAGAACGGCAGCGCGAATGCGCGCAGCCGCGCCCAGAACGCGTCGTCGGTGTCGTCGCCGCCGATCGTCGCGCGCGCCGCGTTCACGGAGCCCGTGCCGCCTTCGATGCGCACGCGCAGCACGCCGTCGGCGTGGCATGCGCCGGCGAGCGGCAGGCCCGCGCGGCGCCACGCGGCGACGCGTTGCAGCGCGTCGCCGGCATCGAGCGCAAGCGCGAGGTGGCGGGTCGCGCGCGGCTTCGGCAGCACCTTCAGCGACACCTCGGTGACGAGGCCGAGACAGCCGAAGCTGCCCGCGAGCAGGCGCGACACGTCGTAGCCCGCGACGTTCTTCATCACCTCGCCGCCGAAGCGCAGGTGCTTCGCGTGGCCGGTGATCACGCGGCAGCCGAGCACGACGTCGCGCACCGCGCCGGCCCACGGCCGGCGCGGCCCGGACAGCGCCGCCGCGAACATCCCGCCGACCGTCGCCGCGCCGCCGAACGCGGGCGGTTCGCACGGCAGCATCTGGCCGGCCGCGTCGAGCGCGGCTTCGAGCTCGGCGAGCGGCGTGCCCGCGCGCGCGGTGATCACCAGCTCGGTCGGGTCGTAGCCGACGATGCCGCGATGCGTGCGCGTGTCGATCTCGCGCGCGGCAACCGGGCGGCCGAGGAACGCCTTCGTGTCGCCGCCGCGGATCCGCAGCGGCTGCCGGTCGTGCAGCGCGGCTTCGACCTGCGCGAGCAGGGCGGCGCAGTCGTCCATCGATTCGATTTCGCGTCGCATCAGAAGCGCTCCAGTTCGGGAAACGGCAACCGGCCGTGGTGCACGTGCATCGCGCCGAATTCGGCGCAGCGATGCAGCGTCGGGATGTTCTTGCCGGGGTTCAGCAGCCCGCGCGGATCGAACGCGGCCTTCACCGCGTGGAAGAACGTGATTTCGTCGGCGTTGAACTGCACGCACATCTGGTTGATCTTCTCGCGGCCGACGCCGTGCTCGCCGGTGATGCTGCCGCCCACCGCGACGCACAGTTCGAGGATCCGCCCGCCGAGCGCCTCCGCGCGATCGAGCTCGCCGGGCCGGTTCGCGTCGAACAGGATCAGCGGATGCATGTTGCCGTCGCCCGCATGGAACACGTTCGCCACCGGCAGCCCGTATTCGGCGGACAGCGCCGCGATTCCTTCGAGCACGCGCGGCAGCTCGCGGCGCGGGATCGTGCCGTCCATGCAGTAGTAGTCGGGCGAGAGGCGGCCGACCGCCGGGAACGCGTTCTTGCGGCCGGCCCACAAGCGCTGGCGCTCGGCCTCGTCGCGCGCGACGCGGATCTCCGCCGCGCCCGCGTCGCGCAGCAGCGCGGCCACGCGTTCGGCATCCTCGTCGACATCGCTCGCCGCGCCGTCGAGTTCGCACAGCAGGATCGCCTGGGCGTCGACCGGGTAGCCCGCGTGGATGAAATCCTCGGCCGCGCGGATCGCGAGGTTGTCCATCATCTCGAGGCCGCCGGGAATCACGCCCGCGCCGATGATCCGCGCGACCGCGCCGCCGGCCCGGCCGACGTCGTCGAAGCTCGCCATCAGCACCGTCACGCTCGACGGCTTCGGCAGCAGCTTCACGGTCACTTCGGTGACGATGCCGAGCATGCCCTCGGAGCCCGTGAACAGCGCGAGCAGGTCGAAGCCCGGCGCATCGAGCGCGTCGGCGCCGAGCGTGAGCCGCTCGCCGTCGATCGTCAGGATCTCGACCTTCAGGATGTTGTGCACCGTGAGCCCGTATTTCAGGCAGTGCACGCCGCCCGCGTTCTCCGCGACGTTGCCGCCGATCGAGCATGCGATCTGCGACGACGGATCGGGCGCGTAGTAGAGGCCGTAGGGCGCCGCGGCCTGCGAGATCGCGAGATTGCGCACGCCGGGCTGCACGCGCGCGATGCCGGCGTCGGCATCGATCGACAGGATCCGGTTGAACTTCGCCATCACGAGCAGGATGCCTTTCTCGAGCGGCATCGCGCCGCCCGACAGCCCCGTGCCCGCGCCGCGCGCGACGACCGGCACGCCGTGCGCGGCCGCGACGCGCAGCACCGCGCGCACCTCGTCGACGGTGGCCGGCAGCACGACCAGCAGCGGCACCGTGCGATACGCGGCGAGGCCGTCGCATTCGAACGGCTTCAATGCCTCGCGCTCGTGCAGCACGTCGAGGCCGGGCGCCGCCGCGCGCAACGCGGCGGCGAGCGTGCCGGGGTCGACCGTCGGCAGCGCGCCGTCGATCCGTTCGTCGTAGATGAAGCTCATCGGGTGTCTCCGCCATGCTGACGGACGCGTGGTGCACGGTCCGCCGGAAGGACGGATTCTTGTGGGTCGGCGCGTGTGTGTCCAGACATCTTGGGCGTGGTCATACCAGTTTTTCGACGAAGGCCGTGAAGGGGTGCCTTTTGTTTCCTTGAAACCTAACCAGTACAAGGGTTTATGGCAGAATCGACCGCATCACCGAAAAGTGGTCATACCAGCATGGAAACGCAGGATCGTGAAGGCCGCGCGCGGCGCGTGGCGGACGTCGTCGCCGAGCGCATCGAGAAGCTGATCGTCGACGGCGTGCTGAAGGCCGGGCAGGCGCTGCCGTCCGAGCGGCGGCTCACCGAGAAGCTCGGCGTGTCGCGCACGGCGGTGCGCGAGGGGATGAAGCTGCTGGCCGCGCGCGGCATCATCGACACGGCGCACGGCAAGGGCTCGTTCGTCGCGAGCCTGACCCCGCAGCGCGAGATCACGCCGATGATGCACCTGCTCGGCTCGCAGCCGCGCACGCTGTACGACCTGTTCGAGGTGCGCGGGATGCTCGAGGCCGAGGCGGCGCGGCTCGCGGCGCTGCGCGGCACGCCGGCCGATTTCATCCTGATCACGCGGCGCTATGAAGAGATGGTCGCGGCCGACGCGCAGGATCTCGATCCGGCCGCGCGCGCGAAGCTCGATCATGCGTTTCATCTGGCGATCTGCGAGGCGTCGCACAACCCGGTGCTCGTCAATACGCTGCAGTCGCTGACCGATCTGCTGCTCAGCTCGGTGTTCGCGTCGGTGAACAACCTGTACCACCGCGAGCCGATGAAGAAGCAGATCGACCGCCAGCATGCGCGGCTGTTCAACGCGGTCACGGGCCGGCTGCCCGAGCAGGCGCGCAAGGCGGCGAGCGAGCATATCCGCCAGTGCGTCGATTACCTGCGGGAGATCGAGCAGGAGGAGCAGCGGCTCGTGCGCTCGACGCTCAGGCTCGAAGGGTGGACGTGAGCGGGCAATGGCGTGCGCCGTTCGAGGCGCGGGCGGCACGCCCGGCCCGCATCGTTTCGCAGGGCGTCAGATCGCCGTCTGATTCACCCGCTTCGACAGCGCTTCGGCACTCTCCTTGCGCTCGCTGTACCGGTCGACCAGATACGGGCCGATGTCCCGGGTCAGCAGCGTGAACTTGACCAGTTCCTCCATCACGTCCACCACGCGATCGAAATACGCGGACGGCTTCATTCGGCCGGCCTCGTCGAATTCCGTGAAGGCCTTCGCCACCGACGACTGGTTCGGGATGGTCAGCATGCGCATCCAGCGGCCCAGCACGCGCATCTGGTTCACCGCGTTGAACGACTGCGAACCGCCGCTCACCTGCATGACGGCGAGCGTTTTCCCCTGGGTCGGGCGAACGGCGCCGACCGACAGCGGAATCCAGTCGATCTGCGCTTTCATGATGCCGGTCATCGCGCCGTGCCGCTCCGGCGAGCACCACACCATCCCCTCGGACCATTGGACGAGTTCGCGAAGCTCGACGACCTTCGGGTGCTGCTCCGGCGCGTCGTCGGGCAGCGGCAAGCCGCTCGGGTTGAACACGCGTACCTCGGCGCCCATGGCCGTGAGCAGGCGCGCGGCTTCCTCGATCAGCAGGCGGCTGAACGACCGCTCGCGCAGCGATCCGTACAGCAGCAGGAAACGGGGCGGATGAGTGGACGGCGACGCCGCCCGCAATTCACCGGCGTCCGGCACGCGAAACAGCGTGGCGTCGAGTTGCGGCAGGTCGTTCAGGCGGTCGGTCATGGGATCGTTCTCGTGTGTGCTCAAGCCCGCTCGTACCAGCCCTTGGACCGGTTGACGATGCGCACCACCAGCAGCATCACCGGCACCTCGATCAGCACGCCGACGACGGTGGCCAGCGCCGCGCCGGAATGAAAGCCGAACAGGCTGATCGCGGCCGCGACCGCCAGCTCGAAGAAATTGGATGCGCCAATGAGCGCCGACGGGCACGCGATGTCGTGCTTCTCGCCGACGGCGCGGTTGAGCCAGTACGCGAGCGCCGAGTTGAAGAACACCTGGATCAGGATCGGCACCGCGAGCAGCGCGATCACCAGCGGCTGCTTCAGGATCGCTTCGCCCTGGAACGCGAACAGCAGCACGAGCGTGGCGAGCAGCGCGGCGATGGACCAGGGGCCGATCTTCGCCATCGCGGCATCGAACGCCGCCTGTCCTTTCGCGAGCAGCAGCTTGCGCCAGATCTGCGCGAGGATCACCGGAATGACGATGTAGAGCAGCACCGACGTGAGCAGCGTCGCCCACGGCACCGTGATCGCGGAGATGCCCAGCAGCAGGCCGACCAGCGGCGCGAATGCGATCACCATGATGCTGTCGTTCAGCGCCACCTGCGACAGCGTGAACAGCGGATCGCCGCCCGTCAGCCGGCTCCAGACGAACACCATCGCCGTGCACGGCGCGGCGGCCAGCAGGATCAGGCCCGCGATATAGCTGTCGAGCTGATCGGCGGGCAGCATCGGCGCGAAGATCTGCTTGATGAACAGCCAGCCGAGAAACGCCATCGAGAACGGCTTGACGAGCCAGTTCACGACCAGCGTGACGCCGATCCCTTTGACGTGCTGGCGCACTTCATGCAACGCGCCGAAATCGACCTTCACGAGCATCGGGATGATCATCACCCAGATCAGCAACCCGACCGGGAGGTTGACCTGCGCGTATTCCATCCGGCCGATCTGCTGGAACAGGCCGGGCAGCGCCTGGCCGAGCGCGATGCCGGCGACGATGCACAGCGCCACCCAGACGGACAGGTAGCGTTCGAAGAAGTTGATGGCGGGCTTTGCAACGGCGTTTCCCGGCGGGGCGACGTTCGAGGTGTTCATGGGGCGGCTCGGTGACGAGGGATCGGCGTGACGCGATGCAGACGATCAGCTTTCCGAAATGTTGGTGAGGGCCTTCTGAAGCTCGGCGTTGTCGAGGCGATCGAGCGGAAGCGCCAGCAGTTGCAGCATCCGATAGCCGATCGCCTGGCGGGTGAGTTCGAACGCGGCGCGCTTGCCTTCGTCGCCACCCGGCGCGTTTGACGGGTCGACGTAGCCCCAGTGCACCTTGACCGGGCTGCCGGGCCAGTACGGGCAGGTTTCCGCCGCCGCGCTGTCGCACACCGTGATGACGATGCGCATTTCAGGCGCGCCGTCGCCGACGAACTCATCCCAGCTCTTGCTGCGATAACCGTCGACGTCGATGCCCACGCGCGTCAGCGCCTCCAGCGCGAACGGATTGAGCCGCCCGCTCGGCGCGCTGCCTGCGCTGTACGCGCGCACATCCTTGCCGAGCTTCGCGGCCCAGTGGTTGAGCATGCCTTCCGCGAGCACGCTGCGCGCCGAGTTGTGGGTGCAGAGGATCAGGACGTGGGTGGTCATGGGCGATGGCTTCGCAGTGGGGCGACGGGGATGGGGGCGCGCGGGTGCATCATGACGCGCGTGCCTTCGAGGGCTTGCAACTGCCCGCATCGGCCGGCATGCAGGGTTGGCCGCCGCAGCAGTTTTCGGTCAGGTAGCCGAGCAGGTCGTTCATGGCCGCGTAGTTGGCGGAGTAGATCATGTAGCGCCCGCGTTGCTCGACCGTGACGAGGTTCGCGTGGGTCAGTTCCTTCATGTGAAAGGACAGCGACGACGGGGCAATGCCCAGGCGTTCGGCGATCTGGCCTGCGGGCAACCCGTCGGGGCCCGCTTCCACCAGAAGCCGAAAGACCGCGAGCCGGGATTCCTGGGCCAGGGCGCCGAGGGCGCGGACGACAGAATTCGTTTCCATATTTCGATAATAATTGAAATGTTGGCGGATGCAAAGGCACGCGTCACCGGCGCGTGCCGGCAAAACGTCACAGCACCACGCCGTAAACCTCCCGCGCCGCCACCCGGATCGCATCGACCATCACCGACGCCGCCGGCGAATACAGCCGGTCGGTGCGCGTGATGAGCCCGAAGTCGTCCATCCGGCAATCCATCTCCAGCGGCAGCAGCGCGACGATGCCGTGCCCTGCGTAGTAGCGCGCGACGTCGGCCGCGAGCACCGCGATCATGTCGCTCTGCTCCAGCACGCGCGTGATGAACAGCAGCGCGGCGGTTTCGACGACGTTCGACGGCGGCGCGAGGCTCGCGCGCTGGAACATCAGCTCGAAGCGGTGGCGCAGCACGCTGCCGGCCGGCGGCACGACCCACGCGGCGCGCTGCACGTCGGCGAGCGCGAGCGGTGCGTGCGCGAGCAGCGGATGCCCGGGCCGCACGACCGCGGCGACCGGTTCGCCGGTCAGCGGCTCGTAGCGCAGGTGCAGCTTGTCGTGTTCAGCGGACAGCCGGCCGAGCACGATGTCGAGCTTGTCCTGCGCGAGCCGTTCGAGCAGCACGTTGCTCGTGTCGATCTCGACGGAGATGTGGACGCCCGCATGCGTCCCCTTGACGGCGGCAACCGCCGGCGGCACCACGCGCAGGCCCGGCGACGTGATCGCGCCGAGCGCGACGTGGCCGAGCCGCCCGGCCTTCAGCGCGGCCAGTTCCTCGCGCGCCTGGTCGAGGCTGCCGAGCGCCGCGCGCGCGTGGCGGATCAGCGCGTCGCCGTACAGCGTCGGCCGCATCCCGCGCGGCAGGCGTTCGAACAGCACCGCGCCGATCGTGTCCTCGAGCTCGCGCAGCAGCTTCGACGCAGCCGGCTGCGTCATGTTCAGCGCGGCCGCCGCGCGGTGGATACTGCCTTCGTCGGCGAGCGCGACGACCAGCAGCAGCTGGCGCGTCTTCAGGCGGGTGCGGATTCCCCACGGGCTGGCTTCGGGCATCGTACGGGTTTATATCGATATCGGAATCGATATCGTAATCGCCTAAAACGTCATTAGCGAGTTATCAAAATTCTTCCTAGACTGCGCCGATATCTCGTCTCTCACAGGACTCCGCGATGTCGGCGACAAAACCCAGGCTGCGCTCCGCCCAATGGTTCGGCACGATGGACAAGAACGGCTTCATGTACCGGAGCTGGATGAAGAACCAGGGCATCCCCGATCACGAATTCGACGGCCGGCCGATCGTCGGCATCTGCAATACGTGGTCGGAGCTCACGCCGTGCAACGCGCACTTCCGCAAGCTGGCGGAGCACGTGAAGCGCGGCATCCACGAGGCGGGCGGCTTTCCGGTCGAGTTCCCGGTGTTCTCGAACGGCGAATCGAACCTGCGGCCGTCGGCGATGCTGACGCGCAATCTCGCGTCGATGGACGTCGAGGAGGCGATCCGCGGCAACCCGATCGACGCGGTCGTGCTGCTCGCCGGCTGCGACAAGACCACGCCCGCGCTGCTGATGGGCGCGGCGAGCTGCGACGTGCCGGCGATCGTCGTGTCCGGCGGGCCGATGCTGAACGGCAAGCTCGACGGCAAGGACATCGGCTCCGGCACCGCGGTGTGGAAGCTGCACGAGGCGCTGAAGGCCGGCGAGATCGACCTGCATCATTTCCTGTCCGCGGAAGCGGGCATGTCGCGCTCGGCCGGCACCTGCAACACGATGGGCACCGCGTCGACGATGGCGTGCCTCGCCGAGGCGCTCGGCGTCACGCTGCCGCACAACGCGGCGATTCCGGCCGTCGACTCGCGCCGCTACGTGCTCGCGCACATGTCGGGCATCCGCATCGTCGAGATGGCGCTCGAAGGCTTGACGCTGTCGAAGGTGCTCACGCGCGCCGCGTTCGAGAACGCGATCCGCACGAACGCGGCGATCGGCGGCTCGACCAACGCGGTGATCCACCTGAAGGCGATCGCGGGGCGCATCGGCGTGCCGCTCGAGCTCGAGGACTGGATGCGCATCGGCCGCGACACGCCGACGATCGTCGACTTGCAGCCGTCGGGCCGCTTCCTGATGGAGGCGTTCTATTACGCGGGCGGCCTGCCCGCGGTGCTGCGCCGGCTCGGCGAAGGCGGGCTGCTGCCGCATCCGGATGCGCTGACCGTGAACGGCAAGTCGCTGTGGGAGAACGTGCGCAACGCGCCGAACCACGACGACGAGGTGATCCGCCCGCTCGACCGGCCGCTGCTCGCGGACGGCGGGATCCGCATCCTGCGCGGCAATCTCGCGCCGCGCGGCGCGGTGCTCAAGCCGTCGGCGGCGAGCCCCGAACTGCTGAAGCATCGCGGCCGCGCGGTGGTGTTCGAGAACTTCGACCACTACAAGGCCACGATCGACGACGAAGCGCTCGACGTCGACGCGAACTCGGTGCTGGTGCTGAAGAACTGCGGGCCGCGCGGTTATCCGGGGATGGCCGAGGTCGGCAACATGGGGCTGCCGCCGAAGCTGCTGCGGCAGGGCGTGAAGGACATGGTGCGGATTTCCGACGCGCGGATGAGCGGCACCGCGTACGGCACGGTCGTGCTGCACGTCGCGCCGGAGGCGGCCGCGGGCGGCCCGCTCGCGGCGGTGCGCACCGGCGACTGGATCGAGCTCGACTGCGACGCGGGCACGCTGCACCTGGACATCGGCGACGACGAGCTGCAGCGCCGGCTGTCGGACGTCGATCCGGCCGCCGCACCGGGCGTCGCCGGGCAGCTCGGCAAGGGCGGCTATGCGCGCCTGTACATCGATCACGTGCTGCAGGCCGACGAAGGCTGCGACCTCGATTTCCTGGTCGGCCAGCGCGGCGCGGCGGTGCCGGGCCATTCGCATTGACGCGCGCCGACCCGATCAGGATCCGAACCATGACATCCAGCCGTTCGCCGCGTTATCGCGGCATTTTCCCCGTCGTGCCGACGACGTTCACCGACACCGGCGCGCTCGATCTCGCGAGCCAGAAGCGCGCGGTCGATTTCATGATCGACGCGGGCTCGGACGGGCTGTGCATCCTCGCGAACTTCTCCGAGCAGTTCGCGCTCGCCGACGACGAGCGCGACGTGCTCACGCGCACGATCCTCGAGCACGTCGCCGGCCGCGTGCCGGTGATCGTGACGACGTCGCACTACGGCACGGACGTCTGCGCGGCGCGCAGCCGCCGCGCGCAGGATCTCGGCGCGTCGATGGTGATGGTGATGCCGCCGTATCACGGCGCGACGTTCCGCGTGCCCGAGCCGCAGATCTTCGACTTCTACGCGCGCGTGTCGGACGCGCTCGACATCCCGATCATGATCCAGGACGCGCCGGCGAGCGGCACCGTGCTCGCCGCGCCGTTCCTCGCGCGGATGGCGCGCGAGATCGAGCAGGTCGCGTACTTCAAGATCGAGACGCCGGGCGCGGCGAGCAAGCTGCGCGAGCTGATCCGGCTCGGCGGCGACGCGGTCGAGGGGCCGTGGGACGGCGAGGAGGCGATCACGCTGCTGGCCGACCTGAACGCGGGCGCGACCGGCGCGATGACGGGCGGCGCGTATCCGGACGGCCTGCGGCCGATCCTCGTCGCGCACCGCGAAGGGCGCATCGACGACGCTTATGCGCGCTACGCGCAGTGGCTGCCGCTGATCAATCACGAGAACCGCCAGGCGGGGCTGCTCGCCGCGAAGGCGCTGATGCGCGAAGGCGGCGTGATCGCGTGCGAGCGGCCGCGCCATCCGCTGCCCGAACTGCATCCGGCCACGCGCGCCGAGCTGGTCGCGCTCGCGCGCCGGCTCGATCCGCTGGTGCTGCGCTGGGCGCGCTGACCGATCACGTACAAGGAGCGCACGATGGATTCCGTCTATTCGCTGGGCATCGTCGGCATCGGCAAGATCGCCCGCGACCAGCATCTGCCCGCGATCGCCGCCGAGCCGGGCTTCGCGCTGGCCGCGTGCGCGAGCCGTCATGCGGAACTCGACGGCGTGCGGAACTACCCGAACCTCGACGCGCTGCTCGCCGCCGAGCCCGGCCTCGATGCGGTCTCGCTGTGCGCGCCGCCGCAGGTGCGCTACGCGCAGGCGCGCGCCGCGCTCGAAGCGGGCAAGCACGTGATGCTCGAGAAGCCGCCGGGCGCGACGCTCGGCGAAGTGGCGGCGTTGCAGGCGCTCGCGCATGCGCGCGGCTGCACGTTGTTCGCGACCTGGCATTCGCGCTATGCGAGCGCGGTCGAGCCGGCGCGCGCGTGGCTCGCGACGCGCACGATCCGCGCGGTGCAGGTGCGCTGGAAAGAGGACGTGCGGCGCTGGCATCCGGGCCAGCAATGGATCTGGGAGCCCGGCGGCCTCGGCGTGTTCGATCCGGGCATCAACGCGCTGTCGATCGTCACGCAGATCCTGCCGCGCGAACTGGTGCTCGCGTCCGCGCGCCTGTTCGTGCCGCGCGACGTGCAGACGCCGATCGCGGCCGAGCTCGATTGCGTCGATACCGGCGGCGTGCCGGTGCGCGCCGAATTCGACTGGCGTCACGGGCCGCTCGAGCAATGGGAGATCGCGGTCGATACGGCCGACGGCGTGCTGGCGATCAGCGGCGGCGGCGCGCAGCTGTCGATCGCGGGCGAGCCGGTCGCATTGCCGCCGCAGCGCGAGTACCCGGCGCTGTACGCGCGCTTTCACGAACTGATCGCCGGCCGCGAAAGCGACGTCGACGCGCGGCCGCTGCGCCTCGTCGCCGACGCGTTCCTGTTCGGCCGCCGCGTCGAGACGGACGCATTCGGCCGCTGACGCATCCGCACCGCGCCGCATCGCCGTCAGCACGGCACGCGTTCGCACACATATACACACCACGGTCGACCACGGCCTGACACAAGGAGACACGACATGACCCGCACGACCCGCACGATCCGTCGACTGACCCTGCGCGCCACGCTCGCGGCGCTGTGCCTCGCGCCGCTCGGCATGCCGGGCGCGGTCCGCGCCGATGCGCCGCTGAAGATCGGCTTTCTCGTCAAGATGCCCGAGCAGGCGTGGTTCATCAACGAGCAGAGCGCGGCCGGCACGCTGGGCCAGAAGCAGGGCTTCTCGGTCGTGAAGATCGGCACGCCCGACGGCGAGAAGACGCTCGCCGCGATCGACAACCTCGGCGCGCAGGGCGTGCAGGGCTTCGTGATCTGCGCGCCCGACGTGCGGCTCGGGCCCGCGATCGCCGCGCGCGCGAAGCGCTACAACATGAAGTTCGTGACCGTCGACGACCAGCTCGTCGATTCGTCCGGCAAGCCGCTCGCGAACGTCCCGCACCTCGGGATGTCGGCGACCAAGATCGGCGGCCAGGTCGGCCAGGCGATCGCCGACGAGATGAAGCAGCGCGGCTGGAAGCCGGAGGAAGTCGGCGCGCTGCGCGTGACCAACTACGAGCTGCCGACCGCGAAGCTGCGCACCGACGGCGCGACGCAGGCGCTGCTCGCGAACGGCTTCCGCAAGGAGAACATCTTCGACGCGCCGCAGAAGACGACCGACGACGAAGGCGGCTTCAGCGCCGCCGCGCCGGTGCTCGCGCGGCATCCGAACGTGAAGAAGTGGGTGATCTTCGCGCTGAACGAGGAGACCGTGCTCGGCGCGGTGCGCGCGACCGAGCAGCTGCACATCCCGTCCGCGGACGTGATCGGCGTCGGCATCAACGGCGCGGGCGAGGCGTTCGCCGAATTCCAGAAGAAGGAGCCGACCGGCTTCTACGGCACGATCGCGGTCAGCTCGACGAACCACGGCAAGGACAGCGCGCAGAACCTCGTCGACTGGATCCGCAACGGCAAGGTGCCGCCCGCCGACACGCAGACGAGCGGCAAGCTGATGACGCGCGGCAACTGGCAGGCCGTGCGCGCCGAGCTGGGCATCTGACGACGGCCGGCGAGGGTGCGATGACGACCGACACGATCATGCAGACGGACGCCGCCGCGGCGCCGGGGCGCGCGGCCGACGCGCTGCTCGCGCTCGACGGCATCACCGTGAGCTTCCCGGGCGTGCGCGCGCTCGACGCGGTGTCGCTGGCGGTGCGCGCGGGCGAAGTGCACGGGCTGATGGGCGAGAACGGCGCGGGCAAGTCGACGCTGCTGAAGGTGCTGTCCGGCGTGAACCAGCCGCAGGCCGGCACGCTGGCGCTGAACGGCGTCGCGCAGCGCTTCGCGTCGACGCGCGCGGCGCTGGAGGCGGGCATCGCGATCATCTATCAGGAGCTGCACCTGGTGCCCGAGCTGACGGTCGCGGAAAACCTGATGCTCGGGCAGCTGCCGAACCGGCTCGGCGTGGTCGACGCGCGCACGCTGGCGGCGCGCGCGATGCGCGAACTCGAACGGCTCGGCGAGCGGCTCGACCCGGACACGCCGGTCAAGCACCTGTCGATCGGGCAGCGGCAGATGATCGAGATCGGCAAGGCGCTGATGCGCGACGCGCGCGTGATCGCGTTCGACGAGCCGACCAGTTCGCTGTCCGCGCGCGAGACCGCGCAGCTGTTCCGCATCATCCACGCGCTGCGCGCGGATGGCCGCGCGATCATCTACGTCACGCACCGGATGGAGGAGGTCTACGAATTGTGCGACCGCGTGACTGTGTTTCGCGACGGCCGCCGCATCGAGACCTTCGAAACGGTCGCCGATCTCGACCGCAACCGGCTGATCGGCTGCATGGTCGGCCGCCCGATCGCGGACGTGTACGGCTACCGGCCGCGCGCGGCCGGCGACGTGCTGATCGAGGCGAAAGGGCTGGCCGGGCCCGGGCTGTCCGAGCCCGTGTCGTTCAGCGTGTGCCGCGGCGAGATCGTCGGCTTCTTCGGGCTGGTCGGCGCGGGGCGCTCGGAGTTGATGAAGCTGCTGTACGGCGCGGCGCGGCCGAGCGCGGGCCACGTCGAGCTGAACGGGCGGCGCGTCGCGTTCGCGAGCCCGCGCGACGCGGTGCGCGCGGGCATCGCGCTGTGCCCGGAAGACCGCAAGCAGGAAGGCATCGTCGCGATCGCGTCGGTGGCCGACAACCTGAACATCAGCGCGCGCCGGCATTTCAGCCCCGCGCGGATGCTGCTCGCGCCGCGGCGCGAGCGCGAACTCGCGCAGCGCTACATCGAGCGGCTCGCGATCAAGACCCGCGACGGCGACACGCCGATCGGCGCGCTGTCGGGCGGCAACCAGCAGAAGGTGGTGCTCGCGCGCTGGCTCGCCGAACGCATCGACGTGTTCCTGATGGACGAGCCGACGCGCGGCATCGACGTGGGGGCGCGCGCGGAAATCTACAACCTGTTCTACGAACTCGCGGAAGCGGGCCGCACGGTGATCCTCGTGTCGAGCGATCTCGCCGAGGTGATCGGCGTGGCGGACCGGATCATCGTGATGAAGGAAGGACGGATCGCGGGCTGCATGACGAAGGCGCAGGCGAGCCCCGATGCGCTGATCAGGCTCGCGCTGCCGCGCTAGGGCTTGCTGTTGACACAGGAATGACGCACACGACATGAGCGATACCATGCAATCTCAACGCACTTCCTCGTCCCCGGACGCCGTCGCGCCGGCGGCCCGCGCGCGCAGCGGCGCGTGGCAACTGATCAACCGCTCCGGCATCGTGATGGTGTTCGTCGTGCTGTTCGCGACGCTGTCGCTGACCGTGCCGGATTTCCTCACGCCCCGCAACATTCAGGGCCTGCTGCTGTCCGTCACGCTGATCGGCTCGATCGCGGTGACGATGATGTTCGTGCTCGCGCTCGGTGAGGTGGACCTGTCGGTCGCGTCGATCGTCGCGTTCTCGGGCGTCGTCGCGTCGACGCTGATCACCGCGACGCACAGCGTGCTGCTCGGCACGCTGGCCGGCGTGCTCGCGGGCGGCGCGGTCGGGCTCGTCAACGGTGTGCTGATCGCGCGCTGGCGGATCAATTCGCTGATCGTCACGCTCGCGATGATGGAGGTCGTGCGCGGGCTCGCGTTCATCACGTCGAACGGCGACGCGGTGATGATCTCCGAGGAGCGCTTCTTCGAACTCGGCTCGGGCGCGTTTCTCGGCATCTCGTATCCGATCTGGAGCAACCTCGTCGGCTTCGTCGTGTTCGGCTTCCTGCTGCGCAAGACGGTGTTCGGCAAGAACGTGCTGGCCGTCGGCGGCAACGGCGAGGCGGCGCTGCTCGCGGGGCTGCCGGTGATGCGCATCAAGATCACGGTGTTCGTGCTGCAGGGGCTCGTGACCGGTTTCGCCGGCGTGATGCTCGCGTCGCGGATGAGCCTCGGCGACCCGAAGACGTCGGTCGGCCTCGAGCTCGGCGTGATCTCCGCGTGCGTGCTCGGCGGCGTGTCGCTGACGGGCGGCGTCGCGACGATCTCCGGCGTGCTCGTCGGCGTGCTGATCATGGGCGCGGTGCAGGATGCGATGAGCCTGCTGAACGTGCCGACGTTTTACCAATATCTGATACGCGGCGGGATTCTGTTGCTCGCGGTGCTGTTCGACCAGTATCGTCGCAATCAGCGGCGCGCGATGAAGATCTGACGAAAGCGCGGCCGCCCGCGAATACGACGGATATCGGGAGACGGCATGCAACAGACTCATCCGGCCGCGTCGGCGACGCTGCTGGCCGACAGCCGCAACACGCTCGGCGAAGGCGCGACCTGGTGCGATGCGACGCACGCGCTGTACTGGACGGACATCGAAGGCGCGCGGCTTTGGCGATGCCGCGCGGACGGCTCGGACCTCACGCACTGGCCGATGCCGGAACGGCTGGCGTGCTTCGCGCTGACGCACGACCCCGGCGTGCTGCTCGTCGGGCTCGCGACGCATCTCGCGTTCTTCGACCTGCGCAGCGGTGCGTTCACGCGGATCGCCGATGTCGAGCCCGAGCTGCCGACCCGGTTGAACGACGGGCGCTGCGATCCGCATGGCGCGTTCGTGTTCGGGATGAAGGACGAAGGCGGCGACCCGCCGCGCGCGGTGGGCGGGTTTTACCGGCTCAATGCGGACCTCACGCTCGAACGGCTCGCGTTGCCGCGCGCGGCGATCGCGAACAGCATCGCGTTCTCGCCGGACGGTTCGAAGATGTACTTCTGCGATTCGCTGGTGCGCGAGATTTTCGTGTGCGATTACCGCGCGGGCGGTGAGGTCGCGAACGTGCGGTCGTTCGCGCGTCTGACCGATGCGGACGGGGACCCGGACGGCTCGGCGGTCGATCGTGACGGCGGGCTGTGGAACGCGCAGTGGGGCGGTGGGCGGGTGGTGCGGTACGGGCCGGATGGCGTCGAGACGGAGCGCGTCGCCGTGCCGACGGCGCAGCCGAGCTGTGCGGCGCTCGATGGCGAAGGGCGGCTGTACGTGACGAGCGCGCGTGTCGGGTTGAGCGACGATGCGCACGCAGGCGGCGTGTTCGTCGCGCGGACGCGGTACGCGGGTTTGCCGACGGCGAGGTTCGCATTCGGGCGGGCGGTGCGCGGCTGAATGCGCGTGCTGCATGCGTGCTGGTAAGATGGCCCGCAATTCCCTCCTGCCCGCTTTATGAGCACCGCACCGACCAAGCCCGCGATTTCGAAGAACGCGAAGAACGCCACCCGCGCCGCGAGCGACAAGCCCAAAGCCCGCTCGCCGCAGCGCCTGACCTATGTGATCGGCAGCCTCGACCGGCTGCTGCGCCGACACATGACCGACGCGCTCGCGCCGCTCGGCATCACGCTCGCGCAATACACGGCGCTGTCGGTGCTGGAGGCGCGCGGCGCGTCGTCGAACGCGCAGCTCGCCGAGCGTTCGTTCATCACGCCGCAATCGGCGAACGAAGTGATGAGCGTGATGGCGAGCCGCGGCTTCGTCACGCGCGAAGCCGATCCGTCGCACGGCCGCGTGATCCTGCTGACGCTCACCGGCGAAGGCGCGGCGATGCTGCGCGAGTGCGAGACCGTGCTGCGCCCGCTCGAAAGCCGCATGCTCGGCGAACTCCCCGCCGACGACGCCGCGCACGTGCAGCGCGCGCTCGAACTGTTCGCCCGCAACCTGCGCGGCTGACGCCACCCCCAGCAAACCGCCGGTCGTCCCCCCGAAACGGAGGCCCGTAGCAGGCCGGCCGATACGGGTTTACACCGGCGTTTTTGTCGCTTGCAATATCAGGTAGCCTGATATTAAATGAAGCCGTTCGCAGCAAGGGCGCTGCGCACCGAATCGGCACTGGAACGAACGACAGGAACACATATGAGCAAGTACGACAATCGCTGGCAGACCGTCGAGGTCAACGTTGAGGCAGGCATCGCGTGGGTGACGCTGAACCGTCCGGAAAAGCGCAACGCGATGAGCCCGACGCTCAACCGGGAGATGCTGCAGGTGCTCGACGCGATCGAGTTCGACGACGACGCGAAGGTGCTCGTGCTGACCGGCGCGGGCGCCGCGTGGACGGCCGGCATGGATCTGAAGGAATACTTCCGGGAAATCGACGGTGGCCCGGACGCGCTGCAGGAGAAAGTGCGGCGCGACGCGTCGGAATGGCAGTGGCGGCGCCTGCGGATGTACGGCAAGCCGACCATCGCGATGGTGAACGGCTGGTGCTTCGGCGGCGGCTTCTCGCCGCTCGTCGCGTGCGATCTGGCGATCGCGGCCGACGAGGCGGTGTTCGGCCTGTCGGAGATCAACTGGGGCATCCCGCCCGGCAACCTCGTCAGCAAGGCGATGGCGGATACCGTCGGGCATCGCCGCGCGCTGCACTACATCATGACGGGCGACACGTTCACCGGCGTCGACGCGGCGGAGATGGGCCTGGTCAACCGCAGCGTGCCGCTCGCCGAGCTGCGCGACGCGACGATCGCGCTCGCCGCGCGCCTGATCGACAAGAACCCGGTCGTGCTGCGCGCCGCGAAGCACGGCTTCAAGCGCTCGCGCGAACTGACGTGGGAACAGTGCGAGGATTACCTGTACGCGAAGCTCGACCAGGCGCAATTGCGTGATTCGGAGCGGGGCCGCGAACAGGGGCTGAAGCAGTTCCTCGACGACAAGTCGATCAAGCCCGGCCTGCAGGCCTACAAGCGCTGACCGATACTGCCATGGAGGCATGGGACTGGAGACAACGATGACCGACAGACAAATGCTGATCGGCGGCGAGTGGTGCGCGGCGCACGACGGCCGGACCTTCGACCGGCTCAACCCGGCGACGGGCGCGCTCGCGTCGCGCGCGCCGGCCGCGGGCAACGCCGACGTCGACGCGGCGGTCGACGCCGCGCACCGCGCGTTCCCCGCGTGGGCCGCGCTTGCGCCGACCGAACGCCGCCGCCGGCTGCTGAAGGCGGCCGACCTGATGGACGCGCGCATCGACGCATTCGTCGCGGCGGGCGTCGCGGAAACCGGCGCGACGCCGGGCTGGATCGGCTTCAACGTGACCCTCGCGGCGAACATGCTGCGCGAGGCGGCCGCGATGACCACGCAGATCGACGGCGACATCATCCCGTCCGACGTGCCCGGCAATCTCGCGCTCGCGATGCGCGTGCCGTGCGGCGTCGTGCTCGGCATCGCGCCGTGGAACGCGCCGGTGATCCTCGGCACGCGTGCGCTTGCGATGCCGCTCGCGTGCGGCAACACGGTCGTGCTGAAGGCGTCCGAAGCATGCCCGGGCGTGCATGCGCTGATCGGCGCGGTGCTGCACGACGCGGGGCTCGGCGCGGGCGTCGTCAACGTCGTCACGCACGCGGCGGCCGACGCACCCGCGCTCGTCGAACGGCTGATCGCGCACCCGCACGTGAAGCGGATCAATTTCACCGGTTCGACGCACGTCGGGCGCATCATCGCGCGCCATGCTGCCGCGCACCTGAAACCGGTGCTGCTCGAACTCGGCGGCAAGGCGCCGGTGCTCGTGCTCGACGATGCGGATCTCGACGCCGCGGTCGACGCGATCGCATTCGGTGCGTTCTTCAACCAGGGGCAGATCTGCATGTCGACCGAGCGCGTGATCGCCGCGCGATCGATCGCCGATGCGCTCGTCGAACGGCTTGCCGCGAAGGCGCGCACGCTCGTCGCCGGCGATCCGCGCGCGGGCCATGCGCTCGGCACGATGGTCGACGCGGCCGCGGCCGCACGCGCCGCGTCGCTCGTCGAGGACGCGCGGCTGCACGGCGCGCGCCTGCCGCTCGGCTGCCGGGTCGACGGCGCGGTGATGCAGCCCGCGATCGTCGACGGCGTGACGCCCGACATGCGGCTGTACCGCGAGGAATCGTTCGCGCCGGTCGTCGCGATCCTGAGCGCGGACAGCGACGACGATGCCGTCGCGCTCGCGAACGACAGCGAGTTCGGCCTCGCGGCGAGCGTGTTCAGCCGCGACATTGCGCGCGCGATGGCGGCGGCGCGGCGGATCGAATCGGGGATCTGCCACATCAACGGCCCGACCGTGCACGACGAGGCGCAGATGCCGTTCGGCGGCGTGAAGGCGAGCGGCTACGGCCGCTTCGGCAGCCGCGCGTCGATCGGCGAATTCACCGAGCTGCGCTGGGTCACCGTGCAGACCGCGCCGCGTCACTACCCGATCTGAGAGGAACACGATGAACGCATCGATGACCTCGCCCGTCACGGACACGGATCGTCACGCCGGTGGCGCGCGCTATCGCGCGGTGGCGGTCGCGCAGGGCGACGCCGAGATCCGCCGCGACGCCGACGGCACCTGGCGGCTGCACGCGCGGGAAGCGCTCGGCGCGTATCCCGACCGCCTGACCGACTGCCTCGTGCGCGGCGCACAGGCGCATCCGGACCGCGTGCTCGCCGCGCGCCGCGGCGAAGACGGCCGCTGGATCGAGATCACCTACGCGCAGATGCTCGAGCGCGCCCGTGCGCTCGGGCAGGGCCTCGCCGATCTCGGGCTGTCGGCCGAGCGGCCGCTCGCGGTGTTGTCCGGCAACGATCTCGAACACCTGCAGCTGATGTTCGCGGCGATGCTCGCCGGCGTGCCGTACGCGCCGATTTCACCCGCGTATTCGCTCGTGTCGACCGACTACGGCAAGCTGCGCCACACGCTCGGCGTGCTGCGGCCGGGCGCGGTGTTCGTCGCCGATGCCGGCGCGTTCGCGCGCGCGCTCGATGCGGCGCTGCCGGCCGATGCGACGCTGATCGTCGCGCAGGGCGGTGCGGCTGGTGCGGCGCACACGCGCGACGCCGTGCCGTTCGAACGCCTGCTCGGCACCGCGCCGCGCACGATCGACCTGATCCACGAGACGATCGGCCCGGACCATATCGCGAAGATCCTGTTCACGTCCGGTTCGACGAAGCGGCCGAAGGCCGTGCCGACCACGCACCGGATGCTGTGCAGCAACCAGCAGATGCTGCGCCAGACGATGCCGGAGCTGACGCGCGAGCCGCCGGTGCTGGTCGACTGGCTGCCGTGGAATCACACGTTCGGCGGCAGCCACAACCTCGGCATCGCGCTGTACAACGGCGGCACGCTGTATCTCGACGACGGCCGCCCGGTGCCGGGCCGTTTCGACGAGACCGTGCGCAACCTGCGCGAGATCGCGCCGACGATCTACTTCAACGTGCCGAAGGGCTGGGAAGAACTGACCGCCGCGCTCGAACGCGACGCCGCGCTGCGCGACACGTTCTTCTCGCGCGTGAAGCTGTATTTCTTCGGCGGCGCGGGGCTCTCGCAAGCCGCGTGGGACCGGCTCGACCGCGTGACCGAAGCGCATTGCGGCGAGCGCATCCGGATCATGGCGGGCCTCGGGATGACGGAAACGTCGCCGTCATGCCTGTTCACGACCGGCCCGCTGATGCGCTCGGGCTACATCGGCCTGCCCGCGCCCGGCTGCGACGTGAAGCTCGCGCCGTGCGGCGGCAAGCTCGAGCTGCGCTTCAAGGGGCCGAACGTGATGCGCGGCTACTGGCACGCGGACGTCGACCCGCGCGACGTGTTCGACGACGAAGGCTATTACCGCAGCGGCGACGCGGCGGTATTCGCTGACCCGGCGCGGCCGGAATTCGGCCTGCAGTTCGACGGGCGGCTGACCGAGGATTTCAAGCTGAGCACCGGCACGTTCGTCAGCGTCGGGCCGCTGCGCGCGCAGGCGGTGTCGAGCGGCGCGCCGTACGTGCAGGATGTGGTCGTGACCGGGCTCAACCGCGACGACATCGGCATGCTGGTGTTTCCGCGTCTCGACGCCTGCCGCGTGCTGGCCGGGCTCGATCGCGACGCGCCGGCGGCGGACGTGCTGCGTGCGCCGGCGGTGCGGGCGGCGTTCGCCGACTGGCTCGCACGGCTCAATCGCGGCGCGACGGGCAGCTCGACGTTCGTTGCGCACATTCGCGTGATGGAGACGCCGCCGTCGCTGGACCTCGGCGAAGTGACCGACAAGGGCTCGCTGAACCAGGCGGCCGTGCAGCAGCATCGCGCGGCGGCGATCGACGCGCTCCATGATCCGGCACGCCCCGATCCCGACGTGATCCACGCATAAGCGTCGGCCGGCCGGCAGACATACCGGCCGGCCTTTTTTACGGCCAGAGAATCAGGCAGCCTGATAAAAGCTGCCGTTCAACCAGGAGACAGCGCGTTCGTTCGCCACTGGCCGGCGGCGCTCGCGCGGGATCGGCGCAAACGCCGGTCGACGGAAGAGGAGACGAGATGAACACCTATGTTGCCGAGAAGCCGGCCGTCGCGACCACGCTCGCGCTGTGCTTCGCGATCGCCCTGCTCGAAGGGCTCGACCTGCAATCGGTCGGCGTCGCCGCGCCGCGCATGGCGCGCGAGTTCGGGCTCACGGTGTCGCAAATGGGGCTCGCGTTCAGCGCGGGCACGTTCGGCCTGCTGCCCGGCGCGATGCTCGGCGGGCGCCTTGCCGACCGGTTCGGCCGCAAGCGCGTGCTGATCGCATCGGTCGTGCTGTTCGGGCTGCTGTCGATCGCCACCGCGCAGGTGTCGAGCTTCGCGATGCTGGTGGCCGTGCGCGTGCTGACCGGCATCGGGCTCGGCGGCGCGATGCCGAACCTGATCGCGTTGTCGTCCGAGGCGGTCGAGCCGCGTGCGCGCAGCAGCGCGGTGGCCGCGATGTATTGCGGGATTCCGTTCGGCGGCGTGGTCGCGTCGCTGATCGGCGTGCTGCTCGCGGGCGACACCGAGTGGCGCCACATCTTCTACGTCGGCGGCGCGGGGCCGCTGCTGCTCGTGCCGCTGCTGATCGGCATGCTGCCCGAATCGCGCGCGTACCTCGACGTCGCCGGCACCGGCGCGGCCCGCGCGAGCGTCGCGCACACGCTGTTCGGCGGCGGCCGCACGCTCTCCACGCTCGCACTGTGGATCAGCTACTTCTGCACGCTGATCGTCCTGTATTTCCTGCTGAACTGGCTGCCGTCGCTGATGGCGGCGCGCGGGCTCGACCGCGCGCATGTCGGCCTCGTGCAGATCTGCTTCAACGTCGGCGGCGGGCTCGGCGCGCTCGGCATCGGCGCGGCGCTGGACCGGATGCGCGCGCAGCGCGTGGTCGGCGGCATGTACGCGGGGATCGTGCTGTCGCTCGCCGCGCTCGCGGCCGCGCCGGGCTTCGCGTCGCTCGCGGCGGCCGCATTCGCGGCCGGCATGTTCGTGATCGGCGGCCAGTCGGTGCTGTACGCGCTCGCCGCGATCTACTACCCGACCGCGATGCGCGGCACCGGCGTCGGCACGGCGGTGGCCGTCGGCCGGCTCGGCTCCGTCGTGGGGCCGCTCGCCGCCGCGCAGCTGCTCGCGATGGGCCGCAGCGCGTCGGTCGTGATCGGCGCGAGCATCCCCGTCACGCTGGTGGCCGCCGCGGCCGCGCTGCTGTTGATCCGGCGGCCGCGGGCGGGCGACTGATGTTCGATTTTTTCATGCGCGCCGTCAGAGCGCGCGATTACTCAAGGTCTGGAGACACCTCAACATGAAATCGACGACAACGCGCGGCCTGCTGGCCGCCGGCGCATGCTGCGCCCTCGCCGCGCCGGGCGCGCACGCGCAATCGAGCGTGACGCTCTACGGCATCATCGACACGGGCATCGAATACGTGTCGCACGCGAACGCCGCCGGCGATCACGTGGTGCGCATGCCGGCCGTGACGGGCGAACTGCCGTCGCGCTGGGGGCTGCGCGGCGCCGAGGATCTCGGCGGTGGCTACCAGGCGGTGTTCACGCTGGAAAGCGGCTTCAATGTGCGCGGCGGCGATCTCGGGCAGGGCGGGCGGCTGTTCGGACGGCAGGCGTTCGTCGGGCTGAAGGGCGGCTTCGGCACGCTCGCGTTCGGCCGCCAGTACACGATGACCTACCTCGCGCTGCAGGGTGCGGACATCATCGGCCCGGACATCTACGGGCTCGGCTCGCTCGATGCGTACGTGCCGAACGGCCGCGCGGACAACGCGGTGACCTACATCGGCACCTATCGCGGCGTGACGCTCGGCGCCGCTTATTCGTTCGGCCGGGACGGCGCGGGCACCGGCAACTCGCCGGGGCAGGGCACGTGTGCGGGGCAGGTGCCCGGCAAGGCCGCCGAATGCCGCAACTGGTCGGCGATGCTCAAGTACGACAGCGCGTATTTCGGCGCGGCGGCGTCCTACGAGGAGCAGCGCGGCGGCGCCGGCGCGGCCGCGAACTTCTTCGACGGCGTCGCGCCGGCCGCATTCACGAGCAGCGCGGGCAAGGACGCACGCGTGCACGTCAGCGCGTACGCGCAGGCGGCGGGCGCGCGGTTCGGCGCAGGCTGGATCGGGCGGCGCGTGTCGACCGGCTCGCCGGCCTCGCCGGGTGCGCATTCCGACCTGTTCTTCGTCGGCGCGTCGTATGCGGTCAGGCCGGATGTCGTCGTCGACGGCGAGGGCTACCGGATCGTCAACCGCGCGCACGACACGCGCGCGACGATGGCGACGCTGCGCGCGACCTATCTGCTGACCAAGCGCACGTCGGTCTATGCGCAGAGCGCGTACCTGTGGAACAGCGCGCACGCACGCTACGCAGTGAGCGGCGGCGGCCCCGGCACGACGCCGGGCGCGGGCATGGGGCAGCTCGGCGCGATGGTCGGCGTCAAGCACATGTTCTGAACTGCCGGCACGGCGAACGGGAGACACCATTCATGATTCGAAAATCTGTATTCCTCTGTATTGCGCCGCTGTCCGCTGCATTGCTTGCCGGCTGCGGCGGCGACGATTCGGTCACGGCGTCGCCGGCTCACATGACTACCGCGACGCCCGCCGCGATGGCGCAGACCTGCGACGCGCTTGCCGCGAAGCTGGCGTATGCGAACACGTCGTTCACGTCGGTGACGACCGCGGCCGCGGGCGCGCTGACGGTGGCGGGCAAGCCGATCGCCGAGCATTGCGTGATCGCGGGGAAGATGAACGAGCGCGTGAGCGCGGTGGACGGCAACACCTATGCGATCGGCTTCGAGATGCGCTTGCCGAAGGCGTGGAATGGCCGCTTCTTCTACCAGGCGAACGGCGGGCTCGACGGCAACGTGGTGAAGGCGACCGGCGAGATCGGCGGCGGCGGGCCGCTGACGAACGCGCTGAACCAGGGCTTCGCGGTGATCAGCTCGGATTCGGGGCACAGCGCCGCGCAGAACCCGCTGTTCGGTCTCGATCCGCAGGCGCGCCGCGACTACGGCTACGCGGCCGTCGACGCGCTGACGCCGATGGCGAAGCAGGTGATCCGCCTCGCGTACGGCAAGGCGCCGGACCGCAGCTACTTCGGCGGCTGCTCGAACGGCGGGCGGCACGCGATGGTCACGGCGGCGCGCAACGCGGCCGACTACGACGGGATCATCGCGGGCGATCCGGGCGTGCATCTGCCGAAGGCGGCGATCGGCGAGATGTACGGCGCGCAGCAGTTCGCGAAGATCGCGTCGGCGACCGGCGCGAACGGGCTGCCGGATCTTCGCAGCGGCTTCACCGATGCGGAGCGGCGGTTCGTCGGCGCGAAGATCGTGGAGAAGTGCGATGCGCTCGATGGCGCAGCCGACGGGATGGTGCAGGACGTCGCCGCATGCCAGGCGCATTTCAGCATCGACGCGGATATTCCGACCTGCGCGAACGGCGCGCGCACCGGCGCGTGTTTGACGAGCGCGCAGAAGACGGCACTCGCGAACGTGTTCGCGGGGGCGCGCAACAGCGCGGGCACGGCGCTGTATGCGAGCTTTCCGTACGATCCGGGCATTGCCGGCAGCGGCTGGGCGGGCTGGAAGCAGTCGAATTCGATCACGCTCGACCCGGCCGCGATGGCGTTCACGTTCATGACGCCGCCGAAGTCTGCCGCGACGCTCGCGAACCTGCCGGGCTTCGCGCTCGGTTTCGACATGGACAACGACGCGCCGGCGATCTTCGCGACGAACGGCGTGTACACGGAATCCGCGTGGTCGTTCATGACGCCGCCCGACGAGACGAATCTCGCGGCGCTGAAGTCGCGCGGTGCGAAGCTGCTCGTTTATCACGGCACGGGGGATCCGGTGTTTTCGTTCAGCGACACGCGTGACTGGTATGTGCGGCTCGCGCAGGCGAATGGCGGCGATGCGTCGGATTTCGCGCGGTTCTATCCGGTGCCGGGGATGAACCATTGCTCGGGTGGGCCGACGGCGGATCAGTTCGATATGTTGACGCCGCTGGTCGCGTGGGTCGAACAGGGGCAGCCGCCTGAAGCGGTGGTCGCCACCGCGCGCGATGCGGCGAATGCGGTGCCGAATGCGGAAGTGCCGGTTTCGTGGGGCGCGGGGCGCACGCGGCCGCTGTGTCCGTTTCCGAAGGTCGCGCGTTACAACGGGGCGGGGGCGGTGAATTCGGCGGGGAGTTTTAGTTGTAGTTGACGCCAGGCCAGAGCGGTCTTCGCGCGGACGAGATGTGCCGATGGGTGATCGCATCGCGGCACCTGTCGCTACCCGGCGGCGTATTGCCGGGTAGCGACCCAGTCGTTCGAACGGGTCATGAAACTCCGCCGCAGGTTACTCATGCGGCGGTCGCGTTTTATCGCTTGGTCTCGGTCGCGTTCTTGGCAGCGTCGCCCGATTCCGCGTTTGCCTCGGTGTCCTTCGGCTTACGGGCAACATAAACGGGTGCGATGCCGTGTTCTTCAAGGTTGCGAATGGCTTTCTTCACGGCCGCGCTCACCTGCTCCCGATAGGTGTCGCTGATCAAGTAACGGCCGAATTTGTCAGCAGGCATGATTCGCTCCCATTGGATGGTTGTCGGCTGAAATTGTAAGCCGCGCCATCGAAATTCGCGCAGCAACCGCCGCCAGTCAAATCCACTCGCCGCGGTTCACCGCGCCTTACTCGCCAAGCTCCACCGGCACCCCCAACCCCACCTTCACCCGGCTCATGCTCACGAGCGTCTTGAACCGCTTCACATTGTTGTTCGCAAAGAACAACTGCCGCGTGAGCGCGTTGTACTGATCCATATCCCGCACGACGAGGATCAGCACGAAATCCCACTCCCCCGTGACGTAATAGCACTGCTGCACCTGCGGACACTGTTCGAAAGTCCGCTTCATCGCATCGAGCAGATCGATCTGCTCGCTCTCCACCTCGACGTTGACGACGATCGTCAGCGCATACCCGGCCTTCTCCGGCGCGACGACGGCCGTATATCGATCGATCACGCCGTCGTCGGCAAGACGGCGCAGCCGCCGGTTCACCGCGGCGGTCGACAGGTTCACGCGTGCGCCGAGTTCGTTCTGGGGCGTTTGCGCGTTGCGCTGGACTTCCATCAGCAGCTTGCGATCGAACGCATCGAGTGGGGTAGTCATGTTGGCGCGTGGAACCTCGAAAGAATGAGAAATTTTTGCGTGACGGCGGCCAACTTGGAGAATTTGTTGATCGCCCCGCGCAATATTATTTTGCTCATCGAGGGCGGGCGCAAGCGGCGCCTTCCCGATGCGAACCCACCGACGGCCCCCTTCCGACGCCGTCCCTTCGGAGCCCACCTCCCATGCTGATCGCCAACCCCCGGGCATCGCGCGCCCCTTATCCCGAGGCGCTGAAGCGCGTGCTGAACATCGCATCGGCCGACGAAAGCCGCGCGTGGCTGTCGCACTGGCCCCTCCTCAGCCGCGCGCCGACGCCGCTGCGCGAGCTGCCCGACGCCGCCGCGCAGCTCGGCATCGCGCGGCTCGCGGTGAAGGACGAGTCATGCCGCTCGCCGCTCGGCAGCTTCAAGGCGCTGGGCGCGCCGATTGCGCTGATGCGCCTGGTGATGCGGCTCTGGCGGTCGCACACCCTCGACCCGAAAGACCTGCTCGAAGGCCGCCACGCAGCGCTGCTCGCGGGCCTGACCGTGATCAGCGCGACCGACGGCAATCACGGCAAGGCGCTCGCCGCCGCCGCACGCGCGATCGGCTGCCGCTGCGTGATCGTGCTGCACGCGCACGTCGGCGTGGAACGCGAGCGCGCGATCGCCGCGCAGGGCGCGCAGATCGTGCGGATCTCGGGCAACTACGACGAATCCGTGCTGCATGCCGCGGCGCTCGCGCAGGCGAACGGCTGGCATGTGGTGTCGGATACGTCGTACGACGGCTACGAGGCGATTCCGCGCGACGTGATGCAGGGGTACGGCGTGATCGCGGCCGAGGCCGTCGCGCAGGCGGCGTGCGCGGACGGCGAGCCGCCGTTCACGCATGTGTTCCTGCAAGGCGGCGTGGGCGGGCTGGCCGCCGGCGTCGCGAGCTATCTGTGGGAGCGCGACGGCGCGCGGCGGCCGCATTTCGTCGTCGTCGAACCGCGCCAGGCCGATTGCCTGTACCAGAGCGCGCTCGCGGGCCGCGCGACGAAGGCGACCGGCTCGGTCGATTCGGTGATGGCGGGGCTCGCGTGCGGCGAGGCGTCGCCGCTCGCGTGGGATTTCCTCGAGCCGTGCATCGACCACTTCATGCTGATCGACGACGACGATGCGGTGCAGGCGATGCGCCGGCTCGCGGCCGGCAGCGATCGCGACGTGCCGCTCGTGGCCGGCGAATCGGGCGCGGCCGGCGTCGCGGGGCTCGCCGTGC
The DNA here is from genome assembly GCF_902830275.1 of Burkholderia stagnalis. GTDB lineage: Bacteria > Pseudomonadota > Gammaproteobacteria > Burkholderiales > Burkholderiaceae > Burkholderia > Burkholderia stagnalis. The sequence goes on along the minus strand of NZ_CADESW010000003.1, from coordinate 271,648 downwards.
TGATGCGCGATCGCGACGCCGCGCGCGCGGCGGGGCTCGATGCGAACGCGCGGGTGCTCGCGATCAACACGGAGGGCGCGACGGCGCCGTCCGTCTACGAACGCTGCGCCGGCGAGCCGGCCGACGCGGTGCTGGCCCGCCAGCGCGACTGGCTGCAACGCACGGCGCACGCCGTGCAATGACGATGCCGATCGACGAGGAGCGCGACATGGAAAGTACGCTGCAAGGCAAGTTGAAGGCGTGGCGACACCACCTGCATCAGCATCCGGAAACGGGTTTCGAGGAAGTGAAGACGTCCGATTACGTCGCGAACATTCTGACGACGCTCGGGCTCGACGTGCATCGCGGCATCGGCGGAACGGGGCTCGTCGCGAACCTGACGGTCGGTGCGGGCACGCGCGCGATCGGCGTGCGCGCGGACATGGACGCGCTGAACATCGCCGAGCGCGCGCCGGGCCGCGCGCATGCGTCGCACACGCCCGGCAAGATGCACGCATGCGGCCACGACGGCCACATGTCGATGGTGCTCGGCGCGGCGCAGTTGCTGGCCGAGCGCAAGGATTTCGACGGCACCGTGCGTTTCATTTTCCAGCCGGCCGAGGAACACGGCCGCGGCGCGAAGGCGATGATGGCCGACGGCCTGTTCGAGCGCTTTCCGGTGGACGCGATCTTCGGCGCGCACAACATGCCGGGCATGCGCGCGGGCACGTTCGCGACGCGCGCGGGCGGCATCATGGCGAGCGAGGACAACTTCGTGATCCGGATCAACGGGCGCGGCACGCATGCGGCGCGGCCGCAGATGGGCGTCGACCCGATCGTGATCGCATCGCAGGTCGTGCTCGCGCTGCAGACGATCGTGTCGCGCAATCTCGACCCGGGGCTGCAGGCCGTGATCTCGTGCACGGAGTTCATCACCGACGGGCTGCGCAACGTGATTCCGTCGACGGTGACGATCAAGGGTGACACGCGCAGCTATGCGCGCGACGTGCAGGTGCTGCTGGAAACGCGGATGCGCGAGATCAGCGAGGGCATCTGCCGCGCGCACGGCGCGGACTGCACGTTCGAGTACACGCACGAGTTCGCGCCGACGGTGAATTCGCCGGAGTACGTCGATCTCGCGGTGCGGGCCGCTGCAAACGTCGCCGGAGCGGAAAGCGTGGACCCGAGCGTCCAGCCGATGATGATCTCGGAGGATTTCGGCGCGTTCCTGCAGGTCGTGCCGGGCAACTTCATCTTCATCGGCAACGGCGAAGCGTCGGCGCCGGGCGGCGTGCCGCTGCACAACGCGACCTACGATTTCAACGACGAGATCCTGTCGACCGGCGCGCGGTATTTCGCGGAGATCGCGCGGCTCGCGTTGCCGGCGGCGTAGCGCTGCATCTGTGCCAGGCGCGCCACCGTCACGCGTCGGCCGGCTGCCGCTTGCCCGCTGCGTCCGCGCCACGCGCGCGCTCGAGAATCGCAAGCACTTCGCGCGCGGTGTTCTCCGAATGGTTGCGCAGCACCTGCGGCAGCGCCGCATGCGACGGATCGGCGAGCGCCTGCATGATCGCCTCGTGCTCGCCGAGCGATTCGGCCCGGCGCAGCGTGTCCGCGTTCGCGGCGCCGCGCGCGCGATGCACCTTCGACATCAGCGACGCATGGATGCCCGACAGCAAACCGTGTCTGGATTGACGGCTTGGCAACGGCGATATCCGTTGGCGGCGCATTGGCGGGCTCGATGCCGATGTCGTTGCGCCGTCTTTGTGCGGTCCTGTTCGCCCGCCCTCACACCAGTTCGCCAAGACACGCATCGAACTGCGTGACCAGCCGGTCGACGTCCTGCGCCGTGGTGTCCGGGCATACGAGCATCATGTTGTGGAATGGCGTGATCAGCACGCCGCGATTCAGCAGGTACAGATGCACGATGTGCTCGAGCTCGCTGTCGAGCTGCTGCCCGGCGAGCGTGCCGTTGCGCGGCGGCGCCGGCGCGAACTGGAATTCCGTGCGCGCGCCGATGCGCGTCACGCACCACGGCAGCCGGTGCTGCGCGATCGCCCGTTCGAGCCCTGACGCAAGCCGCGCGGCGAGTTCGAACATGTGCGCATACGCCGCGTCGGTCGCGACTTCCTCCAGCGTGGCGCGCATCGCGTGCATCGCCAGCATGTTCGCGGTGAGCGTCGTGCCGATGCCCGAGTGCCCGGGCGGCGCATTCAGCTTCGCCTGCTTCGCGCGTTCCGCGAATGCCGCGCTGAAACCGTAGACCGCGCATGGCACGCCGCCGGCGATCGGCTTGCCGACCACCAGCGCGTCGGGGTCGAGCCCGTGCGCGACCGCATAGCCGCCCGGGCCGCTGCTGATCGTGTGCGTCTCGTCGATCACGAGCAGCGTGCCGTAGCGGCGCGTCAGCGCGCGCGCTGCCTGCCAGAAGCCGGGGTCGGGCAGCACCATGCCGATGTTCGTCATGGCGGGCTCGGCGAGCACGCACGCGACGTCGCCTTGCTGCAGCGCGGCCTCGAGCGCAGCCAGGTCGTTGAACTCGACCACGCGCGTGTTCGCGAGCAGGTCATGCGCCTGCCCGAGCAGGCTGTCGCGCTGCACGGGGCGGCCGTCGACGAGATCGACGAACACATCGTCGACCGTGCCGTGATAGCAGCCGTTGAACACGACGATCGTGTTGCGGCCGGTGGCCGCGCGCGCCCAGCGCAGCACGAAGCGGTTCGCGTCGCTCGCGCTCAGCGCGAACTGCCAGACCGGCAGCGCGAAGCGGCGCGCAAGCTCGCGCGCGACCCACGCCGCGTCCTCGCTCGGCAGCATCGTGGTGTAGCCGCGCGTCGCCTGCCGCGCGAGCGCACGCGCGACGGGCTCGGGCGCATGGCCGAACATCGCGCCGGTATCGCCGAGACAGAAATCGACGTAGCGATGGCCGTCGACGTCGGTGAACGTCGCGCCGCGCGCCTCTTTCACGTACAGCGAAAACGGGGTCGACCAGTCCTGCATCCAGTGCAACGGCACGCCGAACAGCAGATGCTCGGCCGCTTCGGTGGACAGCGCGCGGGACTTCGGCATCGCTTCGGTGAACGCGCGGCGCTCGCGGTCGAACAACGCGCGGGCGCGGGTGAGGTCGACTCCGTGGCGGGAAGGCAATTGGAACTCCTCTGGCAGGTTGGTCGGATTGACGCCTTCGCGAGCTTGTCATATTCCGGGAGCGTGGTCGATTCGGGCTCGACCGCGTATCCGCCTGACGTAAAGTTTTTGCGCATAAACATACGACAACGTATGTCGATGCCGCAGACGCGCTATGTGAGTGTGCGCACACATAAGCGGATGATTTCCAGATTAAAGAAGGTTAAACGACAGATTCGGAAGAAGCTCCAGCGGTGGCTAGATTGCCATATGTGATACGACGACATATGAATAAGGCGCGCCACCCGGGCGCGTCGATCGCCCAATACACTGGAGGAGTGCCCATGGCCGCCGCCCGCCGCCGTTCGTCTTCATCCGCCCGGTTCCAACCGTCCACGCGGTTGTCGCGTCGCGCGTTCATCGGCTGGACCGGCGCGCTGGCCGGTGGCGCGGTGCTCGGCGGGCCGTTCGCGGCGACCCGGGCGTTTGCCGGAGGCAGCATGTCGAGCATGTCGGCGGTCGATCCGATCTGGGGCGAGCACGGCGCGGCCGCGCGCATCGCCGCGTCGCTCGCGCACGTGTCGCGGCTTGCGTTCCATGGCCGCGACTTCGACGTGACACGCTATGGCGCGCGCCCCTGCGCGACGGTCCCGCAGGCGTCGCCATACACGAACACCGCGAAATCGCCGGTGAGCCCCGGCTCGGAGCGGACGGTTGCATCCGGCGCATTCGATTCACGCCCGGCATTCCTCGCGGCGATCGATGCGTGCCATCGCGAAGGCGGCGGCCGCGTGGTCGTGCCGCCCGGCAACTGGTATTGCGCGGGGCCGATCGTGCTGCAGAGCGACGTGAATTTTCACCTGGGCGCGAACTGCACGATCTACTTCAGCCCGAACCCGGCCGACTACGCGAAGGACGGCCCCGTCGACTGCGGCGCGAACGGCCGCCTGTACTACAGCCGCTGGCAGGCGAACGACTGCCTGAACTACGGCGCGCCCGTCTACGCGCGCCACGCGACGAACATCGCGCTGACCGGCGAAGGCCCGACGTCGGTGCTGAACGGGCAGGCGATGACGCCGTTTTCCGGCAGCGGCAACGGCAGCATCTGCTGGTGGACCTTCAAGGGTTCGTCGGGCGCATATGGCGCGGGCGCGTCGGTGCCGAGCCAGGCGCTGGCGAACCCGAACAACGTCGACTTGCGCATCGTCGCGCCGGCGATTCCCGATGCGCTGTACGCGCTGCTGACGTCGCCCGTCACGCCGTGGCGGCAGGACCAGAACTACCTGCCCGCGCTGTCCGAGGCGGGCGTGCCGGTCGAGCAGCGCATCTTCGGGCTCGGCCATTACCTGCGGCCGTGCATGGTCGAGTTCATCGGCTGCACGAACGTGCTGATGGAAAACTACCAGACGCAGAACACGCCGTTCTGGCAGCACCATCCGGCCGCGTGCCGCAACGTCGTGATCCGCGGCGTGACGGCCGACAGCATCGGCCCGAACAACGACGGCTTCGATCCGGACGCCTGCACCGACGTGCTGTGCGAGGGCTGCACGTTCAACACCGGCGACGACTGTATCGCGATCAAGTCGGGCAAGGATCGCGACACGGAATACGGCCCCGCGAAGCGCCACCTGATCCGCAACTGCACGATGAACAGCGGCCACGGTGGCATCACGCTCGGCAGCGAGATGGGCGGCGGCGTCGAGCAGATCTACGCGACCAACCTGTCGATGCTGAACGCGAACTGGCAGACCAATCCGCTGAACATCGCGATCCGCGTGAAGACCAACATGAACCGCGGCGGCTACGTGAAGGATTTCCACGTGAAGGGCGTGACGCTGCCGAACGGCGTGAACCTGAAGGGCGGCGGCTACGGCAGCGCGCTACTCGCGGGCAGCCCGATCAACGCGAGCGTGCCGCTGGGCGTCGCGACGGCGGCGGCCGGCAACCCGTCCGCCGCGCAGGGCGGCATCGTCACGTTCGATTGCGATTACCAGCCCGCGAACGACGCGGTGCGCACCCGCCCGCCGCTCGTGCAGAACGTGACGATCTCGGGCCTGAAGGCGAGCAACGTGACGCTGAACGGCGTGAGTGCGTCGTGCTTCCAGGCGATCGTCGCGCAGGGGCCGGTCGCGTTCGACTACAACGGTGCGCCGCCCGCGCCGCCCGCGCCGCCCGCGCCGCCCGCGCCGCCCGCGCCGCCCGCGCCGCCCGCGCCGCCCGCGCCGACCACGCCGACCACGCCGACCACGCCGACCACGCCGACCACGCCGACCACGCCGAACACGCCGAACACGCCGAACACGCCGAACACGCCGAACACGCCGACCACGCCGAACACGCCGACCACGCCGACCACGCCACCCGCGCCACCCGCGCCACCCGCGCCACCCGCGCCGGCCGTCCAGCCGATCGCCGGCGTGACGATCCGCGACTGCGATTTCGGCACGCCGGTTGCGTCGGGCACGCCGACGGCGACGTCGCCGGGGCCCGTCTATGCGTACAACGTGAGCGGGATGGTGCTGTCGAACGTCGTGATCGCCGGGCAGGCGGTCAACACGACGATCACCGACCGGCGCTAGCGGCGCGCGCGAGGCTTGCGACGCGAGAAGGCAGGACCGTATCGACGCATCAGGCCAGCGTCTTCACCATGTGATGCTCGTCGTAGAAGCGGCCATCCACGAACAGCGAGCGCGGCTCCGTGCCGAACCGGACGAAGCCTTGCGACGCATACAGCCGCTCGGCCGTCGCGTTGGTTTCGTTCACGCACAGCATCAGCTGGCGGCACTGCCATGCCTGCGCCGCGTGTTCGGTCGCGCCGTCGAGCAGCGACTGCGCGATGCCGCGCCCGCGATAGGCGGGATCGACGAACACGCCCCAGATCGTCGCCTTGTGCGCGACCTTCGCGCGCGCATCGCGGCGCACGCCGGTGATGCCGACGAGCGCGTCGCCGTCGAACGCGCCGAACACGGCCTGCGCGGGCGTCGGGCGCAGGCGGGCGGCCCGTTCCTCGATCGGCAGGGCGGCTTCTTCGTCGCGTGTCGGCAGGAACGAGGTCGGCGACGTGGCGACCGCAAGGAGGCGCAGGGACTGGAACAGGATGGCGTCGGCGGTGTCGAGCAGGCGGATCGTGATCATGCGGGTCGTGGGGCAGGGGATCGTCGGAATCTGCGGCGCGCCGCAGGGCATGCCCATGCTAGACGGAATCGGCAACGCATGCATGGCCGATCGAAGCCGCCGCGAGGATGCGGCGACGACTCGGCGATGACTCGGCGATGGCTCGGCGATGGCTCGGTGATGGCTCGGCGATGACTCGGCGATGGCTCGGCGATGGCTCGGCGATGACTCGGCGATGGCTCGGCGATGGCTTGGCGATGACTTGGCGATGGCTCGGCCACGACTCGGCGATGACTTGGCGATGGCTCGGCGACGACTCGGCGATGACTTGGCGATGGCTCGGCGATGGCTCGGCAATGGCTCGGCGACGACTCGGCGATGACTCGGCGATGGCTCGGCGATGGCTCGGCGATGACGCGACGATCACGCAACGCCGCGCCCGCGTCAGATCGCGTCGTGCGGCCGCTCGGCCTCGCCGTCCACGCAGCACGCGAGCACCTCGGCATCGGTGTCGCCGAGGCTCAGGTACACGTGCCCGACCGAGCTGTCGAAATACAGGCTGTCGCCGGCCGAGAGCCGGAACGACTGGCCGTTCTCGAAGCGCAGCTCCAGCTCGCCGCTCAGCACGAACACGAACTCCTCGCCGCTGTGCCGGATGTAGTCGGCGAAGTCGGACAGCTTGCGCGCGTGAATGCGCCCGCGCACGGGCACCATCCGCTTGCCGGTCAGGTCGTTCGCGAGCATCCCGTACGCGTAGTTCGGCGTGTCGTACACCACCTGCTGGCCGGCCGGCGTGAAACTCGGCTGCATCGCGCCGGCCGGCGCCGCGCGGCCGAACATCGCGTCGAAGTCGAGCGCGAGCGCATGCGTGAGCGCCGCGAACTTGTCGTAGGTGAGCGCGATGTCGCCGCGCTCGGCCTTCGAGATCGTCGATACCGCGATGCCCGAGCGCTCGGAAAGCTGCGCGAGCGTCAGGCCGCGCGATTTGCGCGCGTCGCGCAGCCGCGCGCCGACCGTCCGGTGATCGAGGCGCGGCGGTTCGGCGTCGGGCGCCGGCGGAACGGGGGCGGTGGCTTTGGACATCGGAAACTCGGCGTGATGCGCGTGCAGCGTAGCTACGGGTTTTATCGTATGCGAGATGTAATTTTCTCGTATATGATAATTTTCGTCGAAATCGCCGGGGTGGGCGTGACGGCCACTCTAGCATCGGGCGGCGCGAATCTCTGCGGCAACCGGTGCCGCGCGCCGCCACCCTGTGCCCCGTCATCCCGCCGGCCCGCCGCGGCCGGCTTCTCGAAGGTGCCCTCGATGTCCAGTGAAATCCAGCGTCTGCAGACCAACGCGCGCATGAGCCAGGTCGTGATCGCGAACGGCTTCGTCCATCTCGCCGGCCAGGTGCCCGACTCGGCCGGCGCGTCGATCGCGGTGCAGGCGGGCGAAGTGCTCGCGCGCATCGACGCGCTGCTCGCGGCGGCCGGCGTCGACAAGACGCGCGTCGTCACCGCGAACGTGTGGCTCAGCGACGCCGCGCACTTCGATGCGTTCAATGCGGTGTGGGACGCGTGGGTGCCGGCCGGCCACGCGCCGACCCGCGCGTGCGTGCAGGCGCTGCTGATGAAGCCGGGCCTCGACGTCGAAATCGCCGTGACCGCGCTCGCCTGAGCCCGGCGCCACGCGCCTCGAGGAGTTCCTTCCGATGAAGTTCGATACGCTCGTCCTCGGCGGCGGCATGATCGGCGTGTCCGTTGCCGTCCACCTGCAGCAGCGCGGCCTGTCGGTCGCGCTCGTCGACCGCAAGGCGCCCGGCAACGAAACCTCGTTCGGCAATGCCGGGCTGATCCAGCGCGAGGGCGTGTACCCGTACGCGTTTCCGCGCGGCTTCGGCACGCTGCTCAAGTACGCGTGCAACCGCTCGCCCGACGTCCGTTATCACGCCGCGGCGATGCCGAAGCTCGCGCCGTTCCTGTATCGCTACTGGCGCAATTCGCACCCCGCGCGCCACGCCGCCATCGCGCGCGCATACGCGCCGCTCATCGAGCACTGCGTGACCGAACACCGCGCGCTGATCGACGCGGCGGGCGCGGGCGTGCTGCTGCGCGACGGCGGCTGGCTCAAGGTGTTCCGCCGCGCGGCGACCCGCGATGCGGAAACCCGCAACGCCGAACGCTGGCGCGCCGAATACGGCGTGACCTTCGACGCGCTCGACGCCGCGGGCCTGCGCGACGCGGAGCCGTTCCTGAGCAAGGAACTGATCGGTGCGCTGCGCTACACGGGCTCCGATTCGATCCGCGACCCGCACGCGCTCGTCACCGCGTACGCGCGGCACTTCGAGCGGCTCGGCGGGCGCATCGTGACCGGCGACGCGCTGACGCTCGCGCCCGACCCGGGCCACGGCTGGCGCGTCGACACCGCCGAGGGCCCGCTCGACGCGCACGCGGCGGTCGTCGCGCTCGGCCCATGGTCGGACCTGCTGTGCGAGCGGCTCGGCTACCGGCTGCCGCTCGCGGTCAAGCGCGGCTATCACATGCACTACGCGGCGCAGCCGGGCGCGCGCCTGAACCGGCCGGTGCTCGACGCGGACAGCGGTTTCCTGATCGCGCCGATGACGCGCGGCATCCGCCTGACGACGGGCGCCGAACTCGGCCTGCGCGACACGCCCGCGACGCCGGCCCAGCTCGCGGCCGTCGAGCCGGTCGCGCGCCGGCTGTTTCCGCTCGGCGCGCGCGTCGACGGCGTGCCGTGGCTCGGCCGCCGGCCGTGCACGCCGGACATGCTGCCGGTGATCGGCGCGGCGCCGCGCCATCGAGATTTGTGGTTTGCCTTCGGTCATGCGCATCACGGCTTCACGCTCGGCCCGGTGACGGGCCGGCTGGTGGCCGACCTGATGATGGGCACGCCCCCGTTCGTCGATCCGGCGCCGTTCCGGGTCGAGCGTTTCCTGCGCGGCCGCTGACCCCGGCGCCGCGCAATGCAGCAGGGCGCGCCCCGGACACGATCCGGGCCGCCTGTCCAGCGGCCGACCCAACCGGCGGGCCGTGACGATCAACGTTTGGAGACAACATGCAACAGAACACGATGCGGCGCGACCTCAGCGCGCGCCAGATTTCGTTCATGGCCCTCGGCATGGCGCTCGGCGTCGGCCTGTTCCTCGGCTCGGCGTCCGCGATCAAGGCGGCCGGGCCGGGCGTGCTGGTGGCCTACCTGATCGGCGGCGGGATGATCTTCCTGATCATGCGCGCGCTCGGCGAGATGGCCGTGCACCAGCCGGTGGCGGGCTCGTTCGGCGCGTACGCATTCGAATACCTCGGGCCGTTCGCGGGCTACCTGGTCGGCTGGAACTACTGGCTGCTGATGGTCGGCGTGGGCGTCGCGGAGACCACCGCGGTCGGCATCTACATGGGCTTCTGGTTTCCCGACGTGCCGCAATGGATCTGGGTCGTGTCGTCGATCGCCGCGATCGCCGGCTTCAACATGCTCAACGTGAAAGCATACGGCGAGCTCGAGTTCTGGTTCGCGCTGATCAAGGTCGCGACGATCCTGCTGATGATCGCGGGCGGCGCGCTGATCGTGTTCACGGGGATCGGCCACCAGGGCGTGCCGGTCGGCCTGTCGAACCTGTGGCGGCACGGCGGCGTGTTCCCGCATGGCGTGCTCGGGCTCGTGAGCGCGCTGCCGATCATTGCGTATTCGTTCGCGGGCGTCGAGATGATCGGCCTCACCGCCGGCGAGGCGCGCGAGCCGAAGAAGGTGATCCCGCGCGCGATCAACGCGGTGCTGTGGCGAATCCTGATCTTCTACGTCGGCGCGATGTTCATCATCATGGCGCTCTATCCGTGGACCGGGCTCGGCGCGCACGGCAGCCCGTTCGTGACGACCTTCGAGGCGCTCGGGCTGCGGCAGGCGGCGGGCATCGTCAACTTCGTGGTGGTGACGGCCGCGCTGTCGAGCTTCAACTGCGTCGTGTTCAGCGCCGCGCGCATGCTCGTGAGCCTCGCGGATAACGGTCTCGCGCCCGCGCCGTTCGCGCGGCTGAGCGCGAGCGGCTCGCCGTCGCGCGCGGTCGCGCTGACCATCGCGTGCATGTCGGTGGGGGTGCTGCTGAACTACGTGGTGCCCGCGCGCGTGTTCGGCTGGCTGATGTCGCTGCTGTCGTTCGAGGTGCTCGTCACGTGGGCGATGATCGTGCTGACGCACATGCGGTTTCGCCGCGTGATGGCCGCGCGCGGCGTGACGACGCGCTTCCGCATGCCGTATGCGCGCGTCACGTCGTGGGTGTGCCTCGGGTTCGTCGGGTTCGTGTTCGTGATGCTGGGCATCGACCCGGAGACGCGCGGCTCGCTGATCGTCGGTGCGGTGACGATCGCCGTGCTGACGGTGATCTACCGGCGTTCAGTGAGCCTGCAGTCGGCCGCGCAGTCCACGCAGATCGCGCTCGAGGCCGAGCGCGCGTGAGGGTGGTGCGCTGCGCGGTCATGCCGCGCGCAGGCGCCGGTCACGCGCTGCCGTGCGCGGCGCCGGCGTGCGATCAATACCGCGACAGCTGGTTGCCGTCGATCCGCACGCGCTCGCCCGGGCGCAGGTCGCCCGGCGTCGGCACGTCGAACGAGCGCGTCGAACCGTCGTTGACCTGCACGTCGATCCGGTAGCCGCTCGGCGCCTGCTGCGCGCCCATCTGCTGGCCGATCTGGTTGCCGGCGACGGCGCCGCCGAGCGCGCCGATCACGGTTGCCGCGTCGCGGCCCCGGCCACCGCCGATCTGGTTGCCGAGCACGCCGCCGATCAGCGCACCGACCACGGTGCCGGCGATGCCCGCCGGCGCGACCGCGCTGCTCACCGGGCGGATGTTCGCGATGGTGCCGTACTGCGTGCCGTATTGGCTGCCGTACTGGTTCTGGTTCCCGTATTGGTTGTTCCCGTACTGGTTGCCGTATTGCGAGTCGTACGGCGACGGCGCCTGGTTCGGATACGCGGGCTGCTGCTGCACGTAGCCCGGCTGCGAATAGGCCGGCTGCGCGTAGCCGGGCGTCGCGTATTGCTGCTGCGGATAGCCCTGCGCGCCGTACGGGCCGTAGCCCGGTGCGACGCAGGCCGTGAGCGGGAGCGCCGCCACGGCGACGAGCGAGGCGAACAGAATGGTCTTCGTGGAGGGCATGCGCTTCATGAGGTTTCCTGCATCGGCAACGTGTTCGCCGTGGGGATCGTCGGACGGGGTGGCGAACTCGGCGTGAGTATAAGGAATGGCCGCATGGGCGTCCGGGGCGGCCGGGTAACAACGTGTAAAGTCTGTTGCCGTGTAAATCCTGGACGGCCGGCGGCGCGCGGGGCGGCACATCGGCAAGAATTTCCGGGCATGTCCGGGGGGCGGCGATCGCATCGCGAAATCGGATGCGCGGCACCGCAACATTGGATTGGCCGCGCGTGATCGGCCAGGAACGCTACGGGCTTGCAGCGGGCTGCGACGCGACGTTCGTTGCGCTGCGCGCGCCGAACGCGGCAGCGGCAGCGGCGGCGGCGGCGGCGGCGGACGCGAGCGTGCCGGCGGAGCGCCGGGTCGTGCGGCGCGGAGAAAGCGACGCGGGCGCGCAGTTCACGCCGGGGCTGCGGTTCGCGCGATGAGGCGGCGCTTCGCGCGGTCTTGCCTGCATGGATTCACTTCTACAACTGGCACCGCCTCACCACGGCATCGGCTGCCAACCTCCCGTGTCCCGAGTCCCCACGCCGCGAAACGACCTATTGACTCTCCACACCTAGCGCCGCTCGCGCTCCAGCATCGCGGCGAGCGCCTTGGTCAGCTCGACGACCATCGGGTCGGCGGTGGGCCGATGCAGGATCGCGATGTCCATGTTCTCGATCGGCGCGAAGCCCTGCTTCGCGGTCAGCACGACGTGTTCGGCCGTGACCGCGCGCGCGGGCAGCACGCTGATGCCGAGCCCGTCGGCGACCGCGGCCTGGATGCCGCTCAGGCTCGACGTCGAGAAGCTGATCCGCCAGCGGCGGCCGCGTTCCTCGATCGCCTTGATCATGTCGTCGCGATACAGCCCGCGCGGCGGAAACGTGACGATCGGCACCGGGTCGAGGTCGATCGACGGATGCTTCGCGCTGTCGATCCATTTCAGTTTCTCGGGCCAGCGCGCGACCGCTTCGCGGCTGTCGCGTCGCTGCTTGATCAGCACGAGATCGAGATCGCCGCGGTCGTACGCGGCGCTGACGTCGCGGCTCAGCCCGCAGGTCACTTCCAGCTTCACCTGCGGATGCTGGCGCTTGAACGCGGCGAGCGCATGCGTCGTGCGGCCCGCCGCGAAATCGTCCGGCACGCCGAGCCGGATCGTCACCGCGACGGTCGCGCCCGACAGCGCCTCGAGCAACTCGTCGTTGAGCGCGAGCATCCGGCGCGCGTAGCTGAGCAGCGTGACGCCCGCGTCGGTCGGCCGCACGTCGCGCGTGCCGCGGTCGAGCAGCCGGTGCCCCGCGATCTCCTCCAGCCGCCGGACCTTCTGGCTGACCGTCGACTGCGTCGAGTGGAGCCGCGCGGACGCGGTCGTGAAGCTGCCGCAATCGGCGACCATCACGATCGCCCGCAGCAGGTCGAGGTCGAACAGGGGTCTATTCATTTTTTGCACTTCAGTGAAGTGGAGTATTTCGTTTTCCAATGCGTGCGACGACTTTTAGCATGCCGTGGGCAGAAGGTGCTGCACATCTGTCGTTTGCTGTATAGGCTGCAATCGAGTCATCTCGTGAACAAAGCTCCGTTCACTGGCCGAGCAGAACGTAAATTCGCCGCTTGCGCCCGAAAATTGAGCAGTCTAGACTGCATCGCAGTTCCACCGAAGTCCCCGTCGTTCGCGCCCCGCGCCGGCCCGCCGTCGCGCCGCTTCAACCGGACGCCCGGGCGGCCGCCCGCTGCGTCGAGATTCAGGAGGATCTGCCATGAACCGGACCGCAAGGCTTCTCGTCACCGCGCTGGCGTTCGCGCCGCTCATGTCGTTCGCCCAGGACGCGGCGACGATCCGCTGGGGCATCGATCCCACCTATCCGCCGTTCGAGTCGAAGCAGCCGGACGGTTCGCTGGCCGGCTTCGACATCGACCTGCGCAATGCGATCTGCGAGCAGCTGCGCGCGAAATGCGTGTGGGTCGAGCAGGGCTTCGACGGCATCATTCCCGCGCTGCGCGCGCGCAAGTTCGACGTGATCATGTCCGCGATGACGGCCACCGACGAGCGGCTCAAGCAGATCGATTTCACCGGCAAGCTGTACGCGTCGCCGGCCGCGCTGGTCGCGCCGGCCGGCTCGAAGCTGCTGCCGAGTGCGGCGTCGCTCGCCGGCAAGCGGGTCGGCATCGACCAGGGCACGACGCAGGAGGCGTATGCGAAGGCCGAATGGGCACCGAAGGGCGTGACGATCGTGTCGTACCAGAACCAGGACCAGGTGTATCAGGATCTGGTGAACGGCCGCCTCGACGCGACCTTCCAGGACAAGACGCAGGCCGGCTATTCGTTCCTAAAGACGCCGCGCGGCAAGGGCTTCGCGTTCGCGGGCTCTGACGTGACGGACGTGCGCATCACCGGCTACGGCGTTGCGATGGGGCTGCGCAAGGGCGACGCCGAGCTGAAGCAGCGCCTCGACGCGGCGATCGTCGCGATTCGCGCGAACGGCACGTACCAGAAGATCGCCGCGAAGTATTTCGACTTCGACATCTACGGCGCGAAACCGTGACAGCGGCCGCGATGCGCCCCTTCAACCCATCCGTGATTCACCCGACCGACAGGCAAGCCATGACCACGAGTATTCGAGACCGCGTCGCGCACGCGGTCACGCCCGAGCTGATCGACGCGTTCCGCACGGACGGCGCGGTTTGCATCAAGGGCATCTTTTCGCCGGACGAGATTGCGACGCTCAAGGCCGGCATCGACGACAACCTCGCGCGCCCGAGCGCGCGCGCCAAGGTCGCGAGCCGGCCCGACGATCCCGGCTGGTTCTTCGAGGATTTCTGCAACTGGCAGCACAACGACGCGTACCGCGATTTCATCGCGCGCTCGCCGGCGCCATCCGTCGCGGCGGCGCTGATGGGCGGCGACACCGTGCGGCTGCATCACGACCACCTGCTCGTCAAGGAGCCCGGCACGCGGCAGCGCACGCCGTGGCACCAGGATCAGCCGTACTACAACATCGAAGGCGACGACAACGTCAGCATGTGGATTCCGGTCGACCCGGTGCCGCTCGAATCGACGCTGGAATTCGTCGCCGGTTCGCACCGCGGGCCGTGGCTGATGCCGCGCACGTTCATGGACAAGGAGGCGAAGTGGTTTCCGGAAGGCAGCCTCGCGGACCTGCCCGACATCGAAGCGGATCGCGCCGCGTTCCCGCTGCGCCACTGGGCGCTGGAGCCGGGCGACATGGTGTGCTTCCGGATGCTCACGCTGCATGCGTCGGGCGGCACGCAGAACCGCCGGCGCGCGTTCTCGATCCGCTTCATCGGCGACGACATCCGCCATGCGCCGCGGCGCTGGAAGACGTCGCCGGATTTCCCCGGGCTCGCGGACACGCTCGCGGACGGCGCGCCGATGGCGCATCCGCTGTTCCCGGTGGTGTGGTCGCGCGACGCGGGGCAGGTGGCGGCGATCTGATCCGCCGGCGCGGTGCGCAAACGCAGCGGCGCCTGTTCCGAGCCGGAGCAGGCGCCGTTTTGTCGCACGGGCCGAACGGCGCGCGCGGGGAGGCCGATCAGGCCTGCTTGTGCCCCGCGCCCGGCTTGAAGCGCGAGCCGAGCCGGTAGCGATTGCCCGGGTGCAGGAAGTGCACGAGCGTGACGGGCAGGCCGTCGGTCCAGGTGCGGCGCGTGAGCGTCAGGCACGGCTCGCCGGTGCGCATGTCGAGCAGCTGCGCCTGTTCCTGCGTCGGCAGCGACGCGTCGACCACATGCTCGATCTCCAGTTCGTAGTGCGACACGTTGTTGTACAGGTACTCGGACGGCGGCTCGTGCTCGAAATCCTGGTCGATGAAGCCGGGCGCGGCGGCGGGGTTCACGTAGCGATCCTCGAGCTGGATCGGCCGGCCGTTTTCCTCGTGCACGCAGATCACATGGAACACCGGCGCGTTGACCGGCACGCCGAACGCGGCCGCGACGTCGAACGACGCGGGCTCGCGCGCGCGGCTGAGCACGCGGCAGCGGTATTCATGGCCGCGCGCGCGGATCTCGTCGCGGATATGCGCGATCATCAGCAGGTTCGACTGCGGCTTTTCCTCGGCGACGAAGGTGCCGACGCCCGCGATGCGCTTAAGCGCCCCTTCGTCGGTCAGCTCGCGCAGCGCGCGGTTCACCGTCATGCGCGCGACGCCGAACTGCGCGGCGAGTTCGAGCTCGGACGGGATGCGGTCCCCCGGATGCCAGTCGCCGGACGCAATGTTCCGGCGCACGCGCGACTTGATTTGCTGGAACGGCGCGGCGGCCTTCTTGACCATCGGGAGTCCTTGGGCGGGAGAAGCGACGATTCTAGTCTTCGTGACTCACGATGACCAGAATCTCCGCCTGCGTTGCGCCGAGGCTTCGCGTGCGGTGCGGAATCAGCGCATTGAAGTAGACCGAGTCGCCCACCTTGAGCTGCAGCGTCTCGTTCGGGAACTCGATCTCGACACGCCCCTTGTGCACGAACAGGAATTCCTCGCCGTCGTGCTCGCGGGACGTCGACGCGGCGAATTCGTGAGGCGGACGGACGATGAACGGCAGCATCTTCTTCGGCGCGACGCCGGCCGCGATGCTTTCGAACGCGTGCGCATGCCCGGCGGACCTGCCGCCCGGCGCGGCGCGCTCGTCCGCGCGCGTCACCGTGATCAGCTCGCGATTGTGGCGTTCCGAGAACAGTTGCTCGACATCGACGTTCAACGCCTTCGACAGCTTCAGCGCAACGGCGATCGACGGCACGCTCAAGCCGCGCTCGACCTTCGACAGATAGCTCTTGGTGAGGCCGGTCTCATCGGCCAGCACATCGAGCGTCCAGCCCTTTTGCTTCCTCAACAGCTTCAGGCGAATCGTCATGGGCACAGGTTTCTTTTAAAAAACCGATTGTAACGCATGACACAATGTGTCATATAATCGACTCAGTGTCGCCGGGCGCATGCGCGAAACGCAACGCGCAAACGGATGCGCATGACGGCGCACGTCGTTTCGATTGAGGAGGCCATATGGCAGAAACATTGCAGTTGCCGAAGGCGGCGCTCGTTGCGCTCGCCGAGCGGCGTCTCGAGAACGAGATTGGCGAGAGCGGCTGGACCGTGCGGCAGAAGCTTGCGCTCACGTGCCGGATCCTGTTCGACGCGGGGCACGATTCCGGCCTGGCCGGACAGATCACCTGCCGCGCGGATGAAGCCGGCACCTACTATACGCAGCGGCTGGGGCTCGGTTTCGACGAGATATCGGCCGCGAACCTGCTGCGGGTGAACGAGGATCTCGAGGTCGTCGACGGCGAGGGCATTCCGAACCCGGCCAACCGGTTTCATACGTGGATCTATCGCCAGCGCCCCGACGTGAACTGCATCATCCATACGCATCCGACGCATGTCGCGGCGCTGTCGATGCTCGAGCAGCCGCTCGTCGTATCGCACATGGATACGTGCCCGCTCTACGACGATTGCGCGTTCCTGAAAGACTGGCCCGGCGTGCCCGTCGGCAACGAGGAAGGCGAAATCATTTCGAAGGCGCTCGGCGACAAGCGGTCGATTCTGCTGTCGCACCACGGCCAGCTCGTGGTCGGCACGACGATCGAGGAAGCCTGCGTGCTCGCGTTGCTGATCGAACGGGCCGCGAAGCTGCAATTGCTCGCGATGTCGGCCGGCACGATTCGGCCGGTTCCGCCGGCGCTGGCGCGGGAAGCGCACGACTGGATCTCGAAGCCGAAGCGCGATGCCGTGACGTTCGACTATTACGCCCGCCGCGCGCTTCGCACGCATCCCGATTGCGTCGCCTGAACCGTCGCTGCAAGCGATCCGCATTGGTTTTTAATTCTGGAGTGCAAATCGTGTCAACCCTTCTGCAAGGCATCATTGCCTACCCGGTTACCCCTTTTTCCGCCGACGGCGGCGTCGACCTGAAAGCGCTTGAAGCGCTGATCGAGCGTCTGATCGCCGATGGCGTTCACGGCATCGCGCCGCTCGGCAGCACGGGCGAGAGCGCGTACCTGTCCGACGCCGAATGGGACGCAGTCGCCGACGCGTCGATTCGTGCGGTTCGCAAACGTGTGCCGACGGTCGTCGGCATCTCCGACCTGACCACCGCAGGCGCGGTGCGCCGCGCCCGCTTTGCCGAGCAGGCCGGCGCCGATGCGGTGATGGTGCTGCCGGTGTCGTACTGGAAACTGAGCAACGACGAGATCGTCGGCCACTATCGCGCGATCGGCGAGGCGATCGGCATTCCGGTCATGCTCTACAACAACCCGGCGACGAGCGGCGTCGACATGTCGCCCGAGCTGATCGCCACGATCTGCCGCACCGTCGACAACGTCACGATGGTCAAGGAGAGCACGGGCGACATCATGCGGATGCACCGCCTTGCGCAATTGAGCGACGGGGCGATTCCGTTCTACAACGGCAGCAACCCGATGGCGCTCGCCGCACTGGCGGCAGGCGCGGCCGGGTGGTGCACGGCCGCGCCGAACCTGAACGCGCGCCTGCCGCTTGCGCTGGTGGAGGCCGTTCGGGCGGGCAACCTGGCGCAGGCGCGGGAGGTCTTCCACGCGCAGTTGCCGCTGCTGCAATTCGTCGTCAGCGGCGGCCTGCCGGTTACCGTCAAGGCCGGATTGCGCCTGCGCGGCTTCGACGCCGGCGAACCGAGAAAGCCGCTGCTGCCGCTTGGCGAGGACAGGACGCGCGAACTCGCGCGCCTGCTCGCTGCGCTGCCGGCGTGAGCCGCGACGTGCATCCGGCGATCGGGGCGGGCATCGGGGCCGTGCTCGTCGGGGCGTGCCGGCCGCTGGCCGGTACGCCCCACGCGAGCGCGATCGCCAAGCGGCCTGCCCCGGCGCGCCTGTGGCTGGGCGCGCTCGGCTTCGCGGGCGACGAGCAGGCGGACCGCCGGCATCATGGCGGCGCCGACAAGGCGGTCCATCACTACGCGTTCGACCATTATGCGTGGTGGTCCACGCAGATCGGCGCGCGCGACGTGCTCGCGCAACCGGGGGCATTCGGCGAGAACCTGTCGACGTCGGGCATGACCGAGCGCGACGTCTGCATCGGCGACGTCTTCACGTTGGGCGGCGCCGTGCTTCAGCTATCGCAGTCCCGGCAACCCTGCTGGAAGCTCAATGCGCGTTTCGAGCATCCGCGGATGGCCGCGCTCGTGCAGCAAAGCGGACGGACCGGATGGTATTACCGCGTGCTGGAGGAAGGGTGGGTGGAGCCGGGCGCGGTGCTGGCGCTGCACGCGCGGCCCCATCCGGAATGGCCGCTGTCGGCGGTGCTCGACGTGTTGTACCGGCGCACGCTCGACATGGCGGCGCTCGACGCGCTGTGCGGCATCGAGACGCTGCCGCCCGGCTGGCGCAAGATGCTCGAGCGGCGCCGCACGGAACGAACGGTCGAAGACTGGACGAAGCGGCTCGAAGGGTGATGGGCGGCTGCGCGCGGCTTATCCGGCCGCCAGCTCCCGCACGTCCGCCGTCGGCGCGCTGCCGAACGCATCGCTCAGCGCGTAGTCGATCAGCTGCCGCGCGGCCGCTTCCGGCGTCGCGAGCGCCCCGCTCGATTTCAGCTGCTCGAACTTCTCGCGCATCGGGAAGTGCTCCGTGCCGGTCGCGCGGATCGTCGCCTGCATGCCCGTATCCACGACGCCGGGCGCGACGCTGCAGATGCGCAGCCCGCGCGTGCCGTCGAGCGCGACGGCGCGCGCGTGATGATCGAGCGCGGCCTTGGTCGCGCAGTAGATGCTCCAGCCCGCGTACGCGTTGCGCGCCGCGCCGCTTGACAGGTGCACGATGCGGCGCTCGGTGGTGTCGGCGCCGAGCTTCGCGAGCGCGCTCGACAGCATCAGCGGCGTCGCGACGTTCAGGCCGACCGCGCGCGCGATTGCGGCCGGATCCTGCGCATCGAGCGGGCCGATCGGCTCGACGGTGCCCGCGTTGTTGAACAGCAGCACCGTGGACGCGCCGTCGACGAAGCGGCCCAGTGCGTCGCCGGCGAGCCAGGCTTCGAGTTGCGCCGGGTTCGACAGGTCGAGCTCGACTTCGGCGAAGCGCTCGCCGGCCGGCGAGCCGAGCGACGGATGGCGGCTGCGCGACAACCCGAGCACGGCGATGCCCCGCTGCAGCAGTTGCGCGGCGAGCGCGGCGCCGAGGCCGCGCGTGTGGCCGGTGACGATTGCGCGAACGGTCGTGGGAGAAGCGGACGAATTGGCCATGTCGATGAAAAGCGGATGGGGGTTGAACGAGGCAGGGTGCGCCACGGCGCGGAAGGCGGTGCGGGCGGCGATGGCGTGATGGACGATCGATCGCGGCGGCGGGCCGCCGCAAGCGGCTGCCGCGACGCGTCGTGACGATCCCGGCGATGCCGTATCGTAGCGCCGGCGCCCGCCGCGCGCAAACGCGGGCGCCGGCGCGCGGCTTAGACGGTCGCGACGAGGAACACTTCGCCGTCGATCGGCCGGAACGCGTCGCTTCGTCCGTTGAAATAGCGCTGCTCGAGATCGGCCGGCATCACGCAATGCGCGTCGCGGAAACCCGCTTCGCGCGCGAGCGCGACGAATTGTTCCGGGCTGAAGAGGCTCACGAACGGCGTGCCGGCTTCGCGCGCGCGATCGATGACGGCCTGATACACCGGACGATCCTCCGGCTCGACGAGTTCGACGGGCAGCAGGAACGTCATCGCGAGCGTCGTGCCGCGCGCGAGCGATGCGATCTGCCGCAGCGTCGCCTTGATCGCGTCGAGGCTAAGGTACATCGTCACGCCGGTGGACGCGACGACCGCCGGCCGGTCGGTCGCGAAACCCGCCGCCACCAGCTTGTCGAACCACGAATCGCTGGCCTCGAAATCGACCGGCACGAGATGCAGCCAATCCGGCACGCCGAAGCCGAGCGAGATCAGGCGCTGCCGCTTCCAGGCCTGCGGGCCCGGCTGGTCCGCCTCGAACACCTGCAGGCTCGACGCGAGGCCCGGCCGGCGCTGCGCAAAGGTGTCGAGCCCCGCGCCGAGCAGCACGTACTGCGCGACGCCATGTTCGGCGCGCTCGGCGACCAGATCCTCGATGAAGCGCGCACGGCCGATCACCGATGCGCGAAAGCCGCGCGTGCCCTGCGGGTGCATGTCGGGACGATCGCGCCAGTCGTCGTCCGGCGCGATCAATTGCAGGCCGATGTCGTCCTCGAGCACGTACGGCGGCGCATCGACCTCCGTGTGCATGGCCCGCCACAGTGCGACGCGCAATGCGGTGCTTTCCGGTGCGACGGACTGCTTGTCTGGCATAACGTTCTCCTGTCAGGTGGCGAATGATCAACGTGCGCACAGAGTGTAGTCACCGTGCGCGGCGCTTCCAAGCTGGCAGAACTGTGCGCTCGACAGGTGCGGCAAATTCGACAGGTGAAACAAACGCGGCGACTGCGGCGAATCCTGCGCATGCCGGGATCGCGAAAGACACGACGCGCGCAATAATCGCCGCGATTGCGATTGCGATTGCGATTGCGGCTGCGATTGCGATTGCGATTGCGATTGCGGCTGCGGTGACTGCGGCGGCTGCGGCGGCTGCGGCGGCTGCGGTGACTGCGGCGACTGCGGCGACTGCGGCGGCTGCGGCGACTGCGGCGACTGCGGCGACTGCGGCGCCTGCGGCGACTGCGGCGACTGCGGTGACTGCGGCGCCTGCAGCGACTGCGGCGGCTGGGCGGCTGCAGCGATTGGGACGAATACGGCGCATCGCAGGCTTCGCGTGGTCATTACGCGTCGGGTACCGGCCGGCCGCCGAGGCGCCGACGTAACGCGACATGCGACCGCACGCCCCGGCGGCGCGGCACCGGCTATCATATGGCTCGCCCGCCCGGCGCGCTGCCGGGCGGCGATCCGCTTCCCTTTCACCCGCAGCACGCCGCGACGCCACCATGAACACCACTCCGGATACCCCTACGCCCCGCCCCTTGCGCGAGCTGACGCAGCTCGAAGCGCGCATTCTCGGCGTGCTGGTCGAGAAACAGCACGCGGTGCCGGACACGTACCCGCTGTCGCTGAATGCGCTCACCGCCGGCTGCAACCAGAAGACCGCGCGCGCACCGGTGATGAACGTGACCGAAGCCGAGGTGACGACCGCGATCGACGGGCTGAAGCATCTGAGCCTCGTGATGGAAGGCAGCAGCAGCCGCGTGCCGCGCTTCGAACACAACGTGAACCGCGTGCTCGGCATTCCGAGCCAGGCCGTCGCGCTGCTGACGATCCTGCTGCTGCGCGGCCCGCAGACGGCCGCCGAACTGCGCCTGAACACCGCGCGCCTGCATGGCTTCGCGGATATCTCGTCGGTCGAGGCGTTCCTGGAGGAGCTGGCGACGCGCGAGCCTTCGCTCGTCGTGAAGCTGCCGCGTGCGGCCGGCGCGCGGGAGAACCGCTGGACGCACCTGATGTGCGGCGAGGTGAGCGTGAGCGACTTCGCGGCGCAGGAGGCGGGCGGGGCCGATTCGGTGCCGCCGTCCGAGTTCGAGGCGCTGAAGGCCGAGCAGAAGCGCCTCGCGGACGAAGTCGCGCGGTTGCAGTCGCTCGTCGAGCGGATGGCGGCGGAACTGGGGATCGAAGTCGATCCGCCGGGCGGCGCTTCCTGACACCGTGCCGGCGACGCTTTATGGCAGCTTGACGCCCGGCACGAGATAGCGCGATCCGCCCGGTTTCAGGATCGGCGTCAGCGCTGCAAACGGCGCATCGAGCTGCGGCCCGAGGCAGGCGCCCATCGCGTGCCCGATGCCGGACACGCTGAACGACAGCTTGCCGGGCGCATCGAACTCGAACGCGAGATAGCCGGGGAACACGTCGGCGCACGACATCGAATCGCCTTCGCCGTTCGTCGGCTGCATGCCCGGCTTGGCTTCGTCACGCAGCCGCGTGATGAAGCGCACCAGCGCAGGGCTCGTTTCCGGCACGCTGTCCCCGCCCGGCGATGAAGCGTCGATGACGCGATTCCAGTCGAGATACGTGCCGTGCAGCAGGTCGAACGTCACGGGGTCGTAGTGATTGTCCGGGTGCGCGCCGCCGCAAAAGGTACTGCCCGATTCCACAATGCCGAGTACCGCAGGTGACAGCCACGTAACCGTCACGTGCTCGTCGTCATATCCGCCGAGCGTGCCGGCCGCCGGCCCGTCATCGGTGTAGCGCGTCGACGCGCATTCGAGTGCGGCGAGGTTCATCTGCCCGTGCCGCTGCGCCAGCAGGCGGTTGACCCGCGTCATCACGGCCGGATCGGGATGGCGGCTGAGCCGCGGATACATGAACTGCGTGCGCGGGTCGCGCCACATCCGGTAGCCGACCGCACCGTCGCCGATTTCGGGGCCGGCAGGTTGCGCGTGGCCGGCGAGCTTCAGCGCCGCGTAAGGCGCGTGCTTCATGTCGATCTCCGCGCCGCGCGCGATGCCGCTGCCGACGCCGCCCGCGATGAGATCGGTGACGGCTTCGACGGCGCCGGGCGCCACCGCGTCGGGATCGTATTCGGCGACACGGCGCAATGCGAAGGCGCGCGTCTTGCCGGAGCGCGCGTCGGTCCAGCGGCCGCGATAACCCCCGTTGTCCTGCGTGCCGCGCCAGGTTGCCGCGGCATGGTCGAAGCCGGCGTGATCGCCGTATCTCGACGCGGCGCGCGCGTCGTCCGGCAAATCCCTGCGTGCAAGCGGCTCGACGAGCTGTGCGGGCTTGCCTTGCAGCGGGATGTCGATGCCGTACTGCGCGTAGAAATAGCGACCCGAAATCGTGCCGTCCGCCGCCGGCCGGCTGTCGAGTTCCATCACGACTTCGCCGGCGCCTTGCAGCGTGCCCTGGTAGACGATGCGCGGCGCGGCATCCGCGACGCCTGCGTGGAGCGCGAACAGCAGCGCAATCGGAACCGGTAGTTTCATGCGACGACGATCCGCGTCGCGCCCGCATCGACGAGCCGGAACAGCAGATCCTCGACGGCCGTCTCGGGCGCCGAACCGAGATCCGCGTTGACGCGCCACCCCTGTTCGGTGCACGCCGGTTCGGACAGGTAGTGGACGATGCCGTGCAGGCCGTCCTCGCCCGGCGCGTTTTCGTCGTCGGCGTCGAACCACGCGAAGAACCAGGCCTTGAATGCGTCGATCGCCGCGCGTTCGTCGAGGCCGTCGGCTTCGATCGCGGCCCAGTCCCACACGAACGGGCGGATCGACACGGCAGCCGTATCGAGCTCGAACGCGAACGGCTCGAATTCCAGTTGCGTGACCGAATCGATCATCACGGGCCGGCCCGCCGATTCGCCTTCGGTCGGAATGATGTCGGCCCGGCACGGCAGCGCCAGCGGCCCTTCGGTGGCAAGCGTGCCGTCGGCCTGCCGGTAGGCCGGTTCGACGTAAGCGGCCGGTTGCGCGGCCGCTTTCGCGAGCAGGTCGGCATAGGGCTGGCGGATGGCGCGGAGCAGTTCGGATACGGTCATCGTGGCATGTCGGATGGGTCGGCGGGCACCCGCGCGACCGCATCGAACGACGGCGCGCCGCGGTACCGGGCAGCCGTGATCGTACGGCACTTCGGCCGCGCGTGGGCAGTCGGCCGAACGGCCAGGGCGTTCGCATGGCCTCGCGAGTCGTGAGACACCCGGGATCGTTTCAAAAAGGCGTTTGATGCCGGCCGTCGTTTCGCCGACCTGTCGACTCGAATCATTGCCCCGGTATTTAGACGTTTCCCTTCAAACAACCGAAAACGCCCTCCGCCGCGCGCCTGTTGTGCTTCAATCGATCCGGTTTGCACTCCTACTAAAACGACGCATCGCGAACGAACTCACACAAGGACGACCTCCGATGTCCTCCAGACGTTTGATGACTGTTGCGGCCGCCGTGTCCATGCTGCTGGCCGTTGCCGCACCGCCGGCCAGCGCCGGCGCGCCGACCGAGCCCGATTCGTTCTACACCTATACCGGCACCACGCCGCTTGCATCGATTCCGCCGGGCACGGTGCTCAAGACGCGAAACGTCACCTATCACGTGGCCGGCATCCCGACCGCGCTGACCGCGCAGCAATTGCTGTATCGCACCAACAACGCGCGCAACCAGCCCGTCGTCAACGTGACGTCGGTCATCCGCAGCCCGGCCGGCAACGGCCGCGCCATCTCGTACCAGTCGGCCTACGATTCGTTGAACCCTTACGACGAGCCGTCGCGGGTGATCGCCGGGGATCGGGACATCACGAAGGTCATCAACGCGGGGACCCTGCTCTACAGCGCGGAATCCATCCCGCTGTCGACGCTGCTGCTGCTCGGCTACAACATCATCGTGCCCGATACGGAAGGCCAGGCGGCGGATTTCGCCGCCGGTCCCGAATACGGCATGACGACCCTCGATTCGATTCGCGCGGCGCTCAATACGCCGTCGACCGGGCTGGCCCCGTCCAGCAAGGTGGCGATGATCGGCTATTCCGGCGGCGCGATCGCGACGAACTGGGCCGCGCAACTGGCGCCGAGCTACGCGCCGGACGTCAACCGGCAACTCGTCGGCGCGGCGGAAGGGGGCGTGCTGGTCGACCCCGCCCACAACCTGCGCTACGTCAACGGCAGCATCGTCTGGGGCGGCGTCGCCGCGGCTGCGCTCGCCGGGCTGTCGCGCGGCTACGACTTCGACCTGACGCCTTATCTCAGCGACACCGGCGTCGCCGTATTCAAGGACATTCAGAACCAGTCGCTGGCCTACATCCTGCCGCGGTACTCGGGATTGCATTGGGGAACGCTGTTCAAGCCGCAATACGCGAACGACATCAACAGCATTCCGGCGTATGTGACGTATGCGAACAAGGTGAATGCCGGGCTGGCCGCGTCGCCGACGATCCCGATGTTTATCGGCCAGGGAACGGCTGGCGTGCTGGACGGCACGTTCAGCAGCCAGGTGGGCGACGGCGTGATGCTGGCCTACGACGTGCGCGCGCTGGCGCAGAAGTTCTGCGCGAGCGGCGTGCCGGTGGTGTACACCGAGTATCCGCTTGAACACGCCGGGGCCATCGTGCCGTGGGTGGCCGGGATGCTGCCGTGGCTCTACGACCGCTTCGGCGAGAAGGCGGCGCCGAGCAACTGCGCGCTGGTTGCGCTCCTGCCGAGCAATTCGCTGGCGCCGGAGACGCAGCACTAGACGCGGCAATGGTCGCCAACGCGTGATTCATCGCGCGCTGTCTTGTTTGTGTATTCGACAGGCTGACGGGCGATCCCGGGTGGATCGCCCGTCCCGCATTCCGCCCCCGCCGCCGTCTCTGCGCTGCGCCCTTCCGCCGCCCCGCCCGCGATCGCTGCCGCCCCGCCCGAGTGCCATAATCGAGGCTGCTGACCATTCCAAGACGTCCCCCCGGAGAATTTCCATGCAGAACCTCGACAATCCCTCACACGATCGCGAGGTAGGCGTCGCCGACGCGACGCAAGACACCACGCGCATCGACGACGTCCGCATCGGCGCCGTGCGCCCGCTGATTTCCCCGGCGCTGCTGCAGGACGAACTGCCGGTGCCGCTCGCCACGCAGACGCTCGTCGAGGACACCCGCAAGGCGATCGGCGACATCCTGCATGGCCGCGACGACCGGCTGCTGATCGTCGTCGGCCCGTGCTCGATTCACGATCACGGCCAGGCGATCGAGTACGCGCACCGCCTGAAGGCCGCCGCCGACGCGCTGAAGGACGACCTGCTGATCACGATGCGCGTCTATTTCGAGAAGCCGCGCACGACGGTGGGCTGGAAAGGCTACATCAACGATCCGCGGCTCGACGGCAGCTTCCGCATCAACGAGGGGCTGCGCGCCGCGCGGCAACTGCTGCTGGACGTCAACGCGCTCGGCCTGCCGGCCGCGACCGAATTCCTCGACCTGCTGAGCCCGCAGTACATCGCCGACCTGATCGCATGGGGCGCGATCGGCGCGCGCACGACCGAGAGCCAGAGCCACCGGCAGCTCGCGTCGGGCCTGAGCTGCCCGATCGGCTTCAAGAACGGCACCGACGGCGGCGTGCAGGTTGCCTCCGACGCGATCGTCGCCGCGCGCGCGAGCCACGCGTTCATGGGGATGACGAAGATGGGCATGGCCGCGATCTTCGAGACGCGCGGCAACGACGACGCGCACGTGATCCTGCGCGGCGGCAAGACCGGCCCGAACTACGACGCCGCGCACGTCGAGGCGAGCTGCGCGGTGCTGCGCGCGGCCGGCTTGCGCGAGCAGGTGATGGTCGACTGCTCGCACGCGAACTCGAACAAATCGCACGAGCGGCAGATCGATGTTGCGCAGGATCTCGCGCGGCAGCTGTCGCAAGGCGAGCACCGGATCGTCGGCGTGATGGTCGAGAGCCATCTCGAGGCGGGCCGCCAGGACCTCAAGCCGGGCGTGCCGCTGAAGTACGGCGTGTCGATCACCGATGCGTGCCTGAGCTGGACGCAGACGGAGCCGGTGCTCGACGTGCTCGCGGAGGCGGTGCGGCATCGACGGGTGTATTCGCGCAACGCGTAACCCGATGGCGGCGGGGCCGGGAGGCCGGGCCCGTTGCCGAACGACAGGTTGCCGCTTTCTCTTGCGGCAAGACCCCTGACGCTCGCGCCCTGGCCGATGGTCGGACTCGACCGCCGGTCGGCGCTGGCTCGTCCCCATTCGCTTCCCGGGCGAAATGCCGGACATCTCCGGCCGGCAATACTTGAAACAACGGCTGCGTCGCGCGCGGCCGATGCCGAGCGACAATACACACAACTACAGGACGCGTCCTACTAATCCGCACGAGATTTCGCGCCACATGCCGCACGGCCTTGCACTCTGCACGATGTGCATGCGTTTCGGCGACTGCATCGTGTCGTGACTGACGGGCGTTCGGGCCTTTGCCGACAGTAGCGTGACGGATCGACGCAGAAGTCGCCATTTTTAGGCCAAGTCTTATATTTCACCTCCCATCAATAGGACAGAATCCTATTTCCGCGTTGCGTCGCAATAGTCGGTGTGCCACTCGCGGCACCCGATTCGCAACCATTGCCGAGCGCTTCCGCCGTCGCCTGAATGAACGGGTGGCCGCCTATGAAGGCGTTCTCCAGAAACTGCATCGAGCGGTATTGCCGGTATAGCCGACCGAGCCTTTTCGGGCATCCCCGCCGTTCATTCGGAGGATCGCCGGAACACGGCTTGAACGTGGGCCGGGTTGCCCATCGATATGTGAATTGGATTTCTGATTAATAAGTCATGCAAATCGTCTTGCCAAAAAACAACCATCCGGGGATGACGTTGCTTGCCGCCATCGCGCTGTCTCTCGTCTCGCCGATCGTCCACGCGAACATGATCGTCTATCCGATGGCCGTCTCGATCGGCTCCGGCCGCGAATCGGCCGCGCAGCTGCGCGTCTACTCGAAATCCGAAGCGACGCAATACGTGAGGGCGATCGTGAAGCGCGTGATCGACCCGGCGACGGATCACGAGCGCGAGGAGAGCGGCATGCGCTCCGGCGACGACGCGGTCGTGATCTCTCCGGCCAAGTTCGCGTTGCCGGCCGGCGGCACGCGCCTCGTGCGCGTGATTCCGCTGAGCGCGCCGCAAAAGGAGGTGCTCTATCGCGTCTACCTGCAGCCCGCGGCGCCGCCGTCCGACGACGAACCCGGCGCGAAGGACGGCGTAGCCGGCCAGGTCAAGTTCAGCCTCGTCTGGGCGCCGCTCGTCCGTGTGCTGCCGAAAGCGGCCATGGCCGATCTCGACGTGTCGGACGGCACGCTGACCAACACCGGCAACGTCCGGATCGGCTTGCTCGAGGCCGGCGCATGCGAGTCCGAGCGGGACGAGTCGTCATGCCGGTGGATGAAATTTGAACGCAGTGTCTACCCGGACCAGCCATTCAAGCTGGAGGGCCTGACTCCCGCGCGTTACGTGCGGATTCGATATCGAGTGGAGGGAATGGCGGATGTGCAGCAGAAGGTCGTGCCCGCGCATTCCACCGCCGCGATGAACGCGCCGAGCGCGCATAACGAGACCCGATCGGGTCACACCTTTGTCTCAACCAACCAGAAGGATTAACGATGCTGAAATACGTTCCGATCGCTGCCGCGGCCCTGATGTCGATGTCGGCGTACGCCGTGCAGAAGGACATCACCGTCACCGCCAACGTCGACACGACGCTCGAGATGCTGTCGGCCGACGGCTCGGCGCTGCCGACGACCATGCAGATGCAGTATCTGCCGGGCTCGGGTCTCCAGGCGACTGAAGTGAACACGAAGATCTTCACGAACGACAAGGCGAAGGATCTGCAGGTCCGCCTTGCGGCCGAGCCGGCGCTGAAGAACCAGACGAGCCCGGGCGCCAAGGAGATTCCGCTGGCGGTCAAGCTGGGCACCACCGCGCTGAGCACCACGGCGACGACGCTGAAGGCGTCTGAGATCTTCACCGGCGAACTGGCGCAGGGCTCGAACGTGCTGCCGCTGTCGATCGCACAGAAGACGGCTGGAGCCATCACGGCTGCCGGCAGCTATCAAGGTCTCGTCAGCGTGATCGTCACGCAGAGCGCGGCATCGGGCAGCTAACGCCCACCGCTGCATCGACGGGCGCGCCTTGAAGGGCGCGCCCGGCTTTTTCGTGTCACTTCTTCCGTTCCCGCATGATTCCATTCGATCTCAAGAAGACCGTCGTCGCGTGCCTGAGCGCCGTGTGTGTGATGGATCTCGCGTCCGTCGCACACGCCGCTTCGGCCGTACCGCCGGGTTTCGAGGACATCGTGGCGGGGCACGACGAACGTGTCGACATCACGTTTCTCGGCAAGTCGCTCGGGTTGTTTCGCGTCTTCGTGACGCCGGAAGCCGTGCGTTTCGAGGATCCCGCGCGCCTGCTGCGGGCGCTCGCCGAGCAAATCGATCCGGCGGCGGACGTGTCGGCGATCGGCGACGCGCTGTCGAAGCCGATGGCGCGCAACGGCAACCTTGCCTGCGCCGGGCAGGCTGGCGTGAACGGCTGCGGGTATGTCGAGACCGACAGCGCGGCCGTGATCTACGATGAAAGCGAAGGCAGCATCGAGCTGTTCCTGTCGCACGACTGGTTGAGCACGGAGAAGCGCGACCAGCGTTTTCGCGAGCCGTCGTCGATGACGGAAAACGCGCTGATCCACCAGCAGACGATCAACCTGTCGGGCGGCCGAGGCTACAAGAGCCTGGCCGTGTCGGGCACGGGCGCACTCGGCATCACGCCGAGCAGCTTCATCGGCGGTAACTGGAGCTTTACCCACACGAGCTATTCGCGGGCAGCGGACAGCCACGTCCAGCTTCAGGACCTCTATTACCGCCACGACATCGGCTCGCAGCATTACGCGCAGGCCGGCCGCATGGACAACCGCAACCTCGCGAGCGCGCTCGGCGGCAACTTCGGGTTCTCGATGCTGCCGGTCGGCACGCTCGATGGCGTGCGCGTCGGCACGACGCTGGCCTATGTGAATCCAGAGGTCGCGACGCAAGGCACGCCGGTCACGCTGCTGTTGCCGCGCGATTCGCGTATCGACGCGTATCGCGGCAGCGAGCTGCTGGGCACGTTCTACATGAAGGCCGGCGTCAATTCGCTCGATACGTCGCACTTTCCCGAAGGCACGTATCCGCTGTTGCTGCGCATTTTCGAGAACGGCGTCCAGGTGCGCACGCAGACGACGCCGTTCACGAAGACAGGCGGCGGCGTCAATTCGCGCACGCGGCAATGGTTCGCGCAGGCCGGCCGCGCGGCCGACCAGGGCGCGCCGGACGGGGTGGCCGCGGCGGCCGGCGTGCGCATTCCGCTGTTGCGCGAGATGGCGCTGACGAGCGGCGTCGCGAGCGTGGGCCGGCATGTCTTCAACGAGACGGCGCTCGAATGGCGCCATGCATTTCCGCTGGGCGTGCTGTCTGCCGGCGGGGCGTTTTTCATCGGCAACGACGGTTCTCGCGGCAATACGCAACAGATCTCGTTCGCCGACGGCGTGTCGTGGAGCGTCTATCGCTACCAGATGCGCGGTGGCGCGTGCAGCGCTCCGGCGGTGTCGTATCGCGACATCGGCTGCTACGACATGCTGAACGCGACCGTGTCGTTCCCGATCGGGAACTGGTCGGCGATGCTCGGGTACACGTACAACAAGAGCGTCGGCCGCTCGCGGGACTGGCGCGACAACGCGCCCGACCGCCCCTGGGCGCCGCCCGTCGCGCGTCAGCGCGACCAGGTGTCGCGCGCGTTTCAGGTGTCGCTGTCGCGCTCCGTGACGTGGCGCAAGGTCAGCGCGAACCTGCGCGTCGGCGCGTACGCCAATCGCAGCGCCGACGTTGGCGCCGGCAACGAGTATGGCGGCTACGTCGGCGTGACGCTGTCGATGGCCGAACCCGCGGTGCGCGCCGGGCACGCGTCCGCCTACACGTCGGCGGGCGTCGACGTCCGCACCGATCGCAGCAGCACGACGACGAACTACACGCTCGACCGCAACTGGAACTGGCAGGGCGACACCTACCGGGAACTCGCGCTCGGGTTGTCGGGCTACGGCACCGACAGCCTGACGGGCACCGTGCAGGGCCGCTGGAACGGGCGCTACGGTGACGTCACCACGTCGGTGGCGAACAGCTACAGCCGCGACAGCGGCGGCAACAATCCGTCGGTGACGGCGAGTTACTCGTCGTCGTTCGCGCTGGCCCGGCAGGGCGTGTTCCTCGGTGCGTCCGCGTCGCAGTCGGATCCGCTCGCGGGCTTCGCGGTGCGGGTCGGCAAGCGCGACGATGCAAGCGGCATGGCAGCCGAGGTGAGCAGCGCATCGAGCACGCGGATCAAGGTCGGATTCGGACAGCGCGCGCTGCTGCCGGTCACCGCGTTCACGCCAGTGACGACCGAAGTGAGCGACGCGGGCGCGCGCGCGTCCGTGGGCGCGACGAGCGTGACCGAGGGGCTCGGCAAGCACACGCTGTTCATGGTGCCGGGGCAGCTCGCGCTGCGCAACGTCGATGCGAAGGTGACGTACACCTATGTCGGGCAGGCTTTCACAGCGAGCGGCATGCCGCTGTCGGACAGCGTGATCCTCAACGGCTCGATGCCGTCGCTCGACGCCGAAGGCGGCTTCATTGCCGAGCTGGACAACAAGGAAAGCGAACTGTTCGTCGTGGATGGCCCGTCGCTGATGCGTTGCCCGCTGCACGTCAAGCGCCGGCAGGACGTGCTCATGGTGGTCGGCAAGGTGCGTTGCGACGTGGCCGGGCCGGACGCGCTGCCGGAGGCGCTGCGCAAGCACGCGCGCGTGCAGAAACTGCTGCAGCAGCGGTACGTGATGTCGATGCGGCAGCAGGCGACGGACGTGACCAAGACGGCGCAATGACGCGCACGCACGGGCGCCGCGAGGTGCCGCTCGTCATTTCGAGTACACAAGGAAAAGCCATTCATATGCTTCAGATCAGTCGAATTCGCCGTCGGGCAATCGTCCTGGCGGTCGCGTTGAGCGCGATCGCGCTTGATGCGTCGGCGGCCTCCCAGCAGCCGGCCAACCGCAACGATACCGTGGAAGCCACGCTGGATCGTGGCGCGCCGACGGCGGACGTCATGGTATTCAACAGCGCGTCGGGCGGCTATGACACGGCGGATTTCAAGAAATGGGGGCGAAATTCGTGGACGTGCGAATCGGCCACCTCCACGACGACAGGTGCGTGCCCGACCGAGCCGGTATGGATCGCGTCGGGCAATTCGACCAAGATCCCGCTTTCGTTCAAGGAGGAAAAGACCGGCGCCACGGCCGTGCTGAATCTTCAAGGAGAAAGTGCATACAGTCGCCACCTCGATTGCGACGGCAACGCCATTTCGGAAGGCTTATCGGCCGGGCGAACGCCAATCGAGATGGCGCAGTCCGCTACCGTGGCAAATTGCAGCACCGTAGGCTGGGATGGGCGAAATCTCTTCGTCAAGATCCCCGCCACGGAGCTGAAGAATCTCCCGTCGGGCGGAACCTGGAAGGCGAATCTGCGGCTGAACCTGAGGCAATGGGACGTCGGGGGAACCAACCCGAAGATCGCCACTTTCGTGGCGTCAATCAAGCTGGATGTCATCGACAAGAACAACATCCAGGTCTATCTGCCGGAATTCACGAGCGCGACGCCCACGGTCGACCTCAAGCTGAAGATGCTGCCGAACGGCAGCCGGATGTCGGGCACGTCGAACGTCGACATGTGCCTGTACGACGGCTACAACGCGCAGAGTACGTGGTTCGACGTGTCGGCGAGCGACGGCCTGTCGATCGACCGGCGCGACAAAGGCAGCTATTCGGTGCTGCTCGACAAGGACAAGAGCGGCGCCTACGCATCGCGCATCGACTACAACGCGAGCCTCACGTATGCGGGCAAGAAGATCGCGCTGCCGAACGGCGAGACCGTGCGGCTTCAGGGCGTGAACAACAGCACGGGCCGCTCGGTATCGCTGCCGGGCATTTCGGTGCCGGTCATCTGCACGCCGACGCCGCTGACGCTGGTCACGCCGGAAGTCCAGTCGGCCTTCAAGCGTCCGGGCAAATACAGCAACAAGCTGACGATCACGTTTACGCCGTCGTCGGCGAGCCTGTAGCGCGCGGCAGCCCGTGAAATCGATCATGGAAGCAAGGTTCTCGGCGCATGGCCCGATCCGGGTCAGGCTTGGTCGGGCACTGGTGGCCGTGCTGCTCGGCGCGTCGCTGGGTGCGAGCGCCGCGACCGTCTGCTGGAAGCCGGTCTTCACCGACGAGGAACTGCGGTGGATCAAGGCGCACCCGGTCGTGCACATCGCGGTCGAGGCGAACTGGTATCCGATCGAGTACATGCGCAATCGCCAGCACGGCGGGCTCGTCGCGGGCTATCTGAGCGCGATTTCGAAGATGACCGGGCTCACGTTCGAGACCGTGCCGGGCACGGAGTGGGGGCATGCATACGCGGCGCTCGCCAGCGGCAAGGTCGACCTGCTGCCGGGCGTATGGCGCGAACTGGCCCCGGAGCGCATCGGCGCCGGTGCGCTGATCAGTTCGCCGTACCTCGTCGGGCGGCTGACCGCCGTGACGCGCAACAATTCCGCGATGATCTTCAGCCTGCAGCGGCTCAAGGGCCGGCGCGTCGCGATCAAGGGGCGCGGCGCGGTCGAATACTTCACGCGGCACAGCGGCGTGCCGCTCGACGTGCTGACGTACGACACCGAGGCGCTCGCGCTCGCCGCGGTCGCCAACGGCGAAGCCGACGCCGCGCTCGGCGTGGACGTCACGATCCTGCCGATCGTCCGCCGGCAGTTTTTCGGCCAGCTCTACATGTCGGGCATGCTGGCCGACCGCCCGGTATCGCTGGCGATGCTCACGCGCACCGACCTGCCGATTCTCGCGTCGATCATCGACAAGTCGCTGGCGGCGATCCCCGTGAAGGAGACGGCCGCGATTACACGGGATTGGGTGGAACTGGGCGACTACGGCAAGCCGACGATCCGCTCGATCCTGCACTATCGTGCGCCGGTGGTGCTCGCGATCGTCGTGACGCTGGTGACGTGCGCGATGCTCACGTACCTGTCGTGGAAATCCCGCGCGGCCGCCATCCGCAGCAGGCGCGAGAAGGCGATGTTTCTCGCGTTCGTCAGCCACGAGATCCGCACGCCGATGCAGACGATCCTGTCGTCGCTCGAATTCCTGCAGCGCTCGGGGCTGTCCGGGCAGCAGGCCGAGCGGGCGGAGGCGGCCGCGTTCGCGTCCGATACGCTGCTGACACTGCTCGACGACATCCTCGAGCACTCGCGCCTCGAGTCGCGCAAGGTCACGCTGTCGCCGCACGCGGTCGAGCTCGAGTCATGGGCCCGGCAGACCGTCGACATGGTGCGCTGGCGGGCCGAACGAAAGGCGCTCGCGCTGACGCTCGACGTCGCGGGCCCGCGGGGGACGCGTGTCGTGATCGATCCCGTGCGCGTGCGCCAGATCGTGCTGAACCTGCTCGTCAATGCGATCAATTTCACGGCGGCCGGGGCCGTCACACTGCGTGTCCATTTTTTCGCCGCTCCCCAGGGACGAAACGGTACGCTGCTCATCGAGGTGCGCGACACCGGCGTCGGCATCGCGCCCGACCGCTTCAGGCACCTCTTCGACGCGTACTGGCAGGCGGACTGTCGTTCGCGACAGGGGGCGGGCGGCAGCGGGCTGGGGCTCGCGATCTGCCGCGAACTCGTCGAGTTGATGCATGGCACGATCACGGTCGACAGCACGCCGCATGTCGAAACGGTGTTTACCGTGCAACTGCCGGTGACCGCGGCGGAGGCCGCGCCGCCAGCGCGGCGCGCCGCCACGGCGCCCGCGTCGGCCTGTACGGCAGTGCCGCACGCGCGCCGCGACGCGCCGCGCATCCTGATCGTCGACGATCACGAGGCCGTGCAGGCCGCATTGCGGCACCAATGCGACGAACTCGGCTGCGCCGGCCTCGTCGCCGGCTCGGGCGAGCAGGCGTTGCGGCAACTCGCGCATGAGCAGGTCGATATGGTGCTGCTGGATTGCAATCTGCCCGATATCGACGGTTATGCGCTCGCGCGGATGATCCGGCAGGAAGAAGCCACGCGGAAGGCGGGACGTGTTCCGATCATCGCGATATCGGCGGTGTCCGGCGATGCGCACCGGGTGCGTTGCCTGGAAAGCGGGATGGACGGCGTGCTCGGCAAGCCGCTGAGGTTCGAAGCGCTCCGGCAGGCGGTCGTGCGATGGTGCCCGACGTATACGACGGCGGACGGCACGGCGGATACGTCGAACGATCGCTAGGATCGCGGCGTGCCGGGCCCGGCCGTGTCGGCGCGATGCAGGCGCAGCAGTTCGTCGCCGAGCATGCCGATGCCGGGTGAGATTGCGCCCGACGCGAACTGCAGCCGGCGCTCGAGCTCGGCCGCCAGTTCACTCGTCGTCGTATGGCCGGCCACCGCGGCGGCGCCCTTGATCCGGTGCGCCGCGTGACGCGCGCGATCGACATCGCCGTTCGACAACGCCTCGCCGAGCGCCGCCAGATCGGCATCGACGCTTTGCCGGTAGATCGCGCGGAAGTCGGATTGCGCCGGTTGCGCGCCCTGCGTCGGCCGCGCTGTATCGTCGTCGTCACGGGCCGGACACCACAGGTCGATCATCTGGCGCAGCGCGTCGAGCCGCAGCGGTTTGCCGAGCACGCCATCCATCCCGCTGTCGAAACACCGCTCGCGATGCGCATCGCCCGTCGACGCCGAGATGGCGATGATGGGCGTGCGCGCCCCCTTTCGCAGTCGCTCGCCATCGCGCATGCGCCGCGCGACCGTGTAGCCGTCGATGTCGGGCAGATCGCAATCCAGCAGCACCATGTCGAACGCCGTGTGCTCGAACAGCGCGAGCGCCTGTTCGCCGGTGTCGGCAATGGCCGAGTTGCACGCGAGCGCGTCGAGTTGATGCTGGATCGCATGCTGAACCGCTGCGTGGTCGTCGACGATCAGGATCGTCGGGCCGTTCGCGCTCGGCTGCGAGGTGTCGGCTTCGACAGGCTCCGGCACCTGCGCGGGCAGCGACGGTTGGGGCGCCGGCGCCTGCGCGGCGCGTTGCACCGGCAGGAGCACCGTGAAGATCGTGCCCTTGTCCGGGCTGCTGCTGACGGTCACCACGCCTTTCATCAGGCCGACCAGTTCGCGGCAGATCGACAGCCCCAATCCGCTGCCGCTCACGCGGCGGTTTTGCGACTGCTCGACGCGCTGGTACGGCTCGAAGATGGTGCGCTGGCGTTCGGGCGGAATGCCGATTCCGGTATCGCGAACTTCGATCACGAGCGAGCCGGCGCGGCCCGGTTTGCCTTCGAGATAATCGACGCGCAGTGCAACCGAGCCGGCCGACGTGAACTTGATCGCGTTGACGAGCAGGTTCAGCACGATCTGCCGCGTGCGCACCGGGTCGATCAGCACGCACAGGTCGGGTGGGCACGCGAGTTCGAGCGCGAAGCTCAGCTTCTTCTCGTCGACCCGCCAGCGCACCATGTCGGCGCTGCGCCGCACCCAGGGCTGGACATGCGTCGGCTCGGGCGCGAGCGTCACGTTGTGCGATTCGAGGCGCGAGTATTCGAGGATGTCGTCGAGCAGCGTCAGCAGCGATTCCGACGCGGCCATCGCCGCGTCGGCGCGGCTCGCCTGCCTGGGCGCCAGGTTCGAGCGCTGCAGCAGCTCCACCGACGACAGGATCGTGTGCATCGGCGTGCGGATCTCGTGGCTGATGAATGCGAGGAACATCGCCTTGTCGCGCTCGCTGCGCACCGCCGCGACGCGCGAGCGCCACGAAACGAATGCGATCGCCGCCAGCGCGAGCAGGCCTGCTCCGGCCGCCGTGACCTGCCAGCGCCGGTAGTAGAGGATCGAGCGCAGCGACGGTTTGCCGTAGTCGGCCGTCTCGATCCATTGACGCGTGATCTCATCGACCTCGCGCGCAGGGATTGCCGCGAGCGACTTCTCGAGTATCGACGCGAGCACCGGCATGTCGCGGCGCGTCGCCATCGCCAGCGCATACTGGCCGTCCGGCAAACCACCCGCCACGAACAGCTTGTCGTGGAATTGCCTGCGCATCAGCGGCAGGATCGACATGTCGGTGCCCACGGCGGCATCGGCCTCGCCGTTCGCGACGGCCGCGAGCGCCTGGCTCTCGTCGTCGTAGGTCAGCAGGGTCACGGGTATGTCGCCGTGGCGGATCGCGGCTTCCAGCGCGCCGCCGCCCTTGATCGCGACGCGTCGGCCGGCGAGGTTCTGGGCGTCGACGAGCAGGTTCGGGTGCTCCGGCGCCACGACGAAAACCGTGCCGACGAAGTAGGGCCGGCTGACGATGATGTGGTCACGGGACCAGGCCCAATCGTCGTGCTTCGCCGCATCGGACGCGATGTCGAGGTGACGGAGCCACGGTGCGTCGAACCTGCTGCGCCACGTCACGTCGGGGACGACGTCGATCCTGCCGGACGCCAGTGCGTCGGGCGAGCCGCGCCACGATATGCCGTCGACG
Source organism: Burkholderia stagnalis (assembly GCF_902830275.1). Lineage (GTDB taxonomy): Bacteria > Pseudomonadota > Gammaproteobacteria > Burkholderiales > Burkholderiaceae > Burkholderia > Burkholderia stagnalis. Next base: position 234,315 of record NZ_CADESW010000003.1, on the reverse strand, counting down.
TATTCGAAGCGCAGCCCGCTGATTCGCGAGACGGCGTCGAGAAACGACGGCACGACGCCGACGGCCTTGCCGTGTTCGCGAAATTCGAACGGCCGCCAGTTCGGATCGGCGCGGGTTCGCACCACGGGGTGCTCGGCGATCCACGCCTTTTCCTCCGGCGTGAATTCGGGCGCGCCGGCTGCCCAGTCGATCGCCGGCATCAACCCGACGATCATGCCGATCAGGACGGCGCAACGCTTCGAACTCGTCATGCTTGCGTCCTTCCACCGTGTTATCGGTCGCACGTTGCGTAAGCGCGACACGATGCCATGTGAAGCCACGCAATGCAACGCGGAACGGCGACGCCGACGAACGCGGCCGCCCGCCGCATTTAGCCGGTGGGGTTAAAAATTAGCCAGAAAGCCGGTAAGCTAATCCCGATAATCAGCAGCGTTGATGGCGTGCGGCGACAAGAACGGGAATCGACCATCGACAGCCGCACCACGATAAACAAAGGGTTAGCAATGAGGCCAGAGCACCAGCCGATCCGCGTCGTGATCCTGGACGACCATGCCGTCGTCCAGCTCGGGATCACCAGTTATCTGAACGACAGGCCCGGCATCACGGTGGCGGCGAGCTTTGCAAAGTCGCGCGACCTGATCCGCTGGCTCGAAGCGAATCGCGCGGATGTCGTGCTGCTCGACTACACGCTGGGGCCCGACGAGATCGACGGGCTTAATCTCGTCAAGCTGGTCAACACGCGCTTTCCGGCGTGCAGGATCCTGATGATGTCGAGCAGCGATACGCCCGCGACCGTCAACATGACGATGCGCGCGGGCGCGCTCGGCTTCGTCGGCAAGAGCGAGGACCTGGGCGAGCTCGCGCATGCGATCCGCGTCGTCGCGAACGGCCGCCCGTACATCAGCACCGAACTGGCCGAGCGGATCACGTCGAGCGAGACGCCCGACCCGCGCGTGGCGGAGCCGAAGCCCGCGAACGGCGACGCCGCCGCGCCGGCCGATGCGGGCCTGTCCGCCGACCTGCGGCTCAGCCCGCGCGAGCACGAGGTGCTGCGCTGCTATCTCGCGGGCATGTCCGTGTCCGACATCGCGTCGAAATTCTCCCGCAGCCGCAAGACGATCAGCGCGCAGAAGCAGTCGGCGTTTCGCAAGCTCGGCATCCGTAGCGATGCCGAACTGTTCGCATCCCGCAAGCTGCTCGAGGAAAGCTGAACGCAGCCCGGTTCGTGCGTCGCGCGGTGCCGCTGCGGCATGGTGTCCGATGCAGCGCCGCGCGAGCGGCGCTAACATGGCGCCAGTGTCGCGCGACACCCCGAGGCCAGTCCGGCTCGCGTCGCGCACACGCAGCGGCGGCGCGGCCGGCCGCTGCTGCCCTCGACGAAGCGCGCGCCGCTTCGCTCCCGGAACCAAACACAAACGAACCGGAGTTCATCAGCATGACTTTCCACAAGACCCTCGTCGCAGCCGCCATCCTGGCGTCGAGCATCAGCGCGCATGCGCAGATCGCGGGCGCGCAGCCGCTCAGCGTCACCGTCGAACAATCGCAGGCGCTGCTCGAAGGCTGGAGCGTGAAGAAGAGCGTGCTCGGCAAGCCCGTGTACAACGACCAGAACCAGAAGGTCGGCACGATTCGCGACCTGATCGTCGCACCGGACGGCTCGGTGTCGGCGGCGATCGTGTCGGCGGGCGGCTTCCTCGGTGTTGCGGCGCACGACGTCGCGGTGCCGATCGCGTCGCTCGACGTGCGTAGCGGCAACATCTATCTGCCGGGCGCGACGAAGGACGCGCTGAAAGCGACGCCGGCGTTCCAGTATGCGAAGGTGCCGTCGCCGCCGAAGCCGAAGCAGATCGAAGAAAAGCATTGATCCGCGTGTGACGCGGGAGCCCGGTGCGCGATGCACCGGGCCGCTTATTCTTCGCGCCATACCCTCGCCGGTCCATGCCGCGCGAAATCCCGCAGGGCCGCCGCGAGCGATGTGCCACGTAACGTGAGCTGTCGACCGCATCGCGACGCACCGTCTTCGCACTCCCGAATCCTCTCACCTTTCCCCATCGAAGCACGCCGCGCGAACGCGAACAGGCCGCGGCAACGGTTCGGGCTGCGGCCGTCGCAGTATGTTTCGTGCTGCTTATGGGCTGGTCGTGAACAACGGTGCGGGCTTGTCGATGGCCGTCTTCACCGCTTCGCCGTCGTACAGGTCCATGTGCGCGGCGCAGTCCGGCGTCGATCCGCAGGGCACGCTTCAAGTTTTGTGTGAAGAATGCCGTAATAAGACTGTAGGGAATCTCGCGTTCCGCTATCACCATTCGTTCACGAAATTTACGGGAGAAATCATGCAGATCGATGCTTCGCTGGCCGCGAATACGACGCAAGCCACGGCGAACCAGACCGCCGGTGCATCGGCCAGTCAGCCGGCCGCCGCCGGCACGGCGGCGAACGCCGCGCGTCCCGCGTCCGCCGACGGTTCGGCCGCGGCGGCGGACAAGGCCGGCAAGACGGACAAGGCCGGCAAGACGGACAAGGCCGGCCAGGCCGACAGCGGGGAAAAGGTGGGCGGACCGGGCGCGTCGGGCGAAGACCCGGCGGCCAAGGTGCTGAAGGAGCTGATCGAGAAGCTGCAGCGGCAGCTCGCGGAGCTGCAAAAGCAGATCGAGCAGGTGTCGCAGCGCGCGCAGAAGGACCCCGCGGCCCAGGCCGAAATGCAGGCGCTGAATTCGCAGGCCGGCCAGATATCCGCCGCGCTGCAAGCCGCGGTCACGAAGATGGCGGAACTGATGCGCAGCAAGTCGGGCGCCGCGACGGGCGGCCTGGTCTCGACGCAGGCCTGACGCGACGCGGCTGCGGCCTCATGCGGCGCCGCGCTCAGCCGTAGCGCGCTTCGTCTCGGGCCGCGCCGCTCACAACGGATGGGCGGCGCCGGCCTGCGCCAGCAGCGACACGGCGGCCGGGGCGGGCATGCCGTTGGCGTCGATCGCGCCGGCCGCCGCGAGCGCGACGAGGTCGCTGTCGACGCCCGGCTGGCCGACCACGAACGGCGTCGTCAGGAACGCCGGCACCGCCAGCGTGAGCGCGTAGCGCTGCTGCAGGTTCGCGACGACCGCCGCCTGCGCGGCCTGCACGTTGGACTGGTTCTCCAGCACCTGCTGGAAGTGCGCGTTGTTCGGCAGGTCCGCGATCACGCGGGCCGTGCTCGTGCCGAGCTGCGCGGCGAGGTAGACGAGCATCAGCTCGGTTTCCGGCGTCGTATTGAAGGTGCCGCCGGCGAACGCGACCGAATGCAGCGTCGTGCCGCCGGACGTCGCGGTGATCGTGCAGGGCAGCGTCGCGTTGAGCGTCAGGCTGTAGTGTCCGCCGCCGTCGGTCAGCGTGGACCCCGAACCCTGCGCGCAGTTGACGGCGAGCGTCGCGCTGGCGAGCGCGGGGCCCGTGGCGGCCGTGCCCGACAGGGTGACGGTCTGCGTGGGGCCGTTCCGGTTGAAGCACCCGTCATTGAAGCCGAAGCAGGCTTCGCCGCCGCACGCGGACAGCGCCGCCAGCGAAGCCACGCAAAGTGCGCCCAGCGCGGGGCGGATGAAGCACGCATCGTGAGTGTTCATGGCCGCTGCATTCGATGAAAGGGGAAGACGAAGCGGTTTCGCGCCGGGCGCGCCGGCGCATGGCTCAATTCTAGGTTCTATTCCCTGAAACCGCTCGCGGGTTCGGCGGACCAGACGCCGCTGTAGACGGCTTCAACCGGCCCCGTCAGCAACACGCCCGCGTGACCGTCCCAGCCGACCGTCACGACCCCGCCGTCGCATTCGACCGCGACGCTCGCACGTAACAGGCCGCGCCGGATGCCGTTGACCACGGCGCCGCACGAACACGATCCCGAGCCGAGCGGCACGCCGCCGCCGCGCTCCCAGATGCGAAGACGGATCCGCGCCGGATCGATCACCTGCACGAAGTGAACGTTGGTCTTCAGCGGAAACAGCGGATGCGATTCGATGGCCGGCCCGAGCGCCGCCACGTCGGTCGCGCGCACGTCGTCGACGAAGAACGTGCAATGCGGATTGCCCATGTTGCATGCGGCCGGCGCGCCGGGCAGCGGGAGCGCCAGCGTGTCCGCCTCGCAGGCGAGCGGCACCTGCCGCCAGTCGACGAGCGGCTGGCCCATGTCGACCGTGATCAGCCCGTTCGCTGCCGCCGAGCACGTCAGCAGCCCGCGCGCGGTCCTGAGCACGGCGGACGCCGCACCGGTCTCGCGCAGCACGCGCCAGGCGACGCCTCGCGTCGCGCTGCCGCACGCGTCGAGCGTCGAACCATCCGGGTTCCAGAAGGTGACGCGGGCGGCGGCATCGTCGCAGTCCGTCATCACGGCAAGCTGGTTGAAGCCGATCCCGCGATGCCGGTCGCCCATCGCGCGGGCGAGATTTCGATCGACGATGTCGGCCTGGCCGCGCAGGTCGACGATCGCGAAGTCGTCGCCGTTCGCGTGCATCTTGTGAAACGGGATGGGCATGGCGGCGCCTCGGTCCGGCGTGAGTCGTGACATGGTCTTCCAGGTTGGGTGGCGTCGGCCGTCGATGACGCTCGGCTCATGCATTCGGTCGTTGCTCGTCGGTGCCATTGTCGCCGAGCGCCGTCAGCCACGCCGCATTTACACCGCTCTACGTAATTCTACGTAGCCCCGCATACGTAGTTATCCGCTTGTAAGCCCGGCCCCGAACCCGAATACTACGAACCCACCACATCTGCCTTTGCGAGGCCGGTGCGCGGCGCAATGCCGCGTTGGGCGCGCGGTCGACCAGCCGCGCGATGTCGACAACTAAACCTCGTCGCGTGGGACCGCAGCAAGCGCTGATGTGCCGACTCCGGTCAACCGCCAAGCACGGGACCGGAGTAAGTGCGGATGCACCGGCTCCGGTCGACCGCAAAGCATGGGACCGGAGTAAGCGCTAAAGCGCCAACTCCGGTCGACAAAGGAGACAACATGAATCGGGCTTCCAGCACCCTGATCTGGATTGCGGTCGCGCTATTGGGCGCGTTCGCATTCGGCACGATCGCACTCGCGCATGGCGAGCGCGTCAGCGCCCTCTGGATCGTGATCGCCGCCGTCTGCGTATATCTGATCGCATATCGCTTCTACAGCCGTTTCATCGCCAGCAAGGTCATGCAGCTCGACGGGCTACGGATGACGCCGGCCGTGCGCCACAACGACGGCCTCGACTACGTGCCGACCAACAAGTACGTGCTGTTCGGCCATCACTTCGCCGCGATCGCCGGCGCCGGGCCGCTCGTCGGGCCGGTGCTCGCCGCGCAAATGGGCTACACGCCCGGCATGCTGTGGATCCTCGCGGGCGTCGTGTTCGCCGGCGCGGTGCAGGATTTCATGGTGCTGTTCATCTCGACGCGCCGCGACGGCCGCTCGCTCGGCGATCTCGTCAAGATGGAGCTCGGCACCGTGCCCGGTGTGATCGCGCTGTTCGGCGCGTTCCTGATCATGGTGATCATCCTCGCGGTGCTCGCGCTGATCGTCGTGAAGGCGCTGACCAACTCGCCGTGGGGCACGTTCACCGTCGCCGCGACGATTCCGATCGCGCTGTTCATGGGCGTCTACACGCGCTACATCCGCCCGGGCCGCATCGGCGAAGTGTCGATCATCGGCTTCGTCGGGCTGATGGCGGCGATCGCGTTCGGCCAGAACGTCAGCGCGTCGCCGACGCTCGCTGCGTGGTTCACGTTCAGCGGCACGCAGCTCACATGGATCCTGATCGGCTACGGCTTCGTCGCATCGGTGCTGCCGGTGTGGCTGCTGCTCGCGCCGCGCGACTACCTGTCGACGTTCCTGAAAATCGGCACGATCCTCGGCCTCGCGATCGGCATCCTGATCGTCGCGCCGGAACTGAAGATGCCCGCGCTGACGAAGTTCGTCGACGGCACGGGCCCCGTGTGGTCGGGCAACCTGTTCCCGTTCCTGTTCATCACGATCGCGTGCGGCGCGGTGTCGGGCTTCCACGCGCTGATCTCGTCGGGCACGACGCCGAAGCTGCTCGATAACGAAACCAACGCGCGCTTCATCGGCTACGGCGCGATGCTGATGGAATCGTTCGTCGCGATCATGGCGCTGGTGGCCGCGTGCGTGATCGAGCCGGGCATCTACTTCGCGATGAACGCGCCGGCCGCCGTGCTCGGCACCACGCCGGAAGCGGTCGCGAACACCGTCACGCAGTGGGGCTTCATGCTGACGCCGGACATGCTGACGCAAACCGCGAAGGCCGTCGGCGAGACGACGATCATCGCGCGTGCGGGCGGCGCGCCGACGTTGGCGGTCGGCATGGCGCACATCCTGCACCAGGTGATCGGCGGCGAGGCGATGATGGCGTTCTGGTATCACTTCGCGATCCTGTTCGAGGCGCTGTTCATCCTGACGGCCGTCGATGCGGGCACGCGCGCGGGCCGCTTCATGCTGCAGGACCTGCTCGGCACGTTCCACCCGGCGCTCAAGCGCACCGAGTCGCTGCCGGCGAACCTGGTCGCCACCGCGCTGTGCGTGGCCGCGTGGGGTTACTTCCTGTACCAGGGCGTCGTCGATCCGCTCGGCGGCATCAACACGCTGTGGCCGCTGTTCGGCATCTCGAACCAGATGCTCGCGGCGATCGCGCTGGTGCTCGGCACCGTGGTGCTGTTCAAGATGAAGCGCGAGCGCTATGCATGGGTCACGCTCGTGCCGACGGCATGGCTGCTGATCTGCACGCTGACGGCCGGCTGGCAGAAGGTGTTCGACGCGAACCCGAAGGTGAGCTTCCTCGCGCACGCGGCGAAGCTGCAAGCGGCCGTGGACGAAGGCAAGGTGCTCGCGCCGGCGAAGTCGATCGCGCAGATGAAGCGGATCATCTTCAACGACTACATCGACGCGGCGCTGGCCGGGCTGTTCATCTTCGTGGTGATCAGCATCGCGGTGTACGGCGTGCTCGCGATCCAGCGCGCCCGCCGCGAGGCGAAGCCGACCGTGCGCGAGACGCCGTACGAGGCGATTCCGGCCGCGCAGGCGCTCGGCAGCGGACGCTAAGGAGACGCCGCGATGTTTTCCGATCTCGGCAGTGATCTGCGCAGCGCGGGCCGCTACCTCGGGCAGGCGTTGCGGCTGATGGTCGGCGTGCCCGACTACGACACCTACGTCGCGCACATGCGCGAGACCCATCCGGACCGCGAACCGATGACGTACGAGGCGTTTTTCCGCGAACGTCAGAATGCAAGGTATGGGTCGGGGGCCGGGAAGTGCTGTTGACGGCCTGAAGCGCCCGGTCGATGCAAAAACGCCATGACGCGAGTCATGGCGTTTTTTTTCATTGCGACGGCCGTGCGTGCTTACTTCGACGTGCCGCCTTGCGCGGACAATCCGAGGAACGGCAGCGGCGTCTGCGGCGACATGTAGGTCGGCAGCTTGCCGTCCCGGCGGTTGATCGCCTGCGCGTGGATCTCGATCGCTTGATCTGCCCGCTGCTCGGCATCGTTTTCCTGCCGCTATCATATGAACTATTGGCCCCGATGAACCCGCGCAGGAGGACGACGTCGTGCATGCCGGAGAGCGTTTCAACAGCATTACCCATCTCGTCGGCGCGGTGCTGTCGGTGGTGGGGCTGGCAACCCTGGTGACGAGGGGGGCGCTCGCGGGCGACGCTTACAAGGTGGTGAGTTTCAGCGTCTATGGCGCGATGCTCTGCGTGCTCTACGCGATCTCGACGCTTTACCACAGCGTGCGCAATCCGCGCCTGAAAGCCATTCTGCAGAAGTGCGACCATTCGGCGATCTACCTGCTGATTGCCGGCAGCTACACGCCGTTCACGCTCGTCACGTTGCGCGGGCCGTGGGGCTGGTCGCTGTTCGGCGTGAGCTGGGGGCTCGCCGCGTTCGGCATCGCGCAGGAACTCACGCTCGGGCGGCGCACCCGCGTCGTGTCGATGACGCTGTACGTGCTGATGGGCTGGCTTGCGCTCGTTGCCGTCGGCCCGTTGATCCATGCGCTGCCGCCCGTGGGCACCGCGTGGCTCGTGGCGGGTGGCATCATCTACAGCGCCGGCATCTATTTCTTCATCAACGACGAGCGCATCCGCCACGGGCACGGCATCTGGCACCTGTTCGTGCTGGCGGGCAGCCTGTGCCAGTTCGTCAGCGTTGCGCTGTATGTCGCGTGACGCGGGCGGCCGCTCGACGACGTTTCACCGCGGTCCGAGCGTCAGCCAGCCAGCGCCGCCAGGTTCAATTCATACGACTTCCCGATCCACACCGCCGAATCGCGATGATCGCGCAGGTCGTCGCCGGTGTTCGGATGCAGGAACAGGTCGAGCGCGCCGTGGTTCAGCACGAGCCACGGCACGATCTCGTCGAAGCGGCTCGCATCGAACGCGATCTGGTACGACCACGCCGGATGCGGCCCGACCAGGCGCTCGTGGAAGCGGCCGAGTTCGATGATCGCGCCGAACCGCTGCTCGACGATCTGCCGGAATGCCCAGGCCGCATCGCGGCTCGCGGCGTCGAAGTAGACGTGCGCGTGCCAGCTGTCGATGGCGGCGACGTCGAGGGGAGTGGCGTGTGCTTGCATGCTGGACGATGACGAGGTGCGCCGTCGCGTCGGCGACGGCCGGAGCGCCATTATCGCGCCGCGCGGCGCGGCCTGCAGTGACGCATGTCATGCATCGCGGCTGCGCCGACGCCGGCGCGTCAGTGCATCCACGATTGCGGCGCGAAGATGATGAACGTCGCGCGCGCGGCGGGCATGCGCCGGCGCATGGCTGCCGCGGGCAGGTGCCGGCGGCGCACGGCGGGCGTCCGTTCGCGCCGCCGCCGGTGGCCGGGCGTCGCCGCGTCCGCGCGCAGGGCGGCCGCGCGCATCATGCGGGGCGAGCCTGCGGCGCCGCGTCGCCCGTGCCGGTCAACCGCGCGGCGAGCGCGACGGCTTCGTCGAGCGACGCCACCGCTTCATGCGGAATCCCGAACGCCTTCACGGCCGTCTCGCCCTGCGCGGCGACCCACGCGCGCCGCTCGGGATCGGGCTCGACGCTGATCAACGCCTTGCACACCGCGCCCAGCGCCGCCTTGTTCTGCTTGAGCCAGACCGCGCGATGCTTGCGGTCCTCGTGCGTCTCGTCGGCGTCGAGCGACACGTACACGACGACGAACGGCGCGCCGTCGCGCATCAGCGCGTCGATCTCCTTCTCCCACTGCGGCGCGTAGCCGGGCGTCGCGGCCTGTGCGCGAAACACGCAGAACGGAAACCGGCTGATGTCGTGGACGATGAATGCCTGCGGATCGAGTGTCATGGCAATGCTCCGGTGAAGCGTGACGAAAGGAAGGCCGGCGCGATGCGCATCACCGCGCCGGCGGCGGTGGCGGGCCGTCGGCCTGCGCGACCGGCGCGACCGGCGCATCGTGGCGCCAGCCGGCGCCGAGCGCCTTGTACAGCGCGATTACGCCCTGCACCTGCGCGAGCTGGCTGAGCGCGAGCGCGTCGCGGGCGCGGTAGGTCGCGCGCTGCGCGATCAGCACCGACAGGTATTCGCTGAGGCCGTTGCGGTAGAGCCGCGTCGCGCGCGACTGCGCGTCCTGGCTGCTGCCGACCGCCGCGACGAGCGCCGTCTGCCGGTCGCGCTCCGCGTAGATGTCGGTCAGCGCGTCCTCGACTTCGCGAAACGCGACGCGGATGCGCTGCTCGTACGCGAGCCGCGCTGCTTCGGCCGCGGCCCGCGCGGCGCTGACGCCGGCTTGCGCACGGCCGCCGTCGTACAGCAGCTGCGTGCCTTCGAGCGCGACCGACCATGCGACGCTCGCGCTCGTGAACAGGTCCTGCACGAGGCTCGCGGTGGTACCGACGCTCAGCGGAATCGCGAAATGCGGGAACTGCTCGGCGCGCGCGACGCCGATCTGCGCGGTGGCGGCCGCGAAGCGCCGCTCGGCCGCGCGGATGTCGGGCCGCTCGCGGATCACGTCCGACGGCAGCGTGACCGGCAATTGCGGCGCGACGGGCAAGGTCGCGCCGGGCGCGGCCAGCGCATCGCGCAGCGTGCCCGGAAAGCCGCCCGTCAGCACGCCGATCGCATGCATGAGCTGCGCGGCGTTCGCCTGCAGCGGCGGCAGCGCGGCCTGCGCGAGTTCGAGCTCCGCGTGCGCCTGCGCGACCTCGAACGATGTGCCGAGGCCGTGCCGCTCCGAGCGCTCGGTCAGCCGCCGCGTCGCGTCGAGGCTCGCGACGTTGTCGGTCGCGATCCGCAGCCGCGCCTGCGTCGCGCGCAGTGCCGCGTAATCGGAGGCGAGCTCGGCGAGCAGGCTCACGAGGATCGCGTGACGATCGTCGTCGATCGCGTCGACCTGCGCGTCCGCGGATTCGATCGCGCGCCGCGTGCCGCCGAAGATGTCGAGTTCCCACGATGCGTCGACGCCGAGCCGGTAGGTGCGCGACTGGCCGATGCCCGGCGGCCAGTCGAGCGCGCGCGACGAGCGCAGCGCGTTCGCGGTGCCGCCCGCCGAGACGGTCGGGCCGAGCCGGCTCGCCACCTGGTCGCGCTCGGCGCGCGCCTGCAGCAGCCGCTGGCGCGCGATCGCGAGATCCTGGTTGCCGTCGATCGCCTGCGCGACCAGGCGGTCGAGCAGCGGATCGCCGAACCCGCGCCACCAGTCCTGCAATTGCGCGGGATCGGCCTGTACGGCGGCGTCGCCGCGCTCGATCCAGCCGGGCGGATGCACGGGCTGCGGCGGCCGATAGTCGGGGCCGACCATCGTGCACGCGGTGAGGGCGGCCGCGCACGCGGCGGAACCGAGCGCGGCGGATAAACGTTGCGGGCGGAAGGAGAAACGTCGCATCGAAGCCGCCTCACATCCACGCATGCAGCCACGACGCGAGCCGGCCGCGCGGCGTCGTTGCGCGGCCCGGCTCGCCGATCTCGACGCTGCACGTCATGCCGGCCGCGAGCAGCACGCCCGCCGGCACGTGATCGAGCTCGATGCGCACCGGAATGCGCTGCGCGAGCCGCACCCAGGTGAAGTTCGGGTTGACGGTCGGCAGGCCGGTTTCGTCGAGCGCGCCGTTCTCGTCGGCGATGCCGCGGCCGATGCTCGTCACGTGGCCGCGCAGCAGCGGATCGAAGCCCATCAGCTTGATTTGCGCGGGCGCGCCCGACGCGATGCGGCGCAGCTTGGTCTCCTCGAAGTAACCGGTGATCCAGAAGCTGTGCGCATCGAGCACCGAGATATCGGGCCGGCCCGCGACCGCGTAGTCGCCGTGCCGCAAGCGCAATTGCGTGACGTAGCCGTCGACCGGCGCGCGCAGCGTCGCGCGCGCGAGGTCGAGCTTCGCGACGTCGAGCGCGGCCAGCGCCTTCCGGTAGTCGGCCTGCGCGATCGACACCGCGCGGCCCGAGCGCTGGATGTCCTCCTTCGGCACGAGTTCGTCGAGGCCGGTGCGGCGGCGCGCCTCGTCCTGCTTCTGGCGCACCGTCTCGGCGGTCGACGCGACCTGCGCCTCGGCCTGCTCGACCGCGAGCGCGAAGCGCTGCGGGTCGATCCGGTACAGCACGTCGCCTTTCGACACACGCTGGTTGTCGACCACCGCGACGTCGATCACGGTGCCCGACACTTCCGGCGCGATGCGCACGACGTGCGCGCTGACGCGGCCGTCGCGGGTCCAGGGGGCGAGCACGTACGCGCGCCACAGCGCGGCGACCAGCGCGATCGCGAGGCCGACGGTGGCGAGCGTCAGCAGGGAGCGGGTCAGGGGTTTGAGCGACATGACGCGATTCGAAGAGCTAAAGAAAAAGGATCAGCGCGGAGACGAGCACGAGCGACACCGCGAACTCGAACAGCGCCGGGTGCCAGACCCGGCGCAGCAGGCCCGCGCGGGCGAGCGCGGCGCGCACGGCCATGTAGAGCGGCACGGTTGCGCACGCATACACGAAGAACGGCGGCAGGTAGATGCCCGCCACGGCGAATTCACTGAGCACGGCGAAGGGCCTCCGGAGCGGGGGTGAAATACGCGGCGTGCGTATGCAGCAGCACGTACACGTCGGCGAACGCGGCCATCAGCCGTTTCAGCTCGGCGTCGCGGCCGGGCTGGGCGGCCGCGAGGCGGGCGAGCGCGCGTGCGGCCCGGCGCGCATGCAACGCCGCGCGCCCGGGCTGCGCCGCGCGGCCGGCGAGCCGTGCGAGCGCGGTGCGCGCGCACTGCCGCGCCGCGTCGGGCAGGCCGTCGTGCGCGACGAAGCGGCGGATCCGCAGCAGCTCCTTGCCGACGTGCAGCGCGGCGAGGCCTTCGACGGTGGCCTGCATCATCGCGGCCGGCTGGCTCGCGAGCAGTGCGCCGAGCTGTGCGATCCGGTGCTGCTGGCGTTGCTGCCACGCGGGCGCCGCCGGCCGCTGGCCTGCGAGCAGCGCGAGCGCGTCGTCGCGGATCGTGCGGCGCAGCCGTGCGGTGTCGGCGGCGAGGTTGCGCGGCAGGATCAGCTGGAACGTGAGCAGCGTGATGAACGTCGCGAGCACCCACGCGACCGACTGGTTGAGGAACAGGCCGAGGTCGGGCCGGAACGGATTGGTCGCCGCGTTCAGCGTGTTGAACGCGACGAGGTACGCAAGGCCCGCGAGCGCCGTCTTCGGCACGCTCGTCGCGTAGATGCCGGGCAGCCAGAACAGCGCGAGCGTGACGACGAGCAGCGGGAAGCCGTCGATGCGCGGCAGGATGCCGAACGCGCAGACGAACGCGGCGGGCACCGCCGCGACCGTGCCCTGGATGAACGCCTTCGCGCCGGCGGCCGGGTTGCCGGCCGTCGCGAGCAGCGCGCAGTACGGCGCGACCACGAGCAGCATCATGTCGCCCTGGTTCCACGCGGTCGCGATCCAGAACGCGCCGGTGATCACGATCGCGCACATCGAGCGCACGCCGTTCTCCACGGCCGAGCGCACGTCGCGATGAAAGCGCACCGGCGCGGGCCGGTGGCGCGGCCGTGGCCGCTGCAGCTCGGCAAGGCCTTCGAGCGCGGCGCGGAAGTCGTCGATCTGTTCGAGCAGGCGCTCGCCCGCGATCAGGCGCGCCGCTTCGTCGCGCGGATCGTCGAGCGCGATCGCATCGAGCGCCGCCTTGAAGTGCCGGCGCGCGTCGCCGAGCAGCGCGTGCGCGCGCACGGTGCCGCCCGGGCCGCTTTCGAGCGCGTCGGCGGCGGCCTGCCACGCGGCTTCGAGGCGCGGCTGCAGCAGTGCGATCGCGCGGGCGCCGGGGCTGTCGGCGGGCAGCGGCGGCGTGCCGCCCGCGAGCGCGCCGAACAGCGACGCCATCCCGTGCCGCACCGCGCGCGCGCGCTGCGCGAGGTCTTCCGATTCGGCCTTGCCGAGCGCGAGCAGATCGTCGATGCCGTAGACGCCGGCCAGCAGCGCGAGCCGCTGGTCGTCGCCGGGCGCGGCCGCGATGCCGCCGCGCTGGCGCGCGATCGCGCGCGCGGCGGCGGCGGCGAGCCGCGCGACCAGCGCTTCGAGCCGCGCGCGCACATCGCGCGTCGCGAACAGCATCGACACGAGGCTCAGGCACAGCACGCCGATCACGACCGTCGAGCCGCGTCCGACCACGTGCTCGAAGGTCAGCGCGGGGCGCTGCATCGCGCCGTAGGTCGCGAGGCCGATCGTATAGCCGGCCACTACCGTGCCCGACGCGCGGAAGTGCCGCAGCAGCGTCATGCCGGCGACGCACAGGCCGAGCCAGAAGCCGAAGCCGAGGATGAACAGCACCGGCTGCTGCGCGAAGCAGCCCATCAGCACGAATGCGACGAGCATCCCGGCGAGCGTGCCGACCACGCGCCACACGCCCTTGCCGATCACCGCGCCCTGCACGGGGTTGATCACGAGCAGCACGGTGGACGCGGCCGAGTACGGCGTCTCCAGCTCCAGCAGGTAGGCGACGCCGAGCGCGAGCGCCGCGGCGGCGATCGAGCGCGCGACATACGCGCCGCGCGGCGTGAAGATGTCGAGGCGCGCGAGCAGGGCGGCCGCCGCCCGGCCCAGGCGCGCAGGCGACATTGAAACGGCCGCCGTCTGGTCTGCTGCGTCACGCACTGCCGGCACTCCACGATGAAGGACGGAGGCAGTCTACGGTTGCCGCCTGCGTTCAGAACAGTGATGTCTTTGCATTCGATGCGTGCGTGCGGCGCACGCATCGGGCGCGCGTCATGCCTGCGCCGGCTGCAACGCGGACGGGCCCGTGCACAGCCCGCGCACGACCCGGCGCAGCCATTGATGCGCGGGGTCGCTCTGGAAGCGCGGATGCCACGCCTGCGTGATCAGCACGGTTTCGAGCGGCACCGGCAGCTCGAAGGTACGCACGCCGAGCCCCGCCCGCACGGCGCCGCGCGCGAGATGCTCGGGCAGCGGCAGGATCAGGTCCGACTCCTGCAGCGCGAACACCGCCGCGTACGGCGTCGGCACGACGAGCAGCACGTGCCGCTGCAGCCCGCGTTCGGCCAGCGCGGCGTCGATCGGCCCGGACGTCTTGCCGCGCCGCGACACGCCGATGTGCGGCCAGCGCGCGAACCGCTCGGGCGTGATGTCGTCGTTGAAGATCGGGTGACGGTTGCGCGCGAGCCCGACGAACGTCGTCGTAAACAGCGGCTGCACGCGGATCTCCGGCCCCAGGCGGCGCGACGCGCTGATGAACAGGTCGATGCTGCCGCTGCGCAGCGCGTCGTCGTCGAGGTCGTCTTCCTCGGGCATGAAGCGCATCATCGCGCGCGGCATGCAGCGCGCCATTTCCTCGAGGAGCTGGCTGCTGTGCATGCCGACGAAGATGTCGTTCGCGCGCACGCTGAACTGCTTGTCGAGCGTGCGCAGGTCGACTTCGGCGCTCGGCGCGAGCAGCTGCGACGCGCGCTCGACCGCCTCGCGCACGACGCCGCGCAGCGCGAGCGCGCGCGGCGTCGGCACCATCTTGCGGCCGGCCTGCACGAAGATCGGATCGCCGACCGTCTCGCGAATGCGCGCGAGCGTGCGGCTCATCGCGGGCGGGCTGAGGTTCATGCGCCGCGCCGCGCCGACGACGCTGCCTTCCTCGAGCAGCGCGTCCAGTGAAATCAGCAGATTCAGGTCGGGTGCCATCGAGTTCTCCAAGTGCATGCCGCGCAATGGTAGTGCGCGACACGACCGCCTGGCGTCAGTGCGGCGCACGCATCGATTGCGCGCCGCATCATGCGCGGCGCACGGGTGCATGCGACACGCGCGGCGGCGCGCTCATTCGTGCGCGCCGGCATGCGACGGCGTACGCGCCGCGTCGGGCGCCAGCGCGCGAATGCCGGCGAACGCACCGTTCACGTACATCAGCGGGTTGATGTCGTCCGACATCGCGACGCGCGTCACTTCGCCGACCAGGATCGAATGCGAGCCCACCTCGAACTGTTCGAGCGTGTCGCAGAAGAACGACGTCTGCGCGTTCTCCAGGTACGGCAGGCCCGTCGCGGCGTCGATGCGCCACGCGCCGTGCGCGAAGCGCGCGTCGGAACCGGACACGCTGCACGCGAGCGCGAGCGGCGCGTGGCAGCTCTGCAGCGCGTTGACGCAGAAGCGCCGGCGGCCGGTGATCGATGCGTGGATGCTGGCCTGCCGGTTGATGCAGACGAGCACCGTCGGCGGATCGAGCGACACCGACGTAAACGAGCTGGCCGTCATCGCGCACGGCGCGCCGGCCGGGCCGCCGCCCGTCGTCACGATCGTCACGGGCGCGGCGACGCCGCGCATCGCCCGTTTCAGTTGCTGCGCAAGTTCCACGGTATTCGGCATGATGCGGTTCCATCGCGAGAGACCCCGGCGCCGCGCCTGCTGCCGCGCGGCGCCGGGGCGAAGCGTCACATCTGGTACGCGTCGGCCCAGGTCCAGTCGTACGACTTGAAATCGGCGCGGCGCGACTTCAGCTCGGCGTCGCGCGCGCGCTGCTCGGGGCCGTCGGGCAGGTGGAACACGCCGCCGTTGCCGGCGGACGCGAGCTGGATGCGCGCACTGCGATCGATGCGCAGCCGCTGGTACTCGCGCAGCGCATCGCCGAGCGCGTCCTTCGACGCGAGGCCCGTCACGCAGCGGCCGAGCACGACCGCGTCCTCGAGCGCCTGCGCGGCGCCCTGCGACTGGTACGGCAGCATCGGATGGCACGCGTCGCCGAGCAGGCACACGCTGTCCCACGCCCAGCGCGCGAGCGGCTGGCGATCGTGCAGCGACCAGCGGCTCAGGTCCGACGCGCAGCGGATCAGGCCGACGAGCCGCGGGTCCCACCCGTCGAGCTCCGCTTCGAGCGTCGCGCGGTCGCCCTTGCTGCTCCACGATTCGCGCGTGCTGCCGTCGCCCGGCACGATCACGACGAGGTTCAGCAGCGTGCGGTCGCGCACCCAGTAATGGATCGCGTGCCGGCCGGGGCCGAGCCAGATCGTCACCTGCGGTTCCGCGACGATCTCGAACACGTTCGAGCGCGGGTCGATCGCAGCGGCGGGAATCAGCGCGCGATACGCGTCGTCGCCGCTGTAGTGCGGCGCGTCGTCGCCGAGCAGCGCCTGGCGCAGCATCGAATGGATGCCGTCCGCCGCGACGACGAGATCGGCGCGCCAGCGCGCGCCGTGCGCATCGAACACGGTCGCGCCGTCGGGGCCATGCGCGTCGAGGCCGCGCACCGCGACGCCGCCGCGCACGTCGACCGGCCGGCCCGCGCCGGCGGGATCGCGCGCGGCGTCGAGCAGCACCGCATGCAGGTCGGCGCGGTGCGCGTTCCAGTAAGGCGCGTTGAAGGCCGCCTCGACGCCCGCGCCGAGCGGGAACGTGCCGAGCAGGCTGCCGTCCTGCCAGCGGCGGCGGATCGTGGCGGTGGGCGCGACGGCCGCGAGCCGCCGCTGGTCGAGCACGCCGAGCGCGCGCAGCGCGCGGGTCGCGTTCGGCACGACCTGCAGGCCCGCGCCGACTTCGCGGAACGCCTTGCTCTGTTCGAGCACGGTCACGCGATGGCCGGCGCGGCGCAGCGCGAGCGCGGCGGCCAGCCCGCCGAGCCCCGCGCCGACGACGATCGCGCTGAGTGAAGTGGTGGTGGTCATGAGCGGGTTCGCCTCTCGTCCTGGATTGATCGATGCGGCGTCACAGGCGCGGCAGCACGTCGCGGGCGAACACCTCGAGGTTGTTGCGCATCAGGTCGAACGGCTGCGCGCCGTAGTCGATGTGCCACAGGATCACGTCGAGGCCGAGGTCCGCCTCGAGCGCGCGGATTCGCTCGCGCACGGTGTCGGGCGTGCCGAGCACCGCGGTCGCGTCGAGGTCGGCCGTGTCCATTCCGCTCATCTTGTTCTTCATCGCCTCGTTGTAGCCCTGGTACGCGGACGACTGCACCTGCTCCCACGATTTCGCGGCATCGGCGAAGTAGCGCCAGTGATGGCGCAGCCGCGGCTCCGCGAGCTGCAGCGCGTGCGCGTCGCTGGTGCCGATCATCAGCGGGATGCTGATCGCGACCTGCGGCTTGCGGCCCGTGTGGCCGTGATGCCGCTCGAACGTGTCGCGATACAGCGCGACCATCTCCTGCGTCTTCGACAGCGCGGCGCGGCGCGGCGGCGCGGCCATCAGCAGGTTGAAGCCGCGCTCGCCGATCCATTCGAAGCTCGACGGCGTGAGCAGCGCCGCGACCCACACGGGCGGGCTCGGCTGCTGCGTCGGGCGCGGCAGCGAATGCGCATCGCGGTAGCGGAAGAACGGCGTGTCCTCGCTCGCGGATTCCTCCTTCAGCAGCCGCACGGTGGCGTCGATCGTCTGCTGGAAGCGCGCCTTGCTCGAATCGAGGTCGATGCCGAACGCGTCGAATTCGTACGGCAGGAACGCGCGCGCGAAGCCGAGCTCGAGCCGGCCGTTCGAAATCGCGTCGAGCTGCGCGGCCTCGGCCGCGAGCTGGATCGGGTGGTGGAACGACGCCTGGATGCCGCCCGTCATCAGCCGGATCGACTGCGTCTGCGCGGCCGCCGCGGCCAGGAACATCAGCGGCGACGGGCTGTAGCCGCCGTACGGCTTCAGGTAGTGCTCGGTCATCTTCACGTAGGCGTAGCCGAGCCGATCGGCCAGCGCGCTGAGCCTCAGCGCCTCCGCGTAGTAGTCGGCCGCGGAACGATCGGTCGGACCGGTATCGGGCAGGAAGGACACGCCGAACTTCATAGACACCTCACAGGTTGATGTGCTGCCGTTGTCTGCAAAGGGGAAGCGGTGCCGCGATTTGTTGCGTCCCCGTTTCATCGGAAACAAGATCGCTCGCAATCTGCTTGCAAGGATGATCCAATCATAGGATGATTGGACGTATGCAAGTCTTACACGATGCAAGCGTTGCTGCAAGCGTTGCTCAGTTCCGCCCGCAAGCGGGCATCCCGAGGGCAGGCTGAAGTCGGACGAGCCGGCCTCTCCATATCTGGCGAGGAGTCACGGATGAACTCTCTTCTTTCGGTTTCTGGCAAGGCGCTCAGAATGCGGCGGGTCGTACATGCCGCGTCGGGCAAGTGTCTGATGGTGCCGCTCGACCACTCGCTGGCCGACGGCCCGATCGCGAACCCGCAGCAATTGCGGGACATCGTCGGCGACGTCGCCGCGCACGGCGGCGATGCGATCGTCGTCCACAAGGGGCGCGCGCGCTTCCTGTCGCCGGACGTGCTGAACGATCTCGCGCTCGTCGTGCACCTGAACGGCAGCACTCGCTATGCGGACGATGCGAACGCAAAGACGCTGTTCGCGAGCGTCGAGGATGCGCTCGCCTGCGGCGCGGACGCGGTCAGCGTGCACGTGAATCTCGGCTCGAAGACGGAAACGCAGCAGCTGCTCGACCTGAGCCGCATCGCGGCCGAATGCGCGCGCTGGTCGATGCCGCTGCTCGCGATGATCTATCCGCGCGGCCCGGGCCTCGGCGATCGTCCGCAGGCCGAGCTGATCCAGCATGCGGCGAACGTCGCCGCCGATCTCGGCGCGGACATCGTCAAGCTGCCGTACAGCGGCGACCCCGCGAGCATGGCCGACATCATCGCCGGCTCGTCGCTGCCGGTGCTGGTCGCGGGCGGCGCGAAGCTGCCGGAAGACGAATTCGTCGCGTTCACCACGCGCGTGATGAAGGCCGGCGCGATGGGCATCGCGGCCGGGCGCAACGTGTTCACCGCGCCGAAGGTCGCGCCGCTGATCCGCCGCTTGTCCGACGCGGTGCACGGCGTCGAGCGGCAAGCCGCGCATCTCGTGGCCTGAGCCGGGCCGCACCCGGCCGCCATCCGGCGCATATCCGGCCTGCATGCCGGGCTTCCCTGACAACGAAGGATTCCCATGAATGCGTATCCATGGATCGACCTGCGCGCGCTCGGCGCGCAGGCGGGCGCCGTCGCGGCCGACGCGGCGCGCAGCGGCGTGCGCCGTTTCGTGCTGGACGAAGCGAGCGCGAGCGTGACCGACGCACCCGCGCGCGCGGTGGTGTCGCGTGCCGGCGCCGTGCAGCTGGTCGACGACGCGGCCGCGCCGCTCGCGGGCCGCCGCGTGCGGATCGACGGCGCACGCGATTTCGACGCGGCGCGCGACGCAATCCGGCGTCACGCGTTCGTCGTGATCGACTACGCGCTCGCGACGACGGTGCCGCTCGAACGCTTCCTCGCCGATGCCGGCGCGCGCGCGTGCCGGATCGTCGTGTCGCTGGCCGAGCCGCATGCCGCCGCGTATCTCGCGCGCAAGTACGAACACGCGCCGGTCGACATCGCGTTCGCGCCGCGCGACGCGAGCGCGCTGCGCGACGTGCTGGCCGCGTGCGGCGCGTCCCGTCCGCTCGAATCGTTGGCGATCGAACAGTTCGAGGTACTGAGCGTCGAGCCGCTCGGCACCGGCCCGCACGCGATCGTTGACGGCTGCTCGCGGCTCGGCGACGACGAATCGGTGCTGGTCGGCGCGACCGCGACGAGCATGCTGCTCGTCAAGGCCGCCGACGGCCCGCACGACGTCGCGCAGCCGCTCGCGTTCGCGATCAGCGCGGGCTCGGCCGAGTCGTTCGTGTCCTGCGGCGGCGCACGCACGCGCAAGCTCGCGCTGCTGCGCTCCGGCGAGCGGATCCTGACGGTCGGCGCGGGCGGCGCGCTGCGCACCGTCGTGGTCGGCCGCGTGCGGATCGAAGCGGCGCCGCTCGTCGCGCTGCATGCGCGCAGCGCGTCCGGCGCGCGCGCGAGCGTCGTGATGCGCGCCGATCGCCCCGTGCTGCTCACGGCCGACGACGGCGCGCGCGTCGCGCTGTCGGAGCTCGCCCCCGGCCGCCGGCTCGCCGGCGTCGAGCCGGGCATCGGCTGGATCGACTGCCGGATGCAGCCGCGCGCGTCGCGGCTGGTCGTGGCCGTCGATCGTCAAGTTGCTTCACCCCGTCATTAACCCGGTTGTATTCCCACTCGCAGGAGATTGGCCTTGAAGAAGCTTTCCTGGATTGACCTTCGCAAAGTCGGCGAACTTGCGGACGAAATCACCGAAGAAGCATTGCACGTCGGCGTGTCCGCGTTCGTCGTGAAGGATCTGGAGCAGGCGCGGCGGCTGCCGCCGAGCGCATGCAAGGTGGCGGTCGTCGAGCGGCCGCCCGTCGACACCGAGCTGCTCGAGCACGTGCAGATCGTGCTCGTGAAGGACGGCTTGCCGGTCGATTTCGCGCTGCCGGCGAGCGTCGAGGTCGGCGTGTTCATCGAAGTGACGGGCGAGGCGTCGCTCACGCGCGCGTGCGAGCTGGCGACGGCGACGCCCTGGCTGCTCGTCGAATTCCTGCAGGACCCGAGCAAGATTCCGCTCGAGATCCTGCTCGCGGCCGCCGATCGCGCGAGCGGCGGGCTGATCACGATCGTCGCCGATCTCGAGGATGCGGAAGTCACGCTGAACGTGCTGCAGCGCGGCCCCGAAGGCGTGCTGCTGACGCCGACGCAGGTCGGGCAGGCGACGCAGCTCGTGTCGATCTGCAGCGACACGGTGGAGGATCTGCAGCTCGAGGAGATCGAGATCGTCGGGCTCACGCACCTCGGGCCGGGCGAGCGCGTGTGCGTCGATACGTGCTCGCGGTTCGAGCAGGACGAGGGCATCCTGGTCGGCTCGTACTCGACCGGGATGATCCTGATCAGCAGCGAGACGCACCCGCTGCCGTACATGCCGACGCGCCCGTTCCGCGTGAACGCGGCCGCGCTGCACTCGTACGTCGTCGCGCCGGACAACCGCACGCGCTATCTCGCGGAGCTCGAATCGGGCGCGGAGATTCTCGCCGTCAACGTGAAGGGCAAGGCGCGGCGCGTCGTGGTCGGGCGCGCGAAGGTCGAGACGCGTCCGCTGCTGCTGATCGAGGCGAAGAACGCCGCGAATCGCGCGATCAACATCATCGCGCAGGACGACTGGCACGTGCGCGTGCTCGGGCCGGAAGGCAGCGTGCACAACATCACGGAGCTCAAGCGCGGCGATCGCATCCTCGGCTATACGCTCGACGCGCAGCGCCACGTCGGCTATCCGATCCGCGAGTTCCTGCACGAACAATAATCTTGCGTCATCGCGACGGCGATCGTGCGGCGCGCCACGCATCGCGCCGGGCAGCGGGCGCACCCGCGCGATCCGCCACGCATCAGGAGGGCATTCATGGAACAGGCAGCAAAGGTAATAGTGGATACGCTGTTCGGCCGCTGGCGCAGCCGGATCCTGTATGCGGGCACGCGGCTCGGCGTGTTCGATGCGGTGACTGCGCACGCGCACGTGCCGGCGGCCGCGCTCGCCGCGACGCTGAACGTCGACGCGCCGCTGCTGTACCGGCTGTTGCGCGCGCTCGCGTCGATCGGCCTGCTCGACGAGGACGCGCAGCGCGGCTTCCGCGCGAGCGCGTCGGGCGCGCTGCTGCACGCGGACGCGCCGGGCACGCTGCGCGATTTCGTGCTGCTGCAGGAGGGCCCGGAGCACTACGCGATCTGGGCGCACTTGCCGGACATGGTGCGCGACGGCCGGCAGAACGGCTTCGTGCGCGAGTTCGGCGCGATGGCGTTCGACTACGCGAAGGATCACGTGCGCTACCGGACCGACTTCAAGCGCGCGATGTCGAGCTTCTCGACGGTGCAGTCCGAACGCGTCGTCGATGCGCTGCGCGATGCGGCGTTCGCGCCGGGCGCCGAAGTGTGCGACATCGGCGGCGGCCAGGGGCACATGCTGTGCAGCCTGCTCGCGCAGTTCCCGGCACTGTCGGGCATCGTGTTCGACCTGCCGGAAGTGATCGGCGGCGAGAACGAATCGTGGGCCGCGCGCATGGGCGTGAGCGCGCGCTGCCGGCAGGTCGGCGGCAACATGTTCGACGCGGTGCCGGCTGCCGACGTCTATCTGCTGAAGCTGATCCTGCACGACTGGAACGACGACGAATGCGTCGCGATCCTGAAGCGCGCGCGGCAAGGCGCGCGGGACGGCGCGCGCGTGTTCGTGATCGAGCGCGTCGTGCCGGGGCCGGACGTCGCGCACCACGCGAAGCTCTACGACATCCACATGATGTGCTGGGGCAGCGGCCGCGAACGCACGCGTGACGAGTACCACGCGCTGCTCGACGCGGCCGGCTGGCGGCCGGCCGGTATCCGGCATGCGTCGGACGGGCAGATCGACGTGATCGAGGCGCTCGCCGCGTAGCGTTGGTGGATGATGGTGTCGTTACCGGGGCGGCGCGTGCGATGCGCCGCCCCGGCCCCTGACTTCAGCGGCCGAGCGGGTCGCGCGTTTCGAGCCAGGTCATCTGCGGCTTGAGGATCGCGAGGGTCGCGCGCACCGCCTTGTTCTCGTCGCGCTGCTCGATCGCATCGAGCACCGCCTGGTGCGCCTTCATGTCCGGTTCGGGAATGTCCGCCTCGTCGAGTTCGACGAGCACGTCCTCGACGTTCGCGAGAATCGAGCCGGAGAAGTAGCGGTATAGCGCTTCGAGCGCATGATTGTGCGAGGCCGTGGCCACGGCGATGTGGAACGCGCGGTCGCGCTCGACGAACGTCTTCACGTCGCCCCACGTTTCGCGCTCGCCGCGCGCCTTCAGCAACGCGTGCAGGATCGCGAGATCCTCGTCGGTGCGCCGGCGCGCCGCGTAGCGCGCGCATTCCGTTTCCAGCATGCACTGCAGTTCGAGATGGTCGCCGCGCGCGGCGCGGTCGACGTCGCGCATCGTTTCCGCGGGATCGACGTTGCGCCGCACGTAGGTGCCGTCACCCTGGCGCACTTCGAGCACGCCCGAATACGCGAGCGTGCGCACCGCCTCGCGCACCGTATTGCGGCCCACCGCCAGTTGCTTGGCTAGATCGAGTTCGGTGGGGATCCGGTGGCCGACGCGCCAGATCCCGGAAGTGATGTTGGATTTGAGGATCTCGATCGCGGAATCGACGAGGGAGTGTCGTGTGGCCGGGGGCAGGCTTGACATAGGTATGTCACTTGAAACTTGGGATTGACGCTATCCTATCATCCGACCATTCATTTAGGCATTCAGAATAACGACATCCAATCGTGACAAATTGTTAATCCTGCATGAATAGACGCAACGCGCGGCAAGTTCACGGAATGCGCGGATTCTGACGGCAACATCGCCGCGCGCCGAGCGTTCGCGCGCGGCTCGGCACGCGTGCGTTTGATGCATTGGACGATTGCGGGCGGCGGCATTTACCGCCCGTCGCGCGAGAGGAATGATTCCCATTCTCGAATCGGTTGGGCCGCCGTGGTGCG
Source organism: Burkholderia stagnalis (assembly GCF_902830275.1). Classification (GTDB taxonomy): domain Bacteria; phylum Pseudomonadota; class Gammaproteobacteria; order Burkholderiales; family Burkholderiaceae; genus Burkholderia; species Burkholderia stagnalis. Next base: position 210,600 of record NZ_CADESW010000003.1, on the reverse strand, counting down.
CGCGGCCTTCCCTGGCCTGGCGGCCCATCCCTTTTGCACTGCTCATCGCTGGTTTCCGGGTTGCTCATATGGTTCAACGACACGTCGGCCGCTGCGCGCGGCCGGGATTCATCCTGCCGCGCGCGGCGCTTCGGCGGATCCGGAACGGGGCGGCGGCATTCGCGTGCGCCGCCGCCGCACCGGCCGTCGCCTTCTCGCAGGGCGCGGCCGATGCCGCCGATGCGCAACTGCTCAAGCCGATCGCGGTCGACGGCCGGCGCGAAACCGGCATCGGCCCGCTAAACGGGATTGCCGCCGACGTGTCGCGCGCCGGCACCAAGACCGACACGCCGCTGGTCGAGGTGCCGCAGGGGCTGTCGGTCGTCACGCGCGCGCAGATGGACCAGCAGGACGTGCACAGCGTCGGCGACAGCCTGCGCTATACGCCCGGCGCGTATGCGGATTCGCGGCTCGGCGGCGTGCTCGAGAGCGTGTTCCTGCGCGGGTTCGGCGGCTTCGCGGCGGCGGCGATCAATCCGCAGATGCTCGATGGCCTGCCGTTGCCGAAAGGCGTGAACTGGGCGGCCAGCTTGGTCGATCCGTCGACGCTCGAGCGCGTCGACGTGCTGCGCGGCCCTGCGTCGGTGCTGTACGGACAGGCGAGCCCGGGCGGCATCGTCGACATGGTCAGCAAGCGGCCGACGCGCGACGCGCAGCGGCTGCTGGCCGTGCAGGCCGGCAACCGCGATCGCGCACAGGTCGCCTTCGATTTCAGCGGGCCGCTCACGCAGGATGGCCAGTGGGCATATCGGATCGACGGCCTCGCGCGGCGCGCGGACGAGCAGACGGACTATTCGAAGCAGCAGCGCGTCGTGATCGCGCCGTCGCTGACGTGGCGGCCGAACGCCGACACGAGCCTGACGCTGCTGACGTCCTATCAGCGCGACCCGTACAACGGCTTCGCCGGCTGGCTGCCGGCGCTCGGCACGCGATGGCCGGGCCCGACCGGGCAAATCCCGACGCAGTTCTTCCCGGGGTTGCCCGATTTCGATACCTACGACCGCAAGCAGGCGATGATCGGTTACGCGTTCGAGCATCGCTTCAATCCGGCGTGGAAGGTGCGGCAGAACCTGCGCTATACGCACCTCGACGTCGACTTCAAGGGCGCGGCCGTGAACTTCAACGCGCCGTACGTCGCGCCGGGCGTGCTGAACCGTTCGTTGTCGTGGTCGCGCGAGCACGTGAATCACGTCGCGCTCGACAACCAGGCGGAGGTGCGCGTGCCGACCGGGCCGGTCGAGCACACGGTGCTCGCCGGGCTGTCGTACGAGCACGCGGTCGCGACGATGAGTTCGTCCGGGTTCGGCGCGGCGCCGCCGCTCGACACGCGGCATCCGGACTACGGGCAGCCGTTCACGGTGCCGCCGCTCGCGCAGCAGACGCGTCAGACGCCGGACCGGATCGGCGTCTACCTGCAGGACCAGATCCGCTGGGATCGCTGGGTGCTCACGCTCGGCGGCCGTGAGGAATGGGCGCGCACGGTGACCGACGACCGGCTGAGCGGCGCGTCGGCGCGGCAGAGCGAGCGCGCGTTCACGTGGCGCGCGGGCGCGGTCTACCTGTTCGACAGCGGCTTCGCGCCATATGCGAGCTATTCGACGTCGTTCGAACCCACGCTCGGCACGCGCTTCGGCGGCCAGCCGTTCATGCCCACCAAGGCGGACCAGGTCGAGGCCGGCGTGCGCTACCAGTCGCCGGACCAGCAGCAGATGGCGTCGATTGCCGCGTTCGATATCCGTCAGCGCAACGTGCTGAGCGTCGATCCCGAGCATCCGTTCTTCAACGTGCAGTCGGGCGAGGTGCGTTCGCGCGGCATCGAGCTCGAAGGGCGCGCGCGGCTCGGCAAGCGCATCGACGTGATCGCCGCGTATACGTATCTCGACACGACCGTGCGCGCCGATTCGAATCCGGCCGTCGTCGGCAAGCGCGTGGCGGCGGTGCCGCGCCATCTCGCGTCGCTGTGGCTGAACTACGATGTCGCGTGGCAAGGGCTGCGCGGGCTGAGCATCGGCGGCGGCGTGCGCTACATCGGGCGCAGCGCGGGCGACAACGTCAACACGTTCGACGTGCCGGCCGTCACGCTCGTCGATCTCGCCCTGTCATACGATCTCGGCGTCGAGCGCGCCGCGTTGAAGGGCTGGCGCGTGGCCGCGCACGTGAACAACCTGTTCGACCGGACCTACGTGTCGTCGTGCTTCTCGGCGGGCGGGTGCTTCTACGGGCCGCGCCTGAGCGTGACGGGGGATATCAGCTACCGGTGGTGAGCGTGCGTCATGCGTATCGTTCGTATCGGTCAACAACGCATTTCCAAAAACGAAAGGCTTGTTTGGGCGGCTCGCACGCGCTGGTCGCGCATTGCAGCAGGTATTTGATCGAGCGGCGAAATTCGCGTTTCGCGAATCGGATCGGCCAGCGCATGGCGAGAGGTTTTGCGAAAGCCGAAAAGTTGAATTGCCGATCCGGCTATTCAAGCGGAATCGCATGCGGTCTACGATGGGTTCGACGCATCGACGCATCGACGCATCGACGCATCGACGTATCGACGCATCGACGTATCGACGCAATCTGCTGATGCAGATCGTTGCTGAAACAACCATCTGGAGGCCGCCATGAAATCCCTCGTTCCCACTCTTGCCCTGTCCGCCGCGCTCGCTGCGCTGCCGGCCGTTGGTTTCGCGCAGTCGTCCGGCGCAACGTGGCCCGCGAGCGCCGCGCCGCAAAGCTGGTCGGCGGCGCGCGCAGAGACCGATGCGCAGCTCACGCAACTCACGCGCGTCGGCTATCGCGCGACGACCGAGGGCAACCAGAACTATCCGCTCGCGATGCAGCGTGCGCTCGCGCGTGTCTATGCGCCGGTGCCCGACCGGTCGCGCGAGGAGAAGGCCGCGATGCAAGCACAGGCGGCAAGCGACGCGCAGGGCGGACACCCGGTCAAGGCGTTCTTCGTGAAGACCGCGTACTACCTGAAGGGCGAGAACACGTTCTGATGCGCATGCCCGCGCCGCGTCGGCATGGCGCGACGCTCACCGCGCCCGCGCGCCGCGCGGGCCGCCTACCTTCCTGCCGAGCCTGAATGATGAAGCCTGCGAAGAAGACCAAAGGTCGCCGGCCGCTGACCCGCGAATGGCTGCTGCCGTTGCCACCTGCGCACGTGCGCGACATTTCGCTGAAATGCCACATGGCGCTCGTCGCGCTGCGCGGCAATTGCGGACACGAGGAACTGCTGCTGCGCCTGCGCACGAGCGTGTATCTGCTGTTCGTGTCGCTCGACGATGTCCGCAAGCAGGCCGCGAGCGTCGAGCTGTGCCTCGAGGCCGAACGCGTGCTCGATGCCTGTGCGCAACGCGCGGCCGACGGCGCGGCGTGGGCGCTGCGCGACGACGAATGCGCGGCGCTCGAACGGGTGCTGACCGCACACGACACCTGCGTCGCGACGCTGCCGCGCGTGCGGCTTGCCGACCTGTGGCGCCATGTCTGCGCGTTCGCGGCGAGCGGCGTGCGCGCGCCGCTGGCGCTGGCCGTCGCGAGGATGCGCGAGCACGAAGCAGGCGGCATCGCGATGGCAGCGGCCTGAGCGCCCGACGCCGCAAAAGAGAAAAGGGTGCGACGGATTCGTTCCGTCGCACCCTTTTCACATGGCCCGCTGGCGGGGCCGATGCGCGCGGCGGGGGCCGCCGTGCGCATCGCGTCGTGTCGCGGGCTTAAGCCGCCGCGGCCGGCTTCGCCGGCTTTTGCAGCTTGCCCTTGCCGGCGCGCTGGATTTCATCGAGCTTGATCTCGACGTGGCGCGAGAACACGTACTCGGCCGGGCGCTGCTTGTCGATCGGAATGTCCGGCGCGAACGGGCCGTCGGTCTTGATGCCCTTGCGGTTCACCGAGAACGCCTTCAGCGGATGCGCGATCGTGTCGAGCACGGCGGTCGCCTCGAAGCCGCAGTGGACCATGCAGTCCGCGCACTTCTCGTAGTTGCCGACGCCGTAGTTGTCCCAGTTCGTGTCTTCCATCAGTTCCTTGAAGGTCTTCACGTAACCTTCGCCGACCAGGTAGCACGGCTTCTGCCAGCCGAACACCGTGCGCGCCGGGTTGCCCCACGGCGTGCACTTGTAGGTCTGGTTGCCGGCCAGGAAGTCGAGGAACAGCGACGACTGGCTGAACGACCAGCGCTTGCCGCCTTCGCCGCGCTTCAGGATCTCGCGGAACAGGTTCTTCGTCTTGTCGCGGTTCAGGAAGTGCTGCTGATCCGGTGCGCGCTCGTATGCGTAGCCCGGCGACACCGTGATGCCGTCGACGCCGATCGGCTTGAGCGTATCGAAGAACTTCGCGACGCGCTCGGGGATCGCATCGTTGAACAGCGTGCAGTTGATGTTCACGCGGAAGCCGCGGCGCTTCGCTTCCTTGATCGCCGCGACGGCCTTGTCATAGACGCCGTCCTGCGACACGGAGTGATCGTGCATCTCCTTGTCGCCGTCGAGGTGGACCGACCAGACGAAGTACGGGCTCGGCTCGTAGTCGTCCATCTTCTTTTCCATCAGCAGCGCGTTCGTGCAGAGGTACACGAAGCGCTTGCGCTTCATGATGCCCTTGACGATTTCCGGCATCTCCTTGTGGAGCAGCGGCTCGCCGCCGGCGATCGACACGATCGGCGCGCCGCACTCGTCGACGGCCTCGAGGCATTCCTCGACGGACAGGCGCTGGTTCAGGATCGGATCCGGATAGTCGATCTTGCCGCAGCCGTTGCACGCGAGGTTGCAGCGGAACAGCGGCTCGAGCATCAGCGCGAGCGGATAGCGTTTGTTGCCGGACAGGTGCTGGCGCATGATGTATGCGCCGACACGGGCTTGTTGGAGCAGCGGAATAGACAAGAGTTGTCCTCCTTAAACTTCGCGGGCGACAGCTTGCGTGAGCTTCGCCGGCAGCTTGAATTCGACTTTTTCCTCACGGCCCGCCATCGTCGTGACCTCGACGGGCCCCAGCGCGCGCAGCGCGCCGATTACATCTTCGACCATCTCCTCGGGCGCGGACGCCCCGGCGGTCAGCCCGACGGTGGTTGCGTTCGCGAACCATTCGGCCTTCACTTCCGAGCCGTCGGCGACGAGGTAGCTCGGCACACCGCTTTCGGTGCCGATCTCGCGCAGGCGGTTCGAGTTCGAACTGTTGGTCGCGCCGACGACGAGCAGCACGTCGACCTCCGCGCTCAGCTCGCGCACCGCCGCCTGGCGGTTCTGCGTCGCATAGCAGATGTCGCGCGTGTCCGGCCCGACGATGTCGGTGAACCGGCGCTGCAACGCCTCGATGATGCCGCGCGTGTCGTCGACCGACAGCGTCGTCTGCGTGACGTAGGCCACCGGCGTATCGACCGGCAGCGTCAGCGTGTCGACCTCGGCCTCGCTCTGGACGAGCGTCACCTCGCCCGGAATCTGGCCGATCGTGCCCTCGACTTCCGGATGGCCCGCATGGCCGATCAGGATCAGCCGGCGGCCCGCCGCGACGTACTGGCGGCCCTGCACGTGCACTTTCGTGACGAGCGGGCAGGTGGCGTCGAGCACGTCGAGCCCGCGCGCTTGCGCGTCGCGCTCGACCGTCTGGGCGACACCGTGCGCGCTGAAGATCGCGACAGCGCCGTGGGGCACCTCGTCGAGTTCCTCAACGAATCGCGCCCCTTTATTACGCAGATTTTCGACGACGTGCCGGTTATGGACAATCTCATGACGCACATAAACCGGCGCGCCGTGCTGTTGCAGCGCGCGATCGACAATCTCGATCGCACGGACAACCCCCGCACAAAAGCCGCGGGGCTGGGCAAGGATGACTCGCATATTGAGCGAACTCCGACGACAGACGCGGGGTTCGAGGGAGCCGGCATGCCAGCTCGATCGCCCCGACTTGATGTTATGAATGCAGGAAGGAACGACCCGGCACCCCGAATTAATCGCGCATTTTAACCCTATCGGCCAGTCCTTGCTTCGGTGCCGTTTCAATCGTGTTGCAATCGCGGGACGGGCGCGTCGGCGCCCGCGCGCGCGGAACCCAGTAAACTAGGCGGTTTCGCCGGCAACCTTGCGGTTGCCTGACGTCGAGCATTTTTCAAGGCCTCGCGATGACCGTCGATTCCCACGACCCGTTCCGCGCCGTTCCCGGCGTTTTCAATCCGACCCCGATTGCCGTTTCGGCGCCCGCCGCCGCCGGCCGGCGCGCCTGCCTGGGCGGCGCACGACGGGGGGCGTGCCGATGATGCTGGTGATCGCTTTCCTGCTGTCCTGCCTGTCGCTCGTGATCTGGATCGTCCTGCTGGCCGCGCGCGGCGGCTTCTGGCGCGCGCAGCCGGCGCGGCCGCTGCCGCCTGAAGCCCGCGGCGCGGCGGCGGAGGCCGGCTGGCCGGCCGTCGTCGCGGTCGTGCCGGCCCGCAACGAAGCCGACGTGATCGCCCGCGCGGCGACGTCGCTGCTCGAACAGGCATACGACGGCCCATTTCACTTGATCATCGTCGACGACCACAGCGACGACGGCACCGCCGACGCGGCCCGCGCGGCGGCGCTCGCGATCAACCGCGCCGACCGCCTGACCGTGCTCGCCGCGAAGCCGCTGCCGGCGGGCTGGTCGGGCAAGGTGTGGGCGCAGTCGCAGGGAATTGCGGCGGTGCGCACGCTCGGCCTGCCGGCCGACTACCTGCTGCTGACCGACGCCGACATCGGCCATCCGCCGGATGCCGTCGCCCAGCTCGTCACGCGCGCGCAGGCCGAGCAGCGCGACCTGGTGTCGCTGATGGTGCGGCTGCGCTGCGATTCGTTCTGGGAAAAGGCGCTGATCCCGGCGTTCGTGTTCTTCTTCGCGAAGCTCTACCCGTTCTCGTGGATCAACAATCCGCGCAACAAGACGGCCGGCGCGGCGGGCGGCTGCATGCTCGTGAAGCGCACGGCGCTCGAGGAGGCCGGCGGCATCGAGTCGATCCGCAACGCGCTGATCGACGACTGCAGCCTCGCCGCGCAGATCAAGCATCGCGGCGACGGCCGCCACCCGATCCGGCTCGACCTCGCCGATCGCAGCGTGTCGCTGCGCCCGTACGACAGCTGGCGCGACATCTGGAACATGATCGCGCGCACCGCGTTCACGCAGCTCCACTATTCGCCGGTGCTGCTGGCCGGCACGCTGCTCGGCATGACGATCATCTATCTGGTGCCGCCCGTCGCGGCGCTCGCGTACGGCGCGCGCGCATGGCCGGCGTGGCTCGCGTGGGCGTCGATGTGCACCGCGTATGCGCCGATGCTGCGCTACTACCGGCGCTCGCCGTGGTGGGCGCCCGCGCTGCCGCTCATCGCGGCGTTCTATGTGGGCGCGACCTTCGCGTCCGCGTGGCGCTATTGGCGCGGCAAGGGCGGGCAGTGGAAGGCGCGCGTGCAGGCGCCGGTCGACCGCTGAGCATTCGGGCCGGGGCCGCGACGCGGGCCGGCCGGAAACAAAAAGGGGCGGCGCAATGCCGCCCCTCGATGGCCCAGCCCCGCGCTTATCGCTGGGTGAGCATCATGTACATCTGGATCACCACGTCCGGCGAGAACGTGAACGGCACCCAGCCGTAGCCGGTGTGGCGCGCGACCAGCAAGCGGTCGCCGTTTGCCTGCTTCTGCACCGCCATCATCGGATTCTTCGTCGACACGAAGCGCCAGCCGGCCGGGATGCCCGGCGGCGGCTCCGGCTCCATCGACGCGCGCGCGTGCGCGAGTTCCTCGATCAGCTGGCCCAGTTGCTCGGGCTGGAGCGTGATCGATTCGCCGTTGACGGTCAGCGTGATCTCGTTCTGCGACGGGCGCGCGACGTGCAGCGTCGGTTTGTTCGCTGATGCGGCGGGCACGGCGGGCGCGTCGGCCGCTACCTCGGCCGCCGGCGCGGATTCCGGCTGCGCGGCTGCTGCTGCGGTTTCGGCTGCTGCTTCGGTTGCTGCGGGGCCGTGAGCGGCCGGCGCGGCGACGGCTTCCGGCGCGTTCGCGGCTTCCACGGCTTCGACGGCTTCCACCGCTTCGACGGCTTCCACCGTTTCCACCGTTTCGCCGGCTTCCACGGTATCCACCGACACCGCACCGTTGACGACGGCTTCGACGAGCGCCTCGGCGTCGGCGATGGCCTTCTCATGACGCTGCGCGGCGGCTTCCGCTTCCGCGAGTGCCTCGGTGTGGCGCTGCGTGATCGCTTCGGCTTGCGCGGTGGCCTCGGCGTGGCGCTGCGCGGCGGCCTGGGCCTGCGCGATCGCTTCGGTGTGGCGCTGCGTGACGGCCTCCGCCTGCGCGGTTGCTTCCGCGTGGCGTTGCGCGGCGGCTTCGGCTTCGGCGACGGCCTGGGTGTGGCGCAGCGTGATGGCCTCCGCCTGCGCGGTTGCTTCGGCATGGCGTTGCGCGGCGGCCTCGGCTTCGGCGACGGCTTCGGCATGGCGCTGCGCGACGGCCTCTGCCTGCGCGGCTGCGTCGGCGTGGCGCTGCGACGCGGCTTGCGCTTCGGCGATCGCGGCTGCGTGACGCTGCGCGGCCGCTTCGGCTTCCGCGGTCGCGGCGGCATGGCGCTGCGCGGCGGCGTCCGCCTCGGTGGCGGCGGCGTGGTGGCGTTGCGCGGCGGCCTCGGCCTCGGCGATCGCGGCCGCATGGCGTTGCGATGCGGCTTCGGCATCCGCGTGGCGCTGCGCGAGGGCTTCCGTCAGCGCGGTCGCTTCCGCGTGACGCTGCACGGCGGCGTCGGCCTGCGCGGCGGCCTCGGTGTGGCGCTGCGCGGCGGCTTGCGCCTCGGCGGTGGCTTCGGTGTGGCGCTTCAGCGCGGCTTCGGCCTCGGCGGCGGCCTGCGCATGGCGCTGGGCGGCAGCCTGCGCTTCGGTCTCGGCTGCGGCATGACGTTGGGCGGCCGTTTCAGCCTCGGCCGCGGCTGCGCGCGCGAACGCGTCGGCGCTGCGTGCCGCCTGCTGGGCGGCGCGGTGATCATGGAGGAGCTGATCGACGCCGGCGATGAGCGCATCGATCTGATCGTTCAGGTTCATGCGTGCTTTCTCTACGTAAGACCCGCGATTTTACCCGCTGCGCCGATGCCGGTCCGCGCGCGACGTGTAACAAAGTGCAGGCACAGCGTCTGGGCGCGCGCGCCTGTGAGGGCGCCGCGCCTGAATTTCGGGGGAAAAGGGGGGCGACGCACGCGGCGCAGCACGTGGCGCGGGAACAACGCGCGGGCGTCGGCAGCGCAGCGTTCCGCCGCCTCCCGCCCGCGTCACGTCACTTCAGGTAGCCCGCCGAGCGGAACCAGTCGAGCGCGTCGCGCAGCCCGTCGCGATACGGCCGGGCGCGGTAGCCGAGTTCGCGCTCCGCCTTCGCGGACGTGAAGTACATCTTGTTCTTCGACATCCGCAGCGCATCCACGGTGACGAACGGCTCCTTCTTCGTGAACTTCGCGACCGCTTCCGCGCCGAGCGCGAGCGGATAGAGCGGCCAGCGCGGCAGCGCGAGCGTCGGCGCCTTGCGGCCCGTCATCTGCGCGATGTCGGCCAGCATCTGCTGCAGCGGCAGGTTCTCGCCGCCGAGGATGTAGCGCTCGCCGATCCGGCCGTGCTCGAGCGCGAGGAAGTGGCCGTGCGCGACGTCGTCGACGTGCACGAGGTTCAGGCCCGTGTCGACGAACGCGGGCATCTTGCCGAGCGCCGCCTCGACGATGATGCGGCCGGTGGGCGTCGGCTTCACGTCGCGCGGGCCGATCGGCGTCGACGGGTTGACGATCACCGCGGGCAGCCCTTCGTCGGCGATCATCCGCTCGACCGCGCGCTCGGCGAGCACCTTGCTGCGCTTGTACACGCCGATCGCCTGCTCGGGCGTGAGCGGCGCGTTCTCGTCGGCCGCGTGGCCGGCGCTCGTGACCTTCAGCGTCGCGACGCTGCTCGTGTAGACGATCCGCTCGACGCCCTCGGCGCGCGCCGCGCGCATCGTCGCGACCGCGCCCTCGAGGTTCGCGCGCTCGATCTCGAGCGGGTCGGGCGCCCACAGGCGGTAGTCGGCCGCGACGTGCAGCAGGTAGCGCACGCCGCGCAGCGCGGTGCGCATCGACGCCTCGTCGCGCATGTCGCCGGTGACGATCTCGGCGTCGAGGCCCGCGACGTTCGTGCGCGGGCTGGTCGGGCGCACGAGCACGCGCACCGCATAGCCCTTCTGCTGCGCGATGCGCGCGACGGCCGAGCCGACGAAACCGGATGCGCCGGTGACCAGAACGAGATCGCGGGAGGTATCAGTCATGCAAGTCCTTGTGGCCGCGCGCGGGCCGCGCGGCAGTTGTGCGTCGTGCGAGATTGTACGTGTTCGGCGCGCGCGGCGACGGCGGGGCGGCGCGCCCGCCGGCACTGACAGCCCGCCGCCGACCCGACTACAATGCCGGGCTTGGATGCAACCGGAAGCAACTGGAGGGCGACGACGATGAGCCGCGACGAACATGACGAACGGATCGAGACCTACTACGTACGGGTGCGCGGCGTCGTGCAGGGCGTCGGGTTCCGCCATGCGACGGTGCGCGAGGCGCACGCGCTGAAGCTGCGCGGCTGGGTGTCGAACCTCGAGGACGGCAGCGTCGAGGCGATGATCCAGGGTCCCGGCCCGCAGATCGACCGGATGCTCGCGTGGCTGCGGCACGGGCCGCCGGCGGCGCGCGTGACCGAAGTGACGTTCGAGGAACGGCATACCGACAAGCGCTACGAACGCTTCCAGCAGCAGTGAGCGCGCGATGACGGGGTATCCGGAGGCCGGGCGCGGCATCGCGCTGTCGGTGGCGGCGTCGATGCTGTTCGCGCTGCTGTCCGCATATGCGAAGCTGCTCGCGCCGCTCACGGGGCTCGACATCTTCGCGTGGCGGATCCTGTGGACCGCGCCGGGCGCGCTCGCGCTGATCGCGCTGCGCGGCCGCTGGCCCGTGTTCGTCGCGCTGCTCGGGCGGCTCGTGCGCGACTGGCGCCTGTGGATCGCGCTGCCCGCGAGCGCCGCGCTGCTCGGCCTGCAGCTGTGGCTGTTCCTGTGGGCGCCGCTGCACGGGCGGATGCTCGAAGTGTCGCTCGGCTATTTCCTGCTGCCGCTGACGATGGTGCTCGTCGGCCGCTTCTACTATCGCGAGCGGCTCGATCCGCTGCAATGGGCGGCGATCGCGTGCGCCGCGCTCGGCGTCGCGCACGAGGTGTGGGCGACGCGCGCGTTCGCGTGGCCGACGCTCGTCGTCGCGCTCGGCTATCCGCCGTATTTCGTGCTGCGCCGCCGGATCAACGCCGATTCGCTGGCCGCGTTCGCGCTCGAGGTGGCGCTGCTGTGCCCGGTCGCGTTCGTGACGGTCGCCGCGAGCGCGACGCCGGTGGCGAGCCGCCCGGTGCTGTGGGCGGTGCTGCTGCCGGGGCTCGGCGCGCTCAGCACGCTCGCGCTCGCGAGCTACCTGAAGGCGAGCCGGATGCTGCCGATGGTGCTGTTCGGCATCCTCGGCTACGTCGAGCCGGTGCTGCTCGTCGCCGTGTCGCTGCTGCTGCTCGGCGAGACGCTCACCGTCGCGAAGCTCGCGACCTACGGGCCGATCTGGGTCGCGGTCGCGCTCACCGCGTGGCACAGCGCGATGCTGATGCGGCGGCTGCCCGCGCGCTGAGCGTCGCGCACGCTTCGCTGCTGCATCCGGCGGCGCAGGGCGCGCGCCTGCCGCACGCGGTCGGCGTCGGGCTGGCCGCGGACGCATGCGCGCTCGGCCTGATGATGGCGCTGGCGAGTGCGGGAATGTGGATGGCGCGAAGGCGCAGTGCGGCTGCCTGAGCCGCGCGGTGTCGCGGGCGCAGGGCGTCGCGGAAATCCCGGCCCGTGCGGCGCGGGTGCGCGCCTAGTGAGGTGAGCCGATACGGGAGCGGGGCGGGTGCGGCGCGTCGTCCGTGTCCGCTTCGCTGTGCTCGTCGTCGGCGTCGTCGGCCCGTTCCGCGAGCACCGCGTCCGCCTCGGCGGCCGCCTTCGCGGCGCGCAGCCCCCGGCAGCGCTGCGCATGCCGGATATCCGACAGCACCCTCAAGAGCCGCGTCGTCTTGCTTTTCATCTGTTTCTCCTGCCTGTCGCGCGTCTCGTCGGATGCGCTCCCTGAATCCAGTGTAGGACGCGCATCCGCGCGCGGCAGGAGAATGTGGCGTGCATGCCGCACGCCAAGGGATATTACTGAGCCGCGGCGGCCACCGGCGCCTGCGCCGCCTCTTCGCGGCGCTCTTCCACGCAGCGCTGATGCTGGCGCGACAGGCGGTTCATCATCGGCAGCAGCAGCAGCGCGAGCAGCATGCCGATCGCCGCGAGCCAGCCGAGCTTCTCGAACAGCGACAGGTAGAGCGGCAGCGATTCGGTCGCCGGCAGGTCGTGCGACGGCATCTGCGCGAAGTTCGCGACCACGCTGCCCAGGTACTGCGACACGCCGGTCGCGACGAAGTACGCGCCCATCATGAAGCCGCTCATGCGTGCCGGCACGTAGCGGGCGATCATCGCGAGGCCGAGGCCGCTCACCAGCAGCTCGCCGAGCGAGTAGAGGCCGTAGCCCCACACCATGAACCACGACGACACGCGGCCGTCCACCGCGTAGCGGCCGCTGATCGTGAACACGAGGTAGCCGAGCGCGACCACGGCGAAGCCGAGCGCGTATTTCGCGGCGACCGGGAAATCGTGGCCGCGCTTCGAGATCTGGTTGTAGACGAGCACGAGCAGCGGGCTCAGCAGCATGATCCAGATCGGGTTGAGCGCCTGGAACTGCGCGGCGCTCCACGTGAACAGCGTCGTGCCGAACACGATGAAGCGCGGATCGACGTTGCGCAGCGCGAACAGCGTGAGCGACGTCGACATCTGCACGTAGAAGATGAAGAACAGGATCACCTGGCCGATCAGCACGAGCGCCGCGATCAGGCCGGCGCGCTCCGAGCGCTCCGACTTCGCGATCATGTACGCGAAGATCGCAAGGATCGCGAACGCCGCGGTCCACACGCTCGCGACCGCCAGCTGCTTGTGCTGCAGCACGTACAGCGTGACGAGCGCGAGCGCCGCGCCGCCGGCCGCGACCGCACCGAGGCGCTTCCAGCGGATCGGCTCGTCGTCGGGCTGCGAGCCGATGTGCGCGAGCGTGCGGTGCATCAGCACGAAGTTGAGGATCGCGAGCAGCATGCCGCCGCAGCAGACCGCGAACGCGGTGTGCCAGCCCCAGTGGTCCTTGATCCACGGCGTCGCGAGCATCGACACGGTCGAGCCGATGTTGACCGCCATGTAGTAGATCGTGAACGCGCTGTCGATGCGCGCGTCGTCGCCTTCGTAGATGCGGCGCACGAGGTTCGCGGCGTTCGCCTTGAACAGGCCGTTGCCGACCACGATCACGCCGAGCGACGTGTACATGTAGACGAGCTGGTCGTTCGGCACCGCGAGCATCAGGTAGCCGGCGCACAGCACGGCCGCGCCGATGATCATCGTGCGGCGCGCGCCGAGCACCTTGTCGCCGATCCAGCCGCCGATCGACGGCGACGCGTAGACGAGCGCGGTAAACGCGCCCCAGGTCAGGTTCGCGTGGCTGTCGGTGAAGCCGAGCTTGTCGACCATGAAGAGGACGAGGAGCGCGGCCATCCCGTAGTAGCCGAAGCGCTCCCACATCTCGATGAGGAAGACCGTCGTAAACGATCGGGTTTGTGAAACAGGTGAATGCATGATCAATCTCGGTGAGTGCGGGCGGCGCGGATCACGCGTCGCCGAGGGTCGGTCTGGCGCCTGTACGCATTGGCCGGGTAGGCGCGCGAAGGCGGCGGCGGCAGTCGGGCGGGCTGGCCCTTGCCGGGGTCAGGCGTCGCGCGCGCCGGGCGGCGAAGGGCCGCGGCCGGCGCGCGACTGGTAACGTTTACAGGGTCGACGCGTCAGGTCCGTGCCACACCGGGAAATCCCTGATGTGTCAGGAGCTTTCAGGAACATTCGTCTCTTCATGTCTTTGTAAGCTCTTGTCAAGCGACTCCGAAGAATCCCGGAGAGCCGCGTGCAGCTTGCCTGTGGAGGCGGCGAGTCTGGCAAGATAGCGCGTTTCCCGGCCTCGGCCGGGGGGTGTTTAGCCCTATACGCGCAACGCCCAGGATGTCCGTAAACCCGAAGACTAAGCTATATCGATCTAACTTAGTTATTTTCCATCAAACATTTTTTGACGACCCCTTTTCGGCCTGCTATGGTTCCCCCCACTGAAAACACACGGCCCGCCGACGCTGCCGCCGCCCTGGGCAGCAAGATCCGCGCGTTGCGACAACGACTGAAACGCACGCTCGATGAAACGGCGACAGCCGCGGGTATTTCGAAACCGTTTCTGTCGCAAGTCGAGCGCGGACTCGCGTCGCCATCGCTGACGTCGTTGGCCGGCATCGCGCAGGCGCTCGGCGTGACGGTGCAGTATTTCGTCGACACGCCGAGCGAGGAGCGCTCGGTGTGCCGCGGCGAGCAGCTGCGCTTCTTCGGGTTTGCCGATTCGGCCAACCTGTTCGCGCGGCTGACGAACGTGACCGAAGGGCGTCAGCTCGAGGCGATCCTCGTGCGGATGCCGCCCGGTCAGAAGCGGTCTGAAGTGACGACGCATGCAGGAGAGGAATTCCTGTATGTGATCGAAGGGGAAGTGTCGCTGACACTGGAAGGCAAGACATTCGTCCTGTCGGCCGGCGACAGCGCGCACTATCAGTCGACGGTCCCGCACAGCTGGGTCAACACCGCGAAGGTGGAGTCGGTGGTGGTCTGGGTCGGTACGCCGAGGCTGTTCTAACGCACGGATATTCCTTCGTTCCAGCGACGGATTATCTGTCGAAAGGAACGTAAGGAATACTAAGATGAGATACGAGATTCACGGGCCTCCCCGATCGCTGCGTTCTGCAGCGTTCCTCGCGTAACCGCGGCGTCCCGCCGCGCCACACGCACCGCACAACCACACTGAACTGTCACGATGAAATCCTTGCATGCCATGTCGGCCGTGCTGGCCGCGCTCGCCCTGTCGACGCAAACCGCATCCGCCGTTACCGTCCCGTCGAACGTCGCGCTCGCCGCGCAGCAGGACCTGACGCGTCAGGTGCCCGCCGAAGTCGAATCGCTCGATCCCGCGCACATCGAGTCGTGGACGGGCAACACGATCGGCCTCGACCTGTTCGAAGGGCTCGCGCGCATCGACGCGGCCGGCCAGGTCGTGCCGGGCGTCGCGCAGTCGTGGGAGCGCAAGACGCCGCAAACGTGGCTCTTCAAGCTGCGCCGCGATGCGAAGTGGAGCAACGGCCAGCCGGTGACCGCGGCCGATTTCGTCTATGCGTGGCAGCGCCTCGTCGATCCGAAGACGGGCTCGAAGTACACGATCCTCGTCGAGTTCGTGAAGAGCTCGAAGCAGATCATCGCCGGCAAGGCCGCGCCGTCGACGCTCGGCGTGCGCGCGGTCGATCCGTACACGCTCGAGGTGTCGACCGACGTGCCGGTCGCGTTCTTCCCGGAACTGACCGCGATGGCGCCGCTCGCGCCGGTGAACAAGGACACGGTGGCGAAGTTCGGCGACGCATGGACGCGCCCGGGCAACATCGTCAGCAACGGCGCGTACCAGCTCGTCGACTGGCAGCCGAACAACCGCATCGTGATCACGAAGGACGCGAAGTACTGGAACGCGCCGAAGGTCGTGATCAACAAGGTGACGTACCTGCCGATCGAGAGCGACGAAACGGCGATGCGCATGTACCAGGCCGGCCAGATCGACTACAGCTACTCGATTCCGTCGGGCATCTTCCAGCAGGTCAGCAAGCAGTTCGGCGGCGAACTGCGCCAGGGCCTGCAGCTCGCGACGTACTACTACTACCTGAACAACAGCGATCCGGCGCTGAAGGACAAGCGCGTGCGCCAGGCCCTGTCGATGGTCGTCGATCGCGACGTGCTGACCACGAAGCTCACGCAGGCCGGCGAGAAGCCGATGTACGGGCTGATGCCGAACGGCACGAAGGGCGTGCAGTCGTTCACGCCGGAATGGGCGTCGTGGCCGATGGCCAAGCGCGTCGACTACGCGAAGAACCTGCTGAAGCAGGCCGGCTACTCGGACGCGAAGCCGCTGTCGTTCACGCTGACGTACAACACCAACGACCTGCACAAGAAGGTCGCGCTGTTCACCGCGTCGGAATGGCGCACGAAGCTCGGCGTCGACACGAAGCTCGAGAACGTCGAGTTCAAGGTGCTGATGAAGGACCGGCATGACGGCAAGGTGCAGATCGCGCGCGACGGCTGGTTCGCCGACTACAACGACGCGATGACGTTCTTCGACCTGCTGCGCTGCGGCAGCTCGCAGAACACCGTCGGCTACTGCAACAAGCAGGCCGACGCGCTCGTCGACGAAGGCAACCAGAAGCTCGACGACAAGGCGCGCGCCGCGCTGCTCACGCAGGCGCACGACCTCGCGCTGAACGACACGCCGATGGTGCCGCTGTTCCAGTACTCGGCCGACCGCCTTGTCAAGCCTTACGTCGGCGGCTACTCGCTGAAGAACGTGATCGACATGCGTGCTTCGCAGGACATGTACCTGATCAAGCACTGAGCGGAGCGATCATGCTGGCCTACGCTTTGAGACGCACGTTGTGGGCGGTGCCGACGATCCTCGCGGTCGTCACCGTCTGCTACCTGCTGCTGCATTTCACGCCGGGCGGACCGTTCGATACGGAAAAGCAGTTGTCCGCCGCGACGCTCGCGAACCTGAACGCGAAGTACCACCTCGACGAGCCGCTGTGGAAGCAGTACCTGCTCTACCTGGACGCGCTGGTGCACGGCGATCTCGGCCCGTCGTTCCGCTATGTCGACTGGTCGGTGAACGATCTCGTGAAGAAGGCGCTGCCGGTGAGCATCGGCGTGGGCGGCATCTCGATTCCGATCTCGATCGGGCTCGGCGTGCTGCTCGGCACCGTCGCGGCGGTGCGCCGCGACAGCATCGTCGACCGCTTCGTGATGCTGCTCGGCAACTTCGGCAACGTCGTGCCGCCGTTCGTGCTCGGCCCGGTGCTCGTGTGGATCTTCGCGATCCTGCTGAAGACGTCGGCCGGCAACGGCTGGCTGCCGGCGGGCGGCTGGGGCGACGGTGGCTGGCAGTACCGGCTGCTGCCGATCGTGCTGCTCACCTTCATCAACGTGTCGCTGCTCGCCCGCGTGATGCGCGGCTCGATGATCGAGACGCTGTCGAGCAACTTCATCCGCACCGCGCGCGCGAAGGGCCTGCCGGGCTCGACGATCGTGCTGCGCCACGCGCTCAAGCCCGCGCTGATGCCGGTCGTGTCGCTGTTCGGCACGGTCTGCATCACGTCGATCACGGCGGCGGTCGTCACCGAATCGGTGTTCGCGCTGCCGGGGCTCGGGCAGCTCGTCGTGAACGGCGCGATCAACCGCGACTACACGCTGGTGCTCGGCCTCGTCGTGCTGACGACCGTCTGCGCGGTGCTGTTCAACCTGCTGGTCGACCTCGCGTATGCGTGGCTCGATCCGCGGATCCGTTATTGAGCGAGGCACAGCGATGACTCCGACTACTCCCGTCGTCAGCCTGCCCGCGCAGGCCGACGCGCCGCCGCGCTCGCGCTCGCCGCTCGCGCTGGCCCTCTCCCGTTTCCTGCATAACCGCGCGGCGGTGCTGAGCCTCGTGCTGCTCGTGCTGATCACGCTCGCGTGCTTCGCCGGCCCGTGGCTGCTCGCGGCCGATCCGTCCGCCAGCGACTGGGGCTCGATCAGCCTCGCGCCGACCTGGGCGAACCAGCACTGGTTCGGCACCGACGAGCTCGGCCGCGACCTGCTCGTGCGCACGCTGATCGGCGGCCGCGTGTCGATCGAGGTCGGCCTGCTCGGCACGCTCGTGTCGGGCCTGTTCGGCGTCGCGTGGGGCGCGACCGCGGGCTTCGCGGGCGGCCGCGTGGACGCCGTGATGATGCGCATCGTCGACATGATGTACGCGATCCCGTACCTGCTGATCGCGATCCTGATGATGACCCTGTTCGGCCGCTCGTTCATGCTCGTCGTGCTGACCATCAGCGCGTTTTCGTGGATCGACATGGCGCGCGTCGTGCGCGGCCAGACGCTGTCGCTGCGCAACCGCGAATTCGTCGATGCGGCACGCGCGATCGGCGTGTCGCCGGCGTCGATCGTGCTGCGCCACGTCGTGCCGAACCTGCTCGGCGTGGTCGTCGTGTACGCGACCGTGTCGGTGCCGAACATCGTGCTGACCGAATCGGTGCTGTCGTTCCTCGGCCTCGGCGTGCAGGAGCCGATGACGAGCTGGGGCGTGCTGATCCAGGACGGCGCGCAGAAACTCGAATCGATGCCGTGGCTGCTGCTGGCCCCGGCCGTCATGCTGTGCGTGACGCTCTACTGCGTGAACTTCGTCGGCGACGGCCTGCGTGACGCGCTCGACCCGAAGGATCGCTGAGATGAAACGACTCCCACACTCGCTTCGTTCGCTCGGGGGGGCGCAGCCCCCCCGTCTCCCCCAGGCGCTTCCATCGAAGTGCGTAGCGGCCCGGCGGAGGCTGACATGACTGCACTACTCGAAGTCGACAATCTCGGCGTGCGCTTCACGCGCAAGGATGCGCCGCCGATCGACGCCGTGAGCGGCGTGTCGTTCTCCCTCGAAGCCGGCAAGACGCTCGGCATCGTCGGCGAATCGGGCTCGGGCAAGAGCCAGACCGTGATGGCGCTGCTCGGCCTGCTCGCCGGCAACGGCACGACGAGCGGCGAGGCGCGCTATCGCGGCGAGAACCTGCTCGCGATGAATACGCGCGCGCTGAACGCGGTGCGCGGCGACCGGATCGCGATGATCTTCCAGGATCCGATGACGTCGCTCAACCCGTTCCTGACGATCGAGCGGCAGATGACCGAAACGCTGCAGCTGCATCGCAAGCTGTCGCGCAAGGAGGCGACCAGGCGCGCGATCGAGGCGCTCGAATCGGTGCGCATTCCCGACGCAGCCCGCCGCATCCGCATGTATCCGCACGAGTTCTCGGGCGGCATGCGGCAGCGCGTGATGATCGCGATGGCGCTGCTGTCCGAGCCGGAAATCCTGATCGCCGACGAGCCGACCACCGCGCTCGACGTGACCGTGCAGGCGCAGATCATCGACCTGCTGCGCGAGCTGAACCGCGAGCGCGGCACCGCGATCGTGCTGATCACGCACGACATGGGCGTGGTCGCAGGCCTCGCCGACGACGTGATGGTCATGTATGCGGGCCGCACCGTCGAATACGCGCCGGCCGATTCGATCTTCGCGGCGCCGTCGCATCCGTACACGATCGGCCTGCTCAACGCGCTGCCGCGCCTGACCGACGCCGTCGATGCGCCGCTCGTCGCGATTCCGGGCAACCCGCCGATGCCGGGCACCGCGCCCGCCGGCTGCGCGTTCGCGAAACGCTGCGCGTATGCGGAGGGCCGCTGCGGCAACGCGCGTCCCGCGCTCGAAGCGTACGGCGCCGGCGGCGCGGTGCGTGCATGCCACCGGCCGGTGGCGGAACTGACCGGAGGGCTGCGATGAGCGACATCGATCTGGCGCAACGCGGATCGGCGGACGCGCTGCTGTCCGTCCAGGATCTGAAAGTACATTTCCGCGTGCCGCTCGGCGGCTATCCGTGGTCGCCGAAGGGAACGCTGCGCGCGGTCGACGGCGTGTCGTTCGACGTGAAGCGCGGCGAGACGGTCGGGCTCGTCGGCGAATCCGGCTGCGGCAAGTCGACGCTCGCGCGCGCGCTGATCGGCCTCGTGCCGATGACGGCCGGCAGCGTGAGCTGGCGCGGCCAGACGGTCGCGCCGAACCATTTGCGCGGCACCGCGATGCGGCGCGAAGTGCAGATGATCTTCCAGGATCCGCTCGCGTCGCTCGACCCGCGCATGACGATCGAGCAGATCGTCGCCGAGCCGCTCGTCACGCATCAGCCGGGCATCGGCCGCACCGAGGTGCGGCGCCGCGTGGTGTCGATGCTCGAGCGGGTGGGCCTCAATGCGCATCATCTGCTGCGCTATCCCCATGAATTTTCCGGCGGGCAGTGCCAGCGCGTCGGTATTGCGCGCGCGCTGATCGGCGAGCCGAAGCTCGTGATCTGCGACGAACCGGTGTCGGCGCTCGACGTGTCGATCCAGGCGCAGATCGTCAACCTGCTGCGCGACCTGCAGCGCGAACTGTCGTTGTCCTATCTGTTCGTCGCGCACGATCTCGCGGTGGTGAAGGCGATCAGCCAGCGCGTGCTGGTGATGTACCTCGGCCGCGTGATGGAGTTCGGCGCGCGGCACGACGTGTACGGCGCGCCGCAGCACCCGTATACGCGCGCGCTGCTCGACGCGGCGCCGACGCCGGAGCCGGCGCGCGAGCGCGCGCGGCGGCCGATGCTGCTGGCGGGCGAGATGCCGTCGCCGCTCAATCCGCCGTCGGGCTGCGCGTTCCGCACGCGCTGCCCGGAGGCGATCGACGCGTGCGCGCAGGACATCCCGCGGCCGGAAGTGCGGCACGGCTCGCCCGCGCGCGTCGCGTGCATCCGCGCGGGCGCGGGCTGACATACCCGGATAAACAAGCAGGCAGGTCGACAGGGGCAGGTGCGGCGCGAAAGATCTTCGCGCCGCGGGTACAGGCGCGTCCTTAGCCGGGCGCGCCGGGGTGGGACCGGGAGCGGATCGCGACCGGCGCAGACGACATCAACACAAGAAGAGAACCACGATGACTAAATACAGGACGATCGGAACGACATCGAAGATGCTGCTTGCGTGGGGACTCCCGGCACTGGCCGGCGTCTCGCTGACGGGCATGGCTTACGCGGACGACGCGGCTCCCGCGCCGCTGACGGTGGCGCAAGCCGCACCGGGTGCGACGGTCGCGCAGGCCTCGACGCCGAACGCGATCATCAACGCCGAGGCCACGCAGGCCGTCACGCCGCCGGACGAGCCGTCGGCGCAGTCGAAGTCGAACGGCTTCATCGCCGACAGCCATCTGAACTTCCTGTTCCGCAACTACGCGGACGTGCTCGACAACAAGGGCGGGCCGCACCGCCATGCGTGGGTCCAGGGCGCGATGGCGAACTACGAGTCGGGCTTCACGCAAGGCCTGATCGGCTTCGGCGTCGATGCATCGGTGTATGCGGCGTTGAAGCTCGACGGCGGCAAGGGCGGCGGCAACATGGTGCACATCGCGAAGGGCGGCGGCGGCTCGAACCAGCTCGCGTGGGCGTATCCGGGCATCTACGACGTGAAGGCGCGGATCTCGAACACGGTGGTCAAGTACGGTCTGCAGGCCGTCGACAACCCGTTCATGGAACAGCACGACAACCGTGCACTGCCGCCGACGTTCCTCGGCGCGACGCTCGTCAGCAACGAATTCAAGAACGTGATGCTCGAGGCGGGCAGCTTCACGAAGACCGACGCGCGCGGCCACACGACGCTGACCAACCTGACGAGCCAGTACGGCGGCACGCGCATCGACCGGCTGACCTACGCCGGCGGCACGTGGGACTACTCGCCGGACGGCGAGGTCGCGCTGTACGCGAACCAGGCGGACGACGTGTGGCGCCAGTACTACGCGTCGATCAAGCACAGCATCGGCAGCCCGAAGACGGTCAAGTGGACGGGCTTCGCGAACATCTACTCGACGCACGACACGGGCGACAAGCGCCAGGGCGAGATCAACAGCAACGCGTACAGCCTGTCGCTGGCCGCGCAGCACGGCCCGCACGAGCTGCTGCTCGGCTACCAGGAGGTGCTCGGCGACCAGTTCTTCGACTACCTGAACGAGACGAACGGCATCTTCCTCGCGAACTCGATGGACGTCGACTACAACGCGCCGCACGAAAAGTCGCTGCAGCTGCGCTACACGTTCTACGGCAAGGACGCGGGCCTGCCGGGCTTCAAGGCGATGGTGTGGGGCGTGACGGGCTGGGGGGCGGACGGCGGCAAGATGGCGTCGCAGGATCCGACCAAGTCGAGCATCTACTGGGTCAACGGCGCGCCGGTGCAGGGCCGTCACCACGAGTTCGGCTTCATCCCGTCGTACACGTTCCAGAGCGGCAAGCTGAAGGACACGAAGGTTACCTTCATCGCGATGTGGCACGTCGGCTCGACGCACTCTTCGGATGCGACGAACCGCGAATACCGTCTGGTCGTGAACGTGCCGGTGAAGGCGTTCTGAGCGGAAGGTTCGACGAAGCGGCGCGCGCCGGTTGCGGCGCGCAGCGCGAAGCCGGCGCTCAGGCCGGCTTGTGCAGCCCGCCGACCGGGTCGTTCGCGGCGGGCGTGTCGCCGGCGAGCGACGTCAGCTGGCGGCCCGTGTCGCGCCACGCGTCGAGGCCGCCGCGCAGCGCGAGCGCATGGGGGAAGCCCGCGTCGGTCAGGCGCTTCGCCATCAGCGCGGCCGACACCTCGTTCGGGCACGAGCAGTACACGACGAACTTCTGCGTGAGCGGGTAGCGCGCAACGATGTCGCCGACGTGACGATCGTCGGCGAACTGCGCGCCGGGAATCGCGAACGGGTCGAGCTTGCGGTGTTCTTCGGAACGCACGTCGAGGATCACCGGCGCGATCGGGTCGCGCAGCAGCGCTTCGAGCTCGTCGACGCCGATCCGCGCATTCGCGAGCTGGCGGATCAGCGCGCGGCGGCGCATCCAGCGCACGGCCGCATACATGCCGAGCAGCACGGCGATCACGAACAGCACCGCATGGCCGAGCCGGCTCGCGCCGGCGAACAGCCAGTCGATCTGCCGGTAGAACACGAGCCCCACGAGCAGCCCGCAGATCGTCCACAGCGCGGCGCCGAGCGCATCGTAGCCGGCGAACGTTCGGTAGCGCGTGCCGAGCGCGCCCGCCATCGGCACCGACACGAGCGACAACCCCGGAATGAAGCGCGCGACGGCGAGCACGCGCACGCCGTAGCGGCCGAAGAACCGCTCGGTTTTCCGCACGCAACTGTCGCGCGATAGCGACAGTCGGCAGATCGTCTTAAGCGTCGTGCCGCCGTAGCGGCGCCCGGCGACGTACCAGACCGTATCGCCGATCAGCGCGCCGAGCACCGACAGCGCGAGCACCGTGACGAGCTGCGAGCCGATCATCTCCGGATGCAGCATCGCCATCGCGCCGAACAGCACGAGCGTCGGCATCGCCGGCACGGGCAACCCGACCGCGGCGGCCAGCACGTTGGCGAAGACGAGAAGCGGCCCGTACTGGGCGACGAGGTCACGGAGCATGACGGCTGTCCGAAAAGGGGAACGCGCGGAAAGCGCTGGATGGGCCGATTATCGGCCATTTTCAAGACAGCGGCGGGACGTGGATGCGAGGGTGAGCCGGCGCGGCGTGCGCGGCTCACCGGTCGGACGGGATCAGGAGGAGCTGCGCGCGAGCGACGCCGCGCCGTGGTTCTCGCCGGGCAGTTCGGCGCCGTGCGAGCGGATTGCGGCGATCAGCTCGGCGGGCGTGATCTCGTAGCGGATCTCGCGATGAATGCCGGGCTTACGCTCGTCGATTTCGATCAGCAGCACGCTTTTGCCGTCGCCCGTCGCCTCGAGTCGCAACGAACGCAGTTCGCGGCCGTCGGCCGGGTCGTGTTCGGTGAGCAGGGTCATTGCCCCGGATGAGCCGGAAGTGCGCATCGAACCTATCCTCGTGTCGTATGTGCCATTAAGGCGAAGATGTCGTTTTAGCAAACAGCTTGACGGAGTTTAACGCGAACCGGCGTCAAACACGGACATTTTCGTGCGCTGCGAAATGAGGGCGGTACCGGCGATCCGTCTGATGGTTGGGCGCCGGCCGGGCGGCCCGGACGGCCTGCCGAGGTGTTGCCCGCAGCCGATGACGCACTGCGTCAGAAATGGCCGCGCGCGCCCCTGTCCGGATCGGCCAATTCGGATAATCTCGACGTTTTTCCCTCGCATGCCGGGCGACGCCCGACGCGGGCGCGTCCGCATGCCACTTCGCCACGATATGAATAACATCACGATCCGACACAGCGAGACGCACGACATCGACGCGATTCGGCAGATCGTCGCGCACCCCGACGTATACAGGAACACGCTGCAGGCGCCGTTTCCGTCGCTGGAGAAATGGCAGAAGCGCCTCGAGGCGGCTCGCGAGCGGGGCTTCAGCCTCGTCGCCGAACTCGACGGCGAAGTGGTCGGCCACCTCGGGCTTCATCCGGAACAGAATCCGCGCCGCAGCCACGTCGCGGGGTTCGGGATGATGGTCAAGGCCTCGCATCACGGGCGTGGCATCGGCAGCCGGCTGCTTGCCGCCGCGATCGACCTGGCGGAAAACTGGCTGAACGTCACGCGGATCGAATTGACGGTGTTCGCCGACAACCAGCCTGCGATCGCACTGTACGAGAAGCACGGATTCCGGATCGAGGGAACCTCGCCGGACTTCGCGCTGCGCGACGGCGAGTACGTCAGTGCTTGCCACATGGCGCGGCTCAGGCACACGACCCGGCCGTCTGACGGTACGCGATCGAATCGCCCCTGACCTGATCCCCCGCCTTTCTCCTTCCCCCACCTTTTTCTGCTGCGCGGTGCCGGCTTCAATCGGAGCGGGTACTGCGTATCCACGCGCGCTCGAAAGCAGTTGTTTTCGATTGAATCGAATTTTCAAATCACATTTTTTGCTTAATACGCTAAATGAGACGTTTTGAAGCATCAAATGAGACAAATCGAATAACGAGATATTGCATCATTTATCCCGTATTTGTCTAATGAAAGATTTTTCTGAAAATAGCCGAAATTAGCGGCTAAATTGACGATGATTTACAATTTATCGGCACAAGTTGGCGGTTTCTGAAGGGTTTTTCTCGAAATTGATGGATATAATCCGCTCCAGATTTTTGACGGGGTAAGCGGATTTAATTCCGGCAAATCCACGAAGCGGGTGGGCTCCGGGAACGACCAAGCGTCATGAATCGCATGGAACGTTGGTGACGACGCCAGGCCGATCATCCGGCTGGTTCGATCCCTAAATAATTCGGAGCCGGTTCGCATCGAGCGGGCGATTGCAATCGCAATCGACCCCGTGGGCCGTGCTCGCGAAAACAGAGCCAATTTGCTACGGGAAAGCATCAAAATGCCGCGGAATATCCTGTCCGTATCCGGCGCTCGACCGCAAGCCATCGGGGTGGCGCAGGTCGTCAACGCGGTTTCAGCCGCGCCGGAACCCGAATCCGTCGTTTGTGTGAACGACTTCACGTAACGCAGCGGTCCGGTGAAATAGCCGGTCGTGCCGCGACGTTGCCAGCATTTCGTCATCGCCTGGCGACTCCCTCGAATGTGAATCCGTAAGGCCGCGCAAGCGGCGCTGACAACACGGCAATCGGCCCGTGGGCCGGCGATCGTCTGCGCAGTCGCGCGGATGCGTCGTCGCGCCCGGACATTCCGGCGAATTTTCTCGCGCCAGGCGATCCGCGATCGCCGTCGTGCAGTTCAAGAGTTCAAGACGATTCGCAGTACTGATTTCTGTTCAATGCAACACAACTTGAAAAGAGGAAACGCAGAATGGAGAAGAAGCAAATTTCGATGCTTGTGACGGCGATGTTTGCGGGTATCGGCATCATGGGGGCGGGTGCCGCGCATGCGACTGGCTGCGGCGACGCGAATTTCGTGGATCGCGGCAATCCGGACAATTCCGGCACGTACAACAGCAGCCAGCCGGGATGGGCGCAAAACGGCGGCAGCGCGAACTGCACCGGCATCGCCCTCGGCGACGGCGCGAACGCGAACAGGAATGCGAGCGGAGACGGCACGGGCGGTTCGGTCGCGGTCGGCGTCAACGCGCGCGCGCTGAACAATTCGGCCATCGCGATCGCGCCGAGCGCGATGGCGGCGGGCAACAGCGCAGTCGCGATCGGCCGTCAATCGGCGGCGGTCGGTGACTACGCAACCGCACTCGGCAACGTTGCCGACGCGCACGGCGATCGTTCGATCGCGCTTGGCCACTCCGCCTATGCCGTCGATTCCCAAGCGGTGGCGATCGGCTCGGCAAAAGGCGGCGGGACCGACGGCGTATCGGGCGGCGCAACTTTCGACAGCAAGACGCAAACCCGCGCGGCCGGCAAGCGCGCGGTCGCGATCGGCGCGGGCGCGGTGACGAGCGGCGACGATCAGCTCGCGATCGGTTCGAACAGCATCGGCGCGAACAACGGCGGCACGCCGGTGTTCGGCGGCACGGCTGCGCCGGTGGGCGGTGCGGTGTCGTTCGGTTCGACCGGCAAGGAACGCCAGCTGAAGAACGTTGCAGCGGGCGCGGCCGACACCGACGCCGTCAACGTGCAGCAACTGAAAAACGTGAACAGCGGCCTGAGCACGTCGATCGGCAACGTCGACGCGCGCGTGACGAACGTCAACAATACGCTGAGCACGTCGATCACGAACGCGACGAACACGCTGAACCAGACGATCGACGCGAAGACGAAGAACGCCGTGAAGTTCACGGACGATTCGCACGCGGCGATTGCGCTCGACGGCAAGAACGGCACGACGATCAGCGGCGTCGCGGCCGGCGTGCAAAACACGGACGCGGCGAACGTCGGCCAGCTGAATACCGGCCTGTCGAACGTGACGAACACGGTCAACAACCAGATCAGCCAGCTGAGCACGTCGATCACGAACCAGATCGGCAGCGCCACGAAAAACGCGGTGCAATACGACGGCGATGCTCACACGCGCGTCACGCTCGGCGGTACGAATGCGAGCGCACCGGTTGCGCTGGCGAACGTCGCAGACGGCGTCGCGAAAAACGATGCCGTGAACGTCGGTCAACTGTCGAAGGCGACGGGCGGCCTGCAATCGCAGATCGACACGACGAACAACATCGTCACGACCCACACGCAGAACATCACGGCGCTGCAGCAGGCGGACACGCGCAACGTGAAGTACGACGGTGCGCAAGGCTTCGACTCGGTGACGCTGGCCGGCGCGAACGGCACGACGCTCACGAACGTCAAGGCCGGTGCGCTGGCGGCGGATTCGACCGACGCCGTCAATGGCTCGCAGCTGTATGCAACGAACCAGCAAGTCGGCACGAACGCGGCGGCCATCACGAACATCGATGGCCGGGTGACGAAGGTCGAGGGTGGCGTCGTGCAGAACACGACCGACATTTCGAACCTGCAGGCCTCCGATGCGCTGTCGGTGAAATACGATACGACGGCGAAAAACTCGGTGACGCTCGGCGGTGCGAACGCGGTCGCGCCGGTCACGTTGTCGAACGTCGCAGACGGCGTCGCGAAAAACGATGCCGTGAACGTCGGTCAACTGTCGAAGGCGACGGGCGGCCTGCAATCGCAGATCGACACGACGAACAACATCGTCACGACCCACACGCAGAACATCACGGCGCTGCAGCAGGCGGACACGCGCAACGTGAAGTACGACGGTGCACAAGGCTTCGACTCGGTGACGCTGGCCGGCGCGAACGGCACGACGCTCACGAACGTCAAGGCCGGTGCGCTGGCGGCGGATTCGACCGACGCCGTCAACGGCTCGCAACTGTTCGCGACGAACCAGAACGTGAAGCAGCAAGGCGACGCGATCACGTCGATCGACGGCCGCGTCACGCAGAACACGACCCACATCGGCGCGCTGCAGCAGGACGCGCTGCAATGGTCGAAGTCGGCCGGTGCGTACGACGCGTCGCATAACTCGGGCAGCGCGCAGAAGATCACGAACGTGGCGGCGGGCGACGTTTCCGCAACGAGCACGGACGCGATCAACGGCGCGCAGCTGAAGTCGGTGCAGGACCAGATCAACGGCAACATCGGCGGCGTGACGAAGAACGCGGTGCAGTACGACACGGATGCACAGGGCAATCGCACGAATTCCGTCTCGCTGGTCGGCGGCGCATCGGGCCCGGTGACGATCAACAACGTTGCGGCGGGCGACCTGTCGGCGAACAGCACGCAAGCAGTCAACGGCGCGCAGCTGTATGCGACCAACCGGAACGTCGCCACGCAAACGTCGCGCGTCGACAATCTGACGGCGAACGTGTCGTCGCTGACGAGCAATCTGTCGGTCACGAACGCGAACGTGTCGAACCTTCAGGCCGCGGACAAGCTGAACGTGAAGTACGACGCGGCGGGCAAGAATTCGGTGACGCTCGGCGGCGCGGGTCATGCGCCGGTTGCGCTGTCGAACGTCGCCGACGGCGTGAGCGCGAACGACGCGGTGAACGTCGGCCAGCTGTCGAAGGCGGCGGGCGGCCTGCAATCGCAAATCGACGTGCAGGGCGACAAGATCACCAACGTCGACCAGCGCGTGACGACGAACACGACGAACATCGGCCAGAACACGACCGACATCGCGGCGCTCAAGCAGGACGCGCTGCAATGGAACGCGGGCATCGGCGCGTACGACGCGAGCCACGGCACGGCCTCGCCGCAGACGATCGCCAACGTGAAGGCCGGCCAGGCCGACACCGACGCGGTGAACGTCAAGCAGCTGAAGGACTCGGTGTCGTCGGGCGTGAACAACGGCGCGACGAACGCGGTGCTGTACGACGACAGCAGCAAGCGCCAGGTGTCGCTCGGCGCCGGCAACGGCGGCGCGCCGGTGCGCGTGACGAACGTCGCGGAGGGCGGGGTCCAGGCCGGCAGCCTCGACGCGGTGAACGGCTCGCAACTGCGCTATGCGACCGACAGCGCGGCGGCCGCGCTCGGCGGCGGCGCGTCGGCGAACACGAACGGTTCGATCAATGCGCCGAAGTACGACATCGGCGGCACGTCATTCAACAACGTCGGTGATGCGCTCGGCAATCTCGACGGCC
This sequence comes from Burkholderia stagnalis, assembly GCF_902830275.1. Lineage (GTDB taxonomy): Bacteria > Pseudomonadota > Gammaproteobacteria > Burkholderiales > Burkholderiaceae > Burkholderia > Burkholderia stagnalis. The sequence goes on along the minus strand of NZ_CADESW010000003.1, from coordinate 181,795 downwards.
GCGTGACGAGCAACGCGACGACGATCCAGAACCACGAAACGCGCCTCGGCAACGCGGAAACGAACATCGCCAACAACACGACGATCATCTCGGGCCTGCAGCGTGACGCGCTGCAATTCGATCCGGCCGCCGGTGCCTACAACGCGGCGCGCGACGGCGTGGCCACGAAGATCACCGGCGTCGCGGACGGCAACGTGGCCGCAGGCAGCAAGGACGCGGTGAACGGCGGCCAGCTGTTCGGCGTGAAGTCCGACCTCCAGCAGCAGATCACGAACGTGTCGAACCAGGCCGGTGAAGCCGTGAAGAACGTCGTGAAATACGACGTGGACGCGAACGGCAGCCGTCTGAATTCCGTGTCGCTCGTCGGCGGCGACGCGGCGTCGCCGGTCGTGCTGAAGAACCTGGCGGCCGGCGTGGACGATACCGACGCGGTGAACGTGAAGCAGCTGAAGGCGGTGCAGTCCGGCATCAACCAGCTCGGCGCGATGGCCGTGACCTACGACGACAGCTCGAAGAGCATCATCACGCTCGGCGGCGGCGCGGGCGGCACGAAGATCACCAACGTGCAGGCCGGCACGCTCAGCGCAGCCAGCACGGACGCCGTGAACGGCTCGCAGCTCTACGCGACGAACCAGCAGGTCGCGAAGAACACGACCGACATCACGAACCTGCAGGAGAACGTGACCAACGTGACCAACGGCAAGGCGGGCCTGGTGCAGCAGCAGGACCCGAACGGCCAGATCACGGTCGGCGCGGGGACGGGCGGCACGTCGGTGAACATCGCCAACAGCGCCGGCGGGAATCGCGTGCTGACCGGTGTCGGGGCGGGCGTCAACAGCAACGACGCGGTGAACGTCGGCCAGCTCAACAGCGCGCTGCGGGACGTGTCGGCCAATCAGGCGATTCGGGCGGCTGCCACCGATGCGAATACGACCTGGATCACGCGCGCGGAGGCGGGCTCGTTCGGGTCGACGGCAACCGCGACCGGCAAGAACGCCGTCGCGGTCGGCCAGGGCTCGGTGGCGGATCGCGACAACTCGTTCTCGGTCGGCGCGAAGGGCAGCGAGCGGCAGGTCACCAACGTCGCGGCCGGCACCGCGCCGACCGATGCGGTGAACGTGCAGCAGTTGAACGACAACGTCGCGGCAGCGCGCAGCTACACGGATCAACGCGTCGGCCAGGTTTACAACGACCTGAACACCGTCAAGAAGGACATGTTCGGCGGCGTGGCGTCGGCATTGGCGGTTGCCGGCCTTCCGCAACCGACCGGGCCGGGGCGTTCGATGGTGTCGGCGGCAACGGCGAACTACCGCGGCCAGCAAGGTTTCGCGGCGGGTTACTCGTACGTGACGCAGAACGACAAGTGGGTCGTCAAGGCGTCCGTCACGGGCAACACCCGCTCGGACTTCGGCGCGGTCGTCGGCGCGGGCTACCAGTTCTGACGCAAGCCGTTTCGTGACGCCGCACTTGCGTTGAGTGCGCGGCTCGACGATACGACATGCCCACCCGGGCATGTCGTATCCAGACATGACTTTCGAGTGGGCATCGACACCGGTTTGCCTGCACAATCCCGCCGCGGATCGTCTCGCGGAGGGCAGCGGTAACCGGGCGCGACGCATGCAAGCTGGCCTGTCGACGACGGCGCGGCTCACGAATGATCAGAACAAGCATCGCAACAGCCATCAAGAATGCGAGGGGATCATGGCTTCCGGGGAAGTCTTCTTATCGACCGACAGTGTCGAGCCGGCGCTGCGCGACGAATACTGGCGCCAGGTCACGCGGCCCATCGTCGATACGGCGCCGATCGCCGGGCACGCGGACGCGCGGCTGGCCGGCACGCTGGCATCGCGGATGCTCGGCGAGCTGCTGATGTGGCGGACGTCGTTCAATGCGCAGCAATACCGGCGCGATCGCCGGACCATCCAGCAAAGCGGGTTCGACCAGTACCTCGTGCAACTGGTGCGCTCGGGCTCGTTCGCCGGCAACTTCAACGGCGTCGACGTGCACGCGGGGCCGGGCGACATCTACATCATCGATCTCGGCCAGCCGATGGTCGGCCGCGTGGATGCGGGCGAGGCCGTCGCCGTCTTCGTGCCGCGCGAAGGGCTCGAGAAGGCGTCGGGCGGGCGCGACCTGCACGGCGTCGTGCTGAGCGCGAAACGGGCGATCACGGGCTTGCTCGCCGATTACCTGGTGGGCATGTATGCGCTGAACGAGCAGGTGTCGCAGGCGCAGTCCGTCGCCGTGCAGGACGCGATGATGGCGTTGCTCGCGGCCGCGCTCTCCGGGGCGGAGTCGCCTGCCGGCAAGCGGCCCGGCGCGCATGGCGCCGCGCTGCGCACGCGGATCGTGCAGTACATCGCGCAGCATGTCACCGATCGCAACCTGGGCCCCGACGCGCTGATCGCGCATTTCCGCATTTCGCGCGCGCACCTGTACCGGGTGTTCGAGGCGGACGGCGGCGTCGCACGGTTCATTCGCGACCGGCGTCTCGATCTTGCGTATCGGGCGCTCGTCGATCCGCGCTCGACCGGGCAGACGATCAAGGAAGTCGCGTTCCGCTACGGCTTCTCGAGCAGCGACATGCTGGTGCGCGCGATGCGTCAGCGCTTCGGCGTCACGGCGCGCGAGATCCGCACCGAGCATCGGGCGCACTTCGCGGCCGGCCATGACCTGTCGAGCCTGCACATTCACTTCGCGCGCCATGCCGTGCCGGGCGGCCGGGATTGCAGGCGCGAGTGAGGCGAACGGCGCCGGGGCGTACGCGATTCGGGGAAACGCGGCTAATGGACACGGAAAAAAAGAAGCCACACGGAGGTGGCTCAAGAATGGCACAAATATTACCGAACACGGGGTGTATCCGGTGCGAAATTGTTGCATTCTTTCCGGTTCAGTTGAATAACAGCAGGACTCTAATTGTCTCGTTTTTACCCGGGTGACGTCCCAAATCCGCACGGCAATCGTTTTACATGGGGCGTCACGCCGCCGGATGCCGGCATGACGGCGCCGCGTCGGTGCGATTCAGGCCGATGCCCGCGAAGCGGCGTCCGGCGTCGCGTGATAGCTCGCGAAATGATCGTGCAACGTGAGCATGCCGCTGCGCGCTGATACCGATTCCATGCGCGCCCGCTTCGCGTCGCTGGGCGTGACGCCGAAGTGCGCGCGGAATGCGCGCAGGAACTGCGCGTTGCTGGTGAATCCGCATTCGGCGGCGATTTCCGCAATCGACCGTTCGCGGCCGCGCGGATGCCGCAGCGCGACGTAAGCCGCATCGAGGCGCTTGTTGCGAATGACGCGGCTCACGCCGCCGTCGTCGGCGAAGGTCCGGTACAGATGGGCGCGCGAGATCCGGAACCGGCGCATCAGCAGGTCGGGATTCAGTTCCGGCCGCGTCAGGTTCGCGTCGATGAATTCCATGATGCGCTCGCGCAGCACGTCCGCCAGCACCGATGCGGTTTCGCGCGCCGCGACGTCTTCTCCGGCGAGGCCCGCGGCCAGCAGCGCGGTCATCGCGTCCTGCGCGGCAAACGATTCGCGCGCCGACAGGCGTGCCGATGCCGCCATCAAGCCGTGCAGGAAATCGACGAGCAGCTGCGTCAGCGGCCGGCCGGCCTTCAGCACGACGCCGTGCAGGTCGTGCCGCCCCAGCGCACGCTCCAGCGCTTTGCGCGGCACGGCCGTCGTCAGCGTCGCGCCGGCCTCGACGCGGCTGTCGAAGGTCCGCGTGAGATCCATCACGCAGATGTCGCCGGGCTCGACCGCGACATTGCGCAGGCCGAACATGCCGCGCAGCGATCCGGCGGTGATGACCTGGATCACGTAGTCATCGAGTCCGCCCTGCGCAATCACGCGCCGGTCGCGCCGGTATTGCTGCGCGTTGAAGGTCGTCTCGCCCATCAGCAGGCCGCCGACCGGCCGGCTCTGGATGGTGCCCGCCAGCGTGGCGTTCGCGCCGTCGCCGAGCGGTGTCGTTTCAAATACGGGCAGCGTGACCTCGCGCCAGAAATCATTGCGCAGCCCGGGTTCGACCGCGTCGGTGGAAATGATGATCTCTGGCTGCGTCATGACAGTCCTGGCCCTGGATTCGGTGATTTTTTAAAGCGCACGCGAATACGGCGAATGGACAGACATGGCCGGAACGATTCCGGCGGGAGAAGCGCGCGCGAATTTTCGACGGCGCAACTATACACGCTTCGGTGAATGCGAATATTGCAAATTTCCAATTCGTGCGCAGGTCGGCGCGCAACGCGGAAATTCGGCCTGAATGGCAATAAAAAGCGGATGAAAATCGGTAATTGTTCCAGATTCGATCGCGTTGTCGCGCAATGCGGGGCGGGGTGGAAATGCGTCAGGAAATTCCATTTCATATCCAATTGAAAATTGATTCGTTTTCATCTGGATGCACGATCCGTATCGTTCTACGATTGGCCGAATGCCGGCCGGAATACGCGCGCGTTCGCGAGTGCCGCGAACGGTGTCGAGCGAAAACGGCGCGTATTTCGCTGTCCGGACGCATTCGCAAATGTTTGCGGCGAGCCGTGCGCTGCGTGCGCGCGATTCGCGTTTCACGGCCGCGGCGCATGCAGCGTGCGTTGCGCGGCCTTAACGATCCATGGAGACCGCATCGATGCAAACCTCTATCCGGACCCTGACCGCCGCATGGCTGCTTGCGGCGGCAAGCGCGGCATTCGCGGCCGAGACGCCGCGCGAGCCCGTGCATGTGCCGCCCGGCATCGCCTGGCAGCAAGGCGACGTCGACGCCGCGTTCGCGCTGGCGAAACGGACCGGCAAACCGCTGCTGCTCTACTGGGGCGCGGTGTGGTGCCCGTCTTGCAACCAGGTGAAGTCGACGGTGTTCAGCCAGCAGGCATTCCGCTCGCGCTCGTCGTTCTTCGTGCCGGTGTATCTCGACGGTGACACCGAGAGCGCGCAGAAGCTCGGCGAGCGCTTCAAGGTGCGCGGCTATCCGACGATGATCCTGTTCCGCCCGGACGGCACCGAGGTCACGCGGCTGCCGGGCGAGGCCGATCTCGACCGCTACATGCGCGCGCTGTCGCTCGGCATGAACGCCGCGCATCCGGTGCGGCAGACGCTCGCGAACGCGCTGAAGGGCGATGCGTCCGGCGGCACGACGGTGACGCGCGACGAGTGGCGCATGCTGGCCGACTATTCGTGGGATACCGACGGCGCGCTGCCGGTGCCCGGCGACCGCGTCGCCGAGACACTGCAGACGCTCGCGCGACGCGCGCAGGCCGCCGGTGCGAAGGGCGATGCGCTGCGGCTCGAGCTGAAATCGGTGGTGGTCGCCGCGAACGGAGAGCCCGCGCAGGCCGGTGCGCTCGACAAGGCGGCCGGCGCCGATGCGTTGCGCACGGTGCTGCGCGATGCCGCGACCTCGCGTGCCGACGCCGACGTGCTGATCGCGGCGCCCGCGGGCGTCGTCGCGTATCTCGGCACGGATGCGGCCCGGCGCGTGCAGTTGCGCGATGCGTATGACGCGGCGCTCGCACGGCTGTCGGACGATCGCACGCTGTCGTCGATCGATCGCCTGATGGCGCTGCACGGCCGCGTGCTGCTTGCGCGCGGCGATGCCCGCAAGGGCACGCCGCTCGATGCGCCGGCGCTCGTCGGCGCGGTGCGCCAGCGCACGGCCGCGGCGATCCAGGGCGCGGCGAATGTGTACGAGCGCCAGGCGCTCGTCAGCGAGGCGGCCGATACGCTGACCGATGCCGGGCTGCTCGATGCGTCCGACACGTTGCTGAAGGCCGAACTGGGGCATTCGGCAACGCCGTATTACTTCATGTCCGGGCTCGCGGCGAATGCAAAGGCGCGCGGCGACAAGGCCGCGGCGCTCGACTGGTACCGCAAGGCGTACGAGAGCGCGACGGGCACCGCGACGCGGCTGCGCTGGGGCGCGACCTATTTCGCGAACGCGGTCGAGCTCGGGCCGGACGATGCGGCGCGGATCGAAGGGATCGCGGGCAGCGTGCTGGCGCAGGCCGGGCAGACCCGCGACGCGTTCTACGGTGCGAACCTGCGGGCGCTGACGAAGGTGGTCACGCAACTGACGCGCTGGCGCAACGGCGGCGCGCACGATGCGTCGGTCCGGACCGTCGTGAAGCAATTCGACGATGTGTGCGGGAAGCTGCCGGCCGGTGATCCGCAGGCGGCCGCGTGCGAGCGGCTGCTCCAGCCGGTGAAGACCTAGCGGAAAGGATGCGCCGCCGGCGCGCGGCGGCGGCGCATCAGCAGGTACTATGGGCGTCTTCCGCGCGCCGGCCCGGCATCGATGCTCCGGCGCGCGGCGACTTCACTCATCACTACGACGCCATGCCCCATCTGACGCTTGAATATTCCGGCAACCTCGACGGATTCGACGCCCGCGCGACGCTCGTCGCGCTCAACGAGGCGCTCGCCGCATCCGGCCATTTCGACGAACTCGACATCAAGAGCCGCGCATCGTGCTTCGACACGTTCGCCGTCGGCACCGCGCACGCGCCGCGCGCGTTCGCCCACGCGAAGCTCGCGATTCTCGGCGGACGGTCCGCCGACGTGAAGCGTGCGCTGTCGGAACAGTTGCTGTCGGTATTGGCGCAATGCTGCCGCGCGCCGTCCGGAACCCATTTGCAGCTGTGTGCGGAAATACTGGAGATCGAGCGCGAGTCGTACGCGAAGGCGGCGGTCGAGCCGCGTTGAGCAGGTAGCCCGGTTTCCGGGATCGACGGCGCACGCACCGGCAGTCTCCGCGCCGAATGAAGAACGGGGCAGGCCAAACGCATCGGTTTGCCTGCCCCGGGGAAGCGGCCCTCGCGCGATGGAGGGCTGCGCGTTGCGGTGTCGCGCTTACACGAGCCCCGTCGCGTAGTACACCGCGATCACGAAGAACACCGCCAGCGTCTTGATGAGCGTCACCGCGAAGATGTCGCGGTACGACTCGCGGTGCGTGAGGCCCGTGACCGCGAGCAGCGTGATCACCGCGCCGTTGTGCGGCAGCGTGTCCATGCCGCCGCTCGCCATCGCGACGACCCGGTGCAGCACGTCCAGCGGGATGTTCGCCGCCTGCGCGCCCTTGACGAACAGGTCCGACATCGCGGCGAGCGCAATGCTCATGCCGCCGGACGCCGAGCCGGTGATGCCGGCGAGCGAGCTGACCGACACGGCCGCGTTGACGAGCGGGTTCGGAATGCTCTTCAGCGCATCGCCGACGACGAGGAAGCCCGGCAGCGCGGCGATCACGCCGCCGAAGCCATACTCCGACGCGGTGTTCATCGCGGCGAGCAGCGCACCGCCGACCGCCGCTTTCGAGCCGGCCGCGAAGCGCTCGCTGACGCGCCGGAACGACGTGGCGATCACGAGCAGGATGCCGAGCAGCAGCGCGGCCTCGACCGACCAGATCGCGACGACGGTCTTGATCGACGTCGTGACCGGCGTATGCACGCCGGGCAGCACGTCGGGCGTGACCGTGTACGACGTGCTGCCGTACCAGACGGGAATCAGCTTCGTGAGCGCGAAGTTCGACACGCCGACGAGGATCAGCGGCAGGATCGCGAGAACAGGGTTCGGCAGCGAATCGGTCACGACGCGCTCCGGCTCGTTGACGAGCGACGTGCCGTAGCCTTCGCCCTTCGCCATCGCGACGCGGCGGCGCCATTCGAGATACGACAGGCCGACGACGATGATGAACACCGAACCGATCGTGCCGAGTGCCGGGGCGGCCCAGGCGGTCGTCTTGAAGAACGTGGTCGGGATGATGTTCTGGATCTGCGGCGTGCCGGGCAGCGAATCCATCGTGAACGAGAACGCGCCGAGCGCGATCGCGCCGGGCATCAGCCGCTTCGGAATGTTGCTCTGGCGGTAGAGTTCGGCCGCGAACGGATACACCGCGAACACGACGACGAACAGCGACACGCCGCCATAGGTGAGCAGCGCGCACACCGCGACGATCACCGCATTCGCGCGCGAGCGGCCGATGTAGCGGATCGCCGCGTGGACGATCGACTCGGAGAAGCCGGACAGTTCGATCACCTTGCCGAACACCGCACCGAGCATGAACACCGGGAAATACAGTTTGACGAAGCCGACCATCTTCTCCATGAAGATGCCGGAGAACACCGGCGCGACGGCGGCCGGATCGGTCATGAGCACCGCGCCGAGCGCGGCGATCGGCGCGAACAGGATCACGCTGTAGCCGCGATACGCGGCGAACATCAGGAACGCCAACGCGGCGAGGACGATCACGAAAGACAAGAGAGTCTCCTAATGGCTTTGGTTGTTGTTCGGTCGTGCGGCGAGCCGCCGCAGTGGACCGGCTCAGGTTCGTGCAGGTTTCGTGCCACCGGCCGCCGTGCGCCGCCGGACGCGGATCCGGAGGTGGCCGGCGGGCCCGCGCCGGCCAATCTTCAGGCGATTCTACATAAATCGTCTTGATCTGGAGACAGGTTGGCCGCACGGACGACCCCGGAAACCGTACGGAATGCGATCCGACAAGGCATTGCGGGATGTCTCCAGAATGAGATAATCCGTCTCGTTCCGGAGACATTCGACAACAAAAATACGTGGAGACGACGACACGATGATGAACGACTGGGCGCGCTTGCCCGTCGATTACGGCGACGTGCTGCGGCGCGCCGCCGAATCGCTGTTCAGGACGTTCGAGGATTCGAGCGCCGGCACGCTGATCGTCGATCACGACGCGCGCATCGTATGGATGAACGAGCGCTATGCGGCGCGTTTCGGTTTCGCCGATCCGCAGCAGGCGGTCGGGCTCGACTGCGAGGCCGTGATTCCGCACAGCCTGATGCGCGAGGTCGTGTCGACCGGGCAGCCGATCCTGCTCGACATCATGGAGACGGGCCGCGAGCCGCTCGTCGTGACCCGCCTGCCGCTGAAGAACGAGGCGGGCGAGACGGTCGGCGCGATCGGCTTCGCGCTGTTCGACCAGCTGAAGACCCTGACGCCGATCTTTTCCCGCTACGTGCAGCTGCAGCAGCAGTTGATCGCGACGCAGCGCTCGCTCGCGCAGGCGCGCCGCGCGAAGTACACGTTCGCGAGCTTCGTCGGCACCAGCGCGGCGAGCCTCGAGACCAAGCGCCAGGCGCGCCGCGCCGCGCAGGTCGATTCGCCGGTGTTGCTGCTCGGCGAGACCGGCACCGGCAAGGAGCTGCTCGCGCATGCGATCCATGCGGCGTCCGCGCGCGCGCTCCAGCCGCTCGTGACCGTGAACGTCGCCGCGATTCCCGACACGCTGCTCGAAACCGAGTTCTTCGGCGCGGCCCCCGGCGCGTACACGGGCGCCGATCGCAAGGGGCGTGTCGGCAAGTTCGAGCTGGCCGATCGCGGCACGCTGTTTCTCGACGAGATCGGCGACATGCCGCTGCCGCTGCAGGGCAAGCTGCTGCGCGTGCTGCAGGACAAGGAATTCGAACCGGTCGGCTCGAACCGCATCGTGCGCGCCGACGTGCGGATCATCGCGGCGACCTCGGCCGACCTGCCGGCGCTCGTCGCCGCCGGCCGCTTCCGCGCCGATCTCTATTACCGGCTCAATGTGCTGACGATTCATGCGCCGCCGCTGCGCGAGCGTGCGTCCGACATCGCGGCGCTCGTCTATGCGACGCTCGAGGAGCTTGCCGCGCAGCACGGGCGCGCTGCGCACTGCGAACTGACCGACGATGCGCTGCGGATGCTGTGCGCGTATCCGTGGCCGGGCAACGTGCGCGAGCTGCGCAATACGCTCGAGCGCGCGCTGATGCTGTCCGATCGTTCGGTGATCGATGCGCGCGCGCTTGCGCCGTTCCTCGGGCCCGCGCGTGCGCAGCCCGACGGCATGCCGCACGCGCCGGGCGCGGCCGCGTTGCCGCCGGCTGAGCCGGACGCGGGCGCGGCGCCGTCCGTCTCGTATGCCGACGCGCTGGCCGCTTGGGAGCGCCAGTTCCTGACCGATGCGCTCGCCGCCTGCAACGGCAGGGTGGTGGACGCGGCCGCGCGTGTCGGCATCGGGCGCGCGACGTTCTACAAGAAGCTGGCGGCGCTGGGCATCGACTGGTAGTGCCGCGCGTGCCGGCGCGGCCCGAACGAGGAGGCGGCAATGAAGCGAACCTGCATCGCGCGGTGGCTGGCCGTGACGCTGGCGGCGTCCGTGCTGGCGGCATCCGCGCGTGCGCAACAGGACGCGGCCGGCGAGCAGGCCGCGCGGCGCAACTGGTACAACGATCCGTTCGTCGCGCTGTCGCAGGACGTCGCCGGATGCCCGGTGCCGCTCGGGCCGTGGATGACCAAGGCGGAGATGGCGGACGACGCGCATTACCGCGCCGAGCGCGGCACGACCTGCTGGCTCGCGCATCGCTGCACGAAGCCGAACTCGTATATGTACGACGCGCCGATCGCGGACGCGGCGAAGGCGCACTTCGCCGGCTCGGCAAGCCTGGGCGGCACGAGTCTGTGGATCACCGTGCAGCGGCGGTTCATCTACGTGGAAGGATGCGCGAGCGCGTCGTTCGATCGTGCGGCGCTGCAGCGGGAGCTGGAGGCACTGCCCGACGTCGAGCAGGTTTTCGTTCGCATCACCGACGATCCGCACCGGTCGGTGCCGTACAAGACGCGCGCGCGGCCCGACCGGGTGCCGAATTGACGTGTGTGCGGAATGACATGGCATACTCGCGACATTTAAAAAAAGGTTGACGGAAAGAACAATGAAACACATGCTTGCGTCGGTCTGTCGACGGCCTGGAGCGCTGATGCGACAGGCCGGGGCGATGGCTCTCATGGCGGCGCTCGGGGGTTGCGGCGGAAGTGCCCCGCTGTTTACTTCGGATGGGCGTCCGACCACGCTGGTGCAATGCACGAGCGGCGATTCGTGGAGCAATTGCACGGACAACGCACGCGCCACCTGCAATGGCGAATTCGACGTGCTGCAGCAGTCGGTCGACGGCGGCGTAAGGAGCCTTCTCTTCGCATGCAAGAAGAAAAGCGGTTATTGATCCCGTTTTCTCAGGCCGAGGAGTTTCCCGATCGCGCCGGGGCCTTTTCTATTTGCTTCGAGTCACCTATTTTTCATAAATAACACTCAGGGAACTCCATCCATATGGCGACCTACAGGCAACTGACAGCGCAACTCGAAAAGCTTCAGCAGAAGATCGATAAGGAACGCGAAAAGGCGATTACCGACGCCATCGCGTCGATCCGCGCGAAGATCGAGGAATTCGACATTACGCCGGAGGAACTCGGCTTCCGTTCCACGGCCGCGCCTGTCAAGGCCAAGCGTCCGCTGCCGCCGAAGTATCTCAATCCGAAGACCGGCGAAACCTGGAGTGGCCGCGGCCGTGCGCCGGCCTGGCTCGGCAAGAACCGGGCGCGTTTCCTGATCAAGGACTGACTCCCGAAAAGCCTCACCTTTCCCGCGCTGACTGACGGTGCGCATGGCCGAATGGCCATCGCACCGTTTTGTTTTTGGGGCGGCGCGAAGCAGGGCGATTCGCCGAATCGCGACGGCGCGCGGTGCGATTGCCGTACGCCAATCCGTTAAAGCGCCGCGATTTATCCGCATGTCGCGCCGATTTCCGGTAAACAGCGCGGTAATCGCATGTCGCCCATGTGCTCCCGCGCGCGATGCGCGTGGTGCATGTGCCGCGCATGTTTTCATCACCTTTGGCGTTTTCGCGCATTCCGGCGCGCAATTCCCGAACATTCTCACCTTCGCTCCTGTAAATCCTCACCTTTGCCAGGTCGGCCGCGTTGCCGTTGCCGAGGTGCTGCATGAATGCATGATGCGCGGCTTGATCGCGGGCAGGTAGCTGGCCGTTCGGCATATAGGCAGCCGCGGGCGGTTCGCCTATGCTTGAACTCGCGTCGACCGGGCGCGCGGCTCGCCGAGCCGGGGCCGGCCGTCTTTCCTTACCGTATGGAGCCGATGTGACTGTTCGCCATCTCGATGCGCTGTTCCAGCCCAGGTCCGTTGCGGTCATCGGTGCATCGCCGCGCGCGGGCAGTATCGGCGCGATGGTGTGGGCGCGCGTGCTCGACGGCGCGTTCCAGGGGGCCGTGTGGCCGGTCAACCCGAAGCACCGCGAGTTGAACGGCTACCCCGTCGTCGCGGACGTCGGCCGGCTGCCGGCGCCGCCGTCGGTCGCCGTGATCTGCACGCCGCCCGCGACCTGGCCCGGCATCGTGCAGAAGCTCGGCACCCTCGGCACACGGGTCGCGGTGATCGTCGGCGAGGTGCGCACCGCCGCGGATCGCGCGGCGCTCGAGCGCACGCTCAAGGCGGCGCGGCCGTTCGTCCTCCGTATCGTCGGGCCGGGCAGCCTCGGCGTGCTGTCGCCGGCGCGGCATGCGCATTTCGGCGCGCCGGCCTACACGGTGCGCCCCGGCGGCGTCGCCTGGGTGTCGCAGTCGAACGCGCTGACGAACGCCGTGCTCGGCTGGGCGCAGGCGCGCGGCCTCGGCTTTTCGCACGTCGTCGCGCTGGGCGGCGAGGCCGATGTCGACGCGGGCGACGTGCTCGACTACCTGGCGAGCGATCCCGGCACGCGGGCGATCCTGCTCGAGCTCGACACCGTGCAGGCGGCGCGCAAGTTCATGTCGGCCGCGCGTGCGGCCGCGCGCAACAAGCCCGTGCTCGCGTTGCGCACCGGCCGGGCGGATCCGGGCGATGCGCTGTATACGGCGGCGTTTCAGCGCGCGGGGATGGTGCGGGTCGACGCGCTCGACGATCTGCTCGACGAGATCGAGACGCTCGGCGTCGGCCGTGTCACGGCGCGTGGTGCGGCGACCCTCGTGACGAGCGACGCGGGCGTCGCGAAGCTCGCGGTCGATGCCGTCGCGGAGGTGCGCGACGTGCTGGCCGAATGGCCTGAGGCGGCCACGGCGGCCGTCTCCGCCGCGCTGCCGCACCTCGACGCGCCCGCCAATCCACTGACGCTCGGCGACGACGCACGCCCCGAGCATTTCGGCGCGGTGGTGCGCGCGCTTGCGCCGTTTCCGCAAACCGGCACGCTGTTCGTCGTGCATTCGACGTCGCACAGCGCGCCGGCCGACGCCGTCGCGCGCATGCTGATCGACACGCGCCAGCATGCGCATCGCGGCATCCTCGCGTGTTTCTTTGGCGCGGTCGATGCGGCGACGCGCGACGCGCTGCATGCGAACGGCATTCCCGTGCATACGACGCCGCAGCGGCTCGCGCGTGCGTACGCGCGTCTCGTCGACTACAACCTCGGCCGCGAGCTGTTGATGCAGACGCCGGAGGCCACGCCGCCGCAGCCGGCGGCGTGCGTCGCGTCCGCGCAGGATGCGGCGCGCCGGATGGTGGAAGCGGGGCAGCACGAACTCGCGGGCGAGGCCGCGGCGCAGTGGTTGTCCCATTTCGGCCTGCAAGGTGCGGCGCCGGGCGACGCGCCGGATGCGGCGATCGTCGACGTGACGGTCGACATGCACGACGACCCGAACTTCGGCCCGGTCTTCCGCTATGCGGTGCCGCCGCCGGACGGCGCGTCGGCGCCGTTCGTCGTCTACGGGCTGCCGCCGCTGAACACCGTGCTCGCACGCGCGGTGATGGAGCGCTCGCCGTACGCGCGCCGCACGCCGGTCGAACCCGCGCTCGGCGCGTTCACCGCGCTGTCGCAGGTGGTGTGCGACGTGCGCGAAGTGGTCGCGATGACGGTCACGCTGCGCGTATTGCCCGATCGCGTGCGGGTGGTGGCGCCGCGCATCACGCTGGCGACGGGCCGCAGCCGGCTCGCGATCATGCCGTATCCGCGCCATCTCGAGCGAACGCTCGCGTGGGAGGGCGGGACGATGACGATCCGGCCGATCCGCCCGGAGGACGAGGCCGCGCACAACGAACTGCTCGGCGCGATGACGCCGGAAGATCTGCGGATGCGCTTCTTCGGCGCGGTGCGCAGCTTCGATCACTCGCAGCTCGCGCGCATGACGCAGATCGACTACGACCGCGAGATGGCATTCATCGCGTCGGTCGACGACGGCGCCGGCCAGTCGCACACGCTGGGCGCCGTGCGCGCGGTAACCGATCCGGACAACGAGACGACCGAGTTCGCGATCGCGATCCGGCCCGATCAGAAGGGCAAGGGGCTCGGGCGTCTGCTGATGGCGCGCATCATCGAATATGCGCGGTCGCGCGGCACTCCGTGGATGGTCGGCGAGGCGCTGCGCGAGAACACGCCGATGATCTCGCTGGCGCGAGCATGCGGGTTCGCGGTCACGTCGACGGAGGAACCCGGCGTCGTGGGCTTCAGGATGAAGCTGCAGGCCGACGCGTGACGTCGGCGGTGTCGCCCCGCCATCGGCCGCACGCTGAATCGATGCGCTGGCAACGATCCGGCCGCGACATTGAAGCGTGGCGAAGCGGCAGCAACGCAAGCTTCGCGATGCCTTCGCGTCGCCGGAATATCAAAGGTGAGCTTTTTCGGGAAGCCGCAGTGAGCCTTTCCGGGAACGCCTGGTGAGCGCTTTCGGGAGCAGTTGGTGAGCCCTTTCGGGATAGGCCGGTGAGCCTCTCCGGGAGCCTTGGGTGAGCCGTTCCGGGAGGCCAAGGTGAGTCTTTTCGGGAGACTGCAGTGAGCCTTTTCGGGAAGCCTCGGTGAGCCTTTTCAGGAGACGACAGTGAGCCTTTTCGGGAAGCTGAGGTGAGCGTCTGCGGGAAACTGAGGTGAGCCCTTTCGGGATGCGCAGGTGAGCGCTTGCGGGAGCTTGAAGTGAGGCTTTTCGGGAGCCGGCGCACGCCGGGCTCCCATGGGTGCGGCGCCGGCCATTGCAGCACGGCGCGCCGGTGTCGGCCATGTGCGGCCGCGGGGTCAGGCGGCCAGTTTCGTCGCCGCGTCGTTCACCTGCTCGCGCGAAATCGCGAGTTCTTCAAGATGCAGGTCGGCGTAGACAGCGCCCGTTTCGCGCTCGAGACGCGCGATCGTCAGCGCACAGCGCGCGCCGTCCTTCGGCATCGCGATGAAGCGCTTGACGGATTCGCCGGCCGTGAACGCGTCGAACAGCGCGCCGCGCACGTCGTCCGGGAGCGTCTTGGTCCATTGATACGGCTTGCCGTTGAACGTGATCGACGGCGGCAGCGTGCGCTCTTTCTTGGCTGCGGTGATGAGCCCGTAGGTGCGGGCGGCGTCGCCGATCTGCTCGGGCGAGAAAAGCTCGTCCGGCGTGATGTCGAACTGCTCGATGTAGTTTTCGATCGCCTGCATCGCGGCAGCGCGGTCGTCGCGCTTCTTTTGCGCGCGCGCGACGATGTCGCGCAGTTCGTCCGCCTCTTCGGGCGTGATCGTGAAGCTTGCCTGCTTCTGCTGGAGTTCGGAGAAACGCTGGAATTCGAGATCGCTCAGAAGTTTGGCCATGACATTCATCAGACACGGCCGCCGGCATGGCCGGCCGCCGTAGTTTTGGAGAGGGCCGCTATTTTAGCGTAGCCGCCATGCCGGAAGCGGCGCGCGCGATGCCACCGCGGCGCCGGCATCGCACCGGCGTCGCAGTGGTACGCGCGCGGCCGCCCGTCAGTTCGCGCCGGCGCGGCCCATCGACAGTGTCGCGGCGGCGGCGCGCAGCCGCTCGAGCGCCTCGTCGATGGAGGGGGCCGTGCTCGTATCGATGCGGCGCATGTACGGGCAGGTCAGCGCGGCGATCGCGTGGCCGGACGGGCCGAGAATCGGCGCGCCGAGGTCCGTGATGCCGAACGCCTGTTGATTGTCCTGGCACACGAAGCCGTCCTGGCGGATCGTCTGGCATGCCTGCGCGAGTTCCTGCTCGTTCAGCGGCGCGTCGCCCCTGCCCTTGCGATGCTCGGTCAGCATGGTCGCGCGGTGCTCGGACGACTGGAACGCCAGCAGCACGCGGCCCGACGTGGAATCGGCCAGCCCGATGCGCGAGCCGAGCCGCACCGACACGCCCCACTGGCCGGGCGCGTCCACCTGCGCGATCACGAGCAGGTTGCCGCGATCGTAGACGGACAGGTGGCAGGATTGCTCGGCCAGATCGGCGAACCGCTGCATCGGCGGCAGCGCTTCGGCGATCAGGCGGTTCATCGGCGGATGGCGATGCGCGAGCGCGAACAGCTTGAGGCTGAGCGTGTAGCGGTCGCCGCCCGTGGAGCGCATCACGTAGCGGCGCGCGACCAGGCGTTCGAGCATCCGGTAGATCTCGCTCGCGTTGCGGCCGAGTTCCTTCGTGATTTCCGTGCGGGTGAGCCCTTCCTTCTGCTCGGACAGCAACTCGAGGATGTCGAGCCCCTTGTCGAGCGCGGGGGCGCGATAGCGTTCAAGTCCCCCGCCGTCTCCGTGGGCGTCGTCAACGGGGAGGCGGTCATTGATGATCTGCATTGCGTTGGTATCGTGGGTCGGTGAAATGCTCACGATCGGTTGACAGAACACGCATGACGGCTTTGCAACGCCCATATGCAAAGCTCGCGGCTGTCGGTGAGCGCACTTCGGTCGAGCATAACAACAAACAATTTGGAATTAATGCGGCGTCTTTTTACCGATCGTTACTAAACAGGAAAGGATGATAGGCCATCTCGATGACAAATATGGAAATAAAATGCACATTTGTTTCGTATGATGAATCAATGAGATGGGGCCGGAAGCGACGGCCGCGATGCTGCGTCGCAACGCCAGCGCGCGCTGCAATAGTCGGTATGCGTCGCGCGTCATTTCGCGGCCGGCCGCAGGTGGTACAAAGATCGGCGATCGACGCGTGACTCCGGCGCTTCGCGGCACGCTGCCGCGTGCGCCGGTATCCTGTCCCATCCGATAAGAGAGGTTGAGTTCGATGAAACTGCTTCGCTATGGCCCCCTCGGCCAGGAAAAACCCGGCATGCTCGACGCGGACGGCCGGATTCGCGATCTGTCGGCACACGTGGCGGATCTCGCCGGCGACGTGCTGTCCGATGCCGGCCTCGCGCGGCTGCGCGCCATCGATCCGGCGACGCTGCCGCTCGTATCCGGCGAGCCGCGCATCGGCCCGTGCGTCGGACGGATCGGCAAGTTCATCGGCATCGGCCTGAACTATGCCGATCACGCGGCCGAAGCAGGGATGCCCGTGCCGAAGGAGCCGGTCGTGTTCGGCAAGTGGACGAGCTCGGTGTGCGGCCCGAACGACGGCATCGACATCCCGAAAGGCTCGGTGAAGACCGATTGGGAAGTCGAGCTGGGCGTGGTGATCGGCACCGCGTGCAAGGACGTCGACGAGGCGCGCGCGCTCGACTGCGTCGCGGGCTATTGCGTCGTCAACGACGTGTCCGAACGCGAATGGCAGATCGAGCGCGGCGGCCAGTGGGACAAGGGCAAGGGCTTCGACACGTTCGGCCCGATCGGCCCGTGGCTCGTCACGCGCGACGACGTGCCCGATCCGCAGCAGCTCGACCTGTGGCTCGAGGTCGACGGCCATCGCTACCAGAAGGGCAACACGCGCACGATGGTGTTCACGGTCGCGCAACTGATCGCGTACCTGTCGCGCTGCACGAGCCTGCAGCCGGGCGACGTGATCACGACCGGCACGCCGCCGGGCGTCGGGATGGGCATCAAGCCGGCGCCGGTGTACCTGAAGCCGGGGCAGACGGTGCGGCTCGGCGTGGAAGGGCTCGGCGAGCAGCTGCAGCGCACGCGCGCCGCGCAGTGACGCGGCGCATGCCGGGCAGTCCCGCGCCTACCTGCCCGACAATTTCCGCCACATCGTCGTCTTGCTGATGCCGAGCATCGCGCATGCGCGGTCGCGATCGCCCCCGCATGCGTCGAGCGCCGCGCGGATTTCGTCGGCTTCCGCGCGGCGGCGGCGCGCCTGCAGCGTCGGTGCGTCGTCCGCGGCGGCGTCGGCCGGCACCGCGAACAGTTCCGGCGCGATGACCCG
Organism: Burkholderia stagnalis; assembly: GCF_902830275.1. Lineage (GTDB taxonomy): Bacteria > Pseudomonadota > Gammaproteobacteria > Burkholderiales > Burkholderiaceae > Burkholderia > Burkholderia stagnalis. The sequence continues at coordinate 163,945 of NZ_CADESW010000003.1, read as the reverse complement.
CAGCGCGTCCGGCGCGAGCATGCCGGCCGCACCCGTCCGGCCGGCGTCGGCGTCTGCTTCCTCCGCCAGCTCCACCGCGATCCGCTCGATCACGTTCTGCAGTTCCCGCACGTTGCCGGGCCACCGGTAGCGCATCAGGATCGGCTGCGTCGCGTCGAGCACGCGCGCCGCGTCGCCGGCATCGCGCAGGCTGTCCGCGAGCCGCGCTTCGCGCCGCGCGGCCTGCACCAGCAGCGCGGCCGCGAGCGCGGGAATGTCGGCCGGGCGCTCGCGCAGCGGCGGCAGGCCGACATTCAGGATGTTGAGCCGGTAATAGAGATCCGCGCGGAACGTGCCGTCCTCGACGGCCGCGAGCAGCGGGCGGTGCGTCGCGGCGATCACGCGCACGTCGATGCGGATCGGCTCGGTCGACCCGAGGCGGATCACCTCGCGCTCCTGCAGCACGCGCAGCAGCCGGCTCTGCAGCGACGGCGGCATCTCGCCGATCTCGTCGAGGAACAGCGTGCCGCGGTGCGCGGCCTCGAACAGGCCCGTCTTGCCGCCGCGCCGCGCGCCGGTGAACGCGCCTTCCTCGTAGCCGAACAGCTCGCTTTCGAGCAACGCCTCCGGAAACGCGCCGCAGTTGATCGCGACGAACGGGTAGCTGCGCCGCGCGGACAGCGCGTGCAGGCTCTGCGCGATCATCTCCTTGCCGGTGCCGCTTTCGCCGAGCACGAGCACGGTCGCATCGGATTTCGCGTAGCGGCGCACGAGGTCGCGCACGCGCGCCATCGGCGCGGATGCGCCGACCACGTCGTCGAGCGTGTAGCGCGCCGCGAACTGCTGCGTGTTCGGCTGCGAACGCAGCGCACGGTCGAGCCGTTCGACCGCGCGCGATTCCTGGAACGTCAGCACGCTGCCCGACGTGACGCCGCGATCGACGAGCGGCCCGCGATGCACGACGTAGCGCACGCCGCGCACGGTCGCGAGCGCATCGCCGTCGTCGCCGCGCAGCGTGCGCAGCTCCGGTGTCAGGTCGACCAGCGCGCGGCCGACGGCCGCCGCGGGTTCGACCCCGAGCGCGAGCGCGAGACGCTCGTTGATCGCCTCGACGCGGCCGCGCGCGTCGAGCGCGACGACGCCGTCGCGCAGGTGCTGGAGCAGGTTGTCGAGGCGTTGGCGGCGCAGCGCCTCGGCGTGCGTCGCGTACGCGACTTCGAGCGCGGTGTCGATCGCCTTGCGCACCGAGGCGTGCGAATACAGGAACACGGTGCCCATGCCGACGCTCGCCGCGAGATCGGTGACGAGCCCCGGGCCGACGATCGTCTCGATGCCGCGGTCGCGCAATTCGTGCACGCACGATTCCGCTTCCTGCGCGGACTGATATGACGCAAACTCCACGTCGAGGCCGTATGCGGCGACGAAGCGGCGCACTTCGGGCGGCGTTTCGCCTGCGCTGACGAGCGCGATCCGCGACGCGTCGCGCCGGGCGCGGGCGAGTGCCTGCATCACGTCGAAGCCGGTGGGCGTGACGACCACGACCGGCACCTGCGCGCGGGTCTTCAGGAAGCCGCCGTTCGAGCCGGCCGCGACGATCACGTCGGGCCGCGCGGCGCCGGCCTCGGCGATCGCATTGAGCGCTTCCTCGTACGCGCGCGACACGATCCGCACGTCGGCGCGCTCGTCGAATTCGCCGGCGATCTCGCGAAAGAGATCCCGCAGGCGGCTGATGCCCATGGCCCACACGCGTGGCCGCACGGTGCGCTCGGCCGGGCCGCCGAGCTTGATCGCGGAGATGTCCATGACGACCGATTATGCGCGTTGAATTTCAGTTTTGGAACCGCGGGTTTCTGATTTGAAATCACCGGGCCAGCCAGGCCACCGGTCGGTTGCTTAAGAATCAGTGAGTTAGCGCCGGCACGCGAGCTGGCCCGGTATTTGCTGTTTCAACGGACGTTCCATCAGGAGGCCGTTCATGAGCAATACGCATCTTCAAAGCGCCGGCGCGAAATTCCGTGCGGCAGTCGCGGCCGAGCAGCCGCTGCAGGTGGTCGGCGCGATCACCGCCTACGCGGCCAAGATGGCCCAGGCCGTCGGCTTCAAGGCCGTCTACCTGTCGGGCGGCGGCGTCGCCGCGAATTCGCTCGGCATCCCCGATCTCGGCATCAGCACGATGGAAGACGTGCTGATCGACGCGAACCGGATCACCAACGCGACCGACCTGCCGCTGCTCGTCGATATCGATACGGGCTGGGGCGGCGCGTTCAACATCGCGCGCACGGTCCGCTCGTTCATCAAGGCCGGCGTCGCCGCCGTGCACCTCGAGGACCAGGTCGGCCAGAAGCGCTGCGGCCACCGTCCGGGCAAGGAAGTCGTGCCGATCGAAGAGATGGTCGATCGCGTCAAGGCCGCGGTCGATGCGCGTACCGACGATCAGTTCGTGATCATGGCGCGCACCGATGCGGCCGCCGCCGAAGGGATCGACTCGGCGATCGAGCGCGCGGTGGCCTATGTCGAGGCCGGCGCGGACATGATCTTCCCGGAAGCGATGAAGACGCTCGACGACTATCGCCGCTTCAAGGCCGCGGTGAAGGTGCCGATCCTCGCGAACCTGACCGAATTCGGCTCGACGCCGCTGTTCACGCTCGACGAGCTGCGCGAGGCGAACGTCGACATCGCGCTGTATTGCTGCGGCGCGTATCGCGCGATGAACAAGGCCGCGCTGAATTTCTACGAGACGCTGCGCCGCGACGGCACGCAGAAGGCGGCCGTGCCGACGATGCAGACGCGCGCCGAGCTGTACGACTATCTCGGCTATCACGCCTACGAGCAGAAGCTCGACGAGCTGTTCGCGCAGGGCAAGAAGTAACCCGCGCCCCCTCCCCACGAGACACGAATCTGAGCATTGCATGGGGCCAAAGCAGGCGCAGAAGCGCCAGCACTGGCCGACAAAATGGAGAATGAAAGCATGAGCGAGACGAAAGACGCAGCAGCACCGGCCGCCGCAGGCGCCTTCAAGCCGAAGAAGTCGGTCGCGCTGTCGGGCGTGACGGCCGGCAACACGGCTCTCTGCACGGTCGGCAAGACCGGCAACGACCTGCACTATCGCGGCTACGACATCCTCGACGTCGCGGAGTCGTGCGAGTTCGAGGAAATCGCCCACCTGCTCGTGCACGAAACGCTGCCGAACCTGACCGAGCTGGCCGCCTACAAGGCCAAGCTGCGCGCGCTGCGGGGCCTGCCGAACGCGCTGAAGGCGGCGCTCGAGCAGATCCCGGCGTCCGCGCACCCGATGGACGTGATGCGCACGGGCGTGTCGGTGCTCGGCACGGTGCTGCCGGAGAAGGACGACCACAACCTGCCGGGCGCGCGCGACATCGCCGACCGCCTGATGGCATCGCTCGGCTCGATCCTGCTGTACTGGTATCACTTCTCGCACAACGGCAAGCGCATCGAGACCGAAACCGACGACGACTCGATCGGCGGCCACTTCCTGCACCTGCTGCACGGCAAGGCGCCGTCGAAGTCGTGGGTCGACGCGATGCACACGTCGCTGATCCTGTACGCGGAGCACGAGTTCAACGCGTCGACGTTCACGGGCCGCGTGATCGCCGGCACGGGCTCGGACATCTACTCGGCGATTACCGGCGCGATCGGCGCGCTGCGCGGGCCGAAGCACGGCGGCGCGAACGAGGTCGCGTACGAGGTGCAGAGCCGCTACCGCTCGCCGGACGAAGCGGAAGCCGACATCCGCCGCCGCGTCGAGAACAAGGAAGTCGTGATCGGCTTCGGCCACCCCGTCTACACGATCTCGGATCCGCGCAACAAGGTGATCAAGGGCGTCGCGCACAAGCTGTCGAAGGAAGCGGGCGACCTGAAGCTGTACAGCATCGCCGAGCGCCTCGAATCGGTGATGTGGGACGCGAAGAAGATGTTCCCGAACCTCGACTGGTTCAGCGCCGTGTCGTATCACATGATGGGCGTGCCGACCGCGATGTTCACGCCGCTGTTCGTGATCTCGCGCACGTCCGGCTGGGCCGCGCACATCATCGAGCAGCGCGTCGACAACAAGATCATCCGCCCGAGCGCGAACTACACCGGTCCGGAAGACCTGCAGTTCGTGCCGATCGAGAAGCGCTGATCGGGCGCCGGGGGAGGCCGGTCGGCTTCCCCCGCTCATGAATTCCCAGCTTTCCCCCACATCATGAATACCGCCTACCGCAAACCCCTGCCCGGCACGTCGCTGGATTATTTCGACGCGCGCGCCGCGGTCGACGCGATCGCGCCCGGCGCGTACGACACGCTGCCGTACACGTCGCGCGTGCTCGCCGAGAACCTCGTGCGCCGCTGCGATCCGGCGATCCTCGCCGATTCGCTGAAACAGATCATCGAGCGCAAGCGCGAACGCGATTTCCCGTGGTTCCCGGCGCGCGTCGTGTGCCATGACATCCTCGGCCAGACGGCGCTCGTCGACCTCGCGGGCCTGCGCGACGCGATCGCCGAGCGCGGCGGCGACCCGGCGAAGGTGAACCCGGTCGTGCCGGTGCAGCTGATCGTCGACCACTCGCTCGCCGTCGAGTGCGGCGGCTTCGATCCGGACGCGTTCGCGAAGAACCGCGCGATCGAGGATCGCCGCAACGAGGACCGCTTCCACTTCATCGAATGGACGAAGCAGTCGTTCGAGAACGTCGACGTGATCCCGCCGGGCAACGGCATCATGCATCAGATCAACCTGGAGAAGATGTCGCCGGTGATCCAGGCGCAGGACGGCATAGCGTATCCGGACACCTGCGTCGGCACCGACAGCCACACACCGCACGTCGACGCGCTCGGCGTGATCGCGATCGGCGTCGGCGGGCTGGAAGCCGAGAACGTGATGCTCGGCCGCGCGTCGTGGATGCGGCTGCCGGACATCGTCGGCGTCGAGCTGACCGGCAAGCGCCAGCCCGGCATCACCGCGACCGACGTGGTGCTCGCGCTGACCGAATTCCTGCGCAAGGAAAAGGTGGTCGGCGCGTACCTCGAATTCCGCGGCGCGGGCGCGGCGAGCCTCACGCTCGGCGATCGCGCGACGATCTCGAACATGGCGCCCGAATACGGCGCGACGGCCGCGATGTTCTTCATCGACGGCCAGACGACCGACTACCTGCGCCTGACCGGCCGCAGCGACGAGCAGGTGAAGCTGGTCGAGACGTACGCGAAGGAAGCCGGCCTGTGGGCCGACACGCTGGACCACGCGCAGTACGAGCGCACGCTGACGTTCGACCTGTCGTCGGTGGTGCGCAACATGGCCGGCCCGTCGAACCCGCACAAGCGGCTGCCGACGTCCGACCTCGCCGCGCGCGGCATTGCCGGCCAGTGGGAAGAGAAGGCGGGCGAGATGCCCGACGGCGCGGTGATCATCGCCGCGATCACGAGCTGCACGAACACCAGCAACCCGCGCAACGTGATCGCCGCGGCCTTGCTCGCGCGCAACGCGAACGCGCGCGGCCTCGCGCGCAAGCCGTGGGTGAAGAGCTCGCTCGCGCCGGGTTCCAAGGCGGTCGAACTGTATCTGGAAGAAGCGAACCTGCTGCCGGAACTCGAGAAGCTCGGCTTCGGCATCGTCGCGTTCGCGTGCACGACCTGCAACGGGATGTCGGGCGCGCTCGATCCGAAGATCCAGCAGGAGATCGTCGATCGCGACCTGTACGCGACCGCCGTGCTGTCCGGCAACCGCAACTTCGACGGCCGCATCCATCCGTATGCGAAGCAGGCGTTCCTCGCGTCGCCGCCGCTCGTCGTCGCGTATGCGATCGCAGGCACGATCCGCTTCGACATCGAGAAGGACGTGCTCGGCCACGACCAGGACGGCAAGCCCGTCACGCTGAAGGACATCTGGCCGACCGACGAGGAGATCGATGCGATCGTCGCGTCGAGCGTGAAGCCCGAGCAGTTCCGCAAGGTCTACGAGCCGATGTTCGCGCGCGTGGCCGATGCGGGCGAGCGCGCGGCGCCGCTGTACGACTGGCGCGCGCAGAGCACGTACATTCGCCGGCCGCCGTACTGGGAAGGGGCGCTCGCCGGCGAGCGCACGCTCAAGGGGATGCGCCCGCTCGCGGTGCTCGGCGACAACATCACGACCGACCACCTGTCGCCGTCGAACGCGATCCTCGCGAACAGCGCGGCCGGCGAATACCTCGCGAAGATGGGCCTGCCGGAAGAAGATTTCAACTCGTACGCGACGCACCGGGGAGACCACCTGACCGCGCAGCGCGCGACCTTCGCGAACCCGACGCTCGTCAACGAGATGGCGGTGGTCGACGGCGCGGTGAAGAAGGGCTCGCTCGCGCGCGTCGAGCCGGACGGCACGGTGATGCGGATGTGGGAAGCGATCGAGACGTACATGAATCGCAAGCAGCCGCTGATCGTGATCGCGGGCGCCGACTACGGCCAGGGCTCGTCGCGCGACTGGGCCGCGAAGGGCGTGCGGCTCGCGGGCGTCGAGGTGATCGTCGCCGAGGGCTTCGAGCGGATCCACCGCACGAACCTGATCGGGATGGGCGTGCTGCCGCTCGAGTTCAAGCCGGGCACCAACCGGACGACGCTCGGCATCGACGGCACCGAGACCTTCGACGTGGTCGGCGCACGCACGCCGCGCGCGGACCTGACGCTCGTGATTCACCGCAGGAACGGCGAGCGCGTCACGGTGCCGGTCACGTGCCGGCTCGACACGGCCGAGGAAGTGTCGATCTACGACGCGGGCGGCGTGCTGCAGCGCTTCGCGCAGGACTTCCTCGAATCGTCGCAGGCGGCATGACGGCGCGCTGACGCGCGCCACGCGGCGGGGCGGCGACGCCCCGCCCCGAGTCACATTACGACAACACGGACATGGCACACATCCCTCAAATCAGGATTCCCGCGACCTACATTCGCGGCGGCACCAGCAAGGGCGTGTTCTTTCGCCTGCAGGACCTGCCCGAGGCCGCGCAGGCGCCCGGCGCCGCGCGCGACGCGCTGCTGCTGCGCGTGATCGGCAGCCCCGATCCGTACGGCAAGCAGATCGACGGGATGGGCGGCGCGACGTCGTCCACCAGCAAGACGGTGATCGTGTCGAAGAGCACGCGGCCCGGTCACGACGTCGACTACCTGTTCGGCCAGGTGTCGATCGACAAGGCGTTCGTCGACTGGAGCGGCAACTGCGGCAACCTGTCGGCGGCGGTCGGCCCGTTCGCGATCGGCGGCGGCCTCGTCGATCCGGCGCGCGTGCCGCGCGACGGCATCGCGACCGTGCGGATCTGGCAGGCGAACATCGGCAAGACGATCATTGCCCATGTGCCGATCACGAACGGCGCGGTGCAGGAGACGGGCGACTTCGAGCTCGACGGCGTCACCTTCCCGGCTGCGGAAGTGCAGCTCGAGTTCATGGATCCGGCCGCCGAGGAGGAAGGCGCGGGCGGCTCGATGTTCCCGACCGGCAACCTCGTCGACGATCTCGCGGTGCCGGGCGTCGGCACGCTGAAGGCGACGATGATCAACGCCGGGATTCCGACGATCTTCGTCGATGCCGACGCGATCGGCTACACGGGCACCGAGCTGCAGGACGCGATCAACGGCGATGCGAAGGCGCTCGAGATGTTCGAGACGATCCGCGCGCACGGCGCGCTGCGCATGGGCCTGATCGACACGCTCGACGAGATCGCGACGCGGCAGCACACGCCGAAGATCGCCTTCGTCGCGAAGCCGGCCGACTACGTCGCGTCGAGCGGCAAGCGGGTGCGGGCGGGCGACGTCGACCTGCTGGTGCGCGCGCTGTCGATGGGCAAGCTGCATCACGCGATGATGGGCACGGCGGCGGTGGCGATCGGCACGGCCGCCGCGATTCCGGGCACGCTCGTCAACCTCGCGGCGGGCGGAGGCGAACGCCAGGCGGTGCGCTTCGGCCATCCGTCGGGCACGCTGCGCGTCGGCGCCGAGGCGCAGCAGGCCAACGGCGAATGGACCGTCACCAAGGCGATCATGAGCCGCAGCGCGCGCGTGCTGATGGAAGGCTGGGTGCGTGTGCCGGGGGATGCGTTCTGACGCGTGCCGGTTCCGGCGCGTTAGCCCGTCCGCCCGTCCGTACGACGGCTGACCGATCCCTGCGAAGCGAGCCCCGCCGAGCAGGGATTTTTCATTTGAGGGGGCATCGCGAATGCCATCCGACCGCCAAGCATGGAGAACCGCATGCCGCTCGATGCGCCGCTGAAAGGCGTTCATATCGTCGAATTCGAAGGCCTCGGCCCCGGCCCGCTCGCGGGCCGGATCCTCGCGGGGATGGGCGCGCAGGTCACGCTGATCGCACGCCCGGCGGGCCGCACGAGCGCGCCGGACGCGCTGCAGGCCCGCGACGGCGACGTGCTGCGCGACGGCAAGACGATCGTGCCGCTCGACCTGAAATCGCCGGCCGGGCGCGACGAAGCGCTTGCGCTGATTGCCCGCGCCGACGCGCTGATCGAAGGGCTGCGGCCCGGTGTGATGGAGCGGCTCGGCCTCGGCCCGGCCGATTGCGCGCGTCACAACCCGCGGCTCGTGTACGGCCGGATGACCGGCTGGGGCCAGACGGGCCCGCTGGCCGCGGCTGCCGGGCACGACCTGAACTACGTCGCGCTGACGGGCCTGCTGTCGCTCGCCGCGCCGTGCGACGGCCGGCCGGGCCTGCCGCCGACCGTCGTCGGCGATGCGGGCGGCGCGCTCGGGCTGGCGTTCGGCATCGTCTGCGCGCTGTTCGACGTGCGCGCGGGCGGCCCGGGGCGGGTGGTCGACGGCGCGATCGTCGACATCGTTGCGATGCTCGGCACGCTCGCGCTGTGGGCGCGCGCGAACGGCCAGCTCGACGGCGCGCAGCCGAGCTTGTTCCACGACGCGCCGTTCTACGACGTGTACCGCTGCGCGGACGGCGAATGCGTGACGATCGGCGCGCTCGAGCCGCCGTTCTACGCGTTGCTGGTCGAGCGGCTGGGGCTGACGGACGTCGATCCGGCGTCGCAGTACGACCGCGCGCGCTGGCCGGCGCTGAAGGCGCGTTTCGCGGAGGTGTTCGCGCGGCAGCCGGCAACGCACTGGCGCGCGCTGCTGGAAGGCACCGATGCGTGCTTCGCGCCGGTGTTGAGTGTGGCGGAGGCGGCGAAGCATCCGCACAACGCGGCGCGCGGGATTTACGAGACCGACGCGCAAGGCGTCGTGCGGGCGCGCGTTGCGCCGCGATTCCTGCCGTTGACGGATGGTGGGACGGAGTAGGCGCGTCCATACGTCGGTGGTTCACGGGGTGAGCGTAAGCCATGGGTCCAATTTTGGTGCTAAATTTGGTGCTAAAAGAGGTACAATCGACCCTCAATTGAAGAAGGAGCCGAAATGCCCCACACCATCCTGGCAAACGTCACGGCGAGCGTTTCCGAACTGAAGCGGAACCCGATGGGAACTGTCGCGGCGGGAGAGGGTTTCCCGGTGGCGATCCTGAACCACAACGAACCGGCGTTCTATTGCATCCCGGCGAAGACTTGGGAGGCGATGCTCGAACGTCTGGAGGATATCGAAGACAACGCGCTGGCTGATACGCGTGTCAAGGAGAAGGCTGTCAAGGTCAAGCTGAATGACCTTTGAACTCGCCTTTCTCGAACCTGCATTGAGAGAGTGGAAGAAGCTTGATCGCACCGTTCGCGACCAGTTCAAATCCAAACTCGCCGAGCGGCTCGAAAATCCTCGCATCCCCTCGGCAAAGCTGCACGGCCACCCGGATCGCTACAAGATCAAGCTGCGCAGTGCCGGCTACCGACTTGTGTACGAAGTGCGCGACACGGAGGTCATCGTGCTGGTCGTCGCGGTCGGTCGGCGCGAGCGCGATGCAGTCTATCTCGCCGCGATGAAATGTTAGAACGAAATGCGCCGCGCATTCGCCGCGGCCGCTTGTTCGCATCCTTGATCGCTCAGGCCGTTTCCTCCGGCGCCCCCGGCACCTTCCCGTCGCCGACGCGATTGATGGTGCCCTGCGCGATCGCGACGAGCCGCTCGTGATCGCCGTCGATCACGAACACGTGGCACTGGCAGGTGGCCTGCTGCCGCCCGGCGTAGACCAGCTTCGCGCGCGCGACGAGCGTGCCGTTCACCGCCGGCCGCAGGTAGTTGATCTTGTATTCGGCCGTGACCACGCGCGGCCCGAGCGCGAGCGCGCCGGCGAACGTCAGCGCGTTGTCGGCGAGATAGCTGATGACGCCGCCGTGCACGTAGCCGTGCTGCTGCCGCAACTCGTCGCGCACGGGCAGGCACAGCGACACTTCGTGCTCGCCGATGTGCATCAGCTCCGTGCCGAGCAGCATGCTGAACGGTTGCGCCCGCAATGCGCCGCGGGCGTGATCCACGATGTCGGTCATCGACATTCCTCGCAATGAGTGGCCGCTTGCGCTGAACTCTAGGAAGGGGGGCGCGGATAAGCAAGGAGATTCGTCCGCGTTTCTTGCAAATGGCGATGTCGTGCGGGCGCGATTATTGCGCCGAATGCCGGCATTCCCCATCATTTGCGCGATTTCTTCGCCGACACCTAAAGTCCGCCCCGGAAATGCCGCTAACGCCGGGGTTTGCCGCATCGTCGGTGTTCCAGGAATTTCCATGTTCAGCAAAATCAAGCTCGCGTCGGGCCTGCTCGGCGTGTTGGCCGTGTTCTGCCTCTTTCTGATCGCCGTCGAGGGGCTCGGCTTCTGGTCGCTCGCGTCCACGCGCGCCGGCGTCGACGATCTGTCGAACGTCGCGATCGCGCAGGTCGGCGCGGCGAACCAGGCGACCGAGCGCCTGCTCGACGCGCGCGTCAACCTGTCGCGCGCCGGCACGCGGATGGTGCGCGGCGGCCCGAAGCCGGAAGACATCCTGCGCCATGCGAGCGAATCGCTGGCCGAAGCGGACAAGGCGTTCGCGCGGCTGAACGCCGTGCCGGCGATCGACGACGAGAACCGCGCGCGCGTCGCGGCGCTCGGCGAGCGCTACCAGAAGTTCCACGCGGCGCTCGCGGAACTCGTGCAGTTCCTCCAGGCGGACAACATCCAGGCGTTCCTCGACCAGCCGACCCAGGGCTTCCAGGACACATACCTGACCGAGCTGCACCGTTTCGTCGACTACGGCAGCGCATCGAGCCGCTCGGCGCTCGACACGATCGACGGCGGCATGGCGTGGTTCAAGTGGGTGAGCATCGTGCTGCTGGTCGCGATGCTGGCGAGCAGCGTGGCGATCTACGCGGCCGCGCGGCGCGCGGTCGTCGCGCCGCTCGACGAGGCCGGCCTCCATTTCGAACGGATCGCGCAGGGCCGCCTCGACGAGACGGTCCACGCGGGCGGCGTGTACGAGATCGACCGGATGCTGCGCGGCCTCGCGACGATGCAGGCGAGCCTCGCGGACACCGTGCGGACCGTGCGCCAGGCGTCGGATGCGATCCACCTCGGCGCGGGCGAGATCGCCGGCGGCAATGCCGACCTGTCGGCGCGCACCGGCACGCAGGCCGCGTCGCTCGAGGAAACCGCCGCGAGCATGGAAGAGCTGACCGCGACCGTGCGGCAGAACACCGACAGCGCGCGCGCCGCGAGCCAGCTGGCCGACGAGGCGCTCAAGGCGACCAGCCACGGCGGCGGCGTGGTCGACAGCGTGATCGACAAGATGCGCGGCATCGCGCAGAGCTCGGGCCGCATCGCGGAAATCATCTCGGTGATCGACGGGATCGCGTTCCAGACCAACATCCTCGCGCTGAACGCGGCGGTGGAGGCCGCGCGCGCGGGCGAGCAGGGCCGCGGCTTCGCGGTGGTCGCGGGCGAGGTGCGCTCGCTCGCGCAGCGCAGCGCGCAGTCGGCGAAGGAAATCAAGTCGCTGATCGAGGATTCGGTCGCGCAGATCAACGGCGGCGCGGCGCTCGTCGAGCGCGCGGGCGAAGCGATGCGCACGGTGTCGACGTCGATCTCGCGCGTCGCGCAGACGATGACCGAGATCACGTCGGCATCGGTCGAGCAGAGCGTCGGGATCGAGCAGGTGAACCAGGCCGTCACGCAGATGGACCAGCTGACCCAGCAGAACGCGGCGCTGGTCGAGCAGGTCGCGGCGGCGGCGGCATCGCTGAACGACCAGACCACGCACCTGATGCAGGCCGTGTCGGTGTTCGAGGTGGGCGGCGCGCGCGGCGAGCGTGCCGCGCCGTCATATGCCGCGCCGGCTTACGCGCCGGAAGGCAGCGCCGCGTAAGCGGTCGCGAGGTGGTAGGGCGTCGTCGACGGCATGTCGGCGCGCGACACCTGCCCGTCGGCCGTCTTGCACTCGAACCAGCCGCGCGGATGCAGGAAGCGCGCGGCGAAGCGCGCGGCCTGCGTCGCGAGCGGCGCGGACGCAGGCGTGCTGCCGTGCGTCGCAAGCGCGCGCAGGTATTCGGTCTGCGCCCAGATCCGCTGCGTGCCGTCGAGGCACGCGCCCTGCGCGTCGAGCGCGGCGCTGACGCCGCCCGTCAGCGGATCGACGCCGTGCCGCTCGGCAAACACGAAGGCCCGCGCGAGCGCATCGCGCAGGCCGGTGTGCGCGACGCGCGCGCCGGCCGCGTCGGCCAGATAGAACCATTCGAATTGATGTCCCGGCTCGAAGCGGTTGTCCGCCGCGCCGAGCGGCAGCTCGGCGATGCAGCCGGTTGCCGTGTCGACGAACGCGTGCTCCACCGCCTGCGCGGTCCGGCCGAGCGCGTCGTCGAACGCCGTGTCGCCGAACGCGTCGGCCGCGGCGAGCCACGCTTCCGTCAGATGCATCAGCGGGTTCTGCAGCGGGCCGTTGCCCGACGACGAGAAATCGTCGTGACGCGCGGCGTCGAGCAATGCGCTGCCGCGCTGCGGCGCGAAGCGGTCCTGGATCAGCGCGGCGGTGTCCTCGGCGACCGTGCGCGCGGCGCGCTCGCCCGACGCCGCGTAATGGGCGGCGCACGCGAACACGATGAACGCATGCGTGTACAGGTCCTTGGTCGTGTCGAGCGGCGCGCCGGCCGCGTCGATGCTGAAGTGCCAGCCGCCGTGGCGAGTGTCGCGGAAGCGCCGGCACAATGCATCGAACAGGGTTGCCGCGTGGCCGGCCTCGCCCGCCTGCGCGAATACGAACAGCTGCCGTGCGCAGGCCATTGCGCGATAGCGCGTGACGGGCAGCGGCGCATGGGTGGCCGGATCGACGGCCTCGAACGGCAGCTGCATCGTGCGGTCGAACCCCGAACCCCGCCAGATCGGCAGGATGACGCGCGCGAAATGGTGGCGCAGTTGGGCGGCTTGGGTGGAAGCGGAGTCGGACATGGCGGGGTTGAACGCGTGAATCGAAACGTGTCGGCGCGGCCCGGAAGCGCGCGGCCGCGGCCAAGGATAAAGCATTCCGCGCGACCGGCACCAGAAAAAGGAGGGAAATCCGATGCTCGGCAACGTTGAACTCGTGATGCGGCTCATCCTGGCGGCGGCGCTCGGCAGTGTCATCGGCTTCGAGCGGGAGCGTCTTTCGTGGGCGGCCGGCCTGCGAACCCACATGCTCGTGTGCGTCGGCTCGGCGCTGATCATGATCGTGTCGGCGTTCGGCTTCGCCGACGCGCTCGGCAGCCCGCACGTCGTGCTCGATCCGTCGCGGGTCGCCGCGCAGGTCGTGTCCGGCATCGGCTTTCTCGGCGCGGGGTCGATCCTGCTGCGCGGCGAGATCGTGCGCGGGCTGACGACGGCCGCGAGCCTGTGGTCGGTCGCGGCGATCGGCCTCGCGGTGGGCGGCGGGCTCTACGTCGCGTCGATTTCGGCGACGTTCATCATCCTTGTCATCCTGGCGGGCGTGAAGCCGCTGGAGCGGCGCTACTTCACGGTGCGGCAGCGGCGCCAGCTCGTGCTCACCGTCGAGCGCGGCACGCTGACGTTCGACTCGCTGCACGCGGCGCTCGGGCCCAACAGTGCGCGCGTGAAGCAGTTCATCGTCCAGCAGGCCGAGGACAGCGACGAGCACGACGACGTGCGCATCGCGCTCGCACGGGTGTCCGACGTCGAATACCAGGCGATTCGCGACACGCTGCGCGCGCTGCCCGGCGTGACGCGCTGCGAAGAGGGGAACGGTTTGTCCGGTGGCGAATAGGCGACAGGTCATATTGATTGGTGACCGGCCATGCGACAATGCCCGGTCACCGATTCCGTTCGACGTTCCGGTCCCGCGTTCGCGGGGCCACGCACCCGATCTCCATGACCGAACCCGTCGCTACGCCCCGTTCCCGTTCCAACCGCCCGTCCTCCGCGAAGCCGCGCCGACGCGCTGCCGCAGCAGCGGCGGGCCGTGCGCCTGCCCGCGCGGCGCTGCAGCCCGGCCGCGATGCGCAGGCCGCCGACACGCACCGCGACGAGCGCACGCTCGACCTGTTCGGCGATCCGGTGCTCGACGCGGGCGAGCGGGTGCAGATGGCGGCGCGCCAGGCGGTGGCCGCCGATACGGAGGTCGTCGTCGACGATGCGCACGCGCATCAGCAGGCGATGCTCGACGGGTTCGACGCGCCGCAGACGTTGGCAGCGGACGTGCATGCTGCGATGGGCGGGGGCGACGCAATTGCCGTTGTCGACAGCGCGGTTGCAGAGGCTGACGGCCGGGCGGCCGCGTCCGGTGAAGTTGCTTCGGGCGACGCGATCGCAGAGGGCGCTTCGCATGGCGCAGGGAATGTGGCCGCTGCCGATGTCGAGTCGAAAGCGGCGTCCGATGGGTTGGCGAAGGATGTGCCGATCGGCGTGAATGGCCATTCGACTGACGACATTGCGACGGAAGCGACGTCCGACATTTCGGTGAAGGATGCGCCGACCGGCGCCGATGGCACCACCGCCGCTATCACGTCGTCCACGCAGGACCGCGAACCGCCAAACGACGCCGAGGAAATCGCCGCCGCCGGCCTGGCAACGAAGGCGGCCGCTCCACGCGCGGCCGGCGCCCGTTCGTCGGCGGGGGCGAAGCGCCGCGCATCGACGGCAACCGCGCGCGAAGCGGCGGCGCCGTCCGGGCCGGCAGCGGACGACGCGGCGCCCGCGCCGAGCCAACCTGATATCCCGGAGGAGGCCTCAACGGCCATCCTCGCCGCGTCTGCCGTTGCGGCGACGCCATCCCCATCGCGCACGGCCGCCTCCGTGGCGTCGATCATCACGAAGCCTTCCTCCGACCGCGTCGAGCCGTCCCTCGCGGCGCAATCGGACGATGCATCCGCCGCCACCCCTGCGTTCGATCCCGATGCGCACCTGCGTCCGCTTTCCGAGCGCCTTGCCGCGCTGCAAGCGGAAACGACCGCGCTGCACCGCGCGGCCGATCGCGAAATGCGCCGGGTGAACCGCCTGCTGCTCGCGCTGGCCGTCGTCGTGCTGGCCGGGCTCGCCGCGCTGGTGCTGCAGACGATCCAGGTATCCCGGCTGAAGCAGGAGGCTGCCGCCCAGCAGCAGCGGATCGACCGCCTGAAGGCCGACCTGACGACGCAGCAGGCCAGCGTGATGACGCTGGAGCAGCACAACGACATGCTGATGACGCAGGTCAACCGCCTGGAGCGCAGCGTGAGCCGCCCGGCGCCGGCCCAGAAGCCGGTGGCCGTGAAGCATGGCCGTCGCGGCATCAAGTAATCCGACCCTATCGGCCGGTTGCGGCAAATTGCAGCGGTGTGCTGGCAGAGTTTAGGGAAAACCCTTAGAATGGCGTTCATCTAAGGGAAAACCCTAGTCATCCCTGTCGGAGTCGCACATGAGCTTCATCCTCGCCCTGCTGCAAAAGATCGACGACCTGTTCGTTTCGCCGCACCTGCCGCTCGATGCGGAATATTCGTACGCCGCGCGTCGCGCCGAAGCCGAGCGCCTGCGCCGCTCGCACCTCGTGCCGCTGTGCCTGTATCGTCGCTGATTCGCTGATTCGCTGATTCGCCGATTCGCCGATTCGCCGATTCGCTGATTCGCTGATTCGCCGATTCGCCGATTCGCCGATTCGCCGATTCGCCGATTCGCCGATTCGCCCCGCGCGGCGTGCAATGCGCACGCGCAGGCCTTTCCGCTCCCGCGCCGCGCACACTGCGCGGCTGTCCCGCTACACTGGAAATCCGTTCCCTCACACGGCGACCGGGCCATGTTGCAGATGCGGCCGATGACGGCCGGCGAATTTCGCGCCTACCGCGCGCGGGCCATCGACGGCTACGCGCGCGATCTCGTGCTATCCGGGCAGAACCCCGCCGACGAGGCGGCCGCGCGCGCCCGGGCCTGCTTCGATACGCTGCTTCCAGACGGCCTGCTGACCGCCGGCCAGACGATCGTGTCGCTCGTCGACGATGCCACCGGCGACGCGATCGGCGATCTCTGGTTCGCGATCGTGACCGAAGGGCCGAATCGCACGCTGTTCATCTACGACCTCGACATCGCACCGCCCCGGCGCCGTCAGGGCTGGGCCACGCGCGTGCTGGATGCGCTCGAGGCCGACGCGCGCCGGCACGGCGTCACCGAAATCGGGCTGTCGGTCTTCAATCACAACGCGGCCGCGCGGGCGCTGTATCGCGCGTGCGGCTTCGTGCCGATCACGACCACGCTGATCAAGCCGGTCGTGTCGGGCTAGCGCCCGCCCCTCAAATGAACAGGCCCGGTGAAACCGGGCCCGTCTTCACTGTTCCAACGGCGCGCCGTTACCCCGCCCGTCCCTTCCACCGCCGCAACAGCAGCGCATTCGTCACCACGCTCACGCTGGAAAACGCCATCGCCGCGCCCGCGATCACCGGGTTCAGCCACCCGAGCGCCGCGAGCGGCACGCCGACCAGGTTGTAGACGAACGCCCAGAACAGGTTCTGCTGGATCTTGCGGTACGTGCGCTTCGAGATGTCGATCGCATCGGCGACGAGCGCCGGATCGCCGCGCATCAGCGTGATGCCGGCCGTGTGCATCGCGACGTCGGTGCCGGTCGCCATCGCGATGCCGACATCCGCCGCGGCGAGCGCGGGCGCGTCGTTGATGCCGTCGCCGACCATCGCGACGATGCCGCCGTGCGTGCGCTTCAGCTCTGCGACCACGCGCGCCTTGTCGTCCGGCAGCACCTGCGCGTGCACCTCGCCGATGCCGAGCGACGCCGCGACGGCCGCCGCGCTGCCACGGTTGTCGCCCGTCACCAGCACGCTCGCGACGCCGCGCGCGGCGAGCGCCGCGATCGCATCGCGCGCGCTGGCCTTCACGGTGTCGCCGAACGCGATCAGCGCGAGCGCCGCGCGCGGCGCGTCGGCGCGCATCAGCCACGAGATCGTGTTGCCGGCGCGTTCGAGTTCGGCCGCGCGCGCATCGAGCGCGGGCGGCACGACGATGCCCAGCTCGTCGCGCCAGCGCGTGCTGCCGAGCGCCAGCAACTGGCCGTCGACGCGCGCTTCGACGCCGCGCCCGGCAACCGCGCGCGCATCGGCGCCGACACGCGCGGCGGCCGCGCCGCCGCGGGCCGCGACATCCGCATCGTGCGCGGCGACGACCGCGCGCGCGAGCGGGTGATCGCTGTGGCGCTGCACCGCCGCGGCGAGCGCGAGCGCTTCGTCGCGCGGCATGCCGATCGCGTCGAACGCCGTTACCGACGGCTTGCCTTCGGTCAGCGTGCCGGTCTTGTCGAATGCGATCACGGTCGCGCGCTGCGCCAGTTCGAGCGCTTGCGCGTCCTTGATCAGCACGCCGTGGCGGGCGGCGACGCCGGTGCCGGCCATGATCGCGGCGGGCGTCGCGAGGCCGAGCGCGCACGGGCACGCGATCACGAGCACCGCGACCGCGTTGAGGATCGCGGTTTCCGCGCCCGCGCCGGCGATCAGCCAGCCGACCAGCGTCAGCGCGGCGATGCCGAGGATCGCCGGCACGAACACCGCGCTCACGCGGTCGACGAGCCGCTGGATCGGGGCTTTTTCCGCCTGCGCGGATTCGACGAGCCGGATGATGCGGGCGAGCGTCGTCTCCGCGCCGATCGCGGTGGTTTCGACGACGAGCGCGCCTTCGCCGTTGATCGAGCCGGCCGTCACCGGATCGCCGCCGTCCTTCGCGACCGGCAGGCTCTCGCCGGTGATCAGCGATTCGTCGACGTGCGAACGGCCCGAGACGACCCGGCCGTCCACCGGCACCCGTTCGCCGGGCCGGATGCCGACGCGCGTGCCGACCCGCACCTGCGCGAGCGGCACGTCGCGCTCGACGCCGTGCTCGACGACGCGCGCGCGATCGGGCCGCAGCGCGTTCAGCGCGCGGATCGCGTCGGTGGTCTGGCGCTTCGCGCGCGCCTCGAGCCATTTGCCGAAGCGCACCAGCGTGATGATGACCGCCGATGCCTCGAAGTACAGATGGCCGGGGTGCGCGGGGTCGCGCAGCAGCATCCACAGGCTCAGCCCGTAGGCGGCCGACGTACCGAGCGCGACGAGCAGGTCCATGTTGCCGGCGCGCGCCTTGATCGCGTGCCAGGCCGCGCGGTAGAAGCGCGCGCCGAAGCCGAACTGGACGATCGACGCGAGCACGAGCTGGAGCCAGCCGGGCAGCATCGCATCGACGCCGAACGGCGCGGCGACCATCGGCGCCATGAGCGGCGCGCTCAGCACAGCGGCGGCGATCACGAGGTTGCGGTCACGGATCGCTTCGCGGCGCTTGCGATCGTCGGCGCTCGGCGTTGCACTGGCGGGTGTAGTGGCGGGTGTAGTGGCGGCGACCCCACCGACCCCACCGACCCCACCGGTCGCGCCAGCCACAGGCGCGGCGACGGGCGACGCCCGATAGCCGGCGGCCGTGACCGCCGCGATCAGCGCGGCGGGATCGAGGGCCGCGACGCCATGCACCGAGGCCCGTTCCGTCGCGAGGTTGACCGATGCGTGGGCGACGCCCGGTACGTTCGCGAGCGCCTTTTCGACGCGGCCGACGCAGGACGCGCAGGTCATCCCGCCGATGTCGAGCTCGATTGCGTCGGACGGGGCGGGCGGTGCGTCGGCGGCGTCCGGCTCGGCGAGCGGTGTCGCGAGGTAGCCGGCCTGCTTGACCGCGTCGACCAGCCGGGCGGTCGTGACGCCGGCTTCCGCGTCGACGGTCGCGCGTTCGGTCGCGAGATTGACCGACGCCCGCGTGACGCCCGGCACGCCCGCGAGCGCCTTTTCGACACGGCCGGCGCAGGATGCGCAGGTCATGCCGCCGATGTCGAGTTCGGTATGGCGCGAAGCGGGCGGCGGTGCAACGTCGGCATCCGGTGCCGCGACCGGCGTCGCGCCATAGCCGGCCTGCTTCACCGCGTCCGCGAGACGGGATGCGGTAACGCCGGCTTCCGTCTCGACGGTCGCGCGTTCGGTCGCGAGATTGACCGACGCCCGTGTGACACCGGGCACGTTGGCCAGCGCCTTCTCGACGCGCGCGACGCATGACGCACAGGTCATGCCGTCGATATCGAGTTCGATCGGTGCGGGCGCGGCGGAGGCCGGGCGGATGGGTGTCGGCGAAGCCGGTTCGGCAGCGCGATAGCTGCCCGTTCCGGCCGGTTCGCGCAACGCCGCGCGATACCCGGCCTCGCCGACCGCCGCGATCAGCAGGGCCGGATCGACGGTGTCTTGCGCGTTGACCGTGGCCTTACCGCCGTCGAGGTCGACGGTCGCGTCGACCACGCCCGGCACATCGGCCAGCGCGCGCTGTACGCGCCCGGTGCAGCCGCCGCAATGCATGCCTTCTACCGTCAGCACGATCGTGTTCAGCGCCGCCGAGGCGAGAGGTTCTGTCATGTCGGGTTCCCAAAAGCGCGGTCTGAGCCGCAGACGAGCCCAGTATCAACATTCCAATAGTGGGAAGGTCAAGCCCTGGTTGCAAGTGTCGGGTACGCGCAGGATTCGAACAGGCATTCACGATGCCCATTCTGACGCGCGGATCCATATGGAGGTTTTCGATCGCGGGGCGGGTTTGTCTCTCGACAAGCGGAAGCGATTTCCGAACACGCTCGCCGTTTCCCGCCGCCGCCGTTTCGCCAGCCGCAAACATGCAAGCTATTCGCCATATTGGGGATTGCCCCAAGGCGCTATGATACCGGCCTGATATCAGCGCCCATCGCCGTGAGACCGCGCCGGGGCAGGCCGGGGAAGCCCCGCGACTGACCTCGCCTTGCGTCGGCATTACCACGTGCGCGATGCGCAATGCGCTGATTTTTAAAGAAATACATACGGCCAGCCATCAATGATAAAAACCCGACGAGAACCCGTCTCCGTGCGGCGCGCGTGCGCGTTGCTGACTATTGCAGCGCTCCTGGCCGGATGCGCGTCGCAACCGGACGTGATCCAGCGAAAGACCGGCTGGATGCGCGCCGAAGTGGCCGATTCCTATATCTATGCGTATCCGCTCGTGCTGATGGACGTCGCGAAGGACGCCGCCACCGGCGGCGACGGCGCGCAGCCGGGCCAGGCGCCGCTCAACACGCTGCGCCACGCGCAGGCGCTGCCGCCCGTCGGCGCGGTCAACCCGCCGCTGCCCGGCGTCGACACGCTCGACTCGACCGGCTGGCTCGACGTCGCCGCCGAACCGGTGATCGTGACCTTGCCCGACACCCGCGGCCGTTACTGGGACGCCCGCGTGCTCGACATGTGGACCAACGTGCTGTGGTCGTCGAACGCGGCGGCCCGAGGCCCGCGCGGCGGCGCCCGACAGCAAACGATTGCCTTCGCCGCGAAGGACTGGCAGGGCACGCTGCCGAAGGGCGTGACCCGTGTCGACGTGCCGTCGCGCAATGCGTGGCTCGAAGTTCGCCTGCAGACGAGCGGTGGCCGAGACCTGACCGCGGTGAAGAAACTGCAGCGCGCGATTCGCGTGGTGCCGCTGTCGGTTCACACCGGCGCGGCGCGCGGCGCATCGGTCGCGGTCCACGCCGGCAGCGCGCCCGCCGAGGCGGCGAGCGGCGGCACGCCGGCCGAGCAGGTCGCCGCGCTCGACCCGAAGGCGTACTTCGCGCGCTTCGCGCAGGCGCTGCAGGACAACCCCGTGCCGGCCGACGACGCGCACGCGCGGCAGCAGCTCGACGACATCGGCGTGTCGGCCGGCTACCCGGTGCTGTGGACGGGCGACCGCCTCGCCGCGGCCACGGCTGGCGTTGCCGAAGCGCGCGGGCGGCTCGCGGCGCCGCCGCCGAACCTGCTCTCCGCGAACGGCTGGAGCTGGATCGGCGACACGGCCGGCAAGTACGGCCAGGACTACGCGCTGCGTGCGTACGCGGCGTACACGCAGTTCGGCACCGCGACGCGCGACGACGAAACCCTCGCGGTCGTGCGCATCGACAGCGACGGCCATGCGCTGAACGGCGCGAACCGCTACACGCTGCATTTCGCGCCGGGCGCGCTGCCGCCGGCGCGCGCGTTCTGGACGCTCACGCCCTACACGACGAGCGGCGCGCTGCCCGACGTCGGCGGCGCGCGCCGCTCGCTCGGCGATCGTGACCGGCTGCGGCGCAACCATGACGGCTCGGTCGACATCGTCGTATCGGCCGCGTCGCCGGGCGGCGCGAATGCGTCGAACTGGCTGCCCGCGCCGCGCGCGGATTTCGCGCTGGCGCTGCGGCTCTACGCGCCGAAGCCACAGGCGAGCGACGGTTCCTGGATGCCGCCCGTCGTCGTGCGCAAGTGATCGCGCCGCCGCCGCGCCCGTCCGGCCGACGGGCGCGGCCGCCGCCGGAGCTGCGTCCGGTCATTCAGTGCGCCTATACTTTCGGGAAACGGGCCGGATCGCTCCGATTCCCCGGATTCCCTGACAGCCGTTCCCTAGGCAATCCAGCATGGCAAGTCCCAACAAAGAAACCGCTCCCTCCAAGCTGACTGCGCTGCGCGACGCCGCGCGCGCGCCCCGGACCCGACGCATCGGCGTCGGCGTGCTGATCTTCCTGGTGCTGTTCGGACTGCTCGGGTTCTTTGCGGCGCCGCCGCTGATCCGCCATATCGCCGAACAGCAGTTGAGCAAGGAGCTCGACCGCCCGGCCACGATCCGGCGCATTGCGCTGAACCCGTACACGCTGAATCTCGAAGCCGACGGCATCCATCTCGGCGAGCGCGGCGGGCAGGGCGATTTCATCGACATCGGCAAGCTCGTCGTGCGGCCGTCGTGGACGTCGCTGTTTCGCGGCGCGCCGATCGTCAACGAAGTGCGCATCGATTCGCCGCGCTTTCGCATCGTTCGCTACGACGCGCAGCGCTTCAACTTCACCGACCTGATCGACAAGTTCTCGACGCCGTCGAAGCCGGAAAGCAAGCCGACGCATTTCTCGGTGTCGAACATCCAGGTCAACGACGGCCGGATCGACTTCGACGACCGCCTGCTCGACGAGAAGCACGTGGTCGACAACTGGACGCTCGGCATTCCGTACATCGCGACGCTGCCGTCGAAGACCGACATCTTCGTCGAGCCGAAGCTGCGCCTGCGGTTCGACGGCAGCCCGATCGCGATCGACGGCCGCGCCAAGCCGTTCGCGCATTCGCGCGAATCCGAGATCGAGCTGAAGTTCGACAAGCTCGACGTGCCGCAGCTGATGGCGTACGTGCCGGCGAAGCTGCCGGTCAAGGTCGCGAGCGGCCTGCTCAGCAGCAATCTGAAGCTCAATTTCGTGATGAGCGGCGAGACGCCGGCGCTGCGCGTGTCCGGCACCGTCGACCTGAACGACGCGAAAGTGACGAGCGCCGCATCCGAGCCGCTGTTCGCCGCGCGCGGCGTGCACGTCGCGGCGGCCAGCCTCGAGCCGCTGCGCAACATCCTGCATTTCGACGAGATCCGCGTCGACCAGCCGGTCGTCGACCTCGCGCGCGACCGGCAGGGCGTGCTGAACGTCGAGAAGCTCGCCGCGCATCCTGCGGCGGCGGCGAAGGCCGCATCCGCACCGAAGGCCGCGTCGGGCGCGCCGGCGGCATCGGGCGTGGCCGTGCCTGAAGCGGCGGCCGACACGCCGCCGCTCGACCTGACGATCCGCCATGTCGCGATCGACGGCGGCACGATCAACCTCGACGATCGCGTGCCGACGACGCCGACCGCGCTGTCGCTCACGCGCCTCGCCGCGACGCTCGACGGCTTCACGCTGCAGGGCAAGACGCCGGCGAAATACACGTTGTCGACCTCGCTGTCGCGCGGCGGCGACGTGAAGGCCGAAGGCGCGTTCAGTCTCGCGGCGAAGCAGGCCGACGCGAAGGTCGCGGTCGATGCGCTCGCGCTGCCCGCGTTGCAGCCGTATCTCGGCGAGGCGACGCGTGCGCGGGTGCTCGACGGCACGCTCGGCGCGACGGTCAACGCGAAAGCCGACTGGGCGAAGACGCCGCTCGACGCGCAGGTGGCCGACAGCGAAGTGAGCCTGAAGTCGCTGAAGATCGCCACGCCGAACGCGAAGGCGCCGGCGATCGTGCTGCCCGACGCGCGCGCGAAGATCGCGAAGATCGATGTCGCCGCGCGCAACGCGCAGATCGCGAGCGTCGACGCGAGCGGGCTCGCGCTCGACGTGACGCGCCTGAAGGACGGCAAGATCGACCTCGCGGCGCTCGCGAGCCCCGCGCAGGCCGCCGTGCCCGCGCGCACGGTCGCGCGCAAGGCGCAAGCCGCCGCGCCGTCGTGGCACTACCAGATCGACGCGCTGAACCTGAAGGATGCGGCGGCCAACTACACCGACCTGTCGACGCCGCGCCCGGTGAAACTCGCGATCAAGCCGCTGCAGCTGTCGGTGCAGAAGATCAGCGACGACCTGTCGAAGCCGCTGCCCGTGACGCTGCAGGCGACGCTGAACCGAAAGGGCACGCTGAACCTGTCCGGCGACGTCACCGCGCAGCCGCTGAAGCTCGGCCTGAAGATCAACGGCAACCGCCTCGACGCGGCGGCGTTCGAGCCGTACTTCGGCAGCGTGCTGAACGCGACCGTCGCGAGCGCGCTGCTCAACGCGCAGGGCAACCTGACGTTCGCGCAGGCGAACGACGCGACGCGCGCGTCGTATCGCGGCGACGCGGCGCTCGTCGACGTGCGGATGCTCGACAAGGTGACGTCCGATCCGTTCGCGGGCTGGCGCTCGCTCGCGCTGTCGAACCTGAAGGCGACCTACGACGAGAAGGGCACCGACGTCGATGCCGCGCGCGTGACGTTCGCGAACTTCTACGGCCGCGTGCTGCTCGACGCGCAGGGGCGCCTGAACCTGAAGGACCTCGTCGCGAAGGAAAGCGGCCCCGCGCAGTCGCTCACGCGCGATGCGAGCAAGGGCGAGCCGGTGCCGCTGTCGCCGCAGGCGGCGTCGGCCGCGGCCGCGCAGCAGGCCTCGGCGCCTGCCGCGGCATCCGCGCCGGTGGTCGTGAAGGCCGCGCCGCCGCCGCAGAACCCGGTGCGGATGCACTTCGGCCAGCTGGTGCTGCAGAACGGCCGCGTGACCTACACGGACAACTTCATCAAGCCGAACTACACGGCGAACCTCGTCGCGATCAAGGGCACGGTGGGCGCGTTCGGCACGGATTCGACGACGTCCGCGCCGGTCGACGTCAATGCGAACCTCGCCGGCAACGGGCCGATCTCGATCAAGGGCACGGTCAACCCGCTGATCGACAAGCCGGCGCTCGACCTCACCGCGACCGCGCACGACATCGAGCTGACCAACCTGACGCCGTATTCGGCGAAGTACGCGGGCTATCCGATCACGAAGGGCAAGCTGAACGTCGACCTGCACTACCAGCTCGCGAACGACCAGTTGTCGGCGAACAACCACATCTTCATCGACCAGCTGACGTTCGGCGACCGCGTCGAGAACGATACGGCGACCCGGCTGCCGGTGAAGCTCGCGATCTCGCTGCTGAAGAATTCGCGCGGCGAGATCGACGTGAACCTGCCGGTGTCGGGCTCGCTGTCGAACCCGGAGTTCAGCGTCGGCGGGCTGATCTGGCGCGCGGTGCTGAACCTGATCGCGAAGGCCGTCACGTCGCCGTTCACGCTGCTCGCGCACGCGTTCGGCAGCGGCGGCGAGGAGCTCGGCTACGTCGAGTTCGCGCCGGGCTCGTACGACCTGAACGATGCGCAGCAGAAGAAGCTCGACACGGTCGTGAAGATGCTGAACGAGAAGTCGTCGATCCGCCTCGACCTGATCGGCCGCGTCGATCCGGACAAGGACACGCCGGGGCTGCGCGATGCGTACGTCGAGCGCCTGGTGCGGCAGCAAAAGCTGAAGGATGTCGTCGGCCAGGGCGAGAGCATCGATCCGCGGACGGTGAAGATCGAGCCGGCCGAATACCACACGTACCTGACGCGCGCGTACAAGGCCGCCGACTTCAAGAAGCCGCGCAACGTGATCGGCCTGCAGAAGACGCTGCCGGACGCCGACATGAAGCAGGCGCTCGCCGAGCACGCGCCGGTGGACGAAGGCGGCCTGCGCACGCTCGCGCAGAACCGCGCGCAGGCGGTGCGTCAGTACCTCGAAGGGAAGATCGATGCGAGCCGGATGTTCATCGTGGCGCCGAAGCTCGATGCGAAGGGCATCGAAGACAAGGGCGCGACGACGCGCGTCGACTTCGGTCTCAAGTAATCCCGCCGCGTGCCGCTGCCTGCCCGTCCGGGCGCGGCAGCGGCGGCGCGTTCAGCGCACGGCCTCGGGCAGGTCGCGCTTATCCAGTTCCCGCCTCGCCGCCAGCGGCAGGCGCGGATCGTCCCATTGTGTCAGCCACTGCACCTCCTTCGCCGTGAACACCTGTCCGTGGTTGCGCAGCGCGTACTGCAACGCGTCGACGACGTGGTGACGAATGATCTCGGGGGTGCGTGCGTCGTCCAGCACGAACCGGAGGGCTTCCAGGGTCGACATTCTCGTGCTCCGGGTCAGGGAAAACCCTTTATCACACGCCAATAGTCGGGTGCCAAGCGGACAAAATTCCGACGAATCGCCGCGCCTGCGCGTGACCGGCGCCCGCCCGCACGCACGCGCCACGGGCGGGACAGCGCATTGCGACCGCCTTGTGTCATTTGCGATTGGTTACGTTTGATAGAAAACAGAAAGCCCCGCTTCATGGGACCGCCGCATGGCTCGGCGATAGTGACGCGCCTGCATGCAGGCCCAGCGGTTCAACGTCAATCGATGAGGTGGGGTGATGATTTCGTTCTTCGGTAAGCAGCGGAACATGGCAAGGGTGGTGGCGGGCGCGCTGGCGCTCGCGAGCGCGGGTGCATATGCGCAGCAAGGCGAAGGCAGCCAGGGGGATCAAGGGAACCACGGCGAGCACGGCCGGCGCGTCGTGAAGCATGTGCTGCTGCTCAGCGTCGACGGCCTGCACGAGCAGGATCTCGCGCGCTGCATCGGCGCGAACACGTGCCCGAACGTGGCGGCGCTCGCGCAAAGCGGCGTGACGTACACGAATGCGCACACGCCGGGCCTGTCGGATTCGTTTCCGGGCCTCGCGGCGCTCGTGACGGGCGGCTCGCCGAAGACGGCCGGCCTGTTCTACGACGTGTCGTACGACCGCAACCTGTACGCGCCGGCCGACACGACCTGTTCGGGCAAGCAGGGATGGAACGTCGTGTTCGACGAAACGACGGGCATCGACGCGATGAACGGCGGCCCGCTCGTGCACCTCGACGGCGGCGGCGCGTTCAATCCGCAGGCGATCCCGAACGCGCGCGTCGGCGGCCGGTGCGTGCCCGTCTATCCGCACGACTACGTGAAGACGAACACCGTGTTCGAGGCCGTGAAGGCGGCGCTGCCGAACGCGCGCACCGCATGGGCCGACAAGCACGCATGGGGCTACGATTGGCTGAACGGCCCGTCGGGCAAGGGCGTCGACGATCTCGCGCGCACCGAGATCAACTCGATCGATCCGGCGACGAAGACGGACTACACCGACGTCTATTCGCACACCGCGCAGTTCGACAACCTGCACGTGCAGGCGCTGATCAACCAGATCGACGGCCTGGACTCGACCGGCAAGACGGCCGCGCCGGTGCCGACGCTGTTCGGCGCGAACTTCCAGACCCTGAGCGTCGCGCAGAAGGCGCTGGTGACGAAGGGCGGCGGCTATCTCGACGCGAACTTCACGCCGAACGGGCAAGTCGCGAACGCGATCACGTATATTGACCACTCGATCGGCCGGATCGTCGCCGAGCTGAAGCAGCGCAACCTCTACAGCTCGACGGCCGTGATCGTGACGGCGAAGCACGGCCAGTCGCCGACCGATCACACGAAGCTCGTGAAGAACGGCGACACGCTGACGGCGCTGCTCGAACAGAACAACTACCTCGACCAGAACGGCAACTTCGGCCAGAACAACACGGCGTCGGGCAACCTGAACGACGGCACGGGCCTCGCCGGCACCGGCTTCGTGCAGACCGACGACGTCGGCCTGATCTGGCTGCGCGACCGAGGCCAGCGCACGGCCGCGGTCGAGACGCTGAAGGCGAACCTCGGCTGCAACGCGCCGGGGATCTGCGCGGACGGCCCGCAGGCGGCCATCCTGTACGGCGCCGCGCTCGCCGAGCGGTTCGGCGATCCGGCCAACGGCCGCACGCCGGACATCATCGTGCAGCCGAACCCGGGCGTGATCTATACGTCGAGCAAGAAGAAGGACGAGGAGCACGGCGGCAACGCGCCGGACGACAACCACCTCGGCCTGCTCGTGTCGTATCCGGGGCTGCATCGCGCGCGTGCGGTCGACGACTATGTCGGCACGAAACAGGTCGCGCCGACGATCCTCGGGCTGCTCGGTGTCGAACCGGAGCGGCTGCATGCGGTGGTCGTCGAGCATACGCGGGTGCTGCCGGGGTTGGGTATCGGGCGCTGACGGGGGAATGCGGAGATGCGCGGCGCCGGGTGGTCGACGGCGCCGCGTTTGTGCATGCACGGCATGCCGGCCTATCGCACATCCGCATCTTCCTATTTCAGAGGAAATTTATATAATTCATGCACGATAAGTCGCATGAATTGTATAGATTTCTACTGAAATGAACGAAGCGTGCACGATCCAGCTCCATGCCGGCGGCGCCTGGCATGACGTCGGCATCGTCAGCCTGCTCGGTCAATCCGACGAAGGCCGGCGCTGTCACACCTACACGGGATATGACGTCGAATGGGCCGTCGAACACGGGCCTGCCCGGGATGCGCACGCGATGACCTGCCGCTTTCCCGTCAGCCTCGAGCTGCTGAAACAGCCTCATTGGCCGGTATTCCTGATCGACCTGTTGCCGCAGGGGTTCGGGCGTCTCGAATTGCTTCGTCGTCTCGGGTTGCCGGAAACCGCAGAAGAACGAGCCGACTGGCCGTTGCTGCTCGCGGGCGCCGGCAACTCGATCGGCAACCTTCGCGTGAAGGAAGCCGTGCAATGGCTGGACGAGAGACGCGGGCCGCTGCAAGGCTTCACGGACGACGAGATTGCCGCGCGCGGCGATGCGTTTACCGAGTATCTCGCCGCGCACGGGCTTTTCGTCGCCGGTTCGTCCGGCGTGCAAGGCGAATGGCCGAAGCTGCTGCTTACCCGTGCCGACGATGGCCTGCTGTATCTGGATCACACGCTGCCGGACGAGCGGGCGGTCACGCATTACATCGTCAAGTTCGCGCGCGGCACGAATGAACGTCTCGCGCAAATTTTGCGGCACGAGGCCCCTTACATGGCCATTGCGCAATATCTTGGCCTGCGCGTGCACGCGCCACTGACGCTACGCGGCCGTGCGCTGTTCATTCCGCGTTTCGACCGTGTGCGCGATGCCGCCGGGGTGATTCGACTGGGGCAGGAGAGCATTGCGTCGCTGACCGGCAAGGCCGGCTTCGGCGTCGTGCCGACCCATGACGAGGTGTGCCGGCATCTCGTTCGCCAGTGCACGGATCCGCAGGCCGAAGTCAGTGAATACCTGTGTCGCGACGTCGCGAACCTGGCGCTGGGCAACAAGGACAACCATGCGCGGAACACGGCTTTGCAGCGGGATTTCGACGGCCGCGTCGCGCTGACGCCGCTTTACGACTTTGCGCCGATGTATCTGCATCCGGACGGTATCGCGCGGCGGATTCGCTGGCAGGACAACGATGGCGGCAGCCCGGACTGGGCAAAGGTGCTCGAGGCGGTTGTGGCGTCCAGTGAGCCGCAGGCTGGGGACACGCATTGCGTGCTCGATCGCGGCGTTCTGGCCGCGCGGTTGCGCGAGATGGCGCCCCGTTTGCGAGGCATTGCCGAACGTGGCACCGAATTCGGCCTGGAGCCGGACGTGCATGCGCACCTTCGGCCGGGGCTCGCGCGGCTCGCCGACGCATTGGCCGAACTGCACTGACTCAACGGATCAAGCCATGGACAAGCGCTACAACACGCTGTCGCTGCCTGATCAACTGGCGCTGCGCCGGCAGGCGGTCGAGGACGTGCTTGCGCATCCGGAGTGGACGCTGCGCGACGCAGTGCGCCATCTCAAGCGCACGATGCGACTGACCAGCACGGAGATGGCGAAGCTGGCCGGCGTGTCGACCAAGACGATCCAGGACATCGAGCAGGGGCGCAGCGAAGGCACCGTGCAGACGATGAATCGCATCCTCGGCGTGCTCGGGTTGAAGCTCGGCGTGGTGAGGCAGGTACAGTAGCGTGCATGCGGGGCACGCGAGCGCGGCACCAACGACAAAGCGCCCGGCAGCCATCGCCGCCGGGCGCCTTCCTGTCGGATGTTCAGGTCATTTGACCGCGAACAGCGTCAGGTTCATGAAGATCTTGAACACATAGCCGAGCGTGACTGCCCCGGCGACGCCGCCTGCCCACAGCAGGACGAACCACATCCAGCCGCGCAGCCGCTGGCGCGGCGCGGGCTGTTGCCCGGTGTCAGTGGTGGTAGTAATGCTGGTCTTCATGGCGCACCTTGCCTCGGAATACCCAGTAACCCATCGTCGTGTAGGCGATGATGATCGGCAGGATAACCGCTGCGCCGACCAGTGTGAAGGTCTGGCTGGAACGCGGCGCGGCCGCTTCCCAGATCGTCATGCTCTGCGGAATCGCGTACGGGAACAGGCTGACGAGCAGGCCGACGTAGCCGAGCAGCACGAGCGCCAGCGCGAGCACGAACGGCGTCATGTCATGCCGGTTGCGCACCGCGCGGTGCATCCACACCGCACAGGCCGCGACCATGAACGGCACCGGCAGCAGGCGCCAGAACAGCCCCGAATCGAACCAGCGCTCGGCGATGGCCGCATCCTGCAGCGGGGTCCACAGGCTGACGATCGCGATGAAGCCGAGCAGCACGACGGTCAGCGGCCACACGACGCGATGCAGGCGGCGCTGCAGGTCGCCTTCGGTCTTCGCGACGAGCCAGCAGCAGCCGAGCAGCGCGTAGGTGACGACCAGGCCGAGCCCCGTGAGCAGGCTGAACGGCGTGAGCCAGCCGAACGCGTCGCCCGCGAACACGCCGTCCTTCACCGGAATGCCCTGCAGGAACGCGCCGAGCGCGATCCCCTGGAACAGCGTCGCGCCGGCCGAGCCGCCGATGAACGCGAGATCCCACAGCTGCTTGGTGCGGCGCGCCTTCGCGCGGATCTCGAACGACACGCCGCGGAAGATCAGGCAGACCAGCATGAAGATCAGCGGCAGGTACAGCGCGGACAGCACGGTCGAGTAGACGACCGGGAACACCGCGAACAGGCCCGCGCCGCCGAGCACGAGCCACGTTTCGTTGCCGTCCCACACGGGGGCGACGGTGTTCATCATCAGGTCGCGTTCCTTCTCGTCCGGGAAGAACGGGAAGACGATGCCGATGCCGAGGTCGAAACCATCGAGCACGACGTACATGAAGAGCCCCAATGCGATGATCGCGGCCCAGATTACGGTGACGTCCATGAATATCCTCGTATGCGTAGGGGGTGGGCCGTTCAGACGGTCTCGATCAGCTCGTCGACGGCCGACATCGGGCGGCGCGCGGTGTGGTCGGGGCGCGTGTCGGGCGTGTCGTCATGCTTGACGTCGGGCAGCGCGGGGCCGGCCTTCATCAGCTTGAGCATGTAGTAGACGCCGGTGCCGAACACGAGGAAGTACACGACCACGAACGTCATCATCGAGATGCTGACCTGCTGCGCGGTGAGCGGCGACACCGCGTGCGCGGTGCGCATCACGCCGTACACGACCCACGGCTGGCGGCCCGCTTCGGTCGTCACCCAGCCGGCGAGCAGCGACACGAAGCCGGTCGGGCCCATCACGAGCGCGAAGCGCTGGAACCATTTCGATTCATACAGGCGGCCGCGGCGGCGCAGCAGCCACGCGAGCGCGGCGAGGCCGATCATCGCGATGCCGAGGCCGACCATGATCCGGAAGCTCCAGAACACGACCGTCGAGTTCGGCCGGTCTTCCGGCGGGAATTCCTTCAGGCCGCGGATCTCGCCGTCCCAGCTGTGCGTGAGGATCAGGCTGCCGAGGTGCGGCACCTTCACCGCGTAGCGGGTCGTCTCCGCTTCCATGTCCGGGATGCCGAACAGGTTCAGCGGCGTGCCGCCCTTCTCGGTTTCCCACAGCCCTTCGATCGCGGCGATCTTCGCCGGCTGGTGCTTCAGCGTGTTGATGCCGTGCTGGTCGCCGATCAGCGCCTGCACCGGCGCGAGCACCAGCAGCAGCCACAGCGCCATCGAGAACATCTTCTTCACGCCCTTGTCGCGGCGGCCCTTCAGCAGGTGCCATGCGCCGGTCGCGGCGACCACCAGCGCGGCCACGATGAACGCGGCGATCGCCATGTGCAGCAGGCGGTACGGGAACGACGGGTTGAAGACGATCGCGAACCAGTCGGTCGGCACGATGCGGCCGTCGACGATCTCGAAGCCCTGCGGCGTCTGCATCCAGCTGTTCGACGCGAGGATCCAGAAGGTCGAGATCAGCGTGCCGATCGCGACCATCAGCGTCGCGCCGAAGTGCGCACGCGGGCTCACGCGGTTCCAGCCGAACAGCATGATGCCGAGGAAGCCGGCTTCGAGGAAGAAGGCGGTCATGACCTCGTACATCAGCAGCGGCCCGGTGACCGAGCCGGCGAAGCTCGAGAAGCCGGACCAGTTGGTGCCGAACTGATAGCTCATCACCACGCCGGAGACGACGCCCATCCCGAACGCGACGGCGAAGATCTTCGACCAGAAGAGGCAGAGGGTTTTGTAGTACTGCTTGCCCGTCTTGAGCCAGCGGTATTCGAGCACGGCGATGAAGCTCGCGAGGCCGATGCTGAGCGCCGGGAAGACGATGTGAAAGGAGACGGTGAACGCGAATTGCAGGCGGGCCAGATCGAGGGCCGAAAATGCGGTATCCATACCAGTTGACCGAAGCTGTCGATACCCGCCGGCGGGGCTGCCGGCGGACCCTGGCCGATGACGGTGGCAGGGTTGGCTGGAGTATGGAACGCGATGTTGCGGCGCGAAATGCGCCAACTCGTCGCAGATGTCCAGCCCCCGCGCGGCGCTGTCGCGTTAAATCGTTGATTCGTATCAAGATCGCGAAATGCGCCGTGGCGCGCGGGGCGCGGCGGGCCGCCGCACCTGCGTCAATATGGCGCGTCGCATCATCGGGAACGGCCGGCGGGCCGCGCGATCGTCCCGGCCGGCCGTCCATTTCCGCACATTCGTCCGTCACGCATGCGCGCGCCGCCGGGGCCGGCGTGCGCGCGGTGAATTGCGTACACTCTGGGTCTTGCTTTGGCGGGGCCCGTGCCGGCCCGCGTTTACTCAGGGAACAGCGATGATCGATCTACGCAGCGATACCGTTACACGTCCGAGCCCCGCAATGCTTGCCGCCATGACTGCCGCCGAAGTCGGCGACGACGTGTGGGGCGACGACCCGACCGTGCTGCGCCTGCAGGCGGCAGTCGCCGAGCGCGCCGGCAAGGAGGCCGGCCTGTTCTTTCCGAGCGGTACGCAGAGCAACCTGGCTGCGCTGATGGCGCATTGCGAGCGCGGCGACGAATACATCGTCGGCCAGCTCGCGCACACCTACAAGTACGAAGGCGGCGGCGCGGCGGTGCTCGGCAGCATCCAGCCGCAGCCGATCGAGAACGCGCTCGACGGCTCGCTGCCGATCGACAAGATCGTCGCGGCGATCAAGCCGATCGACAACCATTTCGCGCGCACGCGCCTGCTTGCGCTGGAGAACACGATCGGCGGCCGCGTGCTGCCGACGGGCTACGCGGAGGAGGCCGTCGCGGTCGCGCGCGGCCGCGGGCTCGCCACGCATCTCGACGGCGCGCGCGTGTGCAATGCGGCGGTCGCGTCGCGCCGCACGATCGCGGACGTGTGTGCGCCGTTCGACACGGTGTCGATCTGCTTCTCGAAAGGGCTCGGCGCGCCGGTCGGTTCGGTGCTGGTCGGCAGCCGGCCGCTGCTCGAGCGCGCGCACCGCTGGCGCAAGGTGCTCGGCGGCGGGATGCGGCAGGCGGGGATTCTCGCCGCCGCGTGCCTGTATGCGCTCGAGCACAACGTCGAACGGCTCGCGGACGATCACGCGAACGCCGCGCATCTGGCCGAAGGGCTGGCACGCATCGACGAGGTGAAGGTGCTGTCGCATGCGACGAACATGGTGTTCGCGCAATTCCCGGAAGCTGACTGCGTGTCGCTCGAGGCGTGGTTGAAGGAACGCGGGATCCTCACGCAGATGCTCTATGCATCGCGTTTCGTCACGCACTGCGATGTGTCGCGCGCCGACATCGATACGTTCGTCAGCGCGGTCGGCGGGTATTTCGCGCAGCGCCGCGCGTAGCGGGAGCACCACGGAGAACAACGCGGGAACACTGCGGGAACACTGCGGGAACGCGGCGGGAACGCGGCGGGAACGCGGCGGGAACGCGGCGCGCGCAAGCGCAAAGCGGCGGCTTCAGCGCGCAAGCGGCGCGAGCAGCCGCCGCGCCGCCTCGACGACGCGCGCGGACAGCGACGCCATCGCCGGCGACTGCACCGTCCACGCGTGCCAGTACAGCGTGACGTCGGTCGGGTGCGCGGGCGCGAGATCGACGAGGCCCTGCGCGTCGAGCGGCGCGTCGCCGAGCAGCGGCGCCGGCACCATCGCGTAGCCGAGCCCGTGCTGCACGGCGGCAAAATGCGCGTGCGTGCCGGGCACGTAGTGGCACGGGTATGCGCCGACGGGCAACCCGAATTTCTCTTCCAGGAACGACGACTGCAGCGTGTCGCGCCGCGAATAGGCGACGACCGGCGCACGGCGCGCGCTGGCGCGGCTGAGCCCGCGCGGGAACCAGCGCGCGGCGAACGCCGACGCGGCCAGCAGCCGGTAGCGCATCATGCCGAGCGGCGTCGCGACGCAGCCGCGCATCGGCTTCGGTTCGGTCGTCACGCAGCCCACCGCCATCCCGCTTTCGAGCAGCGCGAACGTGTGATCCTGGTCTTCGACGATCAGTTCGAACAGGATGCGTTCGCCGGCGAGCACCGACGTCAGCGCGGGCAGGAACCAGGTGCCGAGGCTGTCGGAATTGAGCGCGATCGTGACGGAGATCGGCGATTCGCGCTCGACCGCGAGCGCGCTCTGCAGGTCGGCCTGCAGCAGCGCGACGCGGCGCAGGTGCTGCAGCACGCGCTGCCCCGCAACGGTCGGCCGGCACGGCCGCGTGCGCAGCACGAGCGGCGTGCCGAGGCTCGCTTCCAGCGCGCGCACGCGCTGGGTGACGGCGGACGCGGTCACATGCAGGCGCACCGCGGCCTGCTCGAAGCTGCCGGTGTCGGCGACGGCCAGCAGCGCGGCGGCCTGCTTCGGATCGATCGTCATCGACATGTCGGCCGGGTCCTGTTCAGGTGTTCACGCGGACGAGACGTGGCGGAACACGACATCCGGTATCCAGTTGCGCTTGCGGCGCGCGAGACGTTCATCCGTGCTTTCTCCGTCGAACGAACCCGCCGTGGGCGGATCGATGAGCGACGCGTCGACCCCGTCGAATGCGTTGACGTTGACGACCCCGTAGAGCCGGCCGTCCACTTTGCTCGTCACGACCGGCACGACGCCGCACGTCGCGCATACGTGGAACTGCGCGGTGCCCGTGCCGAACGCATACGTGCCGACCCGCGCCGGGTCCTTCACGGTGATTTCCAGCGCGCCGGACGGGCAGGACGTCCAGGTGCCGCCATGCTTGCGGCAAAACGAACAGGTGCAGGAACGCGCCGCGATGCGCGGCGCGGCCTCGCGCCAGTCGAGCGCGAAAGTAAGGTTGCCGCAGTGACAGCTTCCCGAGGTGATCATCGACAGGCTCCTTGGCTGGGGCGCCGGATTCCGGCTGAAAGCGAAGCGCGATTGTTTCACAGATTCGCGCATGGCCCAACGACGCTGCCCAGCCCCAGCCCAGCCCAGCCCAGCCCAGCCCAGCCCAGCCCCAGCCCCAGCCCCAGCCCCAGCCCGCGATCCGCGATCCGCAGACAAAAAAACGCCCGCCTTGCGGCGGGCGTCGTCAACTCGCGCCTCCGTGACGCGGTCATGCCTTTCGGCAAGCTATTGCCAGACCGGTGCCGGCGTAATCAACGTCGTATAGGCGGTGGCCGGAAGCAGCGTGATCGTGGAGTTGCTCTGGCCGCCATACGTCTCATGCACGGTGCCGAACGTCACGCCGGTGATCGGCACCACGACCGACTGCCCGTCGGTGCGCGACGCGCTGAGCGTGATCGACACGCCGGGCTTCAGCGTGGCCGCCACGTTCGACGAGTTGAACACCAGCCGCTGCCGGCCGAGCGTGCCCGAGTCGGACAGGTACGGACTGCGGATCGGCAGGCCCTTGTAGAACTTGTTGTACTTCGTGAGCACCGCGTTCAGCAGGTCACCCGCCAGCGAACTCGTCCCGCTGTAACTGCGCAGGTTCGACTGATGGAACATCAGCGGCCGGACGTCGTACGTGAGCAGGTAGCTCACCAGCGTATCGGACACCTTGTCCAGCACCTGCGTGTAGTTCAGGTCGAAGCCCCAGCGTGTCGGGTCGATGCCGT
Source organism: Burkholderia stagnalis (assembly GCF_902830275.1). Lineage (GTDB taxonomy): Bacteria > Pseudomonadota > Gammaproteobacteria > Burkholderiales > Burkholderiaceae > Burkholderia > Burkholderia stagnalis. The sequence continues at coordinate 128,080 of NZ_CADESW010000003.1, read as the reverse complement.
TCGCGCCGTAGAAGTAGTTGTACTCGGCCACCCATTCCGCCGGCTGCGACACGTTGTAGAACAGCGCGGTCGCGTAGCGCGGGATCTCGAAGATGTTCTGGTTCACGCAGTTGAACTTGCCCGCGTTGAACGGCGGCAGCGGCCATATGACGCCGTTGTTGTTGGTCGGGCAATTCGGCGTGCCGACCGGCGGCGTCGGCTTCGACGAATCGGACACGAGTGTCGTCACGCCGAACGACCGGAGCGCACCGAGCGTCGTCGCGTTGTACAGCCCGGAAATCTCCGGCGTGACGATGACGGTCTTGTTGTACTTCTCGAACCCGAACGACTGGGCGACGGCGTGGTTGCTCTGCAACTCGGTCGTGACCTGCGCGGCCGTCGTCGTGAACGGCGGATCGAGCAGCGCATGGTCGTACGTGTGCGTGATCCACTTGAACTCGAACTCGTTCGCGTTGGTCTCGGTGGTCAGCGTATCGGTGCCGGTGGCCGGGTAGTTGCCGAGACCGCCGAAATCGGTGCTGAAGCCCGAACCGTTGAACGCCATCGTGAACTTCAGCGCGCCCGCGTTCGCCGTATTGGCGTTGACGGTGTCCTGCCAGTTCATCGCGTTGTCGAAGTCGGTGCCGACCATCCGGTATTCGCATGCGGTCGTGCCGGTGCTCGGGTTGACCGATCCGGGCGGGCTGCCGAGCGGGCACTGGCCGGGAGGGCTCGTGTTGGTCGTCTTGCCGGTCCGCACGTCGTACCACAGGCCGGTCAGGTCGGACTGCGCATACGGATAGATTTCGTCCGGAATGCCGAGGTCGTCGAATTGCGGATCCATGTACGTGTGCCGGACGCCGACGAACAGCCCGCGCGTGACCCAGTTGACGATGCCGTACGACAGCGTCAGCGAGTGCATCAGGAACGGGTTGTTGTCGAACGACACCGCCATGATCTCGCGCGACGTGCTGTCGCCCGCGAGCGGCGTGGTATTGCCGAACAGGCAGGTCGATGCGACCGAATAGGTGACGCCGGTCGACGCCGTGCCCTGGATCTGCGTCGTCGTGGTCGTGCCGGCCGGCAGCGGGCTCGCCGGCGACATGAAGTAGGTCCACGCGTTCTGCACGACCAGCGGATTGGCGGTGGTCGAGCCGGCGTTCATGTACGGGAACAGCGTCTTGCCGGTCGTCGTCAGCGTCGTGTTGAGCGGCGACGCGGTCGTATCGCGGTAGCCGACGTACTGCATGCAGCCCGTGTCGCCCGGCCACGTGTAGACGCTCGCGAGCCGCACGTTGTACTTGAACTGGTAGCGCGCGAGCGTCGTGGCCAGCGCGTTCGCGCCGAACGGGTTCATGTAGCGCGCGTCGCTGACCGGCATGATGATGCCTTGATACATCGCATGGTTGCCGGTTTCGAGCGGCGGCAGCGTCGGGTTGTTCGTGTCGTAGCTGTAGATGGTGTACGGCACGCCCAGGCGGTCGAGGATCGTCTGCGTTGCCTGCAGTTCAGGGGTATTGCCGGCCTGCTGGCTGGCGAGCACCAGCACCTTCAGGTCGATCAGCGCATCCAGCGGGACGGCCTGCGCGACCTGCGCCGCGGCACAGAGTCCGGCGGCGGCCAGCCCGCGCGCCAATGGCCCGGGGGAGCGGAATAACGTTCGCATTGCACTCATGGCAAACCTCACGCATCGGTAATCGAAATGACTGAATCCTTCCCCGACAATGACTTCCGCGTGATGCCTATAGTTGTTGCGGCTTGAACTTGCCTGCGTTCTTCACTTCGCTCGGATGCGGGCCGGACGGCAGCGTCTCGAACTTGGCCGGTATGTTCCCTTTGGAGGGCAGCGAGCCGTGGCCCGTTTGACGTTTCGGGCCGGCGAAGGCCGCCTGCGAACCGAGTGCGGCGACTGTGACGACGGCTGCACAAAGACCGGTCAGCACGGCGCTCCATACGCGCAGCGACCCATGGGTTCCTCGCACTTTCATGGCTTCCTCCTGAAACGACTCGCGTTGTTCGACGCGTTGCAAAAACGACCATCCGCCAGGTGGCCTGCCCGGCGCATCGCGCCGGCAGCGGCCCCCGGATTCGTCGGGTTCGGCGAAACGGATCTCCCTTGCAGGCCTGCGGCCTGTTCTGACGCGGCATACGCGATGCCGCCCGGTTGCAGCCAGCGTGACCGGGACGGCGTGTTTATGCCGGCGTCACCTGCGTGCGAACCTGTTCCAGGAGGTAAGCGAGCAACGTGCCAAATGCGATAACGTGATGATTCAATTGGGGAATTTCATTTCTCGCGACGGCTGCTGCGGCACAACGCGGAAAAAACGTTTCACGCGTGATCCACGCGCGAAGGCGAGGGCCTGTGGCATCGCTCACGCGCCGTATGCGGCGGGCGCGGCAAGCGGCGCCGGGCCGCGCGCGAACGTGCGCGTTACAGGGGCGTATCGTTGCGCGCGCATCGGTTCGGGACGGTGCGCGTCGGCATTGCGCGCGACAGTCGCCGGCCGGCGGGGGATGCCGGCGCGGCGGGGAGCGATCGGAAGGCGGAAAGGGGAGATCTGCGGCGGACAGTCGGCCGGCGCGGCGCGGATGCCTGCTCACGCGCTGCGGGGCGCGTCGGCGGGCGGCGTGCCGTCGCGGAACAGCGCCTTCAGTTGCGTGCGCAATTCGGGCGTGTCGGTGTGCTGGTGCACCGTGACCGCATGCTGGACCGCGGCCTCCAGCAGTTCGCCGTCGGAATCGGCCGAAATCGCGACCGAACAGTTCATGTCGCTGGGAAACTCGCGGCAATCGATGTAGCGGCGGGCCATGATGGTCTCCTCACAGGAAAGGAAACGGCCGGACGCGCGGCGCGCGCCGGGGTGTCGATGCAAAAAGTATAGGCGGTGCGATGCGGCCGTCCCACGCCCGCCGCGCGCCATGCCCGCGGCGAACTGCCGCCCGTGGCGTGCGCAATTTGACCTACGCTATAAGCGCGCGGGACACGGCGCGTGCCGGCCGGCGTCCCGCGCCAGGACGATTGCGCGGCGCGCCGCGCGCGGGCCGCGTGCCCGCCCGCCGGCGCGCCGATCCGCCCCGTGGCCACGGGGCGGGCCTCGCGGCGATCGCCACACCCACGTTCGACGAATCAGGGCGCGGCCGCGCCGACCGCGGCGCGGGCGTCATGAGGGTTCCATGTCATGGAGGACGAAATGTCGATTCGACTAGGAGAAGAAGCCCCCGATTTCACCGCGGAGACGACCGAGGGCACGATTCGCTTTCACGAGTGGATCGGCGACCACTGGGCGATCCTGTTCTCGCATCCGAAGGACTTCACGCCGGTGTGCACGACCGAACTCGGCTACATGGCCGGGCTCAAGCCGGAATTCGACAAGCGCAATACGAAGATCATCGGGCTCTCCGTCGACCCTGTCAGCGATCACCAGCGGTGGGTGAAGGACATCGAGGAGACACAGGGGCACGCGATCAACTATCCGATGATCGGCGACGACAACCTGGTGGTCGCGAAGCTGTACGACATGATCCATCCGAACGCGGGCGGCGGGCCGCGCACCGCGGTCGACAACGCGACGGTGCGCTCGGTGTTCATCATCGGGCCGGACAAGAAGGTCAAGGCGATGCTGGTGTACCCGATGAGCGCGGGCCGCAATTTCGACGAAGTGATGCGCCTGCTCGATTCGCTGCAGCTGAACGCGCAGCACACGGTGGCGACGCCGGTGAACTGGCGGCCGGGCGACGATGTCATCATTCCGACGTCGGTGTCGGACGACGATGCGAAGAAGAAGTATCCGCAGGGCTTCAGGACGCTGAAGCCGTACCTGCGGTACGTCACGCAGCCGCGCTGACGCGGCGCGCGACGGCACGACGGGGGCGCGAATCGGCCGGGCCGGCAAGGCGGCGGCCGATTCGCGCGGGCGAGGAGCGGCGGCGCGGCGAGGCGGCGCGTGGCGCGCGCCGGGCATGGACAGGCGGCGGAGCGGCATCGTGATGATCTTCAGGCAACTCTTCGATCCACAATCGTCTACCTATACGTATCTGCTCGCCGATCGCGCATCGCGCGAAGCGCTGCTGATCGATCCGGTGTTCGAGCAGGTGCGGCGCGACGCGGCGCTGCTCGACGAACTCGACCTGCGGCTGGTCATGACCATCGATACGCACGTGCACGCCGACCACGTGACGGGCGCGTGGCTGCTGAAGCAGCGCACCGGCAGCGCGATCGGCTTTTCCGCGGCGAGCGGCGCGCAAGGGGCGGACCGCTATCTGCGCGACGGCGACCAGTGCGCGTTCGGCGGCCGCTACCTGACCGTGCGCGCGACGCCGGGCCACACCAACGGCTGCATCAGCCTCGTGCTCGACGATGAATCGATGGCGTTCACCGGCGACTGCCTGCTGATCCGCGGCACCGGGCGCACCGATTTCCAGCAGGGCGACCCGCGCGCGATGTATCGCGCGGTGCACGGCCGGATCTTCACGCTGCCGCAGGCGTGCCTGCTGTATCCGGCGCACGACTATCGCGGGCTGACCGTGACGAGCGTCGGCGAGGAGCGGCGCTTCAACCCGCGCCTCGGCGGCGATCTCAGCGAGGACGATTTCGCCGGCTACATGACGAACCTCGGGCTGCCGCACCCGCGCCAGATCGACGTCGCGGTGCCGGCGAACCTGCAGTGCGGCTTCGCGGCGAGCGCGCCCGAGCAGCAGGCCGAGCCCGGCTGGGCGCCGCTCGTCTATACGTTCGCGGGCTTCTGGGAAATCGATCCGCAATGGCTCGAGGATCACCTGCACGCGGTGCAGGTCGTCGACGTGCGCGAGAGCGCCGAATTCACCGGGCCGCTCGGGCACATTCCGGACGCGACGCTGATCCCGCTCGGCGAACTGGCCGCGCGCGCGGGCGAACTCGCGCGCGAGCGGCCGATCGTGACCGTGTGCCGGGCCGGCGGACGGTCCGCGCAGGCGACCGTGATCCTGCGTCAGGCGGGCTTCGACGCGGTCGCGAATCTCGGCGGCGGCATGCTGCGCTGGCGGGCCGACGGGCGCACGGTCGTGAACGGGCGGCTGTAGCCGGGCAGGCGCGTGCGCCGGAAATCCTGATCGCCGGATGTCGATTCCGGCCCGTGTCGTTCGTCGTCGTATTGACCGGCCGAGGTGCGCCGCATGTCGCGGCGCGCAGGCGCGGCCGGTATGACCCTACCCGGAAGAGGAGCGCCGATGCTGCCGACCCTGTATGCCCATCCTTTCTCGTCGTATTGCCAGAAGGTGCTGACCGCGCTGTACGAAAACGGCACGCCGTTCGACTATCGCCTGTTGCAGCACGACGACCCGGCGCCGATGCGGGAACTCGCCGCGCTGTGGCCGATGAAGCGCTTTCCGGTGCTGGTCGATGCGGGCCGCACGATCATCGAGGCGACGATCATCATCGAGTATCTCGGGCTGAACCATCCCGGGCCCGTCCGGCTGCTGCCCGACGATCCGCACGCGGCGCTGGAGGTCAGGATGATGGATCGCTTCTTCGACAACTACGTGTCGACGCCGCAGCAGAAGATCGTGCTCGACGCGCTGCGTCCGCAGGCGGAACGCGACGCGCGCGGCGTCGCCGATGCGCGCGCGATGCTCGACACCGCGTATGCGTGGCTCGACGCCAGGATGGCGGCGCGCGAATGGGCGGCCGGCGCGCGCTTCAGCCTCGCCGATTGCGGCGCGGCGCCGTTCCTGTTCTATGCGGACTGGACCCATCGCATCGATCCGTCGTTCGCGCATGTGATCGCGTACCGGCAGCGCCTGCTGGCGCGGCCGTCGTTTGCGCGCGCGGTGGACGAGGCGCGGCCGTATCGCGCGTTCTTTCCGCTCGGCGCGCCCGATCGCGATTGACGGGCAGGCCGGCGTCCGCGCGGCGGGATGCCGACGCGCACGCCCGGCAGCGCGCGCGGGTTCGGCGTGACAGCAGCAGCGGCAGCATGCCGGTCACAGCGCGTGCGATGCCGAGCGCGCGAGCGTCAGCAGTTCGTCGAACTGCGTGATCAGCTCGAAGCACAGCAGGAACGCGAGCGTATAGGCGGGCGCGGGAAAGCGCTGGATGCCGTGCATCACGGCCGGCGCGAAGCGCGTGCGGATCGCATCGCGCGTCATCAGCCAGGTGATCGCGATGCCGATTGCGGCGCCGCCGAGCAGGTCGGTCGGATAGTGAAAGCCGAGATACGCGCGCGGCAGGCAGATGAACACGGCCGTGTACAGCAGCGCGAGCACGCCGAGGCGGCGCGACATCAGGAAGATGCCGGTCGCGACCGCCATCCACAGCATCGCGTGGTCGCTCGGAAACGAACTCCAGGTCCGCAGGGTCGCCTCGCGCAATTCCGCCGACGGAAAGTGCAGGTGCAGATCCGGGTTGTAGATCGGGCGCAGGCGGAACGGCAGGGTCTTCGCGAGCAGCCGGCCCGTGGCGAGCGCGAGCAGGCCGCTCGCGACGGTCGCGACGATCATCTCGCGCTGCCGTTCGCGATGCGGGCCGGGCTGGAACCAGAGCCAGCACAGTATCGGAACGAGCACGAAGCCCTTGAACGTATACAGGCCCGCGATGACGCGGATCGCATGGTTCAGCAGCGGGCTGAGCGTGATCTGGGTGAGGTGGAGCTGGATCGTGGTGTCGAAGTCGTTCATGGTCTGCGGCCCCGGCGGACGTGCAGCGCATGACATGGCGGCCGGCGGGACTCAAGGCGCGCTCGGGCTGCAGCGCAACGGGGGGCAAGTATGTCCACCCGGAATTTCAAAGAAAATGGGAAAAAATACCGGGAATCCCCTGATAAAACGGGTCGCGCGACATGGGGCCGGATGCGTGCGGGCCGTCCGGCGTGGTGTTCGCGGATAAGGCGGTGTGTGACGCTCCCGCAGCCGTGGAAATGCCAAAAATATTTGGGTGAACTGGACAATCGGATCAATTGGTCTGCGCATTGCATCGGATGAACGCATGCGGCAAGCGGGGCGCGTGAACCTGGCGGGCGGCGCGCGCGCTCGTGTTTGCGCTTGCGCCGATCGAAAATGAAAAGAAAAGACGGGCAAGCGCGAGGCGCTTGCCCGTCCGGGTGCATTTTATCGACGCGTCGTGCGTCGACCGATCAGCGCCGCCAGATCCGCACGGCGAGCGCGGCGAGCGACGTCGTGACGGCGAGCCCGAGCACCGCGGTCCAGCCCAGTTGCGCGAGCAGCTGGCTGCCGATCGCGGCGCCGGCCGCCATGCCGATGAACATGCCGACGAACAGCACTGCATTCAGGCGGCTGCGCGACGCCGGATCGATCCGGTACACGATCGACTGGTGCGCGATCAGCGTCGCCTGCACGCCGAGGTCGAAGCCGATCGTGCCCGCCGCGAGCAGGCCGAGCTGCGCATGCGTCGACAGCAGCGGCGCGAATGCCATCGCCGCGAACGACAGCGTCGCGATGCCGATACCGAGCCGCGTGACCCATTCCGGCCCATGACGGTCGGCGAGACGGCCCGCGATCGGCGCGGCGAGCGCGCCGGCTGCACCGGCGAGGCCGAACGCGCCGGCGGCGGCGCTGCCGAGATGGAACGGCGCGCCATGCAGCATCAGCGCGAGCGTCGACCAGAAAGCGCTGAAGCCGACCGACAGCACGCCTTGCGCGAGCGCCGCGCGCCGCAGCGCCGGATGACGGCGCCACAGTTCGCCGAGCGAGCCGATCAGCGCGCGATACGACAGGCGCGTGGTCGGTTCGAAGCGCGGCAGGCCGCGCGCGGCGACGGCGCCGATCGCGGCGACGCTCGCGGCGGCGATCACGAACATCGCGCGCCAGCCGACGTTCTCGGCGATGAAGCCGGCGACCACCCGCGACAGCAGGATGCCCATCAGCAGGCCCGTCATCACCGTGCCGACCATCCGGCCGCGATGCGCGTCGTGCGCGAGCGTCGCCGCGGCCGGCACGACGTCCTGCGCCATCGTCGCGGACAGGCCGATCGCGAAGCTCGCGGCCAGCAGCAGGCCGATCGACGGCGCGGCGGCGGCGAGCAGCAGCGCGCCGACCAGCGCGGCGGCCTTGATCAGGATCACGCGGCGGCGGTCGAAGCGGTCGCCGAGCGGCGCGAGCAGCAGGATGCCGAGCGCGTAGCCGAGCTGCGTGAGCGTCGGCACGAAGCCGACCGCGCGGGCGCCCGCGCCGAGATCCGGGCCGAGCACGCCGAGCATCGGCTGGCTGTAGTAGAGCGGGGCGACCGCGAGGCCGGCCGCCGCGGCGAGCAGCAGCACGAGTCCGCGGCCGAGCGGTGCGGCGTGGTGCGGGGTAAGCGGCGGGCGGGCCGCGGTATCGAGGTTCGTCGGGGTGGACATGATCGGGTCCTTCGTCAGGTGAGGAGATGGACGCGAGTGTGCCGACAGGCTGGATGCGACGGTAGTACCGTGCCGTGCAGATTTGTTATACGCTGGACGTATGAACGAAAAAAGCCCAGAAAATACCACTGCTCAAGGCCTTGAGCGCCATCGCACCGATCCGGTGGAGGGCGCCGGGTATCGTTTCGAGCTGATGGAAACCTTCGTGCGCATAGTCGAATCGGGCAGCCTGTCCGCGGCGGCCGCGCAGTTGAACACGACCCAGCCGACGATCAGCCGCCGGCTGCAGGCGCTCGAGCGCTCGCTCGGCGTGCGGCTGCTGCAGCGGACGACGCACACGATGCGGCTCACCGTCGACGGCGAGCGCTGCTTCAAGCGCGCGAAGGAGCTGCTGGCGAGCTGGGCGGCGTTCGAAGCCGACCTGCGCGGCGCGCAGGAGGAGCCCGAAGGGCTGCTGCGGGTGGCGGTGCCGCACGCATTCGGGCAGGAGCGTTTCGTCGGGCCGCTCGCGCGCTTTCTCGCCGACTATCCGCGCGTGTCGGTCGAATGGCTGCTGCAGGACGAGGTGCGGGATTTCATCGGCAGCGGCATCGATTGCGCGATCCAGGTCGGCGAGCCGACCGATCCCGGCGTGGTCGCGATCCGGCTGTCGAAGGTGCCGCGCTTCGTGGTGGCCGCGCCGTCGGTGCTGAACGGTGCGCCGGTGCCCGCCGAGCCCGACGCGCTGGCCGCGTTGCCGTGGCTGTCGCTGCGCACGTATTACCGCAACGAGCTGGCGCTGCGCCATGCGGTGACCGGCGAGACGCGCCGCATCGCGATTCGCCCGCGCATCAGCACCGCGAACCTGTATGCGCTGCGCAGCGCGGCGCTGCTGGGCGTCGGCGCCTGCGTCGGCTCGTCGTGGATGCTCGCGGACGCGCTGGCGCAAGGGCGTCTCGTCCATCTCGCGCCGCAGTGGGAGGCCGCGCCGCTGCCGGTCTACCTGACCTATCCGCACGCGCAGTTCTATCCGTCGCGGCTCGTGCGGTTCATCGCGATGATGCGGGAGGCGGTGCCGGGGCTGGTCGACGGGCATGCGCTCTGACGCCGGCGCGTGGCGACCGGCAATCGGCGACCGGCGACCGGCGACCGGCGACCGGCGACCGGCAACCGGCAACCGGCGACCGGCGACCGGCAACCGGCAACCGGCAACCGGCAACCGGCAACCGGCAACCGGCAACCGGCAACCGGCAACCGGCAACCGGCGACCGGCGACCGGCGACCGGCGACCGGCGACCGGCGACCGGCAACCGGCAACCGGCAATCGGCGACCGGCGACCGGCGACCGGCGACCGGCAACCGGCAATCGGCGACCGGCGACCGGCGACCGGCGACCGGCGACCGGCGACCAGCAACGGGCAACGGGCAACGGGCAACGGGCAACGGGCAACCGTCGACCGCCCGGCCGGCGGGATCAGCCGCGCCAGATGCCTTCCGGCAGCGCGCTGATGCGCTGCACTTCGGGCGAGTCGAGCCACGCGCGCGAGGCGACGCAGTCGACGAACATCGCGGTCGCATCCTCGCCCCAGAACAGCTCGCCGCTCCATTCGAACGTCGGCACGCCGAACACGCCGTGCGCGATCGCCTGGTCGGTATACGCGCGCAGCGTGTCCTTCACGGCCGGCGCATCGACGGCGTTCACGCCGTCCGGAAAGCCGACCGCGTCGCACAGCGCGGCGAAGCCTTCCGGCGACGCGACGTCGTGCCCGTCGCGCCAGATGTGCCGGAAGATGCGCCGGATCACGTCGAGCGAGCCGCCCATCGCGATCGCGAGGCGCAGCGGCCGGATCGGATTGAACGGATGCGCGGGCGGCATCCGGAACGGGATGCCGAGCTTGTCGGCGCGGTACTGCGCGTGGCGATAGATGAACACGCGCTTGGCCGCGATCTCGGCCGGCGCCTTTTGTCCCCAGTGCGCGAGCAGCGCGCCGAGTACGACCGGGCGCGGTTCGAGCGCGAGCGTCGGCGGCAGCGCGTCGAACTGTTCCTGCTGCAGGTAGGCAAACGGCGAAACGAAATCGAAATACCACGTGGCGGCGGTCGCGGTGCTCATCGCGAGGGTCCTCTGGTGCATGTCCGGGGCAGGCGCCGCCCATGGCGGCGCGAATGCGGGGCAGTGTCGCATGCGTGCGCGTTTTGCGCAGCACCAGTCGTGCGGCGCATCGCGACGCCCGGCGTCGCGCCCCGGGCGTGCGTGCGCGGTCAGTCGAGCGTGCCGGCCAGCTCGTCGAGCTGCGTGATGCAGGTATTCCAGCCGTCGAAGAAGCCGAGTTGTTCGTGGCGCTCGCGCGTCGCGACGTCCGGATGCATCACGCGGGCTTCGTAGCGGCAGCCTGCGTCATCGTCGCGCATCGTGATCACGGCCGTGAACCCGAGCCACGGCGTGTGCGGCCGCCAGCCGCCGGTGAGCATCGACGTGAACACGATGCGCGACTCGGGCGCAATCTCGAGGAAGCAGCCCGGGTTGTCGCTGGTGCCGCCTTCGGGGCCGCGCATGAACGTGTGGAACGCGCCGCCGGGCCGCAGCTCGAACGCGCGCACTTCGGTGGTCCACGGCTTCGGGCACCACCATTGCTTCAGCAGTTCGGGGGCGGTCCACGCCAGCCACAACGCGCCGCGCGGTGCGCGCAGCACGCGGGAAATGACGAGGTCGCTGGCTTCAGCGGGTTCGGCGGGGTGGGCTGACATCGACGTGCTCCTCTGCATGACGGCGTTCGACGAATTCGACCATGCGGTCGGACCGGGCTTCCCACGTCGCGCGCTGCGCGGCGAGCCACTGCTCCGCTTCCGACAGCCGGCCGCCGACCAGCGCGCAGGTGCGCGCGCGCCCGGTCTTGCGGGTCCGGACGAGGCCGCTGCGCTCGAGCACCGCGACGTGCTTCATGAAGGACGGCAGCGCCATCGCGAACGGCGCCGCCAGCACGGAGACGGTCTGCTCGCCGCGGCCGAGCGCGCTGACGATCGCGCAGCGCGTCGGGTCGGACAGCGCATGGAATACGTCGCTGATGCCGGGGTTAAAGTTAGCCATGCGGCTAAATATAGGTCGCGGACGGGCGGATCGCCAGGTTTCGGTATGCCGCAATGAGCGAGGTAATGCCGGCCGCCAAAATGACGGCGATGATTATATGAATTGCCGAAATTATTTAATTCAATTTGCGCGTGTATGACGGATTACTTTGGCGGAAATTGTTTCTCATATCCGGCCTGTCATTATTGCCAGTCAGCGTGGCTGCGGGCGGCTGTCCAGCGTCGTGCCTGGAGAAGATTCTTCGACCCTTTATTTATCACCGGAAAATCGTCTGCAAATGTAAAGCATTGCAATATCCGGTTTCGGATTGCGCATTCCGGTTGCGATGCATGAGTTTATTTGGCAGGATTTTCATCAAGTTGCACGGTTTAAAAACAACAAAACGGTGAACCATTCAATTGGCTGAAATGGCGCGCCGGATGGGCAACGATTCAACAGATAGCTGACGAAAACAGGTAACGAGGCGGCGAACAGGCGACATTGTTCGCGATCAGTGAATCAATCGCTGGCCCGGCTGCGTCGATGCGTCACTCGAGCGATCCGGGCGGAACCGAAACGGGGCGGCCATGGCGATACTCAGGAACGATTCTTCTGGAGAAGCGTGTCTGCTCCGCGCGTATCACGTGTTCGGCCGCGATCCCGCGCGCTGCGACACGGTCATCCGGGATGCGTCGGTGTCCCGCGTCCATGCCCATATCCGCTGGATCGGCGGGCGGTGGGAACTGCACGATCACAGCAGCAACGGCACGACGGTATCGGGCACGCCGTTGCGCGACGGCGAACATGCGGTGCTGCAACGAGGCGACGTGATCCGGTTCGGCCGGGCGGGCGTCGCGCCGTGGCGCGTCGACACGCTCGACGATCCGGCCGATACGCTGTGGCCGATCCGCGGCGCCGCGCATCCGATCGTGCTCGCGCCGCGCCAGATCCTGCCCGCGCACGCCGCGCGGCCGGTCACGATCGTCCGGTCGCCGGCCGGCGAATGGCTGTGCGACGACACGCTGCCGCCGCGTACGCTGCGTGACGGCGATGAAGTGTCGACCGGCGAGCTCACCTGGCGCCTGGCGCTCGTGCGCAGCGGCTCGACGATGATGCTCGCGTCGCCCGCCGATCCCGCCGCGCCGGCGCAACTGCTCGAATTCCGCGTCAGCCAGAACGAAGAGCACGTACGCATGCTGCTGCACATACGCGGCGGCGTGGTCGATCTTGGCGAGCGCGCCCATCACTACAGCCTCGTCACGCTTGCCCGGGCGCGCTCCGCCGACATGCAGGCCGGCTACGACGCCGCGACGCAAGGCTGGGTCGAGCTCGACCGGCTGGCGCGCATGCTCGGCATCGACGCCTCCCACGTCAACGTGCAGATCCACCGCGCGCGGGCCCAGTTCGCGGCCCTGCCGGGGCTCGACGCGAGCCAGCTCGTCGAACGCCGGCGCGGCAGCGTCCGCTTCGGCGATTTTCCGTTCCGCGTCATGCGCGGCGAGCACCTCGAATGCCAGTCGGTGCCGCGCGTCGAACTGCGTATCGGCGGCGTGCATCGTCGGGCGCCGGGCCCGGTCGTCCAGTACTCGTCATGAACGCGGGAGAAACGGCCGTGTTGCCGACCGCGTTGCGCGTGCCCGTCGCGCCGCAGATGCCCGAACCACGGCTGCACGCCGCGCTGCCTGCCGTGCAGCCCGCCGCGCTGCCTGCTGCGCCGCCCGCCGCGCTGCCTGCCGCGCCGCCCGCCGCGCTGCCTGCCGCGCTGCCTGCCGCGCTGCCCGCCGCGCCGCCTGCTGCGCTGCCTGCCGCGCCGCCCGCCGCGCCGCCTGCTGCGCTGCCTGCCGCGCTGCCTGCCGCGCTGCCTGCCGCGCCGCCCGCCGCGCCGCCCGCCGCGCCGCCCGTCGTGCCGCCCGCCGCGCTGCCTGCCGTCGCCGCCGCGCCGTTCGCGGAGCTCGCCGGCAAGCGGCGCTACCGTCTCGGCCCGCTGCTCGGCGAAGGCGGCAACGGCGTGGTGTTTCGCGCCACCTGCGGCGACACGGGGCGAGACGTCGCCATCAAGCTGATGCGGGACGATGCCGCGCGGGCCACGGCGGAACGCGCGCGCCGGCGTGCGCGCTTTCAGCATGAGACGCATCTGTGCGAAGCGCTGCGGCACCCGAACATCGTGGCCTTGCTGGACAAGGGCGAAGCACCCGATGGGCGGCTGTTCGCCGTATTCGAGTTCGTGGAGGGCCGGACCTTGCGCGACTGGCTCGCGGCGCAGGGGCCGCTGTCGGCCGTCGACACGGGCCGGCTGATGACGGAGGTGCTCGACGCGCTCGCGGCCGCGCATCGGCGCGGCATCGTGCATCGGGATCTGAAGCCGCAGAACATCATGATCGCGATGGCCGATGGCGAGCCGCACGCGAAGCTGCTCGATTTCGGCATCGGCGAGTTGCTGCCGGGTACGGAAGACCTTGCACGGCAGACGTCGACGCAGGACACCGAAGTGCTCGGCTCGCCGCAATATTGCGCGCCCGAGCAGTTGCGCAACGAGGCGCCGACGCCCAGAAGCGACCTGTATGCGTGGGGCCTGGTCGTGATCGAATGCCTGACGGGCGATGTCGTGATGCACGGCGCAAGCGTGGCCGACATTCTTTATCAGCACCTGAGCCCGGTGGATATCGCGCTGCCGCCGTCGATCGCGTCGCATCCGCTCGGCTCGGTACTGCGGCGCGCGTTGAGCAAGAATCCGGCGCAGCGCGCCGCGTCGGCCGACGAGCTCGCGGCGCAGTTTCGCGCGCTCAACTTCGCCGCGCTGGTCGGCCAGTTCGATGCCAGCCGCGCCAGCCGGCCGGCGCGCCCGCACCCGTTCGCGCCGCGCGGCGAAATGGCTGGAATGGCTGGAATGGCCGCGACGGCCGCAACGGCTGGCGAGTATCGGCAGATCACCACGCTGTGCTGTTCCGTCACGCTCGCCGGAGCGGGCACGCAGCGGCACGCCGGAACCGATCACGGCGACCTGCTCGACGGCTACGAGGCGCAATGGCTGACGAAGTGCGCGGACATCGCCGTCGGTTATGGCGCGCAGGTCGGCGGCCGGCTCGGCGATACGCTGCTGTTCCACTTTGGCCTGCAAGGCGACATCGACCGGCCCGCGCGCCGGGCGGCGCGCGCGGCGCTCGACATGGTGCGGGTCGCGGAGCGGGCGCGGCTGCCGGCGCCGACGGCTGCCGGCAGCCACGCGCGTGACGAAGGCTGGCGCGTCGAAGTGGCCGCCGCGATTCACGTCGGGCAGGTTCTCGCGCACGCGTCGCGCATGTCGGACCTGACGGGCGTGTCGATGCCCGCCGCGGCGTCGCGGCTGATGCGCCTTGCCGGGCCGGGGCAGATCCTGATCAGCGACGATGCGCGGCTCGCGCTCGAACGGCATGCCGACACTCGGCCGACCTCGCTGCGGCTGGCGCGGGCGGGCCTCGTGCCGCAGCCCGTCCACGAACTGCTCGGCGAGCGCCGCGCCGATACGCCGTTCGATTCGCTCGACGCCAGCATGACCGCGCCGATGGTGGGCCGCGCCCGCGAACTCGATGCGCTGCTGCGCGCGTGGCAGGACGTGCTTGCACGCCATCGTCGCGACGCGCGCGGCGAGCGGGCGCCGCGCGGCATGCCGCGGCTCGTCGTCGGCGAGGCGGGCATCGGCAAGTCGCGCCTCGTGCACGAGCTGTGCGAGGCGGTCCGCACCCAGGGCCATGCGTTCGCGCATTGCGGGTGCCTGCCCGAGCGGGAGAACCATGCGCTGTTCCCGATCCTGCGGTTCATCGGCGCGCATTGGCACATCGACGCCGATCGCCCGGCCGGCCTTGCGCTCGCGGCGATCGACGCGATGATCGCGCCGCTCGAATGCGATCATGCGGCGGCCCGCGTCGCGCTCGCGACGTGGCTCGGGTTGCCTTGCGATGCGAAGGGGTTCCTGTGGTCGAGCGCGCGCGAACAGCACGCGTTGTTCGACGTCCTCGAGCAGCTGATCGTGTCGCTCGGCAACGGCGCGCCGGTGTTGCTGGTCGTCGACGACGTCCAGTGGATCGACCGCTCGACGGAGGATTTTCTTGCGTACTTGCGGCGCTCGCCGCGCGCGGCGGCCATCGGCATCGTGCTCACGTCGCGCCCCGACAAGCTCGATCGCTGGCGCGGCGCGACCGAGCGCCTCGCGCTGCGCCGCCTGTCGCGCGACGATGCGCAGCACCTGGTGTCGGCGTTTCTCGGCGAACGGGCGCTCGATCCGGCCTGGCTCGGCCAGCTCGCGCACCGCACGGCAGGCATCCCGCTGTTCATCGAGGCCGTCGCGCGCGAGCTCGTCACGAGCGGCGCGGCAACGGGCGCGGACGGTTCGCCGGCGGGGCCGCGCGCAACGGACCCTTATCCGCTTCCGGTCAGCCTCGGCGGCATGCTCGGCCTCGCGTTCGACCGGATCGACGGCGCGCGCGATACCGCGCAGCTCGCCGCGACCATCGGGCTCGAGGTGGATGCGCAACTGCTGGCCGACGCGTCGCCGCACGATCGGGCCACGCTCGACGCGCATCTGCGGCTCCTGCTCGAAGAGCGGATCGTGTATGCGCAGCACCGGCGCGATCGCGTGTTTTATTCGTTCCGCCACGCGTTGATTCGCGACGCGGCTTATGAATCGATGCCGCCCGCCGTGCGGCGCGGCAACCATGCGCGCGTCGGCCGTGCGCTGGCCGTGGAAGCCGATCGCGGGGGCGGTGCGCATGCGTTCGGCGTTGCCGGGCACTTCGCGCGCGCGGGCGCTTTCGCCGACGCGATCGGCCACGGCATCGACGCCGCGCGCCGCGCACTCGAACGTTCCCGGTACGACGATGCGATCCGCTACGGGCAGGCCGTGTTCGACTGGCTCGCCAACGCCGACTATGCACAACGCGAGCACGACAGCGCGCGCATCCGCGCCACGCTGACGCACGCGACGATGGCGCGCTTCGGCTGGGCCGATCCGCAGGTGCGCGAGCATGCGGAGCAGCTCCTGCGGCAAGTGCAGACGCTCGACGACCAGGAGCTTGCGATCAGCGCGCTCTGGACGCTGTCGACCTGCTACCACGTCGCCGGCGATCGCCCCACCGTGCGCGGGATCTGCACGCGGCTCGACGCGCTCGCCGCCGAGCGCGGCGATGCCGGCGTGCAGGTCGCGGCGGACGCGATGCGCGGCATGAGCCTGTGGGTCGACGGCCACTATGCGCGCGCGCGGGTGGCGTTCGAAGCCGTGCTGGCCGGCTACGACGTGCGGCGCGACGCGGGCCATCGGCGCATCCTCGGGCTCGATACGCGCGCGTGGACGATGGCGTCGCTCGCGAGCGTGCGCTGGTGCATCGACGACGATCCGCGGGCGTCGCTCGCGATCGCGCACGAGGCCGTGCACTGCGCGACCTGCCTCGATCATCTGCCGACGCTCGGCGTCACGATGATGTACCTCGCGCGCATGCACCAGTTGGCCGGCGACCGCGACGCGGCCGCCGCCACGTCGGAGGCGATTCTGCGGCTGTCGGATGCGCACCGGCTGCGCGCGGTCGAGCATTACGCCGCGATCATTCACGCGTGGACGCAAGGGGATCGCGCGGGCATCGTCGCGCACCTCGATGCGCAGCGGCAATCGGGCGGGCTGCTCGGCCTGACCTACTACGCATCGCTGCTCGCCGAGCTGGATGCCGGGCGCGGCGATTTCGCCGCGGCGCTCGCGCAGATCGGGCAATGCCTCGCATGGTGCGAGTCGACCGGCGAACGGTATTACGAAGCCCAACTGCTGCTGAAGCGGTGCGAATACGTGCGCCAGGCCGATCCGCGACGCGGCGGCGAGGCCGCGCGAGCCGCGTGCCGGCGCGCATTCGGAATTGCAACGGCGGCGGGCATGACCGGCATCGTCACGCGCGCCGAAGCGATGTTGCATGCGTTGTCGTAAGTGGTTCCATTCATCCATCAGGAGAACAGACCGATGAGCAAGGATCTTCGATTACCGACGTACGAGCAGTTTCTCGAATACCGGGCCGTCATCATCCGGGCGATCGCCCTCACGTGGCATTCCCGGGCGTTTCTCGACGAACTCGAGGCCGATCCGGTCAAGGCGCTGCGCGAGCATTTCGACTACCACTTTCCGTTTCGGCTCGATCTGAAGGTGCAGACCAAATCGTCGGCCTGGACGCCGAGCGTCAACGGCGACTGGACCGCCGGCCATAAGAACAAGCTCACCCTGTTCCTGCCGCCCGCGCCGGCGGACGAGAAGCAATTCGCGCAGGCGCTGGCCGCCTACAACGCGAACCACATCACCATCATGGATTGACGACCCCAGGGGAAACCGACATGGCAAACAACAACGCCAATCCGACGCTCGAATCGATGCTGGAGTTTCAGAAGGTCTATCTGCGCGCGATCGCGCTTTCCTGGCGTGACCCGGAATTCAAGGGCGAACTGCTGGCGAATCCGCTCGAGGCGCTCGCGAAGTACTTCGGCTATCAGTGCCCGTGGATCATCGACATCGAGGTCGTCAAGCCGGAAGCCGGCCGCGGCTGGACGAGCGACGGCAAAGGGGGCGGGAGCTGGAACCTGCCGCGCAACGCGATGACGGTCGGCATACCGGAGCAGCCGACGAACCTGGATGAAGAGGCCGTCGCGCTCGCGGCCTACTGCGACGCCGGGCCGAGCTACCTGTTCACCTGCTGCTGACCCCGCGCGGCCGAGCCGCGCACCGCGGCGCGGCCCGTGCAGGCGGCACGGGTCGCGCCGCGTTCACCCGTTGCACGGAGCCACACGATGCTCGACGATTTTTCGCGCGTATTGCGTTTCAAGCCGCATTTGCGCGTGCTCGACGCGGGGCCCGACACGCTGTTCGTCGTCGACGAATTCAAGCGCGCGATGTTGTCCGGTGCGATCTTCGTGCGGATCGCCGCCTGCTTGCGGGCGCGGATGACGATCGCCGAGATCGTGACCTCGCTCGCGGGCGAGTTCGGAGAATGGGACGTGCTCGCCGGGCTCGATCATCTGGTGCGTCGCGCATACGTGCGCGCTGACGCGCCGCACGGCGACGATGCGGCACGCGGCTTCTTCGAGCGCGCCGGACTCGACGGCGACGCAGCGTGCGCGCGCGTCGCGCAGCTGCGCGTCGCGGTCGAGGCGTTCGGCGCAGACGATGCCGCATTCAGGTTGGCGTTCGCGGCCGCAGGCATCGACGTCGCGCCGGACGCCGAACTGACCGTCGCGATCGCCGACACGCACGACCGCGACGATCTCGCCGCGTGCGCCGCCCGCGTGGCGGCGCGCGGCGGGGCGTTGCTCGTCGTGGCGGCCAACGGCGTGCAGACGCTGATCGGGCCGCTGCTGGCCGGCGACGACGCGCGCGCCGACGCGCCGTGCATCGAATGCGTGCGCTACTGGATCCGCCTCAACCGGCCCGTCGAAGCGTTGCTCGCACGCCATCACGGCACCGGTGCGACGCGTCCGCCGCCGGCTGCTTCGCGCGCCGCCGCCGCCGCTGCTGCGGCGCTCGTCGCGGCGACGGTCGAGCAGATTGCCGTCAACCCCGCCGCGGCGGAGCGCGCGCGCACGCGGATCGTCGCGCAGCGCATCGACACGCTGGCTGCCGAGCCGCACCCGGTGCGCAGGCGGCCTCAATGCCCGCGCTGCGGCAATCCCGCGTGGATGCGCGAGCAGGCGGCGCATGCGCCGCGGCTCGCCGATCATGCGCGGCTGGCGCGTGCCGACGGCGGCTACCGCACCGCCGATCCGCAACAGGTGTTCGAACGCCATGCGTCTTTGATCTCGCCGATCAGCGGCGCGATCGCGTATCTGCACCCGATGCCGAAGCGGCACGCCGGCATGCGCAAGGTGTATGCGTCCGGCTTCCTCGTGTGTCCGGCCGCCGTGCCGGCCAGCAACCGCTTCGACCGGATCTGCTCCGGCAAGGGCCGCACCGACGAGCAGGCGCGCGCGAGCGCGCTGTGCGAAGCGCTCGAACGGTTCAGCAGCGTTTATCAGGGAGACGAAGCAAAGGTGACCGGCAGCATGGAAGCGCTGCTCGCCGATCCGGCATGCGATGCCGAACCGATTCACGTCAACGCGCTTCAGCAGTTCAGCGAACGGCAATTCGACGCGCGCGAGGCCATCAACGCACTGACGCGCGATATCCGAAAGCAAGTGCCGCCGCGCTTTACGGCGCGCGACGTCATCGACTGGACGCCCGCGTGGTCGCTCGTTTCCGGGAAGCGCCGCCTCGTGCCGCTGAGCTACTGCTATGCGGAGACGCCCGACAGCGCGCAGGCCGATGTCGCATGCGTGCACAACCCGAACGGCTGCGCGGCGGGATCGACCCTCGACGAGGCGATTCTGCAAGGCATGCTCGAATTGATCGAGCGCGATGCGGTCGCGATCTGGTGGTACAACCGGAGTCCGCGCCCCGGGATCGATCTCGCGAGTTTCGAAGAGCCGTATTTCGATGCGCTCGTGCGGGAGTACGAATCGTTCGGGTGGCGTCTGTGGGCGCTCGACATCACGCACGATCTCGGCGTGCCGGCCGTGGCCGCGTTGGCCGAAAATCCGGCCGATGGACGCTTCTCGATCGGCTTCGGCTGCCATCTCGACGCCCGTATCGCCGTGCAGCGCGCGCTGACCGAAGTCAACCAGTTGCTCGATATTGCAGCGGATGCCCCGCATCCTTGGGATAGGGAAAAGCTTTCGGAAACCGGCTTCCTGTATCCGGCGAACGATGTGCGCCGCACGACAGGCTCGACGTGGCCGCCGATCGACGCCGACACGTTGCCGGCGGCGATCGCGCATTGCGTCGGGAAAATCGCGGCGGCCGGCATGGATGTGCTCGTCGTCGACAAGACGCGGCCCGATATCGGGTTGTCCGTGGCGCAGGTCATCGCGCCGGGGCTGTGTCATTTCTGGCCGCGGTTGGGTGCGCGGCGGCTTTACTCGGTTCCAGTGGCGCTGGATTGGCGCGACGCGCCATGTGACGAATCGGCGTTGAATCCGGCGCTGCTGTTTCTCTGACTTGATGGCTGGTCCGTCTGCGGAAGCAAGGGCCCGTCAGGTGGACGGGGCGAGCGGGCTCCGCCCGCCTTGCCCCGTGGCGCCGGTTCGGGTTCAGCCGCTGACGGTGAGGCGCGGATCCCAGCGGATGTAGCCCTTCAGATGCCCGAGGTTGTCGTAAATGGCCACGTAGAAATAATAGATTTCGCTGCCGGCGTTCAGGACGGTGGCGCGCGCTTTGAAATCTGCTCGCGGCTCTCTTTGCACCTGCATGACTTCGGGCCAGCCCTCGACGGGGTAAGGCTCGGACACGTTGGCGGTTTCGTACGTCTTCTTGCCCAGCAGATCCTTGCCGATGGAGCTGGAGAGCAGCTTGTACTCGTACAGAAAACACGTGTACTCGGCCGTGTCGGTAAGCGAAACGGTGCGCCAGCGGATGCTGTCGTTGACGCTCGCCTTGACATTCAAATCATTGCCGCCTTCGCCCTGTGCGCCGCCCTGGTTCGGGCCATAGCCATAGACGGCATTCGCACGAGTAGTCAGCATGTAGATGCAATCTACGGCATTGGTAAGGAGGGTCGGCTGTTCCTTTGACTGACTGAGCGACGGATAGTTTTTCAGGATTTCCTCGACGTCGAGGGCGATCAGGACATCGATGATCTTGCTGGTACCCATGGCAATTCCTTTCGCGTTGATATATTGAAAAATGACCTGCCGAGTAGCGACGCCAATGGCGTCTGCGTCTCTTCCGGTTTGCAAGGCGGCACCTTCGAAGAAATCAAGGCTTGCGGAAGAGTGCTTGCAGCATAGGGAGGACCGGCGCGCGAAGCGATTACATGTGATTACGGCTCGCGGAGCTTGCGGCTCTGTTTCGACGAATCCGGATACCCGCTTCAATCGCGTAATTGCGCGTAATCGCTTTTGCCGTGCGCTCGACCTAGCTTGGTGTCCGAGCGGCGTGCTTTCACGCGAGGCTCATTCACGACGAGAACGTGCCGTGTTCACAAGGAGCTTGAAATGGGCGAAAGAATCGTGGCGAAACAGGCAGTCGGCGCTTATCCGGGCGGCACGCAGAAAACCGGGTATAACCTGCCGCTCAACCGGAAAATCAACTTCCCGGTCGGGTTCTCGAGCACGCCCGTTGTCATCGTGACGGCACTCCAGGATCCCAACGTGTCATCCACCTATCCGGACACGTTCTCGGTGACGGTGACCCACGTGACCACCACCGGGTTCAACGTCAACATCACCCGGGAAGATTATTCGCGCCCGGAGTATTCGGGCGCCGGCTGGGGGCAGAACCTCCATATCTCGTACATCGCGGAAATCCCGACTTATTGAGCGTGATCGGAGATTGAGCGACGGCCGCGCTGTTTCGGCGTGACGCGCCGCTGCTGGCGCGTCTCACATGTCGATCGACGCGCAGTTCCGGACCATGACGATTGCGTCACCCTTGCTCGCACTGGTGGAGCGTGCGAGTGCGATGGCGGTGCACGTCGGCCTGTCGCTGATCGTCCTGCGGTCATTCGTCGGCGGCGGGAAGCGCTGGCTTGCGGTGGCGATCGCACTCCACTTCGTGCTCGACCTGCTGGTCGTGTTCCTGGCCCGTTACTGGAATGTGGACACCGTGTTGATCGAGGGGACGCTGGTCGTGTGCGCCGTGCTCGTGCTGTGGTTCGGAGTGCGTTGCAGCCGAATGCCGAATGGAGGCGCGGGGTCGCCGAAGCATGACGTGGCGCTGTGATGCCGTGTCGGCCCGAAATGCGCATGGTTCAATCGAATGCATGCCGAACGCGTATCGCAACCAAACCACCGAACATCAGGAAATCGACAAGGATCACGGCTGAATCGAAACGCACCGGTGTATCGCCAGCGACATCCTTACGTGCCGGGAATCGGATCCGGACTGATGGCCCGAGCTGCGTTCGATCGTGATGATGGCGGTCACTTGGCGAAATCGGCGACGCCAGGATGACCGGGCGGCATGACAACGTATCGAGCAAGCCTCCCGACGCCGCAAGGAATGCGCGCGCCGTGCGGGCGTATTGGCGCATCGAGAACATCATGCACCGGGTGCTGAACGTGGCCTTCGGTTAAGACCAATGCCTGGCTCGCGTAAATCATGCCGCGCAGAACTTTGCGATCCTGAGCGACATCTGTATGACCCTGCTCAAAGCAGATGCGACGACCAGGGCTGGCATAAGCATCGCTGGCTCAATGAGGGCACCCAGGGGGCCCCTGCCGCGCTGTCGTTTTACGTTTGTGACACTTCACGCGAGCCCAGCCAGATCAATTAGTGATTTTCGTACAAGTCATGGGATTGGCGGCGCACAAATCGTACTCCGTCAAATAGCCACGGAAGCTGCAGATTTCGATAATGAGCATCGAAATACGCAACGAGACTGATCACCAAGAACACGCTTGGAATTAACGTGCCGTGGCTATTTCGTTACGAAAATCAATCTTTATAGAGGTCAGTTATGAACTTTCAGAAAGTCGGTATCGCAGCAGCATTTGCAGTCATGGCTGGAATTCCTGCGATGGCGCAAGCAGTCGACGGCACCATCACCTTCACCGGCGCCGTGACGTCGCAAACGTGCACGATCAACGGCAACGGCGCGGGCTCGAAGGACTTCACGGTCGCGCTGCCTTCGGTTTCCACCAGCGCGCTGTCCGCTGCGGGGCAGACCGCCGGTCAAACGCCGTTCAGCATCGCGCTGACGAAGTGCTCGTCGCCGACGGGTAGCGTCCACACCTTCTTCGAACCGGGTGCAACGACCGATCTGACGACGGGCAACCTGATCGTCGCCACCGGTGGCGCGAAGAACGTCCAGATCGGCCTGGCGAACGATGATCTCTCGCCGATCAAGGCGGGTGCCGCCGATGCGTCGCAGAACTCGAAGTCGGTGTCGATCGTCGACAACGCCGCAACGCTGCAGTACTACGCGCGCTACGTCGCGACCGGCGCTGCAACGGCCGGTGCGGCAAACTCGTCGGTCATGTATTCGCTCGTGTACCAGTAAAGCGAGAGGGTAGGGTCACCACCCGCCCATAGCGGGGTGAGGCAGGTTTATCACTGCCTCACCCATTCATCCATCTCCGTTGGAGCGCGAAAATTCCATGAACATTAAGCAATCCTATCGTAAATGTCTTGCAGGCGGATGCGTTCTGCTGGGGTTGACTGGGGCTCTGGACGCGCAGGCGTCGGTCGTCGTGGCGGGCACCCGCCTGATCTATAACGCCAAAGATGCCGAGGTCACGATCAAGCTGTCGAACCAGGGGCAGTCGCCGGCGTTGGTGCAGGCCTGGATCGATAGCGGGAATATCAAGGCCGCGCCGTCGGATATCGATGCGCCGTTCACGGTCACGCCGCCCATGTCGCGTATCGATCCCGGCAAAGGCCAGACGCTGCGCGTTGTTTACATGGGGGAGCCGCTGCCGAAGCAAAAGGAGTCGCTGTTCTGGCTCAACGTGCTGGAGGCGCCGCCCAAGGCGGCGGCGGAAGACGCCAACAAGCTGCAGCTCGTCCTTCGCACGCGAATCAAGGTGTTTTACCGCCCGACAGACCTCAAGGCAGCAGTCGAAGACGCACCGGCAAAGATCGAATGGCGTCTGACGCAAAAAGACGGCCATCCGGCGCTCGAGGCACGTAATCCGACGCCGTACCACGTTTCGTTCACGGCAATCAGTGCAAGCGCAGGTGGCAAAACGTCAACCGCGGTTGCCGACATGGTCAATCCGCAGGAAAGCCGGGTCTTTCCGTTGAAGGGCGATGTGCCCGCGGCGGCAGATCTGAAAGTGCATTACACGACGTTGAATGACTTTGGCGGCGCTGTCGACGGAAGCTCGATGTTGCAACGAGATGACGCCCCTGCGCGCACGCATCCGCACGATTAAGCGCTGCACGACTGCATCTGCCTATTCCATCTTGTCACAAGATATTAGTTTTCCTTAGCGAGTTGGCTGCACGGATTGGCCTTGTCGCAGATATTCCCGTCCAGGTAATCCATGCAACGAAAATACCAAACTGCTCTCTCTCTCCCCCTGCGTCCCTGCGCGCTGGTTGCGTGTGCGTTGTTCGCCTGCACGGAAGCGTCCGCGAATGACACCGCTGGTGCGGTGAAGAGCGGCGAGGTTGAGTTCAACGATTTGTTCCTGCAGCAGCGGGGTGCGACGCGTGTCGACGTCAGCCGTTACAACAAAGGCAACGTAGCGTCGCCCGGCACGTACCGCACGGATATCTACGTCAACCAATCGTGGCTGGGTCGCGCGGACGTCACGCTCAGGCAGCGGGGCGCCAGTAGCGATGACGTGCAGCCGTGCTTCGATCGCGCACTACTCGATCGTATTGGCGTCGATCTGTCGAAATTGTCGAAAGAGGCGCAGGCGTCGATCGATAACGTCGCCGCGGCGGGTGCTGGCGCATGCCTGACTTTGCCGGAACTGGTGCCGGACGCAACGGCGCAGTTCGACAACGGCGAGCAACGGCTCGATATCAGCGTGCCTCAAGCATCGATGATCCGCAACGCGCGGGAATATGTCGATCCGCGCTACTGGGACGAAGGGGTGCCGGCCGCGCTGCTGAAGTACGACGCAAACGTCTACCGCACCGACACGGCGGGAATGTCGTCGACGCAGGTCTACACGGGGCTGACCCTGGGCGCCAATATGGGCCCGTGGCGGTTTCGGCATACCGGCAGCCTCTCGTACAACCCGACCAACGGTACGCACTATCAGAGTGTCCAAACCAACGTTGCGCGTTCGATCACGCGGCTGAAAGGCCAGTTCGTCGTCGGCGACGCGTACACCAACGGCACGATTTTCGATAGCGTCGGCTTTCGCGGCGCGCAGCTGGTGTCGGACGATCGCATGTACCCGGAATCCCAGCGCGGCTATGCGCCGACGGTTCACGGGATGGCGAACAGCAATGCGCTGGTCAAGATCCGTCAGAACGGCAACGTCATTTACGAAACCAACGTCGCCGCAGGCGCGTTCGTGATCGACGACCTGTACCCGACCGGCTACGGCGGGGATCTCGAGGTCGAGGTGACCGAAGCCGACGGCAGCAAGCATGTATCGCACGTGCCTTACGCGGCGCCTGTCAATGCGCTGCGCCCGGGCAGTACCCGCTATAGCTTCACCGTGGGCAAGTACCGCAACCAGCAGTTGAACGAGTCGCCGCTGATGTTCGAGGGCACGGTGACGCACGGCTTCACGAATGCCTTGACGGCCTATGGCGGCATTCAGGCCGCCGATGGTTATCTTGCCGGCGCATTGGGCGCGTCGCTGAACACCGAGTTGGGCGCGGTCGGTCTGGACGTCACACAGTCGAATACGCGCCTGCCGAACCAGCCGAATCGCAGCGGGCAAAGTGTGCGGATCACTTACAGCAAGCTGCTTGCCCCGACGAACACGAACATTACAGTGGCCGCGTACCGCTATTCGAGCAGCGGCTTCTTGAGCCTGCAGGATGCCGCCGCATTGCGGGATCTCGCCGGGCGCGGCATGACCGACCATATGTTGACGAGCGGCGTACAGCGCGGCCGGCTGCAACTCACGGTCAACCAGACTTTGCCGCAAGGGTACGGCTCGTTCTATCTGTCGGGTTCGACGCAGGATTACTGGAATCGCGACGGGCGGGATACGCAATTCCAAGGGGGATACAACAACAACTTCAAGCGGATCAACTATGGCGTATCGATGTCGCGCCAGTTCGATCTGTCGCAGCGCAAGTGGAACAACACGGTGATGCTGACCGTCAGCCTGCCGCTCGGGCGCGGTATCCACGCACCCTATTCGTCGACCAATTTGCAGCGCGACTCGCGGGGCGTCACGCAGGTCCAGCAATCGCTGTCCGGCGCGCTGGGTGAGGACAACGCGCTGACGTACGGTGTCAATATCGGCAGCACGGGCGGCGGTTCCACGCGCACCACGACCAATGCGGCCGGTAACGTGGCGTACATGTCTCCGATCGCGTCGGTGAAGGGCAGTGCGTCGGCCGGCACGGGTTACAAGCAGTATGGCGCCGGGGTGTCGGGTGGCATCGTCGCCTACGGTGGCGGCATCGCGTTCTCGCCGCAACTGGGCGAAACCGTGGCGATCGTCGAGGCGAAGGGGGCAAACGGCGCTCGCGTGACGAACGGCGCAGGCTTGCGCGTCGATCCGTGGGGGCATGCCGTCGTGTCCAGTCTGAGGCCGTTCGCGAAGAACGACGTGGAGATCGATCCGAAGGGCTTGCCGTTGAGCGTCGAGCTCAAGTCGACCTCGCAGTACGCGGTGCCGACGGCAGGCGCTGTCGTGCGGCTGAAGTTCGAGACCGAAGGCGGCGGGCGTTCCGCGATCATTCGGGCGAAGACTGCCGACGGTCAGCCGCTGCCGTTTGGCGCGCAGGTGTTCGACGCGTCGAACCAGGAGGTCGGCACGGTTGCGCAGGCCGGACGGATCATCGTGCGCAGCATGAAGAGTGACTCAGGTGAGTTCAGCGTGAAGTGGGGTGACGGCGTCAACGCGCAATGCAGGATGTCCATCGTGCTGCCGAAGGTGAAGGAAAACGATCGCGCGCCTTGGACGGTGGTGGACGCGGTGTGTGGCCAGTAATAGAGCGGCCCGTGCGTATACATTCTTCTCTTGGAACTGCAATGAAAAGATTTAGTTGGACATGTCTGCTTGCCGCAGTTTGCGTGATACCAAACTGGGCCTGGGCAGGATGCAGCATGACCCCGACAGGCGGGAAACCATCGTCCGCCCCCTTGGTGTACGAGCTTTCCGGTTTTAATACTGGAGACATTGATCCGAGCGTTCCGAACGGCACAATTCTCGCTTTGAGAAGTGTGCCGATAGTCTCGGGCGGGGGGGCGGTTACATGCTCCAGCCCCATCTCGCCTCTTTGGTACCGGGGTACAACACCACTTGTAACCAACAATACGTATTGGTCGGGAATACCCGGTATCGGGATGAAATTCCGCTACCAATTCGCTGGCGGACAAAATGGGTATCTTTTCCCCTACGCTGATCCCGGTATAGGGAACTCAGTACCGTACCTAAATAAATATGCCACTTTAGAAGTTACGTTTGTCAAGTATGGTCCGATCACGGCATCGGGAGTCGTAGTTGGGGAAATAGCAGGGTGGTTTGCAGAAGGTGATCGTACTCAGATAGTTTCAATTCGGATAAATGGAGGCATTGTGGTCGAACCGAAGGTGCCCACGTGTCGTGTGACTACACCGGCGATTACAGTTCCTCTGGGGAACATGCCTTCGAGTACGTTTAGTGGAGTCGGCACGGTTTCGCCTAGCAAACCATTTAATATTGTGCTGCAGTGCTCAGGTGGCGACGCTGGCACGGTCACAAACGTGCATACAACGCTGACGGATCATACCGATCCCGGCAACGTATCAGACACACTATCGCTTGCCACTGATTCCACTGCAACCGGTATTGGCATTCAGGTGCTGAACGGAAGCACGGTGATCAAATATGGCCCGGATTCCAGCGCTACGGGCAACACGAACCAATGGAAGGCCGGTGAAGCCGGAAACGGGACATTCACCATTCCGTTGACTGCCCGGTATATCCAGACAGCGCCGAAGGTGACGGCGGGAACGGCTGATGGTCTTGCGACGTTCACCATGAGTTATCAGTAACTGCGGATTGTCTGCCTCGTAAGCCGTCGAATAAAGACGCTCTTCCGGTGCGCGGCGGAATGTCAGAGAGCAAGTGTTCGCGTGGACACTTGCTCTCTGACCTCAACGACAAAGAACCGAGACCTTCCAGGGCGTATCGTCGCTTCGATGATTACACCGCAGGGTGCGGTGTGCCGATGCATGATCGTATGGCGCAACGCACGAATTTCACATGAATCGAACTGGAAAATTGAAAGGCGAAACAGCGCCGGCAAGCGGTGCTTGGCGCCCAATCAGCGTGAAGTGGGGCGACGGCGTCAACGCGCAATGCAGGATGTCCATCGTGCTGCCGAAGGCGAATGAAAAGGATCGCGCGCCTTGGACGGTGGTGGACGCGGTGTGTGCTCCGTAAAAGATACCTGCACTCTTATATATTTGTCTTTGAGAGAAATCGATGAAAAGATTTATTTACGCCTGTCTGCTCGCTGTGACGCTTGCTGTGCCGGGTTGGGCCTGGGCCTGGGCATCGAGATGCTCCGTGACAACCCCAGGTGGTGGGTATTGGGAGCCCTCGATGCCTGGCGAACCAAAGCCCGTTGTGTACACCGCGCCTGGCTTTAATGTGTCGTTCAATCCAAACGTCCCGAATGGCAAGACTTTTCTCATGAAAGAAATTGATTTTGCTGCTACCGAAGGGGGAGGGAGAGTATACTGCCATGGGGGCTTTGGAGGGGTGTATTACCGTCAGCAGATCGGCCGCCCGATACCCGGCTCCAATTATCTTTACTCGACGCCGATTCCTGGGGTGGGTATTTCTTTCCAATGGGCAGAAAGTAATCGCTTTTGGGATTCGTATGACTATATCGGCGCCAGCCGCGATTATATGCAGATTCCCCCGGGCAGGATTTCCTCGCTTAGGATCTACCTTATCAAGACAGGCCCGATCACATCAGGGGGAGTAATCTCAGGCGAGTTGGGTCGTATGTACTCGGAAGCCGAAGGGCCCCTTCTTTCATGGCGGTTCGGTGGGGGTATCGTTGTCCAGCCGCAGGTGCCCACGTGCAGCGTAACCACTCCGGCGATTACGGTCCCTCTGGGAAGCATGCCGGCGAGTACGTTTACAGGGGTCGGCTCAGTTTCATCCAGTAAGCCATTTAATATCGTGTTGCAGTGCTCAGGCGGCGAAACTGGCACGGTCACAAACGTTTATACGACGCTGACGGATCATACCAATCCAGGAAACGTGTCGGACACACTATCGCTTGCCTCGGACGCCACCGCGACCGGTATTGGCATCCAGGTGCTGAACGGCAGCACGGTGATCAAATATGGCCCGGATTCCAGCGCTACGGGCAACACAAACCAGTGGAAGGCCGGTGAAGCCGGAAACGGGACATTCACCATTCCGTTGACTGCCCGATATATCCAGACAGCGCCGAAGGTGACGCCGGGAATGGCTAATGGTCTTGCGACCTTCACCATGAGTTATCAGTAACTGCGGATTGTCTGCCTCGTAAGCCGTCGAATAACGACGCTCTTCCGGTGCGCGGCGGAATGTCTGAGAGCAAGTGTTCGCGTGGATACTTGCTCTCTGACCTCAACGACAAAGAATCGAGACCTTCCAAGCCGTATCGGCACTTCTACGACACTGCCACGGGATGAGCGTGCCGACGCGTGACCGTATGGCACAACGCATGAATTCCACTCGATCGAACGGGAAAGTCGGAAGGTGAAACAGCGCCGGCAAGCAGTTCGCCGCGCCTAATCCGAATGAGGTGGCCGTGCGCCTGAATGACCGGATTGGACGCATAGGGCGTTGAGCGGTGATACAACCGGCCCCTTGTGAGCACATGGGCCGCTCGTGTCTATACGAATCGCCCCAGCGCACCGGCAAGCGATACGAACGCGACTTTCGAACCGATCCATTTATGCAGCCGCTCGAATTGACTCGATGTCGACCGCTGTTCTCAAACAACTCGGTGAATCCTCGGTGATCGAGTGCCCGAACGGTCGCCGCGTTTCTGCATGGAATGGCGGCCGTCGGGCTATCCGCCGGTATTCTTGGCGACGGCGTTATGCGCTATTCCAGCGCTTCGCTGCCTTCGCGACACGCTCGCCGAGCAATTCCGCTGTCATCCGGTCGCTTTCCAGGATGGTGTCGCCTCCCTGATCGGCGTTGGCCTGAGTCATCGCGCCCAGGAACGAGCCCAGCCGGTTGATGTCGTCGACCGACCCGGTGCTGCTGTTGTTTCCCGGCATGAGGCCGAGACTGATCCACATCATGTGATGTTGCGCCGAGAAGAGCGCGAGCTGCTGCAGCGTCGCGAGCTTGTCGCCGCTTTGCGATGCAGATACCGTGAAGCCGGCCGCGAGTTTGTCGCGCCACTTGCCCCATTGCTTCGTCGACGCATCCATGAAGGCCTTGAACTGCGCGGATACGCTGCCCACGTAAGTCGGTGAGCCGAAGATCATCGCGTCGGCGTCATGCTCGAGATACGACCAATGCTGATCGATGGCATCGACCGGGATCAGCTTGACGACGGCGCCCTCGATTTTCTCGACGCCACGCGCGACGGCTTCGGCGATAACGGACGTGTGGCCATAACCACTGTGGAAGACGACGGCTACGTTGACCATGGAAAACACCTTGTCAGGTTGAAAAAGCAGTGAATGTGTTACAGCCAAGGTAACATATATTTGCAAGCCGGTTGCGTGTGTGACGTGCCCACATCGGTCGGCTCCGGGTGCCCAAATCGTCAGTGTTCCAGCAGGTTTCTACCCGCATCCTGCGAGAATCCGGGAGCAGGGCGGTGCTGGTGAAGGATCGGTGCCGATGCCGCAACGTCACGGAGGCGCGTGGTCATTCGGCTCGAATGGCTGCCGCGAAACCTTTCTGACTGTTGCAAGCTCTAGCTGCACGAGATAGCGACCGCGTCGTGATCCTGTTCGCGCGCGCACCCGTGCTCCAGCACGATCACCCGGTCCGCGCTGCGGATCGTTTCCGGCCGGTGCGCGATGATGATCCGCGTGACGTTCATCGCGCGCACCGCATCGTTGATCGACCGTTCGCGCTCGACGTCGAGATGGCTCGTCGCCTCGTCGAGCACGAGAATCGCGGGCTTGCGATAGAACGCGCGCGCAAGCAGCACGCGCTGGCGCTGGCCGCCCGACAGCGACGATCCCATGTCGCCGACAAGGCTCTGATACCCCATCGGCATCGCAACGATGTCGTCGTGGATCTGCGCGAGCCGCGCGGCTTCGTCGATACGCGCCTGATCCGGCTGCGGATCGAAGAAGCAGATGTTGTCGGCGATCGAGCCCGCGAACAGGATGTCGTCCTGCATCACGCAGCCGATCAACTCGCGATGCCGATGGAGCCCGAGCTTGCGGATGTCGACGCCATCCACGCGCACGCTGCCGTGCTCGGGTGTCAGCAGGCCGAGCAGCAGTTTCGCCATCGTCGTCTTGCCCTGGCCGGACGGCCCGACGAGCGCGACCGATTCGCCGGGCGCGATCGACAACGAACAGCCGTCGAGCACCCACGGCTCCGTTTCCGCGTAGCGGAAGCGCACGTCGCACACGTCGATCGCGGGCGGCGTCGTACAGCCCGCATCCGCCGATCGGGCGACTTTTCCCTCCATGTCGGGTTCGACGTCGGTCAGCACGATGTCGGCGAGACGCTCACCGTGCAGGCGCAGCATCCTGAAGTCGATCAGCGTGCCGATCAGCGCGGCGCCGCGCGCCAGGAATTGCTCGGCGAAGCTGATGAACGCGACCAGCATCCCGGCCGAGAACTGGCCGTCGAGCACCTGCTTCGCAGCCAGCCACACGAGCACCACGCGGCCCGCGCCGGCAATCACGCCCTGCAGCGTGGAGAAGCCGATCGACAGCCGCTCGATCGCGACGTCCTTGTTGGTGCGCTCGACGACGGCGTTCGCATAGGTGGCGACGCGCGCTTCCTGCTTGTTCGCGAGCTTGATCGCCTGCACGCCGCGGATCGATTCGAGCAGGTTCGATTCCGCGCGCGCCGCGTACACGATCTGTTCCTCGTTCGCCTGCCGGAACGGCCGGTAAGCGATCCAGCGGATCAGTGCGTAAGCGGCGAACAGGCCGAGCACGAGCCACGTCAGCGTCGGGCTGTAGACGAACAGCATCGCCAGCGTCACGATCGCCATCACGCCGTCGAGCAGCGCGCCGACGAACTGCGTGGTGAGCGTGCTCTGGATCGTGTTGATCGCGCCGAAGCGCGACACCACGTCGCCGATGTGGCGTTGTTCGAAGTAAGTCATCGGCAGCCGGAACAGGTGCGAGCAGACGTTCGCCGTCCACTGTACGCCGAGCAGGCTCGAGAACCACGTGACGACCCACGAGCGCAGTGCCGACACCGCGTGCTGGAACAGCACGACGAGCAGGAAGCCGACGGCGAGCAGCGTCAGCAGGTCGGCGTCGGCCGACACCAGCACCTGGTCCATCACCCACTGCATGTAGAACGGCGTGACGATGCCGAACACCTCGAGCGCCGCCGACAGCAGCAGCACCTGAGCAAACGCCGCCCGGATGCCCGTGACGCTGCCGACGAGCTTCGCCATCGAGATCGATTCGCGCGCTTTGGTGCGCGTGAACGACGGCGACGGCATCAATTCGAGCGCGATGCCGGTGAAGTGGTCGGACACCTCGGCGAGCGGGACATCGTACGCACCGCGCGCGGGATCGTGGATCGTGATCTTGCCGCGCGACACCGATTTCAGCACGACGAAGTGGCTCATGTCCCAGTGCAGGATGCAGGGAAGGCGCAGTTTGCCGAGCTCGTCGAGTTCGAGCCGCAGCGCGCGCGACGTCAGGTCGAGACGGGAGGCGATCAGCATCACGTCGTTGAGTGTCGCGCCTTTCAGCGACGGGTTGAAGCGCCGACGCAGGCTGACGAGGTCGAGATCGTGGCCGTGGTAGCTCGCGATCATCCCGACGCACGCGAGCCCGCACTCGGCCGCCTGCGTCTGCAGCATGACGGGCAGGCGGCGCTGCCAGCCGAATTGCAGGGCATCCATCCATTTCATCGTTCAACAGGCTCCGTAACGAATGCGTGGGGCGCGCTCATGCCGACGCGCGGCGGCCGAGCGCGTACAGCGGCTCGAGCACCCACTCGATCAGCCGGCGCTTGTCGATCAGCACGTCGGCCTCGAGCGCCATGCCGGGGCGCAGCGCTTCGCGCTTGCCGTACGCGGCGATGTCCTGGCGATCGAGCGCGACGATCACGCGGTAAAGCTGCTCGGGCACGTTGGTCTGCCCGGTCAGGTTCGCGACCTCCTGCGGCGACAGCGCGGTGCGCGACACGTCGGACACGCGCCCGAACTGCTGGCCGAACTTCTGAAACGGGTAGGCCTGGTAGCGCAGCACGACGCGCGCGCCCGGCCGCACGAAGCCGATCGCGCGGCTCGGCACCATCAGCTGCGCTTCGAGCTGCGCGCCCTGCGGCAGCAGCGACACGACCGACTGGCCCGCGTTGACGACCTGCCCCGGCTTCGCGAGCAGTGCCGCGACGATGCTCGCCTGCGGCGCGCGCAGGATCACCGCGCGGCGCGCCTCGTTCTCTGCGATCGATTGGTCGACGTCTGCCAGCTTGCGTTCGATGTCGTTCTGCTGGTTGCGCGTATTGAGCGGCAGCTCGCGCAATTGCTGGCGGATCTGGTCGAGCTGCTGCTCGACGTCGAGCCGCTGGCGTGCGAGATCCTGCACGCGCGCCTGGGCGTCGAGCAGCGCGGCTTCCTGCTGCTCGACCTGGCTGTTCGACGCATAGCCCTGTTCGCGCATCGACTGCAGCTTGCCGAGCTGCCGCTGCGCGAGCTCGATCTGGCGTGCGCGCTGGGTTTTCTGCAAGGCGATCTGTGCAAGCTGGTCGTTGAGCGCCGCCGCGCGTGCCCGCAGGCCGCGATTCGCCTCGTCGCGTAGTTGCGACTGGCTGGCGAGATCTGCCTCCAGGCGCGTGCGCTGGAGCCTCAATTGCTCGCCGACGCGCTCGCGCGTGCTGCCGAGCTCGGTCGCAACCTCCGCCGATACGGCCATCAGCTCGGCGCCGGCCGCGACGGTCTGCCCTTCGCGCACGCGCGTATCGATCACGGTGCCCATCAATGGCGGTGCGACCGTCAGCAGCCCCTTCGCGGGCAGAAGCTGGCCGGCGACACGCTCGCGCTTCGTGTACGTGCCGAATACGAGGAACGCGACGAGCGCGAGCGTCGTCGCCGTCGCGACACCGATCGTCAGCCAGCGCCATGGCGGCGAATACAGGCTGACGGTGCCCATCAGCTTGTGCCGGGTCGCGTCGAGCGCTTCCTGTCGAAACAGCGAATCAGTCATGTGCGGCTCCCGGAAGCGGAGAACAGGAGGACGGGGAGGCGTGCATGGTCAGCCTCCCGTGCGGCATGCAATCGCGGCGACGTCCGCGTCGCCGAGCGTGCCGAGCGCGGCCGACAGTTGCAGCCGTGCGCGCAGGTAGCGGTAGCGTGCGTCCGCGAGGTCGCGGATCGCTTCGAAGTAGCGCTGCTGGGCGTTCAGTTCGTCGATCTGCGTGCGCAACCCGACTTCGCGGCCGAGATGGGTCGATTTCACCTTGCTGTCGGCCGACGCGAGCGCACGTTCGCGCGCACGCATGAGCGCGATGCCGTTGGTGATGCCGAGATAGGCGATTCGTGCGCGCTCGCGCGCCTTGCGACGCGCATCCTCGAGCGCGTCGCGCGACTGGTCGCGCCGGCGATAGGCTTCGCGGTTCGCCGACAACTGGCCGCCGCCCGCGAACAATGGAATCGTGACCGTCACGCCGATCATCGACGACCGCGTCTTCGATGTCGTGCCGAACACCTGATCCCAGTCGTTCTCGCCGGACCCGCGGCTCCAGTGGGTGCCGTAGCTCGCCTGCAGGTTGACGACCGGCAGGTTCGCGCCGGTCGCCGCGATCACGTCGGCCTGCGCCTGCTCGGCCTGCTTCCCGGCGAGGCGAACGTCGACGTTGTAACGAGCGGCCTCGTCCATCGCGCCCGCGAGATTGACGGGCGGCGCCCGCGACGCGCACTGCCACGCGATCGGCGCGATCGCGGTGGCGGTGAGGCCGGTGAGCCGCCTCAGCGCGCCGCTCGCGATTTCGAGATCGTTCTGCGCGCTGACTTTGCGCGCGAGCGCGTCGTCGAGATTCGCGCGCGCCTCGTCGACGTCGGTGCGCGTGCCGTCGCCGATTCGAAGCGCGGCCTGCGCCTGATCGAGCTGCCGCTGGAACGCCTGCTGCGCGGATTCGGCAGCCTGCAGCACTTCGCTGCCGTACAGGACGTCGAAATACGCGTCCGACACGTCGGTGATCAGCGTTTGCCGCGCCTTCTCGAATTCGATGTCGGCCTGAT
Organism: Burkholderia stagnalis; assembly: GCF_902830275.1. Lineage (GTDB taxonomy): Bacteria > Pseudomonadota > Gammaproteobacteria > Burkholderiales > Burkholderiaceae > Burkholderia > Burkholderia stagnalis. The sequence continues at coordinate 92,709 of NZ_CADESW010000003.1, read as the reverse complement.
CGGCGAGCGCACCGCCGCGCTTGAATTCGGCAACCCGGGATACGTCGAAGATCGGCTGCGTGATCGTGGCCGACACGCTATGCCGGCGAACGGCGGCTGCGTACGGCGCGCTCGGCTGATCCTGCTTCGTGTAGTTGCCGTCGATCTGCGCACGCGGCAGCAATCCTGCGAGCCCTTGCCAGCGCTTCTCGCGGCCGGCGAGCTGCGCGTTGCCCGCGGCCGCGATGCCCGCGTCGAACCCCCGCGCGGCCTCGACCGCGTCGAGCAGATCCGCGGCCTGCGTGGGGCATGTGATGGACAGCGGCACAAGCGCGACCGTCAGGCGAATTAAAAATTTGAGGGTCATTCTGTTTGCGTGCGCTTCGACCGAGATGCGTATGTGTTCGTTGCGGCTACTGTCACGTCGACTGCGCGCTCGGTTTCGCGTCAGTCGGCATGCGCAGCACCGTCAGTTGCTGCATCGAATTCACGGGATAAATTCCGAAATTGGCCTTGATCTGATCGAGGGGCCGAGATTATTAAATTTCTGGATATTTAAAGAAATGTCTTAATGCGATGCAGGCAATCGACGGATGGTTTGCGTGTGGAGCATATTCAGTCATCGGAGCTGGCGTCGCGTTGACGTACGTGCATCGCGATGAACTATGCATTGATTTTTGCCGCTGCAGTGAATGTCGGCAGCAGAATCGTACTTGTCCTATATGGATATATAGTGATTTAGTACATGTCGTATTTGTCGTGTATCGATGGCGCCTTAGCATGTTCATGATCTTATGTGTGCGGTGGTGTGAGCGCGCACGCAGAAACATCTTTCGCCGGAGATCTACCTTGATCCGAATTAAAAATTACCTGTCCGCGAGATTGCCGGAAATGTCACCACCCGAGATGGCGACCACTTGGCGCACTCGATTGTCTGGAAACACCAATGCGAAATCCCGTCGCATCATGAATTTGTTGCGCGGGCCCGCACTTTTTCTGACGGTATGTGCATTTTGGCCATTGACTGCGCAATGCGCTCTTACGGCATTCGGTGAAGGCAGAATAGCGGCGCCATCGAATACGGCAACCGGAGCTATTCTTGCTCGGCAGTACTATACGCCACAGGAACTTTGCGCGAAAGACGTTTGTGAGATAACTAGCGCCACGCTTTTCAACAAGGGAAGCTCGTGGAGTACGAAACCTGGTCCCGATATCGAAACGACGGTCGATGGATTGTCGACGCGCGTGTTGTTGGATGGCGTGCCGATGACCGATAAAGTGCGACAGTCGGTACGAAGCAGAGTCGAAGTTCAATTATTCCGGGATAGCAGAACCCCGAAGAATGGCACGCTCAAGCCCGGGATATTAAGCAGTTATTTCACGATCAGGTACAAATCCGGCATCCTGGGAGATCTTAATATTATTTACCTTGCGGCCGATGTTAATTTCATCAATGGAACATGCTCCGTCCCGAATCAAACCGTCAATTTGCCCGATGCTTCCGTAACTAGCTTTCGGGGTGTGGGCTCGACGGCCGGAGGCCGATCTTTTTCGCTTCGATTAACCAACTGTCCGGCGGGTTATAACCGAGTCGGCTATCAGGTATCGCCGCTGAACGGCCCCGTGAGTGGCATCCCTGGCGCGCTGCAATTGCGGCCCGATTCGACCGCAAGCGGGGTGGGAATCAAGCTGAGCGACGCCAAGACCCAGCTGCCGCTGGCGTTCGATCGTTCGATCGCGACCCCTTACAACGGCAGCGCGGCGCCGCAGATCGACATCCCGCTGAATGCGGAGTATGTGCAGACCGCAGAAAAGATCACTGGCGGAACCGTGCAGGCGGGCGCACTCGTGCTGCTCGACTACCAGTAGCAGTAGCGGCCGTACGTGCGCGGCGACATGGCGATGTTCATCGGGCGGGCGTGTCGTTCCGACCCACCCGTCGCAGCATCGTTCGCCATTTCAATGGGTGTGCAGCTTCCCAGGGCGTCGCCATCCGGGCCGAACGAGCGCATCGCTCGGCCCGATCGACGAGGAGCGTGACAACTACCCCCATTCGTTGCCGCCTCGTCAATCGAATGGCTGGAAATTCAATTTAAGCACGTCGGTTATTTTGATGGTCGTGAGCGCGATAATTTTCGGGATGCGCGTCGGTGGAGGATGGGATTTTGTCCGATGCCGTTTGCGTTGATTCGAATTTGATTGTCGATGACATGTATCGCCAATCGTCGGGGGATTGCGATAAATTCAATTCGTGCGGGCCTCGCGCGCTGAACTCATCTCGGCTTCAACAGCGCAGACGTTGTGCGTTCCCGCATCACTCATGCTGCGCGCACGGCCGCGCCTGAAGCAGGCATAGCCGGGGGGCGCCTTGCGGTGTGACGTTACCGACCGAATTCGTACAAGTACGAGAATATGGTTAGGGAAATTCGTTCTTGTCAAATAGTCACGAGTTCGTCAGAACCGGATAATTGTACTTGAAATGTGATCCGTAATTTTCGGGTTATGGATTTAATTTCTTAAAATCATTTAACTTCGATTTTTTCATCATATTTGAGGTAATCACATGCAAAAGAAAATCAGCATCGCACGTATTATTCAGGGCGTGACGGCAGTGGGTATCCTCGCGTCGATGTCCCCGGCAATGGCGGCCGACGGCGAAATCGCCTTCACCGGCAAGGTGCTGGCGACCACCTGTTCGATCGGTGCGGGCGGCGGCGCAACGGGCAACAAGAACATGACCGTGAAACTGCCGAGCGTATCCGCGGGCGCACTCGCGAGCGCAGGCAACGTGGCCGGCCGCACGCCGTTCTCGATCGTGCTGAGCGGTTGCACGGGCGATTCGACGAAGGTTTCGACCGTGTTCGAGCCCGGTGACACGGTCGACGCCGGTAGCGGCCGTCTGAACCTCGTATCGGCCGGCGAGGCCGACACTGTGGCTAAAAATGTTCAGATCAACCTGCTGAACGACAAGCAGCAACCCATCGCTGCGGGTTACCCGGGGTCACAGCAGAACTCGCAGGTCGTGGCGCTGACCGACGGTGCGGCAACGCTGAATTACTTCGCGGAATACTACGCCACCGGCAAGTCGGTCGCGGGTTCGGCAAACACGCGCGTGCAGTACTCGCTCGATTACCAGTAATCCAGCGATCGGCCGCCTGGCGCAACGCCGGGCGGCATTCATCCAATCCTCATGTCGGCTGCCTCCACGCGGAGTGATTGTCGGCGCTCAATTCCAACGGGAGACCTATGAACTGGAAGCTACCGAAGGCGACGGCTGCGTTCGCGTTGTTGGCAACGTTATGGATGGGGAGTGCGCAAGCCAGCGTCGTGATTACGGGAACCCGCGTGATCTTTCCCGGCGACAGCCGTGAAGTGACGGTGCGCCTGATGAACGATGGCGATGCGCCTGCGTTGGTTCAGGCATGGATCGATACCGGCAACGAGAAGGAAGCGCCGGAGAAGATTTCGGTGCCGTTCGTGCTGACGCCTGCAATGTTTCGGCTCGAAGCGGGTAAAGGACAATCGCTGCGCCTGATTCAGACGCAGGAATCGCTGCCCGCTGGCCGCGAATCGCTGTTCTGGCTCAACGTGCTGGAGATTCCGCCGAAAGCGAGTGCGGAGGATTCCGCGAACAAGGTTCAGCTCGCGTTCCGTTCAAGAATCAAGGTGATGTATCGCCCGAGCGGTCTGGCCGGGCATCCCGAGGCGGCAGCGGATCAGTTGAAGTGGACGTTTGCACGCCAGGCCGACGGCAATGGATACGCGTTGAAGGCTTCCAATCCGTCGCCCTACGTCGTGAACCTCGGTGTGGTCGATATCAACGTAGGCGGCCAAAAGCATGAGCTGAAGCCGAATTTCGTGCGGCCGGGTGAAACGGCGGAGTTTCCGCTGCCGGCAGGTGTGGCTGCCCCGACAAGTGCCGTCGTCGATTACGGCTATATCGATGACTGGGGGACGATCAAGCCGACTAAACAGGTCACGGTTGGAGGCGCGGCGCACAACTGATTGACCGCGGTGTCTGGGATCGCAGCAGCTTGCGCGGCGAGTCGATGTCGAATTCCCGTGACTCGTTCAGAGACTGTTCGGCAACGTTGATCGATATTGGAGAATTTTTTCTGCGGAGAAATCCACTGATAAATTCGTAGAGCGAAATAAATAAAAAATCGACCATGAACCTACATTTCAAAACGAACGAAAGCGCATTCCGCATGCCACGTCAAAATGTACTCTATTCGATGGTGCTGTCCGCTCTTGCAGGCTGGACAGCCCATGCGGATAGTGCACCCGTACATTCGGACGTGCATGCCGAATCGCAAGCGGTGGCCACGCAGGTGGCCAGCGTGGAGTTCGACAGTGGGTTCTTGTCTCGCGATGCCCGCGGGAAGGTCGACGTATCACGGTTTGAAAGAGGGAATACGACGACGCCCGGCATGTACAGCGTCGACGTATATGTGAACGAAAACCTCGCCGCCACGATGCAAGTTGCATTCCGTGCATCGGCGCAATCGGCCGACGCACAGCCGTGCTTCGACGAAGCGCAATTGGAAGCGATCGGCGTCGATATGGAGCGGCTCGCGCCGGGCGTGCTGTCGCGGCTGCGCGACGATCGCGCGTGCGTCGAAGTGGATAGCGCGATTCCCGACGCGCGTGCGGCGTTCGAATTCGGCGAGCAGCGTCTGCGCCTCAGTATTCCGCAGACGGCGCTGCGTCGCGTCCCGCGCGGCTACGTCGGTCCCGAGCGATGGGACCACGGCGTGACCGTTGGCATGCTGAACTACAACGCGAACCTGTATAGCCGCCGCAGCAGCGGCGGCCCGACGCTCACGCAGGGCTACGTCGGGCTGACGAGCGGCGTCAACATCGGCGCGTGGCATTTTCGTCACGAGGGCTCGTATAGCTGGTCGACGGGCGGTAGCGCACGCTATCAGGACATCGCAACCTACGCGCGGCGCGACCTCACCGCGTTGAAGTCGCAGCTCACCGTCGGCGAATCGTATACGTCGGGCGAGCTGTTCGACTCGACGCAGTTTCGCGGCGTGCAGCTCGCATCGGACGACCGGATGCTGCCGGACTCGGTGCGCGGCTTTGCGCCTGTCGTGCGGGGCGTGGCGAACAGCAACGCGAAGGTGAAGATCAGTCAGAACGGGATGACGATCTACGAAACGACGGTTGCCCCGGGTGCGTTCGAAATCGACGACCTGTATCCGACCGGCTATGGCGGCGACCTGATCGTGCAAGTGACCGAAGCAGACGGCTCGGTCCATCAATTCAGCGTGCCGTATGCGGCCGTGCCGATGTCGTTGCGGCCGGGCATTCACCGCTACAGTTTCGTCGCGGGTACGGTGCGCGACACGCAGAGCGACCGCAACCCGCTGTTCATGCAGGCGACGTGGCAGCAGGGCCTGACGAACATGGTGACGGCGTACACCGGCGCGACCGTCGCGCAAGGCTACCTGTCGGGCATGATCGGCGCGGCGCTCAACACGCGATTTGGCGCGTTCGGTTTCGACGTCACGCAGGCGAGCACGTCGGTGCCGGGCATGAAGCGCTTCAGCGGCACCAGCGCGCGCGTCAGTTATGCGAAGTCGATCACGCAGACGCAGACCGACATCGCGCTTGCGGCGTACCGCTACTCGACGAGCGGCTTCTTCGGGCTGAACGACGCGATGCTCGCGCGCGAGCGCGTCGCGAACGGCGGGCCCGTCGATGCGGTCGCGCGGCAGCGCAGCCGGACGTCGCTGACGGTCAACCAGGTGCTCGGCGAACGCGGGGGGCGACTCGGGCTCAGCGCATCCGCGACGAATTACTGGAACCGCGGCGGCACCGACGTCACCTATTCCGCAACGTATTCGAACACGTTCAAGCGCATCACCTATGGCGTGTCGGTGCTGCGTCAGCAAAACAGCATGGGACGCAGCGACACGCAGTACTACGTGAGCGCGACGATCCCGCTGGGCCGCACGTCGCCCGTGACGGCTACGACCAGCTTCTCGCACAGCACGAGTGGCCAGAACCTTGCGCTCGCGACGATCTCGGGTTCCGCGGGCCGCGACGACAACGTGTCGTACAGCGTCACCGCGAACCGGGCGTCGGGCAACGGCAACACGAGCAACGACGGCAGCGGCAGCGTCGTCTATCGCGGCGCGTTCGGCGAGCTGTCGGCGACGGCCGGCGCGGGATCGGGCTATCAGCAGGGCTCGCTTGGTATCCGTGGCGGAATGGTCGCCCACCGCGGCGGGCTCACGCTGTCGCAGCCGCTGTCGGAAACTTTCGCGATCGTCAAGGCCGACGACGCGGCCGGCGCGCGTTTGATGAACTCGCCGGGCGCGCGTGTCGACGGGCGCGGCTACGCGATCGTGCCGTTCCTGTCGCCGTATTCGCTCAATTCGGTCGAGCTCGACCCGGAAGGACTGTCTACCGACGTCGAGTTGAAGGCGACCACGCAGCAGATCGCGCCCCGCGCGGGTGCCGTGCCGCTGATTGAATTTTCAACGGCGTCGGGCAAGTCAGCGGTGATCGACGCGCGGCTCGGCGATGGCAGCGCACTGCCGTTCGGCGCGGCTGTCGTCGATGCGCAGGGCAACGAAGTCGGCGTCGTCGGCCAAGGAAGCCGGATCTTCGCGCGCGGGCTCGATGACAAGGGCACGTTGACGGTGCGATGGAACGACGCGAGCGACCAGATCTGCTCGATTCAGTACACGCTGCCGAATGCAAAACACAGCTCGGCCAAGCGTGGCGTGCGCCAGCTCTATTCGACGTGCGTTGCAGGCCAGTAATGCTTGAGGCATGACGCAGTCAGCGAAATCGACTCTGCTTGACCCTGCAACCGACCGCATACCACCTGGCAGATCGAATATAGCTGTCCTTCAACATGATGGCACAAGCCCTATCGTGTGCTAAGCAGGCGAACGGCTTACGTGCCCGACATCATCAAGGAAACAGATTCATGAAGGAATTCTTTGTACGCGTGATGGTGGCGGACGATCATCCGGCCGTGGCACTCGGGATTGCACAAGCGTTCGAGGGGAACAGCACGATCAAGGTCGTGCAGACCGCTTCCAACTCGACAGAGCTGGTCGCGGCCCTCGATGGCCATCCAAGCGACGTGCTGGTGCTCGACTACGTGATGCCGGGCGGCAAGTACGGCGACGGTCTCGCGCTGCTGTCATTTCTGCAGCGCCGCTATCCGGCACTGCGCATCGTGACGATCACGATGCTCGACGAACCCACTATCCTGCGCGCGATTCGAAGCCAGGGGGTGAATGGTATCCTGAGCAAGTCGGATGCGATATCGCACATCGTCGGGGCCGTGCATGCCGCCTATGTGGGTGCGCATTACCTGTCTCCGTTCATCAAGAGCCTGCTTCAGGACGACGCAGACGCCAAACCTGTTGTCCGGCGACTGTCTCCGCGCGAGATCGAAGTCATTCGTCTCTTTTGTGCCGGGAATACGGTGAACGCAATTGCCGAACAGCTTCATCGTAGTAAGCAGACCATCAGTTCGCAAAAGGCAAGCGCAATGAAGAAGCTCGGCATCACTCGCGATATCGATCTGCTCCGCTATGCCGATGCAGTAATATTTACCAATTCGCCCGCGTCGAGCACGCCCCATACAGGGTAATAGCGCATGCGAATCCTGTGCGATTACCCGGCGATCACGCGGCGCTACTGACTTGCTCACCTGTCGCAGATTGAAGCATTGCGGATGAAATCAGATCGGCGCGAATGGCCCCTTTGCAATAGGTGATGAATACCCTCGGATGATACGCATGCAGGAAAAGCCGAAGCGGCATGGAGCCAGGATTGCAGCCGCAGGTCGCAAACCGTTCGAACCGGACCGGGTCCGGCGTCAGCAGCAATTCCTGCTGTACGGCAGCGGCGTGGCAATCACCGTGTTCATCCTGGCGTGTATGGTACTCATCGCGCGGCTCGAAGTACTCGGCCACTTCACGCAGGTGCGGGGGGAGTTTCTGAAGCGAGAGGCTCGGCTGCATGCCGAGTTGATGTCGACACGATCGTTGTTCGGTCAATTCGTCAACACGGCACAGGGGCGCTGGATAGCCGCAGAGCCGGTCCCGCACGAGGTATTGCAGAAGTTCGCCGACGACCACGGTCGCTTGATCGGATACCGGCTCGGCCATGCCTGGTTCGTCGGAATGGCCGATATCACGCCGGAGCATCCTGCGAGTCAGTATGGGCGTTATCTTTCGGTGGCTCTGCCGCATTTCAATGTCGCGGCGACGCAGACTCCGGTCGACCTGGGTCTATCCGGCTATATGGTCGCGACGAACGAAGAATTCCTCGGCATTTTCGATTCCGAACTCGTCGAGCGTGCGCTCGACCTGCCTGACGGGTTCTCGTTGACGTCGCTGATGCGACAAGTCGCGCCGTCGAACGTGGATTTCACTGCGGAACATCAGGATAGTGCGGACAAGAACGCGATCCTTATCGAAAGCCGCATTGATCCGCTGTTGGGGCGCCGTGTACTGCGCTTTGCCCAGCGCCTATACGATGGCAAGGGGCAGCAGTTCGCCTGGGCAATCATGAACTGTCGCGCGCGTATCGGCGAAATTCTCGCATCGCAGTCCGACGACGACAAATATGCGCTGATCGATGCGCGTGCCAATTTTCTGGCCGGTGCAGAGCCGAGCCGCGACATGATAGCCAGTGCGATCGACCATGCGCGCATTCCGTATGGAGATCACGTGGCCGTACGCCGCGTCGGCACCCGTTTCGTCATCGGGGACTACTTGCCAAGCTCCGATCTCATGTTGATGGCGACTTTCTCGTGGCGGAGCGTCGCGGCTGCAATCCTCGAGCCACTCGGCCTGACGGCTGGACTTGCGTTGATTGCCATTTCGATTCTCTGGATCGGAATCGTCGGCTTCGATCGGCGGGCACTGCGTCCCGCGAACCGCCGGGCGATTCGATTGATCGAAAGCGAGTCACTCAACCGCACGTTGATTCGTGCGGCTCCGGCAGGAATTATTTTGCTGTCGATGGCTGACGGCGAGACGATGGTGCGCAACGATGCCGTTCTCCAATACGAAGACAGCAATTCGGGTATGTCGCTCGGCAAGCGAATTTGGCGTGCGTATCAGGACGGAACGCGGGCGCCGGACGCGCCGCGCTTCATGATGCGAGAGTTGGCCATCGACGTGGTCGGCCAACGGGCGGTCTATTTTGCCGTGAATATCGTGCGAACGCGATACCGTGGCGTCGACGTACTGCTTTGCACGTTGGTCGATATCACTGTCCGAAAGCAGATGGAGGAGAAGCTGCGCGAGGCGCGTGAGGCGGCCGAGTATGCAAACAAGGCGAAATCGACGTTTCTTGCGACGATGAGCCACGAGATCCGCACGCCGCTCAACGCGATCGTCGGCAACCTTGAATTAATGGAGCGGGCGCAGATGTCCGCGCCAATGCGGCGCCGGCTCGGGACGATCATGTCGTCGTCGGACGCGTTGCTGCGCGTGATCAATGACGTGCTCGACCTGTCGAAGGCCGAATCCAACCAGATGGTCCTCGAGCACATTGCGTTCGATTTGCGCGTGTTATTGCGCGACGTCACCGCGATCTTCCAGCCGCTCGCCGATGCGAAACATCTGATGCTGATGTGTCGTCTGTCCCCCGAGTTGGCCGATGGCTATGTCGGCGATCCCGTGCGGCTACGGCAGATCGTCACGAACCTCGTCAGCAACGCGATCAAGTTTACGAAGCACGGCACGGTGACGGTGGATGCGCGGCTCTCGCCGATCGCGGCAGGGAACCCGCGTGTCGAGATCGTCGTCAGCGATACGGGGGTCGGCATTCCGAAGGAGAGCATGTCGACGCTGTTTGATGTCTATATTCAGGCCGATGCGACGACATATCGACGTTTCGGGGGCACTGGGCTCGGGCTGCCGCTATGTAGGCGTATCGTCGAGCTGATGGATGGAGAGCTGTCCGTCGACAGTCGTTTCGGCGAAGGCTCGAATTTCGTTGTCACACTGCCGCTGCCGGCTGCGCAGCACGGCTGGCGCAGTGAGTTGCTGGATCTCGACGCGTGCTCGGATCCGGCGTCCGTATTCGATATCGGCGCCGAACCGACGGCGGACGAAGCCGGCGAGGAGGGAGGCGACGGCGATGAGCCGTTACGTGTGCTGGTCGCCGAGGATCATCCGGCGAGCCGCGCGCTGCTGCGCGACCAGCTTGACACACTGGGTTACGATGCGACGATCGTCACCAACGGCATCGAGGCGATGCGAGCGTACTTTGAACGGCCGTACGATATCGTATTGACCGATCTCGGGATGCCGGAACTCGACGGCTTCGCACTCTCGAATTTTCTCCGCGAGCAGGGCGCAGGCGTCCCGGTGATCGCGATGACCGCCCATGCGACCGACGAAGACCGCCAGCGTTGCGAGAAGGTTGGCGCCGCGGAGGTTGTGCTGAAGCCGCTATCGATCGGCGTACTTGATGCGGCGTTGCGGCGACATGCGCGGCGTGACGTCGCTGCGCCGACGCTGCAGGAGAGCTCGGTACGCCGCCTGGAAGTTACCGACGAGATTCGCCAGACACTGCACACGTCGACACTGCACTCGCTCGTGGTAATCAACGCAGCGCTGACGAGCGGCGACATGGACGCGATCCAGATCGAGCTCCATTCGATGCGAGGTGGCTTCGCGCTGGTCCGCGACGTCATTGCACGGGATGCGTGCGCGCGTGCTGAATCGACCATGCGTGACAATGGACCAGATGCGCTCAAGCGAATCTGGCCTTCAATCGAAGAAGCGATTGCCCTGGGGCTAAGACGTCTTGCGCGTGGAGATGCGCAAGTCGATTCTCCGTAACGGAATGGCAGCGACACTCAGGCTCTTCTTCGTCATGAGCAATTTCGCGGACGTGTGATTGACGGCGCGATGGTGTGCGTATGGCCGTTCGTACCTCGACCGGGAACGTCGATGCGACGACACGTATGAAACTGAATTCGCGAGTGTACTCGTGCCTATAAGTTCCGAAATTTCGAATTCGTCCAATGGTACTGCTGCACTAACAATCCTAAGATGGGGACTCTGTTGAGAGTCAAGCCTGCATTAGGTCATCGTGCGCGCGTCGAGTGGTGCCCCCGGAAGCCGAGTGTGTAAGGGGCGACTCGAACAGTAGATCGAAAATGGATCTGTGAACGCACGTCGTACTTGGCTGCAATCGACCGGGTCAGGAATCCGGATCCGCAAGAAGTGGTGGTTCGGTAGCGCAGGTAATAGGACGGGGTTGACTCCCCTCATGGCGGATCAGCCCCGGTGGAGATATTTCCATGCGCAACAAAAAGAAGGTACTGAATTTACTGTTGGAATTTGCGTCACTTCCTGAGAAATCGAGAAAGAGTTTTCTTATGGGAGTGAACGAGTACCTGATGATGTCGCACGTACAAAGGCGACACGCAATCTACGAGTGGGAACAAGAGGCCAGAATTCGCGATGGGGCTGCGAATCAGCCATCACGTTGACCATCTGAGTTGAATCGCCGTGGCGCGATCAAGCACCCAAAACGTTTCCAGCGTCAGCAAGTGACGAAGATCAGGCGAGCACAGCCAAGGCGTGTGAGCTCGTCCCGGCTCGGCGCCGCCTCCGCCGCCGGCCCGCCGGCATGCCGTATCTCCTATTCTGCCGGCATCTACATGCTTCGTGAGATCAGTTAACAACGGAACACGAGCGTGCGTAACGACCGAAATATCGGTCAAGTTCGAAATCGCTGTGTCGGCGAATTTGACGTGTATGAAATGCTTTGTGGGACACGAACGATCGGCCGGATATTTGGCATATTGGCAATCACGTCTTTCAATAGGTCGACAACACGCCGGACGCCATATCAGCTCACCATTGTTTCACTGCGCTCGCGGCCTCCGTCATGACGCATCATGCCAAACAGTCCTCTCCAAACTTTACGCCGCTACCAGAGCATCTCCGTGTTCGGTGGTGGGATCATCGTCACATTGCTGATTCTGCTCGCCAGCGGGCTCGGCATGGCGTGGATCGTCTACACCTATGCCGAAGGGGAGCGACGCACCTATTTGAGCGGGCTGGAGCAGACACTAAACGCGATCCAGGTGAGCGAGACGTCGTTCCGTAACAGCGTCACGAACGTGCAGCTCATCTGGCGGGAGGTGGGCAATGCGCCGGAGTCCATGCTCAACGAATTCTTCAACAGCGGTCAACAACTTGCGACCAAGCCCTATTCGTCGCTCGTACTCGGCGTGCCGGAGCAAACCACCAATCGTAGCGAGGTCGCGCGATATCTCTCGATGTCGGTGCTGTTGGCTCGCATCTGCGCGGCCAGTTCGATCAATCGAGGATACACGCTGGAGGGCTATCACTACAGCACGCGCACGGGCGCATTCGCGCTGGTGCCGAACCTGAAGCACGATTACCCGGCCCTGAATTCACCGGAAGGTCGCGCTCGCGTGCTCGATGCGTTGCGCATCCATTTCGACGAGCCATCTCGGAGCGTCGATGGCGCCCGCCCGCAGGTGCACTGGCTGCCGCCCTTCATCAACCCCGTGTCGAGGCAGTCGAAGATCAGGATCGCGGCCGAGGCGCATGATCACGGCAAGCCATTTGCGGTACTGGTAACCGAATATTCCCCCGACTATCTGCTGTCGTGGCTCGACGATTACCGTCCCGCAGGCGCCTTCTTTATTACGACGTCCAACGGTGGGCTGGTCGCGATGGATCCGACGGTTATGGGCGACACCGAGCGGGTGCAGCGCCTGCTGCAGCTGAACCGGGTGCATAGTCGGGCATCGCCAGGCGCTCCCATGTTTCGTGACGGCTTTTTGCTGTTTCGCGATCAGCTCGGCTCGACAGGCTGGACGCTCACGTACGCGCTGTCATGGGTCGGCATCGTGCATGGCGTGGCATGGCCTGCCGGAACGGTCGCGGCGGCGACACTGGTGGCGCTGGCGGTGATGTGGACGCTGCTGCTGCGCTTTCACAGGCGCGAGTTCGTGCCGCTTTATTCCCGGTCGCAGCGCGTATTCGATAGCGAGGCGCTGTGCCGCAGCGTCATAGAGATGGCGCCGATCGGACTGGGTCTGATTGCGCGCGATGACGAGCACTTCATGCTCGTGAGCCCCGCCCTGACAGAAATGGTCGAACGGATCGGCGGTGAATATCACGTGCTGTCGAGCCAGGTGGTCGGTGCGTGGCGGGTCGGCGATGCGGATTCCAAAGCGCTTGCCGGCGACATCCTGCTGCCCGGTGCGGAAGCGACCAATCCTCACCTCGAGTTCATGGCGTGCGGTGGACGCTATCAGGGCAGGGAGGTGCTGATCGCCGCGTTCGTCGACGTGACTGCAAAGCGGCAGCTGTTGCAAAAACTTGAAGAGGCCGTTCGCGCGGCCGATTCGGCCAATGCCGCGAAATCGTCGTTCCTTGCCGCAATGAGCCATGAGATCCGCACGCCGCTGAACGTGGTCCTCGGGAACCTGGAGCTTCTCGAGCGCTCGGCGCTCGATGTGTCCCAGCAGGGCCGTCTGCGCGCGCTGCGTACGTCTGCAACGAACCTGCTCGCCGTCGTCAGCGACATATTGGATTTCTCGAAGATCGAAGCCGGCTCGATGTCGGTCGAATCGATCGAATTCGATGTGATCGCAATGATCGAGCGTGAGCTGGATGCGTTCTCGCTCGTCGCGAAGGAGAAGGGGCTGCAGTTGTTTTGCGAGATCAATGCATCCGTCGCACTGCGAATGCGCGGCGATCCGACACGTCTGGCGCAGGTATTCGGCAACTTGCTGAGCAACGCGATCAAGTTTACTCACGCGGGCAGTGTTACTGCGCGAGTCAGCGTGATCGCTGATGGCCGCGAGGCGTCGGAAATCGTGATCGAGATCGAGGATACGGGGATCGGCATCTCCGCCGAGCATATGCGCAAACTGTTCAAACCGTTCTCACAAGTTGACATGTCCATCACGCGGCGCTTCGGTGGAACAGGCCTTGGACTCGCGCTGTGCGGCCGGCTCGTCACGGCGATGGGCGGACGAATCTCGGTGACGAGCGAGCCGGGCGCCGGAAGCTGCTTCACGGTGCGGCTTCCACTCGGAATGGACGCTTTGGCGTTCGACGCGCGACGCGCGTCGAATGGTCGAATTCTGACACTCGTCCCCTCACATCCTGAGTGGCGCGATTTCGTATTGCCGCATCTGACGTCATGGGGCTTCGACGTCCGCATCCAGGACGTTCCGCTCGATGGTCAGGACCACGGCGTCGATCGGCTTGGCACGGTGATCCTGTTCGGCGATCCCGACATGTGGCCGCATGTCGACCTCGACGGTGTGTCCAGCGGCACGCGAACTATCCTGGCGACGCGCGATGGCCCGCTCGAGCCGTATTGCGTTGGCGACATGGTTCGCGTGTCATGCTATTCGCTTAGTGGTTTGTACTTGACGCTGATGCAAAGCGATGATGGGGGCCGTGAGTTGGGGAGAGACTTCCCAATGAAAAGTCCCTCCCGCAGGCCCGAAGCCTCGGCGCATTATGCGATCGGCGGTAAATTGCGGGTGCTCGTGGCGGACGATCAGATCGTCAACGGCGCCCTGCTGAGCGAGCAATTGCACGCGCTTGGTTGCATCGTTGCCGAAGTTGGCTCGGCGCAGGCTGCGCTCGACTCATTGGCCGCTGACAGTTGGGACGTGCTGCTGATCGGCGCCGACCTTCCCGACATGTCGGCGCTTGCGCTTGCCGAGGCCGTTCGAGATCGCGAGTTCGCCTGCGATGTGCTGGTTGTGACGTCGCATCTGATGCCGGAAGACAAGCGCCGCTGCGTGCAAGCCGGCGTGCGCCGCGTTTTGACGAAGCCGGTGACGCTCGCGCATCTGCACGGCGCGCTTGCGAAGCGGCGGCGGGGCACCGGGGACAATCGTTTGCACGGAGCCAACCAACCGGCAGAACGACTTGGCCCCGAAAAGGTGTTGCACGACGAATAAACGCAAACCGGTCATACCGGGCCGCAGGTTATTTCGCCGCCCGCTCGCCCGCTTGCGATGCAAAGGTCGCCCGGCCCGCGACGCGAATTTGATCCGCTATGCCGACGAAGATCGTGAGGCCTATCGGTTAGTGGGACGTGCCAATAAGTTGGTCGAGCGGGCCGTGTACTGCGGCCGGTTAAATTCGTGTGTTACCCGATCGCAGTACAGCGGTCGTCTACGTTCAGCGCTTGCCGACTAGACTCATCGTTTCCTTGAACAAGGTGCTGTTCGGGGCGGCGAGCATACTCACGAGAATAAATTGATTGTGCTCGGCGTCCTCGATGAGTTTTGCGTGCGCCAGATGCCGCGACCATGCGTCGAACATGTTGAATCGGGAAAACCTCTCAGCCAGGTTCGGGGATGTTTACGCTTTGCGACGGCGCGGCAATGACCGATGCAGCGCAGTGACGATCGGCCGCTCGATCCATGCGTGGCAAGCATATCCGCACGCGCAGACGGCTGTCATGATGGCGATCGTTGCCAGCACGCCGCGCGGCGTGTCGAGATCGGCATGCGCGCCCGCTACTTTGGTCGCGAGACCGATCACGTACGGATGGAGCAGGTAGATCGAATAGCTGGCGGCGCCGAGTGCCGCGGCTGACGGGCTCGTTACCGAGCGGCCGTTCAGATCGAGCGCGACGAGCGCGATGATCAGCACGCCGGCCGGTGCGCCCCATCCCGCTACGCGGGCAAAGCCGGCCGGTGTGCCGCAAAGGAGCTGAAACAGCGTGATCACCGTCACGCTCGCGGCAACGAGCCCGATCCAGACTCGCGGAGAGGCCCGACCCGCGATTCCGGTTTCCAGCGCGCGGTGGACGAGCGCGCCAAGACCAAACTCGAGCACGAGCGGCTGCCCGAAATGATCGACTACTGCGCTGCGTGTGCCGTGTACGGCGACGTAAGCGCAGAACATGGCGAGCAGGAGCGCCGCGAACGCCGTCGCATGGCGGCCGCGCACCAGCAAGAGCGCGAGCGCGACGACGACGTAGAACAGCATTTCGTATTCGAGCGTCCAACCGTTCAAGTTCAGCGGCCCCCAATGACCGCTTTCCTTCAGGTACGGAATGAACAGCAGCGACTTGACGAGATAGTCGGCGCGCGCGGTCGTCGAATTGAGCCACTGCGGCTGCCATGTCGCGATCGCATAGACGCCGAGCGTCGTCAGCCAGTACAGCGGAACGATCCGGATCAGCCGTTTGCGAAAGAACGCATGGCCTTCGCGTGGCGCGACCTGCGACATGATGAAACCGCTGATTACGAAGAAGACGTCGACGCCGGCCTGTCCGGCCGGCAGAACACCCATGTGATAGCCGACGACCGCGAGCGCTGCGCAGGCGCGCGCGCACTGGATGTTCGGAAAGTAGGCGCCGGGCCGGGTGAGCATGTTCATGTGCGGGGGCCGGGAAAGTGCGGCGGTTGGCGGAATGCGGTATGACCCGGGCCCGGCGTGCCATCCGCCCGCGAGTGACCGGGCGCGGATACATTGGGCGTCGCACGATGCATGCATGCACCGGTCGGCAAGCGAGCGGCGAATTGCATCGTGCAGAACAGCGCAACGCTCGAAAGATGGCGCATATAGCTGCCGAGATCGGGCTCGAACAGCATCGACACGGCGACGTGCCCGATGACGAGACATGCGAGCAGATCGACAGTGGAGCGTGCGCTGGCGCGCTCGCGCCGCCACACTGCGGCCAGCGCGATCCACACGAACGCTTGCATCGCGATTTCCTTCGGCCCAGGCATGAAGAGCGCCGGCAGGTTCAGGCGCAACGTGCCGTAGGCGTAGTTCGCACAGAACGCCATGAATGAATCCGGCGGCAACAGGTTGTGGAAGCTCGTGCGTGCACCGAACGGCGAGCCGTGGGCCAGGTAGTCGGCCGCCATGTCGCGCGGATGTTGCAGCAGGTAATACGCGTCGTCGGGCAACAGGAACAGCGCGACCGGCACGGCGATCGCCAGCCATGCCTTGCCGCGCCACGATGCGCGCCGGAACAGCAGCGCGCCGATCGCGAGCGCGAGGATCAGCGCGAAATAGCTGCGTACGAGCATCGCGTAACCGCCGTACAGCACAACGGCCGCGACGAGCGTGACCGCCGTCGAGCGGCGTTGCGCGACGCCGGCGAGCACGATCGCCATCAGCACGACGATCGTGTCCTTGCTCGCGACGAACAGGTTGAAGAACACGCAGGGCGCGAGCAGGACGATGCACGCCGCCAGTGAGCCGACGCGCCTGCCGTGGCCGATCACGCGCCAGATGCACAGTGCGCCGACGGCAGCCACGAACAGGTGCGTACCGGTTGCGCCGAGCGCAGCGTAGAACTTCGCGACGGCGTCGAACGACGTGCCCTCGTAGGTGCTTGCACCGCCGATCTGGCTCTGGATTTTCTCCGCGTCGCGGAAAACGAATTCAGGCAGGAACGCGCCGGCCTTCGCGTAGATGATCCAGTACGCGAGCACGGCCAGCGTTGCGATGGCGCGTGTCATGCCGCGGCTGAGTCGTGGGCCGGCGCGGAGCAGGTTATCCAGCATGCGACGGATGCTCCATTGGGCGTGCGATGCGTCTTGCATCCGCACGGCGCGCGACGATCAGCGCGAGCGCGGCGGTGACCGCGATGCTTGCCGCAAGGTGTGCGAGCGCCGCGCCTTCGACGCCCGCCTGGTCGATCAGATAGCGGGCGGCCGGGACGTAGAGCAGCGCGAGCGCGGCAATCGCCGCCAGCACGATGCCGCCGGCGCGCAGCGCGATCGCGGCGGCCCAGAGCACGTCCGTGGCCGCACGCAGCACGAACGAGACGAGCAGCACCGCGAGCAGCGTGACATGTCCCGAATCGGTCGGTTCGTGCGCGAGCGCGAACAGCGTGCGATGCGCGGCAAGGATGATGACCGACGCGAGCAGCGTCACGGTGGCGCTTGCCGCCACCGCATGCATCGTGCGACGGGAGAACGCATCCGGCGCGTCGATCAGCGTGCGGACGAGGCGCGGGCCGGCCGTGACCACCACCGTCGCAAACGCGACGGTCTGCACGGCGTTCGCGATCGACCACGCGAACACATACTGGCCGAGCACGTCGGCGCCGATCCGGCCACCCGCGATGAAGCGCTCCGCGTATTGCAGCGACGACAGGATCACGCCGGCCACATAGAACGGCAGTCCGTGTCGCCAGACCGCGAGCACGGGGCGCGGGGAGCGTGCTGCGCCGGGCAGCCCGATGCCGCGCGCACGCCGGTCGAAGGCGGCGATCTTGTGCCACGCCGCGACGACGACGACCGCGTTGGTCATGATCCACAGCGCGAATATGACCTCGATCGAATGCAGGACGCCGGCGAGCAGGCCGGCGCACGCGAGGCCGGCCCAGGCGCCGGTGCGCACGAACAGCAGCATCGAGCCGATGCGAGGCCGATGTAGCGAGAACAGCCAGCCGTTGACCTCGAACGCCGCATGCTCGGACAGGGCGACGAGCAGCACGCACCACGCCAGCGGCGTCGACAGCGAGAACCGGTCGAGCAGCCCGACAACGGCATCGTTCGTCGTCGAGACGGCGAATGCCGCGACGATCAGCAGGTACAACACCCCATAGGTGGCGCCTACCGTGCGGGCTTCGCCGATCGCGGCCAGCGGGTGGGTTTCGCTCAGCCGGCGGTTGAGTTCGGGGCCGAAGCCGAGCCCCAGCGCTTTGGAGGCGATGACGGACGCGGCGACCGCGAGCCCGTAGACGGCGACCGCGTTGAAGCCCAGCGTGCGCGCGATGACGATCGTGAGCGCGAACTTCAGACCGAGCGCCGAGAACCGGAGGAAAAGACGCGTCAGCATCGTTCGCCTCCGGCGATGTCACGCGCGGCGCGCAGCGCGTCGATCACGCGCGCGCGGGCCGCACGGATGCCCGCGAAGCCGGTTTGGGCGGCGTCCCAGAACGCGGCCGTCGCGCCGGGGGCAAGAATCGTATCGGCGACGTACGCGGGATCGAAGTTCGCGCCGTTGACGACCCAGTCGTCGAGCCGCATGTCCGAGTACGCACCGAAGCCCTTGCGCTCGTAGCTGACGTGGAATGCCGGAACGCCGTGCAGGATCGATTCGAGCGCCCCATGCAGCCGGACCGACACGACGATGTCCGGACGGTCGTGCTCGAGCAGCGTCCTGAGCGGCACCAGCGCGTCGCGAATGCCGAGGCCGTGGTAGTAGGCGAGATCGTCGTTGCCGCGGCCGGTGCTCTGCACCGCGAAGCTGACCCGGCACGACGTGCGCATCCGTTCGACGAGCTGCCGGATCGACGCATCGTACCGGGCGCGTCGTGCGGGTGACCATGCGGGCGCGCGGCGCAGCACGAACGCGACGTGCCGCACGGCATGCTCCGCTTGCGGCGGGATCGCGTCGCCGCGATGCGCGAAATCGAGCACTGCGAGATCGGGCGCGCGCCGCGTATTCGGGTTCGCGGCGAGAAAGGCCGCGGAGCGGTCGTCGCGGACGAATACCGAATCGAAGGCGGCAAGCAGCGAGCGCAGATGGGCGCCCACCGGGTGCGCCGACAGCGCCGGCCCGATGCTTTGCGGCAGATAGACGGTTGGCTTGCCCGATGCGTGCGCAGCGCGCATCTGCAGCAGATGCCCGGCTTCGAGCTTGAGCGCTTCGATGGTATTGCGCGCACGCAGGTAGCCGCCGCCGACGCCTACGATCAGGTCGGCGTCGTCGAGCAGTTCGCCCAGCGGGCGCAGTAGCCGGTTCGAGCGCATGTGCAGCGCGGCGCCGGCCGCGGCGGTCAGCCGGCGCCAGCCGCGGTCCGCGAGCACGGGGGCCCCGCGGACGTCGTCGTAGGCGGTGAACGATGCGGGATCGGCCGCGACGATCGACACGCGGGTCGCGTCGCCGAAGGCCTCCCGAAGTAGCCCGACCGACAGGTCGACGAGCAGGCCGTCGCCCGAGTTGCAGGTGCTGTATGCATGGAGCAGCGCGATGTGGGAGGGCGAAGTCATGCGGTCTTTCCTTGTGGAACGAGTGCGCGATAAAAATCGAGCGTGTGCCGGACCATCGTCGCGGCCGAGAATCGGTCGAGTGCCGTCACGCAGTTCGCCCGCATGCGATCGCGCTGCGCCGGATCGTCGGCGAGCGCGACGACGGCGTGCGCGAACTGCGTCGTGTCGTCGTCGTTCGGGACGATGACGCCGATGCCGTGCGCATCGACCAGTTCGACCGCGCCGGCGACCCGCGATGCGACGATCGGCACGCGCGCGGCCATCGCTTCGAGGCAGACGTACGGAAAGCCTTCGTAGCGGCTCGGCAGCGCAAACAGGTCGAATGCGGAAAAGTAGCGGCTCGCGCGCTCGACCGCGCCCGCGACGCGAAGCGTCGGCGGCAGGTCGTCCGCGTCGGGGCCGGCCGCGGCGCTGAAATTGCCGGGGCCAATCGCGACGAACTGCACGGCGTGGCCGCACCGGCGATACACGCCGCGTGCGATTCGTACGAGCCGGTCGACGCCCTTCTGGTGATCGAAGCGCCCGACGAAGCCGACGACGATCGCGTCGTCCGGCAGGCCGAGCGCCCGCCGTGCGTCGCGACGCGGCAGCGTGTCGGGTGGCGGGACGCCGTTGACGATCGTCCGGACGCGATGCGAGGGTATTCCGAGTGCGTGTTGAAGATGCCGCGCTTCGTCCTGCGACACGGCCACGATGCCGTGCGTGCACAGCCGGCCGAGCCATCGCTCGATCGTGCCGTAGAAGCGGCGCTGCGCATCGGTCAGCGACGGATTGAGCGTGTAGACCGCATGGGGCGTATAGACCTGACGCCACGGGCCGATGCACAGCCGGGCGATCGCGCCGGCCTTCGAGCTGTGGCTGTGCACGATATCCGGGCGGATGCGCCGCAGGCATCGATGCACGTGTGCGACTGCCAGTGCGTCACGCCAACCGACGGCACGCTGCAGTGGCACGCGATGAACGCTGGTGCAGCGCGACAGCACGCGGGCATCGAGAATCCGGTCGTCGAAGCGCGGGCCGTCAGGCGCGATCAGGTGCAGCTCGACTCCGTCGGTCGCGCTCAGCCCTTCGATCAGGTCGGCGAGATGCACGGCCACGCCGCCGCCCGCCGCTTCGACGACGAGCGCGATGCGCAGGCGCGGTGCGCGGGCCGCGTGCGACGGCGCACGGGTTTCGTCGGCGAGCAGGGTGGGGGTACGGGGAGCATTGCCGGCCGCCGCGCGTTCGAGGTGACGGGTATCGCTCATCGCGGGCCTCCGCGCCGGAACCGGGAAACTAGCCCGCGCAGCGACTGCCCGACGGACGCGGCGACGCCGCCGCGCGGCGGCGCGTAGCGGTAATGCGTATAGCGGTAAGCGCCGTAGCGCGAACCATAGCCGCCTGCGCGCGGGTCGACGCCGTTGAGCAGGACGCCGCTTACTTCGACGCCATTGTGCGCAAGCCGTCGAACGGCTTCGCCCAGTTCGGCGATGCGCGTCGATCCTGCGCGCGCGGCCAGCAGCACGATACCTGCGTGGCGGCCGAGCACGACGGCGTCGGCGACCGCGAGGATCGGTGCAGAGTCGATCACAACGCGGTCGTAGCGGGCCGAGAGCGTGTCGAGCAGCGCCGCGACGCGATGGTCGGCGAGCGATTGCGCCGGATGTTCGGGCATCGCGCCGGTCGCGATGAAGTCGAGATTCGGGAGCACGTTCCGATGGATTGCGTCCTCCGGCGCAGCGGCGCCGGATAGCAGTTCGGCGAGGCCCGGTTCGCGCGGGACGCCCAGCGATTCGTGCAGATAGCCCTTGCGGAGGTCGCCGTCGACGAGCAGCACGCGTTCCCCGCCGGCGGCCAGCAGCGCCGCGAAATTCGCCGCGACGAACGACTTGCCTGCGCCGGGGACGGGCCCCGTCAGCAGCAGGATGTTGTTGCGCGCGTCCTGTATCGTGAAGCGAAGCGCGGTGTGCAGGCTCCGCAGGCTTTCGGCCGCCGGATCGTGAGGATGGAGCGCGCTCAGCAGATGCGGCCCGGTCAGGCGCCGGGCGATACGCCGGGCGATCTGCCGCTGACCCGCGGAATCGGGAATGGTCGCGTAGACGTCGATGCCGAGATGCCGCTCGACCTCGTCGGCGTTGCGCACGCCGCCGAACAGGTAATCGCGGACGAATGCGAGCGCGACGCCGAGCGTGAGGCCGAGCAGCGCGGCCGCGACGATGACGACCGGGCGGTTCGGGCGGACGGCGTCCTCAGGGACGATCGGCGTGTCGACGAGTCGCACGCTCCCCGTCTTGCCGGCCCTGACCAGTTCGAGCTGCTGGGTGTTGGCGAGCAGTGCCGTATAAAGATCGGTATCGACCTTCACGTCGAGCATCAGTCGCACGGCATCCTGCTGCAGATTGGGCAAGCGCCGGACCCGGTGTTCGAATGCCTGCTGTTCGCGCGCGAGCGTTGCGATCTGCGCATCGAGCGCGACCATGTCGGGGTGGCCTGGCGCGAAGCGCGACGCCATCTCGTCGCGCTTTTGTTGCAGTTCGAGCCGGCGCGTCGTCGCATCCGCCGATTGCTGCAGAAGCAGCTTCGCTTCCTCGTCCAGGTCGATCGTGCCGTTCGCGTTGCGCAGGTTCGTGTAGCGCTGCTCGGCATCCTGCAGCTGCTTCTTGAGCACCGGCAATTGTGCGTTGAGGAAGGTGAGCGATTGCGCGGCATCGGCGGACTTGCGTTCGATATGCTGGCGAATGTAGTGGTTCGCGACGGCCTGCAGCTGCGCCTGCACGCGCTGCGGGTCGGGGCCGCGCAGCGTCGCGACGATGACGCCCGACTGCTTGATCTTCTCCTGGACGTCGAGCCCGCGACGCAGCGCGTCGATCGTTTCGGCGCGCGATTCGCGCACGACCGTGAAGCGGGTGCCGGAACGGGCGTCGATGCGCACGACGTCGATCGCGATCGGGCCGTCGGCGCTCTGGAATGTCTCCGGGCGGCCGATCGTGCCGGTGACGGGGGCGGACAGTGCCGCGCCGGTCAGCCGGTATTGGCCGCCGTCGAGCATCGACAGTTCGAAGCGCTCGCCTTCGACGGAGCGCGGCACGTCGAAGCGCGCGAGTTCGACGGATTCGCCGCCCCATGCGTAGCCGCCCAGGCCGAACACGCCGGGGCGCGTGATTCCCGTGTTGAAGCGCGACACGAATTCGCCGACGACGGGGAAACGCTTCGGCTGCGCGACGATGTAGCTGCGCAGTTCGTCGACCGCACGTGTGACCACGAGTCGCGACGCGAGAATCTGCGCTTCGGCCGCGGCACTCGACTTGATGTCGAACAGCGACGAGACGTCGCCGAGCACGCTTTTCGCGGCGGACGTGTCGCCGCTGTCCTCGACCTGCACCATGATGTCGGCCTGGTACTGCCGGTGAGCGAGGAACGCGTACAGCGTGCCGGCGCCGACACAGATTGCGGTGACGAGGGCGATCAGCCAGCGCTGGGAAACGAGGACATCGATCGCGCCGGCGAGATCGAGCTCGGCGTCACGATCATGCGGACGCTCGTGGGAGGGATGGGATGTCATCGGTTCGAATCAGGAGGCTGGGGAGTGGAAGGGAGCGACGGCGCGAGGCGCGCGCACCATGCGTCGACGCCGCGCTCGATGAGTCGCAGGCTGTGCTCGAACGACGCGCGCGGGCCGAGATACGGATCCGGCACGTCGAAGCCGTCGGGCTGGCCGGTCGACGCGACGGGCGTGCCGAGCCGGAATACGCGGCCGCGAAGTGCCGGCAGGTAGTGCTCGAGCCAGCGCTTCTGATCGAGATCCATTGCCAGGATCAGGTCGGCGCGTGCGCCGAGCGACGGCAGCAGGCGGCGCGCGCGGTGGGGGGTGATGTCGAAGCCGCGCGCGCGCATCAGGTCGACCGCATGCGGATCGGCCGCTTGGCCGTCGCGAGCGCCGATGCCGGCCGACTGCACGTCGATGCCCGGCAGGCGCGCACGAAAGAGCGCCTCGGCCATCGGACTGCGACAGACGTTGCCGATGCACACGACGAGCAGGGTGGCGACGGGCCTCATTTGACGGCGAGCGCCGCGGCGGCGCTGGTGTTGACGCCCGGCAGCAGCAGGCTGAGCACGCGGCTGAAACGCACGAGACCGTTGCCGTCGACGTAGACGATGTCCTTCGGCTGCAGCTCGAACTCGTTCGCGAGCACCATCGACACCGGCGAGCGCGCATCGAGATGGAATACCTGCGGGTGATCCGTGCCCGAGCCGCGGATCACGAACATCTGGGCCGCGTCGGCCGTGCCGGCGTTGATGCTGCCTGCCTGCGACAGCGCGTCGGAGAGCGTGAGCCGCCCGTCGCGCAGCGGCACGGCGAGCGCCGGCTTGTTGACCTCGCCCATTACGTAGACGCCATAGTCGTTACGGGCCGGCACGTGCAGGAGATCGCCGGCCGCGAGCGTGACGTCGGCCGGGTTGCGGCCGTGACGCAGCATCCGGCTCAGGTCGAGCGGATAGGTTACGCCGCCGCGTACGAGCGTCATGCGGCTCTGGTCGGCGCTCTGGCTGAGGCCTCCCGCACGGCCGAGGGCCTCGTAGAGCGTCATCGGCACGTCATTGACGGGCTGGACGCCGGGCGTGCGGACTTCGCCGTCGACGTAGACCTGCTGCGAGCGGAACGACGCGATGCGCAGCGTCACTTGCGGATCGCGGTAGACGCGCGACAGCGCCTGGACGATCTCGGCTTGTGCCGCGTCGACGGTCAGCCCGGCGACGTGCAGTTCGCCCGCGAACGGAAACGACAGGTTGCCGCGTGGATCGACGACGAAGCCGGCGACGGGATCGGCCGCGCGCGGCGTGCCTTGCGGCGCGGCGCCCTGCGCGGACGCCAGTTCGGGGTGATCCCACACGGTGATTTGCAGCACGTCGCCGGCGCCGATCCGGTACTGGCCGGCTGGCGCGGCGAGCAGGTCGGACTGCGTGTCCTGCCGGCGCGTCTCCTGCGCATCGAGCTGGCGGATCAGGGCGGTGTCGATCTTCGTCAGCCGGAACGACGGCGCGTCGTCGGCCGCCCGGCCATCGGTCGCAACGGGCGGCGTGCCCATCCGCATGCCGGGCGCGACGGCGCAGGCCGACAATGCGATGCAAAGCGTCGCGCTCAGCAGCGCACGCGCGCCGTATGGACATGCGGATCCATTCCGCGCGTTCATGGCGGTTTTCATCAGTCATCCTTGTCATGTGGCGGCGAAATCGATCGAAGACGCCGCGTGCGTATCAGTACGCGTTGCGGTGCGTCCAGCCGTGCAGAACGGTGGCCGCGACGATGCGCATGTCGAGTGCGAACGACCAGTTGCGCAGGTAGAAGAGATCGGCTTCGACGCGACGCTCCATCTTCTCGAGGCGATCGGTTTCGCCGCGTAGCCCGTTGATTTGCGCCCAGCCGGTGATGCCGGGCTTGACGCGGTAGCGGTGGATGTAGCCGTCGACGATCCGCTGGTACAGATGATCGTGTTCGAGCGCATGCGGGCGCGGCCCGACGACCGACATCTCGCCGCGCAGCACGTTGATGAACTGCGGCAGCTCGTCGAGGCTCGTGCGGCGCAGGAGCGCACCGATTCGCGTGACGCGCGGGTCGCCGCGCGTTGCCTGCCGGATCGCGCCGCCTTCGTCGTGAAGCTGCATCGTGCGGAACTTGAGGATCGTGAACGCCTTGCCGTTCGCGCCCTTGCGCTGCTGCCGGAACAGCACCGGGCCTTTCGACGACAGCCGGACTGCGACCGCGATCGCGAACAACAACGGGGCAGTGCCGACAAGGACGGCGGCCGCGAACAGGCGGTCGAAGATCGCCTTCTGGAGCAGCGCACCCGACGACAGCGGCGATGCGACGAGATTGATCGCAGGCGCGCCGACCAGGTCGATCATTTCGCCATCGAACATCGCGAGCTTGCCGACATCGGGCACGAACCGGATGTCGACGAGATCGTTGCGGAACGCGTCGAGCACGGTCATGACGGCGCGTGCCTCGTCGATCGGCAAGGCAAGCCAGATTTCGGGTATCGCATGCGCTCGCACGTGCTGCACGAATGCGTCAAGGGTGCGAAAGCACGGCAGGCCGGCGTCGCTGTCGCGGAGCGTGCCATCGAGATCGAGCGCGGCCGCGGCGCGGAATCCGGTCGACGGCGCCTGGGCGATCCGGTCGAGCACCATGTCTCGGTGCGCGCCCGCACCCACGATGGCGACCGGGCGGTCGCACTCGCGCGAACGGCCGATTCGGTCGAGTGTCCTGCCGGCAACGAGCCGCGACGCGATGAGCGCGACTCCGCTCGTTGCTGCCCAGAGCAGGTACCAGTGCAGCGGTGCCGGCGTGGCAGTCAGCACGTGCGTCACGAGTGCCGCACCGGCCTGGGCGAGCAGCCACGCGAGCACGGTGAGTACGGCGGTGCGGCATTTCGACCGGCCCAGCGGCGCTCGACAGACGCCGAATGCGGGAAACAACACCAGCGCGAAAGTTGCTGAAAGCGCGACGATCGCAAGTTCGGATGACTGATCGCTTCCTGTGGCGGGAAAGACCAATGCCGCCACCAGTGCGCCGGCCGAGATCAGCACGACATCGGACACTCGCGCAATCGATCCTCCGGTGGTTTGCGACGCGTTCCAGCGCCGCGCTTCGAATGACATATCCATTTGAGCTGTTGCTACGGTTTTGTTTGACTTTGCGTTGCCGTCGCCCGATCTCGACGCAACGCAACGCGCCCAGGCGGAACAGGACGAGGCTGTTGTCGTTGCGTCGGATGGGAATCGATGGACGGTGTGCGGCTTGATCTGCCGGTCGGGCGAACGCATCGCGCCGGTGCTTTAAATTGAACGTCGCGCCATGAACGTTCACGAGACATGCTGATTAACCCGACGCGGTCAATTATCGGAAACTGGGGAAAGCATTTAAATGGGATTGGTCTGAAACGGGCTGCCTGGTGTTTCTGATATGTATGAAAGTCAAGGCAGCCGGTGGCTTATGGCAGAGCAGCCGCATGAACTATCGCAAGCTCGAGCAGGTTCATGCGGATGCGACGCGGGATCGCACAGTTCCTCGCGGCACGATTCACGCGAACGTGGTATGGACCTTTACCGAAGGCCATGTTCAGCGCGCTGTTCTCGATACGCCGTGAGCCCGCACGGCCCGTGCCAGTCGTGTCGCGTCGGAAGGCCGGCTTGACGCGTAGTAACGCCGCTCGGTCGCCTTGGTATTACCGATTTCCCAAATGGCCTCGACCATCGCGATCGAGCGCAGACCAGACCGCCAACCCAGTTCCGTCCCCCGGGGCAAGGTTGCACACTGCGCAGTCAGATTCAGACAAGTCAAATTGACGCTTGCGTCGGCGGCTCATTACATTGCAATGGTGCGGCAGTCGACGTACGGACGATACCGGAGTCGACGAGGTTCGCACGTGTCATTATTAGAGGATTGCATAACATGCGTGAATTGAATGTTTTTGAAGCAAAGCAGATTTCGGGTGCAGGCCTGGTGATCGCCGGCGGCATCAGCGGCAACGCTGGTACGTCGGGGAATAACGGTGTCGGCGTTTCCATCGGCGTCGGCAAGGGCGCCAGCGTGACGATCGACGGTCAGCCCGTTTCTCCCACGAGCTCGAGCAAGAACGGCGTCGGGGTGGTCATTGGGCGCTACAGCTCGTCTTTCAAGTTCAAGTTCTGATTCGAGGGCGTTGAACCTGGAATTAAAATAAACAGATAGAGGTATCTTGAGGGCAGCGATTCGCTGCCCTTTTTTTTGACTTGCGGAATGTTCGACGCTTGACGTGATGCGATGCCGCAAGCTGCATGCGGGAGCGTAGGCGTGACGCAGCACGGGCGCCGGTCGTCGAGGCGCCGTCGGAACCGTGCGCGCCTGCGGCGCATCATCGAGAAAATCCGTCGAGCGGCTGAATGTAGAATTGCTAAGCTTCTTGCTGCCCGTGAAGTCGGGGCAAGTTCATCTCGCTCATGCGTGCCGTACGCACTTTCCAGTTGCTCGACGAGAGGCGTGATTTCGCCCGGCTCCGCCATGCGGTCAACAGGAACTTGCCGCTGAGTGCGCTTTGCGACCTACGCCGGTCGTAGTCGGTGCATCGTGATTGAAGCTTGCTCGGAGCGTTTCGATCCAGGTACGCGCAGCGCGGTGGAAGCGTGGCTGGTTGGATAGGCGAGCCAGGGCGCGATGGCCTGGTGCCGGTCCAATCCAATCAAGCGTGGTGCGGGCGAAAGGGAAGCGGGATGCGAGCTGCATGGCGCTTTTTGCGGCGGCCCGATTTCATTGGCCTTCGTCTCGATCGCGCTCATTTTGTATCCGTCCATCGCCACTTCGTGGGCGTGCATTTCCTTGACACGTGCACGTGCTGCACGCGCACGACGAAATGCGTGCAGGAAGCGGCGCCGCTCTGACGCGCAGCCGGGGCCGGCCGCGCGGTGCGTGTGTGGCCCGGGGCCCGTCGCGCGCGACGGGCCCCGAGCGGCTGGCGTCGCTCAGGCCGTCGTGTCGATGATGCCGGGCATCGGCACGTCCGGATTCACGTCCGCGTCGTAGTCGACGCCGGCGATCGCGAAGCCGAACAGGCGCAGGAACTCGGTCTTGTAGCCGGCGAAGTCGGTCAGCTCGTACAGGTTGTCGTTGGTGACCTGGTCCCACAGCGCGACGACTTTCGCCTGCACGTCCGGGTCGAGCTCCTTGTAGTCCGCGCGCAGGCGGCCTTCGTCGTCGACGTGCGGCGCGGCGCCGTACAGGCTGTCCTTGAGCAGGCCGTAGACCTGCTCGATGCAGCCTTCGTGCGTGCCCTTTTCCTTCATGACCTTGAACAGCAGCGACAGGTACAGCGGCATCATCGGGATCGCCGAGCTCGCCTGCGTGACGACCGCCTTCAGCACCGACACGCGTGCATCGCCGCCGGCCGGGGCGAGCGTGTCGCGGATCGCGAGCACCTTCTTGTCGAGATCCTTCTTCGCGGCGCCGATCGAGCCGTTCCAGTAGATGTCGTGCGTGATCTGCTCGCCGAGATACGTGAACGCGGTGGTCTTCGCGCCGTCGGCCAGCACGCCGGCCGCGTGCAGCGCGTCGATCCACATCTGCCAGTCCTCGCCGCCCATCACCGCGACGGTGCCGTCGATCTCTTCCTGCGTCGCCGGCTCGAGCACGGTTTCGCGGATCACTTCCTTGTCGGTGTCGAGGCCGCGGAAGCTGACCGACTTGCCGATCGGCTTCAGCGTCGAGCTGATGACTTCGCCGGTGCGCGGGTGCGTGCGGCGCGGCGCGGCGAGGCTGTAGACGACGAGGTCGACCTTGCCGAGATCTTGCTTGATGGTGTCGATCGTGACCTGCTTGACGGCGTCGGAGAATGCGTCGCCGTTGATGCTGCGCGCATACAGGCCCTTGGCGGCCGCGAACTTCTCGAACGCGGCGCTGTTGTACCAGCCGGCGGTGCCCGGCTTCGTCTCGCTGCCGGCACGCTCGAAGAACACGCCGAGCGTGTCCGCGCCCGAGCCGAACGCGGCCGTGATCCGGGCGGCGAGGCCGTAGCCGGTCGACGCGCCGATCACGAGCACTTTCTTCGGACCATTGGCGATCGGGCCGTGCGAAGTCACGTAGTCGATCTGTTCCTTGACATTGGCCTCGCAGCCGACGGGATGAGTCGTCACGCAGATGAAGCCACGCACGCGCGGTTTGATGATCATGAAAACCTCTTGTGAGAAAGGCGGAAACGGCCAGGAAATAGAAAAAATTTCCGCGCATTGTAATGGATGCGGCGGCCCGCTCGCTGTCAGCCGGCCGGATTTTATTTCTGTCTTGACAGAAATAACTGAAACGCCTAAATTTCCGGCCATGGAACTCACACCGATTGCCGAACGATTCATCCTCCACTGGGGCGAAATGGGCTCCCGCTGGGGGGTCAACCGCACCGTCGCGCAGATTCACGCGCTGCTCTACCTGCTCGGGCGGCCGGTCGCCGCCGACGAGATCGCGGAGACGCTCAACGTCGCGCGTTCGAACGTCAGCACGAGCCTGAAGGAACTGCAGGCGTGGCGGCTCGCGAAGGTGGTGCACGTGATGGGCGACCGGCGCGATCACTTCGAGACGTCGACGGATATCTGGGAGCTGTTCAAGCTGATCGTCGAAGGGCGCCGCCAGCGCGAGATCGAGCCGACGCTCGACGTGCTGCGCGATTGCCTGGCGAGCCCGGAGATCGCCGACGAGAGCCGCGAGACCGAGCAGCGCATCCGCGACACGCTGCAGTTCGTCGAGACGCTCACGACGTGGTCGGACGAGATGCTGCGGCTCAAGCCGGACACGCTGATGAAGGCGCTCGGCATCGGCGCGAAGATCAGCCAGACCGTCAGGCGCAAGTCGCCGAAGTAAATCGAGGGTCAGTCGAAGCGGGCGCGCAGCCCGCTTTTTTCGGGGCATGAATTTCTGTCTATACAGAAATAACTGTAAATAGAGGATGAAAATGAATGCAATCGCGTGTCGGATGTTTCCGTTCACGGCGCCCATCGCATGCCGTCCGTCGCGCACACCGGAGGCCACGTCATGAACATCCTGGTCTGCGGCGCGAACGGCTTCATCGGCCGCGCGCTGTGTACGCGGCTCGAGGCCGACGGCCATCGCGTCGTGCGCGGCGTGCGGCGCGCGACGGGGCCCGGCGAGATCGCGATCGACTATGCGCACGACGTGCGGCCCGAACACTGGCACGCGCGGCTCGACGGCATCGATGCGGTGGTCAACGCGGTCGGCATCCTCCGCGAGCGGCGCGGCGCGACGTTCGACGCCGTGCATCGCGCGGCGCCATGCGCGTTGTTCGACGCGTGCTGCCGCGCCGGCGTGCGGCAGGTCGTGCAGATTTCGGCGCTGGGCGTCGAGCGCGCCGACACCGCGTACTTCGCGAGCAAGCTTGCCGCCGATGCCCATCTTCAGACGCTGCCGGTCGATGGCCGGATCGTGCGGCCGGCGCTCGTGTACGGCACGTCGGGCACGTCCGCGCGCCTGTTCCGTGCGCTCGCGAGCCTGCCGGTGCATGTGCTGCCCGCCGGCGGCCGGCAACGGCTGCGTCCCGTGCATGTCGACGACCTGGCCGAGCTCGTCGCGCGGCTGATCGACCGGTCCGCCGCGTGCGGGCGAATCGTCGACCTGGTTGGCGCGGACGAAGTCGACTACCGCGAGATGCTGGCGGCGTACCGGCGCGCGATGGGGTTTCCGCCCGCGCTGCGCATCCGTGCGCCGGGCGTGCTGGTCGCGGCGGCGGCGGCGCTGTCCGGCTGGATGCCGGGCGCGATGCTGACGCGCGACACGTGGTCGATGCTGCAAGCCGGCAATACCGGCGACGTCGCCGCGTCCACCGCCGCACTCGGCCGGCCGCCGCGCGGCCTGCGCGCGTTCATCGGCACGGAGGCCGTGGCGCTGCGCCGCGAAGCGCTCGCCGCGTGGCGGCGCCCGCTGCTGACGTGGGCGCTCGCGATCGTCTGGCTCTGGACGGCGGTGGCGAGCGCATTCGTCTACCCGCTGTCCGGCAGCCTCGCGCTGCTCGCGCGGGTTCACCTGACCGGCGTGCCGGCGCTGGTCGCGCTCTACGCGGCATGCGCGCTCGATTTCGCGTTCGGCGTCGCGACCGTCGCCGCGCCGGGCCGGCGGCTGTGGGCCGCGCAGATCGCGCTGGTCGCCGCCTATTCGACGATCATCGCCGTCGCGATGCCCGACCAGTTGTCCGAGCCGTTCGGGCCGATCGTCAAGAACCTGCCGATACTCGCGATCCTGCTGATCCTGTTCAGTGAAGAGAACCGTTCATGAATACCTATCTCGTCGTCAAGGCGCTGCACATCCTGTCGTCGGTGCTGATGGTCGGCACGGGCCTCGGCACCGCGTTCTACCTGTTCTTCGCGAACCGCACGCGCTCGGTGCCGGCGATCGCCGCCGTGTCGCGGCTCGTGGTGCGCGCCGACTGGTGGTTCACGACGCCGGCCGTGATCTTCCAGCCCGCGTCCGGGCTGTGGCTCGCGCACGCGGCCGGCTGGCCGTGGCACACGCCCTGGCTCGTCGCGTCGCTCGGCCTGTACCTGCTCGCGGGCGCGTGCTGGCTGCCGGTCGTGTGGCTGCAGATCGAGCTGGCCGCGATGGCGAAGGTCGCGCATGCGAACGGCGCTGCCGACCTGCCGGATCGCTACTGGCGCTACGCGAAGACCTGGGAACTGCTCGGCTACCCGGCGTTTCTCGCGATGCTGCTCGTCTATTTCCTGATGGTGCTGAAGCCGATGTGAGCGGCGCGCGCGCAAATGCGGCGCCTCGAAAATCGATGAGCCGGATTCACCGGGGACGACGTGCCGCGGATCACCGCGCGACGATGCATGCAGCCCGCGGAATCCGGGATAATCAGACGATTCCGGATTCGCGCTACCCGACCTCGCAAGGAGCCAGCATGCTGCAAATTCTCGGCAAGATTCCGTCCATCAACGTACGCAAGGTGCTGTGGGCGTGCACCGAACTGAACCTCCCGTTCGAACGCGAAGACTGGGGCGCCGGCTTCCGTTCGACCGACGATCCGGCCTACCTCGCGCTGAATCCGAACGGCCTCGTGCCGGTGATCAAGGATGGCGATTTCGTGCTCTGGGAGTCGAACGCGATCATTCGCTATCTCGCGAACCGCTACGGCAGCGAGGGGCTGTACCCGGCCGAGCCGCAGGCGCGTGCGCGGGTCGATCAATGGATCGACTGGCAGGCGTCGGATCTCAACCGTTCATGGGTTCCCGCGTTTCTCGGCCTCGTGCGAAAGTCGCCCGATCACCAGAATCCCGACGCCATCGCGCAGTCGATCGCGAACTGGACGAAGCATACGCAGGTGCTGAACGCGCAGCTCGAGGCGACCGGCGCATTCGTCGCGGGCGAGCATTTCACACTCGCGGACATTCCGATCGGGCTGTCGGTGAACCGCTGGTTCGGCACGCCGTTCGCGCATCCGTCATTTCCGGCGCTGTCGCGCTATATCGAGCGTCTCGCCGCGCGTCCGGGCTTCGAGGCCTACGGCGGCAGCAAGTGGCCCTGAGCTGACCTCGCCTATTCGCCGCGCGCCGGAACCGCGTCGAGCACGCGCGTCAGGAACGCTTCGTGATTCCACGCGGATTCCGGCCGCGACAACCCGAGCCGCACGACGACGAGCTGCCGGCTCGGCACCACGCTGACGAACTGGCCTTCGTGGCCGACCGCATGGAATGCGTCGGCCGGCAGCGCCCGCGCGTGCGGATCGCTGTCGTTGAACGGCTCCGGCACGGCCACCCACAGTTGCGCGCCGTACTCCCGGCGCGGCGCCTGCGGCGTCGCGCGCGTCATGTAGCGCACCCAGCCTGCCGGCAGCAGGCGCTTGCCATCCCACATCCCGTCCTGCAGCAGCAACTGGCCGAACTGCGCCCAGTCGCGCGCGCTCGCGTACATGAACGACGCGCTCGCGAGCGTGCCCGACGCATCGGGCTCGAACACCGCATGGCGCATGCCGAGCGGCGCGAACAGCGCGCGGCGCGGAAACGCCAGATAGTCGGCGTTCGTGCCGCCCATCGCGTCGCGCATCACGCGCGCGAGAATCGCGCTCGTGCCGCTCGAATACTGCCAGCGCGCGCTCGGCGGCGACGCGAGCGGCTTGGCGGCCGCGAAGCGCGCGGTGTCCGGTTGCGTGAACAGCATCACGGCGACGTCCGACAGCGGGTCGTCGTAGTCCTCGTTGAATTGCAGGCCGCTCGTCATCCGCAGCAGTTCGTCGAGCGTGATGTGCGCACGCGGATCGCCGTCGCCGCGCCATTCGGGCAGCAGCGCCGATGCGTCCGGCGACAGCCGGTGCTGCGCGACGAGCATGCCGACCAGCGCGGCGGTGACGGTCTTGGTCATCGACCAGCCGGGCAACGGCATGTCCGCCGAGAAGCCGGGCGCATAGCGCTCGGCGATCACCGTGCCGCGATGGAGCACGACGATCGCACGGGTGCGCCGCGGGTGAACGGGATCGGGTTCGTCGAATGCGTGCGCGAGCGCGTCCTGCAGCTTGCGCGCGTCCACGCCGGCGGGCAGCACCGGCGGCGGAGCGGCAGGCGCGGGCGGGTCCGGGTCGGCCACCGCGGCGGGCAGTGCGTGGGTCGACGGCCCGAGCGCCAGCGTGCAGCCGAGCCCGGGCCGGAATACGGCCTCGCGTTCGGCGAAACCGGCGAAGGTGGCGCGCGCGAGATGACGGTCGGGGTCGATCGACGGGCGCACCAGCTTGAGCAGCGGATGCACGCCGGCCATGATGTCGACGTCGATCACCGACGCGGCCGGGCGCCCGGAGACGAACACGCCCGAACACAGCGCCTTCGCCGCATAGCCGGTGGCGATCGGCGCGAGCCGGGACAGCATGTAGCCTGCGTAGCCGAGCGCGGCCAGCAGCGCGAGCACGGCGCCGCGTCGAATCAGCGGCTTGAAGGGGAGGGTCATGCGCGAGCGTCCTCGGTGGTGGGCCGGCGGGTCACGAACCGGCAGTGTCGCAGGTTCGGGCGCCGGGTGGCAATCGCGCCCGCATGGCGATCGCGGCAACAAGAAGGCCGGCGTGCGGCAGATGCCGCAGCCGGCCCGCAAGCACTGCACGTCGCATCGAAGCGCAGCGCTGACGTTCGCGCGGCGCGCGCGGCGATGCGGGACTCGCGACGCGCTCGTTCACGACGTCATTGATTGTTGTTGTTTTCGTTGTTGTCCAGGCGCAGCGTCCAGACGGTGGCGGTATTCGTGTTGTCGTTGACGGCCGCGAACTGAATCTGGCCAGTGCTGCTGCGCCCGAACGCGAGGCCGAAGGCCGCGCCTTCGACGATATCGACCTGCATTTGCGCGATGAAGCGCCCTTCCACCGTGAATTCGACGATCTCGCTCGGCTGCTGCGGATCGGCGCTCACCGCGTCGCCGTTGGCGGTCACGAGATGGCCGTTCGGCGCGAGTGCGAGCGCGAGCGGGCCGTGCAGATGAACCCGGTCGAAATAGATCAGCCGTCCGACGCCGGCATTGCCGTTCGTCGATGCGGCGCCATGGATCGCGAAGATCGCGTTGTCGCCGGTGGCCGCGACATAAAGGACGTCGCGGTTCGCGTCATACGCGAGCCCGGTCGGGCCGACGACGAGCGCGGCGGGATCGGTGTGGTGCGTGTATCCCGACGCGATGATGCGCGAGCTCGGCAACATCCTGACGCCATTGTTGTCGATCATCAGGTCGATGCGGGCGACCGTGCCGTTCAGCACGTTCGACACGAACGCGGTCACGCGCGGGCTGCGATCGATCACGGTCATGTCCCACGGCCCGTCGAGCAGCGTGGCGTTCACGAGTTGCGTGACGAGATGGCCTTGCGGATTGATCACGAGCAGCGAGCCCGGCGGGACGACGTTCTTGCCGTCAGGCGCGGGCAGGTTGCCGACCAGCACGAAGCCGCTGCGCAGCACCGCGAGCGCGGTGGTGAGCCCGACGTTCGCGCCTCCGAAGAAGGTTGTCGGCGTGTCGCCGGGTGTCAGCTTCACGATGGTCGTGCCGGTGCCCTGCAGGCCGGACGACGCGTTGAAGTTCGACACGACGACGTCGCCCGGTTTCAGCGGGCTCCATGCGGGCACGCCGGGCGGCACGAACGCGATGCCGTACGGATTGACGTCGCCGTTGGTCGGCACCGTCGACGAGATCACCGCGGTAGGCGGCAGGATCGTCTCGCCGCCGGCCCACGAGAAGGCAGACGACAGCGCGACCAGGCCGGCGCCGCAGGCCGCGCGGCGCAACATGCGCGCCATCGCGCGCGTGCTTTGGGTCACGGCCGGCCGGCTCACGGGCGGGTCGAGGGAGCCGCAGGCGGGGAGAGGGTTCATGGCATGACTCCGGTTGGCGATCACGTGAAAGCATCCGGGCTGCAAGCCAGCGCAGTCGACGGGTGTCCGGCGCCGGCTCGCGGCGTTGCGGCGTGAACCGACGCTGGGAGTAAACGGTTTGCGGCAGGCGATTATTCCGGGTGTTTTCGCGCACTGCATGCGAACTGTCACGCACTGTTGTTCGCCATGCGGGCGGTGCCTGACGAGTTGAAATCCGTCCCGCGGTCGGCCGATAATCGTCCGGCATCGATCGACCAACCGAATCCACGCCAACCGGAAACTGCCATGCCCTACGACAACAACAACCCGTTTGCCAGGATCCTTCGCGGCGAGCTGCCGTGCGTCAAGGTCGCGGAAGAC
Organism: Burkholderia stagnalis; assembly: GCF_902830275.1. Taxonomy (GTDB): domain Bacteria; phylum Pseudomonadota; class Gammaproteobacteria; order Burkholderiales; family Burkholderiaceae; genus Burkholderia; species Burkholderia stagnalis. The sequence continues at coordinate 56,552 of NZ_CADESW010000003.1, read as the reverse complement.
GACGCGACGATCGCGATCATGGACCTGATGCCGCAGGCCGACGGCCACGTGCTCGTGATCCCGAAGGAGCCCGCGGTGGACATCTTCGGCCTGTCCGGCGACGCGGCCGCCGCGTCCATCCGCATGACGCAGCGCGTGGCCGCCGCGGTGCGCGACGCGCTGCAGCCGGACGGCATGTTCATCGGCCAGTTCAACGGCCGCGCGGCCGGCCAGACGGTCGCGCACGTGCACTTCCACGTGATCCCGCGCTGGGAGGACGTCGCGCTGCGCATGCACGCGCGCGAAGTCGCCGACGCGGCGGCCCTCGAATCGATCGCAAAGCGCATTCGCGAACGCTTCGTGTAATCGCGCGCCTGCCGCAGCAGGAGGTTGCGGCGGTCATGTCGGGTAACACGTGTAACGGCGCGCGAAACGCGCCGTCGAAGCGCGGGCGCTAGACTCGATTCATTGCTTGATCGAGCGACAGGGAAGGTGGATCGACCCGCTCGAATCGGGCACGCGTCCATCGTCCTGCACGCCGGGAAACCGTTCATGACCAGACTACTCGTCACCTTCGCATTGATCAGCGGCCTGTGCGGCTGCGTCGTCGCACCGCCTTACGGCTATGCGCCGGCACCGGCTTACTACGGCTACGCGCCGGCCTATTACGCGCCGCCGGTCAGCGTCGGCATCGGCGGCTCGTTCCGCATTCGCTGACCTTGCACGAGGCGCCGCGCCGCCGTCCTCCTATACTTCAGCGGAAAGGGCTCGTCCAAGCGAGGCACCCATGTCGCTTACGCCAGGCGTCGCGGCCTTGTCGGTCGCGGCCACGCTCGCCTATCTCGGGCTCGCGGTGCTCGGCATCGGCGGGTTCGCCGCATTCTTCGCGCATCCCGCGCTGACGGTGGTCGCGATCGCGACGCTCGTGATGACCGTCGTCGCCTTGTTCAGCAGCGCCAACCTGAGCCCCGGCGAGCAGGAGGATCGCGGCAATCGCTGGGTGCTCGCCGCGTTCGGCGCGCTCGGCTTCCTCGCCGCATACGTGCCCGCGTGGACGGACCGCATGGACGTGTGGACCCTCGACGGCGAAACGCTGCGCTGGGCCGGCGTGGCGCTGTTCATCGCCGGCGGCGCGTTGCGCATCTGGCCCGTGTTCGTGCTGGGCCGCCGTTTCAGCGGGCTGGTCGCGATCCAGCCCGGCCATGCGCTCGTGACGGACGGCCTCTACCGCGTGATCCGCAACCCGAGCTATCTCGGCCTGCTCGTCAATTCGCTCGGCTGGGCGCTGGCGTTTCGCGCCGGCGCCGGCGTGCTGCTGACCGTGCTGACGATTCCGCCGCTCGTCGCGCGCATCCGCGCCGAGGAAGCGCTGCTGCGTGCGCATTTCGGGGCCGAGTACGACGCGTACTGCGCGCACACCTGGCGCCTGATTCCCGGCGTCTACTGACCCTTTGCCGTTTGCCGGGGCGGTACGACCGACCGCCGGTTGCATCCGCGCGACGCCGCACGGGGCGATTTCACGGGGCCGGAGCGTATCTGTAACAGCCGCAAACCCGCGCCACGGCGGGTTTGAGCGCCGGTTGTAACGCATTCGGTAACTCTTTCCGCAGCTCACACAACTTGTTACCAGAATCTTCGCGGCAAGCGTCGGGGAGCGATGCTATTCTTCGCCGCAAGCTCTTTGAAATGCATTCGTCCGGCCCCCTGCACAATGCAATGTGCGCGGCGATGCCGGCCGGATCAGATCGACGTACAGAGCGAACCCTCGATAATCAGATTGCGAACAAGGAACAATACGGGCATGTGGAAGAAGATCGCCTCCACCCTCGTCGTCGCCGCTCTTGCTGGCGCGACTGCGCTGCCGGCAGCAGCTAACGATTTGAACAACGCCCTTGGCGGCGCGCTCGGCGGGGTTGCCGGCGCGGCGGTCGGCGGCGCGGTCGGCGGCCGCACCGGCTCGGTGATCGGCGGCGCGATCGGCGGCGGCGCCGGCGGCGCGGTGACGGCGAACCGTCACGAGCGCACGGGCGCGATCATCGGCGGCGCGCTCGGCGGCGGTGCAGGCACCGCGGCGGGCAACGCGATGGGCGGCCGCACGGGCGGCCTGCTCGGCGCGGCAGTCGGCGGCGGCGCCGGCGCGGCGCTCGGCGGCAACCTCCAGCGCAACTCGTATGACCGCGACTACGATCGCGGCTATCGTCGCCACAAGCATCGCCGTCACCATCACGACGACTGATCGTGATGCCGGCGTAGCGGGCTGACCCGTCCGGCGTGCGACACGCACACCGGGCGCGAACCACCGCCACGCCCCTGCGATGCCCGCCGCGTTTCGCGCGCCGGGCATCGCGCAGCACCCCCTCCGCAGATTCTCCCCACGCCACGTCGCGCCACGCGCGTGCGCACCGAACCCGCCATCGATAATGCGATGTGCGCGGCACACTGATTCCTTCTCTACGTTTTCAAACCATGATTGCCGTCTGCCGCGCGTCGACGCTGCGTGCATGCGCCGACACCCGCCGACACTCGCCGACACCCGCCGACACCCGCCGACGCCAGCCGACGCCAGCCGACGCCAGCCGACGCCAGCCGACGCCAGCCGACACCCGCGCCACAGTAGTGCGAAATCGAATGGAAACCATCGTGACATTTAATTGGTGAATCGCGAACGACTTCGCTATCGTCAACGCTGCCCGCGCACGGAATCAGACCACGCCCGTTGCCACGCCAGGCCGATCGACGCCGCTGCGTCGCGGCAGGACGGCACGGCCGCCGAGCGCAGCCGCGACCACTCGCCGAACCGGGTGGGCCGTCGCGAACCTGGCCGACCGACCGGAAGCCGACCCGCTTTCACGTTTCCCCGGCAACGGCGTCCTGCCGCCTGCGCGCCCCGCTCGCAGATGCATCGCAGGACACCGTCGCCGCCGGGGACCGGACCAACCCATTGCCTGGATGCCTTATGTCTAAGACAACGTATTACGCGCCGCATGGCGGCCACCCGCCGCAGACGGACCTGCTGACCGATCGCGCGATGTTCACCGAGGCGTACGCGGTCATTCCGAAGGGCGTGCTGCGCGACATCGTGACGAGCTGGCTGCCGTTCTGGACCAACACGCGCCTGTGGGTGCTCGCGCGTCCGCTGTCGGGATTCGCCGAGACGTTCTCGCAGTACATCGTCGAAGTCAGCCCGGGCGGCGGCAGCGACAAGCCCGAGCAGGACAAGGAAGCCGAAGGCGTGCTGTTCGTCGTCGAAGGGGAAGTCGCGCTGACGCTGCAGGGCACGAAGCACGTGCTGAAGCCGGGCGGCTACGCGTTCATTCCGCCGGGCGCCGCGTGGACGCTGCACAACGTCAGCGACGCCGCCGCGCGTTTCCACTGGATCCGCAAGCGCTACCAGGCCGTCGACGGCATTCCGCTGCCGGAAGCGTTCGTGACCAACGAGCAGGATGTCGAGCCGATCCCGATGCCTGGCACCGACGGCGCGTGGGTGACGACGCGCTTCGTCGACATGAGCGACATGCGCCACGACATGCACGTGAACATCGTGACGTTCCAGCCGGGCGGCGTGATCCCGTTCGCGGAAACGCACGTGATGGAGCACGGGCTTTATGTGCTCGAAGGCAAGGCCGTGTATCGCCTGAACCAGGACTGGGTCGAGGTCGAGGCCGGCGACTTCATGTGGCTGCGCGCGTTCTGCCCGCAGGCGTGTTACTCGGGCGGCCCCGGCCGCTTCCGCTACCTGCTGTACAAGGACGTGAACCGTCACATGAACCTGACGCTGAACGCGCCGCGCTGAACGCATCGCGCATTCGCGGAATGAAAAACCCGCCGGTGCAAGCCGGCGGGTTTTTTTCTGGGTGCTTCGTGCATTGACAGGGAAAATCGCCTGATCTAGTTTACTGGAAATTCAATCCATTAAACTAGATTGCATGGACATCCACACCCGAATCGCCCAACGCGTCCGCGAGCTTCGCGACGCCAGGGGCTGGTCGCTCGACACCCTCGCGGAGCGCAGCGCAGTCAGCCGCTCGAACATCTCGCTGATCGAGCGCGGGCAAAGCAGCCCGACCGCCGTTGTCCTCGACAAGCTGTCCACCGCGCTTGGCGTGTCCGTCGCGTCGCTGTTCGAACCGACGGAGGCCGCCACGTCCGCCGAGCTGTCGCCGCATGCGCCATCGCGCGAGCAGGCGCGCTGGACCGATCCCGGGTCGGGCTACGTCCGGCGCAACCTGTCGCCGCCTGCGTGGTCGCCGATTCAACTGGTCGAGGTCGAGTTTCCGCCGGGGAAGCAGGTCGCATACGAAACGGGCATCCGTAATGCCGACATCCACCAGCAGGTCTGGGTCGTCGAAGGCACGATGGAAGTGACCGTCGGCGATCGGCAATGGCAACTCGACACGGGCGACTGCCTCGCGATGAAGCTGGACCAGCCGATCAGCTATCGAAACCCGTCGCGCCGGCCGGCGCGTTATCTCGTCGCACTGTGCAACCTGTCCGCCGACGCACCACGGAGCAGGAAATGAGCGAATCGATCACCGTCCGGCGCGTGGGCCCCGACAGCGTGATGGCTTACATCGACGCCTTGTCGGACATCCTGATCGACTGCGTCGAAGGCGGCGCATCCGTCAGCTTCATGCTGCCGATCGCGCGGCACACCGCCGTGCGGTTCTGGACGCAGGTCGCCGAAAGCGTGATGCGTGACGAGCGAATCCTGCTCGTTGCCGAAGATGCCGGCGGCCGCGTCGTCGGCACCGTGCAGCTGATCACCGCGCAGCCCGAGAACCAGCCGCATCGCGCCGACGTCGCGAAGATGCTGGTCTGCCGCACGGCGCGCAGGCAGGGCGTGGGCGCGCGCCTGATGGCCGCGGCGGACGACGCCGCGCGCACGGCCGGCAAGTCGGTGCTCGTGCTCGACACCGTGACCGGCAGCGATGCCGCGCGGCTGTACGAGCGGGCCGGCTGGCAGCGCGTCGGGGACGTGCCCAACTATGCGTTGATGCCCGACGGCACGTACTGCGGGACGACGTTCTTTCACAGGCAACTGGCCTGGATCCGGCGCGCGACATCGCGATAGAACGCGTCGATCGCGTCGACCGTCTGCGAGCGCCCCGGCTTCACGGTGTCGGCCGCGCAGGAGCGGGCGGTCGCGTCGAACCTGTGGCGGCTGTCCGGGGACGAAGCCGGCCTCGGCCTGAAGCTCGGGCTGTCGCACCACCTGTCGGCGTACGGGCTGCTCGGGTATGGCCTGTCGAGCAGCGCGACCGGCATGGACGCCATCACGCTCGCGGGCCGCCGCCGGCGGTTGACCACCTGCCACCGGCTGCCGCCCCTTTCCTAAATAAAATTCAGCCAGCCCAACTTTGGCTAAAGATTGTTCCGGTTTCGGGGCAACCCTTCGACAATGCGCGCCTTCAGCGACGGATGGCGGCGTGTCGCGCGCCATGCCGCCGCGGCATCCAAGAAGGAACCCGACATGACCGACCACACCGCTCCCACGCCACCGGAATCCGCGCCGCCGCGCCGCCGCCGCTACTGGCGCACGCTCGCGGGCGCGCTGCTCGGCCTGGCGCTCGCGTGCGCCGGCATCGGCGCGTGGACGATCCACCGCATCTGGACGCAGTTGCCGTCCGTCGAGCATCTGGCCGTCTATCGCCCCGCGCTGCCGTTGCGGATCTTTTCCCGCGACGGCGACCTGCTCGCCGAATACGGCGTCGAGCGCCGCGAGTTCGTGCCGCTCGAACGCATTCCGCCGCTGATGCGGCACGCGCTGCTCGCGGCCGAGGATGCGCAGTTCTACCGGCACGGCGCCGTCGACGTCGGCGGGCTCGCGCGCGCGACGTTCGCAAACCTTGTCACCGGGCAGCCGGGCCAGGGCGGCAGCACGATCTCGATGCAGGTCGCGCGCAACTTCTACCTGACCCGCGACAAGGTGCTGAGCCGCAAGCTCGCCGAGATCCTGATGGCGGTCAAGCTCGAACGCGAATACAGCAAGGACAAGCTGCTCGAGCTGTACATGAACGAGATCTACCTCGGCGAGCGCGCGTACGGTTTCGCGGCGGCCGCGTCGGTGTATTTCGGCAAGCCGCTCGACGCGTTGAGCGCGGGAGAAGCGGCGGTGCTCGCCGGCCTGCCGAAGGCGCCGTCGGCGTTCAACCCGGTCGTCAATCCGCCGCGCGCGACCGCACGGCGCAACTACGTGCTCGGCCGCATGCATGCGCTCGGCCAGCTCGACGACGCGACGTACCGCGCAGCCGTCGATGCGCCGATCGCGCTGGCGGCGACGCGGCCGCCCGGCATCCTCGCCGCGCCGTACGTCGCCGAGCGCGCGCGGCGCATGATGGTCGAACGTTTTCACGACGACGCATACACGCTCGGCCTCGACGTGACGACCACGATCTCGATGCGCGACCAGCGCGCAGCCGAGGCGGCGCTCGCGCGCGCGCTGCGGCGGCCGCCGGCGAAGGCCGATGCGAAGAACCCGCTCGAAGGCGCGCTCGTGTCGGTCGATGCGGCAACCGGCGACATGCTCGCGCTCGTCGGCGGCGCGGATTTCAACCGCAACGTGTTCGATCATGCGCTGCAGGCCTACCGTCAGCCCGGTTCGAGCTTCAAGCCGTTCGTCTATTCGGCGGCGCTGGAGAAGGGCTATTTCCCGGGCGTGCTCGTCGACGACACGCAGCGCACGCTGACGCGGGAGGAAACCGGCGCGATGCCGTGGCGGCCGCGCAATTTCGGCAACCGCTACGAGGGCTTCATCGCGGTGCGGCGCGGCCTCGTGCGATCGAAGAACCTCGTCGCGGTGAGCCTGATGCAGGCGGCCGACGCGCGGTACGTGCAGCAGCATGCGCTGCGCTTCGGGTTCGAAGGGCCGCGCAACCCGGCATCGCTGCCGCTTGCGCTCGGCGCAGGCGCCGTCACGCCGCTCGCGCTGGCGAGCGCGTACGCGGTGTTCGCGAACGGCGGGATGCGGATGGAGCCGCGCCTGATCGCGTCGGTGAAGCAACGGCACGGCGGCGTGCTGTACGACGCACCGGCTGCCGCCGGCGCGCGTGTCGTCTCCGCGCGCAACGCATTCGTGATGGACAGCATGCTGCGCGATGTCGTGCGCGCGGGCACCGCGCGCGGCGCGCTGGCATTGCGCCGCGACGATGCGGCCGGCAAGACGGGCACCTCGAACGGCTCGAAGGACGTGTGGTTCGCCGGCTACTCGTCCGGCGTCGCCGCGGTGGCGTGGCTCGGCTACGACACGCCGCGCAGCATGGGGCGCGCAACCGGCGCGACGCTCGCGTTGCCGGTGTGGCTCGACTACATGAAGACGGCGGTCGACGGCCGCGCGCCGGTGGATCGGGCGCCGCCGTCCGACGTCGCGCTCGTCGACGGCGATTTCGTCTACGCGGAATACACGCGCGGCACCTGCACGTCCGACGTGCCGCCGTTCGTGCGCAGCGATTTCGCATGCGGGGCTGTGCGTGCGGCGGGCGCGTCCGCCGCGGCCGCGGACGCACCTGCGGCAGATCGCGACGCGACGCCCGCCGCGGTCGACGCCGCCGAGCGCGAGCGCGTGCTCGACCTGTTCCGGACCGACGACTGAGGCGACGCGACATGCATACGCTGTACTTGATTGCGATCGTCGCCGAGGCGATGTCGGGCGCGCTGATGGGGATGCGGCGCGGGATGGACCGCTTCGGGCTCGCGTTCGTCGGCGCGGTCACCGCGCTCGGCGGCGGCACGGTGCGCGACGTGCTGCTCGGCCACTATCCGCTCGGCTGGATCGCGCATCCCGAATATCTCGTCATCACGCTCGCCGCGGCGACGTTCGCGTCGTGGGCGGCGCGGCACCTCGCGCGGATGAAGACGCAGTTCGTCACGGTCGATGCGGTCGGCCTCGCGGCGTTCACGATCATCGGCTGCGACATCGGCGCGGCGACCGGCCACGCGTCGATCATCGTCGTGCTGGCCGGCGCGATCACCGGCGTGTGCGGCGGGATGCTGCGCGACCTGCTGTGCAACGAGATGCCGCTGATCCTGCGGGAGGAGCTGTATGCGAGCGTCGCGTTCTGCACGGGCGCGCTGTATGTCGGGATGCAGCACCTGGGCATCGATGCCGATGGGGCGACGGTGATTGCGCTGGCCGCCGGCTTCGCGATGCGGATGCTCGCGGTGCGCCAGGGCTGGAAGATGCGGACGTTCGGCGTGGCCGACGTCGAGCGTTGAGGGCGGGCGTGCCGGCGCTCAGTCGGCCTGCATGACCTGAAACACGTTGCCCTCCGGATCGACGCCGTCATACATCCGGTACGCGAAGCCGTCGAAGCGCTTGAGATCCCGCACGGTGATGCCGTCGCCGGCCAGCCGCGCGCGGTGCGCATCGAGGCCCGACGCGATCGAGAAGACGAGCTTGACGTTCGTGTGGCGAGGTCGATCGACGGACGCTGCGCCGCGGAAAGCCGGGCCCGCGAGATGCAGCGCCAGTTCGACCTTGCCTGCATCGAGCACGATCCATTCGTCCTCGATTTCCTCGACGATCGGCAAGTCGAAGTATTGCCGGTAGAAAGATTTGAGCAGCGCGACGTCGTGGACGTAGAGCATCACGCGGGTCATGGGAATCGGCATGTCAGTGTCCTGTCGTGGTTGGCGTTGCGGTGGGTCTTTCGAATGCGATCCGCTCGGGTTGCACGACGCTGGCTCATGACGTCGCGGATATCGTGCGTATCGGTTGCCGAGCCGAGTACCGGCGCCCTCACGCCGGCACCATCACCGGCGGCGCACCGTCGCCGGCATCGACCATCTTCACGGAGAATCCATAGCAGCGCGCGATGTACGCGGGCGTCATCACGTCGCGCGGCGCGCCGTGCGCGACGATGGTGCCGCCGGCGAGCATCGCGATGCAGTCCGCGTGACGGGCGGCGAGGTTCGGATCGTGGACGATCGCGAGCACGCCGAGCCGCCATTCGCGCGCGACCGTGCGCACGGTGTCGAGCAGCCGGTGCTGGTGCGCGAGATCGAGCGCGGCGGTCGGTTCGTCGAGCAGCAGATAGCGGGGCGGCGCCGTGCCGCCATCGTCGTCGGGCCACAACTGCGCCAGCACGCGCGCGAACTGCACGCGCGCGAGTTCGCCGCCGGACAGCGTCGTGACGTCGCGGCCGACGAGCGCATCGGCGCCCGCGCGTTCGAGCGCACACCACGCGATCTCGCGGTCCCGCCGGGACGCCGCGCCGCTGCGGCGCGCATGCGGATAGCGGCCGAGCAGCACGACTTCGTCGACGCTGAACGGGAACGCCGGCTGGGCCGCCTGCGGCAGCACGGCGCGCAGGCGGGCGAGCCGGGGCGCGTCGATGCGCGCCAGCGGTTCGCCGTTCAGCGTGACGGCGCCGGACACGCGTGCGCCGGCCGGCGATCCGCTGCCCGTCAGCTCGCCGGCCAGGGCTTTCAGCAGCGTGCTTTTGCCGGCGCCATTGCGGCCGAGCAGCGCGGTGACGCGGCCGGGTTCGATCGACAGCGACACGTCGCGAAGGATGGCGGCGCGGCGCCGGGAGACGTCGAGTTGATGGGCGATGAGCATGGTCGGGAACGGATGGAGCGCGTCAGGACGCGGCGGGCGCCGCCTCGGAAATGTGCCAGAGCACGCCGGACGGATCGAACAGGAACGCGACGCGTCGTCCCCACGGCTGCATCGTCGGCGCGATCGGCGCGTTGAGCGCATAGCGTTCGGTCAGCCACAGCGAATCGATGTGCCGCCACCATGCATCGAGATCGCTGACGACCATCTGCAGCATGGTGTTGTTCGCATGCGCAGGTTCGTAGAAATCCTGCAGCAGGATGCTGTGCCGGCCGAACAGCAGCTCGGCGATGCCTTCGCCGTCGTAGGCCAGCGTGAAGCCGAGTTCGAGATAGAAGCGCTTGCTCGTGTCGAAATCCCTGGATGGGACGAACGGGCGCAGTGCGTTGATCGTCGAGGCAAGCGATGACAAGTGAGTCTCCGGCGAGGTGGATCGGTTCATCGGGGATGGGCGGCGACATGATCTCCGGCGCGCTCATCCCCCCAGCGCGCCGCGGCTTTTCCACAGCAGCGCGAGAAAGAACGGCGCGCCGAGCAACGCGGTCAGCACGCCGAGCGGAATCTCGGCCGGCGCGGCCACGGTGCGCGCGGCGAGATCGGCGACGAGCGTCAGCAGCGCGCCGAGCAACGCGGCGCCGGGCAGCACGACGCGCTGGTCGGGGCCGCACGCGAGCCGCACGCAGTGCGGCGCGACGAGCCCGATGAAGCCGATGATCCCCGCGCACGACACGAGCGCGCCGACGGCCAGCGCGACCGCGACGAGCACGCGTCGCTTGAGCCGCTGCACCGGCACGCCGAGATGCAGCGCCTCGGTTTCGCCGAGCTGCAGCGCGTTCAGCGCATCGCGTTCGCGCGCGAGCAGCGCGCAGCCGATCGCGACGCAGGGCGCGACCGCCGCGAGCGCCGGCCATTGCGCGCCGCCGAGGCTGCCGAGGCTCCAGAAGGTCAGCGAGCGCAGCTGCGCGTCGTCGGCGACGAACGTGAGCAGCCCGATCGCCGCGCCGACGAGCGCGTTGATCGCGATGCCGGCGAGCAGCAGCAGCGGCAGCGCGAGCCGGCCGCGCGACGCGGCGAGCCGGTAGACGAGCGCCGCGACCGCGAGCGCGCCCGCGAATGCCGCGACGGGAAGCGCGGCGGCGCTCGCATGCGCGGCGAACAGCGCGGGGCCGAGCACGATCGTCGTGGTCGCGCCGAGCGCCGCGCCGCTCGACACGCCGACGAGCCCCGGATCCGCGAGCGGATTGCGGAACAGCGCTTGCATCGCCGCGCCCGCCGCGCCGAAGCCGCCGCCGACCAGCAGCGCGAGCACGACGCGCGGCGCGCGGATCTCGAACAGCACCGCGCGTGCCTGTTGCGCGGCGGCGTCGCCGGTCAGAGCGGCCCAGGCTTGCGCAGGCGGAATGCGATACGCGCCCACGCACAGCGCGACGAGCGCGGCAATGAGAACCAGGACGGCGAGCGCCGCCAGCGCGTAGGGCGCGAGGCGGCGCGACGCGCCGATGCGCAGGGCGCCGGACGACGGTGCGTGCGATGACGCGGAAAGGGGCGAAGCATGTGCGGGCATCGGATCGATCCGGAATCAGGCGAACGCATCCGACAGGCGTCGGTGCAGCGTCGTGACGGCAAGCGGCAGGCGCGGGCCGAAACCGAGCAGCAGCAGCGCGTCGAGCGACACGACGCGCTGCGCGCGGCCGGCCGGCGTCGCGGCGAACCCGGGCGCCGCGAGCAGCGCCGCGCGGCCGCCCACCGCGGCGAGCCCTTCGTCGGAAATCAGCACGACGTCCGGCGCTGCGGCGGCGAGCGCCTCGGTCGTCAGCGGCTTGTAGTGGTCGAAGCCCTGCATCGCGTTGCGTGCGCCCGCATAGCGGATCATCGCGTCGGCGGCGGTGCGCTGGCCGGCGGCGAGCGCCTGGTTGCCGGTGTGATTGAGCACGAACAGCACACGCGGCGCCGCCGCGCCGCCGGGCGGCCGCGCGGCAACCGCATCGCGCGCGGCCTGCCAGTCGCGGTCGAAGCGCTGCAGCAGCGCCGCGCCCGCGTCGCGCACGTCGAGCGCCTGCGCGACGCCTGTGATCTTCGTACGCACTGAATCGACGTCGTGGCGCTCGTCGAAGGCCGTCACCGTGACGCCGGCGCGCTTCACCTGCGCGAGCGCGGCGGGCGGCCCGGCCTCGGCCGACGCGAGCACGAGGTCCGGGCGCAGCGACAGCAGGCCTTCGGCCGACAGCGCGCGCTGATAGCCGACCTTCGGCAGGCGGCGCGCGGCGTCCGGATAGGTGCAGGTCGTGTCCGCGCCGACGAGCCGGAAGCCCGGCGTATCCGCGCCGCCGAGCGCGAATGCCGTTTCCGCGAGCGCGCCGCCGATCACGACGACGCGCTTCGACGGCGCCTGCGCGTGCCCGCGGCCAGGCAGCACGCCCGCGAGCGCGCCGGCCGCCGCGCTCGCGAGCACGATGCGGCGCTGCCGGTTGAACGGGGCACGGCTCATTGCGCGTCTCCGCGCGACGTGTGCGGCAGGCTCGCGACGAGCGCGCGCCAGTCGTCGCGTTCCGGCCGGCCCGGCTTGCGTTCGCCGAACAGCAGCGCGACGTGCTCGCCCTGCCGGTCGAACAGCTCGACCGACGTGACGATGCCGTCGCTCGTCGGTTTCTTCACGACCCACGCGGCGGCGATCATGTCCTCGCGCACGTGCAGGTTGAAGCCCGGATCGAGCACGTTGATCCACGTGCCCATCTCGCGCACGTTCGCGACCGGCCCCGTATGAATCTGGATCATCCCCGCGTTGCCGACGAACACCATGATCGGCTGCCCGCTGCCGGCCGCGTGTTCGAGCACGTACCGCAGCGCGCGCGTGTCGACCGGGTAGGCGTACTGCGGCTCGGCGAGCCGCAGCGCCTGCAGGCGGCTCACGCCGAAGCGCTGCGTGATGCCGAAGAACTGGTGCGTGTCGGTCATCGCGTCCCACGCCGCGCGGAAACCGGCGACGTCGATCTCGGTGTCGGCGCGCTCGGGCGCCTTCGGTACGGCCCGCGTGACCGCGAGCCCCGGTTCCTGCTGCGGCGCGCGCCAGCGCTCGACGAACGCGTCGAAGGCCGCGTGATCGCTGTGCGCGCGCAGATAAACCTTGTGGATCGCGTCGCCGTGCGCATCGAAGAACTGCAGGCTCTTCAGCGTGCCGTGCGCGGTCTCGTCGCGCACCGCGAACGCCGATGCCCAGTGACGGTAGAAGATGCGCAGGTCGATGTCGCCGAGCGCGAGGCCGACCGGCCCGTCGTGGCTCATCTGCGCATACTCGCCGTCCTTCTCGTGGACGGCCGCTTCGTTGCGCGTGAGCGCCATCACGCGGCCGAGCCGCGGCATGTCCTCGAACATCGTCGGGAAGCGCGCGTCGAGCCGCACGACGTGCTCGCCGACGAACGCGGCGAGCGCCTCGCCTTCGCTGACGCCGAGCGCCTGCGCGGCGTCGCGGTTGCGCAGCTGGCGCTCGCGCTTGAGCTGGACGAACGCGTCGCGCAGCGCGGCGGCCGAACGCGTATGCGGGGCCGGTTGGGCGGGAAGGGCGGATTGCATCATGTCGGACTCCTTCGGGTGACGGATGGGGAGGGCAGGCAGGCGGCGCGCATCAGAAATCGACCTTCATGCTGACGGCGACGGTGCGCCCGGGGGCGGAATACGCGTCGAGCACCTGCGAATCGGCGGCGATGCCGCGCACGTCCGACCAGTTCCAGTATTTGCGGTCGAACAGGTTGCGAATGCCGATCGTGGCGCTCACGTGCTTGTTGAAGCGGTAGCCGCCACGCACGTCGACGACGAGCGACGACGGCGGCGCGAAGCACGGCTTGTTCGTCTGCGAGCACGCGCCGGCCGGGATGTCCTTGTCGCGCTTCGCGGCCTGGAACAGCAGGTCGGTCTGCACGAACCAGCGCTCGCCCGGCTCGTAGCGCACGCCGAACACGGCCGAGAACGGGTTGACCGTGTCGAGCGGCTGGCTGGCCGCGCCGTTGTTCTGCGTCGAGCCCTTCGTGAAGGCCAGCGCGGTCTTCAGCGTGATGCCGTTCGGCATGATCCATTCCGCGCGGCCTTCGAGGCCGTGGATGCGGGCGTCGGCGAAGTTCACGTACTGGAACACGAACGGATCGTTCGGCCGGCCGGCGCCGGCGATCGTGGTGCGCGAGATGAAGTTGCGGTAGCGGCCCGTGAACGCGGCGGCGCTGTAGCGCACCACGCCGTAGCCGGTGCCGGCCTTGCCGCGCAGGCCCGCTTCGAACGTGTCGCTCGTTTCGGGCTTCAGGTCCGGATTGCCGATCGACGTATAGCCGAACACCGGGTTCGAGAAGCTGCTGTTGACCTGGTCCGGCGTCGGCGTGCGGAAGCCGTGCGCGTACTGCACGTATGGAATCAGCGCGGGCGTGATCTCGTACAGCACCGCGACGCGCGGCGACAGTTCGCGCGCGCTCGACGACACGGCCTTGCCGGTGAACAGCGGATCGTTCGCGCTCGGGCTCAGCCGGTACGCGTCGAAGCGCAGCCCCGGCGTGACGAGCAGCCGCCCGTAGCCGATCTGGTCCTGCACGAACGCGCCGAGCAGCGTGTAGTCGGTGTCCGGGAACGCCTTGTTCGGGAATGCCTCGCCGACGCCCGGCACCGTGCCGTCGCGGAAGTTCTTCACGCGCGACAGGCTGCCGTCGACGCCATATATCAGCTTGTGCGCGAACGGGCCGGTCGAGAACGCGCTTTCCGCGAACGCGGAGCCGCCGAACGTGCGCTCCGCGTAGCGGTTGTTGCGCGAGCGCGAGCGCAGCGTGCCGCCGCGCGTCTCGAACGCGAACTGATCCTGCGTCGCTTCCTGGTAGTAGAACTGCGCATGCGCGGTCTGGAACCAGCGGAGCGTGTCGTCGCGGAAGTCGTAGTCGACGCTGAAGCGGTTGCGTTCGAGGCGGTCCTGCGTCGTGAGGCCGAGCGTCTGCGGCGGGTTGATCGCGGACAGCACGTTCGTGTTGATGCGCCGCTGCACGGTTTCCGCGGTGAGCCTGATCGTGTCGCGCGAGGTCGGCGTCAGCACCAGCTTGCCGAGCAGCGATTCCGAGTACACGTCCTGCGGATTCGACGTCGTGCGCAGCGTGCTCGCGCTGTTGTTGCCGCCGCGCGTGTCGATCTCGTGGCCGCGCCGGCCATCGGCGATGATCATGCCCTGCACGCGATCATTGCCGGCCGCGGCCGACACCGTCGCGCCGATGCTGCGGTCGGCCGAGTCGTAGCTCGGCCGGAACGAGAAATAGTAAGGTTTCCGATAGATCGACAGCAGGTCTTGCGGATCCTTCGTGATGAAGTTCACCGCGCCGGTGAGGCCGTCGCTGCCGTACAGCGCCGATGCGGGCCCGCGCAGGATCTCGATGCGCTTCAGCGTGTCGAGGTCGGCGTAGTCGCCGCGGCCCGCTTCGAGCGGGCCGAACGAGAACGCGCTCGGCAGGCGGATGCCGTCTTCCATCAGCAGCACGCGGTTGCCTTCGAGGCCGCGGATGTTGATGCTCGAATCGCCGTCGCGGCCGCCGCCGAGCGCGGCGCTGCCGGGCCGGTACGCGGTGCGGCGCACGGTGACGCCCGGCTCGTAGCGCAGCGCGTCCTTGATGTTCGCGGCCTGCTGTTCCTCGAGGTCCTCGTCGGTGATCACCGACACGGAGGCGGCGGTGCGGCTCGCCGCGGTCGCGGTGCGGGTGGCCGTGACGGAGACGGGGTCGAGCAGCGCGGGATTGCCGCGCGTCGACGCGGCGAGGATGGCGGCAGGGGGCGGCGTGGCGCCTTGCGGCAAGGATTCGGCGAAAGCCGGCGCGACGGACAGGCCGACGGCGCCGAACAACGCGGCGCAAATCGGCCGCCGCGCCAACGTAGAGCAATGCACAGGTGGTCTCCCAGTGATGAAACAAGCCCGGAGGCTGGCTGGGTGACGCGTTCACCTGGCTGGCCCGTCCGCGCGATGGGGCGGACGGCTGGTTGATGAAAGGAAAGCGATGAAACTTGTCGAAGTGTAAATGAGAATTATTATCAATACAAGATTCGACGAGCCGGCGGGAATGCGCGCAACGGCGGCGACATGCTTCGGCGGGAGGCGGGGTGACGCGAACGATTGGATGGGGCGACCGGCGAGCGGGGCCTGCGGCGCGCGCGATCGACGGCCCGGCGCATCGGGCATGCCGGGCCGGTCAGGCGTGCGATGCCGCCGCCCGCGCGCGCCGCAGGCAACGACGCCGCGCTACGACAGTGATTCGACGCGGATCAGCAGGCTGCGCGCGTGCGCGATGAATGCGTCGTGCGTGTCGCGGTCGCCGCGGGCTTCGAGATGAGCTTCTTCGGCGAACGCGATCTGCTCGGCGAAGATCTCGGCGAGCGCGCGGCGTTCGTCGAGGGGAAGCGCGCGAATCATCGAGACGATCAGCAATTCCTGCGCGCGGAGCATGCCGGACAGCGATTGAACGTTCATGCCGACCTCCTCGGTCGATGCGGCGCCGGGCGCCGATCTTTCCATACTAGGCGGTCGCCGGCACTGCGGAAAAGCGCGCGCGCCGGGATGCGGAAGGAACCGGGGAGGTCAGCTCGCGGCGGTGGCCGTCTGGGCGCTGCGCACGACTTGCGCGACCCGTTCGACGAATACGACGTCGACGCTCGACAGCGCCTCGCGCTTGCCGTCGGGCATGTCGACGATGAGCCGGTAGGTCACGTCCTGCGTCAGCCACGCGAGGTAGCCGACCACCGCCAGCATCACGCCGACGACGAGCGCGGCGCTCGAACCGTAAAGGCCGCCCGCGGCAGCCGACACGGCGCCGATCACCGAGATGAGCGACGGGACGAGTTTGTTCTTGGGAATGGTGACGACGTCGACGTGGCGAATGTCACGCAGCGGGAAGACTTGCCCGGCGGCCGACAGGCCGTTGCGCGTGACCATCACGCCGCGTTCGTTGAATGCGTTTTCCATCGTGTGTGGCGTGGACGAAAACGCGCAGCGTAGCAGACTTCATGGCCGCGATGCACGGGACGGAGTGCCGCACGGGGCGGCAGGGCATCAGAATTGCAGCCGGCCGTCGCCGTACAGGCGGCCCGGCACGTGCGAGGCGACCAGTTCGGCGATTTCCGCATCGGTGCACTCGGCGGGCACGATCTGGCGTCGTGCGGGCGCATCGAGATGCATCGTCCATTCGACGAGCCGGTACGGGCGCCCCCACGGGCGCTGCATCTCGACCGACACGCGGCAGCTCTGGACGGGCAGCGAGTGCTCGCGCGTCAGAATCGCATGCAGATGGCTGAAAACGGTATCTTCGATCATCGTAGCCTCCGATCCTGTCTCGTGGTGGCCGGCCGTGTTGCCGGTGTAAAAAAAAAGCCGCCGATGCTCAGGCGGCCAACAGGGGGGGTGAGAGCATCCTCTCAACCCAGAATTAAGCGAAACTTAAAAGCCCATAAAAAAACGCCCCGCCGGAGAGCGGGGCGTTCTTGCCGTCGTGATCCGCGTGTTAAGCGGATGCTTTAGAACTTGTGGCGGATACCGACGCGAGCGGCGATTTGGTTCGACGAGTTCGTGCCCGACGTGCCGAAGTAGCTCGACGAGTTGGAACCGATCTGTGCCTGCACGCCGTCGCCCGATGCCTTCTGGTAGATCACGAGGCCGTACACGTCGGTACGCTTGCTGAGTGCGTAGTCGAGCGCGAGGTTGCCCTGGTTCCAGTGAGCCGAACCGCCGTTTTGCGTCGCGTTCGTGTACGTGTAGCCCGCAGCAGCCGACAGGGCCGGCGTGAGTGCGTACTTCAGGCCGGCTTCATAGGCGTTGTAGAACGTGCCGCCCGTGCCCGAGACCGTGGAGAATTGCGTGCGCGTCCACAGCGCCCATGCCGTCGCCGGGCCCCAGACGTAGCGGCCGCCAACGCCATACGTGCGCAGGTCGCGGACGTTGCCCGTGCTGACGTTCGCAATCGTCGTCGAGATTGCCGGGGCCGACTGGCTCGGGAAGCGGATGTCCGTGTAGGCGGCGCCGACCGAGAACGGGCCGTTCGCGTAGTTCAGGCCGAAGCTGTATGCACGCGACGAACCGCCCGAGTTCGTGGCGCCCGTGCCTGCTGCGCCGGCGAAATTCGTCGAGTTCGAGAAGCCGTACAACGCGCCGAACGTGAAGCCTGCGTAGTTCGCACTCTGGAACTTCACTGCGTTGTTGATGCGGCTCGACGTCAGCTGGTCGACGTCGTTGGCGTGGTAAGCGTAGTTGCCTGCAACCGTGTTGCCGCCGGTCGAGTAGTTCGCGCCGAGCACGTCGGTCGAGAACGAGTACTGGCGACCGAACGTCAGCGTGCCGTACTGAGCCTGGCTCAGGCCGACGTATGCCTGACGGCCGAACATCGCGCCGCCCTGGCCAGCCGCGCCGGTGCCGACGTTGAAGCCGTTTTCGAGCACGAAGATCGCCTTCAGGCCACCGCCGAGGTCTTCCGTGCCGCGCAGGCCCCAACGGCTGCCTTGCGCAATGCCGTCATCGAACTTGAACAGCTTGCTGCCCGGGACCGTCCCGGTCTTGGCGCTGTGGTTCACGTAGCTGACACCTGCATCGATAAGGCCATACAGCGTGACGCTGCTTTGTGCGTGTGCCGCGCTGGCCGTTGCTGCGAGGATGGCGGCGGTCAACAGTTTCTTGTTCAAAGGATTCTCCGAGCGAGTAAATGGCGTGTCCAGTTGCGGTTCCGGCGCTCTGGCGGCGCTGTTACGGACCGGCCGCAACTTTATCGGGACGTCACGTAATGTATGTGACAGCTCTTGTCATATTTAATGAGTGTGGCGCCGATGCGACACCAAATCATGCCCGAATGCCCGTGCGGCGGTTATGCCGATTTCGGCTGACGTTTGATTCCGTGCGGGAATATGGTCATGAAATAAGCTTCGTTGGAGCCGATCCGGCCCCATGCGACGATGCGCGTTCATACAACGACACGGGACAGAGGACACCCCCATGCGACGCTCGAACTGGTTGACCGGCCTTGCCGCGCTCGGCGCGGCCCTGATGCTCGCGGCGCCCGGCGCGCACGCGGAACCGCAGACACTGAAGGTCGGCACGATGAGCGGCCCCGACGCCGATATCTGGGCCGAAGTGACGAAGGTGGCCGCGCGCGACGGCCTCGCGCTCAAGATCGTCGAATTCAACGACTACGTGCAGCCGAACGCCGCGCTCGACGCCGGCGATCTCGACGCGAACGGCTTCCAGCACCAGCCGTTCCTCGACAGCCAGATCAAGCAGCGCGGCTACAAGATCGTCAACGCCGGGCTGACGTACACGATGCCGATGGGCTTCTACTCGAAAAAACTCAAGTCGCTCAAGGACTTGCCGGTAGGGGCGAAGGTCGGCATCCAGAACGACCCGTCGAACGGCAACCGCGCGCTGCTGCTGCTGCAGAAATACGGCGTGATCAAGCTGAAGCCGGGCGCCGGCACGAACGGCGTGAACGCCACGCCGCTCGACGTTGCCGAGAACCCGAAGAAGATCAAGCTCGTCGAGCTCGATGCCGCGCAGCTGCCGCGCGCGCTGCCGGACCTCGACGCCGCATCGATCAACACCGACTACGCGGTGAAGGCGGGGCTGACGCCGAAGAAGGATGCGATCGCGGTCGAGGATCTGAAGGGGCCGTATGCGAACCTGATCGCGGTGCGCGCGCAGGACAAGGACAAGCCGTGGGTGAAGAAGCTCGTCGCGGCATATGAATCGAACGACGTGCGCAAGTTCATCGACGCGAAGTTCGGCGGCGCGATCATCCCAGCGTTCTGACCGTACCTGCCTTCCCGCGAAAACGACATCGCCCGCGCAAGCGGGCGATGTGCTTTTGTCGACAGGAAAGCCGGCGGCCGGCGCCGCGGTTCAGGCCGGCCGATCAGGCCAACCGATCAGGCCGACCGATCAGGCCGACCGATCAGGCCAACGGTTCAGGCCAACGGTTCAGGCCAACCGATCAGGCCGACAGCAGCGAGCCGGTGCGGATCGGCGTCGCGCCGGCGATGCGCGCGACTTCCATGCCGGCCGTTGCGAAGCGCACGACCTGGCGCGCATACAGCACGCCCGACACGCTGCTCTTCAGCGTGACGACGCGATCGGTCAGCGGATCGACGATGTCGGCCACTTCCTGCCCCGCCTCGATCCACGCGCCGACCGGCGTGCGGAACACGATCACGCCCGACACCGGCGCGACGAGCGGATCGGTGCCCGCGAGCGGCGTCGCCGGATACGCGAGCGGCGGCAGCGGCGCGGGCGTGCCGTCGATCACGCCGCGCCCGGTCAGGTATTCGACGATCGCCTGCGCATCCTTTTCCGCGAATTCGTACGACACGTCGCGCTCGCTGCGCAGCTCGACGGTGACCGAGATCGCGCCGTTCGGAATCGGGAAGCGGTCGCCGAAGCGCGCGCGCAGATCCGACCAGCAGAAGCTGTGGATCTCGTCGAACGGGTTGCCGACCGAGTTCAGCGCGAGCAGCGACGCCTGCGAATCGAGATAGCGTGCGAGCGGCTCGACGTCCTGCCACAGATCGGGGTTCGTATACAGGTGCATCACCGCGTCGTTGTCGCAGTGCAGGTCGAGCACGATGTCGGCGTCGTGCGACAGCTTCTGCAGCGCGAGGCGCTGCGATTCGAGCTCGGTGCGCGGCGCCTGCTCGTCGAGCGCTTCGCGCATCGCGGCGCGCACGACCGCGACGTTGCGCTGCGCGTCGCCCGTCAGGCGCGATTCGACGCGCGGCAGCACGAGCGCCGCGAGATCGTAGAAATTGCGGTTGAAGTTCTGCATCGAGCCGAGCTCGAAGCGGCCGAGGTGATCGCCGAACACGTGCTGCGCGAGGCCGATCGGGTTCGGCACCGGCACGATCACGATTTCGCCGCGCAGCTTGCCGGCGCTCTCCAGCGCGGCGATCTTGCGGCGCAGCAGCGTGGCGACCAGCATGCCGGGCAGCTCGTCGGCGTGCAGCGACGACTGGATGTAGATCTTCTGGCCGCCGCGCGGGCCGTAGTGAAAGCTCGTGATCTGGCGTTCGGTGCCGACGGCGGGGGAAATCAGCGGATGGGTCTGCGTTTGCATGATGAGGGAGTGCGGCGCAGCCGCGAATGATCCGGTGTGCGTGGAAGATCGATTGTACGTTGCCTGTCGCGAACCCATCAAACCGGTGCCGGATCGACGGTTTTTTCCTTTCGAATCATCCGCTTGGTGCGGAAAAAAACACATCCCGCAGCGCGCGTGCATAAAAAAACGGGCTCCTCGCGGAGCCCGTCTGCGTGCGCGGAAATTGCGCGCGGCTTACTTGCCGTAGACGTCGAAATCGAAGTACTTCTTCGCGATCTTGTCGTACGTGCCGTCCTTGCGCATGTCGCCGATCGCCTTGTCGATCTTCGCCTTCAGGTCGGTGTCTTCCTTGCGCAGGCCGATGCCCGCGCCGTTGCCGAGCGTCTTCGGATCGTCGATGTCGCCGCCGGCGAACTGGAAGTCCTTGCCGCGCGCGGTCTTCAGGAAGCCGATGTCGGCCTGCACCGCGTCCTGCAGCGCGCCGTCGAGGCGGCCCGCGATCAGGTCGGCGTAGACCTGGTCCTGGTTCTGGTACGGCACCACCGTCGCGCCGGCCGGCGCCCAGTAGGTCTTCGCGTACGTTTCCTGGATCGTGCCCTGCTCGACGCCGATGCGGTGGCCCTTCACCGACTTCGCGTCCGGCATCAGCGACGAACCCTTCTTCGCGACGAGGCGCGTCGGCGTGTTGAACAGCTTCGCCGAGAACGCGATCTGCTCCTGGCGCGCCGGCGTCATCGACATCGACGACAGCACGCCGTCGAACTTGCGTGCCTTCAGCGCCGGAATCATGCCGTCGAAGTCATTCTCGATCCACACGCACTTCGCCTTCAGGCGCGCGCAGATTTCGTTGCCGAGGTCCACGTCGAAGCCGACGACCTTGCCGTCCGGGCCTTTCGATTCGAAAGGCGGGTAGCTTGCGTCGACGCCGAAACGCACGGTGGTCCAGTCCTTTGCGTATGCGCTGCCGGCCGATACGGCGAGCAGGGCAACCGTCACAGCCGCAAGAATTTTTTTCACTCGGTGACTCCTCGTTTTGTTCGATGGGTGCGCGGTTGTGCCGCGCCGTAAGCGTTCGGCCCGGCGCGGCTTCGCGTCGGACAGTCCGTTTCGCCCGCCCGATAGGGGCGCACGACGTGCGGAGATTATCAAGACAAAATACCGCCGGTGCGCCTAGGACATGCCCCGATAGTCGCCGGACGGGCCGGACGGCGGCGCGGTAAAGCTTGCGCGACCGTTTCAAGGAAAGGAACGATTCAGCCCAGCGTTTCGTTGACTGCCCGCTGCAGGCACGCGACGAACTCGCTGACGGCGGGCGTCGGCAGCAGGTCGCGCCGCGCGAGGATCGACAGGTCGAAGCGCGGCAGGGTTTCGTCGAGCTCGGCGGTGCGGATGCCGAGCGGCGCGACCATTGCCGCGAGCGGGCGCGTGAAGCAGCCGATCACGTCCGAGCGCGCGACGAGCCCGAGCGTCACCGCGAACGACATCGGCGAGCGCAGCAGGCGTTTCGGCCGCGGCAGGCCGCGCGCGTCGAACATCGTCAGCATCACGCTGTGCGGAAACTGGTCGGCGCCGACCGTGACGATCCATTCGGCATCGAGCAACTCCTCCAGCCGGCGCGCGTGTGCGAGCGGGTGGCCTTCGCGCATCACGACGGTGAATTCGGTCGAGAACAGTGGCCGCTGCGTGAATTCGCGGTCGAGCGTCGGGACATGGTGCATTGCAGCGATGTCGAGCGTGCCGTTGCGCAATTGCGCGAGCGCGTCCGGCACGGTCACTTCTTCCAGATGCAGGCTCACGTTCGGCATCGACCGGCGGAACGCCGTCACCGCGTGCGGCAGCGCCGTCAGCGCGATCGACGGCATCGTGCCGAGCGCGACGCGCCCCGACATTTCGCCCTTCACCTGCTCGACCGCCTCGACGGTGCGGCGCATGTCGCCGAGCAGCTGCTCGGCGCGCGGCAGCAGCGCGTGGCCGCAGGCGGTCAGCTCGACGCCGCGCACGCTGCGCACCAGCAGCTCCGCGCTGAGCGCCGTTTCCAGCTCGCGGATCGTGTGCGTGATCGCAGGCTGCGTGACGCCGAGCTCGCGCGCGGCGGCGCGCAGGCTCCGGTGGTGCGCGGCCGACACGAAGGCCTGGAGCTGCGCGATGTTCAGGGGGCTGCGGATGCGGGTCATGAGTCGGGTCCGGAAACGCGTGAAGGCCCGGGTGCGGCATCGGGCGGGAAGGTTGCGCGGCGGCGTGCGTGCGCAAGCGGGATGTTCATTGCGCGCTACGCGCCCGACCGGGCCCGGAACGCCTGCCGATACCGCTGCGGCGAGGTGCCGACGATGCGCGCGAAACGCTCGCGGAAGGCGGTGACCGAGCCGAAGCCGGCCTCCGTCGCGACATGTTCGATCGACCGTTCGGTGATTTCCAGCAGCTGCTGCGCATGCCGGACGCGCGCGGTCTGAAGCCATTGCAGCGGCGACGTGCCCGTTTGCGCGTGAAAGCGCCGCGTCAGCGTGCGCACGCTCATCGACGCCTGGCGCGCCATCGCGTCGAGCGTGAGCGGGCGGTGCAGGTTCGCGTGCAGCCAGTCGATCAGGTCGTGCAGCCCTTCGGCGCCGGCCGGGCCGCCGGTCGAACCGCCGGTTCGACGCTCAGGGGCGATGAACTGCGCCTGCCCGCCTTCGCGCATGCGCGGCGTCACCGCGCAGCGGGCGGCGTCGGCGGCGACCGCTGCGCCATAGTCGGCCTGGATCATGTGCAGGCACAGATCGATGCCCGCCGCCGCGCCGGCCGACGTCAGCACCTGGCCGTTGTCGACGAACAGCACGTTCGGATCGACCGACACGCGAGGATAGCGGCGCGCGAGTTCCGCGGCCGCGAGCCAGTGCGTCGTGGCGCGCAGTCCGTCGAGCAGCCCCGCCTCCGCGAGCACGAACGCGCCGGTGCAGATCGACGCGATCCGGCAGCCGCGCTCGGCTGCTGCGCGCAGCGCCGCGAGCACGCGGCGCGACGTGGGCACCAGCGGCGTGGACGTGCCGGGGACGACGATCGTATCGGCATCGTCCAGCCCGTCGAGGCGGAACGCGGGCCGTAGTTCGAACAGGTCGCCGGCGACGCGCGCCTGCTCGCTGCAGACCTGCACACGGTACGCGCCCGCCGTGTCGGGCACGCGCACGCGCGCGAACGTGTCGCACGCGACGCCAAGATCGAACGGGACGACGTCGGGCA
This sequence comes from Burkholderia stagnalis, assembly GCF_902830275.1. Lineage (GTDB taxonomy): Bacteria > Pseudomonadota > Gammaproteobacteria > Burkholderiales > Burkholderiaceae > Burkholderia > Burkholderia stagnalis. The sequence continues at coordinate 32,732 of NZ_CADESW010000003.1, read as the reverse complement.
GCGCGAGAACGGCGAGCGTGTGCATGGGCTTCGAGGCCGTGGCCGGAATTCGTTGGAAGCTGGCATTTTAGCCAATGGTTCGAACCTGCTCCACACGCGACAATGGCGGCACCCACATGGAGGCCCGCAATGAAAGAAGACGACCGCACGGCGCTGCGGAACCTGCAATACCTGTCGTTGCTGGAGGCGGCCACGCTCGTCGCGCTGGTGTGTGTCGCCGTGCCGCTCAAGCATCTGGCCGGCGTTCCGGCCGCGGTGTCGATCATGGGCCCGATTCACGGCGTCGCGTTCGTGACGTACGTGTGGGCGGTGGTCGGCACGGCGTCGAGCGGGCTGTGGAGCAGGGCGGAGGTTGCGCGGCTCGTACTGTCGGCGCTCGTGCCGTTCGCGGGGCTGGCGAGCGCCGGGTGGATCGCGCGCAGGCGGGAGGCGCAATGAGCTACCTGCTGCTCAAGGCCGTTCATGTGCTGGCCGTCGTTACGTTCGCAGGCGGGCTGCTGATGCTGTCCGTGTGCGTGCGCATCGCCAATCTCGCGGTTCATCGCGCGGTGCGGCGCTGGGATCGCGTCGTGACGGCGCCGGCGCTTGCGCTCGTCTGGATCACCGGCATCGCGCTCGCGCTGCACGGGCACTGGTTCGGCGATGCGTGGCTGTCGTTGAAGCTCGTCGTCGTGGTCGCGCTGTCGGCGTTGCACGGCATCCTGGCCGGCACGCTGCGGCGCATGACGCGCGACGATCTCGTCGTCATGCCGAAACCGTGGCTTGGGCAGGCTGCGGGCGCAGTCGTTGTCGCGACGGGTATCGTCGTCGGGCTGGTCGTGATCAAGCCGTTCTGATGCGGGGTGACATGGCGCGCGGGCCCGCGCGGCGTTTCCCCGTCACGCGAGCGCCGCTTCCACGGCCGTCAGCGTGCGGCGGCGGATCCAGCCGCTCGCCAGCCGGATCGCGAGCCAGTACGGCATGAATCGAAGCCGCGTGCGTGCGGTCGGACAATGCACGAAGGTTTCGGTGCGCAACGCATGTGCGCCGTGACCGCAGTCCGCCACCTGGAAACGCAGCACGAGCTTCGCATCGCGCGGGTCGGCGTGGTGCACGAAGGCGTCGGCATCGGCGATGGTTCGAAGGTCGAAATCCGGGCGCCAGAAGCGGCCGACGAGGCCGAGCGACAGCGAGCGGTCGTCGCGCTGCAGCAGCGTGAACGTGTCGAGGCCGAAGGGCTCGCGTTCGCGGCGTGCGGCTTCGTTGCGCAGCGCGCCGATCACGGCCGACGGGAATTCGCGCACGGTCAGCAGCGTGTTGACGATCGGGTCGGTGCGCATGTCCAGCGACGCGACGGTGTCGATGATGCGGTCGGGCGGCGCGTCGATCGGCCGCGATTGATGGCATTCATGGAAGCCGAACGACGGGATGAACGGCGGCCGGTTGCCGGCCGTCCGGCTCGACGATTCCGGGATGATGCCCAGTGCGTTCATGGCGGCTCCGTGACGTAAAGCCCGATCGTAGCATCGGCGCCGGCAGGCTGCCTTTTGCGTCGCAAGCGTTACGAAAGCGCGCGCAACTGGTCGCGCAGCCGGTCGACCTCCTCCGCGGAAAACGGCTTCTCGATCTCCGCGTGCGCTTGCTGCCATACCGGGAACGCCTTGGCCAACAGGCGATGGCCGGCCGGCGTCAGGCTGAGCAGGCGGCTGCGTTTGTCGTCGGGATCCTGCGTAATGACGATCAGATCGCGCCGTTCGAGCGGCTTGAGCGCCGCGGTCAACGTGGTGCGATCCATCGCCAGCAGCGCCGACACGTCCTTCATCGCCGGCGGGTGGGGGCGGTTCAGCGACATCAGCAGCGAAAACTGCCCGTTCGTCAGGTCCAGCGGGCGCAGCGCGTCGTCGAACACGCGTGCGAGATTGCGTGCCGCCCGCTGCATGTGCAGGCACAGGCAGCAATCGCGCACCATCAGCGTCGATTCGAAAGGGAGGGCTTCTTTTCGTGACATGTTGCAATTGTGTTGATATCAACCTATCGTGTCAAGGGCAGGGCGCGACGCCCCGTTGCGCCCTTCACCGGACGGAGGGGTCATGAGCGATCGACAGGTGTTTCTCGCCGTTTTCCTCGGCAGCAAGGACAGCCCGCGCATGAAGGCGTGGCTCGCGATGACGGACCAGGAGCGGCATGCGCGGGAACGGGAAGGCATTGCCGCATGGAAGGCGTGGGTCGAACGGCATCGGGCGTCGATCCTCGAGATCGGCGGGCCGCTCGGCAAGACCAAGACGATCGGCGAGCAAGGCATCGTCGATGCGTCCAATGCGCTGACGGCCTTCACGGTCGTGCGCGCCGCGTCGCACGAAGACGCGGCCCGGCTGTTCGAAAACCACCCGCATTTCACGATCTTCCCGGGCGAGTCGATCGACGTGATGCCGGTGCTGCCGATTCCCGGCGCATGAGCGTTCGACACATTGGGGGTGCGCCATGAAACTGTACGGATTCCCCGGAACGCGCACGCAGCGCGCGCTATGGGGGCTCAAGGAGCTCGACGCGAATTTCGAGTTCGTCTCGGTCAACCTGCTTCAGGGCGAGCACAAGCGGCCCGAATTCCTTCGCCTCAACCCCGCGGGCAAGGTGCCCGTGCTGGTGGACGGCGACCTCGTGATTCCCGAGTCGGCCGCGATCGTGCTGTATCTCGCGGACAAGTACCCGGAGAAGGCGCTGCTGCCGGTCGACCTGGCCGGGCGGGCGCAGGTCTATCGCTGGGTGATGTTCGCGGTCACGGAGCTCGAGCAGCCGCTATGGAGGATCACGCGGCATACGATGCTCTACCCGCCGGAGAAGCGCCTGCCGGCCGATATCGCGCTGGCGCGGGACGACTTCATCGCGATGGCCGCGATCCTCGACGCCCATCTCGAAGGGCGCCGGTTCATCGTCGGCGACGCGCTGACGATCGCCGACTGCGTGACGGCCTATCTGATCGACTGGGCCAACGAACTGAAGCTGATCGACGGGTTCCCGCAATTGCGCGCGTATCTCGAACGCCTGTATGCGCGGCCGAAGGCGCCGCAGCGCATCGCCGAGGCGCTCAAGGCGGCGTGACGGCGCAGGGCGGCGTGAGCCGCGGGCTGGCTATGCGTCGGGGCGAATCAGGAACGCGTCGTAGCGCTTGCCCGAAATCCATCGCGGCGGGCGTCCGCGCCCGGCCCAGGTCTCGCCCGTCTCCGGATTCCGGTACTTGGGCTTGAGGCGGCCGAGCCGGCCGTTGCGGCCGGCGGCCCGCCTGCGTTCGCCAAAGAGGTCGCGCTCCGTGATGCCGTATTCGATCATGGTCTTTCGTATCGACGCGAGGACCGACTCGATTTCCCGCTTGCGCGCCTCTTCGATGGCCGCCTCGATTTCGCGAAGCTTGTGCTTCAGCGCGCCATAGGATTCTTGGTGATCATGTTTCAAGGTGACTGACTCCGATGAATCTCCGGATGAAAACGGACCGCTGTTGCAGGGCGAAGCGCGTGCCGCTCATTCCTTGAGCTTCGCCCAGACCTTGTTGCGCAGCGTGACGGCCGCCGCCGAACACATCTGGAAGGGCTTCAGGCGGCCTTTCAGCGCCGCGGGCGTCACGACGGCGGGATTGGCGAGCAGCGCGGGCTCCATGAACTTCTCGGCGCCCGAGATCGCGTTGTCGTACTTCAGCGCGTTCGACACCACCGCGATGTTCTCCGGCTTCATCATCCAGTTGATGAACGTATAGGCTTCCGAAACGTTTTTCGCCCTGGCCGGTATCAGCAGGCTGTCCATGAACAGCCGCACGCCTTCGCGCGGATACGCGAAACGGACGCTCGGCAGGATCTTCTGCGCGCGCACGCTCGCGCCGTTCCAGTTCTGCTCGACGATCACCTGCCGGGACGCGATCCGGTCGACCGTGCCGTCGTTGCTGTAAACCTTGACGTACGGCTTCTGCTTCATCAGCACGCCGAGCACCCGCTTCGCATCGGCGGCGCTCTCGGTGCATTCGTTCTGGCCGAGATACCAGCTCGCGGCCATGTAGAGTTCTTCCTGCACATCGAGGTCGGCAACCTGGCCGCGCAGCGCCTCGGCGGGCTCGAAGAACGACTTCCACGAGTCGTCGAGCTTGCCGCCGGGCACGCGCGCGCTGTCGTACGAAATCCCGGTGAGCACGATGGTGTACGGCATCGCGTAGTCGCGGCCGGGGTCGAACGTCGGGTGCCGGTACTCCGGCTTGACGTTCGCGAGGTTCGGCAGCTTCGACTTGTCGAGCTTCGTCAGCAGGCCGCCGTTCGCGAGCACCGGCACGTAGTAGTCGCCGGCCACCACCACGTCGTAGCTGCCGCCGCCCGCCTGGAGCTTGGTCAGCAGGGTGGCGTCGCTGTCGTAGGTGTCGAGCGTGGCCTTGATGCCCGTCTCCTTCTGGAACTTGGCCAGCAGCGACGACGGGAAATAGTCCGGCCAGTTCGCGAAATGCAGTTCGGCACCATGGGCGGCAACGGACAGCGAACAGGCCGCGGCGAGAATCAGTTTCTTCACTCAATACCCCTTGCTAGTCGTACAGGTGTGGTCATCAAGGCGGGCGCGATCGCCTCACGCTTCCCGTCGCGGTGCTGCTGGCGCCGGTTCAGCACCGCGCCGGCGATCACGAGCAGCGCGGACGCGACGATGACGATCGTGGAGATCGCGCTGATCTTCGGCGACACGCCGACCTTCAGCGCGCCGTAGAGGTAGGTCGGCAGCGTGATCACGCCGGCCCCGGCAACGAAATAGGTGGTGACGAAATCGTCGAGCGACGTGACGAAGCTCAGGATCGCGCCGGTCATGATTCCCGGCCAGATGAGCGGCAAGGTCACGCTCCGGAACGTCTGGAACGGCGTGGCCGACAGCGTCGCGGCCGCATCGAGCAGATCCCGGTCGATCTTCTGCACGCTGGCCCTGATCGGCAGATAGGCGACCGGCAGGCAGAACACCGCATGCGCGAACAGCACGGTCAGGAAATTCAGCTCGATCGACAGCGCGGCGAACCCGAGCAGCGTCGCGATGGCCAGCACGATCTCCGGGACGATGAGCGGGATCTTCAGCACCTGCTCGAACAGCCGCGCGATTCCCGCGCTGCCGTCGCCGATGCCGATGGCGGCCGGCACCGCCACCACGGTCACGATGGCGACGGTCAAGCCGGCGAGGCAGAACGACGTTGACGCGGCGCGCAGCAGGTTCTCGTCGGCCAGCACCTGCGCGTAGGCGTCCATCGCGAATCCCTGCCAGACCAGCGCGGACGGCCCCGCATAAAAGCTGGTGACGACGAGCGCGAGGATCGGCGCATAGAGAAACGCGAGCATCGGCAGCGCGATCCATGCGACGCCCGGGTAAGTGGCGTGGCTGTCGCGGCCGCCGGCGCCGCGCACGGGGATCAGCGGCGCGCGCCGTGCGAACCATGCGACGAGCCCGACGAGGCCGATCAATGCGACGGAAAGGGCGGCGCCCAGCGGCCAGTTGCGGTCGGACGTGAACGCCAGTTGCACGAGATTGCCGACCATCATCGACTTCGCGCCGCCGAGCAGGTCCGGGACGACGTACGCGCCCAGCGCGGGCACGAACACCAGCGCGATGCCGGCCCGGACGCCCGGCATGCAGGCGGGGATCACGACCCGGCGCAGCACGGCGGCGGGCGATGCGCCGAGCGTGGCGGCCGCTTCGGCGAGCTCCCAGTCGAACTCGCGCAGCGTCGCGTAGATCGGCAACACCATGAAGGGGAAGAAAATGGACACCAGCCCGATCATCGTGGCGGTGTTCGAATACAGGATGCCCGACGCGCCCGGCCGATCGAGCAGCGCGTTCAACTCCTGGTTCACGAGGCCGCCGTCCGCGAGCAGGATGACCCAGCCATATGCACGCACGACGAGGCTGATCGCGAAGGGCGCAATCACCAGCAACAGGAAAGTCGTGCGCCGGGACGCTTTCTGGGTGGCGATGAATAATGCGGTCGGCAATCCGGTCAGGACGCAAAGGAGCGTGGTGGCCGATGCGAATAAAAACGAGCGGAAAAAGATCGCAGGATAGGCCGATCTAAATACCGTATTTCCGTCGAAATCATGTTCGAATATCAGGCCGACATAGGCATCGAGCGAATGCGACGCCCACGCCACGCCGCCGAAATCCAGCGGCCGGCAAAGGGAGACATACAGCACCACGGCAATCGGCGCGAGCATGCCGGCGATCAGCAGGATGGCCGCGGGCCAGCAACCGGCATGCCGTGCAGGCAGCGTAATCCGATGTTCGCGCATGCGCGCCTCCCCCATGGCATCCGACCTTCTTTGGTATACGTTGACAAACGAAAGCTTACCGGAAGCGCAATGAATCGAGATGGCGGATTTGCACCTTTTGCGCCAATATGACCACCTTATGCGCCATGCGCGGCGCATTCCGATCGAATTGCCATATAGTCCGGGTCGGTCAGTTTTAAATATTGGAATTGTGAGTGATTTTGTTGATTATCGGTGTGTGAATTGCTGCCTCTGCTTGGAGATAAATTGAAAAGCCGCGAACTGAACGATCTTTCCATTCGCCCGTTGACGGAACAGGATATCGGCGATTTCTACGACATCCGCTTTTCGGTCAAGGAGAACCGCATCCATCCGCATCAGGTGCATTTGCTGGACCGGAGCCTGCTCGTCGAGCAGATCAACCAGGGCGGCGGGTGGATCTGCGTCGACGAAGCCAGCGGCGTCGCGGCGGGCGTGTGCCTGCCGATCGTCGCGGAAACGCCGATGATCAGCGGGCTGTTCGTGCGCCCCGACTATCATCGCCGGGGCATCGGCGCGGCGCTGCTGACGAAGTCGCTCGACTGGCTCGCGGCGCAGGGCGTGCAGACCGTGACGCTCGTGACGGACCCCGGGTCGAATGCGGATCGCTTCTACCAGGGGCTCGGGTGGCAGCGCGGCAACCTCGACGCGTACGGCGTGCAAGTGATCTTCACGAAAGCCCTGCGGCGCTGACCCATGCAGCGCGCGACTCCGCTGGCGGCCGACCTTGCGAGCCGAAGCCCGGCGCCCCTGCATACCATCATCATCACCGTCCGCGTGCTCGAGAAGCTCGGCCATTCGGTCGACGCGCTGCTGGACGGCTCCGGCATCACGACCGCGGACCTGACCAAGCCGGACCTGATCGTCTCGCATGCGCAGGAGCTGATCGTGCTCGCCAATGCGCTACGCGTCACCGAGGACGAGTCGATCGGCCTCACGATCGGGAAGGCCATTCCCGTGACCGCATACGGCGCGCGCGGGCACGCGATGCTCGTGAGCCCGACCTTGCGCGACGCGTTGAATCTCGCTTACGCGTATCCGCTGCTGGCCATCACGTACTTCAAGTCGGTGCTGCACGAGTACGACGACGATGCGGTCATCACGATCGGCGGCTATGCGTATCGGTCCGACCTGCGGATCCTGAACACGGCGATGTGCGTCGGGGCCTCCGTGCGGGAAGTGTCGGACCTCGTGCAGCCGCTGCCGGCGTTCAAGCGGATCACCTTCGATTTCCCGCGCCCGAGCCACCCGGAACGGTATGAGGCGCTGCTCGGATGCGAGGTGCTGTTCGACATGCCCAGCACGTCGATCGTGATGCCCCGGCGCTATCTGTCGTCGCCGCTGTTCTACCACCACGAGATCGAGTACGAAGTGGCGCGGAACCTGTGCGAGCAGCGGGAGCGCGAGTTGCGCGCATGGAAGCCCGACCGGATCGTCACCCGCGCATTGCAGTGCCTGCACGAGTATGGCGGCGTGCTGAAATCCGAGGAGCTGGCCGGCCTGATCGGCGTGTCGCACCGCGGCATGCAGCGGGAATTCGAGCGCGCGGGCGTCAGCTATCGCCGGTTGCGCGACGAGGTGCGGCGCGCGCGGGCGCTGGAATATCACGGCCATGCGGGCTCGTCCGCGAAGGCGCTGGCGCGGGAGCTGGGCTATGGCTCGACGTATGCGCTGAAGCGGGCCAAGGCGCGCTGGGACGGGCGATAGCGCAGGCGCCGGAGCGCGTGCATCGAGCCGCTTCGCCGGGAAAACCCTGATTAAAATTGCTTATCGCGGTGAAAAATTTAGCATCTTATTGAACGGGATTTGGCTCGATATAGTGGCTCGCTTTCGTCGCCCCGCCGACGCGGACGCCACACCAGAACACGAGCCGGAGCCCTTTCATGACCGACACCCGCTACACCGAAGTCGAGGATCTGCTGCCCGCCGCCGCCGGGCTGCGCGAGATCCGCCATCACATCCACCATCATCCGGAACTCGCGTACGAGGAAGTCGAGACCGCCGCGCTCGTCGCCGACAAGCTCGCGCAATGGGGCTGGCAGGTCACGCGCGGCGTCGGCCGCACCGGCGTGGTCGGCACGCTGCGGGTGGGCGACGGCGCGCGCAGCATCGGCATCCGCGCGGACATGGACGCGCTGCCGATCGTCGAGGCGACCGGCCTGCCATACGCGAGCGCGACGCACGGCAAGATGCACGCATGCGGCCACGACGGCCACACGACGATGCTGCTCGGCGCCGCACAGCATCTCGCGAAAACCCGCAACTTCTCCGGCACCGTGCACCTGTATTTCCAGCCGGCCGAGGAGCATGGCGTCGACAGCGGCGCGAAGAAGATGATCGACGACGGCCTGTTCGAGCGCTTTCCGTGCGACGCGGTGTTCGGCATGCACAACCATCCGGGCGCGGCTCCCGGCGTGTTTCTCACGCGGCGCGGCCCGTTCATGTCGGCCGGCGACAAGGCGATCATCTCGATCGACGGCGTCGGCGGGCACGCGGCGCGGCCGCATCTCACGGTCGATCCGGTGGTCGTCGCCGCGAGCATCGTGATGGCGCTGCAGACGATCGTCGCGCGCAACGTCGACCCCGCGCAGCCGGCGGTCGTCACGGTCGGCTCGATGCACGCGGGCACCGCGAACAACGTGATCCCGCACGGCGCGCGGCTCGAGCTGAGCGTGCGCTCGTTCAGCCCCGACGTGCGCGCGCTGCTGAAGCGCCGCATCGTCGAGCTCGCCGAATCGCAGGCCGCGAGTTATGGCGCCACCGCGCAGGTCGACTACATCGAAGGCTATCCGGTCGTCGTCAATTCGGATGCGGAAACCGATTTCGCCGCGCAGGTCGCGCGCGAACTGGTGGGCGATGCGAACGTCGTCGAGCAGACCGACCTGCTGATGGGCAGCGAGGATTTCGCGTTCATGCTGCAGCAGCGCCCGGGCTCGTTCGTGCGCCTCGGCAACGGCGCGGGCGAGGACGGCTGCATGGTACACAACCCGAAATACGACTTCAACGATCGCAACCTGCCGATCGGCGCGGCGTTCTGGACGCGCCTCGTGGAGCGTTATCTGGGCCGCTGAAGCCGGCAGCACGCGGCCGGCGCTTCCGGCCGATTCGATCGGAGACCTGAACGATGCAGAAAGATCCTCTCGCATTGCCTGCCGCCGCGTCCGTCGCCATCGCGGCCGACGCCCGACCCGCTGCCCCTTCGGTCACGCGGCGCGGCGCGATCGCGGCGGCGGTGATCGGCAACTGGCTGGAGTTTTTCGATTTCACCGTGTACGGCTTCTTCGCGGTGCTGATCGGCAAGCTGTACTTCCCGTCGAGCGACCCGACGACGTCGCTGCTGCTGTCGGTCGCGACGTTCGCGGCCGGGTTCTTCACGCGGCCGCTCGGCAGCATCGTGCTCGGCGTCTACGCGGATCGCCACGGCCGCAAGGCCGCGCTGAACCTGACGATCATGCTGATGGCGCTCGGCACGGGCCTGATCGCGATCGCGCCGACGTATGCGCAGATCGGTGTGGCCGCGCCGCTGATCGTCGTCTGCGCGCGGCTGATGCAGGGCTTCTCGCAGGGCGGCGAATTCGGCGCGGCGACCTCGACGCTGCTCGAACAGGGCGGCGTGTCGCGGCGCGGGTTCCGCGCGAGCTGGCAGCTCGCGACGCAGGGCGGCGCCGCGCTGATGGGCTCGGGCTTCGCGGCGCTGCTGTCGAACACGCTCGCGAAGGGCGCGCTCGAAAGCTGGGGCTGGCGGATTCCGTTCTTCGTCGGCGTGCTGATCGCGCCGGTCGGCATGTTCCTGCGCCGGCGGCTCGCGGACGATGCGCCCGGCGACAGCCATCACGGCATCGACGGCGGCGTGCTGCGCGAGCTGTTCTCGCAGCACGCGCGCACGGTGCTGCTGCTGACGCTCACGGTGATGGGCGGCACGGTGTCGACCTACATCCTGACCTTCTACATGCCGACCTATGCGATCCACACGCTCGGGCTGCCGATGAAGCTGTCGATGTTCGTCGGCGTCGCGTCGGGGTGCGTGATGCTGGTCACGTGCCCGCTGTTCGGCTGGCTGTCGGACAGGATCGGCAGCCGGCGCCTGCCGATCTTCGTCGGCCGCGGCGTGCTCGTCGCGCTGCTGTTCCCCGCGTTCTGGCTGATGAACCGTCACCCGTCGCTGTCGGTCATCATGCCGCTGACCGCGCTGATGCTGCTGTTCTACTCGATGGGGTCCGCGTCGGAATTCGCGCTGATGTGCGAATCGTTCCCGCGCCGCGTGCGGGCGACCGGGATCTCGATCGCGTATGCGCTTGCGGTGACGATCTTCGGCGGCACGTCGCAGCTCGTCGCGACGTGGCTCGTGCAGACCACCGGCAGCAAGTTCGCGCCGGCCGGGTATGTCGCGGTGTGCGTGCTGGTGTCGCTGGCGGCGGTCGCGATGCTGCGGGAGACGGCGGGGGACACGGGCGATTGACGGCTCGTGCGCGGCGGGCGCCGGCGCCGAACGGGGCCCCGGCTTCCGCCTTATGCGTCCGGCATCCGCCGCGCGCGCGTCACCCGCGCCGCGCCACCAGCTCCGACACCGTCTGCGCAGCCTGCTGCAGCGGCCCGAGAAACTCCTTCACCATCTGCTTCGCGGTATGCCGCTGCGCATTGCCGCTCACGTTCATCGCCGCGATGATCTGCCCGCGCCGGTTGCGGATCGGCGCGGAGATCGACATCAGCCCCACTTCGAGTTCCTGGTCGACCACGGCCCAGCCCTGCTGGCGCACCTGCGCGATGGTCGCCTTCAGTTCGCCGAGATCCGTGATGGTGCGCTGCGTGTGCGCGCGGATGCCGCTTTGCGCGAGCGTCGCGTCGAGCGCCGCATCGTCGAGCGCGGACAGCAGCACGCGGCCCATCGACGTGCAGTACGCGGGCAGCCGGCTGCCGATCGACAGGTTGATCGTCATGATCTTGTGCGTCGGCACGCGCAGCACGTAGACGATCTCGGTGCGGTCGAGCACCGCGGCCGAGCAGCTTTCGTGGATCTGCGCGGACAGCTGCTCCATCACCGGTTCCGCGAGATTCCAGAACGGCATCGACGTCAGGTACGCGAAGCCGAGCTCGAGAATCTTCGGCGTGAGCCGGAACAGCCGGCCGTCCGCCTCGACGTAGCCGAGCGTCTGCAGCGTGAGGAGAATCCGGCGCGCGCCCGCGCGCGTGAGGCCGGTCGCCGACGCAACCTCGGTGAGGGTCTGCTCGGGACGGTTCGCGTCGAACGCGCGGATCACCGCGAGCCCGCGCGCGAACGACTGGACGTAGGAGTCGCCGGGTTTGGCCTGGATGTCTTCGGTAGTCATGAGCTGTCGGAATGTCGTGCAGCCGAGAAGATAGCGCATGGGGCCTGACACGCCAACCACGCGGCCGCCGCCGGCGCTTGACAGGTCGTCCCCGCGCTCCCTATGATGCTTCGAACGTTCGATACACGATCTTATGTTCGTATATAGAACATTAGAGCGCATCCCGGCGGGCAATGCAATGGGGGTGCCCGTTCCATTTCCTGGATTCCTGGAGACACTTGATGACCGAAGCTTTCCTGTGTGATGCCATCCGCACCCCGATCGGGCGTTACGGCGGTGCATTGTCCGGCGTGCGCGCCGACGATCTCGGCGCGGTGCCGCTCAAGGCGCTGGTCGAGCGCAACCGCGACGTCGACTGGGCCGCGATCGATGACGTGATCTACGGCTGCGCGAACCAGGCCGGCGAGGACAACCGCAACGTCGCGCGCATGTCCGCGCTGCTGGCCGGCCTGCCGATCGACGTGCCGGGCTCGACGATCAACCGGCTGTGCGGCTCCGGGATGGACGCCGTCGGCTCCGCCGCGCGCGCGATCAAGTCCGGTGAAGCGCGGCTGATGATCGCGGGCGGCGTCGAGAGCATGACCCGCGCGCCGTTCGTGATGGGCAAGTCGGCCACCGCGTTCGCGCGCCAGGCCGACATCTTCGATACGACGATCGGCTGGCGCTTCGTCAATCCGCTGATGAAACAGCTGCACGGCGTCGACTCGATGCCGGAGACGGGCGAGAACGTCGCGACCGACTACAACGTCAGCCGCGCTGACCAGGACCTGTTCGCGCTGCGCAGCCAGCAGAAGGCCGCGCGTGCGCAGCAGGACGGCACGCTGGCCGAGGAAATCGTCGCGGTGACGATTCCGCAGAAGAAGGGCGACCCGCTCGTCGTGTCACGCGACGAGCATCCGCGCGAGACGTCGCTCGAGGCGCTCGCGAAGCTCAAGGGCGTCGTGCGTCCGGACGGCACGGTCACGGCCGGCAACGCGTCGGGCGTCAACGACGGCGCATGTGCGCTGCTGCTCGCGAACGAGGCGAGCGCGAAGCGCTTCGGCCTGACGCCGCGCGCGCGCGTGCTCGGTGTGGCGACGGCGGGCGTCGCGCCGCGCGTGATGGGCATCGGCCCGGCACCGGCCACGCAGAAGCTGCTCGCCCGGCTCGGCATGACGATCGACCAGTTCGACGTGATCGAGCTGAACGAGGCGTTCGCGTCGCAGGGGCTCGCGGTGCTGCGGATGCTGGGCGTCGCCGACGACGATCCGCGCGTGAACCCGAACGGCGGCGCGATCGCGCTCGGCCACCCGCTCGGCGCGTCGGGCGCGCGGCTCGTCACCACCGCGATGTACCAGTTGCATCGCACGAAGGGCCGCTATGCGCTGTGCACGATGTGCATCGGCGTCGGCCAGGGCATCGCGCTCGCGATCGAACGCATCTGATGCCGTGCGTGCGGCGCGGCCGCACGCATCCCGTCCGCCCGGCTCGCGCGCCTGTCGCGCGAGGCCGGGCGGTTCTGTTTTGGGCCGCATGGATTTGATGCGATGCGCCGATCTGAAACGAGACATATTCGCACTGCGATCGAGGCAATTTCATTGAATCAATCGATGCATGGACACGCTGCGGGATTCATCGTCGGACCGCGCTGGAAACCTTGTCCGGATTGGGTCTGGCGTTTATCCATGAACGATTTGTTTGATGGAGATAAGAAATCGCATTAGATGTACATGTTTTACCCTTAGACGGATCATGTTTTCGAAAAAGATGCCGAAAGCGTAGGGATCGAATCGGTGGCTTGCGGAATTCCGGGAGGCGCCGGTCGAAATCCGTCAATCCAGAAGCGGGCGCAAGACCCGACCACCGGAGCCCTACCCCATGCGCAACAATCAGCCCGTCACCCAACGCGAATTCGAGTTTCCCGATAACGCGACGTTGATGTCGACCACCGACACGAACAGCTACATCACCTACGCGAACGCGGCCTTTATCCAGGTCAGCGGATTCTCCAGCGACGAAATAGAAGGCCAGCCGCACAATCTCGTGCGGCACCCGGACATGCCGCAGGAGGCGTTCGCCGACATGTGGGCGACCCTCAAGGGCGGGGAGCCGTGGACGGCGCTCGTGAAGAACCGCCGCAAGAACGGCGACCACTACTGGGTGCGCGCGAATGCGGTGCCGGTGATGCGCAACGGCCAGCCGAAGGGCTACATGTCGGTGCGCACGAAGGCGACGCGCGACGAGATCGCGGCCGCCGAGGCGCTGTATCGCGATTTCCGCGAAGGCAAGGCCGGCAATCGCCGCTTCTACAAGGGGCTGATCGTGCGCACGGGCGTTGCGCGCGTCACGTCGCTGTTCCAGACGCTGTCGGTGAGCTGGCGGCTGCATTTGCCGCTGCTTACGCTCGCGCCAGCGGTGATCGCCGCGGGCTGGGCCTGCGGCCTGACGGGGGGCGGCCTGGCCGCATTCGCCGTCGGCGCGGCGGGCGGGGCCGTCGCCGCGGGCGTCTGGCTCGACATGCAGATCGCGCGCCCGCTGCGGCAGCTGCGCGACCAGGCGCTGAACGTCGCGACCGGCGAAAGCCGGAGCGGCGTGCGGATGAACCGCGTCGACGAGATCGGCATGACGCTGCGCACGATCAACCAGCTCGGGCTGATGTTCCGCTGGCTGGTGGACGACGTCAGCGAACAGGTGCACAACGTGCAGCGCGCGAGCAACGAGATCGCGCAGGGCAACAACGACCTGAGCGCGCGCACGGAGCAGGCCGCGTCGAGCGTGCAGGAGACGGCGGCATCGATGGCGCAGATGACGGCGACCGTCGACAGCAACGCGCAGACGGCGCAGCAGGCGAACCAGTTGTCCGTTTCGGCCAGCGAGGCGGCCGTGCGGGGCGGGCAGGCGGTGTCCGAGGTGGTCACGACGATGAGCGACATCACCGAGAGCTCGCGCAAGATCGCCGACATTATCGGCGTGATCGACGGGATTGCGTTCCAGACCAACATCCTCGCGCTGAACGCGGCAGTGGAGGCGGCGCGCGCGGGCGACCAGGGGCGCGGGTTCGCGGTGGTCGCGGGCGAGGTGCGCGCGCTCGCGCAGCGCAGCGCGAATGCGGCGAAGGAGATCAAGGCGCTGATCGACGCGAGCGTCGAGCGGGTCGAGTCCGGCGCGCGGCGTGTCGATGACGCGGGCAGCACGATGGAGGACATCGTCACGCAGGTGAAGCGCGTGTCGGACCTGATCGCGGAAATCAGCTCGTCGACGGCCGAGCAGAGCACGGGCGTCGCGCAGGTGGACCAGGCCGTCGTCCATCTCGACAACATCACGCAGCAGAACGCGGCGCTGGTCGAGCAGAGCGCGGCGGCGTCGGAGAGCCTGAAGCAGCAGGCGACGCGGCTCGTCGATGCGGTAAACGTGTTCCAGTGAGGCGGGCGCGGCGGGGCGCCGGCACGCTCCGCCGCGTGAATGCCGGCATTCGATGCCGGAAAATGCCTGCGCGTCTATTCCGGGAAATTTCATGTTTTGAAAACAGAAATAATCGTATTGCTATTTATTTGATTTTTACTGTTCATTAATGGGTCGATCATTTCTCGGAAAAGCAATTTTGTTGACGTAAATCAGTGCGCACTCTTTTTTGACATATTTTTTACACGCAAGGGGTAAGGTTTTAGAAGAGTTTGCCGAATAGCAGAGGCATGACCATTCGCATGCGATGAAGCCGGACGCGAACGGTCCCGAGTCGTCAATCCTGAAGCGGGCGCGAGACCCGCCATTCGGAGCCCTGCTGATGCGCAATAACCAGCCCATTACCCAACACGAATTCGAATTCCCCGATGACGCGACGCTGATGTCGACCACCGACACCGACAGCATCATCACGTACGCGAACGCGACTTTCATCCAGATCAGCGGCTACGCGGGCGAAGAGCTCGAAGGCCAGCCGCACAACCTCGTGCGCCACCCGGACATGCCGAAGGAGGCGTTCGCCGACATGTGGGCGACGCTCAAGGGCGGCGAGGCGTGGTCTGCGCTCGTGAAGAACCGCCGCAAGAACGGCGACCACTACTGGGTGCGCGCGAATGCGGTGCCGGTGATGCGCAACGGCCGGCCGCACGGCTACCTGTCGGTGCGCACCAAGGCGCCGCGCGACGAGGTCGCGGCCGCCGACGCGCTGTATCGCGCGTTCCGCGAAGGCAAGGCCGGCAGCCGGCGCTTCTTCAAGGGGCTGGTGGTTCGCACGGGGATCTTCCGCGCCGCGTCGCTGCTGCAGACGATGTCGGTGCGCGGGCGGATCCATTCGGCGCTGCTCGTGATGGCGCCGGCCGTGGTCGGCACCGGCTGGGCCTGCGGCCTGACGGGCGTCCCGCTCGCGGCGTTCGCGGCGGTGACGGCCGGGCTGGCTACCGCGGCGGGCGTGTGGCTCGATGCGCAGATCGTGCGCCCGCTGAAGCAGTTGCGCGACCAGGCGCTGAACGTCGCGACCGGCGAAAGCCGGAGCGGCGTGCGGATGAACCGCATCGACGAGATCGGCATGACGCTGCGCACGATCAACCAGCTCGGGCTGATGTTCCGCTGGCTGGTGGACGACGTCAGCGAGCAGGTGCACAACGTGCAGCGCGCGAGCAGCGAGATCGCGCAGGGCAACAACGACCTGAGCGCGCGCACGGAGCAGGCCGCGTCGAGCGTGCAGGAAACGGCGGCGTCGATGGCGCAGATGACGGCGACCGTCGACAGCAACGCGCAGACGGCGCAGCAGGCGAACCAGTTGTCCGTTTCGGCCAGCGAGGCGGCCGTGCGCGGCGGGCAGGCGGTGTCCGAAGTCGTCAATACGATGAATGACATCAGCGCGAGCTCGCGGCGGATCTCGGACATCATCGGCGTGATCGACGGGATTGCGTTCCAGACCAACATCCTCGCGCTGAACGCGGCGGTGGAGGCGGCGCGCGCGGGCGACCAGGGGCGCGGGTTCGCGGTGGTCGCGGGCGAGGTGCGCGCGCTCGCGCAGCGCAGCGCGAATGCGGCGAAGGAGATCAAGACGCTGATCGAGAATAGCGTCGGACGCATTGCATCGGGTGCGCAGCTGGTCGACGGCGCGGGCCGGACGATGGAGGACATCGTCGCGCAGGTGAAGCGCGTGTCGGACCTGATCGCGGAGATCAGCGCGTCGACCGCCGAGCAGAGCTCGGGCGTCACGCAGGTCGATCAGGCGGTGGTGCATCTCGACAGCATCACGCAGCAGAACGCGGCGCTGGTCGAGCAGAGCGCGGCGGCGTCGGAGAGCCTGCAGCAGCAGGCGACGCGGCTCGTCGATGCGGTGAATGCGTTTCGGTGATGGCGGAAACGTGCGAGGCAGGAGGAAGGCGGCCCGCATTGCGCGGGCCGGCGTTGGGGTGTCGTGCTACGTCATTGCGTCCTGGGTATGGGATTCAGGTTCGGGCAACAGTGGTTAGGGCATCCCGGACTAACGTTCACTTCGACGCGTCGCCCGGATTGACCGAACTCGTCCGGCTTGAAAATTTTCCCTGCCAAGGCGCTTTTCTCGCCACGGATCGAAAACTGATCTAGGACCGCCATCACGTTTTTCGCTCGTCGCGTTGCAAGCTGTTGCGCGTCACGTTCGGATTGCTTGGCCAGTCCGATCAGCCATACCGTATCAATGATCGGAAAGCGCTTGTGCATGTCGCTCGACCATGCCGACAACCTCGACAGTTCGGCCGGAGAAATCGCGCTCGAATCAGCATCGAAAACAATATCGATGTAATGAGCGGGCATGTTCGACGCACCGTCACACGCGAATGCTGCATGTGCGCAGCACAACGCGAGCGCGGCGGCGGTTAGGAATTTAGTCGCCATCGACAACGTACCCCGCGATGCTGTCGGCGTTGTGGATTGCCAAGTCAGGATTTGACCGGCCCCAAGGCGCGAGAAATGGCGTGATTGTGTATTGATCGTCTGTCGAAGACATGGTGTCGCGGAAGTGGGTTGCTTCATGGATGATAGTCGATACATGAGAATCAGCACCGTCGGTCCATGGGCGCATCGTGCAGAATCGCGCGCTGATAGCGATGGTATGTGTTGCCGTGTCCGGTGCGCATACGTGAGCGGCTTCGTTGGCTGTTCCGCGCGGATGAGGCGTGCAGCCCGTCGCCAGATCGCCAGCACTGCCGCTTCGAACGACATTGTTTTCGTTGAACGCTCGAACTACATCAAGCACTTTCGTTAAGCCGGTGAGCAGGTGCATACGCGTTCGCTCGTCGTTACGGCCGAACCACTTGAACACGCGATTTTTTTCGGACTGCGACCACCTTTGCAAAGCGGCGGTGCGTGCGCCTAGCTTCTCGACGGCTTTGGCCTGAGCCTTGGCGAATACGACTCGGAATTCTGAATTAGGCATGTTTTCGCAGATCGGCCGCATGTCAACGTCCGCGAATCGCTGTGATCCTGAGATGGTGTTTGTCGTTGTTTCGGCAACGGTAGTTTGGTTCCCCATCAGCTCAATCCTCGATTACAAGCTTCAATGTCTGCGCGCCTTCGGTCTGCACGCGCACGGTACATCCGTTCCGGTCACTCACGCCTGACGCCAGCACGTTCCCGGATTGATCCTTGATCCAATAGCGCACGTTGCTTAACAGTTGTTTTGTCCGCACGTCGCGGATCACGAACTGATCGTCATGGATGCCCGACCCGGGCGCGTGTCTCGTGGGAGTGTATGTCGAAGGTGTGACGAACGGGTTCGCTGCATTGTGACCGCCTTTGCCGCCATAGAAAATCGAGCTGTCGCTACCCGCGATGAGTCGGTTTTGCCCGCATGGACAGAGTACGGCGTCACCCTCCAGCGCAACACATCGCCCGCGGTGAATCATGCGCTGCGCACTGCCCGCTATCAGGAACGTCCCCTCGCAATTTCCGCATGTCGCCTTGTCGCCATCCAGGGCGACCTTTTTGCCGTGATTGGACATCGTAGACGTAACGGCGATGACGATGCCGCCCGTTGTCGTCGTGTCGCCGTTCCTGACTGCTCGTCGGCTCATGGTCGTTTCCTCAGTCGTATGGACGAGCTATGGAGGGTCGCCGGTAGCGATTGATTCGTATATTGGACGAGTATGATTTATGTTAGCAATCCAAAGCGCTGTCCAGCGGAAGATGAGCCTGGATGGAGCATTTCCTCCGCATTTCAACGGGACGATGAGCCTGGGCTGAAGCGGACGCGGCAAGGGATCGACTGCCGATGGACTGTAGGCTAGTCGGGATGGTTGATGATCTGTGGATGATCATCGATTTGAATGAAACAAGAATTCGCACCATCGAACAGGTACGCGCCATACTCGACGGAACCGAGACGCTGGAATTTGTGCCCGCAATCGATGCCCGTAGCGCGCTGCACATGGATCGCATCGGTGCTGGCCGGCGGCACCATCGCCGACTCAAGCGCGCCAGTCGCGGGCTGGTGTTGCGCTACCTGCGCCGCTTCAGCGGTTTCAGCCGCGCGCCCGCGAATCGGCTGGCGCGGCGCTGGCTGACCCGCGAGAAGCTGGTTCGGCCCAAAGGCGCGCCTTCGAACGCCTTGCGTGGCGTTATACCGACGTTGATCTGGATGCGCTGGCCGTTTTGGACAGTATTCGTTCGGCGGATGCCGCGATCGAAATCGCGTCCGCGGAGCGGGGAGACATCGCGCGTATCAAGGTGACGCGGGCGCAACGGAGAGGCGCCGGCCCGCGTCGGGCCGCCCGGTTCCGGCCGGGCGGCCAGGGCCTGTCGCCGAAGCGGCAGGCCCCGAACCGTCAGACGGCCAGGCAGAGGTACTTGATCACGACGTAGTCGTCGATGCCGTAGTGCGAGCCTTCGCGGCCGAGGCCGGACTGCTTCACGCCGCCGAACGGCGCGACTTCGTTCGAGATCAGGCCCGTGTTCACGCCGACCATCCCGTATTCGAGCGCTTCGGCGACCTTCCACACGCGGCCGATGTCGCGGCTGTAGAAGTAAGCGGCCAGGCCGAACTCGGTGTCGTTCGCGAGCTGGATCACCTCGTCGTCGCTGCTGAACTTGAACAGCGGCGCGAGCGGGCCGAACGTCTCGTCCTTCGCGACCTTCATCGCCGGCGTGACGCCCGTCAGCACGGTCGGCTCGAAGAAGCCGTGGCCGAGCGCGTGGCGCTTGCCGCCCGTCACGACGGTCGCGCCCTTCGCGAGCGCGTCCTCGATGTGCGCCTCGACCTTCAGCACCGCCGCTTCGTTGATCAGCGGGCCTTGCGTGACGCCCGGCTCGGTGCCGCGCCCGACCTTCAGCTGGCCGACCGCCGCCGCGAGCTTCTGCGCGAACTGGTCGTACACGGCTTCATGCACGTAGAAGCGGTTCGTGCACACGCAGGTCTGGCCGCTGTTGCGGTACTTCGACGCGATCGCGCCCTGCACGGCCGCGTCGAGATCGGCGTCGTCGAACACGATGAACGGCGCGTTGCCGCCGAGCTCCAGCGACACCTTCTTGACCGTCGGCGCGCATTGCGCCATCAGCAGGCGGCCGACCGGCGTCGAGCCGGTGAACGACAGCTTGCGCACGATCGGGCTCGACGTCAGCTCGCCGCCGATCGCCTTCGGGTCGCCCGTCACGACGCTGAACACGCCGGCCGGCACGCCCGCGCGCTCGGCCAGCACGGCCATCGCGAGCGCCGAGAACGGCGTCGCCTCGGCCGGCTTCACGACGATCGGGCAGCCGGCGGCGAGCGCCGGGCCGACCTTGCGGGTGATCATCGCCGCCGGGAAATTCCACGGCGTGATCGCCGCGCACACGCCGACCGGCTCCTTCGTCACGACGATGCGCTTGTCGCTCGCCGGGGTCGGAATCGTGTCGCCGTACACGCGCTTGCCTTCCTCCGCGAACCACTCGAGGAACGATGCCGCGTAGCCGATCTCGCCCTTCGCCTCGGCCAGCGACTTGCCTTGCTCGGTCGTCAGGATCAGCGCGAGGTCGTCGGCGTGTTCCATCATCAGGTCGTGCCACTTGCGCAGGATCGCCGCGCGTTCCTTCGCGGTCTTCTTGCGCCACGCCGGCCATGCGGCGTTGGCGGCTTCGATCGCCTGGCGCGTCTCGGCCGCGCCCATCGCCGGCACCACGCCGACGAGGCCGCCCGTCGCCGGGTTGCGGACTTCGAACGTCTCGCCGTTCGCGGCGCCTTGCCATACGCCGTTGACGTAGGCCTGCTGGCGGAACAGCGACGGGTCTTTCAGGGAAAGCGTTTCTTGGACAGTGCTCATGGGGATGCCTGTTTGCGGATGCTGCAGATGCGACGGCCGCCGCGGTCCGGCGCAATGGCGGGACGGCGGCGGCGCGATCAGGGGCGGGACGTCAGGCCGGCACGCCGACCGTTTCCTTCAACACTTCTTCCAGGATGACGAGCGCTTCGTCGAACACGGCTTGCGGGATCGTCAGCGGGAACAGGAAGCGCACGACGTTCGAGTACACGCCGCACACGAGCAGCAGCAGGCCGCGCTCGAGCGCACGCGCCTGCACGCGCTTCGTGAAATCGGCGTCCGGCTCGCCCGAGCCCGGCTTCAGGAACTCGACCGCGATCATCGCGCCCGGGCCGCGCACGTCGGCGATCTGCGGCACGTCGGCCTGCAGCGCGTTCAGCTTGGCCTTCAGCACGTCGCCGAGCTGCGTCGCGCGCTCGCACAGCTTCTCTTCGTCGATGATCTCGAGCACCGCGTGCGCCGACGCGACGGCCAGCGGGTTGCCCGCATACGTGCCGCCGAGGCCGCCGGGAGCCGCCGCGTCCATCACGTCCGCACGGCCGACGACGCCCGACAGCGGCATGCCGCCCGCGAGGCTCTTCGCCATCGTGATCAGGTCGGCCTGCACGTCGTAGTGCTGCATCGCGAACAGCTTGCCGGTGCGCGCGAAGCCCGTCTGGACTTCGTCGGCGATCAGCAGGATGCCGTGCTCGTTACAGATCTTGCGCAGCGCGCGCACGAATTCCGCCGGCGCCGGGTTGAAGCCGCCTTCGCCCTGCACCGGTTCGAAGATGATCGCGGCGACGCGCTTCGGATCGATGTCGGCCTTGAACAGCATCTCGATCGCCTTGATCGAGTCGGCGGTCGTCACGCCGTGCACGGCGTTCGGGTACGGCGCGTGGAACACGTCGCCCGGGAACGGGCCGAAGTTCAGCTTGTACGGCGCGACCTTGCCGGTGAGCGCCATGCCCATCATCGTGCGGCCGTGGAAGCCGCCCGAGAAGGCGATCACGCCCGGACGGCCGGTGGCCGCGCGCGCGATCTTGACCGCGTTCTCGACGGCTTCGGCGCCGGTCGTGAAGAACGCGGTCTTCTTCGTGAAGTCGCCCGGCGCGCGGGCGTTGATCTTCTCGGCTAGCTCGACGTACGACGCGTACGGGACGATCTGGTACGCCGTGTGCGTGAAGTTGTTCAGCTGGTCGGCGATCGCCTTGACGATCTTCGGGTGACGGTGGCCCGTGTTCAGCACCGCGATGCCGGCGGCGAAATCGATGAAGCGGCGGCCTTCGACGTCCCACAGCTCGCTGTTCTCGGCGCGGGCTGCGTAGAAGTCGCACATCACGCCGACGCCGCGCGGGGTGGCGGCGTTCTTGCGGGCCTGCAGATCGGCATTCTTCACGGTCATCTCCTTGATGTTTCGTATCCGGTGAGAAGGAATCGGGCGCGCTCCGGCAGCCCATGACGGCGACTATAATCAGATTTGGCTCTGACAATCAGAGCCATTTCAATAAATAGTTAGGAGCCAATCATGCGGGCAAGCGTGTTGTCGGACTGGCTGGCGCAGCGTCTCGTGCGCGGCGGCGGACAACCGATCTACCGGCAGCTGCACCGGCTGCTGCAGCAGGCGATCCTGTCGCGGGAGCTGCCGGCCGGCACGCGGGTGCCGTCGTCGCGGCTGCTCGCGGCCGAGCTCGGCATCGCGCGCAATACCGTCACCCAGGTGTACGAGCAACTCGCGCTCGAGGGCTACGTGAGTTCGGCCACCGGCCGCGGCACGTTCGTCGCCGACAGCGCGCCGGACGAGATCGTCGGCGCGCCGCCGGACCTGGCGAGCCCGGCCGTGACGCTGCCGACGGCCGCGCGGCCGCTGTCCGCGCGCGGCGCGCGGCTCGTCGAGGGGGCGGGCGTGTCGAAGCGGCAGGGCGGCGCGTTCATGCCGGGCGTGCCCGATGTGTCGCGATTTCCGGCGCGCGTGTGGACCCGGCTGCACAACAAGTACTGGCGGCGCTTGCGCCCCGATTTGCTGACCTACGCGCCGGGCGGCGGGCTGGCGCTGCTGCGGGAGGCGCTTGCCGATTACCTGCGCACGTCGCGCTCGGTGCGCTGCACGCCCGAGCAGATCGTCATCACGACCGGCATTCATCAGTCGATCGACCTCGCGGTGCGGCTGCTGACCGACCCCGGCGACGCGATCTGGACCGAGGACCCGTGCTACTGGGGCGTGCGCAGCGTGCTGAACGTGTCGGGGCTGACGACGCGGCCGATCCCGGTCGACGACGAAGGGATCGCGCCGTCGGCCGCCGATCTCGCCGAGCCGCCGAAGCTGATGCTCGTCACGCCGTCGCACCAGTATCCGCTCGGGATGGTGATGAGCCTCGCGCGGCGGCGGATGCTGCTCGAATACGCGCGCCAGCACCGCTGCTGGATCATCGAGGACGACTACGACAGCGAATTCCGCTACGGCAGCCGCCCGCTCGCGTCGCTGCAGGGGCTCGATACGGCCGGGCAGGTGATCTACGTCGGCAGTTTCGGCAAGACGCTGTTCCCGGGGCTGCGGGTCGGCTACCTGGTCGCGCCCGAGCCGCTCGCGGAGAGCTTCGCGACGGCGAGCGCGGAGCTTTATCGCGAAGGGCAGCTGCTGCAGCAGGCGGTGCTCGCGGAATTCATCGCGGAAGGGCATTTCGTGTCGCATATCCGCAAGATGCGCACGCTGTACGGGCAGCGCCGCGAGATGCTGCTCGACGCGGTCGCGCGCCGCTACGGCGACACGCTGCAGGCGGCGGGCAGCGATGCCGGGCTGCATCTCGTGACGCGCCTGCCGGATGGCGTCGACGATCGCGCGGTCGCGCAGGCCGCGCTTGCACGCAACATCGTCGTGCGGCCGCTGTCCGGGTATTACGCGGATCGCGAGCGCGCGGCGTCGGGCCTGCTGCTCGGCTATGCGTGCGTGCCGGAGCAGGAGATCGCGCCGGCGTTCGCGACGCTGGCGGAGGCGATCGACGAGCGGGCGTTCGACCGGCCGGGTATTGCCGTCGCGTGAGCGCCGTGCGTGCGCAGCGGTGCGCTCACATCCGGATCAACGCCGCGCCCGCGACCACCAGCGCACAGGCGACGAGCCGCTGCGCGCCGGGCCGCTCGCGCATCACGAACCAGCCGATCGCGACCGCGAAGATCGAGCTCGTCTCGCGCAGCGCCGACACGGTCGCGACCGGCAGGTGCCGGTACGCGAGGATCACGATCCCGTAGGCGGCGAGCGAGATCGTGCCGGCGATCGCGCCCTGCCTCAGCGCCACGCGCGAGCCGAGCACGGCGCGCGGGCCGCCGCGCACCGCGCAGACGAGCACGATCTGCGGCACGCTCCACAGCAGGTATACCCATGCGATGTAGGCGAGCGCGCTGCCCGCGACGCGCGCGCCGATCCCGTCGCAGATCGAATACGCGGCGATGAACACGCCGGTCAGCAGCGCGTACGGCACGCCTTCCCCGGAGAACTGGAAGCCGCGCCGCAGCGCGAGCGACATGATCCCGAACGACACCAGCGCGATCCCCGCGAAGCCGAACGGCGTCGGCCGTTCGTGCAGCATGGCGAACGCGAGCACCGACACGAGCAGCGGCGATATCCCGCGCGCGATCGGATAGATCTGCCCGAACTCGCCGTTGCGATACGCGCGCGCGAGCGTGAAGCAGTACGCGACCTCGAGCGCGGCCGACGCGGCGATATACGGCCACGCGGCGGGCGCCGGCGCGGGCAGCAGCGCGGCGCCGGCGACGCCGAACGCGAGATACGGCAGCGACATCGTGCCGAGCTGGACGAGCCGGTCCTCGCTGACGTGCAGGAAGGCATTCCAGATGGCGTGCAGCAGCGCGGAGCACAGCACGAGGCCGATGAACAGGTGATCCATGGAGGGCGACAGAGGGAAGACGGACGGGGCAGCGCCGTCATTATGTGGGCGGCGCGCGCGCGGGCGCGGAATTGTCGATAATAGAACGTTGTTATTCACCGGATGCCGACGATGACCGAAGCCACCCAGACCCCGCCCGCCGTTCCGCGCCTCACGAGCCTGTCGCATGGAGGCGGCTGCGGCTGCAAGATCGCGCCGGGCGTGCTGTCCGAGCTGTTGAAGCGCGCGACGCCGCCGGCGCTGTTCCCGGATCTGCTCGTCGGCACCGAAACCTCCGACGACGCGGCGGTCTACCGCCTGAACGACGAGCAGGCGATCGTCGCGACCACCGATTTCTTCATGCCGATCGTCGACGATCCGTTCGACTTCGGCCGCATCGCGGCGACCAACGCGCTGTCCGACGTGTACGCGATGGGCGGCAAGCCGATCCTCGCGCTCGCGCTGGTGGGGATGCCGATCAACGTGTTGCCGCACGAGACGATCGCGGCGGTGCTGCGCGGCGGCGAAGCGGTGTGCGCGGATGCCGGGATTCCGGTCGCGGGCGGCCATTCGATCGATTCAGTCGAGCCGATCTACGGCCTCGCGGCGATCGGCGTGGTGCATCCGTCGCGCGTGAAGCGCAACGCGGCCGCGCGCGCGGGCGACGTGCTGGTGCTCGGCAAGCCGCTCGGGGTCGGCGTGCTGTCGGCCGCGCTGAAGAAAAACCAGCTCGACGACGCGGGCTATGCGCAGATGATCGCCACCACGACCAAGCTGAACCGGCCGGGCGCCGAACTGGCCGCGCTGCCGGGCGTGCATGCGCTGACCGACGTGACGGGTTTCGGGCTGCTCGGCCATACGCTCGAACTCGCGCGCGGTGCGGGGCTCACGGCGCGCGTGCACTACGCGTCGCTGCCGTGGCTCGCGGGCGTCGAGGCGTTCGTGGCAGACGGCGTGTTCACCGGCGCGTCGGGGCGCAACTGGGCCGCGTACGGCGCGGACGTGCGGCTCGCCGATGCGCTGCCGCCGGTCGCACAGGCGCTGCTGACCGATCCGCAGACGTCGGGCGGCCTGCTTGTCGCCTGCGCGCCGGATGCGGTCGACGACGTGCTCGCGTGCTTCCGTGCGGACGGGTTCGATCGCGCGGCGGTGATCGGCGAGATGGTCGACGGGCCGGGGCGCGTCGACGTGATCTGATCGATCTGTCGCGCGCGCGGCGGCGCGCGCGACGTCCGCCGGGATCGAGCGGATAGTATTCCTGACGTTTTCCCCTGACGCTGCGATTCCGCGCTGCATCGCACGCATCCGAAGCCGGCGGCGCTTGATGCATCCCGCCGCTGGCGTCGCGCCACGCATCCCGCATCGATGCCGATCGCTTTATACTCCGTCGCGCAGTCTCCGACAGTCGTTCTCACCCAACATCACCCAAACAAGGAACGCCGATGCTGACTCGCTCCATTCTTTCAGCCGCCGCATTCTCGCTCGCGGCCTGTGCGACCGCACCGTCGATCGCGCAGGACAACACGGGCAATGCGTTTGCCGAGACCGGCGCACAGGGCCGCCCGGTCAAGGTCATGATCATCACGATGTTCGGGCCGGAAGGCCAGGCCTGGCTCGATCGTCTCGGCCCGTGGCGCGATGTGACGGTGCCGGGCCTGTCGCCCGACTACCCCGCGGTCCACTGCAACAAGCAGGACGTGTGCGTGATCACGACCGGCATGGGCTATGCGAACGCCACCGCGTCGATCATGGCGCTGACGTTCTCGCAGCGCTTCGACCTGCGGCACACGTATTTCCTGATCTCCGGCATCGCCGGCGTGGACCCCGCGCAAGGGACGGTGGGCTCCGCCGCGTGGGCGAACTACCTCGTCGATTTCGGCATCCAGTGGGAGCTCGATGCGCGCGAGATTCCCGCCGGCTGGAACACCGGCTATCTCGGCATCAACACGAAGAGCCCGACGGAAAAGCCGCCGCTCGACTACCGCAACGAAGTGTTCCAGCTGAACCCGCAGCTGGCCGACGCCGCGTATGCGCTGTCGCGCAACGTGGTGCTCGCCGACAGCCCGCAGGCGCAGGCCGCGCGCGCGAAGTTCGGCTACGCGCCCGCGAACCAGCCGCCGTCGGTGATCCGCTGCGACACGTCGTCGGGCAACACGTGGTTCTCGGGCACGCTGCTCGGCGAGCGCGCGCGGCAATGGACGAAGATCCTGACGGACGGCAAGGGCACCTACTGCATGACCGCGCAGGAAGACAACGCGACGTTCGAGGCGCTCAAGCGTGCGGCAAGCGTGAAGCGGGTGGACCTGTCGCGCGTGGCGGTGCTGCGCACCGGCTCCGACTTCGACCGGCCGTATGCGGGGCAGACGAGCGTCGACAACCTGCTGAACTACGCGGACCAGGGCGGCTTCGCCTCGGCGACCGAAAACCTGTACCGCGCGGGCAATCCGCTCGTGCAGGACATCGTGTCGCACTGGGGCGAGTGGCGCGGCGGCGTGCCGCGCCGCTGACGGTTCAGTGCGAATGCTGCGACGGCCGATACGGCGTCCAGACCGGCGTATCGCTGTTCCAGTGATCGAGCGGCGAGGGCAGTTGATCGTTCATGATGAACTCCTTCAATTGACTGGCTGATTGCCTGATGCAGATCGCGACGCCGCGCGCGGGGATGGCCCGCCGCGCGGCGTCGTCCGTTTACCGGCCGGCGCCCGCGAGCTGATTGCCTTCCGGCGTCGGGCGATACGGGCGCGGCACGAGATCGAGCCCTTGCGCGTACGACGTTTCCTTGCGCAGGCGTTCGACGGTGCCGTCGTGGCGCGCCTGCTCCAGTTCCGCGAGCACTTCGGCGCGGGTCCGGGGGCCGTTGTTCTGGCTGTACAACGACGTGTTTCTGTAATCGCCCGCGTGAACCGGGGTGGTGTCGGCGAAGGCCGGCGCGGACACGGCGAGTGCGAGAACGAGGGCGGAGAGCAGACCGCGGCGGTTCATGATGGAACTCCTGTCGATTCGATGCGCATGGGGTTGCGCGACAGGGTTTACTCTAAGAGTCGAACCCGCTGCGATAAATGGCGGTTCAGCGAATTGAATTGTCGTCAGGGCGGAACAATCGTATCCCGCGTGCGCATTGGGGATATCGCGCAACGCGATGCCGCAAGGGGCTGGCGCGGGATGGCGGCACGCCCCGGGCGGTCGTGCCGTCCGCCGCGCGATGCATGAATCCTATTGGCGCAATAGTGCTGTGCCTATCGAGGAAGAATGGCCGGCGCGCGCTCGTCAGGCCGCTTCGAGCCGATAGCCGAGCGTATAGATCGTGCTGAGCCGCACGCCGTTCGCCGGATGGAGCGCGAGTTTCATCCGCAGCCGGTAGATGTGCGTGTCGAGGCTGCGCGACACGCCGGCCATGTCGCGTCCCCACAGCGAGCGAATCAGTTCATCGCGCGGCATGATGCGCCCGAGATTGCGAAACAGCAGCACGGCGAGATCGAATTCGCGCGGCGTCAGCCTGACCGGCGCGCCATGCAGCAGCACCGTCCGCGTCTTCATGCTGATCCGGTAGCCGCCGACGTCGAGCACGCTCTGACGGACGACGCCGTCGTGATACGCGCGGCGCAGCAGCGCATTGACCCGCGCCAGCAGCTCGAACTCGTTGACCGGCTTGACCATGTAGTCGTCGGCGCCTGCGTTGATCGCGGAGAACATCACGTCCTCCCGCACACGATTTGTCAGGAAGAGGATCGGCAGGCGCCCGCCGATGCGTTCGCGGGTCCACTTGAGAACCTCGAATCCGGACAGCCCCGGGACGAGCCAGTCGAGGATCAGCAGATCGACGACCGAGCTTTCCAGATGGCGGATTGCCTGGTGACCGTTGCTCACCGCATGCACGTGGTATCCCGATTTTTCCAGTACTGCGGTGATCAATTCGATATAAGTTTTATCGTCCTCGAGATATAGAACGTTCATCTTCAGTACTCCTTTGGTAGCGGGCGAATCGATCGGGCTGCATCGGGTGTGACGATCCGCGCGGAACCGCCCGTAAGCGGGCAATCAGCAGCCACGATGTTCGCATCGCTGCGTTCTTGAATTGTCAACAATTGTGAACTTCAGTGGAATTATTTAAACCGAAATAAGTTGGATTTTCTTTGATTTTTTAAATCAAGATTTTTCGAAGCCTTTTTTGGAAATGCAAAAATAGATAATCGGGATTTAATTTGTTCTTGAATTTAGTATCGATGGGCGCGCGTTGACAAAAGTTGTCAATTGGACCAGCTCGCGCGATTACGCTTGGACGTGCCGTCATGGCGTCGATGCGACGACCGCGGACGTGCGTTTTTCGGAGGCAGGCATGCTGATCTACAGATCGTTCATCGAAAAGAAGGCGCTGCTCGAAGAGCAGCTGGAGCGGGAACGTCTCGCGATAGCGGCAACCGTGTTGCTCGAGGTGCGGCGGTGCATCGAAGAATTCGGTTTTAGCCAAGACGTGGTTTTTCCAGGCGCGGGCGCTCGGAGCAAAAAGCGCCGCGTGAAGTATTTCAATCCGCAGACCGGGCAGACGTGGTCAGGTGTCGGTCGGGAGCCGACGTGGCTGCGTGGCCAGGATCGGAGCCGGTTCGAGATCGCTGCGCACACGGATGAACTGTCTCGGGATGAGGAATCCTGATCATTTGGCATATGAAACGTCGTCGTGTCGATGTCGAGAAGAGGCGGGCGGGTCGTGTGCCGCAGCGGTGCTGCTGCAGATGACGACGGGCGCGACGCATGGACGGAGGTTTGCCGTGCAACGGCGGCGAATGTGCTGCCGTTGCGGATGGAACCAGTTCCATTCGTCAATCTTACATTTTGTTTATGACATTTGTTGCTGTCAAGGTCGAAGCCCGCGCCGGCATGTGCGAGCGGGCGGGACGGAGGCGCGAAAGCGTATGAGCGACTGTGCAATCCAGCAGGAAGACGAGGCGTTGGGGACGGATCCCGTGTACGTCGGCATCAGTGTCGCGACCGAGATCGTTGAAATCTCCGTGTCGTCGCTGAGCGTGATTCTCGGATACCGGAACGAGACGTTCGGCATCGAATCGCTGACCGATGCGATTGCCGAATGGTCGCCGGCGCTCATCGTGCTGGAGGCAGCCGGCGGTCTCGAGCTGGAAGTGGCGTGTGCGCTGCAGGCAGTGCGGTTGCCTGTCGTGGTGGTCAATCCGCACCATGCCCGCGATTTCGTCGCGGGCGCGGCCGAGCGGTCGCTCGAAGGGAAAGGGGCGCGTGCCCGTATGCTGGCGGAATTGGCGTGCGTGCTCGTGCGGCATCCGTCTTGCAGCCGGATCGTTGCACCGCTGTCCGATCCGCAACTGCGCTACGTACAGGCGCTGGTGCAGCGCCGCCGGCAACTCGCACGCACGCTGATGGCGGAGTATCAGTTGCTGGCGTGGTGCCACTCGAGTGTGCGCGGGGGCATCGAACAGACGATCGCGTTCCTGAAGAACCAGATCGGCGTGGTCGACCGCCATTGCGCGCGGCACGTGAGCGCGCAGCGCGCCGACGTTGCGAGGGCCCTGGCGCGCGTGAAGCGAGCGGATCGCGATGCACCCGCCGGCCGGGCCGGCGATTTCATGGCCGCCTGGCGGGTGAAGTGACGGGACGGCCGGCGTGCGCCGGCCTTGTACAACCCTTGCGTGCCGCTCAGGCCACCCACTCGTTGAGCACCGGCGTGTCGAGCGCCGGCGCGCGCTCGGCATCCTCGAACGTGCGCTTCGTGCAGGTCGCGTCGAGGCCCTTCTTGCCGCTCAACAGCGGGCAGCGGTCGAACACCTCGGCCACCCAGTCGACGAACACGCGCACTTTCGGCGACAGATGGCGGCTGTGCGGATAGACGACCGAGATCGGCATCGGCAGCGGCTTGTAGCCGGGCAGCACTTCCTTCAGCCGGCCGTCGCGCAGGTACGGCAGCACCATGAACAGCGGCGGCTGGATCAGCCCGAAGCCTTCGAGCCCGCAGCTCACGTATGCGTCCGCGTCGTTCACCGACACGACCGCGTTCATCTTGACCTCGACTTCCTTGCCGTCGATCAGGAACGACCAGTCGATCATCCGGCCGGTGCGGTTCGAGAAGTAGTTCACGGCCTTGTGCTGGCTCAGGTCCTCGATCGATTGCGGCTCGCCGTACTTCTCGAGATACGCGGGCGATGCGACCGACGTACCTTCGAACAGGCCGACGCGGCGCGCGACGAGCGACGAATCCTGCAATGCGCCCACCCGGATTACGCAGTCGACGCCTTCCTGCAGCAGGTCGACCGGGCGGTCCGTCAGGCCGAGCTGCAGGTCGATGTCCGGATAGCGATCGTGGAATTCGCACAGCGCCGGGATCACGACCAGCCGTCCGAGCGA
Source organism: Burkholderia stagnalis (assembly GCF_902830275.1). Classification (GTDB taxonomy): domain Bacteria; phylum Pseudomonadota; class Gammaproteobacteria; order Burkholderiales; family Burkholderiaceae; genus Burkholderia; species Burkholderia stagnalis. Next base: position 1,665 of record NZ_CADESW010000003.1, on the reverse strand, counting down.
GCCAGGCATGTCGACACGCAATTTTCCGTGCGGCTTGCGGTTGTTGTTCTGGAAGCTTGCTTCGGTTTCCTCGACGTCCGCGAGGATCCGCACGCAGCGTTCGTAGTACGCGGCGCCGTCGGGTGTCAGCGACAGCCGGCGGGTGGTCCGGTGCATCAGCCGCACACCGAGGAACGCCTCCAGGTTCTGGATGATCGTCGTGACGGAGGCTCGCGGCAGACCGAGCGTTTCTGCCGCCTTGGTGAAGCTGCTCGTGTCGACGACGCGTGTAAACACCTGCATGGCTTGCAGCCGATCCATCGCTACCTCCGCATTTGACTGACCCAACGACAAGGCTGCGTCACCTGAGGTGAACGCAGCCTGTGATTGTTCGGGGTCGTTGAATTGTGTTGCCGGATTATAGGCATTTATCCGGATGTCTGCCGGACCCAGAATGCGATCCATCTTGAAATGGATGACGTTTCGTCATGGACGCTTCTGAATTCAGCAAATTCCTGAAAGCCGCGCTGCCGGCCAATGCCAATGCCGGCGCGGCGTTGACGGTCGCCGAGGTGGAGATCCCCGGCTATGCGCAGGACATTGCACTGCGCATCTATCGCCGTCCCGATAAAACCGGACTGCCGGTAGTGCTTTACTTCCACGGCGGCGGCTTCGTGCGCGGCACGCTCGACGACGCCGATTTCGCCGCGCGCTTTTTAGCAGAACGCTTACCGGCGCTCGTAGTCTCCGTCGACTATTCGCTGGCGCCCGCGCATCCGTTTCCGGCCGCGCCGGAAGACGCATATCGCGCGGCGGTGTGGGCCGCGACCCGCGCTCGCGCGTTCGGCGGCAATCCGAAGAAGATCGGCGTCGCCGGCCATGACGCGGGCGGCCAGCTCGCGAACTGCCTCGCCTTCATCGCGCGCGACCGCGGCGACGTGCCGATCGCCGCGCAGGCGCTGTTCGGCCCGATGCTCGACCCGAGCATGACGCGCATCGGCGACGCCGAGCGCCTCGCGTCCGACATCACCGCGCGGGAATGCGCGGCGTGCTACCGCGCCTACCTGCCGCAGGCGTCGCAGCGCATGCACCCGTATGCGGCACCGCTCGAGTCGGTGCGCCTCGGCGGCCTGCCGCCGACGCTGATCGTCACCGCGCAGAACGATGTGCTGCACGTCGAGGCGGAGAAATACGCGAGCTGCCTGATCTCGTCCGGCGTGCTCACCCAGGTGATCCGCTACCCGGACATTACGCACGCGGCGCTTGCGACGCACGAGGCCGCGTTCGAGGAAGCCGTGCGCTTCTTCCAGTGCCGCTTCCAGGCGTGCCAGCCGAACCGAATCGCGAATCGAACCGAATAACCAATCCAATCCACGCTCACTTGGAGATCACCATGGCCATCCTACGCACCCCTCGCACCCGGATCGCGGTTGCCGCGATCGCGACGCTCGCCGTCGTCGGGCTGGGCACGTTCGGCGCGCTGCGCGTCAATGCGAGCGCACCCGAGAAACAGGCGGCGCCGCTGCCCGAAGTCGACGTCGCCACCGTCGTGCCGCAGACGGTGACCGACTGGCAAAGCTATTCCGGCCGTCTCGAAGCGATCGAGAAGGTCGACGTGCGCCCGCAGGTGTCGGGCACGATCGTGTCGGTCAACTTCAAGGACGGCGCGCTCGTGAAGAAGGGCGA
>NZ_CADESW010000002.1 GCF_902830275.1 Burkholderia stagnalis | reverse complement strand
GAGCGCGCGGGCTGGACGCCGGGCGACCTGGACCTGATGGAGATCAACGAGGCGTTCGCGGCGCAGGCGCTGGCGGTGCACAAGCAGATGGGCTGGGACACGTCGAAGGTGAACGTGAACGGCGGAGCGATCGCGATCGGTCATCCGATCGGGGCGTCGGGCTGCCGGATCCTGGTGACGCTGCTGCACGAGATGGTCAAGCGCGATGCGAAGCGCGGGCTGGCGTCGCTGTGCATCGGCGGCGGGATGGGCGTCGCGCTCGCGGTCGAGCGCGACTGAGCATCGCCTGAAGACACGGCACGTTCGCGGTGCATGCGCGCGCCGCGAGCGCGCCATACGGCATTCGCGCCGGACGAGCAGTTCACAACAAGCGGCGCGATTTTGCGATGCGCTGGGTGGTGCAGGCGCATCGAAGCGGTGTGTGCGGCGGCGAGTGCCACGTTGCCGCGCCACATCATCGATCACTTTTCTTGTCGGTAAACTATAGGATGACTAAGCGAATTGCAGTTGTGACAGGTGGAATGGGCGGCCTTGGCGAATCGATCAGCATCCGATTGCACGACGCGGGCTACCGGGTGGTCGTCACGTATTCGCCGAACAACAGTGGCGCCGACCGCTGGTTGACCGAGATGCATGCGGCCGGCCGCGAGTTCCACGCGTATCCGGTGGACGTGGCCGATCACGACTCGTGCCAGCAATGCGTGGCGAAGATCGTGCAGGAGCTCGGCCCGATCGACGTGCTGGTGAACAACGCGGGCATCACGCGCGACATGACGTTCCGCAAGCTCGACAAGGTCAACTGGGACGCGGTGATCCGCACCAATCTCGATTCCGTGTTCAACATGACCAAGCCGGTGTGCGAAGGGATGGTCGAGCGCGGCTGGGGCCGGATCGTCAACATCTCGTCGGTCAACGGCTCGAAGGGCTCGGTCGGCCAGACCAACTACGCGGCCGCGAAGGCCGGCATGCACGGGTTCACCAAGTCGCTCGCGCTCGAGGTCGCGCGCAAGGGCGTGACGGTGAACACGGTGTCGCCCGGTTATCTCGCGACGAAGATGGTGACGGCGATTCCGCAGGATGTCCTCGACACGAAGATCCTGCCGCAGATTCCTGCCGGCCGGCTCGGCAAGCCCGAGGAAGTCGCGGGGCTGGTCGCGTATCTGTGCTCCGAGGAGGCGGCCTTCGTGACCGGCTCCAACATCGCGATCAACGGCGGCCAGCACATGCATTGACGCGCGGCGGCCCGGGGCGCGCACTTGCGCGCCCGGGCCGTGCTCCCGCTGGATCCAGCGCCGGGGCAGCGCACGTGTACGCGATGACGATGACGGACGCGCCGACGAGGCGCGTCCGCCGCGGCCGTCTGCGATCGCAGGCGCGTGCGCAGCCACGGCTTCACGTTCCGGAGTACGCATGGGTGACACCTGGATGGGGTTCGTGATCGGCGGTGCGGCGCTCGCCGTCGCGCTGACGATGATGGTCGTGCTCTACTGGCTCGAGCGGCGCCGCGCGCGCCTGCTGCGCGAGCTCGATCATCGCGATTGCTGGCGCGCGGCGTATGGCGGGCGTCCCGCGTGCGGCCCGGCCCGGCGCGCGCGCCGGACCGGCGGCAGGGCGGCCTGAACGGCCGCGTCGCGGCGCAGCCTGGCGCTGCGTCGCGACGCACGGCTCAGTCGCTGCCGTCCTTGTGGAAGACCCGCTTCGTCGTGCGCTTGGTGGCATCCCAGCCCTCGCGCGACGCATGCTTCGTCGCATCCCAGCCTTCGCGCGACGCATGCGCGACGCCGTGGCCGACGGCCTTCGCGGCGCTCGCGGTCGCGTGCCCGAAGCTGCGCGCGGCCTCGCCGGTCTTGTGCGCGGCTTCCTTCGAATCCCGCTTGATGTCCTGTTTCACCTCGGACAGATCCGCGTGCGCGATCGGGCTGATCAGCGCTAGAACGAGCGCGGAGCAAATGAATTGACGACCTTTCACGATCGGGTTCCCATCAACGTTGTCATCGAATGTCCGCGCCGCCGGCAGCCGGCGGGCGCAGCGTGGCGGCCGCCGATGCATCGAGCATCACCGTGGCGCGGCCGGTCAGCAGCACGCGTTCGCCGCAGCGAAGCGTGAAGCCGTAGAGCACGGTGACGGCGTCGCCGCCGATCCGCTCGGCCTCGACGGTCAGCGGCGCGTCGCAGGTGTCGAGGCGCTCGACGAACGCGTCGACGCCGCGCACGCTCGCGAGAAAGCCGGCGCGCGGGCGCGCGTGCGGCGCGCCGACGAGCGCGCCGTGCACGGCCATCGCCTGCGCCGCGTACTCGATCCCGCACACCGACGCGAGGCGGCCGTGCGCGCGCAGCGGATTGCGCGGGTCGCGGTGGCTCGTCGCGCTGCAGCGGATTCGCGTGTCGTCCCATGCATCGACCGTGTCGAGCACGCACATCGCGCCGTCGTGCGGAATGTGCGCGGCGATCCACGCGTGGTCGAGCGTCGTGCCGGCAGCGAGCGTCATCGTGCGCCCTCCGCGAACGCATCGGGCATCGCGATGTCGACCTGCACGCGCGTGTCGTCGAGATAGTCGAGCACGACGCGCGTCGTGCGCCGCGCGGCCAGCGCGTCGAGCAGCGGCAGCGCGCGCGCGGCCGGATTGCCGGTGCGCAGCGCTTCGAGGCCGGGCGACGCGAGCATCGTCGCGGGCGCGTCGGTGAGCCGCAGGTCGATGCGCGCGAGGGTCCCGGCGCTCGCCTGCGGCGCGAGCACGAGCGCGACGCCGAACGCGTCGACGATCGGCCGCACCGCGCGCAGCGGTTCCGGATAGTCGGTGTCGTACGCGATCAGCAGGCTCGGCACGTGGTCGACCGTCACCTGGCAGACGCTTTCGAGCAGCCCCGCGGCGAAGCTGCCGTCGTACGCGCACAGCACGTTCGACGTGGCCATCGCGCCGGTCGCGATGCTCCAGTAGCCGGCCGGCGCGTTGTGCACGGAATTGTGGAAGCGCGTCGGCGACAGGTGGCGGTCGTCGCTTGCGAGCGTCTCGCAGATCGCGTGGCAGTTCTGGCCGTCGCCGCCCGATGCGCTGAACACGGTCGCGAGCGTCGCCGCGTCGCGGCCGCTCGCCGCGACCGCCGCGTGGCCGGCCGCGAGCGCGACCCGCACGGCCGGCCCGGTGCGCCGCCGCTCGGCCGGCGGCAGGCCGGCCGGCGGCGGCAGCAGGGTGCGCGCGTGCGTGTAGGCGGCGCGTCCGGCGAGCACGTCGGCTGCGTGCGGCCAGTCGGTCAATCCCGGCCCGATCAGGCCGATGCTGTCGATGAAGGCGCTCAGTGTCATGTCGGTGGTCAGCGGCGTGCGCGGTCCGCGCGGCCGAGCAGCAGGCTGCAGTTCGTGCCGCCGAAGCCGAACGAATTGCTGAGAACGGCACGCACGCGCGCGTCGCGGCTTGCGAGCAGGTAGCCGGGCGCGAGCGCGGGATCGGGGTGCGTCGTGTTGACGCCGGCCGGCACGAACTGGTCGCGCAGCGCGAGCGCCGCGACGACCGCCTCGAGCGCGCCGGCCGCGCCGAGCGTGTGGCCGGTCGCGCCCTTCGTCGAACTGCACGGCGTGCGCGCGAACAGCGCGCCGACCGCGCGGCTTTCGGCCGCGTCGTTGCTCGGCGTCGCGGTGCCGTGCAGGTTGATGTAGTCGACGTCGTCCGCGCGGCAGCCCGCCGACGCGAGCGCCTGCTCGATCGCGGCGCGCGCGCCGAGCCCTTCCGGGTGCGGCGACGACATGTGATGCGCGTCGCTCGATTCGCCGATGCCGAGCAGCAGGACCGCATCGTCAGCGAGCCGGTCGGGCGCGTCGGGCGCACGCTCGACGAGCGCGAACGCGGCGGCCTCGCCGATCGAGATCCCGTCGCGCGCGACGTCGAACGGCCGGCACGGCCGGCGCGACAGCAGTTCGAGCGAGTTGAAGCCGTACAGCGTCGTCAGGCACAGCGAATCGACGCCGCCGACGATGGCCGCATCGATCAGCCCCGCGTCGAGCATGCGGCGCGCGGAGCCGAACACCTTCGCGCCGGACGAACACGCGGACGAGATCGCCGCCGCCGGGCCGCGCAGCGCGAAATACGCGCGCACGAACGCGGCGGGCGAATACGGGCTGTGGGTCTGCGCGTAGCGGAAGTCGGCCGGCAGCGCGCCGCTTTGCGGGTCGCGGCGCCGGTACGCGTGCTCCGTCTCGAGGATGCCGGCCGTGCTCGTGCCGACGAACACGCCGACGCGTTCCGCGCCGTAGCGCGCGACGGCCGCCGCGACGCGCTCGGCGAAACCGTCCTGCACGAGGCCGAGCTGCGCGAGGCGGTGGTTGCGGCAGTCGAAGGCGGCGAGGTCGGCGCGCACCGGCTGCGTGTCGACGCCTTCCACCGCGCCGATCCAGGTGTCGAGGTCCGCGTGCTCGAAGTCGCATCGCGTGAGGCCGCCGCGGGCGCTGCGCAGCGCGGCGACGGTCGCGTCGAGGCCGCGGCCGATGCAGCTGGTGGCGGTGAAATGCGAGAGCAGGAGAGGTTTCACGAGGGTCGAATCCGATGGCCGGCTCGGGCGCCGCGGTAAGGCCGGGCGGCGCGCCGAGTGCGCTTCAATTTTATCAAACGGGGGGTGTCGGGCCAGGCGCCGACAGCGGCTGCGGCGCAAGCGCGGCGCGCAGCGTGGTCCAGCGCAACTGCGCGTCGGCCGCCGCGCGCAGCACGGCCGGCAGCACGTCGAGCACGACCGGTTCGCCGCGCGCGTCGCGCGCCGCGTGGCCGTCGTGCACCAGCAGGATGTCGCGCGGCGCGAGCCCGTGCAGCAGGCGGCGCGTGATCGTGCCCGCGTCGTGCGCGCGCGTGTCGAAGCCGCGCCGGGTCCAGCTCGCGAGCTGCAGGCCGAGTTCGCACAGCACCGGTTCGAGAAACGGATTGCGCAGGCCCGCGGGCGCGCGGAAGAACAGCGGGCGCGTGCCGCCCAGCTCGGTCAGCGTGCGCTGCGCGGCGTCGATCTCGCGCCGCAGCGCGGCCGGCCCCGACAGCGAGAACGTGTGCCGGTGCCGCTGGCTGTGGTTCTCCAGCGCATGGCCGCGCGCGACGATCGCCTCGATCCACCGCGGGTAGCGGCGCGCTCGATCGCCGATGCAGAAGAACGTCGCGCGCGCACCGTACTGGTCGAGCAGGTCGAGCACGCGCGGCGTGACGTCGGGATCGGGGCCGTCGTCGATCGTCAACGCGATCGTGCGGCCGGCGTGCTCCGGCAGGCGCGTCCAGTTCGGGCCGAGCAGCGTGCTGCGCGGCCACAGGCCGGCCGCCGTCAGCGCGAGGTGCGACGCAACGACGCCGCCGGCTGCCCACGGCCACGCGGCCGGCTGCGCGACGACGGCCGCCGCGGCGCCCGCATGCAGCGCGGCGGCGCCCGCGATCAGCGGCGTCGGCTTCCAGCGGCGTGCGGCGCCGGGCGGCGGCGATACGGAGGCGGGTACGTTCATGTGTTGCGTTCCGATGGAGGCGAGGCGGCCGGCCGCGGCGCGAGGATCGCGGCAAACGCGAGTGCGAGCATCGCGCCGGGGCCGACGGTGAGGCCGAAGGTTTCGAGCATCGGCACGTGCGACAGCGCGAGCAGGCCGAAGCCGGCGACCGTCGCGAGATTGGCGACCAGCAGCGACACCAGCGTGTGAGGGGTGACAGGCTGCGCGTCGCCGCGCTTGCAGAAGAACAGCGCATAGTTCGAGCCGACCGCGACGATCAGCAGCATCCCGACCAGGTGCAGGATCGTCAGCGGCACGCCGGCGAGCGCGAAGCCCGCGGTCACCACCAGCACCGCCGCGACGAGCGGCGCGAGCGCGCGCGCGGCGCGCCGCGGCGAGCGCAGCGCGGCCAGCAGCAGCACGGCGATCGCGGCGAAGCCCGCGAGCGACAGCCGCAGATCCTCGCGCACGTAGTTCACGTACAGGCTGTCGGCTTCCGCCTTCAGGTCGACGAACAGCGCGCCGGGAACGCCCGCGCGCATGACGGCGGCGCGGATCGGCGCGGCGTCGAGGCTCGGCGCGGCGGGCGCCGCATGTGCGACGTCGGGTGCCCGCAGCGGCAGCATCGCGCTCCAGCGGCCGGCGCGTTCGGTCAGCAGCGCGTCGACGGCCAGCGCCATCGACGTGCCCTGCAGGTCCGCGCGCGTGAGCAGCGGCGCGTGGCGCGCGGCGGCGACATCGGCGACGGACGGCGCGAACAGGTCCGGCTTCACCGCGATCGGCTGGTTCGCGACCGCGTCGCGCAGGCGCGCGGCGAGCACGTCGGGCTGCGGCAGGCTCGCCTGCCGCGCGCGCTGCGCGGCGTCGCTCGGCAGGAAGCGCGCGGGGGTGTCGAAGCCCGCGAGCGTGCCGCCGTCGACGAGCGGCTGCAACTGCGCGGCCACCTTCTCCGCGCCTTCGAGCGCGGCCTGTGCGGTCGCGGCCGGGATCACGACGAGGTAGCGCACGTCGGGCGCGCCGACATCGGCGCGCAGCCGTGCGTCGAGCGCCTGCGCGCGCGCGGGCACCGGGCTCAGCACGGCAAGTTCGCGGCTCCACAGCCCGTCGCGATGCAGTGCGAGCACGGCGCACGCGGCCAGCACCAGCGCCGCGAGCGGCCAGCGCAGGCGCGGGGCCGCCGCCGCCGCGCGCGCGAGCCGCGCGCCGGCGCGCGACACGTCGCGCATCGCGACATCCCCGTCGTACAGATGCGGCAGCACGAAGCGCGTGACGAGCGCGGCGGCCGTCAGGCCGGCGATCGAAAACAGACCGATCTGCACGAGCCCGGGGAACCCCGAGAACAGCATCGACGCGAAGCCGCATACGGACGTCAGCACGCCGAGCCGGATCGTCGGCCAGTACGCGGCGAGCCACGCGCGCGTCGCATCGGCCGGGCGTGCCGCCGAGTGTGCCGAACCGCGCGGGGCCGCCTGCGCGGATTGCACGAACAGGTAGATCGAGTAGTCGACCGCTTCGCCGATCAGCGTGCTGCCGAAGCCGAGCGTCAGCCCGTGGACGGTGCCGAACGCGACGCTGACCGCCGCGATGCCGGCCGCGATGCCCGACAGCACCGGCAGCAGCCCGAGCGCGAGCGTGCGCAGCGAGCGGTACAGCGTCAGCAGCAGCGCGACGATCAGCAGCGCGCTCAGCGTCGACAGGCGCTCGACGTCGCGCCGGATCGTGTCGCGCGCGTCGACCGAGAACACGCCCGGGCCCGTCATCGCGAGCGTGTACGCGGCCGCGTCCGGCGTCGCCGGCCGCGCGGCGGCGAACGCGCGTCGCACCGCGTCGATCGCGCGCGCCTGCGCGTCGGTGTCGGCGCCGGCGGCGGCCGTCTGCGCGACGAGCACCGCGCGCGTGCCGTCGCGCGACGCCCAGACGCCGTCGCGCAGCGCGGGCTGCGCGCCGCTGTCGAGCTGGCCGACGAGCGCGGCGACTTCGCCGGTCGGATCGCGCGGCAGCAGCGCCTTCGTCACGAGGCCCGCGGACGAGCCCAGCAGATCGAGGCTGTCGCCGAGCGCCCGGTGCAGGCCGTCGGCCGAGAAGCGCTGCGGCGTCACGGCCGGGCTCAACAGGTAGCGGTGGTCGAGCACGAACTGCTGGTCGCGCGTGTCGTCGGCCGCCTCGCCGTTGTTGACCGCCGCGAACTGCGGGTCCACGCGCAGCTGCGCGGCCATGCGGCGCGACAGCGCGGCGCGCGTCGCCGCGTTGCCGCCGTCGATCGCGACGAGGATCAGCCGCGACACGACGCCGTCGCGCAACTGGTCGACGAGCACGCGCTGCCCGGCGCTCGGCGCGCGCGGCAGGAACGCGGACAGGTCGGCCGTGAAGCTCGCGCGACCGATCGCGAACCCGCACGCGAGCAGGCCCAGCAGCCACGCGAGCACCGCGCGCTGCCGCAGCGCGCGCAGGCCTCGGGCGACGGGGGCGGGCCGGGTGCGTGGGTTCATCAGTTCGGCGTCGCCGGCAGCGGTTGCAGCCGCATCAGCGAACGGTCGCCGTCGGCCTGGCGGATCGCGACGCGGTGCAGTGCGTCGCGCGTGCCGTCGAGCGTGATCGTGCTCACGACCTTCAGCATCCGCGCATCGAGCGGCGTGAGCGTGAGCGTCCAGTCGTCGCCGCGCCCCGACAGCGCGACCTTGTACACCTGCTCGAGCGCGAAGCGGTTGCCGGCGAGCGTCGCGCGAATGCTGTCGATGAACGCGCCGAGCTCCGGATAGCGCGCGAGCGCGAGCGTGTATTTGCGGTTGTTGCGCTCGACGCTCAGCATGTCGCCGTCGACGACGAGGTGTTCGGGCTTCGGGCTCAGCGTGTGCTTCTCGAGATGGTCGGGCGCGACGAACACCAGCTCGCCGGACGATTCGACCGGCTGCGCGGCGATCGACAGGTACTTGGTCTCGGTGAACGTCGCGCGCCCGGCCTTGCGCTGCGCGAGCGTCGACATCAGCCGGTCGAGCGTCCACGGCACGTCGGCGTCGGCCGCATGGGCCGGGGCGACGATGGCCAGCGCGGCGGCGGCGACTGCAAGCGCTCGGGCGGCGCGGCGCAGCGCGCGCGGGGCGGGCAGAAGGGCGGTCATGCGTCAGCGATTCCTCACGGCGGGCAGGCCGGTTCGCGCGGGCGCGTCGTCGCGACGCGCGGCGGCGCCGCCGTCCTGCCAGAAGTCGAAGTAGTTGAACCAGTTGTACGGCGCCGCGCGGCAGTAGCGCTCGAGCAGCGCGACATAGCGCGCGAGCGCGGCGTCGACGGCGGCCGCGCGCGTGTCGCGGCGCACGTCGGAGAAATCGGCGAGCCGCTCGAAGTGCACGTCGTAGCGGTTGCCGTCGCGATAGAGGCCGGTCATGAAGATCACCGGGCGCCCGAGCATCGCGGCCATGTACAGCGGGCCGAGCGGGAACGCGGCCGGCGCGCCGAGCAGGTCCAGCCGCCGCACCGATGCCGCGGCGTCGTCGTGCAGCGTGCGGTCGGCGAGCATGCCGACCAGGCAGTTCGCGTCGAGGCGCTCGCGCACCTTCAGCATCGAGTCGACCTGCCCGAGGCTGATCACGTCCGGCTTCGCGGCGGGATTCACCGCGGCGAGCGTCGCGTTGATCTTGCGCGCGTTTTCCTCGTACATCGTGACGGCGACGCGCAGGCCCGGCCGCGTGCGGCCGAGCGCGCGCACGACCTCGAAGCTGCCGAGGTGCGCGCCGATCAGGAACGCGCCGCGCCCGTCCGCGAGCGCGGCTTCGACGAGCGCCTCGCCGTGCAGCCGGACGTCGAACAGGTCGAAGCGCGCGTTCATCAGGTAGATGCGGTCGTGGATCGTCGCCGCGAACGTGAACACGTGCCGGTACACGTCGAGCCAGCGCGCGGGCCGGCCGAGCACGCGGCGCAGGTAGTCGCGCGACGCCGCGGACGCGGCCGGCGAGAACAGCACGAAATACGCGGCGACCAGATGCAGCACGACGCGCGCGGCGCGCCGGCCGAAGCGCAGCGAGATCCACGTCATCGCGCGCAGCAGCAGCGTGTTGCTGCGTTCCTGGCGCTCGGCCCATGCGGTGCGCTTCATGCGGGCGCCTCCTCGCGCGCGGCCGGCGGCGCGGACAGCACGCCAGTCGCGACGTCGCGGCGCCCGGCGCGCACCGTGAAGCGGATCGCGCCGCTCGCGGCCGCGTCGAACGCGAGATCGAGCGGCTCGCCGGGCGCGGCCGGGCTCGGGAATTTCGCCGAGCCGAGCCGCCACGCGTGCAGCGGCCGGTTCAGCGCCGCGCCGATCGCGGTGATCGCATGATCGAGCAGCACGACGCCCGGCACGATCGGGTGGCCGGGGAAGTGGCCGGGCAGCGCCGGATGGTCGGCGGGGATCGTGAAGGTGGCGGCGCGGGCATCCGTGGTGGAGCAAGCGGGTGCGGCGGCGGGCGCGGCAGTCGCGGCGGCGCGCGCGTGCCGCGCGACGAGCGCCGCGAGCACGTCGCGCGGCAGCTTGCCCGTCTCGTTGCGCGGCAGCGCGTCGACGAACACCAGCGGGCGCGGCATGAACGCAGGGTCGATCCGCTCGCGCAGCGCGCGCTGCAGGCCGGCGGCCGAGAGCGTCGGCGCGACCACCAGTGCGACGACGCGCGTGACGGGCTCGGCGCCCGCCGCGCCTGCGGTGTGTGCAGCGGATGGCGCGTCGTCCGGCATGAAGAACACGCCGTCGACGACGCCCGGGATCGCGTTCAACTGGTGATTCAGGCAGGCGAGCGACGTGCGTTTGCCGGCGATGTTGATCAGGTCCGCCTTGCGGCCTTGCAGCAGGAAGCGGCCGTCGTCGAGCAGCGCGAGCGTGTCGCCCATCGGCACCGGCGGTTCGACGTGGGCGCCGGATACCCAGACGGTCGGGCCGTTGTCGTCGCCCTCGGCGGTGCGCGCGTCGAGGCGGATGCCGGGCATCGGCTCCCATGCCGCGCCCTGCGCGGTGCGGCGCGTCGCGATCTGGCCGGTCTCGGTGCTGCCGTAGATCTCGACGAGCGGCGCGCCGAGCGCGGCCTCGGCGTCGCGCGCGAGCGCTTGCGCGAGCGGCGCGGTGGCCGACAGCACGCGCGCGGCGTGCGGCAGCGCGCGCCCGGACGCCAGCAGCGCGCGCAGGTGGATCGGCGACGTGACGAGCACGCGCGGCTGCGGCACCGCGTCGAGCGCGTGGCGGACGTCGACCGGGTAGAACGGCAGGCGGTTGCTGAATGCGAGCCCGCCGGCCAGCGCGAGCAGCACCGTCGATTCGAAGCCGTACATGTGCTGCGCGGGCACCGTGCCGACCAGCGTGTACGCGCGGCCGTCGAGCAGCCCGAGACGCTCGGCCGCCGCGCGCGCGCAGCCGACCATCGTGCCCCAGGTCTTGCGGTGCGGCACCGGCGCACCGGTCGAGCCGGACGTGAACAGGCAGGCGACGACCTGCGCCGCGTCGATCCGGGGGATGTCGAGCGGGGCGTCGTCGGCGGCCACGGCATCGGCCGCCGCGGCATCGTCCGGCGCGGCATCGGCCGCCGCAGCATCCGGATACGCGAAGCGCGGCAGGTCGATCGCGCAGTCGGGCGCATCGTGCAGGCAGAACGCGTCGGGCGCGAACGCCGCGAGCTGGCGAACCGCATCCGGCGCGAGCGACGGCGGCAGCAGGCTGACCTTGCGCGCGACGAGCGCCGCGCACAGGCCGACCGTGAAGCGGTAGCGGTCGCGGCACACGTTGAGCACGTGGCCGCCCGCGGGCAGCGCGGCGGCCACGCGGGCGACGTCGGCGACGAACGCGCGCACGGTGACGGGCGTGCCGTCGCGCCAGGCGATCGTCTGGTCCGGGGACGAATGAAATACCAGCGGGTAACTCGGCATAACAGGTTCGGAAACACAAGCGGGGCCCACGCGGCGCACAACGCCGCGCGGGCCGTGAATTCATCGTGCGGGGCCCGCGCCGGCCTGCATCGCCTGCCGGTACGCGCGCACCGCGTCGAGCATGCGCGGCCGCGGCTCGTGCGGCAGCGCGAAGCGCCGGCACGCATGCTCGGCCGCGAACATCACGGCGACGAGCGGCAGCGACAGGTAGTTCGCGAACGTCGACCACGCGACGATCGACGCGGTCGCGAACAGCAGCGTCGACACGGCGGCGGTCGCGACGAAGAACACCGTCCACGCCACCGTGATCTGCCGCGTATAGCGCGCGACGGCCGGCGTCGCCGTGCCGTGGATCAGCGTCGCGAACTGCGTGCACAGCGGCACGCGCCCGGCCGCCAGCGTACGGCCGAACAGCAGCGCCATCGCGACGTTGAAGCTCAGGTGCTCCAGATAGAGCCCCCAACCGAAATGCCGCGCGAGCGGCTCGCGCGCGGCCCACAGCGCCGCGGCGGCGAGCGTCCAGGCCGGCACGAGCCACGCGCGCCGCGGCGAGCGCCACGCGGCGCCGAGCGCGAGCAGCAGCGGCGGCACGAGCGCCATCGCGAGCCCGAGCGCGTGCGCGCCGGGCGTCGCGGCCGCGTAGTGCGCGCCGGCCTGGTAGGCGATCACCGCGCCCACCGCCAGGACGCCGTGCGCGATGCGCCGCGCCGCGCTCATCGCACGGCTCCGGGCGAACGGCGCGCGGCCACGGCACGGCCGCGTGCCGCGACAGCGGCGGGAACGCGGCGGGCGGGCAGGCGCGGCAGGGCGGAATGCGTCGAGGCGGAGCGGGGGCGAAGGGCGGTCGTCGGGCCGTTAATCGTCATATGAATGGCGGCCGGAACGCGGGTCCGGCCGGCTATCGTGGCATGCACATTCTAGGGCCCCGGCACGGTGTCTTCCTGCCCTGCGCAGGCAGGTTTTGTAACCGAATGTATGGCGTCGCGCGCGCCACGCCGCGCGCCCGATGCAGGTGCGCCCACAGCGGCTCAGGCATTCGCTGCGTTCGCGTCCCGAAATGCCGTGCGGCGCGCCCCGCACGTCTGTAACCCTTTCGCCGTATACGTCCCTATACCCATCGACTAGAATCCGCCGTACTTTTACCTAACGATCCCCAAATTACGCGGGCGGGGTAGCCGGCAGACGCCGACGGGACGGCCACGGGCGCGCGCCGCATGCACGCGCGTCGCCGTTTCCATGCGCCTTCCGCTGCCGGGTGCTGCCTGTCTTGCAAGCATGATGAACGCACTGGAACAAGAGCTCGCCACGCTGATCGTCGGCGAACTGAATCTCGAAGACGTGCCGCTCGATACGGTGAGCGCCGATACCCCGCTGTATGGGGAAGGATTCGGGCTCGACTCCATCGACATCCTGGAAATCGCGCTGCTGATCTCGAAGAAGTACGGCTTCGAGCTGCGCTCGGACAATCCGGATAACGAACGGATCTTCGCGACGCTCGGCGCGCTCGCCGCGTACGTCGCGGCGCACCGCGCGAAGTGACGCCGGCGCTGCGCGCAATCGATGACAACGGCACGCGGCGGCGTGCGCAGCGTTCGCTGCGCCGCCGCGTCGATCAAGGTGGAATCCGAATGGGAGGAGGCAGTCGATGCGGGCGCTCGTGACGGGCGGCAGCGGCGCACTCGGCCAGGCGATCAGCGAAGCGCTCGCCGCGGCCGGCCATGAAGTGTGGGTGCACGCGAACCGCCATCTCGCGCAGGCCGAAGCGGTCGCGCAGCGGATCGTCGCGGCGGGCGGCGCCGCGCATGCGATCGCGTTCGACGTGACCGACCCCGACGCGACCGACGCCGCGCTCGCGCGCGTGCTCGCCGACGCGCCGGTGCAGATCCTCGTCAACAACGCGGGCATCCACGCCGACGCGCCGCTGGCCGGCATGACGCGGCAGCAATGGCGCAGCGTGATCGACGTGTCGCTCAACGGCTTCTTCAACGTCACGCAGCCGCTGCTGCTGCCGATGATCCGCACGCGCCGCGGGCGGATCGTCAACATCGCGTCGGTCGCGGGCGTGACCGGCAACCGCGGGCAGGCGAACTACGCGGCCGCGAAGGCCGGGCTGATCGGTGCGACGAAATCGCTGTCGATGGAGCTCGCGTCACGCGGCATCACCGTGAACGCGGTCGCGCCCGGCATCATCGAATCGCCGATGGCCGAGCACGCGTTTCCGGCCGAACGCATCAAGCAGCTCGTGCCCGCGCAGCGCGCCGGGCGGCCCGACGAAGTCGCGGGCATGGTCGCGTATCTCGTGTCCGATGCGGCGGCCTACGTGACGGGGCAGGTGCTGTCCGTCAATGGCGGTCTCGCATGACGGCGAGCATCGACGACACCTGCCGCCGGCCATCGGCAGGTCATAGAATTTCGACAGGATCCGTGTCTTCGCCTTTGTCTTTGTCTTTGCCTTCGGCCGCCGCCATGTCCACGCCGTGCGCTTCATCCACTCATCTCGTGCTGATCCCGAGCTACAACCCGGGCGTCAAGGTCGACGCGACCGTGCGCAGCGCGCGTGCGCAGTGGAATCCGGTGTGGGTCGTCGTCGACGGCAGCACGGACGGCAGCGCCGAGCGCCTGCAGGCGATGGCGGCGCGCGATCCGGGGCTGCGCGTGATCGTGCTGCCGCAGAACCGCGGCAAGGGCGCGGCGGTGCTCGCGGGGCTCGACGCGGCTGCCGCGAGCGGTTTCACGCACGTGCTGACGATGGATTCCGACGGCCAGCATCCGGCCGACCTGATCCCGCGCTTCATGGCCGCGTCGCAGGCCGCGCCCGACGCGATGGTGCTCGGCATGCCGCGCTTCGACGCGAGCGCGCCGCAGCTGCGCGTGCAGGGGCGGCGGCTGTCGAACGTATGGGCGGACGTCGAGACGCTGTGGGCCGGCATCGGCGATTCGCTGTACGGGTTTCGCGTGTATCCGGTCGCGCCGCTCGCGGCGATCATGCATCGCCAGCCGTGGATGCGCGGCTTCGATTTCGACCCGGAAGCCGCGGTGCGGATGTGCTGGGCCGGCGTGCGGCCGATCCGCATCGATGCGCCGGTGCGCTACTTCCGCGCGCACGAGGGCGGGGTGTCGCATTTCCATTACGGGCGCGACAACCTGCTGCTCACGTGGATGCACCTGCGGCTCCTCGCGGGCTTCGTGCCGCGGCTGCCGCTGCTGATCGCGCGGCGCCTGATGCGGCGCGGCCGGCAAACGGCCTAGGGTCTGTTCACGCTGATAACGGGCTTGCGAACGTGCCTTGCCGGCTGTCCCACCAGGGGACTTCCTTCGGGGCGCATGCAAGGCGCAAGGAGCGCCGTCTGGCCGAGCCAAACAAGCGACGCGCGACGCCGCAATGCGGCCGGCAACGCACGTTCCCCTGACTTTAAATTCATTCGTGGGGCTGGCCGCCGGAAGGGCCGAGCGCCGCGTGATGCTCGTTGCGAATACGCCCGGTATTCGCTGCGTCACGTTCGTTGCGCCCGGCCCTTCCGGCGGCCAGCGCAAGCCCGTCATTAGCGTGAACAGACCTCACTCCCCGAACTTTCTCGGCGATTGATCCAGATCGTCTTTCACCGCCGATCCCGGTGCCTAGAATCCAGATACGCGCGACGCGGCGCCGCTGACGCCGTCGCCAGGGCGTGTGCGTTACCGCTCGCGCGCAGGCAGTTCCGACTCGGTTCAATCGTAGGGGGAATCGTCATGGCGACTTATGTAGTTCTCGCAAACTTCACGGATCAGGGCATCCGCACCATCAAGAACACGCGCCAGCGCGCCGGACAGGTGGCGGAGATGGCCCGGAGTTTCGGCTGCGAAATGAAGGAAGTGTTCTGGACGCTGGGCGCGTTCGACATCGTCACGATCATCGAAGCGCCGGACGAGCAGAGCCTCACCGCATTCGGCTTCGCGCTCGGCTCGGCGGGCAACGTCCGCACGCAGACGCTGCGCGCGTTCACGAGCGCCGAGGTCGGCGACATCCTCGCGAAGATGTAGCGCACGCAGGCAGCACTCGTGCGCGCATGCCGGTTCCGCTGACCGGGGCACGCGTCGATCGACGCGGCAGGCGGATTCGCGGCGTGCGCGCTTTCTTTGGCATGCCGGACGGCCACGCATGCCGCACCGCGTCACACCCCGCCGTGCGTACAGTCCCGACTTGCTTTCACCCGATTAGTGACTAAGGTTGAAGGACGGTCAAAGGGCCGGAAGGGGAGCCAGCCCGCGTCGCGCGCGCGCCTCGGCGGCAGCACTTCACCGAGCCGCGCCGCATCGACGGACGCGCCGTCAGGCTTCGCACCCGCACGGAGGCGAGTCATGAGCACGGTCGCGCGTTTTCATGTCGACTACACGCAGTATCTGGGGCCCGACGGCGAGCCGGTGCAGCCGTTTCCCGCATTCGCGCAGGATCCCGCGGCGCTGCTGCCGCTCTATCGCGCGATGGTGCTGACCCGCGCGTTCGACGCAAAGGCGATCGCGCTGCAGCGCACCGGCAAGCTCGGCACGTTCGCGTCGTCGGTCGGGCAGGAGGCGGTCGGCGTGGGCCTCGCGAGCGCGATGCAGACCGACGACGTGCTGTTCCCGTCGTACCGCGACCATGCCGCGCAATTGCTGCGCGGCGTCACGATGGCCGAGAGCCTGCTGTACTGGGGCGGCGACGAGCGCGGCAGCGATTTTCGCGCGGCGCGCCACGATTTCCCGAACTGCGTGCCGATCGGCACCCAGGTGTGCCACGCGGCCGGCGCCGCGTATGCGTTCATGCTGCGCCGCGAGCCGCGTGTCGCGGTGTCGATCTGCGGCGACGGCGGCACCTCCAAGGGCGATTTCTACGAAGCGATGAACATGGCGGGCGTGTGGCAGGCGCCGCTCGTGCTCGTCGTCAACGACAACCAGTGGGCGATCTCGGTGCCGCGCACGCGGCAGACCGCCGCGCAGACGCTCGCGCAGAAGGCGATCGCGGCCGGCATCGACGGCCGGCAGGTCGACGGCAACGACGTGATCGCGGTGCGGCAGGTCGTGGCCGAGGCCATCGACAAGGCGCGCCGCGGCGGCGGCCCGACGCTCGTCGAGGCGCTCAGCTACCGGCTCGGCGATCACACGACCGCCGACGACGCGACGCGCTATCGCGACGCCGACACGGTCGCGCGGCAATGGGAGCGCGAACCGCTCGTGCGGCTGCGCACGTACCTGACGCGGAAGAACGTGTGGGACAAGGCGCAGGACACCGAGCTCGGCAAGGCCTGCTACGCGCAGGTCGAGGCGGCCGTGCAGGAATACCTGGCCGTCGCGCCGCCCGGCGCGTCGGCGATGTTCGATCACCTGTACGCGACGCTGCCGCGCGCGCTGCGCGAACAACTCGACACGGCGCTCGCGTTCGCGCCGGCCACGGGGAACCATCATGGCTGACCTGAACCTGGTCGAAGCGGTCAATCGCGCGCTCGCGTTCGAGCTCGCGAACGATCCGTCGGTGGTGCTGCTCGGCGAGGACATCGGCGTGAACGGCGGCGTGTTCCGCGCGACCGTCGACCTGCAGTTGCGCTTCGGCGCCGAGCGCGTGATCGACACGCCGCTCGCGGAAACGGCGATCGCGGGCACCGCGGTGGGGATGGCCGCGATGGGGCTGCGGCCGGTCGCCGAGATCCAGTTCACGGGGTTCATCTACCCCGTCGTCGACCAGGTGCTCAACCACGCGGCGCGGCTGCGGCACCGCACGCGCGGCCGGCTGTCGTGCCCGCTCGTGATCCGCTCGCCGTGCGGCGGCGGCATCCATGCGCCCGAGCATCACTCCGAAAGCCCCGAGGCGCTGTTCGCGCACATCCCGGGGCTGCGCGTCGTGATGCCGTCGTCGCCCGCGCGCGCATACGGGCTGCTGCTCGCCGCGATCCGCGATCCGGACCCGGTGATCTTTCTGGAGCCGACGCGCCTGTACCGGCTGTTCCGGCAGCCGGTGGAGGACGACGGCGAGGCGCTGCCGCTCGACACCTGCTTCACGCTGCGCGACGGCGCCGATCTCACGCTGGTGAGCTGGGGCGCGGCGCTGCAGGAAGTGCAGGCGGCGGCCGACCGGCTCGCGCAGGACGGCGTGATGGCCGAGGTGATCGACGTCGCGACGCTCAAGCCGCTCGATGCCGACACGATCCTCGCGTCGGTCGCGAAAACAGGCCGCTGCGTGATCGTGCACGAGGCGCCGCGCACCGCGGGCCTCGGCGCGGAGATCGCCGCGCTGATCGCCGAGCGCGGGCTGTATTCGCTGCTCGCGCCGGTGCAGCGCGTGACGGGCTACGACGTGGTCGTGCCGCTGTTCCGCCTCGAAAACCAATACCTGCCGAGCGTCGAGCGGATTCTCGACGCCGCGCGCAAGACGCTGGAGGCGTCGTAGCCATGAAGATCTTCAAGCTGCCGGACCTCGGCGAAGGGCTGCAGGAAGCGGAAATCGTCGAATGGCACGTGAAGGCGGGCGACACGATCGACACCGACCAGCCGCTGCTGTCGGTCGAGACCGCGAAGGCGATCGTCGATATCCCGTCGCCGCAGGCGGGCCGCATCGCGAAGCTGTTCGGGCTGGCCGGCGACATCGTGCATCTCGGCGCGCCGCTCGTCGCGTTCGAAGGCGACGGCGACGACGCGGATGCCGGCACCGTGGTCGGCAAGGTCGAGGTGGGCGCGCAGGTCGTGCACGACGCGCCGGCGGCGCTCGGCGCGGGCCCCGGCGGCGCGGGCGCGATCAAGGCGATGCCCGCGGTGCGCGCGCTCGCGCGCAAGCTCGACGTCGATCTCGCGATGGTCACGCCGTCGGGCGCGGACGGCGTGATCACCGCGGCCGACGTGCAGCGGGTCGCGAAGGTGCTCGCCGAGGTCGGGCCGGCGGAGGTGCTGCGCGGCGTGCGGCGCGCGATGGCGCAGAACATGGCGCGCGCGCAGAGCGAGGTCGCGGCGGCCACGGTGATCGACGACGCCGATATCCACGCGTGGGCGCCGCGCACCGACGTGACGATCCGGCTGATCCGCGCGCTGGTGGCCGGCTGCCGCGCGGAGCCGGTGCTCAACGCGTGGTACGAGGGGCATACGGGGCGGCGGCACGTGCTTGCGAAGATCGACGTCGGCATCGCGGTCGACCTGCCCGAGGGCCTGTTCGTGCCGGTGCTGCGCGACGTCGCGCATCGCGATGCCGCAGACCTGCGGGCCGGCCTCGACCGGATGCGCGACGACATCCGTGCGCGCAAGATTCCGCCGGAGGAGCTGCGCGGCAACACGATCACGCTGTCGAACTTCGGGATGATCGCCGGCAAGTACGCGGCGCCCGTGGTCGTGCCGCCGACGGTCGCGATCCTCGGCGCGGGGCGCATCCACGACGGCGTCGTGCCGGTCGCCGGCGCGGCCGCCGTGCACCGGATCCTGCCGCTCAGCCTGACCTTCGACCATCGCGTCGTGACCGGCGGCGAGGCGGCGCGCTTTCTCGCGGCGGCGATCGCCGACCTGCAGGCGGCGGAGTAGGCGGCGCCGCTTCGCGCTTTTCATCATTTCCGCAACGCAATGACTGCCGGAACGCGTCGATTGACGCGTTCCGCGCAAGTAATCGACCTGTCATCCGATGTAAACAGCTGGTAATTTTCTGCCGACTTATGCAAAATCGCCGCTTCCTAATTACAACCACCGAGGGTAGACAGATGCAGTTGAAGAAAGCGGTTGCGGCGTGTGGCGTGGCGTTCCTGCTGAGCGCGTGCGGCGGTGTGCAGGGCCTCGATGCGAACAGCCTGACGTCGGCGGGTTCGGACCTGTTGAAGGCGGCGACGCTGTCGGATGCGGACATCGCCGCGCTGTCGAACGACTCGTGCAAGTCGAGCGACGCCGAATCGAAGATCGCGCCGGCGAACAGCGCCTACGCGAAGCGCCTGACGAAGGTGATGAAGGGCTTCGGCGACATGACGCTGAACGGCCAGCAGATCAACTACAAGGTCTACCTGACCAAGGACGTCAACGCGTGGGCGATGGGCAACGGCTGCGTGCGCGTGTACAGCGGCCTGATGGACATGATGAACGACGACGAGCTGCGCGGCGTGATCGGC
Organism: Burkholderia stagnalis; assembly: GCF_902830275.1. Lineage (GTDB taxonomy): Bacteria > Pseudomonadota > Gammaproteobacteria > Burkholderiales > Burkholderiaceae > Burkholderia > Burkholderia stagnalis. Next base: position 643,724 of record NZ_CADESW010000002.1, on the reverse strand, counting down.
CATGAAATGGGCCACGTCGCGCTCGGCCACTCGAAGAAGGCGATGCAGACCGCGTACGCGGTGAGCGCGGCGCGCAGCGCGGCCGGCGCGGCGTCGCCCGGCGTCGCGGCGCTGAGCAGCTCGCAGCTCGGCGACATCACCGAGAAGTTCATCAACGCGCAGTTCTCGCAGTCGCAGGAAAGCGCGGCGGACGACTACTCGTTCGACCTGCTCAAGCAGAAGGGCATGAACCAGAAGGGCCTCGTCACGTCGTTCCAGAAGCTTGCGAAGCTGGACGGCGGCAAGAGCTCGATGATGAGCTCGCACCCGTCGTCGACGAGCCGCGCGGAGCACATCCAGAGCCGCATCGCGAAGGGCAACTGATCAGGCGGCTGATCGACGCGCCGGCTACGCCGGCGCATCCGTCCGCAAGAAAAAACCCCACGTTCTCCGGAGCGTGGGGTTTTGTCTTTTCAGGCGCGGGCCTGGGCGATCACGGCACCATCCCCGGCAGCACGTACGCCTGCGCGAGCGTGATCAGCCCGACGATCACCGCGAACAGCAGGCTGTGCCGCACCGTGAAGCGGAACAGCTCCGACTCCTTGCCGACGAGGCCCGTCGCCGCGCACGCGACCGCGATCGACTGCGGCGAGATCATCTTCGCGGTCACGCCGCCCGTCGTGTTCGCGGCGACCGCGAGCGTCTCCGGCAGGCCGAGCTGGTGCGCGGTGGCCTGCTGCAGCGAGCAGAACAGCGCGTTCGACGAGGTGTCCGAGCCGGTCAGGAACACGCCGAGCCAGCCGAGGAACGGCGAGAAGAACGGGAACGCGGCGCCGGTGCCCGCGAGCATCAGCGCGAGCGTCGACGACATCCCCGAGTAGTTCGCGACGAACGCGAACGCGAGCACGAGGCCGATCGACAGGATCGGGCGCGTGAGTTCCTTCAGCGTCTCGCCGAACGTGACGAGCGCGTCGCGCGGCTTCATCCGCAGCAGCACCATCGAGATCAGCGCGGTCACGAGGATTGCGCTGCCGACGGCCGACACGAGGTCGATCTTCAGCACCGCGTCGAGCGCCTTCGGCGTCGCGACGATCGGCGCGGCCTTGATCACGAGCTGGTCGAGCGCCGGCACCTTGAACTTCAGCACCGTCGCGGCGAGCGCGCCGTGCGGGCCGAACAGCGCCTTGAACGGCGCGAGGCTCCACACGGTGACCACACCCGTCAGGATCAGGAACGGCGACCACGCGCGCACCGTCTGCGCGAGCGTGTACGGCGACGCCTGGCGGCTTTGCGGCGCGCCGAAGTTGCTGCTGAAGTTGTTGCCGAGGTTGCCGCCGACGCCGCCGCCGAAGCCCGCGAGCGCGGCCGCGCCGCCCGCTGCGGCCGCGCCGCGTATCGCCTGCTTCGCGCTGCTCGGCTGCCAGACCTTCAGGAACGCGGCGAGCGCGACGAGGCTGACCAGCGACGACGTGATGTCCGGCAGCTCGGGCCCGATGTGGTTCGACGTGAAGTACTGCGTGATCGCGAAGCTGCCGCCCGCGACCAGCGCGGCCGGCCAGGTCTGCCGCACGCCGCGCAGCCCGTCCATCATGAACACCAGCCAGAACGGCACCGCGAGCGACAGCAGCGGCAGTTGCCGGCCGGCCATCGCGCCGATATGGAACGCGTCGATGCCGGTGACCTGCCCGGCGACGATGATCGGAATGCCCATCGCGCCGAACGCGACCGGCGCGGTGTTCGCGATCAGGCACAGCCCGGCCGCGTGCAGCGGGCGGAAGCCGAGGCCGACGAGCAGCGCGGCCGTGATCGCGACGGGCGCGCCGAAGCCGGCCGCGCCCTCGAGGAACGCGCCGAACGAGAAGCCGATCAGCAGCATCTGCAGCCGCTGGTCGTCGGTGATCGACAGCACCGACGCGCGGATGATGTCGAATTGGCCGGTCTTCACGACGATCTTGTACAGGAACACCGCCGCGACGATGATCCACGCGATCGGCCAGAGGCCGTACGCGAAACCGAAGCCGGCCGCCGCGAGCGCCTGCGGCACCGGCATCCGGTACGCGACGATCGCGACGCCGAGCGACAGCAGCAGCGTGATCGCGGCGGCGACGTGCCCTTTCAGGCGCAACGCGGCGAGCGCGATGAAAAAGAAGATGATCGGGATCGCGGCGGCGAACGCCGACAGCCCGAGGCTGCCGAGCGGCGTGTAGATCTGGTGCCAGGCCTGCATGGTTGTCTCCTCCATGTATCTCTAGTGGTATGGGTCGGGTCGAAAAGGGGGCTACTCGGGCTGGCCGCGCGCGCGCAGCAGGTCGGCGAGGCTGCGCGGCGCGGGTTCGAGCGGCGTGCGGTGCTGCGTCCAGCCCAGCTGCTTCGCGGGCGCGAGCGCGCGCAGCCGCGTCGCCGCCCAGCGGAACGCGCGGTACGCGCGCGGATGCGCGAACGCGCCGGACCAGAAGCGCCAAACGAGGTCTTCCGCGCGGCTGTAGTTCGCGCCCTGGCCGCGCAGCGGGTGCGCGACCGGCTCGTCCGGCTTGCGGTTCGCCTCGGTGCGCAGCCGCACCAGCAGCTGCGGGATCGGAATCCGCACGGGGCAGACCTCGCCGCACGCGCCGCACAGCGTCGACGCGCTCGGCAGGTCGGCGGTGGCGTCGAGGCCGAGCAGGTGCGGCGAGATGATCTTGCCGATCGGGCCCGGGTAGGTCGTGCCGTACGCATGGCCGCCGATCCGCGTGTAGACGGGGCAGTGGTTCATGCACGCGCCGCAGCGGATGCATTGCAGCGTCGCGCGCAGCTGCTCGTCCGCGTACGCCTGGGTGCGGCCGTTGTCGAGCAGCACGACGTGCAGCTCGCGCGGGCCGTCGCGTTCGCCGTCGCGGCGCGGGCCGGAAATCAGGTTGAAGTAGGTCGTGATCGCCTGGCCGGTGGCCGAGCGCGTGAGCAGGCTCGACAGCGGCACGATGTGCTCGAGCTTCGCGACGACCTTCTCGATGCCCATGATCGCGATGTGCGTGTCGGGCACCGTGGTCGACAGGCGGCCGTTACCTTCGTTCTCCACGAGCCACAGCGTGCCGGTGTCGGCGGCCGCGAAGTTCACGCCGGACAGGCCGATGTCCGCGTCGACGAACGCCTGGCGCAGCGCGCGGCGGCCGGTCTGGATCAGGGTGTCGACGTCTTCCGTGTACTGCGCGCCCGGGATGTGCTGCTCGAACAGTTCGGCGATGTCGCCGCGCGTCTTGTGGATCGCGGGCATCACGATGTGCGACGGCTTCTCGCCGGCGAGCTGGACGATGTATTCGCCCATGTCGGATTCGATGCAGTCGACGCCGTGCCCGGCGAGGTAATGGTTCAGCTCGATCTCCTCGCTCGCCATCGACTTGCCCTTGATCACGCGGCGCGCCTTCTTCGCCTGCGCGATGCCGAGGATGATCGCGTTCGCGTCGTCGGCGTTCGCGGCCCAGTGCACATGCACGCCGGCTGCGGTCAGCTTCGCCTCGAGCTGCTCGAGCAGCGCCGGCAGCCGCGCGAGCGCGTGCTGCCGCACCGCTTCGCCGAGATCGCGCAACGGCTGCAGCTCGGTGTCGTCGGGGAACTGGGCCGCGCGCTTGCCTTGCAGGAAATCCATCGCGCCGCGGAAGCTGGCGCGCAGCTTCGGATCGTCGAGCGCGGCGCGCGCGCGCGCCTTGAAGTCGCCGGGGGCGACGAAATGCAGGGGCTGGTCGCTCATCGCGCGGTTCCTTGCGAAGCGGGCCGGTCGGCGGTGTCGGGCCCGGTGACGATCACGACCCACAGCCGGCGCGGGCCGTGCGCGCCATAGGCGAGCGTCTGCTGGATGTCGGAGGTCTTCGACGGGCCGGACACCAGCACCAGGTTCGTCGGCATGCCCGCGTGCCATCGCTCCGCGTGCACGGCCGCGTGCAGGTCCGCATGCAGCGTGTGCGCATGGACGAGCGCGACGTGCAGCGGCGGCACCAGCGACACGGTGCGCGGCGTGCCGGCGTCGGGCGCGAGCACGACGGTGCCGGTTGCCGCGATGCCCGAGCGCGCGACCGTGAAGCCGGCGTCGATCGTGTCGAACAGCTCGGCCTTCCACGCGTCGATCGGCCGGTCGAACGGCACGGCCGCGACCGCATCGGGCAGCGCGCGGGCGAGGGCGGCCGATTCGGCGCGCGCCGGGTCGAGCAGCAGCCGGCGCACGCCGGCCGCGGCGAGGCGCCCGGCGAGCTGCGCGGGCCACGCTGCGGCATCCGCGCACCAGACGTCCGCGTGCGACGCGGCGAGCGCGGTTTGCATCGCGTGCGCGAGCGTGTGCGGATCGGCGGCGGCCGCCGTGCGCCGGGCCGCGTAATGGGTGTCGATGCGCGCGTCGAGGCTGGCCGCGGCGGAGGCATCGGCGCCCGGCGCGGCGGCGCGCAGCCGCGCGAGAATCGCGTCGCGGGCGCTCATCGGTCGTCTCCGCGCAGCGACGCGGCGCCGGCCGTGCGGCGCCACAGGAAGCTCGCGAGGTGCTCGACCGGCAGCGGCGCGCCGGCCTTCGCGGCCGCATGGCCGATGTTCAGCAGGCAGCCGCAGTCGGCGGACACGAGCCGGTCGCAGCCGGTCGCGCAGGCCGACGCGACCTTGTCGCGCACCATCGCGCCGGAGATGTCGGGATGCTTGAGGGAGAACGTGCCGCCGAAGCCGCAGCATTCGGATTCGCGTTCGTGCTCGATGCGGGTCACGCCGGGCAGCGCGTCGACGAGCGCGACGCCGTGTGTGCGCGTGCCCATTTCGCGGCGCGCCGCGCACGACGTGTGCAGCACCACGCGCTCGTCCGGCTGCGCGGCGGCTGCAGCGGCAGCGGTGGCGCCATCGAGCCGCACGCCGAGCACGTGCACGAGGAATTCGGCGAGTTCGTACACGCGTTCGGCGATCGCGCGGGCCTTCGGGCCGTTCACGGGATCGTCGGCGAACAGCGCCGGCCAGTGGTGCCGCATCATCCCGGCGCATGAACCGGACGGCACGATCACCGGCCACGGCTGCGCGAACAGGTCGAGCTGCGCGGCGGCGACGCGGCGGGCTTCATCGGGATTGCCGCTGCTGTACGCGGGCTGCCCGCAGCAGCTCTGGCCGCGCGGATAATGGACGGTCAGGCCCTCGCGCTCGAGCAGCCGCACCGCGTCGAGGCCCGCGTCGGGCACGAACAGGTCGACCAGGCAGGTCGCGAACAGATAGGCGTCCGCGGGCGCGGCCGTGGGGTATTGCCTCGAGTGCATGTCTCGCTCCAGGTGGACGGCGGCCCGGCACGCGGGACGGCGGTTTCGCTGCATAATTCCCGCGACGGCGCCGCAGCTCAAATTGGTTGGGCCAATCGATGCGCCGAGGCATTCCGGAGACCCGACGATGGCAGCAGGCATGACGGCGCGCGGCCGTACCGAGGTGGTGATGCGCAAGCTCGAGACGGCGCTGCTCGACGGCACGTGGCCGGCCGGCACGCGCCTGCCGGCCGAGCGGGTGCTCGCCGAGCAGTACGGCGTTGCGCGCAATACGATCCGCGAGGCGATCCAGCGGCTCGCCGCGCGGGGGCTGCTGCAGAGCCGGCGCGGCGCGGGCGTGTACGTGACGGATCAGCTGCGCGCGGGCATCGCGTCGCCGTGGGGGCAGCTCGTGGCCGACCATCCGGCGCTGCGCGACGACATCCTCGAGTTCCGCCGCGTGCTGGAGGGCGCGACCGCGTATTTCGCCGCGCTGCGCGCCGACGCGAGCGACCGCCGGCGGATCCGCGCGCTGCTGCGCGAGCTGGAAACCGCCCACGCGAACGACGACCGGGCCGTGGAAGTGGCGACCGACTCGAAGCTGCACGAGGCGATCGCGCGCGCGTCGCACAACACGATGTTCCTGCACCTGCATACCAGCGTGATCGGCATGCTGCGCGAGCACATCACGGTCAACGCGGCCGGCATGACGCAGGAGGATGCGGGCGCGTCGGACCAATTGCTGCGGCAGCACCGGACCGTCTGCGACGCGATCTGCGCGCATCGGCCCGAGGAGGCGCGCACGGCGATGCAGACCCATATCGACTACGTGCGCAGCCATTTCGAGCGGCGCGGCCACGCCGGCTGAAATTGGTCGGACCACGCCGGCCGGCGCGATTGACCGTGCTGTCCGGCGCCACTTAGAATCGACTGGAAGCGCCCGTCGGCCGCGCGCCGCGGCAGGCGCGGCTGCGTTGATCCGCCCTGCCCAGGAAGCCCTGTGTCTACGTCCCTCATCCGGCGCGAGCCGTTCGTCCGGTCATGGCACGCCGCATGCCGGCAGGCGGCCCGCGCGCTGGCCGTCTCCGCACTGCTGCCGCTCGTGTCCGCCTGCGCGACCCATCCCCCCGCCACCACGCTCGACCGGCCCGTTTCGTCCGCGCTGTCCGCCGACGTCGCGACGCCGTTGCGCGACGCGCTCGCCGCGGCCGAGGCCGCGCATCCGGGCCAGTCGGGGTTCCGCCTGCTGGCGGGCGGCGCCGAGGCGCTGCAGATGCGCATCGCGCTCGCGCGCGCGGCGACGAAGACGCTCGACATGCAGTACTACATCGCGACCGAGGACACGACCGGCAAGCTGCTGCTCGCCGCCGCGCTGTACGCGGCCGATCGCGGCGTGCGGGTGCGGATGCTGATCGACGACCTGAACTTCCGCGACATCGACCGCGTGATGGCCGCGCTGAACACGCACGCGAACATCGAGATCCGCGTGTTCAATCCGTTCGGCGCCGCGCAGCAGGGCGTGATGCGGCGCACCGCGAATTTCTTCACGCGGATCGACAGCTTCACGCGCCGGATGCACAACAAGGCGATGATCGCGGACAACCGGCTCGCGATCGTCGGCGGCCGCAATCTCGGCGACGAATATTTCAGCGCGAGCCCGACGCTGCAGTTCCGCGACCTCGACGTGCTCGCGGCCGGCCCGGTGACGCGGGACATCTCCGCGAGCTTCGACGCGTACTGGGCGAGCGCGAGCAGCTATCCGCTGCGGGTGCTGAATCATCAGACCTTCGATCCGAAGGACCTCGACGCGATGCGCGACGAGCTGCGCGCGCACTGGCGCACCTACGCCGAGCCGTACAACGCGAAGCCGCTGAACGCGACGCCGCTCGCGCGGCAGATCGCGCGCGACGAGCTCGGGCTCGTATGGGCGCCGGCCGAATTCAAGGCCGATGCGCCGGACAAGGTCGCGCGGCCCACCGACAGCTACGTGAGCCCGCCGATGCGGCGCCTCGTCGAGCTGATGCGCGACGCGCAGCAGGAGGTGCTCGCGTTCTCGCCGTATTTCGTGCCGCACGACGCGGGTGTGAAGATCCTCGGCGATACGGCCGCGCGCGGCGTGCGGGTCGCGATCCTCACCAACTCGCTCGCCGCGACCGACGCGGTGGCCGTGCAGGCCGGCTACGCCCCGTACCGCGTGCCGTTGCTGCAGCGCGGCGTCGAGCTGTACGAATTCAAGTCGCAGCCGCGCCAGCAGCCCGCGCGCCTGTTCGGTTCGCGCTCGCGGGCGAGCCTGCACGCGAAGGCGTACGTGATCGACCGGCGCACCCTCGTGATCGGCTCGCTGAACCTCGATCCGCGTTCCGCGCATCTGAACACCGAGCTTGCGCTGGTGATCCGCAGCCCGGCGCTCGCGCAGCAGGTCGCGACGATTTTCGCGCGGGTGACGCAGCCGGACGAGAGCTATCGCGTGCAGCTCGCCGCGCCGTCGGGGCCCGGCGCGTCCGAGCTGGTCTGGACCGCGACCGACAACGGCGCGCCGCACACCTATCACGTCGATCCGGACGCGGGGCTGCTGCGCAACGTGCTGACCGGCATGTTCATGCTGCTGCCGGTCGACGATCAGTTATAGGGCCGGTTCCGGCGCGCCCGGAAAGATGATATGGTTGTGCGCGCAACGATCTGGCGATCGTGGCGGTGCCGCCGGATGCCGCGCGCGCGATGCGCGCGGCGGCCGGGCGGCGAGACGAACATGCGCCGGCGCTCGCCGCGTCCGGCGCCAGGAGACAACGTGTGACGCCGCGTTCGCCCGGCCGCGCGCGCCTGCTCAACCGGAGCCCCCGCATGCAACGCGTACCGAACCAGCCGTTTTCCCGTCCCGCCCGCTTCTCCGACGCCGAATGGCAGGCGCGCGTGCAGCTGGCGGCTGCCTACCGCATCTTCGACCATCTCGGCTGGACCGAGCTGATCTACAACCACATCTCGCTGCGCGTGCCGGACGCCGACGGGCACTTCCTGGTCAATCCGTTCGGGCTGCACTACCGCGAGGTATGCGCGTCGAACCTGGTCAAGGTCGACCTCGACGGCAACGTGATCGGCCATTCCGACTGGCCGATCAACCCGGCGGGCTTCACGTTCCACAGTGCGATCCACGCGGCGCTGCCGGACGCGCATTGCGTGATGCACGTGCACACGACGCCCGCGATGGCCGTGTGCTGTTCGCGCGGCGGCCTGTCGTTCTCGAATTTCTACGCGGCGCAGCTGTACGGCAAGGTCGCGTACCACGACTTCGAGGGGATCACCGTGCATCTCGACGAGGGCCGGCGCATCGTCGCGAGCGCGGGCGGGCGGCCGGTGCTGCTGCTGAGGAACCACGGGCCGGTGACGATCGGGCACACGCTCGCGCAGACGTTCTCGCTGATGTGGCTGCTCAATCGCGCGTGCGAGGTGCAGGTCGCGACGCACGCGATCGGCGACGCGCTGCCGATCGCGCCGCCGGTGCTCGAAGCCTGCGTGCGCGATTCGCTGAACTTCGACCCGAAGCACGGCGCGGGGCAGGATGCGTTCGACGCACTGCAGCGCATCGTCGATCGCATCGATCCGGGATACCGGAGCTGACGCGCCGTGCGCGTTCAGAAGCGGTAGCCGAGGCCGGCCTGGATCACGTCGGTGTCGCGGTTGTAGCGCGTGACGACCCGGTTCCACGTGACGCGCGTGAGCCAGCGCTCGGAGAGCCGGTAGCTGGCCGAGATCGACACGATCCCCGACACGGTGCCGTCGCCGGGGCCCGGCTGGCCGCTGAAGTTGCGCTGGTTCACCGTGAAGTAGGCGCCCGCGCCGGCCGACAGCGTGAGCGCGTCGTTCAGGAACGCGCGCGTGAGCCAGAGCTGCGATGCGACGCCGTTGCGGCGCACGGCCTGCTTCGCGCCTTCATACATCCACGTCGCGGTCCAGTCGACCGTGCGGGTGAGGCCGCGCCGGTATTCGATGCTGCCGCCGAGCGTCGACGGCGACGAGCGGCTGTTGAGGATCGTTTCGCCGAGCATCGCGGTCACCTCGTTGTTCGTGACCTTGCCGGCGCGCGGCAGCGGCGTGTCGCGCGGGCCGGGCGTGCCCGGCGCGTCGAGCTGGTAGCCGATGCCGAACATCACCGACGTGGTGTTCGGCCCGCGGAACACCTGCGTGCGATTGAGCTGCAACTGCGCGACCCAGCGGTCCGACGTGTAGTACGCGGCGCGTACGCTCATCAGCACGCCCCAGCCGTGCGAATTCGAGTAGTCGCGGCCTTCGCCGGCCGGGGCCGTGTCGAAGTAGCGGTATGGCCCTGCGCCCGCCGACAGCACGAAGCGGCGGTTCTCGAGCGGCCAGCGCCCCCAGAATTGAATCGCCTGGCCGTCGCGGTGGTGATTGGGGATATGCCCTTCGTTGTACCAGGTGAAGCCGATCGCGGTGTGCGGGCTCAATCCTTCCTGGTAATCGAAGGCCCACGCATACGAGCGGCCGCCGCCGCCCCATAGCGAACCGGCGAACAGCCCGAATTCCTGGGCGGCCGCGGGCCCGGCATGAAGTGCCGCGAGCGTGCAGACGCTCGCGAGCACCGGGCGGAAGCGAACGGGACGCGTTCTCGATGGCAAGCGAGGGGTCGGCACGATGCATCTCTGGGGGACGACAAGGCCCCATCTTCGCGCGCGAATGGCTGCGTGTCGATGCGGATTTCCACAGGATCGTATTGCGCGATGTGACGATGCGGCGGTCGGCCGGCAGGCAAAAAAAACGCGGCCGGGCGGCCGCGTAAATACTCGCAGACTCCTTCGGACGAAGGAAACAAGCAACTGTGAGAAGAAGTGTAGCGAAACGGCGCGCGCGGATTCAGGCGTTCGCCTGCAAAGGTCTGTTCCTGGCCGCGTCAGGCTGGCCGCATACCGCACCGGCGGGCGGCGATCGACTAACATGGGCGAGACGCCATCCGCCGGATGGCGCACACGGTCGTACAAGGAGATTCCATGACGAAGCTGCGCATCCTTCAGGTCGCGTTACTCGCGGGCGTGCTGGCCGCCGGCAGCGCGGCGGCCGAAACGGTTCGCCTGTCCGCCAACCTGCAGCCGTCGAGCGAGGTGCCGCCGACCACGAGCAAGGGTTCGGGCGCGGTCGACGCCACTTACGACACGCTCACCCATACGCTGCAATGGACGGCGACCTACGAGAACCTGACCGGCCCGGCCACCGCCGCGCATTTCCACGGGCCGGCGCCGGTCGGGCAGAACGCGGGCGTGCAGGTGCCGATTCCGAAGGACGGCCTCGCCAGCCCGATCAAGGGCTCGAAGGAACTGACCGACACCCAGGTGACCGAGCTGATGGCCGGCAAGTGGTATTTCAACGTGCACACGAAGGAGCATCCGTCCGGCGAGATCCGCGGGCAGGTGCTGCCGGCCGGCTGAGCGCCGGCGTTTGATATAGAGGCACCTGTCGAGCGTCCGGGGCGCGATCGCACGTACCATCGACACATTTCCGATACGGAGTGCGTCCGATGAGTTGGCAAAGCAAGCTCGCCTGCTGGCTGCTGCGTTGGCAGTTCCGCCCCGAGACCACGCGTCCCGTGCTCGACCCGGCGCGCGCGCGGCGCTTTACCGACCGGCGGATGATCGTGCCGCGCCGCGCGCCGTCCGGCTATCGGCTGCGCGAATGCTACGGCCCGGACGACGCGCCGCTGCGCGGCGAATGGCTCGAGCGTGTCGACGGGCGGACCGGGCAGGGGTCCGGGCAGGGGGCCGCGCAGGGGCGCATGCTGCTGTACTTCCACGGCGGCGGCTACTACTTCTGCTCGACCAAGACCCATCGCCCGCTCGTGTTCGGCCTGACCAAACGCGCGGGCGTGCGCGCGTTCTCGCTCGACTACCGCCTCGCGCCGGAGCACCGCTTCCCGGCCGCGCTCGACGATGCGCTCGCCGCCTACCGCCGGCTGCTCGCGACGGGCACGCCGCCCGAGTCGATCGTGCTCGGCGGCGATTCGGCGGGCGGGGGCCTCGCGCTCGCGACGCTCGTCGCGCTGCGCGATCGCGGCGAGCCGCTGCCGGCCGGCGCGATCCTGTTCTCGCCGTGGACCGATCTCGCGGCGACCGGCGAGACGCTGCGCACGCACGACGGCATCGATCCGATGTTCGCCGGCCCGGCGCTCGGCAAGGCGGCGAAGCTGTATCTCGGCGACACGCCGGCCGCCCACCCGTACGCGTCGCCGCTCTATGCGGATTTCACGGGGCTGCCGCCGCTGTTCATCCAGGTCGGCAGCACCGAGGTGCTGCTCGACGATTCGCGCCGCGTCGCCGACAAGGCGAGGGCCGCCGGCGTGCAGGTCGAGATCGAGATCTGGCCGCAGATGCCGCACGTCTGGCAGTTGTATGCGCCGATGGTGCCGGAATCGCGGCAGGCGCTCGACCGGGCGGCCGCGTTCCTGCGCCGGGTCGCGGTCGAGCGCGCGGTTCAGCGTGCGGGCGAGGTGTCGATCGCCTGATAGGCGGCCTTCACGGCGGCCGCGCCGTATTTGCGCTCGAGCCGGCGCACGGCGAAGTGGCCGTGCGCCATCTGCTGGAAGTGGTCGATGAACAGCGTGTTGACGGTCGCGCCGAGCACCGCGCCGATCGCCGGAATCGACTTGGCCGCCATCTGTTCGGTCACCTGCACCGAGAAGCGCGACGCGACGGTTTGCACGAGCTTGAACACGGCGGCCGAGCCGTGCGCGGCGATGCCTTTCGACGTGATGTCCGACGATGCCTTCGAGATCGCCTGCGCGAGCGCGCCGCGCAGCACGAAGTAGCCGAGATCGGCATCCTCTTCGCTGCGGTCCGGGTTGCCGCCCATGCCGAGCACGGCGAGGCACTGCAGCTGCGTATCCACCGACGACAGGTCCTCGCCCTCGCTGCGCGCGATGTCGCACACCGAGCGGAAGATCAGCGTCGTCGTCACCGGCAGCTCGACCGGCAGCGCGAGGAAGCCGAACGCGCCGCCCGCCGCGCCCGTCGTCGCGACCGCGAGCTTGTGCAGCAGGTTGCTCGGCTTGTCGGGCGTGTCCACGTCCGGCGCCGGCGGCTTGCCGAGCGTGCGCAGCGCGAGGTTCAGGCACTTGCGCAGCGCGAGCTGGGTCGCGTCGTTGATCTTGCCGGTCGCGAAATCCGGCAGCCGGCCGATCATCTTCTCCACCGGCGCGCCGAGCAGGCCCGTCAGCTTCATCGTCAGCGACGGGCTTTCCAGCACCTGCTTCGCGCGCCGCAGCACGTCGCGGTCGTCGTCCGACAGCGTCGTCGCGACGCCGGTTGAAATCGGTTCCATCTTCCTCCCTTGCAGCCAGGGCCGAGCCGTCGGCCGTCAGCTAGGTTACTCCAGCCGTGCTAGAATTTTCAAATTGTTGACTCGTCAAAAGTTGTTTCAGCAAAAAATGGCCGTCCATACCGCCGCCCACCATTCGAGCGGGCAAGTCCTGCCGTTCCGCGAGTCGCTGCTGGCGATGATCGGGATCTCGTTCGTGACGATGCTCGTCGCACTCGACCAGACCGTGGTCGGCACCGCGCTGCCGACGATCGTCGCCGAGCTGAAAGGGTTCGACCTGTATGCATGGGTCGCGACGTCATACCTGCTCAGTTCGGTGATCACCGTGCCGATCTTCGGCCGGCTCGGCGACTATTACGGGCGCAAGCCGTTCGTGATCGCGTCGATCGTGCTGTTCACCACCGCGTCGGTGCTGTGCGGGATGGCCAACGACATGCTGTCGCTCGTGCTTGCGCGCGGGCTGCAGGGCATCGGCGGCGGGATGCTGGTCGGCACCGCGTTCGCGTGCATTCCCGACCTGTTCCCCGATTCGGTCGTGCGGCTGCGCTGGCAGGTGATGATGAGCTCCGCGTTCGGCATCGCGAACGCGATCGGGCCGTCGCTCGGCGGCGTGCTGACCCAGTCGTTCGGCTGGCGCTCGGTGTTCTACGTGAACCTGCCGGTCGGGATCCTGTCGCTGCTGTTCGTGTGGCGCTACCTGCCGCACCTGCGCCATATCGAGCACGACGAGAAGATGCGGCTCGACTGGCCGGGCGCGATCCTGATCGCGCTGTCGCTCGGCGCGCTGCAACTGTTCGTCGAATGGCTGCCGAAATACGGGATCGCCGGCTGGCCGACGCTGCTGCTCGGCGTCGCGCTCGTCGCGGGCGTCGGTTTGTGGCGCTGGGAGAAGCGCTGCGCGCAGCCGATTTTGCCGTTCGACATGTTCGGCAACCGCGCGCTGTCCGCGCTGTTCGTGCTCGCGATCCTCGCCGGCTTCTCGATGTTCTCGCTGCTGTTCTACGCGCCGCTGCTGTTCCAGGGCGGCTTCGGCATGTCGCCGAAGGAAGCCGGGCTCGTGATCACGCCGCTCGTCGTGTTCATCACGATCGGCAGCATCATGAACGGCCGCGTCGTCACCCGCATCCGCCATCCGAACGCGATGCTGCACGTCGGCTTCGCGCTGTTCGCGATCACCTGCGTCGGCGTCGTCGCGGCGACGCACGCCACGCCGCGCTGGGTGCTGATGGCGCTGATGGTCGCGGGCGGCGTCGGCCTCGGCTTCGTGCTGCCGAACCTCACCGTGTTCGCGCAGCAGACGGCCGGGCGCGAGCACCTCGGCATCGCGACCGCGCTGCTGCAGTCGCTGCGGATGGTCGGCGGGATGGTCGGCACCGCGCTGACGGGCACGCTCGTCAACCAGATGTACGCGGGCGGCGTGCGCGACGCGCTCGCGGCCGATCATGCGCTGCAGTGGCACGCGCGGCTCGCCGATCCGCAGATCCTGATCGACCGCGCGGCGCAGGGCGGTCTCGTGAGCGAACTGACGCGTGCCGGGCATAATGGCGCGCTGCTGCTCGAGGCGGCCCGCGAATCGCTGGTCGGCGCGATTCACCTGGGCGTCGCGGTGGCGGCGGCGGTCGCGGTGTTTTCGGTGTGGCAATGCAGACGCGTGCCGCCGATTACGCTGCGGCGCAAGATCGAACCCGGCCCGTTGGCCGATTGAAGGAACAGATTCAGCGCATGGAAGAACAGGACCGCGTCGCGATCTTGCAGCAGTTCGGACGAACCTATCGCGCGTTCATGAGCGCGTTCGAGGCGCACGTCGGCCAGCCGATGCCGCGCTGGCGCATCATGGTCGCGCTCAATACGATGGACGGCCACGCGTCGCAGAAGCGGCTCGTCGAAGTGCTGCGGATCGACCCGGGCGCGCTCACGCGCCAGTTGAAGGCGCTCGAGGCGCTCGGCTGGATCGAGCGCGAATCCGACGCGCGCGACAACCGCGTGACGAACGTGAAGCTGACCGACGACGGGCGCGCGGCATTCGACGCGAGCCTGCCGCGCCGCAAGGCATTCCTCGACAAGACAGTGGCGCAGCTCCCGGACGACGTGCTGAACGGGCTGTCGGGCGCGCTCGCGATGCTGGAGGCGCGGATCGCGGAAGCCGGCCCGCCGCCGGCGGGGCGCTGAGCGCGCCGCCGCCGCGGGAACGGCGTTACAGCTCGATGCGCGTGCCGAGCAATGCGAGGAACTGCGCGAGCCACGCCGGGTGCGCGGGCCACGCGGGCGCGGTGACGAACGGCGCATCGGTGACGGCCGCGTCGACCGGAATGTCCGCATACTCGCCGCCGGCGAGCTTCACTTCGGGCGCGCAGGCCGGATAGGCCGAGATGCGCTTGCCGCGGATCACGTCCGCGGCGGCGAGCAGCTGCGCCGCATGGCAGATCGCGGCGATCGGCTTGCCCGCATCGGCGAACGCGCGCACGATCGCGATCACTTTCGGATCGAGCCGCAGGTATTCCGGCGCGCGGCCGCCCGCGATCGCGAGCGCGTCGTAGCGGGTCGCATCGACGTCGTCGAACGTCGCGTTCAGCGTGAACTGGTGGCCGGGCTTCTCGGTGTAGGTCTGGTCGCCCTCGAAGTCGTGGATCGCGGTCTTGATCTTGTCGCCTGCCCGCTTGCCGGGGCAGACCGCGTCGACGCGATGGCCGACGGCCTGCAGCGCCTGGAACGGCACCATCGTTTCGTAGTCTTCGGCGAAATCGCCGGTCAGGAACAGGATCTTCTTCGCTGCCATGGCTTTCTCCTGCGAAAGAGGGGACGGTCGGAACGAAAGCGCAGTGTACTCCGGCAGGTCGAATCCGGCATGACGGCCGCCCCGTTGCGGGGCGGCCCGCTCGGGCGGCCGGGCGGCCGCCGCGCGGCGGATCTCAGAAGAACGTCTCGATCACTTCCTTTACGCGGAATTGCGGATCGAGCACGAGCAGCTGGCGCCACTTGTCGAACGTCAGGCACGGGTGCGAGATGTCGAACGCGACCATGTCGCCGACCTTCACGTCCGCGCCGGGCGGGATCTGCAGGTACGCGTGCTGGTCCATCAGGCCGGTGATCGCCCAGCCTTCGCCCGCGGCCACGTCGCGCGGCGCGGTGTCGCGGCCCGGCCGGAAATGGCGCGCCGGCTCGGGCAGGCCCGCGTCGAACGCCGAGTCGCGCTTGCCGAGCGCGATGATCGCGCGGTCCGGCTCCGGCACCGACTGCACGTACGCCCACAACTGCAGCGCGGGCAGCAGGCCTTCGCCCATCTTGCGCGCGGTCGGGTTGCGTTTGAACACGTCGGTCTGCGCCTTCTTGTAGATGCCGACGTCGTGCGTCAGGTAGCAGCCCGGGCGCAGCACCACTTCCGCGAAGCCTGCGTCGGACGCCTTCGCGAATTCCTCCGCGACCACGTCGTACCATGCCGAGCCCGCGCCCGACAGGATCGCCGGCGTGCGCGCAAAGCGGCCGGCCGCGGCGAGCTCGCGCGTCAGCGCGACCGCGCCCTGCAGGAACGTGCGGATCTCGTCCTCCTCCTTCAGCACGCCTTCGTAGAGTTCGATCCCGGCCAGCTTCAGCGTGTCCGGGTAGCGGGCCAGCGCGGCGAGCACCGCGTCGCGCTGCGCGGCGTCGCGCGCGCCGGTGCGGCCGCCCGGCACGCCGAGCTCGAGCAGCACGTTGATCGACTTCTTCGCTTCGCCGAAGAAGCGGCCGAGCTGGTCGACGCCGTCGGCCGAATCGACGAGGCAGAAGAACTCGAAATCGGGATCCGACAGCAGCCCCGCGATGATCGTCATGTTGCGGCGGCCGACCAGCTGGTTGGCGAGCAGCACGCGCCGCACGCCGCCGTGATACGCGGCCTGGGTCTGGTGCGCCGTGGCGAGCGTGATGCCCCATGCGCCGGCGTCGAGCTGGCGGCGGAACAGCTGCGGCGCCATCGTCGTCTTGCCGTGCGGCGCGAACTTGACGCCGTACTCCTGGACGAACGCCTGCATCCACTTCAGGTTGTGCTCGATGCGATCCTCGTACAGCACCGCGGCCGGCAGGCTGACGTCTTCCGCGAGCAGGTTCCACTCGAGGCGGCCCGCGTCGGCGAGCGGCACGCTCGCGCTCGGCAGATTGCCGAGGCCCTTGCCGAACGGATCGATCGTCGCTTCCTGATAGTTTGTAACTTTCATGTCATCCCGCTCCATCATCGATATGCATTGCACTGAAGTTGACATGCCGATGGTACAGAAAGTAGCATCGGCGCGGTGATGTTATTTAGTAACATGATGCGCCGCAACTTTTTTCAGCAGATGAATTCGTCCGCCACTTCGTCCTCTGTTCCGCCTGCCGCGCAACCGGCCGGCCAGCCGGCCGTCGACATCATTGCGCGGATCGCCGAGTGCGCGCCGGAGCTGCGCGATGCCGAGCGCAAGGTCGCGGCGTTCATCCTCGCGGATCTCGGGCGCGCCGCGCATGCGAGCATCAGCACGCTCGCGCGCGACGCGGAAGTGAGCGTCGCGACGGTCACGCGCTTCGCGAAGGCGGTCGGCTGCCGCGACGTGCGCGAGCTGAAGCTGCTCGTCGCGCAGGCGGCGGCCGTCGGCCAGCGCTTTCTCGCGCCGTCGGACGACGCGGGCGCCGGCGACGCGAACCCGGCGTCGCTCGTCTACGACGAGATCCAGGTCGCGCTCGCGCACAACCACCAGCTGCTGCGCCACACGTCGTTCGACGCGGCGGCCGACCGGCTCGCCGGCGCGAAGATGATCTACGTGTACGGGCAGGGCGGCGGCTCCACCGCGCTCGCCGACGAGCTGCGCTTCCGGCTCGTGCGTTTCGGCCGTCCGGTCGCGAGCTACCAGGACAGCGTGCTGCAGCGGATGGTCGCGGCCACCGCGACGCGCGACTCGGTCATGGTCGCGCTGTCGGTGAGCGGGCGCGTGCCGGAGCTGCTCGAGAGCTGCGCGCTCGCCAAGCGCTACGGCGCGACGCTGATCGCGGTCACCGCGCCCGCATCTCCGCTCGCGCAGCTCGCCGACCACCTGATTCCGGTCGTCGCGTTCGAGACCGATTTCATTTTCAAACCGTCGACATCGCGCTACGCGATGATGATGGCCATCGACGTGCTCGTCACCGGGGTCGCGCTGCGGCTCGGCGACGCGTGCCGAGAATCGCTGCGCCGCGTCAAGCACGCGCTCGACGCGCACCGTGGCGGCGGCGACCGTCAACCGCTAGGAGACTGACCATGCATTCGCATCCCGAAGCCGCCGATACGCTGATCGTCGGCGCGCAGCTGTATGACGGCACCGGCGCGCCGCCCGTCCCGCGCGACGTCGCGATCCGCAACGGCATGATCGCGGCGATCGGCAACCTGTCGAACTGGCTGGCCGAGACGGTCGTCGAGGCGAACGGCCGCGCGCTCGCGCCGGGCTTCGTCGACGTGCACACGCACGACGACACGCACGTGATCCGCTCGCCGCAGATGCTGCCGAAGATCACGCAGGGCGTGACGACGGTGATCGTCGGCAACTGCGGGATCAGCGCGTCGCCGGTGACGCTCGCGGGCGACCCGCCTGACCCGATGAACCTGCTCGGCGAGCGCGCCGCGTTCCTGTATCCGACCTTCGCCGACTACGTCGCGGCGGTGAACGAGGCGCGGCCGGCCGTCAACGTCGCGGCGCTGGTCGGCCATACCGCGCTGCGCAACAACCAGATGGACCGCCTCGATCGCGCGGCCACCGAGCGCGAGATCGCCGGCATGCGCGCACAGCTCGAGGAAGCGCTCGCGCATGGCGCGCTCGGGCTGTCGTCGGGCCTCGCGTACGGTTCCGCGTTCGCGGCGCCGCCCGAGGAGGTGATGGCGCTCGCCGAGCCGCTCGCGAACGCGGGCGCGCTGTACACCACGCACATGCGCACCGAATTCGACGCGATCCTCGATGCGATGGACGAGGCGTATCGCGTCGGCCGCCACGCGCAGGTGCCGGTCGTGATCTCCCACCTGAAATGCGCGGGCCCGTCGAACTGGGGCCGCAGCACCGAGGTGCTCGCATCGCTCGAAAGCGCGCGCCGCTATCAGCCGGTCGGCTGCGACTGCTATCCGTACAGCCGCAGCTCGTCGACGCTCGACCTGAAGCAGGTGACGGGCGACATCGACATCACGATCACCTGGTCCGAGCCGCATCCGGAAGTCGCGGGCAAGCTGCTGAAGACGATCGCGGCCGAGTGGGGCGTGACCGAGCAGGAAGCCGCGCAGCGGATCCGGCCGGCGGGCGCGGTGTACCACAACATGTCCGAGGACGACGTGCGGCGGATCCTGTCGCATCCGGCGACGATGGTCGGCTCCGACGGCCTGCCGAACGATCCGCTGCCGCATCCGCGGCTGTGGGGCGCATTTCCGCGCGTGCTCGGCCATTACGCGCGCGAGACGGGCCTGCTGCCGCTCGAGGAGGCGATCCGCAAGATGACGTCGCTGTCCGCGCGCCGCTTCGGGCTCGTCGGGCGCGGCGAGGTGCATGTCGGCTTCCACGCGGATCTCGTGCTGTTCGATCCGGACAGCGTGATCGACGCGGCGACCTTCGACCGGCCGCAGCAGCCCGCGCACGGCATCGACGCGGTGTGGGTCAACGGCGTGCTGACCTACCGCGACGGCCAGCCGACCGGCGAACGCGCGGGCGGCTTCGTCGCGCGCGGCGCGCGTGCGCCGGCGAGCGCCGGCGCGGCGTTCTGACGCGCGGCGCCCGGCACAACTTCCGTGCGTGCCGCGCACGGCGCGCGCATCCGCAACCCAGCGTTGCATGGAACCAGAGTAAGCGTTGAAGCGCCAACTCTGGTCGACACAGGAGTGAAACGATGAAGCGATATGGCGTAGGCGAAGCGAAGGGCACGGGCGGCCAGGTGATGCCGTTTGCGCGTGCGGTCGAAGCCGACGGCTGGCTGTACGTGTCGGGCCAGACGCCGATGGTGAACGGCGAGGTGGTCGAAGGCGGGATCGTCACGCAGTCGAAGCAGACGATCGAGAACGTGATCGCGATCCTGAAGGAAGCCGGCTACGGCCTCGAGCACGTCGTGCGCTGCGGCGTGTGGCTCGACGACGCGCGCGATTTCGCGTCGTTCAACAAGGTATTCGTGTCGTACTTCGGCGAGCATCCGCCGGCGCGCGCGTGCGTGCAGTCGAGCATGGTGATCGACTGCAAGGTCGAGGTCGATTGCATCGCTTACAAGGCGCCGGTGAAGTAACGCGGCGACTGCGAATCGTTGTTCAACGGGGCTGGCGCATTGGCATGTGCCGGCCCCGTTGCGTAGAGGCGGGTTCGATTGATTTCTTGTCGGTTGCGTTTGATGCCGGGATTTAGCGTTTTGTAACAAAGCCGTTCCAACCGTGGGGAAGACGCGTCGCTTTCGCTTGGCGGAAAGAGCCGAGGTTGGGATGTTGTTCGAGAATAGCGTCGACAATCTTGGATAAACGGAATCCGAGATCGCATTGTATGGTCTTGTCAAGATAAGAATTCTCTGGATGAGTCAGATCGTGACCAACAAGCCCGCACCGAACAAGGCATCACCAACTCCCGAGACCGTCATTTCCCGCCTGAAGCAATTGCCGTTTGCCTTTCCTTTCCTGCGCAAAGAACAAAGCAAATCCGGGAAGTCTTCAAGATTTACCGACGAGCATGAGATTTACCGGCTGCTTGCTGAACGCGAGCCGACCGGCACGTATCTCGTCAGCCGCAAGGGGATGTGGCACGGCGGAATTCACGTCACCGAGGCGGGTGCCGGACAGGTCCTAGATCTCGAGGCGGGATTGCGCTGCATTGCCGACGGCGTGCTGATCGCGTTTCGCATCAACAAGACCTATCCGGTCAGCGAGATCGCATCGACCAGCAGCAATGCACCGGTTCAGGCACCGTACAGTACCGGCTTTGCGCTGGTGCGGCACACGATGGAATTTCCGCGAGGCAAGACGCTGACGTTCTACAGCCTGTACATGCACCTGATGTCGCACGAAGACTATGCGAACTTCCCGAAGCGGGAGAAGCCGACATACTGGTCAAGGCAGTGGCAGGTGACGCAGCATGCTCAGGACAAGCCGGCACCGGGTCGTGGCGGGCAGGTGCCGGATCCGGCTCAACTGGGGCTGCGGGTTCGCAAAAGTCATCCCCGCGGCGAAACGATCGGTATTCTTCCGCACGGAGCGAGCGTCAGCATTGGTAAGAGGGAGAAAGGTTGGGGCCAGGTAGCTGACTTGCATGGCGCGTCGCCGTATCCGGCCGAGGCAGGCGGCTATGTCGAGCCGTCCGGTACCATCGGCGGTTGGGTTTATCTCGGCCAGGAAAATGGCGGGCCAGTTGTTCAGGAAGTATTCCCCGACTCGATATTCGATAGGGTGATCGTGACAACGGCCTCACAGAAAGCAGAGGGTATCCCGATCAAGGCGGGCGAACTGATCGGCCACCTCGGCCGATACGACTCGCTGAACCAATGCACGTCCGGAACCCGGATGGCGCACATCGAGGTGTTTTGCGACGACAGTATCCAGTCGTTTCTCGAACAGGGGAGGGCATGGGTCAACGAGCACGGCCCGCACAAGGAGCACTGGACGGCGCTGGGCTTGCCCGTCGAGCCGACGATTTTGCGAATCGCTCCGGGTACGGTCCTCTGTCAACGTACGGAGGATAAGAAGAAGTTTGTCCCAGGCGCCGACCCGCAGTCGAGAAAGACAGACACAGTCCAGGTGTATTCGCTCGGCGAACTGGCGCGTGACCCGAATCGGCGGATTCCCGAGCCGCGCCCCAATCCCGATCCGGGTTACCCGGTGAACTGGTGGCACGTAGGCGGTGTGAATGCGCACGGTCAGCCGATCGATGGTTGGGTGTGCGACTTTAACCACCCGAGCGGCCGGGTAACGCGGGAATTCGCGCAGAAGTGGATCGACTTCGAATGCGTGGCGGATGCCCATGACGTAGCGCATACGATCTTTGCCACGACCCAGAAGTGGGTTGACTATGCGCGCGGCGCCAATGTTGCCGATCTCGCTTCACGTGTGAATCTTAGCCCGTTGATGCTCAAGGTATACGACGCCCTTTTCACAAAAGGCGATGGGAAACAAGCGGCGGACGAACTGTGCACGCTGTCGCAGACCGAGCGTGGCGGATATCCGTGGCTTATGCAGGCTGCATCTCGGCTGATCGTCGAGCATGAAAGCGAGTGGGCAAACCCGTCGAAATGGAAGCAATTGATTGCCGAGCTGGAAAAGCAAGGGGGCCCAAAGCCACAGCACGAGGAAGAACAGAAGCGCATCGATAAGCTCGCGTGGTGGGATGACGTGAGAGCCCACATCCCGGGATTCCCCGGGCCGATTTTTTTTCATGTCAATCCGATTGGCATTATTGGCGCTTTCTCTCAAAGTGGAGGGGATTGCGACTGTGGTTGTTGCGTGACGGTTACTGGGACGCGCTTCAAAAAGTCTGCGGATACCTTTTGGTACGGGCCGCTACATACGGGATCGATATCATTGGGTGACTGCCCGGCGTTAACTACGCTGCGGACCAACGGGACCATAAGCGAGACAGAGGAGAAGATTGTGCGCGCTATGGCCCAGAACGAAGGCAAGGTGGATACAGTTCAGGCGATCGACATAGCGATTATTAGCGCTGGGGCAATGCAGAAGACCATCCGTGGCTCGGAAAGCAAGGGCGAACTAGCTGTTCAGATTGCCGATTTCCGAGATGCATATCCTGACGAATACCAACAATATTTTTCCAATTGCGGTTGGACTGTCACTGGCTCGGGCAATGAAGCAGTGTTGGGGTATGCGCACTCGACATTTACAAATGGTATTCGGCTGATTGGAGGCGATCTTTACGCTGCGCTGCGGCGTGATTTTTCGAAAGAGACTTTCGGCAAGTCCGTGGAGTGTCCTCCAATCGCATCGATGGCTCACGCTGTGTCTTCGCCCCTATATCAAGAGCTGCAAATCAAGGATTTCATCGCCCGTCTCAATCGAGCCATTGATAAGCTCCCTCGTGGTTATCCGTATCGAATCGGGGATTATCTGCATTCGTCACTCGGGCGAGCGACCGTCTTGGATCAGGACGTCAATTGGCCCAGTGCTACGTCAAGCAGTATGAAAGCTTCGCTGGATCGATTCTTTCAACGCAATCCCACGGTCTCGCGCAATCCTGCAGAGTGGGGGGAAAACAGGAGCGCGTACGAAGCGAGCATTGTGCAGGACTACGGCCCGTCGCGTGCTATGGCGAATGTTAATGGGGTGTCGGTCGCACCTGGCCGATATCATCATCTGGAGCAAATCTTGGGAATGCCGTCGTGAAAAGCGCGATTTTTGAATGTATGACTCCAACTGCCTTGCTGTTTCGAATCGGCTTGTCTCGTCTTCATGTTGTTCGTATCGGCACGGTGTTCGTCAAGATCGTGTTACTAAACGGCCTTGCTGCCGCCGCGCCCCAGTCCACACTTCAGTTTGCATTGCCGGGCGGGGCAGAAATTGTCTATAGCAACGCTGTGAACCCTCATGATCCATTGCCCGAACGTTCCTGGAAAAATGCAGTTTTCTACTTCCCGAATGGAATGGGGTTCGACCTGCTGCAAAAAACTGATGAGTCGAACGCGGATGGCAGCACGCAAATGGAACCTCCCAGCGAGGGCAATATCTCGCCGTCTGGTCAATACGTAGTCGTCGCGCGAGGTGAACAGGGAACAGTATCGACGGGGCCAGGGCAACCGGAGTCCGTGCTGAGTCGGGAGTACTGTTCGATGATCGAGATCCGCACCGGATGTATTACCGCCGATCAAACTGGCGAGATATGTGGAGCAGGATGGCAGGATGGCCGCCCGGCGCAGTGGGGAACCGACGAGCAGACCTATATGATGGTGAAGAGGGATCGACCATCGGTAAGCCGACAATTGGGCTTCATTGGTACCGGTCAACCCCCGGAACTGACAATTCGCGACGCCGCCGGTGCCGACAATCTCCTGCGTTGCGATCCATTGTCATCGGCTAATCGTGAGTCTTATCGGAAGATTGCCGCCGCCTTGCATGCGGCCGGTGCCGAAAGTGATGCGCGACTAATCGATGTCGAGCTCTCAAAGGCGAATGGCGGTGCCGTTCGTGCATCCAGGTCAACAACGGCGGCAACGGAGCATCGAATCGCAACCGTATCGGTTCAAAAAGCGACTCTTTATACCGCACCCGATGAGACGAACGCGAGCCGAGCCTATCTGATCCAGAACGATGTCGTAACGGTGTTGAAGCAGTCTCCTGTTGGTTGGGTATACGTGGATTACGTCAACGCTTCCGGGAAACACTTGCTTCGATGGATGAAAGCCGATCAACTAGCGATCAAGCAGTGACATGAATCGCTCGGGGACTCTTGGATGGAAGACATCATTGCGTGCAATAACGACCGTATCTATCAAGCAATTGTCAGGGGGTATATCGTTCCATTGGTCTTCGCCAAGAGAAAGAAGGTCTATTTTTTTGTTATTCGCAGCAAGTTACGATGTTATTTGCCTTCGCGCCTAGCGTCCGCGAAGACGATTTTTTTCAGCAAGCAGTCTGTGTTGGCGGGCCGCGAAGTGCCCGCCAGCTTCACTTCATTTACTGCCGCGCCGTCCGCGCGTTATCCGGCATCGGCTGGTTGTAGTTCGTGCGGAACGGGTTGATGTCGAGCCCGCCGCGCCGCGTATAACGCGCATACACCGCAAGCTTCACCGGTTTGCACGCATGCAGGATGTCGAGGAAGATGCGCTCGACGCACTGCTCGTGAAAGCCCGTGTGATTGCGGAACGAGATGATGTAGCGCAGCAGGCCCGCGTGGTCGATCTGCGGCCCGACGTAGTGGATCTGCACGCTGCCCCAGTCCGGCTGGCCGGTCACGGGGCAGTTCGATTTCAGCAGGTCGGACACGAGCGTCTCTTCCACCGGCGCCTCGTCGTGCGCAGCGGTGAGCAGCGACGGATCGGGCTCGTAGATGTCGGTGTCGAGATCGAGCCGGTCGAGCGACAGCCCGTCGAGCTCGTCCATCTCGAGCTTGCGGAAGTCGTGCGGCGACACGAGCTGCACGGCGACGCTCGCGCCGCACGCGGCCGACACGTCGCGCTTCAGCGTGTCGCGCACGGCCTCCACGGATTCGAACACGGTCTGCGCGAACGAGCCGAGATACAGCTTGAACGATTTCGATTCGACGATGTTCGGCGATTCGGCCGGCACGAAGAACGTCGCGACCGCGACCTGCGGCTTGCCGCGCGCGTTCAGCCACGACAGCTCGTAGGCGTTCCAGATGTCGGTGCCGAAGAACGGCAGCGACGACGTGATGCCGATCTGCTCGCGCGCGCCGGCGCGCGGGATCGGGAACAGCAGCGACGCGTCGTACGGGTTGTTGTAGACGGTCGCCTTGCCGAGCGGGGAATGTTCGGGATTCATGGTGCGTGACGGTTACGACAGGAACAGACGGTAGGCCGGATTGCCGCTCTCCTCGACGTACGGATAGCCGAGCGCCGCGAGGAAGCGTTCGAACTCCGCGCGGTCGGCTTGCGGCACCTGCAGGCCGACGAGGATCGAGCTGTAGTCCGCGCCCTGGTTGCGGTAATGGAACAGGCTGATGTTCCAGTCCGGCGCCATCGACGACAGGAACTTCATCAGCGCGCCCGGGCGCTCCGGGAATTCGAAGCGGAACAGGCGTTCGTCGTGCGCGAGCGGCGAGCGGCCGCCGACCATGTAGCGGATGTGCTCCTTCGACAGCTCGTCGTGCGTCAGGTCGACCGTCTGGAAGCCGTGCGACTCGAAGTTCGAGGCGATCTCCGCCGATTCGCCGCGGCGCTTGATCTGCACGCCGACGAAGATGTGCGCGGCCTGCGCATCGGCGATCCGGTAGTTGAACTCGGTGACGTTGCGCTCGCCGACGAGCGAGCAGAAGCGCTTGAAGCTGCCGCGTTCCTCGGGGATCGTGACCGCGAACACGGCCTCGCGCGCCTCGCCCACTTCCGCGCGCTCGGCGACGAAGCGCATCCGGTCGAAGTTCATGTTCGCGCCGGACGTGACCGCGACGAGCGTCTGGTTCTCGATGCCTTCGTGCTCCGCGTAGCGCTTCGCGCCCGCGACCGCGAGCGCGCCGGACGGCTCGAGCACGCTGCGCGTGTCCTGGAACACATCCTTGATGGCCGCGCACAGCGCGTCGGTGTCGACCGTCACGACGCCGTCGAGATATTCGCCGCAGAGCCGGAAGGTTTCCTCGCCGACGAGCTTCACCGCGGTGCCGTCCGCGAACAGGCCGACTTCGCTCAGCTCGATGCGCTGGCCGGCCTTGAGCGACTGCGCCATCGCGCACGAATCCTCGGCCTGCACGCCGATCACCTTGATCTCCGGGCGCACCGCCTTCACGTACGCGGCGACGCCGGACGCGAGCCCGCCGCCGCCGATCGGCACGAAGATCGCGTGGATCGGGCCCTGGTGCTGGCGCAGGATCTCCATCGCGATGGTGCCCTGGCCCGCGATCACGTATGGATCGTCGAACGGGTGGACGAACGTGAGGCCGCGTTCTTCCTGCACCTGCAGCGCATGCTTGTACGCGTCGCTATACGATTCGCCCGCCTGGATCACCTCGACGCTCGGGCCGCCGTGCGCGCGCACCGCGTCGACCTTCACCTGCGGCGTCGTGATCGGCACGACGATCACGGCCTTCACGCCCATGCGCGCCGCCGAGAACGCGACGCCCTGCGCGTGGTTGCCTGCCGATGCGGTGATCACGCCGCGCGCGAGCGCGTCGGCCGGAATGTGCGCCATCTTGTTGTACGCGCCGCGCAGCTTGAACGAGAACACCGGCTGGTTGTCCTCGCGCTTCAGGTAAACCGGGTTGCGCAGCCGGGCCGACAGGTTGCGGGCCGGTTCGAGCTCCGTCTCGATCGCGACGTCGTAGACGCGCGCGGTGAGGATTTTCTTCAGATAGTCGTGGGATGCCATGGGCGCTCGCGTGCAGTGCGGATGCAGACATAAAAGATCAATGATAGCGCCAAGGCGCCTTTGCCTCCCAGCCCATGCGATTGCGCACCGTATTGCGGGCAGGCGGCCGGTTTTTTTCCGCGCTTAACCGGCCGGTTACCGACCGGACGGACGGCGAATGGCCGCACGAAATCGCGCTGCGCCCCGGCTGGCGGGGCTTCCGGCCATACCCCCACAGCCAGTCCGACCCCTCACGCGATGCCCGATCATGAGTTAGAATTTCGTTTTGAATCAAGGATCGGAAGATGCAGAGGCACCCTCGGATCGCCCCTTCGACGCCGTCGCCGCGCGCAGCCAGCCCCGCGGCGGAACGGCATGCGCGCCGCGCGCGATCGTGGTGATGGCTCCGAGTGCCGCCAGGCCGTATCGACCCCACGCAATGCGGTCGCCCGCCTGGTAACAGAACAGATTTCCCCAAGATTGCGCCCACCGCGCTCGCCGACGCCCCTGCACGGTGTATCGGCCCTCCGAGTCGTCCGAACATGAACGCACCACAAGTTTTCGATCCGCATGGCGCGGCCGCCGCCGTCGCCGCCGACCCCGCGCCCCGTCTGCGCGAGATTCCGTACAACTACACCTCGTTCTCCGACCGCGAGATCGTGATCCGCCTGCTGGGCGAGGAAGCGTGGGCCGTGCTCGACGAGCTGCGCGCCGAGCGCCGCACCGGCCGCTCGGCCCGGATGCTGTACGAGGTGCTGGGCGACATCTGGGTCGTACGCCGCAACCCGTACCTGCAGGACGACCTGCTCGACAACCCGAAGCGCCGCGCATTGCTGATCGAGGCGCTGAACCACCGCCTGGGCGAGATCGAGAAGCGCCGCCGCGCCGACCTGACCGCCCACCAGGACGACGCGGGCCGCGAGCGCGCGGTGCGCGTCGGGGCGCTCGAGGCCGCCGCGCAGCGCGCGGTAGACGAGTTCGCGGACGAATTCGACAAGATGGCCGAGCTGCGCCGCCGCGCGACCAAGGCGCTCGGCCGCTGCACGCAGAAGGACAACATCCGCTTCGACGGGCTGTCGCGCGTGTCGCACGTGACCGACGCGACCGACTGGCGCGTCGAATACCCGTTCGTCGTGCTGACCCCCGATACCGAAGCCGAGATCGCGGGCCTGATCAAGGCCTGCTTCGAGCTCGGCCTGACGGTGATCCCGCGCGGCGGCGGCACCGGCTATACGGGCGGCGCGGTGCCGCTCACGCCGTTCTCTGCCGTGATCAACACCGAAAAGCTGGAGCAGCTCGGCGCGGTCGAGCTCACCGAGCTGCCGGGTGTCGCGCACAAGGTGCCGACGATCTTCTCCGGCGCGGGCGTCGTCACGCGCCGCGTGACCGAGGCGGCCGAAGCGGCCGGCTACGTGTTCGCGGTCGATCCGACCTCGCTCGACGCGTCCTGCATCGGCGGCAACGTCGCGATGAACGCGGGCGGCAAGAAGGCCGTGCTGTGGGGCACCGCGCTCGACAACCTGGCCTGGTGGCGGATGGTCGACCCGGACGGCAACTGGCTGGAAGTCACGCGCCACGAGCACAACCAGGGCAAGATCCACGACATTCCGGTCGGCCGCTTCGAGCTGAAGTGGTTCGACGGCGCGTACGCGCCGGGCGAGAAGCTGCTGAAGAGCGAGATGCTCGAGATCGAGGGCCGCCGGTTCCGCAAGGAAGGCCTCGGCAAGGACGTCACCGACAAGTTCCTCGCGGGCCTGCCGGGCGTGCAGAAGGAGGGCTGCGACGGGCTGATCACGTCCGCGCGCTGGGTGCTGCACAAGATGCCCGCGCACACGCGCACCGTCTGCCTCGAGTTCTTCGGCCAGGCGCGCGAGGCGATTCCGAGCATCGTCGAGATCAAGGACTACCTGTTCGAGACGTCGAAGCAGGGCGGCGCGATCCTCGCGGGCCTCGAGCACCTCGACGAGCGCTACCTGCGCGCGGTCGGCTACGCGACCAAGAGCAAGCGCAACGCGTTCCCGAAGATGGTGCTGATCGGCGACATCGTCGGCGACGACGCCGATGCGGTCGCGCACGCGACGTCGGAAGTGATCCGGATGGCGAACGGCAAGAGCGGCGAGGGCTTCGTCGCGGTCAGCGCGGAGGCCCGCAAGCGCTTCTGGCTCGACCGCAGCCGCACCGCCGCGATCGCGAAGCACACCAACGCGTTCAAGATCAACGAGGACGTCGTCATCCCGCTGAACCGGATGGGCGAGTACACCGACGGCATCGAGCGGATCAACATCGAGCTGTCGCTGAAGAACAAGCTGCAGCTGATCGACGCGCTGGAAGCGTTCTTCCGCACCGGCAACCTGCCGCTCGGCAAGACCGACGACGCGAACGAGATCCCGAGCGCCGAGCTGCTGGAAGACCGCGTGCAGCAGGCGCTCGAGCTGCTCAAGCGGGTGCGTGCGCGCTGGGAATTCGTGCGCGACCGGCTCGACATGCCGCTGCGCGAGGCGCAGCACTACCTCGTGCAGCTCGGCTACGAGGCGCTCGCCGAGAAGTTCGCGGATCGCGTCGACCAGCAGCCGGGCGTGAACGTGTTCCACGTCACGCAGGATCGCACGGTGCGGATCTCGTGGAAGCAGGAGATCCGCGCGGAGCTCCGCGCGATCTTCAACGGCGGCGCGTTCAAGCAGATCCTCGACGAGGCGCAGGCGATCCACAAGCAGGTGCTGCGCGGCCGCGTGTTCGTCGCGCTGCACATGCACGCGGGCGACGGCAACGTCCACACGAACCTGCCGGTCAACTCCGACAACTACGAGATGCTGCAGGACGCCCACGCGGCGGTCGCGCGCATCATGACGCTCGCGCGTTCGCTCGACGGCGTGATCTCCGGCGAGCACGGCATCGGCATCACGAAGCTCGAGTTCCTGACCGACGACGAGATCGCCGAATTCCGCGCATACAAGCAGCGCGTCGATCCGAACGGCCGCTTCAACAAGGGCAAGCTGCTCGACGGCGCCGACCTGCGCAACGCGTACACGCCGAGCTTCGGGCTGATGGGCTACGAATCGCTGATCATGAAGCAGTCCGACATCGGCGCGATCGCCGATTCGGTGAAGGACTGCCTGCGCTGCGGCAAGTGCAAGCCGGTGTGCGCGACCCACGTGCCGCGCGCGAACCTGCTGTACAGCCCGCGCAACAAGATCCTCGCCACCTCGCTGCTGGTCGAGGCGTTCCTGTACGAGGAGCAGACGCGGCGCGGCGTGTCGATCAAGCACTGGGACGAGTTCAACGACGTGGCCGACCACTGCACGGTCTGCCACAAGTGCGCGACGCCGTGCCCGGTGAAGATCGACTTCGGCGACGTCACGATGAACATGCGCAACCTGCTGCGCAAGATGGGCAAGAAGAAGTTCAACCCGGGCCAGGCCGCGGGCATGTTCTTCCTGAACGCGACCAATCCGCAGACGATCAACGCCGCGCGCAGCGTGATGATGGGCTTCGGCTACAAGGCGCAGCGGGTCGCGAACGACCTGCTGAAGAAGGTCACGGCGAAGCAGACCGCGCACCCGCCGGCGACCGTCGGCAAGCCGCCGGTGGTCGAGCAGGTGATCCACTTCGTCAACAAGAAGATGCCGGGCAACCTGCCGAAGAAGACGGCGCGCGCGCTGCTCGACATCGAGGACAACAAGATCGTGCCGATCATCCGCAACCCGAAGACGACGACCGTCGATTCGGAAGCGGTGTTCTACTTCCCGGGCTGCGGCTCGGAGCGCCTGTTCTCGCAGGTCGGCCTCGCGACGCAGGCGATGCTGTGGGAGGCGGGCGTGCAGACCGTGCTGCCGCCGGGCTACCTGTGCTGCGGCTATCCGCAGCGCGGCGCCGGCCAGTACGACAAGGCCGAGAAGATCGTCACCGACAACCGCGTGCTGTTCCACCGGGTCGCGAACACGCTGAACTACCTCGACATCAAGACGGTGGTCGTGTCGTGCGGCACCTGCTACGACCAGCTCGCCGGCTATGAATTCGACAAGATCTTCCCGGGCTGCCGGATCATCGACATCCACGAGTTCCTGCTCGAGAAGGGGATGAAGCTCGACGGCGTGACGGGCACGCGCTACATGTATCACGACCCGTGCCATACGCCGATCAAGACGATGGATCCGGTCAAGCTCGTCAACGAGCTGATGGGCTCGGAGAAGGACGGCTACAAGATCGAGAAGAACGAGCGCTGCTGCGGCGAGTCGGGTACGCTCGCGGTCACGCGTCCGGACGTGTCGACGCAGGTGCGCTTCCGCAAGGAAGAGGAGATCCGCAAGGGTGCGGCAAAACTGCGCAGCATCCCGGTCGTGGCCGGCAGCGCGCCGGCGCCGGCGTCCAACGGCGCGGACGTGAAGATCCTGACCAGCTGCCCGTCGTGCCTGCAGGGCCTGTCGCGCTACAACGAGGATGCGAACATCGAGGCCGACTACATCGTCGTCGAGATCGCGCGCCAGGTGCTCGGCGAGAACTGGATGGCCGACTACGTTGCACGCGCGAACCATGGCGGGATCGAGCGCGTGCTGGTCTAATGCGGGCTTGACCGCACTAGCTGTGCATGGGGCCGGAGTCAGCGCTGAAGCGCTGACTCTCATCGACACAGGGGACCGACGATGGAATGCGTGTTTTGCCGTGAAGACGGCGGCGAGGTGCTGTGGCAGGACGACGTGCTGCGCGTCGTCCTGGCAACGGGCGAGCACGACTACCCGGGCTTCTGCCGGGTGATCTGGGGCGCGCACGTGGCCGAGTTCTCCGATCTCGCCGACGCCGAGCGCGCCCGCGTGATGGATGTCGTCTGCGCGGTCGAGCGCGCGGTGCGGCGCGTGATGCAGCCGAGCAAGGTGAATCTCGCGAGCCTCGGCAACATGGTGCCGCACGTGCACTGGCACGTGATCCCGCGCTTTTCGAACGACGCGCATTTCCCGCAGCCCGTGTGGGCGCCGCGGCAGCGCAGCGTGTCCGAGGCGCTGCTGCGCCTGCGTACCGCGCAGGCCACGTTGCTGCACAATGCGGTGCGCGAAGAGATTCAACGAATGACCGATTCGAGGCAGCCATGAGCGGTTTGACTTCCACGACCCCGATTCCGTCGGGCGTCGTCGTGCACGCGGTGTCGCGCGTGCTCGAATTGCAGTACCCGAGCGGCGAGAGCTACCGCATCCCGTTCGAGCTGATGCGCGTCTATTCGCCGTCGGCCGAGGTGCGCGGCCACGGGCCGGGCCAGGAAACCCTGCAGACCGGCAAGCGCGAGGTGACGATCACCGCGCTCGAGGGCGTCGGCAACTACGCATTGCAGCCCACGTTCTCGGACGGCCATTCGACCGGCATCTATTCGTGGGATTTCCTGTACGAGCTGGCCACGCGCCAGGACGCGCTCTGGCGCGACTATTTCGACAAACTGAAGGCGGCGGGCGTCGATCGCGACGCCCCGATGCCGGCGGCGGGCGCGTCGCACGGCCACTGCCACTGAACGACGGCGCCGGCTCTCGGCGCCGTCTTGCCATTTACTGAGGATCACCGCGATGAGCAAAACCCACTTCGGCTTCGAAAGCGTCGAGGAAAACGATAAAGCGAAGAAAGTGGCGGGCGTGTTCCATTCGGTCGCGAGCAATTACGATCTGATGAACGACCTGATGTCGGCGGGCATGCACCGCGCGTGGAAGGCATTCACGATCGCGCAGGCGAACGTCCGCCCCGGCTACCGGGTGCTCGACATCGCGGCCGGCACGGGCGACCTGACCAAGGCGTTCGCGAAGGCCGCCGGGCCGACGGGCGAGGTCTGGCACACGGACATCAACGAATCGATGCTGCGCGTCGGCCGCGACCGGCTGCTCGACAAGGGCATCGTGACGCCGTCGCTGCTATGCGACGCCGAGAAAATTCCGTTTCCGGACAACTACTTCGACATCGTCACGGTCGCGTTCGGGCTGCGCAACATGACGCACAAGGACGCCGCGCTCGCCGAGATGCGCCGCGTCGCGA
The DNA here is from genome assembly GCF_902830275.1 of Burkholderia stagnalis. Taxonomy (GTDB): domain Bacteria; phylum Pseudomonadota; class Gammaproteobacteria; order Burkholderiales; family Burkholderiaceae; genus Burkholderia; species Burkholderia stagnalis. The sequence continues at coordinate 611,243 of NZ_CADESW010000002.1, read as the reverse complement.
AGCCCGGCGGCCGCGTGATGGTGCTGGAATTCTCGAAAGTCTGGGAACCGCTGAAAAAAGCGTACGATCTGTATTCTTTCAAAGTATTACCGTGGCTTGGCGACAAGTTCGCGAAAGATGCAGACAGTTACCGGTATCTTGCTGAATCTATCCGCATGCACCCCGATCAGGACACGCTGAAGACGATGATGGAACAAGCGGGCCTCGATGCCGTCAAATATTACAATTTGTCAGGTGGCGTGGTAGCTTTACACCTAGGAACCAAGTACTAAGGGGTTCTTTCCATACATTTGCCTTACATCTGGAGATGCTGATGTCCCAATCGCGTTCGTTGTTCAACCGTAGCAAGCCGTCGAAGCCCTGGGCGCGACGGCTCGGCACGATGCTGATGGTCGGCCTGCTGACGGCCGGCACGTTCGCATCGCTCGACGCTGAAGCCAAGCGTGTGGGCGGCGGGCGCAGCATCGGCCGCCAGAACTCCACGGTTACGCAGCGCCAGGCCACGCCGCCGGCCCAGCAGCCGATGCAGCAGGCCGCGCCGTCGCAGGCGCAGCGCGCGAACCCGGCCGCACCCGCGCCGGCCGCACCCAACCGCTCGCGCTGGCTCGGGCCGATCGCCGGCCTCGCGGCCGGTCTCGGCATCGCGGCGCTGCTGTCGCACTTCGGCCTGGGCGAGGCGTTCGCCGGCATGATGTCGAACCTGATCGTGATCGCGCTGCTCGCGGCGGTCGGCATCTGGCTGATCCGCAAGTTCATGAACCGCCGCCGCTCGAACGAGCCGGCGTATTCGGCGGGCGGCTCGGCGTCGGCGTCGGGCAACTACTCGCAAGGCCCGTCGTTCCAGGCCGGCAGCGGCAGCAGCTACGCGAACGAAGCGCAGAGCGTGTTCGGCGGCGGCGCGGGGGCGGCGTCGGCGGCAGGTGCGGCCGCGGCGCCGCTGCAGGTGCCGGCGGGCTTCGACACCGAAGCGTTCGTGCGCAGCGCCAAGGTCTATTTCGTGCGCCTGCAGGCCGCGTGGGACCAGGGCAACCTGGCCGACATCCGCGAGTTCACGACGCCTGAAATGTTCGCGGAGATCAAGATCGATCTCGACTCGCGCGGCAACGAGGCGAACCAGACCGATGTCGTGCAGCTCGACGCCGAGCTGGTCGCGATCGAGGATCGCGGCATCGAGCAGTCGGCGAGCGTCCGCTTCCACGGCCTGATCCGCGAATCGGCGAGTGCGCCGGCCGCGCCGTTCGACGAAGTCTGGAACCTGACGAAGTCGGGTGGCCAGGGCTGGTTGCTCGCGGGGATCCAGCAGCTCAACGCACATTGAGCGCCGGCTGCGACCGCTTGCCGCCCGGGCTTGCGGTCGGACACGGGTCGCAGCCGATCCGACGTTACAATAGAAACCCGCGCGGGCGTCCGGCCCGCGCGGGTTTTTTCTTTCCCAGCCCGATGACCTTTGCCGCCAAGCCTTTTGCTGCTGCTGTCAATCACCTGCTCGCGCGCGAATCCTGGGCGCGTGACCGCCTGATTCCCTATGCGGGCAAGACCGCCCGTCTCGACGTGCCGCCCGTCACGCTCACGCTGCTGGTGCAGCCCGATGGCTATCTGAGCGCGGTCGATGCGCAGGAGGCGCAGCACGTCGACGTGTCGATCGCGCTGGCCGGCGACACCGTGGCCGCGTTCCTGCAGGGCGGGCAGCCGGCCGTGATGAAGCATGTGAAGATCGAGGGCGACGCGGAGTTCGCGACGCAGATCGCGAAGCTGGCCGAGCACCTGCGCTGGGAACCGGAAGAAGATCTCGCGAAGCTGGTCGGCGACGCGGCTGCGCACCGGATCGCGACGGTCGTGCGCGACGCGGGCGCCCGCGCGCGCCGCACCGGCCGCAATGTGCTCGATTCTCTCGCCGAGTATTGGCTCGACGAGAATCCGCAAGTGGTCCGGCGTGCGTCGCTCGCGGACTTCGACGCCGAACTGGCGCGCGCGCGCGACGCGCTCGCCCGCGTCGAGAAGCGGGTCGAGCGACTCGAACAAAAAACCGGCGTACGTGCGGGCGGCAGCCCGCGCGGCACGCACTGAGGGCCGCCGGGCATGCGCATTTTCCGTTTCATCAAGATTGTCTACACCGTCATCCGTTTCGGCCTCGACGAGGTCATGCTGTCCCGCATCGACGACCGGCGTGTGAAGCTGCTGTTGCGCATCACGACGATCGGCCGCCGCTATTCCGACCCGCCCGCGGTGCGGCTGCGCCACGCGCTCGAGAGCCTCGGCCCGATCTTCGTGAAGTTCGGCCAGGTGCTGTCGACGCGCCGCGACCTGCTGTCGGTCGATTTCGCGAACGAGCTCGCGAAGCTGCAGGACCAGGTGCCGCCGTTCGATTCGTCGGTCGCGATCTCGATCATCGAGAAATCGCTCGGCGCGCCGGTCGACGAGCTGTTCGACGAGTTCGAGCGCGAGCCGGTCGCGAGCGCGTCGATCGCGCAGGTGCATTTCGCGAAGCTCAAGCAGGGCGTGCATGCGGGCAAGTCGGTCGCCGTGAAGGTGCTGCGCCCGAACATGCTGCCCGTGATCGATTCCGATCTCGCGCTGATGCGCGACATCGCGACCTGGACCGAGCGCATGTGGGCCGATGGCCGGCGCCTGAAGCCGCGCGAGGTGGTCGCCGAATTCGACAAGTACCTGCACGACGAGCTCGACCTGATGCGCGAGGCGGCGAACGGCAGCCAGCTGCGCCGCAACTTCGCGGGCCTCGACCTGCTGCTCGTGCCGGAGATGTTCTGGGATTTCTCGACGTCGCAGGTGCTCGTGATGGAGCGCATGACGGGCGTGCCGATCAGCCAGGTCGAGACGCTGCGCGCGGCGGGCGTCGACATCAAGAAGCTCGCGCGCGAAGGCGTCGAGATCTTCTTCACGCAGGTGTTCCGCGACGGTTTCTTCCATGCGGACATGCACCCCGGCAACATCCAGGTGAGCCTCGACCCGAAGACTTTCGGCCGCTACATCGCGCTCGATTTCGGGATCATCGGCGCGCTGTCCGATTTCGACAAGAACTACCTCGCGCAGAACTTCCTCGCATTCTTCAAGCGCGACTACCACCGCGTCGCGACGCTGCACCTCGAGTCGGGCTGGGTGCCGCCGGACACGCGCGTCGAGGAGCTCGAAAGCGCGATCCGCGCGGTGTGCGAGCCGTATTTCGACCGCGCGCTGAAGGACATCTCGCTCGGCCAGGTGCTGATGCGGCTGTTCTCGACGTCGCGCCGCTTCAATGTCGAGATCCAGCCGCAGCTCGTGCTGCTGCAGAAGACGATGCTGAACGTCGAGGGGCTCGGCCGCTCGCTCGACCCCGAGCTCGACCTGTGGAAGACGGCGAAGCCGTATCTCGAGCGCTGGATGACCGAGCAGATCGGCCTGCGCGGCTGGTACGAGCGCTTCAAGGTCGAGGCGCCGCAATGGAGCAAGACGCTGCCGCAACTGCCGCGCCTGATCCACCACGCGATGGCCGCGCGCCACGACGCGCCGCGCGCGGCGAGCGAGGAGCTGATGCGGCAGATCCTGGTCGAGCAGAAGCGCACCAACCGGCTGCTGCAGGCGCTGCTGATCTTCGGCCTGGCCGTGGGCGTCGGCGCGCTGGTCGCGCGGGTGCTGCTCGCGCTTGCCTACAGCGCGTGACGCAAGGAAGGAGAGCCGCGATGCCCGACCCGACCCGTGACCCTTCGCCGGCTACCCCGGTCGCAGCGGATTTCTCGACGCGTGACCCTGGTCACGCATCGTTCTGGGACGAGCGCTTCGCGCGCGGCGTGACGCCGTGGGAATACGGCGGCGTGCCCGACGGCTTTCGCGCGTTCGCGGGCCGTCGCGAGCCGTGCGCGGTACTGATTCCCGGTTGCGGCAGCGCGCAGGAAGCCGGGTGGCTCGCGCAGGCCGGCTGGCCCGTGCGGGCGATCGATTTTGCCGCGCAGGCGGTTGCCGCCGCGCAGGCGCAGCTCGGCGTGCACGCGGGCGTCGTCGAGCAGGCGGATTTCTTCGCATATGCGCCGCCGTTCGACGTGCAGTGGGTCTACGAACGCGCGTTCCTGTGCGCATTGCCGCGCGACCGGCGTGCCGACTACGCGCAGAAGATGGCCGCGCTGCTGCCGGCGGGCGGCGTGCTGGCAGGTTACTTCTTCATCGGCGCGACGCCGAAGGGGCCGCCGTTCGGCATCGATCGCGCGGAACTCGACGCGCTGCTCGGGCCGCACTTCGAGCTGATCGAGGATCTGCCGGTGGCCGATTCGCTGCCCGTGTTCGACGGGCGCGAGCGCTGGCTCACGTGGCGCCGCCGCTGACGCCGGCGCGTCGCGGCGATTGCCGGGGCGCGTTGGGGTTTCGGATATAATTCAAGGTTTTGCAAGCCGTTTCTAGTTTCTGCGGGAAAAAATCATGCCGATCTACGCCTATCGATGCGAAGCGTGCGGTTTCGCGAAGGATGTGCTCCAGAAGATGAGCGACGCGCCGCTGTCGCAATGTCCCGAATGCGGGAAGGATGCATTTCGCAAGCAGCTGACCGCTGCGGGCTTCCAGCTGAAGGGCTCGGGTTGGTATGTCACCGATTTCCGCGGCGGCTCGGGCGGCACCAGCGCGACGGCGAGCACGCCCGCGTCGGGCGAAGCGGCGCCGGCCGCCGCGCCGGCGGCGGGCTCGGACAGCGCGGCGAGCGCCCCTGCGGCGAGCGCGCCCGCGCCGTCGGCGACGCCCGCGGCCGGCAGTTGACTGGCGCGGCCCGTCCGGGCCGCGCGCAATCCGCGCCTCCGGCGCGGTTTTTTGACGGCAGATGATGAAAAAGACGACCCTGAAATCGGTGTTTCTGACCGGCCTGCTGGTTCTCGTCCCGCTCGCGATCACGCTGTGGGTGCTCGGTCTCATCATCGGCACGATGGATCAGACGCTGCTGCTGCTGCCGGAGTCGTGGCAGCCGGAGCGGATGTTCGGCTTCCGGGTGCCGGGGATCGGCGCGGTGCTGACGCTCGCGTTCATCTTCGTCGTCGGGCTCGCGACGCAGAACTTCATCGGCCAGAAGCTCGTCACGTGGTGGAACGCGGTCGTGCGGCACATCCCGGTCGTCGGGCCGATCTACACGAGCGTCAAGCAGGTGTCGGACACGCTGCTGTCGAGCAGCGGCAATGCGTTCCGCAAGGCGCTGCTGATCGAATATCCGCGCCGCGGCTCGTATACGATCGCGTTTCTGACCGGCACGCCCGGCGGCGACGTGGTCAATCATCTGACGGAAGAATACGTGAGCGTGTACATCCCGACGACGCCGAACCCGACGTCCGGCTTCTTCCTGATGCTGCCGAAGAGCGAAGTCATCGAACTCGACATGTCGGTCGATGCCGCGCTGAAGTACATCGTCTCGATGGGCGTGGTGGCGCCCCCGGCGCCGGCCCCGGCGCCCGCCCGCCGCCCCGTCGAGCCGCCGCTGTAAAGAATCATTGCCCGGGCCGCGTTGCGGCGCCCGTTGATCAAACCGAACGAAAGCAAACATCATGTCGATGCGAACTGAATACTGCGGTCTCGTGACCGAACACCTGCTGGGCCAAACCGTGTCGCTGTGCGGCTGGGTGCAGCGCCGCCGCGACCACGGCGGTGTGATCTTCATCGACCTGCGCGATCGTGAAGGCCTCGTGCAGGTCGTGTGCGATCCGGATCGCGCGGAGATGTTCGCGACCGCCGAAGGCGTGCGCAACGAGTTCTGCGTCCAGGTGAAGGGCCTCGTGCGCAACCGTCCGGAAGGCACGGTCAACGCCGGCCTGAAGAGCGGCAAGATCGAAGTGCTGTGCCACGAGCTGACCGTGCTGAACGCGTCGGTCACGCCGCCGTTCCAGCTCGACGACGACAACCTGTCGGAAACGACGCGCCTCACGCACCGCGTGCTCGACCTGCGCCGCCCGCAGATGCAGCACAACCTGCGCCTGCGCTACCGCGTCGCGATCGAGGCGCGCAAGTACCTCGACGAGCAGGGCTTCATCGACATCGAGACGCCGATGCTCACGAAGAGCACGCCGGAAGGCGCGCGCGACTATCTCGTGCCGTCGCGCGTGAACGCGGGCCAGTTCTTCGCGCTGCCGCAGTCGCCGCAGCTGTTCAAGCAGCTGCTGATGGTCGCGAACTTCGACCGCTACTACCAGATCACCAAGTGCTTCCGCGACGAGGACCTGCGTGCCGACCGTCAGCCGGAATTCACGCAGATCGACTGCGAGACGTCGTTCCTCGGCGAGCAGGAAATCCGCGACCTGTTCGAGGACATGATCCGTCACATCTTCAAGACGACGATCGACGTCGAGCTGGATGCGAAATTCCCGGTCATGCCGTACTCGGAAGCGATGGCGCGCTTCGGCTCGGACAAGCCGGACCTGCGCGTGAAGCTCGAGTTCACCGAGCTGACCGACGCGATGAAGGACGTCGAGTTCAAGGTGTTCAGCACGCCGGCCAACGCGAAGGACGGCCGTGTCGCGGCGCTGCGCGTGCCGAAGGGCGCCGAGCTGTCGCGCGGCGACATCGACGGCTACACCGAGTTCGTGCGCATCTACGGCGCGAAGGGCCTCGCGTGGATCAAGGTCAACGAAAAATCGAAGGGCCGTGACGGCCTGCAGAGCCCGATCGTCAAGAACCTGCATGACGCGTCGATCGCGGCGATCCTCGAGCGCACCGGCGCGGAAGACGGCGACATCATCTTCTTCGCGGCGGATCGTGCGAAGGTCGTGAACGACAGCCTCGGCGCGCTGCGCCTGAAGATCGGCCACTCGGAATTCGGCAAGGCGAGCGGCCTCGTCGAAGCCGGCTGGAAGCCGCTGTGGGTCGTCGACTTCCCGATGTTCGAATACGACGACGAAGACGCGCGCTACGTTGCCGCGCACCACCCGTTCACGAGCCCGAAGGACGAGCATCTCGAGTACCTCGAGACCGACCCGGGCCGCTGCCTCGCGAAGGCGTACGACATGGTGCTGAACGGCTGGGAAATCGGCGGCGGCTCGGTGCGTATCCACCGCGAGGAAGTGCAGAGCAAGGTGTTCCGCGCGCTGAAGATCGGCGCGGAAGAAGCGCAGCTCAAGTTCGGCTTCCTGCTGGACGCGCTGCAGTACGGCGCGCCGCCGCACGGCGGTATCGCATTCGGTCTCGACCGCATCGTCACGATGATGGCCGGCGCCGACTCGATCCGCGACGTGATCGCGTTCCCGAAGACGCAGCGTGCGCAGGACCTGCTCACGCAAGCGCCGAGCCCTGTCGACGAGCGCCAACTGCGCGAGCTGCACATCCGCTTGCGTCAGCCGGAACAGCCGAAGGCGTAAGGTCTCCTTCGCTTTTGCCGCGCGCGTGGCGACACGCGCGACGCACGATGAAAAAGGCGCCGTGGTGCGCCTTTTTCGCTTTTTGCGGTACAGTCGCAGCACCCGCCGCACGTTCGGCGCGCCGGATGAAACAAAGATGACGAAGTCGCCGAAAATCCCCGAATCCGTTCTCGTCGTGATCTATACCCCCGAACTCGACGTGCTGGTGATCAAGCGTGCCGACCAGCACGAGTTCTGGCAGTCGGTCACCGGCTCGAAGGACGCGCTCGACGAGCCGCTCGCCGTCACCGCCGCGCGCGAAGTGGCCGAGGAAACGGGCATCGTGGTCGGCAGTCCGGACGTGCCCGCGAGCGCGCTCGTCGACTGGCGGCACCGGATCGAATACAGCATCTACCCGCAGTACCTGCATCGTTACGCGCCCGGCGTCACGCGCAATACCGAGCACTGGTTCGGGCTGTGCGTGCCGCGTCGCGTCGACGTGACGCTCGCGCCGCGCGAGCACGTCGACTATGCATGGCTGCCGTATCGCGACGCGGCCGCGCGCTGCTACTCGCCGTCGAATGCCGAGGCGATCCTGCAGTTGCCCGAGCGCGCCGGGCCGGTTCACGCGTTGCCCGGGTCCGCATGAACGGCGAAGCCCGCAAGCGCTTCGCGCAGCTGCGCCAGATGTTCCTGCAGGAGCGGGGCTCCGCATCGCGGCTGGCGTTCACGGCGGGCAATACCGTGCGGTTGTGCCAGAGCGGCGACGCGTTCTTCGCCGCGCTGATCGAGCGGATCGACGCCGCCCGCGAGCAGGTGATGCTCGAAACCTACATCTTCTGCGACGATGCGGCCGGACGGCCCGTGTCGGATGCGCTGCTGCGGGCCGCGCGCCGCGGCGTGCGGGTGCGGGTGATCACCGACGGCGTCGGCACCGCGCGCCTGCCGCTGTTCGACGCGTGGGCACAGGCGGGCATCGAGCACTGCATCTACAACCGCTACCTGTTCGGCCGCTTCGGCTTCTCGCGCACGCACCGCAAGCTGGCCGTGGTCGATCATGCGTACGCCTACTGCGGCGGGATCAACATCGTCGACGACCACGCGCAGAACGGTGCGACGCTCGACCATCCGCGCTGGGACTTCAGCGTCGAGATGGCGGGGCCCGTCGTGTCCGACGTGCGCGCCGCGTTCGAGCTGCAGTGGCACCGGATCCAGTTCGGCCACAAGCCGTATGCGCAATATGCGGCCGGGCTGGCCGGCGGCGACGCGTTTCCGGACATGTTCCGCCGCTGGATGCGCAGCCACCGCTGGATCAAGGCCGGCGCGCTGCGGATCGTGACCGAGCCGAGCGTCGCGTTCGTCGCGCGCGACAACGTCGTGAACCGCCGCACGATCGAGAAGGCGTACCTCGCCGCGATCGGCAAGGCGCGCCAGCAGATCCTGCTCGCGAACCCGTATTTCATGCCGGGCCGCAAGCTGCGCCGCGCGCTGACGGGTGCCGCGCGGCGCGGCGTCGACGTGCGGGTCCTGATCGGCCGCAACGAGTTCGCGTCGCTCGATACCGCGGTGCCGTTCCTGTATCACACGCTGCTGCGCGCCGGCGTGCGCGTCGCCGAATACGACAAGACGATACTGCACGGCAAGGTCGCGGTGATCGACGATAACTGGGCGACGGTCGGCTCGTCGAATCTGGACGCGCTGAGCCTGATGCTGAACAATGAGGCCAATGTCGTGCTGGTGCGGCACGACACGGTGACGAACGAGCTGCGCGACGCGATCGCCGCCGCGTTCGCCGACGGCCGCGCGATCGACCCGGCGCGCTACGCGGCGCGCCCGCTGGGCGAGCGTATCCTGAACTGGCTCGCCTATACGGCGTACCGCACCGTGATGAAGGCGCTGACGGTCGGCAGCTACGATTAAGCAGGCACTTCACATCTTTCAGCACGGCCGTGCGGAAAACCGCTTCCAAGGCCGCCCGAATCGCGCAAAATAGCGACTCGGTTAGACACCGGTTTCTAATAATTTCCTTGTTTCGCGGGCGGTCGCACTCAATAATAGTACGGCCGTTCGATTTTATTTGAACCCCCGAACGGTTACAGAAATAGCTATGCGAAAAGGCGAACAGACGCGTGCCGCGATACTCGAAGCTGCATTGGACCTCGCCAGCCGTGACGGGCTGGAGGGGCTGACGATCGGCCTGCTGGCCGAGCGCATGCAGATGAGCAAGAGCGGCGTGTTCGCGCACTTCGGATCGCGCGAGGATCTGCAGGTGGAAGTCGTGCGCGAGTATCACCATCGTTTCGAGAACGAGGTGTTCTTTCCGAGCCTGCGCGAACCGCGCGGACTGCCGCGCCTGCGGGCGATGCTGGCGCGCTGGATGGAGAAGCGCATCCAGGAGGTGACGACCGGGTGCATCTACATCAGCGGGGCCGTCGAGTACGACGACCGGCCCGACAGCTCGGTGCGCGAGCAGTTGATGGCGAGCGTGACCGCCTGGCGCGCCGCGCTGCTGCGCGCCATTTCGCAGGCGAAGGACGAAGGCCATCTGCGTACGGATACCGATCCGGACCTGATGCTCTTCGAGCTGTACAGCTTCACGCTCGGCCTGCATCACGACGCGCGCTTCCTGCATACGCCGGACGCGGTGCGCCTCACGTGGGCCGCGCTGGAAAAGACGATTGTTTCGTATCAGAGCGAGAGCCGTTAGCGGCGCGTGATCCGCCCGCCGGGAGCTCGAGCGATAGCCCTACTTTGGAGAGAGTCATGGGACAGTACGCCGCGCCGCTGCGCGACATGCAATTCGTGTTGCACGAGCTTCTGAACGTCGAAGCCGAAGTCAAGCACATGCCCAGGCATGCGGACCTCGATGCCGACACGATCAACCAGGTCCTCGAAGAAGCGGGCAAGTTCTGCTCCGAGGTACTGTTCCCGTTGAACCAGGTCGGCGACCGTGAAGGCTGCACGTACGTCGGCGACGGCGTCGTGAAGACCCCGACCGGCTTCAAGGAGGCCTACCAGCAATACGTCGAGGCCGGCTGGCCGGCGCTCGGCTGCGATCCGGACTACGGCGGCCAGGGCCTGCCCGCGTTCGTGAACAACGCGCTCTACGAAATGCTGAACTCGGCGAACCAGGCATGGACGATGTATCCGGGCCTGTCGCACGGCGCCTACGAATGCCTGCACGCGCACGGCGCGCCGGAACTCCAGAAGCAGTACCTGCCGAAGCTCGTGTCCGGCGAATGGACGGGCACGATGTGCCTGACCGAGCCGCACTGCGGCACCGACCTCGGCATCCTGCGCACCAAGGCCGAACCGAACGGCGACGGCTCGTACTCGATCAGCGGCACGAAGATCTTCATCTCGAGCGGCGAGCACGACATGTCGAAGAACATCATCCACCTCGTGCTCGCGCGCCTGCCGGACGCGCCGCAAGGCACGAAGGGGATCTCGCTGTTCATCGTGCCGAAGTTCATCCCCGACGCGGCGGGCGAGCCGGGCGAGCGCAACGGCATCAAGTGCGGCTCGATCGAGCACAAGATGGGCATCCACGGCAACTCGACCTGCGTGATGAACCTCGACAACGCGAAGGGCTGGATGGTCGGCGAGCCGAACAAGGGCCTCAACGCGATGTTCGTGATGATGAATGCCGCGCGCCTCGGCGTCGGCATGCAGGGCCTCGGCCTCACGGAAGTCGCGTACCAGAACTCGCTCACGTACGCGAAGGAGCGCCTGCAGATGCGCTCGCTGACGGGCCCGAAGGCGCCGGACAAGCCGGCCGACCCGATCATCGTGCACCCGGACGTGCGCCGCATGCTGCTCACGCAGAAGGCGTATGCGGAAGGCGCGCGCGCGTTCACGTACTGGTCCGCGCTGCAGATCGACAAGGAGCTGTCGCACGGCGACGAAGCGGTGCGCAAGGAAGCGGCCGACCTCGTCGCGCTGCTCACGCCGATCATCAAGGCGTTCCTGACCGACAACGCGTTCGAGTCGACCAACCACGCGATGCAGATCTACGGCGGCCACGGCTTCATCTCCGAGTGGGGCATGGAGCAGTACGTGCGCGACGCGCGGATCAACATGATCTACGAAGGCACGAACTCGATCCAGTCGCTCGACCTGCTGGGCCGCAAGGTGCTCGGCGACATGGGCGCGAAGCTGAAGAAGTTCGGCAAGATCGTGTCGGACTTCGTCGAGGCCGAAGGCGTGAAGCCGGAGATGTCCGAGTTCGTCAACCCGCTCGCCGACATCGGCGAGAAGGTGCAGAAGCTGACGATGGAAATCGGCATGAAGGCGATGCAGAACCCGGACGAAGTGGGCGCTGCCGCCGTGCCGTACCTGCGCACCGTCGGCCACCTCGTGTTCTCGTATTTCTGGGCCCGCATGGCGCGCCTCGCGCTCGACAAGGAAGCGTCGGGCGATCCGTTCTACAAGTCGAAGCTCGCGACCGCACGCTTCTACTTCGCGCGCCTGCTGCCCGAGACCGCATCGACGATCCGCGCCGCGCGCGCCGGCTCGAAGACGATGATGGAAGTCGACGAATCGCTGTTCTGATCGGACGCCGGGCGGCGCGCGCACCGCGCGTCGCCCGGCCGATACGGTTCCTGGTACCTACATCGCCGCGCCGCCATTGATACGATCCGCGCCGCGCGGCACTATCCGGAGATATCCCGTGAGCAATTTCATCATTCGCAAGGTGGCCGTGCTGGGCGCTGGCGTGATGGGCGCGCAGATCGCCGCGCACCTCGTCAACGCGCGCGTACCCGTGCTGCTGTTCGACCTGCCGGCCAAGGAAGGCCCGAAGAACGCGATCGCGCTGAAGGCGATCGAGAACCTGAAGAAGCTGTCGCCCGCGCCGTTCGGCGTGAAGGACGACGCGAAATACCTCGAGGCCGCGAACTACGAGGATGACATCGCGAAGCTCGCCGAGTGCGACGTCGTGATCGAGGCGATCGCCGAGCGGATGGACTGGAAGCACGACCTGTACAAGAAGGTCGCGCCGCACATCGCGCCGAACGCGATCTTCGCGACCAACACGTCGGGCCTGTCGATCACGAAGCTGTCCGAAGGGTTCTCGGACGAGCTGAAGGCGCGCTTCTGCGGCGTGCACTTCTTCAACCCGCCGCGCTACATGCACCTCGTCGAGCTGATCCCGACCGCGCACACGCGCCCGGAAATCCTCGACCAGCTCGAGACGTTCCTGACGAGCGTCGTCGGCAAGGGTGTCGTGCGCGCGAAGGACACGCCGAACTTCATCGCGAACCGCGTCGGCATCTTCTCGATCCTCGCGGTGATCACCGAGGCCGCGAAGTTCGGCCTGCGCTTCGACGAAGTCGACGACCTGACCGGCAGCCGCCTCGGCCGAGCGAAGTCGGCGACGTTCCGCACCGCGGACGTGGTCGGCCTCGACACGATGGCGCACGTGATCAAGACGATGCAGGACAACCTCGCCGACGATCCGTTCTTCCCGGTCTACCAGACGCCTGCCGTGCTCGCCGAGCTGGTGAAGCAGGGCGCGCTCGGCCAGAAGACGGGCGGCGGTTTCTACAAGAAGGAAGGCAAGGCGATCAAGGTGCTCGACGCGAAGACGGGCACCTATGTCGATTCGGGCGCGAAGGCGGACGAAACGGTCGGCCGCATCCTGAAGCGCCCGCCGGCGGAGCGCCTGAAGCTGCTGCGTGAAACGGACCATCCGCACGCGCAGTTCCTGTGGGCGATCTTCCGCGACGTGTTCCACTACATCGGCGTGCATCTCGAGTCGATCGCCGACAACGCGCGCGACGTCGACCTCGCGATCCGCTGGGGCTTCGGCTGGAACGAAGGCCCGTTCGAAGGCTGGCAGGCCGCCGGCTGGAAGCAGGTTGCCGAGTGGGTGCAGGAAGACATCGCGGCCGGCAAGGCGCTCGCGAACGTGCCGCTGCCGTCGTGGGTGCTGGAAGGCCCGGTGGCCGAGAAGGGCGGCGTGCACACGGCCGAAGGCTCGTGGGCGCCGGCGTCGAAGCGCTTCGTGCCGCGTTCGGACCTGGCCGTCTACAAGAAGCAAGTGTTCCGTGCGCCGCTGCTTGGCGAAGCCGGCGCCGACCCGAAGACCTACGGCAAGACGCTGTTCGAGACCGATGCGGTGCGCGCATGGGTCGACGACCGCGCGGGCGAGGACGACGTCGTGATCGTGTCGTTCAAGTCGAAGATGAACACGATCGGGCCGAGCGTGATCGACGGCCTCGTGCAGGCGATCGAGCTCGCGGAGAAGGACTACAAGGGCGTGGTGATCTGGCAGCCGACGTCGCTGAAGCTCGGCGCGCCGGGCGGCCCGTTCTCGGCGGGCGCGAACCTCGAAGAGGCGATGCCGGCGTTCATGATGGGCGGCGCGAAGGGCATCGAGCCGTTCGTGAAGAAGTTCCAGGAAGGCATGCTGCGCGTGAAGTACGCGAACGTGCCGGTGGTCGCGGCCGTGTCGGGCATCGCGCTCGGCGGCGGGTGCGAGCTGATGCTGCACAGCGCGAAGCGCGTGGTGCACGTCGAGAGCTACATCGGCCTCGTCGAAGTGGGCGTCGGCCTCGTGCCGGCTGGCGGCGGCCTGAAGGAAGCGGCGCTGCGCGCGGCGGACGCGGCCACCGCGGCCAACGCGACCACCGACATCCTGAAGTTCGTTACGAAGTCGTTCGAGAACGCGGCGATGGCGAAGGTCTCGGCCTCCGCGCACGATGCGCGCGCGATGGGCTACGTGAAGCCGTCCGACACGATCGTCTTCAACGTGTTCGAGCTGCTCGACACCGCGAAGAAGGAAGCGCGCGCGCTGGCCGACACGGGCTACCGCGCGCCGCTGAAGGCGAAGGACGTGCCGGTGGCGGGCCGCTCGGCGATCGCGACGATCAAGGCATCGCTCGTCAACATGCGCGACGGCCGCTTCATCAGCGACCACGATTTCCTGATCGCGAGCCGCATCGCGGAAGCGGTGTGCGGCGGCGACGTCGAGGCGGGCAGCCTGGTCGACGAGGCATGGCTGCTGGCGCTGGAGCGCCGCGCGTTCGTCGAGCTGCTCGGCACGCAGAAGACGCAGGAACGGATCATGGGCATGTTGCAGACCGGCAAGCCGGTGCGTAACTGAGCGAGTGGACAGGCAAGGAGTCTGAAATGAGCAAACAACTGCAAGACGCATACATTGTCGCCGCCAGCCGCACGCCGATCGGCAAGGCTCCGCGCGGTGTCTTCAAGAACACGCGCCCGGACGAGCTGCTGGTGCACGCGATCAAGTCGGCCGTCGCACATGTGCCGGACTTCGACACGAAGCTGATCGAGGACGCGATCATCGGCTGCGCGATTCCGGAAGCCGAGCAGGGCCTGAACGTCGCGCGGATGGGCGCGCTGCTCGCGGGCCTGCCGAACACGGTCGCCGGCGTGACGGTCAACCGCTTCTGCGCATCGGGCATCACCGCGCTCGCGATGGCGGCGGACCGCATCCGCGTCGGCGAATCGGACGCGATGCTCGCGGGCGGCTGCGAATCGATGAGCATGGTGCCGATGATGGGCAACAAGCCGTCGATGTCGCCGCACATCTTCGATCGCAGCGAAGACTTCGGCATCGCGTACGGGATGGGCATGACCGGCGAGAGCGTTGCCGACCGCTGGAAGGTGAGCCGCGAAGACCAGGACGCGTTCTCGTTCGAGTCGCACCGCAAGGCGCTCGCCGCGCAGCAGGCCGGCGAGTTCAACGACGAGATCGCCGCGTACACGATCACCGAGCGCTTCCCGAACCTCGCGACCGGCGAGATCGACGTGAAGACGCGCACGATCGCGCTCGACGAAGGCCCGCGCGCGGACACGTCGCTCGAAGGCCTCGCGAAGCTGCGCACGGTGTTCGCGAACAAGGGCTCGATCACGGCCGGCAACAGCTCGCAGACGTCGGACGGCGCGGCTGCGCTGCTCGTCGTGTCGGAGAAGGTGCTCAAGCAGTTCAACCTGACGCCGCTCGCGCGTTTCGTGAGCTTCGCGGTGCGCGGCGTGCCGCCGGAAATCATGGGCATCGGCCCGAAGGAAGCGATTCCGGCCGCGCTGAAGGCCGCGGGCCTGAAGCAGGACGATCTCGACTGGATCGAGCTGAACGAGGCGTTCGCCGCCCAGTCGCTCGCGGTGATCCGCGATCTCGGCCTCGATCCGTCGAAGGTGAACCCGGTGGGCGGCGCGATCGCGCTCGGCCACCCGCTCGGCGCGACCGGTGCGATCCGCGCCGCGACCGTCGTGCACGGCCTGCGCCGCCGCAACCTGAAGTACGGGATGGTGACGATGTGCGTCGGCACCGGCATGGGCGCCGCGGGCATCATCGAACGCCTGTAAGCGAGGCGAACAGCAGTACGACGGTGCGCGGGCCACGAGCTCGCGCACCGTTTTTGTCATTCGGAATGGATACAGCCAAGGAGACGCTTGTGACGGACATCCAGGTGGAACGCGCCAACGGCGTGATGACGATCACCATTGCGCGGCCCGCGAAGAAGAATGCGCTGACGGCCGCGATGTACCAGACGATGGCCGACGCGCTCGGCGAAGCGCAGGAGGACAAGGCGGTTCGCGTGATCCTGCTGCGCGGCGGCGACGGCAACTTCAGCGCGGGCAACGATCTCGAGGACTTCCTGAAGGCGCCGCCGAAGGACGACAGCGCGCCGGTGTTCCAGTTTCTCGCGCGCATCAGCAGCGCGTCGAAGCCGATCGTCGCCGCGGTGCCGGGCGTGGCGGTGGGCGTCGGCGTGACGATGCTGCTGCATTGCGACCTTGTCTACGCGGCCGACACGGCCACGTTCTCGCTGCCGTTCGTGCAGCTCGGGCTGTGCCCGGAGGCCGGGTCGAGCCTGCTGCTGCCGCGCCTGGCCGGGCATCAGGTGGCGGCCGAGAAGCTGCTGCTCGGCGAGGCGTTCGATGCGCTCGAGGCGCACCGCATCGGCATCGTCAACCGCGTGCTGCCGGCCGCCGAGCTCGATGCGTTCGCGGCGAAGCAGGCGGCGAAGCTCGCCGCGCTGCCGGCGTCGTCGCTGCGCGTGACGAAGGCGCTGCTGAAGGATACGGGCGGTGCGGCGGTGCCCGCGCGGATGGCGCAGGAGGCGCAGCACTTCAGCACGATGCTGCGCGAGCCGGAAGCGCGTGAGGCGATGGCCGCGTTCTTCGAGAAGCGCAAGCCGGACTTCCGCCAGTTCGACTGACGCGGCCTGCGAGCGCGCGGCCGATGATCGTCGCCGCGCCGGCCTGAAGTCATCCCGCCCCGCATCCGCGGGGCGCTTTCATTTGCGCCCGCCATCCATCGGCTTTCAACGCCCTTCATGTCGCGGTGCACCACTGCGATCTTTCGCCCGTTCGCCGCGACCGCTCACCCACCACGCGCTGCGCGCCCCGACGCGCGAATCCCTTGCCCCGCCTGCGGTTGACGGACATCGCCCCGAGCCGGCACCGCTGCCGCGTCCGGCTCGTTTTAGCGGAAATCGGCGAAGTTTGTTCGTCGTCAAGATGCACCGCCGCAACATTCCGTAAAGTTCGCGCGCAGGTCGCTGCGGTCGACACGCGCCGCGCGACGGCGGGGGTACACGACCCCGGCAGTCCTTCTCAACGACACTCAGGCAAACGAACGATGATCAGACGAATCACCGGCGGGGCGCGCGCAGCCCCCGTCATCGGGCTGCTGGCGGGACTCGCCGGATGCAGCGATCTTCACGTGCTCGATCCGAAGGGCGCGGTGGGCGTCGCGGAGAAAGCGCTGATCGCGACCTCGACATGGACGATGCTGATCGTCGTCGTGCCGGTGATCCTGCTCACGCTGTTCTTCGCATGGCGTTACCGCGCGTCGAACCGCAATGCAACCTATGCACCGGAGTGGTCGCACTCGACCGCGATCGAGGTCGTGATCTGGACGGTGCCGACGCTGATCATCCTGTTCCTCGGCATCCTCACGTGGAAGACCACGCACGAGCTCGACCCGTACAAGCCGCTCGAGTCGTCGGTCAAGCCGATCGACGTCGAGGTCGTCGCGCTCGACTGGAAATGGCTGTTCATCTATCCGGAGCTCGGCATCGCGTCGGTGAACCAGCTCGCGATTCCGGTCGGCACGCCGGTGAATTTCCGCATCACGTCGGATTCGGTGATGAATTCGTTCTTCATCCCGCAGCTCGGCAGCCAGGTCTACGCGATGGCCGGCATGCAGACGCGCCTGCACCTGATCGCCGACGAGGCGGGCGACTTCGCGGGCGTGTCCGCCAACTACAGCGGCCGCGGCTTCTCCGACATGAAGTTCCGCACGCTCGCCGAGCCGCGCGAGCAGTTCGACGCATGGGTGCAGAAGGTGAAGGCCTCGTCCGACCGGCTCGACATGACCGCATACCGCACCGTCGCGCAGCCGAGCGAGAAGGCGCCGGTGCGCTACTTCTCGACGGTCGACCCGAAGCTGTTTCACAACATCATCGCGAAATACAACGACGGGCACGTCCTCGACCTGAAGGACGCCGCCTGTACGACGAAGGGGTAACGCATGTTCGGCAAACTGACACTTTCGGCGATCCCGTTCGACCAGCCCATCATCATGGGGGCGAGCGCCTTCATGGGGCTCGTCGTGCTGGGCATCGTCGCCACGCTGACGGCCACCGGCCGCTGGAAATGGCTGTGGAGCGAATGGCTGACCTCGGTCGACCACAAGAAGATCGGCGTGATGTACCTGGTCGTCGCGGTGCTGATGCTGCTGCGCGGCTTCGCCGACGCGGTGATGATGCGCCTGCAGCTCGCGCTCGCGTACAACGGCCCCGGCTACCTGCCGCCGCATCACTATGACCAGATCTTCACCGCGCACGGCGTGATCATGATCTTCTTCATGGCGATGGCGCTGCTGGTCGCGTTCTTCAACCTGATCGTGCCGCTGCAGATCGGCGCGCGCGACGTCGCGTTCCCGTTCCTGAATTCGCTGAGCTTCTGGATGACGGCGATGGCCGCGATCCTGATGAACATCTCGCTCGTGATCGGCGAGTTCGCGCAGGTGGGCTGGCTCGCGTATCCGCCGCTCTCCGAGCTGCAGTTCAGCCCCGGCGTGGGCGTCGACTACTACCTGTGGGCGCTGCAGATCTCCGGTGTCGGCACGCTGATCACCGCGATCAACTTCTTCGTGACGATCATCAAGATGCGCGCGCCGGGCATGACGCTGATGAAGATGCCGGTGTTCACGTGGACGGCGCTGTGCTCGAACGTGCTGATCATGGCGACGTTCCCGATCCTGACGGTCGCGCTCGCGCTGCTCGGCCTCGACCGCTACCTCGACATGCACTTCTTCACGAACGAGGCGGGCGGCAACGCGATGCTGTACCTGAACCTGATCTGGGCGTGGGGCCATCCGGAGGTGTACATCCTCGTGCTGCCCGCGTTCGGCATCTATTCGGAAGTGATCGCGACGTTCTCGAAAAAGCCGCTGTTCGGCTACAAGACGATGGTGTACGCATCGTGCGCGATCATGGTGCTGGCGTTTCTCGTGTGGCTGCACCACTTCTTCACGATGGGCTCGGGCGCGAACGTGAACGCGTTCTTCGGGATCATGACGATGATCATCGCGATCCCGACCGGCGTGAAGATCTTCAACTGGCTGTTCACGATGTACCGCGGGCGCGTCGAGTTCACGGCGCCGGTGATGTGGACGATCGGCTTCATGGTCACGTTCACGCTCGGCGGCATGACGGGCGTGATGCTGGCGATTCCCGGCGCGGACTTCGTGCTGCACAACAGCCTGTTCCTGATCGCGCATTTCCATAACACGATCATCGGCGGCGTCGTGTTCGGCTATTTCGCGGGCGTTCATTTCTGGTTCCCGAAAGTGTTCGGCTTCAAGCTCGACGAGAAATTCGGCAAGCGCGCGTTCTGGTGCTGGCTGGCCGGCTTCTACGTCGCGTTCATGCCGCTCTACGTGCTCGGCTTCATGGGCATGACGCGCCGCCTGAACCACTACGACAACCCGGCCTGGCAGCCGTGGCTGCTGGTCGCCGCGTTCGGCGTGGTGCTGATTGCGCTCGGCGTGGTGTGCCAGGTCGCTTCGGTGTGGGTCGGCTGGCGGAACCGCCACCTGCCGCAGTATCGCGACGCGACCGGCGACCCGTGGAACGGCCGCACGCTCGAGTGGGCGACGTCGTCGCCGCCGGCGGTCTACAACTTTGCCGTGACGCCGAACGTGCATGAGCTCGACGAGCTTGCGTACCGCAAGGCGAAGGGCCTCGGTCTCGGGCTCGGCAAGAACGTCAAGTACGAGGACATCCACATGCCGTCGAATACCAGCGCGGGCCTGTTCGTCGGCGTGTTCAGCCTGCTGCTCGGCTTCGCGCTGGTATGGCACATCTGGTGGCTCGCGATCGCCGGCCTGGTCGGCATCGTCGCGACGGTGGTGCTGTACAGCGCGCAGGACAACGAAGGCTATTTCATACCGGCGGATACCGTCCGCAAGATCGAGGAACAACGCACGGGCGTGCGGATGCGCGCGCCGTCGCCGGAAGCCGAACTGGAGGCGAACTGATGTCATCTCAAACTCTCGCGGGCGCGGCCCGCCATCCGGGGGCGCACGCGCATCCGCCGTCGCATTCGGTGTTCGGGTTCTGGCTGTACCTGATGACCGACTGCGTGATCTTCGCGTCGCTGTTCGCGACCTTCGCGGTGCTCGGCAACCAGTATGCGGGCGGCCCGGGCGCGAAGGACCTGTTCGACATCCCGGGCGTCGCGCTCGAGACCGCCGTGCTGCTGCTGTCGAGCATCACGTACGGCTTCGCGATGCTCGGCGCGCAGCGCCGCCGGCGCGGCACGGTGTTCGTCTGGCTCGCGGTCACGTTCGTGCTCGGCGCGGCATTTCTCGCGATGGAAATGCGCGAGTTCTCGCACCTGATCGCCGAGGGCGCGGGCCCGCAGCGCAGCGCGTTCCTGTCGGCGTTCTTCACGCTGGTCGGCACGCACGGGCTGCACGTCGCCGTCGGCCTGCTGTGGATGGTCGTGCTCGTCGTGCAGATTGCCCGCGGCCCGGGCATGACCGAGCGCGACGTCCGGCGCCTGATGTGCCTGAGCCTGTTCTGGCACTTCCTCGACATCGTCTGGATCTGCGTGTTTTCCTTCGTCTATCTCGCGAGCGTGATCTAAATGGCCCATTCGGAACTCATACACCACGACGAAGCGCACGGCACGGCCCGCGGCTACATGGTCGGCTTCGTGCTGTCGGTGCTGCTGACGGCCGCGTCGTTCGGCCTCGTGATGGGCGGCATGCTGGCGCCGAAGGCGGCGATCATCACGCTCGCGGTGCTCGCGTTCGTGCAGATCGTCGTGCATCTCGCCTGCTTCCTGCACATGAACGCCTCGTCCAGCCAGCGCTGGAACGTGATGGCGTTCAGCTACACGGTGCTCACCGCGCTGATCCTGATCTTCGGGACGCTGTGGGTGATGCACAACGTCAGCATGAACATGATGTCGCGCTAACCGGCATCCGGGTCATGCATTCGCGCCGCGCACGTCGCGCGGCTGGTTTCCTTTCGGGGGCGCGCGATTCGCGCGCCTTGCTGCATCATGGTCAACAACGATTCCCAGACACCGGTTCGTCCCGACGAGCCGATCCCCCATCGCAAGGTCATCCGCGCGTGGCTCGTGCCGTTCGCGACGCGCGAGATCATGCGCCCGGTCGCGCTGCTCGTGCTCGACTACCTGCTGCTGTTCGCGGCGTTCGCGGGCGCGCTGCTGATCCCGTCGATCGTCGGCAAGATCGCGTGCGGGATGGCCGCCGGCTTCATCACCGGGCGGCTCTTCATCATCGGGCACGACGCGTGCCACCAGAGCCTGACGCCCCATCGCCGGCTGAACCGCTGGCTCGGCCGCATCGCGTTCCTGCCGTCGCTGACGCCGTACAGCCTGTGGGAAGTCGGCCACAACGTGGTGCATCACGGCTATACGAACCTGAAGGGCTTCGACTTCGTGTGGGCGCCACATACGCCGGCGGAGTTCGCTGCGCTGTCGCCGGTGCGCCGCATGCTCGATCGCATCTATCGCAGCGGCTGGGCGCCGGGGCTCTACTATCTCGTCGAGGTCTGGTGGCTGAGGATGTATTTCCCGACCAAAACCTATATCGGCGCGTCGCGGCCCGTGTTCCGGCGCGACTGCCTGCTGGTGACCGGCTTCGCGGCCGTGTGGATCGCCGCCGTCGTGTGGGTGGCGCTGGCGACGCGGCAGCCGGTCGCGCTGCTGCTCGCGACCGGCGTGCTGGTGCCGTTCCTGTTCTGGGTCTCGATGATCGGCTTCGTCGTGTACGTGCACCACACCGATCCGCGCATCGCGTGGCATGCGAACCGGACCGAGTGGTCGAATGCCGCGCCGTTCGTGTCGACCACGCTGCACCTGACGTTCCGCTTCGGCATCGGCGGCCTGCTGCACCACATCATGGAGCACACCGCCCACCACGTCGACATGAGCGTGCCGCTCTACCAGCTCAAGCCCGCGCAGGCGAAGCTGGAGGACATGCTGCCCGGGCGCATCGTCGTGCAGCCCTTCAGCTGGCGCTGGTATTTCGACACGGCCCGCCGCTGCAAGCTCTACGATACCGAGCACCATTACTGGACCGACTACCTCGGCAACCGGACCAGCGAGCGGACCAGCGCGCCGCCTGCGCCGGGCACGCCCGCGCCGGCGGGCGCCGAGCTGCGTCACACGGTGTCGTAATCCACGTAGCCGGTCGCGCGGCAGAAGCTGACGAGCCGCAGGCCGGCCTGCCGCGCGATCGCGATCGCGAGCGACGACGGCGCGGAAATGGTCGCGACCATCGGGATCCCGACGCGCGCCGCCTTGCGCACCAGCTCGTAGCTCGCGCGGCTCGACAGGAACACGAAGCCGTCGGTCGTGTCGGCGCGCGCCAGCACGAGCGAGCCGATCAGCTTGTCGAGCGCGTTATGGCGGCCGACGTCCTCGAACGCGGCATGGATCGCCCCTGTTGCGTCGCACCACGCGGCCGCGTGCAGGCCGCCGGTGAGCTGCGTCAACGCCTGGTGGGCCGGCAGCTCGCGCGCGGCGCGCGCGAGCGCGTCGGGCGCGAGGCGCGCGAGAAAGCCGGTGTCGGGCACCCGCTCCGGCGCCAGGTCGAGCAGGTCGATGCTTTCGATCCCGCATACGCCGCAGCCGGTGCGCCCGGCGAGCGCGCGGCGCTTGTCCTTCAGCGCGGCGAACGCCTGCTGGACGACTTCGAGATGGACTTCGGCATGCGGCAGCGGCGCGTCGGCGTGCAGGATCACCTCGATGTCCTTGATGTCGCTGCCGCGCGCGACGATCCCTTCCGAGATCGCGAAGCCGACCGCGAACGCCTCGAGGTCGCGCGGCGTGCACATCATCACCGCGTGGGAAATGCCGTTGAAGACGAGCGCGACCGGCCATTCCTGGCCGACGTGGTCGATCGCCGTCTCGGCGGCGTCGCCGCGCGTGCGGCGCACGGACAGCTCGATCGCGCCGCGCGGTTCGGCGGATTCGGTCGGATTCACACTGGCTCCCGTTGATTGGACGCGCGCGGGGCGGAACGCCGATCGGGCCGCCGTTCGCGCGCAGAGGTTCTAAAATACCTCAGGCAGGCCGGCCGCGCCGGTATTCGCCACTTCAGGTCATGCCATGGGACTCAGCGACACGCCGTTGCTTTTCAATTTCGAACGCGATTCATCGGAAAATTTCACGTACATCCCGATGATCGTGCGTTTCAACCTCGACCGCTTCGGCTTGCGGATCTCGCTCGAGCAGTGGCAATTGCTGCCGCTCGAGGATCGCAAGCTGCTCGCCCGCTTCCCCGCCGACGAGGACACCGCGATCGAACCCAATTTCGACCACGCGCTGTTCGAGATGCTGCGCACGCACGCCGATCTCGAGCCGAGCTGGTTCCAGCCGGACGATCAGCCGACCTGGCGCAGCACCGAGCGGGTGCCCGATGCGCTGGTGCAGCAGAGTGCGCTGGCGGGGCTGCCGGCGCCGGACGTCGGGCAATGGCAGCGGCTCGCGCCGTTCCAGCGCTACGTGCTGGTCAAGCTGTCGCGCAAGCCGAAGCTGAACCACGATTTCCTGCCGGCGATGCGGGAATTCGGGCTGACGGCCACGCACTGACGCGGCGGCCGTGCCGGCCCCCGGACGTTACGCGAGCGGCGGCAGCGAGCGCGGCTTGCGGTCCGGGCCCGTCGCGACGTAGGTGAGCGTCGCTTCGGTCACCTTGACGACTTCTCCGGCAAGGCGCATGCGCTGCGCGAATACTTCGACGTCGACCGTGACCGACGTGTTGCCGGTGCGCGTGACGGTCGCATAGAAGCTCAGCAGGTCGCCGACGAACACCGGCTGCTTGAACACGAAGGAATTGACCGCGACGGTCGCGACCCGGCCGTTCGCGCGCTGGCTCGCGGGAATCGAGCCGGCGATGTCGACCTGCGACATGATCCAGCCGCCGAACACGTCGCCGTGGACGTTCGCGTCGGACGGTTGCGGGACGACGCGCAGGGCGGGCTGTTTTTGCGGGAGGGCGAGCGGGGAGTCGGTCATGGCGAAGCTTTCATCCTGTAATAAGACACGCCGGCCCGCGCGGGCGGCCGGGCAGGCCGCCGACAGCGGCGCGAACCGGCTTCTGCGACAATACAACGTTCGCAAATTGTACGAGAAAGCGGGTGAGCCGGCGGCCATGCAGCCCGGCGCGCACCGCCGACCGCCCTGTCCCCCATGCGCCGATTTCCCGCTTCCGGCGAGCCCGCGCCGCTTCAATCCGGGCCCCGCAACGACTGGCAGACCATTCGTTCGCTGCTGCCTTACCTGACGACCTACAAATGGCGCGTGTTGCTCGCGCTCGGCTGCCTGATCGGCGCGAAGGTCGCGAACCTCGGCGTGCCGGTCGTGATGAAGCGCATCGTCGACCATCTCGCCGGGGTGCAGCAGCTCACCGCGCTCGGCCGCGCCGAGCAGTCGGCCGCGATCGTGCTCGCGGGCGGCGTCGGGCTGCTCGTGATCGCGTATGCGCTGGTGCGGCTGTCGACGTCGCTGTTCACCGAGCTGCGCGAGATCCTGTTCTCGAAGGTGACCGAGAGCGCGGTGCGCCAGCTTGCGCTGCAGGTGTTCCGGCACCTGCACGGGCTGTCGCTGCGGTTCCACCTCGAGCGCCAGACGGGCGGCATGTCGCGCGACATCGAGCGCGGCACGCGCGGCATCCAGCAGCTCATCTCGTATTCGCTGTACAGCATCCTGCCGACGCTCGTCGAGGTCGGCCTCGTGCTCGGCTTCTTCATCGTCAAATATGAGGCCTACTACGCGTACGTGACGTTCGCCGCGCTGATCACGTACATCGTGTTCACCGTGAAGGTCACCAACTGGCGCACCCATTTCCGCCGCACGATGAACGAGCTCGATTCGCGCGCGAATTCGCGTGCGATCGATTCGCTGATCAACTACGAGACGGTCAAGTACTTCGGCAACGAGGAATGGGAGGCGCAGCGCTACGACGAGAACCTGAAGCGCTACCGCAAGGCCGCGATCCGTTCGCAGAACTCGCTGTCGGTGCTCAACTTCGGCCAGCAGGCGATCATCGGCACGGGGCTCGTGTTCATCCTGTGGCGCGCGACGCAGGGCGTGCTTGCCGGCAAGCTGACGCTCGGCGACCTGGTGCTGATCAACACGTTCATGCTGCAGCTGTACATTCCGCTGAATTTCCTCGGCGTCGTGTATCGCGAGCTGAAGCAGAGCCTGACCGACATGGACCGGATGTTCGGGCTGCTGTCGGCGGCGAAGGAGGTCGCGGATGCGCCCGATGCGCCGCCGCTCGCGGTGGACGGCGCGCAGGTGCGCTTCGAGCACGTGAACTTCGCGTACGAGCCGGCCCGGTCGATCCTGCACGACGTCACGTTCACGATCGACGCGGGCACGACGACCGCGGTGGTCGGCCACAGCGGCTCGGGCAAGTCGACGCTGTCGCGCCTGCTGTTCCGTTTCTACGATCTCGACCGGCAGGCGGGCGGCGCGATCCGCATCGACGGGCAGGACATCCGCGACGTGACGCAGGATTCGCTGCGCGCGTCGATCGGCATCGTGCCGCAGGATACGGTGCTGTTCAACGATTCGATCTACTACAACATCGCGTACGGCCGGCCGACCGCGACCCGCGACGAGGTGATCGCGGCCGCGCGCGCCGCGCATATCCACGATTTCATCGAGAGCTTGCCGAAGGGGTATGACACGCCGGTCGGCGAGCGCGGCCTCAAGCTGTCGGGCGGCGAGAAGCAGCGCGTCGCGATCGCGCGCACGCTGCTGAAGAACCCGCCGATCCTGCTGTTCGACGAGGCGACCTCCGCGCTCGACTCGCGCTCGGAACGCGCGATCCAGCACGAGCTCGAGCAGATCGCACGGCATCGCACGACGCTCGTGATCGCGCACCGGCTGTCGACGGTCGTGCACGCGCAGCAGATTCTCGTGATGGATCACGGGCGGATCGTCGAACGCGGCACGCACGATGAACTCGTGCGCGCGGACGGGCTGTATGCGCAGATGTGGGCGCTGCAGCAGCAGCGCGCGGCGGCGGGCGGGGAAGAAGCCGAGGAAGTCTGAGCGGGCCGGCGCACGGAGCGCGGCCCGCTCCGGTCAGCGCGCGGCGCGCAGCCGCGCGTCGAGCTCGCCGAGCTGCGCGGGCGTGCCGACGTTTTCCCAGATCCCTTCGTACAGCTCGCCGCTTGCCCGGCCGGCTTCGATCGTCGCGCGGAAGTACGGCGTGAGCGCGCGCCGCGTGCCGGGCGCGAGGTCGTGGAACATCCGCGTGTCGTACAGGCCGATGCTGCCGAACGTGACGCGCGCGGCGCCGTCGAGCGACAGCCGGCCGTCGTCGCCGAGCGCGAAATCGCCCGACGGATGGAACGGCGGGTTCGGCACCATCACGAGATGCATCGCGGGCGTGTCGAGCGCGGCCATCCGCGCCGCATGCGCGGCGAGCGCCCGGTAGTCGAATTCGCAGAACACGTCGCCCGCGACCGCGACGAAGACGGCCGGCCGGCCGTCGCGCTCGAGCAGCGGCAGCGCCTGCGCGATGCCGCCCGCCGTTTCGAGCGCGTCGCCTTCGGCCGAATAGACGAGCCGCACGCCCCAGCGCGCGCCGTCGCCGAGCGCGGCTTCGATCTGCGCGCCGAGCCACGCATGGTTGATCACGATGGTCTCGATGCCCGCCTGCGCGAGCCACTCGATCTGCCAGACGATCAGCGGCTTGCCGCCCACCGCGAGCAGCGGCTTCGGGCAGGTGTCGGTGAGCGGGCGCATCCGGTCGCCGCGCCCGGCGGCGAAGATCATCGCCGTGGTGAGAGGATGACTCATCTTCAGAACGTATAGCCGACGTCGGCCGTCGTGCCTTCGAGCTCGTCGAGCAGCTTCGCGAACGGCACGAGCGGGCGGTAGCGCAGCGCGACCTTGCGCGCGTATGCGAGGAAGCGGGGGAGATCCGCGAGGTAGGCCGGCTTGCCGTCGCGGTAGTTGATGCGCGCGAACAAGCCGAGGATCTTGATGTGCCGCTGCAGGCCCATCCATTCGAGCTGGCGGTAGAACTCGCCGAAGTCCGGATCGACCGGCAGGCCGGCCTTCTTCGCCTTTTCCCAGTAGTACGCGAAGCAGTCGAGCTCGAATTCCTCGTCCCAGCTGATGAACGCGTCGCGCAACAGCGATACGACGTCGTAGGTCAGCGGGCCTTCCACCGCGTCCTGGAAGTCGAGCACGCCCGGGTTCGGCGTGCAGGCCATCAGGTTGCGCGGCATGAAGTCGCGCAGCATGAAGCCCTGCGGCTGCGCGCGGGCGCTCGCGATCAGCAGCGCGAAGGTGCGCTCGAGCGTGCCGCGCATCGCGTCGCTGACCGTCTTGCCGAGGTGCCGGCCGATGTACCACTCGGGCATCAGCTCCATCTCGCGGCGCAGGAACGCGTCGTCGAACGGCGGCAGCACGCCCGGCGCGGACGTCAGCTGGAAACGGATCAGCGTATCGAGCGCGTCGCGCATCAGCGGCCGGGCGGCGAGCGGATCGGCCGGGTCGAGCACCGAGATGTACGATGTCCGGCCGAGATCCGTCACGAGCATGAAGCCGGCGTCGAAATCGTGGGCCAGCACCTGCGGCGCGTGGATGGCCGCGCCGGCGAGCAGCCCGGCGACCTGCACGAACTCCCGGCATTTCTCGGGCGGCGGCGCGTCGACGGCGATCAGCGAGCCGCCGGGCTGCGACGCGGCCGCGACGCGGAAATAGCGGCGGAAGCTGGCGTCCTCGGACGCGGGCGCAAGGGTGGCGAGATCGAGGGCGTAGCGCTCGGCGAGCGGGTGCAGCCAGGCGGTGAGCGCGTCGAGGCGGGAATCGTCGGATGGGAGCGTCATGAAACTCGGAGGAGGGGGGAACGTCTTGCCATATAATACCCCACGACTTTTTTGACGCGCCCCGCGTCAGCATCTGCCGTGCAGGCCCGCTGCCTGTCGCGCCGTTCGCCCGATCGCCTCCCCTGGTTTGCGCTCAGCCGCAGTCACGGTTCGATTGCGCGGGCCGCGATGCGCGAGCGCACGGGTTGACGAGGGGCGATTCGCCAAACGATAGATGCCGCCCAAACCGCTATTCCCGAATGTTTTCCCCGGTGACGGGGTGCCGCGCAAACGGCGGCTCGCGCTCGCGCTCCTGGCCGTGCCCGGCCTCGTGCCGGCGGTGTCGCACGCGCAGCTGACGGGTGCGGCTGCGCAGCCGCAGCCGCTCGACACGCCGTGGGATCTTCGCCTCGCGCCCCAGCTCGAGGAGCATCCGCTGAAGGAGGGCGCGAAGCCGGCCACCTTCGTGATCGCCGACCACACGAGCGGCACGGCCGAGCAGGACCTGGCCGCGAAGGGCTCGGCCGAGCTCCGCCGCGGCGACGCGGTCGTGAAGGCCGACGCGATCCATTACGACCAGGATACGGACACGGCCGATGCGTACGGCCAGGTCCGCGTGGTCAACGCCGGCACGTCGTTCAGCGGGCCCGAGGCGCATCTGAAGGTCGAGGCGAACCAGGGCTTCATGACGGCGCCGAAGTACCATTTCAGCACGACGGGCGGCTCGGGCAGCGCGGAGCGCGTCGACCTGCTCGACGCCGAGCGTTCGGTGTTCGTCAACGGCACCTACACCGCGTGCCAGTGCGCGACGGATCCCGCGTGGTACATCAAGGGCAGCCGCTTCGACTTCGACACGGGTGCCGACGAGGGCACGGCCCGCAACGGCGTGCTGTTCTTCCAGGGCGTGCCGATCTTCGCGAGCCCGTGGCTGACGTTCCCGCTGTCGGGCGAGCGGCGCAGCGGCCTGTTGCCGCCGACGTTCTCGATCAACTCGAACAACGGGTTCGAGCTGTCGCTGCCGTACTACTTCAATATCGCGCCGAACCGCGACCTGACGATCACGCCGCGCATCATCACGAAGCGCGGGGTGCAGACGCAGGCGACGTTCCGCTACCTGTCGGCGAGCTATTCGGGCACGCTCACGGGCGAGTACCTGCCGGACGACCGGCTCGCGCATCGCAACCGCTACGCGATCTACTGGCAGCACCAGCAGAACTTCGGCAGCGGCTTCGGCGGCTACGTCTACTACAACAAGGTCTCGGACAACACCTATCCGGAAGACCTCGCGTCCATCTCGAACCAGTTCGTGACCGGCACGCAGACGCTGTACCAGCAGGAAGCCGGGCTCACGTACAACAACGGCCCGTGGTCGGTGCTCGCGCGCTACCAGCACTGGCAGACGCTGCCGCCGTCGAGCGCGCCGCCGTACGGCCGCGAACCGCAGTTGAACGTGAAGTACACGAAGTACAACGTCGGCGGCTTCGATTTCGGCGCGGAAGCCGACTATTCGCGTTTCCGCATCACGACGGCCGACACGACGCAGGGCGACCGGGTCGTGTTCAACCCGTACATCGCGTACGGCATCTACGGCCCCGGCTACTTCGCGGTGCCGAAGGTCCAGTATCACTTCGCGTCGTACGACCTGAGCTACGTGGCGTCGAACACGCCGAACAATCCGAAGCGCTTCACCGAATCGATCCCGACGGTCAGCTTCGACTCGGGGCTGATCTTCGACCGCTCGGTGCGCCTGTTCGGCCAGGATTTCATCCAGACGCTCGAGCCGCGCCTGTATTACGTGTATACGCCGTACCGCAACCAGTCGAACGCGCCGCTGTTCGACACCGCGGAATCGGATTTCGGCCTCGCGGAGATCTACCAGCCGAACACGTTCGTCGGCAACGACCGGTTCGCCGACGCGAACCGCCTGACGGCCGGGCTGACGTCGCGCTTCATCGATCCGCGCACCGGCGACGAGCGCGCGCGCTTCATGATCGCGCAGCAGTACTACTTCACCGACCAGCGCGTGACGCTGAAGTCGACCCCGGCCGCGTCGCAGGCGCGCCACTCGGACCTGATCGCGGGCGCCGCGCTCAAGCTCGGCTCGGGTTTCGCGTCGGAAACGGCGTTCCAGTACAACCAGAACAACAACCAGCTCGTGAAATCGAGCATCGGTTTCGGCTACAGCCCCGAGCTGCGCAAGGTGATCAACGTCGGCTACCGCTACACGCGCGCGACCCAGACGCTCGATGGCCGGCCGATCAACCAGTTCCTGGTGTCCGCGCAGTGGCCGCTGACCCGCCGGCTGTATGCGGTCGGCCGCTTCAACTACGACTTCTCGGGAGACCGGGTGATCGACGGGCTGGTCGGCTTACAATACGACGCCGATTGCTGGGCGCTCGGGGTCGGTATCCAGCGGTATGCGAACGGCGTGAACTCGTCGCAACAGCAGACTTCGGCGACGCGGTTCATGGCGCAGCTGACGCTCAAGGGGCTGTCGAGCATCGACAACGGCCTCGTGAACGCGTTCCGGGCCGGGGTGCCGGGCTACATGCCGTTGCCGCCGGCGGCGCCGCCGCTGTCGCGCTTCAGCAACTACGACTAACGCCGGGGCGTCCGCGAGCGGAACACGGCGCCGGCACCGGATCAGCACGATTTCAATGGAGTATCAGTGGCAATGAAGAAAACCCTTCGCTTCGCGGCAGTCGTCTCCGGCCTCGCCGCGTCCGCCGCGCTGCTCGCCGCCGCGCCGGCCGCGGCGCAGGCGCTCGGCTCGCAAGGCGCGCAGCTCACCGATGAAGTCGTCGCAGTCGTCAACAACGACGTGATCACGGGCCGCGAGCTCGACCAGCGCGTCGGCCTGATCTCGCGCCGCCTGCAACAGCAGAATGCGCCGGTGCCGCCGCTGGACCAGATGCGCGCGCAGGTGCTGAACCAGATGGTGCTCGAGCGCATCCAGGTGCAGAAAGCCAAGGACGACGGGATCCGGGTCGACGATGCGGCCGTGCAGTCGACACTGCAGCGCCTCGCGCAGGCGAACGGCATGACGCTCGACCAGTACCGCGCGCGGATCGAGGCGCAAGGCGTGCCTTGGAGCGTGTTCCGCGGCGACGCGCGCACCGAGCTGACGCTGTCGAAGCTGCGCGAGCGCGAGGTCGACGGCAAGATCACCGTGTCGGACGCGGAAGTCGCGAGCTATATCGCGAGCCAGCGCGGGCCGAACGCGTCGCAGCAGCAGGACCTGCGCTTCCAGCACATTTTCGTGAAGGCGCCGACCAATGCGCCGCAGGCCGAGATCGAGGCCGCGCAGAAGAAGGCCGAAGGGCTGCTGCAGCAGGCGGTGTCGGGCGCGGATTTCGAGCGCCTCGCGAAGAACAACTCGGAAGCGAACGACGCGAAGAAGGGCGGCGATCTCGGCTTCAAGTCGCCGGGCGCGCTGCCGGCCGACGTCGTCGCGGCCGCGTCGAAGCTGCGTCCGGGCCAGGTCAATCCGACGCTCGTGCGCGTGCCGGACGGCTTCGAGATCGTGCGCCTCGTCGACCGCCGCCAGAGCCAGGGCGCGTCGGCCGCCGCGCCGAAGATCGTGCAGACGCACGTGCGCCACATCCTGCTGCGCGTCGGCGAAGGCAAGTCCGAAGGCCAGGCGCGCCAGCAGCTGATCGACATCCGCAAGCAGGTCGAGTCCGGCGGCGATTTCGCGAAGTTCGCCCGCACCTATTCGCAGGACGGCTCGGCATCGCAAGGTGGCGATCTCGGCTGGATCAGCCCCGGCGAGACGGTGCCCGAGTTCGAGCGCGCGATGAACAACCTGCAGGACGGCCAGGTCAGCATTCCCGTGCGCACCGAATACGGCTACCACCTGATCCAGGTGCTGGAGCGCCGCGAGTCCGAAGGCTCGGTGCAGCAGCAGATGGACATCGCACGCCAGGCGATCGGCCAGCGCAAGGCCGAGCAGGCGTATGCCGACTGGCTGCGCGAGCTGCGCGATTCGTCGTACGTGCAGTTCAAGATCGGCGGCTTCGGCCCGCAGAACTGAGCGAGCCGCCGATGACGTCGCCCGCGCTGCATATCGCGATCACGACCGGCGAGCCCGCCGGCGTCGGTCCGGAGCTGACCGTGCAGGCGCTGCGCGACGCCGCGCGGCGCTGGCCGGACGCGCGCTTCACGGTGCTCGGCGACGCGGCGCTGCTCGCCGGGCGCGCGGCGGCGGTTGGCGCGGACTGGCCGGCGCTCGTCGCCGGCGGGCGGATTGCCGTCGCGGGCCAGCCGCTCGCCGCGCCCGCGCGCGCGGGCGAGTTGAACGCCGCGAACGGCCGCTACGTGCTCGCGCTGCTCGACGCGGCGATCGACGGCGCGCTCGCGGGCGAATACGATGCGATCGTCACCGCGCCGCTGCAGAAGAGCACGATCAACGATGCGGGCGTGCCGTTCACGGGCCATACCGAATACCTGGCCGAGCGCACCGGCACGCCGCGCGTCGTGATGATGCTGGCCGGCACCGGCGCGACGCCGCTGCGCGTCGCGCTCGCGACGACGCACCTGCCGCTGAAGGACGTGTCGGCCGCGCTGACGATCGACGGCCTGCTCGAGACGCTCGCCATCATCGATCGCGACCTGCGGCGCGACTTCGGCCTCGCCGCGCCGCGCATCCTCGTGACGGGGCTCAACCCGCACGCCGGCGAGAACGGCTATCTCGGCCGCGAGGAGATCGACGTGATCGAGCCCGCGCTCGCCCGCGCGAACGCGCAGGGCATCGATGCGCGCGGCCCGTATCCGGCCGACACGCTGTTCCAGCCCCGCTATCTGGCGGATGCGGACTGCGTGCTCGCGATGTTTCACGACCAGGGCCTGCCGGTACTCAAGTACGCGACGTTCGGCGAGGGGATCAACGTTACGCTCGGCCTGCCGATCATCCGCACGTCGGTCGATCACGGCACCGCGCTCGATCTCGCCGGCACCGGCCGCGCCGATCCGGGCAGCATGATCGCCGCGCTCGATACCGCGGTCACGATGGCGCGCCATCGCCGCGCGGCCTGACGCGCCCGGCAAAGCGGCCCGGCCCGATTCCATTCAACGCGTTTTCGTTTTTTTTTCAGTCGATGTCGAACAGCAGACAGCACCAGGGCCATTTCGCGCGCAAGCGCTTCGGGCAGAACTTCCTCGTCGATCACGGCGTGATCGACTCGATCGTCGCGACGATCGGCCCGGCGCGCGGCCAGCGGATGGTCGAGATCGGCCCGGGCCTCGGCGCGCTGACCGAGCCGCTGATCGCGCGGCTCGCGACGCCCGAATCGCCGCTGCATGCGGTCGAGCTCGACCGTGACCTGATTGCCCGGCTGCAGAAGCGCTTCGGCCCGCTGCTCGAGCTGCACGCGGGCGACGCGCTCGCGTTCGACTTCCGCGCGCTCGCGGCGGCGGGCGACAAGCCGTCGCTGCGCATCGTCGGCAACCTGCCGTACAACATTTCCAGCCCGCTGCTGTTCCACCTGATGACGTTCGCCGACGTGGTCGTCGACCAGCATTTCATGCTGCAGAACGAAGTGGTCGAGCGGATGGTTGCCGAACCGGGCTCGAAGGCGTTCTCGCGCCTGTCCGTGATGCTGCAGTACCGCTACGTGATGGACAAGATGATGGACGTGCCGCCGGAGTCGTTCCAGCCGCCGCCGAAGGTCGATTCGGCGATCGTGCGGATGATTCCGTACGAGCCGCACGAACTGCCGGACGTCGATCCCGTGCTGCTCGGCGAAATCGTGACGGCGGCGTTCTCGCAGCGCCGCAAGATGCTGCGCAATACGCTCGGCGACTATCGCGAGACGATCGATTTCGATGCGCTCGGCTTCGATCTCGCGCGCCGCGCGGAAGACGTGAGCGTGGCCGAGTATGTCGGCGTCGCGCAGGCGCTCGCGGCGGTGCGCAAGGCCGGATAGCCAGCGCGGCGGGTGCGTGCCGCGCGCCGGACTTCGAGGCTGCCCTGGCGGGCAGCCTTTTTCATTGGTGCGGAGCGGCGATGCCGGACCGCGTCGCGCGCAGGCGTGCTGACGAGGCCGATCCCGATCGACACCAGCGCCGCGGCGGACAGGAAGCGCCAGCCGACCGATTCGCCGCGCAGCAGCACGCCGAACGCGACGCCGAACAGCGGCGACAGGAACGTGAACACCGACAGCCGCGACGCGATGTGGCGGCTCGGCAGCCAGAACCACGACAGATAGCTGACGAACGCGACGATCACCGACTGGTACGCGAGGCTCGCGACCGCCACCGGCGTGTGCGCGGGGCGCGCCCGGCGGGATCCCCCCGACTCTGGTAGAGTCTGCCGTTCAGGCAAGTCCCCATGGAGTACAAGAAATGCGTTTGCTGCACACGATGCTGCGAGTCGGCGATCTCGACCGCTCGATCAAGTTCTACACCGAGTTGCTGGGCATGAAACTGCTGCGTCGCAACGACTATCCGGAAGGCAGGTTCACGCTCGCGTTCGTCGGCTACGAGGACGAAAGCACGGGCACGGTGATCGAGCTGACCCACAACTGGGATACCCCGTCGTACGACCTCGGCACGGGTTTCGGGCATCTGGCGCTGGAAGTCGACGATGCATACGCGGCGTGCGACCGGATCAAGGCACAGGGCGGCAAGGTCACGCGCGAAGCGGGCCCGATGAAGCACGGCACGACCGTGATCGCGTTCGTCGAGGATCCGGACGGCTACAAGATCGAGTTCATCCAGAAGAAGGCGCACTGAGCGCCGGATGAAGCGGCCGCGGCGCGCGCGATGCGCGTCGCGAGACGGGCGGCGCGGGGTGTCCCGCGCCGCCCGTTCGTTTTCAGAGCGCCGGCAGCAGCTCGGGCGGGTGATGCTTGAGTGTATGCCGCGCTTCGCGGAATTCCGGAAAGATCGATTCGACGGTCTGCCAGAAGCGCGGGCTGTGGTTCATCTCGCGCAGGTGCGACAGCTCGTGCGCGACGACGTAGTCGATGATCGACATCGGGAAATGGATCAGCCGCCAGTTCAGGCGGATCTTGCCGTCGCTCGAGCAGCTGCCCCAGCGCGTCGCGGCCGACGACAGCGCATACATCGAATACGTGACGCCGAGCTTGTCCGCGTAGTGCGCGAGACGTTCGCCGAAGATCCGCTTCGCCTCGCCCTGCAGCCAGCCCTGCACGCGATCCTTGATCTGCTGCGCGTCGGCCTGCGCGGGCAGCGGCAGCGCGAGCCGCAGCGCGTCGCCGTCGAACGCGACGGTGCCCGCATCGGACGCGAGCGCGACCGTCACCGACTTGCCCAGGTACGGGAGCTGCGCGCCGTCGCGCCAGTCGATCTGCGGCAGTGCGCGCTGCTCGGTGCGCGTCTTCCATTCCGCGAGTTTCGCGAAGATCCAGCGCTGCTTCTCGGTGATCGCCGCCTCGATGTCGGCGAGCGTGACCCAGCGCGGCGCGGTGATCGTCAGCCCGCTGCCGTCGATCGTGAAGCCGATCGTGCGGCGCGCGGAGCGTTTCAGCCGATATTCGAGCACCCGGCTGTCGAGCGCGAACGTGCGCACGCGCGAACGGTCGCGGGCGGGATCGGGCGCCGGGGCCGCGCCGGGCGCCGCGTCAGGCGGCGCGGGCGGTGCAGCGGGCGCGGACGGCGCGGCGGCCGGCCCGTCGAAGAGCGGCAGGTCCAGCTGGCGATGATCGAGGGCCACGACGGCAGGTCGTGGCCGCGGACGCTTCTTCATCAGTTCGCTTCGTCTTGTGGTGCGCAACGGGGACAGCCCGGGTGACTCAGACGCGCGCGGCATTACGCCTTGCGGAATTGTCCGGCGAGCGGTACGCGCCAGGGTCGATGCGGCGCATTTCCGCTTCGATCCAGGCTTCGACCTGCGAGTTCAATGCGTCGGGCGTGAGGCCGGCCGAGTCGATCGGCTTGCCGATCGACACCGTGACCACGCCCGGGTATTTCGTGAACGAATTGCGCGGCCACACATTGCCCGCGTTGTGCGCGATCGGCACGACCGGCGCGCCGGTCTCGATCGCGAAGCGCGCGCCGCCCGTCTTGTACTTGCCCTGCTTGCCGACCGGCGTGCGCGTGCCTTCGGGGAACATGATCACCCACGCGCCTTCCGCGAGCCGCTTCCTGCCCTGGCTGATCACCGAGCCGAACGCGTTCTTGCCTTCCTTGCGGTTGATGTGGACCATGTGCAGCATGCCGAGCGCCCAGCCGAAGAACGGCACGTACAGCAGCTCGCGCTTGAACACGTAGCACAGCGGCTTCGGCATCAGCGCGGGAAACGCGAGCGTTTCCCAGGCGGACTGGTGCTTGGACAGCAGCACGGCCGGGCCGTCGGGCAGGTTCTCGTAGCCTTCGATCCGGTAGCGGATGCCGTTCAGCCAGCGCACGACCCACAGCGTCGACTTGCACCAGCCGGCCGCCATCCAGTAGCGCGCGTCGGCGCGCAGGAACGGAAAGGCGATGAAGCACGCGGTCGCGTACGGCACCGTGTACAGGATGAAGTAGATCAGCAGCAGCAGGGAGCGGACGAAGCGCATCGGCGTGTGTCTGGCGTAAGGGAGGATGCGCGCGGCAGCCGCATCACTCGTGTTCGTGTGAAA
Organism: Burkholderia stagnalis; assembly: GCF_902830275.1. Taxonomy (GTDB): domain Bacteria; phylum Pseudomonadota; class Gammaproteobacteria; order Burkholderiales; family Burkholderiaceae; genus Burkholderia; species Burkholderia stagnalis. Next base: position 575,021 of record NZ_CADESW010000002.1, on the reverse strand, counting down.
GGAAGTCGAGCGCGAACGCGCGCAGGTCGTCGTGGACCTTCGTGCCGGGCGGCAGGTTGCCCGCGGCGAGCGTCTTCTTGCCCTTGCCGGTCAGCACCAGGTGCGGCTGGAAGCCGAGCGCGATGCCGGCCTGCAGGTCGCGCAGCGAATCGCCGACCACCGGCGTGTGATCCGGATCGATCTCGAAACGCTCGGCGATCATCTGCATCATGCCGGGCTTCGGCTTGCGGCAGTCGCAGTGGTCTTCCGCCGTGTGCGGGCAGAAGAACACCGCGTCGATGCGCGCGCCGACCGCTGCCGCCGCGCGATGCATCTTCAGATGCATCGCGTTCAGCGTCGCCATGTCGAACAGGCCGCGGCCGATGCCGGACTGGTTGGTCGCGACCACCACGCGATACCCCGCATGGTTGAGCCGCGCGATCGCCTCGAGGCTGCCGGGCAGCGGGATCCACTCGTCGGGCGACTTGACGAACGCGTCCGAATCGACGTTGATCACGCCGTCCCGATCGAGGACGACGAGCTTCCTGGTGAGACTGGTCGGCATCGTGCGGCCCTTCTTATGCGGCGAGCTTCGAGATGTCTGCGACGCAGTTCATCTGCTGGTGCAGCGCGGACAGCAGCGCGAGACGGTTCGCGCGCAGCGCCGGATCGTCGGCGTTGACCATCACGCCGTCGAAGAACGCGTCGACCGGCGCGCGCAGCGCGGCGAGCGCCGACAGCGCGCCCGTGTACGCACGCGCCTCGAGCTGCGACTGCACGCGCGGCGTCACCTGCGCGAGCTGCTCGTGCAGCGCCTTCTCGGCCGCTTCGACGAACAGCGTCGGCTGCACCGCGCCGTTCGCCGCGCTTTCCGATTTCTTCAGGATGTTCGAGATCCGCTTGTTCGCGGCGGCCAGCGCCTCGGCTTCCGCGAGGCGCGTGAATTCGCGCACCGCGTCGAGGCGCGCGACGATGTCGTCGAGGCGCGTCGGGTTCAGGCTCAGCACCGCGTCGACTTCGCCGGCCGTGTAGCCGCGCTCGCGCAGCAGGCCGCGCAGGCGGTCCATGAAGAACGCGAAGATCGCGTCGGTCGATTCGGCGACTTCCGGCACGGCCGCGAAGCGTGCATGCGCGACGCGCAGCAGCGACATCAGGTCGAGCGGCAGCTGCTTCTCGAGCAGCACGCGCAGCACGCCGAGCGCGTGGCGGCGCAGCGCGAACGGATCCTTCTCGCCGGTCGGCGCGAGGCCGATGCCCCAGATGCCGACGATCGTCTCGAGCTTGTCGGCGAGCGCGACCGCGGTCGACACGGGCGTCGACGGCAGCGTGTCGCCCGAGAAGCGCGGCTGGTAGTGCTCGGTGCACGCGATCGCGACGTCGTCCGGCTCGCCGTCGTGGCGTGCGTAGTACGTGCCCATCGTGCCCTGCAGCTCGGGGAACTCGCCGACCATGTCGGTCAGCAGGTCGGCCTTCGCGAGACGCGCGGCGCGCTGCGCGAGCGCCGCGTCGGCGCCGATCGCGGGCGCGATCTCGCCGGCCAGCGCCTCGAGCCGCTCGACGCGCGCGAGCGCGGAGCCGAGCTTGTTGTGATAGACGACGTTCGCGAGCAGCGGCACGCGATCCGCGAGCGGCTTCTTCTTGTCCTGCTCGAAGAAGAACTTCGCGTCGGCGAGGCGCGGGCGCACGACGCGCTCGTTGCCTTCGACGATCTCGCCCGGCGTCTTCGTCTCGATGTTCGACACGATCAGGAAGCGCGAGCGCAGCTTGCCGGCGACGTCGGTCAGCGCGAAATACTTCTGGTTGGTCTGCATCGTGAGGATCAGGCATTCCTGCGGAACCTGCAGGAATTCGTCCTCGAAGCGGCACGGATAGACGACCGGCCATTCGACCAGCGACGTCACTTCGTCGAGCAGCGCTTCCGGCATCACGACGGTGTCGCCGTTCGCGTGCTCGTTCAGCTGCGTGCGGATCGTTTCCTTGCGGTCGCCGAAGTGGGCGAGCACGCGGCCCTTGTCGCGCAGCGTGCTCGCGTAGGCGCTCGCGTGCGTGATCGCGACGAGGCCGTCGGACAGGAAGCGGTGGCCGAGCGTCGTGTCGCCGGCGTCGATGCCGAACGCGGTGACGGGCACGATGCGGTTGTCGTGCAGTGCGGTCAGGCGGTGCACCGGGCGCACGAACTGCACGTCGGTGCCGTCCGGGCGCTGGTAGGTCATGACCTTCGGGATCGGCAGCTTCGCGAGGGTTTCGTCGAGCGCGGCCTGCAGGCCGTCGGCGAGCGTCGCGCCGGCGGCCGCGTAGTTGACGAAGAACGCTTCGGCCTTGCCGTCCTGCGCGCGCTCGAGATCGGCGACCGACAGGTTCGGGTGGCCGAGCGCCGCGAGCTTCTTCGCGAGCGGGGCGGTGGGCTTGCCTTCCGCGTCGAGGGCGACCGACACCGGCAGCACCTTTTCACGGACCTGCTTTTCCGGCGCGACCGCGCGCACGTTCTGCACGACGACGGCGAGGCGGCGCGGCGTCGCATAGCGCTCGAAGACGAGCTCGCCTTCGATCAGGTCGCGCGCCGCGAGGCGCTGCGCAAGGCCTTCGGCGAACGCGTCGCCGAGGCGCGCGAGGGCCTTCGGCGGCAGCTCTTCGGTCAGCAGTTCGACGAGCAGGGGGGCGGGATGATTGTGCGTCATGATGTGAAGAAGTCTCGTCAGTCCTGATCGATCTTGCGTTCGGCCTTCAGCGGCGGCACCCAGGCCGGCTGCGCGGCTTCCTGGGCATCGGAGGTGAGGCCCGGCACGCCCGGCGGGTTGCCGAGCATCGGGAAGCCGAGTTTCTCGCGCGATTCGTAATACGCCTGCGCGACGAGGCGCGACAGCGCGCGGATGCGGCCGATGTACGCCGCGCGCTCGGTCACCGAGATCGCGCCGCGCGCGTCGAGCAGGTTGAACGTGTGGCCGGCCTTCAGCACGAGCTCATATGCGGGCAGCGCGAGCTGCGCGTCGATCATCCGCTTCGCTTCCGCTTCGTAGCTGTTGAAGAACGTGAACAGCAGGTCGACGTTCGCGTGCTCGAAGTTGTACGTCGACTGCTCGACTTCGTTCTGGTGGTAGACGTCGCCGTAGGTCAGGCGGCGCAGTTCGGGGCCGTCCGGGCCCTGTTCTTCCCATTCGGTCCAGATCAGGTCGTAGACGTTCTCGACCTTCTGCAGGTACATCGCGAGGCGCTCGAGGCCGTAGGTGATCTCGCCGAGCACCGGCTTGCAGTCGAGGCCGCCGACCTGCTGGAAGTACGTGAACTGCGTCACTTCCATGCCGTTCAGCCATACTTCCCAGCCGAGGCCCCACGCGCCGAGCGTCGGGTTCTCCCAGTCGTCCTCGACGAAGCGCACGTCGTTCTGCTTCAGGTCGAAGCCGAGCGCTTCCAGCGAGCCGAGGTACAGGTCGAGGATGTTCTCCGGCGCCGGCTTGAGCACGACCTGGTACTGGTAGTAGTGCTGCAGGCGGTTCGGGTTCTCGCCGTAGCGGCCGTCCTTCGGCCGGCGCGACGGCTGCACGTACGCGGCGCGCCACGGCTCGGGGCCGACCGCGCGCAGGAACGTGTGGACGTGCGAGGTGCCCGCGCCGACTTCCATGTCGATGGGCTGGAGCAGAGCGCAACCCTGCTTGTCCCAGTAGGACTGCAGCGTCAGGATGATTTGCTGAAACGTAAGCATGAAGAGCCTTCGTGGCGCTGGCGCTCCGTTGCGGGCGGCGCTCCGGGCGGGCCCGGAGGGTCGGCTCGCGCGGCGGCGCGGCTTGTTAGTGTGCTGAAACGTGCAATTTTACCGGATCGGCGCGGGGTGCGGCCGGAACGGCGGCGAACGCGTATCGAGCTCCGGCCGGCGGCGCGGTTCGCGCATGCGCCGGCAGGTGCCGCATCGGGTCGCGCGGGCGCTAAGATGCGCGTATTCCGGTTCGCGCGGCACGCGCGCGAACGTGCCCTTACCGTTTCCGACCGCATGGACGATTCGAACGACTTCCTGGTTCCGCTGCTGCCGCCGTTGCTCGCGCTGCTCGAACGGGCCGCCGACGCGCAGGCGCGCGGCGAGCACGCCGCACATGATCTATGGCTCGCCGCCGCCGCGCATCTGCACGCCGTCGACACGGCATCGCTCGCACGGCTCACGATCGCGCTCGCCGGGCGGCAGCGCACGGCCGATGCGGTTGCCCTCGCCGACCGGTGCGCACGCCTGCATCCGAACGCGGCCGCCCGGTTCAACCTCGGCTACGCGCTGCAGATGGACGGCCGCCACGCCGAAGCGGTCGCGCCTTATCGCGCCGCACTGGCGAGCGAGCCCGACCTGCCGTCGCTGCGCAACAACCTGGCGATCGCGCTGCGGCTGTCGGGCGGCGATCGCGCGGAGGAGGTCGCGCTGCTCGAGGAGGCGGTGAACGTCGATCCGCACGACGCGCAGGCGTGGATCAACCTCGTCGTCGCGCGGCTGGCCGGGCAGGATCTGACGGGCGCGCTCGCGTGCGCGGAACGGCTCGTCGCGATCGCGCCCGACAATGCGCTCGCGATGAACAACGTCGCGTTGACGATGAAGGAGGCGCAGCGCTGGGACGACGCCGAGCGCTACGCGGCGCGCGCGTGCGCACTGGCGCCCGGCGATGCGTCGTATCGCTTCAACCTCGCAATCATTCATCTCGTGCGCGGCGATTATGCGGCCGGCTGGCGCGAGCACGAGGCGCGCTGGGACGGCTCCGGCGAGTTGCGCGGCCGCCTGCCGGCGCTGCCCGGCCCGCGCTGGCGGGGCGAGCCGCTGGCGGGCAAGACGCTGCTCGTCTGGGGCGAGCAGGGGATGGGCGACGTGCTGCAGTTCTGCCGCTTCGTCGCGCCGCTTGCCGAGCGCGTGCATCGCGAGGGTGGGCGGCTGGCATGGAACACGTTTCCGCAGATGGGCGCGCTGATGCAGCGCAGCCTCGGCGCGCATGCGGATGTTTTCAGCGCGGGCGGCGGCGTCGATGCGCTGCCGCGGTTCGACTATGAAGTGCCGCTGATCAGCCTGCCGCTGATGCTCGGCACGGGCGATGCGACGCTGGCGTCGTCGGTGCCGTATCTGCGGGCCGATGCGCATGCGCGCGATGCGTGGCGCGCGCGGCTGGGTGGGGACAGGCGGCTCAAGGTGGGACTCGTCTGGACGGGCAGCGCGGGGCACCAGCGCAACCCGTTCCGGCGCGTCGGGATCGAGCGCTACGTGGAGGCGTTCCGCGGGATCGACGGTGTCGCGTTCCATTCGCTGCAGCCGGGCGCGCAGGCCGATGTCGCCGCCGCACGCGCGGCCGGCTTGCCGATCGCCGATCACACCGCCGAACTGGCGAGCTTCGACGACACGGCCGCGTTCATCGGCGCACTGGATCTCGTGATCACCGTGTGCACGTCGGTCGCGCATCTGGCCGGTGCGCTCGGCGCGCGGACGTGGGTGCTGCTCGACGTGAATCCGCACTGGCCGTGGCTGCTCGAGCGGCGCGACAGCCCGTGGTATCCGGGCGCGACGCTGTACCGGCAGCCGGCGTTCGGCGAGTGGGGGGCGGTGATGGAGGCGGTTGCGCGGGATTTGCGGCAGATGGCGGAGCAGGCGCCGCGGCGCGCCTGATCGAAGGTCCGGCCATGCTGCCGGGCCGGGTTCCCGCCGCCGGTCGCGTGAGCGACGGCCGCGGGAACCCGGCTACGTCACGCCTGCCCGCCGCGCGCCGGCTTGCCGTTGCGCCGCCGCCCCGGCCCGAACGTGAACCCGAACGCGAGCAGCACGAACGACACCGCGAGCACGGTGTTGTTGCCGCTCGTCACGTAGGGCGTGAAGCCGCTGGTGCCTTCGATGCGCACGTCGAGCGAGCCGATCGTGAACGGCTTGAGCTGGCCCAGCACGCGGCCGCGCGCGTCGATCGCGGCCGTCATCCCGGTGTTGGTCGCGCGCAGCATCGGCCGGCCCGTCTCGAGCGCGCGCATCCGCGCGATCTGCAGGTGCTGGTCGAGCGCGATCGTGTCGCCGAACCACGCGAGGTTCGTCACGTTGACGAGCACGCCGGGCGGCTGCGGATTGTCGCGAATGGTGGCGGCGATCTCCTCGCCGAAGATGTCCTCGTAGCAGATGTCGGCCATCACCGGCTGGTTGCGCACGAGGAACGGCTTCTGCACCGGCGCGCCGCGCGCGAAATCGCCGAGCGGCATCTTCATCAGGTTCACGAACCAGCGGAACCCCCACGGGATGAATTCGCCGAAGGGCACGAGGTGGTGCTTGTCGTAGTGGTAGATGTCGCGCGAATTCGGCGTCACGCCGTACAGGCTGTTCGTGTAGTCGACGTAGCGGCCGTCGTCGGTCACCGACGCGCCGACCGCGCCGAACAGCACCGACGTGCCGGTGCCGTCGCTGAACTTGCGCACCGCGCGCGCGAACGGCTCGGGCAGTTCCTGGATCATCACCGCGATCGCGGTTTCCGGCGTGACGATCAGGTCGGCCGGCTTCTCGGTGATCATCTGCTGGTACATCTTGATCGCCGCGTCGATGCCTTCCTGCTCGAACTTGATGTCCTGTTTCACGTTGCCCTGCAGCAGCCGGACGTCGAGCGGCGCGTTCGCGGGCACGGTCCACGCCGCCTGCGACAGCGCGATGCCGGCGGCCACCAGCGCGAGCGCGACGCCGGCCGGCGCGGCGATCCGCACGGGCCGCTTGCCGGCTGCGCTCGTCTCCCGCGCGGGCGACGGGCGCGCGGCGGCCAGCGCCTGCACGACCAGCGCGGCGAACAGCGCCAGCACCCAGCCGATGCCGTACACGCCGACGATCGCCGCGAAGCCCGCGAACGGGCCGTCCACCTGCGGATAGCCGCTCGCGAGCCACGGAAAGCCGGTAAACAGCGTGCCGCGCAGCCACTCGCCGAGCGCCCAGGCGCTCGCGAACGCAAATGCGCCGTGCCAGGTCGGCGCGAACGGCCGCGGGTCGGGGGCGCGGCGGTGCCACGCATGGCCCGCGCAGAACGACCACAGCCCGGCCGAGAACGCCGGGTACAGCGACAGGTAGAGCGAGAACAGCACCAGCGCGCCGCCGGCGAGCGGCGCGGCCATCTCGCCGTACACGTGCATGCTGATGTAGAGCCACCAGATGCCGCTGATGAAGTTGCCGAAGCCGAACGCGCCGCCCGTCAGCGCCGCGCTCCGCCAGCTTGCGGTGCGCGTGAGCTGCGCGAAAAACCAGACGAATACGGCGAGCTGCAGCCAGCCGCCATGCGGCGTCGGCGCGAACGTCAGGGTATTGGCCGCGCCGGCGAGCAGCGCGGCGGGGTAGTGCCAGCGCGGCAGCGTGCGGCCGGGCGCCGGCGCGAAAAGGCCGCCAGCCGGGCGGGACGGGATCGGATCGTCCATGCGAAGCGAAAATGGCGAAGCGGTGGTTGAAAGTGACGCCGCGCGGCGGTCAGTCCTCGTGCGACGTTTCGGCGCGTCGGCTGGCGAGCGGATTGCGGCGCACCAGCAGCACGTGCACCTGGCGCGCGTCGCCGCGCTGGATCTCGAACACGAGGTTGCCGAGCTGCACCTTCTCGCCGCGATGCGGAACGCGCCCGAAATGGTGCGTGATCAGGCCGCCGATGGTGTCGACTTCGTCGTCGGAGAAATCGGTGCCGAACGCGTCGTTGAACTGCTCGATTTCGGTCAGCGCGCGCACGCGGTAGCGGCCGTCCGGCGCGGCGATGATGTTGCCGGCTTCCTCGTCGAAGTCGTATTCGTCCTCGATGTCGCCGACGATCTGCTCGAGCACGTCCTCGATCGTGATCAGGCCCGCCACGCCGCCGTACTCGTCGACGACGATCGCCAGGTGGTTGCGGTTGACCCGGAAGTCGTGCAGCAGCACGTTCAGGCGCTTCGATTCCGGAATGAACACGACGGGGCGCAGCATCCCGCGCACGTCGAACTCCTCTTCCGCGTAGAAGCGCAGCAGATCTTTCGCGAGCAGCACGCCGATCACGTTGTCGCGGTTTTCTTCGTAGACGGGGTAGCGCGAGTGCGCCTTCTCGAGCACGAACGGGATGAAATCCTCGGGTTTGTCGGCGATGTTGATCGCGTCCATCTGTGCGCGCGGCACCATGATGTCGCGCGCGCACAGGTCGGAAACCTGGAACACGCCTTCGATCATCGACAGCGAATCGGCGTCGATCAGGTTGCGCTCGTGCGCGTCCTGGAGGATTTCGAGCAACTCGCCGCGGGATTCGGGCTCGGGCGAGATGAAGTCGGTCAGGCGCTCGAGCAGCGAGCGCTTTTCATGCGGTTTGTCGTTGGACTTTCGACTGGGATACGAATCGTTCATGGTGGTGCGCCCGGCTCATGTCGGGGCGCGCTGTCACGGAATTGGCAAGGATACACCAAGGGCATGGCGCGGCCGTGTCACCCGGCCGTCCGGCCAGGGCGGGCAGCCGCGCGGGCCCCGCTCGGGGACGGACCGGCTCGGCGCCGCGCCGTCCCTTGCTTTCCATCCTATCTCAGAAAGGCGCGGCGAGGCAGCGGTGGTCAAAATCCGGGGCGGCAGCCGGCCGCTGCGACGATTGGCCGCCGGGCGCAGGCATGCCGGAACGGCGCTCAGAACCGCATGCCGGCCGAGCAGCCGCCGGCGGCGATCCCGTTCGCGGCGGCGCCGCCGCAGCCGAGCACGCCGCAGGCGGACAACGACAGGGCCGCGGCGACGATCAGTGCGGCGGCTTTGAAGCGTGGCGAGCCCGGCAGTTTCATCGCGGCCTCCTTCGAAGATGAACAGGGCGGCGGGCCGGCGGGCGGCGCCGCGCGGCGTTACCGGCAGCGCGCGAGCAGCCCTTCCAGCGCGCGGTCGGGAATGCCGCTCGCGCGCAGCGCGTCGACGGTCCGGCTCACGTAGTCGAGCGTCGTGCCGTAGCGGCCGGCCGCGCAGCCGAACACTTCCTTCACGACGGGATCCGTCAGCTTGCCGGTATAGGTCGGCGCGTCGCGGCGCATCACGAATGCGAGCGCCTGCACGCGTTCGCCGTTCTCGAGCGAGCACGGCAGCCATGCGGGCCGGTACGAGCCCATCGGCATCTCGCGTTTCCAGAGCGTTTCGAGGTGCGGCTGCGCGGTCGCGCCGGCGAGCCGGAACGCGATGCCGCTGCACGAGCCGCCGCGGTCGAGCGCCAGCACGAGGCCCGGGCGCTCCGGCGTGCCGCGGTTCACGCGCGACCACAGGTACAGGCCGCGGTGGTAGCCGTGCACCTTGCCGCGCAGCGCGTCGATGGTCGGCAGGCCGGGGTTCCAGATCAGCGATCCATAGCCGAACAGCCACAGATCGCGCTGCCCGTCCCAGTCGCGCATCGTGTGCGCGAGCGACGCCGCGAGCTCGTCTTCCGTCAGCAGCCGTCCCTCGCCGATCGACGGCGGGTACGCAGGCGGGAGCGGGGCGGCGTTGCGCATCGGTGACGGCCCGGCTTAACGGTACGGGTTCGGGAAGCCCAGTTTGGCGAGGATGTCGACTTCGAGCGCTTCCATCTCGGCCGCGTCCTCGTCGCTCGTTTCGTGGTCGTAGCCCTGCGCGTGCAGCGCGCCGTGCACGAGCAGGTGCGCATAGTGGGCGACGAGCGGCTTGCCCTGTTCGTGCGCTTCCTTCTCGACGACCGGGCAGCACAGCACGAGGTCGCCGATCACGGTGCCGTCCGGCGCGTCGTCGTACGCGAAGGTCAGCACGTTGGTCGGGTAATCCTTGTGGCGGTAGCTGTCGTTCAGCGCGCGGCCTTCCTCCTCGCCGACGAAGCGCACGGTGAGCTGCGCATCGGCGAACAGCGCGGGCGCGATCCATTCGGCGATTAGCTTGCGCTTCGGGAGCGCCTTGCGCGCGGCGGCGTCGAGACCGTCGCCGTACTGGACGGCGAGGTCGAGCTCGGGCTCGCGAAGCGGTTCGCCGTCGGCACCGACGTCACGCGGCGCGGGCTCCGCGCCGACGTGCAGCGTCACGCTGTCGTAGTGTTCGGGCTGCAGCGCGAGCTTCGCGCGCATCGCCGGATCGGTGTGCTGCGCGACGATCGCGACGGCGGCTTCGCCGGAGCTGCCCGACAGGTCGAACATCAGGCTGCGGCCGTCGGCAAAGTCGATCCGCAGCCCCGATGCATCGATGGACCTGACCTTGCCTTTCGCGTCGAACAGGGAAAGGCGGGGTGTTTCGGACGTGGCCTTGTCGGCACGGGCGGACTTGCTGGAGCGGGACGATTTCATGACGCGTCGGGCAATTGGAACGCGATGAGCATACACCAAACGGCCGATCCCACCCGAATTCGACCGCTCGCCGCGCGGCCGAAAAAAAGCCCGGCGCGCCATCGGGCGGGCCGGGGCGACGCGCGAGAGCGTCAGGCGTCCTTGTGCTGCGCGTGGAACTCGTCGTACGCCTCGACGATGCGCGCGACGAGCGGATGCCGGACGACGTCGGCGCTCGTGAAGCGCGTGAGCGCGATGCCCCGCACGCCGCCGAGCACCTGCTGCGCCTCGATCAAACCGCTCTTCTGCGCGCGCGGCAGGTCGACCTGGCTCGTGTCGCCGGTGACGACCGCCTTCGAGCCGAAGCCGATCCGCGTGAGGAACATCTTCATCTGCTCGGGCGTCGTGTTCTGCGCCTCGTCGAGGATGATGAACGCGTGGTTCAATGTGCGGCCGCGCATGTACGCGAGCGGCGCGATCTCGATCATCTGCCGCTCGAACATCTTCGCCGTCTTGTCGAAGCCGAGCAGGTCGTACAGCGCGTCGTACAGCGGCCGCAGGTACGGATCGACCTTCTGCGCGAGGTCGCCCGGCAGGAAGCCGAGCCGCTCGCCGGCCTCGACGGCCGGGCGCGTCAGCACGATGCGCTTGACCTGGTCGCGCTCGAGCGCGTCGACCGCGCACGCGACCGCGAGATAGGTCTTGCCGGTGCCGGCCGGGCCGATGCCGAACGTGATGTCGTGCGACAGGATCTGCTTCAGGTACTCGCGCTGCGCGGGCGTGCGGCCGCGCAGGTCGGCGCGGCGCGTGTAGAGCTTCGGCGCGGGCTCCTCGAGTTCCTCGTCGTCGATGCGCATCACCGGCTCGTCGAACGGATGGTCGGGGTCGCCGCGGAAGCGCACGTCGAGGGTGTCCTCGACGCGGCCGTTGCCGCCCGTGTGGCGCACCTCGACGAGGGCGAGCTGGATGTCGTCGACCGACAGCGGATCGCGCGCGCGGTTGTAGAAGTTTTCGAGCGCGGTGAGCGCGAGCTTCGCGCCGCGCCCGCGGATCGTGATCCGGTGGCCGCGCCGTTGCATCGTGACGTCGAGCGCCTGTTCGATCTGCCGCAGGTTCTCGTCGAGCGGGCCGCAGAGATTCGCGAGGCGCGCGTTGTCGTCGCGCGGCGCGGTGAATTCCAGTGGTTGGGTGGTCTTCAAAGTGGCGTCGGGCTCCTGGTGGAACGTCAGTGCGTGGCCGTGCTCGCGTCGTCGTGTGCGAGCACGAGCTCGCCGCGCAGCGAGTGCGGATACGCGTGATTGATCTTCACGTCGATCATCTGGCCGATCAGGCGCGGGTGCGACGCGAGCGGCGCCGGGAAATTCACGACCCGGTTGTTCTCGGTGCGGCCCGCGAGTTCGTTCGGGTCCTTGCGCGACGGCCCCTCGACGAGGATGCGCTCGACCTTGCCGACCATCGACTGGCTGATGCGCGCGACGTTCTCCTCGATGGTCGCCTGCAGATGTTGCAGGCGTTTGAGCTTGACCTCGCGCGGCGTGTCGTCGTGCAGGTTCGCGGCCGGCGTGCCGGGGCGCGGGCTGTAGATGAACGAGAAGCTCGTGTCGTAGCTCATCTCGTGCACGAGCGCCATCATCTTGTCGAAGTCGGCCTCGGTCTCGCCGGGGAAGCCGACGATCAGGTCGGTCGACAGCGACAGGTCGGGGCGGATCGCGCGCAGCTTGCGGATCACCGACTTGTACTCGAGCACCGTGTAGCCGCGCTTCATCGCCATCAGGATCCGGTCGGAGCCGTGCTGCACCGGCAGGTGCAGGTGGCTCACGAGCTTGGGCACCTTCGCGTACATGTCGATCAGGCGCTGCGTGAATTCCTTCGGGTGCGACGTCGTGTAGCGGATCCGCTCGATGCCGGGGATGTCGGCGACGTATTCGATCAGCGTCGCGAAATCGGCGATCTCGCTCGCGCCGGCCGTCAGCGCGCCGCGGTACGCATTCACGTTCTGGCCGAGCAGCGTGACTTCGCGCACGCCCTGGTCGGCGAGGCCCGCGACCTCGGTCAGCACGTCGTCGAGCGGGCGCGACACTTCATCGCCGCGCGTGTACGGCACCACGCAGTAGCTGCAGTACTTCGAGCAGCCTTCCATGATCGACACGAACGCGCTCGGGCCCTCGACGCGCGCGGGCGGCAGGTGGTCGAACTTCTCGATCTCGGGGAACGTGATGTCGACCTGCGCGCGGCCGCTCGAGCGGCGCGCGTCGATCATCTGCGGCAGGCGGTGCAAGGTTTGCGGGCCGAACACGAGGTCGACGTACGGTGCGCGCGACACGATCGACGCGCCTTCCTGGCTCGCGACGCAGCCGCCGACGCCGATCAGCAAGTTAGGGTTCGCTTCCTTCAGCTCGCGCACGCGGCCGAGGTCGGAGAACACCTTCTCCTGCGCCTTCTCGCGCACCGAGCAGGTGTTGAACAGGATGATGTCCGCGTCTTCGGGGGTGTCGGTCTTTTCGAGGCCTTCGGCGGCATTGAGCACGTCCACCATCTTGTCCGAGTCGTACTCGTTCATCTGGCAGCCGAAGGTCTTTACGTAAACTTTCTTGGTCATGGGGATTCGCCGTTCGCAGTGGTTGACCTGGGGGCGTCGTCAAGGGTGAATCGGGACGGCCGTCGTCCGGCCCCGGGCACGTGATGCGCGGGGATGTGCGCGGGAGCGCACGCGGGAAAAAGCCGTCGGGAAAGCCTTTTATTATAGCTTTTCGCACCGCCCCGGGCGGGGGGCCGGTTGCGGCGGCGCGACGCCGGCGCGGCTGCGTTCGGACCCCGTGACCCACCGGCCATCCTCCGGCCGCGGTGCGCTCAGCGGCACGCGTTCAGCAGGTCGTCGAGCGCCGCCTCCTCGCGCGCGAAGCGTTCGACGAGGAAATCCAGCAGCACGCGCACGCGCGGCGCCATGTAGCGCCTGCTGTGATGAATCGCATGCAGCGGCGCGTCGTCCTGCCGCCACTCGGGCAGCAGCACGCGCAGCCGCCCCGCGCGCACGTCGTCCGCGACATCCCAGATCGACTTCTGCACGATCCCGTGGCCGCGCAGCGCCCACTCGCGGGCGAGGCCGCCGTCGTTCGTCTCGAACGCGTTCGCGAGCGGCACCGTGTAGGTCTGCACCTCGCCGTCGCGCGTGAAGCGCCACGCGTTCAGCGGCCCGGATGCGAGCGTGATCACGATGCACGGAAAGCGGGCCAGATCGTGTGGATCGCGCGGCGTGCCGTGCCGCGCGACGAACGCCGGGGACGCGCACAGCACGCGCCGGTTCGCGGCGAGCCGGCGGGCGATCAGCGCGCTGTCGGGCGGCGCGGCGAAGCGGATCGCGAGGTCGATCTCGTCCTGCCACAGGTTCAACGAGGAATCGGCCGCCGTCAGCGAGAACGTCACGTCCGGATATCGCGCGGTGAATGCGTCGAGCCAGGCGAGCAGCTGGTTGCGGCCGAAATCGGACGTCGACGACAGCCGCACCTTGCCGCCGACGACATTGCGGCCCGCCTGCAGCATCGCATCCGCATCGTCGAGCGCCTGCAGCGCCTGGCGGCAGCAGTTCAGGTACAGGCGGCCCTCGTCGGTGAGCCGCAGCTGCCGCGTCGAGCGCTCGAACAGGCGGGTCGCGACCTGCGCCTCGAGTTTGGCGAGACGCGCGCTCGCGGCGGCCGGCGTCAGGTTCAGCTTGCGCCCGGCGGCGGACAGGCTGCCCAGCTCCGCCGCCTCGACGAACAGCCGGATATCGCCCAGTCGGTCCATCCGGTTTTCCAATAATTTTTGAAAATGATTCAAATGCTACGCCAATTATCAAAAATCGGCGGATTCCGGAGAATGCGCGCACGTCCCGTCATCTTGTGCGGCGCGGCACCGTTGCGGCGCCGCGACCGCCGCTCCCGGAGAACACCATGCCCGTCCCGTTGCTGGCGCTTGCGATCAGCGCCTTCGCCATCGGCACCACCGAATTCATCATCATGGGTCTCCTGCCCGAGGTCGCGCGCGACCTCGCGGTGTCGCTGCCGTCGGCCGGCCTGCTCGTGACCGGCTACGCGCTCGGCGTCGCGGCGGGCGCGCCGCTGCTCGCGGTGCTGACGAGCCGCATGCCGCGCAAGACCGCGCTGCAGCTGCTGATGGCGATCTTCATCGCAGGCAACGTGCTGTGCGCGATTGCGTCCGGCTACGCGATGCTGATGGTCGCGCGCGTCGTCACGTCGTTCGCGCACGGCTCGTTCTTCGGGATCGGCGCGGTGGTCGCGGCGTCGCTCGTACCGGCCGACAAGCGCGCGAGCGCGATCGCGCTGATGTTCACGGGCCTCACGCTGTCGAACGTGCTCGGCGTGCCGTTCGGCACGTTCGTCGGCCAGCTGCTCGGCTGGCGCGCGTCGTTCTGGATCGTCGCGGCGCTGGGCGTCGCGTCGCTCGCGGGCATCGCCGCATGGGTGCCGAACCGCCACGACGGCGGCCCGATCGGGCTCGGCCGCGAAGTGCGCGTGCTGAAGGAGCCGCAGGTGTGGCTCGCGCTGCTGATGACCGTGCTCGGCTTCGGCGGCGTGTTCGTCGTGTTCACCTATATCGCGCCGATCCTCGAAAGCGTGGCCGGCTATTCGCCGCGCGCGGTCGCGTTGATCCTCGTGCTGTTCGGCGCCGGCCTGACGATCGGCAACACGCTCGGCGGCAAGCTCGCCGACCGCGCGCTGATGCCGTCGCTGATGGCGATCCTCGTCGCGCTGATCGCGGTGATGGCCGTGTTCGCGAAGACGAGCCACCAGCCGGTCGCGGCCGCCGTGACCGTGTTCGTGTGGGGGATCGCGGCGTTCGCGACGGTGCCGCCGCTGCAGGCGCGCGTCGTCGAGAAGGCGGCGCGCGCGCCGCATCTCGCGTCGACCCTCAACATCGGCGCGTTCAACGTGGGCAACGCGGGCGGCGCGTGGCTCGGCGGCCTCGCGCTCGGCCACGGCGTCGCGCTCGATGCGCTGCCGTGGGTCGCGGCCGCGGTGACCGGCGCGGCGCTCGCCGTCACGTGGCTCGCGGCGCGGCTCGATGCGCGCGGCCCGGCGCAGCGTGCAACGCGCGCGACGGCGCAATAGCGTGGGAACGGACCGTGGCGGAACGCATTCCTCCGCGATGCTGATAACGGTGTGAAGATAACTTCGTTTGCCCGTGGAAAGCCGGGTGATAGCGTCTCGGTACGCGCTTCGATCGAGGCGCAACCCGATACTCATCCGGCTTACCCCATCATTCGCAGGGCCGCGCCGCGGCCCGGAGGCAATGCAATGTATTCACCCCTGGCGCTGGTGCGCGATGTGTCTTCCGTGGAGTCCGGCAATGCCGTCGATGTCCGGACGCAGGCGTCGCTCGACGTGCTCGAGCAGGTCGTCGGCGTCAATCTCGCGCGGCTGCGCGCCGAGCGGCAACTGTCGCTCGATGCGCTCGCGCGGCTGTCCGGCGTGTCGCGTGCGATGCTCGCGCAGATCGAGTCGGCGCGCAGCGTGCCGTCGATCAAGGTGCTGTGCAAGATCGCCGCGGCGCTGAAGGTGTCCGTCGCGGCGTTCCTGCGCCGCCATGCGGTGAACGGCTTCGAGCATCTCGCGGCCGAGCGCGCATCGCGCGTCGTCAGCTCGAACGGGCGCTTCTCGGCGCGCGCGCTCTATCCGGAAGGCGAGCCGGCCGCGGCCGAGTTCCACGAGCTGCGGATCGCGCCGCTGCACACCGAGCCGGGCGCGCGCCGCGCGCCGGGTACGACGGTCAACCTCGTGGTCAGCGAGGGCACGCTCGAGGTGAGCGTGCACGAGCGCCGCCAGTTGCTCGCGACCGGCGATGCGATCGTGTTCGACGCCGACCAGCCGTACAGCCTGCGCAACCCGGGCGACAGCGAGGCGCGTGCGTTTCGCGTGACGGTGAGCCCGGAGGTGCCGCCGCGCTGGCTCGTGCCGGATGCGGCGCGGGCGGCGGGCTAGGCGCACCTGGCCGGCGATACCTTGCCGGCCGCGCCTGGGCGGCCCCGCCTAGCTGGCCGCGCCAGTCCATTCGGACGATGTCGTTAGACGGCGTCGTCAGTAAGGTCTTGCATGAAGTTCGCTGCGCCGCGCGTGCAGCTGTTGTATGCTTTGCCGGCCGGTTTTTCCGGCAATCAGTGCGTCTTCAGGGCGGGGCGGAATTCCCCACCGGCGGTAGGCTGGCGTAAGCCGGCGAGCCCGCGAGCGCCCGCGCAGCCTGCGCGGGGTCAGCAGATCTGGTCGAATGCCAGAGCCGACGGTCACAGTCCGGATGAGAGAAGATGTGCAGATAGTCATGTCCGTCAGGGCCGCTTTGCGCCGCGCGCGAGGCGGATCGTCGTTCTGTCTGTTTGCAATGCCCTGAAACGTTTTTCGCCCACATCGAATTGCGAGGAGCGTTTCACATGTCCTTTACCTCTGCCGCTTTGCCCCGTTCGTCGGCGCCCGCCGACGCCTTCGCCGACCTTCCTCTGCTCGACGCCGAACCGGTGCCGCCGCGCATTGCCGCCGCGCTCGACGCGTTGCGCGCGGGCCGCGCGGTCGTGCTGCAGGACGATCACGACCGCGAGAACGAAGCCGACCTGATCGTCGCCGCCGAGCGCATCACGCCCGAGACGATGGCGCTGCTGATCCGCGAGTGCAGCGGCATCGTCTGCCTGTGCCTGACCGACGACAAGGTGCGCGCGCTCGAGCTGCCGCCGATGGTGCAGACCAACGAGAGCCGCAACGGCACGGCGTTCACGGTGTCGATCGAGGCGCGCGAAGGCGTGCATACGGGCGTGTCGGCGGCCGACCGCGTGACGACGATCCGCGCGGCGATCGCCGACGACGCGGTGCCGCACGACATCGTCCGCCCGGGCCACGTGTTCCCGCTGCGCGCGCAGCCGGGCGGCGTGCTCGCGCGCCGCGGCCACACCGAAGGCACGGTCGACCTCGCGATTCTCGCGGGGCTGAAGCCGGCCGGCGTGCTGTGCGAGCTGATGAACCCGGACGGCACGATGACGCGCGGCGACGACGTCGCGCGTTTCGCGCAACAGCACGGCCTGCCGATGCTGACGATCGCGGAGCTGGTCGAGTTTCGCGAGGCGCTGGCGGCCGCGCGCGAAGGCTGCCTCAGCGAAGCCTGATCGAACGGCCGGGGCTCATCCGTTCCCGACGAATCCCCAGCCGGTTGAAGGGGCGCCCCGGTGGCCTGACTGACCACTGCGTCCCGCGCGGCGCATCGCGCGCCGCGCTCGCATCGCGACGCATGACAAGCGACGCGCCCGCGCCCGCAGGAGGCGTCGCCGGAATTACGACTGCACGTCGCCGAACTCGCCGCGCATGCCGGCGGCGACGAGCGACGGCAGCTCGTCCATGTGGCGCATGATCCGCGTGATGCCCATCGCGCGCAGCGCGTCCGCGTAATTGTCGGGGATGTGGCTCGCGCCGACGAACGCGATCGTCTTCATGCCGGCCGCGCGCGCGGCATTCAGGCCCGACACGCTGTCCTCGACGACGATGCAGCGCGCCGGCGCAACGCCGAGCGTGCTTGCCGCATGCAGGTAGACGTCGGGGTAGGGCTTCGGCCGCGCGACCTGCTCGGCGCTGAATACGCGCTCGCCGAAGATCTCGGTGAGCGCCGCGCGCTTCAGCGAGCTGCGCACGCGCGCGAGGCGGCTGTTCGACACGACCGCCGCAGGCAGGCCCACTTGCAGCAGCGCGTCGCGCACGCCGGTGATCGGCGCGAGCGATTGCGCGAGCCCCGCTTCGATGTTGTGCTCGATGGTCTCGATGAAGTTGCCGGGCATCGTGATGCCGTAGCGCGTTTCGAGGCCGGCGAGGAAGCGCGACGTCTGCTGGCCGAACGCGGTTTTCGCGGCGGCCTCGAAATCGATGTGCGGGAATGTGGCGGACAGCGTTTCGAGGAGTACGCGGTCGGCGATGACTTCGCTGTCGACGAGCACGCCGTCGCAGTCGCAGATGAGGTGATCGAGCATGGCGGTGAAGAAGCAGGGCGTCGGCGACGCCCTTCAGCCGCCATGATACGTGCTTTCACGCGCGTGCTGACAACGCCGCAGTGCGCGATCCGCCACTCAGCCCATCAGCGCCTGCGGCGTCGGCTTGAGCATCACCACGCCCGCGATGATCGTCGCGATGCCGAGCCACTGCAGCGCGCTCGGCCGCTCGCCGCGCACGAAGAAGCCGAGCAGCGCGCTGACGCCGCTCGCGAGCGAACTGAGGACGGTGACGATCGCCACGTGCCCGGTGGTCGCGCCGTAGGCGAGCGTGCAGAAGCCGAGCAGGCTGAACAGGCTGATCGACATGATCGGCGCGACGATCGAGCGCGGCAGCGCGGCCAGCTTGCGCCGCTGCGCGAGCGTCGTGAACAGGATCACGACGGCGGTCAGGCAGTAGATCCACAGCGCGCTGACGACGCCGAGGCTCTTGACCGCGAAGGCGCCCTGCAGCCAGAACCCGAGCCCGAACATCAGCGCGGACAGCAGCGCAAAGCCGATCGACGTCGCCGATTCGGGGTGCCCGTCCGAGGATTGCGAGATGCTCGCGAGGCAGGCGCCGACGAGCGCGGTGCGCCGGTGGCGCCCGCGGCGCTCGCCGATGCGGGCGCAAAGCTGAAGACGCTGCGGTCGGCGCCGGGCGGATGAAAAACAGCCCGCGGCCTTGCGGCGCGCGGGCTGTCGGGTGTCGACGCGCGCAGCGTCTGCGTAGCGGGTGCGTCAGTGCGGCACGTGCAGCGACAGGTACAGCCCCGCCGCGAGCGACCCGCCGAGCAGCGGGCCGATCACCGGAATCCACGCGTAGCGCCAGTCGCTGTCGCGCTTGCCGGGAATCGGCAGCAGCGCGTGCATGAGGCGCGGCGCGAGGTCGCGCGCCGGGCTCATCGCGTAGCCGGTCGGGCCGCCGAGCGAGATGCCGATGCCGAGCACGAGCAGGCCGACCGGCAGCGCGTCGAGCGCGCCGAGGCCGACCTGCGGCGACGCGAGATACAGCACGCCGAGGATCAGCACGAACGTGCAGATCGCTTCGGTCAGCACGTTGTGGCGCACGCTGCGGATCGCCGGCGCGGTGCAGAACACCGCGAGCTTCAGGTCCGGATCGGCTTCCTTCGCGAAGTGCTGGCGATACGCGAGCCACACGAGCAGCGCACCCGCCATGCCGCCGAGCATCTGCGCGAGGATGTAGCCGCCGACCTTCGACCACGCGAACTTGTGCGCGAGCGCGAGGCTGACCGTGACGATCGGGTTCAGGTGCGCGCCGCTGAACGACGCGGTCACGTACACGGCGACGAAGACGGCCATCGCCCAGCCCCACACGATCACGATGAGGTCGGCGCCCTTGCCCTTGGTGTTGGCGAGCAGCACGTTGGCGACCGCGCCGTTGCCGAGCAGCACGAGGATCGCGGTGCCGATGAATTCTGCGAAATAAGGTGACATGTTGTCTCTCGTAGGTTGCGGCGGACTCGCGCGTCGCGCGGCCCGCCTGCATTGTTGTATTGCGTGATTGCCGCGGACGGTTACTGGGTGTCGTCGGCCCACGCCTTCGCGGCGCGCACCGCACGCTGCCAGCCCGACATGCAGCGTTCGACCTGCTCCTTCTGCATCGACGGCGAGAAGCGGCGGTCGAGCTGCCACTGGCTGCGCAGTTCGTCGAGGTTCTTCCAGTAGCCGATCGCGAGGCCCGCGAGATAGGCCGCGCCGAGCGCGGTCGTCTCGGTGATCTGCGGACGCACCGCGTCGACGCCGAGCAGGTCCGCCTGGAACTGCATCAGCAGGTTATTCGCGCTGGCGCCGCCGTCGACGCGCAGTTCGCCGACGCTGATCCCGGAATCGGCTTCCATCGCCGCGAGCACGTCGAGCGACTGGTACGCGATCGAATCGAGCGCCGCGCGCGCGAGGTGCGCGGACGTCGTGCCGCGCGTGACGCCGAACAGCGAGCCGCGCGCGCGGGCGTTCCAGTGCGGCGCGCCGAGGCCGGCGAACGCAGGCACGAGGTACACGCCGTCGGTGTGCGGCACGCTTTCCGCGAGCGCTTCGATTTCCGCCGCGCTCTTGATGATGCCGAGGCCGTCGCGCAGCCACTGCACGACCGCGCCCGCGATGAAGATGCTGCCTTCGAGCGCGTACTGCACGTCGTCGCCGATCTGCCAGGCGATCGTCGTGACGAGGTTGTTCTTCGACTCGATCGGCTTGCTGCCGGTGTTCATCATCAGGAAGCAGCCGGTGCCGTAGGTGTTCTTCACCATGCCCGACGTCGTGCACATCTGGCCGAAGAGGGCGGCCTGCTGGTCGCCGGCGATGCCCGCGAGCGGGATCTTCGACGCGAAGACGGTGGTCTTCGTGTGGCCGTAGATCTCCGACGATGCCTTCACTTCCGGCAGCATGCTGCGCGGGATGTCGAGCAGTTCGAGCAGCTCGTTGTCCCACTGGCGCGTGTGGATGTTGAACAGCATCGTGCGCGACGCGTTCGTCACGTCGGTCACGTGCAGCTCGTGCTTCGTGAAGTTCCACACGAGCCAGCTGTCGACGGTGCCGAACGCGAGCTCGCCGCGCTGCGCCTTGTCGCGCGCGCCGGGCACGTTGTCGAGGATCCAGCGGATCTTGGTGGCGGAGAAGTACGCGTCGATCGGCAGGCCCGTCTTCGCGCGCACCTTCGCCTCGAGGCCCTGCGCCTTCAGCGCGTCGCAGAAGTCGGCGGTGCGGCGGTCCTGCCAGACGATCGCGTTGTAGACGGGCTGGCCCGTCTCGCGATCCCAGACGATCGTGGTTTCGCGCTGGTTGGTGATGCCGATCGCGGCGATCGACGTGCCGTTCAGGCCCGTGCGGGTGACGGCCTCGGCGGCGACGCCGGCCTGCGTCGACCAGATTTCCTGCGGGTCGTGCTCGACCCAGCCGGGTTGCGGGTAGATCTGCTCGAATTCCTTTTGCGCAGTCGACACGATATTGCCCTGGCGATCGAACAGCATCGCGCGGGAGCTCGTCGTGCCCTGGTCGAGCGCGAGAATGTACTGATCCTGCATGTCTCTCATCTCCATCCGTAATTGGCTTAGTTGTGATGCGCGCCGCACGAAGGCGGCGCGTCTGGGTGAGTCGTGAATCGGTCAGGCGTGATGCACTTGCGCGGCGGCGAACCACGCGTCGAGCGCGGCCGTCACCGTGTCGAGCGTGCCCGGCGCGACGTGCAGGCCGAGCTTCGAGCGGCGCCACAGCACGTCCTGCGCGCGGGTCGCCCATTCGACGTCGCGCAGGTAGCGCAGTTCGGCTTCGTGGATGCCGGGCGCGATTTCGGCGCCGAGCTCGGCGAGCGACTTCGCGCCGCCGACCACGCGCTCGGCGCGCGTGCCGTACGCGCGCGCCAGGCGGCGCGCGAGCGCGGCGGGCAGCCACGGGTGACGCTTCGCGAACTGCCCGGCGAACACGTCGAACTTCGCATCGGCGATGTCGCCGCCCGGCAGCGGCGCGCCGGCCGTCCACGGCGCGGCGTCGCGGCCGAGCGCGCGGCACAGCATGTCGCCGGCTTCTTCCGCGAGCTTGCGGAACGTCGTGATCTTGCCGCCGAACACCGACAGCAGCGGCGCGCCCGCGCCGTCGTCCAGCTCGAGGCGGTAGTCGCGCGTGACGGCCGATGCGTTCGCCGCGTTCTCGTCCTCGAGCAGCGGGCGCACGCCCGAATAGGTCCAGTGCACGTCGGCCGGCGCGATCTTGCGCTTGAAGTAGCGGTTGATCGAGTCGCACAGGTACTGCGTCTCGTTGCCGTCGATCGCGACCTTGGCCGGATCGCTCGTGTATTCGACGTCGGTCGTGCCGATCAGCGTGAAGTCGCGCTCGTACGGAATCGCGAAGATGATCCGCTTGTCCGGGTTCTGGAAGATGTACGCGTGATCATGATCGAACAGGCGGCGCGTGATGATGTGGCTGCCCTTCACGAGGCGCACGCTGTGCTGCGCGCCGCGGCCGAGCGCGCCGTGCAGCACGTCGCCGACCCACGGGCCGGCCGCGTTCGCGATCGCGCGGGCATGCACGACATGGATCGAGCCGTCCGCGTGCTGCAGCCGCGCTTCCCATTCGTCGCCGCGCCGCTCGGCGGACACCAGCTTGGTGCGCGTGAGGATCTCGGCGCCGCGCTCCTTCGCGTCGAGCGCGTTCAGCACGACGAGGCGCGCATCGTCGACCCAGCCGTCGGAATACACGAAGCCGCGCTTGATCGAATCGATCAGCGGCGCGCCGGCCGGATGGCGGCGCATGTCGATGCCGCGCGAGCCGGGCAGCAGCTCGCGCTTCGCGAGGTGATCGTAGAGGAACAGGCCGATGCGGATCAGCCAGGCCGGGCGCAGGTTCGGCATGTGCGGCATCACGAAGCGCAGCGGCCACATGATGTGCGGCGCCGCGCGCAGCAGCGTCTCGCGCTCCTGCAGCGCCTTGCGCACGAGCCCGAATTCCTTGTACTCGAGATAGCGCAGGCCGCCGTGAATCAGCTTCGTGCTGGCCGACGACGTGTGCGACGCGAGATCGTCCTGCTCGCAGAGCAGGACCGACAGGCCGCGGCCGGCCGCATCGCGCGCAATGCCCGCGCCGTTGATGCCGCCGCCGACGACGAGCAGATCGTAGCGATTCGGTTGGGTCACCTGCTGTCCTTATCGTCTGATGGAAATTGACGAACACAAAATGTTCGGATTCGAAATTTAACGAACGAATTCGAAAAAGTAAAGTTCGATAAAGAGGGGCGGGTGGCGCATTCCGCGATCCGGGACGATACTGGGCGAATCGACCGTTTTTCGAGGTGAATCATGCGACCAGGGTCTGTTTACATATGGAAAGCACATGCGTTGCCACGAGAACGGCCGCTCGCGAGGCGCGCGACGCCGCGAATACTGGACGTATTCGCGAGGAGCGCAACGCGGCGAGCGGCCGTTCTCGTGGCAACCCCAAACTTTAAAAAAGCCATTCCAGGGGAATGCCCGAAATCGCATGTGCGTTCCATATGCAAACAGACCCTGGGGATGTGGGCCGGCGCGTTCGCCGTGCTGCTGGCGGGCTGCGTCGGCACGCCGCCGCTCGACGGCAGCTGGCGGGGGCCGTCGTTCGCGACGCTGCAGACTTCATGCGGCGGCGCTGCGCGCGACTGGGGCGCGGATGCGCAGCCGGTCTATTCGGCGCTGTACGACGCGTATGTGGCGAAGCGGTATCGCGGGGTGTCGGAAGCGAACTATTGCGCGTTCGTAAACGAACTTTCGGCGCGCTACGCGGCGCCGGATGCGCCGGCGCGGGCCGGCTGGGTCGCGTATCTGAACGACGCGCGCGCGAAGGCCATCAGCTGGCGCGCGGCGGTCGACCCGACGCTGCGCGGCGGCTGAGCGTCGCGGGTGGCGGCAGGCGGGAGGGGAACAGCGCGGCCGGCGGGCCGGCGCGCGCGGTCAGGTCAGGAATAGCGGACTTTGATGGAACGCAGCGCCGCGTCACCCGTCTCGGTCACGCAGTATTTGCGTCCCGATCCGAGCCCTTCGAGGCGGACGAGTTGCTGCTCGAGCAGGGCGTCGAGCTCATCGCGATCCATGTTGGCCTGATCGGGAGCATCCTTCACAAGCAATAGCGTGGCGAATTCATGCGGACTCAGCATCGTTCTCTCCATGGCATTCGGACTGCCCGCGCATCCGGCCCCGCGGCCGACGCGCGATACCCGGCGGGGTATGGCTTGGGGGGAAAAGCTGCATTCGCCGGCCATGCGATTCGCACGCGCCTGGGCACAGGCGGGAACGAGCGAACGGGCCGGGGAACTGGAGTCTAGTCGAGCGATTCGGCAACGCCAAATCGCGCCCCGTTAATTTTCCGTTTGACAGAAGAATGTGCCGCGAGCGGTTCGGTTGCCGCGCCAACTTCTTGATTTCACTTGAAGTTTCAGGTGCGGTGCAGCATCGCCGCCGTCATTCGGCGACGTACACCTGGGTGCCGGCGGCGGCGACCGTCTCCGCCATCTCCGGCGGCAGCGGCTTGTCGGTGAACAGCGCATGCACCTGGCTCAGGTGGCCCTGGCGCACCAGCGCCGGCCGGCCGACCTTCGAGTGGTCGGCCACGAGGTAGACGGTGCGCGCATGCTGCATGATCGCCTCGGCGACCCGCACCTCGCGGGTGTCGAAATCGCGCAGCGTGCCGTCGGTTTCGATCGCCGACGTGCCGATGATCGCGTAGTCGACCTTGAACTGGCGGATGAAGTCGATCGCGAGCTCGCCGACGATCCCCTTGTCCCACGGCCGCACGATGCCGCCCGTGATCAGCACCTCGCAGTCGGGGTAGCCGCTCATCATCGACGCGACGTTCAGGTTGTTGGTGATCACGTGCAGCCCGTGATGGCGGTTCAGCGCGCGCGCGACCTCCTCGGTGGTCGTGCCGAGGTTGATGAACAGCGACGCCTGGTCGGGGATGTGCGACGCGGCGAGCGCCGCGATGCGCCGCTTCTCGTCGTGGAACATCCGCTGGCGCGCGGTGTACGACACGTTCTCCGAGCTCGTCGGCAGGCTCGCGCCGCCGTGGTAGCGGCGCAGCAGGTTGAGGTCGGCCAGCCAGTTGACGTCGCGGCGGATCGTCTGCGGCGTCACCGCGAAATGCGCGGCGAGATCGTCGACGGTCACGAAGCCGTCGCGCTGCACCCATTCGAGCAATTCCTGCTGGCGCGCGTTGAGGGTGAGGCGGGGGTCTCGGGTCATGGCTCGGTGGCGAAGTCGTGAAGACGGAGCGGGTATTGTAAGGGCGTTCGGCCGGCATGCCGGACGCCGCCGGCCGGCGCGTCGTCGGCGCATTCATGCGCGGCATGCATGGATTCATGTGACAAATGAATTTGCCGGACCGCGCCGCTCGCGCTGCAATGGCGGATTGCCCGCGCGCTCGCCCGCGCCCCTTCAGCTTCCGACGAGGTGGAACCGATGACTGGCTTCAACTGGCACAACCCGTATCCGACCACGCGCATCCCGGTGTTCGCCCGCAACGTGGTGTCGACGTCGCACCCGCTCGCCGCGCAGGCGGGCCTGCGGATGCTGTGGAAGGGCGGCAACGCGGTGGACGCGGCGCTCGCGGCCGCGGCGGCGATCACGGTGGTCGAGCCGGTGTCGTGCGGGCTCGGCGGCGACGCATTCGCGCTCGTATGGGATGGCGGCACGCTGCACGGGCTGAACGCGTCGGGCGTCGCGCCGGCCGCGTGGAACGTCGACTACTTCCGCCGCCGCCACGGCGAGGACGCGCACGGCCGCGCACGCAAGCCGACGCGCGGCTGGGACACGGTCACGGTGTCGGGCGTGGTCGCGGGCTGGGAGGCGCTGCACGCGAAGTTCGGCTCGCTGCCGTTCGCCGACCTGCTCGAGCCGGCGATCGAGATCGCCGAGCGCGGCTATGCGGTGCCGCCGATCGTCGCGCACAAGTGGGCGGCCGCCGTGCCCGAGCTGCACGCGCTGCCGGGCTTCGCCGACACCTTCATGCCGCGCGGCCGCGCGCCCGAGGTGGGCGAGCGCGTGTGCCTGCCCGGCCATGCGCGCACGCTTCGCACGCTCGCAAAGGACGGCGCGCGCGCGTTCTACGAGGGCACGCTCGCCGAGCGCATCGCGGCGTTCGCGCGCGACGGCGGCGGCGCGCTGACCGAAGCCGACCTGCGCGCGTATCGTCCGGAATGGGTCGAGCCGATCGGCAAGCGCTATCGCGGCTGCACGATTCACGAGATTCCGCCGAACGGGCAGGGCATCGCCGCGCTGATCGCGCTCGGCATCGCCGAGCAGGCGGGCGCCGCCGAGTGGCCGGTCGATTCGCCGGAGTCGCAGCACCTGCAGATCGAGGCGATGAAGCTCGCGTTCGCCGACGTCTACCGCTATGTCGCCGACCCGCGCGCGATGGAGGTCACGCCCGCGCAGATGCTCGACGATGCCTACCTCGCCGAGCGCGCGAAGCGCATCGACCCGGCGCGCGCGACGCACTTCGGCCACGGCCGGCCGCCGTCGGGCGGCACGATCTACCTGTCGGCGGCCGACGAGCGCGGGATGATGGTGAGCTTCATTCAGTCCAACTACATGGGCTTCGGCTCGGGGCTCGTCGTGCCCGGCGCGGGGATCGCGCTGCAGAACCGCGGGCACGGTTTCTCGATGGACCCTGCGTCGCCGAACGTCGTCGCGGGCGGCAAGCGGCCGTTCCACACGATCATTCCGGCGTTCGTGACCGAGGAGGTCGACGGGCGCACCCATGCGGTGATGAGCTTCGGCGTGATGGGCGGCGACATGCAGCCGCAGGGCCATCTGCAGACCGTCGTGCGGATGCTCGGCTACGGCCAGCAGCCGCAGGCCGCGTGCGACGCGCCGCGCTGGAAGGTCAACCGCGATTTCACGCTCGACGTCGAATCGACGATGGCGCGCGCGACGGTCGACGCGCTCGCCGCGCGCGGCCATACGATCCAGTCGATCGACGATCCTTACATGGATTTCGGCTCGGGCCAGTTCGTGTGGCGGCTCGACCGCGACGATCCCGAGCGCGGCTACGTGGCCGCGAGCGACAGCCGGCGCGACGGGCAGGCGGCCGGCTTCTGACGGTTTCTGACGGTTCGCTTCCAGCGGGCATGACGAACGGGCGGCCAGGCGGCCGCCCGTTGCGTTCGCGCGAGACGTGTTCGAAGGACTTGTCTAACGAACGGCAATGAACGGCGCGGAACTGCGCCGTCCGGGCATGGTCAGTGCTCTGAAGCACGATCATCGAAGTCCGGCTAAGATGCCTGCATGGTTCGGCCGGACCCATTCCTAATAACGTCAAGCATCACGCCGCATTCGAAAAGGCCGGCGCCCACGCCGCGGGCGTGGGTCGGTCGCCGGATGGGGCGACTGGGAGCGCAACACCATGCACACTGAAACGACGCATGTCATGCCGTGGCGAATCGAGGACATCGACCTGAACCGGATCGATCGTCAGCGCGCCGCGGCGAACGAGGATTTGCTGCTGCTGCTGTGCGCGGCGTCGTTCATCGAGAGCGGTTCGGATCTCTACACGAGCAACCTGAGCGAGTTCTTCAACGACGATCCGGAAGTATCCGCGTGGCTCAACAATGCATGGGAGCACGAAGAATTGCAGCACGGCCGCGCGCTGAAGGCGTATATCGCGCACGTGTGGCCCGAGTTCGACTGGGATACCGCGTTCGCGAACTTCTTCGACGAGTATTCGAAGACCTGCTCGATCGACGCGTTCGAGAAAACCCGCGCGCTCGAGATGGTCGCGCGCTGCGTCGTCGAGACGGGCACGGCCACGCTCTATCGCGCGATCAACGAGTGCTCGGACGAGCCCGTGCTGAAGGAAATCACCGACAACATCCGCACCGACGAAGTGCGCCACTACAAGCACTTCTTCAAATATTTCAAGAAGTACAACCGGCTCGAAGGCAATGGCCGGCTCGCCGTGCTCGGCGCGCTGATGCGCCGCGTGATGGAAATCAAGAACGAGGATTCGGAGATCGCGCTGCGACACGTGTTCGCGATCCGCTATCCGGACCGCATCGGCGACAGCGAATACAGCCGTGCGCGGGTCGCGCGCATCAGTTCGCTCGTGCGGCGCAACCTGTCGGCCGACATGTGCATCAAGATGCTGCTCAAGCCGCTCGACCTGCCCGCGAAGATCCAGCCGGGCATCCACTATCCGCTCACGAAGCTCACGCAGCACGTGTTCTTCCGCTGATCCCGCCACGGGCCGGCCGGTCGCGGGTATGCTGCGCCATCATCCGCCATTCGACGAGGCCGCCCCATCATGACAGATTCGCATCGCCACGCGCTCGAGCAATGGACGTTCGACGCGTGGCCGCCGTCCGTCGTGTCGCTGTTCGACGGCACCGCGCTCGACCGCAAGGCCGATGTCGCGGCGCAGCTGATCGTCGCGACCGACGACGGCCAGCTGCGCACGACGCTGCTCAGCGTCGGCGAAATCTATGCGCGCGATGCGCGCGTGCTGCTGCTCGCGCTGTGGCCGAGCTCGCGTGCGGCGCGCGCGCTCGCGCAGCGGCGCACCGCCGCGTTGACGCTGGTCGACGACGGTGCGTTCCTGCAGGCGCAATTGAAGGTCGCGCCGCTCGAAGGGGCGTTCGGCGGGCTGGCCGGATTCGCTGCGACGATCGCGCACGGCGATGCGCAGCGGGTCGGCTATGCGCGTCTCGCGACGGGCGTCACGTTTGCGCTGGAAGGGGCGCGCACCGCGGTGCTCGAGCGCTGGCAGCGCCAGGTCGAGCACCTGCGGCGCGCAGCCGCGCGGCTTCAGTGACCGCGCTGGCCGCTGCGCGACGAACGGTTGCGGTTCGCGTGCGCGGCGTTGCCGCTGGCAGGGCGGGTCGCATTGCCGCCGCCGTTGCCCGGGCGGCCGCCGTTGCCCGAATTGCCGGAATTGCGCGGCTTCGCGGCCTTCGCCGTAGCGGCCTTCGGTTGCGCGGCGCCGTCGCGCTTCGCGGCCGGCTGGCCTGACGCGCCGCCGCGCGGCGCGCGATTGCCGCCGCCGCCGCCACCGCCATTGCCACCATTACCGCCGCGCGGCTGCTGGCCGCGGCGCTGCT
This sequence comes from Burkholderia stagnalis, assembly GCF_902830275.1. Taxonomy (GTDB): domain Bacteria; phylum Pseudomonadota; class Gammaproteobacteria; order Burkholderiales; family Burkholderiaceae; genus Burkholderia; species Burkholderia stagnalis. The sequence goes on along the minus strand of NZ_CADESW010000002.1, from coordinate 546,270 downwards.
GGATCGGCTCCGGCTTCGCGTTCGGATCGGGCTCGAAGCCCGCGATCACTTCCTGCGGAATCTCGCGCTTGATCAGCCGCTCGATGTCGCGCAGCAACTGCTTCTCGTCGACGCACACCAGCGACACCGCTTCGCCCGTCGCGCCCGCGCGGCCGGTGCGGCCGATCCGGTGCACGTAGTCTTCCGGCACGTTCGGCAGGTCGAAGTTGACGACGTGCGGCAGCTGGTCGATGTCGATGCCGCGCGCGGCGATGTCGGTCGCAACGAGCACCTGCAGCGTGTTGTTCTTGAACTCCGACAGCGCACGCGTGCGCGCCGACTGGCTCTTGTTGCCGTGGATCGCCATCGCGCTGATGCCGTCCTTGGTCAACTGCTCCGCGAGCCGGTTCGCGCCGTGCTTGGTGCGCGTGAAGACCAGCACCTGGAACCAGTTGTGTTCGCGGATCAGCTGCGTGAGCAGCTCGCGCTTGCGGTCGCGGTCGACCGGGTGGATCTTCTGCGCGACGGATTCGGCGGTCGTGTTGCGGCGCGCGACCTCGATCAGCGCCGGCGAATCGAGCAGGTTGTCGGCGAGCGCCTTGATCTCGTCGGAGAAGGTCGCGGAGAACAGCAGGTTCTGGCGGCGCGGCGGCAGCTTCGCGAGCACGCGCTTGATGTCGTGGATGAAGCCCATGTCGAGCATCCGGTCGGCTTCGTCGAGCACGAGGATGTCGAGATTCGACAGGTCGATCGTCTTCTGCTGCATGTGATCGAGCAGGCGGCCCGGCGTCGCGACGACGATGTCGACGCCGCGCCGGAGCGCATCGATCTGCGGATTGATGCTGACGCCGCCGAACATCACGGTCGAGCGCAGCTTCAGGTACTTGCTGTACGCCCGCACGCTTTCCTCGACCTGGGCGGCGAGTTCGCGCGTCGGCGTGAGGATCAGCGCGCGCACCGCGCGCTTCGCGTTGTGGTGTTCCGCGTAGAAGGTGTGCAGGCGCTGCAGGATCGGCAGCGTGAAGCCGGCGGTCTTGCCGGTGCCGGTTTGCGCGCCGGCGAGCAGGTCGCCGCCGCCGAGCACGGCGGGGATCGCCTGCGACTGGATCGGGGTGGGGGACGTATAGCCCAGCTCATTGACCGCCTTGACGAGCGGTTCGGCCAGGCCGAGGGATTCGAAAGACATATAGATACGGCTCTTGGGTGTTATGGTCGGCGACGCCTCGCGCGGCCTGCGCGGGGAATGGCGTCGCAAAAAGACAAAAGGGCGCGGCCGCGGTTTCCCGCAGCCGCGCCCCGTTTGCGTTACGCGTCGTTTAGTCGAGCGGTGCGGAACGCAGGTCGCTCACCTGTTGCGGCGAGATCGGCGAACCGTTGTTGCCCCACGACATCCGGATGTACGAGACGACTGCCGCAACCTCCTGGTTCGACAGCGACTGTGCGAACGGCGGCATCCCGTACGGACGCGGATTCTTGAACGTGCTCGGCGGATAGCCGCCATTCAGCACCATGCGGATCGGGTTCACGGCCGATTCCATCATGATCGAGTGGTTCTGCGCGAGCGGCGGATAGGCCGGCGGCTTGCCCTGGCCGTTTTCGGCGTGGCAGGTCGCGCAGTTGTCCGCGTAGATCTTCTTGCCTTGCTCGAGCAGCACGTTGCCGAACTGCTTCGACGGCTCGTACTGCATGTTCTTCGGCGCTTCAGCCTTCTGCGGGATCGACTTCAGGTACGTCGACATCGCGCGCGTATCTTCGTCGCTCATGTACTGCAGGCTGTTGTGAACCACGTCCGCCATCGGGCCGAACACCGCGCCCTTCTGCGACACGCCGGCCTGCAGCAGGTCGGACAGCTCCTGCACGTGCCAGTCGCCGAGGCCGAGTTCCTTGTCGTTCGTCAGCGACGGCGCGTACCAGTTCTGCAGCGGGATCAGGCCGCCGGCGAATGCCGACGAGTTCACCGGGCCGCCCATCATGTTGATCGACGTGTGGCACATCGAGCAGTGGCCGAGGCCTTCGACGAGATACGCGCCGCGGTTCCATTCGACCGACTTGGTCGGATCCGGCTTGTATTCGCCTTCCTTGAAGAACAGCGTGCGCCAGCCGATCAGCAGGTTGCGGTTGTTGAACGGGAACTTCAGTTCATGCGGACGGCTCGGCACCGACACCGGCGCGACCGAGCGCAGGTACGCGTAGATCGCATCGGAATCCGCGCGCGTGACCTTCGTGTAGCTCGCGAACGGGAAGCCCGGGTACAGCAGGCTGCCGTCCTTCGAGCGGCCCGTGTGCATCGCGCGGTAGAAGTCGTCCGACGTCCACTTGCCGATGCCGTTCTGGTCGTCCGGCGTGATGTTCGGGGTGTACATCGTGCCGAACGGCGTCGCCATCGGCAGGCCGCCCGCGAACGACTTGCCGCCGCGCACGGTGTGGCACGCGATACAGTCGCCGACGCGCGCGAGGTATTCGCCCTTCTTGATCAGCGCGGCCTGGTCGGCCGGCGTGGCCGCGACGGCGGCGGCGCCGTGCAGCGTGTCGTTGCCGGGCCACAGGACCGGCACGAGGGCCGCTGCCGCGACGATCGCGACAGCCGAGAGTGCAAACAGGGACTTGCGTTTCATTGTGTCTGTCTCCCTAGCCTTATTGCGGTTCGCTGCCGCAGGCAAGCGGAGTCTTCATCGCGCGGGCCGGGGCCGGCACGGGGTTGGCGGGCGCCGGTTGGGCGGCGAGCCATGCCGTCACGGCGGTCACGTCTTCGTCGGAAAGCTTGGCGGCGATGTCGTGCATGCAATCCGGCGCCTTCGCGTGGCGGTTGCCCGAGCGCCATGCGCCGAGCTGCGCGCTCAGGTAGTCGGCGTGCAGGCCGACAAGGCCCGGGATCGCCGGCTGCATGCCGGTGAGCGTCGCGCCGTGGCAGGCCACGCAGGCCGGCAGCTTGCGCGACGGATCGCCCTGCGTCGCAAGCTGCTTGCCGCGCGCGAGCGTCGCGGCCGGCAGGCTCGGCTTCGCCGGCGCCGGGTACGGCGGGCGTTCGGCCGAGAAGTGCTCGGCGATCTCGCGCAGGTAGTCGTCGTTCAGGTACGTCAGCAGATAGTTCATCGGCGGGTACTTGCGCCGGCCGTCACGGAAGTTGACGAGCTGGTTGTACAGGTACTCGGCCGGCTTGCCGGCAAGACGCGGGAAGTAATCGTTGTCCGTGCCCTGGCCATGGACGCCATGGCAGGCCGTGCAGCCGCGCACGCGCTCGGCCATGGTATCGGGCGCCTTGAGCGGCGCCTGATGGGCCTGGGCTTGCTCCGTGGGCTTGGTCTGCGCTTGGGCAGCGCTCATAAGGCCCGCTCCGCCGATCAACAGAACGGCGAGCAGCGGACGGAAGAGGCGTCTTGAAGACACACGAGACTCCATGATTATTCGTCGGGGACCTGTCCGGGCTACGACCGGCTCGGCATGAAGGCAGGGGCAGCCGGGCTGCTGCGACGCGGCATTCTATCATCGATGGGTAATGACGGCTATTTGGCTAATAGTCATCGATTCCTGTCTGTTTGCGACTTGCGACAATTTGACGCGCGTCGTGTGGTCCCGGTGTGAACCGGCGTGCGTTTTGGCCATCGAAGACCGTACACTCGCGGGTCGCGCGGCGCCGCCTCCGCCGCAGATCGTGTCGTTCCCCCCTGTTTCCGGATTCATCGATGACGTTTTCTACCGTGCCGTTGCCCGCCTCCCGTTGTCCATCCCGCCGCCGCGCCGCCGGCATGCCGTCCCGTTGCGGCCGCAACGGAGGGCGTGCGCGATGAGAGTCGACAGCTTGTGGATCGGGCAGGTCGCGCTCGCCGCGCTGATGGACGCCGCCTTCGCGATGGCGGTGGGTTCGGCGCTGCTCAAGGGCTGGCTCGCGAAGGACGGCGCGCGGCCCGTCATCGCGCCGTCGCATCCGGCCTGGCTGCGCGCGCAGCATTCGCTCGCGGCGGCGGCCGCGGTGCTGGTGCTCGCGGATCTCGGCTGGCTCGTCTATGAAGCGGCGGCGATGAGCGGCGCGGGGCTCGGCGGCGCCTTCGGCGCGATTCCGACGGTGCTCGCGCAAACTCACGCGGGCTTCGCGTGGAGTGTCGCGTTCGGCGGCGCGCTCGTGCTGGCCGTCGCCGCGCTGCTGCGGCCGGACGGCCCGCTCGCGTATGCGGTGCTGTGGCTCGCGGTGATCGTGATCGCGGCCGGCAAGGCGCTGCTCGGCCACGTGGCCGACACAGGCCTGTTCTCGGCGGCTGCCGCCGTGCAGACGCTGCACCTGCTCGTCACCGCGGTGTGGGGCGGGCTCGTGCTCGCGGGTGGGCTCGCGGTGCTGCCGGCGCTCGGCTCGTCGGTCGCGCGCGGCGCGCTGATCCGCATCGGGCAGCAACTGTCGCGCACGTCGATCGTCGCGGTGGTGTTCGTGCTCGGCACCGGCGCGCTCAACGCGCTGCGCGGGCTCGGCGGCTCGCTCGCGCCGCTCGACGGCAGCGCGTGGGGCCGCGTGCTGCTGCTGAAGGCGCTGCTGATTGCGCTTGCGCTGATGCTCGGCGGGCTGAACCGCTTCTCCGCGCTGCCGCGCCTGCGCCGCACCGCGTCGACCGAGGACGCGCACACGTTCCGCAACGTCCTGCATCTCGAAGGGCTGACGATGCTCGGCGTGTTCGTCGCGGCCGCGGTGCTGGCCGCCAGCGTGCCGGGCTTCGCGGCGCTCGGCTGACGCCGGCGTTATCGAACGACGCGGCGCCCGCGCGGCGCCGCGCCCGCCATCACCACTCGGCGACGCTGCCGTCCGCGTGGCGCCACACCGGGTTGCGCCAGCGGTGGCCGGTCTTCGCCATCTCGCGCACCTTCTCCTCGTTCACGTCGATGCCGAGCCCCGGGCCCTGCGGGATCGTCACGAAGCCGCCGTCGTAGCGGAACACCTCGGGGTTGCGCAGGTAGTCGAGCAGGTCGTTGCCCTGGTTGTAATGGATCCCGAGGCTCTGTTCCTGGATGAATGCGTTGTAGCTGACCGCGTCGAGCTGCAGGCACGCGGCGAGCGCGATCGGGCCGAGCGGGCAGTGCAGCGCGAGCGCGACGTCGTAGCATTCCGCGAGCGTCGCGATCTTGCGGCACTCGGTGATGCCGCCCGCATGCGACGCGTCGGGCTGGATGATGTCGACGTAGCCGCCCGCGAGGATGTGCTTGAAATCCCAGCGCGAGTAGAGCCGCTCGCCGAGCGCGATCGGCGTGTCGGTCTGGTTGACGATGTCGCGCAGCGCCTCGGCGTTCTCCGACAGCACGGGCTCCTCGATGAACATCAGCCGGTACGGGTCGAGCTCCTTCGCGAGCACCTTCGCCATCGGCTTGTGCACGCGGCCGTGGAAGTCGACGCCGATGCCGACGTGCGGCCCGACCGCGTCGCGCACGGCCGCGACGTTCGCGATCACCTGCTCGACCTTGTCGTAGGTGTCGACGATCTGCAGCTCCTCGGAGCCGTTCATCTTCACCGCCTTGAAGCCGCGTTCGACGACCGCGCGCGCGTTGTTCGCGACGTCGCTCGGCCGGTCGCCGCCGATCCACGAATAGACCTTGATGCGGTCGCGCACCTGGCCGCCGAGCAGCGCATGCACGGGCACGCCGTGATGCTTGCCCTTGATGTCCCACAGCGCCTGGTCGACGCCCGCGATCGCGCTCATCGTGATCGGCCCGCCGCGGTAGAAGCCCGCGCGGTACATCACCTGCCAGTGATCCTCGATCAGCAGCGGATCCTTGCCGACCAGGTAGTCGGCGAGTTCGTGCACGGCCGCTTCGACCGTGTGCGCGCGGCCTTCGACCACCGGCTCGCCCCAGCCGACGATGCCCTCGTCGGTCTCGATCTTCAGGAACAGCCAGCGCGGCGGGACGACGAAGGTTTCGAGGCGGGTGATCTTCATGACGCGGGTCTCCAGGGGAAGGACTTTGCGGCTATCCTAGCGGATACGATCGAAAAATAGTATTAATAGCACTATTGCGCAGATAGTGGGCAGCCCGGCCTGGGGCCGGGCTGTTCGCATTTCGGGAGAACGACCATTCAACACGACCTGCATGGACAGACGGCATTCCGGCTCGCGACGGCGATCCTGCGCGGCGACTACCCGCCGGAATCGCTGCTGCCGAGGGAGCCCGAGCTGATGGAGATGTTCGGCGTGAGCCGCACGGTGCTGCGCGAGGCGCTGCGCACGCTGACCTCGAAGGGGCTCGTCGAATCGCGGCCGAAGGTCGGCACGCGGGTGCGGCCGCGCCGAGCATGGAACCTGCTCGATGCGGACCTGCTCGACTGGTACGCGCGCGTCGCGCCGCCGCTCGCGTTCGCGCTGAAGCTGCAGGAGATGCGCGAGATGGTCGAGCCGCATGCGGCCGCGCTCGCCGCGCGCGCGCACGGGCCCGACACGTTCGAAGCGATCGACGCGGCCGCGCGCGCGATGGCCGACGCGCGCAACGTCGACGAATGGGTGCGCGCCGACCTGCAGTTTCACCTGAGCGTGCTGGAGGCGGGCGGCAACGAGCTGCTGGTGCCGCTCGGCGCACTGATCGACCGCACGCTCGAGGCGCAGCTGCGGCTGAATGCGCGCCGCGCCGACGTGTACAACGCGTCGCTCGCCGAGCATCTGGCCGTGTGCGATGCGATCCGCGCGCGCGACGCGCAAGGCGCGCACCGCGCGATGGCGGCGCTGCTCGCGGTCACCCGCGCGCGCATCGAGTCGACGTGATGGGATGACGCGGGGCGGGGCGGGCCGCGTCGAGGCCGGGAGAGCGCCGCTCAGGCGGCTGCGTAGCCGTTGGGCTTGAGAGCGCGCTGCGTCGACGCCGGATTTCAGACCGGGAGAGCGCCGCTCAGGCGGCTGCGCAGCCGTTGGGCTTGAGAACCCGCTGCGTCGACGCCGGATATTTCGCGAGCAGGCTCGCCGGGCGGCGCGGCCGCGCGACCAGTTCGCCGCCGCAGTTCGGGCATTGTCCTTTCAGGACCGTGTCGGTGCAGCTGGCGCAAAACGTGCACTCAAACGTGCAGATCCGCGCGTCGGCGGAATCGGGCGGCAGGTCCCTGTCGCAGCATTCGCAGCCGGGGCGAAGTTCAAGCATGTCGGTCTCCTCGATCGTGGATGGGCCCCGGACGTTGCGGGGGCGCCGGCGGCACGCTACTGTAAGCGCATCACCGCGAGTTGACCAATGGCCGCCGATTCGAGCGGGCCAGACAGGAGACGACCATGCTTTACCGAGGCAGCTGCCATTGCGGCGACGTGCAGTTCGAGGTGGACGGCGACTTGACGGGCGTGATGGCGTGCAATTGCTCGATCTGCCGGCGCAAGGCCGCGCTGATGTGGTTCGTGCCGCGCACGAACCTGTACCTGCTGACGCCGGAAGAGAACCTCGCGACCTACACGTTCAACAAGCACGTGATCCAGCATCGCTTCTGCAAGCGCTGCGGGATCCACACGTTCGGCGAGGGCACCGATCCGAAGGGCAACCGGATGGCGGCGATCAACGTGCGCTGCCTCGACGACGTCGACGTCGACACCTTGCCGGTCACGCATTACGACGGCCGCTCGCACTGAGCGGCGGCGCGCTCACGACGCCTGCGCGCGCCCCTGCGGCGGCGCGGGCGCCTCGGCCTGCGGGCCGCTCGCGGCCGGCCGCTCGATCAGCGGCGCAAGCGCCGGCGCCATCGATTTCAGCAACTGCACCGCCATCGCGCTCGTGAAGTCGTAGCGCGCCGCGTACGGTTCGTGCGCGGTCGCCGTCAGCACGCCGAAGAAGCGGTCGCCGAGCATGAACACGAACGTGCCGCTGCGGTTCACCTTGCGCGACTCGATCAGCCGCGCGCCGCGCGCATAGACGTTGAAGCGCTGGTCGCCGGTGCCGGTCTTGCCGATCACCTCGAGCGTCTTGCCGCTCGGCAGCGTCATGCCGCCCGCGAGGCGCCGCGCGGTGCCGCTCTGCACGACGTCGCGCAGCAGTTCGTGCACGACGTCGACGATTTCCGGCGACAGCGTCGGCTGCGGCTGCGCCGCCGCGCGCACGAAATGCGTCTCGTACGGCGTGCCCTTCGCGAAGTCGAGCCGCGAGATCGTCTCGGTCGGCGCCTTCGCGCCGCCGTTCGCGATCAGCCCGATCAGCTTCGCGAGCGCGTCCGGCTGGTCGCCCGACGCGCCGATCGCCGCCGCGTACGACGGCGTGACTTCGGCGAACGGATAGCCGAGCTCGCGCCACGACTTGCTGATCGCCGCGTACGCGCGCACCTCGACCATGCGGCGGATGCGCCGGTCTTGCGTGCCGTGGTAGCGCGTCTTGTACAGCCACGAGTACGTGTAGAAGCGCGCGTCGCGGCTGTCGCGCTGCACGTCGGCGAGCTTCGCGTCCGGATGCGCGCGCAGGTAGTTGAGCGTCCACAGCGCGAGCGGATGCACGCTCGCGATATAGCCGCGATCGTTCAGGTTGAAGCGGTCGATCGCGTATTTCGCGTAGAGCGCGGCGAGATCGTCGTCGTCGATCGTCGCGGCCGGCGTGCCCTTCAGCTGCGCGCGCATCTGCGCGCTGAACCACGCGAGCGATTCGTTCGGCGCGACGCTGCGCAGCACGGTCGCGAGCTTCGGCGGCGACTTGCGCACGTCCTTCAGCATCAGCGCGAGCGCGCTGTCCGCGGGCTTGCCCGCGTAGCGCGTGTAGAAGCGCTTCACGTAGACCTGGCTCTCGCCGTCGACGAACTGCTGTAGGTATTGCCGGCGCTGTTCCGGATCGCCGAGCCACGACGTCGACGGCCCGGACGTGCGGATCATCTCGTAGTGGACGATGTCGCGCATCAGCCGCACGAACACGAGGTTCACCGAATGCTCGAACGCCTGGTGCAGCGTCAGGATCCGGTGGTTGTCCGATTTCTCGAAGTTGCTGAACACCTGCGCGCCGCCGCCCGTGTAGAACACGTCGGGGCTCGCCGAATACTTGCGCTCGACGGCCGCGTCGAGCATCGCCTGCAGCGAGCGGTCGCGCGTGTGCGACAGATAGTCGAGCGCCCAGCGCGACAGGTTGTCGAGCGGGTCGGGCCGCACGCGCGCGAGCGCTGCGTTCGACAGCGCGCCGTAGCGCGCGTGCAGGTCGGAGACGATCTGCAGGTACGTGATCAGCGTGCGCAGCTTCGCGGTCGAGCCGAGGTTGATGCGCCCGCCGCGGTTGACGTCGAACGGCTGGTTCACGCTGTCGGTCTGCACGCGCAGCACGTTCGCGCCGTTGCGCCGCTCGTACAGCGTGAAGCTGTACGTGAGGTGCGACGGATCGTCCTTCGGCGCGAGCATCTCGTAGCCGTACAGGCCCGCGGCCTGCGCGCCGTCGCGGGTGGCCGCCTTCGCGAGCCGCTCCGCAACCGCCTGCTGCACGCCGTTGTCGAGCGTGCTGGTCGCCTGCAGGTCGAGCTGGTCGAGCTGGTAAAGATCGTCGAGGCCGAGCGCCGAGAGCAGCGACGCGCGCGCCGACGTGATCGCCTTGCGCGAAATGAACGACTGCACGTGCGCCGCAGCGGGCGGCTTTGCGCGGTCGATCTGCGCGGCGAGCGCGGCGTCGCGCAGCGCGGGCGTGATCACGCCGCCGGCGGCGAGCAGCCGCAGGTAGCTGTCGGTCAGCCGCTGTAGCGTCGGGTAGCCGCCGTTCAGGAAATACGACGGCGCGCGCTGCGCGATCATCAGCGACAGCACTTGGCGGAACGCCTCGCCCTGCGCATCGAGGTTCTCGGCCGTGGCGGGCGCGGCGAGGATCCGGTTCACGTCGTTGAAGTCGCGCCCGTACCACGCGGCGAGCCCGTCGCCGATGCCGGTGATCTCGCCGATGTGCGGCCGCGCCGCGAGCGGCACCGAGTTCAGGTAGTGCACGACGATCGTGCGGCGCGCGGCCATCGTCTGCGGGCCGTTCAGGTATGCGCGCACCGACGCCGACGCGATCTGCCGCAGCTTCTCAGGCGGCGTCGCGGTGCGGCCGCCGGGCGAGTGGCGGAATTTCTCGATCTGCGTCGCGAGCGTGCTGCCGCCCGGCCGCGCCTGATGACGGTTGACGACGTGCAGGCCCTGGTCGACGATCGCGCGGCCGAAGCGCCCCCAGTCGATCGCCGGGTTGCGGTTCGGCTGGCTCGGGTCGAGCAGGTAGCGATCCTCGATGAACAGCAGCGCATCGACGACCACGCGCGGCACCGCGTCGAAGTCGCGATAGACGCGCTGCGGGAAGGTGGTCGCGAACAGCGGGGCGCCCGTCGAATCGAACAGCATCAGCCCGGTCTGGTCCTTTTCGTCGTACGGAAGAAACAGGCCGCGATCGGCGAGCGCGAGCATCCGCTCGGAATCGCGCGCCTGCTTGCTGACGACGAAGCCGCGCGCGAGCAGCCGCGCCTGGAACCCCGGGATCATCGCGTAGCCGAGCCGTTCGTCGTACGGGCCGTTGGCCGGGAACCGCACGTGGTCGCTCGCGCCGGCTTCGACCGCATAGCCGACGTCGCGGGTCAGGTCGGACAGGTAGCGGGCCTGCAGCCGCGAGGTCTCGATTTCGACCTGCACCAGCCGGGCGACGATCGCGACCGCGATCAGCACCGTGGCCAGCAGCGACCATTTGATCCACGTCCAGACCGACGCAATGCCGGTCACCCGCGGCAGGATTCGATTCAGCGGCCGATTCATAGCGGCGTCTCCCTGTGGGGGCAGGCTCCGGCCGCACCCCATTAAGAACCAGTTTAGTCGTCCACGGCCTGCTGCCAAGGACGGTTCCACACAGAGATGCGTGCTCGCAACGCGCATTCCCGCGGGCGGGGAGTGAGTGGGCCGGATCGGTGCGGCGCCGCACCGCCGTGGCACACGTCAGGCAGGTTCCGTACCCGCCATGCGCGTTTTCGGCCGGCGGTATTCGAAATGCGCATGGGTGTTGGGGCGGCGAATTTGGTTGACTACCCTGCGCCCGTATTTGTCCGGTTCGCGCCGCGTCAAAATGGGGCCTGATAGGGTCTGTTATGATGCGCGCCGCGGGGCGCCCGGACCCGCCCAGGACGCCATCGCGCGCCCGCCTTTCAGACATCCTTAAAGCTTGCCCGGGCAACGGGATTCGTTATGCAAAAGAAACGCAACATCACCTCCTACATCGTGATCGCGATGATCCTCGGCATCGCGGTCGGCTACGGCTGTCACAGCGCGTTTCCCGACCCCAAGGTCACGAAGGAGATTGCCGGCTACGTGTCGCTGCTGTCCGATATTTTCCTGCGCCTGATCAAGATGATCATCGCGCCGCTCGTGTTCGCGACGCTGACCGTCGGCATCGCCCACATGGGCGACACCAACGCGGTCGGCCGGGTCGGCGTGAAGGCGCTCGGCTGGTTCGTCATCGCGTCGTTCGTGTCGCTGCTGTTCGGCCTGGTGACCGCGACGCTGCTGCAGCCGGGCAGCCACCTGAGCCTGCCGCTGCCGGCCTCGGACGCGGCCACCAACCTGAAGACGGGCGCGTTCACGCTGAAGGACTTCGTCACGCACCTGGTGCCGAAGTCGATCGGCGAGGCGATGTCGAACAACGAGATCCTGCAGATCGTCGTGTTCTCGATCTTCTTCGGCACCGCGCTGTCCGCGCTCGGCGAGAAGGGCCGGCGCCTGACCGGCGTGATCGAGGATCTCGCGCAGGTGATGCTGAAGGTCACCGGCGCGGTGATGTGGTTCGCGCCGATCGCGGTGTTCGCGGCGCTCGCGTCGACGATCACCACGCAGGGCCTCGGCATCCTGCTGACGTTCGCGAAGTTCATGGGCAGCTTCTACCTCGCGCTCGCGCTGCTGTGGGGCATGCTGACGCTCGCGGGCCTCGTGTTCCTCGGCAAGCGCACGTTCTCGCTGATCCGCCTGATCCGCGAGCCGTTCCTGCTGTCGTTCGCCACCGCCAGCTCGGAAGCCGCGTATCCGAAGCTGCTCGACGCGCTCGACCGGTTCGGCGTGAACCGCAAGATCTCGAGCTTCGTGCTGCCGATGGGCTATTCGTTCAACCTCGACGGCTCGATGATGTACTGCACGTTCGCCGTGCTGTTCATCACGCAGGCGTACGGCATCCACCTGCCGCTCGGCACGCAGCTGACGATGCTGCTGCTGCTGATGCTGACCTCGAAGGGGATGGCCGGCGTGCCGCGCGCGTCGCTCGTCGTGATCGCCGCGACGCTCAACCAGTTCAACCTGCCGGAAGCAGGGCTGCTGCTGATCATGGGCGTCGACACGTTCCTCGACATGGGCCGCTCGGCGACCAACGCGGTCGGCAACTCGATCGCCGCCGCCGTGATCGCGAAGTGGGAAGGGCAGCTCGGCGCGGAGAACGACGGCGTCGACGCAGCGGGCGCGCAAGGCGCGACCGCGGAAGGCGCTCAGGTCAAACCGGGCGCGGTGGTCGAGCGCGTGTAACGCGCATGCCCGGCGCGCCGGGCCACGGCCGGCACGTCCGCTTCGGCGCGGGCGGCCGGCCGGCCGTTTCGTTTTGGGCGGACGCAAACCGCCCGGGCGGGCGTTGTCGGTGGGGGCGTCAACTGGCCGAAGCGGCCGGACGAGGGTACGATCCGCGACAATCGCAATCCGTTTCCACTCCTGTCCGGTGTCCCCATGCACATGAATTCCATCGCGCTCGCCTGCACCGCGGTTCTCGGTCTCCTGCTGTTCGGGCTCGGGCTGGCCGTCTCCGTCGGCCGCTTTCGCACCACCATCGGCTCGGGCTGCGCGGAGGATCCGACGAATCCGCTCCGCAAGCTGGTGCGCGCGCACGGCAACACCGCCGAATATGCGCCGTTCCTTGCGGTGCTGTTTCTCTACCACGGCGCGCACGAGCCGTCGGGCGCGGTGTTGTCGCTGATCGTCGCCGCGACCGCCTGCCGGTGCCTGCTCGTGGCCGGCCTGCTCGCGTGGCGGACGATGTCGAAGCCGAATCCCGCGCGCTTCGTCGGCGCGCTCGGCACGTACCTGTGCGGCGCGGCGCTCAGCATCGCGTTGTTCGTGTGACGGCGGGGCGCCGGTGCCGGGCGCCGCGGCGGTGATATGCTCACGCCACGCCCGCGACCGACGGGCGGATACCGAGAACGCCCGACGGCGGCCGCGCGGCCGCGGATCGCGGCATCCCCGAGGGAAGATCCGACAACATGACCCGCAAATTCATTCTGAAAGGCGACACCACCGATCATGGCGGCGTGGTGCTCGACGGCATCGCCGAATCGTCGTTCGACGGCCGGCCGCTGGCCTATCTCGGCGCGCCCGTGTTCTGCGCCGCGTGCAAGACGCCGGGCGTGATCGTGTCCGACGGCGGCGAGCGCACGATGACCGTGATGGGCAAGGTCGTCGCGCTCGAGCACGACCTGTGCCAGTGTCTGTGCCAGCCGATGCCGAAGCTGATTCCGTCGCAGGCAACCGGGACGATTTCCGGCTAGGCGCGCATACGCCGGCATAAAAAAGAGCGGCCCGCGCCATTGGCGCGGGCCGCTTCATTTGTCGCGTGCCGGCGCGGCGCGTCAGGCCGGGATCGCGGGCTCGCTGCCCCAGACCACCGACGCGACGCGGTGCGGCCTCGCGACGCTGGCCCGGTTGGCCGCGGCGAACGGCGCGCCCACCGCGATGCTGTCGGTCGAGCGGTAGACGAGACGATCGCCGGCGATCGTGCCGACGTAGCGGCCGTCGCGGCCGAACACCTTGCTGCCGCGGATGCGTCCGACCACCCGCCCCGTCCGGCTGAATACGATCTGGCCGCCGACCTGCAGCGGTTTGCCTTCCTTGGTGTAGAGATTCATTCGTGGATCCCGTATGAGCGTGTGCGCGCAAGTCTATCAAGATCGCGCGATCGGCATCGGCCCGATTTCGGGCGATGCCGTGCGGCCGCACTAGACGCTCCCCTCGGTTTCGACGACGAGAATGCGCGCCTCGCCGAGCGGGTGCGCGACGTGCTCGGTGCCGGCCGGCGCATGCAGCACGTCGCCGGCCGCGAGCAGCACGGACCGTTCGACGCCGGCTTCGCGGTAACGCATCTCGACGCGGCCGTCGAGCACGGCGAACACCTCGTCGCCGTCGTTGACGTGCCATCGATAGGGCTGGTCGGTCCAGTGCAGGCGGACCGTGATGCCGTTCAGGCTGGCGATGTCGAGCGCGCCCCAGGCGCGCTCGGCGGTGAATGCGGCGCTGCGGAAAACGTTCATGGTCAGGGCTCGATGAAAGGATGGCGGCGGTTCGCCGGCGCGCGATCGGGCGCCGGCGGCGGCAGCGTCAGGCTAGCGCGGCATCGCGGCGACGGCCTGCTCGACCGCCTGCCGGCGCCGGGCGAGCACGGCCGCCGAGCGCTCGCGCACCCGCTGCACGACCGCGGCCGGCGCGGTATCGGGCGAACCGGCGTCGAACGGCGGCGCCGGCGCGTACTCGAGCTCCAGCTGGATCGCCTGCGCTGCGTCGTCGCCGGCCAGTTCCGCGGCGATCGTCAGCGCGAAGTCGATGCCGGCCGTCACGCCGCCGCCCGTGATCAGGTTGCCGTCGCGCACGACGCGCTCGCGCACGGGCACCGCGCCCAGCGGCTCGAGCAGTTCATGGAACGCCCAGTGCGTGGTCGCGCGGCGCCCGCGCAGCAGCCCCGCCGCGCCGAGCAGCAGCGCGCCGGTGCACACCGACGTGACGTAGCGGGCGGCCGCCGCGCGCTGCCGGACGAACGCGACCGTCTCCGCATCGGTCAGCAGCGCGTTGATGCCGATGCCGCCCGGAATGCAGATCACGTCGAGCGGCGGGCAGTCGGCGAACGTGCGGGTCGGGGTCAGCGCGAGATCGCTGCTCGACGCGACCGGCTCGCGGCTCTTCCACACCAGGTGAACCACAGCGTCCGGCAGCGACGCGAGCACGTCGTGCGGGCCGGTGAGGTCGAGCTGCTGAACGCCCGGAAACACGAGAAAGCCGATTTGCAGAGCCATGTGAACCCTCCGAAGGATCGAGTGGCGCGCCGCGGGCGGTGCGCGAAGGACAGATTGGACAGATCGATTCTAGGCGGGTAGTGTTTGGCGAAATTGCCATCTCTCCCACGTTTTCCGCCAATCGCCATGTCCACCGCTCCGCGTTCGATCCTCGTGCTGGCGTTTCCCGGCGCGCAACTGCTCGACGTGACCGGGCCGCTGCAGGTGTTCGCGTCCGTCAACGAACTCGCGAACGAGCGCGGGCAGCCCGCGCCGTATGCGCCGCGCGTCGTGGCCGCGGAAGCGGGGCCGGTTGCCACGTCGGCGGGCCTCGTCGTGATGGCCGATGCGCTGCGCGCGGGCGGTCGGCCCGCCGACACGGTGATCGTCGCCGGCGGCCAGGGCGTGCACGCGGCGTCGCGCGACCCGCGGCTGGTCCGCTGGGTCCGCCGGCAGGCCGAACGCGCGCGGCGGGTCGCGTCGGTCTGCACGGGCGCCTTCCTGCTGGCCGAGGCGGGCCTGCTCGACGGCCGCCGCGCGGTCACGCACTGGACCCGCTGCGACGAGCTGGCGGCGCGCTACCCGCGCATCCGCGTCGAAGCCGATCCGATCTTCATCCGCGAGGGCGCGCTGTGGACCTCGGCGGGCGTCACGGCCGGCATCGATCTCGCGCTCGCGCTCGTCGAGGAGGATCTCGGGCGCGCGATCGCGCTCGATGTCGCGCGCGAGCTGGTCGTGTTCCTGAAGCGCCCGGGCGGGCAGGCGCAATTCAGCGCGACGCTGTCGATGCAGCGCAGCGCGGAGCGCGTCGGCGATCGCTTCGGGAACCGCTTCGGGAACCGCTACGGGGACCGCTTCGGCGAACTGCACGCATGGATCGCCGAGCACCTGGGCGGCGACCTGTCCGTGCCCGTGCTCGCCGAGCGCGCGCGGATGAGCGAGCGCAGCTTCGTGCGCCACTACCGCGCGGAAACCGGGCGCACGCCCGCGCGCGCCGTCGAGCAGATCCGCATCGAGACCGCGCAGCGCCTGCTCGGCGACACGTCGTGGCCGCTCAAGCGGATCGCCGAGCGCTGCGGATTCGGCTCCGAGGAAACGTTGCGGCGCGGCTTCGTGCGCGTGCTGGGCGTCACGCCGCAGGCATATCGGGAACGGTTCGCCGGGTAAGCGGCGCGACCTGCGCGAATCGGCGCCGATTCCCAGTCCGAAACATTCAACTATTCTGCAATCGCGAACAATGGGGCGGGGCTTGTGCCGCCCCTTCCACGGGCTCTATGCTGTCCTGTTCCGCTGGCGAATCGAAGGGGGCAGCATGGACCGTATCCAGGCAATGGAAGTCTTCACCCGCGTGGTCGACGCGAACAGCTTCACGCGTGCGGCGGATACGCTGTCGATGCCGCGCGCATCGGTGACGACGATCATCCAGAATCTCGAGGCGCTGCTCGGCGTGCGGCTGATGCACCGGACCACGCGCCGGCTGTCGCTGACGCCCGAAGGCGCCGCGTACTACGAACATTGCGTGAAGATCATTGCCGAGATCGCGGAAACCGATGCGAGTTTCCAGACGGGCAACCGCAAGCCGAGCGGCGTGCTGCGCGTCCACATGCCGGGTTCGCTGGGGCGGCGGATCGTGATTCCCGCGCTGTCGGCGTTCCGGCAGCGCTATCCGGAGATCACGCTCGATCTCGGGCTGTCCGACCGGCCGGTTGACCCGATCGAGGAGGGCATCGACTGCATGATCCGCGTCGGGCCGCTCGAGGATTCGTCGATGGTCGCGCGGCGGATCGGGATGCTCAAGCGCGTGACCTGCGCTTCGCCCGATTACCTGAAGCGCCACGGCGATCCGCACGAGATCGCCGATCTCGCCGAGCACGTCGCGGTGAATTTCCGCGCGAGCCACGGCGCGCGGCCGATCCCGTGGGTGTTCGTGATCGACGGCAAGCCGGTCGAGGTCAGGATGAGCGCGAGCGTCACGGTCAACGATTCGGATGCCTACGTGACCTGCGGCGTCGAAGGCTTCGGGATGATCCAGCCGACGCTGTTCATGGTGCTGCCGAACCTGCTCGACGGGTCGCTGCTGGAGGTGCTGCCCGGCTGCAACCCGAAACCGAAGCCGATCTCGATCGTCTACCCGCACAACCGGCACCTGTCCGCGAAGGTGCGCGTGTTCGCCGACTGGATCGCGGAGCTGTTCGAGTCGACGCCGGCGCTGGAGGGCGGGGAGGATTGGCGCGGGCGGCTGGGGGCCCGCGCGGGCGAGCCGGCGCGCGGGCCGGTGGCGGCGTAGCGGCGCGGGGCGCGCTACCACTTCTCGGCGAACGGGCGTATCAGGTAGTCGAAAGACCACGCGGACGGATGCTGGTGCGCGACGTGGAACACTTCGTCGGCGATCGCGTCGGGGTGCGCGAAATACGCGTCGCGCGCGAACGGCCAGTCGGCCGGCGGTTCGACCCAGGTCGGCCGGTCGCGGCCGTCCTCGCCGAGCCACGGCGTGTCGATCGCCGCGTCGATCATCACGTAGCCGACGTGCACGCGCTTCGGGCCGAGATCGCGCGCGAGCGCTTCGGCGAGGATGCGCTGCGCGGCCTTGGTCGGCGCGAACAGCGCGTAGTTCGGCTTGCCGCGCAACGACGCGGTGTTGCCGGTCACGACGATCGCGCCGTGGCCGGCCGCGATCATGTCGGGCGCGCATGCGCGCGCGAGGTGCAGCAGCGCGGTCGTATTCACGCGGAAATTGCGCTCGAGCCGCGCCGGATCGGCGTCGAGAAACGTCGCGAAGGTTGCGGACACCGCGTTGTGCACGACGACCGACGGCTTGCCGAGTTCGGCGCGTACCGCGTCGATCGTCGTCGCCAGCGCGTCGAGATCCGCGACGTCGCACGCGAACGCGCGGCTGCCGGGAATCTCCCGCTCGAAATCCTGCAGGCGCGTGAGGTTGCGCGCCAGCATCGCGACGCGATAGCCGTCGCGGGCGAAGCGTCGCGCGATCGATGCGCCCGTGGCGCTGCCGACGCCGGTGATCAGGCAGACTCGATTGCTCATATGCAGGCTCCTGTCGAACTTGGAACGTGAACGTGACGGGTGACGACGTGCGATCAGGGGCGCGTGCCGGCGAACGCGGGATGCTGCGCGAGCGCGCCGAACGCGAACCGCCAGCCGTGCTGCTGGCCGATCAGGTTGACGAGCGGAATGCCGATCACGTTCGCGATCGACACGCCGCCGAACACGATCGACGTCGCGAGCCCCATCCGGTTGGGCGGCGCGATCTGCGTCGCGAGCGCCGCGACCATCGCCCAGAACAGGCCGTGCCCGGCCGAGCCGATGATCCGCGCGACCATCAGCGACGAGAAGCTGTGCGCGAACATCGCCGCGGCATTCGACGCGACGAGGATCAGCATCAGCACGAGCAGCAGCGGCTTGCGCGGCAAGCGGCTCGGCATCACCGCCGAGCCGAGCGCGCTGACGGCGCCGATCGCCGCGTAGACCGTCACCAGCAGGCCGACGGTCGACGGGCTCTGGTGCAGGTCGTCCGAGATCAGCGTCAGCAGGCCGACCGGCGCGAATTCGGTGACGACGATGGTGAACGTGGCGATGCCGAGCACGACGATGGCGAGCCAGCTGCGCAGGGCCGAGGGCGTCGATTCGGCGGACAGGACACTCTGCGTGGACATCGACACCTCGCTGGCGGGTGGGGCGATTCGAATGGATTGACGGTACTGTGCGCAACGCACGGCCTGCTTCCGTCTTGGAGTTTTAAAATGAAACTGCGCGGAGCGTAATCCATCGAGTTGCGTTATGCAACCTATACCGTGGATGGCAGTGCGGTCTTGTGCGCGGGCGCGTCCGGATGCCCGGCCGGAACGCGCCGGCCGCGTCAGTGCTGCAGTGTGGCGAGCGCCTGTTTCAGCGAATCGAAGATGCGCGGAACGTCCGCTTCGCCGGTCCGCCAGTTGGAGAACGCGACGCGCAGCCCCCATACGCCGTCATAGACCGTGCTGGTGATGAACGCGTCGCCGAGATCGCGCACCGCGCGCACGTACGCGCCGATGCGCGCTTCGTCGGGCGCATCGGCCAGCGTGAAGCACACGACGTTCAGCCGCGTGGGGGCGAGCAGCCGGAAGCCGGGCTGCGCGCCGATCCGCTCGCCGAGCGACTGCGCGAGCCGGATGTTGCGCGTGACGATTTCCGCATGGCCCGCGCGGCCGTACGCGGCGAGCGAGAACCAGGTCGCAAGCGCGCGCAGCCGACGCGAGTTTTCCGGCGTCAGGTGGACGAAGTCGGGGTTGTCGGTCGGCACGCCGAGGTAGGCGGCGCTGTTCTGGAACACGCGCACCTGCAGGTCGCGGCGGCGCGTGAACTGCACGGCGGCGTCGTACGGCACGTTCAGCCACTTGTGCAGGTCGATGCAGATCGAGTCGGCCGCATCGAGCGCCGCGACGAGCGGCGCGTGTTCCGGCGACAGCGCGGCGAACGCGCCGAACGCCGCGTCGACGTGCAGCCAGAACGGATAGCGCGCCTTCAATGCGTGAATCGCGGCGAGATCGTCGAAGTCGACCGTGTTGACGGTGCCGGCGTTCGCGACGACGATCGCCGGCTCGCCGTTCTGCTGGGCCAGCGCGGCCTCGAGCGCGGCGATGTCGATCGCTTCGCGCCCGGGCAGCGTCGCGACCTTGCGCACGGCCTGGCGGCCAATGCCGAGCACCGACAGTGCCTTGTAGACGCTCGAATGCGCCGTCGCCGACAGCACGCGCACGTCGCCGAGCGCGGCGACGCCCTGTTCGGACACGCGCACGCCCCTGCGTTCGCCAAGCCATTCCCGGCCGAGCGCGAGGCCGACGAGATTCGACATCGTCGCGCCGGTGACGAACACGCCCTGCTGCGCGTCGGACAGGCCGAACAGTTGCCGCAGCCGAGCGATCGTCTCGCGCTCCAGGTCCGGCGCCGCGCTGTCGATGCCCGCGGTCGGGTTCTGGTCGTAGATCCCGGTCAGCCAGTCGCCGGCAAGCGACGCGGGCGTCGCGCCGCCCGTGACGAAGCCGAGGTAGCGCGGCCCCGCGCTGCCGGAGAAACCGGGCGCCCAGCGCGCGGTAAATTCCGCCAGCGCGCCGTCGAGCCCTGCGCCATGCTCCGGCAGCGGCGTCGGGCTGGCCGGCGGCGGGGCGACGGCGGCGGGGCGCGCGTCGAGCGATGACAGGGCCGCGACCGCATGGCGGCGCGTGTCGTCGAGGAGGGCGTCGAGGTTGGCGAGATCGGCGGCGAGTGTCGGATGCATGGCGGAATGGAAAGGTGATTGGCGATGTGCGGCTCGGCCCGGGCGCGCATGCCGATGCGAGTGCGGCCCATGAGGCCGGTTCATGCATCGGCCGCGCATCGCGCGAGAAGTCGGACGAGTGACCAATGTAGGTCAATGAGTTGCAAAATGCAACTTGAGATGGCGCGTGTCCGAAGCGTGCGGGCGCGGCAGCGCCATATGTGCTGCCGCGGCGTCATGCGGGCGGTTGCGCCCGCGCGCTCAGCGCGCGGGCTTCTTCTTCGACGCGGCGGACGATGCGCGCGCAGGCGGAAACTTGACGATCGTGTCTTCGGGCGCGAGCGTGCGCCCGTCGTGCGCGCGCACTTCGACGTGCGGGACGAGGCGGCCCGATTCGCGGTCGACGAGCCTGACGTGCGCTTCGTTGGGCTTGAAGCAGTAATCCTCGCCCCAGTGCCGCAGCGCGACGAGCAACGGAAACAGCGCGCGGCCCTTCCTGGTCAGCAGGTATTCGTGATACGCGCTGCCGTCCGACGCCGGCGCGGTTTCGAACACGCCGTGCTCGACGAGATGGCGCAGGCGCGACGCGAGGATGTTGCGTGCGAGCCCGAGGCTTTCCTGGAATTCGCCGAAGCGCCGCAGGCCGCCGAACGCGTCTCTCACGATCAGCAGCGACCATCCGTCGCCGATCACGTCGAGCGGGCGGGCGACTCCGCACGCGCTGCTGTTGTGGCTGATGCGCTTGGCCATGGTGTCCTCCACGGAAATGAGCCGGAACGAGTGCGATGGGTGGGGCGGTCCGACTGCATGCGAAGACGAAGCACGGGATTTGCCCGGGGAATTGGTTGCATTATAAAACGCGTGCCGGGCGGTGAACTCCGGTTGAACCCGAGGGCGGCGCTCGTGGGCGCATGCGGCCGGGCCTCGGCTGCGCGGGCAGGCGTGACGTATCGAGGGGGATGTGTTGCGGGGGAGTGCGCTGCAAGCGGCTGCTTGCGAAATGAAACGCAACGTATGCGTTCGCATCGACAAAAACAAAAAGGGCTTAGCCGTAGCTAAGCCCTTTTCTTGCTGCATTTGGTGGCGAATCAGGGACTCGAACCCCGGACCTGCGGATTATGATTCCGTCGCTCTAACCGACTGAGCTAATTCGCCGAAGAACTGAATTATGCTGAAGCCTAACCGGGGTGTCAACACCTTTTTTCATATCCTTGAAAAAAGTTGCCGCCCCGGTCATGGCCGCACCCGTCAATCCTGCGCGTAGATATTCGAGTCCTTGGTCTCCTTGACGAACAGCAGCCCGATCACGCACGTGATCAGCGCGATCACGATCGGATACCACAGCCCCGAGTAGATGTTGCCCTGCGCCGCGACGATCGCGAACGCGGTCGCCGGCAGGAAGCCGCCGAACCAGCCGTTGCCGATGTGATACGGCAGCGACATCGACGTGTAGCGGATCCGCGTCGGGAACATCTCGACCAGCATCGCGGCGATCGGGCCGTAGACCATCGTCACGTAGATCACGAGGATCGTCAGCACCACGATCGTCATCGGCCAGTTGAGCTGCGCCGGGTCGGCCTTCGCCGGATAGCCGGCCGACTTCAGCGTCGTGGCGAGCGTCTTGTCGAACGCCGCGCCCTTCGCCTTCGCGTCGGCCGCCTTGCCGTCATACGCGTCGATCACGGTGTCGCCGACCTTGATCTGCGCGGTGGCGCCCGCCGGCGCCGCGACGTTCTCGTAGTTCAGCCCGGCCTTCGCGAGCGCGCTCTTCGCGATGTCGCACGAGTTCGTGAACTTCGACGTGCCGACCGGGTTGAACTGGAACGAGCAGGCGGCCGGATCGGCGACGACGGTGATCGGCGCCTTCATCGTCGCGAGTTCGAGCTGCGGGTTCGCGTAGTGCGTGAGCGCCTTGAACAGCGGGAAGTAGGTCAGCGCCGCGATCAGGCAGCCCGCGAGGATGATCGGCTTGCGGCCGATCCGGTCCGACAGCGAGCCGAAGAACACGAAGAACGGCGTGCCGATCAGGAGCGAGATCGCGATCAGGATGTTCGCGCTCGCGCCGTCGACCTTCAGTGTCTGCGTGAGGAAGAACAGCGCGTAGAACTGGCCCGTGTACCACACGACCGCCTGGCCGGCCGTCAGGCCGACGAGCGCGAGGATCACGATCTTCAGGTTCTTCCACTGGCCGAACGCTTCGGTGAGCGGCGCCTTCGACGTCTTGCCCTCGGCCTTGATGCGCAGGAACACCGGCGACTCGTTCAACTGCAGCCGGATCCACACCGACACCGCGAGCAGCAGGATCGACGCGATGAACGGGATGCGCCAGCCCCACGCGCCGAACGATTGCTCGCCGATCAGCGTACGCACGCCGAGGATCACCAGCAGCGACAGGAACAGGCCGAGCGTCGCGGTTGTCTGGATCCACGCGGTGTAGAAGCCGCGCCGGTGCGACGGCGCGTGTTCCGCGACGTAGGTCGCGGCGCCGCCGTACTCGCCGCCGAGCGCGAGGCCCTGCAGGAGCCGCATCGCGATGAAGATCACCGGCGCGGCGAAGCCGATCGACGCGTAGCCGGGCAGGAAGCCGACCACGAAGGTCGACACGCCCATGATCACGATCGTCACGAGGAACGTGTGCTTGCGGCCGACGAGGTCGCCGAGGCGGCCGAACACGATCGCGCCGAACGGCCGCACCGCGAAGCCGGCCGCGAAGCCGAGCAGCGTGAAGATGAAGGCGGCCGTCGGGTTGACGCCGGAGAAGAAGCTCTTGCTGATGTAGGCCGCGAGGGAGCCGGCCAGGTAGAAGTCGTACCACTCGAACACGGTGCCGAGCGACGACGCGAAGATCACCTTCTTCTCTTCGCCCGTCATCGGCGAGTGCGCAATGTGCCCGCCTAACGTAGCCATGAATCGTCTCCAAGTCTCTTGATATAGGTGTGCGGCCGCCTCGTGGAGCGAGCCTGTCGACGATTATTGGCGGGCAAACTTACGGCGCACTGACTCGCGGGCGCCCGGCGCGTGCACGTTAACCCGTGGTGGAGGGGCATCCTTTTTCTTCGATCGTTCTGCGAACGGCCTGCAAGTTCGCGCAAGTCGCGTTATCGCGGCAAGATGCTGCGGCGCACGTCAGGGTTACTCCGGGGCCGGCGCATCCAATGGCAGGGTCACGCGCACGAGCGTGCCGGCGAGGCGCGGCGTCGCCTGGTAGACATGGTCGTCGAGCGTCAGCGTGCCGCCGTGCTGCGCGACGATCTCGCGTACGATCGCGAGCCCGAGGCCGCTGCCGTCGCCTTCGCGGCCGAGAATCCGGTAGAAGCGCTCGAGCACGCGCTCGCGTTCGGCGGCCGGAATGCCGGGGCCGGTGTCCTCGACTTCGAGGTGCACGCACCCCGCGGCGCGCTCGGCGCGCACGCGCACGGTGATGCGGCCGCCTTCCGGCGTATAGCGGATCGCGTTGTCGATCAGGTTGCCGAGCATCTCGCGCAGCATCAGCGGGTTGCCGGCGACGTCGAGCGGCGCGCCGTCGTCGCCGGCGTCCGGGCCCTCGTAGCCGAGGTCCATGCGTTTCGCGAGCGCGGCCTGCACCCAGTCGCGCACCGCGCGCCGCGCGAGCGCGCCGATCTCGACGGGCGCGAACGTCAGCCCGCTCGCGCGGTTCTCGGCGCGCGCGAGCGCGAGCAGCTGCGTGACGAGCCGCGCGGCCTGCTCGGAGCTCGTCGCGATCTGTTCGAGCGAGCGCTGCACGTCGGCCGGCACGGGGTGGCGCAGCGCAAATTCCGCCTGTGTGCGCAGCCCGGCGAGCGGCGTCTTCATCTGGTGCGCGGCGTCGGCGATGAAGCGCTTCTGCAGCGCCATGTTCTGCTCGAGGCGCGCGAGCAGGTCGTTGAACGACGTGACGAGCGGCTCGATCTCCGGCGGCGCGCGCTGCGCCTCGACCGGCGACAGGTCGTCCGGCCGCCGCGCGCGGATGTGCGCCTGCAGCGCGTTGAGCGGCGCGAGCCCGCGCGACAGCCCGAACCACACGAGCAGGATCGCGAGCGGCAGGATCACGAACTGCGGCAGGATCACGCCCTTGATGATGTCGTTCGCGAGCGCGTTGCGCTTGTCGAGCGTCTCGCCGACCTGCACGAGCACCGGCTGCGTGCCGCTCGCCTGCGGCAGCGCGACGGTTGTATACGCGACGCGCACGTCGTTGCCGCGCAGCAGGTCGTCGCGGAATACGACGACGCCCGGCGGCGGGCGATCCTCGTCGCGTGGCAGCGGCAGGTCGGCTTCGCCGGCGACCAGCTCGCCGCGCGCGCCGAGCACCTGGAAGTAAACGCTGTCGACGTTGTCTGCGCGCAGGAAGTCGCGCGTCGCCTGCGGCAGCGTCAGCTCGGCGACGCCGTTGACGGGATGGATCTGTCGCGCGAGCACGTACGCGTTGGTCTCGAGCGCGCGGTCGAACGGCCCGTTCGCGATCGTCTTCGCCACCAGATAGGTGACGGCGATGCTCATCGGCCACAGCAGCAGGAGCGGCGCGAGCATCCAGTCGAGGATCTCGCCGAACAGCGAGCGCGGCCGCGCGGGGTCGGGCGGGTCGGTCTCGTCGGGCGGCGCGAACGGGTTCTCGTAGTGCGCGTCGCGCGCGGCGTCGGCGGCGGAAGCGGGTTCGCCGCTCGGGTGGCGGGGCTGGGCCGGCGTGGCCATGGCGGCGACGGCCGGCCGTCAGCGCGGCGTGCCGGCCGGCGCGGGCTGCGGCGCCGCCGCGTCGGCGGGGCTCGCGGGGGCGGCTTTCTCGAGGCAGTAGCCGAGGCCGCGCACGGTGGCGATCCGCACGCCGCTCGGCTCGATCTTCTTGCGCAGCCGGTGCACGTAGACTTCGATCGCGTTGTTGCTGACTTCCTCGCCCCATTCGCAGAGATGGTCGACGAGCTGCTCCTTCGACACGAGGCGGCCGATCCGCTGCAGCAGCACCTCGAGCAGGCCGAGCTCGCGCGCGGAAAGGTCGAGCACGCGGTCGTTCGCGTATGCGATGCGGCCGACCTGGTCGAACGCGAGCGAACCGTGCCGCACGACGGTCGGGCCGCCGCCCGCGCCGCGCCGGGTCAGCGCACGCACGCGCGCCTCGAGCTCGTTGAGCGCGAACGGCTTGGCCATGTAGTCGTCGGCGCCGAGGTCGAGGCCCTTCACGCGCTCGTCGACGCTGTCGGCGGCGGTCAGGATCAGCACGGGGAGGTTGGAATTGCGCGCGCGCAGGCGCTTCAGCACGTCGAGGCCGGGCATCTTCGGCAGGCCGAGATCGAGGATCAACAGGTCGAACGACTGCATCGACAGGGCCGTGTCGGCCTCGACGCCGTTCTTCACGTGGTCGACCGCATAGCCCGATTGGCGGAGTGACCGGGTGAGGCCGTCCGCGAGTATGCTGTCATCTTCGGCGATGAGAATTCGCATGTGCGTGACCGGTGGCCGGCGGGGCGACACGCGCCGGCGCGGCTGTCTCCGAAGTGGTTCGTGTGTTGCACGCCCCGCATTGCGGGCTTGCACAAAACACTGTTTTTTTATACAGTGTCTGCATTCGCGCGCTGCGGATCGAAACCGGCGCACCTATATCAGACGCTGCTCATCATAGCAAAGGACGATTCATGGAAGATAGCAAGAAAGGCTCCGGGCTGACTGCCGAGAAGAGCAAGGCGCTGGCCGCCGCGCTCGCGCAGATCGAGAAGCAGTTCGGCAAAGGGTCGATCATGCGCATGGGCGACGGCGAGGCGGCCGAGGACATCCAGGTCGTGTCCACGGGCTCGCTGGGTCTCGATATCGCGCTCGGCGTCGGCGGCCTGCCGCGCGGCCGCGTGGTCGAGATCTACGGTCCGGAATCGTCGGGCAAGACCACGCTGACGCTGCAGGTGATCGCCGAGCTGCAGAAGCTGGGCGGCACGGCCGCGTTCATCGACGCCGAGCACGCGCTCGACGTTCAATATGCGTCGAAGCTTGGCGTGAACGTGCCGGAGCTGCTGATCTCGCAGCCGGACACCGGCGAGCAGGCGCTGGAAATCACCGACGCGCTGGTGCGCTCGGGCTCGATCGACATGATCGTCATCGACTCGGTCGCGGCGCTCGTGCCGAAGGCCGAAATCGAAGGCGAGATGGGCGATTCGCTGCCGGGCCTGCAGGCCCGCCTGATGTCGCAGGCGCTGCGCAAGCTGACCGGCACGATCAAGCGCACGAACTGCCTCGTGATCTTCATCAACCAGATTCGTATGAAGATCGGCGTGATGTTCGGCAACCCGGAAACCACGACGGGCGGCAACGCGCTCAAGTTTTATGCGTCGGTGCGTCTCGACATCCGCCGGATCGGCTCGATCAAGAAGAACGACGAGGTGATCGGCAACGAAACCCGCGTGAAGGTCGTCAAGAACAAGGTGTCGCCGCCGTTCCGCGAAGCGATCTTCGACATCCTGTACGGCGAGGGCATCTCGCGTCAGGGCGAGATCATCGACCTCGGCGTGCAGGCGAAGATCGTCGACAAGGCGGGCGCCTGGTACAGCTACAACGGCGAGAAGATCGGCCAGGGCAAGGACAACGCGCGTGAATTCCTGCGCGAGAATCCGGAAATCGCACGCGAGATCGAGAACCGCATTCGCGAATCGCTCGGCGTCGCCGCGATGCCCGATGGCGCAGGCAACGAAGCCGAGGCGATGGACGAAGAAGAGTGATGGTCAGGCGCCGGGATGATGCGGGCGAGCCGAAGGAGCACGACGGGCGCGATGCGCCGGGCGGCTCCGGCCGGCGCGCTGCCTCCCCCGGCACCGGCCGGCGGTCCGCGGCGCAAGCCGCGAACCGCACCGCGACGAGGGCATCCGACGATGCCCTCGTTTCGTTTGAGATCAGCGCACCGGACGATCCGTTCGAACACGACGAGTCGTTCGACGCGCACGACCGGGCGCGCCGCCGCGGGTCCGGTGTCGCCTTCCCGCGCGATCGCGCGTCCGCCGCCTCCGGGGCGGCGACGGAAGACGTCTATACCCGCACGAGCCAGAATCCGCGCCGCACGCGCCGGCCATCCGGCGCGCGCTCCGGCGCCGAAGCCGAAGCAGGGGCCGGCGCGTCCACCCGGGCATCGTCATCGAAACCGGCCCGCTCGCTGAAGGGCCGCGCGCTCGGCTACCTGTCCCGGCGCGAGTACAGCCGCGCCGAACTCGCGCGCAAGCTCGCGCCCTATGCCGGCGAGGACGAGTCCGTCGAGCCGGTGCTGGATGCGCTGGAGCAGGACGGCTGGCTGTCCGACGCGCGTTTCGCCGAGAGTCTCGTGCATCGCCGCGCGTCGCGTGTCGGGGCCGCGCGGATCGTCAACGAGCTGAAGCGCCATGCAGTTGGCGATGCGCTCGTCGAGGAGGTGAATGCGCAGCTTCGCGAGACCGAATGGGCGCGTGCGCAGGCCGTCTGGCGCAAGAAATTCGGTGCACTGCCGCAAACGCCCGCCGAGCGCGCGAAGCAGGCACGCTTCCTGGCCGCGCGCGGCTTCTCGAGCGCGACCATCGTGAAGTTGCTCAAGTGCGGCGACGAATTGTTCGGCGTCGACTGAGCATTCCGCTCGCGCGCGGCGCGCGATTTTGCTGCATTGCAACGGCTTCCCGACACACGGGAATACCCCCCGTTGCGGCAAACTGTCTCAAATACCCGATATGCTAAAATCCTCGGGTTTTCCTCTTCGGCCTCAACCTCCAGCATGCCGCTATCCGAGCCCGTGCCCCGTCAGTTGCGACATCGACGCGCAATCCGAGCGGAAGCCTACGAGCGCGAAGACGGCTTGTGGGACATCGAAGCCTGCCTGACCGATCACAAGCCGCGCGACGTCGCGCTTGCATCGGGCATCCGGCCGAACGGCCTGCCGATTCATGAACTCTGGCTGCGCGTGACCATCGATCGTGACCTCAATATCGTCGACGCCGAAGCGTCGTCGGAATGGGTGCCATATCCGGGCCACTGCCAGTCCGCCAATCCCGCCTATCGGGCCCTCGTCGGGCTCAATCTCTTCCGTCACTTCCGCCGCGATGCGAACCGGCTCCTGTCCGGCGTCGCGGGCTGCTCCCATCTCACCGAGCTGTGCGCCGTGCTGCCGACGGCGGCGATCCAGGCGTTCGCCGGCGACGTGTGGAGCGTGCAGGAAGGCGGCGGCGAGCGGCCGGATCATGACGACGGCGCGCCCGCCGAGCCGCCGTTCCAGCTGGGCCGCTGCCGCGCGCTCCGGTTCGACGGCGAGGTGGTGCAGCAGTTCTACCCGCGCTGGTATGGCGCGAGCCGGCCGGAATCGGACATGCCCGTTGGGGACGGCACGAAGGAATGAACGGAAATCATTCGAAGAAGCGTCCTTAAGCGACTTTTCATCCAACTCTCAGACTGAAGGGAATCACGCATGAAGATTCACGAGTACCAGGGTAAGGAAATCCTGCGGAAATTCGGAGTCGCGGTACCGCGCGGCAAGCCGGCGTTCTCGGTTGACGAAGCCGTCAAGGTGGCGGAAGAGCTCGGCGGCCCGGTATGGGTCGTGAAGGCTCAGATTCACGCGGGTGGCCGTGGCAAGGGCGGCGGCGTGAAGGTGGCGAAGTCGATCGAGCAGGTCCGCGAATACGCGAACCAGATCCTCGGCATGCAGCTCGTCACGCACCAGACCGGTCCGGAAGGCCAGAAGGTCAACCGTCTGATGATCGAAGAAGGCGCCGACATCAAGCAGGAACTGTATGTCAGCCTCGTCGTCGATCGCGTGTCGCAAAAGATCGTTCTGATGGGTTCGAGCGAAGGCGGCATGGACATCGAGGAAGTTGCCGAAAAGCACCCGGAACTGATCCACAAGGTCATCGTCGAGCCGTCGACCGGCCTGCTCGACGCCCAGGCCGACGACCTCGCCGCGAAGATCGGCGTGCCGGCTGCTTCGATTCCGCAAGCGCGTGCCATCCTGCAAGGCCTGTACAAGGCATTCTGGGAAACCGACGCGTCGCTGGCTGAAATCAACCCGCTGAACGTCTCCGGCGACGGCAAGGTCATCGCACTCGACGCGAAGTTCAACTTCGACTCGAACGCGCTGTTCCGCCACCCGGAAATCGTCGCGTACCGCGACCTGGACGAAGAAGATCCGGCTGAAATCGAAGCGTCGAAGTTCGACCTCGCGTACATCTCGCTCGACGGCAACATCGGCTGCCTCGTGAACGGCGCGGGCCTCGCGATGGCGACGATGGACACGATCAAGCTGTTCGGCGGCGAGCCGGCGAACTTCCTCGACGTCGGCGGTGGCGCGACGACCGAGAAGGTCACGGAAGCGTTCAAGCTGATGCTGAAGAACCCGGACCTGAAGGCGATCCTCGTGAACATCTTCGGCGGCATCATGCGCTGCGACGTGATCGCGGAAGGCGTGATCGCCGGTTCGAAGGCCGTGAACCTGAACGTGCCGCTCGTCGTGCGCATGAAGGGCACGAACGAGGACCTCGGCAAGAAGATGCTGGCCGATTCGGGCCTGCCGATCATCTCGGCGGACAGCATGGAAGAGGCTGCGCAGAAGGTCGTCGCGGCTGCCGAAGGCAAGTAACGCTATCGTCGAATACGCATGGCGGCGCGGCTGACACGCGACGCCAATCGAACAGAGGTCAAAATACATGTCGATTCTGATCAACAAGGACACGAAGGTCATCACGCAGGGCATTACCGGCAAAACCGGTCAATTCCACACGCGCGCCTGCCGTGAATATGCAAACGGCCGCGAAGCATTCGTCGCGGGCGTGAACCCGAAGAAGGCCGGCGAGGATTTCGAAGGCATTCCGATCTACGCAAGCGTCAAGGAAGCGAAGGAAGAAACCGGCGCGACCGTGTCGGTCATCTACGTTCCGCCGGCAGGCGCAGCGGCTGCGATCTGGGAAGCGGTCGAAGCCGACCTGGATCTCGCGATCTGCATCACGGAAGGCATTCCCGTGCGCGACATGATCGAAGTGAAGGACCGCATGCGCCGCGAAGGCCGCAAGACGCTGCTGCTCGGGCCGAACTGCCCGGGCACGATCACGCCGGACGAACTGAAGATCGGCATCATGCCGGGCCACATCCACCGCAAGGGCCGCATCGGCGTCGTGTCGCGTTCGGGCACGCTGACGTATGAAGCGGTTGCGCAGCTGACGGCACTGGGCCTCGGCCAGTCGTCGGCAGTCGGCATCGGCGGCGACCCGATCAACGGTCTGAAGCACATCGACGTGATGAAGATGTTCAACGACGATCCGGATACGGATGCGGTCGTGATGATCGGCGAAATCGGCGGTCCGGACGAAGCGAACGCCGCGCAGTGGATCAAGGACAACATGAAGAAGCCGGTCGTCGGCTTCATCGCGGGCGTCACGGCGCCTCCGGGCAAGCGCATGGGCCACGCCGGCGCGCTGATCTCGGGCGGTGCGGATACGGCCGAAGCGAAGCTGGAAATCATGGAAGCGTGCGGCATCACCGTCACGCGCAACCCGTCGGAAATGGGCCGCCTGCTGAAGAAGGCGCTGTAAATTCCGCGTGGGTTCGTCCTGCAGAAAACGCCGGCTTTGCCGGCGTTTTTTTTGTTACGCTCGCGGCATGCCGTCCTGAGGCCGGGCCGCATCCGCCAGGCCGACTTTTCTTCCCGCTTTTGCCCATGCTCGAATTCCTGTCCACGCTTCATTGGGGCGCCGTGCTCCAGATCGTCGTCATCGACATCCTGCTCGGCGGCGACAACGCGGTCGTGATCGCGCTCGCGTGCCGCAACCTGCCGGCGAGCCAGCGGTTGCGCGGCGTGATCTGGGGCACTGCCGGCGCGATCGCGCTGCGGGTCGTGCTGATCGCGTTTGCGGTCGTGCTGCTCGACGTGCCGTTCCTGAAATTCGCGGGCGGCGTGCTGCTGCTGTGGATCGGCATCAAGCTGATGGCGCCGGCCGCCGACGCGCACGACGGCATCAAGCCGGCCGACAAGCTGTGGGCGGCCGTGAAGACGATCGTGATCGCCGACGCGGTGATGAGCCTCGACAACGTGATCGCGATCGCCGGCGCGGCGGAGCGGGCCGACCCCGAGCACCGGCTCGCGCTCGTGATCTTCGGGCTCGTCGTCAGCGTGCCGATCATCGTGTGGGGCAGCACGCTGGTGCTGAAGATGCTCGACCGCTTCCCCGTAGTCGTCACGCTCGGCGCGGGGCTGCTCGGCTGGATCGCCGGCGGGCTGATGGTGAACGACCCGGCCGGCGACCGCTGGCCGCTGCTCGACACGCCGGCGGCGATCCATGGCGCGAGCATCGCCGGCGCGCTGCTCGTCGTCGCGGCCGGCTACGCGCTGAGGAAGCGCCGCGCGTCGGGGGCATCCGGTTCGCACTGACGCGTTGGCCGTCCGGCCGACTGCCGGCCGCACGGCCCGCTGGCTACGATCGAAACGCCTGCCTGGATCGGCAGGCGTTTTTCGTTTCCGGAGCCTGTCATGTTCGAAGCCTTTTCCGTTTCCCTGTTCCGCCGTTTCGCCGTCGATCTGCAGCGCGCGCGCCGGCGTCCCGCCGGTTTCACGCTGATCGAGCTGATGATCGTGCTGGCGATCGTCGGCGTCATTGCCGCCTATGCGATTCCCGCCTACCAGGATTACCTTGCGCGCTCGCGCGTCGGCGAGGGGCTCGCGCTCGCATCGTCCGCGCGGCTCGCGGTCGCGGACAACGCGGCGAGCGGCGCGGGCCTCGGCGGCGGCTACAGCCCGCCGGCCGCCACCCGCAACGTCGAGTCGGTGCAGATCGACGACGACACGGGCCAGATTTCGGTCGTCTTTACCGCTCGCGTGGCGGCCGCCGGCACGAACACGCTCGTGCTGGTGCCGTCGGCGCCCGACAAGGCCGATGCGCCGACGGCCCGGGTCGCGCTCAAGAAGGGCGCGATGCAGGCCGGCGCGATCACGTGGGAGTGCTTCGCCGCCGGCAAGCAGGCGTCGTCGCTGCCGGCGCCGGGCGCGGGGCCGCTGCCGGCCGACGGCGCGACGCTGCCGGCCAGGTACGCGCCGGCGGAGTGTCGCGCGTAGCGTGCGTTCCGCGCCACCGCGCCGCACAGAGCGGGGAAAGTTTTGTATAGTGCGCCGGTTGCTGATCTCCGGTTTGCTCATGCCCACTTCTTTTTCCCGCTCGTTGCCGCTCGTCGCGCTGGCGGTTGCCATGATCGTGCCTTACGCGATCACGAATCACACGTATCCGATTCCGACGTTCTATTCCGAGTTTTCCGCGCTGGTGCTGTACCTGCTGCTGGGCGCGACCGCGATCCTGCTGGTGCGCGCGAGCCGTCCGGCCGCGCCGTTCGCGGCGCCGGCCGCGTTCGCCGCGCCGCTCGCCTTCGCGGCCGTGCTCGTCGCGCAGGTCGCGCTGATGCCGTTGCGGGTGCCGTCGATGAACTGGCTCGCGGTCGGCTATCTCGGCGCGGCGCTGGTCGCGATGCAGGCCGGTTACGTGCTGGCGCGCGAGCAGCTTGCCGAATCGGCCGCGCGGATGATGGCGGGCGCGCTGCTGATCGGCGGCGTGTTCGCCGTGTTCTGCCAGGTCGTGCAGTTGTTCCGCTTCGAGTCGGCGCTGACGCCCTTCGTCGTGGTGTACAACATCGCGGTCGACCGCCGGCCGTACGGCAACATGGCGCAGGCGAACCACCTGGCCACCTACATCGCGTTCGCGCTCGCCGGCGCGCTGTATCTCGTGCAGACGCGCCGGCTCGCCGCGTGGGCGTGGCTCCTGCTGTCCGTCGTGCTGTCGGGCGGGCTCGCGCTGACGGTGTCGCGCGGGCCGTGGCTGCAGGTCGCGGTGATGGCGGTGGCCGGCTTCTGGATGGCCTGGGCCGAATCGCGCGGCAAGCCGGGCGTGCCGGCCAACGTGCGCGCACGCGCATGGCTGATGCCCGTGCTGCTGCTTGCCGTGTTCGTCGCGGTGAACGGCGCCGTGCGCTGGGCCAACGTGCACTACCACCTGAATCTCGCGGAGTCGGCGGCCGAACGGATGCGCGATGCCGGGCAGATCGCGCCGCGCCTCGCGCTGTGGAAGTACGGGCTCACGATGTTCCGCGAGCATCCGCTGCTCGGCGTCGGCTGGGGCGAATTCCCGTCGCACCAGTTCGCGCTCGCGCGCGCGCTCGGCGGCGTCGAGATCGCGAACAACTCGCACGACATCTTCATCGACCTGCTCGCGAAGTCCGGCGCGATCGGCCTCGGCGTGCTGCTCGTCACGCTCGTGCTGTGGTTCGTGCGTGCGGCCCGCGCGCCGCAGTCGAGCGCGCGCGTGTTCGGTTTCGCGCTGGTCGGCATCGTGCTGATGCATGCGCTCGTCGAGTATCCGCAGCAGTACATGTTTTTCCTGCTGCCGGTGATGTTCGTGATCGGCCTGCTCGAGGTGAAGCCGCTGCGCATCGTGCCGAGCGGCGCGGCGTTCGGGCTGTTTGCGGTGCTGACGTTCGGCGGCCTGCTGGCGGTGGTGCCGGTGCTGCGCGACTACCAGCGCGCGGAAGTGCTGTATTACGGCAGCGACCCGGCCGCGCAGTATCGCGATGCGCCGTCGCTGCTGTTCGGCGCGTGGGGCGACTATGGCGCGGCGACGCTGCTCACGATCTCGCGCGACGCGCTGCCGGCGAAGCTCGCGGCGCATGAACGCGCAATCGCGCTGCTGCCCGGCGAGACCGTGCTGCGCCGCTATGCGGTGCTGCAGGCGCTGGACGGCCGCGAGGCCGACGCGCTCGATACGGTCGTGCGCCTGCACGTATTCGCGAAGGAGCTGAAGGACTGGCCGCAGCAGCTCGCGGCGCTGTACAAGCTGTGCGACGAGCAGCCGTCGCTGAAGGCGTTCAAGGCGACGCTGGTCGCGAAGTACGGCGAAGTGCCGGCCGACGCGCTCGACGACTCGGACGACGAGGACGCCGACTAAGCCCGCCCGCCGATCGGCCCGGCGCGGTCGGCGCCGCATCGATTACCGTGCAGATCGCGCATTCCGGGCGGTCTGCACGGATTGGCGTCAAGTATCGTCAAATCGCCGCCGCCGGCCGGGCAGCGCGCGCACAATGCGCGCAAGCGTCGCGATGCCCGTCGATCCGGACGGGTATCGCCGGCGGCAGCATCCGGTCGTCGCAGCCTCGGGGAACACAGGCGCGCGGCGGCTCGTCCCGAAGCAATACAACAGACTCCAACTCGAACATGGCTAACTGCCCGACCTACCTTGCGCTGCCCGTCGTCGCCGCGCTGCTCGCCGGCTGCGCGGCGTCGTCGCTGCAAGACAGCAAGCTGACCTGCACTATCCCGCGCGCCGTCTATCCGGACACGGCGAAGCCGCTCGCGCGTCCCGCGACGGTGCTGGTGCGGGCGCTGATGACGACCTCCGGGGTGGCGGAAAACGTGACGGTCACGACCAGCAGCCGCAATGCCGCGGCAGACCGGGCCGCGGCCGACGCGATGTCGCGCGCCACCTGCACGCAGACCGGGCCCGCGGCGAACCCGTTCACGCTGACGCAGCCGTTCGTGTTCGAGCCGCGGCGCGGCAATTGACGTCAGCGGCGCGGCATCAGGTTCGCGCCGCGGCAACTCGGCTCCGGCGCGTCCTGCAGGCCGAGCAGCGTGAAGCCGTTGGCTTCCTGCCGGATCAGCGCGTAACGCGCTGCAACGGGCTTGTCTGACTTGCCGGTCAGCGCGATCTCGACCTGGTAGCGGTCCTTCGCGGCCGAGCACCCGCGCACCGGCCCGTACGCGAACGACGTATCGGGCGCCTTGCGTCGTTCGTTGAGCGCCTGCCGCGCCTTCAGCGCGGCGGCGGCCGCCGCCGGGTCGCTCCATTCGCGCGCGAGCGCGTCGTCCACTTTCAGCCATTCGTCGACGAAGTCCCGGCCGTTCGCGGCGGCGGGCTGGACGCGGCGCACGGTGTCGCCATCGATGCGGTAGCGGTAGATGCCGGCGCGCGTCATCACGTCGCTGTCGAGCGAGCCGACCGTCATCCGCAGCTCGAAGCCGTCGGGGCGCGCTTTCACCCGCACGCCGTCGTCGTCGATCGCGTAGCCCTGACGGAGGTGAAACAGCGTGCGTTGCGCGGCCGTGCCGCCGGCCGGCATGACGACGTCGGCGCCGAACACGCTCCAGCGCGACGAGCACCACGGCGTTCCGTGCACGATCAGGATCTGCCCGCCCGGCAGCGGCGCGAACTGGTAGCCGCCGCCGTACGCGCCGGAGATGTCCGGGTAGTCGTCGGCCTGCCAGCGCAGCACGCGCCGCCAGCCGCCGCCTTCCCACGCGTATCCGGCAAGCAGGTTGTCGTCGCCGCACGTGATGCCGAAGCTGGCGCGCACGAACATGACCGGACGCGGCGCGGCGGCGCGTTCGACATGCACGGCGAGGTCCGCGCCGAACGGGGAATCGTTGCCCTTCGATTGCGGCTTGGCGGCGGGCGCGGTGAGCGCGGCGGCGAGCGTACGCTGCAGCGCCGCCGGTTCGATGCGCTCGTCGCTGCATGCGAGCCGTGCGTCGAGCGCGCCGACCAGCGCCTGCTTGTACGCGCGGATCGCGTCGCGCTGCGCGGGCAACACGCCGGCGTCGCCGTCGGCGCTCTGCGGGCTGGGGATCTGCTGCAGGCGGCGCTGTGCGTCGAGTGCCGCGCGGGCGGCCGTGTCGGCGGCGGGGCAGGTGCCTGCCGCGAAGGCGACGGACGAAGCGGCGAGCAGGCCAAGCGTCAGCGTGGCGCGTTTCAGCGTGTTGTTCATGGCGGGATCGGATCTTTCGGGCAGGGGCGCCGCTTGCGTTCGTTTAAATCAAAACAAAGGCCGCTTCGGTATTTGCGAAGCGGCCTTCGACCGGGTTCACCAGATTGTTCGAATGAGCCATGAAACGCCGCAGCGTTGTCATGAATTCAATTTTTTCCGAATTCTACACACGCGCGAATGGAAGACAAGCCGCCGGTTCACAGGCGTTCGGGCGTCCGTATGCCGCCCGGCGGATTTCGATAAACTGCCGAAACTCCAATAGAGACGAGAGAGACCATGAAGAAAAAATCGCTGATGGCGGTTGCGGGGGCTATCGTGGTGCTGGGCGCGGTCGCCAGCTATGCCAGCCCATACATGACGCTTCACTCGATGCGATCGGACATTATCGAAAAGGATTACGACGCATTTTCTTCCAACGTCGATTTTCCGGCATTTCGCGAAAGCTTGCGGACGCAGTTCACGATGGTGATGCAAAACAAGCTGTCCAGCGACCCGCAACTCAAGCAAAATCCATTCGCCGATATCGGCTTGATGCTCGGCGTGAGTGTCGTCAACCAGTTTATCGATACGATGGTGACGCCGGCCGGCGTGATGCACATGATGGCCGATGCGAGCTCCAGGCAGCCGGGCGGGCCTGCCGCCGCGCCGGCGTCCGCTGCGGCGCCGACGCCGGATGCGAGCCGCGTCGCTTATTCGGTCAGGTATCGAAACTGGTCGACGGTTGCCGTGACGGCGCAGCGTGACCAGGACGAACCGATCGACTTTATCTTCAAACGCCAGGGGTTATGGTCGTGGAAG
Source organism: Burkholderia stagnalis (assembly GCF_902830275.1). GTDB lineage: Bacteria > Pseudomonadota > Gammaproteobacteria > Burkholderiales > Burkholderiaceae > Burkholderia > Burkholderia stagnalis. The sequence continues at coordinate 509,605 of NZ_CADESW010000002.1, read as the reverse complement.
CTGTCGGGCGTCACGCTTCCGCCCAGCGTGACAGGGGGCAATTGACCAGCCGGGGAAGGCCCGGCTTCGAGGTCGGGGGCCTTACGCCTGCGCCTTCCAGTCCCCCGACTTCCCGCCGCGCTTCTCGCGCACGCTCACCTCGGTGATCACCATTCCGCGATCGACGGCCTTGCACATGTCGTACACGGTCAGCAGGCCGACCTGTACCGCGGTGAGCGCCTCCATCTCGACCCCGGTGCGCCCGAGCGTCTCGACCTGCGCGACGCAATGCACGCCCGGCAGCGCGTCGTCGAGTTCGAAATCGACGGCCACGCGGGTCAGCGCGAGCGGATGGCACAGCGGAATCAGGTCGGCGGTGCGCTTCGCGCCCTGGATCGCCGCGATGCGCGCGACGCCGAGCACGTCGCCTTTCTTCGCCTTGCCGTCGCGGATCAGTTCGAACGTGGCCGGCAGCATCCGGATCGTGCCGCGTGCGACGGCGATGCGCCGCGTTTCCTGCTTGTCGCCGACGTCGACCATATGTGCGTGGCCGGCGGCATCGAAGTGGGTGAGTCCAGACATGTCGTGCTCCTTCAACGGGCGCCTATCATAGCAGCGGCGTGCGCGGCGCCGGCGCGCAGTTGGCGCGCCGGCCGAGCGGGACAGCTGCCGCGCCGCCGGTACAATGGCCACGATATTCATACCAATCGCCGCGAAGCGCGCGCTGCGCGCGGGACGGCGTCGCCATCATCCTGCCATGCGTGTCAAACAGTTGCTCGTCGTGTTGCTGTCGGCGGCCCTGACGCTGCCGCCCGACGGCTTCGCGCAGCGCACGGGCGCGTTGCCGCTCGAGTCGGCGCCTGCCGGTGTGCCGTCGATCTCGACCGTGCCGTCCGGCATCGCGCCGGACGTGTTCGGCACCTACGGCGGCGCCGAAAGCCGGTTCTCGGGCACCGACCGTGCCGCGGGCCCGGCCGCGAGCCTGCGCGGGCCGCTGCGCGCGCTGCAGCTGCCCGACCTCGGCGACGGCTCCGGCGGCGCGATGACCCCGCAGGCCGAGCGCCGGCTCGGCGAGCGCGTGATGCGCGAGGTGCGGCGCGACCCTGACTATCTCGACGACTGGCTCGCCCGCGATTACCTGAACGCGATGGCGGCGCGGCTCGCGGCCGCGGCGGCCGCCCGCTTCATCGGCGGCTATGCGCCCGACTTCGACCTGTTCGCGGTGCGCGACCCGCAGATCAACGCGTTCTCGATGCCGGGCGGCTTCATCGGCATCAACAGCGGGCTGTTCGTCACGACGCAGACGGAATCGGAGCTCGCGTCGGTGGTCGGCCACGAGATGGGCCACGTGCTGCAGCGGCATATCGCACGGATGATCAGCGCGAGCGAGAAGACCGGCTACACGGCGCTCGCGTCGATGCTGCTCGGCGTGCTGGCCGGCGTGCTCGCGCGCAGCGGCGACCTCGGCAGTGCGATCGCGATGGGCGGGCAGGCGTACGCGGTCGACAACCAGCTGCGCTTCTCGCGCTCGGCGGAACGCGAGGCCGACCGCGTCGGCTTCCAGCTGCTCGCGGGCGCGGGCTACGACCCGTACGGCATGCCGGGCTTCTTCGAGCGGCTCGACCGCGCGTCGATGGGCGACGCAGGCGTGCCGGCCTATGCGCGCACCCACCCGCTGACCGGCGAGCGGATCGCCGACATGGAGGATCGCGCGCGCCGCGCGCCATACCGCCAGCCGCACCAGTCGGCCGAGTACGGATTCGTGCGTGCGCGGCTGCGCATCCTGCAGAACCGCGCGCCGACCGACATCGCGGCCGAGGCGCGCCGGATGCAGCTCGAGATCGACGACCACACGGCGTCGAACGTCGCTGCGAACTGGTACGGCGTGGCGCTCGCGAACACGCTGCTCGACCAGTACGACGCGGCCGGCCAGGCGCTGGCCGCGTCGCGCGCCGCGTTCGACGCGCGCGCGCGCCGCGACGACGATCCCGCCGCGAGCTCGCCGAGCCTCGACGTGCTGGCGGCGGACCTCGCGCGCCGCGCGGGGCGCACCGACGACGCGGTTCGGCTCGCGGCGCTCGCGCAGCGGCGCTGGCCGGCGTCGCACGCGGCGATCGTCGCGCATCTGCAGGCGCTGCTGGCCGCGCGCCGCTACGCAGAAGCGCAGGCGCTCGCCCGCACGCAGGCGCAGGCCGATCCGCAGCAGCCGGACTGGTGGGACTATCTCGCGAAGGCGAGCGACGGCCACGGCGACGTGCTCGCGCGGCGCCGCGCGCTCGCGGAGAAGCTTGCGCTCGACGGCGCGTGGCCGTCGGCGATTCGCCAGCTGAAGGACGCGCGGGACGCGAAGGACGTGTCGTTCTACGACCAGTCGATGATCAACGCGCGCCTGCTGGAGTTCGAGGCGCGCTACAAGGAAGAGCGCGAGGACGAGAAGAACGGCCGGAGCTAGGGCCCGTTCGCGCTGCCGGCGCGTTCGGCCGGGCTCGCGACGAACCCGAAGCGCGCGGGCACGTCGTCGCGCGCGATCTCGCCGAGCGGCAGCGCATGGCCGTCGCGCCAGCGCAGCACGGGCGGCGTCGCGTCGAGATCCGCGTGATCGGCGAACAGCCCGAGGTCGTGATCGTGCAGCGCGGCCACGCGCGGCGGCGTGCCGGCGTCGCGGAACAGCACGCCGCCCGCATCGTCGAGCCACGCTTCGCGCGGCTCGAATGGCAGGCCGGCCTGGTCGGCCAGCGCCAGCTGCCCGTCCCGCTCGGCGAGCCGCACGATCCATGGGGTATACGCGAGTTCGACGTACACGCGCTGCGGCCCGTTCTGGAAGAACCACTGGCCGTGTTCGTCGGCTTCGTAGTTGCGGGCGATGAACGCGATCAGCGCGGCGTGGCGGATCGGCGAGCCGAGCGCGCCGGCCGCCTGCGCCGCATCGTCGCGCAGGCGCCAGTCGCCGCGCCGGTCGAGCAGCAGCCAGCCGGTGCAGTGCGGCACGTCCGGCCACTTGGCGAGCGCCTGCCTGACGATGTCATCCATGATCGACGAACCGGGCGCAATAGCCGAACACCCGCACCGACAGCCAGTCGAGCCGGCCCGGGAACGGCCCGGTCATGAAACCCGCATGGCCGCCGTCCTCGGGCTGGTCGAGCTCGACGGCGGGCGACACGTCCGCCGGGCCGGGCAGCGCCGATGCGGGCAGGAACGGATCGTTGCGGGCGTTGAGGATCAGCGTCGGCACGTCGATCGCGGGCAGCAGCGGGCGGGTGGTCGCCTTCGTCCAGTAGTCGTTCGCGTCGCTGAAGCCGTGCAGCGGCGCGGTGACGATGTCGTCGAAGTCGTGCATCGTCACGGCCTTCAGCATCGCGTCGCGGTCGAACAGGCCGGGGAACTGCTCGAGCTTGACGAGCGCCTTGCGCTTCAGCGTCTTCAGGAAGCTGCGCGTGTAGACCATCGCGAAACCCTGCGACAGCGCACGGCCGCCCGCGTGCACGTCGAGCGGCGTCGAGATCGCGGCGGCGGCGCGCACGATCGACGTGTCGCTGCGGTGCTCGCCGAGCCAGCGCAGCAGCACGTTGCCGCCGAGCGACACGCCGGCGGCGACGATCGGCCCGCGATGCTGCGCGGCGAGGCGGCGCAGGATCCAGTCGACCTCGGCGCTGTCCGCGAGGTGGTAGAAGCGCGGCTGGCGGTTCATTTCGCCGCTGCAGCTGCGGAAGTGGGGGACCACGCCGTGCCAGCCCTTCGCGCGCGCGGTGGCCATCAGCGCGAGCGCGTAGTGCGAGCCGGAGCTGCCCTCGAGGCCGTGGAACAGCACGAACAGCGGCGCGTCGGGGCGCGGCGCCGCGCTGTCGAGATGCGCGACCCAGTCGAGATCGATGAAGTCGTGATCGGGCGTTTCCCATCGCTCGCGCCGGTACGCGACGACCGGTCGTCGCGCGAACAGCGCCGGCACGATGGTTTGCGCGTGGCTGTTGGGCAGCCAGCGCGGTGCGCGATAGCGCAGTGTGTCGTCGTCGGGGCCGTGGGCCCCGTCAAGCGGTGTGGGCGGAGAAGCCGTACTCATGATCGCCCCGCGTGTTCGTCAAGTCATTCAATGCAGCGGGCCTTGCCCGTGGCGGATCTTGGCGGCGAACTGCCCGGCCGCCTGTTCGGGGATCGGGCTCGCATGGATGTGCGCGATGCGCCACTCGCCGCGTTCGTGGATCATCACGTACGTCGCGAACACCATGTCGGGCTCGGCAGTGAGGTCGGCCTGCTGATGCGCTTCGGCAATCGTGTAGACGACGGTGCCGAGGCTGTCGTATACGCGGATGTCGAGCGGCTCGATCGTCACGGGCTGGGTGGACAGTCGTGCGCCGAACCCGCTGCGGATCTGCTCGAGGCCATGCAGATGCGCGCCGTCCGCCCAGATGCAGCTGGCGAAATCCTCGTCGATCCACAAGGCCATCAGGGCGTCGAGATTGGCATCGGCGACGGCCTGGTAGTAGGCGTTGAGCGTATCGGCGGCGGCTTCGAAGAGGCGGGCAAAACGTGGCATCGGGGTTATCTCTCGCGCGCTTCGCGCGCCGTATTCAGCACGGCGGCCCTGCGGCCGCCGCACACCGGTGAATCGGATTGCCCGGCGCGCGCCTGGCGACGCTGCCGGTGAAGGTCAGCGCTGCCCGACGAGCATGCCGCGCAGATCGCCGAATACCTGCTCCGGGCCGAGTTCGCGCAGGCACTTCAGGTGGCCGAGCGGACACTCGCGCTCGAAGCAGGGACTGCATTCGAGATGCAGCCATTGTACCTTCGCCAGCTCCGACAGCGGTGGGGTATGACGCGGATCCGTCGACCCGTACAGCGCGACCAGCGGCCGGCGCAGCGCCGCCGCGACGTGCATCAGCCCGGAATCGTTGGTGACCACCGCGTTCGCGCGCGCGATCAGCGCGCACGCCTCGGACAGCGACGTCTGCCCGCACAGGTTGCGCACGTTCGGTGCCTGCTCGGCGATCGCCTGCGCGGCCGCCGCGTCCTTCTGCGAGCCGAGCGCGACGATCTGCGTATACGGGAACGACTGGTGGACGATCTTCGCGAGCGACGCGAAGTGCTCGGGCGGCCAGCGCTTGGCCGGGCCGTATTCCGCGCCGGGGCAGAACACGACGAGCGGCATCCGTGTATCGAGATTGAAACGTGCCGACACGCGCGCCGTTTCATTCAGGTCGGCCTCGAGGCGCGGCGCGGGCAGGGTTTTCATCGACTCGGGCAGCTTCGCGCCCGGCGCGTACGCGAGCGCCGCGTAGTGGCCGGTCATCGGCGGCCGCTCGCCGTGCGCCTTGTCGGGGTTCGCATGCCGGACGTTCAACAGCCCGTACCGGTGCTCGCCCGTATAGCCGATCCGCAGCGGGATGTTCGCGAGCCACGGGATCACCGCCGACTTCAGCGAATTCGGCAGCACGTAGGCCGCGTCGTAGCCGTTGTCGCGCAGGTCGCTCGCGAGCTGCCAGCGGCGCAGCAGCTGCAGCTTGCCGTGCGCGAGGTCGGTCGCGTAGACATCGTGGATCTCGGGCATCCGCTCCAGCACCGGCGCGACCCACGAGGGCGCGACGGCATCGATCGCGATGCGGGGATGGAGTTTCTTCAGCAGCGCAAAGAGCGGCTGCGCCATCAATGCGTCACCGATCCAATTCGGTGCGATAACCAGCGCTCGACGCATCAGGTCGATTTCCGATGTCGTAATGAAACACGGCGCTCGGGCGCCGCGTTCGGGTTGCCAGAATGGGAAAGGGCGGCGCGCCGTGCTCCGGCCGCGCCGCCGCGCGGGACGCCGGGCCGCGCGCGGGGCGCGCAGGCCGGGCGGCCGGGCTCAATGGCCCTTGACGACCTCGCCGTCGCGCAGCTTGTAGCGCGTGCCGCAGTACGGGCAGCGCGTTTCGCCGTGCGACACGTCGATGAACACGCGCGGGTGCGCGCTCCAGCGGGCCATGGCGGGGTTCGGGCAGTAGGCGGGAAGATCCTTGGCCGTCAGCTCGACGAGCGGCATTTCCTTGATTTCACTCATGGGTCTTTCTCTTGATGAAGCTGGGTGTATGGGGGAGCGGTCGGGCGCGACGCGCGCTCAGATCTTCGTCAGCCAGTGCGCGTACTTCTCGTTCTTGCCCGACACGATATCGAAAAACGCCGATTGCAGCTTTTCCGTGATCGGGCCGCGCGTGCCGCTGCCGATGGTGCGGCGGTCCAGCTCGCGGATCGGCGTGACTTCGGCCGCGGTGCCGGTGAAGAACGCCTCGTCGGCCGTGTAGACCTCGTCGCGCGTGATGCGCTTCTCGATTACCTCGATGCCGGCGTCCTTCGCGAGCGTGATGATGGTGTCGCGCGTGATGCCGTCGAGGCACGACGACAGGTCCGGCGTGAACAGCTTGCCGCGGTTCACGAGGAAGAAGTTCTCGCCGGAGCCTTCCGACACGTAGCCGTCGACGTCGAGCAGCAGCGCCTCGTCGTAGCCGTCGGCGGTCGCTTCCTGGTTCGCGAGGATCGAGTTCACGTACCAGCCCGACGCCTTCGCGCGCACCATCGACACGTTCACGTGGTGGCGGGTAAACGACGAGGTCTTCACGCGGATGCCCTTCGTCATGCCTTCCTCGCCGAGGTACGCGCCCCACGGCCATGCGGCGATCGCGACGTGGATCGTGTTGCCCTTCGCGGACACGCCGAGCTTCTCCGAGCCGACCCAGATGATCGGGCGCAGGTAGCCCGATTCGAGGCCGTTCTCGCGCACGACGTCGCGCTGCGCGGTTTCGAGGGTTTCCTGGTCGAACGGCACGTCCATCTGGAAGATCTTCGCGGAGTTCAGCAGGCGCTTCGTGTGGTCTTGCAGGCGGAAGATCGCCGTGCTGCCGTCGGCCGTCTTGTATGCGCGCACGCCTTCGAAGACGCCCATGCCGTAGTGCAGCGTATGGGTCAGCACGTGGATCGTGGCATTGCGCCAGTCGATCAACTTGCCGTCCATCCAGATCTTGCCGTCGCGGTCGGCCATTGACATAGGAATCTCCTGGGATACTGGGCGCGCGGCCGAGTGTGCGGCGTTACGCTGGAAAGACGCATATTTTAGCGTCTTTTGGCGGCAAACCGGTCGGTCGGCGAGGGGCGGGGCTATAATCGCCCGGTACCGATTCCAACCACGACGGGCCGCGCCGGCAGGAGACGCCTGCGCCCCGACACACCGTCCGCCGCGGCGCATTCCCCCATGCTTGCACGATTGTCCGCCACCGACCGCTTCGCGCTGCTCCAGGGCGCGCGCGACTATTCGCCCACGCTGATGGCGATCCTGTCCTGGGGGCTCGTCACCGGCATCGCGATGAGCAAGTCGGTGATGACGATCGGGCAGGCGAGCGCGATGTCGCTGCTCGTCTACGCGGGCTCGTCGCAGCTCGCGGTGCTGCCTCTCCTCGCCGCGAAGCTGCCGCTCTGGACCGTGCTGCTCACCGCCGCGATGGTCAATACGCGCTTCGTGATCTTCAGCGTCGGCCTCGCGCCGCACTTCTCCTACCTGCCGCTGTGGCGGCGTCTCGCGATCGGCTATTTCAACGGCGACGTGATCTACCTGCTGTTCCAGAAGCAGGGCTTCGCGAACGGCTACGTGCCGGGCAAGGAAGCCTATTTCTGGGGGATGGCGCTGTCGAGCTGGCTGTCGTGGCAGGTGTCGTCGCTCGCCGGGATCCTGCTCGCGAGCTTCTTTCCCGCGAGCTGGGGGCTCGAGCTGGCGGGCACGCTCGCGCTGATCCCGATCATGGTGTCGGCGGTCGCGAACCGCTCGACGCTCGCGGCCGTCGCGGTCGCCGGCATCGTGTCGCTCGTCGCGTTCGACCTGCCGTACCGGCTCGCGTTGCCGCTCGCGGTGCTGGCCGCGCTCGCGGCCGGCTGCACCGCCGATTTCTTCGTCGAACGGGCCGACTGGCGCCGCATCCGCACCGAGACCGTCCAGCAGAAGGAGGTCGAATGAGCGCGCTGGAGATCTGGCTCGTGATCGTCGGGATGACGGTCGTCACGGCGGTCACGCGCGCGCTGTTCCTGATCGGCGGCGAGCGCACCGTGCTGCCGGAGCGCGTGCAGCGCGCGCTGCGCTACGCGCCTGCGGCGGCGCTGGCCGCCGTCGTGCTGCCCGACGTGCTCGAGACCCCGGCCGGGCTGTCGTTCGCGCTCGCCAATCATCAGTTCTATGCGGCGCTCGCCGGCTTCGGCTGGTTCATGTGGCGGCGCAGCATGCTGGGCACGATCGTCGTCGGGATGCTCATGTTCACCGTGCTGCGGCTGGTCGCCTGACGCGCCGGGCCATGGATTGCTGCGGCGCAATATCCCGCGCGATCCCAAATAGGCGGAATTCGCCGCCGCACGGGGCTGCCGGCCGGATGGATCGGCTAGAATGCCCGTTCCGGATTTTTTACCCGTGCGCGTCATGCGGAACCGCCAGCCACGGCCCGCACCCGGCGCCCCCCGCGGCAGCCCGCGCACGTGTTGCATCAGACCCCCTTTCCCCATCCACTACTTCAATCTGTTCAACATGAGCCAAGTCAAGCGTCTCACCGACCTGATCGCCGCCGGCCAGCTCGCCGGCAAGCGCGTCTTCATCCGCGCGGACCTGAACGTGCCGCAGGACGACCACGGCAACATCACCGAAGACACGCGCGTGCGCGCGTCGGCGCCGGCCATCAAGGCAGCCCTCGACGCCGGCGCGGCCGTGATGGTCACGTCGCACCTCGGCCGCCCGACCGAGGGCGAGTTCAAGCCGGAAGATTCGCTCGCGCCGGTTGCGAAGCGCCTTGCCGAGCTGCTCGGCCGCGACGTGCCGCTCGTCGCGAACTGGGTCGAGAACGGCGTGAACGTCGCGCCGGGCCAGGTCGTGCTGCTCGAGAACTGCCGCGTGAACAAGGGCGAGAAGAAGAATTCGGACGAGCTCGCGCAGAAGATGGCGCAGCTCTGCGACGTGTACGTGAACGACGCGTTCGGCACCGCGCACCGCGCCGAGGCGACCACGCACGGCATCGCGAAGTACGCGAGCGTCGCGTGCGCGGGCCCGCTGCTCGCCGCCGAGCTCGACGCGCTCGGCAAGGCGCTCGGCAACCCGGCGCGCCCGCTGGTGGCGATCGTCGCCGGCTCGAAGGTGTCGACCAAGCTGACGATCCTCAAGTCGCTCGCGGAGAAGGTCGACCAGCTGATCGTCGGCGGCGGCATCGCGAACACGTTCATGCTCGCGGCCGGTTTGCCGATCGGCAAGTCGCTCGCGGAAGCCGACCTCGTCGCCGAGGCGAAGGCGATCATCGACGACGCGCGCAAGCGCGGCGCGTCGGTGCCGATCCCGACCGACGTCGTCACCGCGAAGGAATTCTCGCCGACGGCCGTCGCGACCGTGAAGAAGGTTGCCGACATCGAAGCCGACGACATGATCCTCGACATCGGGCCGGAAACGGCCAAGGCGCTCGCGAGCCAGCTCGAGAAGGCCGGCACGATCGTGTGGAACGGCCCGGTCGGCGTGTTCGAGTTCGACCAGTTCGGCAACGGCACCAAGACGCTCGCCGACGCGATCGCCAAATCGTCCGCGTTCTCGATCGCGGGCGGCGGCGACACGCTCGCGGCCATCGCGAAGTACGGCATCCACGACCAGGTCAGCTACATCTCGACCGGCGGCGGCGCCTTCCTCGAGTTCCTCGAAGGGAAGAAGCTGCCGGCGGTGGAAGTGCTCGAAACGCGGGCGGCCTGAGCGTGGCGGCGCGCGCAGGGGTGACGAAGGCCGCGCGCTCCGCGAAGGCGGAGCCGGCGGCCGGTGCGGGCAGGCGCAAGCGCGCGCCCGCACGGGCGAACACCACCCCGCGCGTGCCCGCGACCGCCGGCGACGCGGTCGAGCAGCACCACGAGATTCAGAACAAAGCGACGCCGGGCGACAGCACCGGCGCGCCCCCCGGAGCGGCCGCCGCTGGGCCTGCCGCGTCCGGCTCTCGCAGCGTTTCACCCAGCGCATCCACCTTGATCCAGATGAGGAGTTTCATGCAGCGCGCCACCAAGATAGTCGCCACGATCGGCCCGGCTTCCAGTTCGCCGGAGACACTGCTGCAGATGATGCAGGCGGGCCTCGACGTCGTGCGGCTCAATTTTTCGCACGGCACCGCCGATGATCACCGCCAGCGCGCCGAGATGGTGCGCGAGGCCGCCCGCAAGGTCGGCCGCGAGATCGCGATCATGGCGGACCTCCAGGGCCCGAAGATCCGCGTCGGCAAGTTCGAGAACGGCAAGACCACGCTGTCGGCGGGCCAGCCGTTCATCCTCGACGCGGGCTGCGAGCTGGGCAACGACGATCGCGTCGGCCTCGACTACAAGGAGCTGCCGCGCGACCTGAAGCCGGGCGACGTGCTGCTGCTGAACGACGGCCTGATCGTGCTGACCGTCGAGCGCGTGCTCGGCGAGGAGATCCACACGACCGTCAAGGTGGGCGGCGAGCTGTCGAACAACAAGGGGATCAACCGGCAGGGCGGCGGGCTGTCGGCGCCCGCGCTGACCGCGAAGGACATGGAAGACATCCGCACCGCGATGTCGCTCGGCGCGGATCTCGTCGCGGTGTCGTTCCCGAAGAACGCGACCGACATGGAAATGGCGCGCCAGCTCGCGAACATCGCGGGCGCGCCGTACGGCATCAAGCCGAAGATGATCGCGAAGATCGAGCGCGCCGAGGCGATTCCGGCGCTGCAGAGCATCCTCGACGCGTCCGACGGCATCATGGTCGCGCGCGGCGACCTCGCGGTGGAAGTCGGCAACGCGGCGGTGCCGGCGCTGCAGAAGCGCATGATCCGGATGGCGCGCGAGTCGAACAAGCTCGTGATCACCGCGACGCAGATGATGGAATCGATGATCCACGCGCCGGTGCCGACCCGCGCCGAGGTGTCGGACGTCGCGAACGCGGTGCTCGACGGCACCGACGCGGTGATGCTGTCGGCTGAAACCGCCGCCGGCAAGTACCCGGTCGTGACGATCGAGGCGATGGCGGCCATCTGCGTGGAAGCGGAGAAGTCCGAGCATGTCGAGCTGGACAAGGATTTCCTCGACCGCACGTTCACGCGGATCGACCAGTCGATCGCGATGGGCGCGCTGTTCACCGCGTACCACCTCGGCGCGAAGGCGATCGTCGCGCTGACCGAATCGGGCGCGACCGCGCTGTGGATGTCGCGCCACTACACGCACGTGCCGATCTTCGCGCTGACGCCGCGGGTCGGCAGCGAGCGCACGATGGCGCTGTACCGCAACGTCACGCCGCTGCACGTCGACTTCAACAGCGACCGCGACGGCGCGCTCCAGCAGGCGATCGAGCTGATCGTCCAGCGCGGGCTGGTCGCGCGCGGCGACATGGTCGTGCTGACCGTCGGCGAGCCGATGGGGCAGGCGGGCGGCACCAACACGCTGAAGATCGTCCGGGTCGGCGAGCACTACTGACCTTCGGATTCGATCCGACACTGTTTAATTGCGAAAAACCGCGCGGGGCCAGATGGCCCGCGCGGTTTTTTTCTCTTTTTTGGCCGCATTGTGCCGTGCGAACGTAACAAATTGCGAGCACGGAACGCCAACCGGTCGGATTCGGTGGCGCTTCGCGATAAAATGCCGCTATTCGACGCTCAGCCGCGCCCGTCCGCCCGGGGGAACACCGGGCCAGGCCGCGCCGGCGCACAGGGCGCACCGGTTTTCATTCAAGGAGTTCCACAATGCCTCTCGTATCAATGCGTCAATTGCTGGACCACGCGGCAGAGCACGGTTACGGCCTGCCGGCCTTCAACGTGAACAACCTGGAGCAGGTGCAGGCGATCATGGCGGCGGCGGACCAGGTCGGCGCACCCGTGATCATGCAGGCGTCGGCCGGCGCGCGTAAGTATGCGGGCGAGCCGTTCCTGCGCCACCTGATCGAGGCCGCGGTCGAGTCGTATCCGCACATCCCGGTCGTGATGCACCAGGATCACGGCCAGTCGCCGGCGGTCTGCATGGCGGCGATCCGCAGCGGCTTCACCAGCGTGATGATGGACGGTTCGCTCGAGGCGGACGGCAAGACGGTTGCATCGTACGAATACAACGTCGACGTGTCGCGCAAGGTCGTCGAGATGGCGCACTCGATCGGCGTGACGGTCGAGGCGGAACTCGGCGTGCTCGGCTCGCTCGAGACGATGAAGGGCGACAAGGAAGACGGCCACGGCGCCGAGGGCACGATGACCCGCGAGCAGCTGCTGACCGATCCGGAGCAGGCCGCCGATTTCGTGAAGCTCACGCAGTGCGATGCGCTCGCGATCGCGATCGGCACGTCGCACGGTGCGTACAAGTTCTCGAAGAAGCCGACGGGCGACATCCTGTCGATCCAGCGCATCAAGGAAATCCACGCGCGCATTCCGAACACGCACCTCGTGATGCACGGTTCGTCGTCGGTGCCGCAGGAGCTGCTGGAAGAAATCCGCCAGTTCGGCGGCGACATGAAGGAAACCTACGGCGTGCCGGTCGAGGAAATCCAGGAAGGCATCAAGCACGGCGTGCGCAAGATCAACATCGACACCGACCTGCGTCTGGCGATCACGGGCGCGATCCGCCGCTACCTGTTCGAGAACCCGGGCAAGTTCGATCCGCGCGACTACCTGAAGCCCGCGCGCGAAGCGGCGAAGAAGATCTGCGTCGACCGCTACCTCGCATTCGGCTGCGAAGGCCAGGCCGGCAAGATCAAGCCGGTGTCGCTCGACAAGATCGCCGAGAAGTACAAGGCCGGCGAGCTCGCGCAGGTCGTGCGCTGAGACTGTAGTACGATCCGGGGCTGCCGGCCGGCGGATGTCCGCCGGCCGTGACCGTCCCGCCGGCCGAACCAGGGCCGGCCGGCGCCGCCCGGGCCACGTTGCCCGGGTGCGCCGACGAATCGCAAGGCCGCCGTTCCCGCCAGCCGCGGGGAACGGCGTTTCCCTTTTTGTGTTTGGCTCCTTATCTGCGAAAAGACGATGTCTACCCTTTACGAATCCACGCTCCGCTCGCTGCCGCTCCTCGGTCGCGGCAAGGTCCGCGACAACTACGCGGTGGGCAACGACAAGCTCCTGATCGTCACGACGGACCGCCTGTCGGCGTTCGACGTGATCATGGGCGAGCCGATTCCGAACAAGGGCCGCGTGCTGAACCAGATGGCGAACTTCTGGTTCGACAAGCTCGCGCACATCGTCCCTAACCACCTGACGGGCGACGCGCCGGAAGCCGTCGTCGCGGCCGACGAGGTCGAGCAGGTCAAGGGCCGCGGCGTGGTGGTCAAGCGCCTCGAGCCGATCATGATCGAGGCGGTCGTGCGCGGCTACCTGGCCGGCAGCGGCTGGAAGGAATACCAGGCGAGCGGCGCGGTGTGCGGCGTCAAGCTGCCGGAAGGCCTGCAGAACGCGCAGAAGCTGCCCGAGCCGATCTTCACGCCCGCCGCGAAGGCCGAGATGGGCGAGCACGACGAGAACATCACGTTCGAGGAAACCGAGCGCCGCATCGGCACCGAGCTGGCCGCGACGATCCGCGACATCTCGATCCGCCTGTACAAGGAAGCAGCCGACTACGCGGCGACGCGCGGCATCATCATCGCCGACACCAAGTTCGAATTCGGTCTCGACAACCACGGCAAGCTTTACCTGATGGACGAAGTGCTGACGGCCGATTCGTCGCGCTTCTGGCCGGCCGACCAGTACCAGGTCGGCACGAACCCGCCGTCGTTCGACAAGCAGTTCGTGCGCGACTGGCTCGAGGCGCAGCCGTGGGGCAAGACGGCGCCGGCGCCGGCGCTGCCGGCCGACGTCGTCGAGAAGACGGCCGCGAAGTACCAGGAAGCGCTCGAGCGCATCACCGGCGAGCAGCTCGCCTGAGCTTCGACGAAAGGAACGTGCGATGAGTGAAGTCCAGACCGCCCACACGCACAGCGCGCCGCTCATCGGCGTGCTGATGGGTTCGAGTTCCGACTGGGACGTGATGAAGCATGCGGTGGCGATCCTGCAGGAATTCGGCGTGCCTTACGAGGCAAAGGTCGTGTCCGCGCACCGGATGCCCGACGAGATGTTCGACTATGCCGAGAAGGCCCGCGAGCGCGGCCTGCGCGCGATCATCGCGGGCGCGGGCGGCGCGGCTCACCTGCCGGGCATGCTCGCCGCGAAGACGACGGTGCCGGTGCTCGGCGTGCCGGTCGCGAGCAAGTACCTGAAGGGCGTCGATTCGCTGCACTCGATCGTGCAGATGCCGAAGGGCGTGCCGGTCGCGACTTTCGCGATCGGCGAGGCCGGCGCGGCGAACGCGGCGTTGTTCGCGGTGTCGATCCTGTCCGGCACGTCGGTCGACTACGCGAACCGCCTCGCCGCGTTCCGCGTGCGCCAGAACGAGGCCGCGCACGCGATGGTGCTGCCGCCGCTGGAATGAACGCAATGGGCCGCCCGCGAACCAGGGCAGCCCGGCAAACGGGTCGTCGAACCCGGATTGTCCTCACTGCGGCGGGCGCGCTGCCCGCCGCGACCGACCACTGACATGACCACTCCTCAATCCTCTTCCCCGATCCTGCCCGGCGCCTGGCTGGGCATGGTCGGCGGCGGCCAGCTCGGCCGCATGTTCTGCTTCGCCGCGCAATCGATGGGCTATCGCGTCGCGGTGCTCGACCCCGATCCGACCAGCCCCGCCGGCACGGTCGCGGACCGCCACCTGCGCGCCGCGTACGACGACGAGGCCGCGCTCGCCGAACTGGCGGCGCTGTGCGACGCGGTGTCGACCGAGTTCGAGAACGTGCCGGCCGCGAGCCTCGATTTCCTCGCGCGCACGACCTTCGTCGCGCCGGCCGGCCGCTGCGTCGCGGTCGCGCAGGACCGGATCGCGGAGAAGCGCTTCATCGAGGCGTCCGGCGTGCCGGTCGCGCCGCACGTGGTGCTCGAATCGGCCGCGGCGCTCGCCGCGCTCGACGATGCCGCGCTCGACGCGGTGCTGCCGGGCATCCTGAAGACCGCGCGCCTCGGCTACGACGGCAAGGGGCAGGTGCGGGTACGCACCGCGCAGGAAGCGCGCGACGCGCACGCGGCGCTCGGCGGCGTGCCGTGCGTGCTCGAAAAGCGCCTGCCGCTGAAATACGAGGTGTCGGCGCTGATCGCGCGCGGCGCCGACGGCCGCTCGGCCGCGTTCCCGCTCGCGCAGAACGCGCATCACGACGGCATTCTGGCGCTGACGGTCGTGCCCGCGCCGGCGGCGGACGCCGCGCTCGTCGAGCAGGCGCAGCAGGCCGCGGTGCGGATTGCCGACACGCTCGGCTACGTCGGCGTGCTGTGCGTCGAATTCTTCGTGCTGGAAGACGGCTCGCTCGTCGCGAACGAGATGGCGCCGCGCCCGCACAACTCCGGCCACTACACGGTCGATGCGTGCGCGACGAGCCAGTTCGAGCAGCAGGTGCGCGCGATGACGCGCATGCCGCTCGGCAACCCGCGCCAGCATTCGCCGGCCGCGATGCTGAACATCCTCGGCGACGTGTGGTTCCCGAACGGCGCCGCCGGCGACGCGGTCACGCCGCCGTGGGACCAGGTCGCGGCGATGCCGGCTTCGCATCTGCACCTGTACGGCAAGGAAGAGGCGCGCGTCGGCCGCAAGATGGGCCACGTGAACTTCACGGCGGCGACGCGCGACGAGGCGCTTGCCGCGGCCACCGCGTGCGCGCAGCTGCTGCGCGTGCCGCTCGACTGAGCGCCGTGCCGATGCCAACCGATCTCCCGACCTCCGTCACGCGCGAGCAGATCGACGCGGCCGCCGCGCTGCTCGATGCGGGGCAGCTCGTCGCGTTCCCGACCGAGACCGTCTACGGGCTCGGCGGCGATGCCGCCAACCCCGACGCGGTCGCGCGCATCTACGCGGCGAAGGGCCGGCCGGCGAACCACCCGGTGATCGTGCACCTGCCGCCGGGCGGCGATCCGGGCTACTGGGTCGACGCGCTGCCGGCCGATGCGCAGGCGCTCATCGACGCGTTCTGGCCGGGCCCGCTGACGCTGATCCTGAAGCGCCATCCGCGCATTCCGGACGCGGTGAGCGGCGGCCAGGACTCGGTCGGCCTGCGCTGCCCGTCGCATCCGGTCGCGCAGGCGCTGCTGGCCGCGTTCAGCGCGCGGCGCGGCGGGCACGGCGGCGTCGCCGCGCCGTCCGCGAACCGGTTCGGGCACGTGAGCCCGACGACCGCGCAGCACGTGCGCGACGAGTTCGGCGATACGGTGCACGTGCTGGACGGCGGGCCGTCGGAAGTCGGCATCGAGTCGACCATCCTCGACCTGTCGCGCGGCTTCCCCGCGCTGCTGCGCCCGGGCCACGTGAGCCCGCAGCAGATCGCCGACGTGCTCGGCCGCGCGCCGCGGCTGCCGGACGGCAGCGACGCCACCGCGCCGCGCGCGTCCGGCACGCTGAAGGCGCATTACGCGCCGCGCACGCCGCTCGCGCTGCTGCCGTTCGATGCGCTCGAGCCGCTGCTCGCGGCCGCGCATGCGGCGGGCGAGCGGGTCGCATTGGTTGCCCGCGCGTCGCGCGCGGGCCGCTGGGCGCAGGCCGCCGACGTCCATTTCGTCGCCGCGCCGGAAGATCCGCAGGCGTATGCGCGCGAGCTGTACGGGATGCTGCGCGCGCTCGATCGCGCGCAGGTCGTGCGAATTCTCGTCGAGAAGCTGCCGGACACCGTCGAGTGGATCGCGGTCAACGATCGCCTGGGCCGCGCGGCGGCCGCGTTCGAGGCGCGGGAGTAGGGCGGTCGCGCGCTCGTCCGGGAACCTGACGTACCGAACAGCGACACGCGACAAAAAAATGCCCGACCGGCGAACCGGTCGGGCATTTTCGTTTGCGGCCGCGAAAGGGCCGCGTGCGCCGCGCTTACTTGCCGACGCCGGTCGCTGCGATCTGCTGCTCGACGAACTGTGCGTACAGCGCGTGCAGGCGCGTCGACGGGTGGACGGAGTCGGCGAACATGAAGGTCTGGTCCGCGTTCGGCGTCGTGTAGGTCTGCGGCGAGCAGAACAGCGACGAACCGAAGGCCGTGGGCACCGGCGCGCCGAACTTCGTTGCGGCCGCCACCATCGCCTTCAGGTTGCACGCGGTGTCGGTGTTCGACACGGTGAAGCCGTTCGCCTGGTAGGCGGCCGCGATGCCGTCCTGCCACGTGAACACGTCGACCAGCTTGTACTTCGTCGGATCGACCTTGAGCGCGGCGAGCGTGCCCGCGAGCGTCTTGTTGAACAGCCCCGACAGTTGCGTGAACACGGCCTGCGTGCCGCCTTGCAGCGCGAGCGGCGTGCCGCCGATGTCCGGCACGTTCGACACGAACACGTGCGTGGCGCCCGCCGCGACGATCTGCTGCACGAGCCCGCCAAGCTGCTGCGCGGCAAGGCCGATCGCCTGCGCGGCCGCGAGCTGGGCGGCCGGCGTATTGCCCTGCGCCTGCGCGACCTGCGCCTGGTAGAAGATGTCGTTCGCGCCGCCGTTGATCAGCACGATCTGGCCGGCGTTGAAGCTGCCGTGCTGCGACAGGTACTGCTTGACCTGGTCGGCGATCGGCGTCGTCGTCGCCTGCGCGAAGTCCGAATTCGGCACGCTTGCGTCCGCGTGGCCGATGCCCGGCTGCAGCGTGACGCGCGAGCCGCCCTGCGCATAGCCGAGGCCGCCCGTCGCCTGCAGCGGGATGCCGAAGCCGCCCTGGTTGGCCGGCTGCAGCGTGTCGCCGTAGTACGTCGCGACGTTCTGCGTCCAGACCTGGCCCGGGTTGGTCGTGAAGCGGCCGCCGCCGAAGCCGAGCAGGATCTGCGAGTAGGTGCCGACGTCGGACAGGCTGTCGCCGAACGAGACGACCTGCATCTTCACGCCTGACGGCGGCGTGCTGGACGCGTTGTTGTTGTCGTCGCCGCCGCCGCCGCATGCGGCGAGCAGCGCGAGCGCGGCGCCGGCGATCGCGACCTGAGCGGTGCGCAGCAGGCGTTGCCGGGCGCGGGACGGTGCGGTGCGTTGTGGTTGCATCGTTGGATCTCCTCGTAGATATGGCCCGATGTCTTGCATCTGCCGCTTGCCCGCTCAGGTTCGGGTCGCGCGGCGGCCGTTGGCTGAAATGGATTCTAGTGTTGTCGGTGCGGGCCCGCGAACAGTGCGGCGCGGGGATCGTCGACGGCGGCGCCGACGATGCGTGCATGATAAGTGCTCGCCCGTTCAGGCGGGCCGAAAACCGCGGGCAGCGTGTCGCGCCAGCCGTAAACGGCGTCCTGCGGACGCTTGCGCGCGAGGTGCCGGGCTTCCCGGCCGATGCAGCGCAGGAAGACGGGCGCCAGTGCGAGCAGCAGCAATTCGACGTCGAATCGCATGGACGTGTCTCCTCCTATCCCCTGCAAGCCATGTGGCCGGGCCTGTGGCCCGATCGATATTGATCAGGGCAACAGCCTACGCAATCGGGTCGCGCTAGGCGAGGGGGCAGCGTAGAGGGTTCCCTCAGAGGACAGGGTTTCTACCGAAGCCGCGCCGTGCGGGGCCGGGCGGTGCGGCCCCGTTTTACGGAAACGGCTTGCGCGCGGGCCGGGCGGGCGTGCCGGCCCGGCCACGGCTCAGTGCGCGCCCGCGTAGATCCATTCGAGCAGGCTGTCGTGCGCGGCGCGCGCGGCTTCCGCGTGATCGTCGTTGATGAAGCTGACGACGACGTAGCTCGTGCCGTCCGCGCCCGCGACGTAGCCCGCGATCGCGCGCACGTCGCGCAGCGTGCCGGTCTTGATGTGCGCGTTGCCGAGCACGCCCGCGTTGGTGAGCCGGTTCTTCATCGTGCCGTCGATGCCCGCGATCGGCAGTGAATCGATGAATGCCTGCGCGACCGGGCTCGCGTTCGCGGCCTGCAGCAGCGCGGCGAGCGACTGCGCGCTCACGTGCTCGTCGCGCGACAGCCCCGAGCCGTTGTCGAGCGCGAGATCGGGCATCGCGACGCCGTTCTTCTGCAGGAACGCGCGGATCACGCGGCTCGACTGCTCGGGCGTGGCGGGCGGCTTGCCGCTTTCCGCGCCGATCGTCAGGAACAGGTTGCGCGCCATCACGTTGTTGCTGAACTTGTTGATGTCGTAGACGACGCTGCCGAGCACCGGGCTGTGATGCACGGCGACGGGCCGCGCGGTGGCCGGCACCTTGCCCTCGCTGACGGGGCCCGCGATGGTGCCGCCGTCCTGCTGCCACAACGCGAGGAAGCCGCGCGCGAAGAAGGTCGTGTGGTCGAGGATCGCGAGGTTGGTCGTGCGCGCGCCGCAGCGCAGCGGGTAGTCGCCCGCGAACGACGCGGTCAGCATGCCGTCGCCGGCCGTCAGCGTCGGGCGTGCGGCCGACGCCGCCGCGCCGCACGAGCCGCCGCCCTCGTAGAGCTGGTTGTCGATCGACAGGTTCGCGAGCGGCGGCAGCACGTCGACCGCGACCTTGCCGTCGTCGCCCGGCGTCACCGTGAACGAGATGGCCTTGAATGCGTACAGCAGCGGATCGGGGCCGACGTTGTACGGCGCGCTTGCGTCGTCGTCGAACGCCGGCAGGTCGCGCGTCGACGCCGCGAAATAGGTCTTGTCGAGCACGAGGCCGCCGTTCACGCGGCGGATGCCGGCCTTGCGGATCTTCTCGACGAGGTCGACCAGTTCCTCCGGCACGAGCTTCGGATCGCCGGTGCCCTTGATGTACAGGTTGCCCTGCAGCGTGCCGTCCGGGTCGACCGGGCCGTCCGCGTACGCGCTCGTGCGCCAGCGGAAGTCGGGGCCGAGGATCGACAGGCCCGAGAAGGTCGTCACGAGCTTCATCGTCGACGCCGGCAGCATCGGACGGCTCGCGTTCCATGCGATCAGCGGCTCCGGGTCGCCGACCCGCTCGACCACCACGCTCATCGCCGACGCGGGCACCTTCGCGCGCTGCAGCGCGACGAGCACGGCCGGCGGCAGCCCGGCCGCGCGCGCGGCGGCGGATACGGCGGGCGGCTTGTGCGCTTTCTTGCGGGCCTGCGCGGGCGGCGCGAAGGCGAGGGCGGTGCAGGCGGAGAGGACGGCGGCGGCGCGCAGGCAGAGGCGGGCGCGGGGCGCGAACCGGGCGGCGAGGACGGAAATCGGCATGGGCGAAGACGGGAAAACGGATGCGGGGGCGGCGCGCGCGGCGCCAAAGCGCACATTGTAGAGACAAGTGCGCGCAGGTCCGACGAAACCGCGCATCGGCAGGCCGTTCGCGCGGGCCGCCGGGCCGCACGCGCGATTCGCGGCGCTACAATGGTCGGCATGTTTCACTCGTCCCACGGATGCCGACCCAGATGCGGATATTGCTAGTCGAAGACGACCGGATGATCGCCGAGGGCGTGCGCAAGGCGCTGCGCTCGGACGGCTTCGCGGTCGACTGGGTGCAGGACGGCGAGGCGGCGCTCACCGCGCTCGGCGGCGAGGCGTACGACCTGCTGCTGCTCGACCTGGGCCTGCCCAAGCGCGACGGCATCGACGTGCTGCGCACGCTGCGCGCGCGCGGGCTGTCGCTGCCGGTGCTGATCGTCACCGCGCGCGACGCGGTGGCCGACCGCGTGAAGGGGCTCGACGCGGGCGCCGACGATTATCTGGTCAAGCCGTTCGATCTCGACGAGCTCGGCGCGCGGATGCGCGCGCTGATCCGCCGCCAGTCCGGGCGCAGCGAGTCGCTGATCCGCCACGGCGGGCTGACGCTCGACCCGGCGTCGCACCAGGTGACGCTCGACGGCGCGCCGGTCGCGCTGTCGGCGCGCGAGTTCGCGCTGCTCGAGGCGCTGCTCGCGCGGCCGGGCGCGGTGCTGTCGAAGAGCCAGCTCGAGGAGAAGATGTACGGCTGGGGCGAGGAAATCGGCAGCAACACCGTCGAGGTCTATATCCACGCACTGCGCAAGAAGCTCGGCTCGGACCTGATCCGCAACGTGCGCGGGCTCGGCTACATGGTCGTCAAGGAAAGCTGACGCGTGAGGTCGATTCGTCATCAATTGCTGATCTGGCTGCTGGCGATCGTCGTCGCCGGCGTGGGCGTCGCGGGCTGGCTGATCTACCGGCAGGCGCTCGCGGAGGCGAACGAGCTGTTCGACTACCAGCTGCAGGAGATTGCTGCGGCGCTGCCGTCCGAGCCGTTCTCGCAGGTGTTCGGCTCGCGCACCAACGGCGACGAAGGCATCGTGATCCAGATCTGGAACCGCAACGGCGTGCTGATGTACTTCTCGCATCCGCGCGCGCCGATCGCGCCGCGCGCCGAGCTCGGCTTCTCGACCGAGCGCACCGACCGCGGCGAATGGCGCGTGTACGGCGCGATCGTCGGCGACAACGTCGTGCAGCTCGCGCAGCCGCTGTCGGTGCGCAACCGGCTCGCGGCGAACGTCGCGCTGCGCACGCTGTGGCCGCTGATCGTGCTGCTGCCGTTCCTCGGCGCGGCCGTGTGGATGATCGTCGGGCGCGGGCTCGCGCCGCTGCGGCGCGTGACGCGCGCGGTCGAGGCGCGCCGGCCGGAGGCGCTCGACCCGCTGGCCGATTCGCCGTTGCCGCTCGAGGTGCAGCCGCTCGTGCACGCGCTGAACGGGTTGCTCGCGCGGCTGTCGGCCGCGCTCGACACGCAGAAGGCGTTCGTCGCCGACGCCGCGCACGAACTGCGCACGCCGCTCGCGGCCGTGCAGATCCAGGCGCAGCTCGTCGCGCGCGCGAAGGACGATGCGTCGCGCCGCGAGGCGCTCGTCGACCTGCAGGACGGCGTGACGCGCGCGACGCGCCTCGCCGAGCAACTGCTCGCGCTCGCGCGCGCGGAACCGGACGGTGGCACGGTGCGCGAGCCGCTCGACCTGCAGGCACTGCTTGCCGAATGCGTGACCGCGCACGCGCCGCTCGCGCAGCGGCGCCATATCGATCTCGGTTTCGAGGAGTGCCGGCCGGCGCGGGTCGTCGCCGACGTCGCCGCGCTGCGCGTGATGTTCGGCAACCTGCTCGACAACGCGGTCAAGTACACGCCCGACGGCGGCCGCATCGACGTGTCGCTGACGCGCGACGCGGCCGGCCGCGCGTGCGTGCAGATCGGCGACAGCGGGCCGGGCATCCCGGCCGACGAGCGCGAGCGCGTGTTCGACCGCTTCTATCGCGACAGCTCCGCGCGGGCGCGCACCGACGTGTCGGGCAGCGGGCTCGGGCTCGCGATCGTCAAGCGCGTCGCGACGCAGCAGGGCGCGACGGTGTCGCTCGGCGACGCGGCGGCGGGCGGCCTGCTCGTCAGCGTCGTGTTCCGCGACGCCGACGTGCCGGCGGAGGCGCCGGCGGCCGTCTGACGCCGGCCGTTCGAGCGCTTCAAACCCCGCTCAAGGCTGATTAAGCCTCCTTTAAGCCAGCGCCGTTACGCTGCGTCGTAACAATGAGGAGGTCCTACGATGAACACCCGAATCCTGACGCGTGGCGCCATTGCCGTCGCGGTGGCGGCCGCGCTGTCCGCCGGCTACGTCGCGGGCACCCGGCACGCCGATCCGCAGATCATCACGCCCGCGCAGGCAGCCGCGCTGATGCCGGCCGAAGCGGCCGCGAAGACCGGCATCCCCGATTTCTCCGGGCTGGTGGAAACCTACGGCCCGGCGGTCGTGAACATCAGCGCGAAGCACGTCGTGAAGCAGGTGGCGTCGCGGCGCGGGCCGCAGCTGCCGATGGATCCGAGCGACCCGTTCTACCAGTTCTTCAAGCACTTCTACGGCCAGATGCCCGGCATGGGCGGCAACGCGCAGCCCGACGACCAGCCGAGCGCGAGCCTCGGCTCCGGTTTCATCATCAGCCAGGACGGCTATATCCTGACGAATGCGCACGTGATCGACGGCGCGAACGTCGTCACCGTCAAGCTGACCGACAAGCGCGAATACAAGGCGAAGGTGGTCGGCGCGGACAAGCAGTCCGACGTCGCCGTGCTGAAGATCGACGCGGGCGGGCTGCCGACGGTGAAGATCGGCGATCCGGCGCAGAGCAAGGTCGGCCAGTGGGTGGTCGCGATCGGCTCGCCGTACGGCTTCGACAACACGGTGACCTCCGGCATCATCAGCGCGAAGTCGCGCGCGCTGCCCGACGAGAACTACACGCCGTTCATCCAGACCGACGTGCCGGTCAACCCCGGCAACTCGGGTGGCCCGCTGTTCAACCTGAAGGGCGAGGTGATCGGCATCAACTCGATGATCTATTCGCAGACGGGCGGCTTCCAGGGCCTGTCGTTCGCGATCCCGATCAACGAGGCGATCAAGGTCAAGGACGAGCTCGTGAAGACGGGCCACGTGAGCCGCGGGCGCCTGGGCGTCGCCGTGCAGGGCATGAACCAGACGCTCGCGAGCTCGTTCGGCCTGCAGAAGCCGGACGGCGCGCTCGTCAGCTCGGTCGATCCGAACGGCCCGGCCGCGAAGGCGGGCCTGCAGCCGGGCGACGTGATCCTGGCCGTCAACGGCGTGCCGGTCGCCGATTCGACCGCGCTGCCGGCGCAGATCGCGAGCCTGAAGCCCGGCTCGAAGGCCGATCTGCAGGTGTGGCGCGACAAGTCGAAGAAGACGATCAGCGTGACGCTCGGCTCGCTGGCCGACACCAAGCTCGCAGCGAACGAAGGCGGCCCGGTCGAGCAGGGCCGGCTCGGCGTCGCGGTGCGGCCGCTGTCGCCGCAGGAGCGCAACGCGGCGCAGCTGTCGCACGGGCTGATCGTGCAGCAGGCGGGCGGCCCCGCCGCGTCGGCGGGCATCCAGCCGGGCGACGTGATCCTCGCGGTGAACGGCCGGCCGGTGACGAGCGCCGAACAGCTGCGCGACGCGGTGAAGAATGCGGGCAACAGCCTGGCGCTGCTGATTCAGCGCGACAATGCACAGATCTTCGTGCCGGTCGACCTGAGCTGATCGGGGCCCGCGCCCGCGCGAGCCCGCCCTGGCCGGGCGCGGCGGCCCGGCCGCCTGCGCTGCCGTGGTGCCCGGCATCCCTTCCGACTCAAAGGAGAGTGCCATGCAATATCCACGCAGAGTGTCCCGATTCGCGATCGCCGCGGCGCTGGCCGCGGGCCTCGCGGCCGGCGCAAGCGGCGCGTACGCGCAGTCGGATGGCTTGCCGGCCCCGCGCCGGCAAGGCGACGTCAGCTTCGTGTCCGGCGGCGTCGGCCAGGACGAATCGACGGCGTTCCAGCGCAACGAGGCGGCCTGGCCGCTCGCGTTGCGCTTCACCGGCGCGGGCGGCGAATTCCTCGCCGACGTCCACGTGCGGATTACCGACGAGAAAGGCGCCGAGGTGCTGAAGACCGACGCGCGCGGGCCGTACATGCTCGTGAAACTGCCGCCGGGCCGTTACACGGTGCTGGCGTCGTACCAGGGCAAGGACCAGACGCGCAGCGTGACGATCACCGCGAAGGGCGGCGTCAAACAGGCGTTCACGTGGGCCGCGAAATGACCGGCCATGTGCGGTTTTGGCGACGGACGCACAATTCGTGCGACTTTCGCCGATAATGAAAGCCACGGCATCCGCGCCGTGGCTTTTTTGCTTCTTGTGCGAACCCCGGCCAGCCTGCCGGAACGTCCGTTGGGGAGAACGATGTCTGATGCAGTCGATCCTCGCCTCGAAATCGTGCCGAACCGTCACCGCGTGCGTGTGATCCATCAGGGGATTACGTATGCGGATTCGCTCGGCGCGCTGACCGTGCGCGAGGCGGGCCTGCCCGACGTCCACTATCTGCCTCGCACCGACGTCAACATGCAACGGCTCGTGCGGTCGAGCCTCACGACGGTCTGCGGGCTCAAGGGGCATGCGAGCTATTTTGATTTGCAGACCGAAGACGGCGTGATCGAGAACGCCGCATGGAGTTACGAGGAACCGAAGGAGGCGGCGCTGGCGCTCGCGCGCTATGTCGCCTTCGATGCCGCCAGGGTCGACGGTCTCGTCGAGACGTCCTGAGCCGGCAAGTGTTCATCGGGGAGGCATCATGGAACTGAACGACGCACTTCGCATTCCGCTTGCGCCGTCGGTGGTCCGGGAGTCGCTGGAGGACATCGCGCTGCTGCGCGCGAGCTTCGACCATTGCGAATCGTTCGTCGAGCTGGCGCGCGGCGAGTACGCGCTGACGCTGACGGTGCCGCTCGGCCCGCTGCGCGCGCGTTACGACGTGCGGGCGCACGTCGCGGGCGAGCAGGGCGACGCGCAAGGGCTGCCGCGCCGGATCCTGAACTTCAAGGCGCGGGCCGACGGCCTCGGCGCGCTGCGCGGCCAGATCGATATCGTGCTGTATCCGGAAGCGGAGGACGCGGGCGCCACCCGCGTCGAGTACGTGGTGTGGGCGACGGCGACCGGGCCGCTCGCCGAACTGCCGGCGCGGCAGATCGAGAACGCGCTCCACGAGTGGGCCGACGATTTCTTCAGCGAGTTCTGCGCGGTCGTGCAGGCGAAGCACGGCCTCGCGCCGAACCTCGCGCGCACGAGCCCGCAGCGGCGCCAGCACGTGTTCCTGCGTCCCGCGTCGCTGGCGGCCACCGCCAAGCGGCCGCCGTTGCAGCATCTCGGCAACGCGCTGACCGGCCGGGCAGCCAGCGCGCTGCCGCACCGCGCATCGGGCACGGTGCCCGTCTGGGCGTGGGCGGCGATGATCCTGTTCGTCGCGATGCTGCTCTACGCGGCGCGCTGGTTCAACGGCTGAGTCAACGCTGGGCACGAACCGGCCGGCCGCCGCCCGCGCGGCGGCCGTCAGCGCCGCGCGTCGGGCGGCGTTCCACGAAATTCCCGTCGATAGGCCGACGGCGACGTGCCGAGCGCGCTCGCGAAATGCAGGCGCAGCGACACGCTCGAGCCGTAGCCGGCCGCCTGCGCGATCGCGTCGATCGAGTGTCCCGTGGTTTCCAGCAGGTGCTGCGCGCGCGCAAGCCGTTCGGCCTGCAGCCAGGCGGTGACGGTCGTGCCGGTCGCGTGGCGGAAGTGGCGCGTAAATGTGCGCCGGCTCATCAGCACGCGCGCCGCGAGCGAATCGACGCTGTGCGCGGTATCCAGGTGCGCGCGCACCCAGTCGAGGAGGCCCGCGAGCCGCGCGTCGCGCGGGTGCGCGGCGACGGGCTGCGGCACGTATTGCGCCTGTCCGCCCTGGCGGTGCGGCGGAATCACGAGGCGCCGCGCGATCTGGTTCGCCGCTTCCGTGCCGAAACGCCGGCGCACCACGTGCAGGCAGCAGTCGAGCCCGGCGGCGGTGCCGGCCGACGTCATCAGGTTGCCGTCATCCACGTAGAGCACGTCGGGATCGAGCTTCACGCGCGGAAAGCGCTGCGCGAAGTCGTCCGCCCACGCCCAGTGCGTGGTGGCCGGGCGACCGTCGAGCAGGCCCGCGGCCGCGAGCACGTACGCGCCGAGGCACAGCCCGACCAGCAGCGCGCCGCGCTCGGCGGCGGCGCGCACCGCGTCGAGCAGCACCGCCGGCGGGGTTTCGGCCGGGTCGCGCCAGCTCGGGACGATGACGATCTGCGCGTCGTCGAGCGCGTCGAGGCCGAGCGGCGCCGAGATCGTGAAGCCGCCCGTCGTCGCGAGCGGGCCCCGATCCGCCGAGCACACGCGGAAATCGAACGCGGGCGTGTCGGCCGCGTCGCGTTCGCGGCCGAACACGACGGACGGCACCGACAGGTGGAACGGACTGATGCCGTCGAACGCGATCGCGGCGACGACGGTGGGCGAGGCGTCAGCGGCCATGGCAGGCTCCGGAGCGGGATGGCCTGATTCTATCGAAGAATGGCAATCGGGCCACTGTCGCGGCCGGCGGCGCGGCTCGACAATGCATCGCATCGCGCTGCCGACCGCCCCGCGCCGGGGCGGGGCGGCGCGTCCGAACCTGGAGAACGCCATGACGAAACCCGCTTCCCGCCGCGCGCTGATCGTGATCGACGTGCAGAACGAATACGTGACGGGCGACCTGCCGATCGAATACCCGAGCGTCGACACGTCGCTCGCGAACATCGGCCGTGCGATCGATGCCGCGCATGCGGCCGGCGTGCCGGTGATCGTCGTCCAGCACGTCGCGCCGGCCGGCGCGCCGATCTTCGCGCCCGGCACCGACGGCGTCGCGCTGCATCCGGTAGTCGCGTCGCGGCCGTACGCGCACCGCATCGAGAAGGCGCATGCGAGCGCGTTCGCGGGCACCGATCTCGCCGCGTGGCTCGACGCGCACGGCATCGACACGCTCGCGGTGGCCGGCTACATGACCCACAACTGCAATGCGTCGACGGTGTACCACGCCGCGCACGCGGGCCTGGGCGTCGAGTACCTGGAGGATGCGACGGGCGCGGTGCCGTACGAGAACGCGGCCGGCGCGGCGAGCGCCGAGGAGATCCATCGTGCGTTCACGGTCGTGTTCCAGTCGAACTTCGCGGCCGTGATGTCGACCGATGCGTGGATCGCAGGGCTGGCGGGCGGCGCGATGCCGGCGCGCGATTCGGTGTCCGGCTCGAACCGGCGGGCGCGCGCGCGTCGCGCCGAGGCGGCCTGAGCGGGGGCCGGTTCGTTCGCCGGGGGCGGCCGGCGGCCGGTGGCAGAGCGGGGCCGCGAGCCGGCTCTACTCTATATAGAGCCAGCAATCCGCCGCCGGCAGGCTGCATCAATCCTCGTCCTTCAGCATCGCCGGGCTGTAGCGCAGCATGTCGAAACAGCCGTCGACGAGTTTTTCCGCGTGCCGCTCCGCATCGATCTCGTCGGGCAGCATCAGCATGTCGCGCACGAAGCCGCTTACGAGCGTATGCAGCATCAGCGTCGCGCGCCAGGTATCGAGCCGCTCGGGCAGCAGCTTCAGCCTGACGGCCATCGCGAGATCGCCTTCTATTGCGTGCAGCGCCTCGCTCATGCCGGCGCGATTGCGCTGCAGCAGCGGCTCCATGTCCGCGACGTACTCGCACTTCATGAACAGGATGCTGAACACGCGGCGCAGCTGCGAATCGCGCTGGACCCCGAGCAGGCACCAGATCAGGATCTTGCGGACCTTGTCGAGCGGGTTGCTGCCTGGCGCGTCGCTCGGCATCGTCTTCAGCTCGTCGATCGGCAGGAAGACGCGGTCGAACATCGCGTCGAACAGTTCGGCCTTGTTCGCGAAGTGCCAGTAGATCGCGCCGCGCGTCACGCCGGCGTGCTGGGCGATGTCCGCGAGCGACGTGTGCGATACGCCTTTCTCGAAGAATACGTGTTCGGCGGCGTCGAGGATGCTGTTGCGCGTGGCAAGGGCTTCCTCCTTGGTGCGTCTGACCATATGCAGGCCTGGGGTGATCGATCGGTGGGCGGGATAATAAGGTTCACACCCTCGCTCCGGAAGTCCAAAACCGGATATGCTTGCGATTCGTAACAATCCGTAATACCGATTCGTGGGGTGGGCTGAGAGGGCTTTTTACATACATTCGTGAATGTATATACAATAGCACCCTACGATCGAATGGCCAAAGGGGCAATCAGTTAATATCCCAGCTGCTGATTCCCGCCAAAGTACCAGGCCGCAGTTCGCGGCGTCTCGTCGGCACTGTGGTCTCGTGCCGCTTGCTGTATCCAGCAGTCCAGTAATTCAGGTGTTCGATCTGCGCCGCGAGGCGCATCCGTGTTGCGCTCGGGTCGGGTGCAGCACTCATTCCATTGGTTATACACAGAGGTCGCTCCATGCGCGTCGAACGGGTTCCATACCGCCTAATCACTGTCGCGACGGCCGCCGTTTTCCTGGCCGCGTGCGGGAAAAAAGAATCGGCACCGCCGCCGCAAACGCCGGAAGTCGGCGTCGTCACCGTCCAGCCGCAAAACGTCGCGGTGTTCACCGAGTTGCCGGGCCGCACCAACGCATTCCTCGTCGCGCAGGTGCGCGCGCGGGTCGACGGCATCGTGCTGCGCCGTGAATTCACCGAAGGCAGCGACGTCAAGGCCGGCCAGCGCCTCTACAAGATCGATCCGGCGCCTTACATCGCGCAGCTGAACAGCGCGAAGGCGACGCTCGCGAAGGCGCAGGCGAACCTCGCGACGCAGAACGCACTCGTCTCGCGCTACAAGGTGCTCGTTGGCGCGAACGCGATCAGCAAGCAGGACTACGACAACGCGGTGGCCGCGCAAGGGCAGGCCGCCGCCGACGTCGCGGCCGGCAAGGCCGCGGTCGACACCGCGCAGATCAACCTCGGCTACACGGACGTCGTGTCGCCGATCACGGGCCGCGTCGGCATCTCGCAGGTCACGCCGGGCGCCTACGTGCAGGCGAGCCAGGCGACGCTGATGTCGACCGTGCAGCAGCTCGACCCGGTGTACGTGGACCTCACGCAGTCGAGCCTCGACGGGCTGAAGCTGCGCCAGGACGTGCAGAGCGGCAAGCTGAAGACGAGCGGCCCGGGCGCGGCGAAGGTGTCGCTGATCCTGGAAGACGGCAAGACGTATTCGGAGCCGGGCAAGCTGCAGTTCTCGGACGTGACGGTGGACCAGGCGACGGGCTCGGTGACGATCCGCGCGATCTTCCCGAACAAGGACCGCGTGCTGCTGCCGGGGATGTTCGTGCGCGCGCGCATCGAGGAAGGCGTGAACGAGAACGCGTTCCTGGTGCCGCAGATCGGCGTCACGCATGACCAGAAGGGCCAGGCGGTCGCGCTGGTGGTCGGCGCGGACAACAAGGTCGCGCCGCACCAGCTGACGACGGCGGGCATGCAGGGCCAGGACTGGGTCGTCGAAGGCGGCCTGCAGGCGGGCGACCGCGTGATCGTGCAAGGCATCGACAAGGTGCGCCCGGGCGCGACCGTGAAGGCCGTGCCGGCGACGCTCGCGCAAGCGCCGGGCGCCGCTTCGGGCGCTGCCGCAACCGCCGCGCCGGCTGCCGCGGGTTCGTTCGCCGCCGCATCGGGTGCAGCCGCATCGGGCGCAGCGGCTTCGAGCGCCGCCGCGTCGAGCGCGCAATAACAGGGAGCCTGTTTCATGGCAAAGTTTTTTATCGATCGCCCGATCTTCGCGTGGGTGATCGCCATCATCCTGATGCTGGCCGGGGTCGCGGCGATCTTCACGCTGCCGATCTCGCAGTATCCGACGATCGCCCCGCCATCGATCCAGATCACCGCGAACTATCCGGGCGCTTCCGCGAAGACGGTGGAAGACACGGTGACGCAGGTGATCGAGCAGCAGATGAGCGGTCTCGACAACTTCCTGTACATGTCGTCGACGAGTGACGACTCGGGCACCGCGACGATCACGCTGACGTTCGCGCCGGGCACCAACGCCGATATCGCGCAGGTGCAGGTGCAGAACAAGCTGTCGCTCGCGACGCCGATCCTGCCGCAGGTCGTGCAGCAGCTCGGCCTGTCGGTGACGAAGTCGAGCAGCAGCTTCCTGCTGGTGCTCGCCTTCACGTCCGAAGACGGCAGCATGAACCGCTACGACCTCGCGAACTACGTCGCGTCGCACGTGAAGGATCCGATCAGCCGTCTCAACGGCGTCGGCACCGTCACGCTGTTCGGCTCGCAGTACGCGATGCGGATCTGGCTCGATCCGAACCGCCTGACCAACTACGGCCTCACGCCGGTCGACGTGACGAGCGCGATCAGCTCGCAGAACGTGCAGGTCGCGGGCGGCCAGCTCGGCGGCACGCCGGCGAAGCCGGGCACCATGCTGCAGGCGACGATCACCGAGGCGACGCTGCTGCGCACGCCGGAGGAGTTCGGCAACATCCTGCTGAAGGTCAACCAGGACGGTTCGCAGGTGCGCCTGAAGGATGTCGGGCACGTCGCGCTCGGCGCGGAAAACTACAACTTCGACACCAAGTACAACGGCAAGCCGAGCGCGGCGCTGGGCATCCAGCTCGCGACCAACGCGAACGCGCTCGCGACGGCGAAGGCGGTGCGCCAGCAGGTGGACACGCTGTCGAAGTACTTCCCGCACGGCCTGTCGGTGGCGTATCCATATGACACGACGCCGTTCGTGAAGCTGTCGATCGAGGAAGTGGTCAAGACGCTGCTGGAAGGCATCGTGCTCGTGTTCCTCGTGATGTACCTGTTCCTGCAGAACCTGCGGGCGACGATCATCCCGACGATCGCAGTGCCGGTGGTGCTGCTCGGCACGTTCGCGATCATGTCGATGGTGGGCTTCTCGATCAACACGCTGTCGATGTTCGGCCTCGTGCTCGCGATCGGCCTGCTGGTGGACGATGCGATCGTGGTGGTGGAGAACGTCGAGCGGGTGATGGCGGAAGAGGGGCTGTCGCCGAAGGAAGCAACCCGCAAGGCGATGGGCCAGATCACCGGCGCGCTGGTGGGCGTGGCGCTCGTGCTGTCGGCGGTGTTCGTGCCGGTGGCGTTCTCGGGCGGCTCGGTGGGCGCGATCTATCGCCAGTTCTCGTTGACGATCGTGTCGGCGATGGTGCTGTCGGTGCTCGTCGCGTTGATTCTGACGCCGGCGCTGTGCGCGACGATCCTCAAGCCGATTCCGCAGGGCCATCACGAAGAGAAGAAGGGCTTCTTCGGCTGGTTCAACCGCACGTTCAACCAGAGCCGCGACAAGTACCACGTCGGCGTGCACCACGTGATCAAGCGCTCGGGCCGCTGGCTCATCATCTACCTGGTCGTGATCGTCGCGGTCGGCCTGCTGTTCGTGCGCCTGCCGAAGTCGTTCCTGCCGGATGAAGACCAGGGCCTGATGTTCGTGATCGTGCAGACGCCGTCCGGCTCGACGCAGGAAACCACCGCGAAGACGCTCGCGAACATTTCCGACTACCTGCTGAAGGACGAGAAGGATATCGTCGAATCCGCGTTTACGGTCAACGGCTTCAGCTTCGCGGGCCGCGGCCAGAACTCGGGCCTCGTGTTCGTCAGGCTGAAGGACTATGCGAAGCGTCAGCACGCGAACCAGAAGGTCCAGGCGCTGATCGGCCGGATGTTCGGGCGCTATGCGGGTTACAAGGACGCGCTCGTGATTCCGTTCAACCCGCCGTCGATTCCGGAACTCGGCACCGCCGCCGGCTTCGACTTCGAGCTGACGGACAACGCGGGGGTCGGCCACGACGCGCTGATGGCCGCGCGCAACCAGCTGCTCGGGATGGCCTCGAAGGATCCGACGCTGCAGGGCGTGCGTCCGAACGGCCTGAACGATACGCCGCAGTACAAGGTGAACATCGACCGCGAGAAGGCGAATGCGCTCGGCGTCACCGCGTCGGCGATCGACCAGACGTTCTCGATCGCGTGGGCATCGCAGTACGTGAACAACTTCCTCGACACCGACGGCCGGATCAAGAAGGTGTACGTGCAGTCCGATGCGCCGTTCCGGATGACGCCGGAAGACCTGAACATCTGGTACGTGCGCAACGGCTCGGGCGGGATGGTGCCGTTCAGCGCGTTCGCGACCGGTCACTGGACGTATGGTTCGCCGAAGCTCGAGCGTTACAACGGCATCTCGGCGATGGAAATCCAGGGCCAGGCCGCACCGGGCAAGTCGACCGGCCAGGCGATGGCGGCGATGGAAGCGCTCGCGAAGAAGCTGCCGGACGGCGTCGGCTATTCGTGGACGGGGCTGTCGTACCAGGAAATCCAGTCGGGTTCGCAGGCGCCGATCCTGTACGCGATCTCGATCCTCGTCGTGTTCCTGTGTCTCGCGGCACTGTATGAAAGCTGGTCGATCCCGTTCTCGGTGATCATGGTCGTGCCGCTCGGCGTGATCGGCGCACTGCTCGCGGCGACGATGCGCGGTCTGGAAAACGACGTGTTCTTCCAGGTCGGCCTGCTGACCACCGTGGGCTTGTCGGCGAAGAACGCGATCCTGATCGTCGAGTTCGCGCGCGAACTGCAGCAGACGGAGAAGATGGGGCCGATCGAGGCCGCGCTGGAAGCGGCGCGCCTGCGGCTGCGTCCGATCCTGATGACGTCGCTCGCGTTCATTCTCGGCGTGATGCCGCTCGCGATCAGCAACGGCGCGGGTTCGGCGAGCCAGCACGCGATCGGCACGGGCGTGATCGGCGGGATGATCACCGCGACGTTCCTCGCGATCTTCATGATCCCGATGTTCTTCGTGAAGATCCGCGCGATCTTCAGCGGCGAGAAGGAAGACGTCGACGAGGCGCTGCGTCTTGCGCAGGACCACATGCACGAGGCGGAGAAGGGCAGCCACGGCGACGACGAGAAGAAGGGGCAGTGATGATGCAAAAACATGCTTTGACTGCAATCGCGGTCGCGCTTTTCGCCACGGGCTGCACGATGGCGCCGCACTACAAGCGGCCCGATGCGCCCGTCGCGCAGGCGTTCCCGTCCGGTGGCGTCTATGCGACGCAGCCGGCCGCGACGGCCGGCGCGCGCAGCGCGAACGGCCAGGCGGCGACCGACATCGGCTGGCGCGAATTCTTCGTCGATCCGCGCCTGCAGCGGCTGATCGACATCGCGTTGAAGAACAACCGCGACCTGCGCGTGTCGGTGCTGAACATCGAGGCGGCGCGCGCGCAGTACCAGATCACGCGCGCGGACCTGTTCCCGAAGCTCGACGCGGTGGGCACCGGCAACCGCACGCGCACGCCGAACGGGCTCACGGCGATCCCGGGGCGCAACATCTCGACGACGTACAACGTCGGGCTGCAGGCGCAGTGGGAGCTCGATCTGTTCGGCCGGATTCAGAGCCTGAAGGACCAGGCGCTCGCGAAATACCTCGCGACCGCGCAGGCGCGCAAGGCGACGGAGATCCTGCTGGTGTCGCAGGTCGCGGACCAGTACCTGACGGTGCTGTCGACCGACGACCTGCTGAAGGTGACGGAAGACACGCTGAAATCCGCGCAGGCGTCGTACGACCTGACGAAGCTGAAGTTCGACAACGGCACCGGCTCGGAGCTCGACCTGCGCCAGGCGCAGACGATCGTCGAAACGGCGCTGGCGAACCAGCAGGCGCAGGCGCGTGCCCGCGCGCAGGCCTTGAACGCGCTGGTGCTGCTGATCGGCCAGCCGCTGCCGGACGACCTGCCGCCGGGCCTGCCGCTCGACGCGCAGAACTTCCTGACCGACATTCCGGCCGGTTTGCCGTCGGACTTGCTCACACGCCGTCCGGACATCATGGAAGCGGAGCAGAACCTGCTCGCGGCCAACGCGAACATCGGCGCGGCGCGCGCGGCATTCTTCCCGAAGATCTCGCTGACGGGCGCGTTCGGCACCGCGAGCCCGACGCTGGGCGGGCTGTTCAAGGCCGGCACGGCGGCGTGGTCGTTCGCGCCGCAGATCACGATGCCGATCTTCGAGGGCGGCGCGAACCTCGCCAACCTCGATCTCGCGAACGTGCAGAAGCGCATCGAGATCGCGAACTACGAGAAGGCGATCCAGTCGGCGTTCCGCGAGGTGTCGGATGGCCTGGCCGCACGCGGCACGTACGACCAGCAGATCGCCGCGCTGCAGCGCAACGAGCACGCGCAGCAGCGTCGTTACGACCTGTCGGACCTGCGTTACAAGAACGGCGTGGACAGCTACCTGTCGGTGCTGACCGCGCAGACGGACCTGTACGCGGCGCAACAGTCGCTGATCAGCGCGCGGCTCGCACGGTGGACGAACCTCGTCGACCTGTACCGCTCGCTGGGCGGGGGCTGGATCCAGCGGGCCGGCGAGACGCCGCGCCCGGCCGATCAGGCGGTCGACTACGACAAGGCGGCCGCGCCGGCGCCGGCATCGACGGCGGCCAACGGGTAACCTCCTGCGGCAGGCAGCCAAGGGTGGCCGCTGCGGAGGTCACCCGGGCGCCGGCGCATACGACAACGCCACGGATGAAAATCCGTGGCGTTTCCATTTGCGGCGATCGATTCGCGCGGCCGCCGCGCCATGAAAAACGCCACGGCGGTGCCGTGGCGTCTGGCGGCCGGACGATGCGCCGCGGTTCGCGGCGCGTCCGTGCATCAATGCAGGTCGGCCGGCCGTCCGTCGAAGTCGTGCCCGGCGCGGCGGATGTCGCACTTCGCCTCCTTCTCGCCCTTCACGCCGTTGAACACGATGTTCAGGACAACCGCCGATACCGACGCGAGCAGGATGCCGCTGTGCAGGATCGGTGCGAGCGCGCCCGGCAGCTTCGAGAAGAAGTGCGGCGACACGACCGGCACGAGGCCCATGCCGATGCTCACGGCGACGATGAACAGGTTGTGGTGGTTGTTCACGAAGTCGACCTTCGACAGCACCTTCACGCCGTTCGCGGCGACCATCCCGAACATCACGATCCCCGCGCCGCCGAGCACGAACGGCGGCACCGACGCGACGACCTGCGCCATCTTCGGGAACAGCCCGAGCAGCACCAGGATCACGCCGCCCGTCGCGCAGACGAAGCGGCTCTTCACGCCCGTCACGCCGATCAGGCCGACGTTCTGCGAGAACGACGTATGCGGGAACGAGTTGAAGATGCCGCCGATCAGCGTGCCGAGGCCGTCGACGCGCAGGCCGCGCACGAGGCGATCCTGGTCGACCGGCCGGTCGACCATGTCGCCGACCGCGAGGAACATCCCGGTCGATTCGATGAAGGTGACGAACATCACCGTGACCATCGTCGCGATCGACAGCGGGTCGAAGTGCGGCCAGCCGAAATGGAACGGCATCACGATCCCGACCCACGGCGCGACGGACACGCCGTCGGTGTTCACGCGGCCGATCGCGAACGCGATCGCGAAGCCCGCGACGATGCCGAGCAGCACCGAGATGTTCGCGATGAAGCCGCGGCCGAACTTGTTGATCAGCAGGATCAGCGTGAGCACCAGCAGCGACAGGCCGAGGTAGACGGGGCTGCCGTATTCCGGGTTGCCGACGCCGCCCGCGGCCCAGTTGATCCCGACCTCCATCAGCGACAGGCCGATCACCGAGATCACCGTGCCGACGACGACGGGCGGGAAGAATCTCAGCAGCTTGCCGATCGTCGGCGCGAGCACGATGCCGATGATGCCGGCCGCGATCGTCGAGCCGAAGATGTCGAGGATGCCGAGGCCGGGGTTCGTGCCGATCGCGATCATCGGGCCGACCGCGGCGAACGTGCAGCCCATGATGACCGGCAGGCGGATGCCGAAGATCCACAGGCCGAGCGTCTGGATCAGCGTGGCGATGCCGCAGGAAAACAGATCGGCGCTGATCAGGAACGCGATCTGGTCTTTCGGCAGCTTGAGTGCGCCGCCGACGATGAGCGGCACGGCGACCGCGCCGGCGTACATGACGAGAACGTGCTGCAGTCCGAGCGTAACGAGCTTGCCGGCCGGCAACACCTCATCGCACGGATGGGCCGTGTTCGATTGCATCTGTCTCACTCCATGATCTTGTATTCGAGGTGGTACGAAGTTATGCGGAATGCAAAACCGCAACAAGAGCACTGGGTTCTATTCCGTTCTTTGCTGGTTCGATATGCCAATTCGGCATGGTGCGGGATGTCGCGCATCGGGAATCGCCGTGGGAGTGAGGTTTCCCGGTTTTATAGCCATCCAAAATAGCGCTGGCGCCCCTGTCAAATATCGGCCGCTTTATGGTGTGTATCGCTGATGCGGAATAATGGCCATTTCGACTTGCGAAAAACTGCACCGGGTTATCCCGTAAGCAGCGGTTTTTCGGGGGGGCGAATACGCGCGCCGATTAATGGGGCGAGTACGCCAGTCCCGCTATCATCTGAATCCCTCAATTCGAATCGTCGCCACGTAATGCGCTTGCTCGGAATCGATCTCGGCACCGGCTCGGTGAAACTCGTCACGCTCGACGCCGACGGCGTCGAACGGGCGGTCGCGAGCGAACCTTATGCACTGTCGTCGCCGCAGCCCGGCTGGGCGGAAATCGCGCCGGATGCGTGGTGGCAGGCGCTCGTGCGCGCGGCCGCGCGGCTGCCCGCCGACGAGCGCGCGCAGGTTCGCGCGATCGGCTTTTCCGGGCAGATGCACGGCGTCGTGCTGCTCGATGCGGCCGGCCGCCCGGTGCGTCCCGCGCTGCTTTGGCCCGACACGCGCGCCGTGCGCTTCGCCGATGCGGCCGACTGGCCGGACGGCGCGAACCCGGTCGCGCCGGGCATGGCGGGCCCGCTGCTGCGCTGGGTTGCCGCGCACGAGCCGGCCGCGTGGCGCGCCGCGCGCTGGGCCGTGCAGCCGAAGGACTGGTTGCGCGTCGTGCTTGGCGGCGAGATGGCCGCCGATCCGAGCGATGCGTGCGCGACCGCGCTCGCGGCGCCGGACGGCGCGTGGGATGCGGCGCTGCTCGGCCGCTTCGGCTTGCGGCGCGAACTGTTCGCGCCGGTGCGCGCGTCGGGCGCGCCGTGCGGCGTGCTCGCCGCCGAGCCGGCCGCGGCGCTCGGCCTGCCGGCCGGCGTGCCGCTCGCGACCGGCGCGGCCGATACCGCGTGCGCGGCGCTGGGCAGCGGGCTCGTCGCCGACGGCGACGCGCTGCTGACCACCGGCAGCGGCGGGCAGATCGTCGTGCTCGCGGGCCAGTTGCCGGCCGCGCGGCGCGGGCTGCATCGCTATCGCGCGGCGGCGGGCAGCGGCTACTACACGATGGCGGCGATGCAGAACGTCGGGCTCGCGCTCGAAGCGGCGCGCGGCTGGCTCGGCTATGCGGACTGGCCGGCCGCCTACGACGACGCGTTCGCGCAGCCCGCATCGGAACGGCTGTGCTTCCTGCCCTACCTGAGCGGCGAGCGCTCGCCGTGGATGAACCCGGACGCGCGCGGCGGCTGGCTCGGCCTCGGGCTCGGCGACACGCGCGGCGCGATGATGCGCGCGGCGTTCGAAGGCGTTGCGTTCGCACTGCGCGCGGGGCTCGATGCGATTCGCGGAACGGGCGATGCCGACGCGGCCCGCGTGCCGGTCGCGTCGCTGCGCCTCGCGGGCGGCGGCTCGGTCGATCCGCGCTGGCGGCAGTTGCTGGCCGATGCGCTCGACGCGTCGCTCGAGGCGGTCGATTGCCCGAACGCGGCGACCCGCGGCGCGGCGCTGCTTGCGGGCGTCGCGCTCGGCCACTGGCGCGAGGACGCGCTGCCCGCGCTCGCGCCGGGCGCGTCGCCGGTGGCCGCGCCGCGCGGCGACGCGGCGCTCGCGGTGCGGCATGCGCGCTTCATCGACCTCTATGCGCGAACCGATGCATGGTTCACGATGGGCGTTTAAACTCGGGCACTTGTCGTTTTGCGTCACCGATGACGCATTCCGGCAACCTGGCGGCTGTTTCGCGCACGTGGCGCGTGCGGCGATCGGCCATCATGGCGAGCACGATTTCATTTCGCCGTGCCGCGCGCGACGATGCGCGGCGCGGCCATGTCTATTGATAGGAGTCACACGATGAAGACGAAAGCCGCGATTGCATGGAAGGCGGGTGCGCCGCTGACGATCGAGGAAGTCGATCTGGAAGGGCCGCGCGCGGGCGAGGTGCTGATCGAGGTGAAGGCGACGGGCATCTGCCATACCGACTACTACACGCTGTCGGGCGCGGACCCGGAAGGGATCTTCCCGGCGATTCTCGGTCACGAAGGCGCGGGCGTCGTGGTCGACGTCGGCCCCGGCGTCGGCACGGTGAGGAAGGGCGATCACGTGATTCCGCTCTATACGCCGGAATGCCGCGAGTGCAAGTTCTGCCTGTCGCGCAAGACGAACCTGTGCCAGAAGATCCGCGCGACGCAGGGCAAGGGCCTGATGCCCGACGCGACGTCGCGCTTCTCGCTCGACGGCAAGCCGATCTTCCACTACATGGGCACGTCGACGTTCTCGAACTACATCGTGGTGCCGGAGATCGCCGTCGCGAAGGTGCGCGAGGACGCACCGTTCGACAAGATCTGCTACATCGGCTGCGGCGTGACGACGGGCGTCGGCGCGGTGGTGTACTCGGCGAAGGTCGAGGCGGGCGCGAACGTGGTCGTGTTCGGGCTGGGCGGCATCGGCCTGAACGTGATCCAGGGCGCGAAGATGGTCGGCGCGGACAAGATCATCGGCGTCGACATCAACCCGAAGCGCGTCGAGCTCGCGAAGAAGTTCGGGATGACGCACTTCATCAACCCGAACGAAGTCGAGAACGTGGTCGACCACATCGTGCAGCTCACCGACGGCGGCGCGGACTACTCGTTCGAATGCGTGGGCAACGTGAAGCTGATGCGCCAGGCGCTCGAATGCACGCACAAGGGCTGGGGCCAGTCGTTCATCATCGGCGTCGCGGCGGCCGGCGAGGAAATCAGCACGCGGCCGTTCCAGCTCGTGACGGGCCGCGAATGGAAGGGCTCGGCGTTCGGCGGCGCGCGCGGCCGCACCGACGTGCCGAAGATCGTCGACTGGTACATGGAAGGCAAGCTCAACATCGACGACCTGATCACGCATACGCTGCCGCTCGAGAAGATCAACGACGGCTTCGACCTGATGAAGAAGGGCGAGTCGATCCGCTCGGTCGTGCTGTACTGATCGCGGAGCGACGACGATGCTCGAACTCGTTTCGTCACACGCGTGCCACGGCGGCGAGCAGCGCTTCTATCGGCATGACTCCGCGGTGATCGGCCTGCCGATGAAGTTCGCCGTGTACCTGCCGCCGCAGGCCGCGCACGGCCGCGTGCCGGCGCTGTTCTATCTGGCAGGGCTGACCTGCACCGAGGAGACCTTCGCGATCAAGGGCGGCGCGCAGCAATACGCGGCGCAGCACGGGCTTGCGCTCGTGATGCCCGACACGAGCCCGCGCGGCGCGGGCGTGCCGGGCGAGACCGACGCGTGGGACTTCGGCGCAGGCGCGGGCTTCTATGTCGATGCGACCGAAGCGCCGTGGTCGACGCATTACCGGATGGACTCGTATGTCGTCGACGAGCTGCGCGAGACGGTGACGGCCGAGCTGCCGATCGACGGTGCGCGGCTCGGCATTTTCGGCCACTCGATGGGCGGGCACGGCGCGCTCGTGCTCGCGCTGCGCAATCCGGACGTGTATCGCTCGGTGTCGGCGTTCGCGCCGATCACCGCGCCGACGCGCTGCCCGTGGGGCGAGAAGGCGTTCTCAGGCTACCTGGGCGCGGATCGCGACGCGTGGAAGCGCTACGACGCGAGCGAGCTGGTCGCGCGCGCCGACGCGCGGAAGTTCACGGGAGGGATCCTCGTCGATCAGGGGCTCGCCGATCAATTCCTCGCGAACCAGCTGAATCCCGACGTGTTCGAGGCGGCCTGCGCGGCGGCGGGCCAGCCGCTGACGCTGCGGCGGCACGCGGGTTACGACCACGGGTACTACTTCATCTCGACGTTCATCGCGGATCACATCGCGCATCATGCGCGCCAGCTCGGGCGATGACGGCGTGACCCGCGTCATGCGGGACGCGCAATGAAAAACGCCGGCGTGGCCTTCGAAGGCACGCCGGCGTTTTTCATGATGCACGCAGTCGCGCTGCCGCGCGCGTCATGCATGCCGCCGCAACAGGCTCGCCCCATACACGAGCGCCGACAGCGCGGTGATCCAGAAACTCGTCGGCCAGTCGGTGTGATACGCGAGCGTGATCCCGGCCCACGCTTCGAACAGCGCGAACAGCGCGGCGAGCACGACGCCCGTCGACAGCCGCGTCGACACGTTCTGCGCGGCGGCGGCCGGGCCGACCAGCAGCGTGAACACGAGCAGCACGCCGACGATCTGCGTGGCCGCGGCAACCGCCAGCGCGCACACCGCGAGGAACAGCACCGACACCGCGCGCAGCGATACGCCCTTCGCTTCGGCGAGCTCGGGCTGCAGCGACGCGAACAGCAGCGGGCGCGCCATCAGCGCGAGCGCCGCGAGGCTCACCGCGCCGATCCCGGCCAGCACCGCGAGCGTGTCGTGGCTGACGGCCAGCACGTTGCCGAACAGCAGCGCCGTCACCTGCGTCGCGAACGACGTATAGAAATGCAGGAACAGCAGGCCGCAGCCAAGCGCGACCGACAGGATCACGCCGATCGCGACGTCGCGCCCCGCGAGCCGCTCGCCGAGCGCGCCCATGCCGATGCCGGCCGCGAGCGTGAAGCCCACCATCCCCCAGATCGGTGAGATGCCGAGCAGCACCGCGCCGGTCGCGCCGGTGAAGCCGACGTGGGACAGCGCGTGGCCGGCGAAGGTCTGCCCGCGCAGCACCAGGAAGTAGCCGACGATGCCCGCGAGCACCGCGACGATTCCCGACGCCGCGAAGGCGTTGATCATGAAATCGTATTCAAACATCGTGTGATTGCCCGCTCGCGTGAGGGTGCGCGTGTCCGTGGTGGTGATGGCCGTGGCCGCCGTGCGCGTGGCCGTCGTCGTCGCCTTCGTGCTCGTGGTCGTGCTTCTCGACCTCCACGTCGCCCGACATCACGAAGATCCTGCCGTTCACGCGCATCACGTCGATCGGCGAGCCGTACAGCCGCGACAGCACCGGCTTGGTGATCACCTCGTCGACGGTGCCGAGCGCCGCGACGCCGTTGCCGAGATACAGCACGCGGTCGAGCGCGTTGAGCAGCGGGTTCAGTTCGTGCGCGGAGAACAGCACCGTGATGCCGAGCTCGCGCTGCACGCGCCGCACCAGCTCGACGACGCCGCGCTGGTGGTTCGGATCGAGGCTGATCAGCGGCTCGTCGAGCAGCAGCAGCCCGGGGCTGCCGAGCAGGCATTGCGCGAGCAGCAGCCGCTGCCGTTCGCCGCCGGACAGCTCCGACAGCGGCCGGCGCGCGAGCGCGCGGCCGTCGACGAGCTCGAGCACGCGGTCGACGTCGCGCCGGGTCGCGGCGTTCGCATGCGGCAGGCCCCAGCGGTGCCCGTCGGCGGCCATCGCGACGAAGTCGTAGCCGCGCATCCGGCGGCTCGCGAGGCCGCTCCGGATCTGCGGCATGTAGCCGATCGACGGGTTGCCGCGCGCGACCGGCGTGCCGCCGACGCGCAGCGCGCCGCCGGCCACCGGCACGAGGCCGAGCACCGCGCGCATCAGCGTGGTCTTGCCGGCGCCGTTCGGCCCGAGCACGCCGACGAACTCGCCGGGCTCGATCGAGAAGCTGACGTCGCGCAGGATCGTGCGTCCGCCCAGGTCGAGCGTGACGTGATCGAGTTCGAGGGCGTGAGGCGTCGCGCTCATGGCTTGCTGCCGGAAAGCGCCTTGTCGAGCGCGTCGAGCTCGCCCAGCATCCATTGCTGGAAGGTCTTGCCGGCCGGCTGCGTCTCGGTGACGCTCACGGTCGGCACGCCGGCGTCGCGCGCGAGCTTCAGCATGCGCTTCGTCATCGGCTCCTCGGCCTGGCTGTTGTAGATCAGCGCGCGTACCTGCTTCTTGCGCAGGTCGTTCTCGAACGCGGCGATGTCCGACGCGCTCGCCTCGGTGTCGTTCATCGTCGCGAGCTGGAAGCGCTGGTTGCGCATCTCGACGCCGATCGCGTCGGCGAGATAGCCGAGCACGGGTTCGGTGGCGGTCACCGGCACGCCCTTGTACTGCGCGCGCAGCGCGGCGACCTTGTCGTCGATCGGCTTCAGCGACGCGACGAACTTCGCGAGGTTCGCATCGTAGTCGGCCTGGTTCGCCGGGTCCGCGCGGCCCAGCGCCGCGGCGATCGCGCGCGCGGCGGCCGGCATCGTCGCCGGGTCGTACCACAGGTGCGGGTTGTCGCCGGCCTTCTTGCCGACCAGATCGGCGACGACGATCGTCGCGCGCTTCGCCTGCTTCGACGCGCCGAGCAGCTTGGCCATCCACGGATCGTAGTTGGCGCCGTTGTAGATCACGAGCTGCGCCTGCTGCAGCGCGCGCGCGGTTTTCGGGCTCGCCTC
Source organism: Burkholderia stagnalis (assembly GCF_902830275.1). Taxonomy (GTDB): domain Bacteria; phylum Pseudomonadota; class Gammaproteobacteria; order Burkholderiales; family Burkholderiaceae; genus Burkholderia; species Burkholderia stagnalis. The sequence goes on along the minus strand of NZ_CADESW010000002.1, from coordinate 466,959 downwards.
GAACAGGTGCGGATCCTGGTCGGGGTTGCTGAGGATGCTCGTCACCGCGACGTGGCGGCCGCCGATCTGCGACGCGACGTCGCCGTAGAAATTCTCGGCCGCGACCACGTTCACGGCCGCCGCCTGCGCGAGCGCGGGCACGGCGAGCGACAGCGCGGCGAGGCCGGCGGCGAGCCAGCGGACGGGACGCGCAACGCGCGTCGGGGCGGGCAGCGGCGCACGCAGCGGCGCGCGCGTCAGGGCATGGGACATGAATCTCCTCGTGTGGAAAGCGCGGCGTCAGCGCTGCGCCGGTTTGGCCTTGCAGTGTCCGCACAGGCCGCTCAGCTCGACGACCTGGTGGTGCACCTCGAAACCGTGCGCGGGCGCGCTCGCGGACAACTGCTTCGCGAGGTCGCCGCCGGGAATCTCGACGGTTTCGCCGCAGGCTTCGCAGATCAGGAACTGGCCTTCGTGCGGCACCCCGATCTCGCAGCACGCGAAGAACGCGTTCTTCGATTCGATCCGGTGGATGAAGCCGTGCTCGACGAGGAAATCCAGCGCGCGATACACGGTCGTGGGCGGCACCCGGCCGCGCTGCGGCTCGAGTTCGGCGAGCAGGTCGTACGCGCCGATCGGGCGCTGCGCGGCGAGCACGCGTTCGTAGACCTGCCGGCGCAGCGGCGTCCACGCGAGGCCGTGCTCCGCGGCGAACGCGTCGGCGCGCGCGAGCCGCTCGGCGATCGATGCGTGTGACGCATGTGACGATGAAGTAGCCATGGCGCAATACGGGCGATGGGAACGAGAATATCGCGATGATATAACGTATCGCGCCGCCGCGCATGCGGCCAGCCGACACGTTCGTGTCGATCCGCGCCGCACACAATCCCGCTGCGCCTTGCCCGGCCGGCGTCCACCGCCATTCCTCGCACGCCGTCGTGCCGCACCGCATCATCGAAACCGGTGCGATCCGCCTTGACAGCCTCGGTTCCGTATCCGATCATTTGATCGCAATCAGAGCAATTATTCGTGTCGCGAGCAATCGCTCACCCGGCGGCACGTCGCACAACGCAGAACGAACCGGAGACAGCCAGTGAGATTGCAGGACAAGGTCGCGATCCTGACGGGCGCCGCAAGCGGCATCGGCGAAGCGGTCGCGCAACGCTATCTGGACGAGGGCGCGCGCTGCGTGCTCGTCGACGTGAAGCCGGCCGGCGGATCGCTCGCGCGGCTCATCGAAGCCCATCCGGGCCGCGCGATCGCGGTGAGCGCCGACGTCACCCGCCGCGACGACATCGCGCGCATCGTCGCCACCGCGGCCGAGCGGTTCGGCGGCATCGACATCCTGTTCAACAACGCGGCGCTGTTCGACATGCGCCCGCTCCTCGACGAATCCTGGGACGTGTTCGACCGCCTGTTCGCGGTCAACGTGAAGGGGATGTTCTTCCTGATGCAGGCGGTCGCGCAGCGGATGGTCGAGCAGGGGCGCGGCGGCAAGATCGTCAACATGTCGTCGCAGGCCGGGCGGCGCGGCGAGGCGCTCGTGTCGCACTACTGCGCGACCAAGGCCGCGGTGATCAGCTACACGCAGTCGGCCGCGCTCGCGCTCGCGCCGCACCGGATCAACGTGAACGGGATCGCGCCGGGCGTGGTGGACACGCCGATGTGGGAGCAGGTCGACGCGCTGTTCGCGCGCTACGAGAACCGGCCGCTCGGCGAGAAGAAGCGGCTCGTCGGCGAAGCGGTGCCGCTCGGCCGGATGGGCGTGCCCGCCGACCTGACGGGCGCCGCGCTGTTCCTCGCGTCGGCCGATGCCGACTACGTGACCGCCCAGACGCTGAACGTCGACGGCGGCAACTGGATGAGCTGAGACAGGCGGCCCGCGCGCACGGAATGGGGCGGCAACCCGGCCGCCCGCGCGCTGGCCGACGACACATCGACACCATCAATAAAACACAGGAGACACGCCATGCAACGAAAATCGCCCTCCGCCGCCCGCCTGTTCGCGTGCGCCGCGCTCGCGACGGCTGCCTGCGGCGCGCACGCAGCGACGCTGACCGTCGCCACGCTGAACAATCCGGACATGATCGAGCTGAAGAAGCTGTCGCCCGCGTTCGAAAAGGCCAACCCCGACGTCAAGCTGAACTGGGTGATCCTCGAGGAGAACGTGCTGCGGCAGCGCGCGACCACCGACATCACGACCGGCAGCGGCCAGTTCGACGTCGTGATGATCGGTACCTACGAGACGCCGCAGTGGGGCAAGCGCGGCTGGCTCGCGCCGGTGACGAACCTGCCGGCCGACTACGACCTGAACGATGTCGTGAAGACCGCGCGCGACAGCCTGTCGTACAACGGCCAGCTGTACGCGCTGCCGTTCTACGTCGAGAGCTCGATGACGTTCTATCGCAAGGACCTGTTCGCGGCGAAGGGGTTGAAGATGCCCGACCAGCCGACCTACGACCAGATTGCCGAGTTCGCGGACAAGCTGACCGACAAGTCGAACGGCGTGTACGGCATCTGCCTGCGCGGCAAGGCCGGCTGGGGCGAGAACATGGCATACCTGTCGACCGTGGTGAACACGTTCGGCGGCCGCTGGTTCGACGAGAAATGGAATGCGCAGCTCACGTCGCCGGAATGGAAGAAGGCGGTCACGTTCTACGTGAACCTGCTGAAGAAGAACGGCCCGCCGGGCGCGAGTTCGAACGGCTTCAACGAGAACCTGACGCTGACCGCGTCCGGCAAGTGCGCGATGTGGATCGACGCGACGGTTGCGGCGGGGATCCTCTACAACAAGCAGCAGTCGCAGGTCTCGGACAAGATCGGCTATGCGGCCGCGCCGGTCGCGGCGACGCCGAAGGGCTCGCACTGGCTGTGGGCGTGGGCGCTCGCGATCCCGAAGACGTCGAAGCAGCAGGACGCGGCAAGGAAGTTCATCGCGTGGGCGACGTCGAAGCAGTACATCGAGATGGTCGGCAAGGATGAAGGCTGGGCGTCGGTGCCGCCAGGCACGCGCACGTCGACCTACCAGCGCGCCGAGTACAAGGCCGCCGCACCGTTCTCCGATTTCGTGCTGAAGGCGATCCAGACGGCCGACCCGACCGATCCGTCCGCGAAGAAGGTGCCGTACACGGGCGTGCAATACGTCGGGATTCCTGAATTCCAGTCGTTCGGCACGGTGGTCGGGCAGAGCGTCGCGGGCGCGGTGGCGGGGCAATCGAGCGTCGACCAGGCGCTCGCGGCCGGGCAGGCCGCGGCCGACCGCGCGGTGCGGCAGGCCGGCTACCAGAAGTAACGCGCCGCGCGCCGCGCCGTCGCGCGCGGCGCGCGACAACGCAGCAAGGCGGGCAGGCCGTTGCGCCCGCGTTTCAATCGGAGGTGGTCCCGATCATGCGTCACTTACGTCTTCCCCTGAGCCATGCGGCGCCGGTCGGCGATGCGCCGCCGGGCGCCGCGCCCGGCCGCCCGCGCGGCGGCGCGAGCTGGCTCGTGTCGCCGTCCGTCGCGGTGCTGCTGCTGTGGATGTCGATTCCGCTCGCGATGACGATCTGGTTCTCGTTCTCGCGCTACAACCTGCTGAACCCGGACGTGAAGGGTTTCGCGGGCCTCGACAACTACCGGTTCCTCGCAACCGATCCGTCGTTCCTGCCGGCGATCTGGCACACGCTCGCGCTGATCGGCGCGGTGCTCGCGATCACCGTGATCGGCGGCGTGCTGATGGCGGTGCTGTTCGACCGCAAGTTCTACGGGCAGGGCATCGCGCGCCTGTTCGCGATCGCGCCGTTCTTCGTGATGCCGACGGTCTCCGCGCTGATCTGGAAGAACATGATCCTGCACCCGGTGTACGGGCTCGTCGCGAACGCGATGCGCGCGCTCGGCATGACGCCGGTCGACTGGTTCGCCGACTATCCGCTCACCGCGGTGGTGATCATCGTCGCATGGCAGTGGCTGCCGTTCGCGTTCCTGATCCTGTTCACCGCGATCCAGTCGCTCGACCAGGAGCAGAAGGAGGCCGCGCGCATCGACGGCGCCGGCCCGTTCGCGATGTTCTTCTACATCACGCTGCCGCACCTGAAGCGCGCGATCGCGGTGGTCGTGATGATGGAGACGATCTTCCTGCTGTCGATCTTCGCGGAGATCTACACGACGACGGGCGGCGGCCCCGGCAACGCGACGACCAACCTGTCGTACCTGATCTACGCGCTCGGCCTGCAGCAGTTCGACGTCGGCCTCGCGTCGGCGGGCGGGATCCTCGCCGTCGTCGTCGCGAACGTCGTGTCGTTCTTCCTGGTACGGATGCTCGCGCGCAACCTGAAGGGGGAGTACGAGAAATGAGCGACCTGACTCTCGATGCCGGCCGGCGCATGCCGGCGGTGTTCGGCCTCGTGCGGCGCGCGCTGCCCGGCGCGTTCGCGTGGCTGATCGCGCTGCTGCTGTTCTTCCCGATCTTCTGGATGGCGATCACCGCGTTCAAGACCGAGCAGCAGGCGTATGCGTCGACGCTGTTCTTCATGCCGACGCTCGACAGCTTCCGCGAGGTGCTCGCGCGCAGCGACTACTTCGCATTCGCGTGGAACTCGGTGCTGATCTCGGCGGGCGTCACGGCGATCTGCCTGCTGTTCGCGGTGCCGGCCGCGTACGCGATGGCGTTCTTCCCGAACCGCCGCACGCAGAAGGTGCTGCTGTGGATGCTGTCGACCAAGATGATGCCGTCGGTCGGCGTGCTGGTGCCGATCTACCTGCTGTGGAAGAACGCGGGCCTGCTCGACACCGTGTCGGGGCTCGTGATCGTCTACACGCTGATCAACCTGCCGATCGCGGTGTGGATGACGTTCACCTACTTCAACGAGATTCCGAAGGACATCCTCGAGGCAGGCCGCATCGACGGCGCGTCGACGTGGCAGGAGATCGTCTACCTGCTGATGCCGATGGCGCTGCCGGGGCTCGCGTCCACCGCGCTGCTGCTCGTGATCCTGTCGTGGAACGAGGCGTTCTGGAGCATCAACCTGTCGAGCTCGAACGCGGCGCCGCTGACGGTGTTCATCGCGTCGTACTCGAGCCCCGAGGGGCTGTTCTGGGCGAAGCTGTCCGCCGCTTCGCTGCTCGCGGTCGCGCCGATCCTGATCGTCGGCTGGCTGTCGCAGAAGCAGCTCGTGCGCGGGCTCACGTTCGGGGCGGTGAAATGAGTGCCGTCGGAGAAGGTGCTGCCGGCGAACGTGTGAGCGACATGCAGCACGACGGCGTGTTGATCTGCGATTGCGACGGCGTGCTGATCGACAGCGAGGCGGTGGCCGCCGACGTGCTGGTGCGCGAGCTCGAAGCGCGCTGGCCCGGCGTCGACGCGCGGCCGGTCGTGATGCCGCTGCTCGGCCTGCGGATCGAACGCGTGCTGGCCGGCGCGAGCGACGCGGCGGGCCGTGCGCTGGGCGTGGCCGACGTCGACGCGATCCGGCGCGCGGTCGAGGCGGCGGCCGTGAACGCGCCGGCCGTCGACGGCATCGCGGCCGCGCTCGACGCGCTGTCGCTTCCGATCGCGTGCGCGAGCAACAGCTACCGCGCGTACGTCGAGGCGGCGCTCGCGCGCACGGGCCTCAAGCGCTTCTTCGGCGAGCGGCTGTTCTGCGCGGACGCCGTCGCGCGCCCGAAGCCCGCGCCGGACGTGTATCTCGCGGCCGCGCACGCGCTCGGCGCGTCGCCTGCGCAATGCCTCGTCGTCGAGGACAGCACGGCCGGCATCACCGCGGCGGCCGCGGCCGGCATGACGGTGCTCGGCTTCGTCGGCGCGGGGCACGCATCGCCCGCGCAGGTCGACGCGCTGCGCGGCATCGGCGCGCGGCACGTGTTCGACGACATGCGCGAGCTGCCCGGCTACGTCGCGCGCTGGCAGGCGACGGGCGCGGTGCTGCCGCACTGAACCACGCGCCGCGCGCGCGGCGCATCAAACGAATTCAACGGATTCAACGAATCCAACGGAGACAGATCATGGCAAGCGTGCTCCTGCGCAACATCGCGAAGCGCTACGACGACAACGACGTGCTGCGCGACGTGAACCTCGACATCGCCGACGGCGAGTTCGTCGTGTTCGTCGGCCCGAGCGGCTGCGGCAAATCCACCCTGATGCGGATGATCGCGGGGCTCGAGGACATCTCGAGCGGCGACCTGCTGATCGACGGCGCGAAGGTCAACGACGTGCCGAGCGCGAAGCGCGGCATCGCGATGGTGTTCCAGTCGTATGCGCTGTACCCGCACATGACGCTGTACGACAACATGGCGTTCGGCCTGAAGCTCGCCGGCGCGAAGAAGCCCGAGATCGACCAGGCCGTCAAGCAGGCCGCGAAGATCCTGCACATCGACCACCTGCTCGACCGCAAGCCGAAGCAGCTGTCGGGCGGCCAGCGGCAGCGCGTCGCGATCGGCCGCGCGATCACGCGCAAGCCGAAAGTGTTCCTGTTCGACGAGCCGCTGTCGAACCTCGACGCGGCGCTGCGCGTGAAGATGCGGCTGGAATTCGCGCGGCTGCACGACGAGCTGAAGACGACGATGATCTACGTGACGCACGACCAGGTCGAGGCGATGACGCTCGCGGACAAGATCGTCGTGCTGTCGGGCGGCAGCGTGCAGCAGGTCGGCACGCCGAACACGCTGTACCACGCGCCGGCGAACCAGTTCGTCGCGGGCTTCATCGGCTCGCCGAAGATGAACTTCCTGAAGGGCACGGTCGAAGCGGTCGACGCGGACGGCGTGCTGGTGCGCTTCGACAGCGGCGAGACGCAGCGCGTCGCGGTGGACGCGGGCGGGCTGCAGCGCGGCGCGGCGGTGACGGTCGGCGTGCGGCCCGAGCATCTGAGGGTCGGGGCAGGGGCCGACGGCGTTGCCGCGCGAACGATGGCCGTCGAATCGCTCGGGGATGCCGCGTACCTGTATGCGGAGTCGGCCGTCGCGCCGGACGGGCTGATCGCGCGGATTCCGCCGCTCGACACGTATCGCACCGGCGAGGCGCTGCGCGTGCAGGCGGACGCCGGGCACTGCCACCTGTTCGACGAGCAGGGGCAGGCGTTCCGGCGGCTCAGCCCGCATGCGAAGGCGGCGTGACGCTGGATCAGAGGCGCAGGTGCTGCGCCATGTAGTCGACGAACGCGCGCAGCTTCGGCGTCGGATGGCGGCCTGACGGCCACAGCACGTAGAACGGCGTGAGGCTCGCGACGTGTTCGTCGAGCACCGCGCGCAGCCTGCCGTCGGCGAGCCCGTCGTGCACGAAGAATTCGGGCAGGCAGGCGATGCCGAGCCCGCGCAGCGCGAAGCACAGGCGCGTTTCCGCGTTGTTGCTGACCATCGAGACGGGCACCTCGGGCTGCAGGCCCGAGTGCGGCGCGCGCAGCGGCCAGATTTCGAGCTTGCCGCTGCTGGGGAATCGATAGTGCAGGCAGCGGTGCATCGCGAGGTCGGCCGGCGTGCGCGGCGTGCCGTGCCGTTCGAGGTAGGCGGGCGAGGCGACGAGATGCTGGCGGAAATGGCCGAGCAGCCGCGACGACAGCCGCGAGTCGGACGGCCGGCCGGTGCGCAGCACCGCGTCGAAGCCTTCGTCGACGACGTCGACGAGCCGGTCGCTGAAATCGATGTCGAGTTCGATCTCCGGATACGCGGCCATGAAGTCGGCGAGCACCGGCAGCAGCAGCGTGCCGATCGTCGGCAGGCTCACGCGCAGCCGCCCGCGCGGCGCTTCGGCGCTGTGCGTCAGCTCCTGCTCGGCCGCGTCGATTTCGGCGAGCACGCGCCGGCACCGTTCGAGAAAGCGCGTGCCTTCGGCCGTCAGCGTGATGCTGCGCGTGCTGCGGTGAAAGAGCCGCACGTTCAGGCGCGCCTCGAGCCGCGCGATCCGCTTGCCGACCGCCGACGCCGACAGCCCGAGCGCGCGCCCGGCCGCGACGAAGCTGCGCGTTTCCGCGACCTGAACGAAGACGACGAAGCCGCCCAGACTTTCCATGCACGATCCCCGATTGCGGACGCCGGCGTCCGGAGTGTCCGGAACTCTAGCCCAGTTTTTCTTGTTTTGCCGGCTCCCTACGATGGGCGTTCCTTCCACTGCCGAGGTCACGCCATGTCATCCCTGCCTGTCACCGCTTACGAAGCCGAACCGGACGCCGCGCTGTGCAGCCGGCTCGACGGCGCGCTCGAGCGCGCGCTCGCCGACGAGCGCATGGTCGGCGCGGTCGTGCTGGTCGCGCGCCACGGTGCGCTGCGCTACGCGCGCGCCGTCGGGCTCGCCGATCGCGAAGCGGGCACGCCCATGCGCGAGGACGCGCTGTTCCGGCTCGCGTCGGTCACCAAGCCGATCGTGACGGCCGCGGTCATGCGCCTCGTCGCGGCGGGCCGCATCGGGCTCGACGACCCGGTCGCGCGCTGGCTGCCCGACTTCACGCCGACCCTGCCCGACGGCCAGCCCGCGCGCATCACGCTGCGTCATCTGCTGTCGCATACGGCCGGCCTCGGCTACCGCTTCCTCGAAGCCGACGGCGACGGCCCGTATGCGCGCGCCGGCGTGTCCGACGGGATGGACCTCGCGCGCATCACGCTCGCCGATAACGTGCGGCGCATCGCGAGCGTGCCGCTGCAGTACGCGCCCGGCACGTCGTGGGGCTATTCGCTGGCGATCGACGTGGCCGGCGCGCTGATCGAGGCGGTCGACGGACGGCCGCTCGCCGACGCGGTCGCGGCGCTCGTCACGACGCCGCTCGGCATGACCGACACCGCGTTCGTCGCGCACGACGCCGCGCGCTTCGCGACGCCTTACGTGAGCACGGCCGGCGCGCCGCGCCGGATGGCGGACGCCGATCTCGTGCCGGTGTTCGACGACACCATCGGCATCCGCTTCGCGCCCGCGCGCGCGTTCGACGCGCAGGCATGGCCGTCGGGCGGCGCGGGCATGGTGGGGTCCGCGCGCGATTGTTTGGCGCTGCTCGAAGCGCTGCGCACCGGCCGCGACGGCTGGCTGGAAGCCGGCTGGATCGACGAGATGGCGCGCATCCAGCCGGGCGCGCACGATTTGCCGGCCGCGCCGGGGTTCGGCTTCGGGCTCGGTTTTTCGGTGCTGCGCGATCCGGCGGCCGCGCAGTCGCCGGAGTCGGTCGGCACCTGGCGCTGGGGCGGCGCGTACGGGCATGCGTGGTTCGTCGATCGTGCGGCCGGGCTGACGGTCGTCGCGCTGAGCAACACGCTGTACGAAGGCATGCACGGGCGCATCGTGACCGACGTGCGCGATGCGGTGTACGGCGTCGACGCACGGAGCGCGGCATGAGCGATTGCGCATCGGTTTCCGGGCGGCCCGCGCACGAGCAGGCGGCGGCGCGCGAACGCCTGCCGGTCGCGAACCTGCTCGCGCTGGCCGCGGCCGGCTTCGTCACGATCCTCACCGAGGCGCTGCCGGCCGGCCTGCTGACGCAGATGGGCCGCGACCTGCGCGTGACCGAGGCGCTGGTCGGCCAGCTCGTGACGGTGTACGCGATCGGCTCGATCGTCGCGGCGATCCCGCTCGTCGCGGCGACGCGCGGGATGCGCCGCCGCCGGCTCCTGCTGTCCGCGCTGGCCGGCTTCGTCGTGTCGAACACGCTGACGGCCGTCTCGCCGTACTACGTGCTCACGCTCGTCGCGCGGTTCGTCGCGGGGATGTCGGGCGGCCTGCTGTGGGCGCTGCTGGCCGGCTACGCGAGCCGGATGGTCGGCGAGCGGCTCCGTGGCCGCGCGATCGCGGTCGCGATGCTCGGCGCGCCGGTCGCGATGTCGATCGGCATTCCGGCCGGCACCGCGCTCGGCACGGCGCTCGGCTGGCGCATCGCGTTCGCGTGCATCACGCTCGCGGCGCTCGCGCTGATCGTGTGGGTGCGCGCGTGCGTGCCCGACCATCCGGGGCAGCCGGCCGGCGCGCGCCGGCCGGTGCTCGGCGTGCTGACGCTGCCCGGCGTGCGCCCGGTGCTGGCGGTGATGTTCGCGTACGTGCTGGCGCACAACATCCTCTATACGTACATCGCGCCGTTTCTCGCGGGGGCGGGGATGGGCGGCCAGGTCGACGCGGTGCTGCTCGTGTTCGGCGTGGCATCGCTGGTTGGCATCGCGCTTACCGGCGCATGGATCGGCCACGCGCAGCGGCGGCTGACGCTCGCCGGCATCGCGCTGTTCGCATGCGCGGCGCTGATGCTCGGCGCGGGCGGCGGCGTGCCGGCCGTTTATGCGGGCGTCGCGCTGTGGGGGCTCGCGTTCGGCGGCGCGCCGACGCTGTTCCAGACCGCTGCCGCGAATGCGGCGGGGGACGCCGCCGACGTCGCGCAATCGATGCTGGTGACCGTGTGGAATCTCGCGATCGCGGGCGGCGGCATCGTCGGCGGCCTGCTGCTCGACGGGCCCGGTGCGGGCGTGATGCCGTGGGTGCTGGCCGGGCTGCTGGCGGCGGCATGGCTCGGCGCGTGGCGCGCGCATCGCCACGGGTTCACCGCGCCGCAGCCGGCGTGAATGCTGCGCGGCGCTCTCAGGCGGCCCGCGCCTCCAGCGCCGCCCGCGCGCAGGCCTCGTCGGTGACGAGCCCCGACAGCCAGCCGCCGCGCAGCGCGGCGATCACCGCGTCGTGCTTCTTCGGCCCGCCCGCGAACGCGATCGTCGGCCGCTTCGGCGGCGTGCCGAGCGACACGCTCGTCACGCGCGCGCTGGTCGACGCCGCGATCCGGCGCCCCTGCGCGTCGATCGGTTCGCCGAGCAGTTCGGCCACCGCGCCGAGCGCGATCATCTCGTCGCGCTCAGGCGCGGTGATGAAGCCGTCCTCGTAAAGCGGGCAGTGCGGGCCGATGTTGCCGATGCCGACGAACGCGACGTCGGCTTCGCCGGACAGCGCCTCGACGATCCGGTACAGCCGGTGATTGCACCACTGCGCGCGCTCGGCGTCGCTGTCCGCGAACAGCGGCGCGGGCAGCAGGAAATGCTTGCCGCCCGTCTTCTCGGAGATGTACTGCGCGACGTCGTAGCGGTTCGACGAGCCGTCGGCGGCGATCGCGCCGACCATCGACACGAGCCGGTGCTGCGGCCGGTCGAGCTGCGCGATCTGCGCGACCGCGGCCTTCAGCGTGCGGCCGCTGCTGACCGCGATCACCATCGGCCGCGTCTCGTTCAGGTAGCGCTCCATCACCTGCGCGCCGGCGACTGCGAGCTTGCGGTCGATCGCTTCGGGCGCATCGTCGTCGACCGGCACGATTTCGCACATCGACAGGCCGTAGCGCTTCGACAGCTGCATGCCGAGGTCGAGGCAGTCGGCGAGCTGGTGATCGACGCGCACGCGGATCAGGTTCTTCTCCACCGCGAACGCGACGAGGCGCTGCGCGACCGGGCGCGACACCTGCAGCTTCTCGGCGATTTCGTTCTGCGTGTCGCCCGCGACGTAGTAGAGCCACGCCGCGCGGGTGGCGAGATCGAGTTTTTCTGAGGACTTGGGCACGATAGCGATTCGATTCGGATCTTGGCGGGCCGGCGGGCGGCGCAATGGGTTGCACTGTACCGCACTCGGCGCCGGCGGCCGTGCGCGCACCGCCCACGCGCGGCGCGCGGGCGCGGGCCGCTCAGGCGAGCCGCGCGCGCGACGGTTCGTAGAGCGGGCGCACGTGCGTGTACAGCTCGCGGAACGCCGCGAGGCGCGTGCGCAGCATCGCATGGCGGGCCGCATCGGGCACGTACTCCGCGCGCACCGGCGGCTTCGCGAGCACCGTGCGCGGATCGCCGCCGACCGCGAGCCAGCCGAGCCGCGCCGCGCCGAGCGCAGCGCCCGTCTCGCCGCCGCCGTGCTGGCGCGTGCGCACGTCCAGCGCATCGGCGATCAGCTGCGCCCAGAACGCGCTGCGCGCGCCGCCGCCGATCAGCGACAGGCTGTCGGTCTCGACGCCGGCCGCATGCAGCGCATCGAAGCCGTCGGCGAGGCCGAGCGTCACGCCTTCGAGCACCGCATAGCCGAGATGCGCGCGCTCGGTCGCATGGGTCATCCCGAAGAACACGCCCTGCGCGTACGGGTCGTTGTGCGGCGTACGCTCGCCGGACAGGTAAGGCAGGAACAGCGGCGCGTTCGCCCGTGCGTCGGGGTCGAGCGCCTCGACTTCCGCGAGCAGCGCCGGCTCGTCGGTGCCGGTCAGCTTGCAGACCCAGCGCAGGCAGCTCGCCGCCGACAGCACGACGCTCATCAGCTGCCAGCGGTCCGGAATCGCGTGGCAGAACGCGTGCACCGCGGAGGCCGGGTTCGGCATGAAGCGGTCGCCGACGACGCTCAGCACGCCCGACGTGCCGAGCGACACGAAGCCGTCGCCCGCATGGATCGCGCCGATGCCGAGCGCGCTGGTTGCATTGTCGCCGCCGCCGCCCGCGACGACGACGGCCTCCGACAGCCCGAGTTCACGCGCGACGTCGGCGCGCAGCGTGCCGGACGGCGCATTGCCTTCGACGATGCGCGGCATCTGCGCGCGCGTCATCCCGCACGCGGCGAGCAGCGCGTCGGACCAGTCGCGGCGCGCGACGTCGAGCCACAGCGTGCCGGCCGCATCGGACGGATCGGACACCTTCGCGCCGGTCAGCCGCAAGCGCAGGTAGTCCTTCGGCATCAGCACGCACGCGGTGGCCGCGAACACGTCGGGTTCGTGCCGCGCGACCCACAGCAGCTTCGGCGCGGTGAAGCCCGGCATCGCGAGGTTGCCGGCGAGCGCGTGCAGGCCGGGCGCGCGTTCGGTGAGCAGCGCGCATTCGTCGGCGCTGCGCATGTCGTTCCACAGGATCGCGGGGCGCAGCACGCGCTCGGCGCGGTCGAGCAGCACCGCGCCGTGCATCTGGCCGGACAGGCCGATGCCGCGCACCTGCGCGAACGCCTGCGGGTGACGCGCGCGCAGCGCGGCGAGCGCATCGACGGTGCCGCGCCACCAGTCGTCCGGATGCTGCTCGGCCCAGCGCGGATGCGGCCGCGACACGGTGAACGGCGTGCCCGCGGTGCCGACGACCGTGCCGTCCGGGGCCAGCAGCAGCACCTTCACTTCCGAGGTGCCGAGGTCGATGCCGAGATACATGTGCGATCCGTTCCGTCAGGGGGGAGCCGCTACTTTAGCCGCGCGGGACGGCGTGTGCCAATGCCGGTTTGACCCGACGCGCGCGCCGCGCCCCGTGCGCGTCAGCGTGGCGCGAGCCAGGCGTCGACGCGCGCGAGCGCCGCGCGCATCGCTTCGAACAGCGCCGCGTTGCCGGCGAGCGAGCCCCATAGCTGACGGTCCGCGCACAGTGCGGCGACCGGGTCGTCCGCGCCGACGATCGCGCGCGCCGCGTGTTCGTCCATCACGCTGTCCTGGTACGCATACGGCAGCGCGCCGCGCGCCCAGCGTTCGAGAAAGCGCAGGAACAGCGCGGGCAGCACCGCGGTCGCGACGGGCGCCGCGCCGCGCGCGAAGCATTCGGCGAGCGTCGGCGCGATGAAGCCGGGAATCTTCGAGAAGCCGTCCGCGGCGACCCGCTGGTTCGTGTCGAGCACGTACGGATTGCCGAAGCGTTCGAGCACGACGTCGCGGTAGCGCGCGAGATCGAGCGGGCTCGGGCTCAGGCACGGGATCACGTCCTGCGTCACGTAGTCGTGCGCGAAGCGGCGGATCGCCGCGTCGTGCGTGCCTTCGTGGATGTAGGTGTGGCCCGCGAGCGTGCCGGCCCATGCGATGCAGCTGTGGGTCGCGTTGAGGATGCGGATCTTCGCTTCCTCGTACGGGTGCACGTCGTCGACGAGTTCCGCGCCCGCCAGCTCCCACTTCGGCCGGCCGGCCGCGAAGCGGTCCTCGATCACCCACTGGATGAACGCTTCGCCCATCACCGGGCACGCGTCGTCGACGCCGGTCGCCGCGCGCACGCGCTCGCGCACGTCGTCGGTCGGGCGCGGCGTGATCCGGTCGACCATCGCGCTCGGGCACGCGACGTTTGCGTCGAACCACGCGAGCAGTTCATCCATGCCGCGCCGTTCGAGGAACGCGCGCATGCCCGCGCGAAAGCGCGCGCCGTTGCTGCGCAGGTTGTCGCAGCTCTGCAGCGTGAGCGGGCCCGCGCCGCGCTTCATCCGCTCGGCGAGCAGGGCCGCGAGCGCGCCGTACAGCGTCGTGCGCGCGCCCTGCAGGTCGGCTGCGAGGTCGGGGTTCGCGAGGTCGAGCCGGTTGTGCTCGTCGAGGTAGTAGCCGCCTTCGGTGACGGTGAACGACACGATCCGGCAAGCCGGATCGGCGCCCGCGTCGATCAGCGCGGCGAGATCGATCGACCACGGCAGCACGCGCGTGATCGCGCGGATCGTCTCGTACGCGCGCTCGCCTTGCGGCGTGACCGTCTCGAGCGTATAGACGCCGTGCTGCGCGGCGAGCGCGTCCATCGTCGCGCGCATGTCGTCGCGGATGTTGCCGACGACGAGCGACCAGCGCTCGGCGGCCGGCACGGCCGCGTTCACGCGATGCAGGTACCACGCCTGGTGCGCGCGGTGGAACGAGCCCGCGCCGATGTGCAGCAGCACGGGCGCGTGGGCGGGGGACGAATCGCTCATCTGATGTCTCCTGTCGACCGGGGTTGGCGCCTGGGCACGCCGCCCGGATCCCATGCAGGCGGGCGGCCGCCTGCGGTCGCGATAGATCATTTGCTCTCTATGTGGGCGAATGATCGTATTCGGGCGAGCGAAAGTCAAGGCAGGGACGCGGACTTTCGATGGTGCGCTGCGGCGAGGCCGGGCAGCCGCTGGCGACGGCGGCGCGGCGGGGTGAGCGCGATCGGCTCGGCGGGAAGGGGGGAAGCGGCCCGCACGTCGCCATGACGGCGCCGGGCGGGCGGCAGGTTACAGCGTCGTGCGCACGTGCCAGAGCTCGGGGAACAGCACGACGTCGAGCATCTTGCGCAGATACGGCGCGCCGCTCGTGCCGCCGGTGCCCTGCTTGAAGCCGATGATGCGCTCGACGGTCGTCACGTGGCGGAAGCGCCACTGGCGGAACGCGTCCTCGAGATCGACGAGTTCCTCGGCCATCTCGTACAGCTCCCAGTACTGCTGCGGATGACGGTACACCTCGAGCCACGCGGCCTCGACCGTTTCGTCGTGCTGCGTCGGCTGCGTCCAGTCGCGCGCGAGCCGCTCGGGCGCGATCGGGAAGCCGCGTCGCGCGAGCAGGCGCACGACCTCGTCGTAGAACGACGGCGCCTCGAGCGTCGCGCGCACCTGTTCGAGGATGTCCGGGCGATGCGCGTGCGGCTGCAGCATCTGCACGTTCTTGTTGCCGAGCAGGAATTCGAGCTGGCGGTACTGGTACGACTGGAAGCCCGACGACTGGCCGAGATACGGCCGCATCGCCGAATACTCGGACGGCGTCATCGTCGCGAGCACGTTCCACGCCTGCACGAGCTGCTCGAGGATGCGCGACACGCGCGCGAGCATCTTGAACGCGGGCGGCAGCGCGTCGCGATGCACTGCGTCGAGCGCCTCGCGCAGCTCGAACAGCGCGAGCTTCATCCACAGCTCGCTCGTCTGATGCTGGATGATGAACAGCATCTCGTTGTGATCGGGCGACAGCGGATGCTGCGCATCGAGGATCTTGTTCAGCGACAGGTAGTCGCCGTAGCTCATCGACTTCGAGAAATCGAGCTGCGCGTTGTGCCAGCCGGCTTGCTCGCCGGCTTCGCCCGGTACGTGCGGCGCTTCGTGCGCGGGGCGTGCCGTTTGAGCGCCCGAGAACGGGCAACCCGCCGGCGCGTCGTTGCCGGGCGGCTGCATATGACCAGAGTTCACGACTGTCTCCAGGATTGAAAGAGGGGGCGGCGGGGCGCATGGCCCGCCGGCGTGTGCGCATCGCACGCGCCGGCCGGGGCCGCTCAGGTCACCGCGCCGCGCGTGGCGAACTCGGGCGCCTTCCACGCGCCGGTGTCGAGGATGTCGCGCAGCGTTTCGACCGCGTCCCACACGTCGACGAAGCGCGTATAGAGCGGCGTGAAGCCGAAGCGCAGCACGTGCGGCTCGCGATAGTCGCCGATCACGCCGCGCGCGATCAGCGCCTGCATCACTTCGTAGCCGTGCGGATGTTCGAAGCTCGCCTGCGAGCCGCGCTGCTGATGCGCGCGCGGCGTGACGAGCTTCAGCGCGTGGCCTTCGCAGCGCGCCTCGACGAGCGCGACGAACGCGTCGGTCAGCGCGAGCGACTTGCGGCGGATCGCGTGCATGTCGGTCTGCAGGAACACGTCGAGCCCGCATTCGACCATCGACATCGACACGATCGGCTGCGTGCCGCACAGGAAGCGCGCGATGCCGGGGTCGGGCGCGAACTCGGGCTGCATCGCGAACGGCGCGCGGTGGCCCCACCAGCCGGACAGCGGCTGCGAGAAATGCGCGTGGTGGCGCGCCGGCACCCACACGAACGCGGGCGAGCCGGGGCCGCCGTTCAGGTACTTGTACGTGCAGCCGACCGCGCCGTCCGCGTGCGCGCCGTTCAGGTCGACCGGCACCGCGCCCGCCGAATGCGCGAGATCCCACAGCATCAGCGCGCCCGCGTCGTGCACGAGCTGCGTGACGGCCGGCATGTCGTGCATGTAGCCGGTGCGGTAGTTCACGTGCGTGATCATCGCGACCGCGGTGTCCTCGCCGAGCGCGTCGGGCAGCTCGGCCGGATCGTCGATCAGGCGCAGTTCGTAGTCGCCGCCGAGCTGTTCGATCAACCCCTGTGCGATGTACAGGTCGGTCGGGAAGTTCGAGCGCTCCGACACGATCACGCGGCGCTCGGGCGCGCGCTCGGCCTGATAGCGCAGCATTGCGGAGAGCAGCTTGAACAGGTTGATCGAGATCGTGTCGGTCACGACGGTCTCGTCGGGCGCGCCGCCGATCAGCGTCGCGAGCTTGTTGCCGAGGCGGCGCGGCAGCGCGAACCAGCCGGCGGTGTTCCAGCTGCGGATCAGGCCGTCGCCCCACTCGGCGCCGATCACCTGCTGCGCGCGGGCGGCCGACGCGCGCGGCTGCGCGCCGAGCGAATTGCCGTCGAGGTAGATCACGTTGCTTGGCAATGCGAACTGGTCGCGCAGCGGGGCGAGCGGGTCGTCGCGGTCGAGCGCGAGCGCGTCTTCACGGGTCTTGATCATGATGGTCGGGTGCGGGTTGCGGGTGGTTCAGTCGGGGCGGCCGGGCAGCTTGCGCAGCACGGCGCGCACGGGGCTCGCGTCGAGCGTCGCGAGCTTGAGCGGCAGCGCGATGAGTTCGTAGTCGCCGGGCGGCACCGCGTCGAGCACGATGCCTTCGAGGATCGCCATCCGGTGCGCGCGGATGCGACGATGCGCATCCATCGTCTTCGATTCCTGCGGGTCGAGCGAGGGCGTGTCGATGCCGATCAGCTTCACGCCATGTTCGGCGAGCAGGTCGATGGTCGCGGGCGCGACCGCGCAGAAAGCCGGATCCCATTGCGCGGCGGGCGCCTGCGCATAGGTGCGCAGCAGCACGCGCGGCGGCACGCCGTCGAGCGCGGCCGCGACGGCGTCCGGGGTGACGACCGGCGATGCGCCGATGCAGTGGATCACGCGGCACGGGCCGAGGTACACGTCGAGCGGCACCGCGCCGATCGGCGCGCCGTCGGCGTCGTAGTGCAGCGGCGCGTCGGTGTGCGCGCCGGTGTGCGGCGACAGCGTCAGGCGCGCGACGTTGACGGGCGAGCCGGCCTCCATCCGCCACACGCGTTCGACCGTGACGGGCGTGTCGCCCGGCCACACGGGGGTGGCGGGATCGACGGGCGGGGAGATGTCCCAGAGTGTGTCCATGGCGTGACGAATCGGCGAATTGATGCTTCGCATGATAGGCGGACGCTCGCAGAAAGTGCTTGCGAAATAGCCATGGACAAAGCGCCAGATTGGCAGATAATTCGAATCACAGGGAAAACGGGGACCAAAAATGCATGCGATCACGCTCGATGCCACCGACTGCCGGATTCTGGCGGTCCTGCAGGAGGAAGGCAGAATCAGCAACCTGGATCTCGCGGAACGGATTTCGCTGTCGCCATCGGCTTGCCTGCGGCGCATGCGCCTGCTGGAAGACCAGGGCGTCATCGAGCATTACCGCGCCTGCCTGAGCCGCGAGAAGCTCGGCTTCGAGCTGGAGGCATTCGTGCAGGTGTCGATGCGCAACGAGCAGACGCAATGGCACGAACGCTTCGCCGAGGAACTGCGCGAATGGCCGGAGGTGGTCGGCGCGTTCGTCGTGACGGGCGAGAGCCACTACCTGCTGCGCGTGCTCGCGCACAACCTCAAGCACTATTCCGATTTCGTGCTCAATCGCCTGTACAAGGCGCCGGGCGTGATGGACATCCGCTCGAACATCGTGCTGCAGACGCTGAAGGACGAGGCAGGCCCGCCGGTCGCGCTTGCGCGCACCGGCGCGATCAAAGCCGTGTGAGGCCGTGGAAGGCGCCGCCGTGGAACACGAGCGGCGCGGCGGCGGCGGCGTCCGGATGCACGCCGCAGCGCTCGACCTCGCCGACGAAGATCACGTGGTCGCCTTCGTCGTAGCGGCTGCGGTTGTGGCACTCGAACCATGCGATCGCACCGTCGAGCACCGGCATGCCGGAGTTGCCGGCCGCGTGTGCGATGCCCTCGAAGCGGTCGCCCTTGAAGGTCGCGAAGCGCTTGCACAGCTCGAGCTGCGACGCCGCGAGCACGTTGACGACATAGTGGCTGTTGCCGCGGAACACCGGCATCGACGCCGATTTATGCGCGAGGCTCCACAGCACGAGCGGCGGGTCGAGCGAGACCGAATTGAACGAGCTGGCGGTGATGCCGACCAGTTGCCCGGACGGCGCGCGCGTCGTGATGACGGTCACGCCGGTCGCGAACTGGCCGAGCGCTTGCCGGAACGCGGCGGCATCGAAGTTCGGCGGGGTCGCGCGGGTCATCGGGCGGCCTTGCGGAACGAAGCGGGCGCGCCGGGCGCGCGGCGGGGGAAGCGGGCGAGGCGGATGACGGGCGACAAGGCGATCGGTCTGGAAGTGGGACGCATGGCACGATTTTAGCGGAATCGCGCCGCGCGGACGGAACCGGCGCGGCGCGGGTGGCGGCAGCGGCCGCCGGTTTGTCAGGCGGCCGCTTCGAGCCCCAGCGACAGCGCGCCGATCAGGATCAGGCTCGACGCCCACACCGTATCGAGGTTGAACCAGCTCCGCGACACGAATCGCAGCCCCAGGTAGCGGTACACGAGCCACGCCATCAGGCCGCCGGCCGAGAGCATCGCGGCCGCATGCGTGACGGCCACGGCGAGCGCCATGCCGAGGCTGGCGTTGATCAGCGCCGCCGCGGCCCGGTGCGCGCGATCGAGGCCGATCCCGCACAGCCCGAGATAGATCGGCACGAGCATCAGCCCGGCCCCGTGCGCGATCGCGACCGCGAACGACCACAGGCCGAGCCGCGACGGCGGGATCCGCGCGAGCACGCGCGGGTGGCGCGGCCGGATCAGCAGCACCGCGCCGCAGCCGATCACGAGCACGCTCGCGCCGAGCCGGATCGGCGTCTGCCACGCGACCAGCGCGGCGAGCGCGCCGAACGGCAGCATCATTACCAGCACCGCCAGCGCGTGGCCGAGCGCGAGATAGCCGAGCGCCGCGGCCAGCGCGCGGGTGCGGCGCGCCATCAGCCCGTTCGACACCGCGAGCGGCCAGCCCATCGCGGGATTGAACCCGTGATAGAGGCCGCTCGCGAGCACCGCCGACCAGAGGCCGAGCTGCGACGGCAGCATGCCGCTCACGGCCGGGCCGACGGATAGCAAAACGAATCGGTCGAGCAATCACCGCCTTCGAGCCGGATCTGGTGCGCGCGGTAGCCGTCCGGAAACTCCACCCAGTAGTCGTTCGCAAGCGCGAGGCCGCCGTCGGGCCCCGCATGCGCCATCACTTGCGCGCCCGGCACGCCGTCCGGGTAGAACTGGTCGTCCCACGTCGAGTACAGCGAGTTGGTCCAGTAGACCCGCTTGCCGTCGCGGCTGATCTCGACCATCTGCGGCCCGCCCGCGAAGCGCTTGCCGTTCGCGTGCGGCGTGCGCCGCACGATGCCGCCGATATGGACCGATGCGGCCAGCTTCGGCTTGCGCGGGTCGCTGACGTCGTACTGGCGCATTTCGCCGGTGCCCCAGCAGGACACGTAGAGAAACCGGTCGTCGAGCGACAGGTCGATGTCGGTCACGAGCGGCGGCACCGCGCCGAACGGCTTCAGCAGCGGCGGCAGCTGGTCCGCGGGCGCGGGCTCGGCCGGGATCGTCGCGGTCTTCTCGACGTGGAACCGGCCGCCTTCGCGCCACCAGGTCCAGATCGACCCCTCGAGGTTCGTCGTGTCGATCACGACGCCGAGGAAGCCGTATTCGCGCGCGGGATCGTGCGCGGGCCGCACCTCCAGCGCCATCTGGTGCTGCGCGCCGAGGTCGATGGTCTGCACGTTGCGCCGCGCGCGCAGGTCCCAGAAATGCAGCCGGTGCCCGTACCGGTTTGCGAGCAGTTCCTCGGGGACGATGCCGTTCTCGAACTGCGGCGGCAGCGCCCATTCGCTCGACACCATGTAGTCGCGCGGCAGGTTCCACCAGAAGTCGTAATGCTTGTCCTGCGAACCCCGGTCGATCTCCCAGCGGCCGACGACGTCGAAGGTCTCGCAGTCCATGATGAAGATGCCCGGCTGCCCGTCCGTGCCGTCCTTGCCGGCGCCGCCCAGCGTGCTCACGTAGATCCCTTCGGGGCCGCAATGGACCGTGTGCGGCCGCGAATAGCCGGTCTTGCTGAACACTTCGTCGGGTTCGATGATCTTGTGGATGCGCGCCTGGGTCGGGTGCGGATGCGTGTCGATGACGTAGATGCGCGACGAGCGCAGGCCCGGGATGATCAGGTAGCGGCGCTGCAGGAACGCGTGGCCGGTGAGCGGCGACAGCGCCGACGAGCACGCATTCCAGCCGAAGTGATGGAATTCGTC
This sequence comes from Burkholderia stagnalis, assembly GCF_902830275.1. Lineage (GTDB taxonomy): Bacteria > Pseudomonadota > Gammaproteobacteria > Burkholderiales > Burkholderiaceae > Burkholderia > Burkholderia stagnalis. The sequence continues at coordinate 445,995 of NZ_CADESW010000002.1, read as the reverse complement.
GCCGGTGGTCGGCATCGTCACCGTATGCACGATCTGGCCGTAGGTCTCCGAGCCGGGCTTCACGTCGATGACGGCGAGCGCGTCGGGGCGGGAGAAGTCGGGGCTGAGCAGCAGGGTGTAGGCGAACGATTCGGCCGGCGCGCGCATCGCGAGTTCGGGCGATGCGTGAAACGTCGGATCAGGCCGCATGGTCATGGTAGAGCCCTCGGTTGGGAGCCGCATCGCGCGGCGCGATCGTGGGCGCCGCGTGCAGCCTTGTTATGTGAGACGACCGGGCGGGTTGGCCGCCGCGGCCGGGCGGAGCTGCCGGCAGCCGCGGTGCCCGAGCGCGAGCGGGCGGCGCCGTCCTTCCATCGAGAAACGAAACAAATGCCGTGCGTCGGGTGAATCATCAACGGTGGGCCGGCGGGCGTGGCTGCCGGCCCTGGCTCGAGCGAGCCGTCGAGGCGAGTGAGGCCGCTGAAGCATCCAGCGCGCTGTCGCAGCGGACGGCGGTGCATCGGGATGAAGCGTGCGTCGAGTGTCCCGCCGGGGAACGCTGCCAGTTCGCGGCGGGTGTCGGCTAGTGTAGTCGAGAATGCACGGCGACGTGATCGCGCGCGAGGCACGCAACCCAAACGCGATTCGAACGCGAATGCGATACTGCTGCACCTGCCGCCCGTCCCGTTTCTATACTGGACGGACCGCGCATGACGAACGCCGGGAGCCGGCGTGCATTTCCCGCCCGCTCCCTTCTCAACGGCTATTTGTATGAACGGATGGTGAACGAGATGCTTGAAACCGCGACTTTGGGAGGCGGGTGCTTCTGGTGTACGGAAGCGGTGTTTCTGGACGTCGACGGCGTGACGGCCGTCGAATCGGGCTACGCGGGCGGCCACACGCGCAGCCCGGGCTACCGCGACGTGTGCGACGGCGACACCGGGCACGCGGAGGTCGTCAACGTGACGTTCGACCCGGCGCGCATCGGCTATCGCGAGATCGTCGAGATCTTCTTCGCGACGCACGACCCGACCCAGCTCAATCGTCAGGGCAACGACGTCGGCACGCAGTACCGGTCGGTGGTGTTCACGCATTCGGACGCGCAGCGCGACACCGCGCTCGACGTGATCCGCGCGCTGGAGCGCGAGCAGGTGTTCGGGCAGCCGATCGTCACGCAGGTCGTGCCGCTCGACGGCAACTACTGGCCGGCCGAGGATTACCACCAGAACTACTACGCGCGCAATCCGGGCCAGGGCTATTGCTCGGTCGTGATCGGGCCGAAGCTCGCGAAATTCCGCAAGAAGTTCGCGCACCGGCTGAAGTCGTCGCGCGGCGCTTGATCGGCCGATACGGCCGATACGACCGACACGACCGACATGGCCGACATGGCCGATACGGCCGACACGCCGACACGCCGACACGCCGACACGCCGACACGGCCGCGGGGCCGGCCGGCGCTCGCCGTCAGGCCGCCTCGCCGCGCCAGTTTGCGCACGCGGCGGCGATCTCGCGCGCCAGCGCGATGCACGACAGCGGTGCGGAGCCTTCCGCCTTGTTGTTGATCGTGATGATCACCGGCTGGCCCGCCATCGCATAGCGCGCGGCCAGCTCGGCGAGCGCCGAGCGCGTGTGCGGATCCTCGTCGACGAGCCGGTCGAACGGCTCGTACTTCGCTTTCGCCTGTTCGTATTTGAAGCCGCCGTGCAGGCTCCAGCGCACGATCAGCGGGCCCGGCGCGTCGCCGTCGAGCAGCGCGAGCGCGGCCGCCTGCCTGAGCGGGTCGGGCATCCGCGCGTGCAGGCCCACGCAATAGCGCACGCCGTGCGCGGCGAGCGCGCGGATGAAGCGTGGCGTGAGCAGGCTCGCATCGCGGATCTCGATCGCATAGCGCGGCGCGTCCGGTTCGGGCGGCAGCGGCGGCAGCGCCGCGAAGAACGCGCCGAGCCGGTCGATCAGCGCGGCCGGGTCGGCGAGCAGCGTGTCCGGCAGCGGCGAGAACTGGAACACCAGCACGCCGGCCTTCGCGCCGAGCCCGTCGAGGCACGGCCGGACGAACTCGTCGGTGGCGAGCTGCGCGTTCAGGAAGGTCGGATTCGGCCCGGACGGCTCGCCGCGCCGGCCGCGCAGGACCGCATCGGTGACCGACGCGGGCGCCTTGACGACGAAGCGGAAATCGTCCGGCACCTGCTGCGCGTAGCGAAGGTAGTCTGCGACGGACAGCGGGCCGTAGAACGACCGGTCGAGGCTCACGCTCTTCAGCAGCGGATGCGCGCCATATGCTTGGAGCCCTTCGCGCGACAGCTTCGTTTGCGCGAAGTCGCCGTCGTAGACGATGCCGTTCCAGCCGGGGAAGTACCACGACGACGTGCCGAGCCGCACGTTCGGCGGCAGCCCGGCCGCGGCGGCCGCGACGTCGGGCGCGATCGGCGCGGGCGGTACGCCGCGCCGGCGCTTGCCTTTGTTCGACGCGGGCGGCGGCGCGGGCTCGTCCCACAGCAGGCCGGTGGAGGGCGGGGAGGTTTCGTCGGCTGGGCGGCGTGGCGCATGCGATCGCGTCGGCGGTGCGCCGCCGTCGTCGTCGTCCGGCGTCGGATCGACGTCACTGCCGGCGTTCGCACGGGTGTCGTCATCTGCGGCGGGAACGGCGCGTGCGTCATCGGGCGCCGCGCCGAACAGGTCGAACTGTCCGTCGGCGGGCGTTCCGTCCGAATCGTCGTGTTGTTTCCGTCCTGGCGGCGCCTTGCGCCGCGTCCTGCCGTCATCCATGCATGCCGTGCGTGAAGCGCCGCCTAGCGCGGCAGCGCGTGTTCGTACATATAGCGCCGCGACCACGGCAGCGTTTTCGCGCTTTGCCCGGCCTTGCGGCACACGATCTGGAAGATCGACACGTCGTCGTGCTCGAACGCATACGCGCAGCCGGCGAGGTACACGCGCCAGATGCGGAATTTTTCGTCGTCGACGAGCTTTCTGGCCTCCTCGGCCTTCGCCTCGAAGTTGTCGGTCCAGATGTCGAGCGTGCGCGCATAGTGCCGCCGCAGGCTCTCGACGTCAATCGCTTCGAGCCCGCCGCGCTGCGCGGCCTCGAGTGCGAGGCTGATGTGCGGCAGCTCGCCGTCCGGGAACACGTAGCGGTCGATGAACTCGCCGCCGCCGAGCGCGGTTTCGCCGCTTTCGGCATCGGTCGACGTGATGCCGTGGTTCATCGCGATGCCGTCGTCGGCGAGCAGCTCGCGCACGCGCGAGAAGTAGAGCGGCAGGTTCTTGCGGCCGACGTGCTCGAACATCCCGACGCTCGTGATGCGATCGAACTGGCCGTCGATCTCGCGGTAGTCCTGCAGGCGGATCTCGATCTGGTCCTGCAGCCCGGCCGCCTTCACGCGCTCGGTCGCGAGGTCGAACTGGTTCTGCGACAGCGTCACGCCGAGGCATTGCGCGCCGAACTTGCTCGCCGCGCGCAGCACCAGCGCGCCCCAGCCACAGCCGATGTCGAGCAGGCGCTGGCCCGGCTGCAGCTGGATCTTCGTGAGGATGTGGTCGATCTTCTTGATCTGCGCGGTCGCGAGATCCTCGTCGCCGTTCTCGAAGTACGCGCACGAGTAGACCATGTTCTCGTCGAGCCACAGCCTGTAGAACTCGTTCGACACGTCGTAGTGATACTGGATTGCCTTCTTGTCGGTGTTCTTCGTGTGGCTGAAGTAGCGCCTCACGCGCGCGAGCTTGCTCGCGCTCGTCACCGTGCTGCGCGCGAGCGAGTAGCCGATGTTGATGATGTCGGACAGCTTGCCGTCGATGTCGATCTTGCCCTTCACGTACGCCTCGCCGAGGTTGTCGAGGCTCGGTTCGAGCAGCAGCGGCAGCGCCGACGCGCTGTTGACCTTCAGCGTGACCTGCGGCGCGGCGAACGTGCCGAAATCGAGCTGATCGCCGTTCCACAACACGAGGCGCGCCGGAATGTTCGCCTTCGCCCGTACTTCGTCCGCCCACTGTGCCAGCTTCTTTTCCCAGAACATTTGGAATCTCCGTTGTCCGTTGAATCGAATACAGCCAAGCTTCTTGACCGGCGCCCGCCCGTTCGGCGGGCGCCCGGTTGCAATACGAAATACGTGTCGGCAGCGCGCGTGGCGGCGTTTACGGCGACAGGCGCGAAATCGTCCAGCCGTGCGGTGCTGCGGTGTCGCGCGTATACAGCAGCCGGTCGTGCAGCCGCGACGGGCGGCCCTGCCAGAATTCGAGCGACTCGGGCACGAGGCGGTAGCCGCCCCAGTGCGGCGGCCGCGGCGGGTCGTCGCCGTAGCGCGTACTGATTTCCTTTTCGCGCGCTTCGAGCGTCGCGCGGCTGTCGATCACCGCGCTCTGCTCCGACGCCCACGCGCCGATGCGCGAGCCGAGCGGCCGCGACGCGAAATAGCGGTCGCTTTCCTCGTCGGTCGTCTTCTCGATGCGGCCTTCGATGCGCACCTGCCGTTCGAGCTCGATCCAGTAGAACAGCAGCGCGGCATACGGATGCGCGGCGAGGTCGTGGCCCTTGCGGCTTTCGTAATTGGTGAAGAACACGAACCCGCGTTCGTCGACGGCCTTGATGAGCACGATCCGTGCCGATGGCCGGCCGGTCTCGCCGACGGTGGCGAGCGTCATCGTGTTCGGCTCGGGAAGCTTGGCGGCGAGCGCCTCCTTGAACCAGCGGTCGAACTGGGCGAAGGGGTTCGGGGCGGCGTCGGCTTCGTCGAGCGAAGCACGCGAATAATTGATGCGGAGATCAGCGAGTGTCGTCATGTTATGCAAACGCTTCAATCTGGGGCCAGTATAGCGAAGGCGCAAGAAACGTGCGTGCACAGTGGCGCGTGGTGGCGGGGAGATCAGGCAAAATACGGGGCTGCACGACTTACGCTTTCCTTGCTGCCATGTCCTCCACACACGCCGCCCCGATAACTTCTGATCTTACCCCGAGCCCGACGAATCAGCTTGACGTGGATCGCGCGCGGCGCTTCGGCGGCATCGCGCGGCTGTACGGCGCGCCGGCGCTCACCGCGTTCGAGCGCGCGCACGTCGCGGTGATCGGCATCGGCGGGGTCGGCTCGTGGACGGCCGAGGCGCTCGCACGCAGCGCGATCGGCACGCTGACGCTCGTCGATCTCGACAACGTTGCCGAAAGCAACACGAACCGGCAGATCCACGCGCTCGACGGCAACTACGGCAAGCCGAAGGTCGACGCGATGGCCGAGCGGATCGCGCTGATCGATCCCGCCTGCCGCGTGAACCGGATCGAGGATTTCGCGGAGCCGGACAATTTCGACGCGCTGCTCGGCGGCGGCTTCGACTATGTGATCGACGCGATCGACAGCGTGCGCACGAAGGTCGCGCTGATCGCGTGGTGCGTCGCGAAAGGGCAGCCGCTCGTCACGGTCGGCGGCGCGGGCGGCCAGCTCGACCCGACCCGGATCCGCATCGACGATCTCGCGCTGACGATCCAGGATCCGCTGCTGTCGAAGGTGCGCGCGCAGCTGCGCAAGCAGCACGGCTTTCCGCGCGGGCCGAAGGCGCGCTTCAAGGTCAGCGCCGTGTATTCGGACGAGCCGCTGATCTATCCGGAAGCGGCCGCCTGCGACCTCGAGGACGGCGCGGAGCCGTCCGCGGCCGCGCATGTCGCGGGGCTGAACTGCGCGGGATTCGGCTCGAGCGTGTGCGTGACCGCGAGCTTCGGCTTCGCGGCCGCCGCGCATGCGCTGCGGGCGATCGCGGCGCGGGCCGTCGCATGACGGCGGGGCTGGCGCGCGGCCGCGCGCCGGCCCCGGTTCCGGTCAGTTGAGCGCCATGCTCAGCTTGCGCCGCCACGCGGCGACGATATCGGGGCGGTCGCCCGCCAGCTCGAACACCGAAATCATCGTCTTGCGGCCGACGTCGTCGCCGTAGGCGCGGTCGCGCAGCACGATTTCCAGCAACTGCTCGAGCGCGCCTTCATAGGCGCGCCGCGCGATCAGGCTCTGCGCGAGATCGAAGCGCGCGTCGAGATCGGCCGGATTCGCCGCGATGCGGGCTTCGAGCGCGTCGGTCGGCGGCAGGTCGGCGGTCGCGTCGAGCGCGTCGAAACGGGTCATGATCGCCTGGTAGCGCGCATCGCCGCCCTGCGTCACCTGCGGCGACAGCCGTTCGGTCTCGGCGCGCGCCGCGTCCACCTGGTTGTGCGCGAGCAGGAGCTCGATCAGGTCGAGCCGCGCGTCGTCGAAGCCGGGGTTCAGCGCGAGCGCGGCCTCGAGGTGGCCGAGCGCGTCGTCGAAGCGCGATTCCGCCATCGCGACCTGCGCGGCGCGATGTTCGGCTTCTTCCGGCGCCGGCAGCAGCCGGTCGAGGAACGCGCGCAGCTGCCCCTCGGGCAGCACGCCGACGAACTGATCGACCGGGCGCCCGTCGGCGAACGCGATCACGTGCGGAATGCTGCGCGTCTGGAAGTGCGCGGCCAGTTCCTGGTTTTCGTCGACGTTGACCTTCACGAGCTTCCAGCGGCCCGCGTAGTCGCTTTCGAGCTTTTCCAGCAGCGGGCCGAGCGTCTTGCACGGGCCGCACCACGGCGCCCAGAAGTCGACCAGCACGGGCGTGTCCAGCGACGCCTCGATGACGTCTTTCTCGAAAGTGGCAAGCGTGGTGTCCATGGCGTTCGTTCTCTTGAGTTCGAATGAGGGCAGGATGGGGGCGGCGGCCGGTTTTTTCAACGCGGCTTGCGCTCGGGCAGCGGAATCCATTCGGTTTCGCCGGGCACCTTGCCCATTTCCTGTCGCGTCCACGCGCCCTTCGCGCGCTCGATCGCGTCGCGGCTGCTCGCGACGAAATTCCAGTCGATGAAGCGCTCGCCCTCGAGGCGGTCGCCGCCGAGCACCATCACGCGCGCGCCGGCGCCGCTCGTCAGCGCGACGGTCGCGCCCGGCACGAGCACGGCCATCTGCGCGGTTTCGAGCGGCGTGCCGTCGATCGCCAGGTCGCCTTCGACCAGATAGACCGCGCGCTCCTGATGGGACGCATCGAGCACGAGGCTGCCGCCGGGCGCGAACTCGGCGGCGACGTACAGCGTGCGCGAAAAGGTCGTGACGGGCGAGCGCAGGCCGAACGCGTCGCCGGCGATCACCGTCAGCGACACGCCGTCCGCAGCCCGTTTCGGCAGCGTTGCGGCTTCATGGTGCTCGAACGACGGCTCGTCGGTCTCGTGCTCGAGCGGCAGCGCGACCCAGGTCTGGATCCCGTGCACGGTGTGGCCGCGCTCGCGCAGCGCGTCGGGCGTGCGTTCCGAATGGACGATGCCGCGCCCGGCCGTCATCCAGTTGACGTCGCCGGGCACGATTTCCTGCAGCGAGCCGAGGCTGTCGCGGTGCAGGATCGCGCCGTCGAACAGGTAGGTGACGGTCGCGAGCCCGATGTGCGGATGCGGGCGCACGTCGAGGCCCGTGCCGGCCGGCAGCGTCGCGGGCCCCATGTGATCGAAGAAGATGAACGGGCCGACGAGGCGCGCGGCGAGCGCCGGCAGCGTGCGGCGCACCTGCAGGTTGCCGATGTCGCGCACGTGCGGCTTCAGCAGGGCTTGGATGGAGTCGGTCATGGCGGATTCTGTCGACGCGGCGGGGATGCGGGTCATTGTACTTGGCGCCCGGCCGGCTGCGCGCGGTGCATCGCGCGGTACGATTCTTGCGGCCGCGCCGAATCCCTGCCGCGTGCGCGGGATTCCGGCAGGCGCGCCAAAGGCCGGTAAACTGGCCACCTTCATACGCTGCGACACGACAAGACAAGGAGACGGAGATGATGGCCCCGAAGGATCTGCTGCTGGCACTGGTCGTGATCCTCGCGTGGGGCGTGAACTTCGTCGTGATCAAGGTCGGCCTGCACGGCATGCCGCCGATGCTGCTCGGCGCGCTGCGCTTCACGCTCGCGGCGGTGCCGGCGGTGTTCTTCGTGCGCCGGCCGCAGATTTCGTGGCGGCTGCTCGTGCTGTACGGCGCGACGATCCAGCTCGGCCAGTTCGTGCTCCTGTTCACCGCGATGTATGTCGGGATGCCGGCCGGGCTCGCCTCGCTCGTGCTGCAGTCGCAGGCGTTCTTCACGCTCGTGTTCGCGATGGTGTTCCTCGGCGAGCGGCTGCGCGTGCAGAACCTGCTCGGCCTGGCGATCGCCGCCGGCGGCCTCGTCGTGATCGCGTCGCAGGGCGGCCGCGCGATGACGCTGGCCGGCTTCCTGCTGACGATCTGCGCGGCCGCGATGTGGGCGCTCGGCAATATCGTGACGAAGAAGGTCGGGCAGGCCGACCTCGTGTCGCTGGTCGTGTGGGCGAGCCTCGTGCCGCCGGTGCCGTTCTTCCTGCTGTCGCTCGGCTTCGAGGGGCCGCAGCGCATCGCGGCCGCGCTCGCCGGGCTGACCGGCGCGTCGATCTTCGCGGTCGTCTATCTCGCGTTCGTCGCGACGCTGCTCGGCTACGGGCTGTGGAGCCGCCTGCTGTCGCGCTATCCGGCCGCGCAGGTCGCGCAGTTCTCGCTGCTGGTGCCGATCATCGGCCTCGCGTCGTCGGCGCTGCTGCTCGACGAGCACCTCACGCGCGCGCAGCTGATCGGCGCGGCGCTCGTGATGGGCGGGCTCGCGGTGAACGTGTTCGGCGGGAAGCTGATGCGCCGCGTCGCGGCGCAGTGATGCGCGCCGGCCGTGCGGTGCCCGGCCGGCGGCGCGATGCGAATGCCGGTCAGGCCATCCGGTTCTTCGCGAGCGGCGGGTTCGCCGCGAAATAGCGCTTGATGCCGCGGAAGATCGCGTCGGCCATCTCGTCGCGGTAGCTGTCGTCGTTCAGGCGGCGCTCTTCGTCCGGGTTGCTGATGAATGCGGTCTCGACGAGGATCGACGGAATGTCGGGCGCCTTCAGCACCGCGAACCCGGCTTGCTCGACCGAGCCCTTGTGCAGCTTGTTGATGCCGCCGACTTCCTTCAGCACGTAGTTGCCGTAGCGCAGCGAGTCGCGGATCTGCGCGGTGGTCGACATGTCGAACAGCGCGCGGCTCACGGCCGCGTCCTGGGTCTTGATGTTGATCCCGCCGATCAGGTCCGACGCGTTTTCCTTGTTCGCGAGCCAGCGGGCCGCCGCGCTCGACGCGCCGTGGTCCGACAGCGCGAACACCGACGAGCCGCGCGCCGACGGCGTTGTGAACGCGTCCGCGTGGATCGACACGAAGAGATCCGCGCCGACGCGGCGCGCCTTCTGCACGCGCACGTTGAGCGGCACGAAGAAGTCGGCGTCGCGCGTCATCATCGCGCGCATGTTCGGCGCGGCGTCGATCTTCGCGCGCAGCTTCTTCGCGATGTCGAGCGCGACGTGCTTCTCGTACGTGCCGTTTCCGCCGATCGCGCCCGGATCCTCGCCGCCGTGGCCCGGGTCGATCGCGACCGTCAGCAGGCGCACCGTGCCGCCCTTGCCGGATTTCGGCGCGGTGAACTTGTAGGTGTCGTCGTCGGCGTCGTCGTCATCCTTGCGCGCGATGACGGGCGGCGGCTTGACCGCGGGCTTCGCCGGCGCGGCGGGCGTGCCGCCCGTCGCGGCCGGCGGCGTGCGCGGCGTCGGCGTCGCGCCCGGGGAGTTCTGCGCGAAGCGCTGGAAGAACGCGTCGCTGTTGTCGTTGCCCGCCGGCGGCTGCGTCGGGCCGCTCAGCGCGGTCGGCGGCTGCACCTGCTGCGCGCGCGCGGCTTCGTTGAGCTGCTGTTCCTTGCGTTCGGTCTGCGCGATCAGGTCGGTCAGCGGATCGGGCGCGACGGCCGGATACAGGTCGAACACGAGACGGTACTTGTAGGTGCCGACAGGCGGCAGCGTGAACACCTGCGGCTTCACCGAGCCCTTCAGGTCGAACACCATCCGCACGACGTGCGGCTGGTACTGGCCGACGCGCACCGAGTGGATCTGCGGATCGTTCGGCGCGATCTTCGACACGAGGTCGCGCAGCGCCTGGTCGAGATCGAGCCCGTTCAGGTCGACGACGAGGCGGTCGGGCCCCTGCAGCAGCTGCTGGGTATTCTGCAGCGGCTGGTCGGATTCGATCGTCACGCGCGTGTAATCGCGCGCGGGCCACACCCGCACGCCGAGCACCGACGTCGCGTGCGCGAGCCGCGGCACCGCGAGGCCGAGCACCAGCGTCGACGCGCCCGCGCACAGGATCTGCCGGCGCCGCCAGTTGTGCGTCGCGGTGGCCGCCGATTCGATCGAGCGGAACGGTTTGATCAACATCTTTCGAGACATGCGATTCCTGAAGCGCTGTACGCCCGGACGGTGAGGGCGCGGCCGTCGCCGTCCACGTCGAGCGAGAAGACCAGATCGGGCACGCCGAGCAGCGTGCCCGCCTGTTGCGGCCATTCGACGAGGCAGATCGCGCTGGAATTGAAATACTCGCGAAAGCCCGCGTCGGACCATTCGGCCGGATCGTTGAAACGGTACAGATCGAAGTGATAGACCTCGAGTTCCCCATCTTCGCGTTCGAGCGCGTACGGCTCGACGAGCGTGTAGGTCGGGCTGCGCACGCGGCCGCGATGGCCGAGGCCGCGCAGGATCGCGCGCACGAGGGACGTCTTGCCTGCGCCGAGATCGCCGACCAGCTGGATCTGCAGGCCGTCGAACGCGTGCGCGCGGGCCAGTTCGGCGCGCGCCGCGTCGAGCGCCTGCGCGAAGCGTGCGCCGAAGGCCTCGGTCGCCGCTTCGTCGGCGAGCGCGATCACGCGCTCCGCGAGCGGGGCGGGCAGCATGGCGGCAGGTGGCGTATGGCTGTGCGGAGCTGGCATTCTCGTAAAATAGTGCGATGAACCGATTACCGGAACTCGCCGCATCCGATACGCATTCGACCGAGGTCGAAGGCGCGGCGCCGTGCGTCCTCGACGATGCGGCGTTGACTGCGCTCGCCGCGCGCATCAGGGCGTGGGGGCGCGAATTGGGTTTCGGGGCGATCGGCATCAGCGATACCGATCTCTCGGATGCCGAAGCGGGCCTCGCCGCCTGGCTGGAAGCCGGATGCCACGGCGAAATGGATTATATGGCGAAACATGGGATGAAACGCGCGCGGCCGGCCGAACTTGTGGCCGGTACGCGACGCGTGATCTCGGCCCGGCTCGCCTATCTGCCGGCCGACACGCTCGCGGGCGACACGCATGACGACACGTCCGGCGCGCTTGCGCCGCGCGACTGGCGCGCTCGCGAACTGGCGCGGCTCGACGATCCGCAGGCCGCCGTCGTGTCGATCTATGCGCGCGGCCGCGACTATCACAAGGTGCTGCGCAACCGCCTGCAGACGCTCGCCGAGCGCATCGAGGGCGAGATCGGCGCGTTCGGTCACCGCGTGTTCACCGATTCCGCGCCGGTGCTCGAGGTCGAGCTCGCGCAGAAGGCGGGCATCGGCTGGCGCGGCAAGCACACGCTATTGCTGCAGCGTGACGCGGGCTCGCTGTTCTTCCTCGGCGAGATCTACGTCGACATCCCGCTGCCGACCGATGCGCAGACCGCTCCCGACGCGGCGCCCGAAACCCCGGGCGCGCATTGCGGCAGCTGCACGCGCTGCATCGGCGCGTGCCCGACCGGCGCGATCGTCGCGCCGTACCACGTCGATGCGCGGCGCTGCATTTCGTATCTGACGATCGAACTGAAAGGCAGCATCCCCGAGCCGCTGCGGCCGCTGATCGGCAATCGCGTGTACGGGTGCGACGACTGCCAACTGGTGTGCCCGTGGAACAAGTTCGCGCAGGCGGCGCCGGTCGCCGATTTCGACGTGCGGCACGGGCTCGATCGCGCGACGCTCGTCGAGCTGTTCGGCTGGAGCGCGGACGAGTTCGATACGCGGATGCAGGGCAGCGCGATCCGGCGCATCGGCCACGAATGCTGGCTGCGCAACCTCGCGGTCGGGCTCGGCAACGCGCTGCGCGCGCCGGCCGGGCGGCTCGCGCCGGGCGCGCGGGACGCGATCGTCGCCGCGCTGCGCGCGCGCGCGGACGATCCGTCGCCGCTCGTGCGCGAGCACGTCGAGTGGGCGCTGCGTGCGGCATGAAGGCGGCGTACAGTGTCGGTTCGATGCGACAGCGGCCGTCAGGGCCGACGCAACCCCGCGCGGGTGCACTCGCCCGGGTCGACAGGAGATAACGATGTTCAATGCAGTGATCGATGCGCCATTCGGCAAGATCGGCGTCCGAACGGATGCGTCGGTGGTGCGCGAGATCGTCTACTTGCCCGTATCGGTGAAGAACGTCGATGCGGATACGCCGCTCGCGAAGCGCGCGGTCGAGCAGATCGAACGCTATTTCGAACGCGCGTCGGCGAGTTTCGACCTGCCGCTCGCCGAGGTCGGCACCGCGTTCCAGCACCGCGTGTGGGACGCGATTTGCGCCATCCCGCCGGGCGTCGTGCTGACTTACGGACAGGTCGCGAAGCAGGTCGGCAGCGCGCCGCGCGCGGTCGGCCAGGCGTGCGGCGCGAACTATTTCCCGCTGGTGATCCCGTGCCATCGCGTCGTCGCGTCCGGCGGCCTCGGCGGCTTCGCGAACCACGACGACGACGGCTACTACCTGCGGGTGAAGCGCTGGCTGCTCGCGCACGAGGGCGTGCCGTACCGATGAGCGAACCGCTGCTTTCCCCGGACGCCGAGGACGAATCGGCCGCGCCGTCGCCCGTGCTGCTCGCGAGCCGGGCGTCGATCGACGTGTTCTGCGACGCGCTGTGGCTCGAGCACGGCCTCGCGCGCAATACGCTCGATGCGTACCGTCGCGATCTGGCGCTGTTTGCGCAGTGGCTCGCGGCGACGCACGACGCGCCGCTCGACCGCGCCGACGAGATGATGGTGACCGGCTACATCGCGTCGCGCAGCGACGGCAAGGCGACGTCGTCGAACCGGCGGCTGTCGGTGTTCCGCCGCTATTACGGCTGGGCCGTGCGCGAGCATCGCGCGAGCGCGGACCCGACGCTGCGCATCACGTCCGCGAAGCAGGCGGCGCGGTTCCCGTCGACGCTGTCGGAGGCGCAGGTCGAGGCGCTGCTCGGCGCGCCCGACGTCGACACGCCGCTCGGCCTGCGCGACCGCACGATGCTCGAGCTGATGTACGCGAGCGGGCTGCGCGTGAGCGAGCTCGTGACGCTGAAGACAGTCGAGGTCGGGCTCAACGAAGGCGTCGTGCGCGTGATGGGCAAGGGCTCGAAGGAGCGGCTCGTGCCGTTCGGCGAAGTTGCGCACGGCTGGATCGAGCGCTACCTGCGCGACGCGCGGCCGGCACTGCTCGGCGCGCGCGCGGCCGACGCGCTGTTCGTCACCGCGCGCGGCGACGGCATGACGCGCCAGCAGTTCTGGAACATCATCAAGCGCCATGCGCGGCAGGCCGACGTGCGCGCGCACCTGTCGCCGCACACGCTGCGGCATGCGTTCGCGACCCATCTGCTGAACCACGGCGCGGACCTGCGCGTCGTGCAGATGCTGCTCGGTCACAGCGACATCTCGACGACGCAGATCTATACGCACGTCGCGCGCGAGCGCCTGCGCACGCTGCACGCGCAGCACCATCCGCGCGGCTAGCCGACGCCGACGCCGACGCCGACGCCGACGCCGACGCCCACGCCCACGCCCACGCCCACGCCCACGCCCACGCAGGCGCAGGCGCAGGCGCAGGCGCAGGCGCAGGCGCAGGCGGCGGCTCGGCCGGCCCGGCGGCCGGCGCGCGTCAGACCATGTCGCGCAGCTTGTGCTTGAGCACCTTGCCAGTCGACGCGGCCGGCAGCGCGTCGAGCACGCGAATGTGCGCGGGGCGCTTGTACGGCGCGAGCCGCGTCGCGCACCAGTCGTGCAGCGCGGCTTCGGTGGCCGTCGCACCCGGCACGAGCTCGACGAACGCGAGCACTTCCTCGTTGCCTTCGACCGGGCGGCCGACGACGGCCGCCTGCACGACATCCGGGTGCGCGTTCAGCACCTGTTCGACCTCGACCGGATACACGTTGAAGCCCGAGCGGATGATCAGCTCCTTGCTGCGTCCGGCGATCGTCACCGCGCCGTCGGCGGCCTGCCGCGCGAGATCGCCGGTCTTCAGCCAGCCGTCCGGCGTGACCGCCGCGCGCGTCGCGTCCGGATTGCGGTAGTAGCCGAGCATCACGTTCGGGCCGCGCACCCAGATCTCGCCGATCTCGCCCTGCGGCAGGTCGCGTCCGTCCGGCCCGACGATCCGCATCTCGACGCCCGGGATCGGCACGCCGACCGAGGAATCGGTGCGCGGCGCGTCGAGCGGCGTCTGCGCGATCGTCGGGCTGCTTTCGGTCATCCCGTAGCCGTTGTGCAGCGGCACGCCGTAGAGCCGCTCGACGCGCGCCTTCAGGTCGGCATCGAGCGGCGAGCCGCCCGAATACGCGAAGCGCAGGCGCGGCGCGCGCCATGCGTGGCCGTGCGTGTGCAGATGCTCGAGCAGCTTCGCGTGCATCGCGGGCACGCCCTGGAAGATCGTCACGCCTTCGTCGGCCAGCGCGACGCGCACGGCCTCCGGCGAGAAGCGCGGCGCGAGCCGCAGCGTCGCGCCCGCATACAGGCTGCCGAGGCACACCGACGCGAGGCCGTACACGTGCGACACCGGCAGCACCGTATAGACGACATCGTCGGGCGACACGCGCCGCAGCGCGCTCGACGTCGCCGCGACGTACAGCAGGTTGCGATGCGACAGCATCACGCCCTTCGGCGTGCCGGTCGTGCCGGTCGTGTAGATCAGCGCCGCGCATTGCGCCGCGCCGTCCGCGGCCACCGGCTCGCCGGGCGCGCCCGCATCGACGCGATACGACCACGCGCCGACGTCGATCGCCGGCGCGGCGGCGGGCGTCGCGCCGTGGCGCGCCGCATGCGCGCGCGCGTCGGGCGACGCTTCGTCGCCGAACGCGATCAGCTTCGGGCGCGCATGCGCGGCGATCGCGTCGAGCTCGGCGGCCGACAGCCGCGCGTTCGACATCAGCGCCCACGCGTCGAGGCGGCCCGTCGCGAACAGCAGCACGACCTGCGCGACGCAGTTTTCCGCGACGATCATCACACGGTCGCCGCCGCGCACGCCGTACGCGGCAAGCTGCGCGGCGGCGGCGTCGACCGCCGCCGACAGATCGCGATACGACAGGCGGCGCGCGTCCTCGATCAGCGCCGCGCGTTCGGGCGTCCGGGCGGCCCAGTGCGCGGGAACGTCGGCGATGCGGCCGGGCAGCGCGGCCAGCAGGGCGTCGATGTCGAGCGGTGCGCCAGGGCGGGGGGACGAGGTCATGGTGTTTCCAGAAGATGAGCCGGGCGGCCGGCGCGCGGCGGGACAAAGCGTGCGAGCGATCGTGCCACGCCGGCGCGCGCGCCACAATCGGCCATTCGGTCAATAGCGCGTCGCGCCGCGCGCAATGATGATGGCGGGGTGCCGGCGCTGCCGCCCGGGTGACGGGCCGGCGGGGCCGCGAGTATACCGCCGGCGGTGCCGGTGGCCGTTCCCCATTAGAATGCCGCCATGAGCAAATCCAGACATGTGTCCGAAACGCCCGCAACCCAGCTGCTGCGCCGCCACGGCGTCGCGTTCGGCGAGCATCCGTACGATTATGTCGAGCACGGCGGCACCGGCGAGTCCGCGCGCCAGCTCGGCGTCGACGAGCACGTCGTCGTGAAGACGCTCGTGATGGAGGACGAGCAGGCGAAGCCGCTGATCGTCCTGATGCACGGCGACCGCACGGTGTCGACCAAGAACCTGGCGCGGCAGATCGGCGCGAAGCGCGTCGAGCCGTGCAAGCCCGAGGTCGCGAACCGCCATTCGGGCTATCTCGTCGGCGGCACGTCGCCGTTCGGCACCCGCAAGGCGATGCCGGTGTACGTCGAGGCGACGATCCTCGAGTTGCCGACGATCTACCTGAACGGCGGCCGCCGCGGCTATCTCGTCAGTCTCGCGCCCGCCGTGCTGACGGCGCTGCTCGGCGCGAAGCCGGTGCAGTGCGCGAGCGTCGACTGAGGGTTTCACCTTCGTGGCAGCCCCCGCCGCTTCGGTAGAATGAGCGCCGCTTCGGCTTGCCGCCGCGCAGCCGTCCGTCCATCGATACGTTGAAAGAAGAGTCCTCCGCATGCAGATCCTGCTCGCCACCCTCGTTGCCTACCTGATCGGTTCGGTGTCGTTCGCCGTCATCGTCAGCGCCGCGATGGGCCTGGCCGATCCCCGCTCGTACGGGTCGAAGAATCCCGGCGCCACCAACGTGCTGCGCGGCGGCAACAAGAAGGCCGCGATCCTCACGCTCGTCGGCGATGCTTTCAAGGGCTGGATCGCGGTCTGGCTCGCGCGGCGCCTCGGCCTGCCCGACGTCGCGATCGCGTGCGTCGCGATCGCCGTGTTCCTCGGCCACCTGTACCCGGTGTTCTTCCGCTTCCAGGGCGGCAAGGGCGTCGCGACCGCGGCCGGCGTGCTGCTGGCGGTGCATCCGGTGCTCGGGCTCGCCACCGCGCTGACCTGGCTGATCATCGCGTTCTTCTTCCGCTACTCGTCGCTCGCGGCGCTCGTCGCGGCGGTGTTCGCGCCGGTGTTCGACGTGTTCCTGTTCGGCACGCACCACAACCCGGTCGCGTGGGCGGTGCTCGCGATGAGCGTGCTGCTCGTGTGGCGCCATCGCAGCAACATCTCGAAGCTGCTGGCAGGGCAGGAAAGCCGGATCGGCGACAAGAAGAAGGCGGCCGCGAACGGCAACGCGCAGGACGGCGGGAAGGCCTGACGGAACGGTCTGGGGCCTGAAGAAACGCGCCGGGCGCGCAAGGCGGCCCGGCGGCAGCGCGCGACCGGTCAGTCGCGGAAGTTGTTGAAGTCGAGCGGGGTGTCGGTCACGTCCTTGCGCAGCATCGCGATTACGCTCTGCAGGTCGTCGCGCTTGGTGCCCGCCACGCGCACCGCGTCGCCCTGGATGCTCGCCTGCACCTTGATCTTGCTGTCCTTGACGAGGCGCACGATCTTCTTCGCGAGATCGCCCGTCACGCCTTTCTTGACCGTCACGACCTGCTTGACCTTGTCGCCGCCGATCTTCTCGACCTTGCCGTAGTCGAGGAAGCGCACGTCGACGTTGCGCTTGGCCAGCTTGCCGATCAGCACGTCCTTGACCTGGCCGAGCTTGAAATCGTCGTCGGCGAACAGCGTCAGCTCGCGTTCCTTCTGCTCGACGCGCGCGTCGGAGCCCTTGAAATCGAAGCGCGTCGAAATTTCCTTGTTCGACTGCTCGATGGCGTTCTTCACTTCGATCATGTTCGCTTCGCTGACGACGTCGAACGATGGCATGGCATTCTCCCTGGAAAACGCGCGCGCCCGGCTTGCGCGCGGGCACTCGCTATAATTGCGGACTATTCGCCATTTTACCGATGCCCCTTCGTTTGCCCAAGGCCGGCCGCGCGCCGACCGGGCACGCCCGACCGCGATTGCCGATGCTTCCAGCCGATTCCACCCTTTCGCTGCTCCCCGACCACCCGCTCGCCGCGCACAACACGTTCGGGTTCGACGTATCCGCGCGTCTGGCCGCGCGCGTGACGCACGCCGGGCAGTTCGAGGCGCTGCATCGCGATGCACGCGTCGCGAACCTGCCGCTGCTGGTGCTCGGCGGCGGCAGCAACGTCGTGTTCACGCGCGATTTCGAGGGCCTCGTGCTGCTCGACGAGATCGCCGGGCGCCGCGTCGTGCGCGAGGACGACGACGCGTGGGTCGTCGAGGCGGGCGGCGGCGAGAACTGGCACGCATTCGTCGCGTGGACGCTCGAGCAGGGCATGGCCGGGCTCGAGAACCTCGCGCTGATCCCGGGCACGGTCGGCGCCGCGCCGATCCAGAACATCGGCGCGTACGGGCTAGAAATGAAGGCGTATTTCGATTCGCTCGTCGCCGTCGAGCTCGCGACGGGCCGCAGCGAGCGCTTCGATGCCGCGCGCTGCGCGTTCGGTTATCGCGACAGCTTCTTCAAGCGCGAAGGCCGCGGGCGCTTCGCGATCGTGTCGGTGACGTTCCGGCTGCCGAAGCGCTGGACGCCGCGGCTCGGCTACGCGGACGTGTCGCGCGAACTCGCTGCGCGCGGCGTCGCGCCGGACGCGGCCACGCCGCGCGACGTATTCGACGCGGTGGTCGCGATCCGTCGCGCGAAGCTGCCCGATCCGCTCGCGCTCGGCAATGCGGGCAGCTTCTTCAAGAACCCGGTGATCGGCGCGGTGCAGTTCGACGCGCTGCGCGCGCACGCGCCGGACATCGTGTCGTATCCGCAGCCGGACGGGCAGGTGAAGCTCGCGGCCGGCTGGCTGATCGACCGCTGCGGCTGGAAAGGGCGCGCGCTCGGCGCCGCGGCCGTGCACGAGCGGCAGGCGCTCGTGCTCGTCAATCGCGGCGGCGCGACGGGCGCGGACGTGATCGCGCTCGCGCGGGCGATCCAGGACGACGTGCGCGCGAAATTCGGCGTCGAGCTGGAGCCGGAGCCGGTGTGCCTGTAGGCCGGGCCTGACGCACCCGCGCAGGCGATTTCGGCTGCGCAAAAGCAAAGCGCCGATCGACGATCGGCGCTTTTTCATTGGCGCGAGCGTGCTGCCGCGCGCGGGCGCGTCAGTGCTTCAGCTTGCCGAGCAGCAGGAACTCCATCAGCGCCTTCTGCACGTGCAGGCGGTTTTCCGCTTCATCCCAGACGACGCTCTGCGGGCCGTCGATCACGCCGGCCGTCACTTCCTCGCCGCGGTGCGCGGGCAGGCAGTGCATGAAGAGCGCATCGGGGTTCGCGTGGCCCATCATTTCCTCGTCGACGCACCAGTCGGCGAATGCCTGCATGCGCGCCTCGTTCTCGGCCTCGAAGCCCATGCTCGTCCACACGTCGGTGGTCACCAGGTCGGCGCCCCTGCAGGCTTCGTTCGGATCGTCGAAGACCTCGTAGAACGGCGCGCTGTCCGGCGCGACGAGCTTCATGTCGAGCGCATAGCCCGGCGGCGTCGACAGGCGCAGCTTGAATCCGAGGATCTGCGCGGCCTGGATCCACGTGTACAGCATGTTGTTCGCGTCGCCGACCCACGCGACCGTCTTGCCGCGGATCGGGCCGCGGTGCTCGTAGTACGTGAAGATGTCGGCGAGCACCTGGCACGGGTGGTATTCGTTCGTCAGGCCGTTGATCACCGGCACGCGGGAGTTTTCCGCGAAGCGCTGGATGATCTCCTGTTCGAATGTGCGGATCATGATGATGTCGACCATCCGCGAGATCACCTGCGCGGAATCCTCCACCGGCTCGCCGCGGCCGAGCTGCGTGTCGCGGGTGCTCATGAAGACGGCATGGCCGCCGAGCTGGAAGATCCCGGCCTCGAACGACAGGCGCGTGCGCGTCGAGCTCTTCTCGAAGATCATCGCGAGCGTGCGGTCGTGCAGCGGATGATAGGTCTCGTAGTTCTTGAACTTGCGCTTCAGGATTCCCGTGCGTTCGAGCACGTACTCGTAGTCGTCCAGCGAGAAATCCTTGAACTGCAGGTAGTGACGAATGGTCTTGGCGGTCATGAAACGAAATGCGGCGGGTTCGACCCGGCCGCCGGGGCCGGACGGCGCCGCCGTCGGATGTGGATAACTTCAACGCAGCATAATGGATTTTCTGTGCTTTGACGAGCCGGCAGAAAAACCGGGGCGCGATGCTTGCGCACCGCGTCCGGGTGCCGGGAAGGGTGAGCGAAACGACGCACGATGGCGCGCTGCGGTATAATCGCAAAGTTTTCTCAAGCCCGGCAGGCAAGCATTTCCCCGCTCTGCCGGACACAAGCTGTGCGCTGCACAAATCCGGTGCGGCGTGCCGGGCGGATCGCGCGGACGGCCTCTTTTCAGGCATCCGGCGCGGGCATCCCGGCTTCCTCCTGCTTCGTGTTTGCGTGTCCAGGCCGTCGCCTGCGCATCGCCGGGCCGTCACCTGGGTAACAACATGGCTGAAACCCCTCCGACCGAATACTTCATTCAGGGCATCACGAAAGATGGGAAAACGTTTCGCCCGAGCGATTGGTCGGAGCGCCTCGCGGGCGTGATGGCATGTTTCGGGCCCGGTGCAAGCGGTCCGAATGCGCGCCTGAAGTATTCGCTGTACGTGCGCCCGACGATGCTGGGCGGCACGAAGTGCGTGATTCTCGATTCCCGTCTGCGCGACGTCGAGCCGATGGCCTTCGATTTCGTGCTGAACTTCGCGAAGGACAACAATCTCGTCGTCACCGAGGCGTGCGAGCTGCCCGACTACAGCGAAAAGAAGTAACGGCCGCGCGCGGGCGCACATTGCGCCCGGCCGGTGCGTCGATCCGCGCGAGCGCGCGTTGATGGAGGCTCAACCCGGCGAACCGCCGAACCCAACAAAAAAGCCCGCAGATGCGGGCTTTTTCGTCGATCGCAGGAAACAGGGCGCCCGCGCGAGGCGGGCACACCGGATTTACGCTGCTGCCTGCAGGCCCTTGACGGCTGCGGCGAGGCGGCTCTTGCTGCGAGCGGCCTTGTTCTTGTGAACGATCTTCTTGTCGGCGATCGTGTCGATCGTCTTCACGGCAGCCTTGAACAGCTCGGCAGCCTTTGCCTGGTCGCCGGCGTCGACAGCCTTGCGAACAGCCTTGATCGCGGTACGGAATTTCGAGCGCAGCGCCGAGTTGTGCGAGTTAGCCTTCGCTGCCTGGCGGGCGCGCTTGCGTGCTTGTGCGGAGTTAGCCATGACGGTTCCTTATCCTGTCCTGTTTCCAGAGCTTGGAGCCTGACGGCCAAGCGCTGCTTTTCGATCCGTCCCCTGAGAGCGATTGCCCAGGGGCGCAAAAAAAACGTTGGTTTTATCCGAGACCGAGACACGAAAGCGGCAGGCGCCGCGCATGCAACAGGCTCAGAAACGGCGGATTATAGCAACAAAATCAAGCGCGTGGCAAGTTTGGCGTCGGTTGCGGCGGCGGGCCGGTGCGGCGGGCGCCGATTTCGGTGTCGGGCGGTGCCGGGCCGCGCAACGTCCGTATAATAAGCGCCCCATGAATCTATTCCGAGCCCTGCTGACGGTCAGCGGCTTCACGCTGCTGTCGCGCGTGACCGGTCTGGCCCGTGAGACGCTGATCGCCCGTGCGTTCGGCGCCAGTCAATATACCGACGCGTTCTACGTCGCGTTCCGCATTCCGAACCTGCTGCGCCGCCTGTCCGCGGAGGGCGCGTTCTCGCAGGCGTTCGTGCCGATCCTCGCCGAGTTCAAGAACCAGCAGGGGCACGACGCGACGAAGGCGCTCGTCGACGCGATGTCGACCGTGCTCGCGTGGGCGCTCGCCGTGCTGTCGGTGGCCGGCATCGCCGGCGCGACCTGGGTCGTGTACGCGGTTGCGTCCGGGCTGCGCACCGACGGCCAGGCGTTCCCGCTGGCCGTCACGATGACGCGCATCATGTTCCCGTACATCGTGTTCATTTCGCTGACGACGCTCGCGTCCGGCGTGCTGAACACGTACAAGAGCTTCTCGCTGCCCGCGTTCGCGCCGGTGCTGCTGAACGTCGCGTTCATCGTCGCGGCGGTGTTCGTCGCGCCGCACCTGAAGGTGCCCGTGTATGCGCTCGCGTGGGCGGTGATCGCCGGCGGCGTGCTGCAGTTCATCGTGCAATTGCCGGGCCTGAAGAAGATCGACATGGTGCCGCTGATCGGGCTCAACCCGCTGCGCGCGCTGCGGCATCCCGGTGTGAAGCGCGTGCTCGCGAAGATGGTGCCGGCGACCTTCGCGGTGTCGGTCGCGCAGCTGTCGCTGATCATCAACACCAACATCGCGTCGCGGCTCGGGCAGGGCGCGGTGTCGTGGATCAACTACGCGGACCGCCTGATGGAATTCCCGACCGCGCTGCTCGGCGTCGCGCTCGGCACGATCCTGCTGCCGAGCCTGTCGAAGGCGCACGTCGACGCGGACGCCACCGAGTATTCGGCGCTGCTCGACTGGGGCCTGCGCGTCACGTTCCTGCTGGCCGCGCCGAGCGCGCTCGCGCTGTTCTTCTTCGCGACGCCGCTCACCGCCACGCTGTTCAACTACGGCAAGTTCGACGCGCACACCGTGACGATGGTCGCGCGCGCGCTCGCGACCTACGGGATCGGGCTTGTCGGCATCATCCTGATCAAGATTCTCGCGCCGGGCTTCTATGCGAAGCAGGACATCAAGACGCCGGTGAAGATCGCGGTCGGCGTGCTCGTGATCACGCAGTTGTCGAACTACGTGTTCGTGCCGCTGATCGGCCATGCGGGCCTTACGCTCAGCATCGGCGTCGGCGCGTGCCTGAACTCGCTGCTGCTGTTCGCCGGCCTGCGCCGGCGCGGCATCTACCAGCCGTCGCCGGGCTGGCTGCGCTTCTTCGCACAGCTCGCCGGCGCATCGCTCGTGCTTGCCGGCACGATGCACTGGCTCGCGCTCACCTTCGACTGGACCGGGCTGCGCACCGAGCCGCTCGCGCGCATCACGCTGATGGCGGCCTGCCTCGTGCTGTTCGCTGCACTATATTTCGGTATGTTGTGGGTGATGGGCTTCAAATACGCTTACTTCAGAAGGCGCGCCAAGTGACGACCGCAATGACCCGCGTTCTCGACTACTTCAGCACGCTGGTGGCGGACGACGACAGTCTGCCCGTCACCGAGGCGGCGCTGTCGCTCGCACAGGACGCTTACCCGGATCTCGACCTGCAGGGCACGCTCGCCGAGCTCGACATGCTCGCGGCGCGCCTGCGCCGCCGGCTGCCGGACGACGCCGGCCTGAAGGACCGGATCGTCGCGCTGAACGAGTTCTTCTTCCGCGAACTGGGCTTCGCGTGCAATCACAACGACTACTACGACCCTGACAACAGCCACCTGAACATGGTGCTGAAGCGGCGGCGCGGCATTCCGATCTCGCTGTCGGTGCTGTACCTCGAGCTCGCGGAGCAGGTCGGCGTGCCGGCGCGCGGCGTCTCGTTTCCCGGCCACTTCCTGCTGCGCGTCACGCTGTCGGACGGCGACCTGATCATCGATCCGACCAATGGCCATTCGCTGTCCGAGGCCGAGATGGTCGAGATGCTGGAGCCGTATGTCGCGCGGGCGGCCGGCGCGGTCGACAGCGCGTTGCGCGCGCTGCTGCAGCCGGCCACGAGCCGCGAGATCATCGCGCGGATGCTGCGCAACCTGAAGACGATCTATCTTCAGACGGAACGCTGGCAGCGGCTGCTGGCGGTGCAGCAGCGGCTCGTGATCCTGTTGCCGGGGCAGCTCGACGAGATACGCGACCGCGGCTTCGCGTATGCGCGGCTCGACTACCTGCGGCCCGCGCTCGAGGATCTCGAGCAGTATCTCGGCGAGCGGCCGGACGCCGACGATGCGACCGTCGTCGAGTCGCAGGTGAGCGAATTGCGGCAGCGGATGGAGCGCAGCGCCGAAGACTGAGCGCGCGCCGCGCCCGCATGTGAAACGCCCGCCCTGCGCATCGCGCGCACGGCGGGCGTTTTGTCATACGTGGTCGGCGCTTACTTCGGCTGCATCCGGATCGCGCCGTCGAGGCGGATCACCTCGCCGTTGAGCATCGGGTTCTCGACGATCTGCCGGACCAGCATCGCATATTCGGCCGGCTTGCCGAGCCGCGGCGGGAACGGCACCATCGCGCCGAGCGCGTCCTGAACGTCCTTCGGCATGCCGAGCAGCATCGGCGTCTCGAACAGGCCGGGCGCGATCGTCATCACGCGGATGCCGTTGCGCGACAGGTCGCGCGCGATCGGCAGCGTCATGCCGGCGACGCCGGCCTTCGACGCCGCATACGCAGCCTGGCCGATCTGGCCGTCGAACGCCGCGACCGACGCGGTGCTGATCACGACGCCGCGCTCGCCGTTCGCGTTCGGCGCGTTCGCGGCCATCGCGACGGCGGCGAGACGGATCATGTTGAAGGTGCCGACGAGGTTCACGCTGATCGTCTTCGCGAACACGTCGAGCGGATGCGCGCCGTCCTTGCCGACGGTCTTCGCGGCGGGTGCGATGCCCGCGCAGTTCACGAGGCCGCGCAGCGAGCCGGCGCGCGTCGCGGCGTCGACCGCGGCCTGCGCGTCGTCTTCGCGCGACACGTCGCAGCGCACGAACACGCCGCCCAGTTCCTGCGCGAGCGCTTCGCCGGCCGCTTCGTTCAGGTCGGCGAGCACGACCTTGCCGCCTTCCTGCGCGAGCAGCCGCGCGGTGCCGGCGCCGAGGCCCGACGCGCCGCCCGTGATCAGAAACACGTTCCCGCGAATCTCCATGACTGTCTCCTTGCTGGTAGGGCATGCCAGCGCGACTGCGAGCGGGCAGGCGGCCGGTCCGGTTCGATTCGGCCGATTGTACGGGGTGCGTTCGCCGGCCGGCACGAATTCGACGATCGTGCGAACCATGCCGGCGCGAAAAAAAAGCCGCCTGAAACAGGCGGCTTCGCGATGCGGGACGCGGTGCTTACTTCAGCGCGTCGAACGCACGGTCGCGGATCTCGTCGACGGTGCCGAGACCGGAGATCTTCCGGTACTGCGGCGCCTTCAGGCCGTTTTCCTCGCCGCGCTGCGCCCAGTCGCCGTAGTAGGTGATGAGCGGCTTGGTTTGCGCTTCGTACACTTCGAGACGCTTCTTGACCGTCTCTTCCTTGTCGTCGTCGCGCTGGATCAGCGGCTCGCCCGTCACGTCGTCCTGGCCCTCGACCTTCGGCGGGTTGAACTTGACGTGGTACGTGCGGCCCGATGCCGGATGCGTGCGGCGGCCGCTCATGCGCTCGATGATTTCCGAGAACGGCACGTCGATTTCCAGCACGTAGTCGATCGCGACGCCGGCGTCCTTCATCGCGTCGGCCTGCGCGATCGTGCGCGGGAAACCGTCGAACAGGTAGCCGTTCGCGCAGTCCGCTTCCTTCAGGCGCTCCTTCACGAGGCCGATGATCAGCTCGTCCGGCACGAGCTTGCCCGCGTCCATGAAGCCCTTCGCCTCGACGCCGAGCGGCGTGCCGGCCTTCACGGCCGCGCGCAGCATGTCGCCCGTCGAGATTTGCGGGATGCCGAATTTTTCCTTGATGAAGTTTGCCTGGGTGCCCTTTCCCGCGCCGGGCGCGCCCAACAGGATCAAACGCATGGTGATATCTCCAAGTATGTAGATTCGTCTGGCGAGGCTCGAAGGCGCCGGCGACCGAACGTGCGGCGGCTTGCCCGGCATGCGGCGGACCGGTCTGACGCGGCGCGTCGCCTCAGCGACGCGCGGCTGCCGGCAGGGCCGCGGCGGGGTCAAGCGCGCTCGCGGGGATCGCGGACCGCTCGCACAACCGCCTGATTATGCCACGGGTAATTTTGAATCCGGCCGAAAAAGGGCCTGCACGCGTGCGAGATCGGCGGGCGTGTCGATGCCGGCCTCCGGCGCGTGCGCGGTGATCATCACGGCGATCCGCTCGCCATGCCACATCGCGCGCAGCTGTTCGAGCTGCTCGGCCTGCTCGATCGGGGCCTGCGCAAGCGACGGGTAGGTGCGCAGGAAACGCGCGCGGTACGCGTACAGGCCGACGTGCCGGTACACCGGGAACGCCGGCGCCGGCATGGCCGCGACGTCGGGCCAGTGCGGCTGGTACGCATCGCGGCTCCACGGGATCGGCGCGCGCGAGAAGTAGAGCGCGACGCCCTGCGCGTCGAGCGCGACCTTCACGACGTTCGGATTGAACACGTCGGCCGCCGTGTGGATCGAATGGGCGGCGGTCGCGATCGCGCAGGCCGGATGCGCGGCGAGGTGCGACGCTACGTCGCGGACCAGCGCCGGATCGATCAGCGGCTCGTCGCCCTGCACGTTGACGACGACGGTATCGTCGCTCCACCCGAACGCGGCCGCGACTTCGGCGAGGCGGTCGGTGCCCGACGGATGGTCGGCGCGCGTGAGCACCGCTTCGAAGCCATGAGCGCGCGCGGCGTCCAGCACGCTCTGCGCGTCGGACGCGACGAGCACCTGCTGCGCGCCCGCTTCACGCGCGCGTTCGGCGACGCGCACCACCATCGGCTTGCCGCCGAGATCGGCGAGCGGCTTGTTCGGCAGGCGTGTCGACGCGAGCCGGGCGGGAATGACGGCGATGAAGGGCTGCGGGTGAGTCATCGGGCAGGAATCGTGTAAGTGATACGGCGGACGCCCGTGCCGGGCGCCCGCAGGCTGGCCGGGCCGCCGGGGGCCCGGGCCGGGCTCAGCGGCCGGCCGGATCGACCGGCGTGCCTTCGACGGTCTGGCGCGCCTCGTCGACCAGCATCACGGGGATGCCGTCGCGAATCGGATAGGCGAGCTTGTCGGCGTTGCAGATCAGCTCCTGCGCGGCGCGGTCATAGTGGAGCGGGCCTTTGCAAACAGGGCACACGATGATTTCAAGCAGGCGAGCGTCCACGGAGTTTCTCCACAACGAGGGCAATGAGGCGAGGATCGAGCGCGGCTTCGACGGGGACGACCCAGATTCGAGCGTCGCGCCAGGAAGCGCCCAATTTTACTGCATCCTTCTCGGTGATCAGGATCGCGTCGACGGCGTCGTCGACGAACGGATTGTCGGCGAACGCGTAGTGGTCGGGCAGCGCGCGGGTCTGCGGCGCGAGGCCCGCCGCGCGCAGCGTCGCGAAGAAGCGTTCCGGCGCGCCGATGCCGGCGGCTGCCAGTACGCGCTCGCCGGCGAACTGCGACAGCGGGCGGCGCAGTGCGGGCTGGTCGAGATGCCAGGCCGCGCCGGGCGCGAGCGCGAGCGCGTAGGTGTCGGGCCACGGCGGCAGCGCACCGCTGTACGGATCGTTGACGAGCGTCGCGTCGCGGCGCCGCGACAGCGGCTCGCGCAGCGGCCCGGCCGGCAGCAGGAAGCCGTTGCCGCCGAGCCGGTGGTCGAACACGACGAGTTCGACGGTGCGGGCGAGGCGGTAGTGCTGCAGGCCGTCGTCGCTGACGATCACGTCGACTTCCGGATGCGCGGCGCGCAGCGCCTGCGCCGCCGCGACGCGATCGGGACACACCCACACCGGCGCGCCGGTGCGGCGGGCGATCAGCAGCGGTTCGTCGCCGGCGTCGCGGGCGCGCGAGGCCGGCGTCACGGCGGTCGGCGTGCGGACCTGCGCGCCGTAGCCGCGCGACACGACGCCGGGCGTGAAGCCCGCCGCGCGCAGCGCGTCGACGAGCGCGATCACGGTCGGCGTCTTGCCGGTGCCGCCGACGGTCACGTTGCCGACCACGACGACCGGCACGCCGACGTCGACCGGCTGCTTCCAGCCCTGCGCATACGCCGTGCGGCGCAGCGCCGCGCACAGGCCGAACACGCACGCGAGCGGCGTGAGCGCCCACGCGAGCGCGCCGCGGCGCTGCCATTCGCGCGTCAGGCGCGTCTCGAGACGGGCGAGCGGGCCGCCGGGCGCGCTCATCGGGCAGGGCGCGGCGCGCGGCGCGCCGTCGCGTGGGACGGGTTCGTCAAGGCGGATTCTCCGGGGAGCGGCGCGAGCCGCGGGGTCTGCGGAAGGCGGCACTCTAGCGCGCGGCGCGCCGGCGCGGCAAGCGCCGCGGCGCACGGCCACCGGCAGGGCCGGATCGTACGCGCCTGTGGATAACTCTGTGAAAAACCCGTCGCCCGATTGCCGCACACGCCCGTGCGGCGGGCTTCGAATCGGATGAGAATCATTCCGCAAGAATTAAAAATTTATAAGAATCAATGCGTTGCCTCGAATTGTCTGGATTTTCGGGGCGATTTGCGGGGCTTTTTGCCGAGGATTGTCAAGATGTGGACACTTTTCGCGTTGTGCAATGCACCCAGGCGCCGGCGCGCGGGCGCTGGACGCCGCGCGGATGTCGGACTATCGTGTCGCCGCCAGCATTCATCCGATCGTCCATGCTTTCCGACTCCTCATTTGCCTCGCCGGGCGCGACGCGCGGCGGCGACGAAGTGATTCCCGTCTCGGCGCTCAATCGTGCGATTTCCACGATGCTCGAGCGCTCGTTCCCGCTCTTGTGGATCGCGGGCGAAGTGTCGAACTTCACGCGTGCCGCGAGCGGCCACTGGTATTTCTCGATCAAGGACCCGCAGGCGCAGATGCGCTGCGTGATGTTCCGCGGCCGGGCGCAGTATGCGGAATTCACCCCGCGCGAAGGCGACCGCATCGAGGTGCGCGCCGTGGTCACGATGTACGAGCCGCGCGGCGAGGTGCAGCTCAACGTCGAAGCGGTGCGGCGCACCGGGCAGGGGCGGCTCTACGAGGCGTTCCTGCGGCTCAAGGCGCAGCTCGAGGCGGAAGGCCTGTTCGCGCCCGAGCGCAAGCGGCCGCTGCCCGCGCATCCGCGCGCGATCGGCATCGTCACGTCGCTGCAGGCCGCCGCGCTGCGCGACGTGCTGACCACGCTCGCGCGCCGCGCGCCGCACATCCCGGTGATCGTCTACCCGGCGCCCGTGCAGGGCGCCGGCTCGGCCGAGAAGCTCGTCGCGGCGGTCGAGACCGCCAATGCGCGGCGCGAGGTCGACGTGCTGCTCGTGTGCCGCGGCGGCGGCTCGATCGAGGATCTG
Source organism: Burkholderia stagnalis (assembly GCF_902830275.1). GTDB lineage: Bacteria > Pseudomonadota > Gammaproteobacteria > Burkholderiales > Burkholderiaceae > Burkholderia > Burkholderia stagnalis. The sequence continues at coordinate 417,520 of NZ_CADESW010000002.1, read as the reverse complement.
TGGTCGTTCAACGACGAAGCGCTCGCACGCGCGATCGCGGCGAGCGCGTTGCCGGTCGTCAGCGGCGTCGGGCACGAAACCGATTTCACGATCGCGGATTTCGCGGCCGACCTGCGTGCGCCGACGCCGACCGGCGCGGCCGAGCTGGCCAGCCCGCAGCGCGCGCTGCTATTGCGCGAGGTCGGCGACCGGCAGGGCGCGCTCGCGCGCGGGATGCGCCGCACGCTCGAACTGCGCGCGCAGCAGCTCGACTGGCTCGCGCGCCGGCTCGTCAGCCCGGCCGAGCGGCTGCAGCGGCAGCGCACGCACGTCGAGCAGCTCGCGGTGCGCCTCGCGTCCGCGGCCGCGCGGCCCGTGCGCGACGCGCGTGCCCGCTTCGCGCTCGCGCAGCTGCGCTGGCAGCGCGCGCGGCCCGACCCGGCACAGGCGCGCCTCGCGCTCGCGGTGCTGTCGCAGCGGCTGGCGGTCGCGGTGCAGCGCCGGCACGAGCGCGACACCGCGCGCGTCGCCGCGTGCGCGGCGCGGCTCGAGGTGCTGAGCCCGCAGCGCACGCTCGAGCGCGGCTATGCGGCGCTGATCGACACGCAGACCGGCCGCGCGGTGCGCGCGCCGAGCGCGCTGAAGCCGCAGCGCCGGCTGACCGTGCATCTCGCCGAGGGCTCGGCGGACGTGTCGCTGGCGGACGTGCAGCCGCGGCTGACCGATACGTTCTGACCACGCGGGCAGGGCGGCGCGCAGCGGCGATGCACCACCCGCGGAACGGGCGCGCGCGGTCGCGCCCGTCCGTCCGGACGTTGCGTAAACGCCGGTTTTCCGCATACCGCGGATAAATGGCCCACGGGTTTGCGGGGTTATTCGTCCTCGCCTACAATCGGACGCTCGGCAGCATTCAACACAGCCTCCCTACATACTCAACGAAGGAATCGCCATGGCTCATACGCTCCCGCCGCTCCCGTACGCTGAAGACGCACTTGCGCCGACCATCTCGCAAGAAACGATCCAGTACCACTACGGCAAGCATCACCAGGCTTATGTGACGAACCTGAACAACCTGATCCCCGGCACGGAATTCGAAAACCTGTCGCTGGAAGAGATCGTGAAGAAGTCGTCGGGCGGCATCTTCAACAACGCCGCGCAAATCTGGAACCACACGTTCTTCTGGAACAGCCTGTCGCCGAACGGCGGCGGCGCACCGACGGGCGCGCTGGGCGACGCGATCAACGCGAAGTGGGGTTCGTACGACGCGTTCAAGGAAGCGTTCACGAAGGCCGCGGTCGGCACGTTCGGTTCGGGCTGGGCATGGCTCGTGAAGAAGGCCGACGGTTCGCTCGACATCGTGTCGACGAGCAACGCAGCCACCCCGCTGACGACGGCCGACAAGGCGCTGCTGACGATCGACGTGTGGGAACACGCGTACTACATCGACTACCGCAACGCACGTCCGAAGTTCGTCGAAGCGTTCTGGAACATCGTGAACTGGGACTTCGCAGCGAAGAACTTCGCGTAAGTCACACGGCGCTGTCGCATCGCGACAGACGTCCGGAAACGGCAGCCAGTCGCGCGCCGTGACCGATCCAAAAGCCCTCCATCGCGAGGGCTTTTTCATTGCACGGGCGCCGCAAGCCGCGCCCGGCGACCGCACTCACGGACCGATGTCGATGCGGCCGTACAGACCATCCGCTTCGTCGTTCGGGCCGGCCGCGAAGAACAGCGTGTTGGCGGGCTGATCGTTGAGGCCGTTGCCGAACGCGATGCCCCACAGCCCCGGCTCGACGATCGCGCTGCCGTCGCCTTGCTGCAGCGTTCCGAGCAACATCCCGGAAGTCGCATCGAACGCATGCAGCATGCCGTCGCCGAAGTTGCCGACCAGCACGGCATGGCTGAAGCGGCCGAAATCCGCGGGCGCCAGCGCGATGCCCCACGGCGCATTCAGCGGCCCGCCGGTGGCGAAGCGCTGGAGGAATTGTCCCGACGGGCTGAACACGTCGACCAGGCCGACGCCCGCGCCGGCCACGTCGTCGTGCGCGGCCGCGTCCTGTTTCGCGTAGGTGACGAACAGCTTCGAGCCTATCGCCTGGATGCCGAACGGCGCGAACCCCGCCGGCAAGGACGGATCCTGGAACGCGCCGGCCGGCGTGACCTTCGCGAAGGTCCGGTTGAACACGTCGATCCTGTTGTTGTGGAAATCCGTCGCATACAGGAAGTTCGCACCGTTGTTGCCGGCCATCGCGAGCCCCTTGTAGACGGCGGCGCCGCCGCTGTCGAACACCGTGATCGCCGCTGTCGGGTTGACCGCGGGCGACCACGCGGTCAGCGTCCCGCCTTCTCCCGCGAAGATGAATGCCGCGGGCCCCGATTTGGCGCCCTGGGTCACGACGAAGTCGGTCGTGCCGTTGAACACGATGCCGGTCGGGCTGGGGTCGCCGCTCGTGCCGGGCGGAATCGTCACGACGAGCGACTGCGGCACGCCGTTGCCGTCATAGAGCGTCGCACGCTGCGTGCCGTTGTCCGCGACCCAGACGAAGCCCTTCGGATTGAACGCAATGCCCCACGGATTCTTCAGGTTGGCATCCACGTGGGCGGCGGGAACGGCGCCGTCCGAGACCAGCGCGCTGACTGCGTATTGCCTTTCGTGCGATGAACCGCCGCACGCGACGACACCTGCCAGCACGACAGCCGCCAACGCAGCGCCGAGCGCCGTATGGACCTGCCTCATGATTGCGCTCCGAACGCAGAGGAACGCTGAGTAAACGGTCCGGCCGCCGTGCTTATTCCGGTAGCCCGCTCGCGCGGCGCAGCGCGGCGACGTCGATCAGTTCGATCTCGCCGACGTGCAGCCGCACGACGCCATCGGTTTCGAGCGACTTCAGCAGCTGATTCGTGGTCTGCCGCGTCAGCGACAGCATCGCCGCGAGCTTCTCCTGCGACAGCCGGATGCGCGTGCGGCCGGCGCTGATCCCGCCGTAGCCTTCGGCGATCATCAGCAGGCGCGCGGCGAGCCGCTGCGCGCCCGGCATCACGCTCATCGCCTCGACGGTCAGGAAGCTGAGCCGCAGCTTCTGCGCCATCAGCAGCGCGAATTGCCGCCAGTATGGCGGCGTCGCGTCGAGGAGCGCCAGCAGCGCCGGCTGCGGCACGTGCAGCAGCAGCGCGTCGTCGAGCGCGATCGCATCGTGCGTGCGCGGCAGGCCGTCGAACAGCGCGATCTCGCCGAACCACGTGACCGGCTCGGCCACCGTCAGCAGCGCCTCCTTGCCCTGCGGATCGACCGCGCCTATCGTGAGGGAACCGTCCAGCACCGCGTACAGCCCGCACGGCGGGCCGCCGCGGCGGAACAGCGCGTGGCCGGCCGGCAGCCGGCGCAACGCGGCGCGCGCGAGGAGCGCCGCGCGCAGGGCCGCCGGCAGCACGCCGAACCACGGGTGCGCGTCGAGTTGCGGCAGGTATCGGTCGAGGGGCTCGGGCATGGGCGGCGCGATGTCGGGTAGCCGACAGAGGTTCTCGGGCGTGACGGGCATCATAGCGCGCAACCCCACGACAAGGAGACGGCATGAAGACGCTCGAGGACCATCTGTCCCAGTACGCGGCCTATCACCGCGACGCGCGCAACATCGCGACCCACCTGGTCGGCATCCCGATGATCGTGTTCGCGGTCGAGGTGCTGCTGTCGCGGCCCGCGCTCGGCACGCTGGCGGGCGTCGCGCTGTCGCCGGCGCTGCTGCTCGCGCTTGCGTTCGCCGCGTTCTACCTGCGGCTCGACCTACGCTTCGGCGTCGTGATGACGGCGTTGTTCGCGCTCGGCCTGTGGGCCGGGCAGACGCTCGCCGCGCTGCCGACCGCGCCATGGCTCGGCATCGGCATCGGCGCGTTCGTCGTCGGCTGGATCGTGCAGTTCGTCGGGCATTACTTCGAGGGGCGCAAGCCGGCGTTCGTCGACGATCTCGTCGGGCTGATGGTCGGGCCGCTGTTCGTGGTCGCCGAGGTCGCGTTTTTCGCGGGGCTGCGCGGCGACGTGCGGCGCGCGGTCGAGCAGCGGGCCGGGCCCGTGCACGGCGGCGCGCACGACGCGCACGTGTGAACGCCGCGATGCCGCGCATCTGCGTGGTCGGCGCGGGCGCCGTCGGCTGCTATCTCGGCGGGCGGCTCGCGGCGGCCGGCGCGCCCGTGCAGTTGATCGGCCGCGCGCGGATCGGCGACGCGATCCACCGGTCAACGCCCGCCTGTGCGCGCTCGTGCACGACGCCGAGGCGGCGGTGCAGCGGCCGTCATGGCGCGCCGACGCGTTGCGCGCCGCGCTGGCCGGATGACTGTCGCGACGCGCACGCGGCGGCATCGCGCGAGGCCACAGCGCATGCGAAGCAAGGACTAAGATGTCGATGGCGTCATGTGACGCCTTTGCGGAGCGCACGCGCCATGGTGGATCGCCCGACCCTCGACGCCTACGATGCCCACGCGGCCGAATATGCGCAGACCTGGCTCGACGAGGGCCCGCCCGACGACATGTACGCGCTGCTCGAGCAGTATTTCGCGCCGGGGCCGACGGCGGACATCGGCTGCGGCGCGGGGCGCGACGCCGCATGGCTGGCGTCGTGCGGCTACGACGTGCACGGCTACGACGCGAGCGCCGCGCTGCTCGACGAGGCGCGCCGCCGCTACCCGGCGCTGCGGTTCGAACAGGCGGTGCTGCCGGCGCTGGCCGGCGTGCCGTCCGGCGCGTTCCGCAACGTGCTGTGCGAAACCGTCGTCATGCATCTGGATCATGTGGAGGCGGCGGCGGCCGCCGCGCGGCTCGTCGAGCTGCTCGCGCCCGGCGGCACGCTGTACCTGAGCTGGCGGGTCGCGGGCAACGGCTCGCAGCGCGACGAGCGCGGCCGGCTGTACACGGCGCTCGACAGCGCCCGGATGCGCGCCGCGCTCGGCGCCGGCGTGCGGGTGGTCGACGAGCACGAAGTCGTCAGCGCGTCGTCGGGCAAGCGCGTGCACCGGCTGATCGTCCGCAAGGCAGCCGAAGCGGCCGCGTGACGCGGTGCGCGGCGCGTCAGTCGCGGTGCGCGGCCGCTTCCCAGTTGATGTCGACGCACAGCACCTGCATGCCGGCCGCGCATGGCGCGGCGATCGACGCGGTCACGCACAGGTGCGCCTCGTTGATCGACAGATAGGGCGGCGTCAGGTGCACGCGGCCCGGCGCGCGCGTCGCGTGGATGAAATACGGGCGGCGTTCCCAGCTCGCGCCTTCGGAATGCAGCAGCGGGCGGAAGCGCTTCGCGCGTTGCGACACGCTGCCGCGCGCGAGCACGTTGTCGCCGATCTGCCGCCCCGACGCATCGAGCAGGAAGCAGCGCGCGGTTTCGGGCAGGCCGAGCACGGTGGCGGCCGCGTCGATCAGCGTGCCGCCCGCGGCGAGCTTGGTGCTGGCTTCCTCGAGCGCCGCGACGTACGGCGCGAGCCGCGTCGCCTGCTGGCGCTCGCGTTCCGCGACGCGCAGCCGCAGCGCGGCCGACAGCGTATCCATGCTGCCCGCCGCGGCCTGCGACTGCACCGGGTCGACGCTCGGGCCCGCGAAATACTGCCCCTGCACGAAATCGACGTCGCATTCGAGCGCGATCAGCGCGTCGCGCTCGGTTGCGAGGCCGCCCATCAGCACGAGCTGGCCGGATTCGTGCAGCAGCGACACGAGCCCCGGCAGCACCCGTTCGAGATGCGAGTGCTCGCTCGCCTGCGCGAGAATGCCGCGGTCGAGCGACACGATGTCCGGATGCAGGTGCCACACGCGGTCGATGTTCGAATGCTTCGCGCCGAAGCCGCCGAGCGCGATCAGGAAACCGGCCTTGCGCAGGCCGTCGACGATCGCCGCGTAGCGCGGCGTCTCGCCGCCCGCCTGTTCGGGCACCTCGAGCACCACGCGATGCGGCGGCAGGCCGAGCGCCTTCAGGTTCGCGAGCAGTGCGTCGCCGTAGACGGTATCCATCAGCGCCGCCGGATGCAGGCTCAGGAAAAGCCACTCGTCGTGGCTGTCGAATGCATGGAAATTGCCGAGATGCAGCGATTCGGCGAGCCGGCCGAGTTCGAGCAGGTCGCCGCGCCGCGCGGCCTGCGTGAACACTTCGTGCGACGCGACCTGACGGCTTTCCTCGTCGTGCGCGCGCAGCGACGCGTGATAGCCGATCGCGCGCCGGTGCGACACGGAGAACACCGGCTGGAACACGCTGAACACGGTGTAGCCGCCGTACAGCACGGTGCGCCGGTTGCCGTCGTCGCCGGCGACGGGGCGGGGCGGCTGAAAGCCGGGGGGATCGATGTCGATCATGCTCATCATGATGTCGGCCGAGGGAAGGCTGCCAGTTTACCTACAGAATAGGCGAGCAAGAAGCGTGCGCAACGCCACACCGGCGCGGCGCGCCGCCGTGGCGCGCGCGGCGGCCGCCGCTGCACCGTCGTGGTGCGTCGCGTGCGGGGGCGCGGTCCGAAGCGGGGCGCGGGTCACGCGCGCTCGGACGGATCGGTCTTGCGCGCGGCGCCGCGGATCTCCGGCGCGAGCTGCGCGAAGATCCACGCGGAGGCGGCGGTGATCAGGCCGACGCAGACGAAGGTTGCATGGAACGCGGGCAGCGTGTTGCTCGGCGTCACGGTGCGCAGCATTCCGGTGAAGGTCGCGAGCAGCGCGCCGGCAACCGTCACGCCGAGGCTCATCGACAGCATCTGCACGAGCGAGAACAGGCTGTTGCCGCTGCTCGCGCCGCCGGTGCCGAGATCCTTCAGCGTCAGCGTGTTCATCGCGGTGAACTGCATCGAGTTGAAGCCGCCGAACAGCGCGAGCTGCGCGACCTTGAGCCACACGGGCATCGACTCGCGCATCAGCGCGAGGCTCGCCATCATCACGCCGACCATGATCGTGTTCGCGAGCAGCACGTTGCGGTAGCCGTGCTTCATGATGAGCCGCGTGATGATGCGCTTCGAGAACATCCCGGCGGCCGCGACGGGCAGCATCATCAGCCCCGCCTCGAACGCCGTGTAGCCGAGGCTCACCTGCAGCAGCAGCGGGATCAGGTACGGCATCGCGCCGCTGCCGATGCGCGCGAACAGGTTGCCGAGCAGGCCGACGCTGAACGTGTGGATCCGGAACAGCTCGAGCGAGAAGATCGGCTGCGGCGCGCGCACCGCGTACAGCCCGTACGCGACGAAGCACGCGAGGCTCAGGATCAGCAGCACGAGCACGGCCGCGTGCTGCATGCCGAGATCGGCGAGCCCGTCGAGCGACAGCGAGATCGCGACCATGCCGATCGTCAGCAGCAGGTAGCCCTTCAGGTCGAAGCGGCCGACCGCCGGGTTGCGCGCGTCGGGCATCGAATACCAGGTCGCGATGCAGCCCGCGACGCCCACCGGCACGTTGATCAGGAAGATCCAGTGCCACGACGCGATCTTCACGAGCCAGCCGCCGAGCGTCGGGCCGATCAGCGGGCCGATCAGGCCCGGAATCGCGACGAACGACAGCGCGGGCAGGTAGCGCTCGGCCGGGAACGTGCGCAACACCGCGAGCCGGCCGACCGGCAGCAGCATCGCGCCGCCGATCCCCTGCACGACGCGGAACGCGACGAGCTGCGGCAGCGTGTGCGCGTTCGCGCACAGCAGCGAGCCGAGCGAGAAGACCAGGATCGCGCTGAAGAACACCCGCCGCGTGCCGAACGTATCGGCGAGCCAGCCGGACACGGGAATCATCACCGCCATCGTCAGCGAATACGCGATCACGACCGACTGCATCCGCAGCGGCGATTCGCCGAGGCTCGCGGCCATCGACGGCAGCGCGGTGTTGACGATCGTCGCGTCGAGCGTCTGCATGAAAAAGCCCGTCGCGACGAGCCAGAGCATGACAGTGAGGTTTTTTTCGCCGGGGGCGGCAGCAGGCGGGCGTTGGAACATGAAGGCGTGGGCGGCTGGACGCGGGACAGCCGCCATTGTAGGGAATGCCGCCGCGCCGCGCAGTAGCGGCCCGGTGCGCGGCCGGATGCACATCGCCCGACAGGCCAGTACAGTTCAGCCGGAAGTGTCTGCGGGCGTATCTGTCGGTGTGCTGTCACTGTCTGGATACTGGACGGGTGTGGACAAGCGCGACGACCGGGAGGGCGCCATGCGTGAACTGCGACTCTACGAGCTGGATGCCGACGAGCCCGCCGGACGGTGGCGCCCGGTGCGCCGTACCCTGCTGCGCGTGACGGACGGCGAACTGTGGCTGACGATCGAGGGCGAGCCGGCCGACCACTGGCTGCGGCCCGGCGACGTGCTGACGCTTGCGCCCGGCGCGCGGGTCTGGCTCAGCGCCGGGCCGCCCGGCGCGCGCTTCGCGCTGAGCCGTCCGGATGCGCACGCGGCGTCGCTTGCCGCCGCGCTGCGACAGCGGCTGGCCGGGTGGCTCGGGCGCGGCCGTCAGGCCGGCGCGTCGCTGCCGACGTAGCGGGCGCGGGGCCGGATCAGCTTGCCGTCGGCGTACTGTTCGAGCGCATGCGCGATCCAGCCGGCCGTGCGCCCGGCCGCGAACAGCATGAACGCGGCGCCGTCCGGCAGCGCGAGCGTGCGTTCCAGCACCGCGAGCGCGTAGTCGATCGCCGGCCTCAGCCCGCTGTCGGCTTCGACGCGTGCGGCGAGCGCGCGCGCCGCGCGCAGCGCGGGGCGATCCGGCGCCGCGGCGTGCAGCGCGTCGAGCAGCGCCTGCGCGCGCGGGTCGCCGTTCGGGTACAGCGGATGGCCGAAGCCGGCGAGTGCCGTGCGGCCGCCGGCTTCGCGCTCGTCGTGCGCGAGGCGCGATGCGAGATAGCGGCCGGGATCGGCGGCGCGGGCCGCCTCGTCGAGCAGCAGGCCGGCCCGGAACGTTTCGCCGCCGTGGCGCGGGCCCGCCAGCGCCGCGAGCCCGCCCGCGATCGCGCCGAACAGCGGGCTGCCGGTCGACGCGATGCAGCGCACTGCGAACGTCGACGGATTCAGTTCGTGGTCCGCGCACAGCACGAGCGCCATGCGCAGCAGGTCGGCCCCGGCGCGCCCGCGCACCCGCCACGCGGCGGCGAGCTGGCGGTGCAGCGGCGCGTGGCCGGGCGTGATGCCCGCGAGCGCGGCGGCCGTGACGCGCAGCAGGCGTGCGGCGGTATCAAGTTGCGCGCCGCGATCGTGCGACGCGATGGGCGGCTGCGCCGCGGCCGCGGCGGGCAGCAGCACGAGCGCGCGCTCGAGCGGCGCGACATGCGCCCAGCGCTGCGCCCAGTCGTGCCATTGCACGACATCGACGCCGCCGGCCGCGAGCCGCGCGGGCGGGCAGCCCCAGAGCCGCGCGGCGACCGCTTCGAGCGTCGCGTCGCGGGCGAGCGCGATCGCGTCGGCGCCCCGATAGAGGAGGCGCCCGTCGGCAATCTGCGTGATGCGCGATTCGAGCACCGGCATGCCCCAGTCGAGCGAGCGTTCGGCGACGCCGCCCGCGCGTTTCGCGTCGGCGCGTCGGCGGGCGAGCAGGCGTACCTCGTCGGCGTCGTAGCGGCGGCGCTTGCTCGCGCCGTCGGGCAGCGAGTGCAGCAGGCCGCGGCTCACGTACGCATAGAGGGTGCTCACGCTGACGCCGAGCACGTCGGCGGCTTCGGGGGCGCTAAGAGACGTCATGCGGATCGCTCCTGTCGGGCCGCATGACGCGCAGCCCCGCTTCGGGCGGCGGTCACGGCCGGATTCGCGCGATCGAGGTTGATCGCGCCTGCCGCGAATTCTAGACTCGATTCCATGTGCCCACCTCGTGGCGAGCGCCGATGACACCCCGACTCGCATTGACCCATCTCTGGCAGCTCGCGCACGGCGAGCCCGGCGCACTTGCGCGCGTCGCGATCGACGGGCAGGATCCGGCGCTGCCGTCGGCGTTCCATGTCGGCACGCTGGCCGCGGCGTCGATCGCGGCGGCCGGGCTCGCCGCCGCCGAATGCCACCGGTTGCGCACGGGCGTCGTGCAACGCGTCGACGTATCGGTGCGCGACGCGCTCGTCGCGTTTCGCAGCGAGCGCTACCTGCGCGTCGACGGCGGGCCGCCGCCCGAGCTGCGCCATCCGGTGACGGGCTTCTACGAGACGCGCGATGCGCGCTGGATCCAGTTGCACGCGAACTTTCCGCATCATCTGCGCGGCGTGCTTCGGGTGCTCGGCTGCGACGACCGGCGGGAATCGGTCGCGGCGGCGATCCGCACGCGCGACGGCGCGACGCTCGATGCCGAGCTCGCGGACGCGGGCCTGTGCGCGGCACTGATCAGAACACCTGACGAATGGGCGGCGCACGAACAGGCGCGCGCGCTGGCGGCGCTGCCGCTGTTCGAGATCGAGCGCGTCGGCGATGCGCCGGTGCAGGCGATCGGTGGCGACGACGCGCGCCGGCCGCTGGCGGGCGTGCGCGTGCTCGATCTCACGCGCATCATCGCGGGCCCGGTCGCCGGCCGCACGCTCGCGTCGCATGGCGCGCAGGTGCTGCTCGTCAATGGGCCGCACCTGCCGAACATCGCGCCGCTCGTGATCGACAACGGGCGCGGCAAGCGCTCCGCGTGGCTCGATCTGCGCACGGCCGCGGGCGTCGACACGCTGCGGCAGCTCGTGCGGCAAGCGGATGTCTTCGTGCAGGCGTACCGTCCCGGCGCGCTTGCGGCGCGCGGCTTCGCGCCGCAGGCGCTGGCCGCGCTGCGGCCGGGGATCGTGTGCGTGTCGATTTCCGCGTACGGGCATGCGGGGCCGTGGGCGCAGCGGCGCGGCTTCGACAGCCTCGTGCAGTCCGCGAGCGGGATCGCGTGGCGTGAGCGGCAGGCTGTGCTCGCGGACGCGCCGCGGCACCTGCCGTGCCAGGCGCTCGACCACGCGACCGGCTATCTCGCGGCGTTCGGCGCGATGATCGCGCTGGCGCGCCGCGCGCGCGAAGGCGGCAGCTGGCACGTGCGGCTGTCGCTCGCGCAGGCCGGCCGCTGGCTGCAATCGTTCGGCCTCGTGCCGGACGGCGCGCACGCGCCCGACATCGCGCCCGACGACATGCGCGACCGGTTCGACCGGATTGTGTCGCCGTTCGGCGTCATCGATGCGGTGCGTCCGGCGGAACGGCTGTCGGCGACCCCGCCGTTCCTTGCTTTGCCGCCGGTGCCGCTCGGCACGGACGCGCCGTGCTGGATCGATTCGGACGGGCAGGGGTAGCGCGCGTTCGGGCTCGCCTGCCGCGCCCCGCGCGGTCGTCGCGTGTTACTTGCGCAGCTCGACGACGAAGTCGTAGTAGTCGTTGCGGCAGTAGGTGTCGGTCAGCTCGATCGCGCGCTGGTCGGCCGTGTAGCCGATCCGCGTGATCAGCAGCAGCGCGTCGTGCGGCGCGATGCCCATCTGCAGCGCGATCTCGTCGGTTGCGTTGACCGCGCGGAAGTGCTGCAGCGCGCGCACGATCGGCGTGCCGCGCGCTTCGAGGTAGCTGTACAGCGAGTCGCCGATCGCCTGCGGATCGGGGAGCAGCGTCGCGGGCAGCGTGGAGTTCTCGACGGCCATCACGATGCCGTCGGCGAGGCGCAGACGTTTCAATCGTGTAACGGACGCAGCCGGCGACAGGCCGAGCTGGATCACTTCATCACGGCTCGCGGGCTGGATCTCGCGCGCGAGCCACTGCGAACTCGGCTTGAAACCGCGGCGTTCGAGCATTTCGCTGAAGCTCGACAGGCGCGACAGCGGATCCTCGTAGCGCGGCTGGATGAAGTTGCCCGCGCCTTGCGTGCGCCGGATCAGCCCTTGTTCGACGAGGAGCGCGATCGCCTTGCGCGCGGTGATGCGCGACACGCCGAGCGCCTCCGACAGCACGCGCTCGGACGGCAGCGCCTCGCCGGCCGTCCAGCGGTTCTCGTGAATCGCGTCGCCGAGCTTGCGGGCGAGCTGCAGATAGAGCGGGGTATCGTTGTCCGGGTCGGGGCGCAGGTCCTGCCAGCGGTCGTCCGTCGTTGCCTTCATGGAATGGGTATCGATCAGGGTGCGGCCATTCTAAGTCATCATGCGGCGCCGTTATAGCCGGTTTTTGCCGCATGACAGTCGCGCGCCGCGCCGAATCGCTACACTGATGCGTCGCATTCCGTACCACTGCCGCCGCGCGCGGTCACGCATTCGCAGCGAGGAACACATGACAGATACGATCGCCACGGTCGTCCTGCCCGACGGCGAGACGATCCCGAAGCTGGGGCAGGGGACCTGGGAGATGGGCGAGCGTCCGGCGCGGCGCGCGGACGAGATCGCCGCGCTGCGCGAAGGCGTCGCGCTCGGCATGACGCTGATCGATACCGCCGAGATGTATGGCGAGGGCGCGACCGAGACGCTCGTCGGCGAAGCGCTCGACGGCCTGCGCGACGACGTGTTTCTCGTCAGCAAGGTGTACCCGCATCATGCGAGCCGGCGCGGCGTCGTCGCGGCATGCGAGGCGAGCCTCCGGCGCTTGCGTACCGACCGCCTCGATCTCTATCTGCTGCACTGGCGCGGCTCGGTGCCGCTCGCGGAGACGGTCGAAGGCTTCGAGGCGTTGCGCCGGGCCGGCAAGATTCGCCACTGGGGCGTGAGCAATTTCGATACGGCCGACATGGTGGAACTCGTCGACGAAGCGGACGGCGCGGCGTGCGCGACCAACCAGATCCTCTACAACATCGCGCGGCGCGGGCCGGAATTCGACCTGCTGCCGTGGCTCGCGGCGCGCCGGATGCCCGCGATGGCGTACAGCCCGGTCGATCATGCGCGTCTGCCGAAGCGCTCGCCGCTCGACGAGATCGCGCGGGTGCGCGGCGTGTCGGTGATGCGCGTCGCGCTCGCGTGGGTGCTGGCGCAGCCAGGCGTGTTCGCGATCCCGAAGGCGGCGCGGATCGAGCACGTACGCGACAACCGCGCCGCGCTCGATTTCGTGTTGAGCGATGACGAGCGCGCGCAGCTTGACGCGTACTTCCGTCCGCCGCGCAGCAAACGCGCGCTCGAAATGCTCTGACGGCATCAGGCCGGGCAGCGTGTCGGGTCAGCGGCGGTTGCCGCCGTTGCCGCCATTGCCGCCGTTGCCATGGCCACCGCCGTTGCCATTGCCGTTACCACCGCCGTTGCCGACACCATTGGCGCCGCCATTGCCGGCGCCGCCACTGCCGTTGCCATTGCCGTTGCCGCCGCCATTGCCGTGGCCACCGTTGCCATTGCCGCCCGCACCGTGACCGCCGTTGCCGTGGCCGCCGTTGCCGCCAGTACCGCCAGTACCGCCAGCACCGCCAGCACCGCCAGCACCGCCAGCACCGCCGCCGCCAGCACCGCCGCCGCCAGCACCGCCGCCGCCAGCACCGCCGCCGCCAGCACCGCCGCCGCCAGCACCGCCGCCGCCAGCACCGCCACCGCCAGCACCGCCGCCGCCAGCACCGCCGCCGCCAGCACCGCCGCCGCCAGCACCGCCACCGCCAGCACCGCCACCGCCAGCACCGCCGCCGCCACCGCCACCGCCGCCACCACCACCGCCGCCACCGCCGCCACCGCCGCCACCGCCACCGCCGCCACCGCCGCCACCGCCGCCGCCACCGCCGCCACCGCCGCCACCGCCGCTGCCGCCACCACCGGCGCCACCGCCACCGCCGTTGCCGTGACCGCCGCCGTTGCCATGACCACCGCCATTGCCGTGACCACCGCCATTGCCGCCGCCACCACCGCCGTTGCCGCCGCCGCCGTTGCCGCCGCCGCCGCCATTGCCGTGACCGCCGCCGTTGCCACCGCCGTTACCGCCGCCGCCACCATTGCCGTGACCGCCGCCATTGCCTCCATCACCATTCCCACCGCCATGGCCACCATGTCCGCCATGGCCTCCGCAACCACAACTCCCGCCACCCGAGGTACCGCCACCTGAGGTGCCGCCACCCGAGGTACCGCCACCCGAGGTACCGCCGCCCGAGGTACCGCCGCCCGAGGTACCGCCGCCCGAGGTACCGCCGCCCGAGGTACCGCCGCCCGAGGTACCGCCGCCCGAGGTGCCGCCACCCGAGGTGCCGCCACCCGAGGTGCCGCCACCCGAAGTCCCACCACCAGCCCCCCCGTCGCCGCCCGCACTGCCTGCAGCATTGCCGGCCCCGCGACCCGTGCCGCCCGTTCCGCCGGACGTCGCGCCCGCGGTTCCGCCGACCCCCGCGGGCCCGACGGCACCGTTTCCGTTGTTGCCGTTGCTGCCGCTCCCGCTGCCCGTGCTGCCGCCACCGGCGCTACCGCCGGCGCCGTTGCCGCCAACGCCACCGCCGGCATACACGCGCGCGCTGCACGCAGCCGGATTGGCGGCGCACGACGATGCGTCGTCAGCCAGCATCATCATGGCTTCCGCACTGGCGGACGTCTCGGGCGCCGCGTTCTGCGCTACCGTCAACGGCGCGGTGAGGACAGTGTCGCCGCCCGCCGGCGCGGCAACCGGCCCGACGGCCCCCGTGTCCTGCGCGACGGCATACGAGCAGCAGCACGCAAACGCGGCCACGGCCAGCAAGGTTGCGCGATAGCGCCGTCCCGCCGCGCGGGACGTCTGTTTCGTCTTATGCATCATTGGCCTCCCTATGCGCGCGATGCCTCGTCGCCGCGCGGCTGTATGCGTGTAGTGCAGGGGGGCCAGCAAAGATGCGTTGTCGTTTCGGCGGCCGATGACGTCCGGACTGGTGCTGCTTCAAGCCAGCCGCGAACGCGGATCGGCACGCGGGCCCGCCGTGCGAGGCCTTAACTGCGAGATCCGTGCCATCGGCCGCCTACGCCCGTGGCGCAAGGCGGCCGCATGCCGCGCAACCGCGCATGAAACGTCCGGGTGGGGGTTTTGTTTCCGAAATGAAACGTCTGAACGATGCTCAGCGCGCCGTCGCGTCGGCCGCGCGCTGCCAGCGATGGAACAGGATCGATGCGATCCAGCAGATCAGGAACAGCGCGACGATGCCATACCCGAGCGCACCGAACCGTTCACCGAGCGCATCGAGCGCGTCGCGCACGGGGCCCGTCAGCGCGAGCTTGTCGGCGAGCAGGCCGGCCGCCTCGATGCCGCCGATCGCCAGCGCGACGGCCGCCGACACGAACGTAATGCTCGCGTTGTAGAGCAGCTTGCGCTGCGGATCGTCCATCGCCCAGCCGTACGCGTGGATCATCAGCACGTTGTCGGTCGAGTCGATCAGCGTCATGCCGGCCATGAACAGCGCGGGGAACAACAGGATCGCGTAGAGCGGCAGCCCCTGGCTCGCCTGCGCGGCGGCGATCGCGAGCAGGCCGATTTCGGTTGCAGTATCGAAACCGAGGCCGAACAGCACGCCTACCGGATACATGTGCCAGCTCTTCGTGACGAACCGGAACAGCGGCCGCAGCAGGCGCGCGACGACGCCGCCCCGCCGATGCGTGTGCGCGGTGCCGGCGTCGCCCGGCCGGCCGCCGCGGTAGCGCCGCCACACGTCGCGCAGGATCGCGAGGTTCACGCAGGCGAGCACCAGCAGGAAGGTGGCCGATACCGCAGTGCCGATCGTGCCGCCGACCTCGCGAAACGCATCGAAGCGCTCGCGCAACGCGAACGCGGTCAGCGCGACGCCGAGCGTCGCGGCGACCACGATCGTCGAATGGCCGAGCGAGAAGAACAGGCCGACCGTCAGCGGGCGCTGGCCGTCCTGCATCAGCTTGCGCGTGGCGACGTCGATCGCGGCGATGTGATCCGCGTCGACTGCATGACGCAGCCCGAGCCCGTACGCGATCGCGGCCGTGCCGAGCAGCAGCGGCCGGTCGCGCAGCACCGCGAACGCCCACAGCCAGACGGCCGCGTTGGCGGCAAGCAGCCCCGCGTAGAGCATCAGCAGGCGGCGCAGGGAAGGGGCGGGCGGCATCGGCGTGAATTCATATGAGGGATTGCCGTGGATTGTGGCACGGGCAAAAACATCGCGGCATCCGGTCAAAAATGCGGCGCGCCAATGAAAAAGGCCCGTCCGCGAACGGACGGGCCCTGCATGCCGCTGGCGCGGCGGGCGCTTACTTCGAATCGACGCGCTTCGCGTTGATCACCGCTTCCGACACGTTCGCCGGCGTTTCGGCGTAGTGCTTGAACTCCATCGTGTAGGTCGCGCGGCCCTGCGTCGCCGAACGCAGCGACGTCGAATAGCCGAACATCTCGGCGAGCGGCACCTCAGCGCGCACGAGCTTGCCGCCGCCGCCCGCAATGTCCTCCATCCCCTGCACGATGCCGCGCCGGCTCGACAGGTCGCCCATCACGTTGCCCATGAAATCCTCGGGCGTCTCGACCTCGACCGCCATCATCGGCTCGAGCAGCACCGGCTTCGCGCGGCGCATCGCTTCCTTGAACGCCATCGAGCCGGCCATGCGGAACGCGTTTTCGTTCGAGTCGACGTCGTGATACGAGCCGAAGGTCAGATGCACCTTCACGTCGACGACCGGATAGCCCGCGAGCACGCCGCTCTTCAGCGTTTCGGTGATGCCCTTGTCGACGGCCGGGATGAATTCGCGCGGAATCACGCCGCCCTTGATCTCGTCGAGGAACTCGTAGCCCTTGCCGGGGTTCGGCTCGAGCGTGACCACCGCGTGGCCGTACTGGCCGCGGCCGCCCGACTGCTTGACGAACTTGCCCTCGACGTCCTCTGCCTTCGTGCGCACCGTTTCGCGATACGCGACCTGCGGCTTGCCGACCGTCGCCTCGACGCCGAACTCGCGCTTCATCCGGTCGACCAGGATTTCGAGGTGGAGCTCGCCCATCCCCGAAATGATCGTCTGGCCGGACTCTTCGTCGGTCTGCACGCGGAACGACGGATCTTCCTGCGCGAGGCGGTTCAGCGCGAGGCCCATCTTCTCCTGGTCGGCCTTGGTCTTCGGCTCGACCGCCTGCGAGATCACGGGCTCCGGGAACTCCATCTTCTCGAGGATGATCGGCTTGGCCGGATCGCACAGCGTGTCGCCCGTCGTCGCTTCCTTCAGGCCGACCGCGGCCGCGATGTCGCCCGCGCGCACTTCCTTGATTTCCTTGCGCTCGTTCGCGTGCATCTGCAGGATCCGGCCGAGCCGTTCCTTCTTGTCCTTGGTCGGGTTCAGCACCGTGTTGCCCGATTCGACGACGCCCGAATACACGCGGAAGAAGATCAGCTGGCCGACGAACGGGTCGGTCATGATCTTGAACGCGAGCGCGGAGAACGGCTCGTCGTCGCTCGGATGACGTTCCGCTTGCTGGTCGTCGAGCGTGTGGCCGAGGATCGCGGGCACGTCGACGGGCGACGGCAGGTAGTCGATCACCGCGTCGAGCATCGCCTGCACGCCCTTGTTCTTGAACGCGCTGCCGCACAGCATCGGCACGATCTCGTTGGCGATCGTGCGCTTGCGCAGCGCGGCCTTGATCTCGTCCTCGGTCAGCGATTCATGGTCGTGCAGATACTTCTCGAGCAGTTCCTCGCTGGCTTCGGCCGCGGCCTCGACCATCTTCTCGCGCCATTCGTGCGCGAGCTCGACCAGGTTCGCGGGGATGTCCTCGTACGTGAACTTCACGCCCTGGCTTTCGTCGTCCCAGAGGATCGCCTTCATCTTGACGAGATCGACGACGCCCTGGAAATGATCCTCCGCGCCGATCGGAATCTGGATCGGCACGGCGACGCCCTTCAGGCGATCGCCGATCTGCCGCTGCACGCGGAAGAAGTCGGCGCCGACGCGGTCCATTTTGTTGACGAACGCGATGCGCGGCACCTTGTACTTGTTCGCCTGGCGCCACACGGTTTCGGACTGCGGCTGCACGCCGCCGACCGAGTCGTACACCATGCACGCGCCGTCGAGCACGCGCATCGAGCGTTCGACCTCGATCGTGAAGTCGACGTGCCCGGGGGTGTCGATGATGTTGATCCGGTGTTCCGGATAATTGCCGGCCATGCCCTTCCAGAATGCGGTCGTCGCGGCCGACGTGATCGTGATGCCGCGCTCCTGCTCCTGCTCCATCCAGTCCATCGTGGCCGCACCGTCGTGCACTTCGCCGATCTTGTGGCTCACGCCGGTATAGAACAGGATGCGTTCGGTAGTCGTGGTTTTGCCGGCATCGATGTGAGCGCTGATCCCGATATTGCGATAGCGCTCGATGGGGGTTTTGCGGGGCACGTGAACCTCCAGTGGTTCGGGTCAAAATCCGGCCGGCTGCGCCGGCCCGGGGTGGATCAAGCGAGATTTAAAGCATAGCGCTTGTATGTGGCTTTTGCAGATGCGGACCACCGGCGCGCATTCAAGGTCCGCGCGCGGCCGGCGGACGAAAAAAAAGCCGGCGCGCGAGGCGGCCGGCCGGTGGGCACGCGCGGCGTCGCGCCGCGGCGGGTGCCGTCACTGCGGCTTCGGCAGCCCTTCGATCTTCATGCCGGGCTTGATGCCCTTCGCCGCGAACCAGCCCTTGGACATCTCGAGCGCATAGACGCCGTTGTTGCGCGGGCAGTGGTTGCTGGTCGTCTCGGCCTGCATCTCGTCGATGTCGGTGACCGTGCCGTCCGCGCGGATGAACGCGATCGACAGCGGGATCAGCGTGTTCTTCATCCAGAAGCAGTGCACGGCGTTCTCGTTGAACACGAACAGCATCCCTTCGTTCGGCGCGAGCTGCGAGCGGTACATCAGCCCCTGTTCGCGATCGGCGTCGTTGGCGGCGACGGCCGCGTCGATCACGTACATGCCTGCGCGCAGCTTGACGTGCGGGAACTCGCTCGGCTGCTTGGCGCCGGGCGGCATCTGCGCGAGCGCGGCTTGCATGCCGAGCGCGGCGACGGCGAACGCGACGGGAAACATGGCGGCGCGCGCAAGGCGGCCGAACGACGAGCGCAGGGAGAATCGCACAGCAGGGCTCCTTTCGGAAAAGCAAGACCCGCATGGTACGCGAAGCGCACCGGCGGGCACAAAAAAGAAAAAGGCAGATCGCCTTGCGGTGACCTGCCTTTCAACGCCGTAAGAACGGCAACTACGTGTTCTTGACTGCGTTATTTTTACAGCTTGCCTGCTTAGTTCGAAGCAGCAGCCGGTGCTTCAGCGGCGCTAGCAGCAGCCTTCTTCGAAGCGTGGTGCTTCTTTGCGTGGTGCTTCTTAGCAGCCTTCTTCGCCGGTGCCGAAGCAGCTTCTGCCTTTTCTGCTGCCGGAGCTGCCGGAGCAGCTGCCGGTGCCGAAGCTTGTGCGAAAGCTGCCGTTGCGAAGAGGCCAGCGACCAGAGCGGCGATCAGTTTGTTCATGTTGTGTTCCTCAGCTTTTAGTTAATTAACCAAATGACCCGGCATAGGAGTCATGACGTCTAACGGTGCCATCCACCTTTCGGTTGACAGACGCTTCGAGAAATTTCTCATTGCGCTGCGGGCGCCGAATCGTATTCGAGAAAAACGTCGCTTTCGTGACGCAAACGCGATTCTGGCGCCAATGCCGGATAGCTCAGGATGGCATCTGCGTGGTTTAACGCGCGATCTTCGCAGGTGGTTGACGAAAAAATTCACGCATCACGCAAATGTCATTCGATGCGCGCGAAACCGTCCCAGGGCGCACGCGGCGGCAACTCGATTGTTTCTCCGGGCGCAATGCCGAGCGCGAATATGTCCAGCGCACCGATGCCGACGCGGACGAGGCGCAAGGTCGGGAAGCCGACCGCCGCGGTCATCCGGCGCACCTGGCGGTTCTTGCCTTCGGTGATCGCGAGTTCGATCCAGGTGGTCGGGATCGCCGCGCGGTAGCGGATCGGCGGGGTGCGCGGCCACAGCGCGTGCGGCGGCTCGATGAATTCGGCGCGGCACGGGCGCGTCACGTAGTCGCCGAGATCGACGCCGCGCGCGAGCGCCTTCAGGTCGGCGGGGCCCGGCGCGCCGTCGACCTGCGCCCAGTAGCGCTTCACGAGCTTGTGGCGCGGCTCGGCGATGCGCGCCTGCAACGCGCCGTCGTCGGTGAGCAGCAGCAGCCCCTCGCTGTCCGCGTCGAGCCGGCCGGCCGCATAGACGCCGGGCGTTTTTACCCAGTCGCCGAGCGACGGCCGCGACTCGTGCGCGGAAAACTGGCAAATCGTACCGAACGGCTTGTTGAGGGCGATCAGGGTCATGGCGGCTGGGGCGTGCCCGTCGGGCCGGGGGCGCACCGGACGGTCTATGGCAAATGGCGGAATCTTAATGCATAATACGGAACGGCAAGTCATCTGTCTTATATAAGACATAAGGGGAGACTTGATACGCAGCGCCGCGGTTCGCGCCGCCGCCCCCGATTGGGGCGCTAGAATAGCGGCTCGCTGTAGCCCTCACGGGAGTGGCGTCACCGCGTTCCCGTGCGCGCGCAGCTTCGACCAGAATTACCTGCTCAGCCACGTCACTGGAGTCGATCATGCCGTATCAGCACATCAAGGTTCCGGAGGG
Source organism: Burkholderia stagnalis (assembly GCF_902830275.1). GTDB lineage: Bacteria > Pseudomonadota > Gammaproteobacteria > Burkholderiales > Burkholderiaceae > Burkholderia > Burkholderia stagnalis. The sequence goes on along the minus strand of NZ_CADESW010000002.1, from coordinate 397,140 downwards.
CGGTGACAAGATCACCGTCAACAAGGATTTCTCGCTCAACGTATCCGAGCAGCCGATCATTCCCTATATCGAAGGCGACGGTACGGGCTTCGATATCACCCCGGTCATGATCAAGGTCGTCGATGCGGCGGTCGAGCGGGCGTACAAGGGCAAGCGCAAGATCCACTGGATGGAGATCTACGCGGGCGAGAAGGCGACCAAGGTCTACGGCCCCGACGTGTGGCTGCCGGACGAGACGCTGCAGGTGCTGAAGGAATACGTCGTGTCGATCAAGGGGCCGCTGACGACCCCGGTCGGCGGCGGGATCCGCTCGCTGAACGTCGCGCTGCGCCAGGAACTCGACCTCTACGTGTGCCTGCGCCCGGTGCAGTACTTCAAGGGCGTGCCGTCGCCGGTGCGCGAGCCGCAAAAGATCGACATGGTGATCTTCCGCGAGAACTCGGAAGACATCTACGCGGGCATCGAATGGGCGGCGGGCTCCGAGCAGGCGAAGAAGGTCATCCAGTTCCTGCAGGACGAGATGGGCGTGAAGAAGATCCGCTTCCCGGAAACCTCGGGGATCGGCGTGAAGCCCGTGTCGACCGAAGGCACCGAGCGTCTCGTGCGCAAGGCGATCCAGTATGCGATCGACAACGACCGCAAGTCGGTCACGCTGGTGCACAAGGGCAACATCATGAAGTTCACGGAAGGCCTGTTCCGTGACGCCGGCTACGCGCTCGCGCAGAAGGAGTTCGGCGGCGAGCTGATCGACGGCGGCCCGTGGATGCGCGTGAAGAACCCGAAGACGGGCAACGAGATCGTCATCAAGGATTCGATCGCCGATGCGTTCCTGCAGCAGATCCTGCTGCGCCCGGCCGAATACGACGTGATCGCGACGCTGAACCTGAACGGCGACTACATCTCCGACGCGCTGGCTGCGCAGGTCGGCGGCATCGGCATCGCGCCGGGCGCGAACCTGTCGGATTCGGTCGCGATGTTCGAGGCGACCCACGGCACCGCGCCGAAGTACGCCGGCAAGGATTACGTGAACCCGGGTTCCGAGATCCTGTCGGCGGAAATGATGCTGCGCCATCTCGGCTGGACGGAAGCGGCGGACACGATCATCGCCGCGATGGAGAAGTCGATCCTGCAGAAGCGCGTCACGTACGACTTCGCGCGCCTGATGGAAGGCGCGACGCAGGTGTCGTGCTCGGGCTTCGGTGAAGTGCTGATCGAGAACATGTAAGCCCCTTGCGGGGCGGGCCGGCGCAGGTCCGGCCGCCCCGGCGCCCACTGCCGGCGCCGGGGCGTCTTGTGAATGGCAGGTTTGGCAGGGCGGTCCGGCATGCGGCCCGCATGCCCTGCAAGGTAGAACATGACGGCCCTCGCAACACCGCCGCCCGGCTGAGCCGCCGCGGCGCCCATTCGCGACCGATCCGGTCACCCCTCCGCCGGTTACCGCCGGCGATCTTCAGTTCCAATATTCACGTAGCAACGCATCGACCATGTCCACTTCGCCCAAGATCATCTACACCCTCACCGACGAAGCGCCCGCGCTCGCGACCTATTCGCTGCTGCCGATCGTCAAGGCCTTCACGCGCTCGTCCGGCGTCGCCGTCGAGACGCGCGACATCTCGCTCGCCGGCCGCATCATCGCCGCGTTCGCGGACGTCCTGCCGCCCGCGCAGAAGGGTTCTGACGATCTGGCCGAGCTGGGCCAGCTCACGCTGAAGCCGGAAGCGAACATCATCAAGCTGCCGAACATCAGCGCATCGGTGCCGCAGCTGAAGGCCGCGATCGCCGAACTTCAGGCGCAGGGCTACGCACTGCCGGCCTACCCGGAAGAGCCGTCGACCGACGAAGAGAAGGCCGTCAAGGCCCGCTACGACAAGATCAAGGGCAGCGCGGTGAACCCCGTGCTGCGCGAAGGCAACTCCGATCGCCGCGCGCCGCTGTCGGTCAAGAACTACGCACGCAAGCACCCGCACAAGATGGGCGCATGGCAGGCCACGTCGAAGGCGCACGTCGCGCACATGAGCGAAGGCGACTTCTACGGCAGCGAGAAGTCGGCGCTGATCGCCGATGCCGGCAGCGTGAAGATCGAGCTGACGACGACCGACGGCGCGAAGAAGGTGCTGAAGGAAAAGACGGCCGTCAAGGCGGGCGAGATCATCGACGCGTCGGTGATGAGCAAGAACGCGCTGCGCAGCTTCATCGAAGCGCAGATCGCCGATGCGAAGGCGCAGGGCGTGCTGTTCTCGGTGCACCTGAAGGCGACCATGATGAAGGTCTCCGATCCGATCCTGTTCGGCCATTTCGTGTCGGTGTTCTACCGCGACGCGCTCGCGAAGCACGCGGACGTGCTCGCGCAGGCCGGCTTCAACCCGAACAACGGCATCGGCGACCTGTACGCGCGCCTGAAGGATCTGCCGGCCGACACGCGTGAAGCGATCGAGGCCGACATCAAGGCCGAATACGCGGTGCGCCCGCGCCTCGCGATGGTCAACTCGGACAAGGGCATCACGAACCTGCACGTGCCGAGCGACGTGATCGTCGACGCATCGATGCCGGCGATGATCCGCGAGTCGGGCTGCATGTGGGGCCCGGACGGCGAGCTGTACGACGCAAAGGCCGTGATTCCGGACCGCTGCTACGCGGGCGTCTACCAGGCCGTGATCGAGGATTGCAAGCAGCACGGCGCATTCGACCCGGTCACGATGGGCAGCGTGCCGAACGTCGGCCTGATGGCGCAGGCGGCCGAAGAATACGGTTCGCACGACAAGACGTTCCAGATTCCGGCGGACGGCGTCGTGCGCGTCACCGACGAAGCGGGCAACGTGCTGCTCGAGCACACGGTCGAGGCGGGCGACATCTGGCGCATGTGCCAGACCAAGGACGCACCGGTGCAGGACTGGGTCAAGCTCGCGGTGAACCGCGCGCGCGCGACCGGCGCACCGGCCGTGTTCTGGCTCGATCCGGCCCGTGCGCACGACGCGCAGGTGATTGCAAAGGTCGAGCGCTACCTGAAGGATCACGACACGAACGGCCTCGACATCCGCATCATGACGCCGGTCGACGCGACTCGTTTCTCGCTCGAGCGCATCCGCGCGGGCCAGGACACGATTTCGGTGACGGGCAACGTGCTGCGTGACTACCTGACCGACCTGTTCCCGATCATGGAACTCGGCACCAGCGCGAAGATGCTGTCGATCGTGCCGCTGATGGCGGGCGGCGGGATGTTCGAGACGGGCGCAGGCGGCTCCGCGCCGAAGCACGTGCAGCAGTTCGTCGAAGAGGGCTTCCTGCGCTGGGATTCGCTCGGCGAATTCCTCGCGCTCGCGGCGTCGCTCGAGCACCTCGGCCACGCGTACCAGAACCCGAAGGCGGTCGTGCTCGCGAAGACGCTCGACCAGGCGACCGGCAAGTTCCTCGACGAGAACAAGTCGCCGGCGCGCAAGGTCGGTGGCCTCGACAACCGTGGCAGCCACTTCTACCTGTGCCTGTACTGGGCGCAGGCACTCGCCGCCCAGACCGACGACGCGGCGCTGCAGGCGCAGTTCGCCGGCATCGCGAAGGCGCTGGGCGACAGCGAGGCGCGCATCCTCGAGGAACTGGGCGCGGCGCAGGGCAAGCCGGTGGCCATCGGCGGCTACTATCGCCCGAACGTCGAGCTGACGAGCCAGGCGATGCGCCCGAGCGCGACGCTGAACGGCATCGTCGACGCCGTCGCCTGACGACGCGCGCGGCACGGCATCACGGCCGCCCGAAAAGAAAAACGCCCCGCACGCGCGGGGCGTTTTTCGTTGCAGGGCCGTCATTCACACGTGGACGATTTCCCATTCGGCGATTTCGTGCGGCACCTCGAGGGTTGCCGTGTCCAGTTCGGACAGTTGCGGGCAGTCGCCGCGGGAGATGTGGTCCGCGGCATGCTCGGGGCTCGAGAACGCGCCGAGCAGTGCGTTGCCGAACGTCGCTTCCCAGCCGCCGTTGCCCGGCAGGATGTAGAACGACCCGAGCGCTGAACCAAAGCGAAATCCTTTCATTTCCGTTCTCCCTTTCCGATTACACGCGATTCGATTTCCTGGCGCCGCCCGCCGGTCCGGCAGGCTCTGGTCTGGCGGCTGCTGCGTCGGGTTCGTCGCCGGTGCGTTTCGAACCTCGCTGCGTGTCGCCAGTGCATGGAACAAAGTCTACGTCCGCGACCCAGTCGGATGGTGCACCTGGATGCGCTGCTCGAAACAAAAATTCTCTTTTAAAAACAATCGATTATTTCTGTCGTTTTGTATTGCGGAACGATTTTCGGCATCGCGAAACAGAAAATTTGTGCCCTGCACCACGAATTTTCAGAAGGCAGGGACTTGTTCCACATCGTGAAATTTTTGAGATTGGGTTGACCGGGTAGCGGAAAGCCGACGCGCGTTCGGCCAACGGACGTGCTGTGTGATCGCGGCGGATGCGGCGATTTTCGTCGTTCGGGGCGGGAAGCGGTCGCCGGATCGACGGCGAATGGTCCGCACGGGGAGGCGGGCGGACCTTCGCATCGATCCTGGGCACGCATGCGACGTTTGGCCGCCCGGCTGCAGCCACCGATTTACGGGACAGACGTCCGGTTATGATGTTGCGGGTTACGCTGCCAATGCGTTCGACTGTGTTCGAGCGCGTTCGCCCGACCAGCGGGGGCCGCCGACCTCGAGTCGTCGCTCTATTCGAAGAAGCGTGCGATCGAAAGACGCCGCGCGCCGCCTGATCATCCGGTCGGCGCTAGCCGGGTGACGCCGGCCTGCGATGCGCGCGCGGATGCGCGCTTATCCGCCGCCAGCCAGGCGAGCGGCGCATCCGCCCGGCATGGCCCGCCGCCCACCGGCAATCCCGCTCCGCAGGGCCTTCCGGACAAAAACCGTCAAGAACGAGGAACGATTGATGATACGCAGAACCTTCCTGTCGCGCGCCGTCGGCGTTGCCGTCGCGTCGCTGGTCGCGCGCAGCGCATGGGCGCAGCACGCGGGCCACGCGGGCATGGCCGGCATGGAGCAGATGGACGACATGCCCGGCATGGCCGGCATGTCCCATGGACAGCACGGGAAGCACGCATCGGCCGCGCGTCCGGCGCCGCTCGCGGCCGCCGACGCGCTGCCGGCCGGCGCGCCGCTCGCACCGCTGCGCATGCTCGCGAACGAAAGCCGCGAGCCCGGGACGTTCCGCGCGACGCTCGTCGCGCAGCCGGTCGCGCGACCGCTGCTGCGCGGTGCGCGACCGACGACGTTCTGGCAGTTCGGCGACGGTGCGCAGGGGCCGGTCGTCGGGCCGCTGATCGATGTCCGCGAGGGCGACACGGTCGAGATCCGGTTCGTGAACCGGCTGCCGCAGCCGTCGACGATTCACTGGCACGGCCTGCCGGTGCCGCCGGACCAGGACGGCAACCCGTCCGACCCGGTTGCGCCGGGCGCGTCGCACGTCTATCGCTTCACATTGCCGAAGGGCAGCGCGGGCACCTACTGGTACCACCCGCATCCGCACATGATGACGGCCGAGCAGGTGTTCCGCGGGCTCGCGGGGCCGTTCGTCGTGCGCGCAGCGGACGATCCGCTGGCCAGCTGGCCGGAGCGCAACCTGTTCGTGTCCGACCTGAAGCTCGCGCGCGACGGCACGATTCCGCCGAACGACATGATGGACTGGATGAACGGCCGCGAAGGCCAGTTCGTGCTGGTCAACGGTGCGCGCAGGCCGCGCATCGACGTGGCCGGCGACGAGCGCTGGCGTGTGTGGAATGCGTGCAGTGCGCGCTATCTGCGGCTCGCGTTCGACGACGGCCGCGCGTTCGAGCACGCCGGCACCGACGGCGGGCTGCTCGAGGTGCCGCGCCGCGTCACGTCGCTGCTGCTCGCGCCGGGCGAGCGTGCGGAGCTGCTGATGCGCGCGGGCGACCGCGCCTCGCGCGCGGTGCTGGTCGCGGCCGAGTACGACCGGCGCAAGATGGCGATGTCGGACGACGGACACGGCAGCCTGCCGCCGGACCCGGCGCTGCCGCTCGCCGATGTCGCCTTTGCGCCGGCCGCCGCGCGCCCGGTGCCCGCGACGTTGCGCGCGGTGCCCGCGCTCGGCAAGCCGGTCGCGGACAAGACGGTCGCGTTCGGCGAGGAAATGGACATGGACGCGATGATGGCGGCACCGGCGCACGGCCGGCCCGCGGGCATGCGCTTTACGATCAACGGCGACACCTACGCGCCGCACCGTGCGACGCTGACGAGCCGCGCGGGCGACGTCGAGCGCTGGACGATCCGCAACGAGACCGACATGGATCACCCGTTCCACCTGCACGGCACGCAGTTCCAGGTGATCGAGCGCGCGTCGAACGGCACGCGCACGCCGGAGCCGTTCCGCGCATGGCGCGATACCGTGAACGTCCGCAGCGGGGAAACCGTCACGTTCGTCACCACGCAGGACACGCGCGGCGAACGCATGTTTCATTGCCACATCCTCGAGCACGAGGATCTCGGCATGATGGGCACGCTGAAAGTCGTGTGACGCGCCATCCGCGATTCGGCGGCATGCGGGCGTGCGATGCCGATCTGCACGCTCGCCAATACAATCTGCGGCCATGTATTGCGATTGGACGAAAGAAGCGGCCAATCGAAGCGGCCGATCGAAAGATCGTTTGCCGACTGCAAAAAAGAAAACCCGGCATTTAGCCGGGTTTCCTCATTCGAAATCCATTGCCCTCAGGCAGCTTGGATATTCGAAGCCTGCTTGCCTTTCGGTCCTTGAACGACCTCGAAGCTGACCTTCTGGCCTTCCTTCAGGGTCTTGAAGCCCTGCATGTTGATGGCCGAGAAGTGTGCGAACAGATCCTCACCGCCCTCGTCGGGGGTGATGAAACCGAAGCCCTTCGCGTCATTGAACCATTTGACAATACCAGTTGCCATACCTACTTCCCCTGTCACACAGTCGCTACTTACCACGAGCACGCTCGAAAAGCTAAACGACCGGAAAATGCAGCCGTTCCCCCCTCACAAGCTCACCTCGGCCTTTCATGCTTCGCCGTTCAGGCAAATCTAAAAAAGTGCCAGCTTGATTGTTGGCGCTCTTTATTGGAGTGTCAAGTGAATTTTTAGACGTATAGGGGGACGTTGTAAAGAACCCATTTTCAGGGTTTTTCCGGCTTTGCCGAATCGCAACGCGGCAAGCGCGCGGACTTGAAAAGTCGCATAATCGGCTCATATACCAGGCTCGAGTGACACGCGTTCGAGCCGTCCCGGCTTGTGGGATACTGGTGCGGACGCGACGTCGCGGTGCGATTCTCCGTGACGGAACGTGTCCCGCGCCACGCGTGAAAGCCGGCACCGCAGCCGGCTTTCGTATGGCGCGAGAGCACATGCGAGTTTCCGGGGTTCCGGGGAGGGCGCCGGCCGGTCGGTCGGGTAATGGCAGGATTGCGGGCCTGTCCGAGTTGTTTAGAATGGGTGTATGGCGATTATCCCGGACAAGCAGGACAGTACCGTCCTGGAACGCAAGCAGCAGAAGCTGAAGCCGCCTTCGATGTACAAGGTGGTGCTGCTCAACGACGACTTCACGCCGATGGAATTCGTCGTGATGGTCGTGCAGGAGTATTTCAAGAAGGATCGCGAGACGGCCACGCAGATCATGCTGAAGGTCCATCGCGAAGGGCGAGGGGTTTGTGGGGTCTACACGCGGGACATCGCGTCGACCAAGGTTGAGCAAGTCGTTACCCATGCGCGGCAGGCCGGGCATCCGCTGCAGTGCGTGATGGAGGAAGCATGATTGCCCAGGAATTGGAAGTCAGCCTGCACATGGCGTTCATGGAAGCACGCCAGGCGCGCCATGAGTTCATAACAGTCGAGCATCTGCTGCTGGCCCTGCTGGATAATCCGACGGCGGCCGAGGTGTTGCGCGCTTGCGCGGCGAACATCGAGGACCTGCGCCAGAACCTGCGCAATTTCATCCACGACAACACGCCTACCGTTCCGGGCACCGACGACGTCGACACGCAGCCGACGCTCGGTTTCCAGCGCGTGATCCAGCGCGCGATCATGCACGTCCAGTCGACGTCGAACGGCAAGAAGGAAGTGACCGGCGCGAACGTGCTGGTCGCGATCTTCGGCGAAAAGGATTCCCACGCGGTCTACTACCTGCAGCAGCAGGGCGTGACGCGCCTCGACGTCGTCAACTTCATCTCGCACGGCATCGCGAAGACCAACAGCGGCGAGGCCGCGAAGGCGAGCGACGCGAACGCCGAGAGCGAGGACGCGAATGCGCAGAAGGAAACCCCGCTCGCGCAGTTCACGCAGAACCTGAACCAGATGGCGAAGGACGGCCGCATCGATCCGCTGATCGGGCGCGAGTCCGAGGTCGAGCGCGTCGTGCAGGTGCTGTGCCGCCGCCGCAAGAACAATCCGCTGCTCGTCGGCGAGGCCGGCGTCGGCAAGACCGCGATCGCGGAAGGCCTCGCCTACCGCATCACGCGCGGCGAGGTGCCGGACATCCTCGCGAACGCGCAGGTCTATTCGCTCGACATGGGCGCGCTGCTGGCGGGCACCAAGTATCGCGGCGATTTCGAGCAGCGTCTGAAGACGGTGCTGAAGGAACTGAAGGAGCGCCCGCACGCGATCCTGTTCATCGACGAGATCCACACGCTGATCGGCGCCGGCGCGGCGTCGGGCGGCACGCTCGATGCGTCGAACCTGCTGAAGCCGGCGCTGTCGTCGGGCACGCTCAAGTGCATTGGCGCGACGACGTTCACCGAATATCGCGGCATCTTCGAAAAGGATGCGGCGTTGTCGCGGCGCTTCCAGAAGGTCGACGTGACCGAGCCGACCGTCGAGCAGACGGTCGCGATCCTGCGCGGCCTGAAGTCGCGCTTCGAGGAGCATCACGGCGTCAAGTATTCGTCGGGCGCGCTGTCGGCCGCGGCGGAGCTGTCGGCACGCTTCATCACCGACCGTCACCTGCCGGACAAGGCGATCGACGTGATCGACGAAGCGGGCGCCGCGCAGCGCATCCTGCCGAAGTCGAAGCAGAAGAAGACGATCGGCAAGAGCGAGATCGAGGAAATCATCTCGAAGATCGCGCGGGTGCCGGCGCAGAGCGTGTCGCAGGACGACCGCAGCAAGCTGCAGACGCTCGATCGCGACCTGAAGAGCGTCGTGTTCGGCCAGGATCCGGCGATCGACGCGCTCGCGGCATCGATCAAGATGGCGCGCGCGGGCCTCGGCAAGATGGACAAGCCGATCGGCGCGTTCCTGTTCTCCGGCCCGACGGGCGTCGGCAAGACCGAAGTGGCGCGCCAGCTCGCGTTCACGCTGGGCATCGAGCTGATTCGCTTCGACATGTCGGAATACATGGAGCGTCACGCGGTGAGCCGCCTGATCGGCGCGCCGCCGGGCTATGTCGGGTTCGACCAGGGCGGCCTGCTGACCGAAGCCGTCACGAAGAAGCCGCACTGCGTGCTGCTGCTCGACGAGATCGAGAAGGCGCATCCGGACATCTTCAACGTGCTGCTGCAGGTGATGGACCACGGCACGCTGACGGACAACAACGGCCGCAAGGCGGATTTCCGCAACGTCATCATCATCATGACGACGAACGCGGGCGCCGAGTCGATGCAGAAGGCGACGATCGGTTTCACCACGCGCCGCGAAACCGGCGACGAAATGGTCGACATCAAGCGCCTGTTCACGCCGGAGTTCCGCAACCGTCTCGACTCGATCATCAGCTTCCGCTCGCTCGATGAGGAAATCATCATGCGCGTGGTCGACAAGTTCCTGATCCAGCTCGAGGAACAGCTGCACGAGAAGAAGGTCGACGCGCTCTTCACCGACGCGCTGCGCAAGCATCTCGCGAAGCACGGCTTCGACCCGCTGATGGGCGCGCGGCCGATGCAGCGGCTGATCCAGGACACGATCCGTCGCGCGCTGGCCGACGAATTGCTGTTCGGCAAGCTGGTGAACGGCGGTCACGTGACGGTCGACGTGGACGAAAACGACAAGGTGCAGCTGTCGTTCGACAAGCTGGCGAATCCGCCGCACAAGCCGAACGAAGAGGCGGTCGAAGTCGAATAAGCGATAATCGGCGGTTCATGCGAACGGCGCGGGAAGTTTTCCGCGCCGTTTCGTTTTATCCGGCGCCGGCGGCGCGCAATGGTGGTGCAGGGGAGTGGCAAGGCTGTGACACAACAACAACGGTCGTTCGACAGCATCGTCGAGCGCGAGCAAGGGTTGCGCCACGCGCTGTCGTCGGGGCAGATGGCGATGATCGCGATCGGCGGCGCGATCGGCACGGGGCTGTTTCTCGGCAGCGGGTTCGCGATCGGGCTCGCGGGCCCGAGCGTGCTCGTTTCGTATGCGATCGGTGCGCTGATCGCGCTGCTGCTGATGGGGGCGCTCGCGGAAATGACCGTCGCGCACCCGACGGCCGGTTCGTTCGGCGCGTATGCGGAGCATTACGTCGGCCCGCTGGCGGGCTTCCTCGTGCGCTACGCGTACTGGTTCGCAGTGGTGTTCGCGATCGGCACCGAGATCAGCGCGATCGCCGTGTTCATGAAGTACTGGTTTCCGGCGGTGCCCGGCTGGTACTGGGTGATCGGCTTCTCCGCGCTGCTGATCGCCGTGAACCTCGCGAGCGTCACGTTGTACGGCTCGGTCGAATACGCGTTCTCGCTGCTGAAGATCGCGGCGATCGTCGTGTTCATCGTGCTCGGCGCGTATCTCGTCTGGTCGGCGCCGGCCGCGTCCGGAATCGGCTTCGCGAACTACACCGCGCACGGGGGCTTCCTGCCGAAGGGGCCGTGGGGAACGTGGGTCGCGGTGATCGTCGCGATCTTCAGCTACATGAGCATCGAGGCCGTCGCGATCGCGGCGGGCGAAGCGCGCGATCCGCAGCACGCGGTCACGCGCGCATTCCGCTCGACGGTGTTCCGCCTCGTGCTGTTCTATCTGCTGACGCTGTCGTTGATGCTCGCGATCGTGCCGTGGACCCAGGCCGGCACCGACGAGAGCCCGTTCGTGAAGGTGATGGCCGCGACGCACGTGCCGTATGCGGCGGGCGTGATCAACTTCGTGCTGCTGATCGCGGCGCTGTCCGCGATGAACAGCCAGCTCTACGTGACGACGCGGATGATGTTCAGCCTGTCGCGCGCGCGGCTCGCGCCGGCCGTGTTCGGCCGGCTCGGCGCGAACGGCGTGCCGCGCGCGGCGCTGTGGATCTCGACGAGCGGCGTCGCGGTCGCGGCCGTGCTGGTTGCGCTGGCGCCCGACACGGCGTTCACCGTGATGATGGCGATCGCGATGTTCGGCGCGCTGTTCACCTGGCTGATGATCTTCGTCACGCACCTGCGCTTCCGTGCGCGGTATCGCGGCCCCGCGCTCGCGTTTCGCATGTGGGGGCACCCGTTCGGCAGCCTGCTCGGCGCGGGGCTCGTCGCGGCGATCCTGCTCACGACCGCATTCACGCGCGAATTCCGGATGACGATGGTGGTCGGCGTCGCGTTCGGCGTGCTGCTGATGGTCGCGTACGCGCTGCACTATCGGCACCAGCACGCGCGTTGACGGGGCAGCCGCCCCACCGCGCCGTCTTTCACGTTTGCTAAGGTTCCGTTAAGCCGGCGACGACTACATTCGATCCCATCTGCGAGGCGGCGCGCCGCCTCGCTGCCTTTCCGCAAAGGGGTGCGAATGAACAAACTTCCCGAAATCACGCTCGCGTTCTGGATCATGAAGATCTGCGCGACCACGCTCGGCGAAACCGGCGGCGACCTGCTGTCGATGACGCTGAACGTCGGCTACGCGGCCAGCTCGATCCTGCTGTTCGGCTTCTTTCTCGTCACGCTCGGCGCGCAGCTCAGGACCACGGGCTATCGCCCGGCCATCTACTGGGCGGTGATCGTCGCGACGAGCACGGCCGGCACGACGATGTCCGATTTCATGGACCGCACGCTCGGCCTCGGCTACGCGGCCGGCTCGTCGATTCTCGTCGCGGTCCTGCTCGGCATCTTCGCGATCTGGCGCCTGACGGGCGAATCGCTGTCGGTGGACGAAATCCGGACGCGCAAGGTCGAGCTGCTGTACTGGATCGCGATCCTGTTCTCGAACACGCTTGGCACCGCGCTCGGCGATTTCCTCGCAGACAGTTCGGGCCTCGGTTTCGCGGGCGGCGCGCTGCTGATCGGTGGCCTGCTCGTGGCGATCGTGCTGGCGCACTATTTCACGCGAATCTCGGGCGTGTTCCTGTTCTGGGCCGCGTTCGTGCTCACGCGCCCGTTCGGCGCGACGGTCGGCGACCTACTGACGAAGCCGGTCGCGAAGGGCGGCCTCGCGCTCGGCACGATCGGTTCGTCGGCCGTGCTGCTGGGCGTGCTGGTCGCGCTGGTGATCTACGCGAGCGTCACACAGGCGCGGCGGCGCGACCTGTCGCCCGCGCGTATCGCGCAGCCCGTCGGGGAGTGACGGCGAGCGGAAAAAAGAAAGGGGCCGCGAGGCCCCTTGCGTCGTTCAGTGACGGCCCGTGCTGCCGAAGCCGCCCGCGCCGCGATCGCTTTCGGCGAAGTCGTCGACGATGTTGAACTGCGCCTGCACGACCGGCACGATCACGAGCTGCGCGAGGCGTTCGAACGGGTTCAGCACGAACTCCGTCTGGCCGCGGTTCCACGTCGAGATCATCAACTGGCCCTGGTAGTCGGAGTCGATCAGGCCGACCAGGTTGCCGAGCACGATGCCGTGCTTGTGGCCGAGGCCCGAGCGCGGCAGGATCAGCGCCGCGTAGCCCGGGTCGGCGAGATGGATCGCGAGGCCGGTCGGCACGAGCGCGGTCTCGCCCGGCTTCAGCGTGAGCGGCGCATCGAGGCACGCACGCAGGTCGAGGCCCGCGCTGCCGGTCGTCGCGTAGGCGGGCAGGTAATCGCGCATGCGCGCGTCGAGAATCTTCAGGTCGAGTTTCATTCGGTCGTCGAATCGCTGGGAAAAAGGCGCGGCGGCACACAGGCCGCCGCGCGTGCGTCGGATGAGGCGGTCAGATCAGGCTGTTGTCGGGCAGGCGCTTCGCGATTTCGTCGACGAGCACGTGCGCGAGTGCGTCCTTCGGCGCGCGCGGCAGGCACGTGATGCCGGCCGCGTCGAACAGCGCGACTTCGTTGTCGTCGCGGCCGAACGTCTGCGGGCCGAGGTTGCCGACGAGCAGCGGCACGTTCTTGCGCTTGCGCTTCTCGTCGCCGTGCACGTCGAGATCGCCGCTTTCCGCCGCGAAGCCGACACAGAACGGCGGATCGGGGAGGGCCGCGACCGTCGCGAGGATGTCCGGGTTCTCGACGAACGTCAGCTCGGGCATCTTGCGGTCGGCGGTCTTCTTCATCTTGTGCTCGGCCGGCTGCGCCGCGCGCCAGTCGGCCACCGCGGCTACCGCGATGAAGATGTCGGCGTCGGGCACCGCGTTCATGACCGCGTCGTACATTTGCTGCGCGGTCTGCACGTCCTCGCGGTAGACGCCCCACGGCGTCGCGAGGCCGACCGGGCCGGCGATCAGGTGCACCTCCGCGCCGGCCTGCTGCGCCGCGCGCGCGAGCGCGAAGCCCATCTTGCCGCTCGAGCGGTTGGTCAGCCCGCGCACGGGGTCGAGCGGCTCGAACGTCGGGCCGGCCGTGATCAGCACGCGCCGGTGAGCGAGCCGCTTCGGCTGGAAGTGCGCGACGATCGCCTCGTAGATCGCTTCCGGCTCGAGCATGCGGCCGTCGCCGATCTCGCCGCACGCCTGCGCGCCGGAGTCGGGGCCGAGCACCGACACGCCGTCGGCGCGCAGCTGCGCGACGTTGCGCTGCGTGGCCGGGTTCTGCCACATCTGGCGGTTCATCGCGGGCACGACGAGCAGCGGGCAATCGCGGGCGACGCACAGCGTCGACAGCAGGTCGTCCGCGAACCCGTGCGCGAGCTTCGCGAGGAAGTCGGTCGACGCGGGCGCGATGACGATCGCGTCGGCTTCGCGCGACAGGTCGATGTGCGCCATGTTGTTGTCGATGCGCGCGTCCCACTGGCTCGTGTAGACGGGCCGGCCGGACAGCGCCTGCATCGTGACGGGCGTGATGAACTGGGTCGCGGCTTCCGTCATCGCGACCTGCACGGTCGCGCCGGCCTTGGTGAGCAGGCGGGTGAGCTCGGCGATCTTGTAGCAGGCGATGCCGCCCGTCAGGCCGAGGACGAGATGTTTTCCTGCGAGTTCTGCGTGTGCCAACGCGGGCCTCCGAAGGGATCGATCAGGACGGCCGGCGCGCGGCCGGCCGTCGACGCAGAGTATGCGCGCTTAGCGCGCGCCGCGCACGCGACGCAGCTCGTCGTAGATCAGCAGCACCGCGCCGACCGTGATCGCCGAATCGGCAAGGTTGAACGCCGGGAAATGCCAGGCGCCGACGTGGAAGTCGAGGAAGTCGATCACGTGGCCGTAGACGAGACGGTCGATCACGTTGCCGAGCGCGCCGCCGAGGATCAGCGCGAGCGACAGGCTGAACAGGCGCTGCTGGCCGTGGCGCTTCAGCAGGTAGCAGATCACGAGCGTCGCGCCGATGCCGAGCGCGGTGAACGCCCAGCGCTGCCAGCCGCCGGCGGTCGCGAGAAAGCCGAACGCCGCGCCCTGGTTGTAGACCAGCACGAGATTGAAGAACGACGTCAGCGCATGCTGCGCGCCGTATGCGAAGGTCTTCAGGATCGCGATCTTCGTCAGCTGATCGAACAGGATGACGATCAGCGAAATGCCGAGCCACGGCGCCAGTGCGCCGCCGGTCGATTTCGACAGGGTTTTCGCCATGGTTACGCCGCGCTCCGGGTTTCGCCGTTTTCAAACAGGTTCGAGAAGCAGCGGCCGCACAGCGTCGGGTGATCGGCATGCGCGCCGACGTCCTCGCGGTAGTGCCAGCAGCGCTCGCACTTCTGGTACTTCGAGGCGGCCACGTCGACGCCTTCCTGCGCTTCGTCGTCGACCTTGACGACCGTCGCGGCCGACGTGATCAGCACGAACTTGAGATCGTCGGCGAGGCTCGCGAGCGCGTCGTAGCGCGCGCCGCTCGCGTGCACCGTCACTTCCGCCTGCAGCGACGAGCCGATGCGGTTCGCGGTGCGGGCTTCCTCGAGCGCCTTCGTCACGTTGCCGCGCACGTCGCGCAGCAGCGTCCACTTGGCGACCAGCGCGCCGGCGTCGGCGACTTCCGGATACGCGTAGTACGTTTCCGTGAAGATCGTGTCGCTCGCCGGCTGGAACACCTTCCATGCTTCCTCGGCGGTGAACGACAGGAACGGCGCGAGCACGCGCAGCAGGCCCTGCGTCAGGTGATAGAGCGCCGTCTGCGCGGAACGGCGCGCGGTCGAATCCGGCGCGCTCGTGTACAGGCGGTCCTTCAGCACGTCGAGGTAGAAGCCGCCGAGATCTTCCGAGCAGTACGTCTGCAGCTTCGCGACGACCGGGTGGAATTCGTACTTCTCGTAGTGCGCGAGCAGTTCGGTCTGCAGCTGCGTGGAGAAGGCGACCGCGTAACGGTCGATCTCGAGCCACTCGCCGACCGGCAGCGCATGCTGCGCGTAGTCGAAGTCGGACAGGTTCGCGAGCAGGAAGCGCAGCGTGTTGCGGATGCGGCGATAGCCTTCCGTCACGCGCTTCAGGATTTCCTCGGAGATCGCGAGCTCGCCCGAGTAGTCGGTCGACGCGATCCACAGGCGGATGATTTCCGCGCCGAGACGGTTCGCGACTTCGTGCGGATCGATGCCGTTGCCGAGCGACTTGCTCATCTTGCGGCCTTCGCCGTCGACCGTGAAGCCGTGCGTGAGCAGGCCCTTGTACGGCGCGCGGCCGTCGAGCATCGACGCGGTCAGCAGCGACGAGTGGAACCAGCCGCGGTGCTGGTCCGAGCCTTCGAGGTACAGGTCGGCCGGGAACTGCAGCTGATCCTTGTGCGAGCCGCGCAGCACATGCCAGTGCGTCGTGCCCGAGTCGAACCACACGTCGAGCGTGTCGCGGTTCTTCTCGTACAGGTTCGCGTCGTCGCCGATCAGCTCGCGCGGATCGAGCGACTGCCACGCCTCGATGCCCGACTGCTCGACGCGCTTCGCGACTTCTTCCAGCAGCTCGAGCGTGCGCGGATGCAGCTCGCCGGTTTCCTTGTGCACGAAGAACGCCATCGGCACGCCCCACTGGCGCTGGCGCGACAGCGTCCAGTCAGGACGGTTCTCGATCATGCTGTGCAGGCGCTGCTTGCCCCACGACGGGTAGAACGCCGTTGCGTCCACGCCCGCGAGCGCGGTTTCGCGCAGCGTCGCGCCGCCGTCGCGCGGCGTCACGTCCATGCCCGCGAACCACTGCGACGTCGCGCGATAGATGATCGGCGTCTTGTGGCGCCAGCAGTGCATGTAGCTGTGCGTGTACTTCTCGTTGCGCAGCAGCGTGCCGGCCGCGTTCAGCGCCTCGACGATCTTCGGGTTCGCGTCCCAGATCGTCAGGCCGCCGAACAGCGGCAGCGATTCGCTGTAGCGGCCGTCGCCCAGCACGGGGTTGATGAAGTCCGCGTCGGTCATGCCGTGCGCCTTGCACGACATGAAATCCTCGACGCCGTAGGCGGGCGACGAGTGCACGACGCCGGTGCCGGTGTCGGTCGTCACGTAGTCGCCGAGATAGACGGGCGACGTGCGCTTGTAGCCGGGGTGGGCCGCGGCGAGCGGGTGGTGGAAGCGCAGGTTGACGAGCTTCTCGCCGAGTGTCGTCGCGACGACGCGGCCGGTCAGCTTGAACTCTTCCATGCACGCGGCGACGCGCTCTTCCGCGATGATCAGCAGGCCGCGCTCGGTGTCGACGAGCGCGTAGACGATCTCCGGATGCAGGTTGAGCGCCTGGTTCGCCGGGATCGTCCACGGCGTGGTGGTCCAGATCACGATGCCGCCCTCGGGGCGCGGCAGCGCGGCCAGGCCGAACGCCTGCGCGGTCTTTTCCGGCTCCGCGAACGGGAACATCACGTCGATCGTCGGGTCGGTGCGGTCCTTGTATTCGACTTCCGCCTCGGCGAGCGCCGAGCCGCAGTCGAAGCACCAGTTCACCGGCTTCAGGCCGCGATACACGTAGCCCTTCTCGATGATCTTGCCGAGCGCGCGGATTTCCTCCGCCTCGTTGACGAAGTTCATCGTCTTGTACGGGTTGGCCCAATCGCCGAGCACGCCGAGCCGCTTGAAGCCGCCTTTCTGCTTCTCGATCTGCTCGGTCGCGTACGCGCGCGCCTTGGTCATCACTTCGGCCGCCGGCAGCGACTTGCCGAACTGCTTCTCGATCTGGATCTCGATCGGCATCCCGTGGCAATCCCAGCCCGGCACGTACGGCGCGTCGAAGCCGGCCATGTTGCGCGACTTGACGACGATGTCCTTCAGGATCTTGTTCACCGCGTGGCCGAGGTGGATGTCGCCGTTCGCATACGGCGGGCCGTCGTGCAGGATGAACTTCGGCCGGCCCTGGCTGGCCGCGCGGATCTTCTCGTAGATGCCGCGCGCTTCCCATTCCTTGACCCACTGCGGCTCGCGCTTCGGCAGGTCGCCGCGCATCGGGAACGGCGTGTCGAGCAGGTTGACCGGATACTTGGCCTGCGGTTTCGAATCGGCTTTCTTGTTGCTCATGATGAGATCGCTATCAAATCGGGAGACGCTCGGGCGTCGTGAATCGGGTGAGCGCGCGCATCGGCGGCGCCGGGGTGCGGCGCATCGCGCCGCCGGCGGGGTCAGCTAATTCGGTCGGTGGCCGACGTCGAGAAGCCGGTCGTGCGGCTGCCGGGCGCGTGGTCGCGCGCGGCGAAATACGCGCGGGCGTTCGCGACGTCCTGCGCGATCGCGCGCGACAGCGCTTCGAGATCGTCGAACTTCGCCTCGTCGCGCAGCTTCTGCAGGAACTCGACGCGCACCAGCTTGCCGTATGCGTCGCCGTGCCAGTCGAGCAGGTGGACTTCGAGCAGCACGCGGCCCGAATCGACGACGGTCGGGCGCAGGCCGAGGCTCGCGACGCCGGGCAGCGGGGTGTCGGCGAGGCCGTGCACCTGGACGACGAAGATGCCCATCAGCGCCGGCCGCTTGTGCGCGATCGGCAGGTTCAGCGTGGGGAAACCGAGGTCGCGGCCGAGCTTCAGGCCGTGCGTGACGTGGCCGCTGATCGCGTAGCCGTGGCCGAGCGCCTGCGCGGCCGCGGCGAGATCGCCCGCCGCGAGCGCGGCGCGCACGCCGGAGCTCGAGATGCGCGTGCCGTCGCTGCCGGCGACCGTGCCCATCTGCTCGACCTCGAAGCCGTACTGCTCGCCGGCCGCCTTCAGCGTATCGAACGTGCCGGCGCGCTTCGCGCCGTAGCAGAAATCGTCGCCGACCATCATCCAGCGCGTGTGCAGCCCATTGACGAGCGTGCGCTCGACGAACGTCTCAGGCGACTGGCTCGCGAACGTATGGTTGAAGTGCTCGACCACGACCCGGTCGACGCCGTGCTCGCGCAGCGCCTCGAGCTTGTCGCGCAGCATCGCGATGCGCGGCGGCGCGCCGGCCGGATTGAAGAATTCCCGCGGGTGCGGCTCGAAGGTCATCACGCAGACGGGCAGGCCGCGCGCGTCCGCCGCCGCGCGCACGCGCGCGAGCAGGGCCTGGTGGCCGCGATGGACACCGTCGAAGTTGCCGATCGTCAGCGCGCACGGGGCGCGGCTTTCGGCGTTGGGCAGGCCGCGGAAGACTTTCACGATAGCTGCAGCGTCGGGGAATGGGCGGATGGATGCCGCAAAGCAGAAGATTATAAACGTTCGGGCGGGCAGGCGGCTCAGCCGGCGGGAAACGCGAGGCCGAATGGTAAAATTCGCGGATGAAAAAACTCGTCATCTTGATTTCCGGTCGCGGCAGCAACATGGAAGCCATCGTCCGCGCGTGCGCGCAGGAACGGTGGCCGGCCCAGGTTGCCGCCGTGATCGCCAACCGGCCGGATGCGGCCGGCCTTGCTTTCGCGGCGTCGCACGGAATTGCGACCGCCGTGGTCGACCACCGGTCGTTCGACGGCCGCGACAGCTTCGACGCGGCGCTGGCCGACGAGATCGACCGCTTCGCGCCCGATCTCGTGATCCTCGCCGGCTTCATGCGGATTCTCACGCCGGCATTCGTCAGACGATACGAGGGGCGGATGCTGAACATCCACCCGTCGCTGCTGCCGAGCTTCAAGGGCATCCATACGCACCAGGCGGCGCTCGACGCAGGCTGCGCGCTGCACGGCGCGACCGTGCACTTCGTCATCCCCGAACTCGACAGCGGCGCGATCGTCGCGCAGGGCGCGGTGCCCGTGCGCGCGGGCGACGACGCGGCCGCGCTCGCGCAGCGCGTGCTGGCGCTCGAGCACGTGCTGTATCCGCGCGCGGTGCGCTGGTTCGTCGACGGGCGCCTGCGCCTCGACGCCGGCCGCGCGGTGGTCGCGCCGGAGGAGGCGCGCTGGATTTTCTCGGACGAACAACCCAACACGAGCGAGGGTGTATGAAGCTGCATGGATTCCTGATCGGCCAGACCGAAACCTTGCTCGCCGAGGTCCTGAAGTTCGCCGGCCCGGCCGATGCGACGACGAGCCGGTTCTTCCGGGCCCACCCGAAGCTCGGGCACGCGGAGCGCGGCGTGATCGCCGAGGCGGTGTTCGCGGTGCTGCGCCGCAAGATGGAGTTTGCGCACCTCGCCGAGAGCGGCTCGGGCAGCCCGGCGCGGCGGCTCACGCTGCTCGGCCTGATGCAGACGGTCGGCCGCAATGCGCTGAAGCCGTTCCTGTCCGACGCCGAGGCCGCGTGGCTCGAGCACGTGTCGAAGATCGACCCGGCGAGCCTGCCGGTGCGGATCCGCACGAACCTGCCGGAGTGGATCCAGCAGGCGCTCGCGACGCGCTTCGACGCGGAGGAGCTCGCGCAGCTCGCCGCGGCGCTCAACTATCCGGCGCCGCTCGACCTGCGCGCGAATGCGCAGAAGGCGACCCGCGACCAGGTGGTCGACGCGCTGCGCGCGAACGGCATCGACGCCGGCGCGACGCCGTTCGCGCCGTACGGCGTGCGGGTCGTCGGCAAGCCCGCGCTGACCAAGCTCAAGCTGTTCGAGGAAGGCCTGATCGAGGTGCAGGACGAGGGCAGCCAGCTGCTGTGCTCGCTCGTCGCGCCGCGCCGCGGCGAGATGGTCGTCGATTTCTGCGCGGGCGCGGGCGGCAAGACGCTCGCGCTCGGCGCGATGATGCGCTCGACCGGGCGCCTGTACGCGTTCGACGTGTCGGAAAAGCGCCTCGCGAAGCTGAAGCCGCGCCTCGCGCGCAGCGGGCTGTCGAACGTGAACCCGGTGCTGATCGACAGCGAGCACGACGCGAAGATCAAGCGGCTCGCCGGCAAGATCGACCGCGTGCTGGTCGATGCGCCGTGCAGCGGCCTCGGCACGCTGCGCCGCAATCCGGACCTGAAGTGGCGCCAGTCGCGCACGTCGATCGACGAGCTCACGCCGAAGCAGGCGTCGATCCTCGCGAGCGCGGCGCGGCTCGTGAAGAAGGGCGGGCGGCTCGTGTACGCGACCTGCAGCGTGCTCGACGCGGAGAACGAGGCGATCGTCGGCCAGTTCCTCGCCGATCACCCGGACTTCGTGCTCGTGCCGGCGCAGAAGGTGCTGGCCGACCAGCGCATCGCGCTCGAGACGGGCGACTACCTGTCGCTGTGGCCGCACCGCCATGCGACCGACGGCTTCTTCGCCGCGGTGCTCGAGCGGCGCGCGCAGCCGCAGTAACGGCGGGTTCGACGGATGATGCAGAACCGCCTGCTGTCGCGCCGCCTCGCGTCGGTGATCCAGGACTTCAACCAGCCGGTGATGATCTGGCAGGCGGCGGTGCTGGTCGGCGCGCTGTGTTTCGCGTGGCTCGCCGCGCGCTTCGTGCACGACCGCATCGACGCCCGCCGCCGTGCGGCCGGGCGCACGCCCGGCGCCGGCGCGCAGAGCCTGAAGCGCGCGCTGTTCCCGCTGTTCGGCGGCGTGTTCGTATGGGGCGCGCAGCTCGCGTTCGAGCCGTTCATGTCGACGTCGCTGCTGTCGCTCGCGCTCGTGCCGCTGCTCGGCATCGGGCTCATCTACGTGCTGTTCTTTTTTGCGCGGCGCGTGTTTGCGCGCGACGGCCACACGCATGCGTGGCTGTCGGTCGTCGAGAGGCTCGTGTCGGTGGTCGTGTGGGCCGCGATGGTGCTGACCGTGCTCGGCATCCAGCGCGACGTGCTCGCGTGGCTCGACAGCGTGCAGTTCCGCGTCGCGAACGCGCACCTGACGCTGCTGTCCGTGATCTCCGGCGCGCTGTGGGTCTGCGTGACGCTGATGGTCGCGATGTGGCTCGGCTCGGTGCTCGAGGAGCGCCTGAAGCGCGCGACCACGCTCGACGCGAACCTGAAGGTCGTGCTGTCGCGGGTCGGCCGCGCGCTGCTGGTGTTCGCCGCGGTGCTGATCGGCCTGTCGCTGGTCGGCATCGACGTGACCGTGCTCGGCGTGTTCGGCGGCGCGGTGGGCGTCGGGCTCGGCTTCGGGCTGCAGAAGATCGCGAGCAACTACGTGTCGGGCTTCATCATCCTGCTCGACCGCTCGCTTCGGCTCGGCGACGCGATCAACGTCGGCGGGCTGCAGGGCGTCGTCACGCAGATCCGCACGCGCTACACGGTCGTGCGCGGTCTCGACGGCAACGAAACGCTGATCCCGAACGAGAAGCTGATCACCGACGTCGTGCAGAACCAGTCGTCGTACCTGACGCGCGGCTATGCGAAGGTCGCGGTGCAGGTCGCGTACACGAGCGACGTCGAGCACGCGCTCGCGCTGCTCGCCGATGCCGCGAAGGGCGTGCCCCGCGTGCTTGCGGAGCCGGCGCCGACGCCGTACCTCGTGAGCTTCGGCGCGGACGGCATCGACCTCGAGCTCGGCTTCTGGATCGAGGATTCCGCGACAGGCACGTCGGGCGTGCGCTCGGCGGTGAACCGCAACATCTGGCGGCTGTTTTCCGAGCACGGCGTGTCGATTCCGTTCCCGCAGCGGGAAGTGCGCGTCGTCGGCCTGCCGGACGGTTTTGCAGTCGGGCGCGAAGCCGACATCGGCAGCCCGCCCGAGCGCGCGGTCATGTAGACCGGCCAGATCCGGATCGTCCGGCCGGCGCAGTCCGCCGGTGGACTGCCGGCGTTGCTTCAAGGCAAGAAATAGTCATTTTTTACAAAGACTTGGAACGGTTGAAGTAAAATCCCGGTCTATTCCGCGGTATGCTTTCATCTTTCTGACGCCGGTGCGTGGCCGACGTCGCTTACACCACAGGTAACTGCCTTGCTGAATTCCCTGCTCGACTTTCTTTCCCACGGGCTCCTGCGCTTTTCGTGGTGGCAGATCGTGCTGTTCGCGCTCGCCGTCACGCACGTCACGATCATCGGCGTGACGGTCTACCTGCACCGCTGCCAGGCGCACCGCGCGCTGGAGCTGCACCCCATCGCCAGCCATTTCTTCCGGCTCTGGCTGTGGATGACGACCGGCATGCTGACCGGCCAGTGGGCCGCGATCCACCGCAAGCACCATGCGAAGTGCGAGACCGAGGAAGATCCGCACAGCCCGCAGACGCGTGGCATCTGGAAGGTGTTCCTCGAGGGCGCCGAGCTGTACCGCGCGGAAGCGAAGAACGAGGAAACGATGCGCAAGTTCGGGCACGGCACGCCGAACGACTGGATCGAACGCAACATCTATTCGAAATACCCGATCCTCGGCGTCAGCCTGATGATGGTGATCGACATCGCGCTGTTCGGCGTGGTCGGCCTGACCGTGTGGGCCGTGCAGATGGTCTGGATCCCGTTCTGGGCGGCCGGCGTCGTCAACGGTTTCGGCCACTTCTGGGGCTATCGCAACTTCAACTCGGCCGATGCGAGCACGAACCTGTTCCCGTGGGGCATCGTGATCGGCGGCGAGGAGCTGCACAACAACCACCACACGTTCGCGACGTCGGCGAAGCTGTCGAACAAATGGTACGAATTCGACATCGGCTGGATGTACATCCGCATCATGTCGGCGTTCGGTCTCGCGAAGGTGAAGAAGGTCGCGCCCACGCCGCGCCTGAACAAGCCGAAGACGGTGCTCGACCAGGAAACGCTGCAGGCCGTGCTGTCGAACCGCTACGAAGTGATGGCGCGCTACGGCAAGGCCGTCAAGCGTGCGTATCGCCAGGAGCTCGCGCGCCTCAAGGAGCTCGGTTCGAGCGACAAGTACCAACTGATGCGCGGCGCGCGCAAGTGGTTCCACAAGGACGAGGACGGCCTCGACGAGCAGAAGAAGAAGCTGCTGCCGGAAATCTTCGCGAACAGCCAGAAGCTGCAGACGTACTTCCAGCTGCGCCAGGAACTGGCTGCGATCTGGGATCGCTCGACCGCATCGCGCGAACAGCTGCTGGCCCAATTGCAGGATTGGTGCCACCGCGCAGAACAAAGCGGGATCAAGGCGTTGCAGGAATTTGCGACGCGCCTGCGCCGCTACGCCTGATTCGAAATCGATTAGAATCTCAGGACGTCACAAACCCCGCGCTGGCGGGGTTTTTTCTTTTGGGCCGGCCGTTTGGTGGCGGCGATCGGCAAGGCTGGACTTTGCACGGAACCGGAGCACGCGCGCACACGCTCGACTCTGGTCGAGCGTTGCATGGGATCGAAGTAGGCGCTGAAGCGCATACTCCGATCGACATAGGAGAGATGGAGATGCAATCGACGATCAAGCCCGTCGAGTACGACCGACCGGTCGCGGCAGGCACGGCCTGCGGCATCGGGCAGGCATGGGCGAAAGTGCCCGAGACGCCCTCTACCGAGGAGCGCGCCGCACTGAAGGCGCGGATCAAGGCGCTGCTCGCGCGCGAGAAGGCCGTGCTGGTCGCGCACTATTACGTGGACGCCGAATTGCAGGAACTCGCCGACGAAACCGGCGGATGTGTCGCCGATTCGCTCGAGATGGCCCGGTTCGGCCGCGACCACGATGCACAGACGCTCGTCGTCGCCGGCGTGCGCTTCATGGGCGAAACCGCGAAGATCCTGAGCCCCGGCAAGCGGATCCTGATGCCCGATCTCGATGCGACCTGCTCGCTCGACCTCGGCTGCCCGGTCGATGAATTCTCCGCGTTCTGCGATGCGCACCCGGATCGCACCGTCGTCGTCTACGCGAACACCAGCGCCGCCGTGAAGGCGCGCGCGGACTGGATGGTCACGTCGTCGATCGGGCTCGAGATCGTCGCCGACCTGCATGCGCGCGGCGAGAAGATCATCTGGGCGCCGGATCGCCATCTCGGCAGCTATATCCAGAAGAAAACCGGCGCGGACATGCTGCTGTGGCAGGGTTCGTGCCTCGTGCACGACGAATTCAAGGGCATCGAGCTGGACCTGCTGCGCGCCGAGTATCCGGATGCGAAGGTGCTCGTTCATCCGGAGTCGCCGGAAAGCGTCGTCGCGCAGGCCGACGTCGTCGGTTCGACGACGCAGCTGATCGATGCCGCGGTGAAGCTCGATGCGACGCGCTTCATCGTCGCGACCGATCTCGGCATCCTGCACAAGATGCAGCTCGCCGCGCCCGGCAAGACCTTCATCGCGGCGCCGACCGCCGGCAACAGCGCGACCTGCAAGAGCTGCGCGCATTGCCCGTGGATGGCGATGAACGGCCTCGCGAATCTCGCCGACGTGCTCGAGCGCGGCCACAACGAGATCTTCGTCGACCCGGCCATCGGCGCGCGCGCGCGCCTTCCGATCGACCGCATGCTCGATTTCGCCGCGGCCCACAAGAAGCGTGTGCAGGCGAGCGGCGACCTGCAGCGCGACCAGCAACTGTTCGCGAACGTGGGGGCAGCATGACCGACGCAGTCGCAGTCTCTCCGCTTTACGAAACGATTCGCGCGCAATACGGCGCCGCGTTCGATGACGCGCTCGCGCGCAACGTCGCCGACGCGCTGGCCGAAGATGTCGGCACTGGCGACCAGACCGGGCGGCTGGTACCGGCCGGCGAGCGCCGCCGTGCACGCATCATCGTGCGCGAAGAGGCCGTGCTCGCCGGCGTGCCGTGGTTCGACGCGGTGATGCGCCGGATCGATCCGGCGATCGACGTGCACTGGCACTACCGCGAAGGCGACCGCATGACGGCCGATTCGACCGTCTGCGAACTCGAAGGCCCGGCGCGCGCGCTGCTGACCGCGGAGCGCAACGGGCTCAATTTCCTGCAATTGCTGTCGGGCGTCGCGACGGCCACGCGGCGCTATGTCGAGCGCATCGAAGGCACCCGCGCGAAGATTCTCGATACGCGCAAGACGCTGCCAGGCCTGCGGCTCGCGCAGAAGTACGCGGTGCGGGTCGGCGGCGGCGCGAATCAGCGGCTCGCGCTGTACGACGGAATCCTGATCAAGGAAAACCACATCGCGGCGGCGGGCGGCGTCGGCGAGGCGCTCGATGCGGCCTTCGCGCTGAACGCGGGCGTGCCGGTGCAGGTCGAGGTCGAGACCCTTGCGCAGCTCGACACGGCGCTCGCGCATGGTGCGCAGTCGGTGCTGCTCGACAACTTCACGCTCGACATGATGCGTGACGCGGTGCGCGTGGCGGCCGGCAAGGCGGTGCTCGAAGTGTCGGGCGGCGTCAATTTCGACACGGTGCGCGCGATTGCCGAAACGGGCGTCGACCGCATCTCGATCGGCGCGCTGACGAAGGACGTGCGCGCGACCGATTACTCGATGCGCATCGTCGACTGAGCGCGGCGCACGCCGCAGACGAAAAAGCCGTTGGCGCGCAAGCGCCAACGGCTTTTGTTTTGGGAGGCAGGGCAGGCGTCAGCGGCGCGCTTTCGGCGTCAGCACGCTCGGCAGTGCCTTCGGCAGTGTGTGCGGCCAGTCGCGGCTGTAATGCAGCCCGCGGCTTTCGCGGCGCGATTGCGCGCTCTTGACGATCAGCGTCGCGACATCGACGAGATTGCGCAGTTCGAGCAGGTCGCGGCTCACGCGGAAGTTCGCGTAATACTCGTGGATCTCGTCGCGCAGCAGCGACAACCGGTGCTTCGCGCGCTCGAGGCGCTTGTCGGTGCGCACGATGCCGACGTAATTCCACATCAGGCGCCGCAGCTCGTCCCAGTTGTGCGCGACGACCACTTCCTCGTCCGCGTCGGACACGCGGCTCTCGTCCCATGCGGGCAGCGGGCCGGTCGCTTCCGCTGCGAAGCCGGCCGTTTCGATCGCGTCGGCCGCCGCGCGGCCGATCACCAGACATTCGAGCAGCGAATTGCTGGCGAGCCGGTTCGCGCCGTGCAGCCCCGTGCAGGACGTTTCGCCGACTGCGTACAGGCCCGCGAGGTCGGTACGGCCCGCGAGGTCGGTGACGACGCCGCCGCAGGTGTAGTGCG
Source organism: Burkholderia stagnalis (assembly GCF_902830275.1). Classification (GTDB taxonomy): domain Bacteria; phylum Pseudomonadota; class Gammaproteobacteria; order Burkholderiales; family Burkholderiaceae; genus Burkholderia; species Burkholderia stagnalis. The sequence continues at coordinate 370,750 of NZ_CADESW010000002.1, read as the reverse complement.
CGGCCGGCACGACCGGAATCGGCTGCTTCGCGATGTCGATGCCGAATTCGAGGCAGCGCGCGTGGATAGTCGGGAAATGCTCGCGCAGGAACGCTTCGGGCTGGTGGCTGATGTCGAGATACACGCAGTCGATCCCGCGCTTCTTGATCTCGAAGTCGATCGCGCGCGCGACGATGTCGCGCGGCGCCAGCTCCGCGCGCGGGTCGTGCGCCGGCATGAAGCGGGTGCCGTCCGGCAGCTTCAGCAGGCCGCCTTCGCCGCGCACGGCCTCGGAGATCAGGAACGACTTCGCATACGGGTGGAACAGGCAGGTCGGGTGGAACTGGATGAACTCCATGTTCGCGACCCGGCAGCCCGCGCGCCAGGCCATCGCGATGCCGTCGCCGGTCGCGGTGTCGGGGTTGGTCGTGTACAGGTAGACCTTGCCCGCGCCGCCGGTGGCGAGCACCGTGTGCGGCGCCTCGATCGTGATCGTGCGATCGTTGTCGACGTCGAGCGCATACAGGCCGTGGCAGCGGCGGCCGGGCAGGCCGAGCCGCTCCGACGTGATCAGGTCGATCGCGTGATGGTTTTCGAAGAACGTGATGTTCGGATGCTGCCGCGCACGCTCGGACAGCGTCGCGAGCACCGCATGGCCGGTGGCGTCGGCCGCGTGGATGATGCGGCGGTGGCTGTGGCCGCCTTCGCGGGTCAGGTGGAAGCCGAGCTCGGCCGCATCGTCCTTCGTGAACGGCACGCCCTGCGAAATCAGCCACTCGATCGCTTCGCGGCCGTGCTCGACGATGTAGCGCGTCGCGCCTTCGTCGCACAGGCCGCCGCCGGCAACCAGCGTGTCGTCGACATGGTTCTCGATGCTGTCCGCGGAATCGAGCACGGCGGCGATGCCGCCTTGCGCGTTATCGCTCGCGCCCTCCATCAACGACCGTTTCGCGATCAGCGCGACACGTCGCATGCTGGCCAGATTGAGCGCGACCGACAGGCCTGCCAGGCCGCTGCCGACGATCGCCACGTCGAAATTCATTGCTGCATCTCCATCATTGCACTTTTGATCTTGTCACTTCCGGCAGCGCAGCCGCGTGCGGAAAGGGGAGAGCATACCGCGTCGGGCTCCAGCGTGCGCGCAAAACAAAAAGCCCCGCGATTGCGGGGCTTTTCGGTCATCGTCAGGCTGGCAGAAACCAGGAGATTACTTGATCTTGGTTTCTTTGTATTCCACATGCTTGCGGACGACGGGATCGAACTTCTTGATCGCCATCTTTTCCGGCATGTTGCGCTTGTTCTTCGTGGTCGTGTAGAAGTGACCCGTGCCAGCGGTCGACTCAAGCTTGATCTTGTCGCGTGCGCCTTTTGCCATGATTGTGCTCCTTGGGCTTAGGCTTCGCCGCGTGCGCGCAGGTCAGCGAGCACGGAATCGATGCCGTTCTTGTCGATCAGGCGCAGGCCGGCGTTCGAGACGCGCAGGCGCACCCAGCGGTTTTCGCTTTCCACCCAGAACCGGCGGTTTTGCAGGTTCGGCAGGAAGCGACGCTTCGTCTTGTTGTTGGCGTGGGAAACGTTGTTGCCGCTCATCGGCGCTTTCCCAGTTACTTGGCATACGCGTGCCATGAGAGCACTCCTAATACGCTAAATTCGGGGTTCGATCGCCGGTGAAGGTTCTCATCGAGCAGCCACGTGATCCATAGCTGCACTCCGAACGCCCAAGCCCTTGCAGACAAGGCCCTTCGATGGCTAGAACTGGTTGGAAAAAAGACAGACGGCGATTCTAGCAGAAAAAGTTCAGAAAAATCAAACGCAATTTCATCCCGTCGTTGTGACGACGGTGCGCCGTCCGCGGGAACCGGCACCGGCCGGCCCGCAGCCCGACATTCTACATCGACAGCCACCCTGCGCGCGCGAACGAGAACGTATCGCTCACGCCGACGACGACGTGATCCAGCAGCCGCACGTCGACGAGCGCGAGCGCGTCGTGCAGCACGCGGGTCAGCCGCCGGTCTTCCGCGCTCGGCCGCACCGCGCCGGACGGGTGGTTGTGCGCGACGACCAGTGCGGCGGCGTTCAGCAGCAGCGCGCGGCGCACGATCTCGCGCGGGTAGACGGCCATCCGCGTCAGCGAGCCGCGCGCGCTTTCCTCGATATCCACCACGCCATTGCGCGCGTCGAGGTACAGCGTGACGAACACTTCGTGCGGGCGCGTGCCGATCTTGATGCGCAGGAAATCCTCGACCGCGCCGGGCGATTCGATCACCAGCCGTTCGCGGGCCTTTTCCGCGAGCGCGCGCCGCCCGATCTCGGCCACCGCGGAGAGCAGCGCGATGCGCGCGTCGCCGATGCCGCGGCGGCCGCGGAAATCGGCCGGCGTCGCGTCGAGCAGCCCGCGCAGCGAGCCGCCGAACTGGTCGAGCAGCGCCTGCGCGTTGTCGAACACGTTGAGGCCGGGCACGCCGGTGCAGAGCAGCAGCGCGATCAGTTCGTCGTCGGTCAGCGCGCCGGGCCCGCGATCGAGCAGCCGCTCGCGCGGCAGGTTGGCGCACTGCGCGCGCCGGGGGCGGCGCTTGCGCGGCCGGACCGCGCGCGGTGCGTCGCCGCCGGCGGCGCGGCATTCGGGTGCGGGCGGAAGGGGTTGCTGCATCGTCGGTTCTCCGTTGTCGGCGCGCCGGCCTGCGCGCCGTCGTCGCAGTTTCAGCCTTGCGCGCGCAGGTGACTTACAATATCGGTTTTGCGCCGGGCCTCGCGGCCGTGTCAGGCGCCATTGAACGAGTCATTCATGAGCCTCATCGATCTTTCCGAAGTGAAGCCCGGTTCGCACGTCACGCTGCACTACCGGCTGGCACTGGCCGACGGCGCCGATATCGTCAACACCTTTTCCGACAAGCCCGCGACGCTGCTGCTCGGCGCAGGGCAACTGGCGCCCTCGCTGGAACAGATTCTCGTCGGGCTGCGGGTGGGCGACCATTCGACTTATCAGCTAGCGCCCGAGCAGGCGTTCGGTCCCCGAAACCCGGAGATGCTGCAGCGCGTGACGCTCAAGACGCTGCGCGAGAACGGGATGGTCGGCGACGACTTCACGCCGGGCGACCTGATCGAATTCAACGCGCCGGACGGCGGTCGATATGCAGGGGTGCTGAAGGAAGTCGGCGAAACCTCGGCGCTGTTCGACTTCAACCATCCGCTCGCGGGCCAGGCGCTCACGTTCGAAGTGAAAATCATCGGGATTCTGTAATCATGAGCACCACCGATACGCTGTCCGGGCAGACCGTCGCCGCCGACGCCGAAATCCTGCTGGCCCAGCCGCGCGGCTTCTGCGCGGGCGTCGATCGCGCGATCGAGATCGTGGAGCGGGCGATCGCGATGCATGGCGCGCCGATCTACGTGCGCCACGAGATCGTCCACAACAAGTACGTGGTCGAGGACTTGAAGAAGAAAGGCGCGATCTTCGTCGAGGAGCTCGAGGAAGTGCCGTCCGGCAACACCGTGATCTTCAGCGCGCACGGCGTGTCGAAGGCGGTGCGCGACGAGGCCGGCGTGCGCGGGCTGCGCATCTACGACGCGACGTGTCCGCTCGTCACGAAGGTGCACGTCGAAGTGGCGAAAATGCGCCAGGACGGCGTCGACATCGTCATGATCGGGCACAAGGGGCACCCGGAAGTCGAAGGCACGATGGGGCAGGTCGAGCGCGGCATGCATCTCGTCGAGAGCGTCGAGGACGTGCAGAAGCTCGAGCTGGCCGATCCGGAGCGCATCGCGCTCGTCACGCAGACGACGCTGTCCGTCGACGATGCGGCCGAGATCATCGCCGCGCTGAAGGCGAAGTACCCGAAGATCCGCGAACCGAAGAAGCAGGACATCTGCTATGCGACGCAGAACCGCCAGGATGCGGTGAAGTTCATGGCGCCGCAGTGCGACGTCGTGATCGTCGTCGGCAGCCCGAACAGCTCCAATTCGAGCCGGCTGCGCGAAGTGGCCGAGAAGCGCGGCGTCGCCGCGTACATGGTCGACGCGCCCGAGCAGATCGATCCCGCGTGGGTGGCCGGCAAGCATCGCATCGGCGTGACGGCCGGCGCGTCCGCGCCCGAGGTGCTCGCACAAGCGGTCATCGCGCGCCTGCGCGAACTCGGCGTACGCAACGTGCGCGCGCTCGAAGGCATCGAGGAGAACGTGTCGTTCCCGCTGCCGCGCGGCCTGAACCTGCCGCCCGCCGCCTGATCCTTTCAAAATCATTGCGTTACCGAAGCGCGCCCGTTGGGCGCGCTTTTTTTTGTCCTTCGCGAAAGCAATCGCAACCGGCATTTCCGCGTCGGGCGCAACCGGGTTGCTCCGCGTCGCCAAAGCCCTGTCTCAAAATTGGTTGCAATGCAGGAAAACCCCATCAAATCAGGAATATTGGCGTCCTATAAATGGAGTTACAATGCGCCCGTTTTCATGCCCGAACGGTCGTGGAACCTGGTTTTGGCAAGGCGCGGGAGACCTATTTAATGCATGTGAAGTTGGCTTACGCCGTGTCCGTCGCCGCAGCGGTTGCAATGCTTGCCGCCTGCAGCAAAAAGAGCGACGACGGGGCGGGCAAGGAGGCTGCGGCGTCCGCGGCACCGCCGGCCAGCGACGTGCGCGTCGTCAAGATCGGCCATGCGGCCCCATTGACGGGCAGCATCGCCCATCTGGGCAAGGACAATGAGAACGGGGCACGTTTGGCAGTCGAGGAAATCAACGCGCATGGCCTGACGATCGACGCGCATCCGGTGCGGCTGGAACTGGTCGCCGAGGACGACGCGGCGGATCCGAAGGTCGGCACGCAAGTCGCGCGGAAGTTGGTCGGCGATCGGGTCGTGGCCGTGGTGGGGCACCTCAATTCGGGGGTGTCGATCCCGGCGTCGAAAATCTACAGCGACGCAGGCATCGTGCAGATTTCGCCGTCCTCGACCAACCCCGACTATACGAAGCAGGGGTTCAAGACCACCTATCGCGTGGTGGCGACGGATGCGCAGCAAGGCCCTGCGCTCGCCAACTACGCGCTGCATGCGCTCCACGCGAAGCGCTTCGCGGTCGTCGACGACGCGACCGTATACGGCAAGGGCCTTGCCAATGAATTCGCGAAGACCGTCACGGCGGCGGGCGGACAGATCGTCGCGCGCGTAGCGACCAGCGACCGTGCGACGGATTTCAAGGCGATCCTGACGAAGATCAAGCGCGACCATCCCGACGTCATCATGTACGGCGGCATGGACGCAACCGGCGGCCCGTTTGCGAAGCAGGCGATGGCGCTCGGTATCGGAGCAAAAATCCTTGGCGGCGACGGTGTGTGCACCGACAAGGTGGTCGAGCTCGCGGGCAACGCGGTGCGGAACCTGATCTGTTCGGAGGCGGGGCTCGCCCTGTCGCGGATGGAGAACGGGGCGGATTTCGTGAAGAAGTACGAAGACCGCTTCCACACGCCGGTGCAGATTTACGCGCCGTTCACGTACGACGCCGTCTACGTGATCGTCGACGCAATGAAGCGCGCCAACTCGATCGACGCGTCCAAGGTGCTGGCTGCGATGCCGTCGACCGATTACCGCGGGGTAATCGGTCACATCGCATTCGCGCCGAACGGCGATCTGAAAGAGGGGGCGATTACGCTCTACGACTTCAAGGAGGCCAGGAAAACCGTCCTCGATGTCGTGAAGATGTAGCGACGGGACTCGTGACGGCACCGGAACAGTGCGGTGCCGTTTCTGTATCCGCTCCGGCGGCAGGTCCGGCCGTACAGGCCGGGCGGCGCACGCCGGGACGATCAACCCTTACCGGTCTTTTTTAGTACCCGCAGTGTCGTCGAGATGACGTGATTCCCCGCTTACCCGCGAGGCGCAGCTTCATCCGGCAGCACGGGCCAAGGAGCTTTAAATGGATATCTTCGTCCAGCAGATCCTCAACGGGCTGGTGCTCGGCAGTGTCTACGCCATCATCGCGTTGGGCTACACGATGGTGTACGGCATTCTCGGCATCATCAACTTCGCGCACGGCGACGTGCTGATGATCGGCGCGATGGTCGCGCTGTCGGCGATCACCGTGCTGCAGAACCACTTCCCCGCGCTGGGCAACGTCGCGACGCTGACGATTGGCCTGGGTATCGCCGCGATCGTCTGCGCGATCGTCGGCTACACGATCGAACGGGTCGCGTACCGGCCGCTGCGCCGCGCGCCGCGCCTCGCGCCGCTGATCACTGCGATCGGCGTATCGATCCTGCTGCAGACCGCCGCGATGATCATCTGGTCGCGCAACCCGCTGCCGTTCCCGCAGCTTCTGCCGACCGACCCGATCAACGTGATCAAGGCCACCGACACGACGCCGGGCGCCGTGATCTCGCTGACCGAAATCGTGATCATCGCCGTCGCGTTCTTCGTGATGGGCGGCCTGCTGCTGCTCGTGCACAAGACCAAGCTCGGCCGCGCGATGCGCGCGATCGCGGAAAGCCCGAACACCGCGAGCCTGATGGGCGTGAACCCGAACTTCGTGATCTCGGCGACCTTCATGATCGGCTCGGCGCTCGCCGCGCTGGCCGGCGTGATGATCGCGTCGGAATACGGCAACGTGCACTTCTACATGGGCTTCATCCCGGGCATGAAGGCATTCACGGCCGCGGTGCTGGGCGGGATCGGCAACCTCGCGGGCGCCATGGTCGGCGGCATCGTGCTCGGCCTGATCGAGCAGCTCGGCGCAGGCTACATCGGCAATCTGACGGGTGGCGTGTTCGGCAGCAACTACCAGGACGTGTTCGCATTCATCGTGCTGATCATCGTGCTGGTGTTCCGTCCGTCGGGCCTGCTGGGCGAACGGGTCGCGGATCGCGCGTAACGGAAGGGGAGCAAGAACATGACATCCATTCAACCGATTGAAACCTCGACGACGCTCGTCGAAGAACGCAACACCGCGAAGACCGTCACCATCGGCATTCTCACCGCGGCGTTCGTGATTGCCGCGCCGATCATCATCGGCGCTGCGGGCGGCAACTACTGGGTCCGCGTGCTCGACTTCGCGATGCTCTACGTGATGCTCGCGCTGGGCCTGAACGTGGTGGTCGGCTTCGCCGGCCTGCTCGACCTCGGCTACATCGCGTTCTATGCGGTGGGCGCCTATACCGCGGCACTGCTGAGCTCGCCGCACCTGGCGACGCAGTTCGAGTGGATCGCGCAGCTCGCGCCCGGCGGCCTGCACATCCCGTTCCTGATCATCGTGCCGATCGCGATGGCGATCGCCGCGATCTTCGGGATCCTGCTCGGCGCGCCGACGCTGCGCCTGCGCGGCGACTACCTCGCGATCGTCACGCTCGGCTTCGGTGAAATCGTGCGGATCTTCATGAACAACCTCGACCGTCCGGTGAACATCACCAACGGCCCAAAGGGGATCACGGGGATCGACCCGGTGCAGGTCGCGGGCTTCAACCTGTCGCAGACGCACTCGCTGTTCGGCATCCAGCTGCCGTCGGTGTACATGTACTACTACCTGTTCGTGCTGTGCGCGCTGCTGGTGATCTGGACGTGTACGCGCCTGCAGCACTCGCGCATCGGCCGCGCATGGGCGGCAATCCGCGAGGACGAGATCGCCGCCAAGGCGATGGGCATCAACACCCGCAACGTGAAGCTGCTCGCGTTCGCGATGGGCGCGTCGTTCGGCGGCCTGTCGGGCGCGATGTTCGGTTCGTTCCAGGGCTTCGTGTCGCCGGAATCGTTCACGTTCTGGGAATCGATCGTGGTGCTGGCCTGCGTGGTGCTGGGCGGCATGGGCCACATCCCGGGCGTGATCCTCGGCGCGGTGCTGCTCGCGATCTTCCCGGAATTCCTGCGTTCGACGATGAGCCCGCTGCAGCATGCGATCTTCGGTCATGACATCGTCGATACGGAAGTGATCCGCCAGGCGCTGTACGGCCTCGCGATGGTGATCATCATGCTGTACCGCTCGGAAGGCCTGTGGCCGGCGCCGAAGCATGAGGACAAGATCGCGAAACTGGCGAAGCGCAGCGCCAAGTCGGCGCGCGCGTAACGGACGGACGAGGAGCAAGAGAACATGAGCGACAAACAAATCCGACTGTCCGTCAAAGGCGTGAACAAACGCTTCGGCGGCCTGCAGGCGTTGTCCGACGTCGGCCTCGAGATCAAGGAAGGCGAGATCTACGGCCTGATCGGCCCGAACGGCGCCGGCAAGACGACGTTCTTCAACGTGATCACGGGCCTCTACACGCCGGATTCCGGCGAGTTCAAGCTGGACGGCACGGAATACAAGCCGACCGCGGTGCACCAGGTGGCGAAGACGGGCATCGCGCGCACGTTCCAGAACATCCGCCTGTTCGGCGGGATGACCGCGCTGGAGAACGTGATGGTGGGCCGCCACGTGCGGACCAAGCACGGCCTGCTGGGCGCGGTGTTCCAGACGCCGGCGGAACGCCAGGAAGAACGCGAGATCAAGGAGCGCGCGATCGAGCTGCTCGAATACGTCGGCGTGCTGCAGTACGCGGACTACACGTCGCGCAACCTGTCGTACGGCCACCAGCGCCGCCTGGAGATCGCGCGCGCACTGGCGACCGATCCGAAGCTGCTCGCGCTGGACGAGCCGGCGGCGGGGATGAACGCGACGGAGAAAGTGGAACTGACGCGCCTGCTCGACAAGATCCGCGCGGACGGCCGCACGATCCTGCTGATCGAGCATGACGTGAAGCTCGTGATGGGATTGTGCAACCGGATGACGGTGCTCGATTACGGCAAGGTGATCGCCGAGGGTCTGCCGCAGGACGTGCAGAAGAATCCGAAGGTGATTGAGGCATATCTCGGCGCAGGGGTGCACTGATGGCAGCGGCAATGTTGAAAATCAAGGGCTTGCAGGTCAACTACGGCGGGATCCAGGCCGTGAAGGGCGTTGACATGGAAGTCCGCCAGGGCGAGCTGGTGACGCTGATCGGCGCGAACGGCGCGGGCAAGACCACGACGATGAAGGCGATCACGGGCTTGAAGCCGTATTCGGCGGGCGACATCGAGTACGACGGCAAATCGATCAAGGGCGTGCCGTCGCACGAGTTGCTGAAGCGCGGCCTCGCGATGGTGCCGGAAGGCCGCGGGATCTTCGCGCGGATGTCGATCGTCGAGAACATGCAGATGGGCGCGTACCTGCGCAACGACAAGGAGCAGATCAAGAAGGACGTCGAGCGGATGTTCGGCTTCTTCCCGCGCCTGAAGGAGCGTGCGACGCAGCTTGCGGGCACGCTGTCGGGCGGCGAGCAGCAGATGCTGGCGATGGCGCGGGCGATCCTCTCCAAGCCGAAGCTGCTGCTGCTGGACGAGCCGTCGATGGGCCTGTCGCCGATCATGGTCGAGAAGATCTTCGAAGTCGTGCGGACGATCTCGAAGGAGGGCATCACGGTGCTGCTGGTCGAGCAGAACGCACGGCTCGCGCTGCAGGCGGCCGATCGCGGCTACGTGATGGACTCGGGCACGGTCACGATGGAAGGCGATGCGAAGCAGATGCTCGACGATCCGAAGGTGCGGGCCGCGTATCTGGGCGAGTAAGCCGATTGGTCGGGATGTGAAAAAGCCGCATGTCCGCGAGGGCATGCGGCTTTTTTCATGGCGCGTGCGCGATCAGGCGGCGTAGAGCCGCTTGCCGAACGACACGAGTTCCTCGACGCGATAGCCGATCGTCTCGTAGAAGCGGCATGCCTGCGCGTTGTCGGCGAGTACCTGCAGGTTCACCTTCAGGCAGCCGAGCGCGCCGAGCGCCGCTTCCGCGTGCGCGACGAGCGCGCGGCCCACGCCGGCCCGCCGCACGCCGCGGCCGACGCCGAGCGAGTACAGCCAGCCGCGATGGCCGTCGTAGCCGGCCATCACCGTGCCGACCACGCGCCCGTGCAGCGTCGCAACGAAGAAGAGTTCAGGCTGCGTCGCGCACTTCTGTTCGATCGAGCGCAGTGGATCGCGGTGCGGCGCGCTCGTATCGCCATACTCGGGAAACGCGTCGCGCCACAGCGCGAGCACGTCATCGGTATCGGCGCGATCGAAAGGACGGATCGCGACGTCATCGGCGGCGGCATCCATCGCGCGGATCGCGTCAGAGCGTGTCGAGAATCGACCGCAGCATCGCCATCATCTGGTCGATTTCGTCGGTCGTGACGTTCAGCGCGGGCATGAAGCGCAGCAGGTTCGGGCGCGCCGCGTTCAGCAGCAGGCCGTCCGGCTGCATGTCGCGCGCCTTCTCGACGATCTGCGGGCCGATGTCCTTGCCGAGCAGCAGCGCGCGCAGCAGGCCCTCGCCGCGCTCGCCTTCGAAGCCGCGCTCTTCCGACAGCTCGAGCAGCTTGCGCTTCAGGTATTCGCCGCGCGCGCGCACGCCTTCCAGGAAGCCCGGCGCGACGAGCTGCGAAATCACCGAATAGCCGGCCGCCGTCATCAGCGGGTTGCCGTTGTAGGTGCCGCCCTGGTCGCCGGCCTCGAACACCGCGACATCCGCCGTCGACAGCAGCGCCGCGAGCGGCACGCCGCTGCCGATGCCCTTGCCGAGCGTCATGATGTCCGGCGCGATGTCGGCCAGCTCGTACGCGAACAGCGTGCCCGCGCGGCCGCAGCCGCTCTGCACTTCGTCGACGATCAGCAGCAGGTCGTGCTGCTTCGTCAGCGCGCGCAGCGCGCGCATGAATTCGCGCGTGGCCGGAATCACGCCGCCTTCGCCCTGGATCGGCTCGAGCATCACCGCGACGGTCTTCTCGCCGATCAGCTTCTCGACCGACTCGATGTTGTTCAGCTCGGCCTTCGGGAAGCCCGGTACCTGCGGCGCGTAGATCGTGTCCCAGCCCGGCTTGCCGCTTGCCGACATCGTCGCGAGCGTGCGGCCGTGGAAGCTGTGGTCGAACGTGATGATCTCGTACGCGCCGTTGCGGAACTTGCGGCCCCACTTGCGCGCGAGCTTGATCGCGCCTTCGTTCGCCTCGGCGCCGCTGTTCGTGAAGAACACCTTGTCGAACACGCTGTGCTGCGTGAGCAGGCCCGCGAGCTTCGCCATCGGTTCGTTGTAGAACGCCGGCGAAGGGTTCAGCAGCTTCTCGGCCTGCGTCTTCAGCGCTTCGACCACGCCGTCGTTGCAGTGCCCGAGGCTGTTGACCGCCCAGCCCTGGATGAAATCCAGATAGCGCTTGCCGGTGTGATCGTAGAGCCACGACCCCTTGCCGTGCGTGAACACGATGTCGGGGCGGTTCGTGATGTACATCAGCGAGTCGATCGGAAAATCGTTCAGCGGCATGGCAGCAGACTCCAGCGGAGGTTGAAAGGGAAACAGGCAAGAAAAAAGCCACGGGTGATGCCGTGGCTGGGTGGTTCGAACAGCTTGTGCGTAACGGGGTGAGGGTTACGCGCGAGTCCGTGACGAGCCGGCGGCATCCGGGCGGAGCGGCGAGCGGCGACGTCGGAGAGCGGACAGGAAGCGGTTCATGTGCGCAAGCATACGGCATCCCGCGTCCCACTGTAAACCGCCGCGATGCAACAAATGTGTCGCGGCGGTGCGCGGGGCGCGGGCGGGCCGTCCGGGCTCAGACCGGGTGCGCGAGATCGGCGGCGCTCGTGAACGAGTCGGCGTAGAACTCGTCCGCGGGCAGGCCGTGATGCTGCGTGAAGTCGCGCTGCGCGGATTCGACCATCACCGGCGCGCCGCATGCATAGACCTGGTATGCGGACAGGTCGGGCAGATCCTCGATCACCGCGCGATGGACGAAGCCGGTGCGGCCGTCCCACGCGTCGGCATCGTCCGGCTCGGACAGCACCGGCACGAACTTGAAGTTCGGGATCTCGTTCGCCCACTCGGCGGCGAGCGCCTCGAGGTAGATGTCCTTCCTGCGGCGCGCGCCCCAGTAGAGCGTCATCGGGCGCGTGATGCCGGAGTGCTTCACGTGCTCGATGATCGCCTTGATCGGCGCGAAGCCGGTGCCCGACGCGAGCAGCACGATCGGCTTGTCCGAATCCTCGCGCAGGAAGAACGTGCCGAGCGGGCCTTCGAAGCGCAGGATGTCGCGCTCCTTCATCGCGCCGAACACGTGGTCGGTGAACTTGCCGCCGGGCATGTGGCGGATGTGCAGCTCGATCGGGCCTTCCTCGTGCGGCGCGCTCGCCATCGAGTAGCTGCGGCGCGAGCCGTCCTTCAGGATGAATTCGATGTACTGGCCCGCGAGATATTGCAGGCGCTCGTTCGCCGGCAGCTGCAGCTTCAGCACGACCACGTCGTCGGCCTTGCGCTCGAGCGCGGCGACCCGGCACGGCAGCTTCTTGACCTGCACGCCGTCGACGCCGGCGATCTCGCGCACGTCGATCTCGAGATCGCACTGCGCCTTCGCGCAGCACAGCAGCGCGAGGCCGCGGGTGCGCTCGTCGTTCGACAGCGCCGACGCGGCATGCGGCCCCTGCTCGATCTGGCCCGATGCGATGTGACCCTTGCACGAGCCGCAGGCGCCGTTCTTGCAGCCGTACGGCAGATGGATGTTCTGGCGCAGTGCTGCCGCCAGCACGGTTTCGTCCGACTCGACCTGGAATTGCCGGCCGCTTTGCTTGAGAGTGACGTTGAATGCCATAGAACCAACTAGAACAAAATGTGGGGACCGTGCAGGTTGCGCACGGCAGCTACAATGCAAGCCGTTGCGCGTCGCGCAACGGTGGATACTGATATTTCGCAAACATCATGATCGCGACACGAATCCTGCGCCGGCCGCGCGTGCTGATCGTCGGCTGTGGCGACGTCGGCCTGCGCTGCGTCGCGCAATGGCGCGCACGCCGCGCCGACCTGCGGATCGTCGCGCTGACGAGCCATCCGGCACGGCGCGAAGCATTGCGCGCAGCCGGCGCGACGCCGATCGTCGGCGACCTCGACCACCCGTCCACGCTGCGGCGCCTTGCGGGCCTGGCGCCGCGCGCGGTCCTGCATCTCGCCCCGCCGCAAGCCGACGGCGCCGAAGACCGCCGCACGCGTGCGCTCGTCGCGGCACTGGCCGCGACCACGCGGCGAGCGTCGGCTCAGCCGGCGCCCGCCTACGGCAGACTGCGGCGCGAGCGTGCCGCGGCACGGCCGGCCGGCTCGCGTTTCCGGGCAGCGCGTATTGTACCCGAGGGGCTTCGCGCGCCCACGCTCGTCTATGCGAGCACGACCGGCGTTTACGGCGACTGCGGCGGCGCGCGCATCGACGAGACGCACCCGCTGCGCCCGGCCAATCCGCGCGCGTTTCGCCGGGTGTCGGCGGAGCGGCAACTGCGCGCCGCGACCGCGCGCGGCGTGCTGTCGGCGCGCATCGTGCGGATCCCCGGCATCTACGCGGCCAACCGGCTGCCGCTCGCGCGCCTCGAGCGCGGCACGCCGGCGCTCGTGCCGGAAGACGACGTCTACACGAACCACATCCACGCCGACGACCTCGCGGCGATCCTGCTGCGCGCGGCCGCGCGCGGCAAGCCGTCGCGCGCGGTGCACGCGTCAGACGATAGCGAACTGCGGATGGGGGAGTATTTCGACCGGGTCGCGCACGCGTTCGGCCTGGCGCCGCCGCCGCGCGTGAGCCGCGCCGACGCCGAGCGCCTGCTCGAGCCGACGCTGCTGTCGTTCATGCGCGAGTCGCGGCGGCTGTCCAATGCCCGGCTCAAGCGCGAATTGTGCGTGACCTTGCGCTATCCGACCGTAGACGATTTCCTTCAAACGCTCGCGCCCGGCGGCGGGTCAGGTCAGCGCGGGTAACGCCTCGATCAGCAGGAAGCACAGCAGCGCGCCGATCAGCGCACCGATCAGGTTCGGATGGTATTTGTGCTTGCGGTGCATGGCCGCCAGCAGCCCGCCGATCCCGATCGCGCCGACCGCGGCAAAGGCAAGTATCACGTACGACAATTCGAACGGTTGAGTGATTTGCATGATGTCTCCCCTGCATCGCTGTTCGTAACAGCTTGTAATTCGAGTATAGCGAGGGGAGACCATCGAACGGTCGTGCTGATTTTCCCTTACAGGGTTTTTACGGTGCGATGCCGCGCAACGCGGCCAGCTCGGTTTCGCTCAGCCATTGCCATGCGCCCGGCGTGAGCGTCGCGGGCAGCGTGAAGCCGCCGATGCGCTCGCGGTGCAGCGCTTCGACGCGGTTGCTCGCGGCGGCGACCATTCGTTTGACCTGATGATATTTGCCTTCGAGCACGGTGAGTGCGAGCGCGTGCGTGTCGCGGGCCTCGGCGGCGACCGCCGCGATCGGCTTCGGCTCGCCGTGCAGCTGCACGCCCGCGCGCAGCGCGTTCAGCTGCGCGTCGTCGAGCGGATGGCGCACGGTCGCGACGTAGGTCTTCGGCACCTTGCGCTTCGGCGACGTGTAAGCATGCACGAACTGGCCGTCGTCGGACAGCAGCAGCAGGCCGGTGGTGTCCTGGTCGAGGCGGCCGACGCACTGCACGCCGCGCGCGACGAGCGGCGGCGGCAACAGGCTGAACACGCTCGCGTGATGCTGCGGATCGCGCGAGCACTCGTAGCCGGCCGGCTTGTTCAGCGCGAGATACGCGCGTGCATGGAACGGCCATGCCGCGCCGTCGACCGTGAAGACGAGGCCGTCGGTGTCGAACGCGGCGTCGGGGTCCGTGCAGGGCGCGCCGGCGGCGCCGACCCGGCCGGCCTCGATCAGGCCGCGGCACTGGCGGCGCGAGCCGAAGCCCTGGGTGAAGAGAATGCTTTCGAGATCCATAGCGCGCGCATTCTATCAAGCGCCGGCCCGTCGCCGGCATGCCGGCGCGCGCGCTGGTAAGCTGCCGGAACGCCGCGGGCGGCGCGCCTGCCCGCGGCATCCGCTCATCTCTTACGGACAGGACATGACCTTCGATCTGCTCTCCCTCGGCCGCCGCGCGGCCGCCGTCGTACTCGCCGCGACCGTGTCGACGGCCGCGTTCGCGCATGCGCGGCCGGCGAACACCGATCCCGCCGCCAACGCCGCGCTGAGCGCCGCGCCGGCCGCCGTCACGCTCGATTTCACCGAGCCGCTCGAGCCGGCCTTCAGCTCGATCGTCGTCGTCGACGGTGCGGGCAAGACGGTGTCGGACGGCAAGGCGAGCGTCGACGCCGCGAACCGCAAGCGGATGACGGTGCCGCTGCCGGCGCTCGGAGCGGGCGCCTATTCCGTCAAGTGGGTGGCCGTCGCGGCGGACGGGCACCGCACGCAGGGCAGCTACCGCTTCAGCGTGAAGTAATCGCCGCGGCAGGCGGGCTGCGGCCCGCGGCCATCTTCCCCGCGACCGACCCGGAGACCCTCGCATGAACCCGGTGACCCTCGACGCCCTTGCCGATTTTCCGCGTCTGCTCGAAGCCCACTTCGCGGCGGTGCCCGACGGTTACGCACGCTGGACGCCCGGCGACTGGGAGGGCATTCCGAGCGAGCGTTTTTCTCCGCTCGGGCAGCTCTGTCATGTGCGGGACATCGAGATCGACGGATATCACGTGCGCTTGCGCCGGATGCTCGATGAGGATCGCCCGCGGCTCGTGTCGGTCGACAGCGATGCGCTCGCGCTCGAACGGCGCTACGACGACGCGCACGCGCCGGACGTGCTCGCCGCGTTTCGCGACGCGCGGCGCCGCACGCTCGAGCGCGTGTCGGTGCTCACGCCGGACCAGTGGGCGCGCACCGGCGAATTCGACGGCTATGGCGCGCTGACGGTGCGCGGGCTCGTCCATTACCTGAGCAGCCACGACCAGCAGCATCTGGCGGGGATGCAGTGGCTGCTCGGCAAAATCGACGCCGCACGGCACGCGCGCTGACGGCGCCGGATTGGATCGATTTCCTGGACAATCCATCCAGCCGCGGCCGGCTGACCGGCGCCCCATCCGTGCCTACACTCAGGACTTCGTTCAACGAGAAAGGAGTCAACCGTGGCCACTCATGCACTCGCAGACAAGGTCGTCCTGATCGCAGGCGGCGCGAAGAACCTCGGCGGCCTGATCGCGCGTGACCTGGCGAGCCACGGCGCGAAGGCGGTGGCGATCCACTACAACAGCGCGGCGACGCTGGCGCAGGCCGAGGAGACGGCGGCCGCGGTGCGTGCGGCGGGCGCCGATGCCGCGACGTTCCAGGCGGACCTGACGACGGCCGCCGCGCTCGAGCGGCTGTTCGACGCGGTCAAGCAGCGCTTCGGCAGGATCGACATCGCGATCAACACCGTCGGCAAGGTGCTGAAGAAGCCGATCGCCGAGATCACCGAGGCCGAGTACGACGAGATGTTCGCGGTCAACAGCAAGTCCGCGTTCTTCTTCATCAAGGAGGCGGGGCGGCATCTCGAGGATCACGGCAAGCTCGTCACGCTCGTGACGTCGCTGCTCGGCGCGTTCACGCCGTTCTATGCGGCCTACGAGGGCGCGAAGGCGCCGGTCGAGCACTTCACGCGCGCGGCCGCGAAGGAATACGGCGCGCGCGGGATCTCGGTGACGGCCGTCGGGCCGGGCCCGATGGATACGCCGTTCTTCTATCCGGCCGAAGGCGCCGATGCGGTCGCGTATCACAAGAGCGCGGCGGCGCTGTCGCCGTTCAGCAAGACGGGGCTCACCGACATCGAGGACGTCGTGCCGTTCATCCGCCACCTCGTGACCGACGGCTGGTGGATCACGGGCCAGACGATCCTGATCAACGGCGGCTATACGACGAAATAGGCGCCGAGCCAGGCTGCCGGGCGCGTACCGCACTGGCCGGTTTGCGTGGACAATGGGCAGGCGCGCGGGCATCACGGCCGCTCGCCTGTTTCATTTCCGGCGCCCGCCGCCCGAACGAACCCGCCTCTTCGCCGATGGACAAGCTGGATCAGGTCAGAATCTTCCTTCAGGTTGCCGAGATGGGCAGCTTCATCAAGGCCGCGCATGCGCTCGACGTGCCGCGTGCGACCGTGTCGGCGGCCGTGCAGCAGCTCGAGACGGGGCTCGGCACGCGGCTGCTGCATCGCACGACGCGGCAGGTGCAGCTGAGCGCCGACGGCGCGCTGCTGCTCGAGCGCGGCCGGCGCCTGCTCGCGGAAGCCGACGAACTCGATCGGCTGTTCCGCAGCCGCGACCGCGACGTGATCGGCCGGCTCAACGTCGACGTGCCGAGCCGGATCGCGCGCCGCGTGATCGCGCCCGCGCTGCAGTCGCTGTTCCGCCGTCACCCGAAGCTGCAACTGTTCCTCGGCTCGACCGACCGCTCGATCGACCTCGTGCAGGAGGGCGTCGACTGCGCGATCCGGGTCGGACGGCTCGCCGACAGCAGCCTCGTCGTGCGGCCGCTCGGGCAATTCGAGCTGGTCAACTGCGCGAGCCCCGACTACCTGCGTGAATGCGGCGTGCCCGCGCATCCGGACGCGCTGGCGCACGGGCACTGGGCGGTCGGCTACGCGTCGCCGGCGAGCGGCCGCGAGCTGCCGTGGGAAGTCTGCGCCGGCGGCGTCACGCGCGAGCTGGCGCTGCCGAGCCGCGTGATCGTCAACAACGCGGAGACCTACATCGCCAGCTGCCTCGCGGGGATTGGGCTGATCCAGATTCCGCGGTTCGACGTCCAGCACCTGCTCGACAGCGGCGCGCTGGTCGACGTGATGCCGGGCTATCGGGCCGCGCCGATGGACGTGTCGGCCGTGTATCCGCATCGCCGGCACCGGTCGCGCAGGCTCAATGCGTTCATCGAGTGGTTCGCGGAGCTGATGGGCGGGGCGCTGCGGGAGGGTGGGGGCGAGCGCTGAGCGCGCGCGGCCGAACCGCTCGTTCGGTGCGTTGCAGCGCGCGCCGGAAACAAAAAACCCGCGAAGCGGTGAGCGTTCGCGGGTTTCGACTACGGTTGGCGTATGACGCCGAAATCTGGTGCCCAGGGCCGGAATCGAACCGGCACGCCTTGCGGCGGGGGATTTTGAGTCCCCTGCGTCTACCAATTTCACCACCTGGGCTTGTTCGGGCCCGCGCATGCGGTTGTGCGCGGCGAAAACGCGGATTATCGCTGAAATCGCGGCACCGGGCAAGCCGCGTTGCGGTCGTTCACTGGCCGAGATAGGCGAACGCGCCGTGCCGGACGATCCCCATCACGCTCGCGCGCTGGTCGAGCCCGACGTGATCCTGGTCGCTCGTATTGACGACGCCGTTCGGCACCACCAGCTCGTGCGCGCGTTCGAGCTCGCGCCGCAGCGCCGCGCGGAACGCGGGGGTGCCCGGCTGCGCCGCCTTCAGCGCGCGGCCGACCGCGTCGGCGAGGCGTGGGTACACGCCTGCCGCATCGCCCGCGAACTGCGTGACCGTGCCGGCGCCGTATTTCGCCTCGTACGCGTCGACGAACGCGAGCGCGGCGCGGCGGGCCGGGTGGTCGGCCGGCAGCGTGCGCGCAACGACGACGGGCTGGGTCGGGAACAGCGTCCCGTCCACGTCCTTGCCGCCGAGCTTGATGAACTCCGGCGTCGCGATCCCGTGCGTCTGGTAGATCGGGCCCTTGTAGCCGCGCTCGATCAGCGTGCGCTGCGGCAGCACGGCCGGCGTGCCGGACCCGGCGACCAGGATCGCGTCGGGTTTCGCCGCGATCAGCTTCAGCGCTTGGCCGGTGACGCTCGCGTCGGTGCGGTTGAAGCGCTCCGCCGCGACCACGCGGATCTTGCGCAGCTCGGCGAAGCGCGTGAATTCGTTCAGCCAGCTGTCGCCGTAGCTGTCCGCGAAGCCGATGAAGCCGACCGTCTTCACGCCGCGGTTCGACATGGTGCGGGTCATCACGTCGGCCATCGCGCGGTCGCTTTGCGCCATCTTGAACGCCCAGGTGCGCGCGCCTTCCTGCGGCTCGACGATCGCGCCGGAACCCACCAGCGTGATCATCGGCGTCTGCGCATCCGCGACGGCGTCGAGCGCCGCGAGCGCGGCCGGCGTGATGTTCGGCCCGATCACGACGTCCACGCGGTCTTCCGCGACCAGCTTGCGGATGTTGCGCACCGCGGCGCCCGGATCGGACGCGTCGTCGAGCACCGTCACCTGCAGGTTCTGCCCGGCGATCGTCTTCGGCCACATCAGGATCGCGTTCTTGCTCGTGATGCCGATCGCGGCCGCGGGGCCGGTCGTCGACAGGTCGACGCCGACCTTCAGGTCCGCGTGCGCGGCGGCGCAGGCGAGGGCGAGGACGGCGCCGGCGGCGCGGCGCAGCAGCGGGGCGGAAAGCGGCATGCGTGAACCTCCGTCGGGCGGAAAAAAGGGGGGCAATGTGCGCCCCCGTCGTGATGCAGTCCGGTCAAAGTTCGTACGATTCGGCTTCGCCCTTCAGCGCCTGCTCGATCAGCTTGCGGTTCAGCGTCGGCGACAGCAGCTCGACGAGCGTATACACATAGCTGCGCAGGTACGCACCCTGCTTGAGCGCGACGCGCGTGACGTTGCTGCCGAACAGGTGGCCCACCGGAATCAGCCGCAGGTTGCGGTCGCGCTCCGGGTTGAACGCGATGTCGGCCATGATCCCGACGCCGAGGCCGAGCTCGACGTAGGTCTTGATCACGTCGGCGTCGATCGCCTCGAGCACGATGTCCGGCGACAGCCCGCGCAGCGCGAACGCATGGTTGATCTTCTTGCGGCCCGCGAACGCGTCGTCGTAGGTGATCAGCGGATACTGCGCGAGATCGTCGAGGGTCGGCGGCTTGCGTTCGAGCAGCGGGTGGTCGACGGGCACCACGGCCGCGTGGTGCCACTGGAAGCAGGGCAGCGACACGAGTTCCTTGTAGTCGGCGATCGCCTCGGTCGCAATCGCGAGGTCGGCCTGGTCGTGGATCACCATCTCGGCGACCTGCGTCGGGCTGCCCTGCAGGATCGACAGGTGCACCTTCGGGAAGCGCTTCTTGAATTCGGCGATCGCGGCCGGCAGCGAGTAGCGGGCCTGGGTGTGGGTCGCCGCGATCGTCAGGTTGCCCTGATCCTGCGCGGCGTAATCCTTTCCGACCCTTTTCAGGCTCTCGACCTCCTGGAGGATCCGCTCGACCGACGCGAGGATGATCCGCCCCGGTTCGGTGAGCGAACGCACGCGCTTGCCGTGCCGCGTGAAGATCTCGACGCCGAGCTCGTCTTCCAGCTCGATGATGGCCTTCGAGACCCCCGGCTGCGACGTGTACAGCGCCTTGGCAGCCTCCGTGAGGTTGAAATTCTGCCGGACGGCCTCGCGCACGAAGCGAAATTGGTGCAGGTTCATTTATAACCCTTTCGCATATCAACAGAATTTTTTAGTCGTTTGAAATATAAGGCGAGTTTATTACGATTCACCGGAGTTTTTCAAATATGGATATCTGTTTTCGTCATTAGCAATCCACCGGGCCGCCGATGATGGCCCGGCGCGGCGGCGAAACGGAGATTCGGGCGCGGCGTGGCTAGGACGTCGCGCGGTCAACACGAAAACCCTGGGGTCCCCGAATGTATCAGTACGACCAATACGACCAGACGATCGTCGACGAGCGCGTCGCGCAGTACCGCGACCAGGTGCGCCGCCGCTTGTCGGGCGAGTTGAGCGAAGACGAGTTCCGCCCGCTGCGCCTGCAGAACGGCCTGTACATGCAGCGTCACGCATACATGCACCGCATCGCGATTCCGTACGGCAACCTGCGCAGCGACCAGCTGCGGATGCTGGCCCGCATCGCGCGCGAGCACGACCGCGGCTACGGCCACTTCTCGACCCGCTCGAACATCCAGTTCAACTGGATCAAGCTCGAGGAGACGCCCGAGATCCTCGCGAAGCTCGCGTCGGTGCAGATGCACGGCATCCAGACGTCGGGCAACTGCATCCGCAACATCACGGCCGACCAGTTCGCGGGCGTCGCTCAAGACGAGGAGATCGATCCGCGCCCGTGGTCGGAAATCCTCCGCCAGTGGTCGACGTTCCACCCCGAGTTCGCGTGGCTGCCGCGCAAGTTCAAGATCGCGGTGTCCGGCTCGAAGGACGACCGCGCGGCCGTGCAGATCCACGACCTCGGCGTGTACCTGAAGAAGAACGCGCAGGGCGAAATCGTCGCGAGCATCCTCGCGGGCGGCGGCCTCGGCCGCACGCCGATCATCGGCGCGGTGATCAAGGAAGACCTGCCGTGGCAGCACCTGCTGACCTACTGCGAAGCCGTGCTGCGCGTGTACAACCGCTACGGCCGCCGCGACAACCTCTACAAGGCGCGCATCAAGATCCTCGTGAAGGCGCTGTCGCCGGCGAAGTTCGCGCAGCAGGTCGAGGAGGAGTGGCAGCACCTGAAGGACGGCCCGTCGACGCTCACGCAGGCGGAAGTCGACCGCGTGTCGCAGTACTTCCAGCCGCCGGTCTACGAGAAGCTCGCCGACACCGACGCGTCGTACGAGCAGCACCTGCTCGAGAACAAGGCGTTCTCGCGCTGGGTCGAGCGCAACGTCGCGCCGCACAAGGTGCCGGGCTACGCGGCCGTCACGCTGTCGCTGAAGAACCATCGCGTCGCGCCGGGCGATGCGACCGACGCGCAGATGGAGCAGGTCGCCGACTGGGCGGATGCCTACTCGTTCGGCGAGCTGCGCGTGTCGCACGAGCAGAACCTGATCCTCGCGAACGTGAAGAAGCGCGACCTGTTCGCGGTGTGGGAAAAGGCGAAGGCCGCCGGCTTCGCGACGCCGAACGTCGGCCTGCTGACCGACATCATCGCGTGCCCGGGCGGCGACTTCTGCTCGCTCGCGAATGCGAAGTCGATCCCGATCGCGCTGGCGATCCAGCAGCGCTTCGACGATCTCGATTTCGTGTACGACCTCGGCGACCTGTCGCTGAACATTTCCGGTTGCATGAACTCGTGCGGCCATCACCACGTCGGCAACATCGGCATTCTCGGCGTCGACAAGGACGGCGCCGAGTGGTACCAGGTGTCGCTCGGCGGCGAGCAGGGCACGGGCCACGACGGCGCGCGCCTCGGCCGCGTGATCGGCCCGTCGTTCTCGGCGGAGGAAGTGCCGGACGTGATCGCGAAGCTGATCGACACGTTCGTCGAGTCGCGCATCGACGGCGAGCGCTTCGTCGACACGTACGATCGCATCGGCATCGCGCCGTTCAAGGAGCGCGTGTATGCGGCGCGCCAGGCAGTGAACGCGTAACCAACCGGGTAGAAGGAATTAGCAGATGGCTTCGATTATCAAGAACCGCGCAGTGATCGACGATGCATGGCAGGTCGTGCGCGCGGCGGAAGACGGCGCGCTGCCCGCGGTCGACGCGTTGCCGGCCGGCAAGGTGCTGGTGCCGTTCGCGTTGTGGCAGGCCGAGCGCGCGGCGCTGGTCGCCGCAAAGACGAAGGACGAACTCGGCGTGTGGCTCGCGCCGGACAGCGAACCGGCCGATCTCGCGGCCGACTTCGGCGCGATCTCGCTGATCGCCGTCGAGTTCCCGCGCTTCGCGGACGGCCGCGGCTACAGCATCGCGCGCCTGCTGCGCGAGCGCCACGGCTGGACGGGCGAGCTGCGCGCGATCGGCGACGTGCTGCGCGACCAGCTGCTGTACATGTCGCGGGTCGGCTTCGATGCGTTCGCGGTGCGCGCGGACAAGGACATCCACGACGCGCTGAACGCATTCGGCGAATTCTCGCAGCGCTACCAGGGCGCGTTCGACGAGCCGGCGCCGCTGTTCCGCCGCCGCGGCGCAGCGACGCCCGACGCGAAGGTGAGCGCATGAGCGACGCCCACGCCACCCTGACGCCGGCGCTCGCCGCGAAGGTCGAACGGCTCGACGCGCTGCTCGCGCAGATTGCCGCGCGCCATCCGAACGTGAAGTTCGCGAGCAGCCTCGCGGCCGAGGACATGCTCGTCACGCACGCGATCCTGTCGAAGGGCGTGTCGATCGGCATCTTCTCGCTGAACACGGGCCGCCTGCACGCGGAGACGCTCGGCATGATCGACCGCGTGCGCGAACGCTACGGCTACGAGATCGAGCAGTTCCATCCGCGGCAGGACGCGGTCGACCAGTACGTCGCCGACCATGGCCTGAACGCGTTCTACGAAAGCGTCGAGCTGCGCAAGTCGTGCTGCCACATCCGCAAGGTCGAGCCGCTGAACCGCGCGCTCGCCGACGTCGATGCGTGGGTCACCGGCCAGCGCCGCGAGCAGTCGGTCACGCGCGCGGAGCTGCACGAGGAAGAGCAGGACGAGGCGCGCGGCGTCGCGAAGTACAATCCGCTCGCCGACTGGACCGAGGACGACGTGTGGGCGTACCTGAAGGCGTTCGACGTGCCGGTCAACCCGCTGCATGCGCGCGGCTACCCGAGCATCGGCTGCGAGCCCTGCACGCGCGCGATCCGTCCCGGCGAGGACAGCCGCGCGGGCCGCTGGTGGTGGGAATCGCGCGATACGAAGGAATGCGGCCTGCACATCACGATCACGCCGATTCCCGCGACGGCCGGCGCAAGCGCCGCGCACTGAGCGATACAAGACAGAATATTGCGCCGCCCGCGAAAGCGGGCGGCACGAACCCAGAAGAGAAGGACTGAAACCATGAGCACGACGCTCGAGCAATCCGCCTTTGCCTCGCCCACCGGCGACGCCGGCCGCATGGGCCACCTCGACTGGCTCGAAGCCGAGTCGATCCACATCCTGCGCGAGCTCGTCGCCGAGTGCAGCAAGCCGGCGCTGTTGTTCTCGGGCGGCAAGGATTCGGTCGTCGTGCTGCATCTCGCGCTGAAGGCGTTCGGCCTCGGCGCGAACCGCAAGACGTCGCTGCCGTTCCCGCTCGTGCACATCGACACGGGCCACAACTACGACGAAGTGATCGACTTCCGCGACCGCCGCGCGAAGGAGATCGGCGCCGAGCTGGTGGTCGGCCACGTCGAGGATTCGATCAAGCGCGGCACCGTCGTGCTGCGCCGCGAGACCGATTCGCGCAACGCCGCGCAGGCCGTCACGCTGCTCGAGACGATCGAGCAGCACGGCTACACCGCGATGATCGGCGGCGCGCGCCGCGACGAAGAGAAGGCCCGCGCGAAGGAGCGCATCTTCTCGTTCCGCGACGAATTCGGCCAGTGGGATCCGAAGGCGCAGCGCCCGGAACTGTGGAGCCTGTACAACGCGCGCCTGCACAACGGCGAACACCTGCGCGTGTTCCCGATCTCGAACTGGACCGAACTCGACGTGTGGCAGTACATCGCCCGCGAGAACCTCGAGCTGCCGTCGATCTACTACGCGCACCAGCGCGAGATCGTGCGCCGCAACGGCCTGCTCGTGCCGGTCACGCCGCTCACGCCGATGCGCGAGGGCGAGACGAGCGAGCTCGCGCAGGTGCGCTTCCGCACGGTCGGCGACATCAGCTGCACGTGCCCGGTCGAGAGCGACGCGGACGACGTCGAGAAGATCATCGCCGAGACGGCGGTGACCGAGATCACCGAGCGCGGCGCGACCCGGATGGACGACCAGGCGTCCGAGGCCGCGATGGAAACGCGCAAGAAGCAAGGTTATTTCTGAAGCACACGAGGACATTCATATCATGAGCATCATCGAGAACAACGAAGACCTCGGCGTGCTGCGCTTCATCACCGCGGGCAGCGTCGACGACGGCAAGAGCACGCTGATCGGCCGCCTGCTGTACGACAGCAAGGCCGTGCTGTCCGACCAGCTGTCCGCGCTGTCGCGCGCGAAGAACAAGCGCACGGTCGGCGACGAGCTCGACCTCGCGCTGCTGACCGACGGGCTGGAAGCCGAGCGCGAGCAGGGCATCACGATCGACGTCGCGTACCGCTATTTCGCGACCGCGAAGCGCAAGTTCATCATCGCCGATACGCCGGGCCACGAGCAGTACACGCGCAACATGGTGACGGGCGCGTCGACCGCGCACGCGGCGATCGTCCTGATCGACGCGACGCGCATCACGGTCGAGAACGGCGTCGTGCAGCTGCTGCCGCAGACCAAGCGCCACAGCGCGATCGTCAAGCTGCTCGGCCTGCAGCACGTGATCGTCGCGATCAACAAGATGGACCTCGTCGACTACAGCGAGGCGCGCTTCAACGAGATCCGCGACGCGTACGTCGCGCTCGCGAAGCAGCTTGGCCTTGCCGACGTGCGCTTCGTGCCGGTGTCGGCGCTCAAGGGCGACAACATCGTCGGCGCGAGCGAGCGCATGCCGTGGTACGCGGGCGAGCCGCTGCTCGACGTGCTCGAGTCGCTGCCGGTCGAGACGCAGGCGCATGACGCGCTGCGCTTCCCGGTGCAGTGGGTCGCGCGCCAGGACGGCAGCTCGGCCGACGATTTCCGCGGCTACATGGGCCGCATCGAGTCGGGCGAGGTGAAGGTCGGCGACGAGATCGTCGTGCTGCCGTCGAACCGCACCGCGACGGTCGCCGAGATCATCGCGCCGGTGCCGGGCGGCACCGCGGCGGTCGGCCAGGCGTTCGCCGGCCAGACGGTGACGATCCGCCTCGCGGAAGACGTCGACGTGTCGCGCGGCGACATGTTCGTCGCGCCGTCCGAGCCGGTCGCGCCGGCGAAGAAGCTCGAGGCGGATCTGTGCTGGTTCGACGACGCGCCGCTGTCGCCGCAGCGCAAGTACCTGCTGAAGCAGACCACCAGCACGGTGTTCGCGAAGATCGGCGCGGTCAAGCAGGTGCTCGACGTGCACACGCTGTCGCACGCGACCGACCGTCACGAGCTGAAGATGAACGACATCGGCCGCGTCGCGCTGACGCTGCAGAAGCCGATCGTGTGCGACACGTACGATGCGCATCCGGGCACGGGCGCGTTCGTGCTGATCGACGAGGCGACGCATCACACGGTCGCCGCAGGCATGATCCGGGCGTTTTCGGCGTAATCGGAACACCGCGCCGCCTGTCGGGCGGCGCGCTCCGATGCCGACGCGCGCAGGAAAGCGAAGCGATGAATATGGGCAAGGTATATCTGATCGGCGCCGGGCCGGGCGCGGCGGACCTCATCACGGTGCGCGGCGCGCGCCTGCTCGGCGAGGCCGACGTCGTGCTGCACGACGCGCTCGTCGAGCCCGCGATGCTCGACTACGCGCCGAACGCGCGCCGGATCGCGGTCGGCAAACGCTGCGGCCAGCGTTCGAGCGCGCAGCATTTCATCAACAAGCAGATCGTCGACGCGGCGCGCGAGCATGCGTGCGTCGTGCGGCTGAAGGGCGGCGATCCGATGCTGTTCGGCCGCGCGGACGAAGAGATGCGCGCGCTCGAGGCGGCCGGCATCGACTACGAGATCGTGCCGGGCATCACCGCGGCGCTGGCGGGCGCGGCGACGCTGAAGCGCTCGCTGACGCTGCGCGGCGTCGCGCGCAGCGTCGCGTTCGCGACGCACAGCCGCGCGCCGGGCAGCGACGAGATCCGCGAAGCGGCGCGCGCCGATTCGATCGTCTACTACATGGGCCGCGACAGCGCGCCCGGCATCGCGCAGGAACTGATCGACGCGGGCCGCGCGCCCGCCACGCCGGTGGCGATCGTCGAGGCGTGCAGTACCGCGCGCGAGCGCACGCTCACGCTGACGCTCGGCGGGATGGCGGCGGGCGACGCGCAGGCATGGCTCGATCCGGCCGAACCGAGCCTGCTGATGATCGGCGATGCGTTCGCCGAGCGCGCGCTGCCGGCGAAGGCCGGCGGGGCGATGCGCGACGCGGCCTGAGCGGGGCAGGGCGCGCGTCGGTGCATCGCCGACGTCAAAGGCGGCCCGAAACGAAAAAGCGCTGGCAGCTTGCTGCCAGCGCTTTTGTCTTATGCGGCGCCGGTTCGCGCTATGCGGTGTCGTTCGCCTGGTCGAGGCAATAGCGCGCGATCGCATCGAGCACGCCGTCGTCCTCGCCGACCGCGGTTGCGCAGCGGATCTCGACGCCCGGATGCGCGGCACGGCACGCGTCGACGAGCTGCGGCAGGTCGCGCCGGACATGGCCGCCCTGGCCGAAGAACACCGGCACCACGGTGATGCGTGTGCAGCCGGCCGCCACCTGCGCGGCGACCGCGGTGTCGAGCGACGGCGTCATCAGTTCGAGAAACGCGAGCGAAACCGGCGCAGCGGGCGCAGCCGCCCGCAGCCGCGCGGCAAGCCGCTCGAACGGCTCCGCCCAGCGCGGATCGCGGGCGCCGTGGCCGAACAGGACGATACCGTGCGTACCCATGTCGAACTCCGTCGCGGCGCCGGCGCTCAGTGCCGGTCGACCCATTTGAGCGCGAACAGGCCGAGCCCCAGGTAGAGCAGGCCGGGGAGCGCCGCGGTCAGCGGCGCAGGCCACGTGTTCAGCGTGCCGATGTGCGAGAACAGCGTATTGAGCAGCTGGAAGCTCATGCCGAGCATGATGCCGCCGAACACCTTCACGCCGACCACGCCCGCGCGCGTATGCAGGTACGCGAACGGCAGCGACAGCACCAGCATCACGAACACCGCGAACGGATACAGCAGCTTGCGCCAGAACGCGATGTCGTAGCGCTGCGTGTCCTGCTGGTTTTCCTTCAGGTGCTGGATGTAGCGGAACAGGTTGACGATCGACATGCGTTCCGGCGACACGAGCAGCACCGACAGGATCTGCGGCGTCAGGTCCGAGCGCATCCGGAACTCCGGCAGCGTGACCTGCTGCGACCGGTACACGGGGTTCAGCGCATCGGCGGGCTGGCCGCTGATCGGCTTGATCGGCGTCAGCTCCGTCTCGGTGACACCCGTCAGCAGCCAGTGGCCGGGCGGCTCGTAGCGGCCCGTCTGCGCGATGCGCAGGTTCTTCAGCTGGAATTTCGAGTCGAATTCGTAGATCCGCACATTGCTGATCGTCGAATCGGGCGACAGGCTGCCGACGTTGACGAAGCGCGTGACCGGCTCGCCGTTGTCGCCCGCCGTGAGCGTGTCCTTCACCCACACGCCGGACTGGAAGTTCGACGACACCGACGCGCCGAGCGCCTGCAGCCGCACGCGTTCGGACAGCTGGTCGGCATATGGGCCGACAAATTCGCCGATCAGGTAGGTGAGGATCACGAGCGGCACGCCGATCTTCAGCAGCGAGCGCAGCGCCTGGTTGGTCGCGAGGCCGGACACGCGGAAGATCGTGAATTCCGAGTTCGCGGCCATCTGCGCGAACACGTAGATCGCGCTGATCAGCGCCGCGACCGGGATGATCTCGTAGAAGCGCGACGGCGTCTGCAGCGCGACGCGCAGCACCGCGTAGCCGAACTTGTAGTTGCCGTGCCCGACCGAATTCAGCTCGCTGATCAGGTCGAAGAAGAAGAACAGGCCCGAGAACGCGAACAGGATGAAGACGAACGTGACGTAGATCTGGCGCGCAAAGTACTTTTCATAGAGCCGCATCGATCATGCTCCCGTCGAGCGGCTGAACAGCGCGCGTGAAAACAGCGGGCGGTTGCGCACCCGCAGCCAGAAGATGACGCCGACGAGCGCCGCGACGATCAGGTGCAGGCCGACGAGGCCGACGCCGAACGGCAGCTTGCCCTGCTCGATCTGCGCCTGCACGACGTTCAGCAGGTTCGAGTAGGTCAGATAGATCAGCACGGCCATCACGAGGTTGATCGTGCGGCTGCGGCGCGGGTTCTGGTATGCGAGCGGGATGCCGAGCACCATCAGGTTGATCGCGATCAGCGGCAGGCCTGCGCGCCACGCGAATTCGGCGAGATTCTCGCGGGTCGGGTTGCGCAGGAGTTCCGGCGTCGGCATGCCGGTGGTGGTGGTCGCGTTGACCACCGGCTTGCTCGTGATCTTCACGCCGTAGCGCTCGAACTCCATGATCTTGAAGTTCGGCTGGCCGGGCGTGCCGTCGTAGCGGCGGCCGTTCTCGAGCACGACGAAGCGGTCGCCGTCCTTCATCGTTTCGGTGTGGCCCGTCTGCGACACGACGACGTTGACCTTGCCGTTCTCGGTCGACGTCACGAACACGTTCTGCACCTTGCTCTGGTCCGGCGCCATCTTCTCGATGAAGAACACGCGGTGGTTCGACGTCGATTCGCGGAACTGGCCGGGCGCGAGCAGCGAGATCTCGTCGCGCTGCTGGAAGCGCGCCTTGATCATCTTGCTCTGCTGGTTCGACCACGGCCAGCCGACGAACGCGAAGAACGCGATCAGCAGCACGATCGGCGTCGCGAACACGCCGATCGGCTTGATCAGGCGGGTCAGGCTCACGCCGGACGCGAGCCAGACCACCATTTCGGAATCCCGGTACCACCGGGTCAGCACGAACAGGATCGAAACGAACAGCGTGACGACGAGCATCACGGCAAGGTAGCCGATCACGGTCAGGCCGATCAGCACGAGCACGTCCTTCGGGTCGATTTCACCGGACGCGGCATAGCCGACGATGCGGATCATCATCGTCGTGAGCATGATCGTGAGCAGCACCATGAACACGGCGCCAGCCGTATACGCAAGCTCGCGCTGGAGGGAGCGTTCGAAGATCATTCTTGATGAGAAGAGGGCGGGAGGCGATGCTCGCGCGGGCGGGCGTTCGCGCCGCCACGGGAAAAATAGCGGATAATTGCGGCTTTCATCCTTAGCCCAGATTTTATCCGAGGACAAGCGCGATGGACTTTAGCATAAAAGGCTGTGATTGGAGCAAAGGGGAGTCGAAGGGGTTCCTGACCGGGAAGTCCGACTGCATCGTGCTCGGCATCTTCGAGGCGCAGACGCTGTCGGGCGCGGCGCTCGACATCGACACGGCCACCAAGGGGCTGATCTCGCGCATCGTGAAGGCCGGCGACATGGACGGCAAGCGCGGCAAGACGCTGTTCCTGCACGAAGTGTCGGGCATCGGCGCATCGCGCGTGCTGCTGGTCGGCCTCGGCAAGCAGGACGCTTTCAACCAGAAAGCCTATAACGACGCGGTGACGGCCGCGTGGCGCGCGCTGCTCGCGACCAAGGTCGTTCAGGTCACCTTCACGCTGGCCCAGCTGCCGGTCGACGAGCGCAGCTCCGACTGGGGCGTGCGCGCGGCGATCCTCGCGCTGCGCAACGAGACCTATCGCTTCACGCAGCTGAAGAGCAAGCCGGAGCCGGCGTCGCATGCGCTCAAGCGCATCGTGTTCAGCGTCGATCCGGCCGACGAGAAGGCCGCGAAGGTCGCGGTCAAGCAGGCCGTCGCGCTCGCCAACGGGATGGATCTGACCCGCGATCTCGGCAACCTGCCGGGCAACGTCTGCACGCCGACCTACCTCGCGAACACCGCGAAGCAGATCGCGAAGGACTGGGGCCTGAAGGCCGAGGTGCTCGGCCTGAAGCAGATCCAGGCGCTGAAGATGGGCTCGTTCCTGTCGGTCGCGCGCGCGTCGGTCGAGCCGCCGCAGTTCATCGTGCTGCATTACCAGGGCGCCGCCGCGAAGGCCGCGCCGGTGGTGCTGGTCGGCAAGGGCATCACGTTCGACACGGGCGGCATCTCGCTGAAGCCGGGCGAGGGCATGGACGAGATGAAGTACGACATGTGCGGCGCGGGCTCGGTGCTCGGCACGATCCGCGCGGTCGCCGAGATGGGCCTGAAGATCAACGTCGTCGCGGTCGTGCCGACCTGCGAGAACATGCCGGGCGGCAACGCGACCAAGCCGGGCGACATCGTCACGAGCATGAAGGGGCTGACGATCGAGGTGCTGAACACCGACGCCGAGGGCCGCCTGATCCTGTGCGACGCGCTCACTTACGCGGAGCGCTTCAAGCCGGCCGCGGTGATCGACGTCGCGACGCTGACGGGCGCCTGCGTGATCGCGCTCGGCGGCCACAACAGCGGCCTGTTCTCGAAGGACGACGCGCTGGCGGGCGAACTGCTCGACGCGTCGCGGGAGGCGAACGACCCCGCATGGCGCATGCCGCTCGACGACGAGTACCAGGACCAGCTGAAGTCGAACTTCGCGGATCTCGCGAACATCGGCGGGCGTCCGGCCGGCGCCGTGACGGCCGCGTGCTTCCTGTCGCGCTTCGCCGAGAAGTACCCGTGGGCGCACCTCGACATCGCCGGCACCGCGTGGAAGGGCGGCGCCGCGAAGGGCGCGACCGGGCGTCCGGTGCCGCTGCTCGCGCAGTTCCTGATCGACCGCGCCGGCCAGTGATGGCGGGGCGGATGACGCGGCGGGCGTTCGGGCAATGACGCGGATCGATTTCCACACGAACGTCGGCGATTCGCTCGCCTACGCGTGCCGGCTGCTGCGCAAGGCCTACCAGGCTGGGCTGCCGGTCGTCGTGCTCGCCGAGCCCGCGCGCCTGCGCGCGCTCGACGAGCGGCTCTGGACGTTCTCGCCGCTCGATTTCATCCCGCATTGCGGGGTCGACAGCGCGCACGCGGCCGATACGCCGATCGTGCTGACCACCGATCTCGACAAGGCGCCGCATCATCAGGTGCTGCTGAATCTCGGCGCGACGGTGCCGGCGCAGTTCGCGCGCTTCGAGCGGCTGCTCGAGGTGGTCGGCAACGAGCCGGCCGAGCTGGCGGCGGGCCGCGAGCGCTACCGCTTCTATCGCGATCGGGGTTACGCTCTGAACAACCACAAGCAGGGCAGCTAGCCAACCCAGTCGACGGAGTATCCCCGTGGGGCAAGCCGAATCCAACTCCATCCCGACGCTGACCGACGTGCTGGTGCCGGGCAATCCGGCGCGCGCGCACCCGCGTGCGGGCGCGACCCCGCGCGACGACGCGGCAATCCCGGTGCTCACCGACGTGATCGCGCCGGGCGATCCGGCGCGCGCGGACGCGGCGGCTGCCGACACGCGGCCGGCTGAAGTCGAAGCCGACCCCGAAACGGTGACCGTCGAGCCGGTGCCGACGCCGCACGTGCCGGCCGTCGAACTGCCGGCACGTGGCGGTGCCGACCATCCGGTCGCCGGTGAGCAGGAAGCCGTGGCGGCGGCAGCGCTTGCCGCATCGGCGGCTGTTCATCAGGCGCCTGCGCCCGCGCCGGCCGCGCTGACGCCGGAAGACGCGCAGCGCATCGCCGAGCGGCTGCGCAATCGTCTGACGAGCTACCTGACCGGAGCGGGGCGGGAGGCGATCGAGGCGCGCTGCCGCGATGCGCTGCACGACCATACGGCATGGCTCGTCAGCCAGATCACGCGCGAGGTGGCGTTGGCGCTCGAAACCGAAGTGATGGAGTGGGTGCGGGACGCGGTCGACGAAGAGATCGCGCGCCGCGGGGCCGGGCATCCGGACTGAGCCGGCGCCCGTTTGCGGGCATTGGCGGGGCGGCCGTTATCTGAGCGACATCACCCAGGTTGCGAGCGTGTGCGCCTCGGCGCCCGTCAGTTGCGTGTTCGCGGGCATCGGCACATTGCCCCATACCCCGACGCTGCCTTTCACGATCGTCTGGGCGAGATAGTCGCCGGCGTCGCTGCGCGGCGCGTACTTGCTGGCAATATCGCGGAACGACGGGCCCATCAGCGGCTTGCCGACCGCATGACAGGCCATGCAGTTCTTGCGCTGCGCGAGCGCCAGGCCGTCGGCGTCGGCGGCGTGGGCCGCCGCGCTGCCGAGCAGCAGGGTCAGGATCGTTGCGCGCAAAATCGTCTGTTTCATGCAGTTCTCCGCCGGCAGGCACAGCCGGCATGACGTCTGCAAATTATAAAAGCAAAGGGCGCGCGCGTTTTTCGCGCGCCCGGCCCGGCGTCAGCCGGTCACGGCGCCCTGGTTCGCCGGGCGCGCGAGCGCCGCGAACTTCGCGAGCACGCCGCGCGTGTAGCGCGGCGCCGGCTGTTTCCACGCGGCGCGGCGGCGCGCCAGTTCGGCGTCGTCGACGTTCAGCTGCAGCAGCAGCGCGTGCGCGTCGATGGTGATCGAATCGCCTTCCTGCACGAGCGCGATCGTGCCGCCGACGAACGCTTCCGGCGCGACGTGGCCGACCACCATCCCCCAGGTGCCGCCCGAGAAGCGGCCGTCGGTGATGAAGCCGACCGATTCGCCGAGGCCCTTGCCGATGATCGCCGACGTCGGCGCGAGCATTTCGGGCATCCCCGGGCCGCCCTGCGGGCCGAGATACCGCAGCACGATCACGTCGCCCGCATTGATCCGGTCGCCGAGGATCGCGTCCATCGCGCTCTGCTCGTCGTCGAACACGCGCGCGGGGCCGGTGATGACCGGGTTCTTCAGGCCGGTGATCTTCGCCACCGCGCCGTCTTCCGCGAGGTTGCCCTTCAGGATCGCGAGGTGGCCTTCCTTGTACAGCGCCTGATCGATCGGGTAGATCACCTTCTGGTCCGCGCGCGGCACGCTCGCGACGTCCTTCAGTTCCTCGGCGAGCGTGCGGCCCGTGATCGTCATGCAGCCGCCGTGCAGCAGGCCCGCGTCGAGCAGGATCTTCAGCACCTGCGGAATGCCGCCGGCCTGGTGCAGGTCGGTCGCGACGTACTGGCCCGACGGCTTCAGGTCGCAGATCACCGGCACGCGCTTGCGGATGCGCTCGAAGTCGTCGATGCTCCACTCGACCTCGGCCGCATGCGCGATCGCGAGATAGTGCAGCACCGCGTTGGTCGAGCCGCCCGTCGCCATGATCAGCGACACCGCGTTCTCGATCGACTGCTTCGTGATGATGTCGCGCGGCTTCAGGTCGCGCTTCACGGCCTCGACCAGCACGCGCGCCGATTCGGCGGCCGAGTCGACCTTTTCCTGGTCCGGGTTCGCCATCGTCGACGAATACAGCAGCGACATGCCGAGCGCCTCGAACGACGAGCTCATCGTGTTCGCGGTGTACATGCCGCCGCACGAGCCGGTCGTCGGGCACGCGTTCTGTTCGACCCCTTCGAAATCCTCCTGCGACATCCGGCCCGCGGTGAACTCGCCGACCGCCTCGAACGACGACACGATCGTCAGGTCCTTGCCCTTCCAGTGGCCGGGGCGGATCGTGCCGCCGTACACGTAGATGCCCGGCACGTTCAGGCGGGCGAGCGCGATCATGCCGCCCGGCATGTTCTTGTCGCAGCCGCCGACCACCACCACGCCGTCCATCCACTGGCCCTGCACGCAGGTCTCGATGCAGTCGGCGATCACCTCGCGCGACACGAGCGAGTACTTCATCCCTTCGGTGCCCATCGACATGCCGTCCGAGATCGTCGGCGTGCCGAAGATCTGCGGGTTCGCGTCGGCGGCCTTCACGGCCGCGACCGCGGCATCGGACAGGCGCTGCAGGCCCGCGTTGCACGGCGTGATCGTCGAATGGCCGTTGGCGATGCCGATCATCGGCTTGTCGAAGTCTTCCTTCTGGTAGCCGAGCGCGTAATACATCGAGCGGTTCGGCGAACGGGCCACGCCTTGCGTGACGTTCTTCGAGCGGCGGTTGTAGGGCATGGGGGGCTCCATCCTTGTTTCGCGGGGACGTCGGCCGATACGGCCGCGCGCGGCGCACCGGTCCGGATGAGGCAAGGATGCAGTTTCCCTTTTGGGGTGTCCAATATATTATTCATCGCCTATTAGGTCGATTTTCATATGACTGACCCGACCCCCGACCTGCGCCAATGGCGCTATTTCGTCACGGTCGCCGAGGAGCGGCATTTCGGCCGCGCGGCGACGCGCCTGTCGATGACGCAGCCGCCGCTGTCGCAGGCGATCCGCGCGCTCGAGGACGCGCTCGGCGTCGTGCTGTTCGCCCGCACCAAGCGCTCGGTCGCGCTGACGGCGGTCGGCGCCGCGCTGCTGCCGGACGTGCGCAAGCTGCTCGAGGCGGCCGACGCGCTGCCGCCGCTCGCGCGCAGCCTCGCGCGCGGCGAGACCGGCTCGCTCGCGCTCGCGTTCGTGTCGACCGCCGATTACGGGCTGCTGCCGTCGCTGCTGCACGCGTTCGGCGCGCGCTACCCGAGGGTGCGCCTGCAGCTCGCGGAAGCGACGAGCGACGTGCAGATCGAGGAGCTCGTCGCGGGCCGCATCGATGCCGGGCTGATCATTCCGCCGGTGCCGCCGCGCCACGCGGCCGAGCTGTCGTACCTGCCGGTGGTGCGCGAGCCGCTCGTGCTGGCGATGCCCGCGACGGGATCGCCGGACGCGTCCGACGATGTGCCGGTGCGCTTCGCCGACGTCGCCGCGCTGCCGCTCGTGATCTTCCCGCGCCGTTTGGCGCCCGGCTTTTATGACATCATTACGGGCTGCTACGGTGCGGCGGGGGAGACCCCGCGCATCGGCCAGGAGGCGATCCAGATGCAGACGATCGTCAGCCTCGTGTCGGCCGGCATGGGCGTCGCACTGGTGCCGCAATCGCTGCGTAACCTGCGGCGCACCGGCGTGGTCTATCGGCCGCTCGCCGGCGGGGCGCCCGTCGTCGAGACGGGCCTCGTGTGGCGCACCGGCGACGTCAGTCCGGTGCTGGCCGGCTTCATCGACATCGTGCGTGCGCAGGCAAATACGCACGCATGACGCGAACGATGGCGCACCGGCGCCGTCCAACGCGCGGCGCGGCACGTTTGCATGCCGTCGCACCGCATTCGAAAACTTCACCGCTAACCCATGATCATTCACCCGAATTTCGACCCCGTTGCGATCCATCTCGGGCCGCTGGCCGTGCGCTGGTACGGGCTCATGTATCTCGTCGCGTTCATCGCGGCGATCGTCGTCGGCCGGATCCGCTTGAAGCTGCCGCATGTGGCCGCGCAGGGCTGGACCGTGAAGGACATCGACGACATGATGTTCTACGGCGTGCTCGGCACGGTGCTCGGCGGCCGCCTCGGCTACGTGCTGTTCTACAAGGCAAGCTATTACCTCGCGCATCCGCTCGACATCTTCAAGGTGTGGGAAGGCGGCATGTCGTTCCACGGCGGCTTTCTCGGCGTGACGCTCGCGATGGCGCTGTTCGCATGGCAGCGCAAGCGCCACTGGCTGGAGGTCACCGACTTCGTCGCGCCGATGGTGCCGACGGGGCTCGCGGCGGGCCGGCTCGGCAACTTCATCAACGGCGAGCTGTGGGGCCGCGTGACCGATCCGAATTCGCCGTGGGCGATGCTGTTCCCGGGCGCGATGCGCGACGACGCGGCATGGCTGCCGAAGCATCCCGAGCTGGTCGAGAAGTGGCACCTGACCGACGTGTTCATGCAGTACCAGATGCTGCCGCGCCATCCTTCGCAGCTCTATGAAATCGCGCTCGAAGGCGTCGTGCTGTTCTTCGTGCTGTTCCTGTTCGCGCGCAAGTCGCGGCCGATGGGCGCGGTGTCCGCGCTGTTCCTGATCGGCTATGGCCTCGCGCGCTTCACGGTGGAGTTCGCGCGCGAACCGGATGACTTCCTCGGCCTGCTCGCGCTCAACCTGTCGATGGGGCAGTGGCTGTCGCTGCCGATGATCCTCGCGGGCGTCCTGATGATGGCTTGGGCTTATCGCCGCCGCGCTGCGGCCGCGTGATGCGGGCCCGCGATTGACGCGTGCATCAACGAAAAACGCCGGCCTTCGGGCCGGCGTTCTTGCATTCGCGCTGCGGCGCGCGTTACTTCATCTGCACCGAGCCGTTGACCGTGACCGACACGGTCGCCTTGCCGCCTTCGACCGCGATCGGTGCGCTCATCTTCGCGCTGTCCATCGCGGGGGCGGCCATCGCCATCATGCGCGGATACGGCTGCACGTTGCGGCCGCCGCCGACGTTCACGTCGCGAATCGCATAGCTGTTGTAGCCGAACGCCTTCGCGGCCTCGTCGGCGCGCACGCGGAACGACTTGATCGCTTCGGTCGTGAGCTTCTGCTCGGCCGCGCGCTGCGCTTCCGGCGACAGCGAGAACTCGACGTTCGCGATCTGCATCAGGTTCGACAGCTGGCCCGCGAGCTTCGATGCCGCGGCGAAATCGCGCGATTCGAGCACGATCTCCGTGCGGCCGCGCCACGCGGAGATCTTGCCGTCGCGGTCGGTGCTCGGATAGACGGAGAACGCGCCCGTGTGCGCGGTGACGCCCGACACGCCCTTCGCCTGGGCGAGCGCCGCATCGGCGCGCTGGTTCAGCGCGGACGTCAGGCTGCCCGGGTCCTTCGCCTGCTGTTCGTAGAACAGCGTGATGTGGATGATGTCCTGCGGCACCTCGGCGCTCGCCTGCGACGACAGCGACAGCACGCCCGACGGCTCCGGAAAGTGCGGGTTGACGGCCTGTGCGCGCGCGGCCGGCGACGCGAGCGTCAGCGCGACGGGCACGGCGGCAGCGAGAACGAGCGACAGCGCGAGTGCGGATTTCTTGGTCATTGTTGGACTCCTTGTGCGAGGGCGCGCACGCGGATCACGCGTGCGCGACGCGGGCGGACCGCGCGACGAAAAAAAACGACAGCCGGCCCGATCGGCCGGCAGCGGTTGCTTAGGCCGTGCGAGGGCGCCGCGAGTTCCGGGCGGGCCGCGCTGCGCTGACCAAATTTGACGTTCGTCCGCTTGCGCTCACTTCATCAGCCGTTCGGTGATGAAGCGCCATTCGGCGCGCGTGACGGGCGTGATCGACAGCCGGTTGCCTTTCGCGAGCACGCGCATGTCCGCGAGTTCGTCGTATTCGCGCAGCGCGCCGAGCGGCACGAGCGCCGCCTTCTTCACGAAGCGCACATCGACGAGCAGCCAGCGCGGCGCTTCCCGCGTCGACTTCGGGTCGTAATAGGGACTCTTCGGATCGAACTGCGTGGGGTCGGGGTAGGGTGTCGACGACACTTCGGCGAGGCCCACGATGCCAGGCTCGGGGCAGCTCGAGTGATAGAACAGCACGCCGTCGCCGATCTTCATCGTGTCGCGCATGAAATTGCGCGCCTGATAGTTGCGCACGCCCGTCCACGGCAGCGTGCGCTGCGGCGCATTCGCGAGATCGTCGATGCTCGCTTCGTCCGGTTCGGACTTCATCAGCCAGAATTGCATGGATCGTAATCGACGCAGAAAGAGGCTGCTGCAAACAGCGGCGGCTACAAAAGGAAACGGCACCGGGAATTGCCCGATGCCGTTGGATAGGCCCCCGCCTTAGCCGCTAGGCCGGCATCCTGAACCTAGGGTTCAGAATTGGTCGCAGTTAGCAGCACTTCGGGTACATCAGACAGAGTGACGCGCGCGCCCGTGCTACAAATTTCCGCAACCGTGCACATGGCATTGGTTCAAGGAATATATGACCTTGGCGAACCAGGCAGGGAAGCTGATTGAACTGTGAATCTACGCGCCAATTTGACCACCGTTGACCGTCGAGATCAAGGAAAATCGACGCTTCGATTCGAGGTTACTGCGTCTCGTGCTGTGCGAGCACTGCACCGAGTTGTTCGTTCATCTGGTGCATTGTACGCCGGATTTCTTCCGCCGGAAATGCTTCACCGTGACGCACGCTCGTTTGCAGCCGCAGCAGTTC
This sequence comes from Burkholderia stagnalis, assembly GCF_902830275.1. Lineage (GTDB taxonomy): Bacteria > Pseudomonadota > Gammaproteobacteria > Burkholderiales > Burkholderiaceae > Burkholderia > Burkholderia stagnalis. The sequence goes on along the minus strand of NZ_CADESW010000002.1, from coordinate 332,584 downwards.
CGACGCGAGCGACAGCGCCGCCATCACCGCGATGCGGTCGGTGCCGCGCACCGAGCTGTTCGAACGGATCTTCGTCATTTCCGCGTCGACACGCGCGACCGCCTCCAGCAGCGCCGCTTCGGTCTCGGCCGAACAGGCAAGCCGATAGGCCTGGCCGAGAATCGAGACTTCGATCTGCTTGGTGCTCATGCATGTTCTCCGTGGCTGGCTGCGTCGTCGCGATCGGTGCGCGCCTGCGTATCCAGCAGGTCGAGCTGGTTGTCGGCCTCCGCCACGCTCTTCGTGCGCGGCAGCTTCTCGAGAATCGCGTTCAGCTTCACCTGCGCGTCGTCGATCTTTGCCGACAGCGTGTCGCGTTCCTCCGCGAGCGCATTGCGTTCCTCGCGCAGTTGCGCGAGCTCGCTGCGCACCGTGTCCGTTTCCGCGCGCAATTGCGCGACCTGCTCCTCGAGCGCGAGTCGTTCCGAGTGATAGCGCTGATTCAGCGCGATCAGTCGGCCAATATTTTGAGATAGGGTTTCGAGTTCGTTGAGCATCTGCTGCGTCCTCTAAAGACCCAGCATTTTAGCGCGGAATAACGCGCATTCCGACATCTGTAACGTTTCCAGTCGTAACACCCCCGCTTCTTGCCTCGAATGCGCGCATCGCGAGCCGGTTTTGCGTGCGGCCGGATGCTTTCTTGACGCTCGCGCGGCCCGCTCCTAAACTGGCGCCGCCTCGGTGCTCGCGCGTGCGACGCGCGGTTAAACGGGAAGCAGGGCGTGGCGCCGCAGCGCGCCGCCAACCTGCGCTGCCCCCGCAACGGTAAGCGGCCGCATCGGACGATGCAGGCCGGCTCGGGTGCGCTCGGCGTGTGCCACATGCACGCGGGCGCAGGCCACTGCGCGTGCTGTTCGCGCGGGAAGGCGAGCCGGAACGCCGCCAGCCCGGATACCGGCCGAGGCGGGGAGCCCGCACGCGGGCTCCGTGACGCGCGGCCCGCGGGGAAGCAGGCTGCGCTGCGGTTCACAGGACTTCTTCGATGCTGACCCCAATCGCCCGCACCGCGCTCGGCGCGCTATGCGGGCTGCCGCTCGCGGCCGCCGCGCAGACGGCCCCCGCCGACACCCCGTCTTCCAACTCCGCCGCACCCGCCGCCGGGCGGCACGCCGACGCGCCGCTGCTCGCGCCGATGGTGGTGACCGCGCAGCGCGCGCCGCAGGCGCTCGCCGACGCGATTCCGCAAACGACCGTGTTCGACGCGCAGGACATCGCCGCGCACCCCGGCGCCGATCTGCCGACCCTGCTCGCGTTCGCGCCGGGGGCGCAGATCGTGCGCAACGGCGGCCCGGGCGCGAACGCGTCGCTGTTCCTGCGCGCCGCGCAGTCGAACCAGTCGCTCGTGCTGATCGACGGCGTGCGGGTCGACTCCGCGAGCCTCGGCAACGCGCAGCTCAGCCAGTTGCCGCTCGACCAGATCCAGCGCGTCGAGATCGTGAACGGCAACGTGTCGTCGCTGTACGGCTCGGGCGCGATCGGCGGCGTCGTGCAGGTGTTCACGAAGGACGGCGGCAACCATCCGCCGCGCTTCAATTTCGCGGTGGGCCTCGGCAGCTACGGCACGCAGACGCAGCAGGCCGGCGTGTCGGGCCGGCTCGACGGCGACGGCAGGACGACCTTCAGCGTGGCGGTCGCGCGCGAAAAGGACAACGGCTTCTCCGCGCTCGACCCGGCGAAGCGGCCGAGTGCGAACCCGAACGCGAACGGCTACCTCAACGAGAGCGTGACCGCATCGCTGCGCCATCGCTTCGATGCGCGCTGGGACGCGGGCGTCAGCTACTTCCAGGCGAACGGCAACAACAGCTACGACAATGCATTCGGCGCGCCGGCCGACCTGAACAATCTCTATTCGCGCGTGCAGCAGGCGCGCGCGTTCGCGAACGGCAAGCTGTTCGACTGGTGGACGACGCACGTCAGTGTCGCCGCGGGCAACGATCGCAGCCAGACGCAGCTGAACGGCGCGTACACCGACCACTTCAATACCGACAACCGCCAGTACACGTGGCAGAACGATTTCCGGATCGCGCAGGATCACACGATCCAGGCCGGCTATGAGCGTCTCGACCAGCAGTTCATGTCGAACGTGTATTCCGCGCCGCAGCGCCACGTGAACTCCGGCTGGCTCGGCTATACGGGGCGCGTCGGCCGCCAGCAGTTCCAGGCGAGCGTGCGGCGCGACCAGTATTCGGATTTCGGCGGCGCGAATTCCTACTATCTCGGCTACGGTCTCGAGCTCACCGATCGGTGGAAGGTTACCGCGAGCTATTCGAGCGCGTTTCGCGCGCCGACCTTCAACGACCTCTACTACCCGAACGCGGGCAACGCGTCGATCCAGCCCGAGCGCAGCCACTCGGTCGAGGCCGCGGTGCAGTACGCGTCCGACGAAGTGGGCGTCGTGCGCGTCACCGCGTTCCAGACCCGCTACGCGAACCTGATCGACTACCAGCCCGACGCGCGCAGCGGCTTCTATGTCGCGCGCAACGTCGGCCGCGCGAAGGTGCAGGGGCTCGAGGCATCGTGGCAGGGGCACGTCGGCGCAACCGACGTGCGGGTGGCCGGCACCTTGCAGAATCCGGTCAACGAAACGCAGAATCAGGACCTGGACCGCCGCGCGCGGCGGTTCGCGTCGGCGTCGGCGAGCCATGCGTTCGGCCCGTTGCGCGTCGGCGGCGAGTGGCTCGTCAGCGGCGCGCGCAACGATTCGGGCGGCGGGCGGCTCGGCGGCTACGGGCTCGTCAACCTGTCCGCGCGCTACAACATCACGAAGGCGTGGTACGTCAGCGCGCGCATCGACAACCTCTTCGACAAGGACTACGAGCTTGCCTACGCATACAACACGCCGCGGCGCGGCGCCTACGTCACGCTCGGCTGGCAGCAGCAGTAAGCGGCCGGGCGGCAAGCCGGCGGGCGCGATGCGGGCCGCCGCATGAGCGCCGCGCGCGCCGCCGCGATCTGGGCCGCGCTCGCGGCCGCGGTCGCCGCGCTGTTCGTCGCGTCGCTGACGATCGGCAGCGTGCCGATCTCGCCGTGGCAGGCGCTCGCGTCGCTGGCCCCGCATGCGGGCGGCGACGCCGCGCTGTTCGCCGACATCGTCCGCACGCTGCGCCTGCCGCGCGCGCTCGCGGGCTTCGGCTGCGGCGCGCTGCTCGCGCTCGCGGGCGCGCTGCTGCAGGTGCTGCTGCGCAATCCGCTCGCCGAGCCGTACGTGCTCGGCGTGTCGGGCGGCGCGGCCGGCTTCGCGCTGGTGGCGATGATCGCGGGCGGCGCGTGGTGGCTCGTCGATGCGTCGGCATTCGCCGGCGCGCTCGTGTCGGTCGGCCTCGTGCTCGGCCTCGCGCGCCGCGAGCTGTGGCGCGGCGACCCGCGCGACGCGTCGCCGCGGCTGCTGCTCACCGGCGTCGTGATCGCGGCCGGGTGGGGCGCGCTCGTCACGCTGCTGCTGTCGCTCGCGCCCGACGCGCGGCTGCGCGGCATCATCTTCTGGCTGACCGGCGACCTGAACGGCGTCACGGCGCCGTGGTTCGCGTGGGGCGCGCTCGCGTTGGCCGCATGCGTCGCGCTGCCGGCCGCGCCGCAGCTGAACGTGCTGCTGCGCGGCGATGCGACCGCGCTCGCGCTCGGCGTGCCGGTCGCGCGGCTGCGCATGCGGATCTACCTGGTCGCGTCGCTGGCCGCGGCCGCGGCGGTGACGACGGCCGGCACGATCGGCTTCGTCGGCCTCGTCGTCCCGCACGCGCTGCGTCTCGCGTTCGGCAACGACCAGCGCATGCTGCTGCCCGCCGCGATGCTCGCGGGCGGCGGCGGCGTGATGGCGGCCGACCTGCTCGCGCGCACCGTGATCGCGCCCGCACAATTGCCGGTCGGCGTGATGACCGCGCTGATCGGCGTGCCGGTGTTCCTCTGGATGTTGCTGAGGAGACCGATGCGATGACCGCAACCCGATCCCTCGATGCCGGCGGCATCGCCTACGCGGCCGTCGGCCTGACGCTGCGGGCCGGCGCGCGCACGCTGCTGGACGGCTTCACGCAGGCGTTCCGGCCCGGCGAGCTCTGGTGCGTGGCGGGGCCGAACGGCGCCGGCAAGACGACGCTGCTCGCGACCCTCGCGGGCCTGCACGCGCCGGCGGGCGGCCACGTGGAGGCCGACGGCCGGCCGCTCGCCGACTGGGCGCCCGAGCAGCTCGCGCGACGTCGCGCGCTGATGCCGCAGCAGTTGCACGACGCGTTCAGCGCAACCGTGTTCGACACGGTGCTGCTCAGCCGCTTCCCGTATCTCGGCGGCTGGGGCTGGGAGCGCGACGGCGACCGCGCGGCCGCGCGCGACGCGCTCGCGACCTTCGGCCTCGCGGCGTTCACCGGGCGCGACGTGCTGTCGCTGTCCGGCGGCGAGCGGCAGCGCGTCGCGCTGGCCACCACCTTGTGCCAGGATGCACCGCTGCTGCTGCTCGACGAGCCCCTCGCGCATCTCGACCTGCATCACCAGATCGATTGCCTGACCGCGCTGGGCGCATGGCTCGACGGGGGGGCGCGCACCGTGCTGTTTTCGTGCCACGACCTGAATCTCGCGCGCCGTTTCGCGACGCACGCGCTGCTGCTCGACGGCCGTGGCCACGCGTGGGCCGGGCCCGTGCACGACGTGCTGACACCCGAGCGCGCGAGCGACGCGTTCGGCTATCCGCTGGTGCTGATCCGCCAGGACGACCACGACGCGCTGCTGCCCGCGTGGCCGCCGCGACGATGAATTCCATTCTTTCGATGCGCGGCGCCTGCCGCGCCAACGAGGCGAACCTCCGATGAACCCGACCGACTTCCTCCCCGACATCGCGCCGCTCGACGCACCGCTGCGCGCGCGCCTGCAGCACGTGATCGACCACAAGACCAAGCCGCCCGGCAGCCTCGGCCAGCTCGAGGCGCTGGCGCTGCAGCTGGGCCTGATCCAGCGCACCGAGCGCCCGCTCGTGCAGCGCCCGGCGACGATCGTGTTCGCCGCCGATCACGGCATCGCGGCCGAAGGCGTGAGCCCGTATCCGCAGGCCGTGACCGCGCAGATGGTCGCGAACTTCCTCGCCGGCGGCGCGGCGATCAACGCGTTCTCGGGCGTCGCGCAGAGCGTGCTCGAGATCGTCGATGCGGGCGTCGCGTCGCCGCTGCCCGCATCGGACCGGATGATCGCGCTGCCGGTCGCGCGCGGCACGCGCAATTTCGCGCACGAGCCGGCGATGACGCGCGACGAGGCGCTCGGCGCGCTCGCCGCCGGCGCCGCGCGCGTGCGTCATCACGCGGCGCTCGGCACCAACGTGATCGGCTTCGGCGAGATGGGGATCGCGAACACGTCGTCGGCCGCGTGCCTGATGAGCCGGCTGCTCGGCGTGCCGCTCGACGGGTGCGTCGGCCGCGGCACGGGCCTCGACGATGCAGGCCTTGCACACAAGCGCGCAGTGCTCGAACGCGCGCTCGCGCAGCACCCCGATGCGACCGAGCCGCTCGACGTGCTCGCGACGTTCGGCGGCTTCGAGATCGCGATGATGACGGGCGCGTATCTCGCCGCGGCGAGCGAGCGGATGACGATCCTCGTCGACGGCTTCATCGCGACGTCCGCGCTGCTGGTCGCCGAGCGGCTCGCGCCGGCCGTGCGCGACTACTGCGTGTTCTCGCACACGTCGAACGAGGCGGGGCACCGGCGCATGCTCGAGCATTTCGGCGCGAAGCCGCTGCTCGCGCTCGACCTGCGGCTCGGCGAGGGCACGGGCGCGGCGCTCGCGCTGCCGCTCGTGCGCGCGGCGGCCGCGTTCATGAGCGAGATGGCGAGCTTCGAATCCGCAGGCGTCGACGATCGTGACGCCTGATCGCGCGAGCGGCCTGCGCGCCGAACTGCGTTATTTCTTCGTCGCGCTCGGCTATTTCACGCGCGTGCCGGTGCCGCGCGCGATCGGCTATGCGGCCGGCGATCTCGACCAGGCCGCGCGCTATTTCCCGCTCGTTGGCGCGTGCGTCGGCGCGTGGGGCGCGCTCGTCTACCTCGCCGCGCTGCACGCGTTGCCCGCGTCGATCGCGGCGGGCCTGTCGATCGCCGCGACGCTGCTCGCCACCGGCGCATTCCACGAGGACGGCCTCGCCGACAGCTGCGATGCGTTCGGCGGCGGCTATACGCGCGACGACGTGCTGCGCATCATGCACGATTCGCGGATCGGCACGTTCGGCGCGGCCGCGCTCGTGATCGCGCTCGGCCTGAAGTGGCAGGCGCTCGCCGCGCTGCCGCCGCTGCGCGCCGCGTGGACGATGATTGCCGCGCACGCCGCGAGCCGCGCGGCGGCGGTGAGCCTGCTGATGTCGCTCGACTACGTGCGGCCGGAAGGCAAGGCGAAGCCGGTCGCGCAGCGGATGGGCCCCCGTGCGGCGTGCGTCGCGGCCGCGTTCGGGCTGCCGTGGCTGTTCTGGCCGGACTGGCGCGCGGGCGTGGCGGCGCTCGCCGCGCTGGCGCTGCTGCGCGCGTGGCTCGCGCGCTATCTGGTGCGGCGCATCGGCGGCTATACCGGCGATTGCCTCGGCTTCGCGCAGCAGCTGAGCGAACTCGCGATCTACCTGGTGGTGCTCGGATGGACGTCGTCCTGATCCGGCATCCGGCGGTCGGCGTCGAGCCGGGCGTGTGCTACGGGCGCAGCGACGTGCCGCTCGCCGCATCGGCCGAGGCCGGCGCGCAGGCGATGCGCGCGCGTCTCGCCGAACTGCGCGCGCCGCTGCCGCAATGCGTGTGGTCGAGCCCGCTCGTGCGCTGCGCGTCGGTCGGCGCGCCGCTCGCGCAGGCGCTCGGCGTGCCGCTGCGGCGCGATGCGTGCTGGCAGGAAATGGATTTCGGCGCGTGGGAAGGGCAGCGCTGGGACGACATCGACCGCGCCGCGCTCGACGCATGGGCGGCCGACCTGATGCATGCGTGCGCGCATGGCGGCGAAAGCGTGGCGCGCTTCGCCGCGCGGGTTTCGCGCGCGGTCGATTCAGCCGCGGAAACCCGTGCCCCGCAATGGGCCGTCACGCATGCGGGGGTGATTCGCGCGTTCGCGTCGCAGGTGCTGCACGTGCCGCTCGACACACTGCTGTCGCGGCCCGTGCCGTTCGGTGGCGTCGTGTGGCTGCACATGCACGATGCGGCCGGCGGCTGGGAGCTCGTGCACTGGGACGCATGAGCGCCCCGCGGGCGTCAGCGTGCCGGCCGCCGTGCGCGGGCGCGATCGAGATCCGCGCATAGCGCGGCCGCGCCCTGCGCGATCCGGGGGGACGCGCGCGTCAGCAGATCGCCGTCGATCGCGAACAGGTTGTCGCGCGCGACGGCGGTCAGCGCCGGCCACGCACGCCAGCGCGCGAGGCTCGGCAGCGGCTCGCGCGACGGCGTCGCGCCCGCGCTCGTCGTCACGATCGCTTCGGGGTTGGCCGCGAGCACGGCCTCGTCCGTCACGGTCGGCACGAGCGGCTTGAGCTGCGCGAACACGTTGCGGCCGCCGCACAGTGCGAACACGTCGTCGATCAGATGCGTGCCGTTGAGCGTCGTCAGCGGCCGGTCCCAGACCTGGAAGAACAGCGTGACGGGCGGGCGCGCCGCATAGCGCGCGCGCAGCGCGGCGACGTCGCGCGTGAAGGCCGCCGCCGCCGCGTCGGCCGCGGGCTGCGTGCCGAGCAGCGTGCCGAGGCGGCCGAGCGACGTGGCAATGTCGTCGAGATGCTTCGGCTCGCTGAAGAACAGCGGGAGATGCAGCGCACGCAGCGCATCGGTCTGCCGCTCGGCATTGCCGTGACGCCACACGACAATCAGGTCGGGCTTCAGCGCGGCGATACGCTCGAGATCGAGCGCCTTGTTGTCGCCGACGCGCGGCACGGCCTTCGCGGCGGGCGGATAGTCGCTGTACGTGACGGTGCCGACCAGCTTCGCGCCGCCGCCCGCCGCGTAGATCAGCTCCGTGGCATGCGGCGCGAGACTGACGACGCGTTGCGCGGGCGCGGGCAGCGTGACCGTGTTGCCGGCGTCGTCGCGCGCGCTCACTTCCGCGTGTGCAGATGGGGCGCTGCCGAGCGCGAGCAGCGCCTCGGCCGGCAGCAGGCAGGCGAGCAGGCAGGCAAGCAGGCGCTTCGTCAACGCGCGCCCCCGTCCAGTTCCGCCGCGCATTGCGCGAGCGCATCCGCGAGCCGTCGCCATTCGGCGTCGTTGGCCGGCAAGCCGAAGCGCACGCTCGACGGTTGCGCGAAATGGCGCGTCCAGATGCCCCGGCGCGCGAGCGCCGCATGCAGCGCCGCGGCACGCGGATCGTCGGTCCAGCTGAACAGCGGCGTCGCGTGTACCGTGAAGCCGTGGCCGCGCAGCAGCGCCGCGAGGCGCGCGCCGTCGGCGGCGAGGCGTTCGCGGGCCGACGCCTGCCACGCGCGATCGGCGAACGCGGCCGCGACCGCGTGACGCGCGGGGCCGCCGACCGTCCACGCGCCGAGCGTGTCGCGCAGCGCGGCGATCTGCGCGGGATGCGCGAGCACGAAGCCGGCGCGGATGCCGGCGAGGCCGAAGAACTTGCCGACCGAGCGCAGCACGACGAGCCCCGGGCGATCCACGTGCGCGGCGAGCGAATCGGTCGCGCCGGTGTCGGCGAACGCTTCGTCGACGATCAGCGTGCCGCCGCGCGCCGACACCTGCGCGTGCCAGCCGAGCAGGCGCTCGACCGGGACGCGCTCGGCGGTCGGGTTGTTCGGATTCCCGACGATGACGTGGCGCAGCGTCGCGGGCAGCGTGTCCGCGGCGATGTCGAGCGGTGCGATGCGATGGCCGTGACGCGCGAACGCGGGCGCGTATTCACCGTATGCGAGTGCGGCGACGCCTGCATTGCCGTGCGGCAGCAGCGCGGGCAGCGCGCGGATCGCGGCCTGGCTGCCGGCGACCGGCAGCACGTGCGCGGGGCCCGGCGCGCCGTAGTAGCGGGCCGCGCACGCGGCGAGCCCGTCGCCGTCGTCGGGCAGCCGCCGCCATGCGTCGGCGGGCACGGGCGGCACCGGGTAGCCGACCGGGTTGATGCCCGTCGACAGGTCGAGCCACGCGTCGTACGGGATGCCGTGGCGGCGCGCGGCTTCGTGCAGGTTGCCGCCGTGTGCGATCGGAAGGTCAGACATGCTGGGTGCCCATGACGAGGAAGGCGCTCGCGACGAGCAGCGCGAGCCACAGCGCGAGCGTGCGGGTGACGAGCGACAGCGCGGCGACGATGTGCGCGGCGCTGGCGGGCGCGCCGCTGCCGAGCACCGGCCGCTGTTCGAGCTCGCCGTGATAGACGGCCGGGCCGCCGAGCTGCACGTTCAGGCTGCCCGCGCCCGCGGCCATCACCGGGCCCGCGTTCGGGCTGTCCCAGTGGCGCGCCTGCGTGCGCCAGCAGCGCCACGCGTTCGCGGTGTCGCCGAGCAGCGCGTAGCTGGCGGCGGTGAGGCGCGCGGGAATCCAGTTCAGTGCGTCGTCGATCCGCGCGGCGGCCCAGCCGAACTTCAGGAAGCGCGGCGTGCGGTAGCCCCACATCGCGTCGAGCGTGTTCGCGAGCCGGAACATCAACGCGCCGGGGCCGCCCGCGACGACGAACCAGAACAGCGCGCCGAAGATCGCGTCGTTGCCGTTTTCGAGTGCCGATTCGACGGCCGCGCGCGACAGCGCGCCTTCGTCGGCCTCGCTCGTGTCGCGCGACACGATCCGTGCGGTCAGCGCGCGCGCGCCGGGCAGGTCGCGCCGCAGCAGCGCGGCCGCGATCGGCGCGAGGTGATCGGCGAGGCTCTTCGCGCCGAGCGCGAACCACAGCAGCGCGACGTGCAGCGCGGCCGCGAGCGGCGCGGGCAGCACGGCGGCGAGCCACGCGGCCAGCGCGACCGGCGGCGCGACGGCCGCGAACCACGCGGCGAGGCCGACCAGGCGGCCGCGCCGGCCGGTATTGAGCGCGGTTTCGACGCGCGCGGCGAGCCGCCCGAACGCGACGAGCGGGTGCCCGGCCGACGGTTCGCCGAGCATGCGATCGACGATCACGGCGACGATCGCGAGCATCGCGACCGTGGACAATGACAGCATCAGCATCGCGCAGGCTCCGTCTTGATCGCGACCGGCAGCCCCGCGACCAGCAGCGTCACGCGGGTCGCGAGCGCGGCGACGCGCTGGTTGAGGCGGCCGAGCTCGTCGACGTAGCGGCGCGTGATGGCGCCGAGCGGTACGACGCCGAGCCCGATCTCGTTGCTGACGACGATCACCTTCGCGCGGGCGTTGCACAGCGCGGCTTCGAGCGCCGCGACGCGCGCGTCGTACTGCGCGTCGTCGAGCGGTTCGCCTTGCGCCGGGCACAGCAGGTTCGTGAGCCACAACGTGAGGCAGTCGACGAGCAGGCACGCGTGCGGATCGTCGAGCCGCGCGAGCGTGTCGGCGAGCTCGACGGGCGCGTCGGCGAACCCCCAGCTCGCCGGCCGGCGAGCGCGGTGATGCGCGATGCGCTGCGCGAATTCGGCGTCGCCCGCGTACGCGGTCGCGATATAGGTGACAGGGCGGCCGCAGTCGGCGGCGAGCCGCTCGGCATACGCGCTCTTGCCCGAACGCGCGCCGCCGAGCACGAAGGTGAGGTCGTGCGGAATCATCGCGTGATTGTAACGGCGCAGGCGATAATGCGGCCTTCGATTCGCCACGCCTTCCACACGATGAATGCACCCGAGACGCGGCCGCGCGGCACGCTGATGATCCAGGGCACGACGTCCGATGCGGGCAAGAGCACGCTCGTCGCGGGCCTGTGCCGCCTCGCGCGCCGCGCCGGCGCGCGCGTCGCGCCGTTCAAGCCGCAGAACATGGCGCTGAACAGCGCGGTGACGGCCGACGGCGGTGAGATCGGCCGCGCGCAGGCGCTGCAGGCGCTCGCCGCGGGCGTCGCGCCGCATACCGATTTCAACCCCGTGCTGCTGAAGCCGACCAGCGACCGCGGCGCGCAGGTGATCATCCACGGCCAGGCGCGCGCGAACCTGAACGCCCGCGCGTACCACGACTACAAGCCGGTCGCGTTCGACGCGGTGCTCGAGTCGTACGCGCGGCTGCGCGCCGGGTACGACACCGTGATCGTCGAAGGCGCGGGCAGCCCGGCCGAGATCAACCTGCGCGAAGGCGACATCGCGAACATGGGCTTCGCGGAGCGCGTCGACTGCCCGGTCGTGCTGGTCGCCGACATCGACCGCGGCGGCGTGTTCGCGCATCTGGTCGGCACGCTCGCGTGCCTGTCCGACAGCGAGCGCGCGCGCGTGCGCGGGTTCGTGATCAACCGCTTCCGCGGCGACTTCAAGCTGCTCGAGCCGGGCCTCGACTGGCTGCGCGCGCAGACCGGCAAGCCGGTGTTCGGCGTGCTGCCGTACCTGCACGGCCTCACGCTCGACGCGGAGGACATGCTGCCCGCGCAGGCGCGCAGCGGCGCCGCGCGCGGCGCGGACGGCGACGGCGGCGTGCTGCGGGTCGTCGTGCCGGCGCTGCCGCGCATCAGCAACCACACCGATTTCGATCCGCTGCGCGCGCATCCGCAGGTGGAGTTCACCTACTGGAAGAGCGGCCCCGTGCCGGCCGCCGACCTGCTGATCCTGCCCGGCTCGAAGAGCGTGCAGCGCGACCTCGCGTGGCTGCGCGACGCGGGCTGGGATGCGGTGATCCGGCGCCACCTGCGCTATGGCGGCAAGGTGATCGGCATCTGCGGCGGCATGCAGATGCTCGGCCGCTCGCTCGACGATCCGCTCGGCCTCGAAGGCGTGCCGGGCAGCGTGCCGGGGCTCGGCCTGCTCGATTTCGACACGACGCTGCAGCCGCACAAGACGCTGAAGAACGTGACCGGACGGCTGGCGCTGCCGGGCGGCGCGGCCGTGCGCGGCTACGAGATCCACATGGGCGAGACGCGCGGGCCCGCGCTCGCGGCGCCGGCGCTCGAACTGACGGCCGACGGCGCGAGCGGCGCGCACGCGGACGGCGCGCTGTCCGACGACGGCCGGATCCTCGCGACCTACGTGCACGGCTTGTTCGACGCGCCCGACGCGTGCGCGGCGCTGCTCGCCTGGGCGGGGCTCGACGCGGCCGAGCGGATCGACTACCCGGCGCTGCGCGAAGCATCGCTGGAACGGCTCGCGGACACCTTCGCCGCGCACCTCGACCTGCCGGCGCTGTACGCCGAATTCCGCTGAGCCGTTCGGCCGGCGGCGGCCGATCGTCCTCGCTTTTTTCGTCGCGTGGCGTACAACGAAGGAGGGCGGATGTCCGTCCGAAGGAGCGCGACGATGAAGGCACGACGGTGGTGGGCTGTACTGCTCCTGGCGTTGCTGACCGCCTCGACGTGGGCGCAGGCATGCGATTCGTATGGATCGGGCAGCGGCTCGTCCGGCTACAGCGGCCCCGCGCAAGGCAAGGGCGGCTACTGAGGCTTGAATCGCGGGGCATGATCGGTCATGCCCCTTTTTTTCGCCAGATTCGTTCTATTTGGGAATCAATTTAAGCGAGTTGGCGTGTTTATCGGGAAAAATGGTTCGAATAGAGTGCGTTCCATCTCATTCATCCACGAAGGAACCCCGACATGAACCCGAACCGCTACCCCGATTTCGCCGCCACGCTGCTGCGCGTCGCGCTCGGCGTGCTGTATCTCGCGCACGTTGCGCAGAAGGTGTTCGTTTTCACGCTGCCCGGCACCGCGCAGTTCTTCGCATCGATCGGCCTGCCCGCGTGGCTCGCGTACCTGACGACGGCCGTCGAGCTGGCGGGCGGCATCGCGCTCATCGCGGGCTTCCGCGTGCGTATCGTCGCGCTGGCGCTGCTGCCGTTCATGCTCGGCGCGACCGCGGCCCATCTGCCGAACGGCTGGAGCTTCGGGTCGCCGCACGGCGGCTGGGAATATCCGGCATTCTGGGCGGTGACGCTCGCGGTGCAGGCGTTGCTGGGCGGCGGCGCGTTTGCGCTCGGCACGCCGGGCGCCGCGGCGCAGCGCGCATAAGCGCACGTAAGCGCACGTAAGCGCTCGTCATTGCACGTGATTGCGCCGGACCGCGGGCCACCGGCGGGGCCGGATCGGCGCCGGCGGTTCCGGTGATACCCCATTTGCCGATATCATCGCACCCTGTATCTGCAATTGTGCGACGCCCGCCGGGCCGGCCGGCGTCGCGCGGCTTCTTCGGGGGAATTCATGACGGTCATCGTGGTGGCGAATCCGAAGGGCGGCGTGGGAAAGAGCACGCTGTCCACCAATCTTGCCGGTTACTTCGCGGCGCAGGGCGCGTGGGTCGCGCTGGCCGATCTCGACCGGCAGCAGTCCTCGCATGCGTGGCTCGACCTGCGTCCGGCCGGGCTGCCCGCGATCGAGGCGTGGGGGCTCGATCCCGAGGCGCCGTCGAAGCCGCCGCGCGGGCTCGAATACGCGGTGATCGACACGCCGGCCGGGCTGCACGGCAACCGGCTCAACGTCGCGCTGCAGCTTGCCGACAAGGTGATCGTGCCGCTGCAGCCGTCGATGTTCGATATCCTGGCGACCCAGCACTTTCTCGAGCACCTCGCGAACGAGAAGGCGGTGCGCAAGGGCAACATCGAGGTCGGCATCGTCGGGATGCGGGTCGATGCGCGCACGCGCTCGTCGGAGCAGCTGCACCGCTTCGTCGAGGGGCTCAAGCTGCCGGTGCTCGGCTACGTGCGCGACACGCAGAACTACGTGCAGCTCGCCGCGCACGGGCTCACGCTGTGGGACGTCGCGAAGAGCCGCGTCGACAAGGATCTCGAACAGTGGCGGCCGATCGTCGAATGGGCGGAGCGCAAGCCGTCGAAGGGCGCGTGACGGCGCCGGCGGGCGCCCGGCACGAATGACAAGGGCCGGATTCCGTTCAGCACGGAATCCGGCCCTTTGCGTTGCATCGCGCCGTGGCTTACGACCAGGCCTGCGTCGGCACGTGGTCGCGGCTGCCCTTGATCTTGTTGTCGTCGTCGACGAACACGAGGTTCGGCTTCCAGCCGGCCTGCAGTTCGGCCTCGTCGACCACCGCGAACGCCGCGATGATCACGAGGTCGCCGAGCTGCGCGCGGCGCGCGGCCGAGCCGTTCAGCGAGATCATGCCGCTGCCGCGCTCGCCCTTGATCGCATAGGTCGAGAAGCGCTCGCCGTTGTTGATGTTCCAGATGTCGATCCGCTCGTTTTCCGCGATGTTCGCGGCGTCGAGCAGATCCTCGTCGATCGCGCACGAACCTTCGTAGTGCAGTTCGCAGTGCGTGACGGCCACGCGGTGGATCTTCGATTTGAGCATGTGGCGCTGCATGGGGTGACTCCTTGATGCGTCGAGAGGCACTGGCGGGCGGGGCCGTCAGATTTCCAGGTTGTCGATGAGGCGGGTCGCGCCGAGCTTCGCGGCCGCGAGCACGACGAGCGGCTCGCCGGCGTCGAGTTCGGCGGCGCTGGGCGCGATCAGGTTCGCGCGCCGGCGGATCGAGATATAGTCCGGCGCCCAGCCGCGGCCGGCGAGGTGCGCGTGCGCCTGCTGTTCGAGCTTCGCGAGATCGTGCTCGCCGCCGAGCACGCTTTCGCGCACGCGCTGCAGCGTCTTCGCGAGCTCGGGCGCCTCCTGGCGCTCGGCCGGCGCGAGATAGCGGTTGCGCGACGACAGCGCGAGGCCATCGGTATCGCGCACCGTCTCGGCCGCGACGATATCGACCGGCAGCGCGAGCTGCTGGCACATGCGGCGCACGATCATCAGCTGCTGGTAATCCTTCTTGCCGAACACGGCCACGCGGGGCTGCACGCACGCCATCAGCTTCGTGACGACGGTGCACACGCCGGTGAAGAAGCCGGGCCGGAACTCGCCCTCGAGGATCCCGCCGAGGTCGTCCGGCGGCTGCACGCGGTATTCCTGCGGCTCCGGGTACATGTCGCGCTCGGTCGGCGCGAACAGCACGTAGACGTTCTCCTTCTGCAGCTTCTCGATGTCGTCCTGCATCGTGCGCGGATACTTGTCGAAATCCTCGTTCGGGCCGAACTGCAGCCGGTTCACGAAGATGCTCGCCACGACCGGATCGCCGTGCTGGCGCGCAAGGCGCATCAGCGACAGATGCCCTTCGTGCAGGTTGCCCATCGTCGGCACGAAGGCGGTGCGGTTCTGTCCGCGCAGCTGGTCGCGCAGTTCCTGGATCGAGCTGATGACTTTCATGATCGGGTAGCGGGGTTCCTCGCGCTGGCGCGCGTTGGCGCCGCGGCACGCGGCGTCGGGGTCGAAGCGGCAAAGGCGCCCGCGCGCGGGCGGCGCGGCGGGCGTCGGCGGATTGTAGAGGATTTGGCCGCCGGACGCACCGATAAACGCACGGTCGTTCTCTTTTGTCGGGAATACGGCCGGCCGGGGCGAACCGGCCCCGATTCGAGGGCCTTATGGCGGCTCAGGCGGGCAGGTAAGCGAGGCGGACGTAGATCGGCGCGAACGGTTCGGCCTGGGTGATCTCGACGAGCGACTCGCGCGCGAGTTCGAGCATCGCGATGAAGTTCACGACGACGACCGGCACGCCGCGCGACGTGTCGAACAGGTCGGCGAACTCCATGAAGCGCGCGTTCTGCAGCCGGCGCAGGATCAGGCTCATGTGCTCGCGCACCGACAGCTCCTCGCGGGAGATCTTGTGGTGCTGCACGAGCTTCGCGCGCTTCAGCACGTCGGCCCACGCGGCGCGCAGGTCGTCCGAATTCACGTCCGGGAAGCGCGGCGTGACGCTCTGCTCGATGTAGACCTCGGCGCGCAGGAAGTCGCGGCCGAGCTGCGGCAGCTTGTCGAGGCGCTGCGCGGCGAGCTTCATCTGCTCGTATTCGAGCAGGCGGCGCACCAGCTCGGCGCGCGGATCCTCGGCTTCCTCGCCGGTGTCGGCCTTCTTGACCGGCAGCAGCATCCGCGACTTGATCTCGATCAGCATCGCGGCCATCAGCAGGTATTCGGCGGCCAGCTCGAGGTTCGTCTCGCGGATCTGGTCGACATAGCCGAGATACTGCGCGGTGACCTGCGCCATCGGGATGTCGAGCACGTTGAAGTTCTGCTTGCGGATCAGGTACAGCAGCAGGTCGAGCGGGCCTTCGAACGCTTCGAGGAAGATCTCGAGCGCATCGGGCGGGATGTAGAGATCCTGCGGCAGCTTGAACAGCGGCTCGCCGTACAGGCGAGCGAACGCCGCGACGCTGTCGACCGTGTCGGGCGTCGAATCGGCGCCCGCGGGCGCGGCGACCGCGTCTTCCGGGCGGGCCACGTCGGGCCGGGCCGCGTCAGGCCGGGCGGCGCTGGGCTCGTCGGCGGCGCTCACGTCGTCAGAAGTTCTGGTAGTAGACGTACGGCGTCTGCTTCACGCGCGATTCCTGCTGCGCGGCGCGCTCGTCGAGGTCGATCGGCTGCTTGTCCCACAGCAGGGAGCGGCCCTTGCGCTGTTCTTCTTCGAGCGCCGGCTTCTGCTGCTTGAGCTGGTTCAGGAACTGCGTGACGTCGGACTGGTACGGCATGGCTTGGCTTTCCGTTTCAGGCGGCGCGCGGGGCGCCGGAATGTGGGATGGCAGGATTTTACCGCATCGCGGGGAACAGCCGGCGCCAAACGCACGTCGAATGCGCGGGCCGCCGGATCGCCCGCGCGCCGTTGCGCGCAAGCGTCAGGCCGCCGCCGAAGCGGCGCACATCGGGGCGCGGCGGCATCCGTATGGTCAAATACGGGGTTTCCAAGCATTCATCCATCTCCGAGGGCGAGGTCATATTTGGCGGGGCAGGCGAACCAGCAACGAATCACGGCGCATGACGCCGGGCGGCCCGCGGCCTGCGGCGGCGTCCGGCGCGGCCACGCGGGCGCGGCGCGGGCCGCGCGCATCCTCGCCGGCTGCCTGGCGGCGCTCGCCGCGCTGCCGGCCTATGCGAAGTACGACGTCGAGATCGACGCGCCGCGCACGGTCCGCAAGCTGCTGAAGTCGCACCTCGACATCGCGCGCTTCGCCAAGCGTGACGACATCAGCGACGACCAGTTCGACTTCCTCGTCACCGCGACGCCGCAGCAGGTGCGCGACCTGACCGCGACGGAAGGCTACTTCTCGCCGGTCGTGCGCACCGACGTGCGCACCCGCGACGGCAAGCGCGACGTCAGGGTGTCGGTCGACCCGGGGCCGCAGACCGTCGTGTCGGCGGTCGACCTGACGTTCCACGGGCCGGTCGAGTCGGAAGACCCGCAGCAGGAGAACGCGACGCGCTTCGCGTTCTCGATGAAAACGGGCGACCCGTTCACGCAGGCCGGCTGGGACGGCGCGAAGGGCGCCGCGCTGCGGCAACTGCAGTCGCGCCGCTATCTCGGCGCGAAGATCACCGCGTCCGAGGCGCGCATCGATCCGCGCACGCAGCGCGCGACGCTCGCGGTCACGTTCGACAGCGGCCCGACCTTCACGATCGGCAAGGTCGACGTCGAGGGCGCGCGCCGCTATCCGGAGAAGATCGTCACCAACGTCAATCCGCTGTCCGAAGGCGAGATCTACGACACCCGGCGGATCACCGAGCTGCAGCGGCAACTGCAGAACACGCCGTACTACGCGAGCGTCGCGATCGACGTCGGCAGCGACACCGCGAAGCCCGAGCTGACGCCGGTGCACGTGAAGGTCAGCGAGTATCCGTACAACAACATCCGCGGCGGGGTCGGCTACGCGACCGACACGGGCCCGCATGTGCAGGGCGCATATACGTATCTCGACACGTTCGGCGCGGCCTGGCCGCTGACGGTGTCGGGCCGCCTCGACCAGATCCAGCAGTACGGCCAGATCCAGCTGTCGATGCCGCCGGGCGAGCGCGCGTGGACCAACAGCGTGCTCGCGTCGTACACGAACACCGACGTGTCCGACACGCGCATCTTCAGCGCGCGGGTCGGCGTGCAGCGCACCCGCACCGGGCAGTTCATCGACTACGCGTATTCGCTGATGTTCTATCAGGACCGGCTCAAGCAGAACGGCGCGGGGCCGACCATGAGCCACGCGCTCGTGCCGCAGTGGGCGTGGACGCGCCGCAACGTCGACGATCCGCTGTTTCCGCGCTCGGGCAACCTGATTCATGCGGAGGCCGGCTTCGCGGTGAAGGGCGCGCTGGCCGACCAGACCTTCGTCCGCGGCTACGCGCGCGGCCAGCAGTACCTGCCGATCGGCAAGCGCGACCTGGTCGTGTTCCGCGCGGAGCTCGGCGGCGTGTTCACGAGTGGCAGCTCGTCGAGCGTGCCGGCGTCGCTGCTGTTCCGCGCGGGCGGCTCGAACTCGGTGCGCGGCTACGGCTACCAGGGCATCGGCAACAACGTCGCCGGCTCGGTGCTGCCGACCAAGTATCTCGTGACCGGCACCGCCGAATACCAGCACTGGTTCAACCGCGACTGGGGCGCCGCGACCTTCTTCGACATCGGCACCGCGACCGACGCGTGGGGCGAGCGGGTGTTCTACCCGGGCGTCGGCATCGGCGCGCGCTGGCGCAGCCCGGTCGGGCCGATCAACCTCGACGTCGCCTACGGGCTGCGCAACCACAGCGTGCGACCTTACCTGACGCTCGGCGTCGCCTTCTGACCCAACCGCTTCCGCCACGACACACCGCATGACGAAGGACATTCACGACACGCCGCCGCCTCACGATCCGGACTCGCCCGAGCGGGCGCCCGACGGCGCGCCGCGCCGGTCGCGGCTCGCGCGCGGCGTCGCGTGGACGCTGGCCGGTGCCGTGCTGCTCGTCGTGCTGGCGGCGGGGCTCATGCTGGCTGCGGTCACGACCGAGCGCGGCACGCGGCTCGCATGGGACGCGGCGGTGCGCGTGCTCGGCGGGCGGCTCGCGGGCACGCTCGAAGGCGGTGCGCTGGCCACCGGCGTGCGCGTGAAGTCGTTCGCGTGGACGAGCCCGGACGGCGCCGGCACCGAGGTGCGCATCGACCGCCTCGATGGCCGCTGGTTGTTGACCCGCGCGCCGCTGCGCGCGACGATCGCCTACCTGCGCGCGGGCACGATCGACGTGCGGATCGCGCCGGGGCCGTCGACGCCGACGGTGATGCCGCAGGATCTGCGCCTGCCGCTGCAGCTGCGGATCGACGACCTGCGTGTCGATCGCCTCGCGATCCATGAAGGCGCATCGACGACGCAGCTCGACCATCTCGCGCTGAACGGCCGCAGCGACGGCCGCCTTCACGACCTGGTACTCGAACACGTCGATACGCCGTTCGGCGCGCTGAGCGCGCGCGCGAAACTCGACGGGATGCGGCCGTTCGCGCTGAGCGGGGACGCAACCTACGCGGGCAAGCTTGCCGACGAGCCGGTCGATGCGCGGGCGCGCGTGTCGGGTTCGCTCGACGCGCTGATCGCCGACGTCGACGCGAGCGGCTTGAAGCTGAACGGGCGCGCGCACGTCGAGGCGGCGCCGTTCGGCGCGGTGCCGCTCACGCGCGCATCGCTCGCGTTCGATCACGTGAATCCGCAGGCGCTGGCGCCGGGCGCGCCGGCCGCCGATCTCGCGGTGCGCGCCGAACTCGCGCCCGCGCCGGCCGATCCCGCGCATCCGCACGTGTTCGCGGTGACGGGCCCCGTGTCGATCGTCAACGCGAAGCCAGGCACGCTCGGCGAGCAGCGGCTGCCGGTCGTCGACGCGAAGGCGACGGTGCGGCTCGACGCGCACGCGCAGCGCATCGACGGCCTCGCGCTGAAGCTGATCCGCGACGGCAGCGTGACGGGCGGCGGTGCGCTCGCGGGCGGCAAGGGCCGCTTCGACCTGAAGGTAGCGAACCTCGACCTCAACGCGTTCGTCGCGGCGCTGCGCCCGATGCGGCTCGGCGGCCCGGTCGGCGTGACGCTCGCGAGCGGCGCGCAGACCGTCGAGTTCGATCTCGCCGATCCGAAGCTCGCGCTCGGCGCGCGCGCGAAGGTCGCGCTCACGCCGCAGCAGACGGTGGTGACGGACGCGCGCGTGACGGCGGCCAAGGGGCGCATCGACCTGACCGGCGTGTTCCGCCACGACGCGCATTCGAGCTACGACGCGAAGGCGACGCTCGCGAACTTCGATCCGCTGTTGCTCGCCGCGCTGGCTGCGCCTAAGCCGGCCGCGCCGAAACCGGCCGCGCCGGGTAAGCCGGGCGCGAGGGCCGTGCGATCCGCGCAAGCCGCGCCGGCCAAGCGTGGCGAGACGCGCGTGAACGGCACGCTGACCGCATCGGGCGCGTTCGCGCCGCAGGTGTCGACGAAGGCGACCTTCAAGCTCGGCGACAGCCTGTACGACGGCCTGCCGCTGACCGGCGCGGGCGTCGTGCAGCTCGCCGGCGCGCGCATCCTGCCGAGCAACGCGAACCTGTCGATCGCCGGCAACCGCGTCGACCTGCACGGCAGCTTCGGCGCGCCCGGCGACCGGCTGCGCTTCGCCGTCGATGCGCCGCAGCTCGACCGGCTCGGCTTCGGGGTCGCGGGGCTCGTGCAGGCGCAGGGCGACCTGACCGGCAGCTTCGCGCATCCGAACGTCACCGCAACCTACAAGGCCGAAGGCGTCGTGTTCGGCGCGAACCGGATCGGCGCCGCGCAGGGCCGCGCCGACATCCGCGACGGCGCGCACGGTGCGCTGATGTTCACCGCCGACGCGAGCAACGTCGCGCTCGGCTCGCTGCAACTGAAGACGCTGCGCGCGCACCTCGACGGCACGCGCGCGAAGCACACGCTCGACGCGTCGGCGCTCGGGATGGCCGGCGGGCGCGTGATCGACGCGACGCTCGCGGCGAACGGCGGGGTGGTGGAGAACCGCGACGGGATGCGCTGGGACGGCACCGTCACGCGGCTGGCGAACCGCGGCACGCCGTCCTTCGCGCTGGAGACGCCGCTCGCCGTATCCGCGGGCGGCGGGCGCGCGGTGCTCGGCGCGGCGAAGCTCACGCTCGAAGGCGCGGCGATCGACCTGAAGTCGTTCGCATACGACCATGGCCAGCTGCGCTCCGCGGGCGCGGTGCGCGGCGCGTCGGTCGCGCGCTTCCTCGAGGTCCGCCAGGCGCTGACCGGCCAGCGCCCGCCGGTGCGCACCGACGTCGTGCTCGATGCCGACTGGGATTTCTCGGTCGGCGCGACCGCGACCGGTTACCTGCAGGTCAAGCGGCGCGGCGGCGACGTGACCGTCGAGACCGCGCGCGGGATCTCGTCGCTCGGCCTGACCGAACTCGCCGCGCGCGCCGCGTTCGGCGCGGGCAACCGGCTGAACGTGACCGCGCAGGCCAAGGCGAGCCGGATCGGCACGCTCGATGCGAACGTCGCGGTGCCGTTCGCGCCGCGCGACGGCGTGCTCGCGGTGGCCGACGACGGCCCGCTGGCGGGCCGCATCGACGCGGACATCCCGTCGCTGAAGGCGACCGGCAACCTGTTCGGGCCGAGCTACCTGCTCGGCGGGCGCGCGGCGCTGAAGCTCACCGTCGCCGGCACGCCGGCGAAGCCGACCGTGTCCGGCATGCTGACCGGCGACGCGCTGTCCGCGACGCTCGTCGACCAGGGCGTGCAGCTGAAGGACGGCATCGTGCGCATCCGGCTCGCGGAGAACCTCGTCGAATTCCAGCAGGTCGAGTTCCACGGCGGCGACGGCACGCTGCGCGCGATCGGCCGCGTGCGGCTCGACAACGAGGCGCCTGACCTCACGGCAAGCATCGTCGCCGACAAGCTCGAGCTGTTCGCGGCGCCCGACCGCAAGCTGTCGCTGTCGGGCAAGGCCACGGTCGCGAACGCAGGGCCGCGCGGCGGGCTCGCGATCGACGGCAAGTTCGTCGTCGATCGCGCGCTGTTCGACCTGCCGGAGGCGGCGGCGCCGCACCTGTCCGACGACGTCGTGATCGTGCGCGCCGACGGCACGGTGCGCGGCGAGACGCAGACCGGCACCGCGATCGCGAAGCCGCAGCCGGCCGCGGACAAGCCCGCGCCGTCGCTCGCGCCGCGCGCGAACATCGACATCGGGCTCGGCAACGACTTCCGCTTCAAGGGCCACGGCGCGGATCTCGGGCTGCGCGGCACGATCACCGTGACGAGCGCGCCCGGCGTGCCGCTGCGCGCGGTCGGCAACGTGCGCGTGACGGAAGGCTCGACCTACACGTCGTTCGGCCGCAAGCTCGCGGTCGAGAACGGCTTCTTCACGTTCAACGGCCCGGTGTCGAACCCGGGGATCAACATCCTCGCGATGCGGCGCAACCAGGAAGTCGAGGCGGGGGTGCAGGTGACGGGCACGATCCAGGCGCCGACGGTGAAGCTCGTGTCGGAGCCGAACGTGACCGACAACGAGAAGCTGTCGTGGCTGCTGTTCGGCCACGGCACCGACCAGGGCAACAACGTCGGCCAGCAGAACGCGATGACCGCCGCGCTCGCGCTGCTCGGCAGCGCGACCGGCAAGCGCGTCGCGCAGAGCATCGGCCTCGACGAATTCTCGATCGGCCGCAGCGACGTCGGCCTGACCGATCCGCAGGTCGTGCAGATCTCGAAGGCGATCAACGAGCGCTTCGTGCTCGGCTACGAGCAGGGGCTGCAATCGGCGGCCAACGCGTTCAAGGCGACGATCAACCTGACGCGCTTCTGGTCGGTGTCCGCGTACGGCGGCACGTTCCAGGGCGTCGACCTGAACTACACGCGGCGCTTCGACCGGTGGTTCGGGAGCCGGTGACGGCGGTGCGCGTGCCGCCCGCCGTTGCCGAGCCGACGCAGCACCAATAAAAAACCCCGCGCGGATAGAACCGTGCGGGGTTTTTTTCCTTTCCGGGGCGGGCGGCGATGCGCCCGCGCGCGCCGCTTACTTCACGCGCATGCCCGGCTTCGCGCCGCTGTGCGGCTCGAGGATGTAGAGGCCCGGCTCGGCCTTCTCGTCGGCGGACGACGCCGCGAGCACCATCCCTTCGGACAGGCCGAACTTCATCTTGCGCGGCGCGAGGTTCGCGACCATCACCGTCAGCTTGCCGACGAGCTGCTCGGGCTGGTACGCGGACTTGATGCCGGAGAACACGTTGCGGGTCTTCTCCTCGCCGACGTCGAGCGTGAGCTGCAGCAGCTTGTCCGAGCCTTCGACCGCCTGGCACGCGACGATCTTCGCGATGCGCAGGTCGATCTTCGCGAAATCGTCGATCGAGATCGGCGCGGCGTCGTCGTCCGCGCCGTTGGCGGCTGCGGCGGGCTTTGCATTCGTCTTTGCGTCGGCCTTCGCAGCTTTCGCAGCCTTCGCGCTGCCGGCTGCATCCGCCGCCGCGCCGCCCTGCGCGGCCTGCAGCGAATCGCGGTTCGCGGCGAGCAGCGCGTCGATCTGCTTCACGTCGACGCGCGTCATCAGGTGCTGGTACGCCTTGATCGGCTGCTCGGACGACAGCGGCTTGGCGGCGTCGGCCCACGTGAGCGGCGCGACGCCGAAGAACGCCTCGACCGCTTCCGCGACACGCGGCATCACCGGCTTCAGCGCGAGCGACAGCAGGCGGAACGCCTCGAGGCTCACGCTGCAGGTTTCATGCAGCGCCACCGCATTGGCCGGATCCTTCGCGAGCTCCCACGGCTTCGCGCCGTCGACGTACGCGTTGACCTCGTCGGCGAGCTCCATCGTCTGGCGCAGCGCGCGCGAGTATTCGCGCGCCTCGTAGTGCGCGGCGATCTGCGGAATCGCGTCGCGCAGCGTCGCGACGAGCGGATGGTTCATCGCGCTGTCCTGCACGCGGCCGTCGAAACGCTTGAGCAGGAAGCCCGCCGCGCGGCTCGCGATGTTCACGTACTTGCCGACGAGATCGCTGTTCACGCGCGCCTGGAAGTCGTCGAGGTTCAGGTCGATGTCTTCCATCGTCGCGTTCAGCTTCGCGGCGAAGTAGTAGCGCAGCCATTCGGGGTTCAGGCCCGTGTCGATGTAGCTCTGCGCGGTGATGAACGTGCCGCGCGACTTCGACATCTTCGCGCCGTCGACCGTCAGGAAGCCGTGCGCGAACACGTTGGTCGGCGTGCGGTGGCCCGAGAACTCGAGCATCGCGGGCCAGAACAGCGTGTGGAAGTACAGGATGTCCTTGCCGATGAAGTGGTACTGCTCGGCGGCCGTGCCCGGGCGGATCCACGCGTCGAAATCGATGCCCTGGCGGTCGCACAGGTTCTTGAAGCTCGCGTAGTAGCCGACCGGCGCGTCGAGCCACACGTAGAAATACTTGCCGGGCGCGCCGGGGATCTCGAAGCCGAAGTACGGCGCGTCGCGCGAGATGTCCCAGTCGGCCAGCTTCGCCTCGCCGGCGTCGCCGAGCCACTCGCGCATCTTGTTGGTCGCCTCCGGCTGCGCGAGGCCGCTCACCCAGTCGCGCAGGAACGTTTCGCAGCGCGGGTCGGACAGGCGGAAGAAGTAGTGCGTCGACGTCTTGCGCACCGGCGTCGCGCCCGACACCACCGAGTACGGGTTCAGCAGCTCGGTCGGCAGGTAGGTCGAGCCGCACACCTCGCAGTTGTCGCCGTACTGGTCCTTCGCATGGCACTTCGGGCACTCGCCCTTGATGAAGCGGTCCGGCAGGAACATTTCCTTGACCGGGTCGTACGCCTGCTCGATCTCGCGCTCGGCGATTAGGCCGTTTTCCTTCAGCGCGAGATAGATCCTCTCGCTCAGCACGCGGTTCTCGTCGGAATCGGTCGAGTAGAAGTTGTCGAACGACACGCCGAAGCTGTCGAAGTCGCGCTTGTGCTCGGTCCAGACGCGGTCGATCAGCTGCTTCGGCGTGACGCCTTCCTTCTCGGCGCGCAGCATGACCGGCGTGCCGTGCGTGTCGTCGGCGCCGATGTAGTAGACCTCATGGCCGTGCATTCGCAACGCCCGCACCCAGATGTCGGTCTGGATGTACTCGACCAGGTGGCCGATGTGGATCTGGCCGTTGGCATACGGCAGCGCGGACGTGACGAGGATCTGGCGGCGGCCTTGCGGCGCGGCGGCCTGCACGGAAGTGAGGTCGGATGCGGACATAGGGTCTGTAGAGGAACGGCGGGAAACCACGGGAAACTGCGATTCTAGCAGGGGCGCGGGCGAGGCAGGCGGGTGGCCGCCGCAGGCCGGGCGGGCAGGGGCCGACAGCATGGACATGCCGTGGCAGGGTGCCGGTTGTTGCGATGCAGCACGTTTTTCGCGGGCAAAAAAAACCGGGGCGGATACGGCCCCGGAGCAACAACGACAAGAGGAGAATGGTGACGCGCCGGCAACACCAGCCGCGTACCGTAAAGACAGACCACGGCTTGCGACAGAAGTTCGAAATTTTTTTCGATTTGTTACTTGCCCCGCCGGACAAGGCGTCCGGCGGGGCTGTGCGAGCGGCGCGCCCGCATATTCCCTTCGCTGTCGCGCGCTTACTGCGCCTGCGCGGCGCGCAGGTAGATCTCGACGCGGCGGTTCTGCGCGCGGCCGGCTTCCGTCGCGTTGTCCGCGATCGGGTTCGACGGGCCCATGCCCTGTGCCGACAGGCGGCCAGCGTTGACGCCGCGCTGCGCGAGCGCGTTCACGACGCTCTGCGCGCGGTTCTGCGACAGCGTCTGGTTGAGCTGCGCCGAGCCCGTGCTGTCGGTGTAGCCGACGACCGACGCGGTCACCTGCGGGTTCTGGTTCAGCGTCGTGGCCAGGTCGTTCAGCAGCGGCGTGAACGCCGGCGTGATCGCGTACTGGTTCGTCGCGAACGTGACCGAGCTCGGCACGTTCAGCTTCAGCGAGCCGTCCGGCTGCTCCGTCACCTGCGTGCCGGTCTGGGCTGCCGACGGCGCCAGCTTGTTCTTGATCGCCTGCCAGTTGTAACCCGTCACGCCGCCGACCAGCGCGCCGACGCCTGCGCCGATCGCCGCGCCCTTGCCGCCGCCCGCCAGCGCACCGATGCCGGCGCCCAGCGCGGCGCCCGCGCCCGTGCCGACGGCCGTGTTGGTGCCTTGCGGCGACGTCGCGCAGCCGGCGAGAACCGCACCGGCCAATACGAAGACGGACAAGCGGGTTGCGATTTTCATGTTCATCTGGGATTCCTCTCTTGGTTGAACGAGTCGACAACGACAACAGGTACGGCTTTCAGGCAGGCCCGCCCGGATCAGGCCGGGCGATCCTGCACGCGCGGCGGTCGCCGCGGCGACCACATGCCCTGCCCCGCAGCGTGGCTGTTCGGGCAGCGCGACGCGTCAGCCTCTACAATATAGGCGGTAAGGGGTCGATTTGGCCCCATGGCGTGCCGCACGCGAAGATTGCGCCGGCTCGCGCGTTCGCGCAATGGCGTGCAACAGATTCTTTCACTTTTCCCGATTTTCGCCGCGTTATTTGATAATTCTTGACGTTTGAGCGCGAAAAGAACGTTTTTCACGGAGTTTCGATGAGCATTGACCGGGCCCTCGTCGACGCCGCGCTCGCGGCAGTCGCTGACCCCAACACGGGCCGCCCGTACGCGGCCGGCAAAGGCGTGCGCAACGTCGCGATCGACGGCGACGCCGTGTCGGTGGACGTCGTGCTCGGCTATCCGGCGAAGAGCCAGCACGACGACGTGCGCGCGCGCGTGAGCGCCGCGCTGAAGGCCGTGCCGGGCGTGCGCGACGCGCGCGTCAACGTGTCGCAGGAGATCGTCGCGCACACCGTGCAGCGCGGCGTGAAATTGTTGCCGAACGTCAAGAACATCGTTGCCGTCGCGTCGGGCAAGGGCGGCGTCGGCAAGAGCACGACCGCCGTCAACCTCGCGCTCGCGCTCGCCGCGGAAGGCGCGTCGGTCGGCATCCTCGATGCGGACATCTACGGCCCGTCGCTGCCGACGATGCTCGGCATCCACGGCCAGCGGCCCGAGTCGCCGGACAACCAGTCGATGAACCCGCTCGTCGGCCACGGCCTGCAGGCGAACTCGATCGGTTTCCTGATCGAGGAAGACAACCCGATGGTGTGGCGCGGCCCGATGGCGACCTCGGCGCTCGAGCAGCTGCTGCGCCAGACCAACTGGCGCGAGCTCGACTACCTGATCGTCGACATGCCGCCGGGCACCGGCGACATCCAGCTGACGCTCGCGCAGCGCGTGCCGGTGACGGGCGCGGTGATCGTCACGACGCCGCAGGACATCGCGCTGCTCGACGCGAAAAAGGGCCTGAAGATGTTCGAGAAGGTCGGCATCCCGATCCTCGGCATCGTCGAGAACATGAGCATCCACATCTGCTCGAACTGCGGCCACGAGGAGCACATCTTCGGCGCGGGCGGCGCCGAGCGGATGTCGAAGGAATACGGCGTGAACGTGCTCGGCAGCCTGCCGCTCGACATCGCGATTCGCGAGCGGGCCGACAGCGGCGCGCCGACGGTCGCGGCCGATCCGGACGGCGCGATCGCGCAGCGTTACCGCGAAATCGCGCGCGGCGTTGCGCTGGCGATTGCCGAGCGCGCGCGCGACATGACGTCGAAGTTTCCGAGCATCGTTGTTCAAAATACGTAAAACCCTTGCGGGGCGGGGCCGGACGCTGTTTACGGCGCCGCGAGGCGCGGTATCATGGCGACTTTTGCAGGGTCCCCTTTGCCCGCCCGGCAGGGCGCCGTGTCAGACGGCCGCCTGCCGGCACGAGGATCGAATGAACGAACGATATTGCGGCGCGCGCGCCGGCAGCGCGAGGCACGCGCTGCTGGCCGCCGCCACGCTGGCCCTCGTGGCCGGCTGTACTTCCTTTTCGTCGACGTACGAAAAGCGCGCCGACGCGCAACTGCAGCCGACGGTCGGCGCGCAGGCGCGCGGCTCGGTGACGCTGGTCGAGCGCCCCGACGGCGTGCAGGTCACCTACAACCTGACGGGCCTGCCGCCGAACAGCGACCACGCGCTGCAGGTGCACGAGCGCGGCGACTGCAACGCGGGCGACGGCTCGAGCGCCGGCCAGGTGTTCTCGCCGGCCGCCGACCGGCTGCGCGCGGGCGTGCGGGTCGCGGGCGATCTCGGCAACATCCATGCGGACGCGAACGGCGTCGCGGCGGGCTTCATCGTCGCGCCCGACCTCGCGCTCGACGGCGTGCGCTCGGCGATCAACCGCGCGGCGCTGGTGCACCGCGACCCGAGCGACCCCGCGTTTGCGCAGCACGGCGCGGGGCCCGCGCTCGCGTGCGGCGTGATCCGCTGAAGGGCGCCGCATGCGTGCGTCCGCGATCGCGTAAAATGTGCGCCTTTCCCGGCCGCCCCGAAGCGGCGGCCCTCGTTTACCGTCACGCAGCGTTTTCTGGCGCCCTGATATGAGCATCAAATCCGACAAGTGGATCCGGCGCATGGCCGAAGAGCACAAGATGATCGAGCCGTTCGTGCCCGATCAGGTTCGTGCGTCCGAGGACGGCCGCAGGATCGTCAGCTACGGGACGTCGAGCTACGGCTACGACATCCGCTGCGCGGACGAATTCAAGATCTTCACGAACATCAACTCGACGATCGTCGATCCGAAGAACTTCGACGAAGGGTCGTTCGTCGATTTCAAGGGCGACGTGTGCATCATCCCGCCGAATTCGTTCGCGCTGGCCCGCACCGTCGAATATTTCCGCATTCCGCGCACCGTGCTGACGGTCTGCCTCGGCAAGTCGACCTATGCGCGCTGCGGGATCATCGTCAACGTGACGCCGTTCGAACCCGAATGGGAAGGCTACGTCACGCTGGAATTCTCGAACACCACGCCGTTGCCCGCGAAGATCTACGCGAACGAAGGCGTCGCCCAGGTGCTCTTCTTCGAGAGCGACGAGGTGTGCGACGTGTCGTACGCGGATCGCGGCGGCAAATATCAAGGGCAACGGGGTGTCACGCTGCCGAAAACCTGATCTGGTTGACTATCCGTCCGACACCGACCAGTTTCCGGGTGACCGCTGCGCGTGACGCGCCGCGGTCGTTTCTTTTTGGAGATTCGCCCATGAAGTTTCGTTTTCCCGTCGTCATCATCGACGAAGATTTCCGCTCCGAGAACATCTCGGGCTCCGGCATCCGGGCGCTGGCCGAAGCGATCGAGAAGGAGGGCGTCGAAGTCCTCGGCCTCACGAGCTACGGCGATCTGACGTCGTTCGCGCAGCAGTCGAGCCGCGCGTCGTGCTTCATCCTGTCGATCGACGACGACGAACTCATGCTCGGCGAAACCGGCCCGGACGGCGAGCTGCCCGAGCTCGCCACCGCGATCATCGAGCTGCGCGCGTTCGTGACCGAAGTGCGCCGCCGCAACGCGGACATCCCGATCTTCCTGTACGGCGAGACGCGCACGTCGCGCCACCTGCCGAACGACATCCTGCGCGAACTGCACGGCTTCATCCATATGTTCGAGGACACGCCGGAGTTCGTCGCGCGCCACATCATCCGCGAGGCGAAGGTCTATCTCGACTCGCTCGCGCCGCCGTTCTTCAAGGAACTCGTCAAGTACGCGGACGAAGGCTCGTACTCGTGGCACTGCCCGGGCCACTCGGGCGGCGTCGCGTTCCTGAAGAACCCGCTCGGCCAGATGTTCCACCAGTTCTTCGGCGAGAACATGCTGCGCGCGGACGTCTGCAACGCGGTGGACGAACTCGGCCAGCTGCTCGACCACACGGGCCCGGTGGCCGCTTCCGAGCGCAACGCGGCGCGCATCTTCAGCGCCGACCACCTGTTCTTCGTGACCAACGGCACGTCGACGTCGAACAAGATCGTCTGGCACGCGACGGTCGCGCCCGGCGACATCGTGCTGGTCGACCGCAACTGCCACAAGTCGATCCTGCACGCGATCACGATGACGGGCGCGATCCCCGTGTTCCTCACGCCGACGCGCAACCACTTCGGCATCATCGGCCCGATCCCGCGCGACGAATTCAAGCCGGAGAACATCCGCAAGAAGATCGAGGCGAACCCGTTCGCGCGCGAGGCGCTGCGCCAGAACCCGGACCTGAAGCCGCGCATCCTGACGATCACGCAGAGCACGTACGACGGCGTCGTCTACAACGTCGAGATGATCAAGGACCTGCTCGGCGACCTGCTCGACACGCTGCACTTCGACGAAGCATGGCTGCCGCACGCGACGTTCCATGACTTCTACCGCGACATGCACGCGATCGGCGACGGCCGGCCGCGCACCGGCGCGCTCGTGTTCGCGACGCACTCGACGCACAAGCTGCTCGCCGGCATCTCGCAGGCGTCGCAGATCGTCGTGCAGGATTCCGAAAATCGCACGTTCGACAAGCACCGCTTCAACGAGGCGTACCTGATGCACACGTCGACGAGCCCGCAGTACGCGATCATCGCGTCGTGCGACGTCGCGGCCGCGATGATGGAGCCGCCGGGCGGCACCGCGCTCGTCGAGGAATCGATCGCCGAGGCGATCGACTTCCGCCGCGCGATGCGCAAGGTCGACGCCGAATACGGCGACGACTGGTTCTTCAGCGTGTGGGGCCCGGAAGACCTCGCGCAGGAAGGCATCGGCTCGCGCGACGACTGGATGCTGAAGCCGAACGACCGCTGGCACGGCTTCGGCCCGCTCGCGGAAGGCTTCAACATGCTCGACCCGATCAAGGCGACGATCATCACGCCGGGGCTCGACGTCGACGGCGAGTTCGGCGAGACCGGCATTCCGGCCGCGATCGTCACGAAGTACCTCGCCGAGCACGGGATCATCGTCGAGAAGACGGGCCTGTACTCGTTCTTCATCATGTTCACGATCGGCATCACGAAGGGCCGCTGGAACTCGATGGTGACCGAGCTGCAGCAGTTCAAGGACGACTACGACAACAACCAGCCGCTGTGGCGCGTGCTGCCGGAATTCGTCGCGCAGCATCCGCGCTACGAGCGCGTCGGCCTGCGTGACCTGTGCACGCAGATCCACGACGTGTATCGCGCGAACGACATCGCGCGCCTGACGACCGAGATGTACCTGTCGGACATGGAGCCCGCGATGAAGCCGTCGGACGCGTTCGCGAAGCTCGCGCACCGCAAGATCGACCGCGTGCCGCTCGACGAGCTCGAAGGCCGCGTGACGAGCATCCTGCTCACGCCGTACCCGCCGGGCATTCCGCTCCTGATCCCGGGCGAGCGCTTCAACAAGACGATCGTCAACTACCTGCGGTTCGCGCGCGACTTCAACGAGCGCTTCCCGGGCTTCCACACCGACATCCACGGCCTCGTCGCGGAAGAGGTGAACGGGCGCGTCGAGTATTTCGTCGACTGCGTGCGCGATTGACGATGAAGCAGACTCGATTCGGGACGATGCGCGCGGCCGCGGCCGCGCTCGTCGCCTGGGCGGCCTGGTCGGGCGCGGCGCATGCGGAAGTCGCGGCGGCCGACCCGAACGACGTGGCGATGCGGCAGTGTCTCGCGCGGCGCGACCGTTCGTCGACGGCCGGGCAGATCCAGTGCATGGGCGAAGCGCAGCAGCAGTGGCAGGCCGTGATGGACGACGCGTACCAGCGCCTGCTGAACGACGCGCCCGGCGACGCGAAGCGCGGCTGGCAGGAGAGCCAGCGGCGCTGGGTCACGTGGCGCAAGGACGAGGCGTATCTGCTGAAGGCCGTGTACGAGACGACGCGCGGCACGATGTACACGATGGCGAGCGCCGACATGCAGCTGCAGCCGGTGCGCGAGCGCGCGCTCGCGCTGCGGGCCGCGGCCGATCGCTATGCGGCGCCGAAGGCGGTGGACAGCGGCGCGTCGGGCGCGGCGGGTGCGGCGGTCGCGGCGACGGGCGGCCCGGCGAATGCATCGAAGAGCGACACGCGCGACCCCGTGCGCCGCATCCGGCCGTGCGAGCAGGACGCTGCGTGCGAGCACGCGCTGTTCGACCTGAATCGCTACTACCAGAAGCTGCGCCGCAAGATGCCCGCGCACTCGGCCGCGACGCTCGTGCATGCGCAGCGCGCGTGGAGCGCCTACCGCGACGCGACGGCGCCGCTCGTCGGCGAGGAAGGGCGGATTGACCTGATCGGCGCGCGCATCGCGACGATGAAGCGCTTGTCGGAGACGGCAGGCAACCGCTGACGCGCGAGGGTGCGCATGGTGTGCCGCTTCTGCGACGGCAATGAAAAACGGGCACCGTGGTGCCCGTTTGCGTTTGGGGCGCGCGCCGGCTCAGCGGCGCAGTGCGTCGGGCAGCCCGAACCAGGTCGGCACGAGCGCGAGCGCGTCGTCGAGCGACGCGAGCACGTGCAGGCTCAGCGTGACGATTTCCGGCGTGGGCGCCTTCAGGTCGGGCACGGTGATGACCGACGCGCCCGCGCCGGCCGCGGACTGCGCGCCGAAGTCGCTGTCCTCGAACGCGACGCACGCATCGGCCGGCACGCCGAGCCGTTCGGCCGCGAGCCGGTAGACGGCCGGGTCGGGCTTGCCGCGCGCGACTTCGTCGCCGCCCGCGATCGCGTGGAAGAACGGCAGCGCGCCGACCGCGTCGAGCCGCGTGCGGATCACGTCGCGCGCGGACGACGACGCGACCGCGCACGGAATGCCGGCCTGCGCGAGCGTGCTGAGCAGCGCGTGCGCGCCGGGCTTCAGCGGAAACTTCGGATGCGGCTCGGGCGCGGCGAGCTGTTCGCGCACGCGCGTGCGTACCGACTGGAACGTGTCGGTATCGCCGATGATGCCGGCGAGGATCACCTGGCCTTCCGCGAACGAGCGGCCGACGATCTGCAGGTAATCGGCGACCGACAGCGCGACGCCATGCGCGTGCGCGACGTCGATCCACGTGTTCATGATCGTCCGCTCGGAATCGATGAGCAGGCCGTCCATGTCGAAGATCGCAGCGGAAAACGTCATGGGAAATCCGTGAGTCCGGGGTGCGCGGCGCACGCAACGGGCGCGGCCGCGCAAACAAAAAACGGACGCCGCAGAGGCGTCCGTCCGAAGTGGCAGGCTTACTTGCCGAGCGCGGCGCGCGCGGCCTTCACGGCGGCGCGCACCTGGTCCGGCGCGGTGCCGCCCGGGTGGTTGCGGCTCGCGACCGAGCCTTCGAGCGTCAGGTAGCCGAACACGTCGTCGCCGATCAGGTGCGCGACGTTCGGCAGTTCCTGCTTCATCTCGTCGAGCGTCAGGTCGGCGAGATCGATGCCGCGATCGTCGCAGATCCGCACCGCGTGCGCGACCGCCTCGTGCGCATCGCGGAACGGCAGGCCGCGCTTCACGAGGTAGTCCGCGAGGTCGGTCGCGGTCGAGAAGCCCTGCAGCGCCGCCGCGCGCATCGCGTCCGGCTTCACGGTGATGCCCGCGACCATCTCGGCGAAGATCCGCAGCGTGTCGGCGACGGTGTCGACCGTGTCGAACAGCGGTTCCTTGTCTTCCTGGTTGTCCTTGTTGTACGCGAGCGGCTGGCCCTTCATCAGCGTGAGGAGCGCCATCAGGTGGCCGTTCACGCGGCCGGTCTTGCCGCGCGCGAGTTCCGGCACGTCCGGGTTCTTCTTCTGCGGCATGATCGAGCTGCCCGTGCAGAAGCGGTCGGCGATGTCGATGAAGCCGACGCGCGGGCTCATCCACAGCACGAGCTCTTCCGAGAAGCGCGACACGTGCGTCATCACCAGTGCCGACGCGGCCGTGAATTCGATCGCGAAGTCGCGATCCGACACCGCGTCGAGCGAGTTCGCGCAGATGCCGTCGAAGCCGAGGGTCTTCGCCACCGCGTGACGGTCGATCGGGTAGCTGGTGCCCGCGAGCGCGGCCGCGCCGAGCGGCAGGCGGTTCACGCGGGTGCGGCAGTCGCGCATGCGCTCGGCATCGCGCGAGAACATCTCGACGTACGCGAGCAGGTGGTGGCCGAACGTGACCGGCTGCGCGACCTGCAGGTGCGTGAAGCCCGGCATGATCGTGTCGGCGTTCTGTTCCGCGAGGTCGATCAGCGCGCCGCGCAGGTCGTTCAGCAGGCCGCCGATGCGGTCGATCTCGCCGCGCAGCCACAGGCGGATGTCGGTCGCGACCTGGTCGTTGCGCGAGCGGCCGGTGTGCAGGCGCTTGCCGGCGTCGCCGATCAGCGCGGTGAGGCGCGCCTCGATGTTCAGGTGGACGTCCTCGAGGTCGAGCTGCCATTCGAATTCGCCGCGCTCGATCTCGCCCTGGATCTGCGCCATCCCGCGTTCGATCGCGGCCAGGTCGTCGGCGCTGATGATCTTCTGCGCCGCGAGCATCTTCGCGTGCGCGAGCGAGCCGGCGATGTCGACGAGCGCGAGACGCTTGTCGAAAAACACCGACGACGTGTAGCGCTTGACCAGCTCCGACATCGGTTCCGAGAAGCGGGCCGACCAGGCCTCGCCCTTTTTGTGCAGTTGGGACGTCATGGCGATTCTTCGAGGGGGTGTTGGGCGGCGTGCGCCGCGAGGAATCCGGGGATTTTAGCATCCGCCGCCGCGCGGCCGGGCGCGCGTCAGCGCAGCGCGCAGGTAAGCGGGCCGATGCGCGGCAGCGTGCCGTCGTCCGGGCGCGTGTACGCGAATTCGACGCCGCAGCGGCGCCCGCCGCCGGAAATCTCCAGATGATTGTCCGCGGCGAGGCCGTCGACGAACGTCAGGCCGTCGTAGCCGACAATCGTGCGCTGGCCGCTTTCCACGTGCACGACGTCGAGGCCGGGCGGCAGCGGCGCGCCGTCCGGCGCGCGCAGCGCGATCGACGCCGCGCGGTAGCGCGTGACCGGAAAGCGCGCGAGCACGCCCGAGCGGGCCTGCGGCACGACGTCGAGCGTGGTATCCGCGAGGCGCGCATCGGCCGGCAGCGTCGTGCCGTCGATCGCGACGCGGTTGTGCTGGTACGCGCTCAGGTCGGGCACCAGCAGGTAGCCGGTGCGATCGGTCTCGCCGATCGGCCGGTTCTGGTGCAGCACCGGCACGCGCCCGGCATCGGTCGACACGAGCGCGAAGCCGTCGTCGATGCGGCGCGACGCCAGCAGCTGGCCGCTCATCAGCACGAGCGCGCCGGTCACGTCGACCGACGCGTCGCGCTGCCCGCCGAACGACTGCCCGAGCAGCGTGACCTGGCCCGCGCGGCCCAGGTATTGCAGCTGCCCCTGGCCGTAGCGCAGCGGGCCGTTCTCGCCGGCCTGCACGTTCCAGCCGAAGCCGCCGTCGTAGTCGGGCGCGCGCGACGCGCTGACCGCGCGCGTCGACTCGCCGTTCTGCCGGCCGATGCTCGCCGCGACCGACGTGTTGTCGCCGAGGCCGATGCTCAGGCTGACGAAGAAGCCGCGCGCGTCGTGCTGCCGGAAATCCTGGAAGGCGCTGACCGTCATCGACGCCCGCATCCCGAAGTTGACCGACCACGCCGCCGAGCCGATCCGCGACGCGCTCGCGCCCGGGTACTTGAGGCCGAGATAGCTGAACGACAGCGTCTGCGCGCGCAGGAACGGGAACGACACCGTCACGCGGTCGCTGACGGTCGCGACCGGCGTGCCTTCGCGCGCGCCGAGGTCGCCGTAGCCGCCGAACGCGCGCAGCGTCTGCGCGTCGACCGAGAAGCGCGGCGTCACGTACTGGTAGCCGAGGCCCGCCTGCGCGCCGGAGAAGCGCCCGGCGCTGACGGCCAGCGACGCGTTGGCGACGCCGCCGCCGCCGATGCGCGCGAGCACGCCCGCGCCGGCGTTGTAGACGCCGCTCGTCGCTTCGGCGTGCGCCTCGGCCGTCAGCCGCTCGGTGACGCCGTAGCGCAGCGATCCGCTCGCGGCCGGCGTGCGCGCATAGTCGAACGCATCCTGGCCGTACGCGCGGCGCAGGAAGCCCGCCTCCACCGAATAGCTGGCGAGGCCGGGCGCGAGCAGGCGCGTGTCGACGTAGAGCGGGATCGACGTGGCGATCGTGCGGCCGAGCGCGTCGCGCGTGATCACCGTCGCGTTGCCGGCGCCGGTGATGCCCGGCACGCTGTTGATCACGAACGGGCCGCCCGGCACGTTGCCGCTGAACTGGCGCACGTTGTTCACGTACAGGTCGACGGCCGACGGCACGACCGCGCTGCCCGACAGCGCCGGCACCGGGAAAGTCACGAGATCGGGGCGCAGGCCGAAGTTGCTGCGCCACTGCACGCCGCCGACGCGCAGCGAGCGGGTCCACGACAGCGACGACGAGATCGTGTCGCCGAACTGGGTCGTCGTGAGCGTGCGCGGGTCGGACATCGCCCACGACGTGTCGTAGCGCATGTAGCGCTGCCCGTCGCGGCGGAAGTAGCCGATGCCGGTGTTGCTGAACACGCCGGCCGGATCGAAGTAGCGCATCTCGGTCCACACCGCGAGCGGCGCATGCGCGGTGGTCTGCGCGTACGCATCGTAGTTCAGCACGATGCCCCGGCCGGACGTCGCGGGCGGCGTGGCGGCGAGGCCGCGCGCGTCGAACGTGTGCGGAATGCGCAGCGCGTCGGGCACGTGCAGGTCGATCGTCTGGCGGCCCGGATCGTAGTCGTAGCGCAGGCCCGCGAGCGCATCGAGCGCGACCGGCGTGTTCGACAGCGGCTGCGCGCGGTCGCCGGTCGCGATGCCGAGGTCGTTCAGGTCGGCCGACGCCGCGAACAGGTGCCCGTCGGCCTGCCGGAAGCGCGCGATCCGGTGGGTCGGCTCGCCGTTGAGCGACACCTCGAGATACAGCGCGCCGGGCTCCGGGGCGGCGGAGGGCGGCAGTTCGGCCGCCGGCTGCGCGCCTGCGGCGCCCGCGCGCAGTGCCAGCGTGAGGGCGGCGAGCCACGCGTAGCGCCTGGCTGGCGTCGTTCGGTTGGCATGTCGCGTCGTCGGCGCGCGCAACGGGGCGGGAGGGGGCTGGCGCCGGGTTCAGCGCGGCGTCAGCCGGGCCTCGATGGGTTGCGTGTTCACCGTCGCGCGGACTTTCACGAACGGTGACGGGCGCGCGTCGAGCTTGAGCGGCCAGCGCCGCACACTGCCGGCCAGCGCGTAGCCGAGCAGCCCGCGCGCGACTTCGTGCGCGTTGCCGTGCGCATCGACGAGCTGCACCGCGGAGAGCTGCGCGCGCCGGCCGCCGAGATTCGCGACCGACAGCCGCAGGCCCTGCTGATCGGCTTCGATGCGCCAGTCGAGCTGCGGCGGGCCGGGCGGCGCGGCGGGCTCGACGAACACGGGCACCGAGTAGCGCACGCGGATCGCGATGCCGTTCTGCGCCGGCGTGCCGGGCGCAGGCAACTCGTCGATCAGCACGCGATAGCTTTCCTCCGTGGCAGGCGTCGCGCGCATAGTGCGCACGAGGCGGATCAGCTGCTCGGCGTTCGCGCCGATCTGCAGCAACGGCGGCGACGCGGCGAGCGAATCGGTCGGAGTCAGCACGTCCTCGCCGTTTTCCTGCGTCCAGCGGAACGTGCGCACCTGGCCGTAGATCGGCTGCACGCCCGAATTGGCGAGCGTGACGCCCGCCGCCGCGACCGACGGCGGCAGCTCGAGCGTTACCGGCGAAATCTGCAGCGTCGCGGCCGGCGCGGTCGCGGCCGACGCGGCGCACAGCGCGGCGGCGAGACGGGAGCGGATCGCCACGGCGCGTCAGAAGTAGACGGTCGCGGTGATGGTGGCCTGGTAGGTGTCCGGCTTCGGGGTGGCTTGCGTCTGCACCTGCCCGTACACGTTGATCGTCTGGGCGGAGCCGTTGCCGGTGCCGCCGACGGTGTCGGTGCCCTGCGTGTTGCCCCAGATCGTCGTGTGGCCGCTGTCCTGGAAGAGCTGGAAGCCGAGCGTCGTGCCCGTATTGCCGCTGGTCGTGCCGGCCATCAGCCGCGCGCTGACCGTCGAGCCGGAGACGCCGCCCGCGTCGAGCCCGACGTTGTACGGCGTCGAGTTGCTGCAGGTGACGGACAGCGTGGTCTGCTGGTTGATCGCGGACGTCAGCACGCCCGAGGTGCCGAATGCGAGCGGGTTCGCGCTGACCGCGCAGTTCGCCTGGATGGTCAGCGTGACGTTGAATTGCGCGGTGGCGGTGCCGTTGGAATAGACGGCGGCGGCGACAGGGCGCCACGCCGGGGTGAGTGCGATGGCCGCCGCGATGGCGGTGGACAGCCCGTGACGCGTGATGGCGTTCATTGTGATGGTCTCCAGCCGTTCAGGGAGTGTCGCCCCGGCCCGCGGTGCCCGAACCGCGTGATGCGCCGCCGTGTCGACGGAACCGCACATTCGTCTGACTAGACTACTCTACGCATTTGGTTGCATGCAATGGTAGAAATGCTGACTGGTTCGCATTGTCTGAACATTGTGCGGGCGGGCGGCTTGATCTGGATCAACGATCGGGGCGGCATGCGGGCCGCCGCCGGAACGGACGCTTTTCTATGGGGAAAACCATGACGGAGCAGCGGGTCGTGCGGGCGTACCGGTATCTGCATCGGGTGGCGTGCTGGCTGCTGGCCGCGCTGCTGTGCGGGCCGTGGCTGTCCGCGTACGCGGACAGCTGCACGGTGAGCGCGCAGACGACGAGCTTCGGCTCGGTCAGCCCGATCACGCAGGCCGCGTACACGACCACCAGCACGGTGGGCGTGACGTGCACGTGGGATACGCTGAGCCTGAACACGACCGCGCTCGTCTGCCTGAATCTCGGCGCCACGAGCCCGCGTGCGATGACGAACGGGGCCAACCAGATGCAGTACGACCTGTACCAGGACAACGGCTATACGCAGGTCTGGGGCGCGGTCGCCAGCGGCACGACGCCGATGTCGGTCACGCTGGCGAAGCCGGGGCTCGGCACGAGCGCGAACGCGACGCTGACCGTCTACGGCCGCATCGCGCCGAACCAGCCGACCGTGCCGAGCGTCAACAACAGCAGCACGCTGTACTCGCAGACGTTCGCCGGGAACCAGGCGTCGTACAGCTACAACTTCGCGCTGCTCGGCATCCAGCTGGTGCCGTGCACGTCGCAGGCGTCGGCGGGCACGTTCGCGTACTCGACGAATGCGACCGTCGTGAACAATTGCTTGATCAATGCGACGAATGTTGCGTTTCCCGCAACGGGCGTGCTGACGTCGGCGCAGACGGCCACCGGCTCGATCAGCGCGCAGTGCACGAACGGCGACGCGTTCCAGATCGCGCTGAACGGCGGCAGCAGCAGCAATGTCGCCGCGCGCACGATGCAGCGCAGCGGCGGCGGGGGCTCGGTCGGCTATCAGCTCTATCGGGACGCCGGCTATACGCAGCCATGGGGCGACGGCACCGGCGGCACGTCGATGGCGACCGGCACCGGCAGCGGGCTCGCGCAGGCCATCACCGTCTACGGGCGCGTGCCGGCCCAGGCCACGCCCGCGCCGGGCGACTACAGCGATACGATCACCGCGACGATCAGCTTCTGAGCCCGAGCCGCGTCACTCGCGCACCAGCACGACGAGCTTCAGGTCCTCGCGGTGCGCGGGCTTCAGCGTGATCTGCTGGTACACGAGCCGGCCTTCGGCCGGGTGGTCGAACTCGCGCTGGCCGCCTTCACGCTCGAACACGTCTTGCGACGCCCAGTACTGCGCGAACGCGTCGCTGCCGGCCGTCAGCGCATCGATCAGCGCGCGGGTCGGCGCATCGCTCAGGTGGCGGATCGAATCGGCGCGGAATTCTGCGGCGAGCCGGCGCGCGCGCGTTTCCCAGTCGACGATCAGCGCGCGCGCGGCCGGCGCCATGAACGTGAAGCGCAGCAGGTTGCGGTCGTGATCGCCGTCGAGCCAGCCCGTGAACAGCGCAGCGGCGGGCGCATTCCATGCGAGCGCGTTCCATTGGCGGTCGAGCACGTACGCGGGCGTCGCGATCGCGGCGACGGTCGCGGCGAGCGTCGGCGGCAGGTCGCCGGCGGCGACGTCGGGTTCGGCCGGGTCGCGCTGCGCGGCCAGCTCGAACAGGTACGCGCGCTCGGCCCGCGACAGCTGCAGCGCGACCGCGATGCGCGCGAGCGCGTCGGCCGACGCGGACACCGGGCGGCCCTGCTCGATCCACGTGTACCAGGTCGGGCTGACCCCGCACAGTTGCGCG
The DNA here is from genome assembly GCF_902830275.1 of Burkholderia stagnalis. GTDB lineage: Bacteria > Pseudomonadota > Gammaproteobacteria > Burkholderiales > Burkholderiaceae > Burkholderia > Burkholderia stagnalis. The sequence goes on along the minus strand of NZ_CADESW010000002.1, from coordinate 292,698 downwards.
ACTTCCTCGCGGCGCAGCCCCGGCGTGCGGCGGCGCGGGCCGGGCGGCAGGCCGACGGCCTGCGGCGACAGGCGCTCGCGGTGCGTGCGGATGAAATCGCCGAGCGCGCGGGCGGGCGACGCGTCGAGCGGCGGGGTGGGGGCGGCGGGTGGAAGGCTCATGCGGAAAGCGTCAGGCAGGTGGGTCGAATACCAGAATAACTACTTAACTTGTACTGGTACAGATGCGGGCCTATTGTAGCGGCTCACGCGTCCGCCCGCATCGGCGCGGACGGTCCCCCCACCCGGCTTTGCATGGTGGCCGGAGCAAGCGCTGAAGCGCCGCCTCCGGCCGACCGCTTTGCACGGGACCGGAGCAGACGCTAAAGCGCCAACTCCGGCCGACAAAGGAGAGTGCGATGAAACATCACGATCAGGTCGCCGACGCATTCGGCTCGACGGCCGCAGCCTACCTGACGAGCGCCGTGCACGCGACGGGCGCCGACCTGCAGGCGCTCGCCGACGCGGTGCGCGCGACGCCGGGCGCCGCGGTGCTCGACCTCGGCTGCGGCGCGGGCCATGCGAGCTTCGCGGTCGCGCCGCATGCGCGCGAGGTCACCGCGTACGATCTCGCGCCGCAGATGCTCGCCACCGTCGACGCGGCGGCGCGCGAGCGCGGCTTCGCGAACATCCGCACCTGCCACGGGCCGGCCGAGCGGCTGCCGTTCGAGGCGGCGACCTTCGACTGGATCGTGAGCCGGATGAGCGCGCATCACTGGCACGACGTGCGCGCGGCGCTCGCCGAGATGCGCCGCGTGCTGAAGCCGGGCGGCCGGGTGCTGATGATCGACATCGCGGGCCACGACCATCCGCTGCTCGATACCTACCTGCAAGCGGCGGAAGTGCTGCGCGACGCGTCGCACGTGCGCGACTACCGGGCCGACGAATGGCTCGCGATGTTCCGTGGCGCGGGCTTCGACGCGCAGGTGGCGAGCCGCTGGCGCCTGCCGATCGATTTCGACACGTGGGTCGCGCGGATCCGCACGCCGGCCGACAGCGTGACGGGCATCCGCGCGCTGTGGGCGCACGCGCCCGACGAGGTGCGCAGCCATTACGCGGTGCAGCCGGACGGCTCGTTCGAGCACGATGCGCTGATGATCGACGCGCGCTGACGCGCGCTGACTCGCACTGACGGGCGCTGACGGGCGCTGACGGGCGCTGACGGGCGCTGACGGGCGCTGACGGGCGCTGACGGGCGCTGACAGGCGCTGACAGGCGCTGACGCGCGCACTGCCTGGCGATCCCCGCATCGCGCCAGACGAAAAAAGGCCGCGACACACACGAATGCGTGTCGCGGCCGATGTGTTTCCGGTGCGGCACATGCGCCGCATGCGTCACACCGGGTTCGCGGGTCAGCCGGTGTTGCGCAGGCCGGCGGCGATCCCGTTGATGGTGAGGTGAATCCCGCGCCGCAGCCGCGCGTTGGTGTCGCCCGCGCGGTGCCGCTTGATCAGCTCGACCTGCAGGTGGTTCAGCGGATCGAGATACGGGAAGCGGTTCTTGATCGAGCGCGCGAGCAGCGGGTTGGTCGCGAGCCGCGTGCCGTGGCCGGTGATTTCGGCCAGCGCCTGCGACGTGCGCTCCCACTCGGCGACGATCCGCTCGAACACGTGCTTGCGCAGCTTCTTGTCCGCGACGAGCTGCGCGTAGCGCGACGCGACCGCGAGGTCGGTCTTCGCGAGCACCATGTCCATGTTCGACAGCAGGTTCGAGAAGAACGGCCAGGTCTTGTGCATCTTCTTCAGCAGCGCGAGGCGCTTGGTGCGCTCGGCGTCGTCCTTTGCGCCGTCCAGATACGCGGCCACCGCGCTGCCGAAGCCGTACCAGCCGGTCAGCAGCAGGCGGCACTGGCCCCACGAGAAGCCCCACGGAATCGCGCGCAGATCCTCGATGCGGCGGTGCTTCGGATCCTGCAGCTTGCGCGACGCGGGCCGGCTGCCGATGTTCAGCTCGGCGATCTCGCTGATCGGCGTCGACGAGAAGAAGTAGTCGGTGAAGCCGGGCGTCTCGTAGACGAGCGCGCGGTACGACGCCATGGCCGCATCGGACAGCGTCTGCATCGCCGTCTCGAACGCCGGCAGGTGCGCGGGCGCGTTCGACTGCGGCAGCAGCGACGCCTCGAGCGTCGCGGCGACGACGGTTTCGAGGTTGCGCCGGCCGATTTCCGGGTTCGCGAACTTGCTCGCGATCACCTCGCCCTGTTCGGTCAGGCGGATCTGGCCGTTCACGGTGCCCGGCGGCTGCGACAGGATCGCCTGGTAGGTCGGGCCGCCGCCGCGGCCGACCGTGCCGCCGCGGCCGTGGAACAGCCGCAGCGTGATGCCGCGCTCGCGGAACAGGTCGACGAGCGCGAGTTCGGCGCGATACAGCTCCCAGTTCGACGTGAGGAAGCCGCCGTCCTTGTTGCTGTCCGAGTAGCCGAGCATCACTTCCTGCTCGCCGCCCTGGTGCGCGACCAGCGATTCGACGCCCGGCAGCGCGAAGTACTCGCGCATGATCCGCGACGCATCGCGCAGGTCGGGAATCGTTTCGAACAGCGGGATCACCATCAGGCCGTTGCGCGCGCCGCCGTGCTTCGCGCCGAGCGCGCCTTCGAGCAGGCCGGTTTCCTTCTGCAGCAGCAGCACCTCGACGAGGTCGCTGACCGTCTCGGTGTGCGAGATGATGTAGTTGCGCACCGCGCGCGGCCCGAACTGCGCACGCACCGCGCGCGCCTTCTCGAACACGCCGAGCTCGCTCTGCGCGAGCGCCGAGTACTCGAAGTACGGCAAGCGCAGCGGCCGCGGATCGGCGAGCGCGGCGAGCAGCACGCGCAGCTTGTCTTCCTCGGCGAGCGCCGCGTAGTCGGCTTCGACGCCGGCGCGCGCGAACAGCTCGGCGACCACCGCCTCGTGGATGTCGGAGCTCTGCCGCAGGTCGATGCTCGCCAGGTGGAAACCGAACACCTCGGCCGCGCGCGCGAGCGGCGCGAGGCGCGGCGCGGCGAGCGATGCGCCGTGATGCTCGGCGAGCGATTCCATCAGCACCTTGAGATCGCGCACGAATTCCTCGGAATCGGCATACGGCGTCGCGCGTACCGGCGGCGTGCCGCGCCCGGCGCTGCGCACCGGCACCGTGCCTTCGCCCACGCGCACCCGCGCGCTCGCGGCGAGCCGCGTGTAGATGCCGATCAGCGCGCGGCGGTACGGCTCGTCAACGCGGTGCGGCGACTGGTCCGGCGACGCGGCGGCGAGCGCCTTCACCGCGTCGTTCGCGCCGACCAGCAGGTTCGACACCGACAGCTCGGCGCCCAGCTTGTGCACCTGTTCCAGGTAGTGCTCGAGGATCACCGCGGCCTGGCGGTTGATCGCCTCGTCGAGCGTCGTGGCGGTGACGTTCGGGTTGCCGTCGCGGTCGCCGCCGATCCAGCTGCCCATCTGGAAGAACGCCGGCACGCGGGCGGGCAGGCCGTGCTCGGCCAGCGCGGCCTCGATGTCGCCGTACAGCGCGGGCAGCTCGTCGAGGAACGTCGCGCGGTAGTACGACAGCGCGTTCTCGATCTCGTCGCCGACGGTCAGGCGCGCGTCGCGCAGCATCCGCGTCTGCCACAGCGCGGTCACGCGCGCGCGCAGCATCGATTCGTTGTGCTGGCGTTCGCGCGCGGTCAGCTCCTGGTCGCGCTCGGCGAGCAGCCGCGCGATGTCGTGCTGCGCGTCGAGGATGCTCTTGCGCTGCACTTCGGTCGGGTGCGCGGTCAGCACGGGCACGATCAGCGCGTCGTCGAAGAAGCGCTGCAGCACGCCCTTCGACGCGCCGCCCGCCTGCTTCAGCTGGTCGAGCGCGAACGCGACGGTGCCCGGCTGCGGCGCGGAGCCGGCGAGCGCGTGGATGCGGCGGCGCCGGTTGTGGTGGCGATCCTCGGCGATGTTCGCGAGGTGCGAGAAATAGCTGAACGCGCGCACGACGCTCACCGTCTGCTCGGGCGTCAGCTTGCGCAGCTTCTTCTCGAGCGTCTGCGCGGCGTCGCGGTCGTCCTCGCGGCGGAATTTCACCGCGGTCTGGCGGATCGTCTCGACCACGTCGAACACCGCGTCGCCTTCCTGCTCGCGCACGACGTCGCCGAGCAGGCGGCCGAGGAAGCGGATGTCCTCGAACAGCGGGCGGTCCTTGTCCTCGCGCGTGCGGCCATTCGGCTTCGTCGCCGTGACGGCTGCGCCGGCGGCCTCGGCCGCGCGTTTGGTCTGACGTATCGGGTCTTTCGGTTTGGTTGCCGGTTTCGCACGGCCGTTCGCGGCGGCGGCGACGGAGCCCGTCTGGGCATCGGAGGAGGGCAAGGCAGCATTGCGGCGCGCCGTACGCGCCGATCCGGAAGACTTCACGATGGGTTTCCTTGGGAAAGCTCGAGTGAAAAGGGACTGTGGGCACTGCGGTCCAGCAACCTGCGACTTCTGCGGCACTTCCGCGCATCCGCGCCGCCGCCCGCGCCAGGCGGCGCCGGGGCCGGCTCCGCGCCCCGGCGGGCGCGGGCGTGCGTGCTACCATTGTTCGATCTTCAATCCCGTCCTTCGATGTTCCTGCAATGAATTCCGAGACCCTATCGGCCGGGCCGCGACAGGCACAGCCGCCGGCGACGCTGACGATTGCTTCGCGCGAAAGCCGCCTGGCGATGTGGCAAGCCGAACATGTGCGTGATGCGCTGCGCAAATTATATCCAGCTTGTGACGTGAAAATCCTCGGGATGACGACCCGTGGCGATCAAATTCTCGATCGCACGCTGTCGAAGGTCGGCGGCAAGGGCCTGTTCGTGAAGGAGCTGGAGAACGCGCTCGCCGACGGCCGCGCGGATCTCGCCGTGCATTCGCTGAAGGACGTGCCGATGGCGCTGCCGGACGGCTTCTCGCTCGCGGCGATCATGAGCCGCGAAGACCCGCGCGACGCGTTCGTGTCGAACGACTACGCGTCGCTCGACGCGCTGCCGGCCGGCGCCGTGGTCGGCACGTCGAGCCTGCGCCGCGAGGCGATGCTGCGCGCGCGCTACCCGCACCTGCAGGTGCAGCCGCTGCGCGGCAACCTCGACACGCGGCTCGGCAAGCTCGACCGCGGCGACTACGCGGCGATCATCCTCGCGGCGGCCGGGCTCAAGCGCCTCGGTCTCGAAGCACGCATCCGCGCGCTCATCGACGTCGAGGACAGCCCGCCGGCGGCCGGCCAGGGCGCGCTCGGCATCGAGATCGCCGCGCACCGCGCCGACGTCGCCGCGTGGCTCGCGCCGCTGCACGACCACGACACCGCGCTCGCGGTCGAGGCCGAGCGGATGGTGTCGCGCGCGCTCGGCGGCAGCTGCGAGGTGCCGCTCGCCGCGCACGCGGTGTGGCGCGCGGGCGAGCTGTACCTGACGGGCCGCGTGTCGACCACCGACGGCAAGCGCGTGCTGACGGCCGACGCATGCGCGGCGGCGATGACCGTCGCCGATGCGCTCGCGCTCGGCCGCGCCGTCTCCGACGAGCTGGAAGCGCAGGGCGCGCTCGACATCGTCCACGCGTTGCTCGCCGGCTCGCAGGCCGGCAAGGGCGACGCCTGATGGCGGGCGGCGCACGCGCGTTCACCGCCGTCCTCACGCGCCCGGACGGCCAGTCCGCCGGGCTCGCGGCGCAACTGGCCGAAGCCGGCTGCGACGTCCTCGACTTTCCGCTGATCGACATCGCGCCGCTCGACGATCCCGCGCCGCTCGCCGCCGCGTTCGCGGCGCTCGCCGACTACGCGCTGGTGATCTTCGTGTCGCCGAACGCGATCGACCGCGCGCTCGCGCAGTACGGCGCGATCTGGCCGAACGCGCTGCCGGTCGGCGTCGTCGGCCCGGGCAGCGTCGCCGCGCTCGAGCGTCACGGCATCGCCGCGCCCGCGTACCGGGTGATCGCGCCGCAGGCGCCCGACGACGGCGGCGCGCCGCATTACGATTCCGAAAGCCTGTTCGCGTGCATCGAGGCCGCGTTCGGCGGCGCGGCCGCGCTCGCCGGCCGGCGCGTGCTGATCGTGCGCGGCGACGGCGGCCGCGAATGGCTGGCCGACCGGCTGCGCGAAGCCGGCGCGGACGTTCACCTGGTCGCCGCGTACCGCCGCGTCGTGCCGGAGCCGCGCATCGGCACGTGGGAGCGCGTGCACGCGCTGCTCGGCGGCGAACCGCATGCGTGGCTCGTCACGAGCTCGGAAGGCGTGCGCAACCTGCACGAACTCGCGCACGCGCACCTCACCGAGGCCGAGATCGACGCGTTGAAGCACGCGCCGCTCGTGACGCCGCACCCGCGGATCGAGCAGACCGCGCGGGCATTGGGTTTTGATAGGATTACGCTGACCGGCGCGGGCGATGAGCGCATCGTCCGCGCGTTTCGATCGATGGCCGACGAGGCCGTCCAACCGGCGACAGCCGCACCGGTGATTAAACGCATGACAGATACCAACGATTCCAAGAGCGTCGCTTCCCAGCCGGCCGCTGCATCCGCCGCGCCCGCCAGCCCACCTTTCCGGTCGCCCGAGCCGCCCGCGCGCCGCGGCGGCAGCGCGTTCCTGTGGCTCGTCGTCGTCGTGCTCGGCTGCGCGGCGGGCGTCGGCGGCTATGCGCTGAACCGCAAGGTCGACCGGCTCGACGACACGCTGGTCGCGCGCCAGAAGGCGCTCGACGCGCAGGCCGCCGAGACTCGCCTGAAGACCGAGCAGGCGCTCGCCGGCGCGCATCAGGTCGACACGCAGCTCGCGCAGCTCGACGGCAAGCTCGCCGACGCGCAGAACGCGCAGCAGGCGCTGCAGCAGCAATACCAGGATCTCGCGCGCAACCGCGACGCATGGATGCTCGAGGAAGTCGACCAGATGCTGTCGAGCGCGAGCCAGCAGCTGCAGCTCACCGGCAACACGCAGCTCGCGCTGATCGCGCTGCAGAACGCCGACGCGCGCCTCGCGGCGTCGCAGAGCGCGCAGGCCGTCACGGTGCGCAAGGCGCTCGCGCAGGACATCGAGAAGCTGAAGGCCGCGCCGTCCGCGGATCTCACGGGCCTCGCGATCAAGCTCGACGACGCGATCGCGAAGGTCGACGCGCTGCCGCTCGCCGGCGAGGCGATCGTGCCGCACGCGGCGCCGAAGGCGCCCGCGCCGGCGGACGCCGCGAAGACGGCCGACGCGGCCGGCGAGCCGCGCTGGAAGACGTGGTGGCACGGCTTCTCGGCCGGCATCGGCGAGCAGCTGAAGGGCCTCGTGCAGGTGCGCCGCATCGACAACGCGGACGCGATGCTCGCGTCGCCCGAACAGGGCTACTTCGTGCGCGAGAACGTGAAGCTGCGCCTGCTGACCGCGCGGCTGTCGCTGCTCGCGCGCAACGACGCCGCGATGAAGGCCGACCTGCACGCCGCGCAGGCGTCGCTCGCGAAGTATTTCGACCGGGCGGCGAAGGACACGCAGACCGTCGAGGATCTGCTGAAGCAGGTCGACGGCGCGTCGCTCGCGGTCGCGGTGCCGAACCTGAACACCAGCCTGAACGCCGTTCAGCAGTTCAAGAGCCGGGGGTAACGATGACGCTCAGAGGAATCGTCTGGCTCGCGATCCTGTTCGCGATCGCCGCGGCGCTGGCCACCGTCGGCCGTTTCGACACCGGGCAGGTGCTGCTCGTGTATCCGCCGTACCGGGTCGACCTGTCGCTGAACCTGGCCGTGTTCGCAATCATCGTGCTGTTCATCGTCGTGTATGCGCTGCTGCGCATCGTGCGCAACATCTGGCGCATGCCGCAGCGGGTCGCCGCGTATCGCGCCCGCGCGCGCAACGAGAAGGCGCAGGCATCGCTGCGCGACGCGATCGCGAACCTGTACGCGGGCCGTTTCTCGCGCGCCGAGAAGGCCGCGCGCGACGCGCTGTCGATCGACGCGAACCAGGGCGCCGCGAGCCTCGTCGCGGCCACCGCCGCGCACCGCATGCATGAATACGCACGCCGCGACGACTGGCTGTCGAAGGTCGGCGCGCCCGAATGGCAGGATGCGCGCCTGCTCGCCGCCGCCGACATGCGCGCGGATGGGCGCGATGCCGACGGCGCGCTCGCCGCGCTCGCCGAGATGCAGGCGGGCGGCAAGCGCATTCACGCGCAGCAGGTCGCGCTGCGCGCGCAGCAGCAGCTGAAGAACTGGGCCGAGGTGCTGAAGCTCGCGAAGGCGCTCGAGAAGCGCGAGGCGCTGCATCCGGCCGCGGCCGTGCGGCTGCGTCAGCAGGCGGCCGAGAACCTGCTGCGCGAGCGCCGTCACGATCCGGACGCGCTGCTCGAGGTGTGGCAGTCGCTGTCGGCCGCCGAGCGGCAGTCGCCGCGCCTCGCCGATCAGGCGGCCGATCTGCTCGTGTCGCTCGAACGCCGGCCGGAAGCGCGCCGCATCGTCGAGGAGGCGCTCGCGCACAACTGGGACGCGCGCCTGCTGCGCCGCTATCCGGATACCGCCGGCGGCGACGCGCTGCCGCTGATCCAGAAGGCGGAAGGCTGGAAGAAGGATCATCCGGAAGATGCCGACCTGCTGTTCGCGCTCGGCCGCCTCTGCCAGCAGCAGCAGCTGTGGGGCAAGGCGCAGTCGTTCCTCGAGGCGGCGCTGAAGCTCGCCGACAACGAGGCGCTCAAGGTGCGCGCGCATCGTGCGCTCGCGCGCCTGTTCGAGCATCTCGGCGAAACCGACAAGGCGGCGAAGCACTACCGCGAAAGCGCGCTCGCGATCACCGTGGTCTGACGCGGCTCGCGGCCGGCGCGCCGGCGGCACGACACAAGGACGACACACCCCGGCCGCCGGATGGCGCCCGGGGTGTTTTTTTGCGGGCGCCGCGCGTCGCCGTGCCGCGTGCGTTAGCGGTCGACCAGCCGCTTCGGCACCGACAGCGCGAGCAGGCCGCCGAGCACGAGGAACCCGGCGAGCATGTACATGCCGGCGTCGTTCGCGCCGGTCGCCTGCTTGAGCCAGCCCATCAGGTACGGGCTCAGGAAGCCCGCGAGGTTGCCGATCGAGTTGATCATCGCGATGCCGGCCGCGGCCGCCGTGCCGCCGAGGAAGGCGGTCGGCAGGCTCCAGAACAGCGGCAGCGTGGTGAGGATGCCCATCGTCGCGAGCGTGAGGCCGAGCATCGCGAGCGCGGTTTCGTGCGCCCAGAGCACCGACAGCACGAGCCCGAGCGCGCCGAACGCGGCAGGGATCGCCAGGTGCCAGCGCCGTTCGCGGCGCTTGTCGGCGCTGCGCGCGATCAGCACCATCGCGACCACTGCGGCCGCGTACGGAATCGCCGACAGCAGGCCGATCGCGAACGCGTCGGTGACGCCGGTCGCCTTGATGATCGTCGGCAGCCAGAAGCCGACGCCGTAGAGCCCCATCACGAACGAGAAGTAGATCAGCGCCATCAGCCACACGCGCGGGCTCGACATCACGGCGCCGAGCGACGGGTCCTCCTTGGTCGCTTCCTCCGCGTCGACGTTGCGGGCGAGCAGCGCCTTTTCTTCGTCGGTCAGCCAGCTCGCCTTCGCGATCCGGTCGTCGAGCGCGAAGAACACCAGCACGCCGGCCAGCACCGACGGGATGCCTTCGAGCAGGAACAGCCACTGCCAGCCGTGCCAGCCGCTCACCCCGTCGAACGCCTTCAGGATGAAGCCCGAGATCGGCCCGCCGATCACGCCGGACAGTGCGACGGCCGTCATGAAGAAGGTCGTCATCCGGCCGCGCCGGTGCGCGGGATACCAGTAGGTCAGGTAGAGGATCACGCCGGGAAAGAAGCCCGCCTCGGCCACGCCGAGCAGGAAGCGCATCACGTAGAACATCGTGGGCGTCGTGACGAACATCGTCAGGATCGAGATCACGCCCCAGGTCGCCATGATGCGCGCGATCCACAGCCGCGCGCCGACCCTGTGCAGGATGATGTTGCTCGGCACCTCGAACAGGAAGTAGCCGAAGAAGAAGATGCCGGCGCCGAGGCCGTACACGGTGTCGCTGAGGTTCAGGTCGCTGGCCATCTGCAGCTTCGCGAACCCGACGTTCACGCGGTCGAGATACGCGACCACGTAGCACAGCAGCAGGAGCGGCGTGAGCCGCCACGAGACCTTGCGGTAGGTCGCTTCCTCGAATGCGCCGGACGAGCCCGGCAGCGAATGCGTCGACGTTGCCATGTTTGTCTCCTGTCGTTCGTGTGATGCGGGCCCCGTGCGTTCAGGGCCCGTTATTGGCGTGAATTGGCGTGAATTGGCTCTAGATGCAGCGCCCGCCGTCGACCTCGAGGCACACGCCGGTGATGAACTCCGCTTCGTCCGACGCGAGGTAGAGCGCCGCGTTCGCGATGTCCTGCGGCGTCGAGAAGCGGCCGAGCGGGATCGTCGCGAGAAAGCGCTGGCGGTTTTCCGGGGTGTCCTCGCAGCCCATGAACTCGGTCATCAGCGCGGTCTCTCCGAGCACCGGGTTGATGCAGTTCACGCGGATGCGGTCCGCGCCGAGCTCGGCGGCGAGCGACTTGCTCGCGGTGATCATCGCGCCCTTGGTGCTGTTGTACCAGACGAGGCCCGGGCGCGGCCGCACGCCGGCCGTCGACGCGACGTTCACGAACACGCCGCCGCCTTGCGCGCGGAAGTACGGCACGAGCGTCTGCACGCACCAGTAGAGGCTCTTCATGTTGACCGCGTAGACGCGGTCGAACTCCGCCTCGGTCACGTCCAGCACGGGCTTGTTGCGGTGCGTGGTGCCGGCGTTGTTGACGACGATCTGCACCGCGTGGAAATCGTCGAGCGCGGCGGCGAGCAGCGCGCGCCAGTCGTCGCCTTTCGACACGTCGCCGGCCACCGCGATCGCCTTGCCGCCCGCGAGCGCGATCTCGCTGGCGACGCGCTCGGCCGCCGCGCCGTTCAGGTCGTTGACGACGACGTTCGCGCCCTCGCGTGCGTACGTCTTCGCGATGCCTTCGCCGAAGCCCGAGCCGCCGCCCGTGACGATCGCCGTCTTGCCGCTCAACCGCATGGTGTGTCTCCTTGTGTGAGGGTTGCCGTCATGTTTCGCCGGGCGGCCGTGTACGGCCGCCGCGCAATCAGCCGTGCCGGATCGCGATGGTCTTGAGCACCGTGAAGCCGTACAGCGCCTCGAAGCCCTTCTCGCGGCCGTGGCCCGAGTGGCCGATGCCGCCGAACGGCAGCTCGACGCCGCCGCCCGCGCCGTAGTTGTTGACGAACACCTGGCCCGCGCGGATGCGCCGCGCGAGGCGCAGCTGGCGCGCGCCGTCGCGCGTCCACACGCCCGCGGCCAGCCCGTATGGCGTGCCGTTCGCGAGTGCGACCGCCTCGTCCTCGTCGGCGAAGCGCATCGCGGCGAGCACCGGGCCGAACACCTCTTCCTGCGCGAGCCGGTGCGTCGGCGGCACGTCGCGCAGCAAGGCGGGCGCCTGGTAGAAGCCGGTTTCGGGCGCGTCCGGCACGACCTGGCCGTGCGCGGCCATCGGGATGCCGTCGTGCTGCGCGTCGGACAGGAAATCCCACACGCGCTGCTGCTGCTTCGCGTTGATCAGCGGGCCGCAGTCGAGATCCGCGCGGCTCGGGCCGACCTTCAGCGCGTTGAACGCGGTCGCGAGCCGGTCGACGAGCGGCTCGTACACCGCGCGCTCGACCAGCACGCGGCTGCCGGCCGAGCAGGTCTGCCCGCCGTTCTGCACGATCGCGTTGACGAGCACCGGCAGCGCGGCGTCGAGATCGGCGTCCGCGAACACGATCTGCGGCGACTTGCCGCCGAGTTCGAGCGTGACGGGCACGTGGTTCTCCGCGGCCATCTGCGCGACGAGCTTGCCGGTCGCGGGCGAGCCGGTAAACGAGATGTGATTGACGTCCGGATGGCGGGCGAGCGCCGCGCCCGCCTCGTGGCCGTAGCCGGTGACGATGTTGAGCGCGCCGGCCGGCAGCCCCGCTTCGGCGGCCAGCGTCGCGACGCGCAGCACCGACAGGCACGCATCCTCGGCCGGCTTGACGACGCACGCGTTGCCGGCCGCGAGCGCCGCGCCGACGCTGCGCCCGAAGATCTGCATCGGGTAGTTCCACGGCACGATGTGGCCGGTGACGCCGTGCGGCTCGCGCACCGTCAGCACCATGTAGCCGGCCTGATAGGGGAGGGTTTCGCCGTGCAGCTTGTCGGCGGCGCCCGCGTAGAACTCGAAGTAGCGCGCGAGCGCGGCGGCGTCGGCGCGCGCCTGCCGCAGCGGCTTGCCGGTGTCGCGCGCCTCGAGCGCGGCGAGTTCCTCGAGGTGGGCCATGACGAGTGCCGACAGCCGTTGCAGCACGCGGCCGCGCTCGGCGGCGCTCGCGGCGCCCCAAGCGCCCGAGAACGCGTCGCGGGCCGCGGCCACCGCGCGCTCGACGTCGGCGGCGGAGCCGCGCGCGATCGCCGCGAACGGCTGGCCGTCGGACGGATCGATGACCGGGATCGTTTCCAGTTGCGCGGGAAGGGTCCACTCGCCCGCGATGAAATGCTTCGCCTCTTCCATGCCTGCTCCTGTCACTGCGGGCGGGCGCGGCGCTTCTGCGCCGGTGCCTGCCCATGCTTCGCGATTGATCGGAGCGTGCATCCTGGGGCCCGCTCCGCTCCCGTGCAATGCTGCGTGTTGTTCGACGGCCGGACGATCAGCGCGATTATCGCGCCGTTCGTCATCCGGACGCCACCGGTCGATTGGCTATAATGGCGCATTCTTTCCGGACATGCCGGCGGTGCGCGCGTCGCCCGCGGCGTGCCCTGTCCCGAATTCCCTTCGACCAACAGAGAACGCTCATGAGCTTCAACCATGTTCCGGCCGGCAAGGACTTGCCGCAAGATTTCAACGTCATCATCGAGATTCCCGCGCAAAGCGACCCGGTGAAGTACGAAGCGGACAAGGAGCTGGGCCTCCTCGTCGTCGACCGCTTCATCGGCACGGGCATGCGCTACCCGGTGAACTACGGCTACATCCCGCAGACGCTGTCGGGTGACGGCGACCCGGTCGACGTGCTGGTGATCACGCCGTTCCCGCTGCTGGCCGGCTCGATCGTGCGTTCGCGCGCGCTGGGCATGCTGCAGATGACCGACGAGTCGGGCGTCGACGCGAAGCTGGTCGCGGTGCCGCACGACAAGGTCTGCCCGATGACGGCGAACCTGAAGTCGATCGACGACGTGCCCGAGTACCTGAAGGATCAGATCAAGCACTTCTTCGAGCAGTACAAGGCGCTCGAGAAGGGCAAGTGGGTGAAGGTCGAGGGCTGGGCCGGCATCGACGCCGCGCACAAGGAAATCACCGACGGCGCCGCGAACTACAAGAAGTAAGCGGCGCGCCGGCCGACACGGCCGGTCCGTTCGATGCGCAACCGCGCGTGTCTCCTCAGGAGGCCGCGCGGTTTTGTTTTGTGCGGGCGGTTTTCTTCGTCTTCGGTGCGGAGGCGGGGGATGGTGCCGTGGCGACCGGGCTCGCTGCGTCGTTCTTCTTCGATGCCGGCCGACGTGTCGGCCTGGTCTTGATGGCCGGACTCGCAACGGGCGATGAGGTGATTGCCGCGGCACGGCTGCGTTTCGGCGCGGCGGCGTTCGAGTCCGCAGCTGCGCCAGCGGGCGCCGCGATCTTTTTCGTCGCGGCCTTCGCAGCCTTGTTCACGCGTGTCGGCGCGGCCTTTGCCGGAGTACGGCCGCGTTTCGGCAACACATCGTTCGAACCGTCCGTCCCGGCCGTCACGGCGACAGGCGCGTCCTCCGCCATCGCATCCGCAACCGCGGCCCGCTTGCGACGCGCTCCAGCCGCCCGCGTGCCGCCGTTCGCGCGCTTGCGCGCTCCGCTGGCCGTCTCGGCCGCATCCTCCGTGCCCGCGTCGACCTCGACCTCGACCACGACCGGCAGCACCGACTCGAGCGTCCGCATGCCCGCGGCCAGCTCGCGCTTCTGCTTCGGGCTCAACTGCTTGACCCAATACTCGGCGCGCGACGCGCTCGAGCGGTCGGCGAGCGGGAACGACGCGAGCACCGCGCGCGGCTTGCGCGAGCGCGTGTAGCGCGCGCCTTTGCCGGCCGCGTGTTCGTCGAAGCGCGCGGCGACATCGGTCGTGATGCCGGTGTAGACGCTGCCGTCGGCGCATTCGATCAGATACAGGAACCAGGACATGACGGGGCAGCGAAATGCGGCGAAGGCGCCAGTGTCTCAGAAAACGCGCGCGTCGCGCGCTAATCCGCGCCGCGCTTGAACGGATCGTGGTCGCGCAGCTCGTCGACATACGCGTGGATATGATCCGTCTCGCGTTCGAGGAAGCGCGACACCGCGTCCGAGAACGCCGGATGCGCGAGCCAGTGCGCGGAATGCGTGACGGTCGGCAGGAAGCCGCGCGCGAGCTTGTGCTCGCCCTGCGCGCCGCCTTCGAACGTGTCGAGCCCCGCGTCGATGCAGAACTCGAGCAGCTGGTAGTACGCGGTTTCGAAGTGCAGGCACGGCACGTGCTCGAGCGCGCCCCAGTAGCGGCCGTACAGCGTGCCGCCGCCCTGCGCGTCGCGCTGGTAGACCGCGAGCGCGCTCGCGATCGGCTTGCCGTCGGCTTCCGCGATCACGAGCAGCAGGTTCTCCGGCATCGTCGCGCCGATCGCGCGGAAGAAGTCGAGGTTCAGGTACGGGCTCGAATAGTGCTCGCGATAGGTCTGCCGGTAGCAGCGCGAGAAGAAGCGCCAGTCGGCATCGCCGATCGCGTCGCCGGTGAGGCGCCGGAACGTCACGCCCGCGTCGCGCACCTTGCGGCGTTCGGCGCGGATGTTCTTGCGCTTCTTCTGCTCGAGCGTGCCGAGGAAATCGTCGAAGCTGCGATAGCCGTCGTTGACCCAGTGGAACTGCACGCCCTGACGCAGCATCATCCCCATCGAGTCGAACAGCTGCGCCTCGGGCTCGGTCGGGAACAGTACGTGCAGCGACGACACGTCGCTCTGCTCGGCGAGCGCGAGCAGCGTCGCCGCGAGGCGGCGGCGCGCCGCGTCGTCGACGGCGAGCAGCCGCGCGCCCTGCACCGGCGTGAACGGCACCGCGCACAGCAGTTTCGGGTAGTAGGGGACGCCATTGCGCTGGTACGCGTCGGCCCATGCCCAGTCGAACACGTATTCGCCGTACGAATGGCTCTTCAGGTAGACGGGCGTGGCGGCCGCGAGCCGGCCCGTGCGCTCGTCGGTCAGCGTGACGAAGCGCGGCGACCAGCCGGTGTCGTCGACCGCGCAGCGCGCGACGTGCAGCGCGTCGAGGAACTCGTGGCGCAGGAACGGCGTCGGGTGCGGGTCGCGGGCGAGCAGCGCGTTCCATTCGTCGGCCGGCACCTCGGCCGGGGACGACAGGATGCCCGTGCGATAATCGATGCGTTCGTGTTTCAACCGTGTGAATCCGTACCGTTGGATGTCGCCGGATGCGCGCCGCCAGCGGCGGCAGGCGCCCGGGACGATTTCGTCAGCCGTTCATGGCGCGCCTCGTGGCAGCGCCGATCCCGTCATGATGACCCGTATCGCACTCGCTCAAATCAACGTCACCGTCGGCGATTTCGCCGGCAATGTCGCGCGGATCGTCGCGGCCGCGCGCGCCGCGCACAACGATGGTGCGCAGTTGATGATCGCACCCGAACTCGCGCTGTCCGGCTATCCGCCCGAAGACCTGCTGCTGCGTCCCGCGTTCTACGCGGCGTCGGCCACGGCGCTCGCCGAGCTCGCTGCCGAGCTGAAGGCGTTCGACGGGCTCGCGGTGCTGGTCGGCCATCCGTTGCGGGCGTGCGACGCGGGCGGGCCAGGCGTCGATGGTAATGCAAACCGCCCGATCGAGCGCGGCGTGCCGCCGTCCGATACCTACAACGCGGCGTCGCTGATCGTCGGCGGCGAGATCGTCGGCACCTATCGCAAGCAGGACCTGCCGAACGCCGAGGTGTTCGACGAGAAGCGCTATTTCGCGACCGACGCCGAGCCGTTCGTGTTCGAGCTGAACGGCGTGAAGTACGGCGTGGTGATCTGCGAGGACGCATGGCACGCGTCGGCCGCGCAGATCGCGAAGGCGGCCGGCGCGCAGGTGCTGCTGATCCCGAACGGCTCCCCGTATCACATGAACAAGGAAGCGGTGCGCATGGACATCCTGCGCGCGCGCATCCGCGAGACGGGGCTGCCGATGGTGTACGTGAACCTCGTCGGCGCGCAGGACGAGCTCGTGTTCGACGGCGGCTCGTTCGTGCTCGACGCCGCGGGCGAGCTGGTCGCGAAGATGCCGCAGTTCGAGGAAGGGCACGCGATCGTCGCCTTCGACGGCGCGCGGCCGCTGCCCGGCGCGATCGCGCCGGAACTGCCGCTGGAGGCGCAGGTGTATCGCGCGCTCGTGATGGGCGTGCGCGACTACATCGGCAAGAACGGCTTCCCGGGCGCGATCATCGGCCTGTCGGGCGGCGTCGATTCCGCGCTGGTGCTTGCGATTGCGTGCGACGCGCTCGGCCCCGAGCGGGTGCGCGCGGTGATGATGCCGTCGCGCTTCACGGCCGACATCTCGACGACCGACGCGGCCGAGATGGCGCGGCGCGTCGGCGTGCGCTACGACGAGATCGCGATCGCGCCGATGTTCGATGCATTCCGCGCGGCGCTCGCGGGCGATTTCGCGGGCCTCGCCGAGGACGCGACCGAGGAGAACATCCAGGCGCGCATCCGCGGCACGCTGCTGATGGCGCTGTCGAACAAGTTCGGCTCGATCGTGCTGACGACCGGCAACAAGAGCGAGATGGCGGTCGGCTACTGCACGCTGTACGGCGACATGGCCGGCGGCTTCGCGGTGATCAAGGACATCGCGAAGACGCTCGTCTACCGGCTCTGCCACTACCGCAACGCGGCGGCCGACTACGGCACCCGCGACATCATCCCCGAGCGGATCCTGACGCGCGCGCCGTCCGCCGAGCTGCGCGAGAACCAGACCGACCAGGACAGCCTGCCGCCGTACGACGTGCTCGACGCGATCATGCGGATGTACATGGAGGAGGACCGCCCGCTCGCCGAGATCGTCGCGGCCGGCTATGCCGAGGCCGACGTGGCGCGCGTCACCCGGCTCATCAAGATCAACGAATACAAGCGCCGCCAGGCGCCGATCGGCATCCGCGTCACGCATCGCGCGTTCGGCCGCGACTGGCGCTACCCCATCACGTCACGCTTCACCGAGCGCCTCGATTGAGCCGCGCGCGGCGTAGAATCGGGCCCACGGGTTTTCATCCAAACGAGCATTGAGGGACAACCACCATGAAACGCATCACCGCCATCATCAAGCCGTTCAAGCTGGACGAAGTCCGCGAGGCGCTCGCCGAGGTCGGCCTGACGGGCCTGACCGTGACCGAGGTGAAGGGCTTCGGCCGCCAGAAGGGGCATACCGAGCTGTATCGCGGCGCGGAATACGTCGTCGACTTCCTGCCGAAGATGAAGATCGAGGTGGTGGTCGCGGAAGGGCAGGTCGACCAGGTGATCGACGCGGTGATCGGCGCCGCGCGCACCGGCAAGATCGGCGACGGCAAGATCTTCGTGTCGGACGTCGAGCGGGTGATCCGCATTCGCACCGGCGAGGAAAACGAAGCGGCGGTCTGACGCCGCCTGCGCACGCACCCATAAAAAACGGTGCGATACCCTGCCGGGTACCGCACCGATACGCGCCTCTCGCAGCAGCGTGGAAAACGTAATCGAATTGCGTTGTTGAGTGAGGGTCGCCCCGATCAGAACAGGTGCTGGATGCCGGCGTAGAAGCCGGTCTGGCTGCCGCCGAGCCGCGGGTTGCCGCTCGCGACGTCGGTGCCCGCATTGTTCGCGTTCAGGCCGAAGTTCGCGCTCTTGCTGTTGCGGGCCGTCGCGACCTGGAAGTCGAGCAGCGTGCGCTTCGACAGGTTGTACGTGCCGCCGAGCGTGTAGATGTTCGCATTGCCGCCGCCGTGGTTCGTGTTCACGTGATACACGGCCGCGATCAGCGCGGCAGCCGGGGTGGCTTGCCACGTCACGCCGCCCCAGACCTGGTCGGTGGCCGTTACGCCGACATTGCCGGCCGGCGTGCCCGCGCCGTCGGCGCGCGATGCCTGATAGGCCGCCTGCAGCTTGAACTGGCCGAGGAACATGTTCGCGCCGAAGAAGTATTCGCGCGAGTAGCGGTAAACGTCGGAGAACCGGCCGTTCGCGTCACGCACTTCGTCGTAGATGCCGCGCAGCTGGAACAGCGCGTTCGTGTAGGTGATCTGTGCGCCCGCAGCCCGGCCATCCTGCTTCGGGTCGGTGTTGCCGTTGAACCTCGTCGAGTTCGACAGCGCGAACTGGCCGTAGAAGTCGAAGCCGTAGAGCTGCGGCGACTGATACGAAATGTTGTTGCTGGTCTTGTTCCAGTTGCGGCCGCGTACCAGCGACGCCGTCGACCAGGCCGACTGGCCGAACGGGTCGAAGTCCCACACGCCGTTCGCGATCGCCAGTTCGCGGCCGAACAGCAGCGTGCCGTACTTGTCGTTCGCGACACCGATCGTCGCCCAGCGATTCCAGAGGCTGCCGGCGCCCGGGCCCGCGCCGCTCATCGTGTCGAAGCTGCCTTCGAGCTTGAAGACCACCTTGTTGCCGCCGCCGATGTCCTCGGAGCCCTTCAGGCCCCACAGGCTCGTGCCCCAGTCGCCGCTTTCCGCGCGCCAGCGGGAGCCGTTCTGCATCCCGTTCATGTACTCGATGCCGGCATCGAGACGGCCGTACAGCGTGACGCTGCTTTGCGCGTGCGCTGCCACTCCTGCAGCCATCAGCGCTGCGGCGACCAAAGCTTTCTTCATCATCTCCTCCATACCCTGTCAAAAAGTCAACCCAGAACTGCACGAGATGCCCGGCGCGGCGAGCGTCGGGCAAAAGCGGGATAACCAGGGAGACCTCGTGCGCGGCCGGTCAGGCGTGACACGCGGGCATACACGGACGGGATTGCCGTTGAGCGGGCCCGCGCAGCCGGGTCGGCATCGCGGGGTCTCCTTGTTGTCGTGAAGCTAAACTACATTTCACGAACTTCGTTTTGCTACTTTGGTTACTAATTTAGCAAAAATACAATTTTGTGGCGATTGAAATCGTTGTTTGACTAACACATGTCGCCAAATTGCCATGCAACACGATCCGCGGCGGTGCGCGCGAGCCCGCCGGATCGACGGCAAAGCCTTGAGCGCCAAGGGAGACACGGTTTGCGGAAAGATGCGTCAAGGATTGCCACTATTGACGCAATTGGGGCGGAGGCGTAAGCGGTTGATTGGTCAGGAATTCGTCATGATGGCGCGCGCCGCGCCACCCTGCGTAACGCATCGGCGCGCGGGCGCTACGCGCCGGCCGGCCGCGCTTCGAGCAGTTGCGCGCGGAGCCAGCGATGCGCGTCGGTGCGCGCGTGCTTCGCATGCGAATAGATCTTCACCGTGTAGCGCGGGATCTCGAACGGCGCCGGAAAGATATGGATCGGCGCGGCGTGGCGCAGCGCCTGCGCGGCCCGGTTCGGCACGGTCATCAGCAGGCCCGATTCCGCGATGATGAACGGCGCGGCGAGCACCGTCGGCAGCTGCACAGCGACCTGCCGCGCGAGCCCGAGGCGGTCGAGCACGTAGTCGACCACGCCGCGCGTCTCGTTCCACGGCGTGACGACCACGTGCCGCGCCGCGAGGTACTGCTCGAGCGTGAGGCGCCGGTGGATCGACGGATGGCTGGCGCTCGCGATCACGACGTAGTCGTCGGAGAACCAGTCGAATTCCTCGATGCCCGGCGTGTCGGCCGCGGTGTCCTCGTGATAGCCGAGCGCGAAATCGATGCGGCCGGCCGCGAGTTCGTCGGTCGAGATCTTGCGGTCGGAGTGGACGACGCGCAGCCGCAGCTGCGGCGCGACATGCTGGATTCGCGCGATCAGCGCGGGCAGCACCGCGAACGCGGTGTAGTCGGTCGCCGCGAACACGAAGGTGCGCTCGCTCTGTGCGGGGTCGAAGCGGCGGGCGCGCGCGAGCCCCTTCGACATCGCGTCGAGCGCGTCGCCGGCCCAGGCCGCGATGTCGTCGGCGCGCACGGTCGGCTGCATCTCGTTGCCGAGCCGCACGAACAGCGCGTCGCCGATCGCCGCGCGCAGCCGCGCAAGCGCGTGGCTCAGCGCGGACGGGCTCATCGCCAGCTCGTGCGCGGCCGCGGCGACCGAGCGGTGGCGGTACAGCGCGTCGAAGACGAGCAGCAGGTTCAGGTCGAGGCGACGCAGGTCGGGATGCATCATGTTCAGTTCGGGATGAAGAAACTGCACTTCCTGCAGTGGCACGACGAACGTAGCATGACGTCTTCATCGGCGCCAGCGCGAACCAGCGCGAACCAGCGCGAACCAGCGCGGCGCCGCAGCCTGCATCATCCGGCCGGGGAGGGCCCTTTACATGCATACCGACATCCGTTCCGCCAGCGTCGCCGACGCGCCGCAGATCCTGCGCTTCATTACCGAGCTGGCGATCTACGAGAAAGCCGAGGATCAGGTGGTCGCGACCGTCGAATCGATCGAGCGCAGCCTGTTCGGCGACGCGTCGCCGGCGCGCGCGCTGATCTGCGAGGTCGACGGCGAGCCGGCGGGCTTCGCGGTGTATTTCCTGTCGTACTCGACGTGGCTCGGCCGGCAGGGGCTGTATCTGGAGGATCTGTACGTATCGCCGCGCTTTCGTGGCGCGGGGGCCGGCCTGCGCTTGCTGAGGGCGCTCGCGCGGATCGCGGTCGACACGGGCTGCGGGCGCTTCGAGTGGAGCGTGCTCGACTGGAACGAGCCGGCGATCCGCTTCTACGAGCGCGTCGGCGCGGCGCCGCAAAGCGAATGGGTGCGCTACCGGCTCGCGGGCGACGCATTGCGCGCGTTCGCCGACGCCGCGCCTGCCGACGCGTTACCTGCGGCTGGCGCATAAGGCAAACGAAAACGGGCGCCGCGAGGCGCCCGTTTGCACGACGGCGTGAGCCGCTGCGGCTTACTTGAGGCTGCCCGACAGGAACTGGCGCAGGCGCTCGCTCTTCGGGTTCGCGAACACGTCGGACGGCACGCCTTCCTCTTCGACGCGCCCCTGGTGCAGGAACATCACATGATTCGACACGTTGCGCGCGAAACCCATCTCGTGCGTGACGACGATCATCGTGCGGCCTTCCTCGGCGAGCTTCTGCATCACCTTCAGCACTTCGCCGACGAGTTCCGGATCGAGCGCGGAGGTCGGCTCGTCGAACAGCATCACGTCCGGGTGCATCGCCAGCGCCCGCGCGATCGCGACGCGCTGCTGCTGGCCGCCCGACAGATGCGACGGATACTGCTTCTCGACGCGCGGCGCGAGGCCGACCTTCTCGAGATATTCGCGCGCGCGCTCCTCGGCTTCGCGCTTGCTCAGCTTCAGCACGTTGACGGGCGCTTCCATCACGTTCTCGAGCACGTTCATGTGCGACCACAGGTTGAAGTGCTGGAACACCATCGCGAGCTTGGTGCGCACGCGCTGCAGCTGCTTCGGCTCGGCGGCGCGCAGCGCGCCGGTCTTGTCGGGCACGGTGCGCACTTCCTCGCCGTCGACGACGATGCGGCCCGCGTTCGGCTGCTCGAGGAAGTTGATGCAGCGGAGCATCGTGCTCTTGCCGGAGCCGGACGAGCCGATCACGCTGATCACGTCGCCCGCGTTCGCCTTCAGGGACACGCCCTTGAGCACTTCGTTGCTGCCGTACCGCTTGTGGAGGTCGTCGACGAAAAGCTTCTGAGTCTGGGAATTCATCAATAGTCCTGCGGAAACTTACTTGCCTTGCGGGCGCAGATACGCGAGCCAGCGGCGCTCGGCCTGGCGGAACAGCCACACGAGCGTGAACGAGATCGCGAGGTAGAGCAGTGCGGCGATGCCGAACGCATGGAACGACATGTAGGTCGCCGAGTTGACGTCGCGCGCGATCTTCAGGATGTCCGGCACGGTCGCGGTGAATGCCACCGTCGTCGCGTGCAGCATCAGGATCACCTCGTTGCTGTACAGCGGCAGCGCGCGGCGCAGCGCCGACGGCAGGATCACGCGGCGGTACATCGTGAAGGTCGACATGCCGTACGCGCGCGCGGCCTCGATCTCGCCGTAGGTGGTCGCCTTGATCGCGCCCGCGAAGATCTCGGTCGTGTACGCGCAGGTGTTCAGCGTGAACGCGAGCAGCGTGCAGTTCATTCCTTCGCGGAAGAACGCGTCGAGCATCGGCGTGCCGCGCACGGCCTGCAGGCTGTAGAGGCCCGTGTAGCACAGCAGCAATTGCACGTAGAGCGGCGTGCCGCGGAACACGTACGTGTAGAGCCACACCGCGCCCGACAGCCATTTCTTCTTCGACACGCGCGCGACCGCGAGCGGCACCGATAGGCAGAAGCCGATCCCGATCGACACGACGAGCAGCCACAGCGTGATCGCGACGCCGGTGACGCGATAGCCGTCGGTGAAGAGATAGTTGCGCCAGTATTCTTGGATGAGGTCGATCATAGGTCTGCCTTGCGAACGCCGGTCGAATAGCGCTTTTCAAGCCACATCAGCACGAAGTTCGAGATCGTCGTGATGGCCAGGTAGACCGCCCCCGCGATCAGCGTGAAGAAGAAGAACCGCAGCGTGCCCTTGCCGGCGTCCTGCGACGCCTTCACGACATCGGCGAGGCCGATGATCGACACCAGCGCGGTGGATTTCACGAGCACCTGCCAGTTGTTGCCGATGCCCGGCAGCGCGAAGCGCATCATCTGCGGAAACATGATGCGCGAGAACACCTGCCAGTTGGTCATCCCGTACGCGCTGCCGGCCTCGAGCTGGCCGCGCGGCACCGACAGGAACGCGCCGCGGAAGGTTTCGGTGAAGTATGCGCCGTAGATGAAGCCGAGCACGAGCACGCCGGCGAGGAACGGGTCGATGTCGATCTGGTCCCAGCCCGCGAGGTCGGTCAGCTGGTTCAGCCAGATCTGGATGCTGTAGAACAGCAGCAGCATCAGCACGAGGTCGGGCACGCCGCGGATCAGCGTCGTGTAGACGGTGCCGATGCCGTTCGTGACGCGGTTGCGGGACAGCTTCGCGCCCGCGCCGAGGAGGCCCAGGAGGAACGACAGCGCGAGCGAGAGCACCGCCAGTTTGACGGTTTGCCAGGTGCCTGCGAGGATCAGCGGGCCGTAACCTTGAAGAAACATATGTGGTCCTTGACGGCGCACCCGGTGCGCCGCGAAAGACGCGCCCCGCATCCTGCGCGGAACGCCCCGTGCGTATCATGACCGTCCGCCCCGGCGGGGGCGCCGGGCTCGCCGGCCGCGGGTGGCGGCGGGCGAGGGTGCGGGCGGCGCGTGGTTTGACTGCCTATTCTGCTCCGGCGCTCAGCGGGCGGAGTAGACGCTGAACGCGAAATACTTGTGCGACAGACGGTCGTACGTGCCGTCCTTGTGCATGTCGGCCAGCGCCTGATTGATCTTGAGCTTCAGGTCGGTGTCCTCCTTGCGCAGGCCGATCGCGGTGCCGTCGCCGATCGTCTTCGGATCCTTCACTTCCGGCCCGGCGAACGCAAAGCCCTTGCCGCGCGGCGTGCGCAGGAAGCCGTAGTCGGCCTGCAGCTCGTCCTGCAGCGTCGCGTCGAGGCGGCCCGAGCCGAGATCGGCGTAGACCTGGTCCTGGTTCTGGTACGGAACGACCGTCACGCCCTGGGGTTCCCAGTACGCCTTTGCGTAGGTTTCCTGCGTCGAACCCTGCTCGACGCCGACGCGCTTGCCTTTCAGCGACGCGACGGTCGGCAGCAGCGGCGAGCCGGTCTTCGCGATCATGCGCGCGGGCGCGTCGTACACCTTGGCGGAGAAGTCGATCTGCTCGCGGCGCTTGTCCGTCACGGTCAGCGACGACACGATGATGTCGTACTTCTTCGCCTTGAGCGCCGGGATGATTCCGTCGAGATCCTGCGCCACCCACACGCATTTGACATTGATCCGCTTGCAGATTTCCTTGGTGAGATCGACGTCGAAACCGACGATCTCGCCGCTCGGCGCGGTCGACTCGAACGGCGGGTAGCTGGCGTCGACGCCGATCCGCACGGTCTTCCACTCCTTCGCGATGGCGCTGCCCGCCACGAGGGCGAGGGCGGCGCACAGGGCGGCCTTCTTCATTTCCATCCTTTGATACTGAGATTCCGGGGCGGTGCGCCGGGCCTGTCGGGCCGTGCGCCGCGCCGTATTCTAGATAGCCAAAATTCGCGTTCGGCGGCCTGGCGGCGGCAACCGCCGCATGGGCGGGCGCCAAAAGCGCGGTATTTTACCCGAACGCGCTACCCCGGCAGCGCTGCGGCACGCTTGCGCGCGATTCCGTTGGCGGCGGACCACGCCGCGGGCCCGGAACGCGTTCGCCGTTGCGGCGGTCGTTGAAGTCGCAACGAATCGGCCTGGAATTGGTTCCAGGCGTGCAACGATGCGGTGCGCGCGGGTGGATTGTTGCGATTCCGGCAAACTCCTACATTGGCGGCATCTCGAAAACATCGCACGGAGCGCTCCATGTTCCAGATCCGCCGCGCCGCCGATCGCGGCTATGCCAATCATGGCTGGCTCGAATCCCGCCACAGCTTCTCGTTCGCCGACTATCGCGACGACGCGCACCGCCAGTTCGGCGCGCTGCGCGTGCTGAACGACGACCGGATCGCGCCGACCCGCGGTTTCGGCATGCATCCGCACCGCGACATGGAGATCGTCACGTATGTGCTCGACGGCGCGCTCGCGCACCGCGACAGCATGGGCAACGGGTCGATCATCCGGCCCGGGGACGTGCAGCGGATGAGCGCCGGCACGGGCGTCGTGCACAGCGAAACCAACGCGTCGCGCGACCGGCCGCTGCATCTGCTGCAGATCTGGCTGCTGCCGACCGCGCCGGGCGGCCGGCCGGGCTACGAGGAAAAGCACTTCGCGGCGCACGAGAAGCGCGGCCGGCTGCGCCTGATCGCGTCGCCGGACGGGCAGGACGGTTCGGTGTCGATGCGCGCGGACGCGCGGATCCACGCGGGGCTGATCGACGGCGACGAGCGGGCGGTGCTCGACGTGCCGGCGGGCCGCCGGGTATATGTGCATGTTGCGCGCGGCGCGGTGGCGGTCAACGGCGAGCCGTTGGACAGCGGCGACGGCGCGCGGATCGCCGGAGTGGAAGCGGTCGCGCTCGCGCACGGCCGGGACGCCGAGGTGCTGCTGTTCGATCTCGCCTGAACGGGGCGGAAATCATGCCGGGCCCGGCTGGCCAAAACCCCGATTATCGGGGCGTGAAGAGCATAACGGGGGCGCCTCCGCACGGCCGCCGGGGCGCGTCCGCATGCCCGCCGCGCCGGGACGCGCGGCGGGCCCGCCGGCTTACTGCGCCGGCGCCGATGCGGCCTTGCCGGCCTGGCGGTGTTGTTCCCAGCGCTCCTTCATCTTCTCGCGGCGCTGCTCCATCCGCGCGTACTGCTGCTTGATCGCGGTGCTG
Source organism: Burkholderia stagnalis (assembly GCF_902830275.1). Taxonomy (GTDB): domain Bacteria; phylum Pseudomonadota; class Gammaproteobacteria; order Burkholderiales; family Burkholderiaceae; genus Burkholderia; species Burkholderia stagnalis. The sequence goes on along the minus strand of NZ_CADESW010000002.1, from coordinate 267,207 downwards.
ACCGTCGTCTTCTGCTGGTCGTTCAGGCCGTTGTAGAACGCGAGCCAGGCGGCCGACGTCTGCTCGCGCAACTGCGCGTTCTGCTGCTCGGCCTGCTGGCGCGCCGCGTGCATCGCGTTCAGGTCGAGGATCGGCTGGTTCTGCTGCGCCTTGAACTGCTCGCGCATCTGCTCGTGCCCCTTGTGCATCGCGTCGCGGTTCTGCTTCATCGTGTTGACCGCGGCCTGCCACTGCTGCTCCTGGGCGGCCGTGAGCTTCAGCTGGTCGTGCAGGCGCAGGATCGCGCCGAACGGGCCGCCGCCGTGTTCGTGCATCGGGTGCATGCCCGGGCCGCCGGGCGGCGGCGCGTCGGCCGGCGGGGCCGCATGGGCGGCGCCGAATGCGAGAGCGAGCACGGTAGCGGCGGCCATGGCCACCCGGGATGTCTTCTTATACATTTCAGAAACTCCTGTTCGAAAGGGTCCGGCGATGCGGCAGCGGGCGGGAGCACGGGGCCGCATCCGGTAAGACGGAGGTTAGCGGCGCGTCCGGCGGCGGGTGTTACGGCGGCCGTCGGCGGGTTTACCGCGCATTACAGTTCCCTTGCGCGGTAATCCGCAGTAACCCTTTCATCCCTTTGTAGCGTTCTTTGCGGCTGCGCTTGCGCGGTAAACTTCGAGCCATGACTACCCAGATCCTCATCGTCGACGACGACCAAGAACTGCGCGACCTGTTGCGCGACTACCTCGTTCGCCAGGGCATGGAGGTGTCCGTGCTGCATGACGCGGCGACGCTCGAGAAGCGTCTCGAGCGCGAGCGCCCCGACCTGATCGTGCTGGACCTGATGATGCCGGGCGTGGACGGCCTCACCGCGCTGCGGCAACTGCGCGCGGCCGGCGACGACATCCCCGTGATCATGCTGACCGCGCGCGCCGACGATGTCGACCGCATCGTCGGGCTCGAACTCGGCGCGGACGACTACCTCGGCAAGCCGTTCAACCCGCGCGAGCTGCTCGCGCGCATCCAGGCGGTGCTGCGGCGCCGCCGCGCGACGCCGTCGGCCGCCGCGCCCGAACAGCGCGAGCCGTACGCGTTCGGCCGCTTCGTGCTCGATTTCCAGGCGCGCACGCTGTCGGTGGACGGCAAGCCGGCGACGCTGTCGAGCAGCGAATTCGCGCTGCTGAAGATCTTCGTGAACCACGCGCTGCGCACGCTCACGCGCGAGCGGCTGCTCGAGCTGCTGCACGGCCCCGAATACGACGGCACCGACCGCGGCATCGACGTTCAGGTGTGGCGCCTGCGCCGCATCCTCGAGTCGGATCCGTCGACGCCGCGCTTCATCCAGACGGTGCGCGGGCGCGGCTACGTGTTCGTGCCCGACGGCGAGGCCCATGCGCAAGCCCATTGATTCGCTGTTCGGGCGGCTGGCGCTGCTGGTCGTCGGGGTGCTGCTGCTGTCGCACTTCGCGTGGTATTTCGCGATGCGGCTCGAGCGCAACCAGATGCAGACGCGCTACGCGGTCGAGGAGGCTGCGTTCCTGGTCGACGCGGTGCGCCAGCACGTCGCCCGCACGCCGGACCAGCCGCTGCCGTCGCGCGTGCGGCTCGTCCCGCCCGACAGCCCGGACGTGCCGGCGCCGGACGACAAGCTGCCGCCGCCGCTCAAGCGCTTCCGCGACGACGTGAGCGACCGGATGCCGGCCGGCACGCGGGTCGAGATCGGCACGCCCGGCCATCCGCCCGTGCTGTGGGTCAAGGAGCCGAGCGACAGAAACTGGATCGTCGTGCCGGTGCAGCCGCTGCGGCCGCCGCGCTCGCTCGACCGGATGCTGATCTGGCTCGGGACGATCTTTTCGGCCGGCGTGGTCGCCGCGCTGTTCGCGGCGTGGCAGCTGCAGCAGCCGCTGCGCTCGCTCGCGCGCGCGGTTGCCCGCTTCGGCCGCGGCCAGCCGGTGCCGCCGGTGCGCGAGCGCGGCCCGCGCGAGCTGCGCCAGCTCACGCGCGGCTTCAACCAGATGGTGGAGCAGGTGTCGCGCACCGAGAACGACCGCGCGGTGATGCTGGCCGGCGTCGCGCACGACCTGCGCACGCCGCTGGCGCGGATGCGCCTGCGCGCGGAGATGATGGACGATGCGCGGCTGCGCGACGGCGTCGTGCGCGATGTCGACTCGATGTCGCACATCGTCGACCAGTTCCTCGTGTTCGCGCACGGCGGCAGCGACCGCAGCGAGCCGGTGCCGGTCGACCAGGCCTGCGAGCGGGTCGCGCGCACCTATCGCGCGGTCGCGCCGAACGCGCCGGCGGTCGAAACCCGTCTCGCGGCGGATCCGGGCTTCCGGCTGCCGACCGCGACGCTCGACCGGATCCTGTCGAACCTGCTCGACAACGCGCACGCGTACGGCGCGCCGCCCGTCATCGTGGAAACCGAGCGCACCGCGACCGGCTACGTGCTGGCCGTGAGCGACCACGGCGGCGGCATCGCGCCGCGCGATCTCGCGGCCGCCGCGCGCCCGTTCGTGCGCCTCGACCCGGCGCGCGGCGGCAACGGGCACAGCGGCCTCGGCCTGGCGATCGTCGAGCGGCTGGTATTGCGGCTGGGCGGCACGTGCGAGATCGGCAATCGGCCGGAGGGCGGCCTGCGCGTCGAGATGCAATTCCCGTTCGACGCGGTGCCGAAGGACGAAGTGCACGCGCAGGCCGCGTGAGCGGGGCGCGCGGCGCCGGCGAGGCCGGCCGCCGCGCGGCGCGTCATTCGCCGAACAGCGTGCCGAGCGTCTCGGCGGCGTTGCTGTCGATCGTGTTGTAGGTCACGCTGGTGGCCTCGAAGATGTACACAGTCGTATACCGGCCGAGGCGCTCGAGGATTTCCTCCTGCAGCGATTCCGGCACGATATTCATGTTCAGGTACCAGGCCGTCGACGACAGCCGCGTCTGGAACGAACCGTATTCCTGCATCAGCTCGTAAAACGCGTCGGCATCCTGATCGCGGCAGACGATCACCAAGTTTCCTGCCATTCCCTTCCTCCCGCTCGTCGATCAATCCCTATAGGGGCCAGCCCCGATCATACCCGCTTAGGCTGGTTCGGCGCCTGACCGGGCGCACGGTTTCGCCGGCCGGGCGGCGGGCGGGTTCACGGCCGCGCCGGATCGCGGCATAATTCGGGCCTGCACGTCGAGCGCCGGTGCGCGGCGCAACGGCGTGTCCGCGCCGATCCGTCCGCCGCCAGCCCGCTCCGGGCCCGATTCGTCCGCTGCCGCAGACGGTTCCATCGTACCGATCCGGAAGGTTGTGCCTGAAATGCAGGTTGTAGTAGTGTCGTGCCGTCGCAGGCCGGCTCGACCGGAACCTGTGCACGGCGGCGCAGCGTGCACTGCGGCGCCTTGCGTCCGCCTTACTAAGCGAGTCAGAACGAATTACCGCGCCCGCGCGCCTTGCCATGAATCAACATCGTCTGCCGGCCTCAAACATCAATTCGTTCGGCCTAACCGGGGAGCGCGCCTGATGGCCATCATCGGATTCGATCCGAACCGGATCGCCAATGCGTCCGCGTGGCGCGTCCTGCCGAACCGGTGGGATTTCATCGCCTTTCCGCTGATCATCTGCCTGATCGCGATGGCGGTCGTCGGTTTTCACGAAACGATGGCGCCGATCGCGACCCTGCAGACGCAGAAGATCTCGCTCGATCCGTCGAACCTGCCCGAGTACGCGCTGCGCACGACGCTGCGGATGCTCGCCGCGATGGTCGCGTCGCTCGCGTTCACGCTCGTATACGGCACGCTCGCCGCGAAGAGCCGCCGCGCGGGCATGGTGCTCGTGCCGATCCTCGACATCCTGCAGTCGGTGCCGGTGCTCGGCTACATCTCGTTTACGGTGACGTTCTTCCTCGCGCTGTTCCCGAGCCGCGTGCTCGGCGCCGAGCTGGCCGCGATCTTCGCGATCTTCACGAGCCAGGCGTGGAACATGACGTTCAGCTTCTACCAGTCGCTGCGCACGGTGCCGCGCGATCTCGACGAAGTGTCGCGCGGCTTCCACCTGACGTCGTGGCAGCGCTTCTGGAAGCTCGAGGTGCCGTTCTCGATGCCGGGCCTGATCTGGAACATGATGATGTCGATGTCGGGCGGCTGGTTCTTCGTGGTCGCGTCGGAGGCGATCACGGTCGGCAACCACACGATCACGCTGCCGGGCATCGGCGCGTATCTCGCGCAGGCGATCGGCGACAAGAACCTCGGCGCGATCGGCTGGGTGATTCTCGCGATGACCGTCGTGATCCTCGCGTACGACCAGCTGCTGTTCCGCCCGCTCGTCGCGTGGGCCGACAAGTTCCGGATGGAAACCACGAGCTCCGGCAACGCGCCCGAGTCGTGGCTGCTCGACCTCGTGCGCCGCACGCGGCTGATCCACCAGTTGCTGGTGCCGGCCGGCTGGTTCTTCGCGAAGGCCGCGCGGATTCCGCTGCGCCTGCCGGTGTCGGGCGCGGTGCGCTTCACGCTGCCGCGCGTCGAGAGGAAGGCGTCGTTCGCCGCCGATATCGCGTGGGCGATCCTCGTGCTGGTCGGCACGGCCTACGTCGTCTGGCGCGTGGTCAGCTTCGTGGCGACCGGCGTGACGATGGCCGAGGTCGGCCACGTGTTCACGCTGGGGCTCATCACGCTGCTGCGGGTGGTGGTGCTGATCGCGATCGCGTCGGTGATCTGGGTGCCGATCGGCGTGTGGATCGGGCTGCGCCCGGCGCTCGCCGAGAAGATGCAGCCGCTCGCGCAGTTCCTGGCCGCGTTCCCGGCGAACCTGCTGTTCCCGGTGTTCGTGATCGTGATCGCGCACTTCCACCTGAATCCCGACATCTGGCTGTCGCCGCTGATCGTGCTCGGCACCCAGTGGTATATCCTGTTCAACGTGATTGCCGGCGCAACCTCCTATCCGAACGATTATCGCGAGGCGGCGACGAACTTCCGCATCCGCGGCTGGCAGTGGTGGCGCCAGGCGATCCTGCCGGGCATCTTCCCGTATTACGTGACGGGCGCGATCACTGCGTCGGGCGGCGCGTGGAACGCGAGCATCGTGTCGGAAGCAGTGCAGTGGGGCAGCACCAAGATCGAGGCGCACGGCCTCGGCGCCTATATCGCGCAGACCACCGCCGCCGGCGATTTTCCGAAGATCATCATGGGCATCACCGTGATGTCCCTGTTCGTGACCCTGTTCAACCGCCTGCTGTGGCGCCCGCTGTATGCGTATGCCGAATCGAAGCTGCGACTTGACTGAAACTGATTGAGAGCGAAACGCGATGCACAATCCGAATGCTGTAAACGCCCCCGTTCAGACGCAGCCGATGCCGCCGAAACTCGGTGACGAAATCCTGCGCGTCGACGACGTCAGCCGCGGCTTCAACAAGACGCAGGGCGAACTGCTCGTGCTCGACGGCGCGAACCTGTCGCTGCGCGAAGGCGAGATCGTCGGGCTGCTCGGCCGTTCCGGCTCGGGCAAGTCGACGCTGCTGCGCATCATCGCCGGCCTGATCGAACCGACGGGCGGCGAGGTCACCTATCTCGGCAAGCCGCTGCGCGGCCCGGCCGAAGGCGTCGCGATGGTGTTCCAGACCTTCGCGCTGTTCCCGTGGCTCACCGTGCTGCAGAACGTGGAAGCGGGCCTCGAGGCGCTCGGCGTCGGCGCGCGCGAGCGGCGCGAACGCGCGCTCGCGGCGATCGACCTGATCGGTCTCGACGGCTTCGAGAACGCGTATCCGCGCGAGCTGTCGGGCGGCATGCGCCAGCGCGTGGGCTTCGCGCGCGCGCTCGTCGTCGATCCGACGATCCTGCTGATGGACGAACCGTTCTCGGCGCTCGACGTGCTGACCGCCGAGACGCTGCGTACCGACCTGCTCGACCTGTGGACGCAAGGCCGCATGCCGATCAAGTCGGTGCTGATCGTCACGCACAACATCGAGGAAGCCGTGTTCATGTGCGACCGGATCCTCGTGCTGTCGTCGAACCCGGGCCGCGTGATCGCCGAGATCAAGGTGCCGTTCAAGCACCCGCGCAACCGTCTCGACCCGGCGTTCCGCCGGCTCGTCGACGACATCTACGCGAAGATGACGGCCCGCCAGATCGGCGAGGCGACCAAGAAGGGGCTCGAACTCGGCAGCTGGCTGCCGCAGGTGTCGACCAACCTGATGGCCGGCCTGATCGAGACGCTCGCCGCGCCGCCGTACCACGGCCGCGCGGACATGCCGGAAATCGCGCGCACGCTGCATCTGGAAGTGGACGACCTGTTCCCGATCGCCGAAGTGCTGCAGTACCTCGGTTTCGCCGACGTGCGGGAAGGGGACGTGTTCCTGACGCCGCCGGGGCGCGTGTTCGCGGAATTCGGCACGCAGGAGCGCAAGCTGATGTTCGCGGATCACCTGCTGAAGCACGTGCCGCTCGCGGCGCGGATCAAGAAGGTGCTCAACGAGCGTCCGGGCCATCGCGCGCCGCGCGTGCGCTTCGAGCAGGAGCTCGAGGATTCCCTGTCGGACGGCGCCGCCGAGGAGACGCTCGACGCGGTGATCGACTGGGGCCGCTACGGCGAGATCTTCTCGTACAACGACCAGACCGAGATCTTCAGTCTCGAGGACGTCGAGTCCTGAAGACCGCGAACGGATGCGCATGGATCGACATCCGTCGATATGGGGAAATCTAATTGAATCAAAGGATTGGCTCGCGAGATTCACGTTTTTGCGTTGGCCTGGATGCCTTTGTGTTCGCGCAATTTGCCGATATCGTGCCTACCTGCAAGCGAGGACGGCAAAGCAAGGTTTTACCGCGGCACGGCTAACGGAAGGAGGGGGCCAAGCCGGCTGGCAGCGCCAACCATCGCCCTGGCGCGAGCCGCAAGCGCGTCGCGCCCGACGACGACCTGCTCGACGTCGAGATTTCGCGCGACCGCGAAGGGACGTTCGATCCGGTGCTGATTGCCAAAGGCGAGCGGCGCTTCACCGTGTTCGACGCCAAGGTCATCGCGATGTCCGCGCGCGGCATGGGCGTGCCATGTTCAGCCTGCGGCCTTCCTCTGCGCCTGCCCGTCAAAATATCCACGGCCCTCGCGAGTCGCTTACGTCTTTGTCGTAAGTGCACCAATCAAATGTGACATCAATTCCCCGGCACCTCGCACGCCGTACTTCCGCATTAGCCTGGCGCGATGCGCCTCCACCGTTCGAGGACTAATAAGGAGTTCCTTGGCGATATGCTTGGTGCTTTTCCCTCGTACGATAAGGTGAGCGATTTCCCGTTCTCGTGTCGTTAGATCGACCGAAATGCGACGGCTTGTCGAAATATCCTCGCATGTCCACACCGCTGCGGCATGTGGGTCACCGCGCTTGAGCGCGCGGCCTGAGACGCGACACCAGAACAGCGTGTTATCGATCCGCCGCATGATCCGCTCGTCGGAGTAGATGTCGGTGTCGCTCAACGCAACAAATATGCGGCGGCCATGACGTAGAAATTCTTCCGGCGATGGATAGAGCGCTTCAAGCGAGCTGCCGATGAGCGCATGCCTGTCGTAGCCAAACATTGCGCTGAACGCGTGATTGCAAGCCTCGATGATCCGACGGCTTGTCACTAGCAAGCCAATAGGCGCCATGTCGAACGCCAGCACCAATTTATCGACAGGCCCTCCGCTGCCCGCGATGTCTTCGAGGATCGGCGCATGGATTCCAGCTGCTGGTGCGGTCAGCCGGGAGGCGCCGTGCTCCGTCGGCTCGTCGCGGGTTTGAATCCAGCAGAAAAACCCGTGCACGCTTGTACTCGCTTCACCTTCCAGGTACGTCGCGAGGGCCCGCATAAGGCTGCGCGGCATCATCCGTGCACTCAGCGAATGGCCGGCAAGCGATCGCCCGTACACTGCGTCCGCCATGCGGCGACCGAGTTGTATGTCGTCGCGCAGTCCATGCACCTTGCTTTTGGGGTTCTCTTGTTGACGTGCCGATACCAAGGCGGTCAAATCGACGGCGTCTCCGATGATGAACACATGCAGCTCCGATGCATGTGCGCTGCGGCACATGACATCGACGAAGTCGGCCACGGACTTGTCCGTCTCGGCCGGGGCTAACGATAAATTGATTCTTTTGATCTCGATGAGCAAAGCATTAAGCGTTTGCTCCAGAAGCTGGTCATTGCCGGATACCTCGATATCCAAATCGCCGGCTATGTCGATACGGAAGTCCGAGTTCAGCGATTCGTCGATTGCAATAACAACGATCTTGACATGGTGATCGGCGTATACGCCAACAATCTTGGCCAAACGCCTGATCTTCAATATTTCGATACTCGGCGTTACCGCGGGGGATGCAACTTTACTGTCGATCGAATTTCTTATGCGTGCGACCGTCGATCTGGAGATTCCAGAAGCACGCGCGATCTGCGCCATGCTCGGCCGCACGGTGCCGGATCTCGAGGCCAAGGCCTTCACCTGAACAATACGCTCGTCGTCAATCGTGCGGGGGGCTCCTGGCCTCGGCGCATCGTACAAACCAGCGATGCGTTCGCTGTTGAAGCGCGCCTGCCATTTTCTCACTGTTCGTTCGTTGACGCCGTGCTTGTCCGCGACGACCTTGTTATCCGCCGTATCGGCGCAAGCCAAAACAATTTTCGACCTCAACGCGACAGACGGCGTCACCTCGTCGCTTTCCGCGAGTGCTTTTAATTGAATTAGCTCCTGATCCGTCAATGTGATCCGGGCCCTCGGTCGTCCTTTCATATGCCCTCTTTGGCTACCGATGTGTAGCTACCGCGAATGGTTACGAGTATTTCGGAGCGAATTTCTGAACAGGTCTAGGGTAGTCTAACGACTGTTCCGATTCCGGCGCAACAATAGAATGTTCTAAACGCAACGCTCTTAACGGCGCTTTTCCGTCGAATACGTCGGCATTAGCTTGAGAGGTTTAGGCCTTTCAAATCGGCCGCAAACCAGGTCTAGCGAAGCGGGCCGACGCCATCCTGGATTGAGTTCAACTAGGGAGTCGAAGTTTGGAATCTTTTGACCTAAGAGCAACCGTCGCGCAGCTTTGGGACGCATCACAGCCTGAAGCGCTAATCGGGCTGGACCAATCCTGGTGGGGGTGGGGCGGCATTCATGGCGGTTTGGCATTGAGTCTCATGACAGCCGCTATGCAACGCAGGTCGGAAGGACGCATTCTGCAGCAGGTATCGGGTCAATTTCGCCGTTCGCTGCGAGAGCCATTCAAACTGAATGTGTCAGAACAGGGCGCGGGGAAAAATGTGTCGTGGCTGGGCGCGCAGGCGCTTGACGGCGAAAATGTAGCTGTTTCGGCTAGTGCAATATTTTCCGTTTCAAATACGCAGGATGTAATGAAAGGCGTGAAATCCATGTCACCTGAGATGCCAGCCGTACCGCCGGCATTCGAGTGCCCGATATTCACCGTTCCGCCTGAATTCGTGCCGTTTGCACGACATACCGAAATCCGGCCAGTGGGCAGCGCCCGGCCATACATGGGAGGCGCCGAGCCTGAACTGGTCGCGTGGATTCGCCTGGTCGATGATGATCTTCCGCCGGATGACAAGCGGCTGATCGTGCTCATGGATGCACTCGCACCTTCTTATTCAGTGGTATTCAATAGTCCGGTCGCGATCCCTACTGTCGCGCTCACGGTAACACCAGGCAACGGTTTGAGTGCGGCTTCCTCACCGTGGGTGTTACTGCGCGCCCGCACCGACATCTGCCGACATGACGGCTGGCTGCTGGAACGCCTTGACGCTTGGGCGCCGGATGGCGCGCATCTCGGCTCGGGTGAGCAATTGAGAGTTCTGAAATTCAATTAACGGAGCGATGAATTGATTGCGAACAGCTACATTGTCGGTGCGGCGCGCACGCCACGCGGAAAAGGCAAAATTGGCAAAGGCGCATTGACGGGCGTGCATCCGCAAGAGCTACTGGCGAGCGTTCTCAGGGAGTTGCCCAAGAGATCTGATTTCGATGTGCGCGATGTCGATGACGCAGTGGTCGGCGCAGTGTCCCAGATCGGCGCGCAAGGCGCGAATATTGCGCGGAATTCCGTGTTGGCTGCGGGGTGGCCACAAGAGATCGGGGGCGTATCGCTTAATCGATTCTGCGGATCAGGGCTTCAGGCTGTCAACTTTGCGGCGATGGGGGTTGCATCCGGTGCACAGCAGCTCGTCGTTGCGGGCGGCGTGGAAAGCATGTCGCAGTTTGGTCTCGGAGCGGATGGTGGTGGCCAAGACGCCGGCAATATCAAGCTGCGCGAGCGCGTTTTTCAAGTCCCTCAGGGAATTAGCGCCGATCTGATCGCCACGCTGGAAGGCTTTAGTCGGGAAGATGTCGACGCGTGGGCGCTGCGCTCTCAGGAAAATGCCGCGGTCGCGATCAACGAAGGTCGGTTCAATCGTTCGCTCGTCCCTGTTAGTGACCCGTTCACGGGAGAATTGCTGCTGACCCGAGACGAGTTTCCCCGTCCGGATACGACAGCACAAGGGCTGGCGGCATTGCAGCCGTCCTTCGAAGCATTGGGCCGCCAGGCTGCCGGTCCGAATGGTGAAACCCTTGACAAAATTGCCGTTGCCGCATATCCCCAGGCGGGGACGATTCGGCATATTCATACGGCTGGCAATTCCAGCGGCATCGTTGATGGCGCTGCAGCTGTGGCGATTGCATCCGAGGACTACGTAAAGGCTCACGGATTGAAGCCACTTGCCCGTATCCGTGCGGTTGCAACGGTCGGGAGCGAGCCATTGATTATGCTCACGGCGCCTGCATTGGCTAGTCGGAAGGCATTGAGGATGGCCGGCATGCACCCGAATGATATTGATCTTTGGGAGATTAACGAGGCTTTCGCTGCAGTCGTGCTGCAAGCGATTCGCCAGCTCGAAATTGACCCGGCGCGCGTAAACGTCAATGGTGGATCTATTGCCTTAGGTCATCCGCTGGGAGCCACCGGGGCCATCCTAATTGGAACGGCGCTTGATGAACTGGAGCGCAGGGGTAAATCGACCGCATTGATCTCGATGTGTATTGGCGGAGGCCAAGGTATTGCGACGCTCATCGAGCGCGTATAACACAATATCTCGATAGTCGCCAATCTCCGCCGCCGAAATATCGAGCTTCGCGATGATTTTTGTAAATTGTTAATTGGCTGTTTCGCGGGCCAAGGTCTGCGTTCGGTCAATTGGTACAGCAAATCAGAAAAATAAATATAAGGGATGGGTTGATGCGGCGGGCGAGATTTCCGGAGTTTTGCGCAGGCGCGCCCGTGGAGATGGAATTCTTGTGTTGTCGAGATTAAAATCGAGGGGATAGCATGTTCTTGCAAAATCAATGGTACATAGCGGCTCTTTCAAAAGAAATAGGGGAAAAGCCGCTTGGCCGTACCATTTGCGCCGAGCAGATAGTGTTCTACCGAACCCACGGTGGTCAAATCGCGGCATTGCCGGATCGATGTCCCCATCGTCAGGCGCCATTGTCCAAAGGTCGGGTCATTGAAGGCAACATTCAGTGCCCCTATCACGGCATGGAGTTTTCGGCACAAGGTACGTGCGTCCATATTCCGAGTCAGGCAGTCGTTCCCCAGCGCGCTCATCTGCAATCCTATACGGTTGCGGAAAATTATGGATTTGTGTGGATCTGGATTGGAAAGGAGCCAGCTGGGAAACTCCCGGATATTCCAGAGTTGTCCGATATTGAATCCGATTCGCATGCCGGCACCATGTTTTATATGCACGCGAAAACGGATTATCGACTCGGTGTGGATAATTTTCTGGATGCGTCGCATGTGTTATTCGTCCATCCCAACACCGTTGCGTCGGAGGCTGTTACGGCGGCCAGCACGGAGATGCTCGTGAAGGGGGATGAGGTGCGAATTCGGCGCGTGATGCCGGGTGAAGCCTGTTCGCCCTTGTTTAAGGCAATCCTCAAGTCGGACACCATGGATCGCGTCCAGGATTCTGTCTTTCGTCCAGTGGGCCATACATGGATCGAGACCACGGTGACGCTGCCGAACGTGAAGAGTGACCTGGTAATCAAAACGCGTACCTTCGGCCTGTTTACTCCGGAAACCGAAGCAACCTGCCACATGTGGACCGGACTGTACCGCGATTTTGATATCGGCAACGATAAATTGAGTGAAATAATTGCCCAGCAAATCGTGCGGACGGTCGATGAGGATATAGCGATATGTGAAGAAGTGCAGCGGAACTGGAGTGATCGCACATCCGTCGTTCATCTGGTAACCGATAAGGGAGGCCTCGCTGCGCGTGCGATTTTAAGGAAATTGGGTGGAATGGAAGCCAATCCTGCGGCGGCGATGAATTTCAATCAGCTGGAGCAAGGCGAACTGCAAAGCAGTTAATTGAATGGGCTTTGTACCGTGATCTTTAACGATGCCTTCCGGCGGATAGTGAGCAGGCTCGCTGCAATTCGTTGAGTGTTCTGGCAATGAGTGTCGCGACTCCAGGAGCGTTCAGGCGGCTTGAGCTGCGCGGCGCCGACGATCGACATCCCGCTCCATCGTCTGCGGCGACTCGATGATCCTCTACGGAGGCGCGCGAAAAAGCCGCGCCGACGACGAGCCCCACAACACCGAGCCTTTGGGTTGGTCGCCAGGCGCGGCTGGGAATGGCAAGTCTCTCGACCACCGAGAGGATTCGCAGCAAGTGAAGGTCATGGCAATGGCGATGTGCCTTTGGTCCGTCGTCTCACTGTTTCAAGCGCGTATGCAAGCACGAACGATCTCATTTCCCGATGCGTCGTACTTCGAGTCGGGCGATGGGGCGATTCCGCTCCTGATTGGATAGAGAGATATAGAGATATGAACGGCCCCCACATCCCGACGCTGCAGGCGGAATGCAGTGCTTTGTCCCTGCTCGATATTCTTTGCGAGCGCGCCGACCGTACGCCGGAGCAGATCGCATTCCACTTCCTGCGCGACGGCGAGGACGATGTCGTGAGCTGGTCCTATCGCCAGTTCGCCGCCGCCGCCGTCCACGTGCGCAACCTGGTGCTGCAGTACCCGCTGCACGAACGGCGCGTACTGCTGCTGCTCGAACCCGGCCTGAACTATGTCGCCGCGCTGTTCGGCATCCTGCTGGCGGGCGCCACCGCCGTGCCGTCGTTTCCGCCCGCAGGTTCCCGCGCGGTCGCGCGCTTCGGGTCGATTTGCCGCGACGCGCATCCCGACGTGGTGATCGCCGGCAAACTGCACGGCTCGCTGCAACAGCATCTCGATAATCTCTATTCTGGCCAGCGCGCGACGCCTGTCTTGCTGACGGTGGACGAGAGTTCCTTTAGCGATATCGGTGCATGTACGCATGACATCCGGAGCATGATTGCGAAGGATGTCAATCTGGAGCGGCCCGCGTTGCTCCAGTACACGTCGGGATCGACGGGCGAGCCCAAGGGGGTCGTCGTTACGCACGCGAATCTCGTCAGCAACTGCGCGGTGATCGCCGAACGGCTCGGCGATGATCCGGATCGTGTCGGCTGCACCTGGTTGCCGCCGTATCACGATATGGGGCTGATGGGCGCACTGCTGCTCTCGGTGTTCAGCGGCTTTCCGCTCGTGATCCTGTCGCCGCAGCATTTCGTCCAGCGTCCGTATCGCTGGCTCAAGGCGATCACCGACTATCGGGTGACAACAAGCGTCGCGCCGAATTTCGCGTTCGATCTGTGCGTCGACAACGTCAGCGAAGAAGAAGCGGCCACGCTCGATCTGAGCTCCTTGCAGCACGTGTTCTGCGGAGCGGAGCCGGTGAGTTTCGCCACGCTCGAACGTTTCTTCGAGCGCTTCGGCCGACATGGCTTCGAGCGCCGCGCCGTGGTGCCATGCTACGGCATGGCGGAGGCAACGCTGTATGTATCCGGCAAGGTGGGCCGTTTGCCGATCACGCTGATCGACGTCGACAGGGATGCGCTCGCGCGCGGCCTGTGCAAGCCGCGCAACTCGGAATCGGACGTGCACGGACACGCCACGCTGGTCGGCTGCGGGCCGGTGGCGGCCGGCCATCAACTACTGATCGTCGATCCCGCGACGAAGCGCGTGCTGCCAGAGCGGGTCATCGGCGAAATCTGGTTCTCCGGCCCGAACGTCGCGGCCGGCTATCTGAACCGGTCTGACAGTGACGATGTCTTCGCGGCGACGATCGGCGATGGCAAGGGCGATCCGTCGCGCTACCTGCGCACGGGCGACCTCGGTTTCCTGCACCGCGGCGAACTGTTCGTGACGGGGCGGATCAAGGATGTCGTGATCTTCGCGGGGCGCAACCTGTATCCGAACGACATCGAGGGATCGGCGCAACTGGCGCATGAGACGATCCGCACAAACGGCGTGGTGGCGTTTTCGATCAACGACGATCAGCAGGAGTCGCTCATCATCGTTGCGGAACTCAAGCGCACGCGCCGTCTGAATCACGAACAAATGCGCGAGGTGCGCGCAGCGATCACGCGAGCCGTCACGTGCGACCACGGCGTTTCGCCCGCGGTGGTGCATCTGTGTCCGATCGGCGCGATTCCACTCACCACGAGCGGCAAGGTACGCCGGCAAGCGTGCAAGCAGGCGTTCCTGCAAGGCAGTCTGAGCGAGCTGAAGGCGAGCCCGTAAGCAATACACAACGTGCATTGTCGTTTTCACTCTCGTTGTCTTTCTTCGGAGCCAGTCATGGCGAAAGCGGATTCTTTGTCTTCATACACCCCGGAAGCCTCTCCCGCGGCGAAGGCCGACACCGACGTGCGAGCCCGCCGGCTTGCCTATCTGACCGTGGGGCTTCCCGCGCTTGGCTTCGCTCTGGCGATTGCCTATACGTGGATGTATGGAGTGCGCGCAACCGACTTCGTGCTGCTGGTGGTGATGTATTTCTCGACCGCGATTGGTGTCGAAACCGGCATGCACCGATATTTCTCTCACCGTGCATTCAAGGGCCGCCCGGTCGTCACCGTGCTGCTTGGCGTGCTCGGCAGCATGGCCGCCCAGGGCCCGATTCTGTTCTGGGCCGCCACGCACCGGATGCACCACGCGTTCACCGATCAGGACGGCGATCCGCATTCGCCGCGCCCGCGCGCGAACCGGCACGGCAAGCTGAGCCGGTTCGCGGGCTTCTGGCACGGCCACGTGGGCTGGCTGTTCACGGTGCGCCGCGAGAACTGGAGCGCCTATGTGGCCGATCTGCTGCGCGACCGCCTGATCGTCAATCTCAACCTGCGGTACGGCTGGTGGGTCATGCTCGGCCTGGCAATTCCGGCACTCGCAGGCGCACTGCTTGCGCCCGCCGGGCAGGCCCTGGTCGGGGCCACGGGCGGCTTCCTGTGGGGCGGCCTCGCGCGGATTTTCCTGCTCGACCAGTCGACCTGGGCGGTCAACTCGCTTTGCCATACGATCGGTACCCGGCCGCACGTGACGCGCGACCACAGCAGAAACTTCGGATTGCTGGCGATCGTGTCGGTGGGCGGCGCGTGGCACAACAACCATCACGCTCAGCCGGCCTACGCCAACAACGATCACGCGTTCTGGCAGCTTGATCCGTCCGCCTGGTTCATCCGCCTGCTCGATGCGCTGGGTCTTGTCACGGAGGTGCGCTATGCCCCAAAGCGTCGTGCGCACGACCCCTCAACTTCGTCTTAACTCTTTTATCAGCGCTTGGAGACCTCCATGACTTCGTCGACTCAGGTTGCACCCGGCGTGACTGCCGCCGGCGGGCTGTCGGCCGCCGACGGGCAGATCCCTGGTGTTTCGCCGTTGCAAGACAGCGGCGCGCGCGTCAAACGCTACACCGCACTGGCCGTGATGCTGGTGCCACTCGCCGGGTTTGCGCTGGCGGTGCGCCAACTCGTGCTGGGTGAGTTCGCCGTCACCGACCTGGTGTTGTTCGCGGTGTTCTATTTTCTGCACATGGGCGGGATCACGATGGGTTTCCACCGGTATCTCGCGCACAAGACGTTTCGCACTTCGAAATGGTTCGAGGGGCTGTTGCTGATCTGCGGTTCGATGGCGGCGCAAGGGCCGATCATGTTCTGGGTGACGACGCACCGCCGCCATCATCTGTACAGCGACCAGAAGGGCGATCCGCATTCGCCGAACCTGGCCGGCACGGGCCTGTTCGCGAAGCTGCGGGGCCTCTGGTATGCGCACATGCCGTGGATGCTGGCCCCGGACACGTCGGGCTGGACTTTCTTCGCCCCTGACGTGCTGCGCGATCGCCGTCTGTTCTTCTATCACCGCACCTACGCATGGTGGATCGTGCTGGGCCTCGTGCTGCCCGCAGCGATCGGCGGCGTCGCGAGCGGCTCCTGGCACGGCGCGTGGAACGGCCTGCTGTTCGGCGGCTTCGCACGGATTTTCCTGGCGAATCAGGCGGCCTGGTGCGTTGGCTCGGTCTGCCACATGTTCGGCGGACGGCCATTCAAGACCGACGACAACAGCGCGAACAACTGGCCGGTCGCCGTGCTCACGTTCGGCGAAGGCCTGCAGAACAACCACCACGCGTTCCCCGCGTCGTACCGCCATTCGGTGAAGTGGTACGAGCCGGATCTCAGCGCGTGGGTGCTCTGGACACTCGGCAAGGGGGGCGTCGTGTGGGATCTGCGCTCGCCGGAGCCCGCGGCGATCCGCAAGCTCGCCAAGCAACCGCATTGAAAACTTTCGTCGTGGTTTCTTTCGTCTCTCTCGTATAAAGGGGTATGCACAATGTCTCAAGCTGGAATCCTGGGCGGCCTGTTCGGCCGCAAGAAAGCCGCGGCCGCCGACGTTGGCCCGCTGACGGAAGCGTCGATCCGCAACTGGCTTGTCGACCGGCTCGCCAGGCAGTTGAAGGTGGATCGCGCCGCCATCGATCCTGCCAAGCGTTTCGACGAATACGGCCTCGATTCGATCGTCGCGGTGCAGGTGTCGGGCGATCTGGAGAAGGTCGTCGAGAATCGGCTGTCTCCGGCGCTGCTGTTCGAACACGGCAGCATCGACGAACTCGCGCGACACCTCGCGACCGAGCTTGGCCTGCAGGCTACGTGATCGGGAGATCGACATGGCGAACACTTACACCGTTCCGAGCGCGCCGCCCGCGCGTTTCGAGGAATTTCTGCAGAAATCGAAGGCAATCGAGGGTGTGCGGCTTGCCGACGCGATCCCTAAATCGCTGTACGAGCCGCGCGCGTGGCGCGGCGTGCTCGGTTTCGTGGTCAGCTATGCGGTGTATATCGGCGCGCTCGTCGGCATCGCGTACGCGCCGCACTGGCTCTTCTATCTCCCGCTGTGGCTGATCGCCGGCCTGGGTGGCTGGGGGCTGCACTGCATCGCGCACGACTGCGGGCACAACTCGTTCTCGCGCTCGCGGCCCTTCAACCTGGTGATCGGGCATCTCTCGCTGCTGCCGTTGCTGTATCCGTTCTACGCCTGGAAGCATACGCACAACCTGCACCACGCGAACACGAACAACCTGGAGATGGACACGGACTGGCGCCCGATTCCCGCGCAGTTGTACGACCGCATGCCGCTGCTCAAGCGCCTCGAATACGCGGGCACGCGCAAATGGCTGTTCTGGGCCGGCACGGTGAGCTACTGGAAGGAATCGGGCTTTCGTCCCGGCTTCTACCCGAAGCGCGAGATGCGGCGCGACGTGAGGCGCTCGATCGGGTTCGTGCTGATCGTATCGGTGGTCTACTTCGCGGCGCTGATCCATTTCACCGGCGTGACGGGCCTGTTCCTGTATTTCGTCGCGCCGTGGCTCGCGATTCACGCATGGTTCAGCGCGACGACGCTGATGCACCATACGTCGGATGACATCCCGTTCCTGCCGTCGCAGCACTGGACGCCGAACGCGAGCCGCCTGCTGGTGACGACCGACTACCGGTATCCGAAGTGGCTGCACTTCCTGACGCACAACATCTCGGTGCACACCGCGCACCACGTCGCGCCGATCGTGCCGTTCTACAACCTGCCGAAGGCGCAGGCGGCGCTCAAGGAAGCGTTTCCGGGGATGATCCGGGAGAAGGACTTCACGTTCGGCGAGCTGTGGTACGTGATCCGTCACTGCCACTTCTACGATACCGAGTCGGGCTACTACCGGAGCCTGTCCCGGGAGCAGGTGCCGGTCGGCGCGCATGCGGCGGCGGCCGCGACGGAGGGCCGGTGATGGCGGCGGCGGATCTTTCCGACGTCTCGCCGATCGCGCGGCAGACGGCGCGCGCGCCATCGCTGGGCATGCGGCTCAGCCATCGCGCGTACCAGGTGCTGAATGCCTTCGCGCCACGCGCCGCGGGACGGCGCGCGGCTGACGCGTTCGGCTTCACGCGCGGCTACGGGCTGCCTGTCAGCGATCGTGTACCGCTCGGCGCGAAGGTGACGTCGATCAAGGGCAATCCGGATATCGACCGGGCGTATTACTGGGCGGGTGGCGCGTCGCGGGCGCTGCTTGTGCACGGCTGGGGCACCGACAGCAGCAGCATGCTGAGCTTCGTGAAGCCGATGCAGACGCTGGGTTTCTCGGTGGCGGCGTTTGACGCGCCCGCGCACGGGATCTCGCCGGGCAAGCACACGACGATGACGCAATTCACCCGGGCGACGGGCGCGGTGCTGGATGCGATCGAAGGCGCGCAAGTGGTGATCGCGCATTCGCTCGGCTCGATCGCCGCGATCTCGGCATTGGCGGAACACGCGCGTCGCGCGCCGTTGCGCTGCATCGTCCTGATCGCGCCGACCAGCGCCCTGACCGAGGTGCTGGAGCGCTGGTCGAGCGACGTGGCATTGCCGCGTCCGGTGGTCGAGCGCGTCTATACGGAACTGCTGGCGCGCAATGGCGTGCCGGTGAGCCACTGGGACATTCCGGCGCGAGGCGCGTCGATCAATGTGCCGGTGCTGGTGGTGCACGACCCGGCCGATCCGGTCGTGCCGTACTGCGAAGCGCAGCGGGTGGTGGCGAGCCTGCCGGAAGCGACGCTGTCGCCGGCGCCAGGCACGGGGCATGGGCGGATTCTGTCGGATGCGAAGGTGCGCGAGCAGGTGCGCGAATTTGTGACGCGACATACGTCGAATTCTGGGGAGCTGGCGGAATGAGCACGACTGCAGTAAAGATGCGCACGCTGATGTGTCTGGTGTGCGGCTGGATTTATTCGGAAGAAGACGGTGCGCCGGACGACGGCATTGCGCCGGGAACGCGCTGGGAAGACATTCCGGCCGCCTGGAAGTGTCCGGAATGCGGTGTCGGCAAGGAGGATTTCGAAATGGTGTCGATCTGAGGCCATGGAGGCATGCAGCCGTTTGGGGGCGCGGCAAACCGGGGAATCGGCCAGCTTGCGAGCGGTGGTGCGACACGTGTCCCGTCAGCCGCGCGTCAAGCGGCAGGGCGCAGGCGGTAAAGCTCGTTTTTGCGTTGTCGCGTGCCGAGAACGGAAGAGTGATCGCGGCGCCTCTGGTTTGATTCTCGGACCATGACGTCGAGTCCTGAGCGACGGAGCGGGCCGCCTGGCCCGGCAGCGGCGGGCGCCGCGCGCGAGGCGCGGCCCGCCGCGTTGCCGTTACTGCAGGTTGCCCCAGCGGGCGACGGCCGCCTCGGCCGACGCCCACTTCCAGCGCGGGCCCTGCTGGCACGCGCTCGCGAAATACCAGTCGGCCTTGTTGCCGTCCTTCATCGAAAATGCGAATTCCTTGCAAAGCGCGAGCGCCGTCGAATACGCGCGCGTGACCCGCACTTCGCCTTCACCGTTCTCGAGCGGAATCGTGTTCTTCACCTTCCACGCTTTTACTTCACCGACCGCGAGGCCGCCGGCCGTCTGCGCGATCGCGTCCTGCTGGTTCTGATGGAGCTGTTTCATCGTGCGCTTCACGGCCTCGTCGGTGGCCGCCTGCACGGCGATGCCGACCCCGACGCCGACGGCCGGGTTCGCGGTGACGAGGCCGGTCGCCGCGCCCGCGAGCGCGCCGCTCGCCGCACCGACCGAGCCGCAGCCGGACAGGGCGGCGCCGGCCGCGCACAGCGCGCCGAGCCACGCGAGGCGGAGCGCGACGCTCATTGCAGCGCGCCCCAGCGTTCGGTCGCCGGCTCGGCCGACGCCCATTTCCACTGCGGGCCGTCGCGGCAGATGGTCGCGACGTAGAACGCCGATTGCGCGGCGGCATCGGGTTTCGCCGGCGTATCGACCGAGAACACGATTTCCTTGCAGTCGAGCGGGCCGATGCTGATCATCCGGCTGACCGTTACGCGGCCGTGCTCGTTGTCCTCGATCGGGAACGAATGGTTGGTGGTCCACGGCGCGACGCCGCCGACGTCGAGCGGCCCGGCCGCCGTCGCGATCTGCGCCTGCGTGTAGCGGTGCGCGACGCGCTGCGTGTACTGGACGCCCGCGCGCGCGCCGGCAACCGCGCCGAGGCCGATGCCCGTCGCGACGGCGGCGTTGTTGGTGACCTTGGAGGCGATCGCGGCGCCCGCGATGCCGGCGCCGGCCGTCGCGCCTTCGCTGTACAGCGAATTGCAGCCGGACAGCAGGGCGGCCGCGGCGGCCGCGGCCAGCACGATGCGCGCCGGCATGGCCCGGCGTGGCAGTTCGAAACGGAGGTTCATCCCTGAGTGCGAGTCCTGTCTGGGTGAGCGTCGATGCATGCGTGCGCTCATGCCGTGCCATTGTTTCTCAATTGTCATAGGAAAACTGCAAAGCTTTGACAAATCGGCGGCGGCGGCCTCGCGTGCGCGCGCGGCGCCATTGTCCGGCAGAAGATCGACGAAGGGTCGAAACGTTACAAATTGAAGGCAATTGTTACCTTGGGGTGCGAGGTTCGTGCCTAGACTGTTTTGATATGGAATGTTTCGACGACGGCCGCGCGCCGTTTTGCCCATGAGACACCCAGCCATGCGCCGTTCGCGGCGGCCTGCGCAGTCATCGCCCGATGCGGGCGCCGGCCGCTCGCGGCCGCGCCCCGACGCACCCTCCGCGCCGCCCGCCGGCGCGCCCGCCACGGCGCCGCAAGATGGCGATCACAACCAGGGCGGAACCCGCCCGGAAGGGCTCGACTATCAACGCGACCTCGGCCAGGAACAGGACGCGTGACGTCGTCCTCGCCGCATTCCGCCGCACTCGCACGCCGTCGCATTTCCACGTCTGAACCGCCACGCGGCAGCGCCCGAGCTGCCGCGCCTGTCCCGGCGCGCGTCGCGCGCGCCGGCCATTCGAATCAAGAAGGGGGAGCCGCATGAGCAGATTGATCGTGGTATCGAACCGTGTCGCCATCGGCGAGGACTCGCGCCCGAGCGCGGGCGGCCTCGCGGTCGGGGTGATGGATGCACTCAAGGAAACCGGCGGCATCTGGTTCGGCTGGAACGGCGAGATCGCCGGCGCGCCGGACGCGCCCGAGATCCGGCGCGACGGCAACGTCACCTACGCGACGGTCGGCCTGACCCGGCGCGACTACGATCAGTACTACCGCGGCTTTTCGAATGCGACGCTGTGGCCCGTGTTCCACTATCGCGGCGATCTCGCGCGCTTCGACCGCCAGGAATACGCGGGCTACCTGCGCGTAAACGGCGCGCTCGCGAAGCAGCTCGCCGCGCTGCTGCAGCCCGACGACATCATCTGGGTGCACGACTATCACCTGCTGCCGTTCGCGCACTGCCTGCGCGAGCTCGGCGTGAAGAACCCGATCGGCTTCTTCCTGCACATCCCGTTTCCTTCGCCCGACATGCTGCGCATCGTGCCGCCGCACGACGAGCTCGTGAAGTTCATGTGCGCGTACGACGTCGCCGGCTTCCAGACAGAAGCCGACAAGCAGGCGTTCGTCGACTACATCGAGCGGCGCGGCATCGGCGCGTCGAGCGACGACGGGATGCTGCATGCGCACGGGCGGGTCGTGAAGGTGGCCGCGTATCCGATCGGCGTGTATCCGGACGCAATCGCGCAGGCCGCGGTGCAGTACGGCGCGCGCAAGCCCGTGAAGATGCTGCGCGAGTCGCTCGGCGAGCGCAAGCTGGTGATGAGCGTCGACCGGCTCGATTACTCGAAGGGGCTCGTCGAGCGCTTCCAGGCGTTCGAGCGGATGCTCGCGAACGCGCCCGGCTGGCAGGGCCGCGTGTCGCTCGTGCAGATCGCGCCGCCGACGCGCTCCGACGTGCAGACCTATCAGCAGATCCGCGAGACGCTCGAAGGCGAGGCGGGCCGCATCAACGGACGCTTCTCGCAGCTCGACTGGACGCCGATCCAGTACCTGAACCGCAAGTACGAGCGCAACCTGCTGATGGCGTTCTTCCGGATGTCGCAGGTCGGCTATGTGACGCCGCTGCGCGACGGGATGAACCTCGTTGCGAAGGAGTACATCGCATCGCAGGATCCGGCCGACCCGGGCGTGCTCGTGCTGTCCGAGTTCGCGGGCGCGGCGGCCGAGCTGCCGGGCGCGCTGCTCGTCAATCCGTACGACCTGTCGCAGATGGCCGAGGCGCTCGAGCGCGCGCTGTCGATGCCGCTCGCCGAGCGGCAGGCGCGCCACGACGAGAACCTCGCGCGGCTGCGCGCGAACGACCTGTCGGTCTGGCGCGATACGTTCCTCGCCGATCTGCGCAGCGTCGCGACGGCCGCCTCGGTGACGCGGCGCGCAGGCCGGCGGGCTGCGCATGTCTGAGCCCGTGCCGCTGCGCGAGCCCGGCGCGAACGACCGGGCCGACGACGCCGCGCGGCGCTTCTTCGTCGTGACCGGCGGGCCCGGCTCGGGCAAGAGCACGCTGATCGACGCGCTCGAGCGCGCCGGTTTCGCGCGTTCGCAGGAAGCGGGGCGCGGGGTGATCCAGGATCAGATGGCGGTCGACGGCCGCGCGCTGCCGTGGCGCGACCCGGCCGCGTTCGCCGAGCTGATGCTGAGCTGGGAGATGCGCTCGCACCACCTCGCGCGGCACGCGCGCGGGCCGGTGTTCTTCGACCGCGGCGTGCCGGACGTGATCGGCTACCTGCGCCTGTCGGGGCTCGCGGTGCCCGCGCACGCGGAGGCCGCCGCGCGGCGCTTCCGCTATCACCGGCGCGTGTTCATCGCGCCGCCCTGGCCGGAGATCTATACGCAGGACACCGAGCGACGGCAGGACTTCGACGAAGCGGTGCGCACCTACGAAGCGATGGTCGACTGCTATGCGTCGTACGGCTATCGGCTGGTCGAGCTGCCGCGTGCGAGCGTGAAGGCGCGCATGCGCTTCGTGCTGGACGCGCTCGATGCGGCCTGAAGCGCGGGACGCATGCCGGCGGGGCGCTCAGGCCGACGCGTTCGGCTGCGGTGCCGCGATGCGCAGCGTGCTGACGACGGCGGCGGCGGCCGCGAATGCGGCGGCGACGTAAAGCGCGATCGTCGGGCCGTGTTCGGGCGCGATCCCGAAGATCAGCGCGACGAGCGCCGCGCCGAGCGTCTGCCCGGTCAGCCGCGCGGTGCTGAGCATGCCGCCCGCGCCGCCGGCGCGCTCGCGCGGCGCCGACGACAGCATCGCGCGATTGTTCGGCGACTGGAACAGCCCGAAGCCCGCGCCGCACAGCGCCATCCGCCACACGATGTCGCCGGTGCCCGGATGCGCGCCGATCGTCGCGAGCGACAGCAGGCCCGCCGCGAACAGCGCGAGCCCGATGCCGCCGAGCACGCCGGCCGAGTAGCGGTCGGACAGCACGCCGGCGAGCGGCGCGGCCACGACGATCACGAGCGGCCACGGTGTCATGTAGAGGCCGGTCTGCACTTGCGAGAAGCCGAGCGAGTGCTGCAGCCAGAACGGCAGCGCGACGAACGCGAGCATCTGTGACGTGAACGACGCGATCGACGTGCAGATCGACAGCGCGAACACCGGGATGCGCATCAGGTCGACCGGCAGCAGCGGCGCGGGCTGCGACAGCTGGCGCTTCACGAAGAAATAGCCGACGACGAACGCCACCGCCAGCTCCGCGGCGACGAGCGCGCCGCGCTCGCCGTGGCCGAGCCCGTCGACGGACATGATCAGCAGCCCGAACACGCAGGCGTTCATCAGCGCGCTCGGGATGTCGTACGGCGCGTCGTGCAGCGGGTTGGCGGGCAGCGCGCGCAGGCTGCCGAGCACTGCGGCGATGCCGATCGGCACGTTGATCGCGAACAGCCACGGCCACGGCGCGACCGCCAGCACCGCGGACGCGACCGTCGGCCCGACCGCCGACGACAGCGCGACCACCATCGCGTTGATCGACAGCCCGCGCCCGAGCATCGACGACGGATAGATCATCCGCACGAGCGCCGCGTTGACGCTCATGATGCCCGACGCGCCGAAGCCCTGGATCACGCGCATCACCGCGAGCGTCGGCAGCGACGTGGCGAGCGCGCAGCCGAGCGAGGCGGCCGTGAACAGCGCAAGGCCCGCGATGTAGATGCGCCGGTAGCCGATGCGCTCGCCGAGCGACGCGAGCGGCAGCAGCGTGATCGTGACGGCGAGCTGGTACGCGTTGACGATCCAGATCGAGGCCGCGTCGGACGCGTGCAGGTCGCGTGCGATGGTCGGCAGCGCGACGTTCGCGATCGCGCCGTCGAGCACGGCGAGCGTGATGCCCAGGGCGACGCAGACGATCGCCCAGTAGCGTTGCGGAAGCGGCAGGCCGGTATCGGGATTCATGGCGGGGACGTGTCGGCCCGCGGTCGGAACTCGGCCGTCGGGCCTGCTGGTGGGGATTATTCGACAGGTTGCGCGCGCCGGCGGCGCGCTCGCGTGGGCCCGCGGGCACAAGCCGGGCGAGTGTATCACCGGGCCGGAAAACGCGTCGCCGACGCGGCGCGCGTGATCAACCTTCGAAGTCGAGGCCGCCGAGCCGCACGAGCGGATCGGCTTGCGTGCGCGACGCGAGATCGATGTCGCGCGCGCCTTGCCACGCGGCCAGCTTGCGCGGCAGCGCTTCGAGGTAGTGCTCGAAGCGTTGCATCCCGTGCGGCGCCATCAGCTGTTCGATTTCGTCGGTATCCCAGGTCAGCTCGAGATTCAGCGGATGCGCGAAGCCGCTCACGTGTTCGTGCGGCGCGCTGTGAATGCGGACTTGCGTCGGGTGACCATGCCCGGCGTACGGGACGACTTCGGTCTGGACGTGGTCGGCGAAGAAGGCAGCGATCGCACGCGCGATGCGCGGTGCGAATTCGGTATCGAAGCGGCGGGCGGTTTCCGGCTGCATGCAGGCGTCTCCTTGGTCGGAAAATCCTAGCACGGCGGCCGGGCGCGCGGTTCGGCCGGTTAGCCGGGCGGCCGTAATTGCGCGTTACCACTTGCTGCATCTATTACGGCGGCTTGCCGCCACAATGCATCGCATCCCGTACCACTTCGCGTGGGAGTCCATCATGAAGAAGATCGCAGCAGTATGTGTACTCGCAGGTTCGCTGGCCGTCGCGGGGCCGGCGTCCGCGCATGGCCGCGACGGCGGTGCCGTGATCGGCGCGCTGATCGGCGGCGCCGTGCTGGGCGCGATCGTGACGTCCGCGCTGAATCCGCCGGTTGCGTACCAGGCGCCCGTGTATCAGGCGCCGGCCTATCAGCCGCCGACGTACTACCAGGCGCCGGCGTACCAGCCGCCCGGATATGCGCCGGGCTACCAGCAGGCGCAGTACCAGGACGACGATGGTTATGCCGCGCAGCCCCGTTATTGCTACGACCGCTATCAGCGCGCGTATGTGTGCGGCGCGCCGGCGCCGGGCGGCTACGGGTATGCGCAGCCGGGCGGGTGGTAAGCGCGGTCATGTGCGCGTGAGCGGCCGAGCTGCCCGCGCCGGAGAAGCGGAAGCAGAAAGCAGAAGGCCCTCGCATCAAGCGAGGGCCTTCTTCGTTTGCGGGTCGCCGCAGCGTCATGCGCGCAGGGGATGGCCGATCGCGCCGGATACAAACGGTTGCAATTGCGTCAGTGCGAGTGGCCGTTTCCGCGATAATTGTCGACCTGGCCGCTGCGCCAGTCGCGATCCCCGCGATTGCCGCGGTTGCCTTCGTTCGAACGGTTGCCGTTGTTGCCGTGACCCCAGCCGTTGCCATTGCCATTGCCATTGCCGCGATCGCCCCAGTGACGATCGCCGCCGTTGCGGTCGCCGCCCCAGTTACGGTCGCCCCAATTGCGGTCGCCCCAATTGCGGTCGCCCCAATTGCGGTCGTGTCGCCAGTCGCGATCGCCGCGGCGGTAGTCGCGGCGATCCCAGTCGTGGTCGCGGCCGCCGCCGCCCCAGACGTTGACCGTGCCGTACAGCGGGGCATACGACGGGCCGTACGCATAGCCGGGGTCCGAATAGTAGGTCTGCTGCCCGTAGCCGTACCCGGCGTCCGGGCCGACGACGCAGCCCGTCAGCAGCGTGGCGACGGCGGTGGTGGTGGCGAGGGTGATGAGCTTGATCATGGCGTTCTCCGTTGGATCGCATCATATGTGGCGGAACGCCGCGCATCTGGCAGCAATTGTGACGCTAAATTACAGCGACGAAAGGTCGGATGATGAAAGTGTTAGCATCCGGGGCCATTTGTTTTCCAGGAGCACATCGATGAAATTCGCGATCCGGGCCGCACTGGCCGCCGTGTGTGTGACGACCGCCGCCGCTTGCGCGGCCGGGCCGACGTCGGAGACGGCGGTGTCGGCCGAGTCGATCAAGATGTTCCCGAAGGCCGCTGCCGGCCAGCAGCGCGCGGTGATCGCGCTGCCCGCGCTCGCCGACGAAGCCGACGCGCGCGTCGAGCTGATGATCGGCAAGACGCTGCAGACCGACTGCAACCAGCAGTGGTTCGGTGGCGAGCTGAGCGCGGAGACGGTGCAGGGCTGGGGGTATACGTATTACCGGCTGTCGGACGTGAAGGGGCCGGCCTCGACGCTGATGGCCTGCCCGGGCCAGGCGCCGCGCGAACGGTTCGTGCAGGTGCGTGGTGACGATCGGCTGCTGCGCTATAACAGCCGGCTGCCGGTGGTCGTGTACGTGCCGGAGGGGTTCGAGGTGCGGTATCGCGTGTGGCGTGCGTCGGCGGATGTGAAGCAGGCGGTGAGGCAGTAACGCGGTGGGGTGTGTTGCGCCGGTGTCGCGGACGTGCGATGCCGGCGCGGGACGCGTGCTGTCATGCGTATGGATGCAGCGCAGTGGATGTGTATCGAGTGAAGCGGGCAGCGCTGATGACTGGCGCGTGGCGATGGCTGGTCCCCCCGACAGGAATCGAACCTGTATCTAGCGCTTAGGAGGCACACTACACATTTCCCGCAGAGCCTTATTTTACAAGGCATTCCGGTTGTTTTCCAAGGTCTGTACGCTAGAATGGGACACGAATGGGACAAATGCCATTCCGGCGACTCCACGGGACCACAAAGGAAAGGACAACAACCACATGGAAACCGAACTCGTAGCTACCCAAGAGCAAGGCACGAAATTTACCCCCAAGGAAGAGACCATCAAGGTCGGTTCTGGCACGGTAGTAAGCCGTACAAAGAAAGACGGCTCCAAGTCCTATCAAGCCAAGGTTCGCAAGAACGGCGTCAATCTATCACAAACATGTGCCTCACTAAAAGAAGCAAAAGAATGGATTACAAAAACTGAGGCCAAGCTTCTCAATGGCGAAAGTATTGCGCCAAACAAGGTCAAGAAAACAACTCTTGCTGAAGTCTTCCAAGAATACCTGAAAGACAACAAGAAAATATCCGATAACAAGAAGGGGCGAATTGAACGCCTTATCCTTGAAATTGGCAAAGTTTCCCTTGAAGAATTCAAGACGCGGTTCTTGTTCAAATGGTTGGAATTCAAGCTTTCTCAGGAAATTCCTGATCAAGCGAGAAAGAAGAAGTCTCACAAGCTTTTCAATGGGAACCGTGCAATTGACGAAGAAGGTAATGAGGTTATGAAAACCTACAAGCCTTCTACGATCCGAAAGTATTATTACGATATCAAGAATGCCCTTGAGCATCACGCGATGATGCATGATTATCTGTTCAACTCAAAACCTTTTGACGAAGTTCCGCCTCCTGCTGCTTGGGGTGATCCTCGTGATAGAAGGCTTGAAGAAGGCGAGCTTGATAAATTGATTGACGCTTGTAATAAGCTCTATGTTAATGTTGAGCAATCAAAGATTCTGATACGCTTTCTCGCTTATTCAGCATTCCGTGTGGGTGAAACATTTCTCATCAAGTGGAAAGATATCAAGCTGAACAAGGATAACCCGTATGAGAGCTACATTTTCATTCCGAAGGAAAACCAGAAGATTGCTCACAAGAAAGGTGCGGAAGATCGTTATGCCTCTCTTCGTCCTGAACTCTACAATTTGATTGTGGATGAGCTTCTTCCCTATAAGGAAGGAAAGAAGGACGACGATTATGTTTTTAGTTTTTGGTCCAGCCCCGGTTACTTCTACACTCGGTTTAAGAATATCTGCTTTAATGCTGGTTCCAAGGATTTGACCATTCATGATCTCCGTCATGAAGGTGTGAGCTGGTTCTTTGAAAATACGACCTTGTCAGATATTGAGATTGCCAAGATTACGGGTCACATTGAACTATCAACCTTGCAGAAGTATGCGAAGTTGAGACCTCATAAGACTGGTGCGAAGTTGTGGAACTCTATCGTCCAGCAATGAAAAAAAAAGCCCCTTTCGGGGCTTTCTTCTTGCCGTCAACGGACTCTCTCTGACGAAGTGAACCCTAGCGGCGAGCTCGTGCCGTTCTACGCGGTGCTCTATGGTCGGGTAGAACGGTTTTCTCTATGAAAATCAATGACTTACGGCGATTTTTGGCGTTCTACCCTCGCTGAGCGATTTTTTTCGGCTATGTTTGCTCAGAGTAGGAAAAGAAGACCACTTCGGGGGCTGCGTCTGCCACAACCTGAGCAAACCGCTCCATAGCAACCTTTCTAGAAGGCATTTCGTAGAAGTAGTCCTCTCGTGTCTTCCAGTTCGTTTTCCACTTCGGATTGTCTAGGTCAAACTGAAGAGCCTTGTTGATGTGCTTGCCGAAATCATCAGCAGTGGGCTTTTCTTTGATTCCTTGGGTTGGCAACCATTCCAGCATTGCCTTGTAAATGCTCTTCCTAAACCAGCGGATCTTGCCGTCCTCCGTGAACCGCTGGGTGCTTTCGTCAAGCTCAATGGTGCCGTTCAAGCACTCATAAATGAACTTCAGGGACGGGTTCAAGCCCTTGATAAGCAACTGAACTCGTCCCGCCGTCTTGGGTGAAAGCCTTGAGTTGAATTCGGAAATATCACGATTCTTGAGCATGTAATAGATAGCCTCAAGACCTCCATTTTCAAGCCATTGGTTGTATTCATAAAAGAACTCACCTGGTTTGACTTGCCCCTTGTATCGCGGTGAGCAATCAAGAACAAAATACCGTCGATCACCTTCTCCAACGGGTACAGCCCAATCTTCGTTAGAAGCAACAAAGAGGCGAATGTAGTTCCTCACTGAAATAACATCCTTGCCCTTGGCATTCACGGTCAAGGTGCTTTCAGTAATCATTGCTTTCATCCTTCCTTCTGCTGCTTTGTCGCCATTGTGAACGGCTTCGTCAGAGAAGACGATAAAGGCATCAATCATGTGTCCATTGAAGTTGCCCGTCAAAGCATCAGCGGTAGAAAGATGCTTGAAGTTATCTGTCAACTTCCCAAGGGTCGCCATAATGGTGCCTTTACCGATGCCTTGTGCTCCACGCATAACAATTGCCTTTTGAGGCAATTCCCAAGGCTTTTGAACCATGTGGGCGAGATAGTTCAAGAAGTATTCGATACATTCTTGATCGTCGTCGCACAAGGCTTCAATGAGCTTCATAAATAGCTCAACATTCCCTTGCTTGGGTGTAACTTTGAAGCCTGTCCAAAGATTCCAAGAAGTAGGAGCTGCTTTTTCAGTTGGATCAAAGACAATATTTTCGTATCTTGTGGTTCGCTTGTCTTCAACAAAGGCATGTGTGGAATAGACCTTTTTGGGTTCCTTTCTCTTGCCATCTTTACCAATCACCTCAATCATGTGGAACATGTGAGCATGGTATTTGTTGAAGGCTTCAAATTTCTGGAATTGAAGACCAAGCAAGGGATGGCGGAAACAAACAAGCGGTCTTCCGCCGTAAATCAAGATTGAATACTTGGCTCTCAATGTTGCCAAGTCTCTTTCAAGAGCTTGTTCTGGCGTCAGGTCACTATGAGCATTGACCATCAGGTCAGAAATACTTGCCTGAGCTTGCTCATGTGTTAAATGCTCGCTGTCATTGTCAATGAGAAGATAGAGCCTATCTTGCTCGTCAAGCTCTTCATTGCCTGGTGGATTGTCCCAAGCCGAAAAAGCGTCTTCAAACTCACCAATCAGTTGAATGGTGTCTACTGCCTCTTTGGCTTGGTTTTCCATGCTTATTCCTAGAGGAAAATGACCTAGTGAGTGTATCAGAAAAGTTCAATTTTCGATACACATGAAAAAGCCCCATTTAGGGGCTTTCTTATTTAAGAGGGGGGTCATTTGAGAACTTGGCTAATCTTTTTATGTGAATAATCTGGATATTCAAAATCGGGGATAAGAACAGATAGGGCTTCCCGCAATGTTGGGTAGTCGTCGTAGATATCTGCAATCTTGCGGTCTTTGAACTGAGAAAGATATTCCCTCGCTTTTTCCTCACTCATCTTGTAGAAGAACTCGTTCTTTTTGGCGAGATCCCAGACTTCATTCCAAAGCTGGTGATTGCTCTCGTCTTCAATGCTCAGATTGTTTTCTTCAAACACTTCCAGCATGAGCATGTTTGCATCGCAGTAATCATGGGAGTGACAAATGCCTTTGTTCTCTTCATGACGGTTGCTGATAATAATGTCCACCATTTGCTCCGCTCGGTGGCTTTCAACAAGTTTCTTGCTGAAAGATTGAGCCATTGTTAGTTTATCCACGGTCTTGCCTCGCTTTGTGTTATTGATAAATTCATCATAGCACAATAAATTGAGAGAGCCCATAACATGGCGAAGTATTTTTCTTTAATTTAACCCGATAAACATTCCATTGAAGACAAAAATAAAAACCTCACTTTTGTGTGAGGCTTTCTTGTTGCCTATCCATTTACGAAACAAAGAGAGAAGTGGTGTGAAATCTGAGTAGGCGACAATACCTTTTAGAAATTAAAGCTCATTCCGGCTCCTACTGCGGTTTGTCCAGATGTAGAGCTAGACACACCTAATGAGTAGATAAAACGGCGACTTGGTGAAGCAATCATTGCTTTGACTGCCAAAGCTTGTGATCCACCAGAAAATCCTACTCCAACACCTAACTGAACATTTGAACCATAGCTGTTGTAGACGATACTTGATTGAGCTGCTGACATTGCCCCAACGCTATCCACTCTTTTTTGTAAATTATCAATGCGACCACTCAATTGTGATTGGACTGAACGAAGTTGCCCCATGTTAGCTGCGTCGCTGTTTGCTACACCATTCGCTACATTGCTGATTCTTGTTCCGTTTCCGTTATTGCTATTAAGAACAAGATTGTCAGAAGTAGTATTTGTGTAATCAACTGCTGCTACTGGTGCTGCGCCAGTGATCTTGATTTTTGAAATTTCAGTATCAGTGTAAGCATTGGCACTGCTCAACGTTTGGGATGCGATTGCTTGTACTTGTCCAAGGTTGGTTGCCTGGTCAGCTTGGGTTGCAGTACCCACTTGTCCGATTGTTCTTCCGCCAACTGCGACCTCGTTGTCTCGGGTTGCTGTGGTGTTGTTGCCCAATGCCACGGCGTTGTTTGCGGTTCCTGTAGAAGCATTGATACCTACTGCTAACCCGCCAGAAGAACCCATAGAGCCAGTTCCGAAAGCTGCTGAGTTGTCGTCTGCTACTGCGTTCGCCCCAAAGGTTGCTGCATTGTGGCCGGCGGTTGAATTTGCTCCTACAACAGTGCCATTGTTAGATGCTCCTGTATTTGCACCGACACATGTTGCATTAGTGTCGCCAGAAGATGCGCAATTCACATTGTTACCGATAGCTGTTGAATTTGAGCCTGGTGCAAATGCTCCTGTGCCGTATTCTGTACTTCCGGGTCCTGCTGCAAGAGCTGTACTTGTTATGGCTGCCACGGCCAAAGATAAGATTGTCTTTTTGATTATCATTATAGTCTCCTTTATAGTTTTAGTTTGGCATTCAAGTTATAAATAAAATTCTTGCCTTGTCAATATCATTCCTTATATAAATGAAAAGAAAGTTATTTATTCAATAAAAAAGAGCCTTTCGGCTCTTCATTTTTAGTTTCCAACTACGTTTGTTGGATATCTAACGACATCTTTCAATGGATTACTCATTTGTACATTCAAGGATTTGTTGAATGGTGGAATGGGTTGCATGAACCATTTATTGTAAATCTTATTGAATTCTCCATTATTCATTAACCCAATAATAGTTTGGTCGATAACAGCTTGGAGATCCTTGGATTCTAGTGTTGTCATCACTCCATAAGGCTCAGTTGTTATCTTGTCAGGAAGCAATTTGAACTTTGAAGGATCTTTGCTTTGAGCGATTGCCCCAGCTAACAA
This sequence comes from Burkholderia stagnalis, assembly GCF_902830275.1. Classification (GTDB taxonomy): domain Bacteria; phylum Pseudomonadota; class Gammaproteobacteria; order Burkholderiales; family Burkholderiaceae; genus Burkholderia; species Burkholderia stagnalis. Next base: position 234,790 of record NZ_CADESW010000002.1, on the reverse strand, counting down.
GATATCGTCACCAATGAAAGCATCTGCCTTTCCGCTTTCAATCAATGCCAAAGTATCAAGATAGTCTTTACCCTTCACATACTTAATTTTGCGTCCTTCCCAGCTCGCTTGAATGCCTCTGTTTGCACTGAAAACTGATGCTGTTGCTGTAGTTCCATCAACATAAGCTACTGTGCTGATTGTGTTGTCATTAAAGCCGTGTATTTTTGAGTTGTTTGCTACAACCATGCCGATCCCAGCAATCTCATAAGGGATAGAGAAACCCACATCTTTTCTTCGGGATGCTGAGTTGGTTGTTGATCCACATTCCATATCGATCTTGCCTTCTTTAAGCATTGGAATACGGGTCTTTGCTGAAACCTCGATGTAGTTAAGCTTCAAGCTTGGATCTTTCTCTTTGAGCTTGTCAAATATGTGATTGCAGATATCAATAGCTTCGCCTACATACTGACCATTGGGCAATTTATAAGATACGGGGGTGGAGCTTGGTCTAACGCCGACATTCACAACATGGCTTTGATAGATTCTGTCGGTTACTGAATCAGCAAAAGAGCTAGAAGCTACGATTGCTAAAATTGTTGATGCAGCAATTTTGTTTAATTTCATAATGTCTCCTTGTTCTTGTTATTTGAATTATTGCTTCTGTTCTACGATTGGCTTAACTAGAGAACCCTCATGGGTAGTTATCTTTAATGTGCAGCTTCCGTTTGGTGCTTTGTAAAGCTCAACAGGATCTTTGTCTTCATTGGCTCTTTTTATGGTGTCTTTTGCATCTTCCTTCTGCTCGTCAAGATTGAAAACGGTATATAACTGATCTATTGCGGTAGGATCATATTTGCCATTTGGTAAGTATTGGGTGGTGATCTGGTTGCATGAATCAATGGACTTGATGATGTCGTCCTTTGTTGCTGCGAAAGTGCTTACTGATAATCCAGCAAGTAAAAGGGATAAGGCGATTCTTTTCATGGGGGCTCCTTTATTTTGGTTTAAAGTTATCTTTCAACTGTTATAAATAAGAAATGGATTTTGTCAATATCATTCCTTAAATAAATGAGAAGAAAGTTTCATTGCCAATAAAAAAAGCCCTCGATGGGCTCTTTTCTTGATAAGTGGTTAGGTCTATTAGTAGTTCAAGTTGTCCAAGAAAGCTCTTGCTCTCTCTGTTGCGGGTGCCTCGAAAAATTCCTCGGTGGGTCTGTCTTCAAGAATCTCTCCCTTGTCAAAGAAGGCGATTCGGTTTGAAACCTTGCGAGCGAAGTTGAGCTCATGGGTCACTACGATCATGGTGGTTCCAGCTTTGGCAAGTTCCCCCAAGAGCTGTAGGCAAGCTTTGATGTTCTCTGGGTCTAAGGAAGCGGTTGGCTCGTCTAGAAGCAAGATCTCTGGGTTCATGGCAAGGGAGCGAGCAATGGCTATACGCTGCTTCTGACCTCCGCTGAGCTGACCTGGGAGCTTGTCCATGTGTGCGGTCATGCCGACTCGTTTTAGAAGCTCTATGGCGTTGTGCATGGCTTCCTCGTGGCTTCTCTTCAATACCTTCACCTGGGCGAGTGTGACGTTCTCCAAGGCGGTGTAGTTTGGGAATAGCTCAAATTCTTGGAAGACAATGCCAGCTTTCGTTGCAAGCTCACGGCTCTCATAGTCCTCGTTGTTCTTGCCGTCGATCAGAATTTGCCCTCTCTGTATGGGTTCAAGCTTGTTGATTGTCTTGATGAAGGTGGACTTGCCTGAGCCAGAGGGACCGCAAGCGACTATCACATCCCCTTGTGCAATGACATAGCGAGGGATATTCAAGACTCTATGGTTGCCAAAATACTTCTCTACCTTTAAAAATTCAATCATGCTGTTTCTCCTTTGTTGTTTTTGTTGAGTTTTAATATGGTGTAGCAAATAACCATAAATCCGACTGTTGCGACGATAACACCACTCTCTATGTGTCCGATTCTGTCGCCAATATGTACAGCGGTAGTGAAGAAGTCTGGAAGACCTATCACGAAAACAAGAGGTGTGTCTTGTATCAATGAAACACATTGATCTACTATGCTCTTTCTGCTGTTCTTGATAGCTTGAGGCAACACAATCAAGCTGCTTGTTTGCCATTTGCTCAAGCCTAATGATTTTGCTGCGGCTGGTTGATTGGTAGGTACTGCATTGATCCCAGCTCTGATAATTTCAGCGAAGTAAGCTGACTCAAAAAGGCAGTATGAAATGATCGCTGCTGGCAATGCTATGTTTGTGAAGCCAAGACTCTTCAAGAAGGTTGGAATTGCCAAGTAGAAGGCAAGCAAAACCATGATTAAAGGTATGCCTCTGAAGATGGTGATGTAGACCGTTGCTGGAAGGCGAATGAGCAAGTTTTTGCTGTTTCTCGCCAAGGCAAGTAACGAACCAAAGGCAATGCCAAAAGCAACGGCTATCGCAAAAATAAGAGTGGTTGTTTTTATTCCCTCAATGAGTTCTGGGTACGCTGCAAATATCTGTGAAAAATTCATATAGTCTCCTTCTGTAATTTTGGTTGTGTGAAGCCATTTTTCTCAATGGCTCTGGTAAGCATGAGAGCAACGCCGCTAATGATGAGGTAGCAAGTGCAGATAACAATGAACGGCTCATAGATAGCAGATGTGTTGTCTATGATGTTCTGGGTCTGTCTAGATAGCTCTATTAAGCCGATAGTTGAAATGGCTGAGGTATTTTTCACGGCACTCAAAAACTCGTTGGTCAAAGATGGCAAGGCTTGCTTGATAGCCTGGGGAAGCAAGACCAATCTGTAGCTCTGCCAGGTAGAGAAACCCAAAGCTTGAGCTGCCCTTTGCTGTCCCACTGCCAATGCTGTGAGTGAGCTGTAGATGTGGCTACTGACTCGGAAAGAAGTGAACAAGGCAAGCCCTAAAACTCCCGCTATGACTATGAGAGTCATGAACTGAACGTGCTTGACTGCCTCGGGGAAGAAAACGGCTGGAACGACATAGTAGGCAATGAAAAGCATGGACATGAGAGGTATGGAACGAACAATCTCAAAAATGCCGTTTGCGAGCTTTCCTGTCGCTCCTGGTCGGCTTCTGGCTACCCCTATACCGATACCTATCACCAATGCGATAGCAAAGGCTGTGAAACCCGTTGCGACACTCCATCCCATGCCAGAAAGAATCCAATCAAGGTAAGTTGCTTTCTCTCCATTTGGTACTTGCTGGGTTAAAAACGAAAAATCAAGATTCATGTGGTCTCCTTTGTATTCTTGTATTGCGAAAGTTATCATTCAACTTACTTATAAGCAAAGCAACTAATTTGTCAATATCATTCCTTAAATAAATGAGAAGAAAGGTTTTTTGACAATAAAAAAGCCCCTCTCGGAGCTTTTTAATGGGAAATAGGATTGTCTTAGCGCTGTTCTGCGATGGCTTTCTTCTGTGTCTCGGTTAAACTCAACCCCAATGGTCCGAAATATTTATCGTGGAGCTTCCATAAAGAGCCGTCCTTGATCATGGAAAGAACTTTGCCTTTTACGAATGCTGAGAACTCGGGATCTTTCTTGCTGGTAACGATAGCGATTGGTTCGTGAGGAACTAACACTAAGTCGTCTCTCACCTTCAATTTGTCATTGCCAGATTTCTTTATGGTGCCGACAAGCAGATCTTTGTCAGTAATAAATACGTCTGCTGTTCCGTTCTCAACTTCTCTCAATCCCAAGGTGTATTCTTTTGTTGAGTGAATTTGAGGGTTCCAGCCGTTTTTGTTCTTCAACTGATTGATTGCGATTTCGCCTGTAGTTCCTGCTACTACAACAATGCGAGCATCTTTCAAGTCTTCTAATGTTTTGATCTTGGTGTTGTTAGATAAGGTAGCTACAACCACTGAGTCAGAATCAACTACTGCGAAATCAAAATTGTTTTTCTTTTCTTCCTTTGCTGTTGTAGATCCACATTCGGCATCAACATTGCCAGATTGAACTGCGGGCCATCTTGTTGTGCCGTCCACGGGAACATAGTTGATGGTTGTTGTTATATGGTGCTGCTTGTCAAACTCAGCATGAATGATTGAGCAAATCTCTTGACTATAACCCTTGTAGCCGTTGGCTGTCTTTTCGGAGTAGGGAACTGAGGACTCTCTTGAGCCAACATTGAATGTCTTGCTTTGTACAATTCTATCTACCACTTCGCCAGCAAAAGATGTGGAAGCTGTGATTGATAAGATTGTTGATAAAACGATTGCTTTTATTTTCATAACGTCTCCTTTAGTTGTTTATGATGGGTTATTTGTTTAAGGTGGTGCCATTGATTGCTGCGTGATACAAGGCGGATATCTTGAAAATCTCATTGATGTACTGCTCAAGAGATATCTTGTTTGTTTGATAGGCTGTATGAGCTGAGAGAACGGCATTTGAGAAGACCGCTGCCTCTTGATTTGCATTGCCTTTCATGATTTGTCCGCGAATTGCAGATACATGCTTTGCGAATTCAACTGCTTGATTCTCTGGTAAAGATAATTCTAACACTTGCTGTTTGTTCATGATTTGTCCTTTTATTTAAAATCTTTTTTATTTATAAGAAAGATATTAAATTTGTCAATATCATTCCTCGAATAAATGACAAGAAATTGACTGCCGCAATAAAAAAGCCCCTCTTCGGGGCAAGTGTTGAGATTTCGGTATCGTCATTTCCTTCTCACAAATCCAATGGGTACATAGTGAACAAATTCTTTTTTGTAAGTGTTGATTTGTCCTTTTGTCATCTTGGTATGAAAGCTGGCGATAGCATTCTTAACGAGTCCGGTGTAGTAGATCTCTTGTTGTTTCAAAATTTCAACAAGCTTCTCTTCCTCTTCTTTCTCATAGTGGTGCCAGAAGTGAACTGCTGCCTCTTCATTGGTTGTGGGTTCAAATCTTCTTAGGCGACCCTTTCGTGAAAAAACTCCATGCTCGCAAGCAAGGACAACTTGAAGAGCTAATGAGCGAGAAATTTCAAAATAATGTGCAATTTCAGTGAGGTGTTGGGAAGTCTTGGGGTAACGAGTCAATTTCAATGTTCTAGTGTGTCCTTCTTTTTTTGTCATAAGACCCCCTCAATAACTGCCTTCGCTGTTTCCTTGATGTAGTTCCCATATTTCAAGCTTTCGTCGTTGCCTAGATTGATTAAGACTTGCTCGTTTGAGATCTCTTCCCAAGCCTCTTCTTGATAGGATGATCCAAGGGCTTCTTGGATAGCGTCTTCTGCTGTCTCGGCTTCAATCCCTACGGTGATCTCTTCCAAAACGATCTTTGTTCTTCTCATTGTTACTGTGTACTTCATGTCGTCTCCTGGTTGTTAAAATATATTGGTATGAAAGTGGAAAGGGGAATTCAAGACAGTCCACATAGCCTTTGGTATCGCTCCAAGAAACCAAGTCCATATATTCAAAAACTGAACAAGCTCGCTATGTGGATAGACTAGCCATAAAAGACGAAGAAGAACCATTTCAGCAATGGCGAATGTGGCGAAGTAAGACAACCCTTGGTAGAGAGCCTTGTCTTTCCCCCTCAATGTTCCCCAAATCCACCAGACAACAAAGATGGTCTCGAATGGTGGTAGGCAACATAAGGCAATCAAATTCTTATTCTTTGTCATGTCAATTCCCCTTTTCATTCCTGATGTATATAAGAAAAAATAAAAAGATCAAGAGGATCAATGTTATTCAAGCAAGAAGAGGTTATGATTTTTAATTGCTTCTCACTCCTTAAATGAGTGGGAATTTGACAGGCGGTAGAAATGCTGGATAACAAGTACATTAAATTATTTAATGTGAGGTTATCATGGCATACAAAAAAGAATATGCGACAAAGGAGAAAATTGATCACTATCAAGAGCTGACCGATGCACTTATCAAGAAAATGGAAGATCATCTTGAATTTCAAACTCCTTGGTTCACTTGCAATGAAGCTCCATTCAATCCCGTGACGGGGACAAGATACAGAGGCGTTAATTCTGTATCGTTGGCTGCAAGGGGCTTTGACGATCCTCGCTTCTACACTTTCAATAATGTGAAGGCTCTCGCTGAAGAAACCGAACAAAACCTATTCGTCAAGAAAGGCTCCAAAGGATCTCCCGTCTACAAGGCTGTTCAAGTCACCTTCAACCCCAATGGCAAGAATGAGATAGGCAAGCCAGAAGACGAAGCCGTAGAGATGGAGAATGATGGCGATGGCACGGCTAAAATCTGGGTGATGGCTTATGCGGGAACCGTCTTCAATGGGTCTCAGATTGAGGGGTTGGAGCCTTACCAGGTCCGTGATAGACCTCCATTCCAAGTTTATGAGGCTGCTGAGCAAGTGATTGACGCCATGAGGGTAAAAGGTGGTGTTGAGATTGAGTTCCACAACGAAGGCAAGGCTTACTATCGTCCTAGTGCGGATCGTGTCGTGTTGCCTAACCGTGAGCTATTCAAGAGCGATGCTGCGTTCTATACAGTTGCCTTGCATGAACTCGGTCACGCCACTGGTCACAAGTCACGCCTAGATAGAGACCAAACGGGGAAATTTGGAACTCCAAGCTATGCCAAGGAAGAGCTCGTTGCCGAGCTGTCTTCCTACTTCATGGGGGCTGAGATTGGGCTACCTTATGACAGTGCTACTCATGAAGGTCATGCAGCCTATGTGCAAAATTGGCTACAAGCCCTTAAAAACGACAAGAGATTCATCTTCAAGGCTTCACAAGCTGCGGCGAAATCTGCTGATTACCAGCTTGCCAAGCGGGATGAGTATGTAAGAGACCTAGAGCAACAAAAAACAACTCACAAAGTCTTGGATAACATGATGGCGAAACTCGGAAGAACCATAGGCGAGCGCGAGCAAGAAAGAGGCATCGCATTGAGCCGTTAGTTTGCTCTGATATCCTTCCTCATACCAAATAAAAAGCCCCATGTTTAAAACGGGGCATACTTTTTTGGGAGTGCTGCGCTTGATTGATTACTGAATTGCTGCGACACGAGCATTGTTCTTGTCTGTGCCGATAAGTTGAACTCGCTGACCAACTTGGAATTTTTCATCGGTCTTCTCAGTGATAGCAACTGTTGCTCCTGTATCTTCCATCTTCAAGACGATTTCAATTGCCTTGTTGTTTGATAAAACTCTCTCAATTGCTTGACCTCCGATAGCTCCACCAATCGCACCTAGAACGGCTCCAACAATATTGCCTCTGCCGTTTCCGATCTTGCTTCCTACTGCTGCACCAGCTACACCCCCGCCTAATACTCCAACTCCGCTTGTGTTCTCTTTGATTTGAACTTCACGAATAGCGATGATTGTGCCGTAGCTCACATGAACAATAGAATTTGTTTGTGGGGCTGTGTATTGATTGTTTGTTGGGACTAAGCCAGCGCAACCAGTCAATAAAATACTTGTAGAGATTAGGCTTGCTAAAATTGTCTTTTTCATAGGATCTCCTTTGAGTTATTTTCTTGTTATAAGAAAATTTGCCCCCTTGTCAATATCATTCCCTAAATAAATAACAAGAAATAACTTTAGGCAATAAAAAAGCCACTTCTCGAAGCGGCTTAAAAGAATGACGAAGAATCAATCAGAATGGTATGTCGTCAAATTCTTTGTCTTTTGATGCTGTCTTGCTTTTAGATTTGGTCGCTGTCTTTGGTGCCTTGGTAGATATCTTCTCTATGGCTTGCTCTGTTTTATTCTCTGGGACCTTGGCCTGATCTGAAAGCTGTTTCAATCTCTCTTCTGCCTTGGCAAATTCCTCTTGTGCCAATTCTTTGTTCTCTTTGCTCTGAGGCTTGTATTCTTTGATTTTCTTGGCTTTCCATTTCTCGTCAAACTCGACATATCTTCTGGAGCCTACGGGGAATTTCTCGGTTATCACTTCATCGCGTTTTGCGAATTCGCCAGCTTGAAGCAAGTTATTTGTCGGAATTGCTCTCAAATATCGAATATTGTCTTGACCCTTGATGTCGCCAAACAATACAAAATAGGTTCCTTGTTCGTTGGTAAGTTTGCCGTCTTGACCCTTGATATAACCTAAGACTTCCCCGCCAATTCTATCTGGAACCTTTATTGTCTTGCCGTCCTGTAGAATAGGCTGCTCGTTCTCGTCTTTAAGAGTTGTGGTAGGAACTCCCCATTTAAGTACCACGGTTGGATTAGTAACCCCCTTGTCAATCGACATTTGGCTCAACAGAAGTTCTTTGTGATCTGCGATTGATTGAATTTCTCTCTGTTTTCTTGCGAACGCTGTGCGAGCATCACGAACTTTGAAATTAAAGTTCTTAATGTTTTCTTCGCTTGACAAAGAATCTAGACCTACGGCGAACATGGTTTTTTTCTTGTCGTTTGTTTGCAGCTCTTCTGCAAATTTTGAGCCGTCTTTGTTTTTTCCTCTGAATACGAAATTCACATCGTAGTCGTTGGGTGCTTCAATAACATATCTTGCGTTTTCTGGATCTGGAATAACAGAGATTCCATCTTGAAAACCAGAATAGATTTTTGCTTGTGCTGTCTGACCAGCCATTTCTTTCATTGCGCCCATGATGGACCTCCCATTAAATAATTTAATGGTTAACTTGTATCTCGAAAGAATGGGTTGTCAAATTCTCACTCCTTAAATAAATGAGAAGAGACAACAAAGGTCTTGCGAACTTGGAGTTTCGATATTAGTAATAGAAGGTGACTCTTTGAGTGTCCCCTATGGTTTCTTTTGAAACAACAACAGGAGCTGGCGAGTTGATGGGTTGCGAGCTTGTTGTTGTTGTGACGATAGGTGCTGCTGATTTGTTGGTAAAACACTCATTGCGAGCTTGTGCTTGATCCACTACAACATGGCAGTAGGGCAAAACTGTAGCTGTCACTTGAATATTTTGAGAAATTGAGCCAGCAAAGACTTGGCTTGATAAGAAGATAAATAGCGATGCAATTTTGTTCATGGTGGTTCTCTGTTTTGTTCTTTGTATATTTTCAATTTAACAATAAAAAAGAAGTTGTCAACCTGAGTTGACAACTTCTAGATAAGCGGTTTTAAGATAGATAGACGGCTTGACCTACATCATGTTTACCCCTATGTATCGTTGGGGTATCTTTTTTTTTGGTCCCTGACTCTTCTCGATCAGGTGTAATCACATTCAAATCAAAACTCTTACCTTCTTCAAGAAGCTGCTCTTTCAGAGGGGTGAAGGTGTCCTGTGCCTCAACCTGTGGATCTGCTGCCTTAGTTGTATCAATCTTGAATCCGCTTGAGGCAGTGACAGCATTGAAGTCCGCTGGTGCTGCTGTGGTTCCTAATAGGTAGGCATAGGCTTGTGGGTCTTGAAACAATGCCCCCATGTAAAGCTGAGAACGAGTGTCGTATTTGCGAACCCCATTGAGCATGTAGGAGTAGGTGAAGCCCTCGGCCGCTCGTTTGCAGTCGGCTTTAGATTGGGTACTCGCACAAGCTTTGATATCAGCCTTCAAGTGAGGCCAGTTGAGATTGCCAGTCTTGTAGACGTGGTAGTTCACCACTGCTTGCTGGTAAGGCTTGAGCTTGTCCCAAGTCGCTTGCCCAAGAGCTCGGACGGCCACGGGATTGAAGTTCATATCTCGCATGACCTGGGCGGCCTTGGTGGCTTGCTCTGGGCTGATAGACGTATGAGGTATCAAGGAAGGGCTTGGGTTCTTGTTACCACTTATCGCAATAATTGCCGCCTGGTCTGATGGAGACATGCCGATAGCTTTGGTGATCGCTGCATTCGTTGCTCGGCTCTGGAACGAAATATTCCAACCAAGGCCCGTAGCCACTCCAATGTTGTCTCGATAAATTGAGCTACGATAACCCTCCACGATAGAAACAACAGACTCGTAATAATGCCCCTTGTTGTATTCAGCAATAGCTAACTGTCCAGAAGTTGATTTGCTGCTCTTCTGGTAGGCAATCTTGCTCATAGAACCGTCCACAACCGTTTGCTGAGCCGTGGCTGGTGTGTTGGTGTCAGCCTGAGTCTTTGGAGCCTCTACGGGCTGATTTTGAGCCTTTTGCTGTGCGGGAAGGTTCATTGAGAATAGATCCCCTTCATCAGTCTTCTTCTTGTCGCTCTGGTCGTTGCAACCAGTGAGCATTGCCACTGCTAGGAAGAGACTAAGTGCGAAGCCACGGATTTTGTTGTTGTTCTTTTTATCCATGCTTGCCCCTTTACTGATACCAAGCTTTCGCTGCTGGTTGTGGGGTTGGTTGAACTGGTGCGGTGCGAGCTGGTGATGTCTCTCTCACTACTTCAACATGAGGCTTCTTGACCTTGTGAGGTTTAGGTTGCTCGGGTTCTGCCTTTGGAACTTCCTTCACTGGTTGAGGCTCGGGGGTAGTTTTGACTTCCTCTTGTTTTGAGGTTATTGACTTAACCCCTTGAGGTTTATTTGGTGCATCTGGCAACAAGTTGCATTTTGGTGGCTTATAAGCTTCCATCTCATGTAAAGCTTGAATGCCGTCTTTTGTTCTATCTAAGTTTTTAAGGTGTTGAAGATTGTATGCATCGTTATATTCCATGCACTCCTTAAAGGTCATGTCCTGCCATCTCTTTGGCGTGGCTTTTGGTGCTTCTATCACGGGTTGAATAGGTGTAGGAGTAGAAGCTGGAACTGATGCTTGTTGTGAGGGTTCTGTTGGTTTCTCTTGCTTCATTGGTGCTTGAACTGCTGGTTTTGGAATGCTCATGGCGAACATGTCATCGTCTTTCTTCTTGTTGGCATGCAATGCGAAGTAAGAGCCAGCTCCAATAGCTGACGCGAGCAAGACACTCCCGCCAATAATAGCTGCCTTTTTCTTGTTTAATCTCATAATGTCTCCTTTGGCTAAATTATTTCTAGGTTAAAGTCATCATCAAATTTACTTATAAACGAAGCGGTCAATTTGTCAATATCATTCCTTAAATAAATGAAAAGAGATTGTTTTTGGCAATAAAAAAGAGCCTTTCGGCTCTTATGTTTTCGTCGCTATCGTTATGCTGCATCTTTTGCCTTTCTTGCCGCATTGATTACATCATTTGCAGACTGGATTGAAGTATCAATTACTGTGAAGTCATCTGTGTATGGAATAGTGGCGAAAATTGCTCGTCTGGTCACATCCCCTCGTGGATATGTTCCAATAGCTCTGAATGGTGTTTCGAGAGCTTGAATGCACCTCTCATTGAAAATATATTGAGGATCTTTTGATATTGTGATTTTTGCTCCTGTTGGCATTAGACCACCATGTCTTTCCAAATGACTCACTTTCATATTGTCCTTCCAAACCTTTACGTTCCTCTCTTCTGGTCTAATCACCCTGTTTGTTGGGTTATTTATGAAGAAACTCTTCATGTAGCCAAAGGTGAATAGCTTCATCATCTTTCTATGTGGGTTAGTTATATCAAAGAATGGAGTCCCCATCTGCAATTGAGCATTTCTTTCAAAGTCAACGGTTTCTGCTCCGCCTTCTCTCTCAATAACTCTGGCTTTACCTATGCGCTCTTGAATGAAGTTGTAAGTTGCGGGTGTTGACTTGTATGAAAAAGCAGCCGCAAACGCTCCCATGAATTTTCCTCCCCCGTCCTTGCCAAACTTGTCATAGATAGAATCTATGTTTTGGCTTGCGAACCAACAGACAAGATCTAATGAACGTGCTTCCGGCAAGATTGCTAAATCCATGTCGTCCAAGAAACGTTGGCACTCGTCAACAAACAAGAAAACACGGCTATAACCCTTTTTAAGAGAGTTGTCCCCTCTGTTCTTAACTTCGTTGTAAAGCTCAGCTTTTGCCAAAGCTTGAATGGCTATTCCAGTCTCGCCATACTTGCCTTCAGGTAAAAGTATTCCATACTTCTTGCCTTGTCTTGAGATGTCTCGAATCGCAAAGTCCGAGGTCTCGCTGTTAGCCCAAGGACGAAGGTCTTCTGACTGAATAAATTTTTTCATCCAGTTGCTTACCGTAAAAACAACTGATGATTTGGTCGCGTCGGCAAGTTGGTTGAATTCAATGTACTCTTTAAGAGCATCATTTAATATTGTGCCTTCCTTCATTAGCTCTGTTTTTGCTTCTCCACTAGAAAACTGATCAAGAATTGGATGGCTATTGTCCTCATTCACTGGTGTTGACATGTGGCGCAAAGTCTCAATGTGAGCTGCGGGAGACTTATTCGCACCTTTGAACTTGATTAAAGCTTGGTGAAAAACGATTGAGTAATAAAGTAATGAATAACCGGCATTGGTCCATGTAGGATCTTTTGCTCTGGCTGCGCCAAATATGTTCAAGATGACCTTAGCAAAAACCTCTGGTTTTACGTTCTCCATGTAGTTGTAGTTTTTGACATTCTGTGGGCACACAACAAGGTCAAGAATCTTTCCAACTTGTTCGGCCAATTGCCCCTTTCCATCCAAAACTAACATACCATTTTTGTGGTTTTTTGTGCCTGTTGCTGCTCTATCTCGTTCGAAAGCGGCTCTCTCTTCTTCTTCGCTTACGAACCTCGCTTCCACCTTTAATAAGTTGTCCGCCGTTGTCTCCGTGAAGCTGTGTTCATCATCTACAACCCCATCAATTTCTTTTGTTGCCTCTAATGCGTCTTCCATTTTCATGATAGTCTCCTTTTTGATTATGTTATTTTTTGTTGGCAATTCGTTCAGCAAAAATCTTGTCAACGTTTTGTCTGATTTGATCTTCATGCTTGGCAGTGATCTCTAGATAGCTTAAACCTGGATTTGCCTTTTTCCGTGCTTCAATGAGTTCGTCATAGATCTCACCCTTGATAACACCAGCCATGATGTTCTTTAAAGCAGTGGTCTTGCCGGTGCCAGGGTCTCCAAAGAAAAACCCATGCTTTCTCTGGTCTTGAAGAGTCTGACCTACTGCCAAGCCTTCATCTGGAGCAAAAGAATCGCCACGACTTGCAAGCTCGCTGGTAGCAGTGCCGACTTGGTTGAAATAGGTTTCATCTTTGAGTCCGTTAGCCATTTGCATTATTCTTGCCTCTTTGTGTGGGCGAAGATTTGAGCAAACGGGGCCATTTTTAGTCATGCCTACGTCTGCTAGGGAAAGCACATAGTCTCTATATTTCTTTCTGGAATACCAGTAAGGAACAAGGATAGGAGCAAATGCAAGCACGAGTGAGAAAGCACTACTTCCTAAAAGAGTCGCTAGTGAACCAAATGGATCGTGTATTTCTCCAGTCATGCCAGCAACCCCAAATGTTCCCAAATGGGTAAATGCGTAATAAATGCCGCCAACTACTGGAACGAAAATCAAGGCGGTAAGAAAAGCCCCCTTGCCAAATTTTCTAAAATCTGGAGATGTTACATTAAACAAGAAAAGTGCATAAACGAACCCAGCCAAAAGTGCGATTGTTGGTAAGTGTATTAAAGCTAAAAATTTACATAGCCCCCACACAAATCCGATCATGCCAATAACAATTGGAACTGCTGGGCTATCTCCACCAACATGAAAATCTTCCTGGGCAATGATTCCAGATACAGGAAAGCCATTAGCATTAACCAAACCATCACCATATCTATCATTTAAGTCTCTGACTCTTGGGTGATCTAATTTGGGAACGTCATGACGCTCAAAGCAATCTTCTATAATTGCCTCGGCTTCCTCAATATATTGCTGCATAGGGAATAGACTCTTCATGTACTTGCTGGTTCTGTCTAGTCTATCTTGTATTTCATCTTTTATTTCTTCTTTATTCATATTATCTCCTTTTATTTGTTAGCTTCTTCATATTGCTGTTTCAAGACATTCATTTCTGCTTGGCAAGCTGCGACTTCTTTCTTTCCAGATTCACAATCTGCCTTTAATTGAGCAACTTGTCTCTTGATCGTGTCGATTGTCATCTGTTTGCTCGCTGCCTTAATATCTTCTGAGCGGTTGGAATCAGAGATAGACTGTTCAACGTGATTGACACCTTTGATTATTTGCTGTGTCCCATAATTGATTGCACCCCAGAAGGCTATACCAAGGGCACACTCAATAATTCCGATTCTGCAAGCTCGTTTCCATGTTCTGCGACGTATCCATGACACAAGGATGTTTCTTTTTGAGACTTCTCGATTGCCAACATTCTTGGGGTGGAAGGCTGCTGGATTAGCATCAATTCTGTCTTGTTGAAGAGAGTACATCTCCTCATTGCTGACATAGTGACCCCTTGGAAGAAGTAGCTTGCTTGCATCTGGCAAACCGAACTTGGCGAGTAAAATCATGATCTTGCTTGTCAATGTGATTTTTGTTTTTCTATTTATCTGCATATATTCTCCTTGTTGTAGTGGTTTTTAATGCTGCTTATTTGGGATCTGCGAACGGATCAAAATTGTCGTCGTCCTTCGCTGGCTTATCTACGAAGTCCCAATCGAAGCCATCTATACCGTCTTTATTTACTTGTTTGGTGGTGGTTGGCTGGGTGCTTTTGATTTGTGGAAGAGATCCACCTTTGGGAGCTGTAGCGGGGATAGATGATTGAGGCTTGCCCTCTGGTCTCCACTCGGGGAACTTGAAGCTCAATCCCCACTTATTAAACTCATCTCTTATCCAACGATTGCGTTCTCTTGCTGAGTCGCTTCTGTCTTGTTGCGTTTGCTCTTCACCAAATTTCTTGTTGATGCATACAAAAACGCAAAGCTCTAAGGTGTCCTTGTTCTGGTAGATATAGCGGACAAAATTCTTGCCGTTGTATTCGCCGTTAAAATAAACCTTGCCGTTCTTTAAGACTGGATCTATTCCAGCGTTCCTTAATTCGCAATATAGTTCTTCAAAGTCCATAATAATCTCCGTTTTAGTTTGACTTTTTCATTTCTTCTCATATATATAAGGAATGAAAAGAATTTGTCAAGAACCATCATAGAAATAAAATCAAGGAGATATTTAATGGAGACCGTGAAAGAATTTTTAGATAGAAGGGAAAGTGAAGATGTCGAAGAGGCGTTAAGGAAAAGTTTGTCGCATGTAATCGCTTTGCTTCCCGAGAAGAATGCTGATATGTTTATTCACACATTAAGCTTATTGCCGAAAGAAGAAAGAAAGCGCTATGTTGAATATTGTCAGCGAGAAGAGATAATCAGCAATAAGGCTCCTTTGATGGTCGTCTATGGATTGCTCGCCAGCTATAAAGCGATAGCTGATCAAGTTGAAGCTGCCCGAGTGGCCGAAAACATGATGTTGAAGGTAGTTCCTGGCGTAGTTCAGAGCCAGTTGGATGATTTTAAAGACAAGATAATAGACATCCAGGCTCATGTGGTCGCTGAAACGGAAAATATGCTTATTGAGTGTAAAGGTGCGAGTGACCATCTTGGTAAACAACTAGATGATTTCAAAAGTCTCGTAGAAACAGCGGTTGGCATTGTAGAAAAGGCATACAGTGAAAGGGCGAAACTTATTGAGGCTCGCGGGAACGATCAAGTCAAGAGAATCACTGCTCATGCCGACTCGGAAATTGTGAGAATAAACAGCAAGTCAAAAGATATTGAATTGATATTGACTGAGAGGGCTGTGAAGGAATTTCGCAGAGCTATCGCCTCATCAATAGCAAGAGCTTTTGGTTGGAAAGGCTTTTTGTGGGGTGTTGGAGTCGTGACAACATCCATATTTTTTTATGACTTCATTCATTACATGGCATTGAAGATCTTCCACTGACATGCTCAATCAAAAGAAAAAGCCCCATTTCTGGGGCTATTTTATTTAGAAGGCACTGGCTACTTGTGCTTGGCTTTGAGGTTTTGATTGTGCCGCTTTCTTCATTCTTTCAAAGTCATCAACATAAGAGGCAATAGGTTTGCTTGCTTCAATCTCAGCCAACATTCTCGCTCTGCGTTGTTCTTCAGTTTCGGTTTTTGCCTGGGGTTCGACCTTAACTGATTGATCTACTTTTTGAGCTTGTTTATCTCTGGCTTTTTGCCCAAGTGAGTTCATCATCTGTGCATAACTGTCTTGTGTTGCTTCTGGTTCTTTTTGAGCTTGCTGTTGTGATAATTGATTTTCTTGCTTCTGCACTGGCTCGATAACTTGTGCTTCCCAAGAATTTCTGTGAGTAGACACTGTTTCGCCTTGCTTGGTTTTCGCTTGAGCTGGTACTGTTTCTGTCTTTTGAAGATCAATGAAGTCACCTACCTGAACCTCTGCCTTGTCTAAGGCTGGTCCGATGTCTACTCCCCATTTGGTTCTCTCTATGCCATCCTCATTGACAACCACAAAGTAGCTCTCGTTGTTCTTTTCGTTGTGAAGATAGGGAGCTCTACCGTAATCCACCACAATGCCTCTCAAGTGGTTAGGGTCAGCTTTTGGTTCATTTTGAGGGGTTTCTACTGCCTGGGTAGGTTGAGATACCTGGTGAGCAATTTGAGAGGCTTGTGGAGCTTCCTTATTTAAAATGCTCTGGATAGACTCTTGGGCTGGTGCCTGGTCGATAGCTGCAAGCTTCTCTTGACGACGTGCTTCGTATGCTTGCAAGCGAGACTTTACATCCTCAACGGAGCTGTAGCCCTCACGGTTTGGTCTCATATTAAGAGGAACGGTAGGAGCAACGGCTTCAAGTGCTTGGCTCTGTTCGTGCTGTTTTGTGATCGCCTTAGTCTCTTCGGGATACATCTTTTCAATCTTGCTGATGTACTCGGCATTTTCTAGCTGGCTGTATTTTGTGTAGGCAGCATGGAATTGCTTCTCTTCCTTGAATGGGATCTTCTGTTCGACAAGCTCGGTGTGGCGAGCGTTGAAGTATGTTTGCTCAACCTTGTGCTTAGCCTCTTGAGTTTTCAATGCTTCAAAGTCGCCATTGAAGTTGCTGATCTCTTTCTGCTGAGTTAGGCGAAGCTCCCCAGCGGCAATAGAAACTGCTGCATCAATATTTTGCCCAGCAATCAAATCCTTCTTCTTACCGTAGATATCGTGCTCTTGGTTCTTTTGAATGATTTCGCCAGTAGTTTTAAGCTGGTGAACTTCGCCAGTCTCAACATCACGATAGCGAGACTCAGGAGCGACATTTACAAACATGCCTTGTGTATTATCCAAGAAGTTGCGTGGACCCTTGGCATCATCAATATTGTCGTGAATCTGTTCTTTTGCTTCGGCAACAGTTGGATACTTGGATTGACGATATTCTTCAAGTAGCAGTTGTTTTTGTTCCTCTGCTTCTCTTGCTTCCTTAGCAGCCGCTCTGTCTTGTTGGTTCTGTCCTTCAACACGAGCAATAATATCTTTCTGACCTTGTGAGTAACCATCACGATCTAACCACGCCTGCATTTGAGCGGAAATTTTGCTTTCTGGAATTTCGGCTTTGACCTGGTTGTCCTGGGTGGGCTGTGTTTGTGCTGGTTCGTCAATCACCTGTGACTTGACATTGATATCGGGAATCACTGGAACCTCATAACCATTAGAAGGTGTCCAGCGATTCAAGCCATCAAGCTTGTCTTGAATTCCTTGGGCTATTTGATTGATTGTATCGTTAACTTTGGTCTCAAAGTCAAAGTTGGTTTTGTATGAGAAGTAGCTATCTTGAAGCTTGTCTAGATTTGGCTCTCTGTTTTCATGCTTGGCAAGATTCATTTCATAAACTTCGCGCTCAAGGTCATGCTTACGTTTTAACTCTGGATATGCCTCTGGTGTGGTATTCAACAACTCTTCTGTGTGAGTGTTGATCATCTGATTGTGAGACTGCTTCAAGATGTCTTTGACTTCCACATCCTTGTTAGTCGCATAATCCCCATACAACTTGGTCAAATCGTTGATAGCGAAATCTGGTCCATTGTCTGCATCGTAGACGGACTTGATAACGGCGAAGTTGTAGAAGTCTCTTGGCTTGTCGCTATCAAGAACCATATTATCATTCAACTCATGCTTTAAAGCTTCAAGTGAGTATTCCTGAATTGGCTCAACTTTCACTTTAACTTCCGGTGTCCAATCAAATTGACTGATTGTAGATTTGTGCCACTGATAATGCGCATCGTCCATGTCTAACATAGTAGTCCCCTTATTATGGTTTATATACATTTTATATATCACAAGACAAAAATAAATCAAGTCGACAAGCCATTCTTTTTATTATGATTGGGTGTTTATTCTTGTATTTAATGCACTCAATCGCCGTGCGGCTCATTGAAAAGGTTTGGGTTTCTGCCTGTCGGATCTGTTCTCTGTATTGAAATTAGCAAGAATTCAAGTAAAGGGTCGGAAATGAAAGATAGAGCCATCAATTCATTAAGAAAGGCTTGGTGTTTGGTTCTTCATCATTTAAAAAGCTACAAACGGGAATTTTTTCACCCGACCTTACCCGACCTTTTTCCGACCTTTTTTGATAAGGTCGGGTTGCTGGAAACCTTTATTTGTCGCGGTTCTTCGTGAGTTCTTTTTAAGATTTCCGACCTTCCTTGAAAAAAGTAAAGTACGATGAGAAAAAATATGAATCACAAGACCATAAAAAGGATGTCCGTAAACCATCATGTACATATGTTTGAACGACTTTTTTTAGCAAAGGTCGGAAAAATCCGATCTAGCTCGTGAAGATTGGCAATTGACGGTGCTCTTCGTAGTTCCGACCTTGCTGTAAAAGGTCGGAAAAAGGTCGGGTGAAAATTTGGCTATTTTGAGACCTTTTATTGAGCAAGAGTCTTTATTGATAGGGAATTGAAGCCGTTAGGCTGGAAGATTTGGAAAGCGTGCTTGACACGCAACAAAGCGAATGCTTTCTTGAAGATGTGGGCGGCTAAGGCAACAAAAAAGCTCCAATCTGGAGCCTTTTTTATAGGGTGCTACCTTTGAGATTATTTTCTATCGCTTTTGCTTGTTTTTCCCTATGTTCCTGAGCTAATTTCTTCATCATGTTGTCATACATAGAAGCTTCTTTCTCAATGAGATCTACCTTCCATTGTGGCAAGAAACTATCGCGCCAAGGAACGATATCCATCTTGGTTTTTTGTTTTTGGGGACTACTTACAATAACTCTATCGTTACTTTTCCATGATTTTATCGTTGTTGGAATGCCCAATTCGTTAGCTAATGCAACATCCCAATGGGAGCGGCTTGCAGCCATGTTTTCTTGCTCATTTCTAGCGAACTCATCCATATATTTCTCTTCGCTCATTTTGCGTCTCCTTATGGTTATATTCTTGTTATATTCATTTTTTCATCTTTGGCAAGCCTTCCTTGTTTAAAAAGGCTAGGAGCCTTCTGTTTCTTTGGTTCTCTGGCGTTCTCTTCGCTTCTCTTCAAGAGACTGCTTGAATTTGTCTCTATCGTTGGTTTTTGGAACATTGCTGCCTAGAAGTGCATCGGCGGTGTGCTTAATAGCTGATAGAGCATGACTGTCTACCACTGCCTCAAATGCCATGTCCTTTGCTACCTCGGAAGCGGCGCCTTCTTCCTCCTTGCCCAAGATATAGATGGGTGCTCGTTCCTCCCTCAATTTCAAGTTCTCAAGCATCTGCTGGCTCTCTTCGTCCGTGAGCTCGTGCTGAACCTGGTAGGCTTCCTCTGGGGTCTCCGACTCCCATGATCCGATGTCGACAGCCTGGTCGATCTCTGGTTGCTGAGAAGTGGGTAGCTCGTTCAATACCCATCCGTTGATTGGTTTCTTTTCCTTCTGGATATCGTGTAGAGCTCCGTTTGCCAAGATGTCATGTGCCTCCTTCTTGAAGTCGTTTGGCTTGGGATCTTTTCTCTTGTCTTGCCAGTCTGCGGGTTCTGCTTTGGTTACAGCCTTGTAGCTACAAACAGGAGTTTCAAGGATGTATGCCTTCTTCATGTTTGCTCCAAGGTAAAGATAGCGGATAGGGAGCTTTGCACGCTCACGGTCTATTTTGGCAAGCAAGCGCTTCTTCTTCTCTTTGGGAAGTAGTAGGGCAATCAAGCTCATTATCTTTTGATCGAAGCTCATTTCTGGATAACCATTTAGGTCGATACCAAGTTTGCTGTTGACCTCATCCGGTGTGATAACAATACCCTCATGCTCTTGCCAGTTCTGAGAGACACTTTTGCCGTTTTCTTGATATGTGATTGATGTGTGAAGTTTCTTGAACCACTTCTTACCAACTGCGTTGCTGATCAATTCGGCCGTCTTGCCGATATTGGAGCCAATGAAGAAAATGCTGCCCGTATTACCCAATAGGAAGTCAACGAACTCTTGCCCATATCCCTCTATCTTGATAAGTTGAGCTAGGTCTTGTACTGCAAGCATGACCGTGACACCTTTTGAAGCAAACCGTTCAAGAGCTGGCTCAATGAATTCTTTGATATTGCCCAAGGCTTGAAACTCGTCCATCAATATATAGAACTTGCGAATAAATCCAGCATCTTTGTCGTCTAAGAAAGCGTCGTCATCAATCAAGCTTTTGGCGTATAGCAACATGCCTCGGACAAGGGGATTGGTTAGCTCTGAATATTGCCCAGATGTCTTCAATACTAAAATCTTCTTGTCTGGATTCTCGTTGTAGATCCAGTCACGGAATGAGAATCTAGTCTGTGTTTCAAATTTGTCCCAAGTGTTGTACCAAGTGAAGATTGGAGCAAGCTTGGTTATCAATGTTTGATGGTCGTTTTTGTTGGCGAAACTAGCAAGCTCGTGACTGCTGAGATTGTCTGCAACGATATTGAGAATTTCTTTATCCCATTTCTCCAAGCTATCGACCATGCTCACAAAAGGGATGTCGTCGTGCCAGTGCTTTCTGATCAAAGCACGATAGACCATGTTGGTTTGTATTTCCTCTGGCTTTGAGAATTGCTTGCCAACATACTCAATCATTTGATCATCATTGTTGAAGGCGAAACCTCTTTGAAGCAATCTCAATGAGGCTTCCATGATGGGTTGCTTGATTGATCCGTTGATAAATAGGCTCTTCTCTTCCTCGGTTAATGATTGGATTGCGAACTTGAAGATTTCACGGTATGGTTTCTTCAAAACTTCAACCATATTCTCCCATCTCCATCTGAGATCTTCGTCGTTCCCAAAATCCTTGTTTAAGGAGCGGAAGATGCCCCTCAAAATTAGATGGGGAATGATATTCTCTATGATGAATGGAGTTTGACCTTCTTCTACCTTCTCTCTGAAAATGGGAATTAGGTGCTCAGCAAGACGGATTTGGTTGTCTTCGTATTTTTCTTGCAGCAAGCGAACGGACATTTGATTGATGTCTCTCTTGTACTGGTATCCATCCCAAATTTCAGCTAACTGGATCAAGTCTTTTGTGAAGCTTGCCATTGTGCCTAGAACACTAGATAGCGTTGTTTCCCCCATTTGGATAATTTGAAGAGCCTCGGGGTAGTGTTCTCTGACAATGGGTTCAAGCTCTTCCGGTCTCAGTTGTAAGTAGTAGGCAATATTGTTGATGCTCCAATCAGTTCCGCATGTGTTTATAAGGGCAACTGTTGAGGCAACACTGATTGAACGAGCTGATAAATTCCAAAACGGATCTTTTGCTGAATCGGGAATTTTGCCCTTCCAAAAGACTTCTGCATGTTGTTTTGTTTCAATGTCCTTGCCTACCCACCAAGCAACTCCGAATTTGTTGTGTGGGGCAACGACATGCATCATGGATTCGGGAATGTCTCGGCTGTAATCCGCCTTGGGTGTATCAACAATGAAGAGCTTGATGAGTTCGCCAGCAAGAATTCTTCTCTGGAATTCGGCTGTTCTCTTCTTGATAAGCTGTGTCTTTCCTCGACGTGAGCCTGCTGCAAAGAGCATGTGAGGTCTTCGCTGACCATCAGGCATACAAACCTTCTCGTTGGGCTTGAGCTGGTCTAGGTCTGGGTCGTTGGGGTTGTAGCCGTAGTCCGTCTCGAGAATGAATGCTGGCTCGATGCCGTCCTCTGCCTCACGTCTTAGCTGGTTGGCCAGGTCTCGCTTGAAGGTGGGGTAAGCATCCTCACCCTCAACGAGCTCGCGGCCGCGAATCTGAATCTCGACTTCGGTGGCTTTCCATGATGCGAAGGCAATCTTGATTGCTACAACGGTGCCAAAAAGGAATGAGAACAACCATCTCCATCCCAAGCGCCCCAGCTCGCCTCTGCCGTCAAGCCAGTAGATCCATGCGGTGTACTGCTGGTAGGTCTCGCCTTGAAACCAAGGGATGAGCTTGCCAAACCACATCTTGTAGAAAGCAACAAGGTGGTAGAGCGGCACTCTATTATTGGTAGGGAGTGGTAAAAATGGGAAGTCATGCCAGCTCAATAATAGAGCTACCGACATGGAAAAAAAGAAACTGAGAATAGTTACTGCGATTACTGCGCCGACGTTTATATATGGCCCGTCAATAAGATATGATGTTCCTGGTATTTGTAATACTGGCTTCTGTTTCATGTGCGTCCTTTATTGTTATGGTTATGAAGGTACACATAGCAGATATTTTTATTCTTTCAAGAGGGGCGCATTAAACTTTGAAGGGCTTATCAAGTCCTAGTGCTTGCTTCGCTCTGAAAAATATGTTCTTGATGGTTAAGCCTTGCTTGAATGTCTTCCATCTGAACCCTTCAAGTCCAGCTCCATCAATTTCTTCGTCTTCAAAGCGAAGTGTGCATTTTGCAAGTTCGTCTTGAAACTCTTGCTCGCGGTCCGCTATCTCTTCCTTGCTGTAAAATTTCATTTTTCTTCCTCTTAAAGTTATCTTTCGACTCTTATAGGCAAGAAATGAAATTTGTCAACGATTTATTTCCATATCTTTATTCTTGCCTTTTGTTTTTTTCTTCTTGGCTTCGTTTTTCATGATCTGTTCAAAATCGTTTTTCTTATTATCAAGCTGAGTGTGTTCTGATTTCTGTTTTGTAGCTTGCTTCTTCTGCTTTGTTGGCTTCTTGGCGTCCTTGTCCTTTCCATCTTTCTTGGCTGGATCGGAAACTTTCTTCCCATCCTGTTTAGGCTCTTCCTTCTTAATAAGTACAGGTTCGTTTCCAGTGTATTCCTTCTGCTCTGGGCGACCTTGTGAGATCTCGTGGGCATGTTTAACGGGATCAATGTGAGCTTGTTTGGCTGCTTGTTGAGCTTCATGGTATTTATCCACTGCTTTACCATCCATGATCTCAAAGTCGTATGTGCTGGCTTTGTATGCGGTTTTAGAGAACGCTTCAACGATATTGGACCAGTCATCCATCCTGTGTCGTGGCTCAGTCTCCTTGCCGTCGATTCTTGGTACATGCTGATTCAAGAAATTTCGGATATCAACGAATGAAGACTTACTCTCTTCGCTCAACTCAATGCCTTTTTTAGCTGCGACATCCTCAGCCCAATTCAACATTTTCTTTGTGGGTTCCTTGTCTCTCAACTCTTCAGCCCATTGGTCGGCTTGTTCCTCAGATAGATACATCTTGAATCCTTCCTTGTGTCGAGAAACTCCAACATAAGCTAAGTGCATGTTGTCAATATTGGTAGGTGCATATTGAGTGTTCTCGTAAGTTGAGCCTTGGTTCTTGTGAATCGTAGTGGCATAAGCATTACTAACGCTGTGCTCTTTGTTGGTATTAAGCCAAACTTCCTTGCCTCCATCCATTTTCACTCGTATTGCATTAACTTGCTCTTTTTTGGTCAATCTATTAAATACGGTCTTGAATTCGGTGACGGTTCCCATTTCTGAGTTTAGAAGCTTCACGGGCTCCATATCATCGCTAAGTTGCCCCTTGGTGAATACAATGCGATCTCCAATACAAAAATTCTTGGGACCGTCATCTTTGGTTTGAAGTGTAATTTCTTGCTTTGGATCATTTGAAAGAATACCTTGCTGTTTCAATGTATCTCTGACGATGTTATTGATTCTGTCGCAATCGGCATTGGTGCCAGCATAAGCGGCTTTCTTCATGAACGAATTTGGATCGCTCATATAGTCGTGGGCTATTCTTTGGAACTTCTCATCTTCAGTTTTTGTAATAACAATACAGCCTTCATCGTCTAATTTTCTGAATCCTTTTTGAGCTCGTCCATAGCCCATATCCTGAACAATCTCACGATGACGAAGAGAGTTTTGGCGACTGATTTCTGTTAGCTGTTCGCATACAAAATCTTGGGACATGACTCTAAATGTTCCGCCGTGTGCTACGGATTGAATTTGCTTGGCATCTCCAATACTGATTACCTTTGCTCCCGCTTCATTAGCGTGCTTCATTAAGCGGTAGTAGTCGTCTAAGCAAGACATCCCCATCTCGTCTCCGATCACAACATGATCCTTTGTGAGTTTCATTTTGCCTTGGTCTAAATCAATCAATATCTTCGCTAAGCTGCCATATTGTCCCTCTTTGAATCGAGCATCCTTTGCTAGACCATTCACTGCTTTGTTTGTTGGAGCAACGGCTATGACTTGCTTACCTTCTTGTTCGTAGGTCTCCTTGATAGCACGAGCAACGAATGATTTTCCTGTGCCTGGATCTCCGATAATGAAATGAGCTGAGCCTGGCTTTGTCATGATTGACATGAAGCTATCTCGCTGTCCCTTGGAGCATGTGACCGGTTTGTTCAACTCACGGCTCATCTGTGCTTCAAAAGCAAGAAGCTTTTGAGCTGCCTTCTGCTCGGTAATAGTGAATTGCATCTCACCAGCTCGGGCCTTGGCGGTGTCGTACATGTATTGCTCTTGGGCTAGAACCTCTTTGGTAGTGAAGCTCATTTCACGAGCATAGCGAATCTGTTTTTGGCGATACTCGTGAGGGTCGGTGATGTTTCCAGCCAAGTAGTCTTTGTAGTAGTCAACCTTGCTTTTCTCAACTATATGAACACATTGCTCTTCAAAAATACGAGCTGCCTCACGTTTCGCTTGGTCTTTGTCCATATCGTTGATGAGCTGCTTGACCATGTGAGCTTTGAATTGGTCTTCTGTGAAGTGAAGCTCCTTATGCTTGCGAAGAAAGCCTCTCACTAGGTCGTTGTCTCGGTCCTTGGTATCTTGAGCTGGCTGACAGTATTCAACAGGACCATGCTCAGCGATGTTTTGCCTCTGGTGCTTGCGAACAAAACCACGGGCTAACTCTTCATCTGTTCTGGTGGAGTAGCCAAGGCGTACTTGCTCGAAGTCAAGTTTTTGTTTGATCGACTCAGTGGTCCAGCCCATACCATCCATCTCTGTTTTCCACTTACTGAGCATTTCGGAAGGGGCAAGTTCTGATTTGTCTTGTCTGCTTGAAACACGAGCGATCTCTTTTGCCATATAACCAGCCATGCCTTTCTGTGCTTGCCTCATTTCCTCGCTACGTTTTGAATAATAGTCTTGAATGTTTTTTGGTATCCATTCGTCGGGCAAGTCATAGGAGCAAATATTTTTCTCGCTGTCCTTAATGAAATCGTCGTTTTTCTCTTCATCAAGATAGACTGGCTTGAACACAAAGCCCATTTTGTTCTCAAGCTCTTCTTTCATTTCGGCTTGGAACTCTGCGGTCAAGCTGTCCTTGTTTTTGACAACCTCACCCATATAAAGAGCGACTAACTTGTCGTCAAAGGTTCTGGCGACATTCAATATGTCAAAGTGAAAATGAACGGATGGCTCAATGCCGTGCTCTTCTGATCCTCTGTTCTCGATGTGCATGAAATTGATTGCGCCGATAGACCTGGCATAGTTCAACTCATGCCCATCCTTGCCCGTTCTGACCATAGCGTTTTGTAGAACGATAGGCATGATCTTCTGCTCAAAGACACGATTCGCAATCTCGTTGAATTGCTTTATATATTTGGGGTCTTCGGAAGCAAGGCGAGCGAGTGTTTTGCTGAAATTGCTGCCCATACTGAAAACGAATTCACCTCCGATAGCTCGCTTCTTTTTTGCTAAATCGGGTCGATAGCTTCCAAGTTCGTCAATGGGTGAAGCATTGCGGTTGAAAACAACCATAGGACCTCTGGGAGTGTCCTTGATGTGCTTCTTGAATGGGGAACCTTCTGGAAGGTACTGAGCGGGGCAATAGCCGTTTGAAATGTCTCGGTATAGGTCCAGTGTGAGAACCTTGCCCTCAATACCTAGATCCTTCCACAAGCCTCCTATGAGCTTTGGAGCATAGGGACTGTTCTTGACGATATGAGCATATTTGGGATCGTCAAAATCGGGTTCCTTATCTTCTGGGAACTCATTTTGTATCTGTCTTAACAAGTGGGTCATGTTGTATTTTATTTGATCTTCATGATAGTCCCCGCTTGTCATGGTCATATAGCCAATGTTCATCATATCTTCTGTCTCCTTGTTCCTGTTGGAGCTTCTTTCTTATTCATATCTACAACTAGCTTGTCGTGGAAAATTCGCTCTTGGAATTCTTCAAGGGTCCAGTACAGATCTAGTAATTCTTGTGGTGTTGCAAGGTCAGTGATTCCACCGTCATCCAAGGTATATGTTAAGAAGTCTCTTGCTAGTAGCCCCTTTGGAAAATGAAGAGTCAACATGCCTCGGCGGCGTCCTCGCTCTTTGTGGAAGGTTAGATTCAGTCTCCACTCACTACCTTTCATTGTTTCATTGAAGTAGGCCATATATTCATTAAGAGCCTTGTTGCAATCGTTCTTAATCTTCATCACCAAATCAATTTGCTCGGCTCTGAGCTTGACCAAGTTATTGAATTGGGCCTCATCTGCATATTCTTTTTCGTGAATCATCATTGCTGTGCCGTGAGCACATAACCCATCCATACTCTCTTGCTCTCGAAGCTGCTCAAGGCTTCCTTCTATAAAGTCTCGTATTGTTTTCATGACTTGTCTCCTGTTGCCATAAGCTTGAAGTTCAAACGGTCGATCTCTTCGTCTTTCTTGGCAATAATTTCGTGTAGTCTCTTGAACTCGGCTTCAACAACCTGGGCGAAGTTTTCTTGTAGGCTGTATTTGGCATGAAGAGCAATGGCTTCGTGATAGAAAGAACTTCTCTTCACATCCTGAACCTTGCCTTTGACAACCTTGGGCTGAGATTTCATCCAGTTGTCGATATAGGCTTCTTCTTGGTTGTTTTCCATTATTGTTGTTTTTCTCATGATCACACTCTCCCAATTAAAAAGCCGACAAAGAACATAACGAAAGCCAAAGCCCATAGGCGATAGTTCCAGTTGGAGTATTCATCAATCTTGGTGGTCAAAGAACAAAGAGCAATATTGGTTATCTTCATTTCGTCTTTTAGGTTCTGGTTGCATTCAAATGCTCGTTTAAGTTCTCGTCCAATGATAAGAACTTGCTCTTGGTGGGTGTATTCGTTAAATGGTTTCTCTAACATATATCCCCTTAATGACTCATAAGCCAAACAGTGCAGAAGCCAGCAATTATGTAGATCATGATTGCTCCTTTGCCGCTTGTAATTTATCGAACACGGCTTGAAGTTCTGCCTTGTGTTCCTCGCTCATGCCTTCTTTCTCTTCCATCAATCTCATGACGGCTTGAAGATTTGCGAGAGTGATAGTGCCAAATCTGGCAACGACAATCTGAAGCTTGTTCAACTTGAGCTGCGTATAAAGCAACTCAAGAAACAAGAAAGCGATTGCGATTATTAGTATGATTGTGATCGTGTCCATTTAGTCTCCTTTGATATATTTTTGACCTTGTTTTTCTTCTTATACTGGCTTTTTTGGGCTTGTCAAATATATCGGGTATTGGTTTTTTAGAAAAAACCTTGTAGAGACTTATTGGTATTGAGTTTTATAGAGAATTTAGCGAAGACCACATTTTAATGTAACAGGTCCTCTGAAAGATTTACCGCCGAAAAAACAACCATCTTTATATCGTCGAAACAATGTGGAACACATCGAACTATAAAGATGCTTAAAGATGCTGATTGATAACAAGAAGAGTCAATTTGGTATCAATAAGATGCAGCATCGATCATTGACAAGGGAAATATTTCGTTTATAAATTGAATGATAACTTTGGAGCTTTGATGAGTGATTTAGTGATGTTTGAAAAGGAGAGGAAGTTAAGTGTCGTCGGTGAATTGATTGAAGATCGGATTCAATCGCATAGACAAGATATCGCTTCTGGGATGGTGGGCTTGTCTCGTGCTGAGATCTTTCGTCGTTATGCTTATGATTTTGAGACAAGGCTTCGTTACTATGTTGGCGAAGACAACTACTATGATGAGGTGATTTCTATTCTCGCTTGTGCGGGTTATTCACTCTCGCGCTCTGATGTCGCTTTCAATTTATCTAAGGCATGTAAAGAGATTGGATTTGATCGTGACAAGAAGCAATTTAAGCGAGGGAGGAAAAAGCATGAGTGATTTTGGTGACAAGTTAAGAGGTACGATTTCTCGTTTATCTCAATTGCCTATTTCAAACTTGAGGTTTTTACTTGAGAGTGAGTTTGAACTTCTAGAACACGAGCTGAGACCATTGACCGAAGGTGTCAAGGTGAGCTTCTACAAGGAAGTTCAAAGCATTCTTGAAGAGGCGGGGCATACAGGACACTCTATTGAAAGCATCCGTGCCACTTATGGGCGTATCTGTCGTAGGAAGGCTCCTAGCCCCTCTGAAGTGCCTCAGATACCCATAACTAGAACCGTGGATATGACTACGGGCATAGGTGCGACCTCTCCCAAGGTTTCTGTGGCTACCTCGGTAGCTCAGCCTCGACCTAATCATGCGCCTGGTGGAGCATCCCCTGTAGTAGAGAAGATCACTCCAGATTGGAAGTGGAGGGAAGTATCTGAGCGATTAAAGAATGAACCCATCGACTCACTTCCAACTGAACAAGATTTGAAGATTTGGGCTTACTTGAAGCAAATATGTGATAGCAAATTTCCCCCTCTAAATATCAAGACTGACTACTATTCCCTTGAACAAAATTTCAACGGTTCAAACACGAAAGATGCTGTTCTCAGACTCCATAGCAAAATGATCCATCACGGCTATGAATAAGAAAAACCCCTTGCGGGGCTTCTTTATGTTCCTAAGTTTATAGTTTGTTTGCTAGTTCGATATATTCTTCCAAGAACGACTGCATAGTCATTTGATCAAATAATTCAAGGTCGTGGTAGATCTCAAACCAGCTTTCCCCATTTTTAACGCTATCATCCAAAATGTTGATAAATCTTGATTCGATATGAGCTGTTATGTGTTGCTCGATAACGGGAACGGTGTTTTTCAATTTAATGATCTCGGGATCATTGTTGAAAGCCTGCAAGAATTTTCCACCTTCATTTTTGGATTTAATCTTGATGATTGAGTGGTTGTAGATAAGTGCGAATCTAACCTCGACATTTGGATTGACGCCAACAAACATCTTGAATAACTTAATGACTGCTGGGAGGCTCTTTGTCATGGTGTTGCATGGTACGGCAAAGGTCAGTCTAGTTCTTGTTTTCTCAAAAGCTTTTAGGAACTTAGCGGCGTCTCCGAATATCTTCAAAAGCTCATCGATAGAATCTGATGGCAAATCAAAGAATTTTCTCTTGCTTGGTGATGACAAGCGGTCAATCATCTTGTCACTGTCGGTTCTTATGTTGAAAAATGCACAATGATCTGGCGTTTGCTGATCGTCTCCTAAAAGCTCGCCAGTCTCATCTCTCTGACCAAGAGCTTCCATAGCTTCCTTGTGATTGTTATCACAAACATAAAGATCAATGGTTTCTCCCATTGCTCTCTTGATCAAGGTTAAGGCGATTGCTGCGGTTGACTTGCCGCTGGAACCTTCATCACTGATAAACAAGACGGCATCATAGATAGGTGCTTGCTTCTCTTGTTTTGCGAACAAAATATCTAATGCGGTTTTTTTTACTTGTGGCTCTTGCTGTACTTGTTGTTCTGCTTTTTTACTCATTATTGTCTCCTTTGGTTTTATCTTTAATGTTCCAGAATTGACGGAATTTAAAGTCTTCTGGCGTTGCGTATTCGTGGTTCAATGCTCTCAGCTCTTTAAGTAGGGCATTGATGGTTAGTTTTCGTATGCTTGTATTTCTCTTGGCACTAACTTGATGCAAATGCTTAAAGAAAGAATCGGGCACACGAACTATGAGCTGTTTTGGTTTTTCATTCATTTGTTTCCTCTCAAAGTTATCTTTCAATTGTTATAAAGAAGAAAGTCGATTTGTCAATACCATTCCTTAAATAAATAACAAGAAATAGATTTGATCAATAAAAAAGCTCCATTGCGGAGCTTGTATAGTCTGAGAAGGAGATTGGTTAAGGGAGAAAAACCTTGTCAGACTCGGGAGAACTGGTGCTATTAAAATCGCGCTGTCCAAGTTTTTACTTTTCTGAAGACCGGTTGTTTGATAGCCATGTCCTCAACAAAGTTATGAACAACCTCTATGGCTTTCTTCATTTCGTCCAAGTCATATTGCGAGATGTATTTATCGAGGCTGACTTTCTCGCCGGTCAACTCAAGCCAGTCTTGATGAATCTTCTCATTCCATTTCTTAAACTCTACCTCGGGCATAATGCCGATTTCCCAATTTTGTAATTCTAAAGTATCCATGTTGTTTCCCCTTGTGTATCTGTTGTTATCTTCCAAGAATCCAATTGAAGAATTCCTCTGTTGCTCGTAATGTAAAGCCAAGTGCTTCGTACATCATCTCTTTGAATGTCTTTCCACCTAAAACCAAGATGATCGCTGTTGCGATTACACCTATTGTGAATAATAAAAGTTCCATTTTAGTCTCCTTGTTATTTTGGTTCTCTCACTATTCAATTTAACTGTTATATAGCCGTTGTCAACATAAAAAGGCTTTTAAAGTTATCTTTCGGACGAACGGTAAACTTGTGGATAAATGGCAGAAAATAAAAAAGACCCGCTTGGGTCTTCTCTGATGTTGTTTGTTGAGTAGCCCATAAGGTGGGCTAGTCCTTGTTGTTATTTTTGAGCATCCATCCATTCTTCGTAGCTCACATAGAATTTAACTGGCTTAAATGTCTCATTGATCTCGCTAAAGCCTAGTTGATCGTATAAGTCTTTTGATCCATAACCATCGGAAGTAATGATAACTCTGTCTCCAAACCAAGAAGAGACATGTCCCCATTGATCAGCACAAGCCTCCCAGAAAATAAATCCGAAAACTAACTTTTGGTGATGCTGATAGAACGCTTTAATTTCTGTTTCCCAAGAGCCATCTTCTTGTCTTTTATATCCTGCTGGGTCAAACTCCATGTCTAATTGAGCGAAGCGTGCTTGT
Organism: Burkholderia stagnalis; assembly: GCF_902830275.1. Classification (GTDB taxonomy): domain Bacteria; phylum Pseudomonadota; class Gammaproteobacteria; order Burkholderiales; family Burkholderiaceae; genus Burkholderia; species Burkholderia stagnalis. The sequence goes on along the minus strand of NZ_CADESW010000002.1, from coordinate 203,796 downwards.
CTTTCCTCGCTATACCATTTTTCAGAGTTCTGTTCTTCCCAAAGAGCGATGGTTTCATCAACTTCTTTCTTTGTTTTGCGGATCACTAAACTTGCTTGTTCTTTTTTATCTAAATTAACGATATTGAAATATGTACTCATAACATGCTCCTTTGTTGTTGTTATATATCTAATATAACAAATAAAAGGAACAAGTCAACATTAAATCAATATTTATCTTGACTTTAAGATAAACGGTAGACTCATAGATGAATGGTTGATTGGAGCTTTTTAAATAAGGACGGTGCCGATAGGCAAGCGTGCTTGACACGCAACAGAAGCGAATGCTTCCTTGAAGATGAAGGGGCGACCTGTGCTATGCTGTGTCTTCCTTAATGGGGTTAATAGACACTACTATGGCAACAAGCTACAAGGAACTAATTGCTCAACGGATAAGCTTCAAGCTCAGATTGATGAAGTGCTTCAAAAAGAGAGAGATGAAGCGATAGCTCTAATCCTGGGAAAGATGGCTGAGTTTGAGATAACAACTCAGGAGCTTGATAAGGTAGGAAAGAAGAAGAGAACTCGTGCGAGCAAGTAAATGAAAGCCTCCAAGATGGGGGCTTTTTTATTTTGTGCTGTTTTTATTTATTGTCGCTTGAAACTGTTTTGTTTTTGAAGAATTGAAATTCTTGGTTGCTGTTAATTTCTTGCTCAAGCTCTAGTTCTTTTGCCTTTGTCTGTTTGCTTTTTATATCGTCAATGATAAGGGTGAAAATGTAATAGATGGCGAGAAGTGTGAAGTCAATGCGAATAATGACATCCCCCAAGTATTCATTAACTTTCAATGTTCCTAATCCAAGAAAGAAAATGAGATATAAGGCGTAGTAGACATTCTTTGGCTTGTCTAAAAACTCTTTTAATTCATTGATAAAGTTGTTCATAGCTTCCTCTTATGTTTTTGGTTATATAGCCCGTGAGGTGGGCTAGTCCATGTTGTTATCGAGAATCTTTCTTTTGCTTTAGCATTTGGTTTAATTGGTAAATTCTTTCAAGATTGGATAGTAAGTCTATTACAAGTAAGTTAATCATTATTGCGCCGATGGCTAAAATATAAATCATGTTGGTCTCCTTGTTTATTCTTTATATATCTAATTTAACAAATAAAAGGAATAAGTCAACATTAGATAGAGATAAAATATAACTTTAAGATAAGCGGTAAACTTCTAGATAAATGGACGCTTTTTGATAGATGCTTGAAAAGAGAGATGACAAGCTCTCAGTAAATTGGGGCCGAGCGCAGCGGGAGGTGGAGGCCCCGCCAGGAAGACTCTTGACCCACTTTTTAAGCGAGAACCTGGAAAAATCGGCTTGCGAGAAGGGGGCTGGAAGCCCCTATCTCATGGTGGTTGGTGCTTCGGTATGTCAGAGTGGAAAAATCGCTCTACGGGGCTAAAAACGGCATTGCTGGGCATTTCCCGTATGGTGAGATTCGGCAACGGTCAAAATGTGGCGTTTTGAGCACGTTTGGGGTGTGTGGGTAGATCCCGAGCTGGGATAGGTCTGACCTGGTAGAACTAACAGGTAGGTTAAGCTCGTGGACGTCGATCTGGTTGCCGAGCTGACTGGGTGGCTGGTTGGTTTGGCTGTGCCTGTGCGTAGCAAGCGGCTTGACCGCAATGAAGCGAATGCTTCTTGAAGATGTGTGGACGACTTGTCAGAACAAACTAGCCCCGTTTTGTGGGGCTGTGCTTGTACTCATATCTTGCCTCTTGTTTTGTTGTTATCGGCTTTTGTTGGAAGCTCGTTGTCTAATTTGTTGGCATGAGCTTTTTTTCTAAACTCTTCCAAGCCCTTCGCTGTCTCTACACCTTGATACTCTTTATCAGCGTCAACACATTGAAGAAATACTTTTTCCTTCTCGGGGTCTTGTAGAACTTCTTCTATAGCAACGCTATGAGGAAGATATGCATCAAGGTTGTTTTCTATGATCGCTTCTCTTGCTTGCTCGTAAAGGGCAACAATTGGTTTTTCAAACTCAACGATTGGGATTAGGTTCTTGATCATGAAGTCAATGATTTCTTCTTTGTCGCAAGTGTAGTAGCTGCCATCCCTATATTTTTCAACAAACCACTCATCGTCCATAAAGTCATATTTTCTAAAATGCCATTCAAAAGTGTTTCTTAACTCTCCTTGGCATAAGATAGCTAATAAAACTTCACTGTTCTCACAAAATCTTCTTGCACCATACTTCATGCAACTATTTTGCAAGATATTGATTCTGATTGTTGTATCCAAGTCCCCAAGAAAGTTTCCCTCTTCATCAATTAAAGACTTATCCTCTAAAACATAATCCATTGGGAGGTTGGTTGGCTCGTCTGTGTAGTATGGATATTTCTTTGCCTTCAATAGCTCCTTCTTCTTCATGAAGATTCCAATGTTTTGTAAAATGCTAAAGGCATCTTCATTTGAGTAGTCTTTTAAGTGGCTACGCAATGGTCTTTTGTCATATGTAGACACAAATCCGTCAATGCCTGCAACATGAAGAGTCGCGGGAAAATACTTTGAATAGTAGTCTTCAATCTCTTTGACTGTGTATTGAAAAGAAATCCATTTGCGTTTGCCGTTGTCTATGATGTCTTCGTCGTTGAAGATGCCAAGTAATTTTTGTTTTAAGTTCATAATTGCCCCTTTTTGTTGGTTATTGTTAATGTGCAGATTGAATCGACGTTTTTGAGAGTGGCTTTGTCAAAATGACCGATCAAGGTGCTAACGCTGTCTTCTATCGTTCTTTGAAAATGTGGAGTAATAACTACAATATGTTTATCTTTCCCGTCAACCAACATTTCTATATTGATGCCATCGCAATATCTGGCTTCACTAACAATCCGATTCTTGTCTGTGATTGGAAAGGTTGTCAGCTCGTGCCTCACCCATCCACCAGCCATAACAAGTAATTTCAAAGCGGTGGTTATCACTAGGGCAAAAAAGGCGAAGATGATAAAAGCAATCAGAGCCTTTGCGTTGTCTGGGACTGTTCTTTGTTCGTTGGCTTTGTCGGTATAGGTCATTTGAGGTCTCCTATTCTTGTTCTTATGTAGCCCATTTGTTGAGGCGGGCTAGTCCTTGTTCTGTTTAAGCCTCCACTGCTTGCTTCTGTGCCTTAGCAATGTTCTTGTATTGATTAAGAATTGCATAGTGGCAAAAGTCATGTAGTTCTATCTTGTCCCATCTGTTCATGTTGATGTAATCGATGCCTAGTTTGTCGCAAGCGGCTTCAACATAGACACTTTGTAGGTAATCTTTATCTTTAGCTTTGCTGTAGTTCACTTTTGGAACATCAGGCAAGTATTTAATAACCACCTTGATAATTTCTGTTTTTAAAGATAGGCTCATAGTTGTCTCCTTGGTTTGTTGTTATATATTTAATTTAACAAATAAAAGGAATAAGTCAAGTTTAAGTCATGATTAAATGATGCTTTGAGATAAACGGTAAACTTGTGGATAAATGGATGGGCAATAAAAAAGAGACCTAATTGGTCTCTCTTCTAAGCTGCTGCTTGGCTTGCTGTCGCTTAGCCTTGTTTGATTTCTGGTGGGTTCCAGATCCTCCACTTCTCTGCATGAAGGCTAAGACAACATGATTGCGTGGCTTGCTTATCTTCTTCTGTTTCATAGGTTCTGTCTCCTTGGTTGTTTTTATGTAGCCCGTATGGTGGGCTAGACCTTGTTTTGCTTAGTCGTGATATCCATCGTCTTCTGTATGGTCTGACTCATAACCAATTGGATCACCAACAATCCATTCATAAATGCCATCTCCCTTTAGTTTAAGTGCATCAATACATGCTTGTCGATCTTTTGCTGTTTGAAATCCAAATGTTCTTGTTTCAGTATCGCCTTTAACCCTAACAACTAATACAAATTTGTTCTGTTCAGCTTGTTCTTTTTTGCTTCTTTATTTTTGTCTAAGCTTGCCATGATATTCTCCTTGTTTGTAGTTATATCTTTAATTTAACAAATAAAAAGAATATGTCAACATAATGAACGGTTTAATCTTGATTTTTAGATAAACGGTTGACTTGTTGATAAAATGGTTGTTTGTATAGGTTGCTGATGCACTCAATCGCCGTGCTGGCTGTTTAGGAAGGTTTTGGGCTTCTGCCTAGCGGATCTGGTCTCTGTGCCTGGTGGTGGGATTGCCGATAGGCATGGAAGACTTAGACAAGCGTGCTTGACACGCAAGAAGCGAATGCTTCCTTGAAGATGACCTAGCAGTCGGATGAAGACCCTACGAGCTGGAACCTCGAAAACGGTCCATAGCGGGCTTTTAGGTTCTAGGTAAGGGGGTTGGGTAGCCGTGAGGCTCACAAGCCCCTAGAACGGTCGAAAATCAATTACAAGAGCTGGGCAAATACTCTTTGACGATGATGGTTCCGTCTGGTGTGCAGCTCCAAATCACATTCCCGTTGTTGTTGTCGGTTGCCTTCAAAGTGACCTTGCCATTGGCAATCCTGCTCATCGCGTTGTTGCCGTAGGTAATCGTGATGGTTCCGTGTGCCTGGTCAATGTTGGCGACGTATTCACCCGTTGCGGGAGGCAATCTCAAGGCATCCATATCGGCCGGCATGGACCAGCCTCGGACATAGTATTGGCTGATAGCCGTCTGAATTCCCCCAGCGAGTTTGAAACCCTCTGCAACTTGGTGCCTTATGTTGTGGGTCATGTATGAGGTCACGGCCATAGAAGCGAAGATTCCCACTATCGCAAGTGCGATCATCATTTCAATCAAGGTAAAGCCGGTTTTCTTTATTAGATTCATGTTAGCTCCGTTGTTGTTTGATTGATTTATTTATACGGGGCAAATTTGAAAAAGCAAGAGCAAAAAAAACCTCCATGTAGGAGGCTTTGCGATTGGTAAGCAATCAGATTATTTGCAGCTAGAAGGAACATACTTCTGAACTACTTTTGAGCCATCATAAGAGCAAGCCCAGATTAAAGTTCCTGATGCATCTGCTGTTGGAGTTAAGGTGATTGTTCCACCAGCAATCTTTGTGTTTACTGCTCCGCCGTAAGTTGCTGTAATTGCACCGTTTGCGACTGCAACGCCAGTTGTATATTTACCTGTTGCACCAGCATAATTTGCTGCGGTGTTGTCTGCGGGTAAAGAACCGGCATTAGCAAAGTATTCTGATACTGCTGTTTTTGCACCTTCGGCTAAAGTAAAGCCTTCAGATACTTGTGCTCTGATTGTGTAGTCTTGATAAGCTGGCAATGCTACTGCTGCCAAGATACCAACGATTGCCACAGTAATCATCAACTCGATTAAAGTGAAACCCTTCTGAGCCCCCGCCTTGATTGTATTTAATTTCATAACCTTCATTTCACATCTCCTTTTATAGTTATTATTGGTTATCGACCGGTAGCCGTTTATCTATTAAATACGCCACTGGTCTTTTGATGTATAAACGATAAAATTAAATTGTCAACTATTGCTGTGGGGCAGTTCCTGGCTTCATCAATGTGCATTGACTAATATATGCTCCTGATTTCAAATATGAGTTTGAGAACGAGCATGTATAAAATAAGAGCCCGTTTTCATCAAAGTGGGGAGCATAGTCAATCGTTGCCAATTGAATCTTGCTCATTGCTGGATTTTGAGAACCATTCATAACATCGCCTATCGTGACTATGTAATGCCCGTTCACAAGCTTGGCTGATGCGTATGTTGTGCCAGGAATAGCACTGACTCCTAGATCGCTTGTAGATACTGGTGCTGTTCCTTTGTATTTGAAGTAGGTGATGCCCGAGATAGTGAGACCATTGCCGTAAGCAAATGCGTTCTGCACCTGGTGACGGGTAATTTCTAGGGCTGTCAAAGACATTGTGGCGGTTGCCATGATGGCGATGAGAGTGACGGCCACCATAATCTCAATAAGAAAGAATCCTCCCTGTTTACTGTGTTTGATCCTTCTTGCTTTCATATTGTCTCCTTTGTTATTGGTGTAAAATATCGTTATAGTATTGGTGCTTGTTCATTGGGCTTCCTCGTCGTCATAGGGCTCCGAAGCTTGTTCCAGAATCATGATGTAGTGTTCAAGCAAGCCTTCAAGGTATTTAATGGTGTTAATGAGTTGAAATCGGTCAATTTCGCCTACTTTACGGCCTTGATAGAAGCCTCGTTCAAGAGAACCTTTAAGGCTGCATATTTTTTCCTTCAAATCCGATATGGTTTCTTGTGCTCTTTCTGTATCAATGTGATTCATAACGGTCTCCTTGTTATTATGGTTATGGAAGGTCCGTGAGGTGGACCAGTCCTTGTTTCTTATTGGGCTAAGAATTGTTTGGAATCAAACCATCTAAATTTTTCGCTTCCTTCCATCTCTGCCATAACCTTGTTGTAGTTTTCTTGACTCAAGCGTGTGTCTGTTCTATCTAAAAGATTGCTGTAGACCCAGTCATCAAGGTTTTTGATAAGGGTTGCAAGTTGGTCTTGTGTGATAGTTCCTGGCTTGAATAAAACTGGAAGATAGCTGTCTGTCTTTGATAACTCGATTGCTTCCTCAATACTTCTATCACTCACTAAGAAACTGGATGCTTTGAGTTCATCTTCGTCGTCTTTAATCAATCTCATTCCCCAAGTCCCATTCATTTGATCATCATAGAAGCGGAATTTTGGTTCATAAGATTTAAGCTGTTTGGTACCATCCTCTCCGAAAATTACATTCACTTTCTTGTCTGACAAAGTAATCTTTTCCACATTGACGGTTTTTGCTTTTTCAAGGTTTCTTAAAAGGCGGCGTGTCATAGTATTAACATCATCTTCCAATGTCTTGCCGTCTCCATTTTTCAATTGAAGGCAGCCAGTTAAAATTGAGCGCGCAAAGCGAGCTGTTTCAACGCTAAGCTGACCTTTTGATTTTGCTGCGGTACTGAAGCAGATGGTGTCGTAGCGTTTTGGTGAAACATTGTTGTCTTCTGAAACGGTTCCATTGACGATGACTTTGTTGCCTTCTTTATCGATCAACTCGAAAATTTTTTGTGCTTTGTAAGATGATATAACTCATAGCATTCTCCTTGATTTGTTTTGGTTATACTTTTAATTTAACAAATAAAAGGAATAAGTCAATATAATAAGGACGATTTAAGATAGGCGGTAAACCTGTGGATAGAAGGTTATTGTTATTGGCTTTTTGAGTTGATGATTGTTTGCCGTAGGCATGGAAGACCTGGTTGAGCGGCTTGACCGCAAGAAGCGAATGCTTCCTTGAAGATGACTTAGAGGGAGATGCTCCATAAATAAGTAAAGCTCCACTAGGGAGCTTTTTTGTTTCATTCCTGAGCTTTGACGTGCTTATGATACTTTGATGTATCAATTTTCTCTTTTAGCGAAATTTCTAAGGCTTTAACGAACATTTCCCTGTCAATCTCACTGTCAAAGTAGTACGTCTTCTTATGATCAGGGTTGTTTCTGTCGAGAATGGTTAGAGATAGTTTTTCCTCCATATCTTCAAATAGCATGGTGCCTCCTTGTCTGTTCACCCCTAAAGCCCGCATTTAGCGAGCTGGTTATAGGGTGGGAGGTCATTGCTTAGTCGGGGTATCCGTCATCCTCTGAGTCTTCTGCCTCGTAGTGGTGTGCTAGAGAGCGACCATAAGGCTCATGAGTGGATGGTTTGCTGTCGTCAAAATATCCTTCTCTTCCAGCTTTACCTTCTAAGTGCATTGGCTTAACGAGAACAAAGACCTTGTTGGTATCAAGCCAATATTCGTTTTTTGCGAATTCAAAGTGTGCTTGTAAGTGAAGTAAGTTGGCAATTTCCAAGTCACTCATAGTTGCGGGATCTTCTTCACCAAATCCATAGAGGTCATTGATTGCATCAATGTTCCATTCTCTCTTTGAAACATGGATGAGAATTGTTTCTACTGGCTTTTCTCGGTGGTTGATATCTTGAGTTGCAAGTATATGACCCAGCGGTAATTGAAAATGAAAGTGATTCATGGGGTTCATGAGGTCTCCTTGTAGTTGTTATATATTTAATTTAACAAACAAAAGGAATATGTCAACTTAGATGGCTAACTTTAAGATAAACGGTAAACTGGTGGGTCAAGTGATTTGCCCGTCAAGCAAGAGATCCCCAAATCTCCATTTATGTTTGCTGTGATGATTTTTCTTCTTGGTCCATGAACTTGATGACTTCAAGGGTCATATAGCAATCTGCCAAGGCTCTATGTGCCTTGAGGGTCATGCGCTCGCTCTTGGTGACACTGATTGCATGGTGGTAGGCAAAAATAAGCCGTTCCCAAAACCCTTCATTGAACTGATAGGCATAGTCTTCCATGACACAAGAGAAGGAATACTTGGATCTGTCAAAAGGGAGACCGTAGATGTCGGCAGTCTGACGAATGAGCCTGGTGTCGTAGCTGCTGTTGTAGATGTAGCAGGTGTGTTGCTCTAGGAGGGCGATGAGTTCGCCGTGAACCTGGTCGTAGGTTGGAGCCTCGGCCACCATCTCATTGGTAATGCCGTGGATAGCGATTGCGTCTCTAGGAATGAGCTTGCTGGGCTTGATGAGGGTATCAAGCAAGACTTCGCCTTGGTCGTTGATGACTGAGATTTCAACTATCTCGGCTGTCTCGTCCAGCCCCGTTGTCTCAGTGTCTAAAATGATGTAGTTGTTCATGTTTCACCCTTGTTTTTATTGTTTTATGGGTAGCCCGTCAAAGGTGGGCTAGACCTCTTGGCTAGAATCAATCATTCCAGTCTGCGATATCAAAGAATCCTAGCTCTTCCATCTTTGCTCTTGCTTCTTCTACGTTTGAGCATTCGGACAAGTATAAATACAAGCCCTTGTTGTCTTTTTGATGTTCGTAGGTATAGCCTTTGACCCATCTTCCAAGCTGTTTCACTACATAGCAGTTTTTACCGCGTTGACGGAAATTCACGGAAACATGAACCTTGTTGACGATTTGCCAGTCCTCAACTTCGTCCTCATCCAAGGCTCTTGCTTCTGGTGCTTCAAGATTGCTGATTTGTTCGCCTGTCCAATCTATCTCGACAAGATTTTGATCTGCGATTTGATAGGCAATTTCTTTCGCTTCTTTTTCTGATGAAGCTTCTATGTGAGCGATGGCGGTTTCGTGTATTACTTGGGTTAGTAAAACTTCATAAACGTGTTTCATGCTGATTTCTCCTGTTATTGTTGTTTTTGGATAGCCCGTGTGGTGGGCTAGACCTTTTTATTTTTATTCGCTGACAACATCAAGAATGTAGTCAATCAATTTGTCTTTGGGTAAGTCTGCTTTATCGATCAAAACTTCGTGAACCTTGTTTTGTATCGCTTCGTGCTCCATGTAGCCGTAATAACCTAGTTTGTAGGCATGGGCATCATGAAACATATCCCAGAAGTGACGTGGTTCTAGGTCTGTCTCGATGATTTCTTTGTAAACCTCAAAAGAGCGCAATAAATTCGTTCTTAACTGAATTGGGTTGAACTTTTCCAACTGACTTTTTATTTGCTCTAACTGATTCATGGCATATTCTCCTTTGTTATATTCTTAATTTAACAAATAAAAGGAATAAGTCAAGTATGGAATGATATTGGGTATCGATATTAGACAGTCGGCAAATTAAATGATAAAAGGAGGGATGAAAGCCCGTTGAGGTGGGCTAGTCCTTGTGCTTATTGTTGGATTTCTATGTCTTCCTCAATCACAAGGCGAGTAATTTGGTTGATTCCGTATAGGACAACTTTTCCTGTGTTTCTGTAAAGTTGTTTGTCTCCATTGTCGGAGGCGTGGACAAGAATGGTCACTTTTATGAAATTGTCACTGATTCCGCTTACTAAAATCATGTCGCTTTCTTTTGTTGTTCCGATGTGGCAAATTTTGTCTGCTATAACTAATTCATGCTTCATAGTTGGTCTCCTGTATTTGTTTTTGTTGTATGTTTAATTTAACAAATAAAAGGAATGAGTCAACTTGCATGTCTGACTTTAAGATAGACGGTTGACTGGTGGGGTAAATGGATTGAAATTCTTAAATAAGGAAGCCCGTAGGGTGGAAGACTTTGACAGCGGCTTGACCGCAATGAAGCGAATGCTTCTTGAAGATGAAGGGACGACTTGTCCAGACAATAAAAAAGCCCCTCTAGGGGGCTTTCTCGTCGTGCTGATCTGTTCCTTTACTCGATCCGTTCGCTGTCCCATACCCAAGAGCCGGCTCCGATTCCATAGAGCTTCTTTCCGTCGTGCTCCGTGGCTTCAAATCGCTCCCAATCGCTCTCTGGATAGTAGTCGGTTTGATAGATGAAGGTGTCGCTTGCTTCGTCATAAACAAGCTTTTCTTCTGTCGTAACTGCATTCATGTCATCCGCAATCTGCTTGGCTACTTCAAGAGTGAAGTAAGGCATTGCCCACCCGTTCCACGTTTGACCGTTAGAAAAGCCGTTGTATTCTTTCCCGCCATCAATGCTAAACAACATGGCAAACATAACAAGCCCCAAGTGATTGAACATGGCTTGATGATATAAACAAGATCGTCGTGCGTCCAGGTTCTTTTTAAGGTTTATCCTGGCATTCGCCTGGTCCTTCTTTTTATTGTTTCTTGTTGACTCTTTTTGCTGGATGTACGCTAAAGTCTATTCACTATCTACTTGAAGGGGTGAATAAGATGATTGAAGCTATCAAGAAATTTGCGGCGGGTTATCGTGCCGTAGGAATCAAGAAGACAACCGGAATCGAAGGCTCTGGCTGGCTTGCTACGATTCTCAAAGATGGTCGCGTTCTCGGTGAAGCTGCTGATTACGGCGATGGTGCTGCCGTCCATGTTCGCTTCGCCAATCGGGAAGATGAGCAAGCTTTGTATGCCCATGCCAAGGCAACCTATCCTCAGTTCCAATATGCGACGGCTGATTGCTTCCTCGGTGATCTGGTCAACTATGAGCTGGCGATTGCGAAGCTCAAGAAACAAGCCCAAAAAAAGCTCATGAAGGCTGAAGAAGGCGAGCTTGATGAGAATGGTGTCGCCAAGTCGTACAGTTCGTGGTCGGCTCCCGATAGCCCCGAGCTTCGTGCCAGCATCCTCGCCAAATATCCGAACACGGTCTTTCTGAATGATGAATTGGCGAGCTGGGAAGACATCAAGAAGCCTCGAAAGTGAAACCCTCCAAGAATGAACAAAGCCCCTTAATTGGGGCTTTTTTATCTGTCAATGCTTTTTGTTTGTTGGTTAGCTCTCTGCTTAGTCGTGTCCGATCCAAAGCATTTGATAGAGGCAAGTTTGGTTTTTGCATTGAATTCTTGCTCGGTGTATCTGATCCCTTCAATGTGCCATTCTTCCTTGCCAAACTTGTTAATCAAAGCTGGTCCATTTTCGTTGTGAAGCTTGCCATTAACATAGTAGGCTTTATCTCCCTCTGGTCCCTCAACGGCAGGACCGTTTAATCTATGGATAACTCCGTGCTTATACCATATCTTGTAGCCGTCATTGTCGATAATCGCAGGTCCATCATCGCGATGTAGTTTGTCGTCTTTGTAATATTCAACTGTCCCATTGCTCTCATGTCTTCCGTTTTTCATGTTGCTTCCCTTAAATAAATTTAGATTAGCGCAAAAAATAAATTGATCAAGTCGTCAAGATGTACGCTAAGATGAAGTTATTGATTAAAACCGTGGAGAGTAAAAATGAATCTTCAAGACATCAAGAAGCAAGTTGAGGAAGCTGCTGAAAAAGCACAAGAAGCATTCTGGGCTGAGGTCGCAAGGAACTTCCCTGACATCAAAACGGGGGACATGCCGATTCAAGCCATCTTTCAGTTCAACAAGGATTGTGAGGAAGCGGTAGCGGTTTGGGTGAAGAGCAACCATCCAAGCTACCCGAAAGAATAAGAATCCAAGAAATGCGCGAAATAGCCCTCCACGTGAGGGCTTTTTTATTGGGTCAGCCCAGATTGTTAAGAAGTCTCTCATTTGTCATAACAATTCTTGCTCCGGTGCCATCCCTGTGGTAAGTGTTGGAATTCTCCATTCTGACTGTAGGGTGATATGCACCGGAACTATCTCAAGGTTGGCGACAAGTCTTCGGCTGGTGGGACGGTGATAGAGGGGATACCGTCTTGCACCCATCATGGAACTGAGCTGACCTTCATTGGAGCTCAGGTGGTGTGTCCAGCTTGCGGAAGCACGGGCCGAATCGTCCCAAAGGGCCCACGGTGGCCTGACAGCATGATGGGCAAGGAATCGGCTCTAGAGGGCGATCTGTGTGTTTGTAAGTGCTATCCGCCTCCCGTCATGATCGCCTCGCAAAACACCATGTTTCAGAGCTTTGAATCTCATCACCTGGCGGACATGGGCTTTGCCTCCAATGGCACTCCGTTGAGGAAGGAGCCGGTTGGCGACTTTGACGAAAGGGTGAGAGTTCTCGACGGTGCTGGTCGCCCTCTGTCTGGTGTTCCATTCCATATCAAGACGAAGAGCGGTGCCGTTCACAAGGGTGTTACGGATTCCGAAGGTTATTGCCCTCGGGTCTATACGGCCAATGTTGAGAACTTGGATATTGCTATCGGCTACAAAGCTGTGGAGCGGTGGAACGCATGAGCACTTTTACCTACAACACTCCGACGAACGACAAGAAGGGTTCTCAATATGATGTGCTTGGGCATCTCATGCCCGCTCGCATGTTCATTTTTGTCGTTGTTGATGAACCTGGAAAAGACGGCTTTCTTGTTCGCCGTGTTTATAGCTCTATTGAAGATCCCTATCTGCTCAAGCTGAACCTGTCGCCAATAGGCAATCTTCGTGAGGTCTATCCTGAAGAGTATGGCTTGTGGTCTAGGGGTGGTCCTGAGTCAAAAGTAAGCGTTGCTGAGCATGTATTGGAGTTTGAGAAGATAACCTCTTATGCATCCACAAGCGGCACTTATCCTGATGGCACACTTCGCATGAATGGCAAGACGGTTTATGTTGATATCGCCAAGGCAAAGAGAGCTGGTGCGAAGCTCGTTACCACTGAAGAAATTGCTCGTGCTATTGATGAATACAAGGTCAACTTGAATTCCAAGGGAAGGCGGGAGGCTGAGCATATCAAGCAAAAGGTTCTGAATATTGACAAGGAGATTCTTGTTCAGCCTCGTCCTCGTGTACCTCCTTCTGGTGTCTTCAGTCAAACAGGCTTGAAGGTGTCTCTTGGCATTGTGAAATATGCTCGGGTGGTGCAAGTGATTGGCATAGGCTTCACGGCTTACGATCTTGGTGTTGCCACTGACCAGTCATTCAAGACTAAGAGCGTTCGCCCCATTGAGAAAGAGGTTGTGAGGCAGATCGGCGGCTGGGGTGGTGCCGTGGCTGGTGCGAAGATGGGAGCTGCGGCCGGCGCTCTCGTGGGTATCGAAACGGGACCAGGCACGATCATTACGGGTCTGATTGGTGGCATAGTGTTCGGTGCCATTGGTTACATGGGCGGCAGTGCCGTTGCTGACCAGATTCCGAATAATTGAGGAAGCTATGTTCTCCCTGTCTCGTGCTATTGAAGAATTCTCGATAAAAAGGCAAGAAAAGGTCTTGTCGAAGAAAGTTGAGACTGGTCGCCTCAATGCTCTTCAGCATGTTTTTGGTGTTCCTCTGGAAATGCTGAAGGGCATGTTTTCAAATCCAATGGAAGATTTCAATTCTGACTATCCAAGAACTGAGAACTTGGGAAGCCTTGGGATTGAAGCTTTCCTCGTTACTGTAAATGTGGAGATTAACTCCTTCCCGCTGTGCTTGAATTTAATCAAGGCGGGGAAAAAGGAAATTTCCCGTAATCATTACGAGCAAGGCGGTAGGCATACCCTTGTTGCTCATGATGATGAGTTTGGTGGAAGGAATATCCGTCTTCTCACCAATGACATTGAGCTTATCAAGTCGCTGGCTAAAGCAAAGTATGGTCCGCCTCCACCTTGGGTTGTTTGGTATGACCTTGGGCCTTATCCATACAATCAAGGAAATGAAGAGCATTGGTCTGTCTATGTGTGGTCGCCATATTGGGTGAGCCTAAGTCTGGAAGAGCAAGACAAGTTCATTGAGGATTGGCGGGAAAAAACGAAGTCTTACATTTCAGATGAGGATTGGGATAGCTGGGTATTCAAAATACGGTTCGCAGATCCGAAGTCAAAGTTTTTGTATTTGAAGCAATCTGGAATGGAAGATGACTGAATATATTTCCCCACTGTCGCTTTGGCTTGTTGTGAGAAAACGGTTCTACAAATCGGGAGTGTTTGTTGAGCCTGCTTGGACTGGTTCACATGAACCTAAGATACAGGGACCAGTCTTGTTTGTGTCTCGTGTTCATGCTGAAGTCTATGCTCACATGAGAAACAAGTATCATAGCAAGGATGATTCTGCCAATTGGAAAATCATTTCATTATCCGATTTTGACTTGCTGGAACATGCTCACGGCATTGATGGCAAGCTTTATTGTCAGTTAGCTTTTGGTTTCTCTATGGCTGACGAGAATTCCATGCTCGTTGCCACGGGTGCGCCTCGTGTTCGCTATGTTCCGTTGCCTTTTGATATTCCAAAAAAGGAAAAGAAAATCACCTTCTCATTCAATCAATGGGCATTTGACTTCATGAATGAGGAATGGGCTTCTATCGGGTCAAGTGAGTTTGATAAAAGCCTTGCTCTTGTGGACGACATGAGCGAAGCCGAAGCATCACGAGTGGCAAAAGAAGCAATCGCCAAAATTAATGTAGGTAGGACAGAAACGGGCAAAGATTTGTGGGGCGCCTACGATTCAGTTAAAGAGTCGTGGATTGTTGGTAGTGAAACCCTGTACCATGATAAGAGTCTTCACTGATAAAACGCACGAAAAGCCTCTCTATGGGGCTTTTTTGTTGTCGGTGGTATGGTGGTCTACTTTACTGCCGGAGAGGCTAGAACCCATGAAAAAAGCCCCTCGCGGGGCTTTTTGTTAAACCAGCTTCATGAGTCGCTTGTAAAGCATGGTCTGAAAATCTCGGTTGGTGTCTAGGAACATGTGAACATAGACGCCTTCGTCCTTGATCTGATACACCACTCGGGTCTGTCGCACGAGCCTTTGACGGCAATCGGTGAGTCCAAGAGTCATGATTTCTTGCGGGATAGAGCCAGCCTCGGGCATGTCTCCAAGCTGGCTGAGAACCTTCTTGTATTCCGCATCAACCTCTTGCCAAACCAAGTTGCCGAAGTTCTTCCTCACATAAGCTCGGATCTCCCGATAGTCCTCCTTGGCGGCACTCAGGACAAAGACGGGGCGGGTCATTCCTCACCTTCCTTGTCCATCTCAGCAAAGAAGGCTTCGGCGGTCACGAACTTTCCTTCCTCGATCTGCTTGTTGCCGAGTGCCAAGAGCTTCAAGAGAGCCATAGTCTCTTGTGTCTCTTCGTAGGTAGCAATGTCCATCACTACCATCTTGGCTTCCCCGTTCTGGGTAATGATCAGCGGGTTACGGTTCTCTGCGAAGTCCTTCACGATTTCGGCCGTGTGCGACTTCAAGTAAGAGATGGGCTTGATCTGTTCAGAGAGTTTCATGTCGTCCGTTCCTCGTTAGCTGTTGAGCCATTCTTCGTAAGTCTTGACCGTCCAGCCAAGGCTTTCGGCATTCGTCTTGTAGATCTGGTACTCGCTGTCGTTGTCGCCTCGGGCTTGGGTCTGCCAGGTGTCAGAGGGAATCAGCTTCGGGGTGTCGTTCATGGTGCCGTCCTGGTTGGTGACTACAGGACTAATTATAGTCCAAATTTAGTCGTGTGCCCAGATCTATCGACGGCGAATAACAAGATAGACAACAAAAAAACAACCTCAATGGGTTGCTTTTATTTAATCCGATAAACATTCCCATGAAGACAACGGGGTTGGGTTTTAGAATTTAATGCTGCCCTCAAAAATAGCATTCTTTCTGTCTCTATACTTTGTCGATCTCTTGTATGGAAAGCCCGCTGTTCTGACCGCATAATACATTGTTTGATAACAATGTATGCCCACTATCTCCCCAAGTTCTTTTATTGTGTGTTTCGATGTATCTAATGAAGACAATTTTTCAGCAATAGACATGTTCTTCTTGTATGCCTGACCTCGACTCTTAAGTCTTGCATATAGGGATGAAACCGGAACAGAAAATCCAAGCATATGTCTCAGCTCTTCAACGGTGTATTGTGAGGTATCAATATTGTCGAGTTTAGAGTATAAGCGAGAGTATTTTGACTTGAATTTAATTTCCTTTCGCTTGAGCTTCCTGTAGGGTATTTTGTTGGATTGAATAACAATCCTCAGTCTCGCTTCAGGGCCGCCAACAAGCTCATGTATTTCTTTGAATGTCATTGATGCAGTATCGAGATCATTCAATTTATTCTTTACCTCATCAGCGAAGGCCAGCTTTCTTCCATAAGGTATATTGTTGCTCCTAAGAAGCTGTCGGACTGTCTCGTAAGATTGATAGTTTTTCATCACATCCAATCTCCATATGTCCTTAATGCTCATTTTCCTTGTATCAATGGACCTAAGGTGGTTAAGGGTGGCTTGTGTTTTATTTACCCTTCTTGCGTATGTTTTTCTGACCTTTTTGAATGGGATCTTGTTTGCATATAAAAGCTGCTTAAACGAATCAAATTTGATATTCGCCTCAACCATGCCGAATAACTCGCTTGGAGTGTATAGTTCAGTGTTTTCTATCAGACGGACTCTTCCTAACAAATTTCTTGAATGAGGTATCTTGTAATTGGTTAGCATTGTGCTCAGTTGCACGTTGCTTAATCTGGATAGCCCATCAATGGGTAGGCATTTAATTTCCTGTAAAATCAAATTCTTAGTGTGATGTGTTTTTAATTCTTGCGCTATTCGCTCAAAATCTCTTTTGCTAGTAAAGCTGTCGAGAGAGGATAGTTCACCTCTTTTATGTAATACTTGGTAGACACGTGGACCGGAAAGCCCAAGGTGCGCGGCAACTGAGCTTGTGCTTGCTTTTCTTCCGTTGGCTTTTAGTTCTCCGATTGCTTGTCTCACTTTTAAAATTGTTGTTGGCTGTACCTTCATTCTGTCTCCTTGTAGTTGTTGTTTGATTGCTTGTTAGTTTTTTGGCTTAGATCCTGATCCTGTTTTAACCTTCTTATATGAAAGTTTGTGCTTTGCTAAATATTTGCGCAATTGATTTGAGTCTTCGCCAGCCATGCTCTGTAACTCTTGAACTGTGTATTGACTTGTATCGACCTTCAATAGCTTGTCGAACTTGCTTATTCGCTGTTTCTTCTTGTATTTCATCCCGTTTTTGGCAAGGTGTTTCAACATAACACTGAGGCGAACATTGTTATCAAGCAAAGCAAGCAACTCTTCTGCGGTGTATTGAGAAGTGTCAACTGAACGAAGCTTTTCCCATATTGGAGCCATCTCATCTTTTGAGCGACGGTCTTTATAGGTTGGAATGTTATGCTCAGCGACAAGAGGGGCTAGTGTTTGACGGGTTGTGCCAATCATTGTGGCTAATTGCGAAATGGAATAATTTTGAGTTTCAAGCTCGCTTAGCTTTTGTAGCAAGATTTGGCGCGTTCTTTTTCCATCATACTTCCCTTGAATCTTCTTGTATGGAACTTTATGATCTGAGAGAATTCTGCGAAAATTTGTCAATGTTTCCTTTCCACCAAATATCTCGTAAAGTTCTCGTGATGTGTATTGGGTACTATCAATTTCCCTCAATCTTTCAAGAAGAGCTGCCATTTTCTCTCGATTTCTCACTCCACTCTTAAAGGGTATCTTGTTTCTGTAGAGAATGTCCCTTGTTGCTCTAAAATCTCTGTCTATCATTTTGCATAGCTCTTGAGCCGTATATTTGCTTGTGTCGATTCTGGATAGTCGCTCTTCTATAGTAGAGGAATGAGGAATTTTATTGTCTATAAGAAATTGACCAAAACCCGTGCGATTTAATTTTTTTAGCTCAGCGATTGGCAGATTGTAAACTTCGTCAAGCGTCAAATTGGCAGTATCAAAGGATTTTAAAGCTTCTGCTATAAGCGGTCTTTGCTCTCTCTGTTGATAGCTGTCCAAGATGGAAAAATTACCATGTGCTTTTAAGACCTGGTCAACGCGTTGGCGGCTGATTCCTAAATGCTTGCCAACGTTTGCCGTATTCGTTTTTGTTCCAAGTGCCTTAAGCTCAGCGATTGCTTGATGTATCTTGTTTATGGTTGAAGCTGCAATTTTATGTGATGAACTTGCCCGCTTAAATGGAACACCTTCTTTGTTGAGAAGAATCATTAAGGCATTGTGTGCTGCTTGATAGCCAACAGCCTCTTTGATTTCTTTTGCTGTCATGTCTGAGGTGTTCAAGCTCAATATTTTTTCTAGTAACGATTTTTTTTCTTCTTTTGTCATAGTGTCTCCTATATTGTTAGTTTTCTTGTGAAGAAAGGACTAGGTCTTTTCTTTTCTTCTGGTTCTGGGTTGTAGCTGCTATTCATGGCATCCATTGCTATGAGTTGAGTGATAAATTCAAAGCAAGATTTTTGCTTGCTCTCGGTAGCAAGTGACATCAAGAAAAGGGTTGCTGCCTCAGCTTGTTTTCTCATCCCGTCCTCCTGGTTGGTTGGCTTCCATCCAGCGAGCTCGGCCGCCTTGAGTAGCAATGGCATCTCAAATGTGGATGTCACTTCCTCAAGGTCTTTCTGGCGTTTCTGCTCAGCTTGTGCCTGGTCTTCGCGTTGAGCCTGAATTTGGGCTGCTGCTCGTCTCTTCTGAGCTGGGGTTAGGCTTGTCTCAAATAAATCAAACATGATTGTGTCCTTTGTTGTTGCTAAGTTTCTTGTATTGAATCTTGTGGCGATGACAAATGACTCTCAGCGAGCGAACACTTGCTTTACAGTTAATATGCTTGTGTAGCTCTTCAAGGGTCATATTGCTTATGTCCACTTTCAAATTGAGAAGCTTGTGATGTGTGCTGCCTGGTCTTGCTATGTGACCACGGGTATCAACACAACGACTATCAGCGAAAGGAATTTTGTGCTTGCGAAGTAGCTTATTAAGAGAGCTTTTTGTTTTTGGGTAAGAAATAAGCTCCTTCAACTGATTGATGGTCTTGGCTCTTGTGTCCATGTTTTTCAATTGACTGATAAACGCGGCAAGCTCTTCTTCCGAGAATCGATACTTCTCAGCGCCCGTGTTTATTTGATTTTGTTTGTTTTTCATGTTTCCTCCTTGTTGTGTGTTGTTGTAGAGCCCCTTGATTGGGGCTAGTCTTGGTTGTTCTTATTCTTCAAAGTCCCCAACAAAATAGCCGTATTCATCTCCAAACTTCTCATAAGCCCAAGAGATCCCAGATTTGCGAGTTTCCTTGTACTCTTCAAAATACTCTTCGTCTGAAAGATAGTGAGTTGAGATGATTTTGTGGCATGTTGCTTTTGATAGATGCCCGAAGAAGCTGGCATTTTTATATAAGACACTTCCATCTTCTTTCCAAACATTGAAGTGAACGGTTGTGCGTTTATGTGAGTTGAAAACATGCTTATCTAAGTTGTTGATGATCGTGATAGTTGTCATTTTTAGTCTCCTTGTGTTGTCGGTTGCTTAGTATTCTTTTACTGCATCAAGAGCTGGGTTATAGTCTTCAAATTGGTCGGTCCAAACAATCTCATGGATGTCATCATTGATTGCTTCGTAGACTTCATCTTTGTTGCCAATATATTTTTTAGCCACTGTTCCACTTGCCTTGTCGATCAAGGTGAAAGTGTTGTCCGCTGATTCGATGGAGTGGTTTTTTATTCCCCATACTTTGGCTAATGTGATTAAGGCTTCTTTTATTTCTGTTTTTGTAGTCATGTTAAATATCCTTGTTGGTTATATTTTTAATTTAACAAATAAAAAGAACTTGTCAACTTTATGGATGATTTTGAGGTAACTTTAAGATAAGCGGTAAACTTCAAGATAGAAGGCTGGGGCTGTCGGGCAACAAAAAAGCTCCACTCGGGAGCCTTGTTGTTTGGTCTGTTTTTAGTTAAACCAGCCTAATGCCAAACCGACGATGCCATATACGGCTGGGCTGAAATATAAAGCCAATATAACTTTCTCTTTTAATGACATTCCTTCTGCGATAATTTCTTTGTTTGTGTTCATAATATATATCCTTGTTGTTATATACCTAATTTAACAAACAAAAGGAATATGTCAACTTAGATGGCTAACTTTAAGATAAACGGTAGGATGATGGCTCAAGTGGGTTGAGCTTCTTAAATGAGAAAGCCCGTAGGGTGGAAGACTTTGACAGCGGCTTGACCGCAATGAAGCGTATGCTTCTTGAAGATGAAGGGCGACTCGTCCAGACAATAAAAAAGCCCCTTTAAGGGGCTTTTATGGGCGTTGTAGTGAATCAGTTCATGCGGGTGCAAACCGAAATGGCATGTTGTCCGTCGTTCTCGATCACTGCCAAACTTGCCGAAAGAGGCAACACAAGAACTCCGCTAGTGATTTGGTTTTCGCCGTTCTTGGTTGAGGTTGCCATGCCCGTAAAGCCATACATTGCACTTGCACCATTGACTTGATTCAGGGTGAGTGTTTCTTGCCAAGAAGAAGTGCCTTGGGTGACGTTGATGGTGGTTCCGCTGTTCTTGAGGGTGCCTACAAGGTTGCCGAAATAAGAGCAAAGCCAAGAGCCGTCAAACTCGTTGCCTTGAAGTGGTTGAGCTTTCACGGCATAGAGGTTGCCAACTGTCAGAGGGGCAACGGTTGCATAGTGGTCGACAACCAGCACGGGACCTCGATCACCAGCTTGCACGAAGACATTGCCGAAAACGGCGCCGTCAAGCTTCATGGTAATGATGCCGCTGCTCGTGTCCTTGCTCAGTGTGAGGCTGTGCTTCTCGGTGGGCTTGGCTGGGTCAATCTGATTGCATCCCGAGCTGGAAACCGTGCCAGCAAGGCAGTAGGTTCCCGTTGCTCCATCGCTGTTGATTTGGAGCTGTCCACCAAGGAATGTTGCTGGGGTGCCTCCTTGCGGGTCTCGTGTGGTGCCAAGGAAGTCATAGGTGCCAGCGAGAGCGGTCATTGTGCTGACTTGATAGGGAGACCCAGCAACGGAAGCTGATTTGCTTCCAACGGTCATAGTCCCCGATATCGTTTTTGTTTGAAGGTCTTGATAGAGGCTGATTTTCCCAGCAAGGGTGTAGTTGACGAAATTGCCCAAAACCGTGCGGGTCAGTGTTCCCGATTCGGTGGCAACTCCATATTGAGAGTTGTTGGGCACTACTTGATAGTTGCCGTTCTTGGTGTCTACCGTCAGTCGCCATGTATCTCCGATATCGGCCGCCAGATCGAAGACCTCCTTGCTGTCGTCTGTACTGATAGTGGTCGCCCCAAGAGCTGAGGCAGTGGCTTGAGAATTCGCTTGGGTGGTGCTGATTTGAGGTTGTGAGGGTTGGGTGCCGGTCTGCGAGTTGTTATCGCTGCCTCCACCTCCACCACAACCCGCAAGAACCATAGTCAGAATGGTAGCCGTGGTCAGTGCTGTTTTTTTCATTTATTTCCCCTTGTTGATTGATTGTTTAACTCAAGTAAACGCCGCCGGTTTTAGGAGCATCTTTGACTCCGAAAGCTTTCTTGATTTTCTTGAAAAGTTCCCGAATCGTCGGATCACCATCCATGTCGTTCTGAATGAGAACGGTCTTATCCATGTACTTGCTTTCAATGGTGACAATGGGTTCTCGGTTCTTGCCAAGCAAGGTAATGGAGTCGGGAGCTATCACGGTGTATCGATCATTGCCTTGCGATTCCGTGTAGAGAACATAGCCGTTGACTTGGATATTCATAAGAACAAGATCATTGGCATTTTTTCGATGAGCCGATAGATAGCCTTCAAGCTTGCGTGCTGTTTGCTCGTCTGGATTGAAGAAGTAATCGGTGGCTTGATTGAAGCCGCTTGTCTTGAAGCTTGGATTGAGCAAGACAAGATAATATCGACCGCTGCCGTATCCAAGATTGCGGTATTTGTCGATGAAGTTTGTTTTGTTCACTGAGGCATAGACGGCAAAACCTTTACCCGGTTGATAGCCTTTTACACTGGCAATAAAAGGCGTCTTGATTGATACATTCTTGATGCGTTGTGCGGCGTTGTATGAGGCATCAAGTTTCGGTGTGAGTGTTTTGAGAAGGTCTTGCTTGCCGAAAGCGTTTGAATCTTTGTTGTATTCAACAGAAAAATCTTCTGCTAGTCCTTGGTAATCCTTCTTGGCTTTAGACCAGTAAAAGTCTCGCCATGTGTTGTAGGTGGCGTCCCCATCTTTAAATTGGGAAGTCATATCGAAGGTGGTCTCGTAGACTCGGCCTTCTGAGGAACGGCGGGCAATGCCGGTGCTGTCGGCAAGGGCTGAGGTGCAAACCGTGAGCGACAGTGCAGCGGCCACGGTTGCGAAGAGCTTTGAGGGTGCCATTGGGTCTCCAAATGCAAGGGATGGTCAACCTGGCTTGAGTTCGTGCCAGGTCGCGCTAATGTGGGATTGGGTGGACCCAAAATGGGAACCATATCCCGCAATGCTAATCATATCCCGTGGTGCTATGTGCATCAACGGGCCAGTATGGGTGCATGGTTCAAGGCAATGGAAAAAACCCAGCTCTCGTGTCGTTCGGTGCCACTGTTCGCCGTCTTCGAAAAGAACGTGGCTACTCGCAAGAAACCTTCGGAGATCTCTGTGGTATTGATCGCAGCTACATGGGGGGTATTGAAAGAGGGGAACACAATCTAGCCCTCATCAACATCCTCAAAATTATTGTTGCGCTTCAAATGAAGCCGTCAGAGTTTTTCAAGCATCTTGACGACAACAGCTAGGGTTATCGTCAACAACATAGAGCATTTAGCTCCGTGCTGAGTCAATCTGTGTGATTAACATTCTTACGGCATGAAGAAAGACCCCTAGCGGGTCTTTTTTTGTTTATGCATCAATGAATCAATGAATCGTTATTCCTTGCTTAATAAGATAGTTCACTATTCTGAAATGTCCAGCATAATAAGCTGCCATTAAAGCATCATAATTATCAGCATGTACGTTGGCTCCATTCTCGACTAGATATACGACAACTTCAAAGTGTCCTTTGTGGCAAGCAACCCCTAATGGACCATCATCATGAGTGTGAATATCAGCTCCCCGCAAAATAGCTTCATCCACCATTGCTAAGTTTCCATTGTTTGCGGCAATCAATAAAAATCGGTTCCAGTCCATATCATTTCTCCTTTATAGTTATTTAGAATCCAAATTTCTTCTTGTTCTCTTGTGAAACTGGTAGGTTCATGTGTCTTGGTTCAACCTTGATCACATCCCCGTTAAGTTTCATCTCCTTGAGCTCGTCCTTTGTGTATTCAAGAAGCGCATTGGCAACGGCATCATTGATGTAGTGTTTTGCCTCTCTCAAAGACTTGCCGATAAGCCTATCAGTCAAATCGTCGCTCAAGTGTGGATTGAATAAGGTTGAGTTTCCAGTTGCTTCCTGGTAGATCTTATTGCAAATCGAGGATCTTTCTTCTCTAGTTGGGCTAGGAATATCAAAGATCTTAAAGCGGGTTAATAATGGTCCTGGAATGCCTTCAAGGTCGTTGGCGCAAGCAATGTAGATAACACCTGAGCAATCGATTGGGTGGTCTATGAACTCGTCAGAAAAAACCTTAGCTGTGTTCTCTTCAAGTAGCTGGTAGAGAGGGGCTTTGGGATCAATATCTTCTCTGACAGGTTTTTCAAGTTCATCTAATACAACGATAGGATTGACGGTGGAGCTATCAAGCATAGCCTCAACGATCTTGCCTTGCTTAGCATCGCTCCATGTGGAACTTGCCCCACTTAATAACCGTCCAGTCGTGGCAGATGAGATGTCAACATAGGTCATGTTGGTCTTAAGTGCCTCAGCAAGTCTTTTGACAAATAGAGATTTGCCGATACCTGGTAAGCCAAGCAATAGAATGGGTCCGACACGGTACTTGTTCGTCTCTTCAAGCAATCTAAACTGAGCTTTGTAGAAACGAATGACTTCTTTGAAATTGGGAAAGCTCTCTTGAAGCTCATCAAATATTGCCTCGTCTTTGATGGTGATTTTTGGCTTTTGAGAAGGTGCTCGTAAGATTTTGGCGATATATGGAACATGTGGTCCTCTTTCTAGATTTCTATGATGTCTTCTTAATGAAGCTTCATCATACCAAGTCACCATGTCATTGTTTGGGTTGTCTGGTTGCTTCCCATCTCTTGCTAAATAAAGAACGGTTTCACCATTAAGCTCTCTTTCATAGTGAGAGTAGATGATTTCCTCAGCTAATTTGTAATATTCTGGATGGTCAGATTTGAACTGTTGAAGTCTTGATAGATTGATGGAGTGAAGAGTCTTGCTCTTTTCCTCCATAATTGGATAGTTATCTTTGTGTTCAATGGATTGCAAATATCGTTTAAGGCGGGATCTGACAAACTGTGGGGCATCTCGTCTTGTCTTGAAGAAACCGCAAATTCCCTCGGCATCTTCTGTTGTCATGTCGGGAGTCAATGGCTCAAAAATCTTCATGTAGGACTGTACATAGAAAAGGCCATCATCCTCTGGATAAATCTCAACAATCTTTTCAAGTGTTGCAAACGATTTCTCAAGCTCATTGGAATCGTCCGCTAAATCATCTAATGGATGTCTGTTGATTTGGATTGCATCCAATAGTGCTCGCTTCCAGTCAATATCAACTTGTTGTTTCTCTTCAGGCTGGATTTCCTCTTCTTCCTCTTCCTCATCAAGAAGCTCAAGAAGTTCTTGTACTTCATCTTCCTCGTCAAAGTCAAAAGTACGCTCGTCACCTGGATTGACTTGGTTCCCTTGCTCTTCCTTGCCAACTATTTCATTGAAATACCCATAAATATCTGCATGGTCGTTCATCATGCTGATTTCAAGAACATAATCGCCATAAGCACGGATATTGGCGTCAAACTCTTCAACAAGAAGCTTTACGATATTCAAATGACCGTATTCTGCTGCCTTACATAGAACGGCGTGCTTGTTGTGATCTGGTTCAAGGTGGGATCTGATGATGCTTGCCGATCCTTTTCTGATAGCAAGCCGTAGATAAGTGGATAAGTCAACTAATTGTTGTTCTATTTCATTGGTTGTGTCTTCAATCATGATGTCTCCTTGTTTTTGTTATATCTTCAATTTAACAAATAAAAGGAATTTGTCAATATGAATGAGGCAAATGATTGATAAAGCGCTTTAATGAAGATAAGTGGATGGGCAATAAAAAAGAGCCTTTCGGCTCTTAGATTTTTGTTTTACCTTCTTTTGAATCGTCCTTCTCACGAAGATCGGTAGATAGCTTCCTAGCAAGCAAAATGCTGTTGAGCTTCTTGCAGTGGACGGTAGCAAAATACTTGAATGCTGCTGTTTGTGGGTTCTTGTACTTCTTCACATATTCAAGATATTCGTTGTAATCAAGCTCTCTGTCTGTCTCCATGATTATTCCCCTTGTTAAATCTTCATGCCTTTTGATACTGGCTTTGGTTGTTTAGCAAGGGAGACCATCATCTTCTCGTATCGCAATGAGGATTGAGCGGATTGAATGCCCTTGTGAGCTGAATCGATCATCTGTAGGGGATCATCAAAGACACCAGAGAAAACGGGCTTGCCGTTCTTCAAGAATTCAATCTTGATCTGCTCGTGCTTGGCTGTGTGATTGCCGACATTAAAGTACATATCAAGACTTTCTTCTTCTCGTATTCGCTTGATATCGGACATTGCCTCTTTGTGAGATTGAGGCAAGTTGTCAGTTGGTAGCATGACAAGGCTGGGATCATAATGAGTGGCGAGCTTGTTCAATTCTTGCTCTGTACAAAGCTCAAGTATGAAGTAGTGTTTTTGGTTGCCTCTCAATCTATCGTTTAAGTTCATGTAAGTTCTCCTTGTACCCCCAAAGCCCGCATTGAGCGAGCTTGATTGTTTGGGGTATGGAAAAACTTATCCTTGGAAATTCTGTGGCTTCTTCAAATCCTCCCAGAATTTTTTGGCAAACTCTGCGAACTGCTCTTTGGTGTAGTGCTTCTTGACTCGCTCTTGTTGTGGTTCTCTCTTCTCTATTTGTTTATCAAGTAATCTATCGTTCTTTGGAAACATAATTAAACTCCGGTTGTTATGTATTTAATTTAACAAATAAAAAGAATTTGTCAACAAGGATAATGAAAATAGATTGACGATGTATTAAATATTTGACTTGTCCTTGTTTTATGGTATTTGTGAACGAGACAAAAGGAGTCAATATGAAATACCAATATCTTGCAAGAGAAAAAGAACTACATTTCTGGGTTGTAAAAGACGGGAAGGTCCACCACTTTTTTTATAGTGATGTGGATGTCAGTGAAGTTGATGAGAATGTGCGTGAAATGCAAGCTCGACTTGAGGAAGAAAAGCTGAGCTGATTGCTGTGCCTGGTGGAGTAGGTGCCGTTAGGCATGGGAGACCTGGCTGAGCGAGCCTGACTCGCAATGAGGCGAATGCCTTCTCGAGATGTGTGGACGACAAAGAAAAAGCCCCAAGTGGGGCTTATGGTGTTTGTGAGGTCATATCTTCTGCTTTCCAGCTCTTGTGATTGACTGCTCTTGCTTGGCCTTGTGTTCAACTCCAAGCTTTCTCATCATCTCTTCGTAGCTGTCCTTCTCTTTAAGTTTGGTCTCTAGGTTGTTTCGTCTCAAAAGCCCTCTGTTCTCATCTGATAGGTTGAGCTCGTCTCTATCCCCCTTGCTTGCAAGATAGGTCTCTTCGGTAATCTTGAATGTCTCAATAGCCTGTTTGATAAGTGCCTCGTGCTTTTGATTCACTTCTTTTTGTGTGAGGTGTCCATGAGGAATGCCTTCAATATAAGCCACTTCTGAAGAACGCAAATGAGCTGGTATTTGTTCATGTGAATGGGCAACTTTCATATGTGCAAATCTTGCACTTGTATGAGTTGCTAGTATGTCGTAATGCTGATCTGGAGTTGGTGAGCCATATTTGGCTTTTACATGCTCAATAAGCTCTGGTGCTTTTTCGTCCAACAAGCAAGTCCAGTAAAGGCTATCTCTTATTTGGGCAAATGGTTGTTCAGTTATCTTGTTGTATACAAAACCGTTTTTGAGATCGTATGGGGGTGGATTCAATCCATCATAAACCCATTTCTTGCCGTTAAAGTGAACATGGGAATCAACCTCTCTTTGATAGGGAGTGAGAGAACCCCAAGCAAGATCTGTCATGTATAGCTCTCTATGTTCTTCTGGAACTATAGATCTCAAGTTTTGGTTGATTCGTTCTTCAAGTTCTGTGTTCATGTTGCCTCTTAGATTTTTTGTTTTTGTAGTTATTTACATCTTGGTTCTGCCAGCTCGTGTGATTGTCTGCTCTTGCTTAGCCTTGTGCTCAACTCCAAGCTTTCTCATCATCTCTTCATAGCTATCCTTCTCTTTGAGTTCATTGGTTAGCTTATTGTTCATGACATGGCTATTAGCCCATTGCTTTACTTCATCGTTGGTGCTATTCAATGCGATTTCAGGTTTAATGCCCTTATCAACAAGAAATTGAGCAACTTTTAAATGACCGTTGTTTGCGGCTTCCAATAAAGCAGCATCTTGTATTTCTTCTTTGGATTGATATTTTGGGTTATCTTTTGCCCATTCACCTTTTCCATTGATGTATGGCTCTGGTATATGAGGGCTTACCTCGTCATGTAATCGCTCTACCATTTTTAAATCACCAGTTCCAGCGGCATCCAAGTAATACTTCTCTGTATTTATATATTCGTAGTCATCATGACTGCCATCATTTGCCATATCAGCATTACGACTTACTAAATACTCATAATTTGTATTGCTCATTTCATTCTCCTTGTTGTTGTTTTTTTAGTTATTTACATCTTGGTTCTGCCAGCTCGGGTGATTGTCTGCTCTTGCTTAGCCTTGTGTTCAACTCCAAGCTTTTTCATCATCTCTTCGTAGCTGTCCTTCTCTTTAAGTTCAGTGTTTAGCTTGTTGTTCATTTCTATTGAGTTGATGTATTTCTCAGCCCAGTCCTTGGCTTTCTCGTTGTTGGTCTTCAATGCAACTGCCTTGAGATGTACATCTGCTCCGTTATCTATCAACATTGCCATGTTGCCAAGATTTCCCCAATGAGCTGCCATAAATAAAGCATCGGGTTCGTTCTTTGGTTCAGCTCCTTTATCAATAAGAGCCTTAATCATTTTTGGGTTATCTCTGGCTGCTGCCACGGCTACAAGATGGCTGCTTCCGCTTTCACCCACGAAGTTCGCATCAAATAACTCATGCTCCATGAGTTTTTTTGCATCTTCTGTATAGCCTTGGTGTATGTCGCTGATAAAGTTTGAGTTGACTGTGTAATAGTCCATAAATGCTCCGTGTTGTTATTACTTATATATATCAAAAGAATTGATAAAATCAAGTCAACTACTGGGTTTTCTCTCGTTTCTTTGATCGTTTTTCTTCTTCAATTTCATCAAGCTCAGCTTCTAGTTTTTGAATTAAGTTGAGCAACTTGAAATAGATTTCGGTTGGATAGAAATGGAACAAAGCCCATTCAAAGAAAACAACAAGCGGGATGAACTTCCAAGCTGAGGGAAAGCCTATGAGCAAGCCAACGGTGAGGATAAGCAAGGGGTTCATTCGTACACCCCTTTACGGCAATAGCGGTTCTCTTGGTTTGTGAAGACGATGGGGCGGTTGTTCTGATCTTTGACCTTATAGGGGTAGTCATTGAGGTAGGTGAGATCCAGCCTCCACTTACCGCGAAGCTGCTTGACCTCGTGGGTGGCTCGATTGATGGCCAGCTCCACCTGGTCAGCGGTCCATCCATTGACCTTCTGTATGTGAGCTCGCACCTGGCGGCCGTAACCCTTGGAGTCAGCAAAGGCTATGTGCTTGAACTTGTGACAGAGAGGGCATAAGACAACGATTCCAAGTAGCTTCTGGGTTCTCGTTGCATGGTCGTGTTGCCAGATCTCGTGAGCTTCGACGGCATGGCTGAAGCCCTGTTCTTTTCCGTTCCCCCCGCAAACTTCACACTTGAAGCCTTGGCGTCTCTTGGCATATAGAGCCATCCCTTTCCACTCGTCATCTGGCAGACGTGAGCGAACATTGATGCCGCACATTTCCCAAGGAATCATGTCGGGCAAAATCTTGCCTTCTGGGAATAGTTGATTTGGTCTCGAAAATAAGCCGTAGGCGATTAGGATAAGACCAAGTATTGAAATGATTGCTATGAATGTCATGTTGTTGTTCTTGTGGTCGTGTTAACAACATAACAAAAAAATACACTTCATCAAGTGTGTTGATCGATCATGTAAGAATAATAGTCTTGATCGAGACTTGCGAGATATCGCTTGATTTCTACTTGAAGAAGCTGCTTGCTCTTCGCTATGATAATCTGCTCTACGGTTCTCGTAGAGCAATTCTTATCTCGGTAATAGACACGAACTCTTGCCGATTTCATGCGTGAAAACTTCCTGCATGAATCAAATGTCCTGGTGGGCTAATGTACTTGTAGCAAAGAAACCATACAAACATCATAAGCAAGACAATCAATAGCTTCTTTGTTAAAGAGAATTGAGAGAAGCGCTGGGGCTGTTCTTCTCGGGGCTTGGTCTTCCAAAAATCAAATTCGTGTTCTTGTTCGTTCATGGTGGCTCCTTATTCGTTGCCAACGATTTTCAAGTTCTTTCCCCATTGTTTGCTCCAAGTATCAAGGTTTTCCTGCATCTGTCCTTTGAGCTGTTCCTTCTTTCGATGCTCACTCAAGAAGCGTGCAATGGCTTGTTCTCTCTGAGCCTTTTCCTTGGCTTGCTCCTTCTTCATGGTTTCGTTGTACTCATAGTAGTCAATGAAGCGCTTCACATCTCCATCTGAACTTTCTCGGACAGCGATATCTTTGTTGTTCTTTGAAACGTAGAAGAACGATTTTGTAGCCTGCCCCTCGGTCTCAATAACAATAAGCTCGTTGTCGTATTTAGCGAAGGTGTACTTGGAATCGTAGGTAAGTACATCGTTTATATAGCTATAAGCCCTTTCAATTTCATCAATCACCTGTTGTAAGTTCATGTTTTGTCTCCTTTGTGTAATTTTAATTTAACAAACAAAAGGAACTTGTCAACGAGGTGGCCTTTATTTTTTACGATAAAAGGCAAGTTATCTTGACAAATGGAATTTGAAAGTTATATTTCAAGTACAACAATTACAATAAAGGATAAATCATGAAAATTACAAGGGGAGTGAAAAATGGATTCACATTGATAGAGCTGATGATAACTGTGGCTATTATTGGTATCTTGGCCGCAATAGCTTTGCCGGCCTATCAAAACTACACCATAAGAGCGCAGGTATCTGAAGGCATATTGTTATCAGAGCAATTGAAGATAGCGATTTCTGATTACTATGCAAACAATGGGAAGCTTCCCATGTCGCAAGCAGATGTGAACGCAGGAATGCCCGCTGGTAAATACAGCACTACAACAATGATCGGCGGAAGCAACTCTTCTACCGTTTATGTGCTTACCACATACGGCAATCAAGCCAATCAGTTAATTCAAGGCAAACAGTTGACCCTGATGGCTCAGGTTGTCCCTGGTGTCGATAACTTGCAGTGGACTTGTAAGGGGAATAGTGGAATATCCAATGCTCCCGTTCCCAATAAATACTTGCCTATCTCTTGCCAATAATAACTACAAAGGAGATCAAAATGAAAATAACAAGAATAAAGAAAAATGTTCAACAAGGCTTCACTTTAATCGAACTTATGATTACTGTAGCAATTGTGGGCATACTAGCTGCAATTGCATTACCAGCTTATCAGGACTACACCATCAGAGCACAAGTATCTGAATCACTTAGTTTGGCTGGAGGTCTTCAGTCAGACATTCAAGAATACTATGCAGAGCAAGGTGTTCTACCAGCTAATAACACTGTGCTTCCCACTTCAATGCCTGTTGGCAAATATACGAAAGTCAACAATGTTCAAAATGGCTTGATAGTGATTTCATTCACGTCAGCAGCGAACTCTAATCTGAAAATATCTTCCGTTGGACTTGAAGCTGTTCCTGATGCAAGCGGAGTTATTCACTGGAAATGTGGCGCCTACAACATTCCATCTAAGTGGTTGCCAAGCTCGTGCCAAGATAAGATTGATCTAGGTGGATATGTAGGTCCATAAACGAGAAAAGCCCCTAGCGGGCTTTCTTTCATTGTGGGGCGGTTAGATACCAAGCTGGCGAGCAATGGCCTTGTAGCCGTTGTTGGTGGGGTGGATGTGGTCTTCTGATATGGTCTGATCGATGTTCTTCATGTAGTCACGATTTCGCATAGCTACATAAAGAGCATCCTTCTTCTTCTGGATACCGAACGACAAGATAGCGGGTGGAAGAATCCAGATGACATTCTGGGCATGTATGCGAGCTCGTATAGCCTCTAGGTTGGCTCGGGTGCCTGGGTAGTCTCTGTCATTGATCCCAAGGCTCACAATCACTGTCTGCGCAGGCGGTATCTGCTTGAACCTGGTGAGAGCTTGGACGGTGTTCAGTCCGACCTTGGTGTCGCTCGCACAATGGGGGAGTTGAGCTGCTACACCTTGGGCTATCGAATCACCCATTACAAAGCAAGGTGCATCTTTCTTCTTGTTCACAACCTCTTGAGCAAGGGCTTTGGGCAAGCCAGCAATCAAGCAAAGCATGATGAAAGCTACTGTTATCGTTACATAGAAAAATCTCTTTTGATTGGTTTTCATGGTTGGTCTCCTTTGTTATTGTTATATTTTGGTCTTCTTTGAAGTGGTTGATCTATCGCCAAGATCGCTCTCAAGCTTTTCTTGAAGATATAACCGCTCCATCATGGCATAGAACCCGACTTTTTCTATATCAATCAACTCCATGCTTCTGTTGGCTTTGTATTCTTCCAGTAAGCCATTTGGAACAAGTACAGATTCTTCATCCCCATATTGGCGCAAACCTAATCCAAGCTTTTGAAAGAGTGGTGGCTTGGCTCCAAAAGCCATAAGTTTTTGATGAAGGTCTTCACTTAAAGCCTTGACTGGAACGCTCATCTTGGATCGACCTTGCTGAAAATAGCGATCCATGTCTTCAATGGTAATTTGTGTCTTGTTCATTGCTTGACCTCCACCTTGACAAAGTGAATGTCTTCAACGGTTGAGATGAAGCCTTGAATCACGAAATTGACGAAACCAAACCTTGTGCAAATCGCTTTGATTTCACTCAATATGCTGTTGGTTAAGACTCTGACAAAGAAGAAGGCGGTTCCCTCGTCCTCCGCAATGAAATAGTTGTTGTTTATCGTTGCCATCATGATGTGTCTCCTTGTAGTAGTTATGTAGCCCGTTAAGGTGAGCTAGTCCTTGTTTATTTGTTAATTGCCGTCCGTGAGAATCCATAAAGGATTGTCATCAATCCAGACATCAATATTGATTCCTTGTGTTGCTGCGAATGCTTGTTTTGCTTGTCGTCCTGTGAAGACCACTGGAATCTTCTTGGCAAGATCCTTCATCGCTCTGTTTGCTTCATGAGGATGTCTCATTGTTATCAAGAAGATTGAATGACCTTTGCTTTTGAATAGATCAATAAAGACATGCCATGCTTCGGGGTCTTCTGTAAAGGTTCCATCAAAATCTAATGCTATGTTCATATTGTTCTCCCTTATCATTGTTATGTAACCCGTATGGTGGGCTAGTCCTTGTTTCTTAGTTTGACTGTATTGAGAAAGCATCTATTGCTTTCTGGATTAACTCTGACGATCTTTGTGCATGAGAGCTGATGTAGGTGCTGCTCACTGTGAGAACCAGTCTGAGAACACTGAAATTATAAGTTCCTTGATAAATGCAATAAGTGTTACCGAGCTTCTTGATAACAAACTCTCCAACTATAGTTTCTTTATTTTGGTAAGTAGCTTTGAGTTGTTTGTATGCTGTGGTCGATTTGAGTCTCATAATGCTCTCCTTGTTTGTCATATATTTAATTTAACAAATAAAAGGAATATGTCAACATAATGAATGATTTAATATTGATTTTTAGATAAACGGTTAGCTTCAAGATTAAAGGCTATGAAGTGGTTAAGATCGGTTCGTTAGGAGCTTGAGGGTGTGAAAATTGACCTCATAGGCGGGCCGTGGCGGGGCTGTTTTGAGCTGGTTGGTGCTTCGGTATATCCAAGAGGGAGAACGGCTCCAAGGGGCTAAAAACGGGCTTCCTGAGCCTGTGCCTATTTCTTGGGCAAAAGGTGAGATTTTTCGGGATATGGCAAGGGTTCACTTCGTCAGTAAAGAACCCGTTTGCTCTGTTCCTGGTGGGGTGGGTGCCGTAGGCATGGGAGACCTGGCTGAGCGGCTTGACCGCAAGAAGCGAATGCTTCCTTGGAGATGACTTTGATGGCGAGCTAGATTCCTCATTTAAGAAGGCTGGGAGCCAATAAAAAAGCCCAAGGCGATTCCTGGGCTTATGGTGTTTGATGGCTCATATCTTCTGCTTGCCGCTTCTGGTTGTTGTCTCTGCCTTCTTGGTAAGGGTGGCATCCAGATTTTGAGCAAAGTCTTTCGCTGCAAAGTATCTGTCAGCAAACTCTCTGCATTTACTTTTAAGCTCCATGCTTCTGAATTTTTCCACATCATCACCTCTTTGGAAAAACCATTCAAGAAGCTCAACATCATCTTTCTCTATTGCTACATGTAGCACTCTGCTTCTCTCATCAGCCTCAAGACTTGCATAGTTATTTTCAAGTAGGAATCTCAGGCATTTCGTTCCTTGACTTAAACATGCTTGATAAAAATACTCATCCTTGTATGGCCTGATTTTTAGTGCTTGCCCTAGTCTTGACACATCGTCAAAAATCCAAATCTTTTGGAAGCTGAACTCTTCTGCACTAATGAATGCCATCTTTTCTTGTAAGCTGAGATTGTTCCAGTTGGAATGAAGATCTTCTCGTGTCTCCGATTCGGCAAGCCTCTTTAATCTATCAATGTTGTCTTCCATCATCCTAAATTCCAATCTTGTCATGGTTTTTTTGTCAGTATAATCACTATACTCATTGGGAACCTGTACCTGATCAGCCAAAAGAAGGGCTTTCACTTCATCGGGTGTTGTAACAAATTCGCTCTCTTTCTTCTTAAATAGATCAAAAATTCTCATAGTTTTTCTCCGTTTAAATTGTTTGGGCCTTAATGTATAGGTGGACTGCTCGTCTTCCTGTGTTCTTGTCTTTCATGTCTGGATCTTCTTTTAGCCTTGGAAAGATATTGTTCGCTCTAGTCCAAAAGCCAATAGTAGACATACGCTCAAAGTTGTTGGCATCTGCCCACTTGTTGAATGCCTCAAATATGGCTTGCTTGTCATTCTTCTTCTTCTTCTCATCATCGTAGTGATAGTCACGCTCAACAAAGAACAAGCGCACCTTGTCAGCAGAATTTCTCCATTCAGTGACAGAGTTTTCAATGCTGTCGGCCTTGGTAAATTTCCAATCGGCTTTGATCATGCGTTGAAGACCTTCAAGACACCAAAAAAGAACCTCTTCTTTTTCGTCTCTGATGATGTCGTAAGCAAGGTTTTCGTCTGCGGTTTCTTCGGTAAATTGCTTATTCCAATTGATAAGTTGAACACGTCTAAATATCGCATCTGTAAAGTCTGTGATATGGGGTATGTCGTTCATAAGCATGATCCACTTGGCTGTTAGCTGGGCATTCTGCTTCTTGCCATAAATTGCTCTGACCTCAACTTTGTCACCAGATACAGCTTGCTTCACAAATTCCTGGTCAAATCCTTTCTTGTCGGTCTCGGTAGCAAAGACAAGGCTTGCTCCTACAAGATGAGCATTGTATTGACCTACCTCGCTGATCTTGACTGATACTGGATTGCCATGAAGGCTAGATAAAATCTCAATCAAAACACTCTTGCCGTTCGCACCTTTACCTACCCACCATTGCATCTTTTGCTTTCTGGTTGAGTTGGTAAGGGTGTACCCACAAAACTCTTGAACAACTTGGCGAACTGCCTCATCAGCAAGAGAAGTCCTTAGAAATTTGTGGAATTTGCTCTTTAGTGGGGCTGATATTCTCTTTGGAATGGTGAATTCACCTTCCGCTGGGATTAACACATCGATAATGTATTTGACTGGTTGGCTTCTATCTGGAACGATTGCCTTGATGGTGCCTTTCTTTTCGTCAATCTTTAACCAGTGATGGCGAGTAGGAATAATGATGCCATCAATCTTTTCTTTTTCAAATTTTAGAACTGAATGGGTGAAAACGGTATAGATAGAGTTGAGGTTGCGAGCTGATAACTCCCCTCTGTAATTGGTTTTTAACCAGAAAGTGATCATGCCCTTGATGTCTTCTTCCTCTTGCTGCTTCCAATGATCGCCAGTCCACTTGAAAATGATAGAGCCTTGACGGCGATAGTTGTTAATGATGAATCTTCCGTCTGTATCCTTGCGACTGACAAATATATGCTCAATGGTGGGGGGCTTCTTCTTGGTTGAACCTTCCTCGCCATCTTGTTTGGATTCAATATCAGCCTTAGCGGGAATCTTCTTGCTTGTAGCCTTTTTAGATGAGGAAGCCTTGGATGCTGTTTTGGCTGGCTTCACGGCTTGAGAAGCTTGTTTGTTTGCCTCGTCTTTTCTTAGTTCTTCTTCAAGGTCATCAACAACACTGTCAAGATATTCCTTTGCTTTTTGGTCTTCTGGTGTCAATTCGTTGTTGACATTCTTATTTTCTTCGATTACATTATTCATAGCATATTTATCCTTATTAACTGCTCAGTCGTTTTGCTCCTTCTGAGTAGGGTTGAAAATCAAATCCTTCAAGTATCCAGCTTGGGGGATTTTTTATTGATACTTCGTTTTTAGCTTTCCAAGAATTGAAGCAAGGCGAAGTTTATGACCTTGCTCAAGTCAGTGTTTTCTCTCTCTGCTTTTTCTTTTGCAAGCTGTTTAAGTTTTGGTGGCGTTAAGACCTCGATGCGAGCCGTCTTTCTTTCAGCAAGTATCTCAAATTTGGTTTTATCTGAGGTTGGTGCATTTGTATTCATTTAATATCTCCGTATTGCTATCCGTATATTTAATTTAACGAATGAATTTCATTTGTCAAGTCATAAATCAAAATAAAGTAAAAAGGCTCCACTCGGGAGCCTTTTCTTTTTGGTTGGTTTTCATCAAATCTTCGTTCTCACGGCTGGTTTGACTTCTTTCTTCAAGTTCTTCCTCAATGATTTTTGAAGAGCTTTTTTCTCCACATACTCAACAAGACTCATTGAACCAATCTTTTTCTTGATGGTTGCTCCAAGAAGAACCTCGTACTCTGGAAACTCCTTGATGATTTCGTAAGCAACTCCAAGGCGATTTTCCTTACATAAGACTTTGACGTTACTGCCGCCTGGTTTCCATCGGTTAGCGTCGCAATGTTCAAGGATGAGTTTAATGACCTCTTTATCATTCCTGACTTTACTTGAAAAGAATTTCGCATACCTCTCATCGATAGGTATGAGCTCTTTTGCGAAGTCGATATCATTTGTCAATTCCTCGGCCATCTGGTAGCCGTAGTGGTCCATTTTCTCCCTTAATGATTGAAGGCTTACAAACTGGTTCTTATCGTCGTAAATTTCATCTAGATTGTCTCCACTATCAATAAATCTAGCTCTCTCAAGAAAGAATTCCTTGCTTTTCCCAATATCAGTCCAAGTAATGGATTGGTGCTTAACTAGATTTTTTCCAACAAAGTATTGAACTTGGCTGAAACCGAAAACAAGATGCATACGGGCTAACTCTTTAATGCTTGGTTCATTGTTGGTTGTTGTCATCTTCGTTCTCCTTGTAGTGTGTTCCCATAAAATTCCCAGCAAGCCAGTTGAGATGGTCCCTTCTTAAATTAGGAAACAACTCAGCCATTAGCCCCTTGGTTGTGTTCTGTGCCTCTCCAATAGAGGGAGGGCATACCTCCCAGCTCTGGATTTCGGACAAGTAGTAATCAATGCGTGCCTTGTTCATGCTGCCTCCGCTTGCTTGTTTTGTGCCTGGGCGAGCATCCTTTGAAGCATGAGGTAGGTTGCCTCCTTGCCTCCAAGTCTAAGGAACACATCAAGCTGAAGAGCAAATAGCTCCTGGCTGTTCTTATTGTTGTAATCTGCGAAGTCGATTTGCTTTTCTTCCTGCACCTTATTCATTACATTAAGAATCGCCTCGCTTACCTCCATGTTGATCTGTTCGTCTGTCTTGTTCATACGGTCTCCTTGTGGGCCATTCTGTACTCAAGCATGACTTCAAGTTTCTTCCAGTCAAGCTTGCCGTTTTCATCGGTAATCATATCTTTGAAGGTGGCATCTGCCTCTTCTTGGCTATTGGCCCAGATTCGTCCAATGTAATTTGTGGTGCTTGTTATGCCCAAAACGGTTAATGTCACTTCAAGCTTGCTGTTATATCGTTTTCGATGGTTCATAGTGGTTCTCCTTGTGATTAGTTGTTCTCTGAAATATCAAACTGGTCTTGTCGCCCATAAACTCGGGCAAGAGCATCTAGGAATTGAGAGGCAGTCCAAGGGGTAGCTTCAAATTCACAATGAACTTGGAAACTGCCTTCTTCTCGTTCTCGCTCAATCTCTTCAATTTCGCCGAATTCCATTTCATGCCAATCACGGTCATAACCATCGTAATCAACCACAAAGCGGACAGTGAATTTTCCGTCGTGTTGCGCAATGATGACCTCTTGGGCATCCTCGTCGTAATACTCAATAATTCCTTCAATAATCTCTTCAATGCTTTCTGCCTTGTTGACATAAACATCGTCGTCGTCTTTCCAAGCGTACATATATTTAGCTTTGCTCATTTTAATTCTCCTTGTAAAAGTGGTTGGTTAAGCTAATTCCATAAACTTCTCTTCAATGCGGCTTACAACTTCAACAAACTCAGCCTTAATTCCTTCGTGGCAATATTGGTTGCTTTCATCGAATTTAAGTGCCGCAAGGGTTGAGAGCTCTTCCTTCATGTGTTCCTTGTTTGTTAAATTCCGTGAAAGCTGGCGTTTTAACTGGTTAATCTTCTTCTTCATGCTTACTCCCATGTAGTCATTGTTAAGGTTGGTTTTAATGCTTGCTAACTCTGAGATGATTCCAGAAACACGGTCATTTTTCTCAGCCTTCGCTTCCTTCACTTCCATCTTTTTTGCTGCAACCTTCTTGATGGTGGTTGGAGCATTTGACTTTAATAAAGAGTCAATGAACTCTTGAACTTGCTTCTTCGCTGTTACGTCAAGCTGTTCAATTTGGCTCTTCATTTGGTCAGTTATATCCTCTTGCTTGACCTCTACCTTCTTAGCTTCAACCTTCTTGTTTGGCTCATAGAAAAGCACATCAAGACCATGTTTCTCCACTCGCTCTTTTGCCATCTGGAAGAACTTCTCGCTCTTCTCAAAGGCAATCACTTTGCGGCCTTTTTGGATGCCATAAACAAGAGTGCTTGCTGATCCGCCGAATGGGTCTAAAAGTAATTGCCCCTCATGGCTGTGCCGTTCGATAAGTGGCTCAATCATCCATTTGTACTTCTCGCAAGGGTGCTTTGTTTCCTTGTTGCTTCCTACGGCTCCGCTGAAGACATTAAGCATGTCCTTCTGCTCTAAGAAGTTGAAGTTAAAAGGTGTCGTGCCCTTGGTGAACCAAATCGCTTGCTCACAAGCATGGCGATAGCCTTTTTTATTAAGACCAGGGCCAGGGTTCTTCTTAACGAAATAGATACCGTTGCGGAATTTAAGGCCGAACTCTTCTTCAATAAGTTTTAGGTAATGACCGATATACTTCACATCAAGAAAGAGAATGATTGAGCCGCCGTCCTTGGTTACTCGTGACATCTCTGCCATGAAAGGCTTGAACCATTCCCAGAAGCCGTTGGCATCACCAAAGCTGTCTTGGAAGTCATTGCCCCAAGCTTCTTGTGTTGTGACTGATTTCCCGCCGTTCTTGGAAGCCCCGACCCATGTACGGAGATTCTTGTTTGCGATACCATAAGGGGGATCGGTCAAAACAAGGTCAATACAGTTGTCTGGAAGGTTCTTCATACCTGCAAGGCAATCATTATTGATAAGTTGGCCTTGACCCTTGATCTTTAAGTTGAAGTTCTTGATTTCTTGTTTCATGCTTTTCTCCTTTGTTGTTTAAGCATGAAAGAAGTTTAAATTTAAGGCTGTTTTTTCACCCTTGAACTCTAGAATCTAGAGAAAAGGCTAGAATGCTTGACAAAGGATAAAAGTTATGAGTCACGGCGATAGAGATAGAGATCTTCAAGCCATGAGGACCCGTTATTGGGTCAAGGTGATCAAGCAAATAGCCAAGCAAGAGGGAAAGGAAGACAAAGCCTTTATCCGAGAGCTTGAAACTAACCCGCTCTATGCGGATGTGGCTGATTGGGAGTGGTGGGATTACTTGAGCGGTGATCAAGTCCCACAAAGCAAACGGCTCAATATCGTAGAAAAGCTCCTACCAGGCACGGCGGAGAGCTTCACCACGGGACCGAGAGGCTTGGAGCTATGGGAGGTCTTGGCCGGTCCTAAACTAGCAGAGAGGACCTTCAACGCTGCCTTGGTCGCTTCCTATGGGAGCAAGGCAGTCAACGGCTGGGATTTGGCTGAGAAAGCCTTCTGGTTCATCTTGCCCATGCTGTCCTTTAAGGTAGGTCCGTTCGTGGCTCAAATGAACAAGAAGATGATCATCGTTGACGGCAAAGAGAGACCGGTTATCAGAGAAGGCGAACATTTGCCTTGGTCGGACATCCAACGCCTCATTGAGCGGGGTAGCATCGTCTTGGATGAAGAAAAGGAACTAATACGAGCTCAATCGGGAGAAGTGCTGGAGCTGAAGCTGTCTGAGCTCCTTGCCTTGTGCGACGACACAAGGAAGCTCTACACCCTCGAAAACACCTTGGCGGATCTGGGAAGCGAGATTGTTGAGTATGCCTACAACCTCAACGAGAGGGATTACAGCTTCGGTTTTACGGCTGAATTTATCCTTCCCGCTTTTAGCTTGTGGTGGATAGCACAAGAGAACAACAACAATAGAGTCAAGAACATTGCTCGACTCATAATTCAAGCCATGAATAACGAAGTGATTGAGCTTGAATTTGAAGAGGTTGGAGCTGACCTCAAAGATTTTGTGGCAAGAAAATTGATTTAGGATATTGACAAACTTCAATTAAGATGTAAAAAGAAGATTGCCGAGCTTAATCATGTGGGTTTGGCATACATCAAATGCTCCTTTGATTGTTTTTGGTTCATGATAAACAATTGGCCTCTTTTGAGGCTTTTTGTTTTTGTAGGATTATTTTCATTTTCCTATTGACAAACTCGGATCGCTTTCGTATAAGTTGATCGTAGTGCGAAAAGTAAAAATGAAACAAAACACCT
Organism: Burkholderia stagnalis; assembly: GCF_902830275.1. GTDB lineage: Bacteria > Pseudomonadota > Gammaproteobacteria > Burkholderiales > Burkholderiaceae > Burkholderia > Burkholderia stagnalis. The sequence goes on along the minus strand of NZ_CADESW010000002.1, from coordinate 163,413 downwards.
CAGTTGCGACCTGAGATGCTTTTTTGACCAAAAATCACTGCTTGCCTTGAGCTTTCGTGATTGCTGGATTTGCTTCTATTTCTAGGTTGCTGTATTTTACTCATGGTGTCCTCCATAAACAATTGCCCCTTGGATAAAACCTTGGGGCTTTTTGTTTTGGTCGTTGACATGGAGTTTTAATTTGATAAGGTATTGATAACCGAAAATAAAATCAATAAGGGGTTATCAATGAAAAAACTGTTTCTATTTCTATTATTCACATTAGCAAGTGCCAGCTCTTTTGCGGCAAATGTCTTTGAGCCATCTTCAGGCGATATATCAATCAAAATGCTTGGAGCAATCTTTGGGGGCTTGCTAGATTCTGGTGGCAATGATCCGCTCATTAGCGGAATTAAGATGTTCAATGGTGCTTGTCTAATAATTGGCGGGATTTTAGCTGGGTACACAATATTGGCCGGCACTTTGAACACCGCACATGATGGAGAGATGTTGGGTAAGAAGTTCTCTTCAGTGTGGGTTCCAGTCAGATATTCAGTTGGTACGGCTCTTGTTCTTCCTGTTGTTGGTGGTGGTTATTGTGTTATGCAAGCCATCGTCATGTGGCTGGTTGTTCAAGGGATTGGTTTGGCTGATGGTGTTTGGTCTGCCTTCATGAGCAATCCCACAAGTGTAGCCAATACGAATGTTCAGACATACAGAGACGAAATCGTCGGAACCGCCAAAGCAGCATTTAATGCCTCAATGTGCTATCGCTCTTATGCGAGAGCCATTTCTGAATCAAGCTCGCTACTGAAATTCGGGCAATACAATTACACCATGACCAACACTTCACAAGGTTGGCTTTATGGTGATAGCACTTCCAGCGTGAGAACAAATGGATGTGGGGAGATAGATTACCCACAAGACAAGAATGTCACCCAAGTAGATTCAACTGTCGTCAATACAGCTCCAACAACAAATGGCGGCTATCTAGGTGATATCGGGACTATCTTTGCTCCAATGGATGTCAGTGCCATTCGTCAAGCTCACAATGCGCAAACAGATGCTTTAGTTCATAAGATGGATTCTTTGGCTGCTTCTGTTATTGCTACAGCTCCTAAGCCTGGTGATGACGGTGTTTATGGTGTGAGCATAACTCCTGACCAAGCCAAGGCTTACTACGCACAAATAGAGCAAGCGGCAGATGACTATCTGAAAGGTGTTAAAGGTGTTGCTGACGGTCTATCCACTGGTGATGCTTATACAAAGATTCAACAGGCGGCGAACAATCAAGGTTGGATATTAGCTGGTGCATGGTTTACTCGTATCGTTCAAATGAACGACATCATCAATAAAGCCGTAGCTTCTTCTCCAACAGATGAGTCTTCTGCCGTGGGTCCTGCTATGGACAAGCTACTTTTCTCTGATGCTGTCAAATACTATGACGGGGCAAAGCTAGTTCTAGCTGCCGACAAGAGAAGTCAGCCTGGTAGCTTCTTGGGAATCAAGAATAGTCCCGATGCTGAGAATGTAGCGGGCAGTGGTGTACATATCACTGGCAACCCATTGAAGACTTTTCAGGCTGGTATCACGTCAGTCTTGACTGGTGTGAATCTGTACGATTTAAAGAATGACACTAGACATCCTCTAATCGTCATCAATGAGCTTGGAAACAGATTACTAACCCTAGCTGAGCTCGTTGTCGGATCAATCGCTCTTGTTGCAGTCGGAACGGGAGCTTTGACAGGTTTCATTACTGGAGGGGCACAAAATGGCGTTATTGCCATCATTGGTTGGTTCCTTGACGTGCCAATCAAGGTATTAACGGGGGCTGGAGCTGGAGCTGCCTTCTTCCTACCAAATATGCCCTTCATAATTTGGATAGGCTGTATTGTAGGCTGGGTATTATTAGTCATTGAAGCAATCATTGCTGCTCCTCTATGGGCAATCATGCACCTTCATCCAAATGGTGATGACATGACGGGCCGTGCCGGGAATGGGTACTCACTTGTTCTTTCATTGCTACTTAGACCTGTTCTTATGATCTTCGGCATGGAAGCTGCGATTATTATTTCTTCAGTCGTAGGCGAACTTATAAACAAGGCATTTTTTGAGGTATTCGCTCAAAGTACCAACAGCACTACTGGAATCTCAGCATTGTTCTCTTTGGCTATTGGCTCGATAGTCTACTTGGCCGTAATGTTCATTTTCATTAGAAAGTGCTTCAGTATCGTCCATCAACTGCCAGATCAAATGTTGCAATGGATCGGCGGTCCAACAGGTGCGCAACTTGGTCAATTTGCCGGTGACTTCTCAAAGGCGGCTGATAAAGCTGGCGGTGCTGCTTCCGGGGCAATTGGCTTCGGCACTGGTGCAGCAAATGTAGCCGCAAAAACAGGCTTACAAGCTTTGGCTCGTAAGTCTCAAAGAAATGCGAATGAAGAGAAACACAAATTGGCTAACATAGATAGACAAATGAATGAGCGATATGGCGATGGAACTGCTGATATGAAAAATAGCCATGCCAGTATGTTACCTGGTGATTCATTCAGTAGTGTCAAGAAAGCCATTGCGAACAGCCAAGCCTATGATAGAGGCTTGGATATGGCTACTGTATCCGACCCAATCAACGGTAAAGCTGATTTTGATATGGAATTCTCAAGATCAGAGGAAAACGGTCACAAAGACTTTGGGGGTAGTGCTGTCAATGCGGCTCACTCCATTGGACAACAGATCATGGACAAGAGCCTTGAAGGCAATCCAAACGGCGGGTTCATTAAAGCCTATGCTGGAAATAATACCAAGAATCTTCGCAATATCATGAAGACCATTGGCAACATGGAAAGCAATATTGGTTCTGACGCTACCAAGCAAATTCTTGATAAAGCCTTGTCTTCTGGTGATACTGGCAAAGAGTTACATAATCGTGCCGAAGCGTTGTATCAGGAAGAGAAGCAAAGGCGAGAAGATATCAAGAAAAAGCCTGATGACGATGGTGGAAAAGTACCCGAATAAATATCCGAAAAAGCATCCAAGTGGATGCTTTTTTCATCGAAATATTGATTTTCTAAAAATAGTACGCTAGTCTTGTCTATGACTTGACAAAAGGAGTTTGACTATGAGTGGTGTTCTTGAAACTTTGGGCGGGTTGTACGCCTTGGAGAAGTTAGGCAACCAGGGGCGTGAGATTGATTCGCTTAATCTAGAGCTAGACGGCAACCATCAACAACTTGATCATGCTCGTCGTGATTTGGCTGCTGCCAGTGGCTCAATTGCTTATTACAAGCGAGTCAACAAGGAACTCACTGAAAAGGTCCAATTGCTGCAAGAGGTCAACGAAGATCTGCGAGTGACATTAGCGGATTGGATTGTTTCGCAACGTGCATTCCGCGAGCTGGCAATGAAGTATGGTGCCTTGGCTGGCAAGACCCCTAAAGAGATCGACAATGAAAGCTCGGCGGCTGAGGAAGCAGTATTGAAGAATGAGGCTAAAATGAGTGCCAGTAATAATGTTGATACTTGCTCTCGTGCAAAGCCCTATAAAGATCGCTTGCTTGTCAAGCTTCAGAAAGAGAAGGCAAGGCAATAAGGGTGAGTCTAATGATGCAATACAAAATGAAGCATGAAAAAAGCCCCGAAGATCGGGGCTTTTTACTTTCTTGAATAAGGAATGCTTGCTCACATTAAATTGGAGTAGTTCTGAGCAAGGATACCCATAATAGTAACAATTTGCTTGCTATCTGCCGATCCGCTTTTCTGTCTCATTCTCGCTGCTATGTTGGCGGCATACAAATTGGCAATGCACGAAGCGAGCATACTCAACTCTTGTTGTCGATTGGTTGTGGCAATGAAGCTCTCAACCTTGTCTCGCTCATTGACAAAGGCATCGCTATCTTGATCTTCAAGAACTTTATCAAATGAATCAAAGATGATTTCGGCTATGTGTAAGACATCCTTATCAGTCTTGTGCTGGCTAACGAGCTGAAGAATTTGTTTTGATTTATCGTTATTGGGGTTGTTCCGTACATTTTCCATACCCCACGCAAGTAACTGCTCTAAGACTTGTTGAGGTATGGATGGCTTTTGCTGGGCTTGGGGTGGCTGAGACGCTTCTGTTCCTGGTGAGCTCTTGCGCTTGAGACCTCCAAAGCCTCCAAGGTTCATGAGATCGTATGCTTGGTCTTCCGTGCCTTCTGGCTTCTTCTTGCTGAACATGCTGGTCCCTTCGCGGTGGTTGTGGTGTGCCTGGTAGTCTACCTGTAGGTTGTAACGGCAACCTAGCTCCAAACATGAGAAAAGCCCCGCTAGGGGGCTTCTGGTAGCTTCTGTGGGGTCTGGGCAAGGTGTCTCACTTCCCTCGGCCTACTTGCTCGATTTCAGACCACGGGATCGGCTGGTTCTCGTCAAAGAAGATTTGGAGCCAGATATGGGAGACCATGCTTGCGAGTGCCAGAAGCATGAACTCAAGCGGGATGTAATATTTAACTTCAAAGGCGGGGTTGTTGTGGGTCTTGCTTTGTAGCGAGAACATGAAGAGCAAAACGGGAGGCTTCTTGAAGCTCTTTTTGTCGTCTGAAAGAATGCTCTTCCAGTCGCCCACTTGCATTTGACCATTCTCGATCCATCCACCTTGCCGAAACCCAAAGAAGGTGAGTGAGCAATTCAAGCTCTCGATCTGCTGGGTGAAGTTGAGGTAGGTGTCAATGGCGAGCTTCGTTTGCTCGGGGTGTTGAGCAAGCTTGAACACTTCATCAAGGTGGGTGGTGTTCTTCAAAAGGTCAAACTCACCTTTGAGAATAAGACCGTTCATGATATCTCTGTGAATCGGGGTGATGGCTATTGCTGTGCCTCCCCCAAAATTCTGCATTCGGTTGTTCTGCATGGGACTACCTCAAAACCTAACAGGTACAAAAAAGCCCTCCGTAGAGGGCTTTTGTCGGAAGCTGTGAAGCTTATTCAGCCTTGAACTCGGCTTCGGTGATATCGCCAAGTTGTTCCTTGGTCGGCGCCTTGCTTTCACGGCTTGCCAGCTTCTTGAGGAAGTTGATCTTCGCCTTCTTGTCGGCGGGATTGACCAGCCATGCATCGATGCTCTTGCCTGCCTTGTATTCCGTGAAGCAACCCTCGGTATCGAGGAACTTCGGCGGGTGAGCCAGCCACACACCCGTGTCGCTGCCGTCCTTGTTCTTGAGCGGCTTGCTCATGACACGGGTCTGCTTGTCGCCAGTGCCTGCACCCCGACCAGCGGTCGGAACATGGATACCCAGCTCAGCAGCCGTCCAGCCTTCGTGCTTGATGATTTCCTTCACGACTTCCAGAGTAGCGAAGCCCAGCTCTTCGGCAGTGAAGGTGAAGGTAGCGATCTGCTCCTTGACCGCTTCCAGAGCTGCGGGACGTTCTTCGGCCAGTTGAGCGGCGATCTGTTCTTCAAATGCCTTGCGCTGAGCAAGGATCTCAGCAATCGTCAGCTTCTTCGGTGCGGCTTCCTTGGTGTTCTTTGCGGTGATCGTTTCAGCCATGTTCTTTCTCCAGTAGGTATGGGTAGCAACAGCTTGCGTAAGAGGTTAGAAGTCTCAACAAGCTTGCTGCTGCCTGGTGTTGTGCTTGTTGATGTCTCCATCTTAGGGCCATCTATGTAGTAGGTCAACAAGATCTATCAAGATTCTTGTAAAAAGATTTTGATTGCCAAAGTAAACCCTATTGAAGAAACGCATTACAGCAAAAAGGATTAGAACTTGCTGATTATGTTTCGCATTATGGGATAATCAAGCTCATTCGCGCGTGTAAATGAGGGTTTTGCCGTTGATTATTTCTTAATCCGATAACCATCCCCTTGAAGACAACAAAAAAGCCCCGAATAGGGGCTTTAATTCGTTTCTGTGTGGGTATGTGTTAGAGCTTTCCACCATTCTTGCTGACTCGGGTCACAACGGGCTTGTCCTCGGTGTTCTGCTCAAGCTTGAGCTTCATTGCAAAAGAAACGAATTCTTGGTTCTCTTCCTCTTCTGCAACGGGAATGGCCTTTACCAGATCAACCCCATGATAGTGAGCTGCTTCCAGAATTTTGAGGTAGCCTTCCATTTCCCCACTAATCTCACCATCGGCTGGATTTTTGGCGAGATCTCGCGCAATGGTGGTCTTGTCGTCGTTGTAGCCATTCTCCTTGTATTCTGCATTGAGATTGACCCCAGCCAGCCTCAAGAGATTGAGCTTAGCGGAAAAAAGTGGGGCAATGTCTTCGTATCCATCATTCATGCCAAGTTTGAGACCAAAGGAAATGGCTCGATCCTTGTCTGATTCATGATTGAGAAAAGGAATGAAGGATTGAGCCTTCTTTATGTCATCAAAACAGAGATATTGTGTGAATGCAATTAGAGCAACCCATGCTCCGTATTGTTTTTCCCGAGACATGAGAAGCAGGGTGTAGTAAAGCGATTTGGAGTAAGCCAAAGATAGCTTTTTGCTCCCAAAAATTTCCAAAATGATTGGGTTTAGGAGTTCAAGTGCATCCTCAAAGCTTTCAATGTCAGGGATAAGGGGCTGATGAAAATCCTCGGCAACCTCATCCATGCTTTGCTTGAGACTTTGCCCCTTGCGTCCCTTCTGTATATTGAGGAATTTCCCACTGATAATTAGCCCATAAAGCTCATGAGCCATGTAAATGCCTTTTTGCTTCGCTGTTGGCGTTTTCATTGATCGATCTTCCTTGCTTAGAATTCTTTGACTATTTTGTGTTCTTTATCGCTTATTGGAAGAGAATCCTCAAGCTTCATCTTTAACTCAAGCGAGTCATGATAGCGATTGAGGTTATCTGCCAGAGATTGCAATTCGGTTGCTTGCTCTTGGACATGAGCGGCAAGAAACTTCATCTTAGCAAGGAATGACAAATCTTGTACGGGGGTTTTCGACTTTACTGGTTGCAAAACCTTTGGCTTGATTGGTTTTTCTATTGCTGGTTCTACAACGGGGGCTTCTTCTTGCTTTACTTCGCCACTAAGCAAGAAGTCTGCGACATGGTAAATGGAGTAGAAGACATTACGCCCAACTGACTTCCACGGAATAGGGAAATTGTTCTCTTTTCTGAGCTTTGATTGTTGTTTTTCCGATATCCCGATTTCAGCCTCAAGCTGTTCTGGGGTCATCAAGAATTTTCCGTCTGTCTTTTTCTTCAAGTAATCAACAAGCTGTGCATGAAGCTCCATGTCTAACCCTTCCCCCGAGTGTGTGTTGTCGTGTATGATAGTGCGGTTCTGCCTCTTTCATCCATACCGCGATAGTTCAACGGATAGAACAAACCCCTCCTGCATGTGTTGGGCAACTCGCCAGCGATGGCGGGATTGAATGGAGTCAAATTCGGTGAACCCTCTGACCTTTGGTCGTGGCAACGCCGAGCCAAGCCTAGAGGCTCATGCTTCTTGGAAGGTGTAGAGACTTGACGGCTCCCAGCTCATTGAGCTGAAGGCAAAGTCCAGACCACAAACCTACCTGGTAGGGTGCCGAAAGGCATAGTGGTAAGAAGGGTTAGATGTGGGTTCGATTCCCGCTCGCGGTGCCAAGATTTGCTTCTTCGGGTTCAGCAAGGAACCCTCCCCAGAGCCTTCAAAACTTCCTCTCCAAGCTCTCTAAAAGTGCTCTTTGTAGCCGTGGGACAACGGCGTTTTGGGACAATTTTGGGACGCGAGAGGGAGAAATGGGACGGGATTTGACGGGACTAGGCTGGAGCCAAACCCTTGATTTATAAGGGTTTCGGGTGGATTGGCGACCCCCTCAATGCCCTTAGGAGGCGCTTGTTCTATCCATTGAACTACGGGGAGCCTGCCGACCCGGCATCTCGCGTGCAACGCAAGCCGGGCAGCGGTGTGGACAGCGCGCAGAGTATAGCAAACGCGCATTGGCATCGGCGGACGGAATGCGCACCGATGCTGGCGCGCCGCGTTGCGCGGCGCGCGATCAGCCGATCAGAAATCGACGACGACGAAGTCTTCCTTGGCGACGTCGCACAGCGGGCAGCGCCAGTCGGCGGGAATGTCCGCGAACCGCGTGCCGGGCGCGATGCCCTCGTCCGGCAGGCCTTCCGCCTCGTTATAGACCCACCCGCAAATCAGGCAGACCCAGCTCTGGTATTCGGTCACTTCGCTCATGTCGCGCTCAGGAAAATGGAATCAGGGTAATGCCGTCCGCGGCCCGGCCGGCGGACGAAAGGCGCAATGGTACCGGAATTTCGCCGAACTCGGCCGCAACGTCGTTTTAAACGTGCGCATCGCGAACAATGCAACCGGAACCCGTGCGCCATGCGTGCGGTGTATGCTTCCCGGGCTGTCCAATCATAAGGAGAAACCGATGCTGAACAGAAAGTGGATCGCGGGTGCGGTGTGCGTGGCGGCGATGGCCGTGTCGACGATCGCGCGGGCCGAGGGCCGTGTGTATTTCGTCGAGCCGACGGACGGCGCGACGGTGTCGAACCCGGTACACGTGAAGTTCGGTCTGGAAGGCCTGCAGCTTCGGCCGGCCGGCGACATGACGCCGAACACCGGCCATCACCACCTGCTGATCGACGGCCGGCCGATCCCGAAGGGCGAGGTGATTCCCGCGGGCGAACATTCGCTGCACTTCGGCAAGGCCCAGACCGAAACCGAGATCATGCTGCCGCCGGGCCGGCATACGCTGACGCTGCAGTTCGGCGACGGCGCGCACCGCTCGTACGGCCCCGAAGTGAGCCAGACCATCATCGTCAACGCGAAGTAAGCGGGCGCACCCGGGCAGGCGCACCCGCGCGGGCGGCCAGGCCGTCCGTGCGCGGGGTGCGCGCCCGTTCCGGTGGCCGCCGCCCGCGCGTGGCGGGCCGCAACCGGGCCGCACGGCCGCTCTCGCGACATCATCCATTCGGCCATGCCGGTGGCGGCGTCCGCCACCGGTACAATGAGCGCTTCCGACTTCACTTCGCCGTCTTCCCCATGTCGCTTTATTCCATTACCGGCGCGCAACTCGCGTTCGGTCACGTCGCGTTGCTCGATCACGCGGATTTCTCGCTCGAGGCCGGCGAGCGCGTCGGCCTGATCGGCCGCAACGGCGCGGGCAAGTCGTCGCTGCTGAAGATCGTCGCGGGCCTTGCCCGGCCGGATGACGGCCTCGTCACGCGCCAGCAGGAGCTCGTCACCGTCTACGTGCCGCAGGAGCCCGAATTCGAAGCCGGCGCGACCGTGTTCGACGCGGTGGCGTCCGGCCTGACCCACACGCGCGAGCTGCTCGGCGAATACGACACGATCGCCCATCGCCTCGCGGAAACGCCGGAAGGCGCCGAGCACGATGCGCTGCTGGCACGGATGAACGCGCTGCAGTCGTCGCTCGATGCGCACGACGCGTGGAACTGGCGCACGCGCGTGTCGATGACGCTCGCGCAGATCGGCCTCGACGGCGACGCCCAGGTCGACGCGCTGTCCGGCGGGATGCAGAAGCGCGTCGCGCTGGCCCGCGCGCTCGTGCTGCAACCCGACGTGCTGCTGCTCGACGAGCCGACCAACCACCTCGATTTCGACGGCATCCGCTGGCTGGAAGAGCTGCTCGTCGCGCAGCGCGCGGGCCTGCTGTTCATCACGCACGACCGCGCGTTCCTCGATCGCGTCGCCACCCGTATCGTCGAACTCGATCGCGGCCGCCTGCTGTCGTATCCGGGCAATTTCTCCGCGTACCAGACCCGCAAGGCGCAGCAGCTCGAAGTCGAGCGCGTCGAGAACGAGAAGTTCGACAAGCTGCTCGCGCAGGAGGAAGTGTGGATCCGCAAGGGCGTCGAGGCGCGCCGCACGCGCAGCGTCGGCCGTATCGCACGGCTCGTGCAGATGCGCAACGAACGCGCGGAGCGCCGCAATGCGCAGGGCAACGTGAAGCTCGACGTCGCACAGGGCGAGAAGTCCGGCAAGATCGTCGCCGAGCTGACCGACGTGACGAAGCGCTACGACGGCCGCGCGGTGGTCGACTGCTTCTCCACCACCGTGATGCGCGGCGACAAGATCGGCTTCGTCGGCCCGAACGGCGCGGGCAAGACCACGCTGCTCAAGCTGATCCTCGGCGAGCTGAAGCCCGATGAAGGCACGGTGCGCACCGGCACCAACCTGCAGGTCGCTTATTTCGACCAGATGCGCGCGCAGCTCGATCAGGAGAAGAGCCTGGCGGACACGATCAGCCCCGGCAGCGAATGGGTCGAGATCGGCGGTGTGCGCAAGCACGTGATGAGCTATCTCGGCGACTTCCTGTTCGCGCCGGAACGCGCGCGTTCGCCGGTGAAGTCGCTGTCGGGCGGCGAGCGCAACCGGCTGCTGCTCGCGCGGCTGTTCGCGCGCCCCGCGAACGTGCTGGTGCTCGACGAACCGACCAACGACCTCGACATCCCGACGCTCGAGCTGCTCGAGGAACTGCTGGCCGACTACGACGGCACCGTGCTGCTCGTCAGCCACGACCGCGCGTTCCTCGACAACGTCGCGACGTCGGTGATCGCCTCGGAAGGCGAAGGCCGGTGGCGCGAATACGTCGGCGGCTTCACCGACTGGCAGATCCAGAGCGAGCGCTCGCAGCAGCTCGCGCAACAGGAAGCCGCAAAGCGGGCCGCGAAGGACGCGGCGCCCGTCAAGGACGAGCCGGCGAAGAGCGCCGCGGGCCGCAACGCGCAGCGCACCGTGAAGCTGTCGTTCAACGAGCAGCGCGAGCTCGACGGGCTGCCCGAGCGGATCGCCGCGCTCGAGGAAGAGCAGAAGACGATCGGCGCGCAGCTCGACGACGGCTCGATCTTCGCGAAGGATCCGCAGGAAGGCACGCGCCTGACCGAGCGGTTCGCGGCGATCGACGACGAATTGCTCGCCGCGCTCGAACGCTGGGAAACGCTCGAGGCGAAGCGCAAGCCGTGACGCGGGGCGGCCGCCCGTCGGGCGGCGCGCCGCGGCGCCGGGCCCCGCACGCTTTTCGTGCGATGGCCCGTCGCGCGGAACCAGTAGAATACGGCCCGTTTCGGGTTGTCGCGGCGTGCGCCGCGCGCCCGCTTTCGGAGCAGTCCAAGCACACCATTGTTTCGATTCGCTTTTTTACGGAACTCAACGTTTTGTCCACGACGTTATCCACACGCGGTGTGGACAACGTCCCGATGAACGACGAACTCAGTCAGCGTCTATGTCAACGAAGAAGCCCAGCGCGGCCTACAGCGAAGCATCGATCAAGGTGCTCAAGGGTCTCGAGCCGGTCAAGCAGCGGCCCGGCATGTACACCCGTACCGAGAATCCGCTGCACATCATCCAGGAAGTCATCGACAACGCGTCCGACGAGGCGCTCGGCGGCTACGGCAAGCAGATTACCGTCACGCTGCATGCGGATCATTCCGTGTCCGTCGAGGACGACGGCCGCGGCATTCCGTTCGGCATGCACCCGGAAGAAGGCGTGCCGGTCGTCGAGATCGTGTTCACGCGCCTGCATGCGGGCGGCAAGTTCGACAAGGCCGCGGGCGGCGCCTATACGTTCTCGGGCGGCCTGCACGGCGTCGGCGTGTCGGTGACGAACGCGCTCGCGACGCGTCTCGACGTGACGGTCTGGCGCGACGGCAAGATCGCCGAGCTCGGCTTCGCCGAAGGCGACGTCGTGAAGCCGCTCGCGACCCAGGGCGCGGGCCGCGGCGAGAAGAAGTCCGGCACGCGCGTGCAGGTGTGGCCGAATCCGAAATACTTCGATTCGCCGAACCTGCCGCTCGGCGAGCTGCAGCGCCTGCTGCGCTCGAAGGCCGTGCTGCTGCCGGGCGTCGAGGTCGTGCTCGTCAACGAGAAGAGCGGCGAGCGCCAGGCCTGGAAATACGAGGATGGCCTGCGCGGCTACCTGCTCGACGAGATGAACGGCAGCGAGCTGCTGATCCCGCTGTTCGAAGGCGAGCGCTTCGCCGATTCGCGCTCGGGCGACGACACGTTCGCCGAGGGCGAAGGCGCGTCGTGGGTCGTCGCCTGGAGCGAGGAAGGTTCGCTCGTGCGCGAGTCGTACGTGAACCTGATCCCGACGCCGGCGGGCGGCACCCACGAATCGGGGTTGCGCGACGGCCTTTACCAGGCGGTGAAGAGCTTCGTCGAGCTGCACAACCTGCAGCCGAAGGGCGTCAAGCTGCTCGCGGAAGACGTGTTCGCGCGCGTGTCGTTCGTGCTGTCCGCGAAGGTGCTCGATCCGCAGTTCCAAGGCCAGATCAAGGAACGCCTGAACAGCCGCGACGCGGTGAAGCTCGTGTCGTCGTTCTCGCGCCCGGCGCTCGAACTGTGGCTGAACCAGCACGTCGAGCACGGCAAGAAGCTCGCCGAGCTGGTGATCAAGCAGGCGCAGGCGCGCACCCGCGCCGGCCAGAAGGTCGAGAAGCGCAAGAGCTCGGGCGTCGCGGTGCTGCCCGGCAAGCTGACCGACTGCGAGACCGAGGACATCGCGCGCAACGAGCTGTTCCTCGTCGAGGGCGACTCGGCGGGCGGCTCCGCGAAGATGGGCCGCGACAAGGAATACCAGGCGATCCTGCCGCTGCGCGGCAAGGTGCTGAACACGTGGGAAACCGAGCGCGACCGCCTGTTCGCGAACAACGAGGTGCACGACATCTCGGTGGCGATCGGCGTCGATCCGCACAGCCCCGACGACAGCGTCGACCTGTCGAACCTGCGCTACGGCAAGATCTGCATCCTGTCGGACGCGGACGTCGACGGCTCGCACATCCAGGTGCTGCTGCTCACGCTGTTCTTCAAGCATTTCCCGCAGCTGATCGAGCGCGGTCATGTGTGCGTCGCGCGGCCGCCGCTGTTCCGCGTCGACGCGCCGGCACGCGGCAAGAAGGCCGCGCAGAAGCTGTACGCGCTCGACGAAGGCGAGCTGGAGGCGATCCTCGACAAGCTGCGCAAGGACGGCGTGCGCGAGACCCAGTGGAGCATCAGCCGCTTCAAGGGTCTCGGCGAAATGAGCGCCGAGCAGCTGTGGGACACGACGATGAACCCCGATACCCGCCGCCTGATGCCGGTGCTGCTCGGCGATCTCGACTACGAGACGACGGTCGCGCGCATGACGATGCTGATGGGCAAGGGCGAGGCGGCCGCACGGCGCGGCTGGCTCGAGGAAAAGGGCAACGAAGTCGAAGCGGATATTTGAGCGCGGCCGGGCATGACGCCCGGTCCTGACTTGCGCCACCCAAGAATACGGAATTCAGATGGACGACAACACTCCCGATCTCTTTCCCGAGCCGGACGCGCCCGCGGGCGACACGCTGACGCTCGGCAACTACGCGGAGCAGGCCTACCTCAGCTACGCGGTCAGCGTCGTGAAGGGCCGTGCGCTGCCGGACGTCTGCGACGGCCAGAAGCCGGTGCAGCGCCGCATCCTGTTCGCGATGAACGAAATGGGCCTCGGCCCCGACGCGAAGCCGGTGAAGTCCGCGCGTGTCGTCGGCGACGTGCTCGGCAAATACCATCCGCACGGCGACCAGTCCGCCTACGACGCGCTCGTGCGTCTCGCGCAGGACTTCTCGCTGCGCTATCCGCTGATCGACGGGCAGGGCAACTTCGGCTCGCGCGACGGCGACGGCGCGGCGGCGATGCGTTACACGGAAGCGCGGCTCACGCCGATCGCGAAGCTGCTGCTCGACGAGATCGACCAGGGCACGGTCGACTTCATGCCGAACTACGACGGCTCGTTCGAGGAGCCGAAGCTGCTGCCGGGCCGCCTGCCGTTCGTGCTGCTGAACGGCGCGTCGGGCATCGCGGTTGGCCTCGCGACGGAAATCCCGTCGCACAACCTGCGCGAAGTCGCGGCGGCCGCGGTCGCGATGATCCGCCACCCGAAGCTCACGCACGCGGAGCTGATGGGGCTGATTCCAGGCCCGGACTTCCCGGGCGGCGGCCAGATCATCTCGAGCGACGCGGAAATCTCGGCGGCCTACGAATCGGGCCGCGGCAGCCTGAAGGTGCGCGCGCGCTGGAAGATCGAGGATCTCGCGCGCGGCCAGTGGCAGCTCGTCGTCACCGAGCTGCCGCCGAGCACGTCGGGCCAGAAGGTGCTCGAGGAAATCGAGGAGCTGACCAACCCGAAGCTGAAGCTCGGCAAGAAGACGCTGACGCCCGAGCAGCTCAACACGAAGAAGACGATGCTCGACCTGCTCGACGCGGTGCGCGACGAGTCGGGCAAGGAAGCGCCGGTGCGGCTCGTGTTCGAGCCGAAGTCGCGCACGATCGACCAGACGGAGTTCGTCAATTCGCTGCTCGCGCACACGAGCCTCGAATCGAACGCGACGCTGAACCTCGTGATGATCGGCGCCGACGGCCGGCCGGGCCAGAAGGGGCTGCTGACGATCCTCGACGAGTGGGTGAAGTTCCGCCAGCTGACGATGACGCGCCGCTGCCGCCACCGTCTCGGCAAGGTCGACGACCGGATCCACATCCTCGAAGGCCGGATGATCGTCTTCCTGAACATCGACGAGGTGATCCGCATCATCCGCGAGTCGGACGAGCCGAAGGCCGCGCTGATGAGCGCGTTCGGCCTCTCCGAGCGCCAGGCCGAGGACATCCTCGAAATCCGTCTGCGTCAGCTCGCGCGGCTCGAGAAGATCAAGATCGAGAAGGAACTCGAGGCACTGCGCGACGAAAAGGCGAAGCTCGAGGAACTGCTCGCGAACGAAAGCGCGATGAAGCGGCTGATGATCAAGGAGATCGAGGCCGACGCGAAGCAGTACGGCGACGAGCGCCGCACGCTGATCCAGCAGGAGAAGCGCGCGACGTTCGAGGCGAAGGTGGTCGACGAGCCGGTGACGGTCGTCGTGTCGCAGAAGGGCTGGGTGCGCGCGCTGAAGGGCCACGGGCTCGACCCGGCCGGCTTCTCGTTCAAGGCGGGCGACAGCCTGTATGCGGCGTTCCAGTGCCGCACGCCGGACCGGCTGATCGCGTGGGGCAGCCGCGGCCGCGTGTACTCGGTGGACGTGTCGGTGCTGCCGGGCGGCCGCGGCGACGGCGTGCCCGTCACGTCGCTGGTCGAGCTCGAATCCGGCACGCACCTGATGCACTACTACGCGGCGTCGGCCGATCAGCAGCTGCTGCTTGCGTCGAGCAACGGCTTCGGCTTCCTCGCGAAGGTCGGCGACATGGTGAGCCGTGTGAAGGCCGGCAAGGCGTTCATGACGATCGACGACGGCGCGGCGCCGCTTGCGCCGATGCCGGTGCTGCCGAACGCGAAACAGGTCGCGTGCCTGTCGAGCGACGGGCGGCTGCTGGTGTTCGGCATGGACGAGATGAAGACGCTGTCGGGCGGCGGCCGCGGCGTGATCCTGATGGCCCTCGAGGGCAAGGAAACGCTCGTGCAGGCGCTCGCGATCGATCCGGCCGGCGTGGTGCTGATCGGCACCGGCCGCGGCGGCAAGGCGATGGACGAGACGATGTCGTACGCGGCGCTCGCGCCGCACGTCGGCAAGCGCGCGCGCAAGGGCCGCACGCCGGACACGAAGCTCAAGGTCGTCACCGAGCTGCGTCCGCTGCTCGGCTGAGCACGCATCGTCGCGGCACCCCGGGCCGCACGGCCGCTTCGGCGGACGTGCGGCCTTTTTTCATCGGGGCGCGTCGGATCGTCATCCGGCATTTGCAAAATATTGTGAAATTCCGCCACCGGCCTGAACCGCGCGGGGGCATGCCTGTCGAACGTCGCTTGATGCCGGGCGCGCCGGGCGCCCGGCTGGTTTGCCGCATTCAACTCATAACAGAACAGGATTCCCGACATGTCCCACGCCATCGCCGTCGCGCTGTTTCTTCATCTGCTGGCCGTCGCCGTGTGGGTGGGCGGCATGGTGTTCGCGAACTTCTGCCTGCGGCCCGCGCTGTCCGACCTGTCGCCGCAACTGCGGCTGCCGCTGATCGAAGGCGTGTTCGGCCGCTTTTTCAACTGGGTCGCCGGCTCGGTGATCGTGATCCTGCTCACCGGCGGCTTCCTGCTGATGCAGTTCGGCGGCGCGCATGCGACCTGGGCGCTGCACGCGATGGCGGGCCTCGGCGTCGTGATGATGCTGATCTTCGGCCACGTGCGCTTCGCGCTGTTCCCGCGCATCCGCCGCGCGGTGCAGGCGCAGAACTGGCCGGACGGCGCACGCGCGGTGAACGCGGTGCGCCTGCTCGTCGTCGTCAACATCGTGCTCGGCGTCGTCACGGTCGGCGCGGCCGTGCTGTCGCGCGGCTTCTGATCATCGGCCGCGCGCCGCGCGCGGCTCGGTTGGCCACTGGGCCGGCCGCTCAGTCGGCCAGCATCGCATCGAGCAGCCACGCGCCGGCCGGGCCGAGCGGCCGGTTGCGCGACCACACCGCATCGACCCGCACCCGGCGCGGCCAGCCGCGTGCGCGCAGCTCGCAGAGCCGGTCGCGCGCGAAGTGCTCGACCATCCAGCGGGGCAGCTCCGTCCATCCGAACCCCAGCACCGCCATCTCCAGCAGCATCAGGTAGCTCGGCGCCGACCAGCGTTGCGTGCCGGCGACGAGCGGGCTGTTTTCGCCGCCCGGGCCCTGGCCTTCCGGCGTCGCGTACGTGTTGAGCCGCAGCTCGCGCGCGTCGCGCAGCGCCGCGTACGGCACCTCGGCGTCGCCGCAGGCCGCGAGCGGGTGCGTGCGCCCGACGAACAGGCCGATCTCCGATTCCTCCGCGATTGTCGCCGCGCCGATGTCGGCCGGGTAGGCCGCGCGCGCGGCCATCAGCCCGATTTGCGCGCGGCCTTGCCGGATCAGGTCGAGCACGTCCTCGTGCTCGGCGATCTGGCATTCGAGTTCCAGCGCCGGGAAGCGCTGCGCGAGCGCGGTCAGCGTCTGTTCGTAGCGTTGCGACTGGTAGGTATCGGACACGACGAAGGTCAGCCGCGCCTCCTCGCCGCGCGCGAACCGCGCGGCCGCGCGGTCGATCGCCGCGCCGGCGTCCAGCGCGCGCTGCACCTGCGGCAGCAGCGCACGCCCGGCGTCGGTCAGCGTCGGCGTGCGCGTCGAGCGGTCGAACAGCTGCACGCCGAGATCGATCTCGAGGTTTGCGATCGCCTCGGAGATCGTCGACTGGCGCTTGCCGAGCTTGCGCGCGGCGGCGGTGAAGGAGCCGAGCAGCGCGGCTTCGGCGAACGCGAGCAAGGCTTCGGGGGCGTGGCGCATCCAGGGCTCCGGGTGTCGTTCAATCGGAAAAACCGATGATAACCAATTGGATTGGCGCGGTTCAACCGATCAGAATGGCGGCCATGGATGACACAGGATCGGAGGTTTGAGATGAAACATCCCAATAAAACGGTGACGGAACGGCTCGTGCACGCGCTGACGTTCGAACTGGTCGCGATCGCGCTGTGCGCGCCGGTCGGCGCGTGGCTGCTCGACATGCCGGTGTCGCACGTCGGCGCGCTGACGGTGATGGTGTCGCTGATCGCGATGGCGTGGAACATGACGTTCAACACGCTGTTCGACCGGCTCGAACGGCGTTTCGGCTGGGTGCGCAACCTCGGCATGCGGATCGTGCATGCGGTCGCGTTCGAGCTGGGGCTCGTCGCGATGGTGGTGCCGCTCGCCGCATGGTGGCTCGGCGTCGGCCTGCTCGAGGCGCTGCTGCTCGACCTCGGCATCGTGCTGTTCTTCCTGCCCTACACGTTCTGCTTCAACCTCGCGTACGACCACCTGCGGGCGCGCCGGCTGGCGCGGCGCGTCGCGGCCTGAGCGCCGCGCTCAGTGCGCGGCGGCCCAGAGCCATGCGCCGCATGCGATCGCGACCGCGCCGTACACCGCGAACACGGGCACCTTGAAGCACGCGAAACAGAGCGTTGCGAACACGCCGGTGAACCAGTAGACGGGGTCGGCCGGCTCGCGGTGCAGGATCTTCACGACGGCGACGACGAGGAACCCGGTGGTCGCCGCGCGCAGCAGCCGCATCCCGTGCTCGAAGCGCGAATGGCGCTTGAGCCTGAACAGGTGGCGCTGCGCGAACACGACCAGGCAGCCGGACGGAATGAACAGCGCGGCCGTGGCGAGCAGGGCGCCGCGCCAGCCGTCCGTCAGGTAGCCGAGGAACGGCACGACGTTCAGGAGCGGCCCCGGCGACACCGGCGACAGCGCGAACGCGAGCGTGAAGTCGTGATCGGAGATGCCGGTCTCGGGCGACACGAACAGCGCCTTCAGCACCGGCAGCGCGGAAAAGCCGCCGCCGAACAGCGTCATGCCGGCGCCCGCGAGCCGCGGCCACAGCAGCGCCTGATACCCGCCCGGAAGCGGCAATGCGAACAGCACGACGAACACCGCGAGCACGACGAGCAGCTTGCGGTCGCGCCGCGACAGCGTGAAGTTGACCGTGTCGTCCTGCGACGGCCCGGTCAGCCAGCCCGCTGCAAACGCGGCGAACAGAATCACGACGAACGACGCGGGACTATGCGCGAAAGCGAGCAGAATCGTCGACAGCGCAGCGATCGCCTGCTCGAGCCGCGCGCGCACGAGCGTGCGCAGCTGCTTGACCCAGGTGACGCCGATCAGCGCGGCCAGCACCATGCTGAAGTGGTGGAGCATCACGGGCGCGGCGAGGGAGCGGACGAACGGCGTGCGATAGAAGATCGCGAACAGCGTCATCATCACGAAGAACGGCAGCACGCTCGCGAAGCCGGCGATCCAGGCGCCGGCGCGGCCGTGCAGCGTCTGGCCGATCTGCACCGCCACGTTGCAGCCGACGGGGCCTGGCACGAGCCAGGCCAGCGCGACGAGATCGCCGAACGCACGCGGCTCGATGCGCTGCATGCGCTCGACATAGTGGCGCTCGAGCTGCGCCATCATGGCGAGCCCGCCCCAGGACACAGCGGAGATGCCCGTGACGACCTTGAACAAGGTCCACAGGGATTCCTGCTCCACGCGCGGTGCGGCTTCGACTTCGACGCTCATCATGGCTTGTTTCGGGCGCGGGCCCCCGCTCGCGCAAACGGCCCCTGTTATATGGGAGGTGCGGGCCATGGTCATAGCTGCCTTGCGCATTGTCCGACGCAACGCGCGGCGCTGCCATGCGCGAAAACACTATATAAACAGCCGATCGGTGAACGAAACAAACCGGTCGGCGCCGCCGTTCAGGCGCCGGTGCTGCCCGTCGCGCGGTGCGGGACGACGTGCGCATGGTCGCCGCGCACGCCGAAGCGGGCGAGCAGCGCGGGTATCGCGTCGGCGGGCACGGGGCGCGAGAACAGGAAGCCCTGCGCCTCGATCTCGCCGAGCGCCGACAGCCACGCGACCTGCTCCTCGGTCTCGGTGCCCTCGACGACGACGGTCAGCCCGAGCGAGCGCGCGAGATGCACGATCGACGACACCATCACGCAGACGCTGCGGTCGTTCGGAATCGCCTGCACGAACGAGCGGTCGACCTTCAGCGTGTCGACGGAGAAGCGGTGCAGGTAAGACAGCGACGAGTAGCCGGTGCCGAAATCGTCGAGCGCGATGCGGATGCCGAGCTTCTTGAGCGCGACGATCTTCTCGGAGACGAGCTCCGGGTATTCCATCATCGCGGTCTCGGTGATCTCGAGCTCGAGGCGGCCGGCCTCGATGCCGGTTTCCTGCAGCGTGCGCGAGATCGTCTCGATCAGGTCGCCGCGCCAGAACTGCACGGGCGAGATGTTGACGGCGAGCGTGAGCGTATCGTGCCCGTCGTCGCGCCAGCGCGCGATCTGCTCGCATGCGGTGCGGATCACGAAATCGCCGATCGGCACGATGAGGCCCGTCGATTCGGCGATCGAAATGAATTCGTTCGCGGAGATGATCCCGTGCTCCGGGTGATCCCAGCGCGCGAGCGCCTCGAAGCCGGTGATGTGGCGGTGCGTGAGGTCGATCTTCGGCTGGTACGCGAGGAACAGCTGCCCTTCGGCCAGCGCGACGCGCAGCTGCTGCTCCCAGCGCATCAGGTGATCGGCGCGGTGCGACAGGTGCGGCGCGTAGAACTGGTAGCAGTTCTTGCCGGCGTCCTTGGCGCTGTACATCGCGAGGTCGGCCTTCTTCAGCAGGTCGATCTCGCTTTCGTTCGCGACCGTGTGCAGCGCGATGCCGATGCTCGCGTGCAGCACGAACGAGCTGCCGCGCACGTCGAACGGCTCGCCGAACATCCGGATGATCACCTCGGCGAGCCGCACCGCGCGCCGCTCGACGTCGTCGCCCTTCATCACGACGACGAACTCGTCGCCGCCGATGCGCGCGAGCGCGCCTTCGTCGCCGACCGCGTCGGACAGGCGCGACGCCGTCATCTGCAGCACGATGTCGCCGGCGTTGTGGCCGAGCGTATCGTTCACGGTCTTGAAATTGTCGAGGTCGATGAACAGCAGGCCGAGCCGCGACAGGCTCGACGGCATCGACACGTCGTTGCGCAGCCCGCGCAGCGTCGCGTAGCGGTTCGCGAGGCCGGTGAGCAGGTCGTATTCGGCGAGCTGGGTCATCTCGCGCTCGCGGCCGAGCAGCTTGCCGATGAGCCCCGTCGCGACGCCGAAGAACGCGAGCATCGCGAGCGTGATGAAGCTCGTCATCAGCAGGTAGACGTTGCGCGTGTGGTTGTAGTCGGCGAATTCCTCGGCCTGCGACAGGCCGACCATCACCGCGAGCGGGTAGCCGTCGAGATGGCGGTACGACACGATGCGCGTCACGCCATCGATCGGATCGACGATCGTGCCCGACACCCGCTCGGCGAGCGGGTAGACGCCGGACGCCGAGAACGCGCCCGGCGCGTTGTTGACCGAGCCGGTGCGCCGCGCGAGCACCGCGCCCGCGTCGGAGACGACCGCGATCACGCCTTCCTTGCCGATCGCCGCGTTGTTGTAGAAGTCGTTCGTGAAGTAGCTCGGATCCTCGGACACGACCACGACGCCCGCGAAACTGCCGTCCGGATTGTTCAGGCGGCGCGTCATCTGCAGCGTCCAGTGGCCGGACACGCGGCCGAGCACGGGCTTGCTGATATAGAGCTGGTCCTCGTTGCGCTTCACGTGAACCTTGAAGTGCTCGCGGTCGGACAGGTCGATCGGCTGCGGATGTCGATCGGCGGTGTTCGCGAACAGGATGCCCTTCGCGTTGACGAGCGACACCTGGATCAGCGTGTCGCTCGGCACGACGCCTTTCTCGACGGCGCTCGCGAGGTTGAAGTTCGCCGGCGACTTCTCGAATTCGAACTTGACGAAGCGCGTGATCTGGTCGACCTGGTGGATCGCCTTGACGGTGTGCTGTTCGAGCGCCGACGACAGGATCGCCGCGGAGGCCGCCGCTTCCTTGAACGCGCTGTCCTTCTCGACCGACATCCGCGCGACGATCACGGCCCACAGCAGGGCGAGCGCCAGCATCCCGAGCAGCGGGATGGCGAACAGCGCCCGGCGGCGCGATTTGCGCGGCGTGCGCAGCGGTCGCGTCGACGGCGAATGGGATGACCGGGCGGAGCTCATCGAAGGGTGCGGCGTCCTGGCTCGCGTGCGCCATCCAGCAGGATGGCTGAATATTGGGGTCGCGTCAGAGGCTGTTCATTTGCGGAATGCGCATGTGTGCACAGACCCCCAGGCGACGGATTAGGCCCGATATTACTGGCTGGATCGTTTTTGCGATAGCTGGGTAAGCATAGCGCCGGGATGCGCGGCGCGCATGGCGCGCCGCGAAATATCAGACGGTAGGGTGCTCGGACGCCCCGCGGACGGCCGTCCCATGGAAGGTGCCGTCGACGACCGTGACGGCGGGGCCGCCGATCCAGATGGTGTCGCCGTCGTAGTTGACGGAGATGCGCCCGTCGCGGCCGATGGCCGTGCCCTGGCGGGCCGTGTACGACAGGCCGGGGCGCCGTTGCTGGCGGGTCAGCAGCCCGGCCACCGCGGCGTTCGCGCTGCCGGTGACTGGATCTTCGCCGACGCCGAAGCCGTCGCCCGTCATCAGGCAGCGGATTTCGAACGTTGCCGGGCCGCCCGGCGGATGCGGCGCGTAGACCGCGAGGCCGTGCGCGCCGTAGCGGTGCGTCAGCGCGCCGAGCGCCGCCAGGTCGGGCGCGAGGCCGAGACACGCGTCGGCCGACTGCATCCGCACGACGAGCCACGGCGCGCCGTTGTCGACTGCGCACGGTTCGGCGCTCAGGTCGAGCGCCGGGCTGCGCAGCGTCGCCTCGAGTTCTGCATAGTCCGCGCGGGCGACCGGCGTGACCCGCGCGGGCGGTGCCGCGAACGCCCAGCCGTCGGCCTGCTTGCGCAACTCGACCAGCCCGACGCCGCACTGCTGGACCAGCCGGCCCGGCGCGCGCGGCACGCCGCCGCCGTCGAGAAACGCGTGCGCGGCCCCGAGCGTCGGGTGGCCGGCGAACGGCAGTTCGCCGCCCGGCGTGAAGATCCGCACCCGGTAGTCGGCGGCGGGATCGGTCGGCGCGCACAGGAACGCCGTTTCCGACAGATTGGTCCAGCGGGCGATCGCGATCATGTCGTCGTCGCCGAGTGCATCGGCGTCGAACACGACCGCGAGCGGATTGCCCTTGAACGGCACTGACGTGAAGACGTCGACCTGCTTGAAGCGAACGGGCATCGGGCGGCTCGCGTTACGCGACTTCGGCGATCAGCTCGATCTCGACGCACGCGCCGAGCGGGATCTGCGCGACGCCGAACGCCGAGCGCGCATGCTTGCCCGCATCGCCGAACACCTCTGCGATCAGCTCGGATGCGCCGTTCGTCACCAGGTGCTGCTCGGTGAACTCGAGCGTCGAGTTGACGAGGCTCATCAGCTTGACGATGCGGGTGACCTTGTTCAGGTCGCCCGTATGCGCGTGCAGCGTCGCGAGCAGGTCGATCGCGATCGCGCGCGCGGCCGCCTTGCCGTCCTCGGTGGTGAGGTCGGCGCCGAGCTTGCCGGCCCAGACCTTGCCGTCCTTCTTCGCGATGTGGCCGGACAGGTAGACCGTGTTGCCGCTTTGCGCGCTCATCACGTAGGCGGCGGCGGGGGCGCCGGCGGTCGGCAGCTCGATGCCGAGCGATTTCAGTTTGTCGTAGACGTTGGCCATGCGTTCGATTCCTCGCAACAAGTCATTAAAGGAAAGGGGACGATCAGAGACGCTCGCGCAGCAGCTTGCCGAGGCGCGCGACGCCTTCCTCGATCTTCTCGGGCGGCACCGTCACGAACGACAGGCGCAGCGTGTTCTGCTGCGGATCGTTCGCGAAGAACGGCGCGCCGGGCACGAAGGCGACGTGGTTGTCGACCGCGTCCGCGAGCAGCTTCATGCTGTCGATCTGCTGCGGCAGCTTCACCCAGATGAACATGCCGCCTTCCGGGCGGCTCCACGTCACGCCTTCCGGCATGTGGCGCTCGAGCGCGGCGTGCATCGCGTCGCATTGCGCGCCGTACAGCTGGCGGATGGTCGGGATGTGCTCGTCGAGGAAGCCGTCCTTGATCACTTCGTGCGCGATGCGCTGCGTGAGCGTCGGCGTGTGCAGGTCGGTTGCCTGCTTCGCCTGCACGAGCTTGAAGTGCAGTTCCTCGGGGGCAATGATGTAGCCGATCCGCAGGCCCGGCGCGAGCACCTTCGAGAACGTGCCGAGGTGCACGATGTGGTCGGGCGCCATCGACAGCATGGTCGGCAGCGGCTCGCCCTGGTAGTTGAGCGCGCCGTACGGATCGTCCTCCAGCACCGGGAACGGGCTCGACTGCGCGAACGCGGCGAGCGCGCGGCGGCGCTCGACGGGCATGCGGCGGCCGGTCGGGTTCTGGAAGTTCGGCTGCGCGTACAGCAGGCGCGCGCCTTGGGTCAGTTCGGGCGTGAGGCTTTCCGGCAGCAGGCCCTGCTCGTCGGTCGGCACCTGCACGTAGTGCGGCTCGTACAGCGAGAACGACTGCAGCGCGCCGAGGTAGGTCGGGGTTTCGACGAGGACGGGGCTGCCCGGATCGACGAGCGCCTTGCCGAGCAGGTCGAGCGCCTGCTGCGAGCCGGTCGTGATCAGCACCTGCGACACGCGCACGTTGTAGCGCTCGGCGATCCACTCGCGCAGCGGCAGGTAGCCTTCGGTCGCGCTGTACTGCAGTGCGGCAGCGGGCGCATCGCGCAGCACGCGGTCGGCGGCGGCGCGCATGCGCTCGGCCGGGAACGTGGCGGGCGCGGGCAGGCCGCCGGCGAACGAGATGACCTCGGGACGCTCCGTGACCTTCAGGATCTCGCGGATCGCAGAGCTCGTGAGCTTGCGGGCGCGTTCGGAAAGTTGCCAGTGCGGCGGATGCAGGTCGCTCGGATTCATAGTCTCCTCGTTCGGATAGTCGGGTCAGTCAGGAAAGTCGGTCGAACACGGTCGGTCGGATGCGGCCGGATAGGCCGGGTAAACGCGAACGGTCGAGTGCGGCCGGGTCGGCAAAATGAACATTATGGCTCACCATTTCAGCCAGCGCGAGCGGGTCGGGGCGCCACGGCGACCGCGGCGCGCCGGCCCAGCATCACGGTCGCGATCACGGCGGCGGCGAACAGCCACGTCGACGGCGCGACCGTCTCGCCGAACAGCAGCGCCGAAAATGCGATCGTGAAGAAGATCTGCAGCAGCTGCACCTGGCCGACGCGCGCGGTGCCGCCCAGCGCGAGGCCCGCGTACCACGCGAAGAAGCCGATGAACTGCGAAAACAGGGTCACGTAGCCGAACGCGAGCACGGTGCGCAGCGCGAGCGGGCCCGGGTGCGCGGCGTGGTGCGCCCAGGCGAGCCAGCCGACCGGCAGCACGAGGAACGGCGCGGAGACGACCAGCGCCCAGCAGATGACCTGCCAGCCGCCCATCTGGCGCGCGAGGCGCGCGCCTTCCGCGTAGCCGAGCGCCCCGACGCCGACCGCGATCAGCATCAGCGCGTCGCCTGCCTGGAGCGTGCCGCCGCCGTCGCGCAGCGCGTACGCGATCACGAGCGCGCTGCCTGCCACCGCGCTGACCCAGAACGCCTTCGACGGCCGTTCGTGCGACAGCCAGGCCGCGTACAGCGCGACGAACAGCGGCTGCAGCCCGTTGACGACCGCGCCGTGCGACGCGGGCACGGTCTTCATCGACCACGCCGAGAACACCGGGTACGCGACGATCACGCCGGCCGACACGACGGCGAGGCCCTTCAGCTGCGCGCGGGTCGGCAGCGGCTCGCGGCGCCACCACAGCAGCAGGCCGGCGGGCACCGCGGCCGCGAGCGCGCGGCCGAGCCCGTTGAGCAGCGGATGCAGCTCGGTGACGACGATGCGCGTCATCGGCAGCGTCAGGCTGAAGATCATCACGCCGATGAGGCCGAGCAGCATGCCCCGGGTTTCGCGCGAATTCATGACGAGGGTGTCTCCGTAACGTGGATCCGTGTATCGATGTTCGGCGGTCGCGCGGCGATGACCGGATGGTCGAGTGTCACGGGACGGGCTGCCATGAACGTCGAAACAAACGCAAGTGTAATGGTGGGCGAGCGGCCGGCGATCCCGTGCGGGCGCCGGCCGCTGCGCGTTGCCTGGCGGGGGAAACGGCTGGTACGCGGCTGGCACGCAGCGCCCGATGCGATCCACTGTAATCGTGCGGACCGGCACAGTAACGGTACAATCGCCGCGATACCCTTCGGTACAGTTGGAGCGACCTTCATGTCCATCGTCCCACTCGCGCAGATTCCCGCCCCGCACGATTCCGCCACGCTCACGCTGGTCGACCAGCTGGTCCAGTGGGCGCGGCGTCGCATCGACGAGCGCGTGTTCCGGCCCGGCATGCGGATGCCGTCGATCCGCAAGCTCGCGCTCGACAAGAGCGTGTCGCGTTTCACCGTCGTCGAGGCCTACGAGCGCCTCGTCGCGCAGGGCTACCTGGATTCGCGGCGCGGCTCGGGCTTCTACGTGCGCGAGCGCGTGGCCGGCCCGCAGCCGGTCGAGCCGGGCGCGCGCGGCGCGGAGGCGGCGCCCGTGCACAACACGATCGACGTCGTCTGGCTGCTGCGCAACATGCTGCACACCGTCAGCCCGGAAAAGGGGCCGGGGCTCGGCTACCTGCCGGGCCGCTGGCTCGACGGCGAGCTGATCACCGGCGCGCTGCGCGCGCTCGGGCGGCAGGCCGGCGCGCAGATGCTCGGCTTCGGCACCGCGCAGGGCTTCCTGCCGCTGCGCCAGCAATTGCAGACGCGGCTCGCCGAAGTCGAGATCGGCGTGACGCCCGACCAGCTCGTGCTCGTGTCGGGCATCACGCAGGCGATCGACCTGATTTCGCGGATCTACGTGCGCCCGGGCGACGCGGTGATCGTCGGCGATCCGGCGTGGTTCCAGATGTTCGGCCGCTTCGCCGCGCAGGGCGCGCAGCTCGTCGGCATGCCGTACACGCCGGACGGCCCAGATCTCGACGCGCTCGAGACGCTCGTGCAGATGTGGCGCCCGAAGATGCTCGTGATCAACTCGGTGCTGCAGAACCCGACCGGCACGTCGCTGTCGGCCGCGCAGGCGTTCCGGATCCTGAAGCTCGCGGAGGCGTACGATTTCCTCGTCGTCGAGGACGACGTGTACGGCGACCTGTGCCCGCCGAGCTATCCGGCGACGCGGCTCGCGAGCCTCGACCAGCTCAAGCGCGTGATCTACCTCGGCAGCTATTCGAAGACGCTCGCGGCGAACCTGCGGGTCGGCTACGTCGCGTGCGCGCCGGAGATCGCGAAGGCGATCACCGACCAGAAGATGCTGGTGGGCATGACGACGCCCGAGCTCAACGAGCGGGTGCTGTACAAGATCCTGACCGAAGGGCATTACCGGCGCCACGTCGAGCGGCTGCGCGCGCGGCTCGACGGCGTGCGCGACAAGACCGCGCGGATGCTCGAGCGCACGGGCCTGCGCCTGTTCACGGCGCCTGCCGCGGGGATGTTCCTGTGGGCCGACACGGGCGTCGATTCGGACGCACTCGCGGCGGCCGCGCACGAGGAAGGCTTCCTGCTGACGCCGGGCAGCCTGTTCTCGCCGCAGCAGTCGCCGTCGACGTGGACGCGGTTCAATATCGCGAACTGCGGCGATCCGGCGCTGCCGGCGTTTTTGTCGCGGTATCTGGAATCGGTCGCGCGGCGGGCGTCGTGACGCCGCGCCGCCCACCCGCGGCCCTTGAAATCGCGTCGGCCGTCCCCAGATAGGCGCGCATTGCCCGCCCGGTGCCGCGCGCCGGGCACCGGGCTCACACCATTCAAGTTCAAGTAAGAGGAAACCGCATCCATGGCACACGAAACGATGAGCTTTCAGGCAGAGGTCAAGCAGCTCCTCCACCTGATGATTCATTCGCTTTACAGCAACAAGGAAATCTTCCTGCGCGAACTGGTGTCGAACGCGTCCGACGCGGCTGACAAGCTGCGCTTCGAGGCGCTCGCGAACAACGCGCTCTACGAGAACGATCCGAACCTGCGCATCCGCATCGGCTACGACAAGGCCGCGCGCACGATCACCATCGAAGACAACGGCATCGGCATGAGCCGCGACGAGGCGATCGCGAACCTCGGCACGATCGCGCGCTCGGGCACCAAGGAATTCTTCTCGAAGCTGTCCGGCGACCAGCAGAAGGACGCGGCGCTGATCGGCCAGTTCGGCGTCGGCTTCTACTCGGGCTTCATCGTCGCGGACAAGATCAGCGTCGAGACCCGCCGCGCGGGCCTGCCGGCAAGCGAAGGCGTGCGCTGGGAAAGCGCGGGCGAGGGCGACTTCACGGTCGACGCGATCGAGCGCGCGCAGCGCGGCACGACGATCACGCTGCACCTGCGCGAGGGCGAGGACGAGCTGCTGTCGTCGCACCGTCTGAAGTCGATCGTCCAGAAGTACTCGGATCACATCGCGCTGCCGATCCTGATGCAGAAGGAAGAGTGGGATCAGGAAAAGGGCGAGATGGTCCTGAAGGACGAGGACGAGACCGTCAACCAGGCGAGCGCGCTGTGGACCCGCTCGAAGAGCGACATCACCGACGAGCAGTACCAGCAGTTCTACCAGCACATCGCGCACGACCACCAGGATCCGCTCGCGTGGACGCACAACCGCGTCGAGGGCCGCAGCGAATACACGCAGCTGCTGTTCGTGCCGTCGCACGCGCCGTTCGACCTGTGGAACCGCGACTACCGCGGCGGCCTGAAGCTGTACGTGAAGCGCGTGTTCATCATGGACGACGCCGAGCAGCTGCTGCCGCAGTACCTGCGCTTCGTGAAGGGCGTCGTCGATTCGGCGGACCTGCCGCTCAACGTGTCGCGCGAGATCCTGCAGGAAAGCCGCGACGTGAAGGCGATCCGCGAAGGCGTGACCAAGCGCGTGCTGTCGATGCTCGAAGAGCTCGCGAACGCCGAGGACGATGCCGGCAAGGAGAAGTTCGCGACGTTCTGGCGCGCGTTCGGCCAGGTGCTGAAGGAAGGCCTCGGCGAGGATCACGCGAACCGCGAACGCATCGCGAAGCTGCTGCGCTTCGCGTCGACGCACGGCGACAGCGACGCGCAGGACGTGTCGCTCGCCGACTACGTCGCGCGCATGAAGCCCGAGCAGAGCAAGATCTACTACGTGACCGGCGATGCATGGCAGGCCGCGAAGAACAGCCCGCACCTCGAGGTGTTCCGCAAGAAGGGCGTCGAGGTGCTGCTGCTGACCGACCGCGTCGACGAGTGGATGCTGTCGTTCCTGCATGACTTCGACGGCAAGCCGCTCGCGAGCGTCGCGCGCGGCGACCTCGATCTCGGCGCGCTGAACGACGACGAGAAGAAGGCGCAGGACGAGGCGGGCGAGGCGATCAAGCCGGTGGTCGACAAGATGAAGGAAGCGCTTGGCGACAAGGTGAAGGACGTGCGCGTCACGTTCCGCCTGACCGATTCGCCGTCGTGCCTTGTCGCGGACGACAACGACATGAGCGGCTACCTGCAGCGGATGCTGAAGGCGGCCGGCCAGAACGCGCCGGCGATGCAGCCGATCCTCGAGATCAACCCCGAGCACGCGCTCGTGAAGCAGCTGAGCGCAGACAGCGCCGACTTCGGCGACTGGTGCCACCTGCTGTTCGACCAGGCGCTGCTGGCTGAAGGCGGCACGCTCGACGATCCGGCCAGCTTCGTGAAGCGGACCAACGCGCTGCTGCTGTCGCGCACCGCGTGACCGCGCGGATGCGATTCGACGGCGCCCGGGCGGGCTGGCGCGAGACGCCCCGGCCCGGCTGCACGCTCGATCAGCGCGACTGGCTGACGCGCGGCGGCTCGCTGACCGCGCACCTCGCGCGGCTCGGCCGCGTGACGGTGCGCGTGACCCGCGAGGCGGTCGACTGCCCGTGGTTCGACGAGCATGCGGCGCTCGCCAGCGCGCCGCGCGCGCCGATGTGGGTGCGCGAGGTGATCCTGTCGGTCGACGGCACGCCGTACGTCGCCGCGCACAGCATCGCGCCGCTCGCCGCGAGCAAGGGGATCTGGCAGGCGATACGGCGGCTGCGCACGCGGCCGCTCGCCGAGCTGCTGTACAGCGATCCGCAGGTCGAGCGCTCGACGCTCGTCAGCCGGCGCGTGATCGCCGGCCATCCGCTGTATGCGCTCGCGACGCACGCGCTCGCCGGCGCCCGGGCGCCGCATGCGTTCGCCGCGCGGCGCTCGGTGTTCCAGCGGCACGGTGCGCCGCTGATGGTGACCGAATGCATGCTGCCCGCGCTGTGGCGGCATATCGATGCGTATGGCGACGGGCCGCGCCCGGGCGGATCGGTCGAGGGCGCGTGATGCTGCAAGGCTTTCCGCCGGTCGTGGGGCCGGACACGCATACGATGATCCTCGGCAGCTTTCCCGGCGAGGCGTCGCTCGATGCGGCGCAGTATTACGCGCATCCGCGCAATCAGTTCTGGCGGTTGCTGGGTACGGTGCTGGGCGAGCCGGCGCTGCACGAACTCGCGTATGACGCGCGGCTCGAACGCGTGCTCACACATGGCATCGGCATCTGGGACGTGCTCGCCGCGTGCCATCGCGAAGGCAGTCTCGATTCGGCGATTCGCCATGCGAAGCCGAATGACTTCGATTCGTTGCGGGAGCATGCGCCGCTGCTGAAGAGGGTGTGTTTCAACGGCAAGACGGCGGGGCGGTTTGCGGAAGTGATCGGCGCGGCGGGATATGAGACGCTGGTGCTGCCTTCGTCGAGCCCGGCGAATGCGATGCTTTCGTTCGAGCAGAAGCTCGTCTTCTGGCAGGGAATCCGCGGCTGACCGCGGCGCGACCGAACCGTCGGTCGTTTCAGCCGCGCCGTTCCTGCAACTCTACTTTTGCAATTCGGGCGCCTTTGCCAGCGCGGATTGCAGCTTGGACACCGCATCGGCCGTTGCAAGCTGCCCGGCCAGGCCGAAGTTGCGCTTGAATTCACTGAACTCCGCGTGGCCGGTACCCGTCACGTCCGCGGTGACAACGGTCTGGCCGCTCGGGTCCGCCACGGTGCAGGCGAGCGTGACCGAGAAGTCCGTGGGCGGCCACGTGAAGGGGCTGGGGGACGACGACGTCGTCTTGATCGTCGGCGTGATCACGTAATCGAGATGCTTGGCCTGAATCGTTGCCGCGTCCGGCGCACTCTTGAGCTTGGTCACATTCTTGAATACGTGGCCGAGACCGACGTAAATCGGCAATTCGAGGTCGTGGTACGGGCGATAGCTCACCTTGTCGCCGCCGCCGCCCGGCGTAATCACTTCCCGCGACAACTGATCATCCGTGATGACAAGACCCACTGTCTTGTCGAGTGGCGAGGTCGACAGGGCAGGAATCTTGCTCGCGTCGCCGGTCAGCGAAATCTCGTGCGCACAGCCGGATAATGCCGCGACCACGGCTGCTGCTGCAATCATTCGAATCAATGCCATTGTGCTTGGTCTCTCGTGGTGTGGTTGATAACGTTATTGAATTGCCTCGAGGAAGGCGGGATCGGCATATAGCTCGCCGAGCAGCTTTTGCACGGCGAGCGGATATTCTTCGCGTGCTTTCGGTACGGCAATCATTGCCGCGAACGCCGAATCCCATTGTGTGTGCGCGGATTTGACCTGGTCGTAGCGCACTGCGCCGGAGCGCATCACGATGAAGCGCGCCGACAGTCTCGCCGCGCCGGTGGCCATGCCGACGTCGATGTCGTTTTCCAGTAGCGTCGCCTTGATCTCGACATCGCTTTGCGCGGAGAGCTTGCCGGCCATCTGCAATTCCTTCGTCATCGCGTCGGCAAGATAGGCGCCGAACGAATCCCCGACCGGGGACTTCATCAGGTTTGCGCGCAGGGGGACCGGGTACCGATTGGTGGTATCCGGGCGGGATTCGAACGCGCCGATTTTCGCGTGCGCGGTCGTGGCATTCTTGAGCGACTGAATATTGTCGACAGCGGGGGAATACGGCGGAGCGATCATCGAACACGCGCTCAATAACACGATCGGCACGATCAGGCCGACTGTACGGACAACGTTGGGCATATTTGAATTACCTTTGATTGCTAAAGTCGGCTTACACGGGGACGTGTAAAGCAATGTCGCCCGGCGCGCGATCGGCGGATATAAGCGTGAGGTTTTGTCTGGTGGAATTCGATTTGGCCTCCGTTCGGAAATATCGGCACGGAATCGCAAATCTTGAATCGCGCGGCGGGTGAGCGACGCCACTCAGTTTCGATCGCCGTCGCCCCATTTCCATCCCGGTTTCTCGCCTTTCACCGAGCAAATGGCAATCAGCGCGGCGGACAACTCCGCAACGCACGCGCCGAACGCATATGGCACCCGGTTCGGCGGCAGAAGCCACACGCTCGCGACGAGTCCGAGCATGTACAGAAGCAGCGCCCCCCAGCTTTGCCAGGTGACCGGCAAACCCCATCCCCACCCGTAGCGCTTGGCCGGGAACCAGATCGTCTTCGAGTTCGGGTCCATGCGATCCTCCCGTCGTCAGTGGTAGTTGCTTTCTCTCTGTCGACGTACTGCGAGGATCGTTACCGATCGGCTGTCGTCGATCTCGAACAACGCAACATAGCCGGCTGCACCGAACGGAATGATCAGTTTCCGCAGAAATGGCATCGATGGATGGACTTTGCGGCAGGTGAACGGCGACGATTCGAGTGTTGCGATTCCGGAAGCGTTCGGCAGCTCGCTGCCCCGCACCAATGCTATCCTCTCGTCCGCAAAACCCGCCTCACCCCTGCGAGATTCATTCATGACCCGACTGATCAAGCGCGCGTCCGCCGAGGCGCGCGCATTCAAGCGCGACGAACCGTCCGCGTACAACGGCTCCGCGAAACTCCGGCCGCCGCGCGTGAAGCGCCGCACCGACATCGACGAAAACGACGACGTGCCCGTGCTCGAAGCGCCGCGCAAGCCGCGCTTCGCGCCCGTTACGTTCTCCGAAGAGGGCGGCGTGCGCTTCCTGCACTTCGGCACCGAATGGGTGCAGGGTGCGATGCGGATTTCCACGCCGCTGCACATCGAGCTCGAATACGCGCAGCAGATGATGGCGTGGCTGCTGTTCCTCGAAACCCCCGAGCGCGTCGTGCAGCTCGGGCTCGGCACGGGCGCCTTGACCAAGTTCGCGCACCGCTTCCTGCCGCAGGCGAAGGTCGAGGCCGTCGAGCTGAACCCGGCCGTGATCGTCGCCGCGCACACGATGTTCGCGCTGCCGCCCGACGACGCGCGCCTCGCCGTGCACGAAGCGGACGCGTGGGATTTCGTCAACGAACCGGCCAACCGCGGCACCATCGGCGCGCTGCAGATCGACCTGTACGACGCCACCGCGCGCGGCCCGGTGCTCGACAGCGTCGCGTTCTACCGCGCGGTGCGCGGCTGCCTCGCCGACGCGGGCATCGCGACGATCAACCTGTTCGGCGACCATCCGAGCTTCGTGCGCAACATGAAGCACCTGAACACGGCGTTCGACAACCGCGTGATCGCGCTGCCCGAAGTGCACGACGGCAACCGGATCGCGCTCGCATTCTCGGGCCCCGCGCTCGACGTGCCGTTCGCGCAGCTCGACGCGCGTGCGGCGCTGATCGAGGACACGCTGAAGCTGCCCGCGCGCAAGTGGGTGAAAGCTTTGAAAGCGTCGGTTGCGCCGCGCGCGGCCGCGTTCACCATCTGACGCTTCATGCGCCGGCAGCATGCCGGCGCAACCGCTCGGCGGGGACGGATCACCTCGGGTTCGTCCCTGCTTGACCGGCCGCTTGCGGCTCCTATACTGGCGCGAAGCCAGGGGAGCCGCAGCTTACCCGTTTCGACGCTCCTCTCGCCGCCGTACCCGTTCAAGAAAACCGACAACCGGGAATGATGAGGAGACGTCATGGCTCACGATGCCGACGCCAACCGGGCCGCCAAGCGCTGGCTCTGGCTGCTGGTGCTGCCGCTGATCGCGATGGTCTGGGTGCCGTCGTACAACAAGGTCGATCCGCAATGGTTCGGCTTTCCGTTCTTCTACTGGTATCAGCTGCTGTGGGTTTTCATTAGCGCGGTGATCACCGCGCTCGTCTACTTCAAGACCAAGAACGCGTGGAAGGCAGGCGGCACGCAAGGAGACGGTCGATGAATCTTGCCGCTACCTTCGTCTTCGTCCTGCTGTTCATCGGCGTCACGATCATCGGCTTTCTCGCCGCGAACTGGCGGCGCGGCGATCTCGCGCATCTCGACGAATGGGGCCTCGGCGGCCGCCGCTTCGGCACCATCGTCACGTGGTTCCTGCTCGGCGGCGACCTGTACACCGCGTACACGTTCGTCGCGGTGCCGGCGCTGGTGTTCGGCGCGGGCGCGATGGGTTTCTTCGCACTGCCGTACACCATCCTGATCTATCCGTTCGCGTTCGTGGTGTTCCCGAAGCTGTGGAGCATTGCGAAGCGGCACGGCTACGTGACGTCCGCCGACTTCGTCAACGCACGCTACGGCAGCCGGATGCTCGCGCTCGCGATCGCGGTGACGGGCATCCTCGCGACGATGCCGTACATCGCGCTGCAGCTCGTCGGCATCGAGGTCGTGATCGGCGCGCTCGGCTTCGACACGACCGGCTTCGTCGGCGACCTGCCGCTGATCATCGCGTTCGCGATCCTCGCCGCATACACGTACACGTCGGGCCTGCGCGCGCCCGCGATGATCGCGATCGTGAAGGACATCCTGATCTACATCACGATCGCCGCGGCAGTCATCGTGATTCCGGCGAAGCTCGGCGGCTTCGGCCAGATCTTCGGCCACGTGCCGCCCGCGAAGCTGCTGCTGAAGGCGCCGGACGCCGCAAGTCTGAACGGCTTCAGCGCATACGCGACGCTCGCGATCGGCTCGGCGCTCGCGCTGTTCCTGTATCCGCATTCGGTCACGGCGATCCTGTCGTCGTCGTCGGGCAACTCGATCCGCCGCAACATGGCGATGCTGCCCGCGTACTCGTTCGTGCTCGGCCTGCTCGCGCTGCTCGGCTACATGGCGCTCGCGTCGGGCGTGAAGGACATGCCGCAGTACGCGCCGTACTTCAAGGCGTTCGGCCCGAACTTCGCGGTGCCCGCGCTGTTCCTCGAGTATTTTCCATCGTGGTTCGTCGGCATCGCGTTCGCGGCGATCGGCATCGGCGCGCTGGTGCCGGCGGCGATCATGTCGATCGCGGCCGCGAACCTGTACACGCGCAACATCCACCGCGAGTTCGTCAATCGCAACATGACGCACGAGCAGGAGACGCACGTCGCGAAGCTCGTGTCGCTGATCGTGAAGGTGGGGGCGGTCGCATTCATCCTCGGGCTGCCGCTGACCTATGCGATCCAGCTGCAGCTGCTCGGCGGCATCTGGATCATCCAGACGCTGCCCGCGATCGTGCTCGGCCTCTACACGCGCATGCTCGACTATCGCGGCCTGCTGGCCGGCTGGGCCGCGGGCATCGTGTGCGGCACGTGGATGGCGGCCTCGCTGAAGCTCGCGAGCTCGATCTTCACGATCCACCTGTTCGGCTATGCGATTCCCGGGTATGCGGCGGTGTGGTCGCTGGCCGTGAACCTCGTCGTCGCGATCGTCGTCAGCGTGCTGGTGCGCGCGATGGGCATGTCGCATGCGGAAGACCGCACGCGGCCGGAGGATTATCTGGACGTCGTCGAAGGCTGACGCGCTGCGTGCGCGCAAAAACAAAACCGCCCGCCACCGGAAGGTGGCGGGCGGTTTTTCTCGTCAGCCCTTTGCGCGCTGCGCGAGCTCGTCGCGCTGCGACAGATCCTCGACGTTGACCATCCACTGGATGCCGAAGCGGTCCTTCAGCATTCCGAAGCCGAGCGCCCAGAAGGTCTTCCCGAACGGCATCGTCACCTCGCCGCCGTCGGCAAGCGCGTCGAACAGCTTCTTGCCTTCGTCGACGGTCGCCGGGTTCAGCGACAGCGAATAGCCGGTGTGCGTACCGCCCGTATTGCGGCAATCGCCGTCCGAGCACATGATCGTCGACTCGCCGATCGTGAAGCTCGCATGCATGATCTTGTCCGCCATCTCGGGCGTGACAGGGTGCTCGGGGTTCGGCGGCGCGTCCTTGAAATGCATCTTGAACATCGTCTTCGCGCCGAGCGCTTTTTCGTAGAACTGAAGTGCTGCTTCGGCCTGTCCGTAGAAAGTCAAATACGGTTCGACTCGCATCGTCTGTCTCCTGTTGAACGGGAAGGGCGCATCGGGAAGCGGCCGACGCGCCCGTGACGTGGATTGTAGTGCGCGAGGTTGACCGAGGCATGAAAAATAAAACGGCCGCGAACACGCGGTTCGCGGCCGTTTCCGGCGTGGCTGCTGTCGGCTGCTGACAGCGCTGCTGCCAGCCGCTGACGCGTCAGCGCAGCGCGTCGATCAGCTTCTCGAGCTTCACCGCATCGGCGGCGAACGTGCGGATGCCTTCGGCGAGCTTCTCGGTCGCCATCGCGTCGTCGTTCAGCTGGAAGCGGAAGGCGGGCTCATCGATTGCTACACGCGCGGCCGGCGCGTCCGTGAGGGTTTCCGGCGACAGCTTGCGCGCGACCGTCTCGTTGCTGTCTTGCAGCTTCTGCAGCAAATCGGGGCTGATGGTCAGCAGGTCGCAGCCGGCGAGCTCGACGATCTGGCTCGTCGTGCGGAAGCTCGCGCCCATCACCTCGGTGCCATAGCCGAAGGTCTTGTAGTACGTGTAGATGCGGCGCACCGACTGCACGCCCGGATCGTTCGCGCCGCCGTTCGTCGCTTCATCCCACTCGGCGCCGGCCTGCTTCTTGTACCAGTCGTAGATGCGGCCGACGAACGGCGAGATCAGCTGCGCGCCGGCTTCCGCGCACGCGGCGGCCTGCACCAACGAGAAAAGCAGGGTCATGTTGCACTTGATCCCTTCCTTTTGCAGCACCTCGGCCGCGCGGATGCCTTCCCACGTCGATGCGAGCTTGATCAGGATGCGCTCGCGGCCGATGCCGGCGGCTTCGTAGAGCTTGATCAGTTCGTGCGCCTTATCGACGGAGCGCTGTGCGTCGAACGACAGGCGCGCGTCGACCTCGGTCGACACGCGGCCCGGGATCAGCTTCAGGATCTCGGTGCCGAATGCGATCAGCAGGCGGTCGATGATGAAGTCGGTGCTTTCGTTGCGGTGATCGCGGACGGTTTTTTCGAGGATCGGCTTGTACGCATCCTTCTGCACGGCCTTCAGGATCAGCGACGGGTTCGTGGTCGCGTCCTGCGGCTTGTATTGCGCGAGCTGCTGGAAATCGCCCGTGTCGGCGACGACGGTGGTGTACTGCTTGAGCTGGTCGAGTGCGGTAGTCATGGCGATTCGAGAAGAGGGCGCGATGCGCCGGGGTTCCCACGGGCCGCGCGTGCGCGGCGGCGAAGCGAAGCGGCGCGCGGGGCGCCGCTTCCGATCCGTTATTCTAGGCCCGATTCGCGTCGCGCATGTTTCGCACGGCGGACGATCGTGCGGGAATGCTGTTTGCGCCCGCCGCGACGCGCGCGCCCGGGCGTCATGCCGGGCGGCGCGCGTTGAGGATCACCTGGGTGGCGACCCCCGCGACGAGCCCCCAGAACGCCGAGCCGATCGACAGCAGCGTGAGGCCCGACGCGGTGACCATGAACGTGACGAGCGCGGCCTCGCGCTGCTTCGCGTCCTGCATCGCGTTCGCGAGGCCGCTCATGATCGAGCCGAACAGCGCGAGCGCGGCGACCGACACGACGAGCGCCTTCGGCAGCGCGGCGAACAGCGCCGCGATCGTCGCGCCGAAAATCCCGGCGACCAGGTAGAACGTGCCGCACCACACCGCGGCCGTATAGCGCTTCGCGCGATCCTCGTGCGCCTCGGGGCCGGTGCAGATCGCGGCGGTGATCGCCGCGAGGTTCACGCCGTGCGAGCCGAACGGCGCGAGCACGAGCGACGCGAGGCCGGTCGTCGCGATCAGCGGCGACGACGGCGTCGGGTAGCCGTCCGCGCGCAGCACCGCGATGCCCGGCACGTTCTGCGACGCCATCGCGACCACGAACAGTGGAATGCCGATGCTGACGATCGACGCGATCGAGAACGCCGGGACCGTGAACACCGGCTTCGCGAACGCGACGTGGAACCGGCTGAAGTCGAGCAGGCCGAGCATGCCCGCGGCCACGGTGCCGACGGCGAGCGTCGTGACGATCGCATAGCGCGGCGCCGCGCGCTTGACGATCAGGTACGTGAAGAACATCGCGAGCACGAGCGCGGTCTGGTGCTGCGCGGCGCGGAAGATCTCGATGCCGATCTCGAACAGGATGCCGGCGAGCAGCGCGGCGGCGATGCCGGCGGGAATCCGGCGCATCAGCGTGTCGAACAGGCCGCTCACGCCGACCGCGGTCAGCAGCAGCGCGCAGACGATGAACGCGCCGATCGCCTCGGCATACGGCACGCCGGGCAGCGACGCGACCAGCAGCGCGGCGCCGGGCGTCGACCACGCGACGACGACGGGCGCGCGAAAGCGCAGCGACAGGCCGATCGTCGTCACCGCCATGCCGATCGACAGCGCCCAGATCCACGACGAGATCTGCGCGTCGCTCAGGTGCGCGGCGCGGCCGGCCTGGAACATCAGCACGAGCGAGCTCGTATAGCCGGTCATCATCGCGACGAAACCGGCGACGAGCGCGGATACCGAGGTATCCGAGAAAAAACGGCCGCTCGCGCGGCCCGTGTCCGCGACGGATGGCGGGTTCATGGTGACTCCGGGGGAACGCGGCCCGCGAGGGCGGGGCCGCCGTCAGGTGTTATTTGCTGAGTGTGCGCATCGCGGTTTCGAGGCCCGCGAGCGTGAGCGGATACATGCGCTGGCCGAGCAGGTCGCGGATCACCGCGACCGACTGGCGGTATTCCCATAGTCGCTCGGGCTCGGGGTTCAGCCACGCGTGATGGGGGAACTGGTCGGCGAGCCGCCGCAGCCATACCGCGCCGGCCTCGGGGTTGTTGTATTCGACCGAGCCGCCCGGCTGCAGCACTTCGTACGGGCTCATCGTCGCATCGCCGACGAAGATCAGCTTGTAGTCGGGCGTGAACTTGTGCAGCACGTCCCAGGTCGCGGTGCGCTCCGCGTGGCGGCGGCGGTTGTTCTTCCACAGGTGGTCGTACACGCAATTGTGGAAGTAGAAGAACTCGAGGTGCTTGAATTCGGCCTTCGCGGCGGAGAACAGCTCTTCGGTGCGCTTGATGTGATCGTCCATCGAGCCGCCGACGTCGAGCAGCATCAGCACCTTCACGTTGTTGTGGCGCTCGGGCACCATCCGCAGGTCGAGCCAGCCCGCGTTCGCGGCGGTGCTGCGGATCGTGCCGGGCAGGTCGAGCTCCTCGGCCGCGCCTTCGCGCGCGAAGCGGCGCAGCCGCCGCAGCGCGACCTTGATATTGCGCGTGCCGATCTCGACCGAATCGTCGTAGTCGCGGAACGCGCGCGCTTCCCACACCTTGACCGCGGTGCGGTTGCCGTTCGACGGCCCGCCGATGCGGATGCCTTCCGGGTTGTAGCCGCCGTGCCCGAACGGCGACGTGCCGCCGGTGCCGATCCACTTGTTGCCGCCTTCGTGCCGCTCCTTCTGCTCGTCGAGCAGTTCCTTCAGGCGCGCCATCAGCTTGTCGAGCCCGCCCATCGCTTCGATCTGCGCCTTTTCCTCCGGCGACAGCTCGCGCTCGAGCCGTTTCTCGAGCCAGTCGAGCGGGACGTCGAACGCGTCGGCCGGCAGCGCGGACACGCCGTGGAAGTACGCGCCGAACGCCTGGTCGAACTTGTCGAAGTATTGCTCGTCCTTCACGAGCGTCATGCGCGCGAGGTAGTAGAACGCGTCGATCGACGGCGCGATCAGCCCGGCCTTCAGCGATTCGAGCAGCGTCAGGTATTCCTTCACCGAGACGGGCAGCTTCGCTGCGCGCAGCGCGTAGAAGAAATTGAGCAGCATGGCCGGGCCTTTGCGGGTTGTGCGCTTACCGGTTGCGCTGGTTCATGTAGACGAGCCGCTCGAACAGGCTCAGGTCCTGTTCGTTCTTCAGCAGCGCGCCCACGAGCGGCGGCACGATCTGCTTGCGATCGGTGCCGCGCAGCGATTCCGGCGGAATGTTCTCGGCGAGCAGCAGCTTCAGCCAGTCGAGCAGCTCGGACGTCGACGGCTTCTTCTTCAGGCCCGACACGCCGCGCAGCTCGAAGAAGCTCTCGAGCGCCGCGTGCAGCAGCTCCTCGCCGATGTTCGGGTAGTGCACCGCGACGATCTTCTGCATCGTCGATGCGTCGGGGAACTGGATGTAGTGGAAGAAGCAGCGGCGCAGGAACGCGTCGGGCAGTTCCTTCTCGTTGTTCGACGTGATGATCACGAGCGGGCGGTGCTTCGCGCGCACCGTCTGGCGGGTCTCGTACACATGGAATTCCATCCGGTCGAGCTCGCGCAGCAGGTCGTTCGGGAATTCGATGTCGGCCTTGTCGATCTCGTCGATCAGCAGGACGGTCGGCTGCTCGGCGTCGAACGCCTGCCACAGCACGCCCTTCACGATGTAGTTCGCGATGTCCTTCACGCGTTCGTCGCCGAGCTGCGAGTCGCGCAGCCGCGACACGGCGTCGTATTCGTACAGGCCCTGCTGCGCCTTCGTGGTCGACTTGATGTGCCACTGCAGCAGCGGCATGCCGAGCGCGGCGGCCACTTCCTCGGCGAGCATGGTCTTGCCGGTGCCGGGTTCGCCCTTGATCAGGAGCGGGCGTTGCAGCGTCAGCGCGGCGTTGACCGCGAGCTTCAGATCGTCGGTGGCGACGTAGTGCGAGGACCCTTCGAAACGCATGGCGGCGCTCTTCCCGTTCGCGAAAAAATCCCAGTATAAGTCAGAAGGGCTGTCGGCTTCGCCGGCGGCCGCGTATCGTTGCTGGGCCGCGGCGGGGCGGGCCGGGAAGCTGTATGGACGCATTCCCCGCCGTCGCGGTACAATCTGGCCGTTTTTTTGGCCTGCGTGGCGACCCGATAAGCAAAACGGCGCGGGCCGTTGCCGCTTTGGCGCCAGTTTCCCCTCAAGCTAGGTTACAAGAGCTATGAACAAATTCGTCGGCAAACACGTTGTTGTCGCAGCGCTCGTGGCGCTCGCGGGCAGCGCGCAGGCGGCCGGTGTGGTCGGCAACCCGAAGGACGGGGCGAGCAAGGCCGCCATGTGCATCGGCTGCCACGGCATCGACGGCTACCGCACGGCCTATCCGGAGGTCTACCGGGTGCCGGTCCTCGGCGGCCAGAACGAGCAATACCTCGCGAATGCGCTGCAAGCCTACCGCAAGAAGGATCGTCACTTCCCGTCGATGAACGCGATCGCCGGCTCGCTGACGGATCAGGACATCGCCGATCTGGCGGCCTACTATGCCGTGCAGAAGGCCGACACGAAAGACAATCCCTACAAGTAAGCGCCGCTTGCTGATCTCACACGCGGGATAGGAGCATTCATGAACAACGCATTCAAGACGGCGGCGGCGATCGCGTTCGCGGCCGGCCTCGCGATCGGCAGCGCGCACGCGGCCGACCTGTCGAAGGGCAAGGAGCTGGTCGAGTCGCACAACTGCGCGGCCTGCCACGGCGCAAAGATGAACCAGCCGATCAACGCCGAGTATCCGCGCCTCGCCGGCCAGCACGCCGACTACCTCGTCTGGGCGATGCGCCAGTACCAGATGGGCGTGGCGAACCCGCTGCTCGGCCGCAACAACGCGATCATGCAGGCGCAGGTGCAGAACCTGTCGGTCAGCGACATGAAGGACATCGCGGCCTATATCGAGTCGCTGAAGGGCGACCTGGTGTTCAAGAAGTAAGCGTCGCGGGCCCGTGCGGGCCCGGGCTGCGCAAGATACCCCGCCGAGGCGGGGTATTTTTTTGTCCGCGCGCGGCCGGCGCCCGGCTCAGTCGCGCGACGCGCGGCGCAGGATGCGCTGCAGGTACGCGTCGGTGTCCGGCGGCGTGTTGGTGCGCTGGGCTTCCCAGATCGTCTCGCCGAGGCATTCCATGATCGCGTGCTGAGCGTCGTGCGTCGAGTCGAGCCTGGCCGCCAGCTTGTCGTGCGCGGCGCGGATCCCCGGGGGCTGGTCGATCGACAGCTGCTCGCTGATCGCGAGGTGCATCGACAGGTGCAGGAACGGGTTGGTGCGGCCTTCCTCGGGCGCATAGTTGCGCGTGGCGGCGCCGTCGGCGTCCTCGAGTTCGGCGTGGTATTCGGGGTGTTCGACGATCCAGTCGGCCGCGATCGCTTCCAGCGGGGTCAGGATTTCGCCGGCGCGCTGCTTGCGCCAGGTGTCGATGAAAAAGCGACGCACGTCGTCGCGGCTCGGATTGAACATGGTGGGGAACGTCGGGATTCTCGCGGCGTCATGCCGCGTCGCGCATTGTACGCCGGGTCGGCGGACGGTGCTGGCGGCGGGGTGCGGCGGCGCTTGCGGGTAAGCGCGGGCTGGGCCGCGTGCCGCGCCGCCGATACACTCCTGCGACATCCGTCGCTCCACCCCATTCCACCGCATTTCGTGTTGCCATGACCGTCACCGCCCGCTCACCGTCCGGCGCCCTGCAGGGCGCGCTTTACGTCGCGTTGTCCGCCGCTGCGTTCGGCGCGATGGCGATCTTCGGCCGCTACGCGTATGCGGGCGGCGTCGACGTGCTCGGCCTGCTGATCGTGCGCTTCGCGATCGGCGGCGCGGTGCTGGCCGCGATCGCCCGGCACCGGGGCGTCGCATGGCCGCGCGGCCGGGCGCTCGCGCCGCTCGTCGCGATGGGCGCGCTCGGCTACGTCGGCCAGTCGTTCTGCTACTTCAGCGCGCTGCAGCACGCGCAGGCGAGCCTCGTCGCGCTGCTGCTGTACCTGTATCCGGCGTTCGTCACGCTGCTCGCCGCGTGGTGGCTCGGCGAGCGGCTCACGCGCGCCAAGGTCGTCGCGCTCGTGCTGTGCGTCGCGGGTTCGGCGCTGATGGTCGGCGGCGGGCACGGCGAGCCGCTCGGCATCGCGCTGGCGCTCGCGGCCGCGGTGATCTATTCGCTGTACATCGTCGCCGGCACCCGGGCGACGCGCGGGATCGACCCGCTCGCGACGACTGCGATCATCTGCGTGTCGGCAACGGGGATGCTCGTGCTGATCGCCGTGGCGCGCAGCACGGTGCTCGGCGCGCCGCCGCACTGGCCCGCGACGGCGGGCGGCTGGGCGGCGATGCTGGCGATCGCGCTGGTGTCGACGGTGGCCGCGATGATCGCGTTCTTCGCGGGGCTCGAACGGCTCGGCGCGGCGCGCACGTCGATGCTGTCGACGCTCGAGCCGGTCGTGACCGTCGCGCTCGCGGCGCTGCTGTTCGGCGAAGCGCTGTCGCCGCTGCAGTGGGCCGGCGGCGCGGCGATCCTCGCGGCGGTGCTGGCGCTCGTGCGGGCAGGCGGCGCCGCGGCCGACGACGCGACGGCGACGTCCAACGCGTAATCCACCCGGCCGGCACGATGCCCGGCGCGGCGAATCAATCGGCCGGCGGCGGCGTCTTCGGCCTGAACTCGCACAGCGGCTCGATCGCGCAGTGCCAGCATTCGGGCTTGCGCGCCTTGCACACGTAGCGGCCGTGCAGGATCAGCCAGTGATGCGCGTCCTGCAGGTATTCCTTCGGCGTGAACTTCTCGAGCGCGGCTTCGACGGCCCGCACGTCCTTGCCGGGCGCGAGGCCGGTGCGGTTCGCGACGCGGAAGATGTGCGTGTCGACCGCGATCGTCGGATGCCCGAACGCAGTGTTGAGCACGACGTTCGCGGTCTTGCGGCCGACGCCCGGCAGGCTCTCGAGCGCCTCGCGATCGGCCGGCACCTCGCCGCCATACTGCTCGAGCAGGATTCGGCACGTGGCGACCACGTTCTTCGCCTTGGTGCGGTAGAGCCCGATCGTCTTGATGTACTCGGCGACGCCTTCCTCGCCGAGCGCGACAATTTGTCGCGGCGTGTTCGCGACCGGGAACATCTTGCGCATTGCCTTGTTGACCGACACGTCGGTGGCCTGCGCGGACAGCAGCACCGCGATCAGCAGTTCGAACGGCGTCGAGTATTCGAGCTCGGTGGTCGGATTCGGATTGAGGCTCTGCAGCGTTTCGAAGATCGCGCGTCGTTTGCTGGCGTTCATCGTGGTGTCTTGTCGGACGGCGCCGGCGGGCCGTCATCGGGTTCGGGCGCCGCTGCGCCGGTGTCCTGCGCCTGCTGTTCGGCAAGCCGCTTGCGGCGCGCCTCGGCCGCATCGATCTGCGCCTGGACGGCGGCGCTCACGCCGTCGGTATTCTTCGGCGCGTCGCCCTGCGCGGCGAGTTCTTCCTTCTTCTTGCGCGCGCGTTCGAGCGCGGCGGCGATGATCGCGCGTTTCTTCGCGTCGGCATCGCTTGCGGCATCGCTTGCGGCATCGGGCTGCGCGGCGGCCGGCTGGGCCGTGGCGCTCGCCGAGCGGCGCGCGGCCGCGCGCGCCTCGGCCGCTTCGCGTTCGCGGCGCTCGCGCGCGAGGCGGCGGTCGTGGCGTTCGCGGGCGGCGTCGGCCTGCGCCTGGGTCCATGCGTCCCAGCCGGTGTGCTCGCCCGTGACGGGCACCATCGCGATGCAGTCGACCGGGCAGGGCGGCACGCAAAGATCGCAGCCGGTGCAGAGCGAGGCGATCACCGTGTGCATCTGCTTCGGTGCGCCGACGATCGCGTCGACCGGGCAAGCCTGCATGCACAGCGTGCAGCCGATGCAGAGGCTTTCGTCGATCACCGCGACGGGGCGCGGGCGTTCTTCGCCGTTGACCGGGTTCAGCGGGATCACCGGCTTGCCGAGCAGGCGCGCGAGGCGCGCGACGCCTTCGGCGCCGCCCGGCGGGCACTGGTTGTAGTTCGCGTCGCCGGCGGCGATCGCGTCGGCATACGGGCGGCAGCCTTCATAGCCGCACTTCGTGCATTGAGTCTGGGGAAGCAGATCTTCGATGCGATCTGCGAGTGTCTTGGAATCGGTCACGGTGACAGCGGGCGCCGATGCGCCGAATGTCTCTCGGCCGCGGCGGGCGCGGCCGGAAAGGTTTGCCAAATCACGATTATCGCCGATTTCCCGCATTGCGCTTGACGGCGTCTGTGCGCATAATCGAAGCGCTTTTTGCAGGGGCGCAGCAGGAGGGACGCCGTGCGCGGCGTGCCCGTTCGAGGGTCGCCAACGCAGACGCGGCGTGGCGACCGATCCGGATGACGCGGCTCACATAGCAA
This sequence comes from Burkholderia stagnalis, assembly GCF_902830275.1. Lineage (GTDB taxonomy): Bacteria > Pseudomonadota > Gammaproteobacteria > Burkholderiales > Burkholderiaceae > Burkholderia > Burkholderia stagnalis. Next base: position 118,856 of record NZ_CADESW010000002.1, on the reverse strand, counting down.
AACACGCCACCATGAATCAGCCAAAAATCAAAAGAGATCCTGAAGGCACCCGTCGCCGCATCCTGATGGCAGCGGCCGAGGAATTCGCGAGTGGGGGCTTGTTTGGCGCGCGCGTCGACCAGATCGCGCGCCGGGCGGAAACCAACGAGCGCATGCTCTATTACTACTTCGGCAGCAAGGAGCAACTGTTCACCGCGGTGCTCGAACATGCGTTTTCCGCGTTGACCGACGCCGAACGCGTGCTCGACCTGGACGGTGTCGCGCCGGTCGAGGCGATCACGCGGCTCGCGCATTTCGTGTGGGACTATTATCGCGACCATCCCGAGCTGCTGCGGCTCATCAACAACGAAAACCTGCACGAGGCCCGCTACCTGCACAAGTCGTCGCGGATTCGCGAAATGATCTCGCCGATCGTCGCGATGCTCGGCAACGTGCTCACGCGCGGCCAGAAGGCCGGGCTGTTCCGCACCGACGTCGATCCGCTGCGCTTCTACGTGACCCTGTCGGGGCTCGGCTACTACATCGTATCCAACCGCTTCACGCTCGCGGCGACGCTCGGCCGCGACTTCACCCAGCCCGACGAGCGCGCGGAGATGGTCAGGATGAACACCGAGGTGCTGCTCGCGTACCTGCTGCGGCGCTGAGCGCCGGCCGCGGGCCGCCGGATGAAAAAAACGCCGCCGTGCTTCACGCATGGCGGCGTTTTTCGTTGGGCGCGCGGCGCGTCAGGCGGCCTTGCGGGCGCGGGCCGGTTTCGCGCGCGCGGCGCTGCGCTTCACTGCGGCGGCTTTCGCCGGTGCGGCCGGTGCCGCCGGCGCGGCGGCGGGCGCCTTCGTGCGCGCGCGTTTCGCGGTAGCCGTCTTGGCCGGCGCGGCCGGTGTGGTCGGCACGGCGGCGAGCTTCGCGGCCGCCGGCGCATCCGGGCGATCCTTCGCGGCGCCGTTTTTCGGCTCCGGCGCGTGCTCGCGGATGAAGTCGCGCAACTGCGGGTAGATGATCGTGCGCCAGCGGCGGCCCGAGAAGATCCCGTAGTGGCCGCATTTCTCCGCGGTCAGGTTGCGGCGATGGTCCTGCGGGATGCCCGTGCACAGCTCGTGTGCGACGTGGGTCTGGCCGCTGCCGGAAATATCGTCGAGTTCGCCCTCGATCGTCATCAGCGCGGTGTGCTTGATGTCCTGCGGGCGCACGAGCTCGCCGGCGACTTCCCACGTGCCTTCGGCGAGGCGGAATTCCTGGAACACGATGCGGATCGTCTCCAGGTAGTACTCGGCGGCCATGTCGAGCACCGCGTTGTATTCGTCGTAGAACGAGCGGTGCGCCTCGGCGTCGTCCTCGTCGCCGCGCAGCAGGCTTTGGTAGAAATCCCAGTGCGATTGCGCGTGGCGTTCCGGGTTCATCGCGACGAAGCCCGCGTGCTGCAGGAAGCCCGGATAGACCTGGCGGCCTTCGCCCGGGTAGTTCGCGGGCACCGTGTGGATCACGTTGTTCTCGAACCACGCGGTGGAGTGCTGGGTCGCGAGCGAGTTCACCGACGTCGGGCTGCGGCGCGCATCGATCGGGCCGCCCATCATCGTCATCGTGAGCGGCGTGTCCTCGCCGCGGCTTGCCATCAGCGAGATCGCCGCGAGCACCGGCACCGTCGGCTGGCACACCGAGATCACGTGCAGGTTGCGCGCGCCGATGTGGCGGATGAACTCCTGGATGTACGCGATGTAGTCGTGCAGGTGGAACGGGCCGACCTCGATCGGCACCATCCGCGCGTCGATCCAGTCGGTGATGTAGACCTTGTGATCCTGCAGCAGCGTGCGCACCGTGTCGCGCAGCAGCGTCGAGTGGTGGCCCGACAGCGGCGCGCAGACCAGCACGACCGGCTCGTCCTTGAGCTGCGTGACGGCGTCGGCGTCGTCCGAGTAGCGCTTGAAGCGCAGCAGCCGGCAGAACGGCTTCTCGACGATCGTCTGCTCGACGATCGGGATGTTGTGGCCGTCCTTGACGATCTGGTGCAGGTTGAACTCGGGCTTCTCGTAATCCTTGCCGAGCCGGTACAGCAATTCGTACGCGGCGGCCATGCGCGTCGCGCCGGGCATCAGCGAGAACGGGCTGGACGGGTTCGCGAACGATTTCGACGCGGCCTGGGCCCAGGCCGTGAGCGGGCTCAGCATCGCCCGCTGGAATTCATGCAGTTGGTAAAGCATGCAAACAACTCCCGCGTGGGGGGACGGTGCGCGAGGGCGGCGTCGGGCGTCGCGGCGCGCCGTGTGGGTCAGGGATCGGCCATGCTGCGCGGCGGCCGCTCGACGCGGCCGCTCAATCGCCGTCGATCATATCGGACAAAGTAGGGTGGTGCAATGCAACATTTCCCTGATTTTTCATGAATTTTTTGCGATTTGACGTTCCATGACGAAGGCGCGGCCGCCCGGGTTCAGCGCCCGGTGGCCATGGCCGCCGTGGGCTGGCCGGCCGCGCGCGCCATCGCTTCCTCGTGGTGCATCAGGTTCATCGCGGTGTGCACGAGCGCGACATGCGAGAACGCCTGCGGGAAGTTGCCGACGAGGCGCCCGTCGACCGGGTCGTATTCCTCGGCGAGCAGCCCGAGGTCGTTCGACAGCGACAGCAGCCGGCTGAACAGCCGATGCGCCTCGTCGATCCGGCCGAGCAGCGCGTAGTTGTCGACGAGCCAGAAGCTGCACGCGAGAAACGTGCCTTCGCCGGGCGGCAGGCCGTCGTCGTACTCGGACGTGCGGTAGCGCAGCACGAGGCCGTCGTGCAGCAATTCGCGCTCGATCGCGTCGACCGTGCCGGCGATGCGCGGATCGTCGGGCGGCAGGAAGCCGAGCAGCGGCATCAGCAGCACGCTCGCGTCGAGCTCGTCGCTGCCGTAGCTCTGCGCGAACGCCTGCTTGCCCTCATGCCACGCGTTTGCGCAGACGTCCGCGTGGATGCGGTCGCGCAGCGCGCGCCAGCGCTCGAGCGCGCCCGGCAGGCGGAACATTTCCGCAGACTTGATCGCGCGGTCGAACGCGACCCACGCCATTACCTTCGAAAACGTGAAATGGCGGCGGCCGCCGCGCGTTTCCCAGATCCCTTCGTCGGGCTCCTGCCAGATCTTCTCGAGATGGTCGAGCAGCGTGCACTGCACCGACCATACCGTGTCGTCGGCCTGCAGGCCGCCCACCCGCGCGAGGTGCAGCGCCGCCATCACTTCGCCGAACACGTCGAGCTGCAGCTGGTTCGCGGCGCCGTTGCCGATCCGCACCGGCTTCGAATCCTGATACCCGGGCAGCCAGTCGAGCTCCATTTCGGGCAGCCGGCGCTCGCCGGCGATGCCGTACATGATCTGGATCTGCTCGGGCGAGCCGGCCATCACGCGGCCGAGCCAGGTGCGCCACGCGCGCGCCTCGTCGTAGTGGCCGCCGCGCATCAGCGCGAGCAGCGTGATCGTCGCGTCGCGCAGCCAGCAGTAGCGGTAGTCCCAGTTGCGGTTGCCGCCGATCTTCTCGGGCAGCGACGTGGTCGGCGCCGCGACGATCCCGCCCGTCGGCTCGTACGCGAGCGCCTTCAGCGTGATCAGCGAGCGGCGCACCGCGGCCGCGTAGCGGCCCTGCACCTGGCAGCGTCCCGACCATTCGAGCCAGTAGTTCTCGGTGCGCGCGAGCATCGACAGCGGGTCGCGCGCGGGCGGCAGGCGCAGGTGCGACGGCGCATAGCCGAGCGAGAACGGCACGCGTTCGTCGGCGCTCACCGTGAATTCGGCGAGCGTGTGCAGGTTCTTGCCGGTGAGCGGCACGCTCGTGCGCAGCACGACGGTGTCGGGCCCCGCGATCGCCTTCACGCCGTCCTCGCGCGACAGCTGCGTGACCCACGGAATCGAGAAACCGTAGTCGAAGCGCAACACCAGCTCCATGCGCATCTTCATCGTGCCGTGCCGGCCGACGACGATCCGCACGAGCTCCGACCAGCCGTTGCCGGGCGGCATGAAGTCGATCACGGTGACGGCGCCGTCGGCGCTCTCGTAATCGGTTTCGAGTATCAGCGTGTCGCCGCGATAGCGGCGCGTCGCGTGCGTGATCGCGGCGTCGGCGGCCGGCGCGAGCAGCCAGCGGCCATGCTCGGGGGTGCCGACGAGGGCCGCGAAACAGGCGCCCGAATCGAAGCGGGGCCAGCACAGCCAGTCGACGGAGCCGTCTTTCGCGATCAGCGCGGCCGTGTGGCCGTCGCCGACGAGGGCGTAGTCTTCGATCAGGGCAGGCATGGGCGGCAATCCTGGTTGCGAGTTCACATGGCGGACGGCGCCGCCGCGGGCTTCACGCCCGGACGCGGCGGCCCGTATACTCGGCCGGGCGGCGAAACGCGTACGGCCGGCGTTTCGTCACATATCAACACTTGAAGCGGCTCGATGCAAGGAGGATTCAATGCCCAACCGTTTTCGCGCCGGCGACGCGCGCGCTTCGACTCGAGGGTTTCCGCGTAGGTTCGCTCACTGGATGAAAGGTTTCGCGATCGTGCTCTCCTTATCCGCGACGCATGCGTTTGCGCAACAGCCCGCGCAGGCTCCGGCCGACGGCGTCTACAACCTGCTCGTCGGCACCTACACCGATGGCGGCAGCGACGGCATCTACGTGTACCGCTTCGACACGAAGACGGGCAGCGTCGCGCCGCTGTCGTCGGCGAAGACGGTCAATCCGTCGTACCTGTTGCCGAGCCGCGACGGCCGCACCGTGTACGCGGTCAACGAGCTGCCCGGCGACAACGGGCCGGCCGACCAGCGCGGCGGCATCAGCGCGTTCCGCTTCGACGCGAAGACGGGCGCGCTCACGTTCATCGACCGCGTGTCGTCGGAAGGGAACGACCCGTGCCACCTGAGCCTGTCGCCGGACGGCAAGTACCTCGTGAGCGCGAACTATTCGGTCGCGGCGAACCCGGGCGGCAGCTTCGCGGTGTTCCCGCTGCGCGACGACGGCGCGGTGAGCCCGGCCGCGCTGGCCGTGCACCACGAAGGCAGCGGGCCCGTGAAGGGCCGCCAGGACGGCGCGCACGTGCACTCGACGGCGTTCTCGCCGGACGGGCGCTACCTGTTCGTGCAGGATCTCGGCGCGGACAAGATCTTCGGCTACCGCTACACGGTGGACGGCAGCCGCGGGCTGATCAGCCCGACCGACACGCGCTACACGCCGGTGAAGACCGGTTCGGGCCCGCGCCACATGGTGTTCGGCGCGAACGGCCGCCATGCGTACGTGACGAGCGAGCTGAACGCGGCGGTCGAGGTGTTCGGCTACCAGGACGGCAAGCTGACGCCGGTGCAGACCGTGCCGATGGCCGCGCCGGGCTTCAAGGGCAAGGTCGGCGGCGCGGCGATCCACCTGTCGCCGGACGGCCGGTTCCTCTATGCGAGCAACCGCGGCGACGCGAACGAGATCGTGATCTACGCGGTGAACCCGGCGGACGGCCGGCTGAAGACGGTCGGCCGGCAGTCGAGCCTCGGCAGGACGCCGCGCGAGTTCCTGATCGATCCGACCGGCAAGTGGCTGATCGTCGGCAACCAGGACAGCGACACGTTCTACGTGTTCAAGCGCGATGTCGAAACCGGCAGGCTCGACGCGAATCCGCAGAAGGTCGCGGTCGGCAAGCCGGTCGACTTCAAGCTGGTGCCGGCGCTGTAAAGCGGGGATCGACGCCGCGGATGTGCGAAGGGCGCTGCCGATGCAGCGCCCTTCGCGTTTGTGGAGGATGAGGCCGGCTGGCCCGCCGCTCAATCCGCGGCGGCCGGCACCAGCACCTCGCGGCTGCCGTTGATGCCCATCGGCGACACGAGCCCGGCCGCTTCCATCTGCTCGACGAGCCGCGCGGCGCGGTTGTAGCCGATCCGCAACTGCCGCTGCACCGACGAGATCGACGCGCGCCGCGTGCGCGCGACGAACGCGACCGCCTCGTCGTACAGCGGGTCCGCCTCGGCGTCCGGCGCGTCGCCGAACAGATCCTGCGCCGCGCCCTCGGACGTCGGGCCGTCGAGAATCCCTTCCTCGTACTGCGGCTCGCCGAACTGCTTCAGGTATTCGACGATGCGGTGCACTTCCTCGTCGGCGACGAACGCGCCGTGCACGCGCTGCGGATAGCCGGTGCCGGGCGGCAGGAACAGCATGTCGCCCTGGCCGAGCAGCGATTCGGCGCCCATCTGGTCGAGGATCGTGCGCGAGTCGATCTTCGACGACACCTGGAACGCCACGCGCGTCGGGATGTTCGCCTTGATGAGGCCGGTGATCACGTCGACCGACGGCCGCTGCGTCGCGAGGATCAGGTGAATGCCGGCCGCGCGCGCCTTCTGCGCGAGGCGGGCGATCAGCTCCTCGATCTTCTTGCCGGCGACCATCATCAGGTCGGCGAGCTCGTCGATCACGACGACGATCAGCGGCAGCGTCGACAGCGGCTCGGGGTCTTCCGGCGTCAGCGAGAACGGGTTGCCGATCTTCCTTTCCTTCGCCTCGGCGTCGCGGATCTTCTGGTTGAAGCCCGCGAGGTTGCGCACGCCGACGGCCGACATCAGCCGGTAGCGCTTCTCCATCTCGCCGACGCACCAGTTGAGTGCGTTCGCCGCGAGCTTCATGTCGGTGACGACCGGCGCGAGCAGGTGCGGAATGCCTTCGTAGACCGACAGCTCGAGCATCTTCGGGTCGATCATGATGAGCCGCACTTCGTCGGGCGTCGCCTTGTACAGCAGCGACAGGATCATCGCGTTGATCGCGACCGACTTGCCCGAACCGGTGGTGCCGGCGACCAGCATGTGCGGCGCCTTCGCGAGATCGGTGACGACCGGGTTGCCGATGATGTCCTTGCCCATCGCGATCGTCAGCTGCGACGCCGAATGCTGGTACTGGCGCGACGCGAGGATCTCGGACAGGCGGATCATCTGGCGCTTCGCGTTCGGCAGCTCGAGGCCCATGCAGGTCTTGCCCGGAATCGTCTCGACGACGCGGATCGACGTAAGGCCGAGGCCGCGCGACAGGTCCTTCATCAGCCCGACGATCTGGCTGCCGCGCACGCCGAGCGCGGGCTCGATCTCGAATCGCGTGATCACCGGGCCGGCGGAGGCGCCGACGACCGTCACCGGCACCTTGAATTCCTGCAGGCGCTGTTCGATCACCAGGCCGGTCTGCGCGAGGTGTTCCTCGCTGATCGTCTCGATGTCGTCGGACGCCGGCTCGAGCAGGTCGAGCGTCGGCAGCTCGACGTTGAAGGACGCGGGCGCGTGGAATTCGAACGCGTTCGGCCGCGGCGGGCGGGGGGGCGGGGCGTCGGCGGGCGCAGCCGGTGTCGCGGGGGCGGCGCCGGCGTCGATGGCCGGTACGGCAGGCGCGTCTGGCGCCGGTTGCGCGGTAACGGGCGCAACCGTGCCGGGGATCATGACGGAGGGCCGCGGGGCGATCGGTGTCGCGGGCGGCGTTGCGTTGTCGGCAATGGCGGAGGTTACCGCCGCGGCTTGAGCGGGGTTCGCCGTAGTCTCGGTAGTGCGTTCTGCCGTCCCGGAGATCATGACGGAGGGCAGCGGGGCGGCCAAGGTAGCGGCCGGCGTGACGGGCGCCACGGGCGGCGTCTGGGCCACGGTCGGCGCGCAAACGGCAGCGTCGGTGCTTGCGACGGCCGGCGCAACCGGGCTCGCCACGGCAGTGGTCGTCGCGGGTGCGACGACGTCAACCGGTATGGTGGACGTCTGCGTAAAGGAGGCAATGGACGTCGGCGCGTTCGCGGCGGTCGTCGCCGGCGCGTGCGGCTGCGCCGCTGCGCCGGGCATTGCGGTCGCGCGGGCGGCAGGCGCTGGCGTTGCAATCGACCAGGAGGGCGCGAAGGTCGACGCGGGCGCCTGAACGGTGGTCGGCGCAGGCGCTACCGCTGCAGCGGCCTGCGGTGCAACGAACGTCGATGCGGGCAGCGTCGTGGCCGAAGCGGCAGGGAGCGAGGCAAGTACCGAGCCGAGGGCCGTCGCGCCGGTTGCCGGCGCTATCGCGGGTTCCACTGCGGGCGACGCATCCTCTGCATCCGGCGATGGAACGTCCCGTGTCGTGGTGTCGTGCACGGCATCCGCTGCTGCGGCAGGCGTCGACGGCACGGGCGTGGTCGGGGCAGCGGTCGAATCCGCTGCAATCGCCGGTGGTTCGATGGTTGCGGAAGTCGGGGCGCCCGTACTGGTATTGGCCGTATCGGTCACCTGATCCAGGCTCGCGGGCACGGCGGACTCGGATGCAACGGATTCTCCAACGGTCGCGCTGTCAGTGCCGGTGTTGATGGACCACCATGCGCCTGTTGGCGCGGGCGCGATGGCGGAGGTGCGTGCGGGCGCTGCCGTCGTCTCTGCCGTAGCCGTCGACACAGCGTGCGACGCGACGACAGATGCGGTTGCGCTCGATGTACTCGACGCAATCTCGCCGGTAACGTTTGCCGGCGCAACCGGCGGTGTCGCCACCGGCGCGACGAAGTTCGTGTCGACGATTGCCGTTGCCGGCTTCGCAATCGACGTCACGTCGCCGGGCGACGGCGCAGCGAACCGGGGCGTGCCTGCGAATGCGTCCGCAGCGGGGGCGGCCGTGGCCAGCGTCGCGGCAGGCTGTGCGTCGATTGCATCCTGTTCGACCGGGGATGCATTGGTCGTCAAGTCGGACGGGGCGGCGGCATCTGTTCCGGAAACCGGCGGACGCAGCGTGTCTGCGTCGCGTGCGACCGTGGCGTTTTCGGGGACGGAAACACTGGCCGGCGCGGCCGTGTCGTCACCGGCGGCCGGCCACTCGACGGCCAACGCATGGGGCGCGGCCGGCGTCGTTTCGGTCACGGGCGCATCGACAGCAATGTCGGCGGCCGTTTGCGACTCGGCGATGTCTTCCCACGGGGCGAGGTCGATCGCCGTGTCGGCGGGCGACGCGGGGTGGACTTCGACCGGATCGGCGACGTCTTGACCGCTGTCTTTCGACTCGAGCGTGATTGCTGCGTCGGCTGCGTCGGCTGCGTCGGCTGCGTCGGCTGCGTCGGCTGCGTCGGCTGCGTCGGCTACGTCGGTTTCGTCGGTTTCGTCGGCGAGCGTCGGCGAAGCCGGCATGGCGGCCGCAATCGCGTCCTGCGGAGCGCCCGCCGGCGTCTCGGGTTCCGGTACTGCCGGGACATTCGCACCATTCGCGCCCGAGTGCGCATCCGGCATCCATGCACCGTCATCGACCGGCATGAACGCGGGCAGCACGATTGCGTTGTCGTCGCGCATCGTCGCGGCGTGAGCGTCGGCCACGCTGCCGACTTCCTCAACCTCGGTGCCACGCGACTCGGAAGCCGGCCTGCCCGATGCCGCAGGCCAAGTGGCGGCTGCGGCGCCTGCCGCCACCGCGGCTGCGCCAGCCAGCGGGGCTGCCGCGCGCGCGGCGTCGACCGGCGACGTGCCGGCCAGCGACGCCCACTGGGCGGTGCTGGCCTCGATCGAACGCAAGGTCTCGTGGACGCTCGGCGCGGGCGTGATCGGTGCCGCGGGCTTCTCGTTCCACGCATAAAGCGGCGCGCGCGCAGGCGCGGCGGGGCGCTGGCGGGGCAGGGCGGGCGGAACCGGCGTCGACGCCGTTCCGGCGGCCGGGCGCGACAGCGGCCGCGCCGGCGCCGCACCGGTCGGCCGGGGCGGCACGGTTGCGCGCGGCGCGACCGGCTGCCTGAGCGCATCGGTTGACCGCGCGGGCGCGGCCGGCGCCGGCCGCGTGCGGGCCGGTTCGAGTGCAATCGGTGAAATTGGGGCTGGAGCGGGGCGCGGCGACGGCGCGCCTGCCGCGGGGCGTGCCGAAACGGCGGCGCCAGCCGCACCGGCGGCCGTTGCGGCGCCCGCCGCAGATGTCGCGGACGTCGCGGCCGGCCGGAACGGCGTCGTGGGCTTCAGCCAGCCCGACGGCGCGACCGGTTCCGCGTGCGGCCGGGCCACCCCCTGGCCGCGCGGCTTCGGCCGCGCCTGCGGGTCGGGCTTCCACAGCGTCGGGCGCGAAAACCGGCCGTTCTGCCGGGGCGCCATCGAATTGACGGTATGCGCGCTGGTCGGCTGGACGTCGCCGGCGCGGCGCACGCGGCGCTCGTCGTCGCGATGCAGCGCGCTGCGCGGCAGGTCGGCGACGCCGCGGGCATCGTCGTCGGCGTCGCGCGCCAGCTTGAGCCCGAACGACGTATCGAGCCACGCGGCGACGCGCTGCCAGCCGATGCCGGTCAGCCACGGCAGGCCCGCGAAAAACAGCACGACCATCGCGAGCGGCGTGCCGATCCGGCCGAGCACGCGCTCGAAGCCGGCCGACAGCGCGTGGCCGAGCGCATTGGTGTCGGCGCCGGCGAACACGCTCGTCAGCGTGCAGCTCGCGACGAACACGCAAGCGAAGCCGAGCCAGAGCCGGATCGAGCCGCGGCCGGCGACGCCGTCGCCGCCGGGCAGCATCGCTTTCGCGAGACGCCAGATGAGGGGGATGAACCAGACGGCGGAGACGCCGAACCAGCCGAGGACAACCGTGTGCATGCTTTGAAACGGGAATGGGGCGGGGAGCGCGAAGCGCGCGACCCGCCGAGTTTAACGGCTGACGGGGTAGCAGACTTTAAAAGACGATCAAGCGCGACGCCGCGCGCTGCGCGTGCGCGGCGGGACGCGGTCAGCCGGCCGTGTCCCGCACGGGCACATTACGGGCCGCGGCGCGTGAAGGTCAGCGTCGCGCCGTTGTCGGTGACGATCAGCAGCTGCTGCGGCGAGCGCATCTGCACGCCGGCCTTCGCGACGTGCGCGAGCGCGTCGAGGTACGCGCGCTCGAGCTGGCCGCCGAGCGTGCCGGTGCAGGCCATCCGCGTGCCGGCGAGCGGGCCGAAGCCGAGCACGCCGTTCTTGATGTCGTAGGTGCCCATGTAGCGGTTGCAGCCGGAAAAGCCGGACGCGCGGCGCTGGCCGGATTCGGTGGACAGCACGAGCTTGAGCGGCTCGCCGTTGTCGCCGTGCGGGATCGCGCGCGGCGTGCCGTCGGCGTTCTGCCAGCCGGTGAGCTCCCAGCTCGTGTCGTCGAGCAGCTGCACGGCGGCGGGGTTGAACGGATCGGGCGAACGCGCGTCGGCGTCGGAATGGATCGGCATCGAGCAGGCGGCGAGAAGCGTGGCAAGCGTCAATGCGCAGAGCGGCGCGCGCAGCGGGTGAAACAGGCGGATGCGCGTGCGTGCGGCTGCGGTCGGGTGGGACATGTGCCTCGATCCTCATCAGATTCTGAACAAGGCGTAAGAGTAACGCACTCGCCGCGCGTCAGGCGAGGCGACCATGCATGCGCGAAATCGTTCGCGGCGCGTCGCGGCCGGTCGAATCGGCGCCGATGCGCGTGTTAACATCGCAGTCGTTTTCGACCTCCAACCAGAAGCGGGAAATCACATGCAGATCGGTCAGCGGCTCGGTACGCCGCTTTCGCCTTCGGCCACGCGCGTCATGCTGCTCGGCGCCGGCGAACTCGGCAAGGAAGTCATCATCGCGTTGCAGCGGCTCGGCGTCGAGGTGATCGCGGTCGACCGCTATCCGGACGCGCCCGGCCACCAGGTCGCGCATCGCGCGCACGTGATCGACATGACGGACGCCGCCGCGCTGCGCGCGCTCGTCGAGGCCGAGCGGCCGCACCTGATCGTCCCCGAGATCGAGGCGATCGCGACCGACGCGCTCGCGGCGATCGAGGCGGCGGGCGTCGCCGAGGTGATCCCGACCGCGCGCGCGACGCAGCTCACGATGAACCGCGAAGGCATCCGCCGGCTTGCCGCCGAGGAACTGGGCCTGCCGACTTCGCCGTATGCGTTCGCGCAGTCGTTCGACGAATTCGCGGCGGCCGTCGCGAAGATCGGCATGCCGTGCGTCGTGAAGCCGGTGATGTCGTCGTCGGGCAAGGGGCAGTCGGTGGTGCGCAGCGAGGCGGACGTCGAGCCCGCGTGGCAGTACGCGATGGCGGGCGGGCGCGTGAATCACGGCCGCGTGATCGTCGAGGGGTTCGTGGATTTCGACTACGAGATCACGCAGCTCACGGTCCGCGCGATCGATCCGGCCAGCGGCGACACGCGCACCTATTTCTGCGAGCCGGTCGGCCACGTGCAGGTCGCGGGCGACTACGTCGAGTCGTGGCAGCCGCAGCCGATGTCCGCGGCGGCTCTCGCGCGCTCGCGCGAGATCGCGCACAAGGTGACCGAGGCGCTCGGCGGGCGCGGGCTGTTCGGCGTCGAGCTGTTCGTGCGCGGCGACGAGGTCTGGTTCTCCGAAGTGAGCCCGCGGCCGCACGACACGGGGCTCGTCACGCTCGCGTCGCAGCGCCAGTCGGAGTTCGAGCTGCATGCGCGCGCGATCCTCGGCCTGCCGGTCGATCCGACGCTCGGCTCGCCGGCGGCGTCGGCGGTGATCTACGGCGGGCTCGACGAACGCGGCATCGCGTTCGAGGGCGTGCGCGACGCGCTGGCGGTGCCGGGCGCCGACCTGCGGCTGTTCGGCAAGCCGGAAAGTTTCGCGAAGCGGCGCATGGGCGTCGCGCTCGCGACCGGCGCCGACGTCGACGAAGCCCGCGCCCGCGCGAAGCGGGCCGCCGCGGCCGTGAAGCCCGTTTCGGCGCGCTGACCGGCAACCGGCAGGCGCGCGTGATGCCGATGCCCGCTCCGCGATTCGTCTCGCGCGCGGGCGCCGTCGATCCCCGGGCCATGACGACCCGCGCGCCCGGGCCGGGCGCGCTTCCACCCCCCGTCTCGGAAGAGGACCTGCATGATTCGCCAAACTCTCGCCACGCTCGCGCTGGCCGGCCTGACCGTTTCCGTCGCGCACGCCGCGCAGTTGACCGTCGAGGAAATCGACGCCGACGCGCGCCAGACGGCCGTCTACCAGTGCGCCAACCAGAAGCAGCCGGTGCGCGTGTCGTACTGGCTCGCCGGCAACGGCCAGAGCTTCGCGCTCGTGCCGGTCAACGGCCAGCGGCTGCTGTTCGTCGACACCGTGTCGGCGTCCGGTGTCCGCTATCAGGCCGGCCGCTATACGTGGTGGACGAAGGGCAGGGAAGGGACGCTGCGCGACGAGATCGCCGACGAGAAGGCGCCGCCGCTGCTGTCCGACTGCGTGCAGGTCGAGACGAAGAAAAAGAAGAAGGGTTGAGTCGCGTGAGCGGCTGCCGGCCTCGGCGTTCGGGCGTCGCACGCGCCTGGCCCCGGGGCGGCGGCGCGCCGCGCGGCCGCATGGTCGCGACCCGCTTGCAACCCGTGTGCGGCCGCCGCGCAAGGGCTGTCACGGACGTGACGCCGCACGGTGCTACAATACGGCCCTTTCCGCCGGCATTCGCGCCGGCCGGAGTCCGCACGGCCCGGGGCCCTGATTGCCCATCGCGCCAGAGCGGCGCCGCGCGGCGCGCCGCGGCTCCGTCTACTTCCGAAATGAGAGATTTGCGCAGCGGCCCGCCGGGCCGAGCTGACGCGTGATGTCCCCGCCGCGCCTTTTGAGCGAAACGCCACCATGTCCGATTCTGTCGCCAAGCCTGTCGACGCAACCTTCGATCAATTCGGCCTTGCCGCCGATATCCTGAAAGCCATTGCGGAGCAGGGCTACACGACGCCGACGCCGATCCAGGCGCAGGCCATTCCGGTCGTGCTCGCCGGCCGCGACGTCATGGGCGCCGCGCAAACGGGCACCGGCAAGACCGCGAGTTTCTCGCTGCCGATCATCCAGCGCCTGCTGCCGCAGGCCAACACGAGCGCATCGCCCGCGCGCCACCCGGTGCGCGCGCTGATCCTCACGCCGACCCGCGAACTTGCCGACCAGGTCGCCGCGAACGTGCACGCGTACGCGAAGCACACGCCGCTGCGCAGCGCGGTGGTGTTCGGCGGCGTCGACATGAACCCGCAGATGGCCGAGCTGCGCCGCGGCGTCGAGATCCTGATCGCGACGCCGGGCCGCCTGCTCGACCACGTGCAGCAGAAGACGGCGAACCTCGGCCAGGTGCAGATCCTCGTGCTCGACGAGGCCGACCGGATGCTCGACATGGGCTTCCTGCCCGATCTGCAGCGCATCCTGAACCTGCTGCCGAAGGAGCGCCAGACGCTGCTGTTCTCGGCCACCTTCTCGCCGGAAATCAAGAAGCTCGCGTCGACCTACCTGCGCAACCCGCAGACGATCGAGGTCGCGCGCAGCAACTCGACGAACGCGAACGTCACGCAGATCGTCTACGACGTCGCCGAGGGCGACAAGCAGGCGGCCGTCGTGCAGCTGCTGCGCGATCGCGGCCTCAAGCAGGTGATCGTGTTCTGCAACAGCAAGATCGGCGCGAGCCGGCTCGCGCGCAATCTCGAGCGCGACGGCGTGGTCGCGTCGGCGATTCACGGCGACAAGACGCAGATCGAGCGGATGCAGGCGCTCGACGCATTCAAGCGCGGCGAGATCGAGGCGCTGGTCGCGACCGACGTGGCCGCGCGCGGCCTCGACATCGCCGAACTGCCGGCCGTGATCAACTTCGACCTGCCGTTCAGCGCGGAAGACTACGTGCACCGGATCGGCCGTACCGGCCGCGCGGGTGCGACCGGCGATGCGCTGTCGCTGTGCAGCCCGAACGAGCGCAAGCAGCTCGCCGACATCGAGAAGCTGATCAAGCGGCCGCTCGAGATGCAGACGCTGTCGATCGACAAGCCGGCGCGGCATCGCCATGACGAGCGTGGCGGCGACCGTGGTGGTGAGCGCGGCGGCGAACGCGGCGGCCGTCGCGAGCGCGACGAGCATCGCGGTGCGGCGGGCCGCCGCCCGGCGGGCGCCGAGCGCGGGCATCACCGCCGCCACGAGGCGCCGATCGACGAGTTCTTCCTGAAGCCGTACGAGCCGTCGGCGTCGACGAAGCGGCCTGAAGAGTCGGCGCACGCGCAGCCGGAGAAGAAGGGACCGAAGCGGCAGGTGGCCGCGCTGCTCGGCGGGTTCGGAATGCCGCGCAAGCCGTCGGCGTAAGCAGTTCCGGCTGCCGCGACGCAAAACGGGTGCATGCGATACGCATGCACCCGTTTTTGTTTGGTGGAGGACCGATCGGGCGCTTAGCCGGCCTGCGGCCCGAAGCGCCGCGCCCACGCGGCCGTCGCTGCCGCGTAGAACGCATCGAGCGTCGTGCCCGGCAGCTCGCCGCCTTCCGGCGCGAGGCCCAGGTGTGCCGCCGCGGCCTTCAGCGCGGGGAGCGGATCGTCGCGTTCGAGCGCGGTCGCGCCGGTCTGCTTGCTGAGTTTCTCGCCATGCGCATCGACGACCACCGGCACGTGCAGATACGACGGCGTCGGCACGCCGAGGCAGCGCTGCAGGTAGATCTGGCGCGCGGTCGAGTCGAGCAGGTCGGCGCCGCGCACGACATGCGTGATGCCGGCGTCGGCATCGTCGACCACCACCGCGAGCTGGTACGCCCACAGGCCGTCGGCGCGTTTCAGCACGAAGTCGCCGACTTCGGTCGCGAGATTCTGCGATTGGATGTGCTGCCAGCGATCGTCGAACGTGACGATCGCGGCGTCGCCGTCCGGCACGCGCAGCCGCCACGCGCGCGCGGGCTTGCCGTGCAGGCCCGTGCGGCAGGTGCCCGGGTAGGCGAGCGTCGTGTGGCGCTCGTGCGCGGCGCGCAGCGAATCGGCGATCTCCTTGCGCGTGCAGCCGCACGGATAGACGAGCCCGGTCGCCTTCAGCCGCTCGAGCGCGGCCGCGTAGTCGGCCTCGCGCGCGCTCTGCCAGACGGGCGGCTCGTCCGGCGTCATGCCGAAATGCGCGAGCGTCGCGAGGATGGCCTCGGCCGCGCCGGGCACCGTGCGCGGCCCGTCGATGTCCTCAATGCGCACGAGCCACGCGCCACGCTGGGCGCGCGCGTCGAGCCAGCTCGCGAGCGCGCCGACCAGCGAGCCGAAATGCAGCGGCCCGGTCGGCGACGGCGCGAAGCGGCCGCGATAGCCGGTCATCGGCGCGCGCCCGGCGTGCTTACGCCGCGCTGGCGGCGTTCGCGCAGGCCGGGCAGGACTGGCCTGCCACGTAGCTCGGCGATTGCTGCTGCTCGGGCGTCACGACCGCGCGGCACGCGAAGCAGGTGACGTTCTCGGTCGGTTCGAGCTGCGGGTTCAGCGCGGTGCGGTAGTCGAACACGAAGCAGTCGCCGTGGTAGTGCGCGCCGCCGACTTCCTCGAAATACTTGAGGATGCCGCCTTCGAGCTGGTACACGTTGTCGATGCCGACGTCCTTCATGTGAATCGCCGCCTTCTCGCAACGAATGCCGCCCGTGCAGAACGACACGATCGTCTTGCCTTCGAGGTCCGCGCGGTTCGCTTCGATGACGGCCGGGAACTCGCTGAACTTGTCGATCCGGTAGTCGAGCGCATTGTCGAACGTGCCGACGTCGACCTCGAACGCGTTGCGCGTGTCGAGCATCACGACCGGGCGGCCCGCGTCGTCGTGGCCACGGTCGAGCCAGGCCTTCAGCGTGTGCGCGTCGACGGACGGCGCGCGGCCGAGCTCGGGCTTGATCGCGGGCTTCTTCATCGTGATGATCTCGCGCTTCAGGCGCACGAGCATGCGGCGGAACGGCTGCGAATCCGACAGGCTTTCCTTGAACTGCAGCGTCGCGAACTTGCCCTCGAACAGCGGATCGTGGCGGATGTATGCGATGAACGCGTCGGCCGCGTCGCGCGGGCCGGCGATGAACAGGTTGATGCCTTCCGGCGCGAGCAGGATCGTGCCGCGCAGGCCGAGTTCGTTGCAGCGGGCGGTGACGAGCGGGCGCCATTGTTCGGTCGCGTCGAGCGACACGAAGTGGTAGGCGGCGAGATTGACGATACTCATGGTGATCCGACGAGAGAACGGCCGCGGCCGTGCGACGGCGCGCACGGCGGCCCGCAAAAAAGGGTGCGAAGCCGGGCGGAAGATTCGAAAACCCGTATTATCCCGCAAACCGCGCGCGGGAAGGCAGCCGGCCGAACGGCCAACGGCGCGGCCCAGGGTCGCGCACCCCGGCCGAACGGCCAATGCGGGGTTTTTTTGGGCAGCCGGCGCGGCGGGGCGGCTACAATAGCGCCCATGTCAGATCCCCGCTTCGTCCATCTTCGCGTTCACTCCGAATTCTCGATTGCCGACGGCATCGTGCGCCTCGACGACGTCGTCAAGGCCGCGGCCGCGGACGGTCAGGGCGCGCTCGCCCTGACCGATCTCGGCAACGCATTCGGTCTCGTCCGTTTCTACCAGGAAGCCCGCGGCAAGGGCATCAAGCCGATCGCCGGCTGCGACGTCTGGATCGCCAATCCGGACGATCGCGACAAGCCGTCGCGGCTGCTGCTGCTCGTCAAGGACAAGCGCGGCTACCTGAATCTCTGCGAGCTGCTGTCGAAGGCGTGGCTCACGAACCAGTATCGCGGCCGCGCGGAGCTCGACGCGAGCTGGCTCGACGGCGAGCTTTCGCAGGGCCTGCTCGCGCTGTCGGGCGCGCAGCAGGGCGACATCGGCCTCGCGCTCGCGGCCGGCAACGAGGAAGCGGCGCGCCGGCACGCGGCGCGCTGGGCGAAGGTGTTCCCGGGCGGCTTCTACATCGAACTGCAGCGCTACGGCCAGCCGGGCGCCGAGGCGTATATCCAGCAGGCGGCGACGCTTGCCGCGGCGCTGAAGCTGCCGGTCGTCGCGACGCATCCGACGCAGTTCATGACCGACGACGATTTCACCGCGCACGAGGCGCGCGTGTGCATCTCGGAGGGCGACATCCTCGCGAACCCGCGGCGCCAGAAGCGCTTCACGACCGACCAGTATTTCCGCACGCAGGACGACATGGTCGCGCTGTTCGCGGATCTGCCGTCGGCGGTCGCGAACACGGTCGAGATCGCGAAGCGCTGCAACCTGACCCTCGAGCTCGGCAAGCCGAAGCTGCCGCTGTTCCCGACGCCGGACGGCATGTCGCTCGACGACTACCTGATCCAGCTGTCGAAGGAAGGCCTCGAAAAGCGCCTCGAGCAGCTCTATCCGGACGCCGCCGAGCGCGATGCACAGCGCGGCACGTACTACCAGCGGCTCGAATTCGAGTGCGGGACCATCACGAAGATGGGCTTTCCGGGCTACTTCCTGATCGTCGCGGACTTCATCAACTGGGCGAAGAACAACGGCGTGCCGGTCGGCCCCGGGCGGGGTTCGGGCGCCGGGTCGCTCGTCGCGTACGCGCTCGGCATCACCGATCTCGACCCGCTGCGCTACAACCTGCTGTTCGAGCGCTTCCTGAACCCGGAGCGGGTGTCGATGCCCGACTTCGACATCGACTTCTGCCAGCACGGCCGCGATCGCGTGATCCAGTACGTGAAGGAGAAGTACGGCGCGGATGCCGTGTCGCAGATCGCCACCTTCGGCACGATGGCCGCGAAGGCGGCCGTGCGCGACATCGGCCGCGTGCTCGACCTCGGCTACATGTTCACCGACGGCGTCGCGAAGCTGATCCCGTTCAAGCCGGGCAAGCACGTGACGATCGCCGACGCGATGAAGGAGGAGCCGCAGCTCCAGGAGCGCTACGACCACGAGGACGAGGTTCATCAGCTGCTCGACCTCGCGCAGCGCGTCGAAGGCCTCACGCGCAACGTCGGGATGCACGCGGGCGGCGTGCTGATCGCGCCCGGCAAGCTGACCGATTTCTGCCCGCTCTACACGCAGGGCGACGACGGCGGCGTGGTCAGCCAGTACGACAAGGACGACGTCGAAGCG
This sequence comes from Burkholderia stagnalis, assembly GCF_902830275.1. GTDB lineage: Bacteria > Pseudomonadota > Gammaproteobacteria > Burkholderiales > Burkholderiaceae > Burkholderia > Burkholderia stagnalis. The sequence continues at coordinate 100,144 of NZ_CADESW010000002.1, read as the reverse complement.
GTCGGCCTCGTGAAGTTCGACTTTCTGGGCCTGACCACGCTGACGATCCTCGACTGGGCCGAGCGCTACATCCGCCGCCTCGATCCGTCGAAGGCCGATTGGTCGCTCGCGCAGGTGCCGCTCGACGATCCCACGTCGTTCCAGATCCTCAAGAAGGCCAACACGGTCGCCGTGTTCCAGCTGGAAAGCCGCGGCATGCAGGGCATGCTGAAGGATGCGCAGCCCGACCGCTTCGAGGACATCATCGCGCTCGTGTCGTTGTATCGTCCGGGCCCGATGGACCTGATCCCGAGCTTCTGCGCGCGCAAGCACGGCCGCGAGAAGGTCGAGTACCCCGATCCGCGCGTCGAACCCGTCCTGAAAGAGACCTACGGCATCATGGTCTATCAGGAGCAGGTGATGCAGATGGCGCAGATCATCGGCGGCTACTCGCTCGGCGGCGCGGACTTGCTGCGCCGCGCGATGGGCAAGAAGAAGCCCGAGGAGATGGCCAAGCACCGCGAGATCTTCGCCGAGGGCGCGGCGAAGAACGGCCTGTCGCGCGAGAAGTCCGACGAGATCTTCGACCTGATGGAGAAGTTCGCGGGCTACGGCTTCAACAAGTCGCACGCGGCCGCCTATGCGCTGCTCGCGTACTACACCGCGTGGCTGAAGGCGCACCATCCCGCCGAATTCATGGCGGCCAACATGACGCTCGCGATGGACGACACCGACAAGGTGAAGATCCTGTTCGACGACTGCGTCGTGAACAACCTCGTCGTGCTGCCGCCGGACATCAACCAGTCGCACTATCGCTTCGAGCCGGTCGCCGAAGCGGACGGCAAGCGTTCGCGCACGATCCGCTACGGGCTCGGCGCGGTGAAGGGCAGCGGCCAGAACGCGATCGAGGAAATCCTGCGCGCGCGCGAGGAGAAGCCGTTCACCGACCTGTTCGACTTCTGCGAGCGGATCGACCGGCGGATGGTGAACCGCCGCACGATCGAGGCGCTGATCCGCGCCGGCGCGTTCGATTCGCTGACCGCGAACCGCGCGCAGCTGCTCGCGTCGGTGCCGCTCGCGATGGAAGCGGCCGACCAGGCCGAGGCGAACGCGATGCAGGCCGGCCTGTTCGACATGGGCGCCGAGTCGCCGCATGCGCATGCGCTCGTCGACGAGCCGGCGTGGGATGACAAGCGCCGTCTGCAGGAAGAGAAGGGCGCGCTCGGCTTCTACCTGTCGGGCCACCTGTTCGACGCGTATCGCGACGAGGTGCGCCGCTTCGCGCGGCAGAAGGTCGGCGAACTGAAGGAAGGGCGCGACAAGCTCGTCGCGGGCGTGATCGCGTCGCTGCGCACGCAGATGACCCAGCGCGGCAAGATGCTGATCGCGCTGCTCGACGATGGCACGGGCCAGTGCGAAATCACGATCTTCAACGAGCAGTTCGAGGCCAACAAGGCGTTGTTCAAGGAAGACGAGCTGCTGATCGTGCAGGGGCAGGCGCGCAACGATGCGTTCACGGGCGGGATCCGCTTCACGGCCGATACCGTGATGGACCTCGAGCGCGCGCGCAGCCGCTATGCGCAGGCCGTGCGGCTGACGATGAACGGCAATGCCGATGCTGCCGTGTTGCGGCGGGTGCTCGAGCCGCACGTGTCGAAGGATGATCCGGCCGCGGCGAGCGCGGCCGATGCCCCCGCGCCGCGCGGCGGCGGGCGCGACGGCGGCCGCCGGCCCGCGCCGCCGCTGCCGAACGGCCTCGCGGTCCAGATCCACTACAGCAATGCGCGCGCGCAAGGCGAAATGCGCCTCGGCGATGCGTGGCGCGTGAAGCCGAGCGATACCCTGCTTGCCGAACTGCGCGCCGCGTTCGCCAGCAGTGCGGTCGAAATCGTTTACTGAAATCCGGATCCGTATCCGTTTGAGGACATCTTGAGCGTCAAGCCTACTCTTAGCAAACCCATAGGCGGACAGGACGCGTCGTCGCCCGTGGTCGTCGCGCGCCGTCTGTGGCCCTACGTGAAGCCGCTCCTGTGGGTGCTGCTCGCGGGCGTGCTGGCGATGGCCGCCGTCGCCGGCACCGAGGCGGGGATCCCGGCGCTGCTGAAGCCGCTGCTCGATCGCGGCTTCGGCGCGAAGGGCGACGTGAGCGCGAAGCTGTACGTGCCGCTCGCGGTCGTCGGCCTCGCGCTCGTGCGGGCGATTGCGCAGTATGCGTCCGGCTATCTGCTGCAATACGTGTCGAACCGGATCCTGCTCCAGCTGCGCATCGAGATGTTCGAGCGGATGATCCACACCGGCGTGTCGTTCTTCCAGCGCGAGACCGCGAGCACGGTGATCAACGCGATCGTGTTCGAAGTCAACCAGGTGCTCAACGTGCTGATGGGCGTGATGATCACGCTCGTGCGCGATTCGCTGACGGTCCTGTTCCTGCTCGGCTACCTGTTCTACCTGAACTGGCGCCTGACGCTGATCGTCGCGGTGCTGCTGCCGTGCATCGGCTGGGTCGTCGGCAAGATCAACCGCCGGCTGCGCCGCCTGAACCGCGAACACCAGACGCTCACGAACCAGCTCGCGTACATCGTCGAGGAGACGGTCGGCGGCTACAAGGTCGTGAAGATCCACAACGGCGAGCAGTACGAGATCGACCGCTTCAACACGCTGAGCCGGCGCCTGCGCGGCTATTCGATGCGGATGATCGTATCCGGCGGCCTCGCGCAGCCGATCACGCAGTTCCTCGCGTCGATCGCGCTCGCGGTCGTGCTGACGATCGCCGTCGTGCAGTCCGCGAACGACCAGACGACGGTGGGCGGTTTCGTCGCGTTCGTCACCGCGATGCTGCTGATCATCTCGCCGCTCAAGCACCTGATGGACGTCAACCAGCCGCTGCAGCGCGGCATGACGGCCGCCGAGCTGATCTTCGGCCTGATCGACGAGCCGCGCGAGCCGGAAGGCGGCGGCAAGCCGCTCGCCCGCGCGACCGGCCGGGTCGAGTTTCGCGACGTGTCGTTCGCGTACGGCACGTCGTCCGGCAAGCCGACGCTCGATCGCGTGACGTTCGACGTCGCGCCCGGCGAGATGGTCGCGCTGGCCGGGCCGTCGGGCAGCGGCAAGACCACGCTCGTCAACCTGCTGCCGCGCTTTTTCGACCCGACGAGCGGCAAGATCCTGGTCGACGGCGTCGCGCTGCCGGAATACCGGCTGCACGACCTGCGCAGCCAGATCGCGATGGTGAGCCAGGACGTGGTGTTGTTCAACGACACGATCGCGAGCAACGTCGCGTACGGCGAGACGCCGGACCGCGAGCGCGTGATCGCCGCGTTGCGCGCGGCCAACCTGCTGAGCACGGTCGAGGCGATGCCGGAAGGCCTCGACACGCTGGTCGGCGACAACGGCATGCGCCTGTCGGGCGGCCAGCGGCAACGCCTCGCGATCGCGCGGGCGATCTACAAGGATGCGCCGATCCTGATTCTCGACGAGGCCACGTCGGCGCTCGATTCGGAATCCGAGCGCCACGTCCAGGCCGCGCTCGAGACATTGATGAAGGGGCGCACGACGCTCGTGATCGCGCACCGCCTGTCGACGATCGAGCGCGCGGACCGGATCCTCGTGATGGACGGCGGCCGCATCGTCGAGAGCGGCAGCCACGCGGAGCTGCTCGACCGCGACGGCCTGTATGCGCACCTGCACCGGATCCAGTTCCAGCAGGAGGCCGGTTGAACATGCGGCGTCCCGTTGATTCGATGGCCCGCGCGCGATGATGAAGATCGGCCTTTCCGGCAACGCGCTGAAGCATGGCGGCGGCCTCGAGCGCTATGCGATCGATCTCGCGCGCGGCATCGCGGACGCGGGCATCACGCCCGCGTTTTTCGCACGCAAGATCGATACGACGATTCCGGAGGCGCGGCTCGTCGAGCCGCACCGCATCGACGTGTCGTTCCTCCCCGGCAAATTGCGCGATGGCTGGTTCGCGTGGCGGCTGCGCGCCGCCCGCCGCGCGGCGGGCGTCGACGTGCTGATCGGCTGCAACCGCGTCGACTGTTCCGACATCGCGATCTGCGGCGGCACGCACCGCGGCTTCCTGCGCGCGATCGGCCGCACGCCGACGTTCTTCGACCGGCGGCAGATCGCGCTGGAGAGCAGGCAGTACGCGGCGGCGCGCTACGTCGTCGCGCATTCGCCGATGATGCGCGACGAGCTGCGTACGCTGTACGCGGTCGACGACGCGAAGATCCGCATGCTGTACCCGCCGGTCGACGCGCAGCGCTTCTCGCCGGTCGATGACGCGGCCCGCGCGGCGCTGCGGCGCCGCTTCGGCTTCGGCGAGCGTGACATCGTGCTGCTGTTTCCGTCGAGCAGCCACGCGCGCAAGGGCCTGCCGCTGATCGAGGCGGCGCTGCGCGAAGGCGTCGACGCATCGGTGGTGGTGGCGGTCGCCGGCCGGCCGCCGGAGCGGACGTCGTCGCAACTGCGCTACATCGGCTATGTGAAGGACATCGAGGATGGCTACCGTGCAGCCGACTACACGATCCTCGCATCGAAGTACGAGCCGTTCGGGCTGGTCGGCATCGAATCCGTGATGTGCGGCACGCCGGTCATCCTGCCGACGACGCTCGGCTGTCACGACGCGATCGCGGATCATGCGAAGCTCGCGTTCACCCCGAACGACGTCGCGTCGTTGCGCGCAGCCATCGCGGCCGCGGTAGCCCGCTCGCGTGCGAGCGGAGGCGGCGACCGCGCGGCCGTCGCGCAGGGCGCGGTGGGCTACGATCCGGGCGTCGGCCACCATGTCGAACAGTTGCTGGCGCTCGCCCGCGAGATCCATGAACGCACGCCGGCCTAGCGGCCGACGGGCGGCGCCGGCTCCGGCCTGACGGCGCGCTTTCGGCCCCCGGAGTGGAAGGGGCGCGATGGTATACTCTTGCGGCCCGCGACCCGGCGGCCTGCGTCAGCCGAAGGACGGTTGCGCGACGCGTGTCCGGGCGCGCGGACCGGGGCGCATGGCGCTCCACGCACGCTCATCCCAGCTCAATTAATACGATCATATGGAGAGTTCGCATGACGACGTGGCCGTTCGTTGGGCCAATGCGCACAGCGAATCCCCGCGTCGAGACTGCCTGCCGTTGAACCGATGAGCCGTTTTCCCGGACGTATCCACATCTTCGCGCGGGCTCTGCCGAGATTGCTGTTCAAGCCGTTGCGACGCAAGCCGCAACGGCCCGCGAGCATTCTCGTCGCACATCATCTGCTGCTCGGCGATACGCTGCTGCTCACGCCGCTGCTCGCGAAATTGCGCGAGCAGTATCCGGCCGCGCGGATCGTGCTCGCCTGTCCGAAGGCGATCGCGCCGCTGTTCGCGCGCGAGCCGTTTGGCGTGCACGCGTTCGCGTTCGATCCCCGCGACCCCGCATCGGTGCGGCGGCTGCTGGCGTCGGGGCCGTACGACCTCGGCATCGTGGCGGCGGACAATCGTCACAGCTGGCTCGCGCTTGGCGCCGGCTGCCGCTGGATCGTCGCGCATGCCGGCGACGCCCCCGCGTGGAAGAACTGGCCCGTCGACGAGGCGCACCCTTATCCCGATGTGCCGACCGCGTGGGGCGACCTGATTGCGGATCTCGTCGACGGCTCGCCACCGCGCGCGTATCGGCCGGACGACTGGCCGGCGCCGCCCGCCGCGGCCGCGCTGCCCGCGTCGCTGCGCGAGCGGCCGTATGTGGTGCTGCATCCCGGCGCGAGCACGGCGGTCAAGCGCTGGCCGCTCGAACGCTGGCGCGCGCTCGCGGCCGACGTGGAGGCAGCCGGCTACCTGCCGGTCTGGAGCGGCGGCAAGAGCGAGGTCGACCTGATCGACGCGATCGGCCCGCGCGACGGACAGCCGAACTTCGCGGGCCAGCTCGGTCTCGCGGATCTGTGGCATCTGTATGCAGGTGCGCAGGCGATCGTCTGCCCCGATACGGGCGTCGCGCATCTCGCGCGGCTCATCGGCGTGCCGACCGTCGCGCTGTTCGGGCCCGGCAGCGCGGTCGTGCACGGCGCCGGCCGCTACTGGCGCGACGTCCCGTTCGTCGCGCTCACGATCGCCGACATGCCGTGCCGCGACCAGCCCTATATTTTCCAGCGCCACGTCCGATGGATCCGGCGCTGCGATCGGAACGCGACGACGTGCGTTGCCTGGCATGAAGGCACGGCGGCATGCATGAGCGCGTTGACGGTGGACGCGGTGCGCGACGCACTTCAACAAGTACTGGTGCAAGTTCGATGACTGTTACCTCGGCGCGTATCGAGCGTCTCCTGTGGATCGGCTGCCCGGTCGTGATGTTCGCGGTCATGTTCGGGCACATGGCGGCGTTCGTGAACAACGGTCTGGCGCTCGTCGCCATCGCACTCGTGGCGGCTGTCTTCTCGTCCACGCGCCCGGCGCCGTTCCGCTGGCCGCTGTTCGTCCCGATCGCCGGGTGGGCGGCCTGGACCCTCGCGTCGGTGCGCTGGTCGGCGTTCCCGGGCGTCAGCATGCATGCCTGGCTCGACGAGGTCCTGTATCCGCTGCTGACGTTCTGGGGCTTCTGGCTGTTCGGCACGCGCGTCGAGCGCCCGGAGCGCGTCACGCTGGCCGTGTGGCTCGCGTGCGCGCTGCTGGCTGTGATCAGCGTGCTCTACTGGGGCCGCCTGCAGCCGCCGACGCCGGAGACGTTTCCGGTTCGCTTCTATGCGCGGGTCGGCCATACCAGTTCGCTGATGGTGTTCGCGATGGCGCTGTTCTGTGCATTCCTGGTGCCGAAGCGCAACTGGCGCTGGGTCGGCGGCGCAGGTCTCGTGCTGTGCGTGCTGGTCGGCCTGGCGACCCTCAATCGTTTTTTTTGGCCGGCCGCCGCGATCACGCTGCTGGCCGGTCTGTATCCGCTGTACCGCCGCCATTTGCTGCTGGCGGCGCTGGCGGTGGCCGTGCTCGGCGCCGGCGCGGTCGGCACGCTCGAGCTGAGCGCGCGACTGCGCTATCACGACGCGCCGCCGCCCCTCGCCAGCTCGCGCGACATCTCGGTGGCGGGCCTCCCTATTTACGTGCCGTCCGGCATGACTGCGCTCGGCGATACGCTGTCGTCGGACACGCGGCCGAAGCTGTGGAAGTTCTACGGCGACCAGGGACGCCAGCATGCATGGACGGGCATCGGCTTCGGCAAGCCGCTGCCGGGGATGGCGTACCGCAGCGTGATGCCGCGTGATTTGCTCGAACTCGAGCCGCAGGCGTTGACGCACGCGCACAATCTCTTTCTCAACACCTGGCTGCAGACCGGCTGGATCGGCTTGTTCCTGCATGCGTGGCTGCTGCTGGCGCTTGTGATCGCCTTCTGGCGCCTGCGGCACAGCAACCCGTGGATTGCCGCCGGCGGCGTCGCGCTCGTCGCCGGTATGATCACCAAGAACGTGGTGGACGATTTCATGTGGCGGACGACGATGCTCGCGTTCTGGTCGTTCGCGGGGCTGGTGTTGGGCTACGGTGAACGCCACGCCGGGATGCCCCGCGCGCAATGGAAAGCGAACTGACATGAACGACGTCCTGACGCGTGCCGCCGCAGCCGCGCACACTGCCAACGGCAAGCCGGTGCGCGTGCTGTTCCATATCGACGACTTCGGCCGCGGCGGCACCGAAACCGCGCTGGTCGCGTGGCTGAACGCGCTCGACCGGCGGGTGATCGCGCCTGCGCTGTCGGTCGCGTTTCCGACCGCCGATCTGGACGCGCTGCGGCGCAGCGGCGCGATTCCGGCCGACGTGCCGGTTCACGTGCTCGCAACCTCACGCTGGTCGCACGCGCTGCACCAGCTCGAGCGCAGCCGCCGCCTGCGGTTCGGCGAGAAGCTGCTGCACAAGCTGACGACGCATGCGGCGATCCGCCCGCTCGTCGCGCGCCGCTTCCTGCAGCTCGCCGCCGGCTACGACCTCGTCTGCGACTTCGATTTCTCGCTGCGGCGAATCGCCGGCCGCGGCACGGCGCCGTGGCTCGGCGTCAGCCATTACAGCTTCGTCGCGCGCTTCGGCCACAAGGGCGATGCGTACATGGCGCGCCGCACGCGCCAGTACGCGCGCTACGCCGCGATCGCGGTGCTGACGGCCGCGATGCGGCAGGAGGCCGAGAAGATGTTCGCCGGCTCCGGCGTGCGGATCGTCGAGCTGCCGAACGTGATCGACATCGACGCGATCCGGCGGCGCGCGACGGCGCCGTTCGAGCGCCCGGCCGAACGCTTCGTCGTGTCGGTGGCGCGGCTCGACGAAGGGCAGAAGGATCACCGCACGCTGCTGCGCGCGTATGCGCAATGGCGTGCGCGCCGGCCGGACGCCGCGGATCTCGTGCTGCTCGGCGACGGGCCGGATCGCACGGCGCTCGAGCAGCTCGCGGACCAATTGCGGATTAGAGATGCCGTGCACTTCGTCGGCTACTGCGCGAATCCGTTCCCGTACGTTCGCGTCGCCGAAGCGCTGGTGCTGAGCAGCCGCTACGAAGGCGCACCGATGGTGCTCGGCGAAGCAATGGCGCTCGGCACGCCGGTCCTCGCGGCCGACTGCCCGACCGGCCCGCGCGACATGCTCGACGGCGGCCGCGCGGGCATGCTCGTGCCGGTCGGCGACGTCGACGCCATGTCGGCCGCGCTGGAACGCCTCGTAACCGACGGGGCCGTGCGCGCGGCGCTCGCGCCCAATGCGGCGGCGCGGATCGCGACCTTCGACGTGCCGGCCGCGAACCGGCGGTTCGCCGCGCTCGCCGACGGCCTGCTCGCGGCTGCGCGCTGAGCCGCTCGCATGGTTCGCGCAACGCGATTTCGCTAAAATGGCCCGCTCTTCCTCGCCGATACCCGCCGTGACCGCTTCCCTTACGCTCGCTACGCCGCCGCGCAGCATCCTGGTCGCCTGCACCCGCAGAATCGGCGACGTGCTGCTGACGACGCCGCTGGTCCGCTCGCTGAAGCGGCAGTGGCCCGACGCGCAGATCGACATGGTCGTGTTTCGCGGCACCGAGGGCGTGCTCGAGCACAATCCCGACATCCGCCGCGTGATCGTCGTCGCGCAGCGCGCGAAGCCGCGCGAGCGGTTCGCCGACGCGGCCCGCCTCTGGCGCCGCTACGACCTCGCGTGCGCGGCGATCAGCTCGGATCGGGCCCGTTTCTACACGTGGTTCGCCGGGCGCCGGCGCGTCGGGCTCGTCGATCCGGAGCGGGTCACGCGGCTGACGCGCTTCATGCTGGACGGCATCGCGCTGAACCGGCACGGCGACGTCCACACGGTGACGAGCAGTCTCGCGATTGCCGAAGCGCTGGGCGTGACGCCTTGCGCGGAAGTGGTCGCACCGGGCATCGGCACCGATCCGGCGCGCATCGCGCGATTCGACGCGCTGCTGTACGGGCCGTCCGCGCTGTCGCGCACGCGGCCGCACGTCGTGCTGCATCCGTCGCCGATGTTCCGCTACAAGCAGTGGCGTGAAGACGGCTGGGCCGACCTGATCCGTTGGGCGCGCGCGAGCGGTTTCGACGTCGCGCTGAGCGGCGGGCCGGGCGCCGCGGAAGTCGAGTATGCGCAGCGGATCGTGGCGGCGGCGGGCGAGCCGGTCGCGAATTTCGTCGGACGCCTGACGTTCGGGGAGACGGCCGAGCTGATTCGCCGCGCGCGGCTGTTCGTGGGGCCGGACACCGGCGCGACCCATGTCGCCGCTGCGTGCGGCACGCCGACGCTCGCGCTGTTCGGGCCGTCCAACCCGGTTCGCTGGGGGCCGTGGCCCGCCAACTGGCCCGCGCACGACGAGCCGTGGCCGCTGCGCGGCTCGGCGCAGCGCGGCAACGTCTACCTGATGCAGGGCGAAGGCGATTGCGTGCCGTGCAAGCTCGAAGGCTGCGACCGTCATCTCGAAAGCTGGAGCCGCTGCCTGACGGAGCTTTCCGCGCAACGCGTGATTGCCGTCGCAGCGGCGCTCGTCGAAGGCCGCCCGGCCGTCGAGGCGCCGCGCGAATCGATCATCGACGTGTCTGCGTTGCCGCGCGGCGGCGCGTAATCCCGGCGCGCCACTGGCTGCGGTGGCCGCAGTGTCGGCCTAGGACGCGGGTGTGTCGTCGTGCGCGAGCTTCAGGAAGCGGTAGTACACCGTCTCCGCGTTGAATACCGCGATCATCAGTCCCGCCCGCCCGTCGAGAAACCCGCGCCGCAGCACGTAGGTCCGCACGAACGCCCACAATCCCCGCCGGATGGCCTTGCCGACCGTCGCGCGCTCGCCGGCCGCACGGCGCTGCCGCGCGCCGGCGCTCGAATACGCGTCGAGCTTGCGCAGCACCGCTTCGATGTCGTCGTACGAATAATGAAACAGCTTGCCGTCGAGCCGCGCGGCGCGGCTGTCGAACACCAGCCGTTCGTGGACGAGGTCGTCCGAGAAGCGGGCGGCGCCGCGCCGGAACAGCCGCGGGATCCAGTCCGGATACCAGCCGCTGTGATGCACCCAGCGGCCGCAGAACGCCGACAGGCGATCGATCGCATAGACGTCGGCCTCCGGTGCGCGGATCGCCGCGCGGATCGCCGCGGCGAGTTCGTCCGACACGACTTCGTCGGTATCGATCGACAGCACCCAGTCGGTCGACAGCGCCGCGAGCGCGCGATTCTTCTGCGGCCCGAAGCCCGGCCAGTCGGCGGCGACGATCACGCGGGCGCCATGCGCTCGGGCGATCTCGACGGTGTCGTCGGTGCTGCCGCCGTCGACGACGACGATGTCGTTCGCGAAGGCGAGCGCGTCCAGGCATTGCGCGAGCCGGCGGGCCGCGTTGTGGGCGATGATGGCGACGCCGAGCGTAGGTTCAGCCATGAAAAATCGTACGGATCGAAGGTGAGCGAGAGTATACCCGCTGCCCCGCGCGCAAAGCCGCCCGGCCGGCGCGCGCCGCGACGTGTGTTAGCCTTGTGCGGCCGCGGCGTCATCCCGGCGCCGGCGGCTCGACGGGAGGTGGACGATGGCAAGACAGCACCCGATTCTCGCTTCTCTGCTCATGGCGGCCGTATTGGCGGCGCCGGCGCTCGCGAGCGCGCAACCGGACGACGAGGGGCACGGCCATGGCCGCGGCCATGCGTACGGCCACGACAAGCACGGCATGCACAAAGGCCCCGGCCGCGCCGAGGACGTGCCGCCGCGCTGGGCGGACCAGCCGCGCCGCGAGTGGCACAAGGGCGACCGGCTGCCCGACGAATTCCGCGATCGCCAGTACGTGGTCGACGACTGGCGCGCGTATCGCCTGACGCCGCCGCCGCGCGGCTATCACTGGGTCGGCATCGGCAGCGACTACCTGCTCGTCGCGATCCCGACCGGCATCGTCCTGCGGATCGGGCCGTAAGCGGAATCGCGGCGAACCGTCGCAGAACCGTGATCCATCCGGCGCGGCCCCACCGCGCCGGGCCCGCGCACGGCGCCCGCGTGCCGTTACCGGCGCCGGAACCAGCGCCGCTCGATCCGCGACATCCCCCAGCACACCGCCAGCGCGCACACCGTGCCAAGCGTCACTTCACCGAGCCGCACGAGCGGAATGTCCCATAGCGGGCCGCTGCCCGGAAACAGCATCACGATCGTCGCGGTGACGCCGCCGAGCCGCGCCGCGCTGCCGACGTTCAGGCACCAGCAGCACACGATCACGATCGCGACGGCGAGCGCATAGGCGACCAGATGGCCGCCGCCGAGCGCGGCGCCCGCAAAGCCGAGCACGCCGCCGACCATCGCGCCGACGAACTGGTCGCGCGACAGCGACATCGTGTCGGAGTAGTTGTGCTGGGTGACCGCGATCGCGGTGATCGCGGCCCAGACGGCCTGCTCGGTATGCAGCGCGCGGCCGATGCCGTACGCGAGGCAAGCGCCGCAGACGGCCTGCAGCGCCATCAGCCCGCCTTGCGCGAGCCGCTCGCGCAGCGACAGCCCCTTGAACAGATCGAAGATCGATTGCTGGATCTGCTGCCGGGTTTCGTCGAGGGTCCTGAGCGTATTCATCGTGTTGCTGCCATGAAGCGGGTGAGGGGGCGCGAGGCCCGGTCAGCGCGCCTGTCCGGGCGCGGCGGCGGCAGGCGCTTCGGCCGGGTCGTCGCCGTTGTCGACGCGCGTTTCCGGCATCGCGAGCCACACGAGCAGCACCGCGAGCGCGCCGGCGGCGGCAAGCCCGAAGAAGCTGACCGCATTGCCGAAATGGTCGGCGATGTAGCCGGCCACGGCCGTGCTGAACGTCGCGCCGATCCCGGCCGCCAGGCCGAACAGCCCGATGCACAGGTTGTAGCGGCCCTTGCCGCCCGCGACGTCCGCGGCGATCAGCGGCAGCATCACGCCGAACACGGCGGCGCTGATGCCGTCGAGCATCTGCACCGGCACGAGCAGGTACGGGCTGCTCACGCCCGCGAACAGCAGCGCGCGCACCGGCAGCGCGGAGAAGCCGAGCAGCAGGATCGGCCGGCGCCCCCAGCGCTGGGCGGAGCGGCCGACCCACGGCGACAGCATCGCGACGATCGCCTGCGGCACGATGATGCACGCGGCAATCACGAGCTGCACGTTCTCGCCCATGCCGGCCGTCACTTCGCCGGCGGCCAGGTTGAGCATCGCCGCATTCGACAGGTGGAACAGCACCACGCACGCGGCGAAGATCAGCATGCGCCGGTCGCGCAGCAGCTCGAGCAGCGTTTCGCGCTCCTCGCCTTCGCTGTCGTCGCGTTTGGCGCCGACATGCGGGATCACCGTGTGGGTCGGCTGGATCATCGCGAGCGCGAACAGCGCCGGCAGCGCGAGCGCGGCCGTCAGCCAGAACACCGCGCGCGCGGAGAAGTATTCGCCGGTGAGGCCCATCAGGCCCGCCGCGACCGCGCTGCCGATCGACGCCCAGCGCGCATTGCGGCCGAGCCGGTCGCCGAGGTCCGCGCGGCCGACCAGCGAGAACGAGATCGCCGCCATCGCCGGCACCAGCATGCAGCTCGCGAAGCCGTGGAACACCTCGGCCGCGATCACCGGCACGATCGTCGGGCTCGACGCGAGCAGCACCGCCGACAGGATGATCGCCGCGATCGCCCACGCGGCCGCGCCTTTCTTGTTCCTCAGCGCGTCGACGGCCGCGCCGCCGGGCACCTGGCTCACCATCGCGCTGATCGTGCCGATCGACAGCACCAGGCCGATCTCGCCCTGCGTCCACTTGTGCGACGCGAGGTACGACGCGATGAACGGGCCGAAGCCGGTTTGAACGTTTGCCACGAAGAAGTTGAGCCAGTCGAGGGCACGCAGGCTGCGCGCACTGACGGTTTGGTGGATCGTCATCGCGTGGCACTCGCTGACGAGGCCGCCGGCGCGGCGGCGGCCGGCGGCGAGACTGCGACGACCGGCTTGTCGGCCGCATAGGGCGGCGCTGCCTTGATCTGCGCGTCGTTCAGGTCGAGCTGCGGGCGCAGCGCCTTGTCGCGCGTGACGAAGCGCAGTGCGGCCCAGTTCGCGGCGATCGAGCGGCGATCCGTGTTGACGAGCCCGCCGAGGTCGAGCACGACCGCCTGCGGCTGCGCGTCGCGATCGATCAGCACGTCGACGACGCGGCCGATCTTCGTGCCGTTCGGCCGCTCGACGTCGCTGTCGAGCACGGGCAGGCGCGTCGCCGGCGACGCGGCTGGCGAGCCGGACAGCGGCACCGTCTTCGGGCGTGCGGCGGGCGGCAGTTCGCCCGACGGCACGTCGAGCACGATCGGCTCGTTCTTGCCGCCCGGCGTGAAGCGGAACACGTTCCACGGGAAGCTGACCTTGCGGTCGCCGACGCCCATGAAGCCCTGCAGGTTGACGATCATCTCCCGCGGCCTGCCGCTCGCGTCGGTCACCATGTCGATCGCATGGCCGATCACCTTGCCGTTGCGCCGCGCCACTTCGCTGTCGAGCAGCGCGTGGATCCGGGTGCGGTCGAGCGGGCGCGTCGCGACCAGCGGCGCCGGCGCGGGCGCCGCGGGCGGCGGCGTTTCCGGACGCGGGGCGGGCTTCGGCCGCACGGCTTCGCGATGCGGCTTCTTCGGCGCCTCCGTCTCCGGCTGGAGCGGCGCGGGCACGGGCGGCATCGTCAGCGGTTCGCCGGCGGTTTCCTCGACCGGCTCGACGAGCGCTTCGCTGATCGGCGCGGGCGGATTCTGCACCGGCAGCAGCCCGCAGCCGGACAGCAGCGTGGCGGCGAGGATCGGCAGGACCGTCGTGGACGGGAAGGATTTGCGGGACACGGGAAGCGGAATACCGCCGCTCATTGAAACTCACTCCATGGGTCGGGGCGGGCCACGGGGCACGCGGCTGGCGATGGATGGCGGGTGCGGGCGGCGCACCACGCGAGGGGAGAGTTTAACGTGTCTCGAGGGGAAGGCCGACGAGCATGGGCGGGCGGCGCGCGCCGGCAGCGGGAAATGGCGTGTGACAAAGGGTCGCGAGGGCGGGCGGCCGGGGCGCTGCGCCACTTGGGCACGGACGCCGCGACGCCCGAACCGCGGCGGGCCAGCCGCGCGTCGAGCCGCGACGCGCGGGTGCGGCGACTCAGGCTTCCGGGTACCAGGCGTCCGTGAAGTCGCCGATTTCGACGTTGGTGAGTTCCGGCCGGGCCGTGAGCCATCCGCGCACTGCTTCGCGGTCGGCGTCGGTGGTCGTGCCGCGCGGCGCGCCGGAGATCACGTACGCGCCGATGCCTTCGTCCGCGGATGCGACGGTCAGCAGCCCGTGCGCCTCGACGAAGTCGATGAACGCATCGATCAGCTCGCCGCGCTCGAGGTCGCTCAGCTCGGTGCGATAGTGCGCGGTGGCGTTGAAGGCGAGTTCCTGGAATTCGCCGATGTGGAGTTTCTTGCGCTGGCGGCGGTTGTGTTGTTTGCTCATGGTGCCTGACAAATGGGGTGGGAAAAGGGGTTTCGTGCGGCTGGATCGCGTGCGTTCACTTCACGCACTGCACATCCTTTCTGGGCACGGAGATGATCGCGGGGTACGTACCCCGGTCGAGCTCCACGCGCGCGACCACGACCATCGTCTGGTCGTCGCCGTCGTCGTACACGCTGACCCGCTCGTGCCGAAGATACGTGAGGCCGGTGCAGCCGGACGTGCGGCTGTCTTCGGAGACCTTGCAGTCGAGCGGATGGTCGGCGAGGTAGCGGTACTTTTCCGGGGTCGCGAGGTATTCGCGCAGGCTTTGCACGGATCCGCCGACGCCGGTGACGGTCGCGATCGCGCACGATGGCTGCGATGCGTCGCCGGCGGTCGACGTTTCGGCCGTTGCCGGCGCGCTCGCAAACGCGAGCGCGGCGACGAAGGTTGAGGCGATGATGGACTTCATGGCGCAGTTACCCGTGTTCGGACTCAGCGCGGCATTGTAACCAACCCTCGCGGGCGAGGTGTCGACAGGGCATCGTGCGCGTGCGTCACATCAGCACGATGTCGTACTGCTCCTGGCTCAGGTTCGACTCGACCTGCAGCGACACCGGCTTGCCGATGAAGTCGATCAGCATCGCGAGATGCTGCGATTCCTCGTCGAGGAACAGGTCGATCACCTGCTGCGCGGCGATCACGCGGAACTCGCGCGGGTTGAACTGGCGCGACTCGCGCAGGATCTCGCGCAGGATGTCGTAGCAGACGGTGCGCGACGTCTTCACCTGGCCCTTGCCCTGGCACGTCGGGCACGGCTCGCACAGCACATGGGCGAGCGATTCGCGGGTGCGCTTGCGGGTCATCTCGACGAGCCCGAGCTGCGAGAAGCCGTTGACGGTCACGCGCGTGCGGTCGCGCGCGAGCGCCTTCTTCAGCTCGGACAGCACCGCGTCGCGATGCTCGGCGTTCTCCATGTCGATGAAGTCGATGATGATGATCCCGCCGAGGTTGCGCAGCCGCAGCTGCCGCGCGATCGTGTGCGCGGCCTCGAGGTTGGTCTTGAAGATCGTGTCGTCGAAATTGCGCGCGCCGACGTAGCCGCCCGTATTCACGTCGATGGTCGTCATCGCCTCGGTCTGGTCGATCATCAGGTAGCCGCCCGACTTCAGGTCGACCCGCCGCGACAGCGCGCGCTGGATTTCCGTCTCGATGCTGTACAGGTCGAACAGCGGCCGCTCGCCGGTGTAGTGGTGCAGCTTCGGGCTCACCGCCGGCGTGAACTCGGCCGCGAATTCCGACAGGCGCTGGTAGGTCTCGCGCGAATCGACCTGGATGCGCGTGGTGTCGTCGTTCGCGAAATCGCGCAGCACGCGCTGCGCGAGGTCGAGATCCTGGTACAGCAGGCTCGTCGCCGGCAGCCGCTGCGCCTGCGCGACGATCGTCGCCCAGGTCTTGCGCAGGTAAGTGACGTCGCCGGCCAGCTCGTCGGAAGTCGCGTCCTCGGCGATCGTGCGCACGATGTAGCCGCCTTTCTCGTCGGGCGGGATCACCGCGGTCAGGCGCGCGCGCACGGCTTCGCGCTCGGCCTCGCTCTCGATCTTCTGCGAGATGCCGATGTGCGGCTCCTGCGGCAGGTAGACGAGCGTGCGGCCCGCGATGCTCACCTGCGTCGACAGCCGCGCGCCCTTGGTGCCGATCGGGTCCTTGATCACTTGCACCATCAGCGTCTGGCCTTCGAACACCGTCTTCTCGATCGGCTGGTGCGGCGCGCTCGCCTGCGGATCGCCGGCGAGGCGCGGCTGCCAGATGTCGGCGACGTGCAGGAATGCCGCGCGCTCGAGGCCGATGTCGATGAACGCCGACTGCATGCCGGGCAGCACGCGCACGACCTTGCCGAGATAGATGTTGCCGACCCGCCCGCGCGACAGCGTGCGTTCGACGTGAAGCTCCTGCACCGCGCCTTGCTGGACGAGTGCGACGCGTGTTTCCTGCGGCGTGAGGTTGATCAGGATTTCTTCGTTCATGGCGGGATTCAGAAGTCGACGCGCGCGGCGCGCAGCAGCGCGGCAGTCTCAAAAAGGGGCAGACCCATGATACCTGAATGGGAACCGGCGATTTGCTCGACGAACTCGGCCGCGCGCCCCTGGATCGCGTACGCGCCGGCCTTGCCGAACGGCTCGCCGGTCTCGACGTAGCGCGCGAACGCGTCGCGCGGCGCGGCCGAGAAGCGTACCGACGAGCGCGACAGCGCAGGCGGCAGCAGCGCGCCGCCCGCATCGATCACCGCGACCGCGGTCAGCACTTCGTGCTCGCGCCCCGCGAGGCGGGTGAGCATCGCGAGCGCATCGGCCGGATCGGCGGGCTTGCCGAGGATCGCGCCGTCGATCGTCACGGTGGTGTCGGCGACGAGCAGCGGCGCGGCCGGCTTGCCGCTCGCGGCGAGACGCGCACGCGCGGCCTCGGCCTTTGCGACGGTCACGCGCAGCACGTAGTCGTCGGCGGTTTCGCCCGGGCGCTCGGCTTCGAGCGCTTCGGCGTCCTCGTCGGGGCGGGGCAGCAGCAGTTCGAAGCGCACGCCGATCTGCAGCAGCAGCTCCTGGCGGCGCGGGCTTTGCGAAGCGAGATAGAGGATCGGGAAAAGTTCGGGGGCGATGCTGGACGGCATGGTGTCGTTATCTCGTGGGGCGCGCGGCGCGCGCGTCGCGAGGACGACGCGTCATGCGCGGTGATAGGGGTGATTCTGCGTGATGCTCCACGCCCGGTAAAGCTGTTCGGCGAGCAGCACCCGCACCATCCCGTGCGGCAGCGTCATGCTGGAGATGCGCAGCAGCAGGTCGGCGCGCGCCTTGAGTTCCGGATCGAGCCCGTCGGCGCCGCCGATCACGAACGCCACGTCGCGGCCGTCCTGCTGCCAGCCGGGCAGCGCCTGCGCGAGCTGCATCGTGGTCCAGTCGCGGCCGCGCTCGTCGAGCGCGACGATCCGCGCGCCCTTCGGCAGCGCGGCCTCGATCTTCTGCCGCTCGGCGGCCATCACGCTTTCGGCGCTGCGCCCGCCGGAGCGCAGCTCGGGCTTGATCTCGCGCAGCTCGATGCGCAGCTCGGGCGGCATCCGCTTCGCGTATTCGTCGAAGCCCGATGCGATCCAGCCGGGCATCTTGTGGCCGACCGCGAGGATGAACAGCTTCATCGGAACGATGCGTGACGAATCAGCGGCGGCGGGCGGGCGTCTTGCGCGCCGGGCGCGCGGCCGGCGCGTCTTCCTCGTCCTCGTCGTCGTCGCTGGCGGTGGCCGCGCCGTTCGGGCCCTTGCCGCCGCCGAGCTTCATCCGCACCGGCTTGTCGCCCCAGATTTCCTCGAGGTTGTAGTACTGGCGCAGCGCGGGCTGCAGGATGTGCACGACCGCGTCGCCGCAATCGACGAGCACCCATTCGCCGGTGTCCTCGCCTTCGGAGCTGACGACGTCGCCGCCGGCTTCCTTGACCTTCTCGCGCACGCTCGATGCGAGCGCCTTGGTCTGGCGGTTCGACGTGCCGGACGCGACGATCACGCGGTCGAACAGCTCGGTGAGGTGGCTCGTGTTGAAGACTTTGATGTCTTGCGCCTTGATGTCTTCGAGGGCGTCGACGATCACGCGCTGCAGTTTGCGGATATCCATGGAATCAGGAATGGTAAAGACGATGTTGAAGAATATAGGCCCAGACGGCGGCCGGCACGTGCTCGGCCGATGCGTCGGGCACCTGCGCGCGGCGCGCGATGCACTCGCGCAGGTGCGCGCGGATGTCGGTCGCGGCGATGTCGAACGCAAGCGTCGTGTCGATCAGCAGGCGGCCGGCCGGCGTCGCCATCAGCACGTCGGCGGATGCCTGCCGCGCGGCGACTTCCTGCGCGACCGCCTGCGGCGCCGCGGCAAGATCGAACCCGGGGCGGGTCGATACGCAGATGTGCGCGTAGTCGAACAGCCGCCGCCAGTCGCGCCAGGTGTCGAGGCGCACCAGCTGGTCCGCGCCGATCAGCAGCGACAGCGACGCGCCCGGGCCGACCCGTTCGCGCCAGCGCGCCAGCGTGTCGACCGTGTAGGTCGGCCCCGCGTGCTCGATCTCGTCGGTCGCGACGCCGACCGTCACGCCGGGCAGCGCGAGCGACTGCGCGGCCGCGCGCGTCATCGCGAGGCGATGCTCGGCGGCCGACACGTCGCGCTTCTGGTACGGCTGCCCGGCGGGCAGCAGCACGAGCTCGGTCAGGCCGAGCACGTCGGCGAAGCGGCTCGCGAGCGCGAGATGGCCGTCGTGGATCGGGTCGAACGTGCCGCCCAGCAGGCCAATACGGCGCGGCAGCGGGGCGGGGCGGGTGGTGTGGTCCAGAACAGGTCCTTTCGTTGCGGTGGCGCGGGGTTCAGACCCAGTCGCGCGGCACGATGAAGTCGCTATACAGGCGCGCTTCGGGCGTGCCCGGCTCGGGCTGCCAGTCGTAGCGCCAGTTCGCGGCGGGCGGCATCGACATCAGGATCGATTCGGTCCGGCCGCCGCTCTGCAGCCCGAACAGCGTGCCGCGGTCGAACACCAGGTTGAACTCGACGTAGCGGCCACGGCGGTAGCCCTGGAACGCGCGCTCGCGCTCGCCGTACGGCGTATCGCGGCGGCGCTCGACGATCGGCAGGTAGGCCGCGAGGAACGCGTCGCCGACGCTTTGCATCATCTCGAACGAACGCTCGAAGCCGGGCTCCGAGAAGTCGTCGAAGAAGATCCCGCCGATGCCGCGCGCCTCGTTGCGGTGCTTGAGGAAGAAATACTCGTCGCACCACGTCTTGAAACGCGGATACAGCGACGCGCCGAACGGGTCGAGCGCGTCCTTGCAGGTCTGATGGAAGTGCCGCGCGTCGTCCTCGAAGCCGTAAATCGGTGTCAGATCCATGCCGCCGCCGAACCAGAACACCGGCTCCTCGCCGGGCTTGGTGGCGATCAGCATCCGCACGTTCATGTGCACGGTCGGGCAGTACGGGTTGCGCGGGTGCAGCACGAGCGACACGCCGAGCGCCTCGAAACCGCGGCCCGCGAGCTGCGGGCGCGCCGCG
The DNA here is from genome assembly GCF_902830275.1 of Burkholderia stagnalis. GTDB lineage: Bacteria > Pseudomonadota > Gammaproteobacteria > Burkholderiales > Burkholderiaceae > Burkholderia > Burkholderia stagnalis. The sequence goes on along the minus strand of NZ_CADESW010000002.1, from coordinate 80,238 downwards.
CTCGCCGACGGCGGCAGCGCGTCGCCCGCGACGTCGGAAAAGCCGATGCCCGCGCGCTCGAACACGTTGCCGTCCTCGAGGATGCGCGTGCAGCCGCCGCCGCGCAGGCGCTCGGCCGGCCCGCGCTGCCACGCGTCGGTCGCGAGCGGCGTGCCGTCGAGCGCGCCGAGCGCGTCGGCGATGCGCGTCTGCAGGCCTTGGAGGTACGCGCGCACCCGCGTCACGTCGTAGGTCGAATCGGTCATGTCTGGACTGGGTGCCCCGTCGGAACGGGGCGCATTAAAAAGGCATCTGCCGGGCATTCTAACGAACCCCGGCAGAGGAGAGGGCGCGCAGCCTTGCGGCGCGCCCGGTGCCAACGTCACGCGCTCTTGCGGTTGAGCGCGCGGTAGCCGATGTCGCGGCGGTACTGCATGCCTTCGAAATTGATCTGGTTGATCGCTTCGTACGCATGCTGCTGCGCTTCGCGCACCGAATCGGCGAGGCCGACCACGCACAGCACGCGGCCGCCCGACGTCGTCAGCTTGTCGCCGTCGAGCGTCGTGCCCGCGTGGAACGTGACGGCCTGCTCGGTCTCGGCCGGGATGCCGTTGATGCGGTCGCCCTTGCGCGGCGCGTCCGGATAGCCATGCGCGGCCAGCACGACGCCGAGCGCGGTGCGGCGGTCCCAGTCGAGCTCGACCGTGTCGAGCGTGCCCGCGATCGCCTGCTCGACGACCTTCGAGAAATCGCTCTTCAGGCGCGCCATGATCGGCTGCGTCTCGGGGTCGCCCATCCGGCAGTTGAACTCGAGCGTGCGCGGGTTGCCGTCCTTGTCGATCATCAGGCCCGCGTACAGGAAGCCCGTGAAGCGGATGCCGTCCTTCTCCATGCCGCGCACGGTCGGCATGATGATCTCGCGCATCACGCGCGCGTGCATCTGCGGCGTGACGATCGGCGCGGGCGAATACGCGCCCATGCCGCCCGTGTTCGGGCCGCGGTCCTCGTCGAGCAGGCGCTTGTGGTCCTGGCTGGAAGCCAGCGCGAGCGCGTGCTTGCCGTCGACCATCACGATGAAGCTCGCCTCCTCGCCGTCGAGGAATTCCTCGATCACGACGCGCGCGCCGGCATCGCCGAGCTTGTTGCCCGACAGCATCATGTCGACGGCCGCATGCGCTTCTTCCAGCGACATCGCGACCACGACGCCCTTGCCGGCCGCGAGGCCGTCGGCCTTCACGACGATCGGCGCGCCTTTCGCGTCGATGTACGCATGCGCGGCGGCCGCGTCGGAGAAGGTTTCATAGTCGGCGGTCGGGATCCCGTGGCGCTTCATGAACGCCTTCGCGAAATCTTTCGAGCTTTCGAGCTGCGCCGCTTCGCGGGTCGGGCCGAACACCTTCAGGCCGCGCGCGCGGAACAGGTTGACGATGCCGGCCGCGAGCGGCGCTTCCGGGCCGACGAGCGTGAACGCGACGCCTTCGCTTTCCGCGAAGTCGGCGAGCGCGTCGAGCGACGTGATGTCGACATTCTTCAGGCGCTCGTCCTGCGCCGTGCCGCCATTGCCGGGCGCGACGTAGACCATCTGGACGCGCGGCGACTGCGCGAGCTTCCACGCGAGCGCATGTTCGCGACCGCCGGAACCGACGACGAGTAGTTTCATGGGATTCCCCGCAGACTAGAAAACAGGGCGGCCGGCACGCTCAGGCGCGCCGGCCGCGATATCGGTCGGGCCGCCGCCGCGAACGGAGCACGGCGGCAGGCATCTCATTCCTCGATGACGACGGCGTTCGTGTACACGTCCTGCACGTCGTCGAGGTTCTCGAGCGCGTCCAGGAGCTTCTGCATCTTCGCCGCGTCGTCGCCGGTGAATTCGACTTCGCTCTGCGGCTTCATCGTCACTTCGGCGAGCTCCGCCTTGAAGCCGCCGGCCTCGAGCGTGTCCTTCACCTTGGTGAATTCCTGCCAGTCGCACAGCACTTCGATCGAGCCGTCTTCGTTCGTGTTGACGTCGTTCGCGCCCGCCTCGAGCGCGGCTTCCATCAGCGCGTCTTCCGACGTGCCCGGCGCGAACAGGAACTGGCCGACGTGATCGAACATGAACGCGACCGAACCGTCGGTGCCCATGTTGCCGCCGAACTTCGAGAACGCGTGGCGCACTTCCGCGACCGTGCGGGTGCGGTTGTCGGTCAGCGTGTCGACGATGATCGCCGCGCCGCCGATGCCGTAGCCTTCGTAGCGGATTTCCTCGTAGTTCGCGCCGTCCGCGCCGCCGACGCCGCGATCGATCGCGCGCTTGACGTTATCCTTCGGCATGTTCGCGTCGGCCGCCTTGTCGACCGCGAGACGCAGGCGCGGGTTCGAGCCGATGTCGCCGCCGCCGAGGCGCGCCGCCACCTGGATTTCCTTGATCAGGCGCGTCCAGATCTTGCCGCGCTTCGCGTCGGCCGCAGCCTTCTTATGCTTGATGTTGGCCCATTTCGAGTGACCAGCCATACGTTTCTCCGTCGCCCGGGCGCGTGCGCGGGCGTTTAAGCCAATGTGTCGTTGAATCGGCGGCCGCTGGGGCGGGCATGAAGCCGCGGGGCCGCGCGTGTCGAGTGGATCGAGATTTTATCACGCGGCGGGCGTCCGCTCGGGCCCGTCGCGCATGGCCGAATGGCCGGGATCAGGCGCCGGAACGCCCGTACCCGGATGGCTGGCCCCCGATCGCCGGCCCCCGGAAGGCCGGCCCGTCAGTTCTTGGTGCCGAACAGGCGGTCGCCCGCGTCGCCGAGGCCCGGCACGATGTACGCGTGCTCGTTGAGATGCGAATCGAGCGACGCGACGTACAGCTTCACGTCCGGATGCGCGTCCTGGAACACCTGCACGCCTTCCGGCGCGGCGACCAGCGCGACGAACATGATGTTCGCGGCCGGCACGTTGCGGCGCTTCAGCACGTCGACCGCATGCACGGCCGAGTAGCCGGTCGCGACCATCGGGTCGCACAGGATGAAGATCCGGTCCTCGAGGTCCGGCAGGCGCACGAGGTACTCGACCGGGCGGTGGTCGTCCGCGCGGTACACGCCGATATGGCCGACGCGCGCCGATGGCACCAGGTCGAGCAGGCCGTCCGACATCCCGACGCCCGCGCGCAGCACCGGCACGATCGCGAGCTTCTTGCCGGCGATCACCGGCGCGTCGATCTCGACGAGCGGGGTTTCGACCCGCTTGGTCGTGATCGGCAGGTTGCGGGTGATCTCGTAACCCATCAGCAGCGTGATCTCGCGCAGCAGCTCGCGGAACGTGCGCGTCGACGTGTCCTTGTCGCGCATGTGGGTCAGCTTGTGCTGGATCAGCGGGTGATCGAGGATGAAAAGATTCGGGAAACGGCTGTCCTGTTTCATGACGGGGCGCCCAGGGGCAAAAGGGGATCGAAGGTGGCAGGCGGGCGGCGGGCCCGGCTGCGCGCACGGACGCAAGTTTACCAAGACGGCTCGCGCGATCCGGATATTATCGACGTCTCGTCGACAACCCGCGCGCCGCCGGGCGGCGCGACGCCACCACGGATATCGAAAAATGGATCTCGGCATCGCAGGGAAGACCGCGCTCGTGTGCGCGGCAAGCAAGGGCCTCGGGCGCGGCTGTGCGGAAGCGCTGGCCGCCGAGGGCGTGAATCTCGTGATCGCCGCGCGCACGCGCGACACGCTGGAGGCGACGGCCGACGCGATCCGCCGGGCGTCGGGCGTGTCCGTCACCGCCGTGGCCTGCGACATCACGACGCCGGACGGGCGCGCGGCCGCGCTCGCCGCGTGCCCGCAGCCGGACATTCTCGTGACGAATGCGGGCGGCCCGCCGCCGGGCGACTTCCGCGATTTCTCGCACGACGACTGGATCCGCGCGCTCGAGTCGAACATGCTGACCCCGATCGAGCTGATCCGCGCGACCGTCGACGGGATGATCGCGCGCCGCTTCGGCCGCATCGTCAACATCACGAGCTCGGCGGTGAAGGCGCCGATCGACGTGCTCGCGCTGTCGAACGGCGCGCGTTCCGGGCTGACCGGCTTCGTCGCGGGGCTCGCGCGCCGGATCGCCGCGCACAACGTGACCGTCAACAACCTGCTGCCCGGGCTGTTCGACACCGACCGCATCGCGACGACGCTTGCCGCCAGCGCGAAGGAGCAGGGCGCGACGCTCGACGAAGTGCGCGCGCGGCGCGTGAAGGCGATCCCGGCGGCGCGGCTCGGCACGCGCGAGGAGTTCGGCGCCGCCTGCGCGTTCCTGTGCAGCGTGCACGCCGGCTACATCACCGGGCAGAACTGGCTGCTCGACGGCGGCGCATACCCGGGCACGTTCTGACGGGCGCGGCGCCCGCGCAATGACCCCACGACAACAAACCGAACGACAAAGGACTGGAGATGAGCACACCCCGTATCGCACTGATTGCGCACGACGCGAAGAAGGACGAGATCGTCGCGCTGGCGGGCGAATACCGCGCGACGCTCGCGCACTGCCGGCTGGTCGCGACCGGCACGACGGGCGGCCGCATCGCCGCCGCGCATGGCCTGGAGGTCGAGCGCAAGCTGTCCGGGCCGCTCGGCGGCGACCTGCAGATCGGCGCGGAGCTGGCCGAGGGCCGGGTCGACATCGTCGTGTTCATGCGCGACCCGATGACCGCGCAGCCGCACGACCCGGACATCACCGCGCTGGTGCGCGCATGCGACGTGCACAACGTGCCGTGCGCGACCAACGTCGCGACCGCGCGGATGCTGCTCGACGACCTCGCGCGGAAGCTGGCGGACTGAGCGGCGCGCGGGCGGCCCGATTGTCCCTGCTGGCGGCAGGGCAATGCGCGGATCGCCGCGACGCGCGAGAATCGGGCGGCGCGATGCACGCGGCGCGCCCGGTTTCCCGCCGGTCCGAGGCGCCGTGCATCGTCGAATCCCGGTTTTTTCCTGACTGAACGAACACGAAACGAGGAGCGAAACGATGCCGAAAGCAATCCGATACGACCAGGCGGGCGGCCCGGAAGTCATGAAGTGGGTCGACGTCGAAGTCGCCGAGCCGCAGGCGGGCCAGGTCCGCGTCAAGCAGCATGCGGTCGGGCTCAACTACATCGACGTGTATTTCCGCACCGGGCTCTATCCGCAGCCGCTGCCCGGCGGGCTCGGGATGGAGGCGGCCGGCGAGGTGACGGCGGTGGGCGACGACGTGACCGCGTTCAAGCCGGGCGACCGCGTCGCCTACGTGTGGTCGTCGCCCGGCGCGTACGCGCAGGAGCGCGTGCTGCCCGCCGAGCGCCTCGTCAAGCTGCCGGACGGCATCGGCTACGACGAAGCGGCGTCGGTGATGCTGCAGGGCCTGACCGCGCACTACCTGCTGCGCCGCACGTACCCGGTCAAGGCCGGCGACACGATCCTGATCCATGCGGCGGCCGGCGGCGTCGGCCTGCTCGTGTGCCAGTGGGCGAAAGCGCTCGGCGCGACCGTGATCGGCACGGTCAGCTCCGACGAGAAGGCCGAGATCGCGAAGGCGCACGGCTGCGATCACCCGATCGTCTATACGCGCGAGAACTTCACGGAACGCGTGCGGGCGATCACGAACGACGCGCTGCTGCCGGTGGTCTACGACTCGATCGGCAAGGATACGTACATCGGCTCGCTCGACAGCCTCGCGCCGCTCGGGCTGTTCGTCAGCTTCGGCAATGCGTCCGGCCCGCTGCCGCCGATCGACTCGAAGGAATTCTCGTCGCGCGGCTCGCTGTTCTTCACGCGGCCGACGCTGTTCTCCTACATCGCGAAGCGTGCCGACCTCGAAGCGGCCGCCGCCGAGCTGTTCGACGTGATCCAGTCGGGCAAGGTGAAGACCAGCATCAACCAGCGCTATCCGCTCGCGGAAGTCGCGCGCGCGCACGCCGATCTCGAGGCGCGCAAGACCACCGGCTCGACGATCCTCGTGCCCTGAACGCGCTCCGCCGGCCTGCCGCCGGCGGGCGACACCGAAGGGCGGCGCGGTGCCGCCCTTTTTTCGTTTACGCGTTTTTTACACCCGCCCGCGGACCTTTGACCCGTCCTTTACGCGCGTTCCAATAAGGTTCTAGTCGTCTGATTTCGACGACGGAGAACACAACAATGGATGCGGTTTTCATCGGCGCGCTGGTGCTGTTCACGGCCCTGATCGCCGGCATGATCGCCGGTTGCGAGAAGCTGGCGCAATACGGCCGCGGGGGGCGGGCATGACCTGGATGCTGTGGTTGGCGGGTGCATCGACCGCCTTGCTGTTCGCGTATCTCGTCTATGCGCTGCTGCGCGCGGAGGACATCGAATGAACGCGAACAACCTGTTTCAGACGGCGCTGTTCATCGTCGTCCTGCTGGCGGCGGCCGTGCCGGTCGCGCGCTACCTCGCGGCGGTGATGGACGGCAGCGCGCGCGTCGTGCGCGTGTTCGGGCCGCTCGAGCGCGCGCTTTACCGCGTCGCCGGCGTCGACGCCGGGCGCGAGATGAGCTGGAAGCAATACGCGGTCGCGACGATCGCGTTCAACGCGCTCGGCGCGCTGTTCCTCTACGGCCTGCTGCGCCTGCAGGGTTTCCTGCCCGGCAACCCGCAGCAGTTCGGCGCGATGACCGTCGACGGCGCGTTCAACACGGCTGTCAGCTTCGTCACCAACACGAACTGGCAGGACTACACGCCCGAGCAGACGGTCAGCTACCTGACGCAGATGCTCGGCCTGACCGTGCAGAACTTCCTGTCGGCGGCGACCGGCATCGTCGTCGTGATCGCGCTGATCCGCGGCTTCGCGCGGCACACCGCGCAGACCATCGGCAACTTCTGGGTCGACCTCACGCGCGTCACGCTGTACGTGCTCGTGCCGATGGCGGCGCTCGTCGCCGCGCTGCTGATGAGCCAGGGCGTGATCCAGAACATGCGGGCGTACCAGGACGTGCCGGTGCTGCAGGCGAGCACCTACGCCGCGCCGAAGCTCGACGCGCAGGGCAGCCCCGTGAAGGACGACAAGGGCAACCCGGTGACGGTGCCCACGCCGCTCACGAAGCAGACGCTCGCGATGGGCCCGGTCGCGTCGCAGGAAGCGATCAAGATGCTCGGCACCAACGGCGGCGGCTTCTTCAACGCGAACTCCGCGCACCCGTACGAGAACCCGACGCCGTTCGCGAACTTCGTGCAGATCTTCGCGATCCTGATCATCCCGGCCGCGCTGTGCCTCGTGTTCGGCCGCATGATCGGCGACCGCCGGCAGGGCATCGCGGTGCTCGCGGCGATGACGGTCGCGTTCACGCTCGCGACCGGCGTCGAGGTGAGCGCCGAGCAGGCCGGCAACCCGACGCTCGCCGCGCTGCACGTCGACCAGTCGGCGAACGCGCTGCAGTCGGGCGGCAACATGGAAGGCAAGGAAACCCGCTTCGGCATCGCGCAGACGGGCATCTTCACGGTCGCGACCACGGCGGCGTCGTGCGGCGCGGTCGACACGATGCACGATTCGCTGACGCCGCTCGGCGGCCTCGTGCCGATGCTGCTGATGCAGCTCGGCGAGGTGATCTACGGCGGGGTCGGCTCGGGCCTCTACGGGATGCTCGTGTTCGCGCTGCTCGCGGTGTTCGTCGCCGGCCTGATGATCGGCCGCACGCCCGAGTACGTCGGCAAGAAGATCGAGGCGTACGAGATGAAGATGGTGTCGATCGTCGTGCTGCTCACGCCGCTGCTGGTGCTGGTCGGCGCGTCGATCGCGGTGCTCGCGGAGGCGGGCAGGGCCGGCATCCTGAACCCGGGCCCGCACGGCTTCTCGGAAATCCTGTACGCGTTCAGCTCCGCCGCGAACAACAACGGCAGCGCGTTCGCCGGGCTGACGGTCGGCACGCCGTTCTACAACTGGATGACGGCGATCGCGATGTGGTTCGGCCGCTTCGGCACGATCGTGCCGGTGCTCGCGATCGCGGGTTCGCTCGCCGCGAAGAAGCGCATCGCCGCGACGAGCGGCACGCTGCCGACGCACGGGCCGCTGTTCGTCGTGCTGCTGCTCGGCACGGTGCTGCTGGTGGGCGCGCTGACCTACGTGCCCGCGCTCGCGCTCGGGCCCGGCGTCGAGCATCTGATGATGTGGTTGGGCGCCTGAGCGGCGCGCCGGCAAACAAAAGGCATTGAAGAGATCGCCATGACTCAACATTCCGCAACACGCTCCATGTTCGACCCGGCGCTCCTGCGCCCGGCGATCGTGGATGCGTTCAAGAAACTCACGCCGCGCACGCAGTTCCGCAACCCGGTGATGTTCTGCGTGTACGTCGGCAGCATCCTGACCACGATCCTGTGGATCGCCGCGCTCTCCGGCCAGGCCGAGGCGCCCGCGGGCTTCATCCTCGCGGTCGCGCTGTGGCTGTGGTTCACGGTGCTGTTCGCGAACTTCGCGGAGGCGCTCGCCGAGGGCCGCTCGAAGGCGCAGGCCGCGTCGCTGCGCAGCGCGAAGAAGGACGTGATGGCCAAGAAGCTGAACGAGCCGCATCCGAAATCGCCGATCCGCATTACCACCGCGACCGATCTTCGCCGCGGCGACGTCGTGCTGGTCGAGGCCGGCGACGTGATCCCGGCCGACGGCGAGGTGGTGGACGGCGTCGCGTCGGTCGACGAATCGGCGATCACCGGCGAATCCGCGCCGGTGATCCGCGAGTCGGGCGGCGACTTCTCGTCGGTGACGGGCGGCACGCGCGTGCTGTCCGACTGGATCGTCGTGAAGGTCACCGCGAACCCCGGCGAGGCGTTCCTCGACCGGATGATCGCGATGGTCGAAGGCGCGAAGCGCAAGAAGACGCCGAACGAGATCGCGCTGACGATCCTGCTCGTCGCGCTGACCATCGTGATGCTGCTCGCGACCGCGACGCTGCTGCCGTTCTCGCAGTTCTCGGTGGAGGCGATGAAGGCGGGCCACGTGGTGACGATCACCGCGCTCGTCGCGCTGCTCGTGTGCCTGATCCCGACGACGATCGGCGGGCTGCTGTCCGCGATCGGCGTGGCGGGGATGAGCCGGATGATGCAGGCGAACGTGATCGCGACCTCGGGCCGCGCGGTGGAAGCGGCCGGCGACGTCGACGTGCTGCTGCTCGACAAGACCGGCACGATCACGCTCGGCAACCGCCAGGCGTCGACGTTCGTGCCCGCGCCGGGCGTGACGGAGGAGGCGCTCGCCGATGCGGCGCAGCTGTCGTCGCTGGCCGACGAGACGCCGGAAGGCCGCAGCATCGTGGTGCTCGCGAAGGAACGCTTCAACATCCGCCAGCGCGACATGGGGCACCTGCATGCGACGTTCCTGAGCTTCTCCGCGCAGACGCGGATGAGCGGCGTCGACCTGCCGGGCCGCGAGATCCGCAAGGGCGCGGCCGACGCGATCAAGCACTATGTCGAGGCTCACGGCGGCCGCTTCCCGGACGAAATGCGCCGCGCGGTCGACGACGTCGCGCGCCGCGGCAGCACGCCGCTCGCGGTGGCCGAACGGCGCGACGGCGTCGCGCGCGCGCTCGGCGTGATCGAGCTGAAGGACATCGTGAAGGGCGGCATCAAGGAGCGCTTCGCGGAACTGCGCAAGATGGGCATCAAGACCGTGATGGTGACGGGCGACAACCGGCTGACCGCCGCGGCGATCGCGGCGGAAGCCGGGGTCGACGATTTCCTCGCGGAAGCGACGCCGGAGGCCAAGCTCGCGACGATCCGCGAGCACCAGGCGGCCGGCCGGCTCGTCGCGATGACGGGCGACGGCACCAACGACGCGCCGGCGCTCGCGCAGGCGGACGTCGCGGTCGCGATGAACAGCGGCACGCAGGCGGCGAAGGAAGCCGGCAACATGGTCGACCTCGATTCGAACCCGACCAAGCTGATCGAGATCGTCGAGATCGGCAAGCAGATGCTGATGACGCGCGGCTCGCTGACGACCTTCTCGATCGCGAACGACATCGCGAAGTATTTCGCGATCATTCCGGCCGCGTTCGTGACGACCTATCCGCAGCTGAAGGTGCTCGACATCATGCACCTGAGCTCGCCGGCGTCGGCGATCCTGTCGGCGGTGATCTTCAACGCATTGATCATCGTCGCGCTGATCCCGCTCGCGCTGAAGGGCGTCACGTACCGGCCGCTCGGCGCCGCGTCGCTGCTGCGCCGCAACCTGCTGGTGTACGGCCTCGGCGGCGTGCTGCTGCCGTTCCCGTTCATCAAGCTGATCGACATGACGCTCGCCGCGCTCGGCTGGGCCTGAGGTCTCGAAGGAACCATCATGAAAACGTTGATTCGTCCGCTCGTCGTGCTCTTCGTCGTGCTGACCGCCGTCACCGGGCTCGCGTATCCGGCCGTGATGACCGTGTTCGGCCAGGTCGTATTCCCGTCGCAGGCGAACGGCAGCCTGATCGAAAAGGACGGCAAGGTCGTCGGCTCCGCGCTGATCGGCCAGCCGTTCGATGCGCCGAAGTATTTCTGGGGCCGGCTGTCGGCCACGTCGCCGATGCCGTACAACGCGAGCGGCTCCGGCGGCTCGAACCTCGGCCCGCTGAACCCGTCGCTCGCCGACCAGGTGAAGGCGCGCATCGCCGCGCTGCGCGACGCGGGCACCGACCTGTCGAAGCCGGTGCCGGTCGATCTCGTGACCGCGTCCGCGAGCGGACTCGATCCGGAGATCACGCCGGCCGCGGCGGCCTACCAGGTCGAGCGGGTCGCGAAGGCGCGCAAGCTGTCGCCCGACGCGGTCGCGCAGCTGGTTGCCGCGAACACGAGCGCTCGCCAGTTCGGCGTGCTCGGCGAGCCGCGCGTGAACGTGCTGAAGCTCAATCTCGCGCTCGATGCGGCGCAGGCGGCGCACTGACGCACCGCGTGCGGATGCCGTTCCCGCGTACGGCGCGGCGCGGCGCGCTTCGCGCCGTACGCGCGTTTGCCCGACGGCGCTTGCGCCGTCTTTGCCTTTTGTGGCGATTTGGATCAACAATGCTCGTACACGCGCCGTACCACGCGTTTTGCCTTCCTTTTGACGCATGAACCGTCCCGATCCCGACCAACTCCTCGACAAGCTGCAGCGTGACGAAGAAAAGCAGCGGCGCGGCCAGCTCAAGATCTTCTTCGGCGCCTCCGCCGGCGTCGGCAAGACCTACGCGATGCTGCAGGCCGCGCGCCAGCGCAGGCAGGACGGCGTCGACGTCGTCGTCGGCATCGTCGAGACCCACGGCCGCGGCGAGACCGCCGCGCTGCTCGACGGCCTCGAGGTGCTGCCGCTCGCGCGGATCGACTACCGCGGCCGCACGCTCGCCGAGTTCGATCTCGACGCCGCGCTCGCGCGCGCGCCGGGGCTGATCCTCGTCGACGAGCTCGCGCACTCGAACGTGCAGGGCGCGCGCCACCTGAAGCGCTGGCAGGACGTCTACGAACTGCTCGATGCGGGCATCGACGTCTATACGACCGTCAACGTGCAGCACCTCGACAGCCTGAACGACGTGGTCGGCGCGATCACCGGCATCCGCGTGTGGGAGACGGTGCCCGACCGCGTGTTCGACGCGGCCGACGAGGTGACGCTCGTCGACCTGCCGGCCGAGGAACTGCTCGAGCGGATGCGCGACGGCAAGGTCTACCTCGCGCAGCAGGCCGAGCGCGCGGTGCGCAACTTCTTCCGCAAGGGCAACCTGATCGCGCTGCGCGAGCTGGCGCTGCGGCGCACCGCCGACCGCGTCGACGCGCAGATGCGCGAATACCGCGCCGACCGCTCGATCCAGCGCATCTGGCAGGCGCGCGAGCGGCTGCTGGTATGCGTCGGGCCGGGGCCGGAGGCGCCCACGCTGGTGCGCGCGGCCGCGCGGCTCGCCGCGAGCCTGAAGGCCGACTGGATCGCCGTGTACGTCGAGACGCCGCGGCTGCAGCGCCTGCCCGACGCGCAGCGCGTGCGCACGCTCGACGCGCTGAAGCTCGCCGCCGAGCTCGGCGCCGAGACGGCCACGCTCGCCGGCAGCGATGCGGTGGCCGCGCTGATCGGCTATGCGAAGGTGCGCAACGTGTCGAAGGTCGTCGCGGGCGGTTCGCAGAAGGCCGGGCTCGCGCGCTGGTTCGCGCGGCCGTTCGGCGAGAAGCTGGCCGAACGCGCGGGCGACGTCGACCTGATGCTGATTCGCGCGTCCGCGAGCGACGAGGTGCGCGCCGCGCCGCTCGACGCGCGTGCGCGCGACTGGCGCGACGCGTTCGCGCATCTCGGCGGCCACCGGTCGCCGCCGCGGCATTACCTGTATGCGGCCGCGATCTGCGCGGCGATCACGGTGATCGCGAGCGCGGTGCACGACCGGCTCGACCTGACCAACCTGGTGATGCTGTACCTGCTCGGCGTCGTGTTCTCGGCGGTGCGCCTCGGGCGCGGGCCGGGCGTCGTGCAGTCGTTCCTGTCGGTGGCCGCGTTCGACTTCTTCTTCGTGCCGCCGCGCATGTCGTTCTCGGTCAGCGATACGCAGTACCTGCTGACGTTCTTCGGGATGCTGCTGACGTCGCTCGTGATCAGCCACCTGACGTCGAGCCTGACCCGCGCGGCGGACGTCGCGCAGCGGCGCGAGCGCCGCACGGGCGCGATCTACGCGATGGCGCGCGAGCTCGGCGCGGCGCTGACCACCGAGCAGATCGTCGAGATCGGCAGCCGGCACGTGAGCGAGGTGTTCCGCGCGCGCGTCGCGATCCTGCTGCCGGACAGCGCGGACAAGGTGCAGCAGAAGATCGAGGAGCCCGACGCGGCCGTCACGCTGACGGGCACCGATCTCGACAGCGACGTCGGCCAGTGGGTGTACGACCAGCAGAAGCCGGCCGGCCACGGCACCGACACGCTGCCGGCGACGGCCGCGCTGTACCTGCCGCTGAAGGCGCCGATGCGCACGCGCGGCGTGCTGGCGGTCGCGTCGCGGGAGCCGCGCGAGCTCGAAGTGCCCGAGCAGCAGCGGATGCTCGACGCGTTCGCCGCGCAGATCGCGCTGGCGCTCGAGCGCGTGCATTACGTCGAGATCGCGCGCGACGCGCTGGTCAGCATGGAGTCGGAGCGGCTGCGCAACTCGCTGCTGTCGGCGATCTCGCACGACCTGCGCACGCCGCTCACGACGATCGTCGGCTTCTCGTCGATGCTCGCGAACGCGCGCGCGGCCGCGCTGCACGGCGACGCGGCGGCCCCGCGGCACGGGCCGCGCGAGGACGAGCTCGTCGAGGCGATCCACGACGAGGCGCTGCGGATGACGGGCATCGTCACCAACCTGCTCGACATGGCGCGGCTGCAGGCCGGCAGCCTGCAGCTGAAGCGCCAGTGGTCGCTGCTCGAGGAAACCGTCGGCGCGGCGCTCGCCGCGTGCAAGCGCGTGCTCGCGCGCCATCCGGCGCGCGTCGCGCTGCCGCTCGACCTGCCGCTGCTGCAGATGGACGCGGTGCTGATGGAGCGCCTGTTCACCAACCTGTTCGAGAACGCCGCGAAATACACGCCGCCCGATACGCCGATCGAGATCGGCGCGGAACGCGTGACCGAGGACGGGCAACCGTTCGTGCGCGTGCACGTCGACGATCACGGCCCCGGCCTGCCGCCCGGCATGCAGACCCGCATCTTCGACAAGTTCACGCGCGGCGAGAAGGAATCGGCGACGCCCGGCATCGGCCTCGGGCTCGCGATCTGCCGCGCGATCGTCGAGGCGCACGGCGGTAGAATCGGCGCGCTCAACCGCACCGCGCCCGACGGCCGCGTGACGGGCGCGCGTTTCTGGTTCACGCTGCCGGTCGAGACGCCGCCCGCGGCGCCCGCCGCATCCGACGACGAAGCCGAGGCGCTGCACGCGCCGTCATCATCCGAGCCACCGCAAGACCATGAGTGAACCGAGCCTGACCGTCGTCCTGATCGAGGACGAAAAACAGATCCGCCGTTTCGTGCGCGCCGCGCTCGAGGACGAGGACATCGCCGTGTTCGAGGCCGAGACCGGCAAGCAGGGGCTGATCGACGCGGCGACCCGCAAGCCCGATCTCGTGATCGTCGATCTCGGCCTGCCGGACACCGACGGCCTCGACGTGATCCGCGAGCTGCGCGGCTGGTCCGAGGTGCCCGTGATCGTGCTGTCCGCGCGCACGCAGGAGGACGAGAAGGTCGCCGCGCTCGATGCCGGCGCGGACGACTACCTGACCAAGCCGTTCGGCGTGTCCGAGCTGCGCGCGCGGATCCGCGCGCAACTGCGACGGCGCAACCTGGGCGGCGCGAGCGAGTCGCCGAAGGTGAGCTTCGGCACCGTGACCGTCGATCTCGCGATGCGCCAGGTGTGGCGCGACGGCGAGATCGTGCACCTGACGCCGCTCGAATACCGGCTGCTCGCGACGCTCGTGCGCCACGCGGGCCGCGTGCTGACGCACCGCCAGCTGCTGCGCGACGTGTGGGGGCCGTCGCACGTCGAGAGCCATCACTACCTGCGCATCTACATGGCGCACCTGCGCCAGAAGCTCGAGCGCGATCCGGCGCAGCCCGAGTACATCGTCACCGAGACGGGCGTCGGCTACCGGCTGGTCGGCGCGGCCTGAGCGCCGCGCCGGGCGGGGGAGCGCGAACCGTCCCCCGATCGTCGACACCTGTCGCGAATTCCCCGCTATGCTGGCCGTTCCGCGAACCGAACGAGGAGGATGCGATGCTTGTCCGTCTGGCTCTCTCCGGTGTACTGGCGCTCGCCGCGTCCGGCGTGTGCGCCCAACCGCTGCCGCCCGGGCAGCAGCCGTCGCCGAAGACGGCGATGGCCAACCCCGCGTCGGTGAACTGCGCGAAGCTCGGCGGACGCCACGTGCTGCGCAACACGCCGGGCGGCGACGTCGGCATGTGCGTGTTCAAGGACGGCCGCGTGTGCGAGGAATGGGCGCTGTACCGCGACGATCGCTGCGTCGGCACGGCCGCGCCCAAACGCGTGTCGAAGTGAGCGCGCGGCGGGCCCGCGGCCCCTTGCTATACTCGCCCGGCCCGGGGACGGCCCCGGGTCATTCGATTCAACGGGGACGGCCCCATCTGATCCATGGAGTCGTTCGGGATGGCGTGGGTATGGTTGCTGATTGCCGGTTTGCTGGAAGTGGCCTGGGCGGCCGGCCTCAAATCGTCGGACGGGTTCACCCGGCTCTGGCCGTCGGTGTTCACGATCGTGACGGCGCTGGCCAGCTTCGGGCTGCTGGCGATCGCGATGCGCCAGCTGCCGCTCGGCACCGCGTACGCGGTCTGGACCGGCATCGGCGCGGTGGGCGCGTTCGTGTTCGGCATCGTGATGATGGGCGAGGCGCTGACCGTCGCCCGCATCGCCAGCGCGTCGCTGATCGTCGCGGGGCTGGTCGGGCTCAAGCTGTCGTCGGCCGCCTGAGGGTTCTCCGCATCGGGGTTCTCCGCAGACGGATTTGCGCCGGACGCGCGGCGAGCCTGTCTATAATGGAACGCATTCGAGCCTGAATGCCGTCGCGCCGCGCGCGACACGGCATGCGCCGCCGGCCGCCACGCGCCGCGCGGCAGGCCATCCTGATCGATCGGCAAGCGCACGGAAAGTGCAAGGAGAGGGCCATGATCGAAGCCATTTCGCTCGGCGCGGGGCTGGCGTGGGCGAGCGGCCTGCGACTGTACCTGACGGTGCTGATCGCCGGCGTGCTGGCGCGCGCCGGCTGGCTCCATCTGCCCGACACGCTCGCCATCCTCACGTCGCCGTGGGTGATCGGCGCCGCGGCCGTGCTGGCGATCGCCGAGTTCCTTGCCGACAAGATTCCCGCCTTCGATTCGCTGTGGGATGCCGTGCAGACCTTCATCCGCATTCCCGCCGGCGCCGTGCTCGCCGCCGGCGCGCTCGGCCATGCCGATCCGACCGTGCTCGCGGTCGCCGGCCTCGCGGGCGGCTCGCTCGCGGGCGCCGCGCACGTGACGAAGGCCGGCACGCGCGCGCTCATCAACCTGTCTCCCGAGCCGATCTCGAACTGGATCGCATCGTCGACCGAGGACGGCCTCGTGTTCGGCGGGCTCGCGCTCGCGTTCTTCGTGCCGGTGCTGTTCCTGCTGCTGCTGGCGGCCTTCATCGCATGCTCGGCGTGGGCGCTGCCGCGCTTGTGGCGCGGCGTGTCGGGCGGCTTCCGCGGGATGGCGAACCACATGGTGTCGCGGCTCAACTCGGCCGGGAAGCGGGATTGACGGCGCCGACCGTGGCGCGGCCCGGCGCCGGCGGCCCGGCGCACGCCGGGCGCTTCGGCTGGCGTGACCTCGTCCGGCAGGCCGTGCGCATGACCGGGCGCGACTGGCGCGCGGGCGAGCTGACGCTGCTCGTGCTCGCGCTGGTGCTGGCCGTCGCGGCGCTGACGAGCGTCGGCTTTCTCGCCGACCGGCTGCGCCAGGGGCTCGAGCGCGACGCGCGCCAGATGCTCGGCGCCGATTTCGTCGTGCGCGGCGATCGCCCCGTCGATGCGTCCTTCGACCGCGAGGCCCGCGCGCTCGGGCTGCGCACCGCGACCACGGCCATCTTTCCCAGCATGATCGGCTCGACCGCCGGCGAGGCGACCGGCGATGCGCCGCCCGCGCGGCTCGCGGCCGTGAAGGCCGTGTCGCCGGGCTATCCGCTGCGCGGCGCGGTCGAGATCGCGCCGGCGGGCGGGGCGCACGCCGTCAAGGCGACGGCGATTCCGGCGCCCGGCACGGTCTGGGCCGATCCGGCGCTGCTCGATGCATTGCACCTGAAGGCCGGTGACACCGTGCGCGTCGGGCTGCGCACGTTCACGGTCGCGGCGTCGATCGTGCGCGAGCTCGATCGCGGCTTCTCGTTCGTCAATTTCTCGCCGCGGCTGATGATGCGCGCCGACGAGCTGGCGGCGACCGGGCTGACCGGCTACGGCAGCCGCGTCACGTACCGGCTGCTGGTGGCCGGCAGCGAGCCGGCGGTCGCGCGGTTCGAGGCGTATGCGCACGCGCGCGTCGACGGCGGCAAGCTGCGCGGCGTCGGCCTCGAATCGCTGCAGGAGGGCCAGCCGCAGGTGCGGCAGACGCTCGACCGCGCGCGTCATTTCCTCACGCTGGTCGCGCTGCTGACTGCGCTGCTCGCGGCGGTCGCGATCGCGATGGCCGCGCAGCGCTACATGCGGCGCCATCTCGACGGCTGCGCGACGATGCGCTGCCTCGGTGTCAGCCGCCGCACGCTCGGCGCGCTGTTCGCGCTCGAATTCATCGGGATCGGCATGGCGGGCGGCGTGGCGGGCGCGGCGCTCGGCTACGCCGGCCACTGGGTGCTGCTCGCGGCGCTCGGCAGCCTGATCGAGGTCGCGCTGCCGCCGCCGACGCTGTGGCCGGCCGCCATCGGCGTCGGCGCGGCGCTGGTGCTGCTGCTCGGCTTCGCGCTGCCGCCGCTCGCGCCGCTCACGCGCGTGCCGCCGGTGCGCGTGCTGCGGCGCGAGTGGGGCGACGCGGCGCGCATCGCGTGGGCCGCGTACGCGGGCGGCATCGTGCTGTTCGCGGGGCTGCTGGTCGCGGCCGCGGGCAACCTGAGACTCGGGCTGATCGTTGCGGGCGGCTTCGCGGGCGCGCTGCTCGGTTTCGCGCTGATCGCCCGGCTCGCGCTGTTCGCGGCGGCGCGCGCGGTGCGCAACGGGCGGGTCGCGGCGGGCCTCGGCTGGCGCTACGCGCTCGCGTCGCTGCACCGGCGCGGCACCGCGAGCGCGCTGCAGATCACCGCGCTCGCGCTCGGCCTGATGTGCCTGCTGCTGATCGCGATCACCCGCAACGATCTCGTTGCCGGCTGGCGGCAGTCGACGCCGCCCGACGCGCCGAACCAGTTCCTGATCGACATCCAGCCGGACCAGCGCGCGGACGTCGCCGCGTATCTCGCCGCGCACGGCGTGCGCGACGCGGTGCCCGCGCCGATGGTGCGCGGCCGCCTCGTCGCGATCAACGGCAAGCCGGTGAATCCGGACGCGTACCAGAACGACGACGCGCGACGGCTGGTCGATCGCGAGTTCAACCTGTCCTATACGACCGAGCTGCCGCCCGACAACCGGATCACGGCCGGCGACTGGTTCGGCACGGCGAGCGCGCCGCAGATCTCGATCGAATCGGGCCTGGCGCAGTTGCTGAACGTGAAGCCCGGCGACGTGCTGCGTTTCGACGTGACGGGCCTGTCGGTGGAGGCGCCGGTCACGAGCGTGCGCAAGCTCGACTGGGGCACGTTCCGCGTCAACTTCTTCGTGCTGATGCCGCCCGCGGCGCTGAAGGATTTCCCCGCGATCTACCTGACGAGCTTCCACCTGCCGGCCGAGCGCGCGGCGCTGCTCGATCCGCTGATCGCGCGCTATCCGAACCTGACCGCGATCGACGTCGCGCCGATCCTCGCGCAACTGCAGCGGATGATGGTGCAGGTGATCGGCGCGGTGCAGTTCCTGTTCGCGTTCACGCTCGCGGCCGGCGTGCTGGTGCTGTACACGGCGCTCGCCGGGTCGCGCGACGAGCGCGTGCGGGAGGCCGCGCTGCTGCGCGCGCTCGGCGCGTCGCGCGCACAGGTGGGCGCGGTGCAGCGCGCCGAATTCCTCGTGGTGGGCGTGCTGGCCGGCGGGCTCGCGGCGGCGGGCGCGATCGCGGTCGGCTGGGTGCTCGCGGCGCGCGTGTTCGATTTCAAGCTGGCGGTCGACCCGTGGCTCGTGCCGGCCGGCATCGCGGCCGGCGTCGCATGCGCGGGTGCGGCCGGCTGGCTCAGCCTGCATAATGTGCTGCGGCGCCCCGCGCTGCAGTCGCTGCGCGACGCGTGAGCGTCGCCCGGCCCTGAATATCCTGATTCCCGATTATCCGTATGACCGATGTGAATGACGACGCGCCGTCCCAGCCGACGGCGTTCGAGCTCGTGGGCGGCGAAGCCCGCGTGCGCGAGATGGTGGACCGCTTCTACGACCTGATGGACCTCGAGCCGGAATTCGCGCAGATCCGCGCGCTGCACCCGGCCTCGCTCGACGGTTCGCGCGACAAGCTGTTCTGGTTTCTGTGCGGCTGGCTCGGCGGGCCCGATCACTATATCGACCGCTTCGGCCATCCGCGCCTGCGCGCGCGGCACCTGCCGTTCCCGATCGCGTCGGTCGAGCGCGACCAGTGGCTGCGCTGCATGGCGTGGGCGATGGAGGACGTCGGCCTGCCGGAGCCGCTGCGCGAGCGGCTGATGCACTCGTTCTACGACACCGCCGACTGGATGCGCAACCGGCCCGGTTGATCGGCCGGTACGCCGCCGCCCGGATGCGCGCCGAAGTGCGTCTGGGCCGGTGCGGCGCATCGCGCGACACTGATCGATCCCCATCACGACGAGGCCTGCTCATGACAACCCATGCGCTGTTTCGGGACGACGCCTACCTGATCCGTTGTGAAGCGGTCGTCACTGCGGTCGGCGACGACGGCATCCGGCTCGACCGCACGGTGTTCTATCCGCTCGGCGGCGGCCAGGCCGGCGACTGCGGCGCGCTGACGCTGCCGGACGGCACGGCGATCGCGATCGCCGATACCCGCAAGGCGAAGTTCGACGGCGCGACGCCCGACGACGCGGCGCACCTGCCGGCGCCGGGGCAGGAGGCCGGGCTCGCGGCGCTCGCGCCCGGCGCGCGCGTGCTTGCCGAGATCGACTGGACGCGCCGCTACCGGCACATGCGCCTGCATACGGCGGCGCACCTGATGTGCGCGGTGCTGCCGTATCCGGTCGACGGCTGCAGCGTGACGGCCGATTACGTGCGGCTGGATTTCGCGACGGCCGAGCCGATCGACCGCGACGACGTCGAGCGGCGGCTCGCGGCGCTGATCGCCGGCGCGCACCCCGTCACGACCGAATGGATCACCGACGACGAGATGGCCGAGCGGCCCGAGCTCGTGCGCACGATGAGCGTGAAGCCGCCGATGGGCCTCGGCCGCGTGCGGCTGCTGCGGATCGACGGCGTCGACCTGCAGCCGTGCGGCGGCACGCACGTGCGCAACACGTCGGAAATCGGCGGCCTGCGGGTCGCGAAACTTGAGAAGAAAAGCGCGCGCACGCGGCGCGTCGTCCTGGAGCTTGCATGACGGTGAATCCCCCCGACAACGATCGTACGGCGCTCGATCCGCGCGCCCGCGACGTGCTGGAATTCTGGTTCGGTGCGCCCGGCTCGGCCGAGTTCGGCCACGCGCGCAAGATGTGGTTCAACGGCGGCGCGGCGCTCGATGCGCAGCTGCGCGAGCGCTACAGCGCGCTGCTCGATGCGGCGTGCGACGGCGGCTGCGACCACTGGGCGAGCTCCGCGCAGGGCGCGCTCGCGCTGATCGTCGTGCTCGACCAGTTCTCGCGCAACATCCATCGCGGCACGCCGCGCGCGTTCGCCGCCGATCCGAAGGCGCTCGCGGTCGCCCGTGACCTCGTCGCGTCGGGCGGGGATGCGCTGCTGCCGAGCGGCCATCACCGCGTCTTTGCATATTTGCCGTTCGAGCACGACGAGTCGCCGGACAGCCAGCGCGAGGCCGTGCGTCTTTGCGAAGGCATCCGGGCGGAGGCGGGGTGCGCCGGGTATCACGATTTCGCGCTGCGGCACGCGGCCGTGATCGAGCGCTTCGGCCGGTTCCCGCACCGGAACGCGATTCTCGGGCGCGTGTCGACCGACGACGAGGCCGCGTTCCTGCGCGAGCCGGGTTCGTCGT
Source organism: Burkholderia stagnalis (assembly GCF_902830275.1). Classification (GTDB taxonomy): domain Bacteria; phylum Pseudomonadota; class Gammaproteobacteria; order Burkholderiales; family Burkholderiaceae; genus Burkholderia; species Burkholderia stagnalis. The sequence continues at coordinate 59,619 of NZ_CADESW010000002.1, read as the reverse complement.
TCTGAGCGTCGGGAAGCGTGTGTCGGCCGTTCCGGCCGGCGCAAGGCAGGGGCGGGCGGGGCGCGCGCGTCGGCCGACGGCGCGCCATGCCGCTGTCGGTTACTGCAAGTGCTGCTCGGGCGTACGCACGTAGACGCGCAGCATCTCGCCGTCGTCGCCCGGGCGGGCGCCCGACCAGAACAGCTTCCATTCGGCGCCCGGCGACTGCTCGACGGAGCGCACGCCCTGGACGATCATCCACGTGCAGCGCGTCTGCTGCGGCTCTTCGACGGGTTCATGCAGGATGCGCGAGAAGTAGTACAGCATCGGCGCTTCCGATTCGCCGAAGCCGGGCAGGCTCGCCATGCAGTCGCCCGCGTTCCACTCCGCCGCGAGATGCGCGTTCAGGTCCTCGTACACCGAGCGGTAGCTCTTCGCGACGTCGAGCCACGGCAGCAGCAGCGTGTAGACGAGGCCCCACGCGACGATCGCGCCCGCGGCCCACGACAGCGCGCCGCGCCAGCGGCCCGTCGTGCGCAGCGTCGGCAGCAGCCACAGCCAGCCGATCGTCAGCGCGAGCGCGCCGAGCACGAGGCCCGGCTCGAGCGGCATCGTCCAGTCGAGCGGCAGCCAGCGGCCGAGCGGCGCGAGGCGCGCGCGCGACGCGGCCGGATCGGCCATCACCGACCAGATCGCCCACGCGAGCACCGCGACGCTGCCGAACAGCGCGCGGGCCAGGTAATCCCAGCCGACGTGCAGCGCGCGCGGCAGGCGGCAGATCGCCTGCGCGGCGACCAGCGCGAGCGGCGCGATGAACGGCAGGATGTAGAGCTGGCGCGACGTCGCGGATACCTGCAGCACCGTCAGCCCGACCGTGGCGAACACGACCGGCAGCGCGACGCGCGGCGTGCGCCAGTCGCGCCATGCGCCGCGCGCGAGCGCGACGATCGCGAGCGGCACGACCGGGAATCCGACCGTCAGGAACGCGCGCAGGATGAACAGCGGCTTGTCGTTTTCGGCGCCGAGCTGCGGCACCGAGAAGCCGAAGAAGCGGCCGACGTTGTTGTCCCAGAACCACGCGAGGAACAGCGTCTCCGAGCGCAGGAACAGCGCGGTCGGCCAGATGATCGCGAACGGCGCGAACACGAGCGCGGCGATGCCGAGCGAGCGCGCGAACGCACGGGTGCGGCACGCGGGGTAGAGCACCAGCACGGCGACGAGCGTGGCCGCGAACACGAGCGGCACGAACAGACCCTTCGTCATCAGCGCGATGCCGACGCCGGCGCCGAACATCGGCGCGGCGAGGCGGTGCTGCGGCTGGTCCGGCAGGCCGAGCTGCGCACGCCGAGCGCGCTCGAGGTGCTGGATGACGAGTTCGAGCAGGCCGCAGAACGCGATCGCCGCGCCGGCGAACAGCGCGACGTCGGTCATCATGTCGTGCACGTGCTTGACCACCACGAGGGTGCTCGCGCACAGCGCGACGGGCCCGATGACGCGCGCATCGAACCAGCTGGCCGCGCCGCTCGCGACGCGTGCCGCGCGCGCGGTGAACGCGAAACCGAGCGCCGCGAACAGCGCGCTCGCGAGCCGGGCCGCGTCGTGCAGCGGCATCACCCGCTGCAGCAGCCACGCGAGGCTCGTCGCGACCCACGCATAGAGCGGCGGCTTTTCCATGAACGGCGCGCCGGCGTTGGTCGGTACGACCCAGTCGCCGGTTTCGAGCATGTGCTGGATGATGCCGAACGTATAGGTTTCGTCCTGTTTCCACGGATCGTGGCCGAGCACGCCGGGCAGCAGGTACGCGCAGAACACGGCGGCGACCAGCAGCCACGCGCGCCAGCCGGTCCGGGCAACCCTGCCCCGTGCGGGCGCGCGGGTGCCGGCGCCGGTCGCGGCGGGTGCGCCGCTGGCCTGAAGGGCGGGGGAGCGCTCGGTGTCGCCGGACGGATGGACGTGCTGGGCCGGGGCGGACGCGGACGTGCGTCGCCGGCGGGGCGCTGCGGTTCCCTGCATGGAAAAGATCTCTGTTCGGGCCGGCCGGGCGACATGGGCCCGGCCGATAGGCGCCGCACGCGGGCGGCAACGGACAGCCGGCGGCGCCGACTGTCTGCACGGCCGCTAGTAGATCACGAATTTGTTACGGTCGTTTACGAAAAATGTGGACGCAGTGTGGAGATTTGTGGCGCGTTTGGGTGGTGTCGCGAAAATGCAACAGCCGCGCGCCGCGCGGGCGGGTTACCGGCCGCCGCCGACGTCGAGCAGGGCGCCCGTCGTGTACGACGCGGCATCGCCGAGCAGCCAGACGATCGCCTCGGCGACTTCCTGCGCGTCGCCCGCCCGGCCGATCGGGGTCTGCGCGCCGAGCCGGGCGGCCCGTCCCGGCTGGCCGCCGCTTGCGTGGATGTCGGTCTCGATCAGGCCCGGCCGCACGGCGTTCACCCGCACGCCGTGCGGGCCCAGTTCCTTCGCGAGGCCGATCGTCAGCGAATCGACCGCGCCCTTCGAGCCCGCATAGTCGACGTATTCGTTCGGCGAGCCGAGCCGCGACGCGATCGACGACACGTTGACGATCGCGCCGCCGCGGCCGCCGCGATCGGTCGACAGCCGGCGCGCGGCCTCGCGCGCGCACAGGTACGCGCCGAGCACGTTGATGTCGAACACCCGCCGCAGCCGGTCGACCGGCATGTCGGCGAGCGGTAGGGATGGCGCGACGATACCCGCGTTGTTGACGAGCGCGTCGAGCCGGCCGAACGCGGCGGCGACCGTGTCGAACATCGCGACGACGTCCGCTTCGCTCGACACGTCGCCCGCCACGACGCACGCGCGGCCGCCGGCATCGCGCACGGCGGCGGCGGTCACCTCGGCCGCGGCCGCGTCGCGCGCGTAGTTGATGCCGACATCCCAGCCGCGTGCGGCCGCGAGCACGGCGCTCGCGCGGCCGATGCCGCGGCTCGCGCCGGTGATGAGGACGACTTTGCGTTCGGACGGTGCGGTCATCGTGCGGGGTTTCCGGTCGTTCCGCGGGCCGTGCCGCGGGTCATTCCGTTTCGTCGGGTGCCCACTTGTCGCGCGCGGGCGGCTGGTAGCGGCGCAGCCGCTCGATCAGCGCGGCCGGGTCGGCATCGATGCACAGCGCGTCGAAGTACGCGGGGCGCATGAAGCCCTCGTCGACCGTATGCTGGAGCAGCGTGATCAGCGGATCGTAGAACGAATCGATGTTGTAGAGCGCGACGGGCTTGCGGTGGTAGCCGAGCTGCGCCCACGTGTAGACCTCGAAGAATTCCTCGAGCGTGCCGGCGCCGCCGGGCATCGCGACGAACGCGTCGGCGAGGTCGGCCATCATCTTCTTGCGGTGGTGCATGTCGGGCACGACATGCAGCTCCGACAGGCCCGTGTGGCCGACTTCCTTGTCGACGAGCAGCTCGGGAATCACGCCGACCGCGCGGCCGCCGGCCGCCATCACTTCATCGGCGATCGTGCCCATCAGCCCGACGCGGCCGCCGCCGTAGACGAGCGTGAGGCCCGCCTCGACGAGCGCGCGGCCAAAGGCGCGCGCGGCGTCGGCATACACCGGCCGTACGCCGGGCGACGACCCGCAATAAACGCAGACTGCCTTCATTGCTTCGCGTCCTTTGCGGCGGCCAGCGCAGCGGCGGCACGCGTCGATCCGTCGCGCGGCGGCAGGTAGTCGGCGAATTCGCGCTTGGGCAGCTTGCCGGACACGAGATCGTCGAACAGTTGCCGCGAGCGGCCGCGCAGGTACGGCGCCATCACGGAGATCACGTGCATGCTGACCTGGTGCAGCTCCTCGCGGATCGCGTCCTGGTCGTTGTACTTGCGCGGGTGCATCACGTACTGGTACGACAGCCAGTAGGTCGAGATCACGGCCATGTTGGTGGCGATGACCGCGATCTCGGCGGGCGTCGCGACCATCTCGGCATCGGATACGAGCAGTTCGCACATCTCGCGCGCGAAGCGCACCTTGTGGCTGATGATCTGCTTGAAGTGCGTCTCGAGCGTACGGTTGCGCGCGAGCAGGTCGTTCAGGTCGCGATAGAGGAAGCGGTACGTCCACATGAAGTCGGCCATGTACTGCAGGTACGACCATGTTTCGTCGATCGTCGGACGGTGATCTTCGGGAAAGCGCAGGCGCTTTTCGATCGCCTGCTCGAACTGCGCGAAGATGCTGTTGATGATGTCGTCTTTATTGCGGAAATGGTAGTACAGGTTGCCTGGGCTGATTTCCATTTCCTCGGCGATCGTCGTGGTGGTGACGTTCGGTTCGCCGATCTCGTTGAAGAGTTTCAACGACAGCTCGAGAATCCGTTCTCGGGTGCGGCGGGGAGGTTTCGCTTCCATGTCGTCCGGCCCTGTGTGTGCCGGACTGGCAGGCGCTGCAATCGATGCTGCGTGATTCGTCCGGCGCGGGTTGCTGTTATAAGTCTGGCGGACGATTATAAACCGCGGTGACGCCGGCCCGGTGCATTTCGTGATCCGGAGGGTCTGCCCCGCGATGTTGCGCCGCGGCACGCGGCATCGCGACGCGCCGTGTGGCTAGAAGCCGAGCCAGCCCGCGACGACCGGGCCGAGCACGAAGCCCCAGGTCGTCACGCACGCGAACAGCGCGACCGTGACGGCCGCGCTGCCGAGATCCTTCGCGCGTTTCGACAGCTCGTGGCGCTCGAGCGAGATGCGGTCGATCGCGGCCTCGAGGCTCGAGTTCAGCAGCTCGACGATCAGCACCAGCAGCACCGACGCGATCAGCAGCGCGCGCGATGCGGCCGGCACCGGCGCAAACGCGCCGATCGGCAGCAACAGCGCGGCGAGCGTCAGTTCCTGGCGGAACGCGCTCTCCTCGCGGATCGCGACCCGGAAGCCGTTCAGCGAATGCTTGAGCGCGTACCACGCGCGCGTGAGGCCGCGGTTGCCCTTGTACGGGTTCGGCGGCAGCGGCGCGAGCGGATCGTCGGTGCCGAGCGGTTCGTGCGCCTGCGCATCGGCGGGCGTGTCGGCGCCCGCCGGCTCGTCCTCGTCGAACGGCCGGTGCCGATGGGCTCGGGCGGAGGGTGGGGGAGCGTGGTCGTGCGGGTCTCTTTTCAAACGGCGGCACCTTCGGCGGTCGTGTAGGCGTCCCTCGGTAGCGGCTGCAGATGCGACGCGAACTGCTCGGACGCGGCGCGCCACGAGAAGCGCTCCGCCCATTCGCGGGCGGTCGCGCGCTCGATCTTCAGCGCTTCGAGGCAGGCTTCCTGAAGGTCCTCGTGCATCGCGCCTGCGCTGCCGTCGCCGAGCACGTCGATCGGGCCGGTGACCGGATACGCGGCGACCGGCGTGCCGCACGCGAGCGCCTCGAGCAGCACGAGCCCGAAGGTGTCGGTGCGGCTCGGGAACACGAACACGTCGGCGGCCGCGTACACCTTCGCGAGCTCGGCCTGCGACAGCACGCCGAGATAATTCGCTTCCGGGTAGCGCGACTTCAGCTCCGCGAGTGCCGGGCCTTCGCCCGCGACCCACTTCGAGCCGGGCAGGTCGAGCCGCAGGAACGCCTCGACGTTCTTCTCGATCGCGACCCGCCCGACGTACAGGAAGATCGGCCGGACGGTGTTGAGGACCTTGGATTCCATGGGCCGGAAGATATCGAGATCCACGCCGCGTGTCCACAGCACGACGTTCGTGAAGCCGAATTTCTCGAGGTCGTCCCGCACGACCGGCGTGGGCGCCATCACCGCGCGCGACGGGCCGTGGAACCAGCGCAGGAAGCGATAGGTCGCGGTGAGCGGAATGCCGAAGCGCGCCTGCACGTATTCGGGGAAGCGCGTGTGATACGCGGTCGTGAACGGCAGCTTGCGCGCGCGCGCATAGCGGCGCGCGGCGAGGCCGAGCGGGCCTTCGGTCGCGATGTGCAGCGCGTCGGGCGCGAACGCGTCGATCCTTGCGCGCAGCTTGCGGTACGGCAGGATCGACAGGCGGATTTCCGGGTAGGTCGGGCAGGGCACCGTGCGGAACTCGAGCGGCGTCAGCAGCTCGACGCGGTGGCCGAGCGCGGTGAGTTCGCGGGACGTGCTCTTCAGCGTGCGCACGACGCCGTTGACCTGCGGTTCCCACGCGTCGGTGACGATCATGATCTTCATCGCGGCATGTGTCCTGTAAGAGAGTGCCAAGCAGTGGCGGGGGTCAGGCGGTGGCCTTGGTCTTGCGCGAGGCGGTTTCGGGCGGCGTGCGCATCACCGTCCAGTAGACGACTTTCAGTTCGCCTTCCATCGTTTCGACGAGTGCGGACAGGCTTTCGACCCAGTCGCCGTCGTTGCAGTACAGCACGCCGTCGATGTCGCGAATCTCCGCCTTGTGGATGTGGCCGCACACGACGCCGTCGCAGCCGCGGCGGCGCGCCTCGTCGGTCATCACGGTCTCGAACTGCGAGATGAAGTTGACCGCGTTCTTCACCTGGTGCTTCAGGTATTGCGACAGCGACCAGTACTGGAAGCCGAGGCGGCTGCGGATCCGGTTGAACCAGCGGTTCAGCACGAGGATCAGCGTGTAGAGCGTGTCGCCGAGATACGCGAGCCATTTCGCGTGCTGGATCACGCCGTCGAACAGATCGCCGTGCACGATCCACAAACGTTTGCCTGCGAGCGTCGTATGGAACGCCTCGCCGCGCACCTGGATGTCGCCGAACGCGAGGTCGCAGAACTGTCGCGCGCCTTCGTCGTGGTTGCCGGGGATGTAGACGACCTGCGTGCCCTTGCGTGCCTTGCGCAGGATCTTCTGCACGACGTCGTTGTGCGCCTGCGGCCAGTACCAGCCTTTCTTCAGCTGCCAGCCGTCGATGATGTCGCCGACGAGGTACAGGTATTCCGATTCGTGGTGGCGCAGGAAGTCGAGCAGGTAGCTGGCCTGGCAGCCGCTCGAGCCGAGATGGATGTCGGACAGCCAGATGGTGCGGTAGCGATGGGCGGACGGTTCGTGGTCGTCGCGCTGCCTGGCGGACGCGCCGGGCGGCTCTTGCGCGGCAAGGGCGTCGGCCGTGGCCGAACCGGACAGGAAAGCGGTGGCGGCGCGTGCGCCGAGCGGGTGACGGAACAGGGAGGTCGCGGACGTTTTCTGGCCCATGCATGACTCGCGCCGGTTGACATTACCGGCATTCCGCCATGCGGGCGTGACTGTGCAGTGACAGTCACAAGATGTTCTTATTACGGCGTGCCGGGTGCGTTCACGGATGAATTTTCCGGCGCGATCGGGCGACCGGCTCAGGGCGGCTCAGGGTGGCCCGGACGCGGCATCTGCGCGGCGCTCGGCCCTCAGCGCGGCAGCGCGACGACGCGGGTGCGCGCGAGGCGGTCGTGCGGGAACTGGCGGGCCGGATGCAGCCGCGCCGCGGCGGCCCAGGCGGCGATCCACGCGCCGGTGAGCGCCAGCGTGACGGGCACGGACAGGCCGGCGAGCGGATGCAGCGCGAGCGGCGGCAGGAACCACAGCCAGCCGAGCGCATAGCGGACGAGCGCATGGCCCGCGCGCAGCGGCCGGCCGCTGGCCGACTCGATCCGCAGGCGCCACGTCTTCATCGGCAGCGTCTGGCCGCCGTGGGTCCAGAACCAGACGAAATACGCGCCGACCACGAGCGCGATCCACGCGGCGAGCAGGTTGTGATGGGCAAGGCCGTTGCGCTGCTGCAGCGCGAGGCTGAATGCGAGGCCGGCGAAGAACACGACGCCGAACAGCAGCACGCCTTCGTAGAGCAGCGCGGCGAGACGCCGCCGGACGGACGGCGGGGTGGGCAGGGGCGCGCTCGCGTGCGGCACGGCCGCTCAGGAGCCCTTGAACAGCGACGGCGCGTCGGCGGGCGACACGGGCGTCGGTGCGGCCGGTGCCGGGGCTGCGCCCGCGGTGGCCGACGCGACGGCCGGCGGCGCGGCGGCGCCGCTCGACGCGGGCTGCTGCTGCACGAGCGCGGTGCCGGGCGCGCTGGCCGAATGGTCGTGCGCGTTGACGAGGCGGCGCACGTCGCGATCGGCCTTGCCGGTCGGCGGCGCGCTGACGACGGTCGGCCGGCGGCGGCGCTCGGCGGCCGCGAGGCGTTCCTTCTGTTCCTCGGGCAACTGCTGGTAGGCCTTCCACGCGCGCTCGCGGGCCTGCGCGGACAGGTCCTTCGCGGTCTGGTAGTTCTCGCGCGCGACGCGGCGCTGCTCGGGCGTCATCCCGACCCATTCGGTCATGCGCTCCTGCAGGCGCTTCTGCACGTCGGGCGTCATCTTCGGGTAACGGGCGGCGATCTTCAGCCATTTGCGCTTGCGGGCGTCGCTGAACGAATCCCACTGGCCGGCGAACGGCGCGAGCGCGACGTGCTGCGCGGGCGTCAGGCGCGCCCATGCGAGCGGGCCGGCGGTAGCCGGCAGGGGCGCGAGATCGGCGGTCAGCGCGATCGCGGCCGACGCGAGCGCGGGTGCGCTGGTCGCGACGGCGACGGCTTCAGGCTGCGGGTGAAAGCGCGAATAGGTGGCGACATAGGCGACGGCGATCGCGATCACGCATCCGAAGAATACGGCCAGGCCGCGTTTCTGACTCACCCGTGCGATCCCCTCGTGTTGTTTAATGGGCGTGCGAAAGATACGCGTTGAACCCGTGATCGAGATACGCGTTGAGCGGCAGGTCGTCGCTGAGCATCGCCGCGTCGATGTCGGCGAGCTCGGCGGTGCGCTGCATGTCTTCCCAGTACGCGATGCCGACCAGGCCGGCGAGCAGCAGCGCGAGCGGCCATGCGCGCAGCAGGCGGCGCGCGAACGAGGCCGGCGGGTGCGGGGACATGCGCGGCGGGGCATAGCCGCCGGCCGCGCCGGCAAATGCGGGCACGAGCACCGGCGCCGCCACCGGCTCGGGCTTCTTGCGCGCGAGCGCGGCCTGGCGGGCGGCCGCCAGCCGGTCGGTGGTCGCGGCCGGCAGCGCGGCAGCGCGCTCGTCCAGCGCGCGGCGCACCTTCAGCGCGAATTCGTGTTCTCGATTTGAGGGAGCGGAGCTCATAGCGTGATTCCTTTGGCCTTGAGCGCTTGCGCCAGGGTGTGGGTGGCTCGCGAGCAGTGCGTCTTGACGCTGCCTTCGGAGCACCCCATTGCGGCGGCAGTCTCGGCGACATCCATATCTTCCCAATAACGCATCAGGAACGCTTCCCGTTGACGCGCCGGAAGTTTCTGGATTTCTTCGTCGATCAGGGCCAGAACCTGTTCCCGCTCGAGGCGGTGCTCGCTGCTCTCGACGCCCGGCGATTGGTCGGCCGATTCGAGCGTCTCGAGGGGGTCGAAGTCTTCGTCGTCCGTATTGTTCAGCGACGAAAACAGCGTGACCCAGGTGTTGCGGACCTTCTGCCGGCGGAACCAGTCGTGGATCGCGTTCTGCAGGATCCGCTGGAACAGCAGCGGCAGTTCCGCGGCCGGGCGGTCGCCGTATTTCTCCGCCAGCTTGATCATCGCGTCCTGCACGATGTCGAGCGACGCGTCATCGTCCCGCACTGCGTACGCAGCCTGCTTGAACGCGCGCCTTTCGACGCCCGCCAGAAAGTCGGCGAGTTCCTTGTCTGATGCCATTCCGTGAAGGTATGCGCTGCGGACTGCGGCGTGAAGAGGGTCGAAAAATGTCGTAAAACCCGCGGATGCTAACAAATTTTCGCGCAGCTTGGCACCGGGTTGGGGCTGGCGCGTTGCGCGCGAACCGCGGCGCGGGGCCGCCCGCGGGCGGCGATGATGCACTGCGGGACATTTTGCTTGACGGCGCTCGCCCGACCGGCTATCGTCGTCCGTTCGCAACATAAGTGATGGTCTCAATTGAGGCTGGCCCAAGAAGCCCGCCCTTCAACTGGACGCGCCGCTTGAACCCGAGCCACAAGCCCGGCAGAGAGCACCCGATCAATTTTTTGCCGAAAATTCGAAAGGTCAAAATGAACATGCCCAGCGCGGAATTCTCCACGTCGGAACCCCTTTCCCCTCCCGATAGCGACTCGATTGGCGCCACCGTGCTCATGAAGGCACTGGCCGACGAGAAAGTCGAATTCATCTGGGGCTACCCCGGCGGCTCGGTACTCTATATCTACGACGAGCTTTACAAGCAGGACAAGATCCAGCACGTGCTGGTGCGCCATGAACAGGCGGCCGTGCACGCAGCCGACGCGTATGCGCGCTCCACCGGCAACGTCGGCGTCTGTCTCGTGACGTCCGGCCCCGGCGTCACCAACGCGGTGACCGGCATCGCGACGGCCTACATGGATTCGATCCCGATGGTCGTGATCAGCGGCCAGGTGCCGACTGCCGCGATCGGCCAGGACGCGTTCCAGGAATGCGATACGGTCGGCATCACGCGTCCGTGCGTGAAGCACAACTTCCTCGTGAAGGATGTGCGCGAGCTCGCGGAAACCGTCAAGAAGGCGTTCTACATCGCCCGCACCGGCCGCCCGGGCCCGGTGCTGATCGACATCCCGAAGGACATCTCGAAGACGCCGTGCCAGTACGAGCCCGTCAAGAGCGTGTCGCTGCGTTCGTACAACCCGGTCACGAAAGGCCATTCGGGCCAGATCCGCAAGGCGGTGTCGCTGCTGCTGACCGCGAAGCGCCCGTACATCTACACCGGCGGCGGCATCATCCTCGCCGACGCGTCGCGCGAGCTGAACCAGTTCGCGGACCTGCTCGGCTACCCGGTCACCAACACGCTGATGGGCCTCGGCGGCTATCGCGCGTCGGACAAGAAATTCCTCGGCATGCTCGGCATGCACGGCACCTACGAAGCGAACATGGCGATGCAGCACTGCGACGTGCTGATCGCGATCGGTGCCCGCTTCGACGACCGCGTGATCGGCGATCCGGCGCACTTCGCGTCGCGGCCGCGCAAGATCATCCACATCGACATCGACCCGTCGTCGATCTCGAAGCGCGTGAAGGTCGACATCCCGATCGTCGGCGACGTGAAGGAAGTGCTGAAGGAGCTGATCGAGCAGCTGCAGACAGCCGAGCACGGCCCGGACACCGAGGCGCTCGCGCAATGGTGGAAGGACATCGAAAGCTGGCGCGCGAAGGATTGCCTGAAATACGACCGCGAAAGCGAGATCATCAAGCCGCAGTACGTGGTCGAGAAGGCGTGGGAGCTGACGGACGGCAATGCGTTCGTGTGTTCCGACGTCGGCCAGCACCAGATGTGGGCCGCGCAGTTCTACCGCTTCAACAAGCCGCGCCGCTGGATCAACTCGGGCGGCCTCGGCACGATGGGCTTCGGCCTGCCGGCGGCGATGGGCGTCAAGATGGCGCACCCCGACGACGACGTGCTGTGCATCACGGGCGAAGGCTCGATCCAGATGTGTATCCAGGAGCTGTCGACCTGCCTGCAGTACGACACGCCCGTCAAGATCATTTCGCTGAACAACCGCTACCTCGGCATGGTCCGCCAGTGGCAGCAGATCGAATACAGCAAGCGCTATTCGCATTCGTACATGGATGCGCTGCCCGATTTCGTGAAGCTCGCCGAAGCGTACGGCCATGTCGGCATGCGGATCGAAAAAACCTCGGATGTGGAGCCGGCGCTGAAGGAAGCGTTGCGCCTGAAGGACCGCACCGTGTTTCTCGACTTCCAGACCGATCCGACCGAAAACGTCTGGCCGATGGTCCAGGCCGGCAAGGGCATCACCGAGATGCTGCTCGGATCGGAAGATCTGTAACGGCGCGACGCGCGCCCGGCCGCAGGCGGCCGCCTTCACGAAGGGCGGCGCGGCACGCGGCGGCGCGCGGCGCGAGTGAATCGACACGGACACATTCTGGAAGAAGCGAACATGAGACACATCATTTCCGTCCTGCTGGAAAACGAACCGGGCGCGCTGTCGCGCGTGGTCGGTCTGTTTTCCGCACGCGGCTACAACATCGAAACCTTGACGGTGGCGCCGACCGAAGACCAATCGCTGTCGCGGCTCACCATCGTTTCCATTGGCTCCGACGACGTGATCGAACAGATCACGAAGCATCTGAACCGCCTGATCGAGGTGGTGAAAGTGGTGGACCTGACCGACGGTGCACACATCGAACGCGAGCTGATGCTGATCAAGGTCCGTGCAGTGGGCAAGGAGCGCGAAGAGATGAAGCGGATGGCGGACATTTTCCGCGGCCGCATCATCGACGTGACCGAAAAGACCTACACGATCGAATTGACGGGCGCGAGCGACAAGCTCGACGCATTCATCCAGGGGCTGGACGCGGGCGCGATCCTCGAGACCGTGCGCACCGGCAGCTCCGGCATCGGACGCGGCGAGCGCATCCTGAAGGTGTGATGCCGAAAGGCACGCCGGGTGCGCCGTCATGTCCCGGCCCGCAGTACCCAATCCGAACGAATTGTTGAATTTTTGAATTAGCGAAGGAACCCATCATGAACGTTTTCTACGACAAAGACGCCGACCTCTCCCTCATCAAGGGCAAGCAAGTCACGATCATCGGCTACGGCTCGCAAGGCCACGCCCACGCGCTGAACCTGAAGGACAGCGGCGTGAACGTGACGGTCGGCCTGCGCAAGGGCGGCGCGTCGTGGAGCAAGGCCGAGAACGCCGGCCTCGCGGTCAAGGAAGTCGCGGAAGCCGTGAAGGGCGCCGACGTCGTGATGATGCTGCTGCCGGACGAGCAGATCGCCGACGTGTACGCGAAGGAAGTGCACGAGAACATCAAGCAGGGCGCGGCGCTGGCATTCGCGCACGGCTTCAACGTCCACTACGGCGCGGTGATCCCGCGCGCCGACCTCGACGTGATCATGATCGCGCCGAAGGCGCCGGGCCACACGGTGCGCGGCACGTACTCGCAGGGTGGCGGCGTGCCGCACCTGATCGCGGTTGCGCAAAACAAGTCGGGCGCGGCGCGCGATATCGCGCTGTCGTACGCGGCAGCGAACGGCGGCGGCCGTGCGGGCATCATCGAGACCAACTTCCGTGAAGAGACGGAAACCGACCTGTTCGGCGAGCAGGCCGTGCTGTGCGGCGGTACCGTCGAGCTGATCAAGGCCGGCTTCGAGACGCTGGTCGAGGCAGGCTACGCGCCGGAAATGGCGTACTTCGAGTGCCTGCACGAGCTGAAGCTGATCGTCGACCTGATCTACGAAGGCGGCATCGCGAACATGAACTACTCGATCTCGAACAACGCCGAATACGGCGAGTACGTGACGGGCCCGCGCGTCGTGACGGAAGAGACGAAGAAGGCGATGAAGCAGTGCCTGACCGACATCCAGACGGGCGAGTACGCAAAGAGCTTCATTCTCGAGAACAAGGCCGGCGCCCCGACGCTGCAGTCGCGCCGCCGCCTGACGGCCGAGCACCAGATCGAGCAGGTCGGCGCGAAGCTGCGCGCGATGATGCCGTGGATCGCGAAGAACAAGCTCGTCGACCAGACGAAGAACTAAGCACCGTGTGCTGTTCCGGCCCTTCGAGTGGAGGGTCGGCATCAAAAAGCCGCCCGAAGGCAGCAGTGCCCCGGGCGGCTTTTGCTATCCTACGGGCTTTGCAATTCACCGAACACAGAACGAATCCATGAACTATCCTCATCCGATCATCGCGCGCGAAGGCTGGCCGTTCATCGCGATTGCAGCCGTCATCGCGCTGTTGATCCATGCCGTCGGGGGCTTCGGCTTCGCGTGGCCGTTCTGGCTGCTGGTCGTTTTCGTCGTCCAGTTCTTCCGCGATCCGCAGCGCCCGATCCCGGCGCAGCCGAACGCGGTGCTGTGCCCGGCCGACGGCCGCATCGTCGCGGTCGAGACCGCGCAGGATCCTTACGCGAACCGCGAAGCGCTGAAGATCAGCGTGTTCATGAACGTCTTCAACGTCCACTCGCAGCGTTCGCCGGTAGACGGCGCCGTGACCAAGGTCGAGTATTTCCCGGGCGCGTTCCTGAACGCGGCGATCGACAAGGCGTCGACCGAGAACGAGCGCAACGCGGTCGTGATCCAGACGGCGAGCGGCAAGACGGTCACCGCGGTGCAGATCGCGGGCCTCGTCGCACGCCGCATCCTGTGCTACGTGCGCGCCGGCGAGCCGCTGTCGCGCGGCCAGCGCTACGGCTTCATCCGCTTCGGTTCGCGCGTCGACGTGTACCTGCCGCTCGGCAGCCGCGCGAAGGTGTCGATCGGCGAGAAGGTCTACGCGTCGTCGACGATCCTCGCCGAACTGGAACAATAAGCGACGGGGCGCACGATGGCCGCATTCAAACCGCGCAGGCCGCGCAACGGCGCCGCGCGGCCGTTCCGCCGCAACAAATCGGTCGCGCCGGATCCGGCGCCGATCGTCGAGAGCCGCCGCGTCAAGCGCCGGCAGTTCCTGAGGACGCGCGGCATCTACCTGCTGCCGAACGCGTTCACAACGGCCGCGCTGTTCTGCGGGTTCTTCGCGGTGGTGCAGGCGATGAACGTGCGGTTCGAGATCGCCGCGATCGCGATCTTCGCCGCGATGGTGCTCGACGGGATGGACGGGCGGGTCGCGCGCATGACGCACACGCAAAGCGCGTTCGGCGAGCAGTTCGACAGCCTGTCGGACATGGTGTCGTTCGGCGTCGCGCCGGCGCTCGTGATGTACGAGTGGGTGCTGAAGGATCTCGGCCGCTGGGGCTGGCTCGCCGCGTTCGTCTATTGCTCGGGCGCCGCGCTGCGCCTCGCGCGCTTCAACGCGAACATCGGCGTCGTCGACAAGCGCTTCTTCCAGGGGCTGCCGAGCCCGGCGGCGGCTGCGCTGATCGCCGGTTTCGTGTGGCTCGCCACCGACAACCGCGTGCCGATGAAGCTCGGCTGGCTGCCGTGGGTCGCGTTCGTGCTGACCATCTATGCAGGCGTCACGATGGTGTCGAACGCGCCGTTCTACAGCGGCAAGGCGCTCGACGTGCGCCACCGCGTGCCGTTCGCGGCGACGCTGCTGGTCGTCGTCGCGTTCGTGCTGGTGTCGTCCGACCCGCCGCTGATGCTGTTCTGCCTGTTCGTGCTGTACGGGCTGTCCGGATACGCGTTCTGGGCCTATATGGCGGTGCGCGGGCGCCCGAACCCGGCGCGCTCGTCGCAGCGCGAGCACTGACGCGCGACACGATCCGAAACGGCGGCCCGCGGGCCGCCGTTTTTATTTGCCCCTTTTCCGCCGCGGCTCCGGGGGCACGCCGATTGCGCGGCTTGCGGAATGCCGCTATAGTCGTCGGCATGACTGCGTTTTCCCGCCTCTCCCTCCTTCTAGCCGGTGCGCCGCTACGCGCGCTAGCGCTAGCGCTAGCGCGCCTGCCGCGCTGACCGTTCTCGCCCTCCGTCAAGCCTCGTCTGTTGTTGAGCGTCGCCAACGGTGGCGCGACCTCGTTTCGTTTGACCCCCCGTACAAAGAGCCTTGGAGCACCCCATGACAGACAAGCTGATCATTTTCGATACGACGTTGCGTGACGGCGAGCAGTCGCCCGGCGCGTCGATGACGAAGGAAGAGAAGATCCGGATCGCGAAGCACCTCGAGCGGATGAAGGTCGACGTGATCGAGGCCGGCTTCGCCGCCAGTTCGAACGGCGACTTCGATGCGATCCACACGATCGCGGGGCTCGTGAAGGACAGCACGATCTGCTCGCTGGCGCGCGCGAACGACAAGGACATCCAGCGCGCGGCCGACGCGCTGAAGCCCGCGAACAGCTTCCGGATCCACACGTTCATCGCGACGTCGCCGCTGCACATGGAGAAGAAGCTGCGGATGACGCCGGACCAGGTGTTCGAGCAGGCGCGTCTCGCGGTGCGGTTCGCGCGCAAGTTCACCGACAACGTCGAATTCTCGCCGGAGGACGGCAGCCGTTCGGACATGGATTTCCTGTGCCGCGTGCTGGAAGCCGTGATCGCCGAAGGCGCGACGACGATCAACATCGCCGACACGGTCGGCTATGGCGTGCCGGAACTGTACGGCAACCTCGTGAAGACGCTGCGCGAGCGCATTCCGAATTCCGACAAGGCGGTGTTCTCGGTGCACTGCCACAACGACCTCGGGATGGCGGTCGCGAACTCGCTCGCCGGCGTGAAGATCGGCGGCGCGCGCCAGGTCGAGTGCACGATCAACGGTCTCGGCGAGCGCGCGGGCAACACGTCGCTCGAGGAAATCGTGATGGCAGTGAAGACCCGCAAGGACTACTTCGGCCTCGACGTCGGCATCGACACGACGCAGATCGTGCCGACCTCGAAGCTCGTGTCGCAGATCACCGGCTTCGTCGTGCAGCCGAACAAGGCCGTGGTCGGCGCGAACGCGTTCGCGCACGCGTCGGGCATCCACCAGGACGGCGTGCTGAAGGCGCGCGACACGTACGAGATCATGCGTGCGGAAGATGTGGGCTGGACCGCGAACAAGATCGTGCTCGGCAAGCTGTCGGGCCGCAACGCGTTCAAGCAGCGCCTGCAGGAGCTCGGCATCGCGCTCGACAGCGAAGCCGACCTGAATGCCGCGTTCATGCGCTTCAAGGATCTGGCCGACCGCAAGTCGGAGATCTTCGACGAAGACATCATCGCGATCGTCTCCGAGGAAGCCGCGCAGGCGCATGAGCAGGAGCACTACAAGTTCCTGTCGCTGGCCCAGCACTCGGAAACCGGCGAGCAGCCGGAGGCAAAGGTCGTGTTCTCGGTCGACGGCAAGGAAGCGACCGGCGAAGCGCGCGGCAACGGCCCGGTCGATGCGACGTTCAACGCGATCGAAAGCGAAGTCGGCAGCGGCTCGGAACTGCTGCTGTATTCGGTCAACGCCATCACGACCGGCACGCAGGCGCAGGGCGAGGTGACGGTGCGCCTGTCGAAGAGCGGCCGGATCGTCAACGGCGTCGGCACCGATCCGGACATCGTCGCGGCGTCCGCCAAAGCGTACATTTCGGCGCTGAACAAGCTGCACGCGAAGGACGACAAGCTCAATCCGCAGCGCTCGTAAGCGCGTCGCGCAGCACTGAAACGCCCCGTGCGGCTCCTGGCCGCCGGGGCGTTTTTTATGCCGCGCTCATTCCGCGGCAGGCGCGCGGAACTGCCAGCGCCGCGCGGCCGGGCGGGGCGGCGGGCACGGCCGGCGGAATTCGACCGCGATCCCGCGCCGCGGCGCATCGGCGATGAACGCGTCGAGCAGCTCGAGCACGTCGTGGTCGATGTAGTCGGCGCGCGTCGCGTCGATGATCACCACCGCGCGGTCGGGAATGTGCCGCAGGTGATGCTTGACCTGCACCTTGCCGAGAAACGACACGTCCTTGCGAAACGACAGCAGGAAGTGGTCGTCATGCTGCGCGAGCGTGACCGGGCTCCTCAGGTTCGCGACGGCGACCGTGAGGATGCTGCACGCGATGCCGAGCGCGATGCCGAACAGCAGGTCGACGGCGAGCACGCCGGCGATCGTCGCGATGAACGGCGCGAACGCGGCCGGGCCCTGTTTTGCGACCGAGCGGAACAGCGCCGGCTTGGCGAGCTTGAAGCCGGTGTGGATCAGGATCGCCGCGAGGCTCGCGAGCGGGATCAGGTTGATGAGGCCGGTGAGCGCGAACACGCTGACGAGCAGCAGCACGCCATGCACGATCGCCGACATCCGGCTTTGCGCGCCCGCATTGACGTTGACCGAGCTGCGCACGATCACCGACGTGATCGGCAGCCCGCCGACTGCGCCCGCGACGAGGTTGCCGACGCCCTGCGCCTTCAGTTCGCGATCCGGCTGGGCCGGCCGGCGCTTCGGGTCGATCTGCTCGACTGCTTCGAGGCTCAGCAGCGTTTCGAGGCTGGCGACGATGGCGAGCGTGATCGCGACCTGCCAGACCTCCGGATTCAGCAGTTGCGCGAAATTGGGGCCGAGTTCCGCGTGCTTCAGCGACGCGGCGAAGGCGGCAAACGACGCGAGTTCGGGCAGCGCGACCCGGTGCGCGGCGCCCGGTGCGAACGCAGGCGCCAGCAGGTCGAGCGCGAGCGTCGCGCCGATGCCGAGCACGACGACCGCGAGCGGCGCCGGCACCGCGCGCACCAGCGCAAAGCGGCGCAGCGCGGGCGACTCCCACGCGACCAGCAGCGCGAGCGATGCGAGCGCGATCGCGGCCGCGATCCACGCGGCGCTCAGGCCGGGCAGCGCGGAGAGCGGCTGCGCGGCGCTGCCGCCGATGCCGAGCGCGAACGGCACCTGCTTGACGATCAGCAGCAGCCCGATCGCCGCGAGCATGCCCTTGATGACGGGCGACGGCACGTAGGCGGCGAAGCGGCCGGCACGCAGCATCCCGAAGCCGAACTGCAGGACGCCGGACAGCAGTACGGCGAGCAGAAACGCCGAGAAGCTGCCGAGCTGCGCGATGCCTTCGACGACGATCACGACGAGGCCGGCGGCGGGGCCGCTGACGGACAGCGACGAGCCGCTCAGGAGCGCGACCACGAGGCCGCCGACGATGCCGGAGACGAGCCCGGCGAACGGCTCGACGCCGGACGCATTGGCGATGCCGAGACACAGCGGCAGCGCGACGAGGAAGACGACGACGCCGGCGACGATGTCGCGCGGCAGGGAGGACAGGCGCTCTTTCAGGTTCATGATGGGGTGAGGTTCCGTTGGGGCGTGTCGGGGGCGCGGCGCGATCAGCCGAGCGCCGGTGCAAGGGCGGTGGCCTCGGCAGGCCTGGCGGGCGCGTCGGCCGGCGGCTTCGCATAGCCGGAATCGAGCTCCTTGAGACGGCCGTCGGCGAGCGAAAAGATCCAGCCGTGCACGAGCGGCGGCCGTTCGCGGTCGCGCACGATGGGCGATGCGCGCAACTGGCGGACTTGCTCGAGCACGTTCAGCTCGGCCAGGCGGTCGGCGGCAGCCGTGTCGTCGAGCCCGGCGAGTGTGTCGCGATGACGATGCGCGAGCGCGCACAGCGGCGCGATGCGGCGCGCGACGTGCGGCAGGTCGGCGGGCGGCGGCAGCAGCGACGCGCGTACGCCGCCGCAGCCGTAGTGCCCGCAGACGATCACGTGATCGACCTCGAGCACGCGCACCGCGTACTCGAGCACGCTGGCGCTGTTGTCGTCGTCAGGCTGGAACAGGTTCGCAATGTTGCGGTGGACGAACAGGTCGCCGGGCGCGCAATGCGTGATGGTCTCGGCCGGCACGCGGCTGTCCGAGCAGCCGATCCACAGTACGCGCGGATTCTGGCCGCGCGCGAGCGCGTCGAAGAAGCCGGGCGTGCGTTCGCGCGTTTCGCGGGCCCAGGCGATGTTGGCGACCAGCATGCTCTTGGGGCGATTCATGAGGACTCCTTTTTGATAATGGCAAATGAAAGTCATCGAAACGGGTGGGTTAGGATGCTTTCTAAGTTGAAAGGTTCAATTTTGAGTGATATTAGGGGTATGCCCTAGGTCAAAGTCATATCGAAACAAATTGTTTCAAATTAAATCGAGATAGTGCACGATTTGCACCAGCGTGAAGCATTTTGGTGCGCAACTAATGCAATTTCATGCGGAGGCAGGTGTGGCGGGGGATTCCGGATTTTCTATATTGAAAGCGGATGACCCGGAAAAGATTTCCGCGTTATTTTGATGCTAAATATCGAGGCGGTAAAGAATAATGGCCATTCACGCAACAATTGGTGAATGGCCATTGCGAAAATGCGAGCGAATCGCAGTGCGCGATCAGAAGAGATTGCGGCGGTCGGGGTCGTGCAGCGGGTCGGGCGTTTTCTGCGTGAGCCGCAGGATGCCCTGGCTGTCGAAATAGAAGCTGTACATCATGTACCAGACGTTGTCCTCGAGGTAGCGATAGGTCCACGCCTCGCGCTTCATCAGCGGGAAGTAGGACGTCTCGACCGGGCGGCCGAAATTGACGAGCACGTCGGTCTTGGTCCACTTGCCGATTTCGGCGCGGTAGAACTCGTTCGGCTGCAGCACCTGGCGGACGTTGACGATCTTGCCCGAACCGTCGACATCGGCGGCCACCGTGACCTCGCCCATCGGCTGGGTCGGCCACATCAGGCGCTTGCCGCCGCCGGGCAGGTCGTAGATTTCGCGCGGCGGCCCCATGCGCGCGACGATCGCCGACTGGTCCTGGCCGGCCTGATATTGCTGCCACGGCTGCGCGCAACCGGCGAACAGCGCCGCCGTGCAGGCGAGCAGCACCGGGAGACGAATACGCATGTGTTTCTCCAAATCACGGGGGATACGCGTGTTTTATCACGGTCCGCACGTCCCGGCGCGCCATCCTGAAAAATTCGGTGCGGGATCGCGGGCGCTTGCCCGCGCGACGCGGGCGGGCCTATGATCCGCGCTTCTCAGCAGATTTCTCACGCAGATTCGGGGGCAGGGCCGATGCAGGTCTGGAAGCGTTGCGCGCTCGCATGGAGCGCAGGGTGGATGCTGGCTTCGTCGGCGTTCGCGGGCGGCGAGCCGGTGCGGATCGCACTGATCGAGGGTATGTCGGGCCCGTTCGCGAACGCGGGCGCCGCGGTCGAGCGCAACTTGCGGTTCGGTGTCGAACGGGTCAACGCCGCCGGCGGCGTGAAGCTGCGCGACGGCGCACATCCGCTCGAACTCGTCGTGCTGGACAGCAAGGGCAGCCCGGAAGAGGCGCTGGTGCAGCTGCGCGCGGCGGCGGACGGGCACGTCGGCTTCGTCGCGCAGGGCAACAGCTCGGCGGTCGCGGCCGCGCTGGTCGCGGCGCTCGACAAGCAGAACGCCCGCAACCCGGACAGCCGGATGCTGTTCCTCAATTACTCGGCCGACGACCCGGCGCTGACGGGCGCGCGCTGCAGCTTCTGGCACTTCCGCTTCGACGCGCACGCGGGGATGCGGATGGCCGCGCTCGCCGACGTGATGGCGCGCGATCGCGCGCTGCACAAGGTCTACCTGCTGAACCAGGACTACAGCTTCGGCCACGATGTCAGCGCGCTCGCGCGGCAGGCGCTGGCCGTCCGCCGGCCGGATGTCACGGTGGCCGGCGACGAATTCCATCCGATCGGGCGCATCAAGGATTTCGCGCCGTATGTCGCCAAGATCCGCGCGAGCGGCGCGGACGCGGTGGTCACGGGCAACTGGGGCAACGACCTGACGCTGCTCGTGAAGGCCGCGCGCGAGCAGGGGTTGAACGCGAAGTTTTACACGTTCTACGGCAACAGCCTCGGCGCGCCGGCGGCGCTGGGCGACGCGGGCGTCGGGCGGGTCGTGGCGGTCGCTGACTGGCATCCGAACGCGGGCGGCGAAAAATCGGATGCGTTCTACCGCGCGTTCCGGACCCGTTTCCCGGCCGCGCAGGATGACTATCCGGTGTTGCGGATGAGCCTGATGATCGAGATGCTCGCGGCGGCGATGAACCGTGCCGGCACGGCGGACCCGGTGGCGGTTGCGCGTGCGCTCGAGGGGCTGTCGTTCGACAACGGGTTCCACGCGTCGCGGATGCGCGCGCAGGATCATCAGCTGATCCAGCCCCTTTACGTGATGGAGATGGACAAGGCCGGCACGCCGGGCGTGCGCTTCGACAACGAAGGGTCCGGCTACGGCTTTCGCACCGTGCTGGCGGTCGCGCCGCAACAGGCGGACGCGCCGTCCACGTGCTCGATGACGCGTCCGTGACAAAGCGGTTCGGATCGGCGCCGAGTTGTGCTAGAATGCGGCCCGGTTGTAAATCACGGCACGGCCATTCTTCCGTGTCCGCCTGTTCAGTTAGAAAGGAAATCACATGTCTGTCGCAGATATCAAGAAGTCGGAAGTCGTTGCTCAGTTCGCACGTGGCACCAATGACACGGGCTCGCCCGAAGTGCAGGTCGCACTGCTGACCGCACGCATCGTGGAACTGACGGGTCACTTCAAGACCCACGCGAAGGATCACCACAGCCGCCGCGGCCTGCTGCGCATGGTGAGCCGCCGCCGCAAGCTGCTCGACTACCTCAAGGGCAAGGATGCCGACCGTTACCGCGCGCTGATCGAGAAGCTGGGTCTGCGTAAGTAAGCGGCGCGATTGCCGTCAGCAAGATGCCTGTGTCAGTGCGCTGATACAGGCATTTTGTTTTTGCGCGGTGCGTAGCGTCACGCGCACCGCGGGCAGGCCGGCCATCTGGCGCCGGGCTGCCCGAACGGTCGATACCGGAGTCGGGATTTGTGTCATTCCAGCGCGGTGCTGTGCAAGCGCCACGCTGGAATGGCATAAAAAACACACCTTGCTCCGGGTGATTCGGCCGGGACGCCGCCGCAACGGTTTGCCGGCGCGGCGAATGTTATGAACGAATCGAAAGGAGCAACCATGTCCATGTTCAACAAGGTCGTGAAGGAATTCCAGTGGGGCCAGCACAAGGTGCGCCTCGAAACCGGTGAAATCGCGCGCCAGGCCAGCGGCGCCGTGATCGTCGACGTCGAGGACACCGTCGTGCTCGCGACCGTCGTCGGCGCGAAGTCGGCGAAGCCGGGCCAGGACTTCTTCCCGCTGACCGTCGACTACATCGAGAAGACCTACTCGGCCGGCAAGATCCCGGGCGGCTTCTTCCGCCGCGAAGGCCGTCCGTCGGAGCACGAGACGCTGACCTCGCGCCTGATCGACCGTCCGCTGCGCCCGCTGTTCCCGGAAGGCTTCTACAACGAAGTGCAGGTCGTGATCCACGTGCTGTCCGTGAACCCGGAAGTCCCGGCGGACATCCCGGCGCTGATCGGCGCGTCGGCTGCGCTCGCCGTGTCGGGCCTGCCGTTCAACGGCCCGGTCGGTGCCGCGCGCGTGGCCTACATCGACAACGCCTACGTGCTGAACCCGACGCGTGACCAGATCAAGGCATCGAGCCTCGACCTCGTCGTCGCGGGTACGGAGCGCGCGGTGCTGATGGTCGAGTCGGAAGCGGACCAGCTGTCGGAAGAAGTGATGCTCGGCGCGGTCGTGTTCGGCCACGAGCAGATGCAGGTCGCGATCGACGCGATCCACGAACTGGTGCGCGAAGGCGGCAAGCCCGAGTGGGACTGGCAGCCGGCGCCGAAGAACGAGGCGCTGATCGCGCGCGTGACCGAGCTGGCGCAGAACGAACTGCTCGCCGCTTACCAGCTCCGCGACAAGCAGGCTCGCTCGACGAAGCTGAAGGAAGTCTACGCGGCGACCTCGGCGAAGCTCGAGGAAGACGCGCAGGCGGCCGGCACGGTCGCAGCCGACAAGGCCACCGTCGGCAACGTCCTGTTCGACATCGAGGCGAAGATCGTCCGTTCGCAGATCCTGAACGGCGAGCCGCGCATCGACGGCCGCGACACGCGCACCGTGCGCCCGATCGAGATCCGCACCGGCGTGCTGCCGCGCACCCACGGCTCGGCGCTGTTCACGCGCGGCGAGACGCAGGCGCTCGTCGTCGCGACGCTCGGCACCAAGGGTGACGAGCAGATCATCGACGCGCTCGAAGGCGAATACCGCGAGCGCTTCATGCTCCACTACAACATGCCCCCGTTCGCGACCGGCGAAACGGGCCGCGTCGGCTCGCCGAAGCGCCGCGAAATCGGTCACGGCCGCCTTGCGAAGCGCGCGCTGGTCAAGTGCCTGCCGAGCGCCGACGAATTCGGCTACTCGATCCGCGTCGTGTCGGAAATCACCGAGTCGAACGGTTCGTCGTCGATGGCATCGGTGTGCGGCGGCTGCCTCGCGCTGATGGACGCCGGCGTGCCGATGAAGGCGCACGTCGCGGGCATCGCGATGGGCCTGATCCTCGAAGGCAACAAGTTCGCGGTGCTGACCGACATCCTCGGCGACGAAGATCACCTCGGCGACATGGACTTCAAGGTCGCGGGCACCGAGCAGGGCGTGACCGCGCTGCAGATGGACATCAAGATCCAGGGCATCACGAAGGAAATCATGCAGGTCGCGCTCGCGCAGGCGAAGGAAGGCCGCATGCACATCCTCGGCAAGATGACGTCGGCGGTCGCGGGTGCGAACACGCAGCTGTCCGAATTCGCGCCGCGCATGATCACGATCAAGATCAACCCGGAAAAGATCCGCGACGTGATCGGCAAGGGCGGTTCGGTGATCCGCGCGCTGACGGAAGAAACCGGCACGACCATCGACATCTCGGATGACGGCGTCGTGACGATCGCGAGCACGAACAGCGAAGGCATGGCCGAGGCGAAGAAGCGCATCGAGAACATCACGGCCGAGATCGAAGTCGGCCAGGTGTACGAAGGCACGGTGCTGAAGCTGCTCGATTTCGGCGCGATCGTGAACCTGCTGCCGGGCAAGGACGGCCTGCTGCACATCTCGGAAATCGTCAACGAGCGTGTGAAGGACATCAACGACTACCTGAAGGAAGGCCAGCAGGTCAAGGTCAAGGTGATCCAGACGGACGAGAAGGGTCGCGTGCGCCTGTCGGCCAAGGCGCTCCTGAATGAAGCGGCGGCAGCGTCGCACACGGATACGCCGCCGCAGCAATAAGCGGACGGGCGTACGAACGGCCGGCGTTGCGAACAGCACGCCGGCCGTTTTTTCTGTAGGATCGTTGCGCACCAGCGGGCGCGCGCTGCCCGCGCTGCGCCCCATGCACCGGGCTGGGGCGCGCAATCCCATCCCGATCCTGGAGTGACGCTCATGAAAGCCATCGAAATCACCGAATTCGGCGCCCCCGACGTGCTGAAGCTCGCGGAACGCCCGCGCCCCGAGCCGCAGCGCGGCGAAGTGCTGATCAAGGTGGCGGCATCGGGCGTCAATCGCCCCGACGTGTTCCAGCGCAAGGGCGCGTATGCGCCGCCGCCGGGCGCATCGGATCTGCCGGGCCTCGAGGTCGCGGGCGAGATCGTCGGCGGCGACCTGTCGGATCCCGCGCTCAATCCGTTCGGCCTGAAGCTCGGCGATCGCGTGTGTGCGCTGCTCGCGGGCGGCGGCTATGCCGAATATGCGGTGGCGCCGCTGCCGCAATGCCTGCCGGTGCCGGCGGGCCTGACCGACATCGAGGCCGCGTCGCTGCCGGAGACGTTCTTCACGGTGTGGAGCAACGTGTTCGACCGCGCGCAGCTCGGCGCGGGCGAGGGCGGCGAGCAGGAGACGCTGCTCGTGCAGGGCGGTTCGAGCGGCATCGGCGTGACGGCGATCCAGATCGCGCATGCGCTCGGCTATCGCGTGTTCGCGACCGCGGGCAATGCCGACAAGTGCCGCGCGTGCGAGGCGCTGGGCGCCGAACGCGCCATCAACTACAAGACGGAGGATTTCGTCGAGGTCGTGAAGTCGCTGACGCACGATCGCGGCGTCGACGTGATCCTCGACATGGTCGCGGGTTCGTACGTGCCGCGCGAGCTGTCCGCGCTCGCCGACGGCGGCCGCCTCGTGCTGATCGCGCTGCTCGGCGGCGCGAAGGCCGAGATCAACCTGAACGAGATCCTGCGCCGCCGGCTGACCGTCACGGGCTCGACGCTGCGGCCGCGCCCGGTCGAGTTCAAGGCGCGCATCGCCGCGCAACTGAAGGCGCGCGTGTGGCCGCTGCTCGGCGACGGGCGCATCAAGCCGGTGATCTACCGCGTGCTGCCGGCCGCCGAGGCCGCGCAGGCGCATGCGCTGATGGAAAGTGGCGAGCATATCGGCAAGATCGTGCTCGATTGGGGCGCAAACGCGTGAGAGGCCATGCGGTCGTGCTTGACATGCGCGGTTTGACCGGTTCAAGCGGTGCGCAGTAAAATCGCGGGTTTGCTTCGCCAGATCCAACCTGACGGCCGGTTTTCGGCCCGTCGATGACGAGACAGACACGATGTCGAAACAGAGAACAAAGCGGGTGATCGGCAACTGGAAGATGCATGGCCGGCTGGCCGGCAACCAGGCGTTGCTGAACGAAGTGGTGCAGGGTGCAAGCGCGGTGCCGGCGGAAACGGCGATCGGCGTGTGCGTGCCGTTCCCGTATCTCGCGCAGGTTCAGGGTCAGCTCGACGGCGGCCGGGTCGCGTGGGGCGCGCAGGATGTGTCCGCGCACGAACAGGGCGCGTTCACCGGCGAAGTGGCGGCGGCGATGGTGGCCGAGTTCGGCGCGCGCTATGCGCTCGTCGGCCATTCGGAGCGTCGCGCGTATCACGGCGAGAGCAGCGAGACGGTCGCCGCGAAGGCGCAGCGTGCGCTGGCTGCCGGCCTGACGCCGGTCGTGTGTGTCGGCGAGACGCTCGACGAGCGTGAGGCGGGTGCGACCGAGCAGGTCGTCGGCGCGCAGCTCGACGCCGTGCTGGCCGTGCTGTCGGCCGACGAGGCCGCGCGCATCGTCGTGGCGTACGAGCCCGTCTGGGCGATCGGCACCGGCAGGAGCGCGACGTCGGCGCAGGCGCAGGACGTGCATGCGTTCCTGCGTGCGCGCCTGGCGGCGAAGGGTGCGGCGGACGTGTCGGTGCTGTACGGCGGCAGCGTGAAGCCGGACAACGCGGAAGAACTGTTCGCGCAGCCGGAC
Source organism: Burkholderia stagnalis (assembly GCF_902830275.1). Classification (GTDB taxonomy): domain Bacteria; phylum Pseudomonadota; class Gammaproteobacteria; order Burkholderiales; family Burkholderiaceae; genus Burkholderia; species Burkholderia stagnalis. The sequence goes on along the minus strand of NZ_CADESW010000002.1, from coordinate 33,304 downwards.
ATCGACGGCGGCCTGATCGGCGGCGCGTCGTTGAAGGCAGAAGACTTTCTGGCGATCTGCCGGGCCGCGCGCTGAGCGGGCCGGGATCGAATTGAACCATGACGGCGGCCGGCGCAAGCCGGTCGCCCGATACAAGCTCGGGTGAGTGTGATGCTGTATTTGAAAACGCTGATTATTGTGGTGCAGGTGCTGTCTGCGCTCGGTGTGATTGGTCTGGTGCTGCTGCAGCACGGCAAGGGCGCCGACATGGGCGCGGCATTCGGCAGCGGCGCGTCGGGCAGCCTGTTTGGTGCGACCGGCTCGGCGAACTTCCTGTCGCGTACGACCGGCATACTGGCGACGATCTTCTTCGTCGCGACGCTCGCGCTGACGTACCTCGGTTCGTACAAGTCGCAGCCGTCCGCCGGCGTGCTCGGCGCCGCGGCGACTGCCCCGGCGTCGGCGCCGGCTGCGTCCGCGCCGGCCGTTGCGGCCTCCGCGGTTGCGGGCTCGGCGGCGAGCGCCCCGGGCCAGGACGTGCCGAAATAAAAAGTTAAAAAATTTGCGATTGTGCGTTGAACAAATCTTGCGGCCGGGTTAGAATTTAATTCTTGAAGCGATTCGCGGGAAACAAGCAGTTACAACCCCGGTTGCATGCAGTGCCGACGTGGTGAAATTGGTAGACACGCTATCTTGAGGGGGTAGTGGCGAAAGCTGTGCGAGTTCGAGTCTCGCCGTCGGCACCAAAGTTACTCAATGCCAGCCGCTTCACGTGGCTGGCATTTTTCATTTCAGGGGTACGCTTGCGGTTGTCTTGCGATCGCCGGTAGTCCGAAATGATCTCTTCCGCCGGATGGTGTTATTCTCCGGACGCTCAGAACCAACCGATAGAGGATAGCCTTGAACCTCGCAGCCTATTACCCCGTCTTGTTGTTCCTCCTCGTGGGCACTGGTTTAGGTATAGCGCTGGTCAGCATCGGCAAGCTTCTCGGTCCCAACAAGCCTGACGTCGAAAAGAACGCGCCGTACGAGTGCGGCTTCGAAGCCTTCGAAGATGCGCGGATGAAGTTCGACGTGCGCTACTACCTCGTCGCCATCCTGTTCATCATCTTCGATCTCGAGACCGCGTTCCTGTTCCCGTGGGGCGTCGCCCTGCGCGACATCGGCTGGCCCGGTTTCATCGCAATGATGATTTTTCTGCTCGAATTCCTGCTGGGCTTCGCCTACATCTGGAAGAAAGGCGGCCTCGACTGGGAGTGATGGGTTAATCGCCGGTTTGCATAGGCGGCCACGCTTCGCCGCCTGTCTGGAGTGGAAAGCAAATGAGTATCGAAGGGGTCTTGAAGGAAGGGTTTGTCACCACCACGGCTGACAAGCTGATCAACTGGACGCGCACCGGCTCCCTGTGGCCGATGACGTTCGGGCTCGCGTGTTGCGCCGTCGAGATGATGCATGCGGGCGCTGCCCGCTACGATCTGGACCGGTTCGGGGTCGTGTTCCGTCCTAGCCCGCGCCAGTCGGACGTGATGATCGTCGCCGGCACGCTGTGCAACAAGATGGCGCCCGCGCTGCGCCGCGTCTACGACCAGATGGCCGAGCCGCGCTGGGTGATCTCGATGGGGTCGTGCGCGAACGGCGGCGGTTACTACCACTACTCGTATTCGGTGGTCCGCGGTTGCGACCGGATCGTGCCGGTCGACGTCTACGTGCCGGGCTGTCCGCCGACAGCCGAGGCGCTGGTCTACGGCGTGATCCAGCTGCAGGCGAAGATTCGCCGCACCAACACCATCGCCCGTCAATAAAGCCCCGAGCGTCCCCTCAATATGGCAAGCAAAATCGAGACCCTCAAGGCGAACCTCGAAGCCGCGCTCGGCGCGCGCGTGGTGAGCCTCACCGAAGCAATCGGTGAACTGACGCTCGTCGTGAAGGCGAGCGATTACCTCGAAGTCGCGAAGACGCTGCGCGACGATCGCACGCTCGGCTTCGAGCAGCTGATCGACCTGTGCGGCATCGACTACCAGACGTACGGCGACGGTGCGTACGACGGCCCGCGCTTCGCGGCCGTGTCGCACCTGCTGTCGGTGACGAACAACTGGCGCCTGCGCGTGCGCGTGTTCGCGCCGGACGACGATCTGCCGATCGTGCCGTCGCTCGTCGATATCTGGACCTCCGTGAACTGGTACGAGCGCGAAGCGTTCGACCTTTACGGCATCGTCTTCGAAGGTCACCCGGACTTGCGCCGCCTCCTGACCGACTACGGCTTCATCGGCCATCCGTTCCGCAAGGACTTCCCGGTGTCGGGCTACGTCGAAATGCGTTACGACCCGGAAGAAAAGCGGGTCGTCTACCAGCCGGTGACCATCGAGCCGCGCGAAATCACGCCGCGCGTGATCCGCGAGGATCGCTATGGCGGTCTGAAACATTAAGAGGGCGTCATGGCAGACATCAAGAACTACACGCTCAACTTCGGCCCGCAGCACCCGGCAGCGCACGGCGTGCTGCGCCTCGTGCTCGAGCTCGACGGCGAAGTCATCCAGCGCGCCGATCCGCACATCGGCCTGCTGCACCGCGCGACCGAAAAGCTCGCGGAATCCAAGACCTTCATCCAGTCCGTGCCGTACATGGACCGTCTCGACTACGTGTCGATGATGGTCAACGAGCACGGCTACGTGCTCGCGATCGAGAAGCTGCTCGGCATCGACGTGCCGGAGCGCGCGCAGTACATCCGCGTGCTGTTCGACGAAATCACGCGCGTGCTGAACCACCTGATGTGGATCGGCGCGCACGCGCTCGACGTCGGCGCGATGGCGGTGTTCCTGTACGCGTTCCGCGAGCGCGAAGACCTGATGGACGTGTACGAAGCGGTGTCCGGCGCCCGGATGCACGCGGCGTACTACCGTCCGGGCGGCGTCTATCGCGACCTGCCTGACGCAATGCCGCAATACAAGGCGTCGAAGATTCGCAACGAGAAGGCGCTCGCGAGGATGAACGAAGCGCGCAGCGGCTCGGTGCTCGACTTCATCGACGATTTCTTCACGCGCTTCCCGAAGTGCGTCGACGAATACGAAACGCTGCTGACCGACAACCGGATCTGGAAGCAGCGTCTCGTCGGGATCGGCGTCGTCAGCCCGGAACGTGCGCTGCAGATGGGCCTGACGGGCCCGATGCTGCGCGGCTCGGGCATCGCGTGGGACTTGCGCAAGAAGCAGCCGTACGAAGTGTACGACCGCATGGACTTCGACGTGCCGGTCGGCGTGAACGGCGACTGCTACGACCGCTACCTGGTGCGCGTCGAGGAAATGCGTCAGTCCGTGCGTATCGCGAAACAATGTATTGAGTGGCTCCGGAAGAATCCGGGCCCCGTGATGACGGACAATCACAAGGTTGCGCCTCCTTCGCGCGTCGGCATGAAGACCAACATGGAGGACTTGATCCACCATTTCAAGCTCTTCACCGAAGGTTTTCACGTGCCGGAAGGCGAGGCGTACGCGGCCGTCGAACATCCGAAGGGCGAGTTCGGCATCTATCTCGTGTCGGACGGCGCGAACAAGCCGTACCGCCTGAAGATCCGCGCACCGGGCTTCGCGCATCTGGCGTCGCTCGACGAGATGGCGCGCGGCCACATGATTGCCGACGCCGTCACGATCATCGGTACGCAGGACATCGTGTTCGGCGAAATCGATCGCTGATGGTTGCGCCGCCCGTTTGCTTCGGGCGGCGAGCCGTAAGTCACACGCGATGCGCGCCGAACCGGCGCGGCTTCGCAAGCTGTCAACAGTGAGCGCCAGGTCTGCCGTCATGCACCCCAGTGCGGCAGGTTGTTCGTTCGGTAGGAATTGAAAGAGTCGTGTCTGAAAATGATCTCAGCTGAAGGCCTGAAGGAAATCGATCGAGCGTTGACGAAGTATCCCGCCGATCAGAAACAGTCCGCCGTGATGTCGGCGTTGGCCGTCGCTCAGGAAGAGCACGGCTGGCTGTCGCCCGAACTGATGCAGTTCGTCGCGGACTATCTCGGCATGCCGGCCGTCGCCGTGCAGGAAGTCGCGACGTTCTACACGATGTATGAGCTCAAGCCCGTCGGCAAGCACAAGATCACGCTCTGCACGAACCTGCCGTGCCAGCTTGGCCCGCACGGCGGCGCGGAAGCGACCGCCGACTACCTGAAACAGAAGCTCGGCATCGGCTTCGGCGAGACCACGCCCGACGGCAAGTTCACGCTGAAGGAAGGCGAATGCATGGGCTCGTGCGGCGATGCGCCGGTGCTGCTGGTGAACAATCACAGAATGTGCAGCTTCATGAGCCGCGAGAAGATCGACCAGCTGCTTGAGGAGCTCTCGAAATGACGTCCCTCCACGACCGTCACATCAAACCGCTGATCCTCGCTGGTCTGAACGGCGAGAACTGGCATCTCGAAGACTACGTTGCGCGCGGCGGCTACAAGCAGCTGCGCCGCATTCTCGAAGAAAAGATCCCGCCCGAGCAGGTGATCGCCGACGTGAAGGCGTCGGGCCTGCGCGGCCGCGGCGGTGCGGGCTTCCCGACCGGCCTGAAGTGGAGCTTCATGCCGCGCCAGTTCCCGGGGCAGAAGTACCTCGTCTGCAACTCGGACGAAGGCGAGCCGGGCACGTTCAAGGATCGCGACATCCTGCGCTGGAATCCGCACGCGCTGATCGAAGGCATGGCCATCGGCGCCTACGCGATGGGCATCACCGTCGGCTACAACTACATCCACGGCGAGATCTTCGAAGTGTATCGACGCTTCGAGGCAGCGCTGGATGAAGCGCGCGCGGCCGGTTTCCTCGGCGACAACATCATGGGCTCGGAATTCTCGTTCCAGCTGCACGCGCACCACGGTTACGGCGCGTACATCTGCGGCGAGGAAACGGCGCTGCTCGAGTCGCTCGAAGGCAAGAAGGGCCAGCCGCGCTTCAAGCCGCCGTTCCCGGCGAGCTTCGGCGTGTACGGCAAGCCGACCACGATCAACAACACCGAGACGTTCGCCGCGGTGCCGTTCCTGCTGTCCATCGGGCCGCAGAACTACCTCGAGATCGGCAAGCCCAACAACGGCGGCACGAAGATCTTCTCGGTGTCGGGCGACGTCGAGCGTCCGGGCAACTATGAAGTGCCGCTCGGCACGCCGTTCGCGACGCTGATGGAGCTCGCCGGCGGGATGCGCGGCGGCAAGAAGATCAAGGCCGTGATTCCGGGCGGGTCGTCGGCGCCGGTGATCCCGGGCGACATCATGATGCAGACCGATCTCGATTACGACTCGATCGCGAAGGCGGGCTCGATGCTCGGCTCCGGCGCGGTGATCGTGATGGACGAGACGCGCTGCATGGTGCGCTCGCTGCTGCGCCTGTCGTACTTCTATTACGAGGAATCGTGCGGCCAGTGCACGCCGTGCCGCGAAGGCACCGGCTGGCTGTATCGCGTCGTGAATCGCATCGAGCACGGCGAAGGCCGCCAGGAAGACCTGGACCTGCTGAACTCGGTTGCCGAGAACATCATGGGCCGCACGATCTGCGCGCTCGGCGATGCGGCGGCGATGCCGGTGCGGGGGATGCTCAAGCACTACTGGGACGAATTCGCGTACCACGTCGAGCACAAGCACTGCATGGTCGGCGGCCACGCGCACGCGGCGGCGGCCTGACGCGAAGCACCCGGTTGCGGAATTTGAGCGCACGGTCGGGCGAATGCGCGAACGAGCGGAAATAGGTTAAGGACCATTCACCATCATGGTTGAACTTGAAATAGACGGCAAGAAGGTCGAGGTGCCCGAAGGCAGCATGGTGATCCAGGCTGCGCACAAGGCGGATACGTACATTCCTCACTTCTGCTATCACAAGAAACTGTCGGTTGCGGCCAACTGCCGGATGTGTCTCGTGGAAGTCGAGAAGATGCCGAAGGCCGTGCCTGCCTGCGCGACGCCCGTGTCGGCCGGCATGATCGTCCACACCCAGTCCGACAAGGCGGTGAAGGCGCAGCAGTCGGTGATGGAATTCCTCCTCATCAACCACCCGCTCGACTGCCCGATCTGCGACCAGGGCGGCGAATGCCAGCTGCAGGATCTCGCGGTCGGCTACGGCAAGTCGTCGTCGCGCTATTCCGAAGAGAAGCGCGTGGTGTTCCACAAGAACGTGGGCCCGCTGATCTCGATGGAAGAAATGTCGCGCTGCATCCACTGCACGCGCTGCGTCCGCTTCGGCCAGGAAATCGCCGGCGTGATGGAGTTCGGCATGCTGGGCCGCGGCGAGCACTCGGAAATCACGACGTTCGTCGGCAAGACGGTCGATTCCGAGCTGTCGGGCAACATGATCGACCTGTGCCCGGTCGGCGCGCTGACCAGCAAGCCGTTCCGCTACAGCGCCCGCACGTGGGAACTGTCGCGCCGCAAGTCGGTGAGCCCGCATGATTCCGTCGGCGCGAACCTCGTGGTGCAGGTCAAGAACAACCGCGTGATGCGCGTGCTGCCGTTCGAGAACGAAGCGATCAACGAATGCTGGATCTCGGACAAGGACCGCTTCTCGTACGAAGGCCTCAACAGCGACGAGCGCCTGACCAAGCCGATGCTGAAGCAGGGCGGCCAGTGGATCGAAACCGACTGGCAGACCGCGCTCGAATACGTCGCGAAGGGCCTGAAGGGCATCAGCGCGGATCACGGCGCGAACGCGCTGGCGATGCTCGCGAGCGCGCACAGCACCGCTGAAGAGCTGTTCCTTGTGAAGCAGCTCGCGAAGGAGCTGAAGACGCCGAACGTCGACTTCCGCCTGCGCCAGCTCGATTTCTCGGCGCCGCTCCAGGGCGCGCCGTGGCTCGGCATGCCGATCGCCGAACTGTCGAACGTGAATGCCGCGTTCGTGGTGGGCTCGTTCCTGCGCCGCGACCATCCGCTGTTCGCCGCACGCCTGCGCCAGGCCGCGAAGGCCGGCGCGAAGCTCCATTTCCTGCACGCGACCGGCGACGACGCGCTGATTCCGACCGCGCAACGCATCGTGGCGGCACCGTCGGCATGGCTCGACGCGCTGGCCGGCGTGGCTGCGGCCGTCGCGCAACTGCGCGGCGTCGCGCTGCCGGACGCGCTGGCAGGCGCTACCGCATCGCCGGCGGCCCAGCAGGTTGCGCAGTCGCTCGCGAACGGCGAACGCCGCGCGGTGCTGCTCGGCAACGCAGCGGTCCGTCATCCGGAATTCGCGAAGCTGCATGCGCTCGCGCAGTGGATCGCCGACAACACCGGCGCGACGTTCGGCTTCCTGACCGAAGCGGCGAACACGGTCGGCGCGCACGTCGTCGACGCGCTGCCGGGCGAGGGCGGCCTGAATGCACGCGAAGCGTTCGCGCAGCCGCGCAAGGGCTACGTGCTGCTGAACGTCGAGCCGGAATTCGACACCGCCGAGCCGGCGCAGGCGCTGGCCGCACTGAACCAGGCGGAGATGGTCGTCGTGATGTCGCCGTTCAAGCACGGCCTCGATTACGCCGACGTGCTGCTGCCGATCGCGCCGTTCACGGAAACGTCAGGCACGTTCGTCAACGCGGAAGGCTCGGTGCAGGGCTTCAACGGCGTCGTGCGTCCGCTCGGCGACACGCGCCCGGCCTGGAAGGTGCTGCGCGTGCTCGGCAGCCTGCTTGGCCTGCCGAACTTCGAATACGAGACGGCGGAAGAAGTGCGCATCGCGGCGCTCGGCGAAGCCGGCGTGGCGGGCCGCCTGTCGAACAAGACGTCGGTCGCGCCCGTGCGCGGCGCGGCGCCGGCCGCGAACGGCGGCTTCGAGCGTCTCGCCGATGTGCCGATCTATCACGCCGACGCGCTGGTGCGCCGCGCGGGTGCGCTGCACCTGACGGCCGCGGCGAAGGCGGCGAACGCCGCCGGCCTGCCGGCCGCGCTGTTCGACAAGCTGGGCTTGAAGGAAGGCGACGCGGTGCGCGTGCGCCAGGGCGAGCGTGCGGTGCAGTTGCCGGCCGTGCGTGACGAGAATCTTGCGGAGACGGTCGTTCGCGTGTCGGCGGCGACGCCTGCCGGCGCAGCGCTCGGCAGCCTGTCCGGTGAACTGGTGGTGGAGAAGGCGTAAATGAGCTTGTTCGATACGATCAACTCGGGCGGAGCCCAGCTTCTCGGCATCGCATGGCCGACGGTGTGGGCGCTCGTGCGCATCCTCGTCGTCGCCGTCGTGATACTGCTGTGCGTGGCGTACCTGATTCTGTGGGAACGCAAGCTGATCGGCTGGATCCACGTGCGTCTCGGCCCGAACCGCGTCGGCCCCGCCGGCCTGCTGCAGCCGATCGCCGACGTGCTGAAGCTGCTGCTCAAGGAAGTGATCCAGCCGACCGCGGCAAGCCGCTGGATGTACCTGATCGCACCGGTCATGACGGTGGTGCCGGCGTTTGCGGTGTGGGCGGTGATCCCGTTCCAGGCTGAAGCGGTGCTCGCGAACGTCAACGCGGGCCTGCTGTACGCGATGGCGATCTCGTCGATCGGCGTGTACGCGGTGATCCTCGCCGGCTGGGCGTCGAACTCGAAGTACGCGTTCCTCGGCGCGATGCGCGCGGCGGCACAGATGGTCTCGTACGAAATCTCGATGGGCTTCGCGCTGGTGCTCGTGCTGATGACGGCCGGCAGCCTGAACCTGTCGGAAATCGTCGGCTCGCAGCAGCACGGCTTCTTCGCGGGCCACGGCGTCAACTTCCTGTCGTGGAACTGGCTGCCGCTCTTGCCGGCGTTCGTCGTCTACTTCATCTCGGGCATCGCCGAAACGAACCGCCACCCGTTCGACGTGGTGGAAGGGGAGTCGGAAATCGTTGCCGGCCACATGATCGATTACTCGGGCATGGCGTTCGCGCTGTTCTTCCTCGCCGAGTACATCAACATGATCGTGATCTCGGCACTTGCCGCGACGCTGTTCCTCGGCGGCTGGGATGCACCGTTCGAATTCCTGTCGTTCATCCCGGGCATCTTCTGGCTCGTGCTGAAAGTCTTCGCGCTGCTGTCGGTGTTCATCTGGGTTCGCGCGACGTTCCCGCGTTACCGCTACGACCAGATCATGCGTCTGGGCTGGAAGGTGTTCCTGCCGGTGACCGTGATCTGGGTGGTCGTCGTCGGTTTCTGGATCGTGTCGCCGCTCAACATCTGGAAATAAAGGTCGGACGAAATCATGACGGCAATCCAACATTTCTTTAAGACCTTCTTCCTGACCGAGCTGCTGAAGGGGCTTGCGCTGACCGGGCGTTACGCGTTCCGCCGCAAGTTCACGGTGCAGTTCCCGGAAGAGAAGACGCCGATCTCGCCGCGCTTCCGCGGGCTGCACGCGCTGCGCCGCTACGAGAACGGCGAAGAGCGCTGCATCGCGTGCAAGCTGTGCGAAGCGGTGTGCCCGGCGATGGCGATCACGATCGAATCGGAAACGCGCGCGGACAACACGCGCCGCACGACGCGCTACGACATCGACCTGACGAAGTGCATCTTCTGCGGTTTCTGCGAAGAGAGCTGCCCGGTCGATTCGATCGTCGAGACGCAGATTCTCGAGTACCACGGCGAAAAGCGCGGCGACCTGTATTTCACGAAGGAAATGCTGCTCGCGGTGGGCGATCGCTACGAGAAGGACATCGCCGCGGCGAAGGCTGCCGACGCGCCGTATCGTTGATTGTGTTTGCAGTGCCGGCCCGGCAGGAACGGGCCGAGCCGCCGCGACGGGTGCGGCTCGCGAGAGCGTTCCGCAAGCCGCGCCTGACTATGGCCTAACGATGAACCGGTAATCATGGAATTCACGACCGTACTCTTCTACATCTTCGCGCTGCTCCTGGTGGTATCAGGGCTGAAGGTGATCACTTCGCGCAACCCGGTGGCGTCTGCGCTTTTCCTTGTGCTGGCGTTCTTCAACGCCGCCGCGATCTGGATGCTGCTGGAAGCGGAATTCCTCGCGATCCTGCTGGTGCTGGTCTACGTGGGCGCCGTGATGGTGCTGTTCCTGTTCGTCGTGATGATGCTGGACATCAACATCGACTTCCTGCGACGCGACTTCAAGAAGTTCGTGCCGATGGCGACCGTCGTCGGCGCGATCATCGTGGTCGAGACGGCGCTGGTGCTGTGGCACGGCTACGGCGCGACCGAATCGCCGGTGCGCGCGATGGCGCAGGGCGCGATGGCGACCTGGCCGAACACCCGCCTGATCGGCAAGGTCATCTACACCGATTACATCTTCGCATTCGAAATCGCGGGCCTCGTGCTGCTCGTCGCGATCATCGCCGCGGTGGCGCTGACCGAGCGCAAGGGCAAGGACAGCAAGCGCCAGCGCGTGTCGGATCAGGTCAAGGTGCGTCGCAACGACCGCGTGCGCCTCGTGAAGATGGAAGCGGAGAAGCCGCAGCCCGAAACGGCCCAGTCCGAATCCGGCACGGGCGCCAACGGCTAAGCGGAGGATAGGAAACCATGTTGAGTCTTGCTCATTACCTCGTGCTCGGCGCGATCCTGTTCGCGATCGCGATCGTCGGGATTTTCCTGAACCGTCGCAACATCATCATCATCCTGATGGCGATCGAACTGATGCTGCTCGCGGTGAACACCAACTTCGTCGCGTTCTCGCACTACCTCGGCGACATCCACGGCCAGATCTTCGTGTTCTTCGTGCTGACGGTCGCCGCAGCGGAAGCCGCGATCGGCCTCGCGATTCTGGTGACCCTGTTCCGTAAGCTCGACACGATCAATGTCGAGGATCTCGATCAGCTCAAAGGTTAATTTCAGGCAACGCTGTTATGTCAACGACACTCAATGAAAACCTGCTGCTGGCGATTCCGCTCGCTCCGCTGGCCGGCTCGCTGATTGCGGGGCTGTTCGGGAACGCAGTCGGGCGCAAGGGCGCACACCGGATCACGATCCTCGGCGTCATGATCGCGTTCCTCCTGTCCGCGAAAGTCTTCGTCGACGTGATGGGTGGCGCGAGCTTCAACGCGACCATCTACGAATGGATGCGGGTCGGCTCGCTGAAGCTCGAAGTCGGCTTCCTCGTCGATTCGATGACGGCGATGATGATGGTCGTCGTGACCTTCGTGTCGCTGATGGTGCACATCTACACGATCGGCTACATGTCGGAGGAAGACGGCTACCAGCGCTTCTTCTCGTACATCTCGCTGTTCACGTTCTCGATGCTGATGCTCGTGATGAGCAACAACTTCCTGCAGCTGTTCTTCGGCTGGGAAGCGGTGGGTCTCGTGTCGTACCTGCTGATCGGCTTCTACTTCACGCGTGAGAGCGCGATCTACGCGAACATGAAGGCGTTCCTCGTGAACCGCGTGGGTGACTTCGGCTTCCTGCTCGGCATCGGCCTGCTGCTCGCGTTCGCCGGCTCGATGAACTACGGCGAAGTGTTCGCCAAGCGCGCGGAACTCGCGAGCCTGCACTTCCCGGGCACCGACTGGGGCCTGCTGACGGTGGCCTGCATCTGCCTGTTCATCGGCGCGATGGGCAAGTCGGCGCAGTTCCCGCTGCACGTGTGGCTGCCTGACTCGATGGAAGGCCCGACCCCGATCTCGGCGCTGATCCACGCGGCGACGATGGTGACGGCCGGCATCTTCATGGTGTCGCGCATGTCGCCGCTGTTCGAGCTGTCGGACACCGCGCTGTCGTTCGTCACGGTGATCGGCGCGATCACGGCGCTGTTCATGGGCTTCCTCGGCATCATCCAGAACGACATCAAGCGCGTGGTCGCGTATTCGACGCTGTCGCAGCTCGGCTACATGACGGTCGCGCTCGGCGTGTCCGCATACCCGGTCGCGCTGTTCCACCTGATGACGCACGCGTTCTTCAAGGCGCTGCTGTTCCTCGGCGCGGGCTCGGTGATCATCGGCATGCACCACGACCAGGACATCCGCAACATGGGCGGCCTGCGCAAGTACATGCCGATCACGTGGATCACGTCGCTGCTCGGCTCGCTCGCGCTGATCGGCACGCCGTTCTTCTCGGGCTTCTACTCGAAGGATTCGATCATCGAGGCCGTGAAGGAATCGCATCTCGCGGGTTCGGGCTTCGCATACTTCGCAGTGGTCGCGAGCGTGTTCGTGACGGCGCTGTACTCGTTCCGCATGTACTTCCTCGTGTTCCACGGGGAAGAGCGTTTCCGCAAGCCGAAGCATCCTGAATCGCCGATGGGCATGGCGGCCGCGCACGGTCACGACGATCACGGCCACGGCCATGGTCACGACGACCACGCGCACGAACCGCACGAGACCCCGTGGGTCGTGTGGCTGCCGCTCGTGCTGCTCGCGATTCCGTCGGTCATCATCGGTGCGATCGCGATCGGCCCGATGCTGTACGGCAGCTTCTTCGAACATGGCGTGGCATTCGACAAGGTGATCTTCATCGGCGAAAACCACCCGGGCCTCGAAGAGCTGGGCAAGGAATTCCATGGCTGGGCCGCGATGGGCCTGCACTCGCTGACGACGCTGCCGTTGTGGCTCGCGATCGCCGGCGTTGCAACCGCGTGGTTCCTGTACCTGAAGCGTCCTGAGCTGCCTGCCGTGATCCGCCGCGCGTTCGGCCCGATCTACACGCTGCTCGACAACAAGTACTACATGGACAAGATCAACGAGGTGGTGTTTGCCCGCGGTTCGGTGGCGATCGGCCGCGGCCTGTGGAAAGAGGGCGATGTCGTGGTGATCGACGGCCTCGTCAACGGCAGCGCCCGGTTCGTCGCATGGTTCGCCGGCGTGATCCGCTTCCTCCAATCCGGTTACATCTATCACTACGCGTTCGCCATGATCATCGGCATGCTGGGGCTCCTGACCCTGTTTGTAACGCTCGGCGGCAAATAAGGCGGGGGACAAAGAACAATGCACGCTTTTCCGATTCTCAGTACCGCGATCTGGCTGCCGATCGTTTTCGGCCTCCTCGTGCTTGCGGTCGGTAACGACAAAAATCCGGGGCCGGCGCGCTGGCTCGCGCTGTTCGGCTCGCTGCTCGGCCTGGCCGTGACGATTCCGCTCGTCACCGGCTTCGACGCGAGCACGGCCGCGCTGCAGTTCGTCGAACAGTCGACCTGGATCGAGCGCTTCAACATCTCGTATCACCTCGGCGTCGACGGCATCTCGATGTGGTTCGTCGTGCTGACCGCGCTCATCACCGTGATCGTCGTGATCGCGGGCTGGGAAGTGATCACCGAGCACGTGTCGCAGTACCTCGCGGCGTTCCTGATCCTGTCGGGGATCATGGTCGGCGTGTTCTCGGCGGCCGACGGCCTGCTGTTCTACGTGTTCTTCGAGGCGACCCTGATCCCGATGTACATCATCATCGGCGTGTGGGGCGGCCCGAACCGCGTGTACGCGGCATTCAAGTTCTTCCTGTACACGCTCGCCGGCTCGCTGCTGATGCTGGTCGCGCTGATCTACCTGTACACGGAAACGCATTCGTTCGACCTCGCGACGTGGCAGAACGCGAAGATCGCGATGACGCCGCAGATACTGCTGTTCATCGCCTTCTTCCTCGCATTCGCCGTGAAGGTGCCGATGTGGCCGGTGCATACCTGGCTGCCGGACGCGCACGTGGAAGCGCCGACGGGCGGCTCGGTCGTGCTGGCGGCAATCATGCTGAAGCTCGGCGCATACGGTTTCCTGCGCTTCTCGCTGCCGATCACGCCTGATGCGAGCCACTTCCTGGCGCCGGTCGTGATCACGCTGTCGCTGATCGCGGTGATCTACATCGGCCTGGTCGCGATGGTGCAGGCCGACATGAAGAAGCTGGTCGCGTATTCGTCGATCGCGCACATGGGCTTCGTCACGCTCGGTTTCTTCATCTTCAACCAGCTCGGCGTCGAAGGCGCGATCATCCAGATGATCTCGCACGGCTTCGTGTCGGGCGCGATGTTCCTGTGCATCGGCGTGCTGTACGACCGCGTGCACTCGCGCGAGATCGCCGATTACGGCGGCGTCGTGAACGTGATGCCGAAGTTCGCGGCATTCGCGATGCTGTTCTCGATGGCCAACTGCGGCCTGCCGGGTACGTCGGGTTTCGTCGGCGAGTTCATGGTGATTCTCGCGGCCGTCCAGTACAACTTCTGGATCGCGTTCGGCGCGGCGTTCACGCTGATCCTCGGCGCGGCCTACACGCTGTGGATGTACAAGCGCGTGTACTTCGGCGCGGTCGCGAACGATCACGTCGCGAAACTCTCGGACATCAACCGCCGCGAGTTCGTGATGCTGGCCGTGCTGGCCGCGTTCACGATGCTGATGGGCCTGTATCCGAAGCCCTTCACCGACGTGATGCACGTTTCCGTGGAAAACCTCCTCTCCCACGTCGCGCAGTCGAAGCTGCCGCTGGCCCAGTAATCGCGAGCGGAGGAAATCAAGATCATGCAAAACGCTCCTATGAATGTCCTGTTGCCTGATGCGCTGGTGATGGCCGCCATCGTCATCGCGTGGCTGAACGACACCTTCGCCGGCGCCGCCGGCCGCCGCCTGACCTATCTGATCGCGGTGGTGTCGTCGGTGATCGCCGGCGTGTGGTTCTCGGTGCAGGCGCTCGACCCGCAGCAGTACTACTTCTTCTCGCGGATGGTCGTCGTCGATTCGTTCGCAAGCACGATGAAGGCGGTCGTGTCGTTCGGCTTCGCGGTCTCGCTCGTCTATTCGCGCAAGTACCTCGAGGATCGCGACCTGTTCCGCGGCGACGTGTTCCTGCTCGGCATGTTCTCGCTGCTCGGCCAGCTGGTGATGGTGTCGGGCAACAACTTCCTGACGCTGTACCTCGGCCTCGAGCTGATGTCGCTGTCGCTGTACGCGATCATCGCGCTGCGCCGCGACGGGTCGCAGTCGAGCGAAGCCGCGATGAAGTACTACGTGCTGGGCGCGCTCGCGTCGGGCTTCGTGCTGTACGGCATCTCGATGCTCTACGGCGCGACCGGCTCGCTCGAGCTGGCCGAGGTGTACAAGGCGGTCGGCGGCAACACCGACGCGGCCGTGCTGATGTTCGGCGTGATCTTCATCGTCGCCGGCATCGCATTCAAGCTCGGCGCCGTGCCGTTCCACATGTGGGTGCCGGACGTCTACCAGGGCGCACCGACCGCGATGACGCTGTTCGTCGGCGGCGGCCCGAAGGTGGCGGCATTCGGCTGGGGCCTGCGCTTCCTGGTGATGGGCCTGCTGCCGCTCGCGCAGAACTGGCAGACGGCGCTCGTGATCCTCGCCGCGCTGTCGCTGATCGTCGGCAACATCACCGGTATCGTCCAGCGCAACATCAAGCGGATGCTCGCGTATTCGGCGATCTCGAACATGGGCTTCGTGCTGCTCGGCCTGCTCGCGGGCATCGTGAAGGGCGACGCGACGGCGCCGGCCAGCGCGTACAGCTCGGCGATGTTCTACGCGATCGTCTACCTGATCACGACGCTCGGTTCGTTCGGCGTGGTGATGCTGCTCGCGCGCCGCGATTTCGAAGCGGAAACGATCGACGACTTCAAGGGCCTCAACAAGCGCAGCCCGGTGTTCGCATTCGTGATGATGGTGATGATGTTCTCGCTCGCCGGCATCCCGCCGACCGTCGGCTTCTACGCGAAGCTCGCGGTGCTCGAGGCGACCGTCAACGCCGGCCTCACGTGGCTGGCCGTGCTGGCCGTGATCACGTCGCTGTTCGGCGCGTTCTACTACCTGCGCATCGTCAAGCTGATGTACTTCGACGCACCGCAGGACACGACCCCGATCACCGGCGATTTCTGCAAGCGCACGATCCTGGCGCTGAACGGCGTCGCGGTGGTCGTGCTCGGCCTGATCCCGAGCCCGCTGCTGACGGCCTGCCTGCAGGCAATTCGTCACACGCTGCCGTTGTAATGTCGGCAGCAGGCTGGTTCATCGTGCTGTTGGCGCTCGCGGGCGCCAACCTGCCGTTCCTCAACCAGCGGCTCTTCGCCGTCGTGCCGCTCGGTGCGGCGAAGAAGAGCGGCTGGGTGCGGATCGGCGAATTGATCGTGCTGTACTTCATCGTCGGCGCGCTCGGTTTCTGGCTCGAATCGCGCGCCGGCAACCGCTTCGAACAGGGCTGGCAGTTCTACGCGATCACGTTCAGTTTGTTCGTGGTGTTCGCGTTTCCCGGCTTCACGTTCCAGTATCTCGTCAAACGACGCTGACGGCTCGGGGCCGACCCCGTGGCCGTCGCGCTCAACCTGGGAGCCGCCGATGGCCGAATTGCCCAATCACGACGCCGCACTGACCGAAACCTGCCTCGAAAGCGAGGCGATCTACGACGGCGCATTCCTCAAGCTCAAGCGCGACACCGTGCGTCTGCCCGACGGCAAGCACGCGACGCGCGAATACGTGAAGCATCCGGGCGCGGTGATGGTGATCCCGCTGTTCGACGATGGCCGCGTGCTGATGGAAAGCCAGTTCCGCTACCCGATCGGCAAGGTGATGGCCGAATACCCGGCCGGCAAGCTCGATCCGCAAGAGGGCGCACTCGCTTGCGCGGTGCGCGAACTGCGCGAGGAAACGGGCTATACCGCGCGCGAATACGTGTTCCTCACGCGCATCCATCCGATCATTTCCTATTCGACCGAATTCATCGACCTGTATCTCGCGCGCGGCCTGACGGCCGGCGAGCGCAAGCTCGACGACGGCGAATTCCTCGAGACCTTCACAGCGACGCTGCCCGACGTGCTCGAATGGGTGCGCACCGGCCAGATCACCGACGTGAAGACGATCATCGGCACGATGTGGCTCGAAAAGGCGCTGTCCGGCGCGTGGCCGCTCGGCCCGGTCGTGACGCCCTGAGGGCAGGGCGTCAGCGGTAGCGGGAACGCCGCGCTACAATTCGATGACACGGCAGCGACGCTGCCGGCGTTCGTTTTAGCACGACCGTTCACAAAATCGCTTTTTGCGCTACACTCGCCAAACGCCCTGATTCAGCATGAAGGTTCTCGACTTACAGTGCCCGCACGGTCATCGGTTCGAAGGCTGGTTCGCTTCCGCCGATGAATTCGAAGCGCAGTTGTCCCGCAAGCTGGTCGAATGCCCGGTGTGCGGGACGACCGAGATCAGCCGCATGCCGTCCGCGCCACGCCTGAACCTGTCGGGTGCGACGCAGGCGAAGCCGGCCGATCCGCGCGCGCTGCAGGCGCAGGTGATGCGCGCGTTGCGCGAGGTGCTGGAGAAGACCGAGAACGTGGGCGAGCGCTTCGCCGAGGAAGCGCGGCGCATCCACTACAACGAAGCGCCGGCGCGCAGCATTCGGGGCGTCACGACCCCGGAGGATGCGCAAGCCTTGGTCGAAGAAGGCATCGAGGTGATGCCGCTGCCGATTCCTGCCGCGCTGAAAGAACCGCTGCAATAACCTTGCGCAGCGTGTTCCTCGCCCGGCCGGTCGGCCGCGGCGAGCCCTGCATGGGACCAAAAATAAGTGCTGAAGCACTGACTCTGGTCGACAGGAGACACTGCGCATGGATCTGGATTATTCCCCCGCCGACGACGCATTCCGCGCCGACATTCGCGCCTGGCTCGAGGCCAACCTGCCTCACGCGCTGCGCGCCAAGGTTCTCGATCACAAACGACTGAATCGCGAAGACTACGCGAGCTGGCACCGGATTCTCGGCCAGCGCGGGTGGTCCGCGCCTGCCTGGCCGGTCGAATATGGCGGCCCGGGCTGGGACGCAACGCAGCGGCACATCTGGGACGAGGAATGCGCACGGATCGGCGCACCGACCGTGCTGCCGTTCGGCGTGTCGATGGTCGCGCCGGTGCTGATGAAATACGGCAGCGACGCGCAAAAGCGCCGCTACCTGCCCCGCATCCTCGACGGTTCCGACTGGTGGTGCCAGGGCTACTCGGAACCGGGCTCGGGCTCCGACCTCGCGTCGCTGCGCACGCGGGCCGAGCGCCACGGCGACCACTACGTCGTCAACGGGCAGAAGACCTGGACCACACTCGGCCAGCACGCCGACATGATGTTCTGCCTCGTGCGCACCGATCCCGCCGCGAAGAAGCAGGAGGGCATCTCGTTCCTGCTGATCGACATGAAGACGCCCGGCATCACCGTGCGGCCGATCATCACGCTCGACGAGGATCACGAAGTCAACGAGGTGTTCTTCGAGGATGTGAAGGTGCCGGTCGAGAACCTCGTCGGCGACGAGAACCGCGGCTGGACCTACGCGAAATACCTGCTCGGCCATGAACGCACGGGCATTGCGCGCGTCGGCAACTCGAAACGCGAGCTCGCGTTCCTGAAGCGCGTCGCGCTCGACCAGCGGAAGAACGGCAAGCCGCTGCTCGCCGATCCGGTGTTCGCCGCGAAGGTCGCGGCGCTCGAGGTCGAGCTGATGGCGCTCGAGGTGACGGTGCTGCGCGTCGTCAGCCGCGAGACGAGCGGCAAGGGGCCGGGCCCGGAAGCGTCGATGCTGAAGATCAAGGGGACGGAGGTGCAGCAGATGCTGACCGAGCTGATGTTCGAGGCGATCGGCCCGCTCGCGGCGCCGTTCGACGTGCCGTTCCTCGAAGGTGCGCGCGAGCACAGCGTGGCCGGCGACGACGATGCCGCGCCGCTCGCCGCGTACTACTTCAACT
This sequence comes from Burkholderia stagnalis, assembly GCF_902830275.1. Classification (GTDB taxonomy): domain Bacteria; phylum Pseudomonadota; class Gammaproteobacteria; order Burkholderiales; family Burkholderiaceae; genus Burkholderia; species Burkholderia stagnalis. The sequence goes on along the minus strand of NZ_CADESW010000002.1, from coordinate 14,803 downwards.
TCCGCAAGACGTCGATCTACGGCGGCTCGAACGAGATCCAGAAGAACATCATCGCGCAGATGATTCTCGGACTGTGAGCGTGGCGCGGGATCCGAACGCGAAGCATGGGACAGGAGACAACGATGGATTTCACCTTTACCGATGAGCAGCAGCAGTTCGCCGACGCGCTGGGTCGCTATCTCGGCGAGCAGTACGGCTTCGAAACACGCCAGGCGATCGTGCGCAGCGATGCCGGCGTGTCGGACGCGCAATGGCAGGCATTCACGGAGCTCGGGCTGACCGCGCTGCCGGTGCCGGAAGCGCAGGGCGGTTTCGGCGCAGGCGCGGTCGACCTGCTGGTCGCGCTGCAGGCGCTCGGCCGCGCGCTCGTCGTCGAGCCGTACTGGGCGACGGCAGTCGGTGTCGAAGCGCTGCGCGTGGCCGGTTCCGGCACGGGCGACGACGCGGCGCTGCTGGAAGGCGTCGCGCAGGGGCGCACGCGCCTGGCGGTCGCGTTCCACGAGCCGCACGCGCGCTACGACCTGTTCGCGCTCGACACACGCGCCGTCGCGCGGGATGGCGCGTATCGCCTGAGCGGCGTCAAGTCGATCGTGCAGCACGGCGCGCAGGCGCAGGTGTGGATCGTGCCCGCGCGGCTCGACGACGGCGCGGTGGGGCTGTTCGCGGTCGAACGCGGCGCGGCGGGCGCGACGGTTGCCGACTACCGGACGATCGACGGGCAGCGCGCCGCGACGATCCGGCTCGACGACACGCCCGCGCGCCTGCTGACGGGCGGCGAGCGCGATTCGGCGGCGCTCGAGCGGATCGCCGATTACGCGACCGTGCTGCTGTGCGCGGAAGCGGTCGGCGCGCTCGACGAACTGAACCGCGCGACCGTCGAATACACGAAGACGCGCGAACAGTTCGGCGTGCCGATTGCGCGCTTCCAGGCGCTGCAGCACCGGATGGTCGACATGCTGATCCACGCGGAGCAGGCGCGTTCGCTCACCTATCTCGCGGCGGTGCGTTACGCGAGCCCCGATGCCGACGCGCGGCGCAAGGCCGTGTCGGCGGCGAAGGCGCGCGTCGGGCAGGCCGCGCGCTTCGTCGGCCAGCAGGCGGTACAGTTGCACGGCGGCATGGGCGTGACCAACGAGGTCGCGGCCGCGCATCTGTTCAAGCGCCTGTCGATCATCGAGACGACGCTCGGCGACACCGATCACCATCTCGCCCGCATCGCCGCGCTGCCTGACTTCATGCAGGCCGACGCGGCGTAGCGGCGACTCGCGCACACACGCGCATACCAAGGAGAGACAGAGTGGGCATCAGTTACGAGGATCTGGAAGTCGGCAGTACCACCGAAGTCGGCCGCTACACGTTCGAGGCGGACGACATCAAGACGTTTGCGGAGCGCTACGACCCGCAGCCGTTCCATCTGGACGAGGCGGCGGGGCAAGCGTCGCCGTTCGGCGGGCTCGTCGCGAGCGGCTGGCATACCTGTTCGGTGTTCATGGGCATGCTGGTGCGCAACGTGCTGCCGGGTTCGACCAGCATGGGCTCGCCGGGCATCGACGAAATCCGCTGGCTGAAGCCGGTGCGCGTCGGCGACACGATCACGATGTACCAGAAGATCCACGACAAGCGCGTGTCGGCGAGCAAGCCCGATCGCGGCATCGTGACGACCGAGTGGATCGGCGTGAACGGCGGCGGCGAGACGGTGATCACGGTGCGTTCGAAGGTGATCTTCGGGTTGCGCGATCCGGCCGGAGGCAACGCGTGAGCGAGACGACACTGCCGGTGATCGCGTCGGCCGAGGCGCTGACGGCGCGCGTCGGCGACGCGCCGCTCGCGAGCGGGTGGATCGACGTCGATCAGACGCGCGTCGACAGGTTCGCCGACGCGACCGGCGATGACCAGTGGATTCATGTCGATCCGGAACGCGCACGCCGCGAATCGCCGTTCGGCGGCCCGATCGCGCACGGCTTCCTGACGCTGTCGCTGATTCCCGTGCTGATGGGCGATGCGTTGCGCTTCGAGCAGAAGATGGGGGTGAATTACGGGCTGAACCGCGTGCGTTTCCTGAAGCCGGTGCCGGTCGGCGCGCGCGTGCGCGCGCTGTTCGCCGTGAAGGAAACCGCAGCGGCGGGGCAGGGCGGCGTGCAGGCGACGTGGTCGGTGACGCTGCAGGTCGAACGTCCCGGCGAGCCGCTGCCGGTCTGCGCAGCGGAATTCATTACGCGACACTACTTCTGACGTTTGTTGCAGGCTGGCGCGCGGGGCGTTACGTGACGTAGCGCCCCACGCGCGGGGCGCTCAATGTTTCGCGTACTGCGTCGCGCCGAACAGCACCTCGCGCGCGCGGTCGTCCTGCAGCGCCTTGCGCAGCGACGCCAGCACCTCGACGCCGCGTTGCACCGCCGGTCGCGCGGCGATCGCCTCGTGCCAGCGTTTCACGTTCGGGAATTCGTCGAGAACGATCCCCTGGTTCTGCCACGAGCGCGTCCACGGGAACGTCGCAATGTCCGCGATCGTGTACTCGTCGCCGGCCAGATACGCGGTTTCGCCAAGCCGCTTGTCCATCACGTTGTACAGGCGATGCGCCTCGTTCGTGTAGCGGTTGACCGCATAGTCGATCTTCTCCGGCGCATAGAGGCGGAAGTGATGCGCCTGCCCGAGCATCGGGCCGATGCCGCCCATCTGGAACATCAGCCATTGCAGCGTCGCATAGCGGGCGGCCGGATCTTCCGGCAGGAACCGGCCGGCTTTCTCCGCGAGATAGATCAGGATCGCGCCCGATTCGAACAGCGCGATCGGCTTGCCGCCGGGGCCGTCCGGATCGACGATCGCAGGGATCTTGTTGTTCGGGCTGATCTTCAGGATGTCGGGCTGGAACTGGTCGCCCGCGCCGATATCGATCGGATGCACGCGATAGTCGAGGCCGGTTTCCTCGAGCAGGATATGCACCTTGTGACCGTTCGGGGTCGCCCAGCTGTAGACGTCGATCATCGTCAACTCCTTCAATGCGTCCGCGATAGCGGCGCCGCCGGGGCGCCGCGACAGGCGGTCATTAGAGCATGGATCGACGCAGGCTGCCGGCGGCCGCCGTCGGGTGGCATGGGCGCGCGTCAGCGCACCTTCTGCGCATACTGCCAGGCCAGCTCCGCCATCGGCCGGGCGCGCCGGCCCGCATCCAGTGCCTGCGCGCTCGAGGCCGTGCCGTCGACGACGCGCTTCATGATGCCCTGCAGGATCGCCGCGATGCGGAACATGTTGTAGGCCAGGTAGACATTCCAGTCGGCGCGGATCGACAGGCCCGTGCGCTCGCAGTAGCGCGCGACGTAGCGCGTTTCGTCGGGGATGCCGAGCGCGCGCCAGTCGAGGCCGGCGATGCCGCGGAACTGGCGCGGGTCGACGTGCCACGTCATGCAGTGGTACGCGAAGTCCGCGAGCGGATCGCCGAGCGTCGACAGTTCCCAGTCGAGCACCGCGAGCACGCGCGGCTCGTCCGGATGGAAGATCAGGTTGTCGAGGCGGAAGTCGCCATGCACGATCGATGCAGGACGGCCGTCGCCGGCGCTATCGGGCGGCACGTGCTGCGGAAGCCAGTCGATCAGCCGATGCATCGCGTCGATCGGCTCGGTTTCCGACGCGAGATACTGCTTGCTCCAGCGGCCGATCTGCCGTGCGAAGTAATTGCCGGGCTTGCCGTAGTCCGCGAGGCCGATCGCCGCCGGATCGAGCGCGTGCAGCGCCGCGATCACGCGGTTCATCTCGTCGTAGTGCGCGGCGCGCGCGTCGGGCGACATGCCGGGCAGCGACGGATCCCACAGCACGCGCCCGTCGACGAATGCCATCACGTAGAACGCGCGGCCGATCACGCTTTCGTCCTCGCACAGCGCATGCATTCGCGCGACCGGGACGTCGGTGCCGGCCAGCGCGTCCATCGCGCGGTATTCGCGTTCGATCGCATGCGCGGACGGCAGCAGCTTCGCGGCGGGCGCGGGCTTCGCGCGCATCACGTAGCTGTGCGACGGCGTGACGAGCTTGAAGGTCGGATTCGACTGGCCGCCCTTGAACTGCTCGACGGCGAGCGGGCCCGCGAAGCCGTCGACGTGCGCCGCGAGCCAGCGCGACAGCACATCGACATCGAAGCGCTGCCGCTCGCCGACCGGCGCGGTGCCTTCGAACGCGGCGTAGTCGGTGCGGGGTGCCGCGGGATCGTTCGGTTGCGCCATCGTGTCTGCTCCGCGCCGTTGCGGCGATCAGGGTTGCGCGAACTGCAGGTATTGCTGGTACAGCACTTCCATCGTCGTGTTGCGCGTGTCCCGGTGCAGCGCTTCGGGCGGCGAATAGTTGAGCAGGCGGATCACCCAGTCGTGCGGATCGTCGCCGACGTCGAGCGCGTTGATGCAGCCGGTCGATTGCGACAGATGGCCGATGAAGATTCGCTGGCCGGGCACCGTCGCATGCGACAGCAGCGCGCAGTTCACGCCGCCGTGCAGCACGAGCAGCGCGGTGTCCCACGAGCGGTCGGCGCGCAGCGCGTCGAGCGGCGGCAGCACGCGGTCGATCAGTTCGCCGATCGTCTCGCCGCCGAGAAAGCGCGTGTCTTCGGGCACGATGCCGTCGAGCACGCGCAGGAACGCGTCGCGATGCTGCTCGGGCGGAATGTCCGACAGATGCCCGCCGCGGATTTCGCGCCACGCGGGTTCGACTTCGATGTCGATGCGCTGGCCGGTTTCCGCGAGCACGCGTTGCGCGGTCTCGAGCGTGCGAGGCAGGCCGCTCGCGATCACGCGGTCGAAGCGGATGCGCTGCTCGGCGAACACGCGCCCGGCGGCGCTCGCCTGGTCGCGGCCGCGGGCATTGAGCGGCACGCGGTCGGGATCGATCGCGCGTCCCGAATCGTCGAAATAGGTGACGTCGCCGTGCCGCATCAGGTAGATGCGGCGGCGTCGAGGCAGTTCGAAACGTGACATGGCGGGGTTAGCGTTTGTAATGGGCCGGGCGCTTCTCGAGAAACGCGGTGATCCCTTCGAGCGCATCCGGATGATGCAGCGAGGCGACGAAGTGATTGCGTTCGGTGACGAGATGCGCGTCGAGCGGTTGCGCGACGGCGTCGTCGAGCAGCGACTTGATGCGCGTCAGCGCATTCGGCGAGATGCCGGCGAGCGCATCCGCCCACGCGAGCGCATCGCCGAGCGCGCTGCCGGGCGCGGCGAGCCGGTTGACGACGCCGAGCGCATGCAGGCGCTCGGCCGTCACGGGCTTGCCGTCGAACAGCAGCTCGGCGGCCAGCGCGCGCGGCAGCGCGCGGGCGAGGAACCACGATGCGCCGCCGTCCGGCGTCAGGCCGACGCGCGCGTACGACATCACGAACTTCGCGTCGTGCGCGGCGACGATCAGGTCGCATGCGAGCGCGAGCGAGAAGCCGGCGCCGGCCGCGGCGCCTTCGACCGCCGCGATGACCGGCTTTGTCGACGCGCGGATCGCGGTGATCCACGCGCCGAGCAGGTCGACGCTGTCGGCCTGGTAGGACGGATCCTTCGCGCGGTTCTCGAGCAGCCGGTTCAGGTTGCCGCCCGCGCAGAAGAAGCGGTCCGCACCGGCCAGCACCACGGCGCGAATCGCGGGGTCGCGATCGGCGGTGGCGAGCGCCTCGATGCCGGCCGCATACATGTCGGGGTGCAGCGCGTTGCGCGCGCCGGGATTGGACAACGTGAGGACGAGCGTCGATTCGCTCTCGGACGGGCGGGATGCCAGCAGTTCGGCACTCATGCGAGCGTGTCTCCATTGGATGGCGCGGCCGCGATCCCGCATCCGTTGCAGCGACGGCGGACTATGCTGTCATTGCGGATGCATGGATGTCGTGACGGACGCGAAACTGTTTTAGACTAGCACGAACGTGCTTTTCAGCGCGACGCATCCCCGCGAGCCGGGCGTAGTTCCGGCCGCGTCCAAGCGAGGAAGGAGACTCCGATGCTACAGCTGTGCGGTATTCCGTTGTCCAACTATTACAACAAGGTCAAGTTCGTCCTGCTCGAGCACGGCATTCCTTTCGAGGAATCGACGTGCGACCTGCCGGTCACCGATCCGGCCGTGCTCGCCGATACGCCGCTCGGCAAGATTCCGTTTCTGAAGACCGAGCAGGGTGCGCTGTTCGAGTCGCAGGTGATCATCGAATATCTGGCGGCGCGCTATCCCGAGAAACCGATCTTCCCGTCCGACCCGTTCGCGGCCGCGAAGGTGCGCGAACTCGTCGAGACGCTCGAGCTGTATCTCGAATGGACCGCGCGCGAGATCTACACCGAGGCGTTCTTCGGCGGGAAAGTCAGCGACGGGATGAAGGCGCACGTCGAGAAGCGCCTGCCGCGCGCGATCGGCGCATTCAAGCGGATGACGCGCTTCTCGCCGTACGTGCTCGGCGATTCGTTCGGTCTCGCGGACATCGCCGCATCGATCCACCTGCCGATCATCGGCTCGGCAACGAAGAGGATTTTCGGCCACGATTTCCTGCTCGACGCGGGCATCGACTGGAAGGCGCATGCGCAGCTGGTCGGGGAGCGTCCGGCCGCGAAGCGCGTCACGGAGGACTGCAAGGCATATATGGCCGCGGCGAACGGCAAGCGAGCATAAGCGCCGTCGCGCGTGCGCATTGCCGGCCCCGCGGTGCGCGGGGCGCGAGCGGCGGCGTGCTTGATGTGCCACGCCGCCCGCTGTGGCCTTTACAGCTTTGCGAGCCGTTCGAGCGCGGTGGCGAGCGTGCTTTCCTGCTTTGCAAAGCAGAAGCGCACGACGCCCGATTCGTGCGGCTCGTGATAGAACGCCGATACCGGAATCGCCGCGACGCCGATTTCCGCCGTCAGCCACTTCGAGAATTCCGCCTCCGGCAGGTCGCTGATCGCCGAATAGTCGACGCACTGGAAATACGTGCCCGAGCACGGCAGCAGCTTGAAGCGCGTGCGTTCGAGGCCGGCGCGGAAGAAGTCGCGCTTCTGCTGGTAGAAGCCCGCGAGCGTCAGGTACGGCGCCGGGTCGCGCAGGTAGTCGGCAAGCCCGAACTGCATCGGCGTGTTCACCGTGAACACGTTGAACTGGTGGACCTTGCGGAACTCGGCGCTGAGCGCGGCCGGCGCGGCGACGTAGCCGACTTTCCAGCCCGTCACGTGATAGGTCTTGCCGAAGCTCGACACGATGAAGCTGCGCGCGGCCAGCTCCGGATAGCGGGCGACGCTCTCGTGGCGCGCGCCGTCATACACCATGTGCTCGTACACCTCGTCCGACAGGATCAGCAGGTTGGTGCCGCGCACGATCTCCTCGAGCTTGCGCATGTCCGCCTCGCGCCACACGGTACCGGTCGGGTTGTGCGGCGTGTTGATCAGGATCATGCGCGTCTTCGGCGTGATCGCGGCCGCGAGGCGATCGAACGGGATTGCATAGTCGGGCGCTTCCAGCGTGACGAACACCGGCTTGCCGCCGGCGAGTTCGATCGACGGCAGGTAGCTGTCGTAGGTCGGCTCGACGACGATCACCTCGTCGCCCGGGTGCACCGCGCACAGGATCGCGGTCAGCAGCGCCTGCGTCGCGCCGGCCGTCACCGTGATTTCGGTCGCCGGATCGTAGCGGCGCCCGTACACCTGCGCGATCTTGTCGGCGATCGCATCGCGCAGCGGCGCGACGCCCGCCATCGGTGGATACTGGTTGTGGCCGTCGCGCATCGCGGCGGCCACCGCGTCGACGATGCGCGGATCGCAATCGAAATCCGGAAAGCCCTGGCCGAGGTTGACCGCGCCTTTCTCGGCGGCGAGCGCGCTCATGACCGTGAAGATCGTCGTGCCGACGTTCGGCAGACGCGAGGGGAAAGCGGGAGTCGTAGGCATGTCGAAGGGAGCGTTCATCGGTGTGGCTGTCGAGAGTGAAGGGCGCGGCGCGCGTCAGGTCGGCGTGGCGTCGAGCGCGCAGGCTTCGGTGAACGGCGCGGGCTGGGCGATCCGGAAGCCGAAGTCGCGTGCGGTGCGTTTGGCGAGCTTCAGCAGCGCCCGGTCCTTCGACACGAGCCATTCGGCCTGCGCGGCGCGCGCCAGTTCGAGAAATTTCTGGTCGTCGCGATCCTTGCATTTCGGCAGCGGCGGCGCGTCGGCCATGACAGGCGGCGGTTCGACCCGTTGCGCGAGGCGCGCGACGATTTCGAGTGCGGCGGCCTTGTCGACCGCGCGCGCCTGGAATTGCGGATAGTCGAGCACGTGTTCGAGCTCGGTCAGGCAGCGCCCGTCGATCAGCGCGACGAGGGCGCCGCGTTCCAGTGCGGCGCGGATCGGGCGTGTGGCGGGATCGTCGAAGACGAGAATGTCGATCCAGACATTCGAATCGAGCACGACGCGGCATTCTGCACGCGGGGCGAGGGAGCTGGGCATTCGTTACAATCGGTGGTTTTCGTCTGACCGCTCGGCACGGCGTGCCAGCGAGCCTCTATGATAATCGTTCTCTCCCCCGCGAAATCCCTCGACTACGACACCCCCGCTCATGTCCAGGCCTATACCGAGCCGGCGTTCGTCGACGATGCGTCGGAACTGATCGACGGCCTGCGCAGGTTGTCGCCGCAGGACATCGCGACGCTGATGGACATTTCCGATCCGCTCGCGCGCCTGAACTTCCAGCGTTACGCCGACTGGTCGCGCACCTTTTCGCCGGCGAACGCGAAGCAGGCGGTGCTCGCATTCAACGGCGACGTCTACGAGGGATTCGACGCGAAGTCGCTGTCGGCGGCGGATCTCGATTACGCGCAGCAGCATGTGCGCGTGCTGTCGGGCCTGTACGGGCTGCTGCGTCCGCTCGACCTGCTGCAGCCGTACCGGCTCGAGATGGGCACGCGTTTCGCGAACGCCCGCGGCAAGGATCTGTATGCGTTCTGGGGCGACCGGATCACCCGCGCGCTGAACGAACAGCTGGAAGCACGCAGCGGCGCGTCGCGCGTGCTGATCAATTGCGCGTCGACCGAGTATTTCAAGTCGGTCAGGCCGAAGCAACTGGCTGCCCCGGTCGTCACGCCGGTGTTCGAGGACTGGAAGGGCGGCCGCTACAAGATCATCAGCTTCCACGCGAAGCGCGCACGCGGCCTGATGGCGCGCTATATCGTGGAGCACCGCGTCGCCGAGCCGCTGGCGCTGAAGGCGTTTGCGGTGGAAGGCTATGCGTTCGACGAAGCAGCGTCGAACGATTCGACCTACGTATATCGCCGGCGAATCGGCGAGTGACCGGCCTGCGGTTCACGAGACCGACGGCGTGGCTTTGCATGGGACAGGAGAAACGATGACCCTTTCGATCACCAGTAATTTCGACGCCGGCGCGATCGACGTCGTGTCGTGCGAGCAGCCGGACGCGATCCGTCTGCGCGTGCGCGGCGACAACCAGGCCGAATTCGCTCAGTGGTTCTACTACCGCGTGACGGGAGCGCGCGGCGAGCGGTGCGTGATGACGTTCGAGAACGCGGCCGAGTGTGCATACCCGTCGGGCTGGCGCAACTACCATGCGGTCGCGAGCTACGACCGGGTCGACTGGTTCCGCGTGCCGACGACTTTCGACGGCAAGACGATGACGATCGACCATACGCCCGAGTTCGACAGCATCTACTACGCGTATTTCGAGCCGTATTCGGAGGAGCGTCATGCGGCGTTCCTTGGTGCGGTTCAGCAATTGCCGCAGGCGAGCGTGACCGAGCTCGGCCGGACCGTCGAAGGGCGGCCGATGTCGCTGCTGACGCTCGGTGCGCCCGACACGGACGATGCGCCGAAGAAGAAGGTGTGGATCATCGCGCGCCAGCATCCGGGCGAGACGATGGCCGAGTGGTTCGTCGAAGGGCTCGTCAAGCGCCTTGCCGGATGGGGCGACTGGGCCGGCGATCCGGTCGCGCGCAAGCTCTACGACCACGCAACGTTCTACATCGTGCCGAACATGAATCCGGACGGCAGCGTGCACGGCAACCTTCGGACCAATGCTGCCGGCGCGAACCTGAATCGCGAATGGATGGAGCCGGATGCCGCGCGCAGCCCCGAGGTGCTGGTCGTGCGTGACGCGATCCATGCGATCGGCTGCGACCTGTTCTTCGACATCCACGGCGACGAGGATTTGCCGTACGTATTCGTCGCGGGCTCGGAAATGCTGCCGAGCTTCACCGAGCAGCAGGGCAAGGAGCAGGCGGCGTTCATCGACGCGTTCAAGGTGGCGAGCCCCGACTTCCAGGACGAGCACGGCTACGCGGCGAGCAAGTACAAGGAGGACGCGCTCAAGCTTGCGTCCAAGTACATCGGGCATCGGTTCGGCTGCCTGTCGCTGACGCTCGAGATGCCGTTCAAGGACAACGCGAACCTGCCCGACGAGCGCGTCGGCTGGAGCGGCGAACGCAGTGCTGCGCTCGGCGCGGCGATGCTGGCGGCGATCCTGCGGCACGTCGAGACGTTCGCGTAAGCACGGATCCGCGGGGAAAGAAAAAGCCGGGCCATCGCTGGATGCCCCGGCTTTTTTGCGTCTCGCGCCGTCGCGTGGCGCGTCAGGACTTCTTCGCCGTCGATTTCTTCTTCACGGCCTTCTTCTGGGTCGTGGATTTCTTCGTCGCGACGGCTTTCTTGCCGGTGCGGCTCGAAGATTTCGCCTTGGCCTTGCCTTTCGCGGACGTCTTGCCCTTGAATTTCTTCGTCGTCGGCGCGGGCCGCTCGACACGCGGCTTTAGCGGCGGGACCGGATCGTTCCAGCTGAACGCGAGCATCTGCTGGCCGACGTAGCCGCAGCGGAATTTCAGCGGCGCCGGTTCGCCGCCGCCGTTGCGGATGCCGAGCCCTTCGACGGTGACGATGTTGTCGACCTTGACGCGCTGCTTGCCCTGGTCGAACGCGTCGTTCCACGGCGTGACCGCTGCATTGCCGCTTTCGAACGCGTTGGGCGGGAAGTCGACGCGATCGAACGCGCTCGATGTGCTGGCGATGAAACTGCCGTGCGCCGCGCAGTCCGCGACAAGCGGGTCGGCGTGCATGTCGTTGACGAATTTGCTGATCAGTTCGGAGCGCTGGTCGAGGAGGTCCGCGAGAACCGGCGCCGGAAGCGCAAGCGACAGACCCGTGACACAGGCTGCCAGCTTGCCGAACGCTCTGAGAATCCGGAGCGAGGCGGGTGAGCTGTCCATCTGGTTATTGGTGAGGAGCGAATGAGACATCGGGCACGTATAGATGCCCGATGAAGATCAGGAGTTCAATCTTAGCGCAAAAAAGTTGCGCGACAGTAGACGGTGCCCTCTCCTGCGTCGCAGATGCGAAGTGGCGACGCACGCGCGGGACAGTGCAACCGGCGCACTCACGCGCGCGGGCCGCCGAGGCGGTAACGGCGGACGTCGAAGGTCGTGACCCAGGCCGGGCGATAGACGGCGATCAACGCCGTCGCCATGCCGGTGAACCACGCTTCGCCGAGCGCGAGCAGGGCCGTGTTCCACAGATAGCCGGACGGGATGACGACGGGCATGCCGTCCGCAAGCGCGAGCTGCACGCCGGCCGCGGCCGCGGCGACCGTGACGATCGCGATCGCCGGCGAAATGAAGCCCTGGCCGATGATGAACGACGACAGATTGTGCGGCAGCCACGCGATCGCGGCGCGCTGCAGCAGCGACGACACGGCGACGGGCAACGCGCCGTAGACCAGATAGGTCAGGCCGATGCCGTGCCACGGCGCGTCGAAGATGATCGCGGCCACCACCGTCACGGCGCCCATCGCGATCAGCGCGAGAGTCCAGTCGAATAATGTGACGAGCAAGGTCGCGCCGAGCAGGTGCATGACGAGCCCGTCTTCGAGCCACGCGTTCGATGCCCACAGCACCGTGATCGCCGTGACGAGCGCGAGCCAGACGTGCTGGAGTGTCGCGTCCTGAAGCCGGACGAACGGCCGCTTCCAGATCGCCAGCGCGAGCAGGATCGCGGCGGCGATCCAGCCACCGACGCCAACCCATAGCGGAAGCGGTGTGAAGAGAAAACCCATGCGTTCATATTACTCGTTGAACATCAAAGGTGGGAATCCGTACGCGCCGATCGTCGCGATTGCGAGACTGTCCGGCTAGCGATCACGCCGGTAGCGGGCAGGCGGTTCGGCGGCGTGCAGTGTGTTGCGCAAGCCGTCGTTGGCGGCCGGCGGCGGGTATTTGCGGTCGTCGCGAACGGTGCGTAGCGGGAGCGGCCCGCGCTCGCCCAGCGCCGGCTTGCGCGCGCTGTCGCGCGGCGCCAGCAGGACTTCGAGGTGTGGCGACAGCCAGCCGTTGTAGATCGCGACCGCGGCGGCGCGATTGGCTGCCCCGAGTTGCTGGAAGATGCTGGCGAGATGGATCTTCACCGTGCCTTCGCTGATGCCGAGCGTGCGCGCGATCATCTTGTTGGTGCTGCCCATGTGAACGAAGCGCATGATCTGCGCCTGTCGCGGTGACAGGAGCCGGGCTGCCGGGCGGCGGGGGATCTTGCCGGCTAGGGCCTGGAAGTGAGCGTCTTGCCGAGCCGTGACCGGCGCCGGCTGCAGGTTGAGGGCGATCGGAGGGATGTAGTGCCCGCCGAGCAGCACCAGTTCGAGCGCGCGGACGATCAAATGTGGCCGCGTGGCGCGGGGGATTACGCCAGCGACGCCGTAATTGAAGAGCCGACGGACCACCTCCGGCGTGGCCTCGTCGATCAGGACCGCGGCCGGTGACGGCGCACAGGCGCTGCAAAGCGCCTGGAGCTCGCTGAGCCGACCGACGTCCTGCCAGTCGATCGCGATCAGGTCGAAATGCTCGCTGCGCAGCAACTGGCGGGCCTGGAAGCTGTCGGGCGCGTCGTTGTACCCGGCGTGGCGATCGATCTGTCGCAACAAAGCCTTCAGCCCGTCACGCCGCTCCGCGTCTGAACTTAACACCAGGAACCGCATAATCTTCCTCCGTAAGGGGGTTGCACAATGAGCTACCGGCGTTATGCCTTGAGCCAGATCATGACAAATACCTTACACGATGTCTGCTTGGCCGAAAGGCTTAGGAAAAGTCAGAAAGTTTTTGGGACGTAAAAAAAGCCGCCCCGGCGGCAACCGGGAGCGGCTTTCGACGAACGGTTATTCGGCCGATATTCGTCAGTGGAAGTGCGGTTGTGAGGGCGACGCATCCTCCGGCATTTCGGCGTGGACGATCTCGCCGAGCGGGTCTGCATACAGCGGTACACCGCAGTCGTCGCAGTATTCCGGTTCGAAGCGGCCTGCATGCCGGCGGATGTCCGTCACGCCGCATTCCTTGAGCAGACTGACGATTTCCTCGAGCGGCCCCTCGATCGGCAAGTCGCCTTCGAGCGCGGCATTGTCGATTGCCACGTCGCCGTTTTCGCGGCCGTAGAGCGGCCAGACGACGCCGTAAATCACGTCGTTGTTGCCGCGCCGCGTGAAGCCGACGCGGTACTCGTCGATGCGGCGTTCGCCGAAGCCCGCGACCACGGCGCGCAGTTCCTGCGGCGCTGCACCAAGTGTGTCGAATAGATAACGGATGGCCGTTCGGACGGTGTGCGGGCGAATGCGTTCGTCGGCATCGCGGCATGCGGAATAGTACGCGTCCGGAAGCAGGCACTCGAATTCGCAGCCTGGCAGCGCGATGGCGAGGTTCGGGCCGCCTTGCGCAGTCCATTGTTCGAGGCACTGGCCGCGCTCGATCCGGGAGCCGTGTTCTTCTTCCTGCCAGCGGAACAGCGGGGCGCCTGCCGGTGCGGCCACGACGGCCAGCAGGAAGCGCGGATCGGCCAGGATCGGCGAAGTCTCGGGCAGGTCGCCGAAGCTGAGTTTGGCGGCATGCTGGCCGAGCGCGGCGTGTGCGAGCTGCTGGGCGAGCCGATAGGTTTCGACGTGATGCCGCGGCAACTGGTCGATGCTATAGAGGAACGGCGCCAGCCCGACGAGCGTGTCGTTCGCGAGCACGTGCGCCTGCAGATGCGCGCGCAGCGCGTCGGCGGTGTCGGTCTTCAGCGGGCCCGACGGGATCATGTAGCGCGTCCAGGCCAGCACGGGCACGGCGATCAGCAGCGCGTCATAGGGCTTGCCGTCGTGTTCGATCACCATCGACTCGCTGTGGGTCTCGGCCATGTCGGCGAGCGCACCGTACGCGTCGGGATGGTTTTGCTGAAGATGATCGAGTGCCGCGTCGAGCGTGGTCTGGTTGCCATTGCGAACGATCTTGGCGAGCAGCGCGTCGAGCTTCGCTTCCCAGAAGCGATCCTCGATGCGGCTGCCGGAGGCGAAGAGCGCAAGCGACAGGCCGACCAGTTTGTCGGCATCAGGGGGGAGACGTTTGGCGATTCGCTGGCGCATATTAAATTCGTATAGAAAGGGGCGAAGAACCTCACATTCTAGTCCGTTCTTTGCGCCATAAGCGGCCTCGCTGCGCGGTAGGGTTGTAGGGTGGAATCGATGGGCCGGAAAAAAAGTGCATCAAACCCCTTGCGCATCTCGTGGGAGGTGCCTAGAATCACGCCTCTTTCGCGCTAACGGCAACGCGGCGCGGAAGGGGGAAGCGAAGTTGGTTGGATGCCTGTCGGGCACCCGGCCGGCGCAGGAAGATGAACCCCGCAGTCGCAACGAAGTAGTTAAAAAAGTTGTTGACGAACTGCGAAACAGTGTTCATAATCTCGTTTCTCTGCTGCTGACAACGCAGCGCTGCTGAGAAAGAAGAATTTCTCGCAGAAACGTTCTTTAAAAATTAACAGCCGATAAGTGTGGGCGCTTGATGGCAGCGAACCGATCCTCGGATCGGATAGCAAAAGTATCAAGAGTCTCACACTAAAGTAAGTCA
>NZ_CADESW010000001.1 GCF_902830275.1 Burkholderia stagnalis | reverse complement strand
GTGGCGCTGGACGCGTTCGATACGAGCCCGTGGGGTACTAAATACCCTCCGATTGCCGCGCTCTGGCGCCGAGCCTGGGATCAGGTGATTCCGTTCTACGCCTTCGCGCCGGATATCCGGAAAATTGTATATACGACCAACGCGATCGAGTCGCTGCACATGCAGCTTCGGAAGATCATCAAGGCGCGCGGCCACTTTCCGTCGGACGAGGCCGCGCTCAAACTGATCTGGCTGGCGCTGCGCAACGTCGTGGCCAAATGGACCGGCTCCCGGCACGATTGGAAGAGTGCGATGACGCAGTTCGCACTGCTTTACCCGGAACGATTCAACATTGGAGTCTGAATCTCAACCCCGCCTCACACACGAAATTCCGGATACCTCCAATTCGGTAGGCGCAACGGAACGAAGATGACTAATTCGCAACATCCGTCCAGGTGTCGCGCCCGTCCATATACCCTTCGGCTAATCCCGATCACCACCCCATTTCTGAGACGCCAGCGCAGCTAAACTGGTCTTGAAGCCTTGCTTCTCGACCATCGGATGTTGACCTGAGCACCCTTTGCGCCTGTGGTCGAAAAAATCGTCTTGCCCGACAAGACGTAGCGAAGGGAAGAGAAGGAAATTCACGGCAGCAAAAAAAGCGCGGGCCGCATGGGCGGCAACCCATACGACCCGCTGACCACAACCAACTCAGTACAGGAGTCGGAAATGGCTGACGCCAATCATAAGTCACGCCCCAAAAAGCGCAAACCGCGCAAACCGAACACCATCCTTGCGATGATGCTCCGCAACTCGCCTGACCGGCCCAAGAGAGGCTGGCCATACCTGCCATGGATGCACGTCGTCGACATGCACTTCAAGCTGTTCGGATTCGAACCGGGTGACCGAGTCTTCCTCGACATCAACCACGTCACCCGGAAAATCACCATCACGCCCGACTACAGCGAGCTTGCGCTTCGAGAGCAGCCTTACCATCAGCCTTCTGAGCGAGCGAACACGGAATAAGCAATCGGGGCCGCTTCACGCGGCCCTTGCTGCCAGATGGCCGGATTTTCGCGAACACGACTGATCGCCGGGGCGCTATCGCCCCGGCCCTTGCCTCGAAGTCGCGCCGCATGCCGACCGTCACCTTTAACAACTGTCATGGCCGCAAGGGTCTTGAAGTGGACAACGCGCTTCGCGAAACAATGGAACGGATTCGATTAACGGCAGAGCGCGGGCGTTTCCAACGCTTCCTCCAGCCCCGCATTTGATGACCAAACCGCAAGACATAGTGCATAGATATCGTTTGCGGCGGCCTTAACGGCTGTCGACAATCTGGGCTTGCAATCGCCGTCGGCGCCACGAGCGTCGATGGCCGGTGGCAGGCGGCCCGCACCGTCGGCCGCTTTCCGCCAACCAGCCCACGACGACATGTACGCGTTCACCCCTCCATTCCAGCACCCCGCAGGCTCGCCGATCCGCGAGTTGTTCAAGTACCTTGCCGAACCCGGGATGATTTCCTTCGCGGGCGGCTATCCGGCCAGCGACCTGTTCGACATCGACGGCCTGAACACCGCCGCCGAACGCGCCTACGCGCAACCGATCCGCTGCCTGCAATACGGCCCGACCGACGGCCTTGCCGAACTCAAGCAGCAACTGATCGCGCTGATGTCCCGCCGCGGCGTGACCTGCACCTCGGCCGAACTGCTCGTCACGACCGGCTCGCAACAGGGCCTCGACCTGCTGCTGCGCGTGATGGTCGCACCGGGCGACGTCGTGCTGACCGAGCAGCCGGCCTACCCGGCGACGCTGCAGGCAATGCGCCTGCAGCAAGCCCGCATCGTGACGATCCCGGTCGACGGCGAAGGCCTCGACGTCGATCGCCTCGGCACGCTGCTCGCGTCGGGCACGATCGCGCAGCCAAAACTGCTCTACACCGTCCCGACCTTCGCAAACCCCACCGGCGCGACGCTCACGCGCGAACGTCGCCTGAAACTGCTGCGTCTCGCGGTGCAACACCGCTTCCTGATCATCGAGGACGACCCCTACGGCGACCTGCGTTTCGCGGGCGAAGCCGTGCCGTCGATGCTCGCGCTGGCCGATGAAGTAGACGGCGCGCGCGACTGGATCGTGCATTTCGCGAGCCTGTCGAAGATCGTCGCGCCGGGGTTGCGCGTGGGCTGGACGATCGCGCCGGCCGAGATCGCGCGGCGCTGCGTGATCGCGAAGCAGACGGTCGACCTGTGCAGCGCGCCGTGGACGCAGGCAACCGCCGCCGAATACCTCGCCGACGGCGCGCTCGAGCGCCATCTGCCGCGCATCACGGCGGCCTACCAGCGCAAATGCGACGCGATGTGCGACGCATTGCAAGCCGGCTTCGGCGACGCGATCGAATTCCATCGTCCCGAAGGCGGGATGTTCGTATGGGCGCGGATCGGCGCGGTGTCGTCGGCCGTGCTGCTGCAGCAGGCGATCGCGAACAAGATCGTCTTCGTGCCCGGCAACGCGTTCTTCGCGGACAACGTCGACGACGCATCGCTGCGCCTGTCGTTCGCCGCGCCGGACGTCGACGCGATCCGGGAAGGCGTGGCGCGCCTCGTGCGCGCGTATGGCGCGGCGCTGGCCGCCTGAGGAGACACAAACATGAACTTCACCGCAAACGACTTCGCATCGCTGGACGCAGCATTGGGCATCGCCGACACCCACCCCGTCGCGCACCGGTCGTCGCAGATCAGCGCCGGGCCGCAATACGTCGCCGACGTGCTCGGCCGCTTCGGCGCCGAGCCGGCCGACGCGGGCGACACGGCACCGGCCGTGCGCGGCTACAACTGATACGACCGATCGAACCAGCGGGCGGTGCACCACACGCGCAACGCCGCCTGCTGCCGAAACGGTTAAGCTCTCGCGATCAATCCAGATATAGATATAGATACAGACGCTCCCGATCGCCGATCATGCCCGCTTCCGACACCGCCGCCGAATCGCTTTCGGATACTTACGACCGTCTTTGGTCAAGCCTTGAATCCGGCGTCAGTGAACACCGCTCGCCGTTCACGATGCTGCAATTCGCGACGCTCGGCCTCGACGGCGCGCCGAAGGTGCGCACGGTCGTGCTGCGTCAGGTGCGTCGTGACGAGCATCGGCTGTCATTCCACACCGACGTGCGTTCGGAGAAGGTCGCGGAGTTGCGTCGCGACCCGCGCATCGCGCTCATCGGCAATGATCTCGACGCGCTCATCCAGATTCGAATAGAAGGCCTCGCATCGATCTGCGACGACGAAGCCGAGCGGCGCGCGATTTGGCAATCGAGTCGTCCGCATACGCTGCTGCTGTATCGCGCGCCATTGCCGCCGGGAACGCCGGTCGACACCCCCGAAGATGCGCATGTCACCGCGAATCAACGCGCTACGCCGGAAGACGACGGCTACGCCAATTTCTGCCTGATCCACGTAACCGTCACGCGCATCGACTGGCTCGAACTCGCGCGCGCCGGCCATCGCCGCGCGGTGTTCGATCTGCATGACGACGGCTACGAAGCCCGCTGGATCGCCCCCTGACTTGATGACCGGATGACCGCCCTCGCTCAAGGCTGCCCGTCCGCCACCGCCTGACGAATCATCCACTCGCGCATCACCGCGATCGCCTCATCGTCCCGCCGCTCGGCCGGATATACGAGATAAAACCCCATCGACAGCGGAAACGCGAAATCGAACGGCCTGCACAGCCGGCCGGCCGCGATATCGCGCTCGACCAAAGGATCGGTCGCGAGCGCGATGCCCTGGCCGGCGACGGCCGCGTCGATCGCGAGCGACGTCTGGTTGAAGCGCAGCCCCTTGTGCGGATCGACGTCGACGCTCTCCGGCAGCGCGTCGAGGAACGCGGGCCACAGATCGTGCGCGTCGTGCAGCAGCACCTGGCCGGCGAGCGCGCGCGGCGACGCGGGCGCGGCCAGCAGCGCGGGGCTGCACACCGCGCTGACGTCGAGCGGGAACAGCGCGTGCGCGGCGAGATGCTTGCCGAACGGCGGCTTGCCGTAGCGGATCGCGAGATCGACGCCGTCGTGGCGGAAGGTCGCGAGCTGCTGGTCGGCGATCACGCGCACGTCGTAGCCGGGGTGCGCATCCGTGAATTGCGCGAGGCGCGGAATCAACCACTTCGACGCGAACGATGGCGTCGTGCTGATCGTCAGCGTCGCGCGGCGCTTCACGAGCCGGCCGGTCGCGTCGGCGATCGCGTTCAGCGCGCGCTGCACGTCGGAGAAATACGCGGCGCCGTCGTGCGTCAGCGCGAGGCCGCGCGGCAGCCGCTCGAACAGCTTCAGGCCGAGCACGTCCTCGAGATGGCGCACCTGCTGCGCGACCGCGCCTTGCGTCACGCCGATCTCGTCGGCGGCGGCGCGGAAATTCAGGTGCCGCGCGGAAACCTCGAACGCGCGGAGCGCATTGAGCGGCGGCAGGCGGGAAGGGCGGAGCGGCATTGTCAGGCTGTAGAAAATCTATTGGCTGGCGGCAGAAATACTGGTTCGACAGCCGGCAAGGATGCGCCTACATTACCACCAAGGCGCGCCGAATGGCGGCTGCGCGGCGGCAGGTGTCGAACGAGGAGCACATCGTGACTGTAGAAAAAGTGGCGCTGATCACGGCGGCGGGCAAGGGCATGGGCGCGGCGATCGCGCGCGAACTGGCGGCGACGGGCTACCGCGTCGCGCTGATGTCGCCATCCGGCAGCGCGGTGGCGCTCGGCGAGGAACTGGGCGGCTTCGGCATCCAGGGCTCGGTGACGGACGACGCCGACATCGAGCGGCTGGTGCAGGAGACGGTCGCGCGCTACGGCCGGATCGACGCGGTCGTGAACAACACAGGCCATCCGCCGAAGGGCGACCTGCTGGCGATCACCGACGACAACTGGCACGCGGGGCTCGACCTGATCCTGCTGAACGTCGTGCGCGTGATGCGCCGCGTGACGCCGATCTTCCAGAAGCAGGGCGGCGGCGCGGTGGTGAACATCTCGAGCTTCGCGGCGGATGCGCCCGAGCAGCCGATGCCCGTGTCGTCGGCGCTGCGCGCGGCGTTGAGCGCGTGGACCCGCCTCTACGCGGAACGCTATGCAGCCGAGAACATCCGGATGAACGCGGTGCTGCCGGGCTTCATCGACAGCTGGCCGGAAACACCGGAGATCGTCGCGCGCATTCCGGCCGGCCGGTTCGGCAAGACGCAGGAGATCGCGAAGACGGTCGCGTTCCTGCTGTCCGACGGCGCGGGCTACATCACGGGGCAGAACATTCGCGTCGACGGCGCGATCGTGAAGGCGCTCTGAGCGCCGCGACGGAGGCGGCCGCCCGGCCGCCTGCCTGCTACAAAACCCTACAAGTCAGACAAATCCCGGATACATCAGACCTTTCAAATGGGCGACACCGCGTGGCCGGGGCGCGCCAGAAACGAAAGGAGAGACGCCCCCGGGCGCGCGGCATGTCCACTTTCCGAAAGGAGATGCCAAGCGATGTCTTCCACACCGTTTTCCCCGATGCGGCGTCACCTGCTGGCCACGTCCGTGGCCGCGGGCGTATCCGCGATGCTTCCCACCGCACTCCATGCCGCGACGGGCGGCGGCAGCATCCGCCCGTTCACCGCGCACATTCCCGACGACCAGCTCGCCGACCTGCGCCGCCGCATCGCCGCGACGCGCTGGCCGGGCCGCGAGACCGTCGCCGACGAATCGCAGGGCGTGCGGCTCGCGCGCATGCAGGCGCTGCTCCGCTACTGGGGCACCGACTACGACTGGCGCAAGGGCGAGGCGCGCCTGAACGGCTTCCCGATGTTCATCACCGAGATCGACGGGCTCGACATTCATTTCATCCACGTACGCTCGCGCCACGCGAACGCGATGCCGATGATCATGACGCACGGCTGGCCCGGCTCGATCTTCGAATTGCTGAAGGCGATCGGCCCGCTGACCGACCCGACGGCGCACGGCGCGAGCGCCGACGATGCGTTCCACGTCGTCGTGCCGTCGCTGCCGGGCTTCGGCTTCTCGGGCCGCCCGGCGAACACGGGCTGGGGCTCCGACCACATCGCGCGCGCGTGGGGCGAGCTGATGGCGCGCCTCGGCTATACGCGCTTCGTGTCGCAGGGCGGCGACTGCGGCTCGGTGATCTCGCACCGCATGGCGAAGCAGCGCGTGAAGGGGCTGGCCGGGATTCACGTGAACATGCCGGCCACCGTGCCGCCCGACATCGCGACGCTGCTCGCCACCGACGCGCCCGCGCCGGCCGGGCTGTCGCCGAAGGAGAAGGCCGCGTACGAGAAGCTCGCGACGTTCTATCGCGACAACTGCGGCTACTCGGCGATGATGGTGACGCGCCCGCAAACCGTCGGCTATGCGCTCGCCGATTCTCCTTCAGGGCAGGCCGCCTGGATGGTCGACAAGATCTCGCAGTGGACGTACAGCGGCGGCATTCCCGAGCGCTCGATTCCGCGCGACGAGATTCTCGACGACATCTCGCTCTACTGGCTGACGAACACCGCGACGTCCGCCGCGCAGATCTACTGGGAAGATCACTCGAACAACTTCAACGCGGTGGACATCGCGCTGCCGGCGGCGATCACCGTGTTTCCCGGCGAGATCTACCAGGCGCCGCGCAGCTGGGCCGAGCGCTGCTATCACAACCTGATCTATTTCAACGAAGTCGACAAGGGCGGGCATTTCGCGGCATGGGAGGAGCCCGAGCTGTTCGCGCAGGAGGTGCGTGCCGGGTTCCGGCCGCTGCGTCGCGCGTAGGCGCGGCCTGAAGGGCGCGGGCCTGCTGAAAGGCGGCTCGCGTTCGTCTGAGAGCGTTGTTTTTCGCGGGATTTTGAATCGCTGTATGTCGGTATCGGACACAGATACGTTGGGATACAAAGCGTCCGCCCGGTTCGGATATAAATCCGGTGAAGCGATTGCAGCGCGCCCTTTCCTCAGCTACCGACCATGGAGAACGAGTCATGCCTGATACCGTGAACACCCGCCGCCGCCTGATCCTCGGTACGACGCTTGCGAGCCTCGCCGACCTCGGGCTCGGCACGCTCGCCCATGCGCAAACGGCGCCCGCCGCGCCGCCGAAGCCGCGCGCGGCCGGCGGCGCGTCGTTCGACACGATCCACCAGATCGACGCGGGCGTGCTCAACGTCGGGTATGCGGACGTCGGCCCGAGGAACGGCCCCGTCGTGTTCCTGCTGCACGGCTGGCCGTACGACATCCACAGCTACGCCGAGGTTGCGCCGCTGCTCGTGGCGGCCGGCTATCGCGTGATCGTGCCGTACCTGCGCGGCTACGGCTCGACCACGTTCCGCTCGGCCGACACGCCGCGCAACGGGCAGCAGGCCGTGACGGCGGTCGACATCGTCGCGCTGATGGACGCGCTGAAGATCGACCGCGCGGTGTTCGGCGGCTACGACTGGGGCGCGCGCACGGCCGACATCATCGCGGCGCTGTGGCCGCAGCGCGTGAAGGCGCTGGTGTCGGTGAGCGGCTACCTGATCGGCAGCCAGGAGGCGAACCGCAAGCCGCTGCCGCCGCAGGCCGAATTCCAGTGGTGGTATCAGTTCTACTTCACGACCGAGCGCGGCGCGCTCGGCTACGCGACGAACCGCGAGGCGTTCAACAAGCTGATCTGGCAGCTCGCTTCGCCGAAATGGCAGTTCGACGATGCGACCTACGCGCGCTCGGCGGCGTCGTTCAATAACCCCGATCACGTGGCCGTCGTGATCCACAACTATCGCTGGCGTCTCGGGCTCGCGAAGGGCGAGGCGCAATACGACGACATCGAGCGGCGTCTCGCGGCGGGCCCGTCGATCTCGGTGCCGACGATCACGATGGAAGGCGACGCGAACGGCGCACCGCATCCGGAACCGGCCGCGTATGCGAAGAAATTCACTGGTAAATATCAGCACCGCACGATCAGCGGCGGCATCGGCCACAACCTGCCGCAGGAAGCGCCGCAGGCATTCGCCGACGCGATCCTGCAAGTGGAGCACCTGTGATGCGGGCGGCAACCGGCATCCGGCGGCGCGTGGCGGGCGCGCTGCTGCTCGGTGCGCTCGCGGCGGGCGGCCCGGCGGCGGTCGCGGAGCCGCAGAAACCGGCGGCGTCGCCGATCTACGGCGTGACGATCCCGCCCGGCTACCGGAAATGGGAAATGGTCGCGCCGGCCGAGGAGGCCGCGCCGCTCGACGAGCTGCGCGTGGTGCTCGGCAATCCGGTCGCGATCCGCGCGCTCGAGCAGGCGACGCTGCCGTTTCCGGACGGCACGATCCTCGTCAAGCTCGCTTACAAACGCAAGCAGTCCGACGAGTTTCCGCCGGCGACGGTGCCGGGGCAGGCGACGACCGTGCAGGTGATGGTGAAGGATTCGCGCCGCTACGCATCGACCGGCGGCTGGGGCTTCGGGCGCTTCGTCAACGGCGTGCCGGCCGACCTCGGCCAGCATCAGACTTGCTTCGCGTGCCACCAGGCGCGCGTGAAGAACCACGACTTCGTGTTCACGCGGCTCGCGCCGTGACATGACGTGAAGCGTCAGTGAAAAACGGCGTGCCGTGCCCGGCACGCCGCTTTTCGCTGTGGGTCACGGTTGGGTCTTCGAACTAAGAATCGGCGTGTTCGGGCGGTGGCGGAATTTTCCCTGGCTGCACGGCTAAAGTTCGCGTCGAACGATGCCGTAATCACAGGGCATCGCAAACGTCTGAGCATCGCCACATTGATGAAACCGCGGAAGATCGTGGCCCGATCGAAGTTCGACCTGTTGCCGCTCCCCGCTGCGGATCGCGACAGGATCTCGCTCGAGTGCCATCTCGCACTGTGTACCCTTCAGGCTGGCCAGGGCGATCGCCATACGTTGGTCGGGCTGACCCACGCGCTGGTCGCGGCCTATTTTCTGCTGGAGGCCGGCGTCGAGGACGGGCCCGAGAGCCGCGACACGTTTACCGCGGCGCAGGAAGCGATCAATCAGTGCGATTCGGGCGCGATCGTCGACGGCCGATGTGCGCCGGCGACGGCCACCTCCACGGCAGCGATCGGCGGGTTGCTCGCGCTTTACGATCGGCAACTGCGGCGCGCGCCGCGCTCGACGGTCGCACAGGTCGTCGGGCAGGTGGACGCGTATTGGCGTAAATCGGGCGGCGCGACAAGCGAAGGGGAATCGCGCGCTGCCCGGGCTGGCGCCTGACCGGGCCCGACGCGCGGCCACGCCGCGCGCTCGAGACTGATCCCGCTTCGGCGTCGCAATGACGTCGACATGTTCATTGCCGCAGGCGCGCGACGTGAATCGCCAACGCCGCCTCGCGTGATTGTGTATCCCACTGTATCTGCGGCCATCCTGGAAAAACTGGCATGCACCGGGCCCCTGTTCCGGAAACATGCGAGATACGTGGGCGGGTTCTACTGTCGACATGCAGAAAACGTTCGATGAACGACGTTGAGTCGGATACCGAATGATCGACTGCTCACTTTCCTTCAGGAGAACGTTGATGAAAACCGCCCGAATCCTCGCTGCCGCCTTGCTTGCCATCGCTCCCGCACTGTCCTTCGCCGATACCGGCCATGGCCTCACCCGCGCCGACGTGCGCGCCGAACTCGTTCGGCTGGAGCAGGCCGGCTACAACCCGGCCCGCAGCGAACCGCATTACCCGGACGACGTCGCCGCCGCGCTGCAGGTCGCACGTTCCGACCAGAACGGCCCGTCGAAGTCGGAAGGCGACAACGTGGCCGATACGCCCGCGCCGGCGCCGCATCGCGACATGGTGCAGGCGCGCGCCGTCCACCACGACACGATCCCGTCCGACGACATCTACGCACATTCGTGATCCGCTGCCGCCTGCGCCGCCCATCGGCGGCGCTTCATGTGAACAACACGACAAGAAGGAGCATGACCATGGTTCGAACGATGCAACGGGTGCTGGTTTCCGCCGCGGTGATCGGCGGGCTGTTCGGCGCAGCGGCGGCGCATGCCGCGCCGAAGGACGATCTGAAAGGCACCAACGTCGTGCTCGTGCACGGCGCGTTCGCCGACGGGTCGAGCTGGAACCGCGTGATTCCGCTGCTGGAAGCGCGCGGGCTGCACGTGGTGTCCGTGCAGAACCCGCTGAGCTCGCTTGCCGACGACGCGGCCGCCACGAAGCGCGCGATCGACCAGCAGCAGGGGCCCGTCGTGCTGGTCGGCCACTCGTGGGCCGGCGTGGTGATCAGCGACGCGGGCAATGACGACAAGGTGAAGTCGCTCGTCTACGTCGCGGCGTTCGCGCCCGACAACGGCCAGTCGATCGCCGACGTCACGCAGGGGCTGCCGCCGCCGGCGTGGGCCGGCGAACTGCGCAAGGACGCGGGCGGCTTCGCCACGCTGTCGGACAAGGCGATCGCGCAGAATTTCGCGCCGGATCTGCCGGCCGCGCAGCAGCGCCTCGTCGCGGCGACGCAAGGGCCGTGGTACGGCGGGTGCATCTCGGAGAAGGTCACGCAGGCCGCCTGGCATGCGAAGCCGTCGACCTTCGTCGTCGCGACGCAGGACCGGATGATCGATCCGACGCTGCAGGAAACGATGGCGAAGCGGATCGGCGCGACGCTCACGCGCGTGAACGGCAGCCATGTGGCGATGCTGAGCCAGCCGAAGGCCGTGGCCGACGCGATCATCGCGGCGGCGGAACGCGCGAAGCACGACGCGCAGTAAGCGAACACGGCGCCTCGCGCGCCGCCGAAGCCGGGCCGTACGCTCGGCTTCGGTTTCCATCACGACGCGCCGTCCGGCGCGCCGACATTCTTCCCCCGTTCTCCCTTTCCGCGTCGGTGCCTCGGCACCCGACGCGCGCCTCGCAGGCTGCGCGACAAACCGCACCAATCCGCCCGATAGCGCACAACCGCGATAGCAATTCATCCGGCGCTGATTAGGAAATGAATTTTTATTGGTTCTGCATCCCCGCACGCGCTCGCATAGTGGCGCTGACGGCTATAGACAGCATGCAAGCTGCACCGGCCGCATATCCCAGCGTTTTTGATCGGACGAACCGACAAGGAGACGTCATGACATATGCAGTGGAAGAACGAACCGCAGCCCGGCAAGCGCTCGACGACGCCCGCGCTGCCGCAGCGGCCGCGGGCGCGCCCTATGCGGGCGGCGTGGCGCCCGACATCGCGTGGGCGCTGTTCTCGGCCGGCGACGCGTTGCTGGTCGACGTGCGTACCGCCGAAGAGCGCAAGTTCGTCGGCCATGTGCCGGACACGCTGCACGTGCCGTGGGCGACCGGCACGAGCCTCACGCGCAACCCGCGCTTCGTGCGCGAACTGGAAGCGAAAACCGGCAAGGACGCGCTGATCCTGCTGCTGTGCCGCAGCGGCAACCGCTCGGCGCAGGCCGCCGAGGCGGCGGCGAAGGCCGGCTTCACGCAAGTGTTCAACGTGCTCGAAGGCTTCGAGGGCGACCTGGACGAACAGCAGCGCCGCGGCAGCCGCAACGGCTGGCGCTTTCACGGCTTGCCGTGGGCGCAGGACTGAAACAAGGCCGATACGGGGAGAAGCGACAGTGGCCGCATTCGACATCGACGACATCGTTCAATCGCTGCAGGCCGAGCGCCGCGCGTGGCGGGAAAAGCAGCGGCGCTCGCTGGAGCCGGGCGGCCGCGACCTGCCGGCGCGCGAAGCGCTCGCGCAGATCGTCGGCGCGCTGAAGGGCGTGCTGTTTCCGATGCGGCTCGGCCCGCCGGACCTGCGCCAGGAAAGCGAGAACTTCTACGTGGCCCACGCGCTCGACGCGGCGCTGAACGCATTGCTCGCGCAGGTGATGCTGGAGCTGCGCTACGCGGCGCGCCAGCGCAACGCGGACGCGCCGGCCGACGAACCGGCATCCGCGGCCGTGCAGGCGTTCGCCGCGCGGCTGCCGGAGATCCGCCGCCTGCTCGACAGCGACGTGCTCGCGGCGTTCCACGGCGATCCGGCGGCCGGCAGCGTCGACGAGGTGCTGCTGTGCTACCCGGGCATCCTCGCGATGATCCATCACCGGCTCGCGCACGAGCTGTACGGGCTCGGCCTGCCGCTGCTCGCGCGGATCATCGCCGAGCAGGCGCATGCGGAGACGGGCATCGACATCCATCCGGGCGCGCGCGTCGGCGGCGGCTTCTTCATCGACCACGGCACGGGCGTCGTGATCGGCGAGACCGCGATCATCGGCGAGCGCGTGCGCGTGTACCAGGCGGTGACGCTCGGCGCGAAGCGCTTCCCGCGCGACGCGGCCGGCCATCTGGAGAAAGGCCTCGCGCGCCATCCGATCGTCGAGGACGACGTCGTGATCTATGCGGGCGCGACGATCCTCGGCCGCGTGACGATCGGGCGCGGCGCGGTGATCGGCGGCAACGTGTGGCTCACGCAGGACGTGCCGCCCGGCGCGAACATCACGCAGGCCGTGCTGCGCAGCGAAGGGCTGAACGCATCGCAGGCGTCGCAGGCGCCGCGCGCGCCGGCCGAGCGGATTCCCGTCGAGCAGGCGGCGTCATGAGCGACCTGATCCATCGTTTCGGCACGACCGTGCGCCGGATGCGCGAGGCGCGCACCTGGTCGCAGGAGCAGCTCGCCGAGCATGCCGGGCTGAACCGTTCGTACGTCGGCGAGATCGAGCGCGGCGAGGCGATCGCGTCGATCGTCACCGCCGACAAGATCGCGCGGGCGTTCGACGTGTCGATCGCGACCCTGCTGCCCGGCGCGCCCGACGCGTTCGCCGCCTGACGGCGCGCGCCGCGCCGCCCCGTTTCCCCCATCGATTGCGCGGCATGCCGGCTATAGCATGTTGAGCCGGCAGGTGCGCGCTTCCGATAATCACCCAGCGTCATAAGCAATCCCGTTTTTCATCTTTAGAACCCGGAGCCACACATGTCGACCGTAGTAAGCGGCTCGGCTGCGCTGAGCGATCACGCCGCCCGCCAACTCGCGAACGCCACCAAGACCGTACCCCAGCTGTCCACGATCACGCCGCGCTGGCTGACCCACCTGCTGCAATGGGTGCCGGTCGAGGCCGGCATCTACCGCCTGAACCAGGTGAAGAACCCGGAGGCGGTGCGCGCCGCGTGCACGCAGCTGGAGGACGAGCGCATCCTGCCGCGCACGTTCGTGCCTTACGAGGAGCAGCCGCGCGAGTATTTCCTGAACGCGGTGAGCACGGTGCTCGACGTGCATACGCGAATCTCCGATCTCTACAGCAGCCCGCACGACCAGATCAAGGAACAGCTGCGCTTGACGATCGAGACGATCAAGGAGCTGCAGGAAAGCCAGCTGATCAACAACCCCGACTACGGCCTGCTCGCGAACGTGACCGACGAGCAGCGCGTGTTCCCGCTGACGGGCGCGCCGACGCCGGACGATCTCGACGAGCTGCTGACCAAGGTGTGGAAGGAGCCGGCGTTCTTCCTCACGCATCCGCTCGCGATCGCCGCGTTCGGCCGCGAATGCACGCGGCGCGGCGTGCCGCCGCCGACGGTCAGCCTGTTCGGCTCGCAGTTCCTCACGTGGCGCGGCATTCCGCTGATCCCGTCGGACAAGGTGCCGGTCGCGGACGGCAAGACCAAGATCCTGCTGCTGCGCGTCGGCGACAAGCGGCAGGGCGTGGTCGGCCTCTACCAGCCGGGCGTCGCGGGCGAGCAGGGGCCGGGGCTGTCGGTGCGCTTCATGGGGATCAACAACCAGGCGATCGCGTCGTACCTGATCTCGCTGTATTGCTCGCTCGCGGTCCACTCGCCGGATGCGCTGGCTGTCCTCGAAGACGTCGAAATCGGCAAGTACCATGACTATCCCGACACCTACCGTTAATCCCGGGCGGCCGGCGGGCGAGCTGCCCGGCGCCGGCGCGCTGCCGCATGCGCCGCTGCCGGCGGGCTTGCCCGACCCGGCGACGCTCGCGCGGCTCGCGTCCGAATTCTTCTCGACGCCGCCGGGGCAGGCCACCGCGCCCGGCGTGTCGGCGGGCAGCGGCGCGGTGGGCGGCGTGCCGTCGGCGCTGCCGGCGGCCGCGCCGATCCTCGCGTCGGTGAGCAACCCCGCGCCGGCCGGTTCGCCGCTCGCGGGCCCGGGCGGCACGGGCACCGGCGTGCCGGGCCTCGCGCTGCAGGACAAGGCGTTGGGCAAGGTGGCAGGCGCGAATCTCGCGCCGTCCGCGCCGACGCACGTGCTGTCGCTCGGCAATCGCGCACCGGCGCTCGCGCCGCACGCGGCCGCGCAGAACGGCCTGCCCGACAGCGTCGTATCGATCGCGCCCGCGTTCGAGCCGCGCGTCGGCGGCGCGGCGCTCGGCGTGCCGCAGGCGGCGGCCGCGGTGAACGAAACCTCGCCTGCTGCCGCGCCTTCGCCGTATTACTTCACCGACGGCGCATTGCAAGGCTGGCAGGCGACGCCGCAGGACATCGTCGTGCCGACGAACGGCATTGCATCGCCGGAGGCGTTCGGGCTGCCCGGCGACGACGCGCTGCGCGAGCTGCTCGCGCTGAACCGCCATGCGCCGGCCCAGCCTGCGTCGCAAGGCGCGACCCCGCGCTACTTCGTCGACGATGCGCGGGCCGCCGAGCCGCACACGCTCGCGGGCGGCGCGCATCCGCCGTTCGACGTGAACGCGATCCGCCGCGATTTCCCGATCCTGCAGGAGCGCGTGAACGGCAAGCAGCTGATCTGGTTCGACAACGCGGCGACGACGCACAAGCCGCAGGCGGTGATCGACCGGCTCGCGTATTTCTATGCGCACGAGAACTCGAACATCCACCGCGCCGCGCACGCGCTCGCGGGCCGCGCGACCGACGCGTACGAGCACGCGCGCGACACGGTGCGGCGCTTCATCGGCGCGGCGTCGCCGGACGAGATCGTGTTCGTGCGCGGCACGACCGAGGCGATCAACCTGATCGCGAAGACGTGGGGCGTGCAGAACGTCGGCGAGGGCGACGAGATCGTCGTGTCGCATCTCGAGCATCACGCGAACATCGTGCCGTGGCAGCAGCTTGCCGCGCAGAAGGGCGCGAAGCTGCGCGTGATCCCGGTCGACGATTCGGGGCAGGTGCTGCTCGACGAGTATCGCAAGCTGCTCAGCGACCGCACGAAGATCGTGTCCGTCACGCAGGTGTCGAACGCGCTCGGCACGGTCGTGCCGGTGAAGGAGATCGTCGAGCTTGCGCACCGCGCGGGCGCGAAGGCGCTGGTCGACGGCGCGCAGTCGATCTCGCACCTGCGGGTCGACGTGCAGGCGCTCGATGCGGATTTCTTCGTGTTCTCGGGGCACAAGATCTACGGGCCGACCGGCATCGGCGTCGTGTACGGCAAGCGCGCGATCCTCGACGACATGCCGCCGTGGCAGGGCGGCGGCAACATGATCGCGGACGTCACGTTCGAGCGCACCGTGTTCCAGCCGCCGCCGAACCGTTTCGAGGCCGGCACCGGCAACATCGCGGACGCGGTGGGGCTCGGCGCGGCGCTCGACTACGTGAGCCGCATCGGCATCGAGAACATCGCGCGCTACGAGCACGACCTGCTCGCGTATGCGACGAGCGTGCTCGCGCCGGTGCCGGGCGTGCGGCTGGTCGGCACGGCGCGCGACAAGGCGAGCGTGCTGTCGTTCGTGCTGAAGGGCTACGAGACCGAGGAGGTCGGGCAGGCGCTGAACGAAGAGGGCATCGCGGTGCGCTCGGGGCATCACTGCGCGCAGCCGATCCTGCGGCGCTTCGGGCTCGAGGCGACGGTGCGGCCATCGCTGGCGTTCTACAACACCTGCGACGAGGTCGATGCGCTGGTGCGGGTGGTGCGCAGGCTGGCGGCGCGGCGTTGAACCGCGGACGCAAACGACTTGCTCGTCGGCGGATTTCGACGTAGCGTGAATCCGCTTCGATTGCCGGCCCCTTCGGGCCGGCAATCGCCATTTCTACTGTTGCTGCTGGAGGATCGGATCAATGACGCATTCCACCGCAATCAAGGCCCTCGTGTTCGACGTGTTCGGAACGGTCGTCGACTGGCGAAGCGGCGTTGCGCGCGCGGCGGCGCCGTTTCTGAATCGTCACGCGCCGGGGCTCGACCCGTTTGCGTTCGCGGATGCGTGGCGGCTCGAGTACGGGCCGGCGATGGAGGAAATCCGCAGCGGACGCCGGCCATTCGTGCGGCTCGACGTGCTGCACCGGGAGAACCTGGTCCGCGTGCTCGAGCGGCACGGGATTGCCGGCGCGCCGGACGCGGAGGTCGACGCACTCAACCTCGGGTGGCACAGCCTGGACCCATGGCCGGATTCCGTCGCGGCGCTGTCGCGCCTGAAGCTGCGTTTCATCATCGCGCCGCTGTCGAACGGGAACATCCGCCTGATGGTGGATATCGCGAAGCGGGCCGGCCTGCCGTGGGATGCGATTCTCGGCGCGGAAGTGGTGCGCATGTACAAGCCGTCGCCGCAGGTGTACATCGACACCGTGGACATTCTCGGCCTCGCGCCGGCCGAGGTGTGCCTCGTCGCGGCCCATAACGGCGATCTCGGCGCGGCGCGGCGGTGCGGCCTGACGACCGCCTTCGTCAAGCGGCCGACCGAACACGGGCCGAACCAGACCACGGACCTGCGCGCGGCAGACGCGTGGGATTTCGAGGTCGATGATCTGGGCGAACTGGCCACGAAGCTCGGCTGTCCGGATTGAATTCGGATTCCGGATTGTTGGGGTTCTTTCAACGTCGATCCTTTCGACCATGGACGTGCGCGGGGCCATCCGCGCGGTAACCGCTAGAATTGCGGTTTTAGCCCGGAACACGCCCATGTCCTTTGCCTCGCTTGGCCTGATCGATCCCTTGCTGCGTAATGTGCAGGATCTCAATTACCAGACACCTACGCCGGTGCAGGCCAAGGCGATTCCTGCCGTGCTCGGCGGCAAGGACATCATGGCCGCGGCGCAGACGGGCACGGGCAAAACGGCGGGTTTTGCGCTGCCGCTGCTGCAAAGGCTGGTGCAGCACGGCCCGGCGGTGTCCAGCAACCGCGCGCGCGTGCTGGTGCTGGTGCCTACGCGTGAACTGGCCGAACAAGTGCTGCAAAGCTTCATCGCTTACGGCAAAGGCCTCGACTTGCGATTTCTCGCTGCCTACGGCGGTGTGAGCATCAACCCGCAGATGATGAAGCTGCGCAAGGGCGTGGATGTGCTCGTTGCCACGCCGGGCCGCTTGCTGGATCTCAATCGCCAGAACGCGGTGCAGTTCGATCAGGTGCAAACGCTGGTGCTGGATGAAGCCGACCGCATGCTGGATCTGGGCTTTGCGCGCGAACTCGACGCCGTCTTTGCCGCGTTGCCCGCCCGGCGCCAGACGCTGCTGTTCTCCGCCACATTTTCCGATGAAATCCGCACCATGGCGGCGGGCATTCTGCGCGGCCCGGTCAATATCAGCGTCAGCCCGCCCAATGCCACGGCCAGCAAGATCAAGCAGTGGGTGGTGCCGGTCGATAAAAGGAACAAGCCTGATCTGTTCATGCACCTCGTGGCAGAAAACAACTGGGATCACGCGCTGGTGTTCGTCAAGACCCGCAAGGGCGTGGATTACCTGGCGGCCATGCTGGACGACGCGGGCTATGCGGTCGACACCATCCACGGCGACAAACCGCAACCCGCGCGCCTGCGTGCGCTGGAGCGCTTCAAGGCGGGCGAAGTCCAGATGCTGGTCGCCACCGACGTGGCTGCGCGCGGGCTGGATATCGACGATCTGCCGCTGGTGATCAACGTCGACCTGCCGATCGTGGCGCAGGACTACGTGCACCGTATCGGCCGCACCGGCCGCGCGGGCGCCAGCGGCGTGGCGGTGTCCCTGGTGTGCGCCGACGAAGCGCCGCAACTGGCCGCGATCGAAGCGCTGATCCGGCAAACGCTGCCCCGCGAAGAAGAGCCGGGTTTCGAAGCCGAACACCGCGTGCCGGAAACCAGCGCGACGGGGCAACTGATCAAGAAACCCAAGAAGCCGAAGAAGCCCAAGGTGCCGCAAGCTGCGCCGGGTTCCGCGCAGGTACACGGCAACAAACCGCGCCCGCAAGGCGGCGAAAACAAGCGCAAGCCTGCGGCGCAGCGCGCTGTCGGCGCGGGTAAAGGCAAGAGTTTGTCCGGCGGTAGTCCCTTCAGCGTGCAAAAACCACGCAGCAGCAAACCCGCCGGCAAGCCGGCTGCGGGTTCACGCAAGCCGGCCGGCAAACCCGCTGGCGGCCGTGGCAAACGTCAACCCTGATCCGTGCCCGGCTTTGATGCAGTGATGTCTCTGCCCCACATGCGCGGCATGAGTATGGATACTCATCCGTCGAATATAGTGAGGCACGGACAGTACCCATCCACGTCGAAGGCGACCCAATGATCGACCACGTTTACATCTCAGTCACCGACATCGAAAAGTCACTGATCTTCTACTCCGAGGCCTTGAAGCCACTCGGCTGGAGAATATTCGGCAACTACGACTCTGCTTCGGGCCCGGAGGGCGTCCCTGATCTTTACGGCATCGGTGACGATGTGTACGGCAAGGGAGAGGGGGTTGGATCAAGCATCTGGCTACGAAAACGCAAGCCCGGCGAGACCGGGCTTTACCTCGGGATCGTCTGCGATACCAATGAGCTGGTCGACGCTGCCTACGCAGCTGCAATCAAAGCTGGCGGTATCGACGAGGGGAAACCGGCGGATCGTACCTACTTCGCCCCCGGCTACTACGCCGCCAACGTCGCCGACCTCGACGGCAACCGTCTTGAGTTCGTGCACAAAGCGTGGAACCCCAAGCGACACGCATAGCAATCCAATCGATACGCGGGTGTCCTGACTGTTCGAACAAGCGTTGGAGGATCCTGCACCGAATATATGGCTGCTTTGCGGAAGTGCGGTTGGCCGAAGCGGATCGGCAAGCGGCATCCACGGAATTCCGCGAAGAACCAACAAAAAACGCGTGACGACGCAAGTCGTCACGCGTTGCATTAGCGCGTTATCGCGTCGCGCCCGTCAGAACCCGAACCCCGGCCCGCCAGCGCCCGCCTCCGGCACACCGCCCACCGGCGCGGCATCCTTCGGCGCTTCATGCACGGTCGCATCCGTCGTCAGCAGCAGCCCCGCCACCGACGCCGCGTTCTGCAGCGCGGTGCGCGTCACCTTGGTCGGATCGAGCACGCCCGATTCGACGAGGTCGCCATACTCGCCCGTCTGCGCGTTGTACCCGAAATTCCCCGAGCCTTCCGCGACCTTCGCGACCACGACGCTTGCTTCCTCGCCCGCGTTCGTGACGATCTGGCGCAGCGGTTCCTCGAGCGCGCGCAGCACGATCTTGATACCGGCGTGCTGGTCGGCGTTCGCGCCGGTCAGCTCGCGGATCGCCTGCTTCACGCGGATCAGCGCGACGCCGCCGCCCGGCACGATGCCTTCTTCAACGGCGGCGCGGGTTGCATGCAGCGCATCGTCGACGCGATCCTTCTTCTCCTTGACCTCGATCTCCGTCGCGCCGCCGACCTTGATCACCGCCACGCCGCCCGCGAGCTTCGCCACGCGCTCCTGCAGCTTTTCGCGATCGTAGTCCGACGTCGCCTCGTCGATCTGCACGCGGATCTGCTTCACGCGCGCCTCGATGTTCGCCGCGTTGCCCGCGCCGTCGATCACCGTCGTGTTCTCCTTGCCGACCTCGATGCGCTTCGCCTGGCCAAGCTCCGCGAGCGTCGCCTTCTCGAGCGTGAGGCCCGTTTCCTCGGCGATCACCTGGCCGCCGGTGAGGATCGCGATGTCTTCCAGCAGCGCCTTGCGGCGGTCGCCGAAGCCCGGCGCCTTGACCGCGACGGTCTTCAGGATCCCGCGGATGTTGTTGACGACCAGCGTGGCCAGCGCCTCGCCCTCGACGTCTTCCGCGATGATCAGCAGCGGCCGGCCGGATTTGGCGACCTGCTCGAGCACCGGCAGCAGCTCGCGGATGTTCGACACCTTCTTGTCGTGCAGCAGGATGTACGGGTTCTCGATCTCCGCGATCTGCTTGTCCTGGTTGTTGATGAAGTACGGCGACAGGTAGCCGCGATCGAACTGCAGCCCTTCGACGACGTCGAGCTCGTCGGCGAGCGACTTGCCGTCCTCGACGGTGATCACCCCTTCCTTGCCGACGCGGTCGATCGCTTCCGCGATGCGCTGGCCGATCGATTCCTCGCCGTTCGCCGAGATCGTCGCGACCTGCGCGATTTCCTTGCTCGTCGTGGTCGGCTTGCTGATCTTCTTCAGTTCTTCGACCGCCGCCGCGACGGCCTTGTCGATGCCGCGCTTCAGGTCGAGCGGGTTCAGCCCGGCCGCGACGTATTTCTGGCCTTCGCGCACGATCGCCTGCGCGAGCACGGTGGCGGTGGTGGTGCCGTCGCCGGCCGCATCGCTGGTGCGCGACGCGACTTCCTTCACGAGCTGCGCGCCGATGTTCTGCAGCTTGTCGGCGAGTTCGATTTCCTTCGCGACGGACACGCCGTCCTTCGTGACGACCGGCGCGCCGAAGCTGCGCTCGAGCACCACGTTGCGGCCCTTGGGCCCGAGCGTGACCTTCACCGCGTTCGCGAGAATGTTCACGCCTTCGGTCAGTTTTGCGCGTGCGACGTCGCTGAAGATGATTTCCTTCGCTGCCATGGTTCCGCTCCTTTATTGATTGACGACGGCGACGATGTCTTCCTCGCGCAGCACGAGGAGTTCATCGCCATCCACCTTGACCGTCTGGCCCGCGTACTTGCCGAACAGCACGCGCTCGCCCACCTTCAGGTCGGGCACGATGCGCTGGCCGTCCGCATCCTTGCGGCCGGGGCCGACCGCGATCACTTCGCCCTGGTCGGGCTTCTCCGCAGCGCTGTCGGGAATCACGATGCCGGAAGCGGTGGTGGTTTCCTGGTCGAGTCGCTTCACGATGACTCGGTCGTGCAAGGGGCGTAGGCTCATCGGTTCGTCCTGGTTCGTGCTGTCTAGGGTGATTGGCACTCTTCATCGGAGAGTGCTGACGAGTATAGGAATGCGTGCCCGCGCGATCCAATAACGGATTGCGAAATGCATTTGCCACGGCGTGCAATTGGGCGGCGCGCACGCGCCGTGCGTCAGATCAGCAGCGTGAGCGTGCGGAACAGCGCGAGGTCTTCCTTGCGCGCCGAGCGCGCGTGGCGCCGGATCACCTGCGTCAGGCAGTCGATGAAGCAGCGCGCCGCGTCGCTGAGCGTGCTGCTGCGGCGCGTGACGATGCCGAGCTTGCGCGGCTCGAAGCTTTCCTTCAGCGGCAGCGCGCGCATCCGCTCGCCGAACGGCGGCACGACGCTCAGGATCGTCGGGCACCACGTGCACATGTCGGCCTGCTCGAGCATCGTCTGCAGCATCGCGACCGATTGCGCGCGGACGATGCGCCGCTCGTCGATCTGCGCGCCGTGGCGCGTAAACAGATAGTCGACGAGCGCGGCCTGCCCGTCGGGCGCGAAGTTCAGCACCCAGTCCTGGTCGAGCAGCTCGTGGATCGAGCGCGCATGTTCGCGCGGATGGCCGGCGCGCACCATCACCGAGGTCTCGTAGGTCAGCACCGGTTCGCACGCGAATTCCTGCGCGGCGACGCCCGGCTGCACCTGGCCGAGCGCGAAATCCATGCTGCCGTCGCGCAGCAGCGGCTGCGCGACGGCCATCAATCCCTCATACAGTTCGAGGCGCACGTCGGGCATGCGCTGGCGAAACAGCAGCACCGTCTCGGCGAGGAACGTCTGCGTGAGCCACGGCGTGACGCCGACGCTCAGCCGCCCCTCGACGCGGCCGCGCATCGTCGCGAGATCGCTCTGCGCCCGCTCCAGCTGCTTGAGCACGAGCTTCGCGTGCGTGAGCAGCGCCCGGCCGTAGTCGGTGAAGCCGATCCCTTCCGGTGCGCGGACGAGCAGCGGCAGGCGCTCGCTCGCCTCCAGTTCGCGCAGCGCCCGCGTGACGGCCGCCTGCGACAGGCCCAGCGCGCGCGCCGCGCCGCGAATGCTTCCGGCCTCCGCGCTCGCGACGAGCGCCTGCAACTGATGCAGTTTCATGGGGCAATACCCGACAACATAAAGTTGTCATCATAACGAAACCGGGGCTGTTCCAGCGGATATTCGCCGCATACGATCTCGTCACGATTCGCCGCCCCGGCGATCGAGCGAAACGCGTAACCGAGGAGTGTCGGCGTTGAACCAGGAACGAATCTGGCCCGAAATGGCGGCCATCGAGGCGGAGATGATCGCGCTGCGCCACCGGCTGCACGCGCATCCGGAGCTCGGTTTCGACGAGCACGCGACGAGCGAGCTGGTGGCCGAATGCCTGACAACGTGGGGTTATCGGGTGACGCGCGGCCTCGGCGGCACGGGCGTGGTCGGCACGCTGGCGCGCGGCGTCGGCCGCCGGCTCGGCCTGCGCGCCGACATGGACGCGCTGCCGATTCGCGAGACGACCGGGCTGCCGTATGCGAGCCGCATCGACGACGTGATGCATGCGTGCGGCCACGACGGCCATACCGCGATGCTGCTGGCCGCCGCGCGCTGCATCGCGGAACGGGCGCGCTTCAGCGGCACGCTGAACCTGATCTTCCAGCCGGCCGAGGAAGGGCTCGGCGGCGCGAAGCGGATGATCGACGACGGGCTGTTCACGCGCTTTCCCTGCGACGCGGTGTTCGCGATGCACAACGTGCCGGGGCTGCCGGCCGGCAAGATCGGCTTCTGCGACGGCGCGTTCATGGCGTCGGCGGACGAGGTGCGCGTGCGCGTGACGGGCCGCGGCGGGCATGGCGCGGCGCCGCACGCGACGGTCGATCCGGTGGTCGTCTGCGCGTCGATCGTGATGGCGCTGCAGACGATCGTGTCGCGCAACGTGAACCCGCAGGATCTCGCGATCATCACGGCCGGGGCGATCCACGCGGGCACCGCGTCGAACGTGATTCCGCCGCATGCGGACCTCGAACTCAGCGTGCGCGCTTTGTCGCCGGACGTGCGCGCGCTGCTCGAACGGCGCATCCGCGAGACGGTGCAGGGGCAGGCCGCGAGCTACGGCGCGACGGCCGAGATCGACTATCGCCACGACTATCCGGTGCTCGTCAATCACGCGGCGGAAACGGCGTTCGCGCGGCAGGTCGCGCACGACTGGGGCGGCAGCGACGCCGTGATCGACCATCTGCAGCCGATCGCGGCAAGCGAGGACTTCGCGTTCATGCTGAACGCATGCCCGGGCAGCTACCTGTCGATCGGCAACGGTGACGGCGATGGCGACGGCGACGGTGCGGCCGGCTGCGCGCTGCACAACCCCGGCTACGACTTCAACGACGCGATTCTCGCAACCGGCGCGAGCTACTGGGTCGCGCTCGCGGAGCGGTTTCTCCGCTGACGCGCGGCACGCGCAGCGGACGGAAGCGGCGCCGAATGCCGCGACGATTTCGGTTGAACACAAGGAGACAAGCAATGAAACAGTGGATGGCGGCGCTCGCGGTGGCGCTGGCGGCAGGCTCGGCGCACGCCGGCGATTGGGCGGGCAAGGAGATCCGCCTGGCGGTCGACCCGACCTACCCGCCGCTCGAATACAAGCTGCCCGACGGCACGCTGGCGGGCTTCGGCATCGACATCACGAATGCGCTGTGCGCGGAGCTGCGCGCCCGCTGCGTGTGGGTGGAGTCGAGCTTCGACGGGATGATTCCGGGCCTGCTCGCGCGCAAGTTCGACGTGATTGCATCGTCGATGACGATCACGCCGAAGCGGATGCAGCAGATCGCGTTCACGAACCGGATCTCGAACGCGCCTGCCCGCCTCGTCGTGCGCAAGGGCGCGCCGCTGCTGCCGAGCGCCGAATCGCTGAAGGGCAAGCGTGTCGGCGTCGAGCAGGGCTCGGCGCAGGCCGACTACGCGATCGCGAACTGGCAGCGGGCCGGCGTGCAGATCGTGTCGTACCCGAACCAGGACCAGGTGTACGCGGATCTCGTGTCGGGCCGGCTGGACGCGGCGTTCCAGGCGTCGATCGCGGCGAGCGACGGGTTCCTGAAGAAACCGCAGGGCAAGGACTTCACGTTCGCGGGCGACGCGATCGACGATCCGAAGTACTTCGGCCAGGGCGACGGGCTCGGCTTGCGCAAGCAGGATGCCGATCTGCGCGAAGCATTCAATCGCGCGCTCGCGGCGATTCTCGCGAACGGCACGTATGCGCGCATCAACCGGAAGTATTTCGACTTCGACATCTACGGCGCGAAGTAGGCAGGGCGGGCGACGCCCGGCATGAGGAGAACGGGCCGCGCAACGCGGCCTGCGCATCACATAATTTATAAGGATCACATATGAACTGGAGATCGGCCTGCGTCATCGTCCCGGCGCTGTGCGCCGCACCGGCGCTCGCATTCGCGCAAGGCAGCGTCACGCTGTACGGCCTCGTCGATGCGGGCATCGACTATACGAGCAACGTCGGCGGCCGCAGCGCATGGCAGATGGCGAGCGGCTTCGCGCAGGGCAGCCGGTGGGGCCTGAAAGGCACGGAGGATCTGGGCGGCGGCTACAGCGCGCTGTTCCAGATCGAGAACGGCTTCAACGTGAACAGCGGCACGCTCGCGCAGGGCGGCCGCGCGTTCGGCAGGCAGGCGTACGTCGGCCTCGCGGGCGAGCGCTTCGGCACGCTCACGCTCGGCCGGCAATACGACTCGGTCGTCGACTATCTCGCGCCGACGACCGCGAACGGCAGCTGGGGCGTCTACCCGTTCTCGCACCCGCTCGACAACGACAACACCGGCAACACGTTCCGCGTGAACAACACGGTGAAGTACGCGAGCCCCGACTTCGCGGGTTTCTCGTTCGGCGGCACATACGGCTTCAGCAACGATACGAATTTCGCCAACAACCGCCAGTGGAGCATCGGCGCGCAATACGAGCACGGCGGGCTGCTCGTCGGCGCCGCGTTCCTGAACGCGAACAACCCGGGGGCGACGTCAGGCGGCGCGATCGCGGGCGCGGGATCGGTCGGGGCCGATGCGAACTTCGTGTCCGCGCGGCTGCGGATCTTCGGCGCGGGCATCAACTACACGGCGGGGCCCGCGACCGTCGGGTTCGCCTACACGAACAGCACCGTCAGCCGCCCGAGCGCGAACGTCGGCTACCTGTTCGGCGACGAGACGATCCAGCCGATTGCAGGGCCGCTCGCGGGCGGCACCGTGACCGCGCTCAAGTACCAGAACTTCGAAGTGAACGGCAAATACCAGTTCACGCCGGCTTTCTTCGTCGGCGCGCAGTACGTGTACACGCTCGCGCGCTACGAGGCGACCACCGGCAGCGTGAAGCCGACGATCCATTCGATCGGGCTGATGGCCGACTACGCGCTGTCGAAGCGCACCGACGTCTACCTGACGGGCGCATACCAGAAGGTCGCGGGCGATGCGACGGGCTCGTCGCTCGACCAGGCGCTCATCCCGGGCGCGCCGGATCTGTCGTCGACGTCGAGGCAGCTGATGGTGCACGCGGGGATCCGGCACAAGTTCTGATCGCCGCGCACACGGGGGCGCTCATGCAGCGGGCGGCGCAACGTCAGCCGCCCGCTGCCCGAGCCGTTCCTGCGGGAATTCGATGAAGCGCTGCGTTTTCGCCGGCAGCAGGCACGTTTCGGCGAGCGCGTGTACGGGCAGCGGCGTGTGCCGCCAAGCGGGAAGGTGACGCCCGCGCCGCGTCAAATTCTCCGCCCTCCTTAGCATGTGACGAATCGGACTTTGGCCGCCGCGGGCGCGCGGCTAACATCGCCGCTCCCGATGAACGAGCGATACAGCAATGACCCAGCCCGCTTCGCCTCCGCATGCATTCCGATCCAGCCTGATCTGCGCCGCGCTCGCCGGCGCGCTGTCGCTCGCGTCGTGCGGCGGCGTCGACAGCGCCGCGCCGCCGCAGGCCGACGCGAGCACGCCGGCGAAGCGCCCGAACATCCTGTACATCATGGCCGACGATCTCGGCTATTCCGACATCCACGCGTTCGGCGGCGAGATCAACACGCCGAACCTCGACGCGCTCGTGCAGTCGGGCCGCATCCTGTCGAACCATCACGCGGGCACGGTGTGCGCGATCACGCGCGCGATGCTGATCTCCGGCACCGATCATCACCTCGTCGGCGAAGGCACGATGGGCACGCCGACCGACGAGCGGCGCGGGCTGCCCGGCTACGAAGGCTACCTGAACGACCGCGCGCTGTCGGTCGCGCAACTGCTGAAGGACGCCGGCTATCACACCTATATCGCCGGCAAGTGGCATATCGGCTCCGGCATCGTCGGCAGCGCGACCGGCGGCGGGCAGACGCCCGATCAATGGGGCTTCGAGCGCAGCTACGTGCTGCTCGGCGGCGCGGCCACCAATCACTTCGCGCACGAGCCGGCCGGCTCGAAGAACTACACCGAGGACGGCAGCTACGTGCAGCCGGGCCAGCCCGGGCAGCCGGGCGGCGCGGGCGGCAGCCCGGCCGTGTTCTATTCGACCGACTTCTATACGCAGAAGCTGATCGCGTACATCGATTCGAACCGGCGCGACGGCAAGCCGTTCTTCGCATACGCGGCCTATACGTCGCCGCACTGGCCGCTGCAGGTGCCCGAGCCGTGGCTGCACAAGTACGCGGGCGTGTACGACGCGGGCTACGACGCGATCCGCAACGCGCGGATCGCGCGGCAGAAGGCGCTCGGGCTGATCCCGGCGGATTTCAGGCCGTTCGACGGGCTGCCCGAGACGCTCGCGGCGTCGCCGGCCACGCCGAACAACGGCACGGCCGGCGCGAAGTACATCAGCGCGGTGCACGCGCCGGCGGACGGCTACGCCGACTACGGCCCCGGCAAGGTGGACAAGCTGTGGTCGAGCTTGTCGCCGGCCGAACGCAAGGCGCAGGCGCGCTACATGGAGATCTACGCGGGCATGGTGGAGAACCTCGACTACAACATCGGCCTGCTGATCCAGCACCTGAAGGACATCGGCGAATACGACAACACGTTCATCATGTTCCAGTCGGACAACGGTGCTGAAGGCTGGCCGATCGATTCCGGCGCGGACCCGACGGCGACCGACACCGCGAACGCGCAGGACCCCGTGTATTCGGCGCTCGGCACCGACAACGGCAAGCAGAACGCGCAGCGGCTGCAATACGGGCTGCGCTGGGGCGAAGTGAGCGCGACGCCGTTCCGGCTGACCAAGGGCTTCTCGGCGGAAGGCGGCGTGTCGGTGCCGACCATCGTGCGCCTGCCGGGCCAGCAGCGGGCGCTGCCGACGCTGCGCGCGTTCACGCACGTGACCGACAACACGGCGACGTTCCTCGACGTCGCGGGCGTCACGCCGCCGTCGCAGCCGGCGCCGCCGCTCGTCAACACGCTGACGGGCGTCGACCAGAACCGCGGCAAGGTGGTCTACAACAACCGCTACGTGTATCCGGTGACGGGCAAGTCGCTGCTGCCGGTGCTGAGCGGCACGGGCAGCGGCGAAGTGCACACCGCGCCGTTCGGTGACGAGGCATACGGCCGCGCGTACCTGCGCAGCGCCGACGGCCGCTGGAAGGCGCTGTGGACCGAGCCGCCGGTCGGCCCGCTCGACGGCCACTGGCAGCTGTTCGACCTCGCGTCGGATCGCGGCGAGACGACCGACGTGGCGGCGCAGAACCCGTCGCTGATCCAGAGCCTCGTCGAGCAGTGGAAGGCCTACATGAGCAACGTCGGCGGCGTCGAGCCGCTGCGTCCGCGCGGCTATTACTGAGGCGG
This sequence comes from Burkholderia stagnalis, assembly GCF_902830275.1. GTDB lineage: Bacteria > Pseudomonadota > Gammaproteobacteria > Burkholderiales > Burkholderiaceae > Burkholderia > Burkholderia stagnalis. Next base: position 838,342 of record NZ_CADESW010000001.1, on the reverse strand, counting down.
CGGCGATGCGGCCCTGGCTCATCGGCGCGGCAGGCGCCGCCGCCCTGTTCGCCGCCGCGTTCGCGCTCGGCTATGCGAATTCCGCACCGGCGCGCGCGGACGGCTTCGACGGCGCGAATCGCGGCCGCCCGCTCGCGCCGCTCGGCTCCGAACGGCAGTGCGAACGCTATTCGGGGCTGCCGGCGCGATGGCGCGACGATCCGAACGCGGGGATGGTGCACCTGCGCGGCGGCGCGTTCGTGTTCGGCAGCACGCGCGGCTATCCGGCCGAGCGCCCGGCGGGCGACGGCCGCACGCGCGTCGGCGGCTTCTGGATCGACCAGACCGACGTGACGATCGCGCAGTTCGCCGCGTTCGTGCAGGCCACCGGCTACGTGACCGACGCGGAGCGGCAGGGCGGCGCGGCGGTGTTCCACGTGCCGACGCGCGATGAGCTGAACGCGCGCGACCTCGCGTGGTGGAGCTGGGTGAAGGGTGCGTCGTGGCGGCAGCCGCGCGGCCCCGGCAGCACCGTCGACGGGCGCGGCAACCTGCCCGTCACGCTGGTCACGCAGCGCGACGCGCTTGCGTATGCGCGCTGGCTCGGCCGCGACCTGCCGACCGAGGCCGAATGGGAATACGCGGGCAAGGCCGGGCGCGACGACGCATCGCTCGACGCCGCGCCGCGCGATGCGCAGGGCAAGCCCGCCGCGAATTACTGGCAGGGCGCGTTTCCGGTGCTCGACACCGCGGAGGACGGCCACGCGGGGCTCGCGCCGGTCGGCTGCTACGCGGCGAACGGCTTCCGGCTCTACGACATGATCGGCAACGCGTGGGAGTGGACCAAGGACGCGTATACGGGCCCGCATCAGCCGCATACGAACGGCGACACTGCGGCCGTCGCGCCGCCGACGCGCCGGCACGACACGCCGATGGTGATCAAGGGCGGCTCGTTCCTGTGCTCGCGGGACTACTGCGTGCGCTATCGGGCGTCGTCGCGCGAGCAGCAGGAGGCCGATCTCGCGGCGTCGCACATCGGGTTTCGCACGGTCCGGAGGGATGCGTCTTGATGCGCGGGGTGAGGGATGTTGCCGTGCGTTCGGCGGCTGCGTGCGGCGTCGCCGGTCGGCTTCGGTGTGGTCGTGATGGACGTGCGACGAAGCGTGCGTTTTGTTCGATCGCCGCGCTGCTGCTGATGACGTGCGCTGCGGCACATGCGGCGACCGCGGCCCCGGCGGCCCCAGCGGCTCCGGCAGCCCCGGCAGCCCCGGCAGCCCCGGCAGCCGCACCCGCGGAAGCGCCCGTGCGCGTCGGCGTGACGCGCGGCGTGCATGCCGAGATCCTCGACGAAGTGAAGCGCGTCGCCGCCGCGCGCGGGCTGCCGGTCGACGTCGTCGTGTTCGACGACGCCGCGCGCATCGACCGCGCGCTCGCCGAAGGCCGCATCGACGCGGCGAGTTTCGAGGATGCGCAGCGCCTTGCCGCGACGCGCGCCGCAACGGGCTACGCGCTCGCGCCGGTCGCGACGACGGTGACGCTGCCGATGGCGCTCTATTCGCGCAAGCTGCGCAGCCTGAACGACCTGCGGCCCGGCGCGACGGTCGCGATTCCGGCGGACCGGGCCGGGATGGCGCGCGCGCTCGTGCTGCTGCAGAACGACACGCTGCTGACCTTGCGCGAACGCGCGGGCCTGCATGCGACGCTGCGCGACGTGACCGGCAACCGGCTCGGCCTGAAGCTCGTCGCGCTGCGCCGCGAGCGCCTCGCCGCCGCGCTGGACACGACGGCGTTCGTCGTGATCGACAGCGACGATGCCGCGCGTGCGGGGCTGCAGCCCGCGCGCGACAGCATCGGCATCGAGGACGCGCGCTCGCCGTATGCGAACGTGCTGACGGTGCGCGACGCCGATCGCGCGAAGCCGTGGGTCGGCCGGCTGGTGGCCGCGTATCACTCGGACGACGTCGCGAAGTTCGTCCTGACGCGCTATCAGGATTCGGTGCGGCGGCCGTGGTAGACACGTACCTTCTCGCGTGCCACGCGTGCGGCCGCTGCTGCAACAGCGCGCCGACGCTGTCGCTGCGCGAGCTGTTCCGGCATCGCGACCGCTTCGTCGGCGCGCTGGCGATCCAGCGCGTGCCGGCGCGGCGCGTCGGCGAACGCGTGCGTACTGGTGGCACCGAGCATGTGCTCGATGCGGACGATGTCGCCGCCTGCGACGCGCTTGCCGATGCACTGTTCCATCGCGCAAGCGGCAGCCGCCACGGATGGCTCGCGCTGACGCTGCAAGGCTACGACTATCCGTCGCTCGGCCGCTGCTCGGCGCTCGCGGACGACGGGCGCTGCACGATCCACGCGGACAAGCCCGCGATCTGCGGCGCGGTGCCGCTCGATCCGCTGCTGCCGGATCGCCTGCAGCCGCAGGTGCTGGCGGGCCGGCGCGCGCAGGCGGCATGGTTCGGCGCGAACTGCATTCGCGAGGCGGCCGATGCGGAAGACGCGGCGGAAGGCGTGCGCGTGATCCCGTTGATCGCCGCCGGTCGAATCGACGATGCCGCCGCGCTCGCTGCATGCCGCGACGCGCTCGTGTTCGAGCGCGCGGTGTGGCGCGATGCAGTGTTCGCGTCGCTGAGCGACGGCGCGCAGGCGTTGAACGACGCGTTGTCGCGGCTCGCGCCGGGCGGTTATCTGACGATGTCGATCGTGCCGGTGCTGCTGGCCGTCGCGCGTCTCTCCGAACGTTGCCGCGCGCTGTGCGCGGACTTCATCGAGCGTCAGCTCGCGCTGATCGACGCGCGCATCGAAGCGGCGCTCGCCCGCCGCCATCCCGACGACCGGCCCGCGACGCGCGAGCTGCGCGGCTTCGCGCAGGCGTATGCGCATGCGCGGCAGGCGCTGGCCGAGCTGCCGTCGCAGGCGGATGTCGCGCCTGCGGATGCGTCGCGTGTGGAGGCGTGGCTCGACGTTGCGTGACGTCGGCAGGCAACCCGGCAACCCGGCAGCATCGGGCACCGGGCACCGGGCGTCGGGCATCGGGCATCGGGCATCGGGCATCGGGCATCGGGCATCGGGCATCGGGCATCGAGCACCGGGCACCGGGCACCGGGCACCGGGCATCGGGCATCGGGCACCGGGCACCGGGCACCGGGTATCGGGCATCGGGCACCGGGCACCGCGCGTGTCGCCGTTCGACGATCCCGCCGGGCCGTGGCGGCCGCGCTGCCGCTACGCGTATTTGTCGCCGACCGTGCTGCGCAGCGGATGCGTGTCGTAGAGGATGATCATCTTCACGATCCGGCCATGCTCGTCGAACTCGAAGACGTCGACACACTCGAACGTCACCGCGGTGCCGTCTTTCAGCCCCCAGTCGTAGACGAAGTACGCGGTGGCGCGACGCGCACCCGTCGTGCTCGCGCAAATATCGATCGGGGTGATCCGGCTTTGGCCCGATGCCGCATCGACCTTTGCAAAGAACGCCTCAGGGTGCATCCATCCGAGAAACGGGGAATGGATCCGGGCGTCGGGCGCAAACAATGCGCAGATCGCGGCGACGTCGCCGCGCTCCAGTTCGCGAAGGTAAGCGCGGATCTGGCGCGTGTATAGTGCATCGGACGACAGGACCATGATCTGGCTCCGGACAGAAGGTTCGTGTGGCGACCCGCGCCAGGGGGCGCGGATCGGATCGAGCCACGATAGCGATGCGCCGATGACCGAACAACCGAATTATTCGCAACCCCCGTATGCGGGGCACGCATACCCGCTGTCCGATCTGACGCGGGCCTTGCCTCCGCTGCCCGCATTCCAGGCCTTCGTCGCCGCGGCGGAACTCGGCAGTTTCAGCCGGGCCGCCGATCATCTCTGCCGTACGCAGGGCGCAGTCAGCCGTCAGGTGCAGCATCTCGAAGCCCACTATCGATGCGCGCTTTTCGTGCGCCACGCGTCGGGGCTGACGCTTACGCCGGAAGGGCGCGCGCTGCTGGCGGTCGCCGTGGACCTGCTCACCCGGCTCGTTCGCCACGAGGACGCGCACGACCGATCGCCGTCGGTGCTCACGCTGCGGCTGCCGTCGACGTTCGCGATTCGCTGGCTGCTTCCCCATCTGCCCGTGATCAGCGAGGCGCTGCCCCGGACCGAGCTTCGCATCCACACGTCGGCGGACGATACGCCGGATTTCACCGCATCCGACGTCGACGCGATGGTCGTGCGCGGGCCCGGAAACTGGGCGGGAATGGACGCGATACCGCTGTTCGAGGAAAACCTTGCGCCGATGTGCACCCGCGAGCTGGCGGCGTCGCTGCAATCGGTGGCTGACCTCCGGCGCGTCACGCTGCTCCATCCCGCTCACGGTCGGGAGGAGTGGCGATGCTGGCTCGATCACGTCGGGGCAGCGTCGATCGACGCGAACCGCGGGCTGCAGTTCGATACCCTCGAATTGACGCTCACGGCCGCCGCGCAGGGGCACGGCGTGGCAATCGGCGACCCCCGGATGGCGCGGGACCGCCTCGAGGCCGGCGCACTCGTGATGCCGTTTCGAGACATCGCGCAAAACGGCCTGGGCTATTTCCTCGTGTATCCGTCCGCGCGCGCGGCGCAACCGAAGATTCGCGCGCTCGCTGATATCCTGACCCGGCTCGCACGGGAAGCGCGATCGATGCCTGCGTGACGCGCGGCGCGGCGCATGATGACCCGGCGACCCGGCGACCCGGCGACCCGGCGACCCGGCGACCCGGCGACCCGGCGACCCGGCGACCCGGCGACCCGGCGACCCGGCGACCCGGCGACCCGGCGACCCGGCGACCCGGCGACCCAGCGACCCAGCGACCCAGCGACCCGGCCGGCTCCGCATGTCTTACACTCCCGGCTCTTTCAATCGTCCGCCGAGGCAGCGCCATGTATTCCTCCACGTTCATCTTCAAGGCCGGGCAATACGACGACGAATTCCATCGCCTCGACCAGCAGATTGCCGACATGGCGCGCGCGATTCCCGGCTATCTGGGCGAGGAAACCTGGGAGAACGCCGGCGAAGGGCTCATCCAGAACATCTACTACTGGGAATCGGAGGAGGCGCTGCAGCAATTGATCGCGCATCCGGCGCACCGGGAAGCGAAGGCGAAGCAGGCCCGCTGGCTCGACGGCTACCGGGTCGTGATCGCGAAGGTGCTCAGGGAGTACGGCGACGGCGGCTGCGTGCGGCACGCCGCCGCCGCCGGCCAGCCGGGCTGATCGCCCCCGTCACAGCGCCTCCACCAGCTTCCTGTTGCTCTTCTCGCAATACTCGTGGCACGCGGCGCGCGCCGCGATCGACGCGCCGTGCACGAAGCGCGGCGCATCGGCGCGCCGCGACATCGACACGACGATCGACGGCGGCGACGGCTGCAGCGGCAGCTCGACCACCTCGCCGCTTTCGATCAGCGCATCGACGAACAGCCGCGGAATCGCGGCCACCCCGAAACCGTCGCGCACGAGCTGCACGATCACCGAGATCGACGGCGAGCCCGTGATGCGCGTGTCCGACAGCGGCACGCCGTGCGCATGCGCGAGCGTGCGGACGATGTCTTCCAGCGCGCGATGCGGCGCGGTGCCGCGCCCGAACGTCAGGATCGGCTGGCGCAGCACCTGCCGCGCGAGGCCGGTGCGCGTGTGCGGCAGCAGCCCCGCGCGCGCGATCCAGCGCACCGGATAGTTCGCGAGCGCGTCGCACACGACCGACGCCTCGTCGCTGCCCTCCACCCGGATGATCAGGTCGAGCTCGCCCGCCATCAGCCGGCGCTGCAGCACCACGCTGACATCCACCGTCAGGTCGATCTCGAGCTGCGGATAGTCGGCCGCGAGCCGCCGCATGTAGTGCGGCAGCCAGCTGTGCACGACCGTCTCGATCACGCCGAGCCGCAGCTTGCCGCGCAGCGCGCTCTCGCCGGACGCGGCGGCCTGCAGCTGCTGCGTCGCCTCGACCACCGCCTTCGCATAGCCGAGCAGGTATTCCCCGTTCGGCGTCAGCCGGAATTCGCGGCTGTCGCGATCGACGAGCACGGTCTGCAATTCGTCCTCGAGCGCCTTCAGGCGCTGCGAGATCGCGGCCGGCGTCGCATGCAGCGCGGCCGCCGTGGTGCGGAAGTTGCGCAGCTTCGCGAGCGTGACGAAGGTATCGAGGAAACGCGTGTTCATGGCGGTCGGAAAGGCGGTGGGCGTGCAGCTTGCCCTGCACCAAAAGTGAACGGGACCGGGGAAAACCCGGGGATTCGTTAAGAAATTCTATACACGCCGCGCAAAAAAACTCGTTGGCGGTCAATTTTTTTCTTTTCTATTCTTCGCCGTATCCGATGACACACCCGCGTCATCCCGCCCAACTCCCGACGTGCACCCGAACACCATGATGCCTTCCGAATTCCGCCAGTCCGTGCGCCGCGGCGCGTTTCGCGGCCCGACCGCCGGCCACTGCGGGCCGTACGCGCAAGCGAACCTCGCGATCCTGCCCGATGCATACGCGCACGACTTCCTGCGCTTCTGTCAGGCGAATCCGAAGGCCTGCCCGCTGCTGGGCGTCGGCGAGCCGGGCGACTTTCGCGTGGACGCGCTCGGCCGCGACGTCGACATCCGCACCGACGTGCCGAGCTACAACGTCTACCGCGACGGCCGCCTGACCGAATGCGTCGACTCGCTCGAAGCGCTGTGGCAGGACGATTTCGTCGTGTTCGCGATCGGCTGTTCGTTCTCGTTCGAGGACATGCTGGCGCGCGAGGGCATCGGGCTGCGCCACGTCGAAGAGGGCCGCAACGTGCCGATGTATCGCACGTCGATCCCGAACCGCCGCGCGGGCATCTTCGGCGGCGAGCTCGTCGTGTCGATGCGGCCGATGCGCGGCGCCGACGCGATCCGCGCGGTGCAGATCACGAGCCGTTTTCCGGGCGTGCACGGCGCGCCGATCCATATCGGCCATCCGCGGGAACTCGGCATCGCCGATCTCGGCGCGCCCGATTTCGGCGACGCGGTGACGATCCGCGACGGCGAGCTGCCGGTGTTCTGGGCGTGCGGCGTCACGCCGCAAACCGCGCTGATGGCCGCGAAGCTGCCGCTCGCGATCGCGCATACGCCGGGCCACATGCTGATGACCGACATCACGAACGCGTCGCTGGCCGTGTTCTGACGCAAGGGGCGGCCGCCCGCCCAAACCCGTCACGGCGCGCGCCGCGCCGCGACCGCATTCCATCCGCCCGGCCGGAGGGCGACGCGCACCCGCGTCGCGGCAGCCGGCGGCCCATGACGACGATTGTTAGCGCGCACTTCGAACTGGAGCGACACCATGGACAGCAAGACCCTGACGGCACCGCCCGCCACCGACCCCGCGCCCGCCGGGCGCGGCGGCCTCTTTTCGTGGTATTCGGAGACGGGGCCGCGCGAGCGCCGCGCGTTCTGGAGCTGCAAGGTCGGCTACATGCTCGACGGGATGGACACGCAGATGCTGTCGTTCGTGATCCCGACCCTCGTCGCGACCTGGGGCATCTCGCTCGCGGACGCCGGCTTCATCGGCACGCTGACGCTGCTCGCGTCCGCGCTCGGCGGCTGGATCGCCGGCATCCTGTCCGACCGGATCGGCCGCGTGCGCACGCTGCAGCTCACGGTGCTGTGGTTCGCGGTGTTCACCGGGCTGTGCGGGCTCGCGCAGAACTATCACCAGCTGCTCGCGGCGCGCGCGCTGATGGGCTTCGGCTTCGGCGGCGAATGGACGGCCGGCGCGGTGCTGATCGGCGAGGTGATCCGCGCGCGCGACCGCGGCAAGGCGGTCGGCCTCGTGCAGTCCGGCTGGGCGATCGGCTGGGGGCTGTCGGCGCTGCTCTACGCGCTGCTGTTCTCGGTGCTGTCCGCCGAGTATGCATGGCGCGGGTTGTTCCTGATCGGCCTGCTGCCCGCGCTGCTCGTCGTCGTGATCCGCCGCTATGTGAAGGAGCCGGACGTCTACGAGAAAGCGAAGGCCGCGCAGGCGCACGTCAGCGACACACCACGCCTCACCGAGATCTTCGCGCCGGCGCTGCTGTCGACCACGCTGCGCGCGGCGCTGCTGACGACCGGCGCGCAGGGCGGCTACTACGCGATCACGACGTGGCTGCCGACCTTCCTGAAGACCGAGCGGCACCTGACGGTGATGGGCACGGGCGGCTATCTCGCGACGATCATCGTCGGCTCGTGGGTCGGCTACCTGGCGAGCGCGTACCTGACCGACCGGCTCGGCCGCAAGCCGAACTTCATCCTGTTTGCGCTCGGCTCGATGGTGATCGCGTTCTCGTATACGTCGCTGAACCTGACCAACGCGTCGATGCTGTGGCTCGGCTTCCCGCTCGGCTTCTTCGCGTCGGGCATCTTCTCCGGGATGGGCGCGTTCCTCACCGAACTGTTCCCGACCCGCGTGCGCGGCTCGGGCCAGGGCTTCTGCTACAACGTCGGCCGCGCGGTGGGCGCACTGTTCCCGTTCCTGATCGGCGCGCTGTCGAAGCACTACGGCCTCGGCGTGAGCATCGGGATCTTCGCGGTGGCCGCGTACGGCGTGCTGATCGTCGCCGCGCTGACGCTGCCCGAAACCCGCGGCCGCGAACTCGACGCGGCCTGAGCGCCGGCCGGGCGCCGTCACGCGCCCGGCTTCCCGGCGAAAGGCGCGCGGCATGCGTGCCGCGCCCCTGCAGCGCCCCTTTCCTTCCTGACGACGCCTGTCGCGACGCGGTGTGCACGCGCGCCGCGCGGCCGGCGCGCGTCTTCCGATTCCCGTTTCATCGACGCAGTGATTCCATCGCCATGACTACCCGACACAGCCCTTCCATTCCGTCCGACGCGCAACGCTGGCAATTCTGGATCGACCGCGGCGGCACCTTCACCGACATCGTCGCGCGCCGGCCCGACGGCTCGCTCACCACGCACAAGCTGCTGTCCGAGAACCCCGAGCAGTATCGCGACGCGGCGGTCGCCGGCATCCGCCACCTGCTCGGCCTCGCGGCCGGCGAGCCGATCACGCCCGAGCGCGTCGAGATGGTGAAGATGGGCACGACGGTCGCCACCAACGCGCTGCTCGAGCGCAAGGGCGAGCGCACCGCGCTCGCGACCACGCGCGGCTTTCGCGACGTGCTGCGCATCGCGTACCAGAACCGGCCGCGCCTGTTCGATCTCGACATCGTGCTGCCCGACGCGCTGTACGAGACGGTCGTCGAGATCGACGAGCGCATGGGCGCGCACGGCGACGTGGTCGAGCCGCTCGATCCCGCATCGGCGGAAACGGCGCTGCGCCGGGTGTTCGACACGGGCATCCGCGCGCTGGCGATCGTGCTGATCCACGGCTACCGCCACACCGCGCACGAGCGCGCGCTCGCCGAACTCGCGCGCCGCATCGGCTTCACGCAGGTGTCGGTGTCGCACGAGGTGTCGCCGTTGATGAAGATGGTGTCGCGCGGCGACACGACCGTCGTCGATGCGTACCTGTCGCCGATCCTGCGCCGTTATGTCGAGCAGGTCGCGGGCGAGATGCCGGGCGTGAACCTGCAGTTCATGCAGAGCAGCGGCGGCCTGACACGCGCCGACACGTTCCAGGGCAAGGACGCGATCCTGTCGGGGCCGGCCGGTGGCATCGTCGGGATGGTGCGTGCCGCGCGCGTGGCGGGCTTCGACCACGTGATCGGCTTTGACATGGGCGGCACGTCGACCGACGTGTCGCACTACAACGGCGAGTTCGAGCGCGTGTTCGAGACGCAGGTGGCCGGCGTGCGGATGCGCGCGCCGATGATGAGCATCCACACGGTCGCGGCGGGCGGCGGCTCGGTGCTGGGCTTCGACGGCGCGCGGCTGCGCGTCGGCCCCGAATCGGCGGGCGCGAACCCGGGGCCGGCCGCGTACCGGCGCGGCGGGCCGCTGACGGTGACCGACTGCAACGTGATGCTCGGCAAGATCCAGCCCGACCATTTCCCGCGCGTGTTCGGCCCGCATGCGGACGAGCCGCTCGACCGCGACGGCGTGGTCGCGAAGTTCGAGGCGCTCGCGGACGAGGTGTTCGCCGCGACGGGGCGGCGCGAAACGCCCGAGGCGCTTGCCGAAGGCTTCCTCGAGATCGCGATCGGCAGCATGGCGAACGCGATCAAGAAGATCTCGGTGCAGCGCGGGCACGACGTGTCGCGCTACGTGCTGACGACGTTCGGCGGCGCGGGCGGCCAGCATGCGTGCGGAGTGGCCGACGCGCTCGGCATGACGCAGGTGTTCGCGCATCCGCTCGCCGGCGTGCTGTCCGCGTACGGGATGGGGCTCGCCGACCAGACCGCGATGCGCGAGCGCGCGGTCGAGGCGGTGCTGTCCGATGCATCGCTCGCCGCGCTGGACGCGACGCTCGACGCGCTCGCCGGTGAAGCGGCCGGCGCGTTGCTCGAACAGGGCGTGCCGGCCGCGCGGATCGCGACCGAGCGCCGCGTGCACCTGCGCTACCAGGGCACCGATTCCGCGCTCGCGGTGCCGGCCGGCAGCGTCGCGGCGATGCAGCAGGCGTTCGAGGCCGCGTATCGGCAGCGCTATGCGTTCCTGATGCCGGGCACGCCGCTCGTCGTGGAGCTTGCGTCCGTCGAGGCGATCGGCCGGTCGGACGCGCCGGTCGAGATCGCGCCGCTCGCGGCGCGCGAGCGTGACGACACCGGCACCGCCGCGCCGCGCGCCGATGCCGCGGTGCGCTTCTATTCCGGCGGCGCGTGGCACGATGCGGCGCTCTACGTGCGCGACGCGCTGCTGGCCGGCGACGTGATCGACGGCCCCGCGATCGTCGCGGAAAAGAACGGCACGACCGTGGTCGAGCCCGGCTGGCGCGCGCAGATGACCGCGCAGGGCAACCTCGTGATGGCGCGCGCGACGCCGCTGCCGACGCGGCGCTCGCTCGGCACCGACGCGGACCCGGTGCGGCTCGAGATCTTCAACAACCTGTTCATGTCGATCGCCGAGCAGATGGGGCTGCGGCTGCAGAACACCGCGTACTCGGTGAACATCAAGGAGCGGCTCGATTTCTCGTGCGCGATCTTCGACGGCGACGGCAACCTGATCGCGAACGCGCCGCACATGCCCGTGCACCTCGGCTCGATGGGCGAGAGCATCCGCACGGTGATCGAACGCAATCGCGGGCAGATGCGCGACGGCGACGTCTACATGCTCAACGATCCGTACCACGGCGGCACGCACCTGCCGGACGTGACGGTGATCACGCCGGTGTTCGCCGACGGCGCCGACGAGCCGCTGTTTTACGTCGGCTCGCGCGGCCACCATGCGGACATCGGCGGCACGACGCCGGGCTCGATGCCGCCCGATTCGACGCATATCGACGAGGAGGGCGTGCTGATCGACAACTGGCAGCTCGTGTCGGCCGGCACGCTGCGCGACGCGGAAACCCGCGCGCTGCTCGCGTCGGGCCGCTATCCGGCGCGCAACGTCGAGCAGAACATGGCCGACCTGCGTGCGCAGGTCGCCGCGAACCAGAAGGGCGTCGACGAGCTGCGCCGGATGGTCGCGCAGTTCGGCCGCGACGTGGTGCTCGCGTTCATGCGGCACGTGCAGGACAACGCGGAGGAGGCCGTGCGGCGCGTGATCGGCGCGCTGCAGGACGGCGACTACCGCTATGCGCTCGACAACGGCGCGGAGATCCGTGTGGCGATCTGCGTCGATCGCGCGGCGCGCCGCGCGACGATCGATTTCTCGGGCACCTCCGCGCAGCTCGACAACAACTTCAACGCGCCGAAGGCCGTGTGCATGGCGGCGGTGCTGTACGTGTTCCGCACGCTCGTCGGCGACGACATCCCGCTGAACGCGGGCTGCCTGAAGCCGCTGACGGTAATCGTGCCGGAACGCTCGATGCTGAACCCCGCGTATCCGGCGGCGGTGGTGTCGGGCAACGTCGAGACGTCGTCGGCGATCACCAACGCGCTGTACGGCGCGCTCGGGCGGGTCGCGTCGAGCCAGGGCACGATGAACAATTTCACGTTCGGCAACGCACGGTATCAGTACTACGAGACGATCGCGGGCGGCAGCGGCGCCGGAAACGGGTTCGCGGGCAGCGACGCGGTGCAGACGCACATGACGAACTCGCGGCTGACCGACCCCGAAGTGCTCGAATGGCGCTACCCGGTGCGGCTCGACTCGCACCGCATCCGCGCTGGCTCGGGCGGCGGCGGGCGCTGGCCGGGCGGCAACGGCGCGATCCGCCGGATCCGCTTCCTCGAGCCGATGACCGCGTCGATCCTGTCGAACAACCGGATCCACGCGCCGTTCGGCGCGGCGGGCGGCGCCGCGGGCGCGCTGGGCCGCAACACGATCGAGCGCGCGGACGGCACTGTCGTCGCGCTGGACCACATCGGCCGCGCGCAGATGGCGCCCGGCGACGTGTTCGTCGTCGAGACGCCGGGTGGCGGCGGGTACGGCGCGCCGGGCGCCTGAGCGGGCGCATCGCGCGTGACGCGTCACGCGTCACGAAAACGTGCCGGATCGCAGGTTTGAATGAAGCAGATGATTCATTCGGCTGGCGGTCCGGCACGTTTTGCAGTGCAGGCGATGCACCGGTTTCACAGCGAGTAAATACGTATGACGAAAATGCACCGGATCGCATCGCGCGCGAGAGCGATCGGGAGATTTGCGAAACATTCCTGAATAAAATTCGCGCGAATTCGATTCGTCGAAAATGAAATGCATTTCGCGGGCATGACGCATCGCCGCAATGATCCGACCCTGCGCCGCGTGCCGCTTCGGCGCGGTGCGCAACGGGCGAACAGCGCACGCCATTGGTGCGATTCCGTACGTTCGGACGCGCATTTTTTCAGGGTTTTCACCGGCAATACAGCCCATATTGCACTGCGGTGAGATTGCACGATTCCTCATGGAAATCATGCGTGCAAATCTCGTCCGTCATTTGATAAGATGAACCCAATATTCGTTCGGTATTAATCCGCGCGTCATCGGCAAACGCCGGATTGCAATTGTCTGGAGCAAAAAACGGGGCGGGGGCCGGGCACGCGGTCGAGCACAGGCGCCTCGTCTACACTAAGCGTTTTTTTGGTCGGGGCTCGTCCATGGATGACGAAAACGAAAGCGCGGTACTCGAGGCGCACTTCGGCACGCGCAGCCCGTGCTGGCGCCTGGGCAACGACAGCAATGCGCTCGAGCTGGCCGCGGAGCGCGGCCTGACCAACATCAGCGTGGCGCTCACCACCGAGCAGGCCGCGCGCATTCGCGCGCTGACCGGCGTGACTTCCCACCTCGTGTTCGACATCAAGCTGTTCGGCGACCCGGTCAGCCTGCACCTCGTCGGCAAGAAGCTCACCACGACCGAATGGGCCGGCACCGCATGCGCGTATTCGGACACCGAATCCGTCGCCGGCGATCTCGCGCACGGCCTCGCGTTCGCGGAGCAGGTCGTCTCCGAAGTCAATTCGCTCGTCGTGATCCTCGACCGCAACGGCATGGTGCAGCGCTTCAACCGCCTGTGCGAGGAAGTCACCGGCAAGCGGGAAGTCGACGTGATCGGCCGCAGCGCGTTCGAGCTGTTCATGAGCCCCGACCAGGGCGCGCAATCGCGCACCAACATCACGGGCTTCTTCTCGAGCAACAAGCCGTTCTCGGTCGAGCGCTACATCAACACCATCAACGGCCCGCGCCTGTTCGAGTTCCGCAACAAGTTCGTGCAGAGCGGCAGCGGCGTGGACGAGCAGTTCCTGATCTGCTCGGGCATCGACATCACCGAGGAGCGCAAGGCCCAGCAGCGGCTCATCGAGCTCGCGAACACCGACGTGCTCACCGGCCTGCCGAACCGCCACGCGATCAGCGAGCAGATCAAGGCGCTGCTGGCGACCGACATCGACAACTCGCTGCGCCAGGTCGGCATCCTGTTTCTCGATCTCGACAACTTCAAGCGCGTCAACGATCACTACGGGCACATCACCGGCGACCGGCTGCTGAAGGACGTGTCGGGGATCATCAACGGCTGCCTGCCGGATGGTGCAACGCTCGCGCGGCTCGGCGGCGACGAATTCCTCGTGCTGTTCTCGCACGGCACGCGCCCGTTGCTGGAGGCCACCGCGCAGGTGATCCTCGAGCGGCTGCGCACGCCGATCCATCTCGGGCTGATGGAGGTGTACACGAGCTGCTCGATCGGCATCGCGATGTATCCGCAGCACGGCGACACGCTCGAAACCCTGATCCGCAGCGCCGACACCGCGATGTACGTTGCGAAGGAGGCCGGCAAGCACACGTATCGCGTGTTCTCGCTGGAGATGAACCAGAAGGTCGCGAAGTACATGTGGCTCGACACGAACCTGCGCAAGGCGCTGGAAGAGGACCAGTTCGTGCTGCATTACCAGCCGGTCGTCGATCTCGCGTCGGGCGACGTGCGCTGCGTCGAGGCGCTGATCCGCTGGCAGTCGCCCGACCGCGGGCTCGTCGCGCCGATGGAGTTCATCCAGTTCGCCGAGGAATCGGGGCTGATCGCGCCGCTCGGGCGCTGGGTGATGCGCACCGCGGCCGCGCAGGCCGCCGACTGGAAGGCCAAGGGGATCGAGACGCGCATCGCGATCAACGTGTCCGCGCGGCAGCTGCAGGACCTGAACATCGTGCATCAGTTCGCGTCGATCCTCGACGAGACGGGCCTCGCGCAGGGGCTGCTCGACATCGAGCTGACCGAGAGCTGCTTCATCGAGGACGAAGACGCGGCGCTCGCGCTGATGAAGCAGTTCCGCCTGCTCGGCGCGGAGATCCACCTCGACGATTTCGGCACCGGCTATTCGTCGCTGTCGCAGCTGTCGCGCCTGCCGCTCGATGCGATCAAGCTCGACCGCAGCTTCATCACCGGCATCGACCGCAACCTGCGCTCGCAGGCGCTGGTGCGCTCGGTGGTGTCGCTCGCGCATGCGCTGAACTTCTCGGTGGTGGCCGAAGGCGTCGAGACGCGCGGCGAAGCGGATTTCCTCAAGCAGATCGACGTCGACCAGTCGCAGGGCTATTACTTCGCGCGGCCGATGGCCGCGCAGGCGTTCGAGCAGTGGCTCACCGAAAAGAGAAAGTTCAGGCTCATCGCCTGAACTTTCCCGCAAGGCCGTGCCGTCAGGCATCGACGGCCGGGATTACACCGGGCGCAGCTTCGACACGCGCCGGTTCTGCAGCATCACCAGGCGTTCCATGTACGCGAGATCCTTCGGCTCGATCGTGAACGCCGCGCGCACCCAGTCCTCCGTGATGTCCATCAGCTCCGAGCGCGACAGCGGAAACACGCGCTGACGCGCGCGCAGCATCGCGCGCACGCCGTTCAGCTTCGGCCGCAGCACGTCGATGAAGGTGCGCGTCGCGAGATACGCGTCGCCCGCATCGAAGGTCTGGTCGACCAGCCCGTGATCCGCGTACCACTCGGCGACGTGCGGCTCGCCGTTCGTGATCAGGTCTTCCGCGACGCGGCGGTCGGCCTTGCGCGTGACGAACGAATAGCCGCCCATGCCCGGGAACAGGTTGAACGCGACCTCGGGGAAGCCGAGCTTCACGCCCTTCTGCGCGAGCACGTAGTGATGCGCGAGCGCGGCCTCGAGTCCGCCGCCGAGCGCGCTGCCCTCGACCATCGCGATCGACACCGCGCCGGTGCCGAAGCCCGAGTAGATCTCGCACACGCCGTCGATGCAGGAGCGTGCGTAGGCCATCAGCAGGTCGCGCCTGCCGCTGCGGATCGCGTCGACGAAGAAGCTCAGGTCGCCCCCGACGTTGAACAGCTCGGGCACGAGCGAGCCCGTGAC
Source organism: Burkholderia stagnalis (assembly GCF_902830275.1). Classification (GTDB taxonomy): domain Bacteria; phylum Pseudomonadota; class Gammaproteobacteria; order Burkholderiales; family Burkholderiaceae; genus Burkholderia; species Burkholderia stagnalis. The sequence continues at coordinate 822,596 of NZ_CADESW010000001.1, read as the reverse complement.
CCAGAAGTCGAACGGCAGCCCGGTCTCGCGCGCGACGCGCGCGAGGTGAATGATGTCGGTCACGAGCTGCTGGTTGAAGCAGGGTCGCGGTTCGGAGCGAAGCATCATCCACATGACATTGCGGCCTTCTTCGTAGTAGGCCATCAGTTGCGTCAATTCGCCGGCTTCGTGGAACGGCCGGCATGCAGGGTGTGATTGGAGTTGCATGGATGTGTCCTCGGTTGGAAAGTGATTGGCGTTGTGAAACCGCCGCGTACGCGATCCATGCGAATGGCAAGACGGCCGCATGGCTCCCTGTCGCGCGGCAATACCATTGTTGCGCGCACGAAATCGGCGGATACGCACGATCGATCGGGATTGGGGCGGGGTTTTCGATGACGCCGGGAATCGCATTTCCGTCGCATGCCGGCGAATGCGGGCGCGAATGCGACGCAATGCCGGCGCGCGGTTTTTCATGGATTTTTGGTGGCCGGGCGCGAATCGGTGATGTGCAAGCATTTCGTCTGTTGAATCGTTTTGGCAGTGAGGGCGCTGGCCGACACGGTCGAGCGGGGCGGCATGCCGGGCGGCGATGCGGGGATTTCGCTCGAGAATTTTTTTGAGCGCGCTGTTCGCGGCGACATGCCGCGCGTGGCTTTACCACGGAATTCGAATCGGCCGTGATTGAATGCCGATGCGAATCGCGCGGCGATCGCGCATTCGATGTCGATTGCCGCACCGGGATCGGTTTTGTCGATGCGACGTGATGCGCATCGTGCCGATACCGCGCCGCGCGGGGCGGCCGGATGCGATCGCGCGCGCGGCCGGCCGTCGATCCCGGGGCAGGGTATTCACCGATCGCGACGCATTTCCGCCGCGATTTCGTGACGTTGGACGCCCCGCGCCCGTGTTCCGGCCGCGGCCTGCCGGCGCCGGACCTTGCCAGGTTCGCCCGGTATCGGCCAACATTCGCTTCCGGCGGGGGCCGCGCGATCGGCAGCGGCCCCGCCTCATACCGACGGATGTGCCGGCCCGCACCGGGCGGCCGGGTGGAACGTCGACCCATCGGCGCGCGCGACCGGCATGGAGGAGAACACGCATGTCAGAAAAACATCGGATCCTGGTACTGGACGACGATCCGGAGGTGCGCGCCTGGCTGAAGGGCGTGCTGGAAGAAGCCGGGTTCGAGGTGTCGGCGGTCGACAGCGCCGCGCAGATGCAGCAGAAGCTGGCGGCCGCGCCGCACGCGCTCGTCATCCTCGACCTGAAGCTGCGCGGGGAAGACGGCATGACGGTCGCGCGCGAGCTGCGGCGGCGCTCGGACGTGTCGATCATCATGATCAGCGGCCTCGGCGACGAGACGGACCGCGTGCTCGGCCTCGAAACGGCGGCCGACGATTTCGTCACCAAGCCGTTCTCCGGGCGCGAGCTGATCGCGCGGGTGCGCGCGCAGCTGCGGCGCACGACCGAGCTGTCGATGCCGCGCCCCGCGGCGAACGGCGGCGGCCCGCGCTTCTGCTTCGACGGCTGGACGATGGACCTCGCCGCGCGCACGCTGACGGGCGCGGCCGGCGCGTGCGCGCTCACGCAGGGCGAGTTCGAGCTGCTCGCCGCGATGGTGCAGCAGCCGTCGCGCGTGTGGTCGCGCGACCAGCTGCTCGAACACACGCGCGGCTTCGGCATCGACGTCTACGACCGCACGATCGACGTGCTGATCCTGCGGCTGCGCCGCAAGATCGAACCGAACCCCGAGCAGCCGACCTACATCCGCACGCAGCGCGGCGTCGGCTACGTGTTCGCGGTGCCCGTCGTGCGCGTGTGACGCGATGCGCGCCCCGTTCCGGCTGTTGCCGCCGTGGAGTGTCCGCGCCAAGCTGATCGCGACCTTCCTGCTGCTGTTCGGGATCACGCTCGCGGTCGTCGTGGTCGGCGTGCTCGGCATGCGCGCGAACCAGAACGCGCTCGACGAGTACGAGGCGAACGTGGTACCCGAGATCGCCCGCGCGCTGGAGCTGTCGGACAAGGTCGCGCAGCTTGCGGCGGTTGCGCCGAGCATGATGCTGACCGATTCGCCGGACCTGCTGCACAACGACACCGAGCTGCTGCGCGGCCTGCTCGGCGACATCCGGCGGCTGTCGCCGGGCTTCGGCCGGCAGCCGGGCCCGGCCGCGAAGGCCGGCGAGCGGCTCGCGGTGGTCGACGATCTCGACGCGATCGACCAGGATCTCGCGCGGTTGCTGATCGTGTCGGGCCGGCAGCGGCAGCTCAAGGAGGAGCTGGGCGAGCTGCGCATCGCGAACGACCGCATCGGCGAGCGCATCGCGCGCGACAAGAGCCTGATCGCGCAGCGCGCGCCGACGCTGCTCGAGATCTGGGCGCGCACCGCCGGCGCGTTGCAGGCCGCGAACGCGGCGGAGCTCGGCAGCGCCGAAAGCGACAACGAGGCGCTGTGGCTGCGCGTGCGCGAACGCGGCGAGGATCGTCGCCAGCCGGCGCTCGCCGACGCGCTGCAGCAGCTCGACGGCGGCACGCGCAGCGTGTTCGCGGTGCGCCGCGAGTTTCTCGCGAGCGAAGCGCAGACGGGCTACCTCGTCACGCTGCTGCGCGGCCATGCCGACCACCTGAGCGGCAAGTCGGCGCGCTACGTCGAGCGCCTGCGGCAGATCGCGAGCGAGCGCAGCGACAAGGTGCGCAAGGTCGCGGTGTCGAGCCAGTCGGGGCTGCTGCTGCTGGCGATCGCGGGCGTCGCGGTCGCGCTGCTCGGCGTCGCGTACGCGAGCCGCATCCTGCAGAAGCTGCAGGCGATGACGCGCGTGATGGCGCGCCTCGCGAAGGGCATCACGTCGGACCGGATGCCGTCGACGCACCGGCCCGACGAGATCGGCGAACTGGCGCGCGCGTTCGAGGTGTTCCGCACCAACCTGATCGAGAAGGAGCGGCTGACCCACGGGCTCGAGGCGCAGCGCCGCCTGCAGGAGTCGGTGCTGAACTCGATGAACGACGGCGTGTCGGTGCACGACGCGCACGGCAGCCTGATCGCGTGGAATCCGACCTTCGCGACGCTGCTCGGGATCGACGCCGACGCGTTGCGGGCGGGCCTGCCGCTCGCGGCGCTGCGGCGCGCGATCGCGCCGCCCGCGCGCTGGCGCGAGGTGTCGCGCGACACCGCGACCCGCACGTCGGACGGCGCACGCATCGCCGCGTCGGCCGAACTGCACCTGCGCGACCAGCGGATCCTCGAGTTCCACTGCCAGCCGCTGCCGGACGGCGGCTGGGTCGCGGTGTGCCGCGACCTGACGAGCCGGCGCGCGGTCGAGGCGGAACTGCGCCAGGCGCAGAAGATGGACGTGCTCGGCCAGCTGACGGGCGGCGTCGCGCACGATTTCAACAACTTCCTGGTCGCGATCCTCGGCAACCTGGAGCTGCTGCTGCCGCGCCTGGACGGGCAGCGGGACGCGCAGACGATGGCCGAGCGGGCGCGCCGCGCGGCCGAGCGCGCGTCGCGCCTCACGCGGCGGCTGCTCGCGTTCGCGCGCCGCCAGCCGTTGCAGGCCGAGCGGATGTCGGTGCGGGCGATGCTCGCGGAGATGCTCGATCTCGTCGAATATTCGGCAGGCCAGCGCGTGAACGTCGTGCTGGAGCCGGCCGCCGAGCCGCTGTGGGTGAACGTCGACCGCGGCCAGCTCGAGAATGCGGTGCTGAACCTCGCGCTCAACAGCGCCGCCGCGATGCCGGAAGGCGGCACGCTGACGCTGGCCGCGCGCCGCGAGCCGATGGCGGGCGAAGGCGCGGCCGCCGCGGGCGCGGTCGTGCTGAGCGTGACCGATACCGGCTGCGGGATCGCGCCGGTCCTGCTCGACAAGGTGATCGAGCCGTTCTTCACGACCAAGGCGGCGGGCGAGGGCAGCGGGCTCGGCCTCAGCAGCGTGTACGGCTTCGTGCGCCAGAGCGGCGGCGACCTGCGGATCCACAGCGAGGTCGGCCGCGGCACGCGGGTCGAGCTGTGGCTGCCGGAAAGCGCTGCGCCCGAGCGGCGCGATGCGGCGGCGCCCGCCGTGCCCGCCGTGCCCGCCGTGCTCGTCGCGCCCGTCGCGCCCGTCGCTCCCGTCGCTCCCGTCGCTCCCGTCGCGCCCGCCGCGCCCGCCGCGCCCGCCGCGCCCGCCGCGCCCGCCGCCGCGCGGGCCGGCGGCGCGCGCGTGCTGGTGGTCGACGACGACCCCGAGGTGCGCGACACGGCGCTCAGCCAGTTCGCGGCGCTCGGCGCGCAGGCCGACGCGGTCGCGACCGGCGATGCCGCGCTCGGCTGGCTCGCCGAGCACGGCCCCGTCACGCTCGTGCTGTCGGACATCTCGCTCGGCGCGGGCGGCAGCGGCATCGCGTTCGCCGCGCGGCTCGCCGAGCGCTGGCCCGCGCAGCGCGTCGCGCTGACCTCGGGCCTGCCGCCCGAAATCCACCAGGCCCACCCCGACTGGCGCGCGGACCTGCCGTTCGTGCCGAAGCCGTTCGACCTCGCGGCGCTCGCCGCGCTGCTCGCCTGAGCCGCGTGGCCGATTGTTTCGATTGTTAATGGCGGGCCGCGTTTCCGAAATTTTCGATTAACGGGACTGGAGTCTCATACACCCACGGCACCCGGCGGCGCGAGCGCGGCACCGGGTCGCACGATTCGAACGATACTGGAGACACACCCGATGACGAAGCTCAAGGCTGGATTGCTGACGATGACGCTCGCCGCGATGGCGACGATGGCCGGCACGGCCGGCGCGGCGACGCTGCGGATCGCGTGCGGCGCGGCCGGCGTCGACCAGGACATTTGCCAGGTCTCGGCGAAGCGTTGGGCCGAGAAGACCGGCAACGAGGTCGAGTTCATCAGCATGCCCAACAACTCGAGCGAGACGCTCGCGCTGTACCAGCAACTGCTCGGCAGCGGCTCGGACAAGATCGACGTGATGCAGATCGACACGGTCTGGCCGGGCATCCTCGCGAACCACCTGATCGACCTGAAGCCGTACAGCAAGGGGCAGGAGGCCCAGTCGTTCCCGAGCATCGTCGCGAACGACACCGTGAACGGCAAGCTCGTCGCGATGCCGTGGTTCATCGACACGGGGCTGCTGTACTACCGCAAGGACCTGCTCGACAAGTACCGCGCGAAGGTGCCGGCGACGTGGGACGAGCTCGACGCGACCGCGCGCAAGATCCAGGCCGGCGAGCGCGCCGCGGGCAGCGAGAAGATGTGGGGCTACGTGTGGCAGGGGCGCGCGTACGAAGGGCTGACCTGCGCCGCGCTCGAATGGGTCGCGAGCTACAACGGCGGCACCGTGATCGACGACAAGGGCCGCGTGACGATCGACAACCCGGGCGCGGTCAAGGCGCTCGACCAGTCGGCGAAGTGGGTCGGCACGATCAGCCCGAAGGCGGTGCTGAACTACGGCGAGGAAGAAGCGCGCGGCGTGTTCCAGGCCGGTAACGCGGTGTTCATGCGCAACTGGCCGTATGCATGGGCGATCGCCAATCGCACCGGCAGCCCGATCAAGGGCAAGGTGGGCATCGCGCCGCTGCCGAAGGGCGGCGCGGACGGCCGCCCGGCCGCGGCGCTCGGCGGCTGGCAGCTCGCCGTGTCGCGCTATTCGCCGAACCCGAAGCTGGCCGCCGAGCTCGTGATGTACCTGTCGAGCGCCGAGGTGCAGAAGATGCGCGCGGTGCAGGCGTCGTTCAATCCGACCATGCCGGCGCTCTACCACGACAAGGACATCCTGCAGGCCAACCCGTTCATGGCCGACCTGCTGCCGACCTTCAGCAGCGCGGTCGCGCGGCCGTCGACGGTCACCGGCGCGAAGTACAACCAGGTCAGCAACCAGTTCTGGAACGCCGCGCACGACGTGCTCGCCGGCAGCGACACCGCGTCGGGCGCGCTCGCGCGGCTCGCCGCGTCGCTGAACCGGCTCGCGCCGGGCGGCAACTGGCGCTGAGCGCAACGCCCCGCGCCCACGCCCGATCGATCCGGCCGGCAGCCTGACGGCGCCGGCCCCGCAGGAGACATCGCATGAGAACCGGTAGCATCCCGATTAGTAGTACTCCTCCGTTTGAGCAGGCGCCAGCGCGAACCGGCTCAGGCCTCGCGCAGGCTCGCCGCCGCCAGGCGTGGTTGCTGGTCGCGCCGGCGCTGCTCGCGCTGGCGGCGATCGCCGGCTGGCCGCTGATGCGCACCGCGTGGTTCAGCCTGACCGATGCGCAGCTCGCGGACCTGTCGCAGCGCCATTTCGTCGGCCTCGACAACTACCTCGGCGCGGCCGGCGTGCTGCGCGACCCGGCGTGGTGGCAGGCGGTCGGCAAAACGGTGCTGTTCGCCGTCGTGTCCGTCGTGCTCGAAACGGCCGCGGGCCTCGGCGTCGCGCTGCTGCTCGACGTGCCGTCGCGGCTGCGCACGCTGCTGCGTGCGGCGGTGCTGGTGCCGTGGGCGATCCCGACCGTCGTGTCGGCGAAGATCTGGAGCTGGATGCTCAACGACCAGTTCGGCATCGTCAACGCGATGCTGATGGCGATCGGCGCGATCCGCGAGCCGCTCGCGTTCACCGCCGATGCGCACCTCGTGTTCCCGACCATCGTGCTCGTCGACGTGTGGAAGACCACGCCGTTCATGGCGCTGCTGATGCTCGCCGCGCTGCAGACGGTGCCGCGCGACTGCTACGAGGCCGCGCGCGTCGACGGCGTGCCGCGCTGGCGCGTGTTTCGCTCGGTGACGCTGCCGCTGATCCTGCCCGGCGTGCTGGTCGCGATGATCTTCCGGTCGCTCGACGCGCTGCGCGTGTTCGACCTGATCTACGTGATGACGTCGAACAGCCGGGTCACGAAAAGCATGTCGGTGTACGTGCGCGAACAGCTGATCGATTTCCAGCAGGTGGGCTTCGGGTCCGCGGCCGCGATGCTGCTGTTCCTCACGATCGTGCTGTTCACGGTCGGCTACATGGCGGTCAGCCATCGCCGCATGCGGGAGGCCTGACATGAAGAAGCATCCGTTCGAGATCGCGATCCACGGGCTGCTGTCGGCGCTCGTGCTGGTGATCGCGCTGTTCCCGTTCGTCTACATGATCGGCACGTCGATCAAGCACGGCGACGCGTTGTTCGATACGTCGCTGTTCCCGTCGAGCCCGTCGCTCGACAACTATCGCCAGTTGTTCCGCGACCAGCCGTTCGGCGCGTACCTGCTGAACTCGGTGTGCGTGGCCGGCGGCGCGGTGGCGCTGTCGCTCGCGGTGTCGGTGCTCGCCGCATATGCGCTCGGCCGCGTGTCGTTTCGCGGGCGCGGGGTGCTGATGATGTGCATCCTCGGTGTGTCGATGTTTCCGCAGGTCGCGATCCTGTCGGGCCTGTTCGAGCTGGTCCGCGCGCTCGGCCTGTACGACCGCCTCGGCGCGCTCGTGCTGTCGGACCTGATCTTCACGCTGCCGTTCACGATCTGGATCCTCGTCACCTTCATGCGCGAGCTGCCGCGCGAGCTGGAGGAAGCGGCGCTGGTCGACGGCGTCGGCGTGTTCACGCTGATCTTCCGGATCTTCCTGCCGCTGTTGCGGCCGGCGCTCGCCGCGACGTCGCTGCTCGCGTTCGTGTCGGCATGGAACGAGTTCCTGTTCGCGCTCACCTTCACGATCTCGTCGTCGCAGCGCACCGTGCCGGTGGCGATCACGATGATCTCCGGCGCGAGCAGCTACGAGCTGCCGTGGGGAACCATCATGGCCGCGTCGGTCATCGTCACCGTGCCGCTCGTGCTGCTGGTGCTGGTGTTCCAGCGGCATATCGTGTCCGGCCTCACGGCCGGCGCGGTCAAGGGTTGAGCGGGTTGCGCCCGTCGTCAGGATCAGGAGAAAAAGCATGAGTCAGATCAGGTTGAGCGGTCTTCACAAGCAGTTCGGTGCGACCCCCATCCTCAGCGACGTGAATCTCGCGGTCGAACCCGGCGAGTTCTGCGTGTTCATCGGCCCGTCGGGCTGCGGCAAGTCGACGCTGCTGAGGATCGTCGCGGGCCTCGAGGAGCAGAGCGCGGGCGACGTGTGGATCGACGGCCGCTGCGTGAACACGCTCGCGCCCGCCAAGCGCGACATCGCGATGGTGTTCCAGAGCTATGCGCTGTATCCGCACATGTCCGTCTACGAAAACATGGCGTTCGGCCTGCGCCACCTGCGCCTGCCGAAGGACGAGATCGACCGGCGCGTGCGCGTCGCGTCGGAGTCGCTGCGCCTCGGCGAGCTGCTCGAACGCAAGCCCGGCGCGCTGTCCGGCGGCCAGCGGCAGCGCGTCGCGATCGGCCGCGCGATCGTCCGCAAGCCGAAGGTGTTCCTGTTCGACGAGCCGCTGTCGAACCTCGACGCCGCGCTGCGCGTGAAGACCCGCGTCGAGATCGCGAAGCTGCACCGCAGCCTCGACAGCACCAGCATGATCTACGTGACGCACGACCAGGTCGAGGCGATGACGCTGGCCGACAAGATCGTGCTGCTGCGGCCGCTCGAAGGGCGCGGCGGCGTGGCGAGCATCGCGCAGATCGGCACGCCGCTCGACCTGTATCACCGCCCCGCCAGCCAGTTCGTCGCCGGCTTCATCGGGTCGCCCGCGATGAACTTCCTGCCGGCGACCGTCGCGTCGGCCGGCGCGGGCGAAGTGCGCGCGCGGGCCGGCGAGCAGGGGTTGACGGCGAACGTGTCGGGCGACGGCCTTCAGGCGGGCGCCGCCGTGACGCTCGGCATCCGCCCCGAACACGTGCGCATCGGCACCGGCGGCGCGGGCGGCGTGACCGGCGAAGTGGTGCACGTCGAGCAGATGGGCGAGCACACCTATCTGTACCTCGATACGCCGCTGGGCGCGCAGCCGATCGTCGCCAAGACCGATGCCGCTGGCGCACGGATCGGCGAGCGCGTGCGCGTCGAGCTGCCGGCCGCCGCACTGCATCTGTTTCACCCGGACGGCCGCGCGGCCGAGCGCATCGTGCGCGAAGCCGCCCCGGCGCTCGCGAGCGCCTGAGCGCGGCGAGCGGCGAAGCGGCCCACAGGTTTCAGGCGGCCACGGCGCGCGGCCGCTGTCGAATCGGCGCCCACCCTTATAAAAAGGATAGTCATGCTTAGCAAGAAACTTTCAGTGATCGTCTGGAACGAGTTCGAGCACGAACGCGAGAACGCGGGCGTGCGCGCGATCTACCCGGACGGCATTCACCAGGTGATCGCGAGCGCGCTCGCAGAGACGCCGGCGCTCGGCCACGGCGCGCTGCCGCTCGAGATCGGCACCGCGACGCTCGACCAGCCCGAGCACGGGCTCAGCGAGGCGCGGCTCGCCGCGTGCGACGTGCTGGTGTGGTGGGGGCACAAGGCGCATGCGAAGGTCTCCGACGAGATCGTCGAGCGTGTGCAGCGCCGCGTGCTCGAAGGGATGGGCCTGATCGTGCTGCATTCCGGCCACTTCTCGAAGATCTTCCGCCGCCTGCTCGGCACCAACTGCTCGCTGAAGTGGCGCGAGGCGGCCGAGAAGGAACGGCTGTGGGTGGTCGAGCCGTCGCATCCGATCGCGGCCGGGCTCGGCGAGTACTTCGAGCTGCAGCACGAGGAGATGTACGGCGAGCGCTTCGACATCCCGCAGCCGGACAGCACCGTGTTCATCTCGTGGTTCGAGGGCGGCGAGGTGTTCCGTTCGGGCTGCTGCTGGGAGCGCGGCCACGGCCGGATCTTCTATTTCCGCCCCGGCCACGAAGCGTATCCGACCTATCACGACCGCAACGTGCAGCGCGTGATCGCGAACGCGGTGCAGTGGGCCGCGCCGCGCGTGAACCTCGCCGACCGCTGCCCGAACACGGCGCCGCTCGAAACGCTCAGCGAGAAGAGCACGCAGTTCGCGCAGGTCGGCATCCAGCAAACCGCCGGAGACCTCGCATGAACGACGACTACAAGGTGGAGCTGCCGGAAGCGGCGGCGATTGCGCGCGGCCGCCGCCTGCGCGTGGGCGTGATCGGGCTCGGGATCGGCCGCAAGCATATCGAGGGCTGGCGCGAGCATCCGGACGTCGACGTGGTCGCGATCGCCGACCCCGACGCGAAACGGCTCGCGAAGGTCGGCGACGCGTTCGGCATCGACGCGCGCTACGCGACGGCCGAGGCGATGCTCGCCGCCGAGAAGCTCGACGTCGTCAGCGTGTGCACGCCGAACAAGTTCCATCGCGAGCTGACGCTCGCCGCGTTCGACGCCGGCTGCCACGTGCTGTGCGAGAAACCGATGGCGCTGAACGCGGACGAGGGGCGCGACATGCTGATCGCCGCGCAGCGCGCCGGCAAGCGGCTGATGATCAACTTCTCGTACCGCTTCAGCGCGCAGTCGCGGGCGTTGAAGGCGCAGGTCGATGCCGGCGTGTTCGGCGATTTCTACTTCGGCCGCACGATGTGGCACCGCCGGCGCGGGATGCCGGGCTTCGGCGGCTGGTTCGGCACCAAGGCGCTCGCGGGCGGCGGGCCGCTGATCGACCTCGGCGTGCACCGCCTCGACCTCGCGCTGTGGCTGATGGGGTATCCGAAGCCGGTGTGGGTGATGGGCAGCACCTACGACCCGATCGCGCGCGAACTCGCGGCGCGCGCGGGCAAGACGTTCGACGTCGAGGATCTGGCGGCCGCGCTGATCCGCTTCGACAACGGCGCGACGCTCGCGCTCGAGGCATCGTGGGCGACCAACATCCAGGAAGCGGAGCTGATGGAGACGCGCCTGCTCGGCACGCGCGCGGGGCTGCTGCAGAAGAACCTGAACGAAGGCTACACGTTCGACGCGCACATCTTCATCGAGCAGAACGGCGCGCAGTTCGACATGCGCCTGAACCCGCCCGCCGACGGCGCGCATTCGGCGATGTACGACTACGCGGAAGCGATCCTGTGCGACGTCCCGCATCCGGCGCCGGGCGAGGAAGGGCTGATCGTGATGGAGATCCTCGACGCGATCTACGCGAGCGCGGCCGCGGGCGAGCCGATCCGCATCCATGCGCCGGGGCCCGCGGCCGCCGATGCGCCGCCGGTGCTGGATCTCGACGTCGCCGGCTGACGCTTCGCCGGGCCGGCGCGCGGCGCGTCCACCGTGCCGGCCCGTCAACAGCAGCACGGACGACGCAGCACACATACCTATTCGACGACGCCGCGCATCGCACGCGGCGCAACAACACGGTTTGGAGACACGTACATGATCGACGAAGCAGGCCGCCGCACGCGCGGCCCGGCACGCACCCCGTTCAGGCTCACGCGGCTCGCCGCGACCTTGTCGCTCGCCGCCGCATCGGCGGCGCTGCATGCCGCGCCGGACTCCGCGACGACCCTCGCCGCGGACGGCGTGCCGGGCGGCCTCGCGCAGGCCACCGGCGTGGTGCCGGCCGACACGAGCCCCGCCAACGTGGCGACGCCGACGCCGTCGTCGGCCTGGAACCAGCTGACGCCGTGGACGCAGTTCCACGGCTACCTGCGGGCCGGCATCGGCACGAGCGACAGCCACTCGCAGGCCTGCTTCCAGTTGCCGGGCGCGCAGAGCAAGTACCGGCTCGGCAACGAATGCCAGGTCTACAGCGAACTGGAGATCGACCAGACGCTCTACAAGTTCGCGAACGGGATGCAACTGTCGGCGGTGGGCATGGCGAGCCTCGTGAACGATCTCGACCGCACGCCGACTTTCGACGGCAATCATGGCCGCATCCGCCTGCCGCAGTCGTACGTGCAACTGACCAATTTTCCGGGGCTCGACGACATGCGGATCTGGTTCGGGCGCATCTACTACCGGCGCAACGACGTCCACATGAACGACTTCTACTACTGGAACCCGAGCGGCCTCGGCGCGGGCATCGAGAACGTGCCGATCGGTGGCGGCCTGAAGCTCAGCTACGGGCTGTTCCGCGAGGACTACATCGACCAGCCGAACTACGCGACGCGCCACGACCTGCAACTGTCCGGCGTGCGCCCGAACCCCGGCGGCGAGCTGCAGTTCGGGCTGTCGTACATCCCGGCACGCGCGCCGGTGCTGAACGGCAGCGGCGTGATGCAGGACGCGCACAGCGGCTGGTCGGTCACGGTGCAGCACGTGCAGACCAACCTGCTCGGCGGCAAGAACAAGCTCGCGTTCCAGTACGGCGTCGGGCCGGGCACCGGCCTCGGCTATACGGGCACGCTGACGAACGACACCCGCTACAAGAGCGTGCGCGTGCTCGACGCGTTCGACTGGCAGGCGACGCGCGACTTCGGCGGGCAGGTGGTCGGCATCTGGCAGCGCGACATCGCGCCGTCGGGCGGCTCGCAGACCTGGGTGTCGATGGGCGTGCGGCCGGTGTATGCGTTCACGCACCACGTGAAGCTGCAGGGCGACCTCGGGCACGACCGCGTGACGCCGTCCGGCGGCCCGACGCGCACGCTCTTGAAGGCGAGCGTCGCGCTGACGCTCGCGATGGACCGCTCGTTCTGGTCGCGGCCGGAGTTCCGGGTGTTCTATACGTATGCGCGCTGGAACAAGGCGGCGCAGGATGCGGCGGCGCCCGGCGATCCGCTGTCGACGACCGGCGTGTTCGGCACGTCGCGCAGCGGCTCGACGGTCGGCGCGCAGGTCGAATGGTGGTGGTGAGCATGACGCAAGCACCTTGCACGACGATCGCGATGGGCGCCGACGCGATGCCGTTCTCGCGGATCGTGTTCGGGATGTGGCGGATCGCCGACTGGCGGCTGTCGCGCGGCGAGCGCCGTGCGCTGGTCGAAGCGGCGCTCGACCTCGGCGTGACGAGCTTCGATCACGCGGACATCTATGGCGACTATGCGGCCGAAAGCCTGTTCGGCGACGTGCTCGCCGACGCGCCGCAGCTGCGCGAGCGAATGCAGCTCGTCACCAAGTGCGGGATCCGCCCGGTGTCCGCGCAGCGTCCCGAGCACCGCGTCAAGCACTACGACACGGGGGCCGCGCATGTCGTCGCGTCGGTCGAGCAGTCGCTGCGCGCGCTGTGCACCGACCGGCTCGACCTGCTGCTGCTGCATCGCCCGGATCCGCTGATGGACGCCGACGAAGTCGCCGCGACCTTCGCCGCGCTCCGGCGCGACGGCAAGGTGAGATCGTTCGGGATCTCGAACTTTGCGCCGGCGCAAGCGGCGCTGCTGCAGGACCGGCTGGCCGCGCACGGGATGGCGCTCGCGACGAACCAGGTCGAATGCTCGCTGCTGCATCTCGCGCCGCTCGACGACGGCACGTTCGACCAGGCGCAGCGCTGGCGCAGCCCGCCGATGCTGTGGTCGCCGCTCGCGGGCGGGCGCGTGCTGACCGATGCGTCGCCGGCCGCCGCGCGCGTGCGCGCCTGTGCCGAGCGGATCGGCGGCGCACTCGGCGTGTGCGCGACGACGGTGCTGTTCGCGTGGCTGCTCGCGCTGCCGTGCCGGCCGCTGCCGATCGTCGGGTCGGGCCGCATCGCGGCGCTGCGCGAGGCGGTGGCGGCGACCCGGCTGACGCTCGCGCGCGAGCACTGGTTCGCGCTGCTGGAGGCGGCGCGGGGCGTGGAGGTGCCATGACCGGCACGACCGGCAGGATCGACAACCCATGACCATCCGGGAGACACGATGAGCGAAGCGACCCTCCGCGACGATCCGCTCGCGCGCTGCATGATGCACGCGGCCGAACCGCGCCTGCTGGCCGACATCGGCGGCACGCACGCGCGCTTCGCGCTGGAAACCGCGCGCGACGGGATCGGCGGCGTGCGCGTCTATCGCTGCGGCGATCACGCCGGCATCGCCGACGCGGTGCGCGCGTTCCTGCGCGATGCCGGCGGCGCGCGGGTGCGGCATGCGGCGATCGCGATCGCCAACCCGGTGGACGGCGACTTCGTCAGCATGACCAATCATCACTGGCGATTCTCGATCGACGCGACGCGTCGCGCGCTCGGCTTCGACACGCTGCACGTGGTCAACGACTTCTCGGCGCTGGCGATGGCCGTCCCGCATTTGTCCGACGAACAGCGGCGGCCGGTCGGCGGCGGGGCGGCGGCACCCGGCGGCGCTATCGGCGTGCTCGGCGCCGGCACGGGGCTGGGCGTCGCCGCGCTCGTGCGCGCGGGCGATGCGTGGGTGCCGCTGTCCGGTGAAGGCGGGCACGCGTCGTTCGCGCCGGCCGACGAACGCGAGGATCATGTGCTGCGCCTTGCGCGCACGCGCTGGCCGCACGTGTCGTTCGAGCGGCTCGCGGCCGGGCCGGGCATCGCGGTGATCCATGCGGCGCTCGCCGCGCGCGATGCGCGTGCCGCACGCGAAACCGATTCCGCCGCGATCATCGAGCGGGCGCTTGCCGGCGACGCGCGCTGCATCGCGACGCTCGACTGTTTCTGCGGAATGCTCGGCACGTTCGCGGGCAATCTGGCGCTCACGCTCGGCGCGACCGGCGGCATCTATATAGGCGGGGGCGTCGTGCCGCGCCTCGGTGCGCTGTTCGACGCGTCGCCGTTTCGCGCGCGCTTCGAGGCGAAGGGCCGCTTCGCGGGCTATCTGGCGAAGATTCCGACCTTCGTGATCACCGCGCCGCATCCGGCGTTCGCGGGCGTGTCGCGCATGCTGGCGCGCGTGCTCGGCGAGCTTGGTTGAGGCGATCGCACACTGTCTGCCGGACGTCGGTGTACTGAAAGCGTCTCGTCAGCCACACATGCCGCCCTAAGGAATGTGCCGACTGGCGGACGCTTGCGAACCCTCCTACCTTGGAGAAGACGACGCCGGCGCGTCTGCCATCGGGAGGGATCGTGACCGCACTTCAGAGGATGTGGCAGGTACTCGTCGGCAAGCCGCTCGATCCCCTCGATCCGCGCACGCGTCACGCGATCGCCGTGACGCCGCTGCTCGCGTGGGTCGGGCTCGGCGCGGACGGCCTGTCGTCGTCGTGCTACGGCCCGGAGGAGGCGTTCCTCGCGCTCGGCCATCACACCCCGCTCGCGCTGTTCCTCGCGCTTGCGACCGCCGCGACGGTGTTCATCATCGCGATCGGCTACAACCAGGTGATCGAACTGTTCCCGACGGGCGGCGGCGGCTACCGCGTCGCGACCGCGCTGCTCGGGCCGAAGCCGGGGCTCGTGTCCGGCGCGGCGCTGCTGGTCGACTACGTGCTGACCGTCGCGACGTCGCTCGCGAGCGGCGTCGACGCGTTCTACAGCATGCTGCCGGTGAGCGCGCAGGCGTTCAAGCTGACGACCGAGATCGTGCTGATCGTGCTGATGACGGGGCTCAACTTCCGCGGCATGAAGGAGTCGATCCTGGTGCTGCTGCCGATTTTCATCGGCTTCGTCGTGCTGCACTTCGGGCTGATCGTCTACGGCGTGGCGGCGCACGGCGACCATCTCGCGGCGATCGTGCCCGACGCGGTGCACGAGGCGCACGGGATGTCGCAATCGCTCGGCACCTTCGTGATGCTCGCGCTGCTGATGCGCGCGTTCTCGCTCGGCGGCGGCACGTACACGGGCCTCGAGGCCGTGTCGAACAACGTGAACATGCTCGCGGAGCCGCGCGTGCCGAACGGCAAGGTGACGATGCTGTACATGTCGACGTCGCTCGCGTTTACCGCGGGCGGGATCATCCTGCTCTACATGCTGTGGCACGCGGCGCCGGTCGAAGGCAAGACGCTCAACGCGGTCGTGTTCGGCAGCGTGATCGACCAGCTCGGGCTCGGCTCGGCGTTCGCGCGGCACCTGCTGCTCGGGGCCGTGCTCGCGTTCGAGGCGGGGCTGCTGCTGGTCGGCGCGCAAACCGGCTTTCTCGACGGCCCGGCCGTGCTGTCGAACATGGCGTCCGACTCGTGGGTGCCGCGCCATTTCCGCGACCTGTCGACGCGGCTCGTGCGGCAGAACGGCATCATCGTCGTGGGCGCGTCGAGCCTGCTGATCCTGCTGTGGACGCACGGCAGCGTCGACGTGCTGGTCGTGCTGTACAGCATCAACGTGTTCCTCACGTTCAGCCTGTCGCTGCTCGGCATGAGCACCTACTGGTGGCGCCAGCGCCGCGTGGAGCGCAGCTGGTACAAGCCTTTCTTCCTGACGTCGATCGGGCTGGTCGTGACGGCGACGGTGCTCGGGATCACGCTGGTCGAGAAGTTCACGGCAGGCGGCTGGCTGACGGTGCTCGTGACGAGCGCGGTGGTCGCGGCGTGCTTCCTGATCAACCGCCACTACGCGGAGACGCGCGCGCAGCTCGCGAAGGAGGATGCGCTGTTCTCGGGCGCGCCGCCGGCCGTCGACGAAGCGACGGCGCCGGGCAAGCCCGATCCGTCCCAGCCGACCGCGGTGCTGCTGGTCGGCAAGCATCGTGGGGCGAGCATGCACGCGCTGCTGTGGGTGAACCGGTTGTTCCCGGGGCACTTCCGCAACGTGATCTTCCTCGCGGTGGGCGAGGTCGACGCGAAGGCGTACGACGGGCACGAGCATCTCGAACGGCTGCGGCACACGATCACCGAGGCGCTCGACTACTACGTCGCGCATTGCCGGCGCAACGGCATCGCGGCCGATTACCGGATCGCGTTCGGCACGAACCCGGTGGTCGAGTTCATGAACCTCGCATCGGCGACGCTCGACGAATTCCCGAACAGCGTGTGCTTCGCGAGCAAGCTGATCTTCCGGCGCGTGAACTTCCTGACCGCGTGGCTGCACAACCAGACGCCCGTCGAGCTGCAGGCGCGGCTGCATGTCGAAGGCAAGCAGATGGTGCTGCTGCCGATGAATGTGGGGTAGGCGGGAGGTGGCGCAAGATGACGCGTGGCGTCAGCGCGTGTCGTTGTCCAGCCTGGCGAAGTGCTCGCGGAGCTCGGACGCCTGCTGCTCGAACACCTTCGGCTTTTTCTTCTTGAGATTCTCGAGGTTGATGAGCTTCCATTTCAGTGCCGGAAGTTCACGCAGATGCTCGTATGGCATCAAGGACCAGTCGGGCTCGGCCTGAACCAGCGATATCAGGAATCGACGATGATTCTCCGTGAGTGACGCCGGCAGTTCCCGATGGAGCCGTTCTTGCGTTGCCTCGAGCACATCCAGGCCGACGGGTTCGGCGGTCATGCCGACGAAATCGGATTCATAGGCTTCCGCCATCGAATGCATCGGTCCGAAGAGCACCTCGTGAATCGGCCTGTTATGCCCGGAGAGGTAGCCCACGAACGCATCCACGATATCCGGGCGCAACCCGTGGCGCGAGACCAGATGCATCACGTCGAACAGATCGCGCGGATGCTGGCGGTCCAATGCGGCCACAAGCTTGCTGCCGTAGAGTTCGGCTTCATGAAGCGTCGGGACGACGATGCTGGCGCTGAAGGTGTCTTCGGCTTGCTGCGTGAGCGGGCGCCGGACCGGTTCAAGCAGCGTGCCTCGGAAGATGTAGTTGACCTCGACCTTGACCGCGGCCGTGCCGGAAATGACCACGAGCTTCACGTCATCGCCCTTCGCTTTCCCGGATGAGGAGGCGGCCGAGAACTTGGTCGCATGCCCCTCGGCCTCGATTTGCTTGCGGGTTCGATCCAGTTCCTTGTCGATCGCTTCGAGCGCTTCTTCTCGGTTCATGCTTCGATCGGTGACCACGACGTCGATATCGACGGACAGACGCGGCATGTCGTGCAGGAACAGGTTGAGTGCGGTACCGCCTTTCATCGCGAAGCGCGGCGTGTCGAAGACGATCGGTGCGATCGCGAGCATCAGCCGGACGGTGTCTACGTAGGTCGGGTTCATCACGGTTTGAGTGTGAGTCGCTTGCCGTTTTTCATCTTGTTCGACCATCGCGTGCCTTCGCCGAGGCGGTTGACATGCTTCTGAAGGTCTTGCGCCCATGGAAAATCCGCGCCCTGTCCAAGATCTCGCACCAGCCGGACGACCTTCACGCTCGTACAGTGGTGCAGCAGCATGTCCAGCGTCTTGACGCGCAGGTTGCGCAATCCGATCACCAGGTTGGTTGCTTCCTCCATCGATTGTCCTTTTCCGATGTCGCTTGCGAGCTCCAATATCGCTCGCTCCGGCACCGACACAAGTAAGTCAGGATCACCTGTAGGAAGCGCCGCCAGCCCAGACGAGTAGGGCAACGATTCGTCGAACAAGGCCGTGGTCTGGTACGTGTAGTGCATGTGCTCCGCTACCCATGAAGGGATGCGGTACGGCCTCGGGCCCCATAGAACGACCTTCTCGTTGAACGCGATATTGTGGCGAACACCTTGCCAGGCGAGGGCGGTCTTGCCGCCGACGTGGATGCCGGGGACGCGTCGGCCAAGATACGCGATGATGCCGTCTCGTGAGGGCGTGTCACCGGTCAGCAGGTAGACACCCTTCGAAAGGCGCTGCAGCCAGCCGGACTTGACCATATGCGACGCCAGGGCCGCGCTCACACCCATGTCCCGAAGCGTTTCGGAATCGATGGGGTAGCCGCGCCGGGTCTCTTGCATCAACCGCTGGACTGTTTTGTTGCTCATTGAGGGTGACTAGGGCGTTGTCTGGTTGCAGTATATATTGGGTGTATTTGATTATCTGCAATTTTTTAACGCTGTCGTGCCAAATCCTGCTGTCGTGATATCGGCTTTCGCGCCGCCATCGCGGCGAATCGAGCTGCTTACTGCAACGCGTTGACCGTGCGCGCAAAATGGGCACCTCGTTTGAGAATGCGCAAAGAATTAACGCGATAGTCGCGAGGGTCTGAACGGACTTGGGCGCGGGCAGTGGGAGTGTGCAGTCTGTCGCAATGTCAACTTTGCGCCGCACTTCGGCTGGCCTTGAACACCCTCGGAGCCAGCCCGCCGTAGGCCACCGAAAATCATTCATTCGTCAAAAATCTCTCCGGACAGATTTGGTAATATGCGCGCGCTTCGTCGCATCCGATCGAATAACAAACCATCCTGAGAGACTCCATGAAGAACGCAGCATCGTCCGTATTCCGCCTGCTGTCCGCCGCCGCGCTGCTGTCGCTGTCCGCGCAGGCCTTCGCCGCCGGCGATGCGCCGGGCTCGAAAGATCATCCGCTGCTCACGCGTTTCGCGGGCGCGACCATCAATGCATACTCGCAGACGGCCTTCGACGAGGCGTTCCTGCCGAACCAGCCGATCGACGACCGCAAGACCGCCAAGGGCCTCAGCCTGGAAGGCCGGATCACGCGCGTCTCGTACACGATCGGCGGCGACAAGTCGACGCTGGAAGTGGAGCGCAACTATCTCGACGCGCTGCAGAAGGGCGGTTTCCAGATCCTGTTCCGCTGCACGCAGGAGCAATGCGGGAAATCCGGCGGTATTGAATTCCAGAGCGTCGTGATCAGCTCGAACCGGGTCGCGCAGCCGGGTGTCGGCCAGGCCAATTTCGGCGACAAGCACCGCACGATCCTCGCGAAGCTGTCGCGTGCGTCCGGCGATGCGTACGTGTTCCTGCACATCATGGACGATTCCGCGTCGAACAAGCGCACGCTCGTCTACGAGGAAGTCGTCGAGGTGAAGCCGATGCAGACCGGCCAGGTCAAGGTGCTCGATTCGGGCGCGTTGCAGAAGGGGCTGGCGGCAACGGGCAAGGTCGCGCTGTACGGCATCTACTTCGATACCGACAAGGCGCAGGTCAAGCCGGAATCGAAGGCGCAGCTCGACGAGATGGCGAAGCTGCTGACGGCGAACCCGGCGCTGAAGGTGTACATCGTCGGCCATACCGACAATCAAGGCCCGTTCGCGCGCAACGCCGACCTGTCGCAGAAGCGCGCCGAAGCGGTCGCGCAGGCGCTGGCGACCACCTACAAGATCGCACCCGCGCGCCTGAGCGCGAAGGGCGTCGCGTCGCTGTCGCCGGTGGCATCCAACGGCGACGACGCGGGCCGCGCGCAAAACCGCCGCGTCGAACTCGTCCAGCAATAACCGTCGTTCCACGTCGCCGTGTGCGGCCGCATCCGGTGCGGCCGCGCGGGCGCATGCCGAGCCGAAACCGAAATCATGAAACTGCTGATTGCCGCCGGGCTTGCCGGCTTTGCCGTTGCTTCGTTTGCCCAAACCGTGTCGCCGGGCATGTGGCACGACGACACCGCCTATACGCTGAACGGCAAGCCGCTGCCGTCGGGCGACCCGGTGCCCGACCAGTGCCTGACCGACGCCGACGCGAAGCACATCCGCGCGACGATGGAAGCGCGCATGCGGCGCGACAACGTCGCCTGCACGATCACGCACTGGGATTACGCGGGCACGACGCTGAAGGTGGCGATGTCATGCGCGAACGCGCAGGGGCGCGGCACGGCGAACGTCACGGGCACTGTCACGCCGACCAGCTACGACCTCAAGGGGCAGATGCACGGCCAGCATGCGCAGGCCGGTGCGTACACGATGGCATGGACCTGGCGCGGCAAGCGGGTCGGCGACTGCCGGTAACAGGCGGGCCGGCGTCGGGTGATGCGCGGCATTGATTCGGATTCCGGCATGTCCATGCACGCACGCGCGCCCGGCGCGACGCGCGGCGTCACGGATGATGATGCGTATGCGAGCGATGCGATCGCCGCGAGGAGCGGTGCAGCAGGCGCTCGCGGATCCGGTCGCGGCTGCGCCGTTCGATGAAGAACAGCAGCGCGAGCCCCAGGATCACGAGCACCACGACGATTTGCACGATGCTGTGTGCCATGTAGCCTCCGGCAGGAAGGACCGACGATCCGTGCGCGCGCCCGCGCTCACGTCAGCATCGGCACGGCTTCGATCAGCGCAATCCCGATCAGTGCGCCGATGGCGGCGCCGATCAGCCGAGGGTGCCAGCGTTCCAGATGCATCGCCGTCAGCAACGCACCGATCAGCACCACGCCCAGCAGCACGAACACGACCAACAGAAAACCGACTTCGTAGTCGCTGTTGATGATCTCCATGACGCCTCCTCGCCCGCTGCCGGCGCGGCGCCGCGCCTGGCTGCCCTGGCGTCGCGGCAGGCCCGCGCATCACGGGCACGATTCCAGTATATATGTCGCGAAGTGATGCGGATGACCGGTGAAAATGTCTTCCGGCGCCCGTATCCGGCATCGCGCATGCGTGTGTGACTCGATCGATTCGGATTCGACCCCGCGAAGCGCGCGCGGTGCGCAGCGCACCTGATTGGCGTAGTCTGACGAAGAACGCGGCTGCCCGGCCGCGGTCTTGCCGGCCACGTGCCGCGAGGTTCGATGCGATGCGCATGCTGCTCCGTCTGTTCGGCGTTGCCTGTTTCTGCCTGTCGACGGTCGGCGCGCGTGCGTCGCCGGCGGCCCCCGGCCCTGCGGGGCCAGAGTCGGCCGACATCGCGCCGACGACGCTCGAGAACGACGTGCACGTTTTCGTGATCCAGCGCGACGGCTCGCTCGAGGAGCACGACGATGCGACGCTGCGCGCGAATGACGCGAACGGCATCGATGCGATCGCGCAGCGCTACGTATGGTTCGACAAGGACATCGAGAAGGTCGAGCTGCTCGCGGCGGAGACGATCGACCGCGACGGCGTCGCGCACCCGGTCGGCCCGGACGCGATCCGCGACGTGCAGGAGCCGCGTTCCGCCGGCGCGCCGACGTTCCAGGACGGCGTGCTGCGCACGGTCGTGTTTCCGGGCGTCGAGGCCGGTTCGCGCACGCGCATCGCGTTTCGCAAGGTGCGGACCAAGCCGCTCAATCCCGGCTATTTCGGCTACTTCGTCGAGCCGTCGCGTGAGCCCGTCGACCACCAGCGGCTGATCTTCGACGTGCCGGCCGACATGCCGCTGCATGCCGATGCGCGCGGCTACGTCGCGCTGCCGCCGGTGACGGAGAACGGCCGCACCCGCTACACGTTCGACTATCGCCACGGCCCGTACGACCGGCTGGAGAACGGTGCGGTCGGCTATCCGACCGACGGCGACCGGCTGATGGTGTCGACGCTGCCCGACTACGCGGCGTTTGCCGCGCGCTACCGCAACGCGGCGGTGGACCCGAGCGCGAACGATCCGGCGGTCGTGCAGCTCGCGCGGGCGCTGACCGCGAACGCATCCGACCCGCGCGACAAGGCGCGCGTGCTGTACGACTGGGTGCAGGCGAACGTGCGCTACGTCGCGCTGTTTCTCGGCGAGACGGCTGCCGCGCCGCACCGCGTGACCGACATCCTGCGCAACCGCTACGGCGACTGCAAGGACCACGTCGCGCTGTTCGGCGCGCTGCTGGCGGCGGTCGGAATCCGCAGCGAGCCGGTGCTGCTGAACCTCGGGGCGGTGTACACGCTGCCGTCGGTGCCGGGCTACGGCGGCGGCGCGATCAATCACGCGATCACGTGGCTGCCCGATCTCGGGCTGTACGCGGATACGACCACCGCCGGCATCGCGTTCGGCTACCTGCCGCCGATCGTGATGGACCGGCCCGCGCTGCGGGTCGACACCGGCGTGTTGTCGCGCACGCCGGCCACGCAGCCGCGCACGCGCAGCGCGCGCCTCGCGATCGACGCCGCGCGGATCGATGCGCAGCGCTACCAGTCGTACGTCGAGGACGACGGCTGGACCGCCGAACTCGAACGCACCGTGTTCCGCCGCGCGACCCGCGAGCGCATCCGGCAGCTTGCCGTCGAGCGCTTGCGGCAAAGCGGGCTGCGCGGCACCGCGCAGCTCGTCACGACCGACCGCACGGCGACCGACGGGCCGTTCGGCGTGACGATGACGGGCACGCTCGATCACGTCGTGTGGCCGGACGGCACGAGCGCGGTGCCCGCGCTGTCGAGCCTGACGGGCGGGATCGCGACCCAGGTGCAGGCATGGCTCGCGGAGCCGGTGCGCACGCAGCCGTGGGTGTGCATCGGCGGCGCGTTCAGCGAGAGCGCGCAGATCGCGCTGCCGGCGGGTGTGACCGTGACCGACCTGCCGACGGATGCGACGGTGCGCGACGGCTACGTCGATTTCGCGTCGCACTATGTGTTCGATGCGGGCGCGCGCGTCGTGCAGGTCACGCGGCGGCTGCGCGCGCATTTCGACCGGCAGGTGTGCACGCCGGACGATTACGCGGCGATGCGCGCATCGCTCGAACGGATCGAACGGGACACGCAGGCGCAGATCGTCGTGCGGGCACCGGCATCACCCACTCGCGCGGTCCGGGCGGACCGGCGCACCGGAGGCGAATCATGACGGAACGGGATTACGAGATCAGCGACCTGGCGAAGGACCTGCTGGGGCGGATCGTGCAGGGCACGCTGGCGGCCGGCGCGACGGTCGATGCCGAACAGAGCGCGGAACTGGCCGTGCGCTGCGCGACGGCGTTGATCGACCGGCTCGAGGAGCGGGCCGGCTGACGGCGGGCGGAGTCAGCGCCGTATCCATGCGCGGCCTTGACGCGCCGCAGGCGGGCGAGGGCGCGCCCGCTTGCGGCGCATCGCGGCTGCACGCGTGCGTCGTGCAGCCGACGTCGCGTTACCCGGCCGCTTCGGCGCTTGCCGCCGCGTCGCCTGCGGCCTCGGCGTTGCCCTCGCCGTCGGCCCGCACCGCCCCCGGCGGCTTCCCCACCACCCGCTTGAACGCGCGGCTGAACGCCGCCAGCGACCCATACCCGAGCCGATACGCGACCGTCTCGATCGGCTCGCGATCCCGCGTGATCCATTGCGCGGCAAGCCGCATCCGCAGCTCGGTCAGGTAACGCACGGGCGTCATCCCGGTCGCCGCGAGAAACCGCTCCGCGAACACCGAGCGCGACACGCCGGCCTGCGTCGCGAGCTCCGCGACGCTCCAGTTCCGCCCCGGTTCGCGATGCAGCGCGACGAGCGCGCGGCCGAGCTTCGGGTCGCGCAGCGCCTGCACCCAGCCGGTGCCGTTGCCGCATCCGCATTCGACCCAGCCGCGCACGATGAACGCGGCGACGACGTCCGCGAGCCGCGCCAGGATGCCTGCAAAGCCCGCGCGCTCGGCGCGGGACTCGCGCTCCATCGCATCGAGCAGCGGCCGCAGCTCCGGATTGCGCGCGAGCAGCGTGCCGACGAACATCACCTCGGGCATCGTCGCGACGAGCGGCTGCATGCCGCCGAGATCGAGTTCCATGCAGCCGCTGAAGATCAGTGCGTCGCCGGCTTCCGCGCCGCCGTCGCCTTCGGCCTGCCGCGCGGCGCCGACCGCGGTGACCGTGTCGCAGATCTTCGCGGTCTCGAAGCCGTCGATCTCGCGGCACGGCGTGTCGGGCTCGGACACCAGCGCATGCTCGCCGCCGTTCGGCATCAGGATCGCGTCGCCGGTGTCGAGCCGGTAGGTCGCCCCGCGCGGGTCGCGCAGCAGCACGGGCCCCCGGCCGACGAAGTGGAACTGCGCGCGGCCGCGCACGTTGCCGAAGCGCATGCCGAACGGCCGCGCCACCTGGATGCGGCGGTACTGGACGCCGCTCAGGCGCATCCCGAGCAGCAGTTCGCTGACGAGGTCGTGCGTGTCGGACGGCGGGAGGTCGACGGGATCGGACATCGGTTTCGGACGATTGATCAATGTTTCCGGATTGTATGTCATAGACCGTCCTGATGTGCTGACCTTACGATGCGCAACCATTGGCACTTTTTCCGGAATCGCATCAAACATGAATCCCACCATCGAATCCGCCGGCGTCGCGGCGGGGCCGCGCGAACCCGCCTGGGGCGCCGTTTTTGCGATGACGCTCGGCGTGTTCGGGCTCGTCACCGCGGAGTTCCTGCCCGCGAGCCTGCTCACGCCGATGGCCGACAGCCTCGGCGTGACCGAGGGCGTCGCCGGCCAGGCCGTCACGGCCACCGCATCGGTCGCGCTCGTGACGAGCCTGCTCACCGCAGCCGCGACGCGCGCCATCGACCGGCGGCGCGTGCTCCTGTCGTTTACGGCGCTGCTGATCGTCTCGAACCTGGCCGTCGCGTGCGCAACGAATCTCGCGACGATCCTGGTCGGCCGCGTGCTGCTCGGCATCGCGCTCGGCGGCTTCTGGACGATGGCGACGGCCACCGCGATGCGGCTCGTGCCGACTGCGATGGTGCCGCGCGCGCTGTCGATCATCTTCAGCGGCGTGGCGGTCGCGACGATCGCGGCCGCGCCGCTCGGCAGCTATTTCGGTCACCTGATCGGCTGGCGCAACGTGTTCCTGATCGCGGCCGGGTTCGGCGTGCTCGCGCTCGCGACGCAGGTCGCGACGCTGCCGGCGATGGCGCCGTCCGGCACGACGCGGCTGCGCACGCTGGTCGACGTGCTGCGGCGGCCGACGGTCGGCCTCGGGATGTTCGCGACGATCCTCGTGTTCACCGGGCATTTCGCGTTCTTCACGTACCTGCGGCCGTTTCTCGAACAGGTCGCGGGTGTCGGCGTGAACGGGCTGTCGGCGATCCTGCTCGGCTATGGCGTGGCGAACTTCGTCGGCACGTCGCTGGCCGGCCGCGTGCTCGAGCACCGGCTGCGGCCGATGCTGATCGCGATGCCCGCGCTGATGGTCGTGCTCGGCGTCGCGCTGGTGGCGCTCGGGCGCGCGCCGCTCGTCGACGCGGTGCTCGTCGCGTTGTGGGGGATGGCGTTCGGCGGCGTGCCCGTCGCGTGGTCGACGTGGGTCACGCGCACGGTGCCGGACGAGGCGGAGAGCGCGGGCGGCCTGATCGTCGCGGCGGTCCAGCTCGCGATCGCGACCGGCGCGGCCGCGGGCGGCGTGGTGTTCGATGCGAACGGCGCGAGCGGCGTCTTCATCGGCGCGGCGGTCGTGCTGGCGGTGGCGGTCGCGACGATCGTGTCGGCCGTGCCTGCGCGTGTGGGCGTGGCGTCGTAGGCGGGCGCGCCCACACGCGCACGCCGGGCGTTATGGGCGGCCCGGCGCGGCGGCGGCCTGCGCGAGCCGGTTGATGCCTGCGGGTTCGACGATGGCCGGTGCGCCGCCGTCGCGCGCGGCCTGCAGCATGGCTCGGCCGACGCTCGGTATCGAGTGTGGGCGGTTCAGGGGAGCGCAGGCTGGTTCACGCCGACGTTGCACCGAATGCGTCAAGGTCGAGGTCCGGTCGGCTATTGGGAGGATTTCGATCGTTACCAAGAAGGGCGTACCCAGCGAAGCGGCCCACGCCGCACGCATCGCCGGCCTTTCCTGAAGCCGTCAGGCACCTTGAAATTCACTACGGACCGCTAATCCTCGCAGCGCAATCCCGCCATCCGGCCGGCGCCTTTTGCACGCGGCCACACTGTTCTGTCCCCCAACTTCCGCACCATTCTTCCGCCACAGGGCAAAATACGGGTTTTCCGCACCCCGCGAGGGGGCCCGGAATCGCGCTCCGGGCATCGGCCATGCGCATTTCGCGCCCCGCGCCCGGCGCCCCAGGCAAGATCGCCCGCCGCATGGCGGGCCCACAGGAGTCCAAGCCACATGCCCGAATCCAATCTGTCGTTCTTCGGCCGGCTGTCGCTTGCCGTCGGCACGTTCTTCTCCGTGCTCGGCAACCGCGAATTCGCCGCCGGCGTGCTGCGCGTGCGCGACGGCGCGCCCGTTGCCGCGCAACCGGCGCCGGCCGCCGCGCCTGCGCCCGTGCCCGCGCCGGCTGCCGCGCCCGTGAAGGCGCCCGAACTGCGCGAAGCGAGCCCGCAGGCCGCGCTGCAACTGCTCGGCCTGCTGCAGCGCGACGCACGCTTCATCGACTTCGTGCAGGAAGACATCGCCGGCTACACGGACGCCGACATCGGCGCGGCCGCGCGCCTCGTGCACGACGGCTGCCGCGCCGCGCTGCGCGAGCACTTCACGATCGTGCCGGTGCGCGACGAAGCCGAAGGCAGCCGCGTGACGCTGCCGGCCGGCTTCGACGCGACGGCCGTGCGCGTGACCGGCAACGTCGTCGGCGCCGCGCCGTTCACGGGCACCGTCAGCCATCGCGGCTGGCGCGTCTCCGACGTGCGCCTGCCGAAGCTGACCGGCAGCCACGACGCCTCCGTGATCGCCCCGGCGGAGGTGGAACTGTGAGCGACGCACGCTATTCGATCGGCATCGATCTCGGCACCACCCACTGCGCGCTGTCGTACGTCGACACGGCCGCGAGCGACGGCGAGAAGGTCGAGCAGCAGGTGCTGCCGATCGCGCAGCTCACCGCGCCCGGCGCGCTGGAGTCGCGCGACCTGCTGCCGTCGTTCCTCTACCTGCCGCATGAAAGCGAGCTGACGCAGGGCGACCTGACGCTGCCGTGGACGGCGTCGCGCAACTTCGCGGTCGGCGAAATGGCGCGCAGCCGCGGCGCCGGCACGCCGATCCGCCTCGTGTCGAGCGCGAAGAGCTGGCTGTGCCACCCGGGCGTCGACCGCCGCGCGGCGATCCTGCCGAGCGATGCGCCGCCCGAGGTGTCGCGCGTGTCGCCGCTCGAAAGCTCGATCCGCTACCTGACGCACCTGCGCGAAGCATGGGACCACGCGCATCCGGACGCGCCGTTCGTCGACCAGGACGTGACGGTGACGATCCCCGCGTCGTTCGACCCGGCCGCGCGCGAGCTGACGGCCGAGGCCGCGCGGGCCGCCGGCTATACGCGCATGACGCTGCTCGAGGAGCCGCAGGCAGCGCTCTACAGCTGGATCCAGAAGAGCCAGGGCGGCTGGCGCAAGCAAGTCAACGTCGGCGACCTGATCCTGTGCGTCGACGTCGGCGGCGGCACGACCGACCTGTCGCTGATCGCGGTGGTCGAACGCGACGGCAACCTCGAACTGCATCGCGTCGCGGTGGGCGAGCACATCCTGCTCGGCGGCGACAACATGGACCTCGCGCTCGCGCACGTGGTCGCGCGCAAGCTCGCGACGCAGGGCACGCAGGCCGACCCGTGGCAGCTGCGTGCGCTCACGTACGCGTGCCGCGCCGCGAAGGAGACGCTGCTGTCCGACCCGTCGACCGATGCGGTGCCGCTCGTCGTGCCGAGCCGCGGCTCGAAGCTGATCGGCGGTTCGATCCGCACCGAGCTGACCCGCGCGGAACTCACGCAGACGATCCTCGAAGGCTTCTTCCCGCACGTGGACGCAGCGGCGCGCCCGGTCAGCCGCGCGCGCGTCGGCCTGACGCAGCTCGGCCTGCCGTATGCGCAGGACGCGGGCATCACGCGCCACCTCGCCGCGTTCCTCGGCCGCCAGGTCGCGGCGCTCGACGCGCTGGACGGCGTGCAGCGCACGCTGCCGCCGGGCGCGACGTTCCTGCATCCGACTGCGGTGCTGTTCAACGGCGGCGTGTTCAAGTCGTCGCTGCTGACGCAGCGCGTGCTCGACACGCTGAACGGCTGGCTCGGATCGGAAGGCGCGGCGCCCGCCCGCCTGCTCGGCGGCGCGGATCTCGACCTCGCGGTCGCGCGCGGCGCCGCGTACTACGGCTATGTGAAGCGCGGCCGCGGCGTGCGCATTCGCGGCGGCACGGCGCGCGCGTACTACGTCGCGATCGAATCGGCGATGCCGGCGGTGCCGGGGCTCGAGCCGCCGGTGCAGGCGCTGTGCGTCGCGCCGTTCGGCATGGAGGAAGGCACGAACGCGGCGCTGCCGCCGCAGGAGTTCGGCCTCGTCGTCGGCGAGCCGGTGCATTTCCGCTTCTTCGGATCGTCGGTGCGCCGCCAGGACCAGGTCGGCACGCTGCTCGACTACTGGTCGCCGGAGGAGCTGCAGGAGCTCGAGGAGATCCAGGCGACGCTGCCGGCCGACGGCCGCTCCGTCGGCGAGATCGTGCCGGTGAAGCTGCACGCGCGCGTGACCGAGGCCGGCACGCTCGAACTCGAAGCGATCCCGAGCGGCACCGACGAGCGCTGGAAGGTCGAGTTCGACGTGCGCGGCACCGCCTGAGCGCGATGAAGCGTTATACGGTCGGCATCGACCTCGGCACCAGCAACACGGTCGTCGCGTACGTCGAAGCGGGATCGGATGCGATCCGCGTGTTCGACGTCGAGCAGCTCGTCGGCCCCGGCGAGGTCGGCGCGCAGCCGCTGCTGCCGTCGGTGCGCTATCACCCGGCGCCCGGCGAGCTGCCGGCGGAGGCGTTGCGGCTGCCGTGGCAGGCGAGTGAAGCAGCCGGTGAAGGCAGCCCGCTGCCCGCCGTGATCGGCCGCTATGCGCGCGCGCTCGGCGCGCAGGTGCCGGGCCGGCTCGTCGCGAGCGCGAAGAGCTGGCTGTCGCACGCGTCGGTCGACCGGCTCGCGCCGATCCTGCCGTGGGGTGCGGCCGACGGCGTCGACAAGGTGTCGCCGGTCGATGCGAGCGCGAGCTACCTCGCGCACGTGCGCGATGCGTGGGACGCGCATTTCCCCGACGCGCCGCTTGCCGAGCAGGACTTGATCCTCACCGTGCCCGCGTCGTTCGACGACGGCGCGCGCGCGCTGACGGTCGAAGCCGCGCGTCTCGCGCGGCTGCCCGCGCTGCGGCTGCTCGAAGAACCGCAGGCCGCGTTCTACGACTGGCTGTACCGCCACCGCGCGTCGCTGCGCGACACGCTCGCCGGTGCGCGGCGCGTGCTGATCTGCGACGTCGGCGGCGGCACGACCGACCTCACGCTCGTCGACGTCGCGCTCGGCGACGACGGCAAGCCCGCGCTCACGCGGATCGGCGTCGGCAATCACCTGATGCTCGGCGGCGACAACATGGACCTCGCGCTCGCGCGGCTCGTCGAGCCGCGCCTGACCGAGCCCGGCGCGCGGCTGTCGGCCGCGAGCCTGTCGCAGCTCGTCGAGCGCTGCCGCGCCGCGAAGGAGCGCCTGCTCGGCGCCGACGCGCCCGACTCGGTCACGGTCACGCTGCTCGGCGCGGGCAGCCGCCTGATCGGCGGCGCGCGCTCGGCGGAGCTGACGCGGCAGGAAGTCGAGCAGATCGTCGTCGACGGTTTCTTCCCGCAGGTCGCGGCCGACGAACTGCCGCGCCGCGCGCGCAGCGCGATCGTCGAATTCGGGCTGCCGTATGCGAGCGATGCGGCCGTCACGCGGCACGTCGCCGCGTTTCTTGCTCGCCATGCGGACGGGCCGCTGCCCGACACGCTGCTGCTCAACGGCGGCGTGTTCCGCGCGGGCGCGCTCGCCGGCCGCCTGGCGCAGACGCTCGGCGCATGGCGCGGCCAGCCGCTCAACGTGCTGCACAACGCGCATCCGGATATCGCGGTCGCGCGCGGCGCGGTGGCGT
Source organism: Burkholderia stagnalis (assembly GCF_902830275.1). Lineage (GTDB taxonomy): Bacteria > Pseudomonadota > Gammaproteobacteria > Burkholderiales > Burkholderiaceae > Burkholderia > Burkholderia stagnalis. The sequence goes on along the minus strand of NZ_CADESW010000001.1, from coordinate 792,581 downwards.
ACGGCCTCGCGCGCGCGGGGCATGCGCCGCGCATCGGCGGCGGCTCGGCGCGCAGCTATTTCCTGGTGCTCGACGACGGCGACGCCGAACCGCGCGGCGTGTGCCTGCTGCCGCGCGGCACCGAAGAGGGCCACGAGATCCGGCTGGAGGGCCGCACGTTCGCGCTGCGGCTCGGGCAGCCGGTGCGCTTCCACCTCGTGTCGACGGTGGCCGACACCGCGTACCGGCCGGGCGATCTGGTGACGCTCGGCGACGGCGATTTCGTGCGGCTGCCGCCGATCGCGACCGTGGTCGGGCGGCAGGATGCGCGCGACGCACACGAGACGCCCGTAAAGCTCACGGCGTCGCTGACCGAGGTCGGCACGCTCGAAATGCACTGCATCGCGACGGATGACGCGGCGCGGCGCTGGCGGCTCGAATTCCAGCTGCGCGGCGACGCGGCGACGCAAGGCGACGCGGATACGCCCGCGCGGCATCCGCAACTCGACCAGGCGATCGAGCTGATCGACCGCTCGTTCGGCGGCCGCTCGGCGGACGTCACGCCGAAGGACACGCGCCGGCTGCGCGCGCAGCTCGAACAGCTGCTCGGCCCGCGCGACGAATGGGACGTGGCGCTCGCGCGCGAGCTGTTCGACGCGTTGCTCGCGCGCGCACGGCGGCGGCGGCGTTCGGCCGACCACGAACGCGCGTGGCTGAACCTTGCCGGCTACTGCGTGCGCCCGGGTTTCGGGCATCCGCTCGACGCATGGCGCATCGAGCAGCTGTGGCCGCTGTTCGACGACGGCATCCAGTACGTGAACGACGGCCAGGTGTGGTCCGAATGGTGGACGCTGTGGCGGCGCGCGGCGGGCGGGCTCGACGACGATGCGCAGGCGCAGGTACGCGACGCGATCGCGTTCCTCGAACCCACCGACGGCAAGCGGCGCAAGCTGCCGTTCGATCCGGCCAAGGTCGGCCCGGCCGACATGACGCGGCTGTCGGCGTCGCTCGAACGGTTGCCGGTCGAGCGCAAGATCGAACTCGCGGAGCGGCTCGTCGCGCTGCTGCAGAAGCCGGCCGACAGCGCGCTGGGCGCGTGGGCGATCGGCCGCATCGGCGCGCGCCAGCCGTTCTACGGCAGCGCGCACGGCGTGGTGCCGGCCGACGTCGCCGCGCGGCTGCTCGACGCGCTGTTCGCGCTCGACTGGAAGCAGGTGGAGCCGGCCGCGTTCGCGGCGGCCCAGATCGCGCGGATGACGGGCGATCGCTCGCGCGACCTGCCGCCCGACCTGCGCGACGCGGTGATCCGCCGGCTCGCGGCCGCGAGCGCGCCGGCGGCGTGGCTCGACCGGGTGCGCGAGGTGGTGGCGCTCGACGTCGACGACACGGTGCGCGTGTTCGGCGAATCGCTGCCGGCCGGGTTGAAGCTGATCGCCGGCTGAGCGCGCACCGGCGGCCGCGTTACATCTTCACGACGTCGAGCAGCGGCATGCCCGCGACCGAGCACACGATGCTCTTCGCGGCGGGGCCCGCGAGATCGGCGATCTCCGGCGTGCACACGCCGTCGCCCGCGAGGAGCTTCGCGCCGATCGCGAGCTGCGCGGCCTGCCGCGCGAACAGCCCGCCCGTCGCGTCCATCCCGCCGTACACGATCACGTCGGGCCGCTGCCCCTTGATCTTCGTGAGGATCGCGCGGAAGTCGATCGTCTTGTCGGTGCCCGCGTCGCGCGACACCACCGTCATGCCGAGCGCCTTCGCCTGCCGCTCGAACCGGCTCGCGAGCCACTGGCCGTACGCAGTCGAACCGTCGACGATCGCGCCGCGCCTTTAGTGCACGCCGTTCTCGTCGTCCTTGCCGAGGTGCGCGACGCCGCCGGTCAGCGGCGCGGCCAGCCCGATCCTGACGAGTGGATCGGCCGCGTGCGCGGCGGGCATGAGCGTGGCGGCGCAGGCCAGGCCGAGCGCGGCCAGCGGCGCGCGGGGGCGAATCGTGTGACGCATCGGTATCTTCAATCGTTTTTTAGAGAGAAGGGGCGGCGCAGCGTCAGCCGTGCCGGCGCGCGAGGTGGATGCCGGCCAGCATGCAGCGCACCGAGCCGCCGGCCAGCTCGATCGTCGGCACGTCGAGCGGCAGCAGCCGCGCCGAGCGCTCGATCAGCTTGCGCTGGCGCAGCGTCAGGCAGTCGGCCGCGCGCCGCGACAGCGCGAGCACGCGTCCATCGCGCCCGGACAGCTCCAGCGCGTTGCCCGCGAAATCGCCGATCTGCGACGGCTCGAGCGCGATCACCGTGCGGCCGGTTTCCGACAGACGGCGCCGCACGTCGTCGCGCCGGCCCGGATCGCTGATCAGGTCCAGCCCGACCAGCGCGAACCCGGTCGCGACGCTCATCATCACGTTGGTGTGATAGATCGGGCGGCCGTGCGCGTCGGCGGTGTCGAAGCAGATCGGCTCGAAGTTGAAGTGCGTGCAGAAGCGTTCGAGCGCGACCGGGTCCGCGCGCCGCGAACGCGCGGCATAGGCGACGCGCGCGACGTGGTCGAGCACCATCGCGCCGGTGCCTTCGAGGAACACGTCGTCGTATTCGAGGCCCGAGTAGTCGATCACGTCCTGCACCCGGTATTCGGCCTTCAGCATCTCGATCACGTCCGCGCGCCGCTCGCGGCGGCGGTTCGGGCTCGTCATCGGATACAGCGCGACGTGCCCGCCCGGGTGCGTCGAGAACCAGTTGTTCGGGAACACGGAGTCGGGCGTGTCGCGTTCGCCGTGGTCGTCGAACACGTGCACGCGCACGCCGGCGTCGGTGAGCCGCTGCGCGGCGGCGGTGACTTCGTCGCGCGCGGCGGCGGACACGCGCGCGGGCGCGCCGTCGTGCTCGCCGAGCGCGGCGCCCGTGCGCTGGAAGGCGTTGTCGGCCGCGGTTTGCGGGTTCGGCAGGAAATGGTGCGGCCGGATCATCACGACGGCGGCCGGTGCCTGAATCGATACGAGGTTCATCGCAAGCAGAGCGAAGGGAATAGGGCGGTGCGGCGCGCGGGCCGCACCGGCTCGGGTCAGCGCGCGAGCGCGGCGACGGCGTCGGCGACGAAGGCGGCTTGGCCGTGCGCGAGCGCGGACGGATCGTCGATCAGCGCGAACAGGTTCTTCGGGTCGACGGCCGGCGGGATCAGCGCGATCTCGACGCCCGCGTGGTGCTGCCGCGCGAGCGAATACAGGTAGCGCAGCGCCGAGTAATCCTCGAGCGCGAAGCCGACCGAGTCGAACACCGTGACCTGCCCGGCGCTTTCGCGGCCGGCCGCTTCCTGTTGCAGCACGCGCCACAGTTCGATCACGGGGAAATCGGCCGGCAGCTGCTGGATGTCGCCCTCGATGCGCGACTGCGGCTCGTATTCGACGAACACGCGCGCCGCGCGCAGCACGTCCGCATGCAGCTCGGTCTTGCCGGGGCAATCGCCGCCGACCGCGTTCAGGTGCATGCCCGGCTCGATCATGTCCGGCGTGATGATCGTCGCGTAGGCCTTGTCGGCGGTGACGGTCGTCACGATGTCCGCGCCGCGCACCGCGTCGGCGGTCGAGGCGGCGCGCACCACGCGCAGCGCCGGATACGCGGCGAGGTTGCGCACGAGCTTGTCGGTGGCGAGCGGATCGACGTCGAACAGGCGGATCTCGTCGATGCCGAGCAGCGCGTGGAACGCGATCGCCTGGAATTCGCTCTGCGCGCCGTTGCCGATCAGCGCCATCGTGCGCGCGTCGGCGCGCGCGAGCGCCTTGGCGGCGAGCACCGACGTCGCGGCGGTGCGCAGCGCGGTGGTCAGCGTGAGCTCGGCGAGCAGCAGCGGGTAGCCCGTGTCGACTTCCGCGAGCGCGCCGAACGCCATCACCGTGTGCATGCCGCGCGCCGCGTTGACGGGGTGGCCGTTCACGTACTTGAACGCAAACAGCGACGCGTTCGCGACCGGCATCAGCTCGATCACGCCGTCGCGCGAATGGCACGCGACGCGCGGCGACTTGTCGAAATCGGCCCAGCGAAGGTAGTCGGCATGCAGCGTATCGACGAGTTCGTTCAGGAAGCGCGTGACGCCGGTTTGCGCGATCAGCCGGGCGGTGGCGGGAACGTCCAGGAAGCGGGTCATGAGGGTGTCTCCGGTGATGGATGCGGCGTAACGGGCCGCTCGATGGAGACATTATTTCCGGGGCGCCAGCCAACAAAAAGACAGCAAAACTGGCAGATTCATCACCAAACTTTGCAAAATGCCAGCCGCATGTGGCAATGTGATCGAATCCCGCGGGTCAAGCGCGGCGGCGCGCGGCCGGCTTGCGCGGCGAGGGCATTTCACAGGAGAGGGACATTCGATGATTACGCTCGACGACGTCGACCGTCAGCTCATTGCGCTGCTGCGCGACAACGCGCGGCTGTCGGTGGTCGCGCTCGCGAAGCAGCTGCGCGTCGCGCGCGCGACCGTGCAGAACCGGCTGACGCGGCTGGAGAAGCACGGGGTGATCGTCGGCTATACGGTGCGGCTGAAGCCGGCCGCCGAACGGCACCGGATTCGCGCGCTGATGTCGATCGCGGTGGAGGGCAACCGCGCGGCGGAGGTGGTCAAGGTGCTGCGCGGGCATCCGAACGTCGCGACGATTCATAGTACGAACGGGCGCTGGGATCTGGTCGCGGAGCTGAATGCGGATTCGCTCGAGAACTTCGATCGTGTGCTGGGGGCGATCCGGTTGATCGACGGGATCGCGAATACGGAGACGAGTATTTTGTTGTCGGCGCATAAGGCGTGATGCGAGCGCCGGACGGCTGAACACGTCCGAGCGCTGACGCAGGATTTCCGGCAGGTGCATCAGCAGCAGGTAACAGTCCGACGTGTTCGCGTACGGGTCGTCATGCGACCTCCTTCGACGCGTATCTCGGCCATCGGCGTCGTGATCTGCTGGACGAGCCGACGATGGGCCTGTCGCCGCTCTATGTCGACAAGATGCTCGAACTGATCGATGCGATCAACCGGCAGGGCGTGACGATCGTCATCCGATTTGCTCCGAGAAACCCCGTCGTTTAGAGCGAGGAGTGAAACGAGTGCGGCCGAGTGGCCGATTCTCCCAAACTTGAAGCACACGCGAGCCTATGACATGGTGTGAGGCATGGATATCAAGCGCGCCTACCGATTCCGGTTCTACCCGACGCCCGAGCAAGCAACGATGCTTGCCCGGACGTTCGGGTGTGCGCGCTTTGTGTATAACCGCATGCTGCAGATGCGCACCGATGCGTGGCAGCAGCGCCAGGCACGTGTCGGCTATCACGAAACCTCCGCCGCGCTCACCGCGCTGAAGAAAACGCCCGAACACGGTTGGCTGAACGAAGTCAGCTCCGTGCCGCTCCAGCAGGCGTTGCGCCACTTGCAGACGGCGTTTGCGAACTTCTTCGCCAAGCGCGCCCAGTACCCGAACTTCCGGCGCAAGGACGGTGCGCAATCGGCCGAGTACACGGCGAGCGCGTTCAGATGGGATGGCACGTCGCTGAAGCTGGCGAAGATGAATGCGCCGCTTGCGATCCGCTGGTCGCGCAGGATTCCGTCGGGGGCGAAGCTGACCACTGTCACGGTGTCGAAGGACACCGCAGGCCGATACCACGTATCGCTGCTTTGCGACGACGTGGTTTCTGCAAAATCCGCAGCAACCGGCAAGGTCGGCATCGACTTCGGGTTGACAGATTTTGTCGTTCTTTCGACGGGCGAGAAGATCGCGGCGCCGAATGCGTTTCGCAAGAACGAAGCCAGGCTCGCCAAGTTGCAACGACGGCTGGCAAGGAAGCAAAAGGGTTCGGCCAATCGCAGGAAGGCGAGACTCAAAGTCGCACGGATGCATGCCAGGACGGCAGATTCGCGCAGGGATTTCCTGCACAAGCTTTCGACACGGTTGATCAACGAAAACCAAGTGATCGCGATCGAAAGTCTTGCCGTCCGCCACATGCTGAAGAATCGAGGGCTCGCGAAATCGATCGGCGATGCGGGCTGGTCGGAATTCGTGCGGCAGCTGACGTACAAGGCCAAGTGGTACGGCCGCACGTTGATCGGGATCGATCGCTGGTATCCCTCCAGCAAGCGATGCGCCGATTGCGGGCACACCGTAGCCCGCCTGCCGTTGAAAGTGCGCGCCTGGGACTGTCCGGGATGCGGAATAACGCACGACCGCGACATCAACGCCGCGCGCAACGTTTTGGCCGCCGGACTGGCGGTGTCAGCCCATGGAGAAAGCGTAAGTCCCATGTCTCTTTGAGGCGATGTCGGGTCGCATTCAGTGAAGCGGGAATCGCCTTCCTTTCGGGAGGAGAGCAGTCAAGGTCGAGCAGAACGCGAGCCTCGCGCTCGAGATCGCGCATTACGGCTATGTGCTGCAGACGGGGCGCGTCGTGCTGGAAGGCGCGGCGAAGTCGCTGCTCGGCGACGAGCGGGTGCGCGATGCGTATCTCGGCGGGGAAGCGGTGGCGGTGTAGCGGGGCGCTTACGCCTTCACGTCTTCAGGCCGTCGCGTCGCCCGCGCCCCGCGCGGGCGGAAACGTCAGCACGACCGCGAACCCGCCCTGCGGCGGGAACGCGAAGCCGACCCGCCCGCCGTGCGCCTTCATCACTTCCTGCACGATCGCGAGCCCGAGGCCCGACCCCGTGCGCCGCCCGGCGCCGTCGGGTTCGAGCCGCACGAACGGCTGCAGCGCCGCGTCCCATTGTTCGCGCGGAATCCCGCGGCCGTTGTCGGCGACGCTCAGCGTCACCGACTCGCTCGTGCTGGCCACCGACACGACGATGTCGTCCGCGTGGCCGTGCAGCAGCGCGTTGTGCAGCACATTCGACAGCGCTTCCTGCAGGCTGATCGCGTCGCCGTCGATCCACGCGTGCGGCGTGTCGCTGTCGAACGCGACCGCCACGTCGCGCGCGTCGGCGAGCGGAATCGTGCGCCCGAGCACTTCCTTGGCAATCCCGACCAGTTCGACCGGCTGCAGCGGCACGGCCTCGATGCGGTGGATCACCATCGCGTGGTTCAGCAGCTGCCCGGTGAGCCGGCCGACGTCCGCGCAGGTCGCGCGCAGCGCGTCGAGCCGCGCGGCATGGCGCGCGGGGTCGGCTTCGCTGTCGAGCAGCTCGATCTGCGCGTCGAGGCGCGCGAGCGGCGTGCGCATCTGGTGCGCGGCGTCGGCGATGAAGCGCTGCATCGCGGTGATCCGCTCCGCGAGGCGGCGCATCAGCCCGTTGATCGCGCCGATGATCGCGTTGATCTCGCTCGGCGTGTCGACGGCCACCGGGCGCAGGTCGGCGGGGTCGCGCGCGGCGATGATGGTCTCGATCTGCGCGAGCGGCCGCAGGCCGCGCCGGATCGCGAGGCCGCTCGCACCGATCGCGAGCACGCTCATCAGCAGGATCAGCGTCCACACCTTGAAGCTCATGTCGTTCGTCAGCGCCTGCCGCGCGTTCGTCGTCTGCGCGACGGTGACGAGCGCCCAGCCGGGCGTGCTTTCCTCGGGCATGTAGCGCGCGATGGTCGCCATCCGGATCCGCGCGTGCTGGTAGGTGCCGTTCGCGAACGCGGGGCCGAGCTTCGCGGCGGCGAGCGTCGCGGGGCTCGCGAGGTCGTGGTAGCCGGCCACGACCACGCCGCGCGAGTCGACGACCTTGTAGTACACGAGGTCGTAGCGCGACAGCGTCGACAGCGCGGCAACCGGCGGATTCAGCGCGAGCACGCCGCCTTGAACGTAGAGGTTTTCCGCGACCTGGATTGCCGCGCCGGCGAGCAGCTGGTCGTACGCGCGTTCGGCAGCGACGCCCGCGTAGTAGCGCGCGATCGCCGCGAGCGCGAGCGCGCCCGACGCGACGACGAGCGCGATGAACAGCAGCGTGCGCCCGAACAGCGTCTTCGGGAACCAGTCAGTGCGTCGCAATCTGGTACCCCATCCCGCGCGCGGTGCGGATCTCGACCGAGCTGCCCGTGAGCTTCCTGCGCACGCGCGTCACGTATTGCTCGACCGCGTTCGCGCTCGGCTCGTTGCCGAAGCTGAACAGCTGGTTCAGCAATTCGTCCTTCGAGAAGATCCGCTGCGGCCGGCTCGCGAGGATCTCGAGCAGCGCGAATTCCTGGCGCGACAGCGACAGCGGCCGGCCGTCGAGCTCGGCGAGGCGGCTGCTGCGGTCGATGCGCAGGCCGCCGAGCGTCAGCACGTCGTTCGCGTGGCCGCTGTTGCGGCGCAGGAGCGCCTGCACGCGCGCTTCCAGCTCGCGGTAGTCGAACGGTTTCACGAGGTAGTCGTCCGCGCCGAGCCCGAGGCCGCTCACGCGGTCGTCGATCGCCGAGCGCGCGGTGACGAGCAGCACCGGCGTCGTGCTGCCCGACGCGCGCAGGTTGCGCAGGATCGCGAAGCCGTCCATCGCGGGCAGCATCACGTCGAGCACGACGAGGTCGAAGCGCTCGACGCCGAGCAGGCTGTTCGCCGTCGCGCCGTTCGTTTCGAGGTCGACCGCGTGGCCGAGCCGCGTCAGGCGGCTGCGGATCGCCGCGCCGATTTCCGCGTCGTCTTCCGCGACGAGAATGCGCATGGTGCTGGCCTGCTTCGGTTCGATTGGGTTACGGGTTTTCCCGGGGGCGGGATGTCAGCATTTTCTCAGACTCGCTCGATAACCTGTGCTTGAGCCGAGGATGGCAGAGACGGCATTAATACCAGAGGAGACGGCAACATGCAGCAGGCAATCACCGAAGCGGGCGCGCCCGCATGACGCCGTCGCTGCGCCGTCGCGCGTTCGTCGCCGCCGGGCTCGGCGCGGCGCTCGCGCCCGCGCTCGTGCTGTCGAAGCCGCGCACGGTGCGGATCTCGAAAGGCTATGGCGTGCTGTACCTGCCGCTGCTCGTGATGGAGAAGCAGCGGCTGTTCGAACGGCATGCGGCGAAGCACGGCGTGCGCGACGTCAGCGTCGACTGGGTGCTGCTCGACGGCGGCAATTCGGTGAACGACGCGATGATGGCCGGCACGCTCGATTTCGCGGGCGCCGGCGCGCCGGGCTTCATCGAGCTGTGGGCGCGGGCACGCGGCATTCCGAACGTCGAGGTGATCGGCATCAGCGGGCTGTCGACCACCTCGCTGTCGCTGAACGCGAACCGCCCCGGGCTGACGTCGCTGCGCGATTTCACGCCGGCCGACCGGATCGCGGTGCCGGGCATCCGCACGTCGCTGTCGGCGGTCGTGCTGCAGATGGTCGCGGCCAAGCTGCTCGGCCGGCCGCATTTCGCGCAGCTCGATTCGATCACCGTGAACCTGCCGCATCCGCAGGCGATGCAGGCGCTGATCCGGCGCGAGCACGGCGTCACCGCGCACTTCACGTCGCCGCCGTTCTCGACGCTCGAGCTGCGGCAGCCGGGCATTCATCGCGTCGTCAGTTCGGTCGACGTGCTCGGCCCGCTGACGCTCGACGTCGTGTTCGCGCCGAAGCGGCTCGTCGACACCGAGCCCGCGCTCGCGGCCGCGTTCCTCGGCGCGCTCGACGACGCGAACCGCGCGATCGCGCAGGACCCGCGCGCGGCGGCCGCGATCTACGCCGCGTCGTCGGGCGTCGGCGTGTCGCACGACGACGTGATGCAGATGCTCGCGGCGCCCGAGACGCGTTTCTCGGTGAAGCCGAACCAGCTGATGGACTACGTCGAATTTCTCTACATGGCCGGCACGATCAAGGCAAAGCCGCGCGCGTGGACCGAGATGTTCACGCCGATGCTCGGCGAATTCCGCCCGTCGTAGGCGAACGCCCGAGCGCATACAACCGAAATCAAGGAGGAGCATGCTGTGAACGCCACCGAAACCCTGGACCCCGCGTCCGCCGAAGAACGGCAGGTCATGTCGAAGATGGCGCGGCGCCTGCTGCCGATCCTCGTCGTGATGTTCCTGATCGCGTTCATCGACCGTCAGAACGTCGGCTTCGCGAAGCTGCAGATGGTGCACAGCCTCGGCATGACGGAGGCCGCGTTCGGCCTCGCGTCGTCGCTGTTCTTCATCGGCTACCTGTTGTTCGAGGTGCCGAGCACGCTCGCGCTGCATCGCTACGGCGCACGCGTGTGGCTCGCGCGGATCATGCTGACCTGGGGCCTGATTACCGTGCTGATGGGCTTCACGACGTCGATGCCGGTGTTCTGCGGGCTGCGCTTCGCGCTCGGCATCGCCGAGGCCGGTTTTTATCCGGGCGTCATCTACTACCTGACGCTGTGGTTCCCGCAGAGCTACCGCGCGAAGGTGCTCGGCATCTTCACGCTCGGCAGCGCGCTCGCGAACATGCTCGGCTCGCTGGTCGGCGGCTGGCTGCTGAGCCTGAACGGCGTGTGGGGGCTCGCGGGCTGGCAATGGGTATTCGTGGCGACGGGCATCCCGGCGGTGGTGGTCGCGATCGTCGTGTTTCGCGTGCTGCCGGCTTCATATCGCGATGCGCGTTTCCTCGACGAGCGCGAGAAGCAGGTGGTCGCGGCCGCGCTCGAACGCGAGCAGCCCGCGCACGCGGAACATGGGCAACCGTGGAAGGCGCTGCTCGATCCGCGCGTGATGCTGTTTGCGGCGACCTACATGCTGATGTCGACGTCGCTGTATGGCGTGACGTACTGGCTGCCGACGCTCGTGAAGTCGTTCGGCGTGTCGAGCAGCACGAACGGCCTGCTCAGCATGCTGCCGTGGGCGCTGGCCGTGCTGCTGCTGGTCTGGCTGCCGTCGAAGCTGCGCCGCGCAAAGAGCATCCTGCGCACGATCGCGATCGTCGCGGCGCTCGGCGCGCTCGGGTTCCTGCTGAGCCTGGTGCTGCCGTCGACGCCGCTGCGCTTCGTCGCGCTGGTGCTCGGCGGCGCGTGCATCCCGCTGCTGTATCCGTGCTTCTGGTCGATGCCGCCGCGCTACTTCACCGGCGCGCGCGCGGCGGCGAGCGTCGCGGCGATCAACTCGATCGGCAACCTCGGCGGCTTCTTCAGCCAGAACCTGATGCCGTTCGCGGGGAAGGTGACCGGCACCGCGTTCGGGCCGATGATCGTGCCGATCGTGTGCCTCGCGTTGCTCGGGGCCGGTGCGCTGGTTGCGTGGACGCGGTCGGAGCGGGGGATGGTGACGGTGGGGGTGTGAGGGGGCGGGGCGCGTGTCGGTCGGCACGCCTCGGCTGCAGGGCCCGCCGGACGATTCGGCACCGGCACGACGGTATGCCGATCGGACGACTGCGCATCCATCAGCCGATGTGCTACCATGCATTACAAATGTAATGCAGGAGGATGCGATGAAAACCGCGACCATGCCGGCCCTGCGCGTCGATCCGGAATTGCGCGACGCGGCCGAATCCGTGCTGGACGAGAACGAAACGCTATCGGCGTTCATGGAAGCGGCGTTGCGCGACGGCATCGCGCGTCGGCGATTCCAGCGGGAGTTCATTGCCCGCGGCCTTGCGTCTCGTGATGAAGCGCGTCGCACCGGCGAGTATTTCGACGCTGACGAAGTGCATGCAGAACTTGAAGGGATGCTGAACGCCTCGCGCATGGCGAGGAAAGCAGTTTGAGATATCAGGTGCGATACACGCGCGCGGCGCGTGAGGACCTGATGCGGTTGTACAGGTTTTTGCTCGAGCGGGATGCGCAAGCCGCGGCACGGGCGTTGGAAGCGATCGGGCAGGGTGTTTCCGTGCTGCGAAATTTTCCGTTCAGTTGCCGAAAGGCCGATGCCGCGAATCCCTTCTTGCGTGAGCTGATCATCTCGTTCGGGGCATGGGGCTACGTGATGCTGTTCGAGATCGAGTACTCGGAGCAAGTGACCATTCTGGCAGTCCGACATCAACGGGAAGACGACTACCATTGACGGAAGGCAGTCGTGCTGCCGATTGCCGCCATGCATCCCATTCGTGCCGTTGATCGCGCGGCCGCGTTCGGTTCCGCGCCTACCGCCACCTCCGCTAATCCGCGTGTCCTGTCGTGGGCCCACCGACCGTGAACGCCACCTGCGCCCCATCGAGCGGAATCCGCACCGACACCCTCGTCCCCTTTCCCGGCGCGGTATCGATCGTCAACATCCCCCCCACCAGATACGCCCGCTCGCGCAGCCCGACGAGCCCGAACGAGGTCGGCTTGCGCGGATCGCCGGGATCGAAGCCCGCGCCGTCGTCGCGGATCGTCAGCGCGATGTCGCCGCCGCCGCACGCCAGATCCACGTCGACCTGCGAGGCCGCCGCATGCCGCGCGACGTTCGCGAGCGCTTCCTGCGCGATGCGGAACACGGCCGTCGCGTACGGCTCCGCGAGGTTCCGCTCGGGCGGGTCGACGCGCAGCGTGCAGGCGATGCCGTGCCGCTGCCGGAAGTCCTGCACGAGCCACTGCATCGCCGCGGCGAAGCCGAGATCGTCGAGCATCAGCGGCCGCAGGTCGGACGCGATGCGCCGCGTCGCGGCCACCGCGCCGCGCGCGAGCCCGTGCATCGCCGCGATCTTGCGGGCAAGCATCGCATCGTCCTGCGGCACGCGATCGATCAGCCATTCGAGATCGTTCTTCAGCGTCGCGAGCGTCTGCGCGAGTTCGTCGTGCAGCTCGCGCGCGATGCGGCGCTGCTCGGCTTCGCGCGCGCTCGCGCTGATCGCCGAAATCTCCCGCAATTCCTCGCGCGACGCCTGCAAGGCCCGCTCCGCGCGCACGCGTTCCTCGACCTCGCGCCGCAGGTCGCGGTTCGACGCGCTGAGCTGCGCGGTGCGCGCGGCGACGCGCTGCTCGAGCCGTTCGTTCGCGTCGTTCAGCTCCGCCGTCTTCTGCAGCACGAGCTGATGCTCGTGCCGTTCGCCGGAGAGCGCGCGCGCCGTGCGCGCATGCAGCCGGCCGTTCTCGAACAGCAGCGCGAACAGCACGACGCTCGACGCGACGAACCCGTAGATGCGCCCCGCGTAGAAGCCGAGATCGAAGCGCCCATGATTCAGCATCGCCGACAACGCGATGTCGAACAGCCACGCGACCGTCACGATCATCACCCACAGATCGAGCACCGAGTGGCGCCGCCGGCGGCGCCACATCAACGCGAGCGCGACCACGTTCAGCGCCCAGACGGCGACGACGGGGCTCAGCAGCGGCTCGATCATCCAGTTGCCGCGCATGACGCGCGGCAGGTAGTCGTGGCCCGCCGTCGTGAACACCGCGATCGCGGCGGTCGCGAGCAAGGTCGCGACGACGCAGCCCGCGATCGGCACCGCCGCATGGCTGGCCGGCTTCGGCGGCGTGCGCGGGGCGTCGCGCAGCAGCGCATAGCACGCGACCACGAGCGGGAAGCCGCCGTGCCAGAACATGTAGAGCCATGCGGTGGTCTGCTCGCCCGCGTGCAGCAAACCGGTGGGCGCGAACAGGCCGGGGAAGGTCAGCATGTGCACGCCGGCCATGAAGCCCGTGAACAGGTAGCCGGCCGCGAGCACCAGCAGCGCCCGCTCGCGCAGGATCGCGAACTGGCCGAGCAGCAGGCCGGCCGTCGCCATGTCGTTGACGAGGATCGCCGTCTGGTAGACCGGGATGAACCCCCACTCCCGCGCGAGCGGAATCGGCGCGAACGGCACGAGCGCGACGAAGATCGCCGCCGACACGATGACCGTCGCGAGCGCGAGCCGCCGCTCGCGCGGCCCCGGCGGCAGCGACGACATGAACATCCGCGACGGGTCCGTCTCGGCGTCGCGGGCGGCGGCATCCACCTGCGGCGGCGGATCGTCCGGCCGCGTGGAGTCGTGCTGGGGCGTCGCGGCGTGCGTCATGCGTCGTCCAGGTCGATGCCGAGGCCGTGGCGCACCGCATAGCGGATCAGCGCCGCGTCGTGCGGCAGGTCCATCTTCTCGAGAATGCGCATCTTGTAGGTGCTGACGGTCTTGGCGCTCAGCGCGAGCGCGCCCGCGATCTCCGTGACGGTCTGCCCGGCGACGATGCGGCGCATCACGTCGAACTCGCGCGCGGACAGCCGCTCGTGCGGCAACGTCTCGGCGGGCGCGTGCAGGGTGCGCGCGAGGCTTTCCGCCGCCGACGGGCTGACGTAGAGGCCGCCCGCCGCCACCTTGCCGACCGCCGCGACCAGCTCGGCGGTCGCGCTGTCCTTCGTCAGGTAGCCGGTCGCGCCGGCCTTGAACGCGCGCGCCGCGTACTGCTCCTCCGTATGCATCGTGAGCACGAGCGTGCGCAGCGCGGGCGCGTGGGTCTTGATCATCCGGATGAGCTCGATGCCGGTCGGCGCGGGCATCGACAGGTCGAGCAGCAGCACGTCGGCCGCGCCGCGCTCGGCGAGCGCGAGCGTGGTCGCCCCGTCGCTCGCTTCGCCGACGATTTCGAAACCGCCGGCCGTCTCGAGTATGTGACGCAGTCCGTCTCGCATGACTGCGTGGTCGTCGGCCAGAATCACCTTGATCATGGAGCGGTCCTCTTGGCGGGATGACGCTTCGGTGCGCGATGGCGCGGGTGTCGTGGAGACGGTTTCCCCCGTAAGGCCGGGCCGCGCGAAGTCGGCGCGCCGGCCGTTCATCCGATCAATATATTCCGCCTGACCGAAAAACGGTAAACGTCGGCGAAATTTTCTGCGACGCGGCAGGTGAAATCGATAACGGGACGAAATAATCCGGGGAGCTTGCGATCGGCGGCGCGGCCGCAGTTCAATGATCTGATGATTGGCGCGAATCGGCCGCCGAAGCGGCGCTGCTCGTCCGCTGAATCGCGCTCCGCATCGCGCCCTGAATTGCCCCGCCCGCCAGGACGGGCCGCCGGCGGCGCGCCCCGGTTCGGGACTACACTGAGTTCGACGCCGACCCCCACCCTGCGAGGAGAGCCGTCGATGATCGATCTCGCCGCCATCCTGCCGGCCGCGCTGCTCGCTGCGGTCGCGTGGCGACGCGGGGCCGCCGTTCGACAGGACACCCGATGAGCGAAACGATCCATGCGTGGCTTGCCGCCGTCGGCGCGCATCCGGCGCTCGTGCTCGTCATCGTGTTCGCGACCGCGTGCGCGGAGGCGATCGCGCTGGTCGGCACGGTCGTGCCGGCCGGCGCGGTGATGTTCGCGGCCGGCGCGCTGATCGGCGCGGGCGCGCTCGACGGCTGGGCGACGATCGGCGTCGCGGTGGCCGGCGCGGTGGTGGGCGACGGCATCAGCTACGAGCTCGGCCGCCGCTATCGCAGCGCGGTCCGCAACTGGTGGGCGCGGCTCGGCCACGCCGAGGCGTACGAGCGCGGCGAGCAGTTCGTGCTGCGCCACGGGATGAAGAGCATCGTGCTCGCGCGCTTTCTCGCGCCGGTGCGCGCGGTCGTGCCGGTGGTGGTCGGCTGCGCGTCGCTGCCGCGCCGGACGTTCTATCCGGTGAACGTCGGCTCGGCGCTCGTATGGGCGCCGGTGCACGTCGCGCCGGGCATCGCGTTCGGCGCGTCGGCCGCGCTTGCCGAAGCGGTCAGCACGCGGGTCGCCGCGATCCTGCTGGTCGTCGCGGCGCTGGTCGCGGCCGTGTGGTTCGGCGTGCGCGTCGCGCTGCAGCGCGGCGTGCCGCTGCTGCACCGCGCCGCATTGGCCGCGTGGCACGCGCTCGCGCATCGCCGGCCGTGGCTGGTCGCCCGGCTTCGCGGGCTCGTCGCGCGCGTGCGCCGGTTGCCCGGCGCGATCCCGGTGCTCGCGCTGCTGTTCGTCGGCAGCGTCTGGTTGTTCGCGGGAATCGTGCAGGACGTCGTCGCGAACGATCCGCTGATGGGCGTCGACACCACGCTGTACGGAACGCTGCTGAACCTGCGCACGCCGCCCGTCGATGCCGCGATGCGCGCGGTCGCGGTGCTCAACGGCCGCGACGTCGGCCTGATCGTCGCGGCTGCGTTCCTCGTGTGGCTGGTGATCCACCGCTGCTGGATGACGGCCGTGTGGTGGATCGCGACGGTCGGCGTCGCCGTCGTGATGGTGCCGGCGTTCGGCGCCGGCACGAACGGCGCGACGCCCGCGAACCTCGCGCCCGGCAGCCCGCACGTGCCGCTGCCGGACGCCGACGCGGCGTTCGGCATCCTCGCGAGCAGCTTCATGGGCTGGGTGCTGACGCGCGGCCGTGGCGCGCTGTGGCGCACCGGCGTCGTGACCGCGATCGTGCTGTGGATCGTGCTCGGCGGCTTCGCGCGGCTGTACCTGGGCGACACGTGGCTGTCGGGGCTGCTCGGCGGCTGGAGCCTCGGGCTCGCGTGGTTCGCGCTGCTGGCCGGCGCGTATGCGTACGGGCACGTGCGCGACGAAGTGCAGCCGCGGGGCGCGCTCGTCGCGGTCGTCGTGGTGCTGGCGACGGCGGGCGTCTGGACGGTGCCGGCCGCGTGGCAGGCCGACCGGGACCCGCGCGCGCACAGCCGCGTGGTCGCGATGACGGTCGACCAGTGGATGCGCGGCGGCTGGCAGCGCGTGCCGACGCGGCGCACCGAGATCAGCGGCGATCGCGAGGAATTCCTGCCGCTGCAGTGGTGCGTCGCCGCCGACGTGCTCGCCCGGCATCTCTCGCACGCGGGCTGGCAGCGCGCGACGCCGTGGTCGCTGCAGACCGCGCTGCGCTGGCTGGTGCCGCAGGCGCCGGCCGACGGGCTGCCGGTGCTGCCGCGCTATTCGCAGGGCGTGGGCACGCGGCGCGTGTTCGTGCGCGCCGATCCCGGCCAGCCGGACAGCCGGCTCGTGCTGCGCTTGTGGCGCTATCCGTATGTGCTGCAGGATGCGCAGGGCACGCGGGCGCTGTGGTACGGCGCGCTGTATCGCGAGACGCTGCACCGGCCGGCCGGGCTGATGACGATCGTGCGCACCGCGACGATCGAGCGCGCGCCGGACATCGCGCAGGCGCTCGCGATCGACGCGACCGTCGTGCATCCGCCGGCGGGCACGCCGTCGGCGCCGGCCGACGTGCTGCTGGTGTGGATGGCGGCGCGGTGAACGCGCACGGCGCTCACGCGCGGGGGCTGGCTTCCGGCTCGACGGTCAGGCGCAGGCCGACGGTCTTGAGCACCGCGATCAGGGTTTTCAGTGTCGGGTTGCCGTTGGGCGACAGCGCGCGGTAGAGCGCCTCGCGGCTGATGCCGGCTTGCGCCGCGACCGCGCCGAGGCCGCCGTAGGCTTCGGCGACGGTGCGCAGCGCGAGCAGGCCGGCCGCGCGATCGTCGGGATCGTCGAGCGACGCCATCGCCGCCTTCAGGTATTCGACCGCCAGTTCGCGATCGGCGCGCAGCTCCGCGAGTTCGGCGTCGTGGTGCGACACCGCGCCTTTGAGTGGGCTCAAGCTTGCCTCCGTTTCCATTCCGTCCAGATTGCCTTCGCGTGCCCGATGTCGGCCGCCTGGCTGCCTTTGTCGCCGCCGGTCAGCAGCAGGACCACCGCCTTGCCGTGCCGGCCGCAGTACACGCGGTAGCCGGCGCCGACGTGAATGCGCAGTTCGATCACACCGTCGCCAACCGGCTTGCAGTCGCCGAAATGGCCCATCTGCACCTGGCGCAGGCGAACGCGGATCCGTGCCTGCGCGACCTTGTCGCGCACGGCGAGCAGCCATTCGGTAAAGGGTTCGCGACCGTCGTCGCATCGATGGCGAAGCAGTTCGATGACAGGCAGCATTGTAACTTATAAGCTACAGAAAGAGAATGAAAGGAGCCGACCTCGAAACGTGCCGGGGGCGGCACGCATGCAAAGCAAAAGGCGCTGCAGCCGGGCGGCTGGCAGCGCCTTTCGTTGCGGGCTTCGGACGATGAAACCCGCTAACCGGACGAAGTCGATTCTTTCATTCGTTACGAACTGCCTGCTATTGGCCGGACGGCCAACGTTACCGCGCACCAATCACGCCGTCGCCGCCACCCGTTCCCGCGCGAACCCCGCGAGCGTGCGCAGCGCCTCCCGCGCCGAGCGCAGATAGAACGACTGCAGATGGAACACGTGCCAGCGCGCCTGGTGCACCTCGAGCCGGCACGGCACGCCGCACGCGAGCGCGTGATTCGCGAGCCGCACCGAATCCGACAGCAGCACTTCCTGGTCGCCGGCCTGGATCAGCATCGGCGGCAGGCCGCGCAGGTCGGTGTCGAGCGGGCCGCGCGCCGTGGCCGCGCCGGCGCCGTGATACCAGCGCAGCCCCTGTTCGAGCCAGCCGCGCCGGATCATCGGGTCGTCGCCGCGCCGCGTTGCGAGCGTTTCGCCGCCGAGCGCCGCGTCGGTGACGGGCGAGATCAGCAGCAGCCCGGCCGGCGCGGGCTCGCCGCGCTCGCGCAACGCGATCGCGAGCGCCAGGGCGAGCGCGCCGCCCGCCGAATCGCCGGCGACGACGATGCGCGACGGCGCATGCCCCTGCGCGCGCAGCGCGGCATACGCGGCCAGCGCATCGTCGAGCGCGGCCGGGTGCGGATGCTCGGGCGCGAGCCGGTAGTCGGGCGCCCAGACCGCCAGGCCCGATTCGTCGGCGAGCCGCGTCGTCACGCTGCGGTGCGTGCCGGGCCCGCCGACGCAGAACGCGCCGCCGTGCAGATAGAGGATCGCGCCGCCGCTGTCGCCGCGTTTCGGCGCGACGACCTCGGCCGGCACGCCGCCCGCGTGCGTGCGATAGCGGATCATCCCGCCGACGCCGGGCATCAGCGGCGCCAGCAGCCCGACGACGCGCCGCTGCACGCCGATGCCGAACGGCGGCCCGATCAGCGCCCGGAAGCCGACGCGCAGGAAGCCGCGCAGGAACCCCGCGTTGAGCGCTTCCAGCGCGCCCTTCGGCGCGGCGACGGCGACGCCGCCCGCGTGCCCCGCCATGCCCGGCAGCACGCTCGAGAAGCGGTATGCGGCGAGGCCGGAGCGGCGCGCGAGCCACCGGTACGTCAGCGTGAAGCCCGGCCAGTTGGTGCTGTTGTGGCCGGACGCGTCGACATACCAGCTCTTGCAGCCGCTCCACACCGAGCCCGCGAGGCGCTGCTGGACGTGCACGTTGTAGCGCCGGTAGCGGCCCGCGTCGACGTCGATCGCGCTCGCGCCGGCCTGCCGCATCGCGCGCACGCAGCGCATCACGTGCGCGATCTGGCTTTCGAGCATGTAGACGATCGAGTTGTGGCCGAGGTTGGTGTTCGGGCCGTACAGCATGAAGAAGTTCGGGAAACCCGGCACCGTCATCCCGAGATACGCCTGCGCGCCGCGCCGCCACGCGTCGTTCAGGTCGAGCCCGCCGCGGCCGGTGATGCGCATCGGCGACAGGAACTCGGTGGCCGCGAAGCCGGTGCCGTAGACGATCGCATCGACCGGATGATGCGTGCCGTCGGCGGTCTCGATCCCGTGTTCGGTCACGCGGCGGATGCCTTGCGTCACCAGCTCGACGTTGGGCCGGGCGATCGCCGCCAGGTAGTCGCTCGACAGCAGGATGCGCTTGCAGCCGATCGGATAGTCGGGCGTCAGGCGTTCGCGCAGCGCCGCGTCGGGCACTTGCCGCGCCAGCAGCTTGCGAAACGGCCGGCCGACCGCGACGTCCATCAGGCCGTTCAGCCGCGTGAACGCGATCGCGCGCGATTCGTAGCGCAGGTAGATCGCCGCGCGGTGCAGCTTCATCGCCCACGGCAGACGCCGGAACAGCGCCTGTTCCCATCGCCGGTACGGGCGGTCCGGGCGCGGCATCAGGTAGGCGGGCGAGCGCTGGAACACCGTCAGCGACTTCACGGCCCCGGCGATGGCCGGCACGAACTGGATCGCCGATGCGCCGGTGCCGACCACCGCGACGCGCTTGCCGGCGAGCGGATACGCGTGGTCCCAGTGCGCGGAGTGGAACGCGTGGCCGCGGAACGTTTCCATGCCCGGCAGCGTCGGCAGTGCGGGGCGGCTCAACTGCCCCGTGCCGCTGACGAGCAGCGCGGCGCTCAGCTCGGTGCCGTCCGCGAGCGTCACGCGCCACAGCGCATGCGGCTCGTCGTAGCGCGCATGCGCGACTTCCGCGCCGAAGCGCAGGTGCCGCGCGAGCCCGTACTTGCGCGCGCAGTGCTGCAGGTACGCGTGGATTTCCGCTTGCGGCGCGAACGTGCGCGACCAGCGCGGGTTCGGCTCGAACGAGAACGAGTACAGGTGCGAGGGCACGTCGCACGCGGCGCCCGGGTAGCTGTTGTCGCGCCACACGCCGCCGACGTCGTGCGCGCGCTCGAGGATCACGAAGTCATGCATGCCTTCGCGTTGCAGCGCGATGGCCATGCCGATGCCGGCGAAGCCCGCGCCGATGATGATGGCGGCCAGCGGCGCGGCGGCGGCAGCAGCAGCGGCGTCGGGTGCGGAGGGCTCAGGCGAGTGCATGGCGGATGTCCTCGGGTTGGGCGGGGCGGGAAGGGGCGGCGTCGGAGGTGGGCGCAGCCGCGGTTTGCGTGTCGGCGTTCGCCTCGGCACGGGACTGGATCGACACGCGGCTCGCGCCACGCATCAGGTCGACCGCCTTCTCGGCGATCATGATCGTCGGCGCGTTGGTGTTGCCGCCGATCAGCGTCGGCATCACCGACGCATCGACGATGCGCAGCCCCTGCAGCCCGCGCACGCGCAGCTGCGGATCGACGACCGCGAGCGCGTCGCGCCCCATCCGGCAGGTGCCGACCGGGTGGTACACGGTGTCGGTGCGTTGCCGCAGCACGTCGCGAATCTCGTCGTCGGTCGTCACGTTCGCGGTGAACAGGTCGCGCGTGATCCAGCCGGCGAGCGCGGGCGCCTGCATCAGCCGGCGCGTGAGCTTGAAGCCCGCGACCATGTCGTCGAGATCGCGCGGATCGTCGAAGAACGCCGGATCGATGCGCGGCGCCGCGAGCGGATCGGCGCTCTGCAGCGTGACCGCGCCGCGGCTGCGCGGGCGCAGCAGGCAAACGTGGCACGACATCCCGTGGCCGGTGTGGAGGCGGCGCGCATGGTCGTCGACGAGCGCGACGACGAAATGCAGCTGGATGTTCGGCGCGTCGAGTTCGGCGCGCGTCTTCAGGAAGCCGCCGCCTTCCGCGAAGTTCGACGTCAGCATGCCGCGCCGCTCGCGGCGAAAGCGCAGCAGCTCGCGCAGCATGCGCAGCCCGCCGCCCGCCGACACGCCCAGCGTGTCGACGCTGCGCGTGCGATAGCCGAAGATGAAATCCGGATGGTCCTGCAGGTTGCGGCCGACGCCGGGCAGGTCGGCGAGCGTGCGGATGCCGACGCGCGCGAGCTCGGCGGCCGGGCCGACGCCGGACAGCATCAGCAGTTGCGGCGTCTGGAACGCGCCCGCGGCCAGCACGACTTCGCGCCGCGCACGCAGCGTGCGGACTTCGCCGTGCTGCCGCACCTCGACGCCGATCGCGCGCGTGCCGTCGAACAGGATTCGCAGCACCTGCGCGTGCGTCTCGACCGTGAGGTTGTCGCGGCGGCCGACGTGCGGCAGCAGGTACGCGCGCGCGGCGCTCCAGCGCTCGCCGTGCTTCTGCGTGACCTGGTAGAGGCCGATGCCTTCCTGCTGCGCGCCGTTGAAATCGTCGGTCAGCGGCAGGCCCGCCTGGCGGGCCGCTTCGAGGTAGCGCGCATGGAACGGGTTGCCGGTGCGCAGGTCGCTGACCCACAGCGGGCCGTCGCGGCCGTGCCACGCGTCGTCGAAGCGCTCGTTGTGCTCGCTGAGCCGGAAATACGGCAGCACGTCGTCGAAGGCCCAGCCGTCGTTGCCGAGCGCGGCCCAGTGGTCGTAGTCGCTGCGGTGGCCGCGGATATAGACCATCGCGTTGATCGCGGACGAGCCGCCGAGCGCCTTGCCGCGCGGCTGGTAGCCGCGGCGCCCGCCGAGCCCCGGCTGCGGCACGGTCTCGAACGCCCAGTTGTTGATGCGGGTAGGCATCATCGCGACGGCGCCGGTCGGCACGTTGACGAGCGTGCCGTCGCCGCGGTTGCCGGCCTCGAGCACGCAGACGGTGACGTCCGGGCGCTCGGTCAGCCGCCCCGCGACGACGCAGCCGCCCGATCCGCCACCGACGACGATGTAGTCGAATGTTCTGGTCATGGAATCGTTTCCGGAAAGTCGGCGGGTCAGGCGGCGCGCGACGGTGCGCGGCGTGCGGCGACGGCGGCAGGCGGGTTCGAATGCATGGTGTCTCCTAGGGCGGTCGTTGGAGTCGTTCGGCGACGACTGGATGACGCCGATGGTGCGTGCCGCGTGGGAAAACACCAATGCTGCGACGGGACAATTGTTTTAGTATTTGGGCCAAATCGGCGCTTCGAGGGTATCTCTGCATGAGCTTCTGGGACTACACCCGAAGTCCGGCCAGCGCCCGGCTGCTGGCCGATTTCGGCGATGAGCGCGGCGTGTCGCGCGCGAAGCTGCTCGCCGGCACGGGGCTGTCGGACGCGCAGCTCGACGACCCGAACGCGGAGGTGACGGCCGCGCAGGAACTGCGCGTCACCGGCAACCTGCTGCGCCTGCTCGGGCATCCGCCGGGCCTCGGCTTCGAGGTCGGGCGGCGCTATCACTTCTCGGCTTACGGCGTGTGGGGCTACGGGCTGATCGCGAGTGCCACCACGCGCGACGCGCTCGCGCTGGCGATGCGCTTTCTGCCGCTCACTTATGCGTACACGGTGATCACGTACCGCGAGGACGACGACGGCTGCGTGCTGAATTTCGGCGCGCCCGAGCTGGCCGGGGAGCTGAGCCGGTTCGTCGTGGAGCGCGACATGACCGCGGCGACCGTGCTGATGGAGGAAATCGGCGGCCCGGATTTCACGCTGTCGCGGTTTACGTTGCAGGCCGATCGTCCGGCGACGGCGGCGACGGTGGCGCGGGGCGCGGCGCCGTCCGTTTCCGTGCCGCGGATCGCCGGCGTCGAACCCATGTTCGGCGCGCGCTCGAACTGCATTGCGTTCTCGCGCGCATATCTCGACCGGCCGCTGCCGCATGCGAATCCGCTCACGGTGTCGATGTGCGAGCAGATGTGCGGCCGCCTCGTGGAAGCGCGGCGCGCGCATGTCGGCACCGCAGCGATGATCCGCGATTACCTGAGCGCGACGCCGGGCGCGGCGCCGTTCTCGCTCGAGGACATGGCGCGGCTGATGAAAACCAGCGCGCGCACGCTGAAGCGGCGGCTGCAGGACGAGGGCACGACGTTCCGCACGCTGCTCGCCGAGTCGCGCGGCGCGATGGCCGAAACGCTGCTCGGCGACGCGCGGTTGACGCTGACCGACGTGGCCGAGCGGCTCGGGTTCAGCGATCTGTCGAGTTTTTCGCAGGCGTTCAAGCGGTGGTATGGGGTGGCGCCGGGGGCGTTTCGGAGGGGGGCGCGGCGCGGCGTGGATGGCGGCTGATGGCGTCGCATCGCCGCAAGCGGTGACAGGGCGCGTCAGCCCCCCGCCTCCCGATGAAACAACCCCAGAAACTGCTGCGCCGGCACCGACAGCGGCCGATCCCGCCGCACGAGGCTCCCATACGACGGCAGCTTCTGCCCAAGCGTGTAATCGACGATCGCGACCATCCCGTGCGCGGCATTGAGCGCGGCGACCGTCTGCGGAATCACGCCGAGCATCCGTGAGCGGTCGACGAGGTTCATCGTCGTGAGGATCGAGCCCGTCTCGATCAGCCCGCGCGGCATCGGCTGGTGATGCATCCGGAACTCGCGCTCGACCACTTCGCGCGCGGGGCTGCCGGCCGGCTGCAGGATCCACGGATAGTCGAGCAGCGCCGCGAATTCGACGCGCTCCCGGCCGACCAGCGGATGGTCGCGGCCCGCGACGATCGCGAGCGCCTCGTCGTCCACCGCGCGGAATTCGCAATCCGCGCCGACATCGCGCCCGATCACCACTTCGAGCACGCCTTCCTGCAGCTGCGGCATCAGCTTGTCGCTCGTATCGACCGCGATGTCGATCGCGAGCAGCGGAAAGCGCGCCTTCAGCTGCACGAGCGCCTCGGTGAGCCGCCCGGGCGCGGCCGCCATGATGCTGCCGATCGCGAGCCGCCCCGCGCTGCCGAGCTGCAGCTCGGCCAGCTCGCGGTTCAGCGCTTCCATGCTGCCGCGTATCCCGCGAAAGTAGCCGAGCACCCGCTCGCCGGCCGGGTTCAGCACCAGCCCGCGCCCGACGCGCTCGAACAGCGGCTGGCCGAGCGCGTCCTCGAGCTCGCGCAGCATCTTGGTCGCGGCCGGCTGCGTGAGGCCGAGCCGGTCGGCGGCAGCGCGCAGCGTCGAGCATTCCTCCACCGCCAGCAGCAGCGCGACCTGGCGCATCCGCAGCCGGTTCAGCAACTGCGGCGTCGAGTCCTTCCGGTCGATCGAACCCAATCTGATTACCTCAGGTTATCAATTCATCAAGAGTTTTCAATTTACCGGTGCGTTCCGTCTACCTAGCATGAACCCCACATGACGAACGGCCGGTTGCCGGCCAGACAGACAGACAGCACAGGAGACGACCATGCAGACGAATTCGGCCACCCCCGCCCGCGGCCCGGCCCGCGCCGGAGCCCGCGCATGACGGCCGCCCCGGCATTGCCCGTCGTCGCGCTGACGCTCGGCGACCCGGCCGGCATCGGCCCCGAGCTGATCGCGAAGCTGCTCGCGCGCCCCGACGCCACGTCGCGCGCCAATCTGGTGCTGATCGGCGACCGCTGGCTGTGGGAAGCCGGGCAGCGCGTCGCGGGCGTGCGGGTCGAGCTGGAACCGGTGGCGTCGCTCGCCGCCGTGCGCGAGCGGCCGTCGTGCGCGCGGCCGGCCTTCGTCGCGGTCGATACCGTCGATCCGGCGCAGGTCACGGCGAGCCAGGCCGGCGCCGCCGGCGGCCGCTCGGTGCTCGACGTGCTGAACCGCTGCATGGACGCCGCGCGCGCCGGCGACATCGACGCGATCTGCTTCGCGCCGCTCAACAAGCACGCGATGAAGCTCGGCGGCCTGCGGCACGAGGACGAGCTGCACCACTTCGCCGAATACCTCGGCGTGACCGGCTACTTCTGCGAATTCAACACGCTCGGCGAACTGTGGACCGCGCGCATCTCGTCGCACATTCCGCTGAAGGACGCGGCCCGCTACCTGTCCGTCGAGCGGATCGAACAGGCCTCCGAACTGATTTACCGCGCGCTGCTTGCGAACGGCGTCGCGGCGCCGAAGGTCGCGATCGCCGCGTTCAATCCGCACGGCGGCGACGGCGGCAGCTGCGGCCGCGAGGAGATCGACGTGATCGAACCGGCGGTGCGCGCGCTGCAGGCGCGCGACTGGCCGACCGACGCGCCGTTCCACGGCCCGTTCCCGGCCGACACGATCTTCCTGAAGGCGCAGGCCGGCGACTACCAGGCGATCGTCACGATGTATCACGACCAGGGGCAGATCGCGATCAAGCTGCTCGGCTTCTCGCGCGGCGTGACCGTGCAGGGCGGCCTGCCGGTGCCGATCACGACGCCCGCGCACGGCACCGCGTACGACATCGCGGGGCGCGGCACGGCCGACGTGGGCGCGACCTGGCAGGCGCTGCAGATCGCGTGCCGGATGGGCGCCGCGCACCGCCGGCAGACCACGTCCGCGTGACGGCCATCCGCCACACCCATTCAGAACCGAACACCCGGAGACAACCCCATGAAGATCAAGGCCGTACGCGCACGCGTGTACCAATGGAAAGGCAAGACGGTGCCGCCGCAGGGCAACTTCTGCTCGAACGCGATGGACCTGCTGTATGCGCCGCAGGAGACGATGAGCACGTTCCGCTTCCACGCGTGGACGGTGGTCGAAGTGGAGACCGACGACGGCATCGTCGGGCTCGGCAACGTCGCGCTCGCGCCGCACGTCGCGAAGGCGATCGTCGACCAGTACCTCGCGCCGCTCGTGATCGGCCAGGACCCTTGGGACTACGAATACCTGAACCAGCGGATGTACCGCGCGACCCACGCATGGGGCCGCAAGGGCATCGGCATGGCGGCGATCTCGGCGGTCGACATCGCGATCTGGGACATCCTCGGCAAGAGCGTCGGCAAGCCCGTGTTCAAGCTGCTCGGCGGCCGCACGAAGGAAAAGATTCCCTGCTACTACTCGAAGCTGTACCGCACCGATCTGCGCGAGATGCAGGCGGAAGCGCAGCGCTATCTCGACGAAGGCTTCCGCGCGTTCAAGATGCGCTTCGGCTACGGGCCCGCGCACGGGCAGCAGGGGGTGACCGAGAACCTGAAATCGGTGGCGGCGATCCGCGAGGTGATCGGCTATGACAACGACCTGATGCTCGAATGCTACATGGGCTGGAACCTCGAGTATGCGAAGCGCATCCTGCCGAAGCTCGAGAAATACCAGCCGCGCTGGCTGGAAGAACCGGTGATCGCCGACGACCTCGACGGCTACGCGGAGTTGAACCGGCTCACGAGCATCCCGATCTCCGGCGGCGAGCACGAGTTCTCGCTGTACGGCTTCAAGCAGCTGCTGGACCGCAAGGCCGTGTCGGTCGTGCAGTACGACACGAACCGCGTGGGCGGCATCACGATGGCGCACAAGATCAACGCGCTGTGCGAGGCGTACAGCGTGCCGGTGATCCCGCACGCGGGCCAGATGCACAACTACCACCTGACGATGAGCACGCTCGCGTCGCCGATGAGCGAGTACTTCCCGATGTTCGACGTCGAGGTCGGCAACGAGCTGTTCTATTACATCTTCGACGGCGAACCGGTGGCCGAGAACGGCTTCCTGCAGCTGCGCGACGACGTGCCCGGCCTCGGCCTCACGCTGAAGACCGAATTCCTCGACCAGTTCGACATCGTGGAGTGACCATGCGCGCACGTTACCAGGGCGTCTTTCCGGTGGCGCCGACGATCTTCGCCGACGACGGCGCGCTCGATCTCGACGGCCAGCGCCGCGCGATCGACTTCATGATCGACGCGGGCTCGCACGGCATCTGCATCCTCGCGAACTACTCGGAGCAGTTCGCGCTCGGCGACGACGAACGCGACCTGCTGACCCGCACGGTGCTCGAGCACGTCGCCGGCCGCGTGCCGGTGATCGTCACGACGTCGCACTTCAGCGCGCGGATCTGCGCGGCGCGCAACCGGCGCGCGCAGGCCATGGGCGCGGCGATGGTGATGGTGATGCCGCCGTATCACGGCGCGACGTTCCGCGTGCCCGAGGCGTCGATTCACGCGTTCTTCCATCAAGCGAGCGACGGGCTCGACATCCCGCTGATGATCCAGGACGCGCCCGCGAGCGGCACGCCGCTGTCGGTCGACTGCCTCGCGCGGCTCGCGCGCGAGATCGACGCGGTGTCGTACTTCAAGATCGAGACGCCCGGCGCGGCCGCGAAGCTGCGCGAGCTGATCCGCGCGGGCGGCGATGCGATCGAAGGGCCGTGGGACGGCGAGGAGGGCATCACGCTGCTCGCCGATCTCGATGCGGGCGCGACGGGCGCGATGACGGGCGGCGGCTATCCGGACGGCATCCGCACGATCACCGACGCGTATTTCGCGGGCCGCCGCGATGAAGCGTGCGAACAGTACGCGCGCTGGCTGCCGCTGATCAACTACGAGAACCGGCAGGCCGGCTTCCTCGCGGCGAAGGCGCTGATGAAGGCGGGCGGCGTGATCGCGTGCGACCGGCCGCGCGCGCCGTGGCCCGACCTGCATCCGGATACGCGCGCGGGGCTGCTCGACGCGGCGCGGCGGCTCGATCCGCTCGTGCTGCGCTGGGGGCGCTAGGCTGCACATCGAACAGACACCGAACGGCCCGCCAGAAGGCCGCATGCATACCGACAAAGCCGAAAACGATTGGAGACACCATGACCACCCTGAACCACGCGAGCCCGGCCTACGATGCCGACGCCGCCACCCCCATTCCGCGCCGCCGCTGGCTGCGCGTGATCCCGCCGCTGCTGATGGCCTGCATCGTGTCGTACATGGACCGCGTGAACATCGCCTTCGCGATGCCGGGCGGGATGAACGCCGAGCTCGGCATCGGCGCGAGCATGGCCGGCCTCGCGGGCGGCATCTTCTTCTTCGGCTACCTGTTCCTGCAGATTCCGGGCGGGCGGCTCGCGGCGCTCGGCGGCGGCAAGAAGTTCATCGCGTGGTCGCTGGTGAGCTGGGCCGTGCTGTCGGCGCTGACGGGGCTCGTCACCGAAGCATGGCAGTTGCTGACGCTGCGCTTCCTGCTCGGTGTGGCGGAAGGCGGGATGCTGCCCGTCGTGCTGACGATGGTCAGCAACTGGTTTCCCGACCGCGAGCGCGGCCGCGCGAACGCGATGGTGATCATGTTCGTGCCGCTCGCGGGGATCATCACCGCGCCGCTGTCCGGCTTCATCCTCGCCGCGTACGACTGGCGCCACCTGTTCTACGGCGCGGGGCTGCTGTCGCTCGCGTTCCTCGCGATCTGGCTGCCGTTCGCCGACGATCGCCCGGAAACCGCGCGCTGGCTGTCGCCGCGCGAAAAGGCCTACCTCGTCGACGCGCTGCGCGCGGAGCGCGAAGCCGCACGCGGCAGCGCGCAGCACACCGCGACGTCGTTCCGTGCGCTGCTGCGCGACGAGACGGTCTGGCGGCTCGTCGCGATCAATTTCTGCTACCAGGTCGGCATCTACGGCTATACGCTGTGGTTGCCGACGCTCCTGAAAAACCTCACCCATGGCGGGATGGCGCAGGTCGGGATGCTGGCGATCCTGCCGTACATCGGCACGATGCTCGGGATGAGCGTGACGTCGTATTTGTCGGACAAGACCGGCAGGCGGCGTCTGTTCATCGTGCTGCCGCTGCTCGGCTTCGCCGCGTGCCTGTTCCTGTCGGTGCGGTTCCAGTCGGCGACGTGGGTGTCGTATGCGTTCCTGATCGGCTGCGGCTTCTTCCTGCAGGCGGCGGCCGGCGTGTTCTGGGCGATCCCGCCGAAGCTGTGCAGCGTCGAGACGGCGGGCAGCGCACGCGGGCTGATCAACGCGCTCGGCAACCTCGGCGGGTTCTGCGGCCCGTATGCGGTGGGCGTGCTGACCCAGCACGTGAGCGCGGCGGCCGGCGTGTACAGCCTCGCGGGCGCGCTCGCGGTGGCCGGGCTGCTGACCTTCACGCTGCCGAAGCGCTGCGAGGCGTGAACCGGCGCGGGAACGCACGAATTCGCCGCGGCCCGCGCGCCGCGGCGGCATGATCGAAGTACGGAGACACGACATGAACGACATCCTGCTGCTGGTGCAGAAGTGCGCCCATACCTTCAGCTTCTACGACCTCGACACGAAGACGGCGCTCAAGCACATCGTGCTGCCGAACTTCCCGCATGAATTCACCGTCGACGCGAGCAATCGCTTCGCCTACGTCGGCATCTTCGGGATCGAGACCGCGTGGTCGCGCGGCCACGAAGGCGATCACCGGATCGCCGAGATCGACCTCGTCGAGCGCACCCACACGCGCATGCTCGACCTGTGGCCGTACTACCGGCCGCACGGCATGGCGAGCGACCGCGAAGGGCGCCTCTATGCGATGAGCGAGGCGCACGACATGCTGCTCGTGTTCGACCGGCCGACCGAGCAGGCGGTGCCGAACCTCGCGGTGCCGTCCGGCGGCGTGAAGACGCACCTCGTGACGCTCACGCGCGACGCGAGCCGCGCATACGGCGTGCACCTGCTGTCGAACACGGTCACGCAGTTCCATCCGCGCGACGCGACGGTCGCGCCGCGCGCGGTGATGCCGGGGCCGCGCCCGGAAGGCAACGCGCTGTCGAGCGACGAGCGCACGCTGTTCGTCGCGAACCGCGGCGACGACACGCTGGTGGCGATCGACACCGACACGATGACCTGCGGCCGCCGCGTGAAAACGCGCCACGACCCGAACCGCATCTATCGCACGAGCGCGCCGGACGGCCGCGACCTGCTGCTGCTGACCAATTCGGGCGAGCGCTCGATCTCGGTGTTCGACGCGCAGCAGCTCGAGGAGATCGAGCGCGTCGCGCTGCCCGCGAACCCGACCGCGCTGTCGTTCCATCCGGCGCGGCGCGCGGCCTACGTGTCGTTCCAGGACGACTACGTGCGCGAGCTCGATCTCGATGCGTGGCGCTTCGTCAGCGCACTGCCGACGCTGCGCGAGCCGGACGCGTCGTTCGTGCTCGCCGGCGCGCGCTGACATGCGCGGGGAGCCTTCGCCCGTCGCGCTGCCGGCGGCGCTCGTCGACGCGCATCATCATCTGTGGCGGCTCGGCGACGGCGCGCACTACCCGTGGCTGCAGGAGCGCTACGACCCGGCGCGCTTCATCCTCGGCGACTACGCGGCGCTGTGCCGCGATTTCGACGTGGACGACTACCGGCGGGCGGCACACGGCGCGCCGCTCGTCGCGAGCGTGCACGTCGAGGCGGAGCGCGCGCACGACGAAGCGCTCGCGGAAACGCGCTGGCTGCATCACGTCGCGGCCGCGCACGGGCTGCCGTCGGCGGTCGTCGCATGGGTCGACCTGCTCGCCGGCGACGCCGACGAGCGGCTCGCCGGGCAGGCCGCGTGGCCGCTGGTGCGCGGCGTGCGCTTCAAGCCGCGCATCGCGCCGGCGCCCGACGCGACCGTGGACGGCCCCGGCACGCTGCGCGACGCGCGCTGGCCCGCCGCGCTCGAACGGCTCGCCGCGCATGGCCTCGGCTGGGATCTTCGGGTGCCGTTCTGGCATCTCGACGAAGCGGCCGCGCTGCTCGCGCGTGCGCCGGCCGTCGACGTGGTGCTCGAACACGCGGGGCTGCCGTGGGACCGCTCGGCGGCCGGGCTCGCGCGCTGGCGGCGCGGCATGGCGGCGCTCGCCGCGCTGCCGCGCGTGTCGGTGAAGCTGTCCGAGTTCGGGTTGCGCGACGCCGCGTGGAACGACGCGGAGAACCGGCGGATCATCCGCGAGGCGATCGCGATCTTCGGCTGGGAACGCTGCCTGTTCGCGAGCAATTTCCCGGTGGCGGGGCTGCGGGTCACGTATCCCGCGTTGCTGCGCACCTTTGCCGCCGCGCTGGCGGACCTCGATGACGGCGCACGTCGAGCAATCTGGCATGACAACGCGATCCGGGTCTACCGGATCGACCTGAACGAACCGCACAAGCAGGCAGGTGGATGATGCAGATTTCCGGAGACATGTTGATCGGCCGCGCATCGGTGCGCGGCACGGCAGGGGCGCTGCGCGCGTTCGATCCCGCGCGCGGCGTCGAACTGGAACCCGAATTCGGCGCGGGCGATGCGGCCGACGCGGACCGCGCATGCACGCTCGCGGCGGCCGCGTTCGATCCGTTGCGCGCGGCGCCGCTCGACGTGCGCGCGCGTTTTCTCGACACGATCGCGGACGAGCTCGTCGCGCTCGGCGACACGCTGATCGCGCGCGCGCACCAGGAATCGGCGCTGCCGGTCGCGCGGCTCGAAGGCGAGCGGGCGCGCACGGTCGGCCAGCTGCGGCTGTTCGCGGCGCTGGTGCGCGACGGCCGCTGGCTCGGCGCGACGCTCGATGCCGCGCAGCCCGAACGTCAGCCGCTGCCGCGCCCGGACTTGCGCCTGCAGAAGATTCCGGTCGGGCCGGTCGCGGTGTTCGGCGCGAGCAACTTCCCGCTCGCGTTCTCGGTCGCGGGCGGCGACACGGCGTCGGCGTTCGCGGCCGGCTGCCCGGTGGTCGCGAAGGCGCATCCCGCGCATCTCGGCACGTCGGAGCTGGTGGGGCGTGCGATCCAGCGCGCGGTCGCCGCCTGCGGCTTGCCGGAGGGCACGTTCTCGCTCGTGCTCGGCGCGGGCAACGCGATCGGCGAGGCGCTCGTCGCGCATCCGGCGATCAAGGCGGTGGGCTTCACCGGCTCGCGCGGCGGCGGGCTTGCGTTGATGAACATCGCCGCACGGCGGCGCGAGCCGATTCCCGTGTATGCGGAGATGAGCAGCATCAATCCGTGCTTCGTGCTGCCCGGCGCGCTCGCGGCGCGCGGC
The DNA here is from genome assembly GCF_902830275.1 of Burkholderia stagnalis. GTDB lineage: Bacteria > Pseudomonadota > Gammaproteobacteria > Burkholderiales > Burkholderiaceae > Burkholderia > Burkholderia stagnalis. The sequence continues at coordinate 760,773 of NZ_CADESW010000001.1, read as the reverse complement.
GGCGAGATCGCGCGCGGCTTCGTCGAATCGCTGACGCTCGGTGTCGGCCAGTTCTGCACGAACCCGGGGCTCGTGGTCGTGCTCGACGGGCCGCACACGCAGGCGTTCATCGACGCGGCCGCGCAGGCGCTCGGGCAGAAGGGCGCGCAGACGATGCTGACGGACGGCATCGCGCAGGCGTACGCGCGCGGCGTGTCGCAGCGCGCGGCGGCGGACGGCGTGCGCACGCTCGCGCAGGGCGCGACGAGCGGCGCGCTGTCGGCGGCGCTGCCCGCGCTGTTCGCGACGACGCAGCCCGCGTTCGTCGCGAACCCGCAGCTCGAGGACGAGATCTTCGGGCCGACGTCGCTGGTCGTCACGTGCCGCGATATCGACGAGATGATCGATCTCGCCGAGCATGTCGAAGGGCAGTTGACCGCGACGCTGCAGATCGAGCCGGACGACTACGCGCTCGCGCGCCGCCTGCTGCCGACGCTCGAACGCAAGGCGGGGCGGATTCTCGCGAACGGCTATCCGACCGGCGTCGAGGTCGCGCACGCGATGGTGCACGGCGGGCCGTTCCCGGCCACGTCGGATTCGCGCACGACGTCGGTCGGCACGCTCGCGATCGAGCGCTTCCTGCGGCCGGTGTGCTATCAGGCGCTGCCGGCGGAACTGCTGCCGCCGGCGTTGCAGGATGGCAATCCGCTCGGCGTGTGGCGGCTGCGGGACGGGCAGTTCGCGAAGGATTGAGGACTGTGTCGTGACGCGCCGCGAACGGCGTCACACGGCGAATGCGCCGTCGAACACGATCCTGTCGTCCAGCGCCAGCGTGCCGCGCGCGAAGATCAGGTCCAGATGATGGCTGCCTTGCGCGCCGCCGCCGAGGCCGAGGTGCAGGCCCGGATGCCGTTCCTCGAAGCCCGCGTTGCGACCATACAGGCGCCGGATGCCGAGATTGGTGCCGATGCCGAATTCCTCGATCGTGCGATGGTTCGCATGCCGCTCGAGGTACGACGCGAAATCGCGCCGGAAGTCCGCATCGTCGCTGTCGAAGCCGACGATCGTGCTGTCCTCGACGTGCAGCGTCGCGAGCCGCTCGGCCACCTTGTACTTGACCGCGAACGGCACCGTGCCGAGGAACGTGCCGCTGAACACGATCGAGCCGCGCAGGTCGGTGACGTGCGTCGCGATCTCGCCGGGCACGACGTCGAGGTTGCCCAGGCCGTCCACGCTGGTCCATTTCTGGTCGGGCGCGAGCGAGCCCGTGAGCCGGTTGCCGGCCTCGTCGATGAAGTGAATGTGCGACGCGCGCGCTGCGGCGTCGATCAGCCGGCCGTTGCGCTCGGCGATGTCGTCGAGCGATTCCGCGAACGCCTCGTCGAGATGCGGGCCGTAGTCCTTGAACAGCACCGACTTGCCCCAGTGCTCGACGATCGCCGGCCGGATCGCCGCGAGGAACGGCGGGCCGCTCGGCGACGGCGTGGGCAGCGTCGACGAGTCGTACAGCAGCACGAACAGGTCGGCCTCGCCGATCGCCGCGACGATCTCGTCGGGCGGCGTGGTGTCGAGGCAGACGGTGGTGGCGGCGAGCGTTTCGGGCAGCGTCGAAAACGCGCGCAGCGCGGTGTCGCGGTTGCGCGCGTCGTAGCCGACCAGCAGCTTGGCCTGGTCCGCGCGTGAGAGCTTGTCGCGCAGCGCGGGATGACAGCCGAGCGCGCGGTGCAGGTTCAGCATGCGTGTCTCCGGAAGCGGCGGAAGGGGCGATGCCCTTCCGCCTGGTCGAATGGCCCGCTCAGACCGGCCAGAGTGCGGTGCCGAACGGCACCACGGCGTCCTCGACCATCATGTCGACGGCCTGCGGATGCGTGTCTTCCTTCATCCACTCGAGCAAGTCGATTTGCTGATTTTCCTGCATGTCAATTCTCCTGGTTGGGTGAACACGAGATTTTCAACATGGAAACGCGGCGGGTTGTCCGCCGCTGCTTGTCCGGCATTAATCGGTCGATGCCTTTCAAGTGGATTGGATATTAATTGACGACTTTAGCGAGCGCAATCATGCGGATCGTTTTTACCTTGTATCCACTAAACAGCCGGATTTGTTGAGTTTTTCAGGCTTCGTTGCGCTGAGGGAAATCGAATAATTAAATTTTGGTTGCGCGGATTTTTATGAATTAGCGAACATTGCCCATTTATTGAACTTATTTAAATTTGACGATATTGATCGTAATTGCGCGAATCGTTTCGAATTGCGGTGCGCGGGCGCCGTTCAATAGCTCATGTGGATCAGCGGGAACGGCCGGCCCGCCGCGTCCGTTTCCGAGCGGCCGATGTCCCGGAAGCCGTAGCGGCGATAGAACGCATGCGCGCCCGGGTTCTGCTCGTTGACGTCGACGGTCGGGTGCGGGTGCTGCGCGCGCACGTGATCGAGCAGGCGCGTGCCCACGCGCTGGCCGAACCGGTCCGGGTCGACGAACAGCATTTCGATTTGCGCGTCGTTCGTGCCGATGAAACCGGCGATGCGGCCGTCGCCGGTTTCGGCCACCCAGATGGTGACGCTCGGCAGATAGAGATCGCGGACCTGCGGGTAGAGCCCGGCGATGTCCTGCTCGCTGAGAAACGCGTGGGTCGCCTTGACGGCGCGGTGCCAGATGTCGAGCAGCACGGGGTTGTCGTCGGTGATACGGGTGCGGATGGTCATGAGGCGTGGATCGGCGATGGGGTTTGGGGCGCGCCGCCGCTGGGGTACGTGCATCGATGGGCCATTTTGACACCCTGGCCCCGTTACTTGCGTGCGCTTTCGTTTTTCTTGTAGGGTCGAACCATCGGCTGGCATTCGATTTCCAACTGATCTTCAGTTGAACATTTCATTTCTGAGTGCAATTGCGGCTGGATACCATACAGCTGATCCAGCTGCGCGCGCTGCTCGCGAACGCGCTGGTTTTCATCGCGATCACCGCCGTGCAGCACAGGCTGCCGGCCCGTTTTTCGACGACGGCCGAATCCACATGACGACTTCTTCTTCCCTCCTGATTTCCAACGTCCGGCTGCCGGACGGCAGTGCGGCGGCCGTGTCGATCGAAGGCGGCCGGATCGCGGCCATCGGGCCCGGCGTGACGGCGGCGCCGGGCGCGACGGTCGAGGACGGCCGCGGCGCGCTGCTGCTGCCCGGTTTCGTCGAAGGGCACACGCACATCGACAAGAGCAACTGGGGCCGCCCGTGGTACCGCAACGAAGTCGGCCCCGCGCTCACCGACCGCATCGGCAACGAGCGCGAATGGCGCAAGACGTCGGGGCACGACGCGGCCGCGCAGTCGCTCGCGCTGTCGCGCGCGTTCGTCGCGGCCGGCACGACGCGGCTGCGTACCCACGTCGACATCGATACCGACGGGGGCCTGCGCTATCTCGACGGCGTGCTCCAGACGCGGCAGACGCTTGCCGACGCGCTCGACATGCAGATCGTCGCGTTCCCGCAGTCGGGGATGCTGATTCGCCCGGGCACCGTCGAGCTGCTGTCGCGTGCGCTCGACGCGGGCGCGGACGTGCTCGGCGCGCTCGATCCCGCGCTGATCGACCGTGATCCGGCCGGCTCGCTGGATGCGACGTTCGCGCTCGCCGAGCGCCACCGCAAGCCGATCGACATTCACCTGCACGAACCGGGCGAGGTCGGCGCATTCACGCTGAACCTGCTGCTCGATCGCGTCGCGGCGCACGGGATGCAGGGGCAGGTGGTGGTCAGCCACGGGTTCTGTCTCGGTGCGCTGCCCGAGCGTGAACGCGACGCGCTGCTCGACCGGATCGCCAGCCTGAACGTTGCGCTGCTGACGTCCGCGCCGGCGTCGTGCCCGGTGCCGCCGCTGAAGACGTGCCGCGAGCGCGGCATCACGCTGTTCGGCGGCAACGACGGGATTCGCGATACCTGGTCGCCGTACAACGTGCCCGACATGCTCGAACGCGCGATGCTGATCGGCATGCGCTACGACCTGCGTCGCGACGACGATCTGGCGATCGCGCTCGACTGCGTGACGGATGCGGGCGCGCGCGGCTGCGGTTTCGCGGACTACGGGCTGCGCGCCGGCGCGCGCGCCGATCTCGTGCTCGTCGACGCCGAGACGGTCGCGCATGCGATCGTCGCGCGGCCCGTGCGCCGGCTCGTCGTCGCGAACGGGCGGATCGTCGCGCGCGACGGCGCGTTCATCGGCGCGTGAGCGTGCGTGCGCGACGCGTCATCACATCGAACCGGAACAGGGCAACACGCCACGATTGCCAAGGTGCTGCGCTAAGCGATCGACGTGCTGATCGCACTACCGCCGCCGGCATTCCGCGATCCGGACGTGCGGCCGCACGGCAGGGTGCTGGAGCGCGTCAACGCGCGACCGGCTCACGCGCTCATCTCCGCGAGAATCTGCTCCGCGAGAAAATCGCAGGGCGGCCGGCCGGACCGTGCGCTTCGGGCCAGGACGACTTCGAGTTCATCCAGCGGCGGCAACCCTTCGTTCTGCGATAGCTGAACGAGATGCCCCGGCACGCTGCACTTTGCGAGGGGGGCGATCGCGAGTCCCGCCTCCACCATGCTGATCAGGCACATCAGGCTCGGGCTTTCGTAAGACATCCGATATTTGATGTTCTCGCGCTGAAGCGCGCTGACGGCATTGGCGCGCGCCGTGCTGCCATGGGCAAAAACGGCGATCGGAAGCGGGCGTTCCTTCCACACCTTTCTTGCGGGCGACCCGGCCCACACCATCGGCTCGAAGCGGATGAATTCGCTCGCCACGCCCCTCGTTTTCGTGATGCAGGCGAGGTCCAGCGTGTTGTCCTTGAGCAAGGGAACGAGCGCGCTGCTGGGCAGGCCGATGACCCGAATTTCGACACGCGGATGCGCAACCGCGAACTTTCCGAGCACCTGAGGCAGCAGCGACGCGGCGTAGTCGTCGGGCACGCCGATGGTGACGCGGCCCTTGATCTCGGGGCGCACGACCGACGCCCAGGCTTCATCCCGCATCGCCAGCATGCGGCGGCCATAGTCCACGAGCGTCTTGCCTTCCGCGGTAATCGTGACGTTGCGGGTGCTTCGTACGAAAAGCGGTTTTCCCAGCGCTTCTTCAAGCGCCTTGACCTGCATGCTGACCGCCGACGACGACCGGTGCACGGACTCCGCACCACGCACGAACGATCCCGTATCGGCAACCGCCACGAGCATCTCGAGCACGTCCAGATCGAGCTTCTTCATTCTATTCAGAAAATCTGAGCAATCGCTTCAGTTTAATTCGTTTTACGTGGTTATGCATCGACCCGATACTACGCTCGACGATCACGAGCGGAGTGCACGACCATGCAGGGAACGGCATCGATTTACGGATTTCTGGCGGTTGGCGGGATGATTGCCGTGACGCCGGGCCCGAACATGGTCTACGTGATGTCGCGCTCGATTGCGCAAGGACGCTCGGCCGGGCTGATTTCGCTGGCGGGCGTCATGCTCGGCTACCTCTTCTACATGTTCGGCGCAGCGTTCGGCATCACGGCGCTGTTCCTGAGCGTGCCTTATGCAGGCAGCGTGTTGGGCGCCGGGGGCGCCGTGTATCTGTTCTATCTCGCGTGGCAGGCCGTGAAGCCCGGCGGCCGTTCTCCGCTGGAAGTGCGCGAGCTGCGCCGGGAACAGCCACGCCGGCTCTTCGCGATGGGCGCCGCGACGAGTCTGCTGAATCCGAAGCTGGCGATGATCTTTCTGTCGATCCTGCCGCAATTCATCAACGCGCAGGACGGCAGCGTTCTCAGGCAGTCGCTCGTGCTCGGTGCGTCGTTGATCGTCGCGTTCGCACTGGTCAATGGCTTCGTGGCCATCTGCTCCGGCGGCATGGCGGCGTTCCTCGCCCGTCGCCCGGGGCTCCTGCTGGCTCAGCGATGGACGATGGGTGCCATGTTGTTTGCGCTTGGCGCGCACATGGCCGCAGACGCATTGAAGGCGGCAGGCTTCCATTGATTGTCGGCCGGCGCCTGCGCCGGCCTCCATGTACCGGCGCGCATCGGCGATCTGCGCGAACCGCGAAGGCGCGATCGATCGACGGCTCGAATGCCGTGGCGCCGGCCGTGTTCGCCTACCTGCCGGCGTGCGTGCTGCGCGCCGGCTACGGCACCGGATGCAGATCCTGCAGCAGCGTCGGCACGAGCTCCGACACCGTCGGATGAATGTGCATCGCGCGGCTGATCGTCGTGTACGGCGCGCCGGCGGCCATCACGTCGAGCAGCGCATGCACGACTTCGTCGCCGGTCACGCCGAGGATCGACGCGCCGAGGATCGCGTGGCTGTCCGCGTCGACGATCACCTTCATGAAGCCCAGGCTCTCGCCTTTCTCGACCGCGCGCCCGACGCGCGTCATCGGGCGGGTGCCGACCAGCAGCCGGCGGCCCGACTGCCGCGCCTCGGCCTCGGTCATCCCGACGCGGCCGAGCGGCGGGTCGACGAACATCGCGTATGCGGGGATGCGGTCCGACACCTTGCGCGGATCGTTGTCGAGCAGGTTCGCCGCGACGATCTCGTAGTCGTTGTAGGCCGTATGCGTGAACGCGCCGCGGCCGTTGCAGTCGCCCATCGCCCAGATGCCGGGCACGCTGGTGCGCAGCTGTTCGTCGACCTTGATGTAGCCGTGCGCGTCGGTGTCGACGCCGGCGCGTTCGAGCCCGAGGTCGTCGGTGTTCGGCACGCGCCCGACCGCGAGCAGCAGGTGCGAGCCCGCGACTTCGCGCGCGCCGCCCGTGCAATCGAGGCCGACCACGACGCCGCTGCCGTCGCGCCGTGCGCTCAGGCAGTTCGCATCGAGCTGCACGTCGATGCCTTCGCGCTCGAGGATCTCGCGCACCGCATCCGATACGTCCTCGTCCTCGCGCCGGATCAGGCGCGGCCCCTTTTCGACGATCGTCACGCGCGAGCCGAAGCGCCGGTACATCTGGCCGAATTCGAGCCCGACGTAGCTGCCGCCGACCACCACCAGATGCTCGGGCAGGAAGTCGACGTCCATCATCGTCGAGTTGGTGAGGTACGGCACCTGGTCGAGACCGGGCATCGGCGGCACCAGCGCGCGCCCGCCGACGTTGATGAAGATCCGTTCCGCCTCGAGCAGCGCATCGCCGACACGCACCGTGTTCGCGCTGTCGAAGCGCGCGTGGCCCTCGAGCACGGTCGCGTGTTCGAGGCCGCGCACCCACTGCTCGACGCCGTGGTTCGACCGCCCGGAGATCTGGTCCTTGCGCGCCTTCACCTGCTTCATGTCGACCGTTACCGGCCCGCCGAGCGTCACGCCGTATTCGCCGGCGCGCCGCGCGAGATGTGCGGCGTACGCGCTGGCGATCAGCGTCTTGGTGGGAATGCAGCCGGTGTTCACGCAGGTGCCGCCGAACCGGCCCCGTTCGATCACGGCCACGTTCATGCCGGCGCCGGACAGCCGGGCGGCGAGCGGCGGGCCGGCCTGCCCGGTGCCGATGATGATTGCGTCGAAGCGTTGGGCCATGGCGTTCTCCTGCGCTGCGGGTGCGTTGCGTCGTGAACGATGCATGACGGAAGCATCATGCGTGCCGGCCGGGCCGCGTTCGCGGCGCACGGTTCGTCTATGGTAGACCTTGTCGATCTGGCCGGCTGGGTCAGTCCTTGCGACGCCGCGCGCCGAAGGCAGTCGGCCGCTTCGGGGCCGCGCGTGTCGCGTACAGGCGCGGTCGAATGGGGGCAGGTTGCGGCGGGGAACCGGCAGCATGGCCGCTCGCGTGGCGCCGTTGCACGATCGTCGCGCTGTGCTTCTCGACCCGCCGGCCGCGCGAATGGTATCTGCGCACGAAGAAATGGGTCGACCGCGCCGCGGCCGGCGCGATCTCCGCGCTCGGGCTGCGGCTGATCCTGACCGCGCCGAAAGCGGGGACTGACGCGGGGTGCGAAGGGCGACGCATGATGCGGCGCCGCATCCGCCTGCGCCGCCGTTCATCCGCTCAGCATTCCGGATATTGCGCGAGCAACGCGCCGAATACCGCGTCGTCCGGGAACGCGTCGACCTCGTAGCGAACGGGGCGATGCCCGGTCGCCTTCATCAGCCCGCCGCACGCGCGCATCAGCTCCGCCGTCGGCACGTACGCCGACTGCCGGGTCGACTGCCGGTACAGCACCACGCAGTCCGTTTCCGGCAGCAGCGCGCGCACGCCTTCGGTCCACACGCACACGCTGAACACTTCCCCGCTCGGGCGCTGGTACGCGCCGTACTTCGCCACGAAGATGTCGACGCCGTCGCGGGCATGCGCCTCGTTCAGCAGCGCCTGCTGGTCCTGGTAGTCGCCGGCGAGCTCGTTCACGCGCAGCTGCTGCAGCCTCGGCGCGAGCGCGTCCGGCACGAACTGCCGCCAGGCTGTGCCGTCCCAGCGGAGCATCAGCGGTGACAGCGGGCGCGGCTGCGCGAGCGCCTGCTCGGCGAGCCCGAGCAGGGTGTCGAGCCCCGCCGCGTTGCGGTCGCCGGTGAGCAGCAGCACGGACCGGTTCGGCGCCATCACCACCGGCGCGCCGGCGATCGGCTGCCGGTAGAGCAGGTCGGTCAGCAGCAGCCGGGCCGCGTCGTAGTAGTCGCCGAACTGCGACAGGAACACGCCGTGCTGCAGCGGCAGCCACGCGCGCGACGAAGCGGCGCGCAGGTTGTCGAGCGCGACGTCGTACGCGTCGTCGAACGTGACGCCCCATTCGTCCAGCTTGGCCGTGGTCAGCCGCGTCACGGTGAATTCGCTGTCGTACGCGATGCCGATCTCGAGGTTCTCGCACAGCGGCCGGTGCGCGATTGCCGGCCGGTTCGCGCGCGTCTCCATCTGCAGGTCGATCACGCCGCGCTCCGTCGCGCTGCGGATCACCGGCCGCAGCTGCGCCTTCGCCTCGGCGAACGCGGCGGGAATGGCGTGCTGCAGCATCCCGCTCGCCTGGCGCGCCAGCGTGGCCTGCCGGTCCGCCGGTTTCGCGCCGACGTAGTCGCGGAACAGGTTGTGCAGGTTGATCACGTTCGAGCGGGTGTCCGACTGCACGAGGCGGCTCTTGTCGCTTTCGTAGATCCACGCGCGCGTGTCGCCGGCCGCGCGCAGCGCGTTCGTCAGCCGTTCGGCGAATTGTTGCTGGGTGACCGGCTTGCGGAAGCGGTCGAGAAAGCGCAGGGCAAAATCGGGAAGCATCGTGTGGAGTCGAGTCGGGCCGGCAATGCAGACGCGCGGGGCAAGCCCGCCGTGTCCGGTTTATCGGTCCGGCGCGCCGGATTCTTGAGCGCCGGCCGCCGCCGATCGCGCTGCGAGCCTTGTCCGGCGGGCGTTCGCGGGCTCTGCCGCGGTGCGTTGCCGCACCCGCCGGGCGCAATCCGGCGGCGGACCCCGCGCCGACGTGTAAACTGCTGCCTTTTTTGACGGTTGCAGCATGGTGCAAGCCCCCCAGCGCACGGCACTGAGCGGCCCGACGCTCGTTCGCCTGCTCGCGCGGCTGGCGGATGCCGACGTACCCGAATCCCGGCAGACGCTGGCGGACCGGCTGAGCCAATGGCTCGGCTGGACCGACGCGATCACGCTGTCCTCGGCGCTGAACGGCAGTCCGCCTGCGCTCGCCGGCGGCGCGCGCGCGCCCGGCGGCGACGCCGAGCGCGAGTGCGCGCGCGTGCGCCACGAGCTGGCGCAGGCGGTGACGCGCAGCCGCGCGGCCGGCGCGAGCCGCCGCAACGGCGCGATGCCGGCGGCGCCGGCCGCCGACACGGCCGACTTCGCGGATTTCCGGCAGCGCTATCTGTCCCTGCAGCAGGAGATGGAAACGGCGATCGGCCAGCTGCGCGGCCGCCTGCGGGTCGCGCTCGCGGCGCGCACGCCCGGCATGGCGCGGCTCGCGACGCTCGACGCGATCATGGAGCGGGTGCTCGGCGCGCGCGAGCGCAGCCTGCTGGCCACCGTGCCGGCGCTGCTCGGCGCGCACTTCGAGCGGCTGCGCGACGCGGAGCGGCAGGCGCTCGGCGATGTCGAGGAATCGGGAAACACGGCGGTCACGTCCGGCGCATGGCTGGACGTGTTCCGCAAGGATATGCAGAGCGTGCTGCTCGCCGAGCTCGAAGTTCGGTTTCAAACGGTGGAAGGGCTGCTCGAAGCCCTTCGCGCCAGCTAAACAAGACGTTATGTCCAGAATTCGTATTGATCTCGTTGTATTCGTGGCCGGTCTGATCGCGGTGTGCTGGATCGGCGCCGGTTATGTCGCGTCGAACCCGGTGGCGGCGACCGTCACCCTGTTGATCGCCGCCTGCTATCTCGCCGGCGGATTCGAACTGCTGCGCTACCGGCAGGCCACGGCGACCCTTTCGCGCGCGGTGGCCGGCCTGTCCGAGCCGCCGGCTGCGCTCGACGCGTGGCTCGACACGCTGCACCCGGGCCTGCGCGGCGCGGTGCGCGCGCGCATCGAGGGCACCCGCGCGGCGCTGCCGGGGCCGTCGCTCACGCCTTACCTGGTCGGCCTGCTCGTGCTGCTGGGGATGCTCGGCACGCTGCTCGGGATGGTGGTGACGCTCAAGGGCACCGGCGCCGCGCTGGAAAGCGCGACCGACCTCGACGCGATTCGCGCGTCGCTGATCGCGCCGGTCAAGGGCCTCGGCTTCGCGTTCGGCACGTCGATCGCCGGGGTGGCGACGTCCGCGATGCTCGGGCTGCTGTCCGCGCTGCTGCGCCGCGAGCGCATCGATGCGGCGCAGCAACTCGACGCGAAGATCGCGACGACGCTGCGCGTGCATTCGCATGCGCATCGCCGCGACGAGTCGTTCCGGCTGCTGCAGCGGCAGGCCGACGTGATGCCGGCGCTGGTCGACCGGCTGCAGACGATGATGACGACGCTCGAGCAGCGCAGCGTCGCGCTGCACGAGCAGCAGGCCGCGAGCCAGCAGGCCTTCTTCGACCGGACCGAGCACGCATACGGGCGGCTCGCGTCGTCGGTCGGGCAGTCGCTGCAGGACAGCGCCGCCGAGAGCGCCCGCGTGGCCGGTGCCGCGCTGCAGCCGGTGATGGAAGCGACGATGGCGGGGCTCACGCGCGAAATGACCGTACTGCGCGACACCGTCACGCAGGCCGTCGATCGGCAGCTGGATGGCCTGGCGAGCGGCTTCGAGGCGACCACCCACAACGTGGCCGGCATCTGGAACCGCGCGCTCGCGGACCAGCAGCGTTCGAACGACGCATCGGCCGAGCAGCTGCGCGCCACGCTCGGCCAGTTCACCGACACCTTCGCGCAGCGCTCGACCGACCTGCTGGACGGCGTCGCGACGCGCCTCGAGGCGACCGAACAGCGGATGTCGGACGCGTGGCGGCACGCGCTGGCGCAGCAGGCGCAGGCCGGCGAGACGATGGCCGGCCACAACGCGCGCGCGCTGGAGACGGCCGCCGCCGCGTTCGGGCAGCATTCGGCGTCGCTGCTGGAGACGATGCGCGCGTCGCACGCGGGGCTGCAGACGGAACTCGCGTCGCGCGACGAACAGCGCCTCGCGGCATGGCGCGACTCGCTCGCGGCGATGGCCGCCGCGCTGCGCGACGACCTCGCGCAGACGAGCGCAAGCCAGACCAGCCGCCAGCAGGCGATCAGCGATGCACTGGCGCAAACGGCGCGCGACATCGGCGCGCAAACGTCGGCGTTCGAGCAGCATTCGGCATCGCTGCTGAATACGATGCGCGAATCGCATGCGGGCCTGCAGAGCGAGCTCGCATCGCGCGACGAACAGCGTCTCGCGGCATGGAGCGCGTCGCTTGAAGCGATCGCGGCGAAGCTCGGCGACGAATGGGCGCAGACGAGCGAGGATCACACGAGCCGCCAGCAGAAGATCATCGACGCGCTCGCGCAATCGGCGCGCGACATCGGCGTGCAGACGTCAGCGTTCGAACAGCATTCCGCATCGCTGCTGAACACGATGCGCGAATCGCACGCGGGCTTGCAGAGCGAACTCGCATCGCGCGACGAACAGCGCCTCGCCGCATGGAATGCGTCGCTTGCAGCAATCGCGGCGAAGCTCGGCGACGAATGGGCGCAGACGAGCGCGAACCACACGAGCCGCCAGCAGAAGATCATCGACGCGCTTGCGCAATCGGCAAGCGATATCGGCGCACAGACGTCGGCGTTCGAACAGCATTCGGCATCGCTGCTGAACACGATGCGCGAATCGCACGCGGGCTTGCAGACCGAACTCGCATCGCGCGACGAGCAGCGCCTCGCCGCATGGAATGCGTCGCTTGCAGCAATCGCGGCGAAGCTCGGCGACGAATGGGCGCAGACGAGCGCGGATCACACGAGCCGCCAGCAGAAGATCATCGACGCGCTTGCGCAATCGGCAAGCGACATCGGCGCGCAGACGTCGGCATTCGAACAGCATTCGGCATCGCTGCTGAACACGATGCGCGAATCTCACGCGGGGCTTCAGGCCGAACTCGCATCGCGCGACGAACAGCGCCTCGCCGCATGGAACGCGTCGCTCGCGTCGATGGCCGCGACGCTGCGCGACGAGTGGGCGCAGGCGAGCACGCAGGCCGCGAGCCGCCAGCAGGACATCTGCGACACGCTTGCCCGCACCGCGAACGACATCACCGCGCACGCGCAGGCGCATGCGAGCGACACGATCAACGAGATCTCCCGCCTCGTGCAGGCCGCATCGGAGGCACCGAAGGCCGCGGCCGAGGTCGTCGCCGAACTGCGCCAGCGCCTGTCCGACAGCATGGTGCGCGACACCGCGATGCTCGAGGAGCGCAGCCGCCTGCTGGCGACGCTGGAAACGCTGCTCGACGCGGTCAACCACGCATCGACCGAGCAACGCAGCGCGGTCGACGCGCTGGTCGGCACGTCGGCCGGCCTGCTCGAACGCGTGGGCGCGCGCTTCAACGACACGGTCGACGCGGAAACCCGCAAGCTCGACGCGGTTGCGGCGCAGGTAACGGCGGGCGCCGTCGAGGTTGCGAGCCTCGGCGACGCGTTCGGAATGGCCGTGCACGCGTTCGGCGAATCGAACGACAAGCTGCTGTCCCACCTGCAGCGCATCGAGGCCGCGCTGGAGAAGTCGCTCGTGCGCAGCGACGAGCAGCTCGAATACTACGTCGCGCAGGCGCGCGAAGTGATCGACCTGAGCATGATGTCGCAGAAGCAGATCGTCGAAGACCTGCAACAGCTCGCCGGCCGGCGCGCGTCCGTCGGAGCGTAACGCATGCACGACGAAATCGACGGCGGCGCGGAATCGGCCGCGCCGGTCTGGCCTGCGTTCGCCGACCTGATGTCGGTGCTGCTCGGCGCGTTCGTGCTGATCCTGGTCGGCGTGATCGGCATGCAGCTGCAACTCACGTCGAAGCTCGAGGAAGCGGTGCGGCAGCGCCAGCAGGAAGCGCAGCAGCGCAAGTCGCTCGAGCAGGCGCTGGCCGGCCCGCTCGCGGCCGGCCGCGTGACGCTCGTGAACGGCCGCATCGGCATCGCCGGCAACGTGCTGTTCGCGCTGAACTCCGACCAGCTGCAGCCCGAGGGCCGCGAGCTGCTGAAGACGCTGGCCGGGCCGCTCGCCGCGTACCTGAAGAACCGCGACGAGATCCTGATGGTCAGCGGCTTCGCCGACGACCAGCAGGTGCACGCCGGCAACCGCCAGTTCGCGGACAACTGGGAGCTGTCCGCGAAGCGCGCGCTGACGGTCACGCGCGCATTCATCGACGCGGGCGTGCCGAGCGCGTCGGTGTTCGCCGCCGCATTCGGCTCGGAGCAGCCGGTCAGCTCGAACGCCGACGATGCGGGGCGCGCGAAGAACCGCCGCGTCGAGATCGCGCCGGTGCCGCGCCGCACGGCGTCGAACGGGGGCCGGCGTGGGCAGTGACGCGACGCAGGCCCGCGCGATGCTCGACGCGTGGCGCGAGCAGGGCGCGGATCGCCTCGACCCGGTGCGGTTTCACCTGATGGACGCGCTGGCGCGTCGCGCGGCCGGCCACGACGGCGACACGCGGCGCCTGCTCGACGCGCGGCTGGCGACGCTGCTCGCCGGCTATGCCGATATCGTCGAACGTGGTGCGCCGAATGCGGCTGACGTGGGCATTCCGCCCGGCGAGCCTGCGCGCGGCGAACCCGCGTCCGGCGAGCCCGCACGCGGCGCGCTGGCGGCGCTCGTCGCGCAGCTCGCGCGCGATGCGCAGGCGGACCGCGCCGGCATCGATCCGGCCATGATCGAGTTCTTCCGGGAGACGTGGTCGAAGGTCCGCACCGAGAAGCAGTATCGCCAGGCGCTCGACCAGGTGCCGCGCAATGCGGGCCCGCTGAATTCGAGCAGCCTCGTGCACCGCTCGCTGTCGCTGATGCGCGACCTGTCGCCGGGCTATCTCCAGCAGTTCCTGTCGTACGTGGACGCGCTGTCGTGGCTCGAGGATCTGATGGGCGGCGGCGCGCAGGCCGAGAAGGAAGCGCCGCGCGCGAAGGGCGCGAAGAAGGCGGCGCGGGGCAAGACGCGCTAGCGGCACGCATCACGGCCTCCGTGCCGGTGTCGTGCCGTCACGCGGCGGCGGCATTCATTTCTCGTCAATCGACCAATCATGCATGAATGGGGCGATTGAATCTTCCGGGTTATCAAACCGGACTTCAAATGAATCGGTAAATATGACAATCGGGTTGCGTAAAACCCGATTTTGATCGGTATTAATTTAACGGCCGGTTATCAAGACGTCGAAGTCGATTCACGTATATGGGCGTGACACATGAATGACAGGCATTCATGCGCGGCGGGCCGGCGATTGCCTGACGCATTGCAGCACAACGGCCTGTAGCCAGTGCACGGCCGATCACTGGCGCTGTTTGACGGAGGAGGCTGAACCGCCGAGCGCCACGGTGATTTAAACGAGCGTTACATACTCCGAAATGCTTATGAATTTTCCTCCAATTTGTTATATTTGGCGACGCGCGAGGAACTGAGAGACCCTCGCAGCCGGGCGCATTGCGAATTCGGCAATCGGCCCGCCCGAATAGAAGAAAGAGGTTAATCATGAGTTTCGTGGAAGACAGGGGCGCCAGCGGGCTGGCCGGTGGCGCCGTCCCCGCGACGGCGGGCGGCCTGGCGAGCCTGGGCTCGATCGCCGGCATGGCGGGGCAGCTCGGCGCACTGACCGGCATGCCGGGCGCGGGGCTGCTCGGCGGCGCGGCAAGCGCCGTCCAGCTCGCACAAACCGGCATGGCGATGCTCGGCAAGACCCCCGAATCGATCGCCGACGCACTCAACAGCGTGACGGGCGGGCGCCCGCAACTGACCCAGGACAACCGCTACGTCACGCTCGACACGCCGCTGGGCCAGGACGTGCTGCTCGTCAACGCCGCCGTGATCGACGAGCACGTCAACCAGTTGCCGGAGATTCACCTCGACCTGCTGTCTCACCGGAACAATATCGGGCCCGAGCAGATCGTCGGCCAGCGCGTGAAGATCGCGCTGGATCCGCAGGGCAAGACTTTCAGCCTGACGAAGATCGTGGCCGCGTCGGCCGAGACTGACGAGCGTCGCTATTTCGACGGCTACGTCGCGTCGTTCGGCCGGGTCGGCAATTCCGGCACGGTCACGCGCTACGAGATGTCGGTCGTGCCGTGGTTCTGGTTCCTCACGCGCTCGACGGACTGCCGGATCTTCCAGAACCTGGCGCCGCAGGACATCCTGCGCGAGATTTTCCAGGAGATGGGGTTCGCGGATTTCGAATTCGACATCCGCAGCGAGCGGCCGCCGCTCGAATACATCGTGATGTACGACGAGTCGTACTACCACTTCTGCACGCGATTGATGGAGCAGGAGGGGCTCGTCTGGACGTTCCGCTTCGAGAAGGACAGGCACGTGCTGGTGATCGGCGACAGCAATTCGCTGTTCCGGCCGATCCCGAATCTCGAGACGATCCCGTACTACGCGGACAGCGCCGCCAGCGAACTGAACGGCATCGACCGGTGGGACGAGGCGTTCAGCTTCCGGGTCGGCAAGATCACGTTCCGCGACTTCAACTACAACCAGCCGTCGTCGAGCCTGATGCATGTCGAGGTGCCGACCGTCAGCCTCAAGCACGACAACATTCAGGGCACCGAACGCTATCAGTACCACTCGCTGTACGACCACGGCGAGGACGGCGAACGCTATGCGCGTTACGCGATGGAAGCCGAAGAAGCGCAGGCGCGGCGCTTCAACGGTGCCGGGTATGCGCGCGGGATGACGACGAACGGCCGGTTCACGCTCGTCAATCACGCTTCGTCCAGCTACAACGACAAGGAATTCGTGATCCTGCGCGTGCGCCACCAGGCGGTGAACGATTACACGCGCCAGGGTGCCGAGCTGCCGTACCACAACACGTTCACGTGCCTGCCGTTCGACATTCCGTTCCGGCCGGAGCGGCGTACGCGCAAGCCGTCCATGCACGGCACGCAGTCGGCGATGGTGGTCGGGCCGAAGGGCGAGGAGATCCATACCGACGGCAGCCGCGTGAAGCTGCATTTCCCGTGGGATCGGCGCGGCAAGCGTGACGGTTCGGATTCGATGTGGGTGCGCGTGTCGCAGCCGTGGGCCGGCAAGGGCTGGGGCGGCGCGGCGATTCCGCGGATCGGGCAGGAAGTGATCGTCGCGTTCAACGAGGGCGATCCGGACAACCCGGTCGTGGTCGGGCGCGTGTTCAACGGTGATTCGGGCAACCCGTATCACGGCAGCGGCGGCCAGACGATGGGGATCAAGAGCCAGACGCACAAGGGCGCCGGCTCGAACGAGCTGCGCTTCTCGGATGCGAACGGCGCGCAAGAGTTCTTCATGCACGCGCAGAAGGACATGAACACGGTCGTCAAGGATAACGAATCGCATACGGTCGAGGGCGGTGCGCGGAAGGTGTCGGTGCTGAAGGGCGATGAAACGAAACACGTCGCGCAGGGCAGCCTGACCGAGACGATCGCGCTGACGCGCTCGTCGACCGCCAACGTGATCAACACCCAGGCGGTGGCGAACGCGGCCGGCCCCGGCACGCAAAGTCACGAAGCGAGCGACGGCATCGAGCACCGGGTCGGCGACAGCGTCGTGACGATGACGAAGGGCAGCATCAAGCTGACGCATGGCGCGTCCACCATCCTCATCGACGCGAGCGGCATCTATATCGACGGGCCGGTCATCCACCTGAACCAAGGGGGCGCGTCGGCGCCGCCGGGCGGGACCGGCGCGGCCGGCGGCGATGCGGCAGCGGCGGCCGGAGCCGCCGGTGCAGGCGCGGGTGCAGGCGCGGGTGCGGCAGGCGCCGCCGCCGCGCCGCAGCAGACCGGCCTGGGCGACGACGTCGACAAGCTCGCGGCGAAATCGCCGGGGCTGCAAGGCGACCTGAAGAAGCTCAAGGACGACGGCTGGAAGTTCAAGTACGGTGCGCCCGGCGGCGGCTCGTTCGCGAATCGCGGGGAGCAGACCGTCACGCTGGACGGCAACCTCAAGGGCAACACGGCGGCAACGACCCAGGCGCTCGCGCACGAGGCCGGGCACGCGACCTATCCGTTCAAGCCCGACTATTCGTCGAAAGCCGCGTACGTCGATGGCACACTGGCGGACGAGGGCGCGGCGACGCTGAACAACATCAAGGCGCAACGCGAAATCCTCGCCAACGGCGGCCAGGACATCGGCATTGCCGGCAACAGCGCCAATCACGCGGCGTACAACAAGGCCTACGACCAGTTCCTGAAGGACGGCAACGCCGACGCGGCGAGACGTGCGATCGGCGCGCAATTCGGCAAGGGGGAAATCACGTCAACCACGAAACAACCCTATGCGGAGTATTACGGAGGCTGGTATGACAAGAATTTCCCGCCCAAGAAGTAACTTGCGACGGGTTCTGATGACGCTCGGCGTCGCGGCCTGGCTGGCCGGATGCGGCCAGGCCGATGGAAAAAACGTACAGGATTCACACATGACGCAACCGAAGATGACGCTGTGGCAAGCGATCGACGCGCTGGCACGGCAAGTCCCGTTCTCGAAGTCCGGGATCGAAAACACGCTGTCGACGCGCCTGAGCGAGACCGACGACGAAGGCAGCGACGTGTTCCAGTTCTTCAAGGGCACGCCCGTCAAGCTGACGGACGGCGTGGTCATCGAGAACGTGGACCTGCGCATCAAGCGCCAGGGCGCGCACCCCGGTTTCATGGTGCTGCGTCTCGGCGGCCCGTGTGTCGGACTGGATGCGGTGCGCGGGCACTACGGCGGGCTCGAGATCACCGACGTGCCGCGCGGGCGCTCGCTCGACGAGGCCACGACGCATTCTGCGCGCCTGCCGTGGGGGCAATTGTCGTTCAGTTTCACGGAGCGCAATCCAGGCTGTCTCGCGTCCGTGGCGTTCAAGCCCAAGCAGGGGGAGTAAGCCGGGCGAGGGCGTTTCCGTACCAATGATCCGATGCGCCTGCCGGCAACACCGATCCATTCCTCAAGATTCGTCCGATGACCCGCATGACCGATCCAGACAACCGCATCCGGATTCACGAAGGCAGCATCACGCTGCCCGCCGGCTTCGAGGACCGCACCACCAACGTGTTCGTGCCGGCCGATCCGGCGAACCAGCCGAACCTGAGCGTCGCGCGCGACTGGCTGAAGGACGGCGAGACGCTCGCGCCGTATGTCGACCGGCAGCTCGCGCTGCTCAAGTCGCGCCTGCAGGGGCACAAGCTGATCGCACGGCAGGCCGAACGGCTCGGCCCGGACGACCGGGCGCTCGCCGGCGAACGCATCGACGCGAGCTACCGCAACGGCGCACGGCTCGTGTACCAGCGGCAGGCGGCTTTCATCGTGGCGCCCGGGCGCGTGCTGATCTTCACGGCCTCGGGCACGCGCACCTTCAACGACGAGATGGACGCGCTATGGCGCGGCTGGCTTGACGACTACCGGCCGGCGGACGAGACCGGCGAGACCGGCGAGACCGGCGAGACCGGCGAGACCGGCGAACCCAGGCCGGCCTGACGAGGGCAGCACATCATGTTCGAGGCCGCACGCGTTACCGATCCGATCGAGCATACGAGCGCGCTGACGGGGTTCCTGATCGGCGCCGTGATCGGCATTGCGCTGATCGCCGCCGTCGCGTTCGCGACCTTCACGTGCGGCTTCGGCGTCGCGCTGCTGGCGGGCCTCGCGGCCGGCGTCGGCGCCAGCGGGATCCTGTCCCTGGGGGAGGCGATCGGCAAGATGTTCACGTCGACGTCCGGCGCGATCGTGTCGGGCTCGCCGAACGTCTTCATCAACGGCCGGCCCGCCGCGTATGCGACGCTGAGCGGCGTCATGTGCGACAAGCACAATCCGGTGCCGCTCGTCGCGCAGGGCTCGACCAACGTCTTCATCAACGGGCGGCCCGCCGCGCGCAAGGATGACAAGATCACGTGCGGCGCGGCGATCGGCGACGGCTCGCACGACACGTTCGTTCACGGCGGCACGCAGACCTACCTGCCGGTGGACGACGAGGTGCCGCCGTGGCTGCGCACCGCGGTCGATTGGGCCTTCGCGCTGGCGGGGCTCGTCGGCGGGCTCGCGGGGCTCGTCAAGGCCGCGGGCGGACTGTCGCGCGCGGTGCTGCCGTGCGCCGCGAAGTTCATCGGCGGCTTCGTGCTCGGCGAAGTCGTCAGCCGCTACGTGGCCGGGCCCGCGATCAACCGCGCGATCGGCGGCCTGTTCGGCAACCCGGTCGACGTGACGACGGGGCGCAAGGTCCTGCTGGCCGACGCGGAAACCGATTACGTGATTCCGAGCCCGCTGCCGGTCCCGATCAAGCGCTTCTACTCGAGCCACCTCGACCAGGTCGGGACGCTCGGCCGCGGCTGGGTGCTGCCGTGGGACCTGCGGCTGCAGGCGCGCGACGGGCGGCTCTGGTACACGGACGCGCAAGGGCGCGAAAGCGGGTTTCCGCTGGTTCGCAGCGGGCAGTCGTCGTTCAGCGACAGCGAGCAGCGTTACCTCACCTGCACGCCCGATGGCCGTTATGTGCTGCACGACGTCGGCGAAACATACTGCGATTTCGGGCGGCTCGATCCCGATACGGACCGGATCGCATGGGTGCGCCGCATCGAGGATCAGGCCGGGCAGTGGATGCAGTTCGAGCGCGACAGTCAGGGGCGCGTGCGCGAGATCCTCACCTGCGGCGGCATTCAGGCGGTGCTCGACTACGAGGCCGTCCACGGGCGGCTCGGGACGATCACGCTCGTGCATGGCGACGAACGCCGTCTCGCGGTGGCCTATGGCTACGACGACCACGGGCAGATGGCGTCGGTGACAGACGCCAACGGCGCCGTCGTGCGGCGTTTCACGTATGCCGACGGCTTGATGACGAGCCACGCGAATGCGCTCGGCTTCGTGTCGAGCTACACGTGGGCGACGATCGGCGGGCAGCCGCGGGTCGTCGCGACCCAGACCAGCGAGGGCGAGCGCTGGACCTTCGAATACGACCTCGACGCGCGCGAGAGCCGGGTTCGCCATGCCGACGGACGCTCGGCGCGCTGGCGTTACGACGCGCGCTTCCAGATCGTCGAATGCACGGACCTGGATGGCGCGCAGTACCGGGTCGAATACGACGATGCCGGGATGCCGACCGCGTTCCTGCTGCCGGGCGAACGCAAGGTGACGCTGGAATATGACGAAGCGGGACGCATCGTCGCCGAGACCGATCCGCTCGGGCGCACGACGCGCACGCGGTATGACGGCAACAGCCTGCGGCCGGTGGAAGTCACCGCGCCGGACGGCGGCGTCTGGCAGGCGGAATACGATCGCCAGGGGCGTCTCGTGCTCGGCCGCGATCCGCTCGGCCGGACCAACCGGTACACGTATCCCGACGGACTGACGTCGCAGCCCGACGCGCATGTCGATGCGCGCGGCGGGCGGAAGGTGCTGGCGTGGAACCGGCTGGGCCAGTTGATTGCATATACGGATTGCTCGGGGAAGACGACGCGTTACGCATTCGATGCATTCGGATTGCCGGTCGAGACGGTCAACGCACTGGGGCAGCGCGTCGCGTATGCGATGCGCCCGACCGGCGAGCCGGTGCGTATCGCCTATCCCGACGGCAGCGAGGAATCCTTCGAATACGATGCGGCGGGGCTCCTCGTGCGGCAGGTCGGGCCGGGCGGACGCATCCGGCAGTGGCGTCGCAATGCGCGTGGCCAGTTGTGCGAAGCGATCGACCCGGCCGGGCGCAGGTTGCAGTATCGCTACGATGCGGAAGGGCGCCTGTTCGAGTTGCTGAACGAGCATGCCCGCTATGCGTTCGCTCATGACGCGGGCGGGCGACTCGCGTCCGAAACGCGGCCGGACGGCGTGACGCGGCGCTTCGCGTACGACGACGCGGGCGGGCTGCGGGAATTGACGATCGTCGGCGCGGCCGACCCGGCGAATCGTCGCGACGCAGGCCCGGTGCGGGTGATCCGCTTCGAGCGCGATCCGATGGGGAACCTGACGGCGCAGCACACGCCGACCGACGTGACCCGCTATGAGCGCGATGCGGGAGACCGGCTGCTGGCGGTCGAGCGGGCGCCGACGGACGCGGGTGCGGCGCTCGGCATCGGGCCGGATGTGGTCCGGTTCGAATACGACAAGGGCGGCCGGCTGATTGCCGAGCATGGCGTGAACGGCGCGGTCGGGTATGGGCTCGACGAGCTGGACAACGTGTCGACGCTGTCGCTGCCGCATGCGCAGACGCTGCAGATGCTGCGCTACGGTTCCGGGCACGTGCATCAGATTCGCTGCGGCGACCAGGTGGTCAGCGATTTCGAACGGGACGACCTGCATCGCGAGATCTCGCGGACGCAAGGGCGCCTGATGGAACGGTCGGGTTATGACTTGCTGGGGCGCAAGCTGTGGCAGGCGGCGGGCATGTCGCCGGAAACGACCGGGCGGATGCGCGGGCAGTTGTGGCGCAACTACGGCTACGACGCGGCCGGCGAACTGACGGAGATGCACGATAGCCTGCGGGGCAGCACGCAGTATGGCTACGATGCGGCGGGGCAACTGGTGCGTCAGTACCGCGCGGCGGACCGGCATCTCGAGGAATTTGCGTGGGACGCGGCCGGCAACCTGCTGGATGACCGGCAACGCCTCAGCCGCGGCTATGTGGAAGGCAACCGGCTGCGGATGTGGCAGGACTTGCGGTTCGCCTATGACGCGTTCGGCAACCTGGCGACGAAGCAGCAGGGGCCGAACCGGACGCAGCGCTTCAGCTACGACGGGCAGGACCGGTTGATCGCCGTCCGCACGGAAGATGCGCGTGGCGCGGTCGAGGCGCGGTTCGAGTACGACCCGCTCGGAAGGCGGACGGCGAAGAGCGAGACGTATTTCGATGTCCGGGGCGTCGAACTCCGCAAGGCGCGCAAGCGCTTCGTGTGGGAGGGGCTGCGGCTCGCGCAGGAGATTCGCGAGACGGGCGTCAGCAGCTATGCGTATAGCCCGAATGCGCCGTATTCGCCGGTTGCGCGCGTCGACGCGGTGATCGCGGATGCGGTGGCGGCGGTCGCGATCGAGCAGGCGAGGCATGCGGCGCGGATTTACCACTTCCATACGGATCTGGTGGGGGCGCCGCTGGAGGTGACGGACGAGGCGGGACAGGTTGCGTGGGCCGGGCGGTATGCGGCGTGGGGGAAGGTCGAGGCAGGCGATCGGGAACTGGTGGCGCCGCGCACCGAGCAGCCGCTGAGGTATGCGGGGCAGTATGCGGACGACAGTACCGGGCTGCATTACAACACGTTCCGGTTTTACGATCCGGACGTGGGGCGGTTCGTCAATCAGGATCCGATTGGGGTGCTGGGGGGCGAGAATCTTTACTCGTATGCGCCCAATTCAGTGCGGTGGTCCGATCCGGTCGGGTGGTTTTGCGGTGCATCCCAAAAACACCATCCTATTCCCAAGTTCCTGGGTGGTAACGAAAAGCAAAACCTCATCGCTCTCGCGAAAGATCCGCACGTCGACTTTCATGGAGCCTTGAACAAGCGTCTTATGGATTTGTTCGGGATGCGAGGCGGAGGTCGAGGAGGGGGAGCCGCAGATTGGGCGGTTGAAATGGCCAACACGCCGGGAATGCAAAAGGAAGCATTGGATGCGGTGCTTGATGCGGCTCGTTCGGTTGATGCCACGCATGGTACGAATTTGACGAGTGCGGTGTGGGAAAATATTGTTAACGGAAATTTCAAGGTTTACCCATGAGGAAGCGAGAGTTATATCACCTTTATTATTCTGGAATGGATCGATATGATTTCGATCAGGACTGGCTGAATCGCAATGCTGAAATTTTTTGCGGGAGTTGTCGTAGGTTAAAGATATTTGATCGTGAGATTGATGTCAGGCTGGATCGAAAAATATCGGGTAAGCCCGACATGCTGTTTGCCGGCTACTTGCCGGTTCCGGGTATTGCGTCAGATCGGCTTATAGGTTTGCTTGGGAGCGAGGGGCGTCGCTTTTTGAATGTGGGAAGGGTGATTTCCGTTGAGGGTGGGGTGGAGTTCGAGCAGCCCTATAAGTCGTTTTCAGGAAAGTATGGATATGTAACGTTGAGAGGGAAAAAGCCAAGTATTTTCAAAGGTGTTCCTTTCCCTGAAAATGAGCGGCTTGTTGTTTGCAATGAATGTGGTTTTGAGTCAAGGCGTGAGAGGGCGCCATGGTTTTTGCTGGAATCGGAATGCCCCGATGCGCCAATTTCTTGTACCGGCTTGGGGATTTTGATCGACGAGGATATCTATAAGGAAGTTGAAGGGGTGAAGCTGAAGGATGTTCTGGTCCAGAGTGTGGAGATACTGTGAGGAAAATCCGGTATTTGATCATGCTGATGGCCAAATTGAAGATTTTTCCGGTGGGTTCGAATTGATGTGCCGTGACAGGCGAGCCGGGATGGCGGCCTTGCATTTCATTCTTCTCCCGGGATTGTGACAACGCCGTTGGCGTGACACATCAACGACCATCCGCCCGTACGTCCCGTTTCGATCCCGATTGCATTTCTCCCTCCGGCAAGGCCGGCCAGCATGTGTTCATATAGGCGATTTCAATCGCACGCTGGCGTTGTCCTGGCTGTCCTCCATGTCGCCGCGGCGAAATCTTCCACTGTTCACCCGCTTCCCGGCAGTAGGCGGCGCGTATGCAGTGCACCGTGTCAGGCTGGATCGAAAAGTATCGGGTAAGCCTGACATGCTGTTTGCCGGCTACTTGCCGGTTCGGTAATGCATCAGATCGGCTTATGGGTTTGCTTGGGAGCGAGGGGCGTCACTTTTTGAATGTGGGAAGGGTGATTTCCGTTGAGAGTGGAGTTAGAGCAGCCCTATAAGTGATTTTCAGGCAAATATGGATATAAGTTAAGTTTCGATAAACGGCGCCTGTCCGAAACTTTCCGCGTTTTTGCCGGCGGGGTGAAGTGATACGTGTGCGCCCAAAGCCGGTACACGCAGGGTCATATCGATTCACGCGCGTCATCCACGGGCCACGCCGGCCAGCGCTTGCGCGCGTGCGCATCCCGATCCTCGGCCGGCGCAGGCGCATCGCTCATCCCCGCCACGGCCGCGAAGTCCGCCACCGTCCACCCGGTGCCGAGCAACAGACGCCGCGTATGCAGCGCACCGTGCACGTCATCGGGCACGCACTCGCCCAGATACCGCAGCGCCCGCCCTTCGACATCGACGAACCCGTGCAGATAATCGTGCGCCAGCATCGTCCACAACCGCGCCGCGCCGTGCGATTGCCGCGCACCGCTGATCAGGCACAGGCCCGCGTCGAGCCCCCAGCGGTAGAGCGTGCTCGCGAGGCCGCGCCTTTGGTACGCGATACGAAACTTGGAATGCGGCGCGCGCAGGTAGCGATCCGCGCGGCGAGGGATTTCGGGCAGCCGGTTGAACACCGTGTACCCGGCGAGCTGCCGGGCCGCCGGATCCTCGACGTAAAGAAAGTATTCGCCGTCCGCCTCGCGGTGGCGGACGATCAGCCCGGACGCGCCGAGCGTGACGGCGGGCAGGCCGTACAGGCGGTGGCCCGGTTGATGGAGACGCGCGTGGAGCGTGTCGAGTTCATCGTCGATGGTGTGCTGGCAGTGCTGTACGTCGATACGCATGGCAAAGGAAGGCCGTGTCGGGCGAGTCGAATGAATGGGTCATGGCGAGGGGAAATGGAGAACGCGGCCCCGTGGCTCGACGCGCGAGCCGGGGCCGCCAATCAGCTGGGGATGTGCTGGAAACCGGCGGCGATCGCGGCGAGGCCCGCGATGCAGAGAGCGATCAGGATCAGGACTTTGTGTATCACGCCTCTTCCCTCATGAATGCGCGGCGCCGACGGGCGGCGTCGCGGAGACGGTGAACGGCGGGCCGAAGCCCGCGCGGCCGTCGTCGTGGACGACGGTCGGGTGTCCGTGGCGGGGCTGGCGTCAGGTGGCCCGGCGAGCCGCCGCGCTTGCGGACGGAACGCACCATACGCGGTTGCGGCCGAGTCGGCAATCCGATCGGGCGGGAAAGGCGTCAATTCGCTTCGTTTCGCGACAATAGGCCGCAAGTTTGGATAATTTAGAGATAACTGGCGACCCATCAGGCCGCCCGCGGCTGCCCGAACACCCGCCGCACCCGTGCGAACAACCCGTGCTCGGCGATCCACGCGGCATACGCGCGATAGTCCGGGTCGCGCATCAGGTGGCGCTCCTCGGTTTTCGCGCGCAGGTAGTAGATCAGGTTCACTGCGGCGAGCGCCGAGCAATGCGCGAGCGCGATCTGCCAGCCGAGCGGCTCGACGAACGGCACCGAGACCATCCAGTACGACAGGTTCTTCGTGATGTACGCCGGATGCTTCGTGAAGCGGTACGGGCCGGACGTGATGATCCCGCGGTTGGTCAGGTTCGAGAAGCGCAGGCCGAACGAGATCGTCGACAGCGCGTAGCACAGCAGCAGCGCGATGATCGTCGCGCCCCAGATTACGCGGATCACCGGCGCGGAGAGCAGCCAGTTGTCCCAGAACAGCGAGCCTTCGTAGCGGATGTAGTTGCTCGAGATCAGCGACCAGAACGGTTGATAGCAGATCAGCGCGGCGAGCCAGCCGAGCGTGGTCGGCTCGACGGTGCGCACGTGGCTGTCGAGGAGGCGGAACGTGCACAGGTAGCCGACGGTGCCGAACATCAGGTCCATCGTGAACGACAGGTCGTACATGAACACGAACAGCGCGAGCGACATCGGCGCGTGCATTGCGTTCGCGAGCGACGCGCTCAGGTGATCGGCGTCCTTCGACAGGTAGACCGTCATCAGCGGCAGGAAGAACGCCTTCACCATCCATCCGGCGAGCATCTCGCGCACCGGCTGCCAGCTCGCGGGCCGTTCGCCGCGGAACAGGAAACGCCCCCACAGCAGGTATGCGTCGTCGGTTTCGCGCTGATGGCGATCCATCCACGCGAAGTAGAACGGCGCGGCGGCGATCACGTACGGCGCGAGCGAGCGCAGCAGCGACCAGAACGGCTGGTAGAACGCGCCGTGATACTCGGGCAGCAGCCAGTACAGCATGCCGATGCCCGCGTAGACCGACGCGAGCGCGCCGAGCCGCACCGCGACGCGGGCGATGCCGAGCGGCCGCACGGCCTGTCGCGACAGCCCGGCGCTCGGGCGCAGGTAGACGCGCGAGATGAGGAGTTCGTGCAGCGCGATCGTGCCGATGATCGCGAGGCTCGCGATCACCGCGCGCGTGGCGCCGTCGAGCGCGGGCTGGTCGCGCGTGATCCACAGCGCGAACAGGCCGGCCGCGATGCCGAGCAGGCCGGCGCGGAACGGGGTGGCCGAGCGGGGCGGCCGGTCTTGGACGGCTGCGATGCCTTCGAGCGTCGAGTTCATGTGATCCTCGTATGGATGAGGCCGGCGTCGCCGTGGCGGCGGCGCCGGCGGGCGGCCGGGCGTGGAGTTGTTGTGTGCCCGGCCGCCTTGCGCTGCGGGTCGATTACTTCTTGACGGTGCCGCCGAGCAGGCCGCCGACCAGGTTCGTCACCGGCGCGAGCAGGTTGGCCGCCCCTGCCGTGCCGCCGCTCGAGCTGCCGGTCAGGCCGCTCGTGACGGTGCCGCCGCCGCTGCTGCCCGGCGTCGTCACCGTGCCGCCGGTCACGCCGCTCGGGCTGCCCGTGACGGCTGCGCCCGTGGTGCCGAGCGGCGACGTCAGCGCGCCGGCGAGCGTGCCGACCGGGCCGCTCGTCAATGCGCCGCCGAGGGTGCCCGTCGTGCTGCCGCCCGGTGTCGTGACCGTGCCGGTAAGGCTCGCGCCGAGCGGCGTCAGCGAATTGACGAGGTTCGTCACGGGCGTGAGCAGGCCGCCTGCGCCTGCACCGGTGCCGCTGGTGCCGCCCGTTGCGCCGCCGAGCGAGCCGAGCAGGTTCGTGACGGGGGCGAGCGGGCCGCTGCCGCTGCTGCTGGTGCCGCTCGTTCCGCCCGAGCCGCTGCTGCTGCCGATCGAACCGAGCGAACCGAGCAGGTTCGTGACGGGGGCGAGCGGGCCGCTGCCGCTGCTGCTGGTGCCGCTCGTTCCGCCCGAGCCGCTGCTGCTGCCGCCGATCGAACCGAGCGAGCCGAGCAGGTTCGTGACCGGTGCGAGCGGGCCGCCGCTGGTGCTGCCGCTGGTCCCGCTGGTGCCGCCGGAACCGCTGCTGGAACTGCCGGTCGTGCCGCCGAGCAGGCCGCCGACGCTCGTGACCGTGTTGCCGAGCTGCGTCACGACGCTGCCGAGATCGGCGCCGGCCGGATTGCCGGTTGCGCCGCCGATCTGCGAGCCGGCGGTGCCGAGGCCGTTGCCGACCGTGGTCAGCAGGTTGCCGACCGGCGTGCCGAGGCCGGTGGCCGAGCCGGCGTTCTGCGTCGTGCCGGGCGTCTGCACGCCGCCGGTCAGCGTGTTCGTGATCGGGTTGATCAGGCTGCCGGCCTGCGTCTCGAGCTGCTGGATCGGCGTGGTGTTCAGCGTCGTGTTCAGGCCGGACGCGGCGGTGTTGATCACGCTGCCGACCGTGTTCACGAGGCTACCGGCGGTCGTCGTCACCGGTGCGAGCGGCGACAGCGGGCCGCTGCCGAGGCTCGTCACCGCGTTGCCGAGGTTGTTGACGGCGGCCCCGGTGCCGCTCAGCAGGCCGGTGGTCGACGTGACCGTCGGGCCGAGCGGGTTGGCCGACACGCCGATCGAGCCGAGGCCGGCCGCGATGCCGTTGCCGAGCGACTGGACGCCGTTGCCGAGGCTCGTGACCGCATTGCCGACGCTGGTGGCCGCCGGGTTGCTGGATACGCCGCCGACTTGTGCGCCGCCGTTCGCGACCGTCGTGCCGAGCGACGTGACGAGGTTGCCGGTCTGCTGGAGGATGTTGCCGAGCGGGGTGGCGCCGGAGGTGCCCGAGGAAGTACCGGAAGACGTGCCCGACGAAGTGCCCGAGGAAGTACCGGAAGACGTACCGGACGAGGTACCTGAAGACGTACCGGACGAAGTACCCGAGGACGCGCCGGACGAAGTACCCGAAGACGTACCGGAGGACGTGCCCGACGAGGTACCCGAAGAAGTACCGGAGGACGTACCCGACGAGGTACCCGAAGAAGTACCGGAGGACGTGCCCGACGAGGTACCCGAAGAAGTACCGGAGGACGTGCCCGACGAGGTACCCGAAGACGTACCGGACGACCCCGACGACCCCGACGACCCCGAATTCCCCGAACTCCCCGAACTCCCCGAACTCCCCGAACTCCCCGAACTCCCCGAACTCCCCGAACTCCCCGAACTCCCCGACGACCCCGATGTGCCTGATGCCCCCGATGTCCCCGACGTCGTCGGCTTGAGCGTGCTCGGCGTGGACGGTCCGTCGACCGAACTGCAGCCGTACAGCGCGAGCAGTGACGTGATGGCGAGTGAGAGCGTCGTTTTTGTGAAGTAATTCTGCATATTGGCCTCGACAATTGATGTTTGTCCGGGCCAGAACTGCAATTTCCGCGCCACCCGCGCCGGCGCGGAGCGTCGCCATTTAGCGTTGCAGAATGTGCGACGTTCGCTGCGTTTTGTTCTGAGTAATTGTGTTTTTGCTCGACGACGGCACGATATACGGCGAGATGTTCCCGTCAGGCCCGTAACGCGCACGGAAAACGTTACGTAGCGCCGGCGCGCCGCCCCGTGCGCGCGTTCACAACCTTACTGGCGAGCATGCCGCGCCGGCCGGACCGAGTCCCGCGTCTTTGACGAATCGCCCGCGCGCCGCGAACATCACGTGAACGCGCGGGCCGGCCCCGTGGCGGCAATCGAACCGACAGGACAGGGACATGAGCGAACACGACAGGGAGCAGGGCAAGGCGCGCCGCATCGACGTGATGGGCGAGGCGTTCGTCGAACGGGCGATGCGCGATCTCGACGGATTCTCGCGGCCGCTGCAGGACTGGCTGAACGAGCACGCATGGGGCAGCACCTGGCAGCGCGGCGGGATCGACCTGAAGACGCGCAGCCTTTGCACGTGCGCGATGCTGGCCGCGCTCGGCCGCGGCAACGAACTGAAGGGCCATGTGCGCGGCGCGCTCAACAATGGCGCGAGCCTCGTCGAGATTCGCGAGGTGCTGCTGCACAGCGCGCTGTACGCGGGCGCGCCGGCGGCGGTCGAGGCGTTCCGCAACGCGCGCGAGGTGCTGGCGGAGCTCGGCCTGACGCTGCCCGACGACGAAGGCTGAGCGCGGCGGCGCCGTGGCCGGCCGCCGCGCCGGGGCGAGACGTCAGCGCCCGGCCTGTGCCGCCGGCGCATCCGCGGCAACCGGTTCCGCCGCCACTTCGGCCAGCCATTGCGCGGTCGGGCCCGGAATCGTCACCGGCAGCATGTGGCCGCCCTCGACCACCCGCAGCCGCACGCGCGGCGACTTCTGCGCAAGCGCCTCGCCGTGGCTGCGCCAGTTCAGGATGCGGTCGCCGCGGCCGTACAGCACGTCCACCGGCAGCGCGAGTTCCGCGTAGCGGCGCTCCAGCGCGGGCATGTCCTCGGGCACCGCGATCAGGTCCGACGCCGTTGCATAGAAACTGCTCGGCCGCAGCCCGAGCAGCCCGCCGCCCTTCACCGGGAAATCCTTCGGCACCGCCTCCGGCGCGAACACCGCGTCGACCGCCTTGCGGCCGGTGAGGATCGTCAGCGGAATCGCGAACGTCCACGACACGAAGCGGCGCACGAGCCGCGACGGAATCAGCAGCGGGCGGAACGGCGCCGGCGGCGCGGCTTCCTGGTGCGTGAGCGGCGCGATCAGCGCGAGGCGGCTCACGTGCTGCGGATGGTTGAGGCCGACCGCGAGCGAGATCGCGCCGCCGAGCGAGTGCCCGACGAGCACCGGCTTGTCGAGCTGCAGCGCGTCGATGAAGCCGGCGACCATGCGCGCCTGCGCGAAGATGTTCGCCTGCGAGCGCGCGCCGCGGATCGAATGCCCGGCGCCCGGCCGGTCGATCAGGATCACGCGATGCCGTTCCGCGAGCCGCTGCAGCGGCAGGTACGCGAAATTGCGCAACTGCCCCGCGAGACCGTGCACGAACACGATCGGCGGGCCGCTGCCGTACTCGACGTAATGGATGCGGTCGCCGTTGACGTCGACGAAGCGGCCTTCGGGCCGGAACGCGCGCGTCACGCGGCGCGCGATGTACCAGGTCAACACCGCGAGCGCCGCGCACACGGCCACGACGGCGATCAGCGCCTGCTGGATAAGATGGAGCGTAGGGCTCATGTCGGCCTCACCGGGTTTCGAATGCGGGTTGCGGGACGGGCGCGGCCGCCGCGCCGGGCTGCGCGCGGCGTTCGAAGCGCATCGCCGAATCGGCGAGCGCGCTGAACTTCAGCGACGCGAGGTCGAGCACGTAGTTCTGGTGGAACTTCCACGGCTTCTTCTCCCCCTGTTTCGGCAGGATGCCGGCCGCGCGCTGGATGTAGCCCGAGCTGAGGTTCACCGCCGGCACGTTGCCGAGATCGCCCGGCGCGAGGCGCGGCACGCAGGTGTCGTAGTCGTGCGCGCGCATGTGGTTGAGCAGGCGGCACACGTAGCGCGAGATCAGCTCGGCCTTCAGCGTCCAGGACGCGTTCGTGTAGCCGAACGACGACGCCAGGTTCGGCACGTCGCTGTACATCATTCCTTTATACGACACCGTTTCCGACAGGTCGACCGCGCGGCCGTCGACGGTGATCTGCGCGCCGCCGAGCATCTTCACCTTCAGCCCGGTCGCGGTGACGATCACGTCCGCCTCGAGCCGCTGGCCGCTTTTCAGCAGCAGGCCGGTGGGCGTGAAGCGCGCGATCTCGTCGGTGACGATCGACGCGCGGCCCGAGCGGATCGCCTTGAACAGGTCGCCGTTCGGCACGAGGCACAGGCGCTGGTCCCACGGCTGGTAGCGTGGCGTCAGGTGCTTCGCGACGTCGAAGCCGGGGCCGAGCTGCTTGCCGGCCGCGCGGATGATGAACTGCTTCGTCCGGTCGGGCTTGCGGCGCGAGACGTTGTACAGGTACATCGTCAGCAGCACGTTCTTCATGCGCACGAGCCGGTGTGCGAGCCGCGACGGCAGCACGCGGCGCAGCGCGTTCGCGATCTTGTCGCGCGCGGGCAGCGACACGATGTAGGTGGGCGAGCGCTGCAGCATCGTCACGTGCCGCGCTTCGCCGGCCATCGACGGCACCAGCGTCACCGCGGTCGCGCCGCTGCCGATCACGACCACGCGCCGGTCCGCATACGACAGGTCCTTCGGCCAGCGCTGCGGATGCACGAGATCGCCGGTGAACGCGTCCATGCCGGGCCAGTCGGGCAGGTAGCCCGCGTCGTAGTCGTAGTAGCCGCTGCACATGTACAGGAAGCGGCAGGTCAGCACCAGCGTCTCGGCCGTTTCGGCCGTCTCGCCGGCGGTGCGCTCGACGCGCACCGTCCAGCGTGCGCGGTTCGAATCCCAGTCCGCGCCGACCACCTTGTGGCCGTAGCGGATCGACCGGTCGATGCCGTACGCGCGCGCGGTGTCGCGGATGTAGTCGAGGATCGTCTGGCCGTCCGAGATTGCCTTGTCGCTGTGCCACGGCCGGAAGCTGTAGCCGAGCGTGAACATGTCGGAATCCGAACGGACGCCCGGATAGCGAAACAGGTCCCAGGTGCCGCCGATCGCGTCGCGGGCTTCGAGGATCGCGACGCTCGCGAACGGGCAGCGCTGCTGCAGGTGATAGGCCGCGCCGATGCCGGACAGGCCCGCGCCGACGATCAGCACGTCGAGGTCGGTCGCGTCGCGGTGCGCGCCGCCGGCGGGCGCGGGGCGGTCGAAGGCGGGCGGCGCGGCGCGCCGGTCGGTCGTCGTCGGGGTCATGCGAGGTCCTTGGTCGGCGTGGTCGGGAGTGCGCCGGGTGCGCGCTCGAGGTTGCGGGCGCGGGCGCGGCGCACGTGGCGCAGCATCAGCGTCTGGTAGGCGGCGCCCAGCAGGCGCGCGAGCCGGTCGAGGCGGCGCGCGTCGGCGCCCACCAGCACGCGGCGCGCGTTGCGCTCGACGCCGGCGAGGATCTGCCGCGCGGCGGCGTCGGCCGTCGTCGCGTTGATCAGGCGGTTCGCCTGGCGGCGGTGCGTGGCTTCATCCTGGCCGGTCAGCGCATGGATGCTGGTGTCGACGCGCGACGCGTCGACGATGTTCGTCGCGACGCCGCCCGGATGCACGCAGGTCGCGCTGACGGGCGCGCCGTCGAGTTCGAGCTCCATCCGCAGCGCCTCGGTGAAGCCGCGCACCGCGAACTTGGTCGCGTTGTACGCGCTTTGGGTGGGCATCGCGATCAGCCCGAACAGGCTCGACGTGTTGACCACGTGGCCGTCGCCGGACGCGCGCAGGTGCGGCAGGAACGCCTGCGTGCCGTGCACGACGCCCCAGAAGTTGATGCCGACGATCCACTCGAGATCCTCGATGCGCGCGGTCTCGGCGCTCGCCGCGAGCGACACGCCCGCGTTGTTGAAGATCAGGTTGACCTTGCCGTGCGACGCGCGCACGAACGCGGCCCATGCGAACACCGCGTCGCGGTCGGCGACGTCGAGCCGCTGCGAGCTCACGCGCACGCCGTAGCGTGTGCAGGCGGCCGCCGTGCCGGCGAGCCCGGCCTCGTTGACGTCGGCGAGCGCGACCTCGCAGCCGCGCTTCGCGAGCTCGACCGCGAGGCTGCGGCCCATGCCCGAGCCGGCGCCGGTGATCGCGGCGACCTTGCCGGAAAACCCCTTCATGCGTCGTTCCTCCTGTGTCCGCTGGCGCTGCGCGGCGGCGCGTCTAATTGTGGTGTTGGTCGTCACCACTTTAGTTTTCGGGTGTCCTGATGTCAAATAGCGGAATGGAGAAAGCACTCGAAACGGATAAACGGGGCCGGTCGTACGGCGGCGTGGCGCCCGAGGTACGCGCGGCGGAGCGGCGCGACGCGCTGATCCGCGCGGCGACGCGCGTGTTCGGCACGGTCGGTTTCCGGAAGGCGACCGTGCGGTCGATCTGCCAGGAAGCGAAGCTGAACGACCGCTATTTCTATGCGGCGTTCGACAGCACCGAGGATTTGCTGCGCCGCACCTACCTGCATCACGCGGAGCAGTTGCGCGACGCGGTCGCGCAGGCGGTCGCCGCGCGCGGCGGCGAGCTCGGCGCGCGCATCGACGCGGGGCTCGCGGCGTTCTTCGGGTTCCTGCGCGACCGCCATGCGGCGCGCGTGCTGCTGCTCGAGGTGATGGGCGTGAGCCTGGACACCGACGCGACCTACCAGCGCGTGCTCGTCGACTTCGGCAAGCTGATCATGGCGATCGGCGCGCCGGGCGAGGCGGCCACGGCCGCGGCGCGCGCCGAGCAGCGGCTGATCGGAATCGCGCTGGTCGGCGCGATGACGAACGTCGGCGCGGCGTGGCTGCTGACCGACTATCGCGATCCGGAGGCGCAGGTGATCGCGAGCTGCCGGAAGGTGTTGATGGGGACGTTGAGGGAGGCGGGGTAGCGGCGCGCCCGCCTCAACGCGCCGCATTGCCCATCGAGCGCTCGCGTTCGTCCGTGATCCACGCGCCGAACAGCAGGAGCTTCTGGTGCTGCTCGACGCCGGCCGGATAGACGAAGTAGTAGCCCATCCCGGTCGGCATCGACACGTCGAACGGCATCACGAGCCGGTTCGATGCGACGTTCTCGTCGACGAGCGTCCGGTCGCCGATCGCGATGCCGTAGCCGTCGATCGCCGCGTGCGTCGCGAGGTCGAGCGTGTCGAAGCTCAGCCCGCGCGTCGCGTCGACGTGCGGCGCGCCGGCGTGTTCGAGCCACCGTTTCCAGTCCCGATGATCGCGGGTCGGATGCAGCAGCGTCTGGCCGGCGAGGTCGTCGAGGCCCGCGAGCGGCTGCCGCGCCAGCAGGCCCGGCGCGCACACGGGCGTGAGCTGCTCGTCGAACAGCGGGATCGCATGCGTGTCGGGGCCGGCGCCGGCCGCGTAGATCACCGCGGCGTCGAACGGCTCCATGCGGAAATCGACGTGATGCTCCCACGTCGTCGTGATCTGCACCTGGAGTTCGGGATGCTCGGCCTGGAACCGCATGATCCGCGGCAGCATCCACTGCATCACGCACGTCGGCACCTTCAGCGCGAGTTCGGTGCGCCGGCGCGACAGGCGCATCGACACTTCCTCGATGCGCGCGAAGCTCTCGCGCACGGTCGGCAGCAGCAGTTCGCCTTCCGCCGTCAGCGTCAGGCCCTTCGGCGTGCGCTTGAACAGCGGAAACTGATAGAACCCCTCGAGCGCGAGGATCTGCCGGCTCACGGCGCCCTGCGTCAGGCACAGCACCTCGGC
The DNA here is from genome assembly GCF_902830275.1 of Burkholderia stagnalis. Classification (GTDB taxonomy): domain Bacteria; phylum Pseudomonadota; class Gammaproteobacteria; order Burkholderiales; family Burkholderiaceae; genus Burkholderia; species Burkholderia stagnalis. The sequence continues at coordinate 726,020 of NZ_CADESW010000001.1, read as the reverse complement.
GGCGCGCGTGAAGCTGCCGTGTCGGGCGACGATGTCGAAGATCTGCAGCGCGTTGAGGGAAGGCAGGCGTCTCATCATGGTGGGTCCGGCGCGCCCGCTCAGTGCAGGATCTTCGCGAGGAAGTCTTTCGCGCGATCCGACTTCGGGTTCGCGAAGAACGCTTCCTTGCGGTCGTCCTCGACGATCGCGCCCTTGTCCATGAAGATCACGCGATGCGCGACCTTCTTCGCGAAGCCCATCTCGTGCGTAACGACCATCATCGTCATCCCTTCCTGCGCGAGTTCGACCATCACGTCGAGCACTTCGTTGATCATCTCCGGATCGAGCGCCGAGGTCGGCTCGTCGAACAGCATCGCGATCGGATCCATCGACAGCGCGCGCGCGATCGCGACCCGCTGCTGCTGGCCGCCCGACAACTGGCCCGGATACTTGTGCGCGTGCGCCTTCAGGCCGACGCGATCGAGCAGCTTCAGCCCCTTCTCGTTCGCCTCGTCCTTGCCGCGGCCGAGCACCTTGATCTGCGCGAGCGTCAGGTTCTCGGTGATCGACAGGTGCGGGAACAGCTCGAAGTGCTGGAACACCATGCCGACCTTCGAACGCAGCTTCGACAGGTTCGTCTTCCTGTCGCCCACCGACTGGCCGTTGACGAGGATCTCGCCCTGCTGGAACGGCTCGAGGCCGTTCACGGTCTTGATCAGCGTCGACTTGCCCGAGCCCGACGGCCCGCACACCACCACCACCTCGCCCTTCTTCACCTCGGTCGTGCAATCGGCGAGGACCTGGAACGGGCCATACCACTTCGAAACGTTGCTGATGGAAATCATGTCTGAACCTGCATCGTAATGAGGCGCACGCGGCGCCGGGTCAGCGCGGCCGCGCGACGCGATAGCGGCGTTCGAGCATGCGCGCATACCAGGTCAGCGGGAAGCACATCGCGAAGTAGAGCAGCGCGACCATCGCGTAGATCGGAAACGGCTTGAACACCGCATTGGTGATGATGTTGCCGGTCTTGGTCAGCTCGGTGAGCCCGATGATCGACGTGAGCGCGGTGCTTTTCACGGCCTGCACGAGAAAACCGACGGTCGGCGGCAGCGCGATCTTCCATGCCTGCGGCCAGATCACGTAGCGCAGCTGCTGCGTCCACGTCATGCCGAGGCTCGCCGCCGCGCTCCACTGGCCGCGCGGCACCGCGTCGACGCAGCCGCGCCAGATATCGGCGAGATACGCGCTCGCATGCAGCGTCAGCGTGACCGACGCGGCGACCCACGGGGTCACGTCGATGCCGACGAGCGGCAGCCCGAAGAAGCCGAGGAACAGCTGCATCAGCAGCGGCGTGCCCTGGAACAGCTCGACATACAGGTTCACGAAGCGGCGCAGCGCCGGCGCCGGCGACACGCGCATCGCGAGCAGCGCGAACCCGGCGAGGCTGCCGCCCACGAATGTGACCAGCGACAGCAGCACGGTCCAGCGCGCGGCGAGCAGCAGGTTCCATGCGATATCCCAGGTGGTGAATTCGATCATCGGGCACGCTCCGTCGGCAGCGCGGTTTCGGGGGCGCGGGCGCGCCACGTGAAGCGGGCGAGGCGCGTGCGCGGCGGCGCGGCGGCCGCGCCGTGCGGCGTGCGGCCCGCGAACAGCCGGCGGCCGGCGCGATTGAGCAGCACGCGCAATGCGATCGACAGCAGCAGGTAGATCACCGTCACGACGATGTAGATCTCGAACGCGCGGAAATTGCGCGACTGGATGAAGTTCGCCGCGTAGGTCAGGTCGGGCACCGAGATCTGCGAGACGACGGCCGAGCCGAGCATCACGATCAGCACCTGCCCGAGCAGCGCGGGGTAGACGTTCGCGAGCGCCTGCGGCAGCACGACGTGGCCGAACACCTGCCGCCCGTGCAGCCCGAGCGCCATCGCGGCCTGGGTCTGGCCGCGCGGCACCGATTCGATGCCCGCGCGCAGGATCTCCACCGCGTATGCACCGAGGTTGACCGTCATCGCCAGCACGGCCGCCTGTCCTTCGTCGATGTGCACGCCGATGCCGGGCAGGCCGAAGAAGATGAAGAACAGCTGCACCAGGAACGGCGTATTGCGGATCAGCTCGACGTAGGCCGCGACGAGCGCGCGCGCCCACCGCGGGCCGGCGAGCGCGGCCCATGCGCCGGCCGTGCCGACCAGCGCGCCGAGCACGGTGGAGGCCGCGGTGAGGCCGAGCGTCACGCCGATTCCGCGCGCGAGCATGCCCGCATACAGGCCGAAATCGCTGAAATCGAACACGTAACTCATCGCAGTGCCTCTCGTCGGGCGTGCGGGGCGGGCGCGGCGCGCATCACAGGTCCGCCGGCAGTGCCGCGTGCAGCCACTTCTGCGCCAGCGCGTTGAGCGTGCCGTTCTTCTTCGCGCCGGCGATCGCGTCGTTGACCTTCTGCATCAGGCGCGGCTCGTTCTTGTTCAGGCCGACGTGATCGGGCGAGCTGAACAGCGAGAACTTCTGCTCCGGATCGATCGACGGGTGGCGCGCGATGATCGTCGCGCCCACGTCGTTGCCGACGACGAGCAACTGCGCCTGCCCCGACAGGAAGGCGGCAATCGCGCCGTTCGGATCGTCGAAGCGCTTGATCGTCGCGGACGGCGGCGCGACCTTGCTCACGCTCAGATCCTCGAGCGTGCCGCGCGCGACCGCGACCGATTTGCCGGCGAGATCGGCGGTGCCCTTCACGGCGAGCGTTTTCGGGCCGAACACCGCGAGATAGTACGGCGCGTACGCGTTCGAGAAATCGATCACCTTCGCGCGCTCCGGCGTCTGGCCGACCGACAGCAGCATGTCGGTCTTGCGGTCGGCGAGGTAGGCCATCCGGTTGTCGCCGGTCACCTGCACGAGTTCGACCTTCGCGTTGAGCGCCTTGCCGATCAGGTTCGCCATGTCGATGTCGTAGCCCTGCGGCTTCATGTCGGGGCCGATCGAGCCGAACGGCGGGTAGTCCTCGAACACGCCGATGCGCACGACGCCGGATTTCGCGATCGTGTCGAGCGCGTCGGCGTGCGCGGGCGGCGCGAAGGCGGCAAGGCTCGCCGCGCCGGTGCAGGCGGCGACGAGCGCGGTACGGGCGATGAGGCGCCGCACGAGGCGGGCGGCTTGGGTCGATGCGTTCATGGTGAGGTCCTTGTTGCTGCGCTGGGGGAAAGAAGGGGCGTCAGGCGCCGCGTGCGGCGATCAGCTTGCACGCGTGCGCGGGCAGTTCGGCGAACACGGGCATGCCGACGTGCAGGTCGGGCGTCTCGCGCGGCGTCGTCGCGGCCGTCAGCGTGAAGCCCCGGCAATCGATCGTCGCCTCGATCGACGCGCCGACGTCGCGGACGAACGTGATCGTGCCGGCGAGCGCATTCGGCGCGGCGGGCGACGACGTCGGGCGCACGCAGACGTCCTCGGGGCGGATCAGCAGGCGCACGTCATGCGCCGCACGGCGCGCGGGCGACCCGGGCCGGATGGCGAGCCGCTGCCCGCCCGGCAGGACGATCGCGTCGTCGCCGTCGCAGGCAACCGGCAGGATGTTGCCGAGGCCGATGAAATCGGCGACGAATTCGTTGACGGGATCGCGATAGATGTCGAGCGGGCGGCCGACCTGCTGGATGCGGCCTTTCTCCATCACGACGATCTCGTCGGCCATCGTCATCGCCTCGCGCTGGTCGTGCGTGACCATGATGGTCGTGATGCCGAGCCGCTGCTGGAGCAGCCGGATCTCGACCTGCATCGCCTCGCGCAGCTTCGCGTCGAGCGCGGACAGCGGCTCGTCGAGCAGCAGCAGGCGCGGCGACGATGCGATCGCGCGCGCGATCGCGACACGCTGGCGCTGTCCGCCCGACAGCTGCGTGACGAGCCGATCGGCCATGTGCGGCAGCTGGATCAGCTCGAGCAGCTCGGCCACGCGCCGGGCCTGCGCGGCCTTGGCCGTCTTGCGCAGCCGCAGCGGGTACGCGATGTTCTGCGCGACGCTCATGTGCGGAAACAGCGCGAGCGACTGGAACACCATCCCGAAGTCGCGCCGGTTGGCCGGCACGTGCGTGACGTCGCGGCCGGCGAACGTGATGGTGCCGGAGGTCGGCCTCTCGAGGCCGGCGATGATCCGCATCAGCGTGGTCTTGCCGCAGCCCGACGGGCCGAGAAAACAGACGAGCTTGCCGTCCGGCACCGACAGGTCGACGTGGTCGACCGCATGCGTGTGCTGGAAGCGTTTCGTCACGTTCTGGAGGATGAGCTGGGTCATGAGGGTTCCTTGCACGGGCGAGGGCGGGGCGGCGCGCGCTCAGAGCGCGATGCCCTTGTCGCCGACGAGTTTTTCGAGCAGCCAGATCAGCGCGAAGTCGATCGCGACCGTGAACACCGCGAAGCAGAACACGGTCGGGTCGAGCGACGACACGGTGCGGCTGTAGAGCCACACGGGCAGCGTCATCGTGTCGATGCTGTACAGGAAGAACGTCACCGTGAATTCGTTGAACGACACGATGAACGCGAACAGCATGCCGGCGAGGATGCCCGGCCGCATCAGCGGCAGCACGACGTCGACGAGCGCGCGGCCCGGGCTTGCGCCCATCAGGCACGCGGCTTCCTCGAACTCGGGGCCGATCGACGCGACGGACGCCGCGCAGTTCTTCACGGTGAACGGCAGCGTGAGGATCACGTGCGCGACGACGAGCCGCAGCGTGCCGAGCTCCACCGGCAGCAGGTTGAACACGAGCAGCAGCGCGAGGCCCAGCATCACCAGCGGATAGACGATCGGCAGCGCGACGAGCTGCTCGACGAGCGCCTTGCCGCGGAACCGGTAGCGCGACAGCGCGTAGGCCGCGGGCACCGATACGGCGGTTGCGATCAGCATCGTCGCGAGCGCGACGACGAGGCTGGTCGTCAGCGCGGCGCCCATCGACAGCGAGCCGCCCGCGTCGTTCGACACGAAGGTCTGCCACGCGGCGCGATACCAGTGCAGGCCGAACTGGCGCGGCGGAAATTCGAGGGTGTCGGACGTGCCGAACGACATCGTCACCATCGTCAGGATCGGCAGCGCGGCGAGAAACAGCACGATCGTCGCGCACAGGCTCGTCGCGCGTCCCAGGCGGCCGGGCATCGGCGCGTGCAGCGGCAGGGCATTCATCGGGTCACCTCGTCGATGCGTTGCAGGTTGCGCGCGAGGCGCTGCGAGACGGCCATCACGACGAGGGTCGCCGCCATCAGCACGACGCCCGACGCCGACGCGGCCGGCCAGTTCAGGAGCGGCGCCACCTGGTCGTGGACGAGCACCGCCAGCATCGGCACGCGCCGGCCGCCGAGCAGCAGCGGCACCGCGAACGCGCTCGCGTTGTACGCGAACACGAGCAGCGCGCCCGACACGAGCCCCGGCATCGCGAGCGGCAGCGTCACGTGGCGCAGCGTTTGCCAGCGCGACGCGCCGAGCGTCGCGGCCGCCTCGTCGTAGCTGCGCGACACCGCGCGCAGCGCGCTCGACAGCGGCAGCACGGCGAGCGGGAACGCGGTCTGGATCAGGCCGAGCAGCACGCCCTGTTCGCGGTACAGCAGCTGCAGCGGCCGCCCGATCACGCCGGCCGCGAGCAGCGCGTGATTGAGCAGGCCGGCCGGGCCGAGCATGATCAGCCAGCCATAGCCTTGCAGCAGCAGGTTGACGAGCAGCGGCAGCAGCACGCCGGCGAGCAGCAGGCGGCGCGCGAGCCGCGATTCGGCGCGCGCCATCGCGAGCGCGACGGGGATCGCCAGCAGCACCGCGCAGACCATGCTCGTGAATGCGAGCCGCAGCGTCAGCCACAGCGATTTCAGGAAATACGCATCGGCGAGATCCGCGTAGTTCTGCAGCGTGAACGCGCGCCATTCGTTGCCGGATACGCCGACGCTCATCCGCAGCACCGCGAGCGACGCGGCGACGAGCACGGCGAGAAACGCGAGGATCGGCGCGAGCAGCAGCCACGGCGGCACGCCGGGCAGTGCGGGCGCGCCGGCGGGGCCGGCGCCGCCGCCGGCGGCGAGGGCGCCCGCATCGCGGGAGGGAAGCGAGGACATGGCGTCAGGCCGAGAACAGGTCGGTATAGCGCTTGATCCAGGCCGGCTGGACGACGGCGAGCGCCTTGTCGTCGTGCAGCACGGCCTTCTCGGCGATCTGCTGCGGCGACGGCACGAACGCGCGGCTCTCGGCGGGAATCACGGCCTTCGCGTTGACCGGGCCGTTCAGCACGTCGGCCGCCATCCGGCCTTGCACGCCCGCGTCGAGCGAATGATTGATGAACGCGTGGATCAGGTCGAGATCGCCCGGATGCGCCTTCGGAATCACCGTGAACATCAGTTGCGTCGCAAAACCTTCCTTCATCCCGTACGTGATGCCCATCCGGTACTCCGGCTTGCGGATCTGGGCCGGCAGGAACGCGGGCGAGTAGAGGCCGCCGATGTCGAGCGAGCCGGTGCGGAACAGGTCGGCCACCTGGTTCGGGTTTTCGCCGAGCGTCATCACGCGGTCCTTGAGCTGCGCGAGCTTCCTGAAGCCCGGCTCGATGTTCTGCTGCGAGCCGCCCGCGAGCTTCGCGGCGATGATCGCGAGATCGACGGCTTCCGCCCACTCGGGCGGCGGCAGGAACAGGCGGCCCGCATATTTCGGATCCCACAGCGCCTCGTAGCTCGACGGCGCGGTCTTCACGGTGGACGTGTTGTAGATCAGGCCGTCCGACCACAGCAGGTAGCCGATGCCGAAGCCGTTCGCGCCCGTGCGGTACTGCGGCGCGACGTCCTTCAGGTTCGGCAGCCGGTCGAGGTCGGGCTTCGCGAGCAGGCCCGCGTCGGCGAGGCCGGCCGCGCCGACCCCGGCCAGCGTGATCACGTCGTAGGTCGGCCGCTCGCCCGCGGCCTTGACCTTCGCGACCATCCCCGACGTGCCGTCCGCGCGATCGGCGATCACGCGTGCGCCGGTCTTCTTGCTGAAGGTCTCAGCGATGTTGCGCAGCGCGGCCGCGCCGGTATCGTCGGACCACGTCAGCAGGCGCAGCGTCTTGCCCGCGAAGCTGCGCTCCTGGGCATTCGCAGTCCTGATGAACGGCATCGGAAGGGCGGATGCGGCGAGCGCCGTGCCGAGCGTTTTGATCACCTGCCGTCTTCCCGCCTTGAAGTGTTGCATGGCCGTCTCCTGATGAACGATGCCGGGTGGTTCGATGCCGCTCGCCGATCGGCGGTGCGGAGGGGTGAATGCACTGTAGGGAGGTCAAATTTCCGCAACAAACGAAATCTCTGCATGCGCGGCATGACATAAACTCATGCACCGGTGGCCCGGCGGCCGGCCTCAGCAGGCCGGCATCATCACCTGCTTCACTTCCTGGAATGCGGCCAGCCCGAACGGGCCGAGCTCGCGCCCGACGCTGCTGCGCTTGTAGCCGCCCCATGAGGTTTGCGGATAGATGATCTGCGGCGTGTTGATCCACACGACGCCGGCTTCGAGCGCGTCGGCGGCCCGCTTGCCGCGCGCCGTGTCGCGCGTGACGACCGTCGCGACGAGCCCGTATTCCGTGTCGTTGGCGGCGGCGATCGCATCGTCGTCGGTGTCGAATGCGCGCACGCACAGCACCGGGCCGAAGATCTCCTCGCGCCATAGCGCACTGTCGGCCGGCACGTCGGAGAACAGGGCCGGCCGGATGAAGTAGCCGGGGCCGTCCGGCGTGTCGCCGCCCGTGACCAGGCGTGCGCCGCCGGCCTTGCCTTGCGCGATGTAGCGCTTCACGCGTTCGTACTGCGCGCGGTTCGTGAGCGGCCCCATCTGTACGCCGGGGGCGAACGGCGGGCCGACGACGGTCGCGTCGATCCGTTGCGCAACGCGCGCAATCAGCGCGCCGGCGAGCGGGGCGGCGACGAGCACGCGCGACGTGGCCGAACACATCTGCCCGGCATTGAACAGGCCGCCGCCGGCCACCAGGTCGACGGCGAGTTCGAGATCCGCGTCGTCGAGCACGAGGATCGACGACTTGCCGCCGAGTTCGAGCCCGACGCCCTTGATCGTGTCGGCGGCAGTCTTCATCACCTGGGCGCCGACGGCGGTGCTGCCGGTGAACGACACTTTCGCGACGAGCGGATGCGCGCACAGCCGCGCGCCGACTTCGGCGCCGGTGCCGGTCACGACGTTCAGCACGCCCGCCGGCAGGCCCGCTTCGGCCGCGATCGCCGCGAGCGCGAGCTCGGGCAGCGGCGTGACCTCGGACGGCTTCAGCACGACGGTGCAGCCGGCCGCGAGCGCGGGCGCGAGCTTCCATGCGGTCGTCACCATCGGGAAATTCCACGGCACGATCAGCGCCGCGACGCCGGCCGGCTCGCGGCGGATCCATGCGCGATGCTCGGGGCCCGGCAGCGCGACGGCGGTTTCGCCGTCCGTGTCGAGCTGCTCGGCCAGGCCCGCGTAGTAGTCGAAGGTGGCGATCACGTCGCCGACATCGAGCTGCGCCTCGGCGAACGGCTTGCCGTTGTTCAGCGACTGCAGCGTCGCGAGGCGCGTGCGCTGCGCGTCGACGCCGCGCGCGATCGCGCGCAGCAGCGCGGCGCGCGCGGCGCCGGTCGTGCGTTTCCAGCCGGGGAACGCGCGGGAAGCGGCCTGCACCGCGCGTTCGACATCGACCTCGCCGCCTGCGTCGACGTCGGCGATGACCGTTTCGCTCGACGGATCGATGACGGGCAGCGTGGTGCCGCCGACACTGCGGCGCCACGCGCCGTCGATGAACAGTTGCGTGTGCAGCGGCGGATCGAATCGGAGATCGGCGGCCGGATTCATCGCTGCACCTGCTCGAACCATGCGGCTTCGTCGATTTCGATCACGGTCGGGATCGTGCGCGCCGCTGCGTCGTGCAGCTCGCGCGCCAGCGCGTCGGGCGTCGCGGCAGCGTGCGCGGCGCAGCCGAAGCCGCGCGCGAGCGCGAGGAAATCCGGCGTGTACGGATCGACGCCGACCGGCGTGATGTCGCGCGCCACCATGTATTTGCGGATCTCGCCGTAGCCGCGGTTGTTCCACACGATCACGATCACCGGCAGGCCCGCCTCGACCGCGCTCGCGAGTTCCGGCAGCGTGAACTGCAGGCCGCCGTCGCCGATCAGGCAGACGACGGGGCGCGCGGGCGCCGCGAGCTTCGCGCCGATCGCGGCGGGCAGCCCGTAGCCGAGCGTGCCGTAGCCGGTCGACGAATTGAACCAGCTGCGCGGCGCCGGCGCATCGTGCGTGAAGTTGCCCACGTAGACGGGGCTCGTCGAATCGCCCGCGACGATCGCGCCGGGGAGTGCCGCGACGATCGTGTCGATCAGCCGCGCCTGCGCGCGCGCCGGGCCGTCGTAGCCGGCGGCGACCGCGGCGCGCACCGCCGCCACGCGCGCGGCGCCCCAGCCGGCCTCGGGCGCGGGCGCCGGCAGCTCGTGCAGCCGTGTCGACAACGCGCCGAGCGCCAGCCGGGCGTCCGCGGCGATCGCGAGGTCCGCGCGCAGGTTGCGCATCAGCTGTTGCGCGTCGATGTCGATGCGGATCAGGCGGCCGTCGATCGCGAAGCCGCCGTCGAACGCGACGTCGTAATCCGTTTCGCCGAGCTCGGTGCCGACGGCGAGCACCACGTCGGCGTCGCGGATCATCGCGCGCGTGGCCGGCAGCGACTGCGTCGAGCCGATCAGCAGCGGATGGCCGGCCGGCAGCAAACCCTTCGCGTTGATCGTCAGCGCGACCGGCGCGTGCAGGCGCTCGGCGAGTTCGCTCAACTCGGCCGCCGCGTGTACCGCGCCGCCGCCCGCGAGGATCAGCGGCCGGCGCGCGTGCGCGAGCAGCTCGGCGGCCGTCGCGAGCGCATGCGCGTCCGGCGCGGGTTTCGCGGGCCGTGCGGCCGGGATGGCCTGCATGTCGTGCGCCGGCATGACGATCACGTCGAGCGGAATCTCGATGTGCACCGGCCGCGGGCGCGCGCTCTCGAACACCGCGAACGCGCGCGCGAGGACTTGCGGCAGGTCGGCCGCGTCGAGCAGCGTGTGCGAGAACGCCGTGAGCCCCGCGAAGACGTCGCGCTGCGACGGCAGCTCGTGGAGGCGGCCGTCGCCGCTGCCGAGCTCGCGTCGCGCGTTGACGCTCGAGATCACCAGCATCGGAATCGAATCCGCGTAGGCCTGCGCCATCGCGGTCGCGATGTTGGTCATGCCGGGCCCCGTGATGATGAAGCAGACGCCGGGCCGGCCCGTGACGCGCGCATAGCCGTCGGCCATGAAGCCGGCGCCCTGTTCGTGGCGCGGCGTGACGTGGCGGATCGACGACGCGGCGAGGCCGCGGTAGAGCTCGACGGTATGCACGCCGGGAATGCCGAACACACATTCGACGCCGTGGCGTTCGAGCAGGCCGACGAGGGCTTCGCCACAGGTGCGGTGGCGGGCCTTGGGCGGTTCGGCCGTGGCCGCGCGGGCCTCGGCGACGCGGACAAGCGGTTCCGGATGGTTCATGGGTCGTGACGTGCCGGTTAGGAGTGGGAAGCGCCCCACGCGCAACGGAGGGGCATGGAGCCGATTGTCGTCGTCGATCCGGGCCGCCAACAATCGATTAGTTCTCATGGTGCGCATGAGCTTTGCGCATGGTGGGGGTGGGGCGTGAAGGGGCGGGGAAGCGGTCGGCCGGGTAAGCGCAAGTGGATGCCGGTGCGCGGCCTGGGAGGCGGGCGCCTCGATTGATGTGAGGAAAACGACGCGACGCTCGATATCGCGATGCTTCGTTTCAGCGCAAGCAAACCGAAAATTCATTCGCATGCGCGTGCTGCTGCGCGCCGATCGAATGTCGGCCGCGCACGGCGCGATTCAGCCGGCCGCGCGCTTCGTTTTCGATGCCCGCGCCCCCCGCGCCGGCGCTTCGCCGATCTTCTCCCGCATCGCATCGATCAACGCGTGCACCTTCGGTGACGGCAGCCGCGTCGACGGGAACACCGCGTGAATCCCCGCCGGCGGCGAGCGCCACGCGGGCAGCAGGCGCACGAGCCGGCCCGCGGCGACGTCGTCCGCGATCGAGAAATCGGTCAGCAGCCCGAAGCCGCCGCCCGCCAGCGCGATCGCGCGGCACGCGGTCGCGGTGTTCGACACGACGTGCGCGGTGCAGCGCACCGACGCCTTGCCGCCGCGCGCATTCTCCAGCTCGAGCGTCTGCGGGCGCGGCAGCGTCGACAGCATCACGAACGGCAGCGCGGCCAGCGCCGCCGGGTCGCGCGGCAGCCCCCAGCGCGCGACGAACGCCGGGCTCGCGACCGGCCATTTCTCGTAGTCGCCCAGCCGCACCGCGCGGTAGTTCGAATCCGCGAGCCGGCCGATGCGGATCGCAACGTCGATGTTGTCCGCGACGAGGTCGACGAGCCGGTCGTTCGCGATGAGCTCGACGTCGAGCGCCGGATGCGCGTCGCGCAATGCGACGATCGCCGGCGCGACCACTTGCGCGCCGTAGTCGATCGGCGCGCTCACGCGCAGCGTGCCGCGCAGCGGCCCCGTTTCCGACGACACCGCGTCGAGCGCGCTTTCCGCCGCGCGCACGATGTCGCGGCACGCGTCGTAGAACGCGCGCCCCGCGTCGGTCACGGCCAGCCGCCGCGTGGTGCGCACCAGCAGGTTCGCGCCGACTTCCGATTCGAGCCGCTGCATGTGCGTGCTGACCACCGTCTTCGCGAGGCCGAGCCGTTCCGCCGCGGCCGTCAGCGAGCCCGCTTCGACCACCGCCACGAAAACCGCGAGCCGGTTCAGGTTCACGTCGCGCAGATCCGCCATCGTCGATTGTCCTGTCAAAGAGGAAGATGTTTCCACGATTATCCGTCTTCTGGCGACGCACGGCGCGCGTTACGCTGGGCCGTGCGTCGCCGATTCCCGGCGGCGCCCGTTTCTGGAGTGTTTCAATGCCTGCTGCCGACAAGCCGTCCGCGCCGATCCGCGTGTGGTCGTTTCCGCTGTCCGGCCACGCGCATCGCGTGCGCCTGTTCCTGTCGCTGCTCGACGTGCCGTTCGAAACCATCGACGTCGACCTGCGCGGCGGCGAGCAGCGCCAGCCGGCGTTCCTCGCGCTGAATCCGTTCGGGCAGGTGCCGGTGATCGACGACGGCGGCACCGTGCTGTGCGATTCGAACGCGATCCTCGTCTATCTCGCGAAGCGCTACGGCGACGCGCACTGGCTGCCCGACGATCCGGCCGGCGCGGCGGCCGTGCAGCGCTGGCTGTCGCTCGCGGCGGGGCCGATCGCATCGGGCCCGGCCGCGGCGCGGCTCGTCACCGTATTCGGCGCGCCGCTCGATCACGATGCGGCGAAGCGCACCGCGCTCAGGCTGTTCGACGCGATCGACGCCGAGCTGGCGCACAAGCCGTTCGTGGCCGGCACGCGCCCGACCATTGGCGACGTCGCCGCGTATTCGTACATCGCGCATGCGCCGGAAGGCGGCGTGTCGCTCGACCCGTATCCGCACCTGCGCGCATGGCTGGCGCGCGTGGAGGCGCTGCCCGGCTTCGTCGCGATGCCCGCGACTCGCGCCGGCTTGCTGGCCGCGTAGCGCGCCGGGTCAATTTCCTCAGGAGTGCAAGCGATGACCGCGCCGACTGCCGTGATACCGGGCTGGGAGCTGGACGTTTCGCCGTTTCATGCGGGCGAGCTCGCCGTGCAGCGGCAGGCGGGCGTCGCCGATGCGGCGGCCGCCGTCGGCCAGCGCGGCATCCGGCGCTTCATGCCCGACCAGCACCGCACGTTCTTCGCGCAATTGCCGCTGTTCGTGCTCGGCGGCGTGGATGCGAGCGGCCAGCCGTGGGCGACGCTGCGCGTCGGCGCGCCGGGCTTCGTGCGCTCGCCCGACGCGCGCACGCTGCGGATCGCGGGCGACACGCCGCCCGGCGATCCGCTCGCCGATACGTGGCGGCCCGGCGCGCCGCTCGGCGGGCTCGGCATCGAGTTCGACACGCGGCGGCGCAATCGCGTCAACGGCGTCGTGCAGGCCGTCGACGGCAATGCGCTGACGATCGCCGTCGAGCAGAGTTTCGGCAACTGCGCGAAGTACATCCAGGGGCGCGTGCCGACGGTCGCGCCGCGCGCGGCTGGCGCGCCGCATGCGATCGAACGGTCGGCCCGCCTGAGCGACGCCGAACGTGCGCTGATGTCGCGCGCGGATACGTTCTTCGTCGCGAGCGCGAACACGTCGGCGGATGCGGGCGCGGCGCGCGGCGTGGACGTGTCGCATCGCGGCGGGATGCCGGGCTTCGTGCGCGTCGACGATGCGACGCTGACCACGCCGGACTTCAGCGGCAACCGCCTGTTCAATACGCTCGGCAACCTGCATCACGATCCGCGCGCGGGGCTGCTGTTCATCGATTTCGAGCGCGGCGATCTGGTGTATGTCGCCGCGCTGGCCGAGATCGTCTGGGACGGGCCGCTCGTCGCGTCGTTCGACGGCGCGCAGCGGGTCGTGCGGTATCGCGTGCAGGAAGTGCGGCGCAGCCCGGCGGCGCTGCCGTTGCGCTGGTCGCCGGTCGAATGGGCGCCGCAGTTCGCGGCGCGCGTGGGGCAGGGCGGTGCGGGGGATGCGGCTTCGTCGCCTGTGCCGGCATCGACCGTAGCAGGACAGGCATGGCGGCCGCTGCGCGTCACCGGCATCGTCGACGAAGCGCACGCGATCCGCTCGTTCCACTTCGAAGCGGCAGACGGCGGCGCATTGCCGTCGTACGAAGCCGGACAGCACATGCCGATCCGCGTCGCGATTCCGGGGCGCGATACGCCGGCGATGCGCAGCTACACGCTGTCCGCCGCGCCCGATGGCCGCCGCTACCGGATCACCGTCAAGCGCGAGGGCGTGGTGTCGGCATGGCTGCAACACCATGCGCGGATCGGCGCGACCGTCGACGCGCAAGCGCCGCGCGGCCTGTTCACGTTCGACGCGGCGAGCCCGCGCCCGGCCGTGCTGATCTCGGCCGGCATCGGCATCACGCCGATGATCGCGATGCTCGGCCAGGCGCTGGCCGGCGACCACCCGGCGCGGCGCGTGTATTTCGTGCATGGCGCGCGCACGGCGGCCGACCGGCCGTTCGCGGCGGAACTGATGCGCCGGGCCGCCGCCGATGCGCGCTTGTCGCTGCACTGGTTCGACAGCCGGCCGGGTGACGATCAGAGCGGGATCGCGCAGCCGGGCCGACTCGATGTCGCGCAACTGAAGCGCATCCTGCCGTTCGACGACTACGACTTCTACCTGTGCGGGCCGTCCACATTCATGCGCGATTTGTATGAAGGCTTGCGCGCGCTCAACGTGGCGGACGAACGCATCCGCTTCGAGGCGTTCGGGCCGTCGAGCGTGACGCGCCGGCCGGCCCGCGCGGCCGGTGTGGCGACCGGCGACGTCAAACAGGTCGCGTTTCGCCGTGCGGGGCGCGAAGCCGCATGGGCGCCCGGCAGCGGTACGTTGCTCGAGCTGGCAGAAACGCACGGCATCGCGGCACCGTTCGAATGCCGCTCGGGCGCATGCGGCACGTGCGCGACGCGCGTGCTGTCCGGGCAGGTCGATTACGTGCACGCGCCGGATGCCCCTGTCGAGCCGGGCTGTGCATTGCTCTGCGTCGCACACCCGGCTGCCGGCGCCGAAGAGCCGCTGGTGCTCGATCTCTGACCCGCCTGCGGCACCATGCCGCGGTGCCGCGCGGCGTGGCCGAACGCGCCCGAACCCGCGGATTCAGGCGTCGACGGGCGGCACGCGATGTGCTGCCCGAAAAGCGTTCGCAACTGCTTCTTTTTTCACGTGCCGATCGGATCGACCATCACGTCAACCGATACGTAGAAAGGAGCAAAACCATGAAACTGCTCGGCATGATCCGCCTGGTCCTGTGGAGTTTCTTCGGCGTGCGCAACAGCAAGGCGCACGCGAAGGATCTCGCGAACGTCAACTTCACGATGCTGCCGTTCGTGGCCATCATTCTCGCCGTGCTCGTCGGGGCGGTGATCTACGGCGTCGTGCATCTGGTCGCCGAGCCGACGTCGACGATGCAGGGTTTCTGAGCGCGCCACCGTCCCCGGGGCGCCACGCGCGCCCGGAACCGGCGGTCGCGCCGCCCGGCCACCGCGCCACGCAATCGACTCCGCCAACCCCTCCCGCCGTTCCCCCTCCTTTTCCCGCTCCGGCCCGATTCCCCGGCCGCCACCCCCGCACGGGGTAAAATGCGCGCCGCAACGCGTTGCGCGCCCGGGCGTCGCGATCGGGCCACGGCGCTGCCGCCGCCCGCCGCGCGACATGCCGGCGGATGCCCGTCGCGCATGCGACGAACCGGCGACGCGCGCCCGCGTGCCGCCCGGCGCGGCACCGATCCGACTTCCCCTGATGCGTATTCCGGACCGATCGGCAGGCCCATGGCCTCGTCGCCGGCCGGCGCGCATCGGCAGGCGGCTTCGACAGATTGAGCGGCGAGTTTCAGATCCGGAAAGATGAAAGTGAACAGAACAACTGCGTCGCCCGCACGGCGGCGGCGCGCGTGCGTCGGCATGGGGCTCGGCATGACGCTTTTCGCCGTGCAGGCGGGCGCGGCCACCGGCGACGTGCCGGGCGCGGCCTCGAATGCGGACGCGCCGGCCGGCGCCGCCACGCTGCCGGCCATCACGGTGAGCGGTGCGCGCGGCACTGCGCTGCGCGCGCGCACGGCCTCGGTTGCCGGGTACGACGACGCGCCGCTGCACGACACGCCCGCGTCGGTCAGCGTCGTGACCCGCGCGCAGATGGACGACCAGCAGACGAAGCGGCTCAGCGACGTGGTGAAGAACGATGCGTCGGTCAACAACGCATACGCGCCGGTCGGCTATTTCGAAGGGTTTGCGATCCGCGGCTTCCCGGTCGACCTCGCCAGCGCGATCCGGATCGACGGCCTGACCGTGTCGGGCGAGCAGAACGTGCCGCTCGAGAACAAGGAGCGCGTCGAGATCCTGAAGGGGCTGGCGGGCATCGACAGCGGCGTCGTCGCGCCGGGCGGCGTGATCAACTTCGTGACCAAGCGCTCAGCGAACGTCGCGAGCGTGACCACGGGCGTC
Source organism: Burkholderia stagnalis (assembly GCF_902830275.1). GTDB lineage: Bacteria > Pseudomonadota > Gammaproteobacteria > Burkholderiales > Burkholderiaceae > Burkholderia > Burkholderia stagnalis. The sequence continues at coordinate 709,963 of NZ_CADESW010000001.1, read as the reverse complement.
GACAGCCGCGGCTCGACGTCGGCCGCGGTGGATCTCGGCCGGCGCTTCGGCGTCGACAACCAGTTCGGCATCCGGATCAACGCGGCGAAGGAGAACATGCACTCGTACGTCGACGGGGCAAACGGCCGCCGCACGTTCGGGTCGATCGCCGCGGACTGGGACATCAGCCCGCGCGCGAGCCTGCAGCTCAATGCCGAGTTCCAGCAGTGGATCCAGCGTTCCGCGCCCGGCTACCAGTTGCTCGGCGGCACCGTCGTGCCGTCGGTCAAGACGACGTCGAAGGCGCTCGGCACGCAGCCGTGGGCGAAACCGCTGACGACCGATGCGCTGAATCTCAACGCGCGCTTCGACTACCAGTTCAACGACGACTGGAAAGCCTATGTCGCCGCGGGCCGCAGCCGCACGATGATCGACGACAACAGCGCGTTCGCGTACGGGTGTTCGTACGCGGCGAGCTGCGCGGCCGGCAACACGTCGCCGTTCTTCTTCGGCGCGAACGGCGATTACGACGTGTACGATTTCCGCAGCCCGGGCGAATACCGCCGCAACGACGACGTGCGCGCGGTGGCGACCGGCAAGTTCGCGACCGGGCCGCTGCGCCACGAGCTGACCGTCGGCACGAGCGTGCAGCGGCGCGTGGTGCACATGGCCGACGCCGTGTACGACTATGTCGGCAGCGAGAACATCTACGGCCCGGACACCACGTTCGCGCCGTCCTCGAACGTCGCGGGGCCGTCGTATCCGCGGCTCGACGCGTGGCAGTACGCGGTGTTCGGCGTCGACCGGGTCAGCATCGGCGATCACTGGCAAGTGCTCGCGGGCGGCAAGGAAGTGCTGCTGCGGCAGCGGAGCTGGAGCAGCCTCGACGGCCCGCAGACCCGCACCGACCGCTCCGTGTTCCTGCCGCAGGTTGCGCTGGTCTACAAGCCGGTGAGCGCGCTGTCGCTCTATGCGTCGTACAGCAAGGCGCTGTCGCTCGGTGATCAGGCGCCGGTGCGCGCGAGCAACGCGTACGCGTTCCTGCCGCCGGTCGAATCGCATCAGGTCGAAGTCGGCGCGAAGTACGACTGGCTCGATCGCTTGAGCCTCACGGCCGCCGTGTTCTCGATCAGCAAGCCGTTCCAGTTCGCGCAGCCCGACGCGTCGAACAGCAGCTACACGTTCGTGCAGCGCGGCACGCAGCGGCACCAGGGGATCGAGCTCGGCGCGGCGGGGCAGCTCACGCGGCGGCTGTCGCTGACCGCGTCCGTCGCGGCGATTCGCGCGCGGGCGTACGATTCGGGCTCGCCGGCCTACGAGGGGCATCAGGTCATCAACGTGCCGGCACTGCGCGCGTCGCTGTATGCGGACTATGCCGTGCCGGGCGTCGCGGGGCTCGACGTGCTCGGCGGCGTCGACTACAGCGCGAGCCGCAACGCGAACGAGGAGGGCTCCGCGCGGGTGCCGTCGTGGTTCGTGTTCAACCTCGGCGCGCGCTATGCGACGAAGATCGACGGGCACCGCACCGTGCTGCGCGTGTCGGTCGACAACCTGTTCAACAAGTTCTACTGGCGCGACGCGGGCGAGCAGCAGGGCGACGCGTACCTGTTCGCCGGCGCGCCGCGCACCGCGCGCATGTCGTTGACGGTCGATTTCTGAGTGCCGCGCCGACTACACTGGAGAGTACGAACGATGTCCACCCTTGAAATCGCCGGCGTGATCGTCAGCGCGCTCGCGATCTGGCTGACCGCGAAGCGGCGCATGCTGTGCTGGCCCGTGGGGCTCGCGTCGGTCGCGCTGTACGGCTGGATCTTCTTCGACGCGAAGCTGTATTCGGACATGCTGCTGCAGGGCGCATTCGCGGTGCTGCAGGTGTATGGCTGGCGGCGCTGGCTCGCGCAGCGCGACGGCGCGGTGGCCGGCGATCACGCAGCGCACGGCGCGGTGGTGCCGGTCAGCGGCGTCACCGCGACGAAGGTGTTGCCGGACCTGCTCGCGGCGGTGGTGGGCAGCGCGCTGCTCGGCGGCATCATGGCGCGCTGGACCGATGCCGCGCTGCCGTTCGTCGACGCGTCGCTGACGGCGTTCAGCCTCGTCGCGCAGTACTGGACCGCGCGCCGCTACATCGCGTCGTGGGGCCTTTGGATCGTCGTCAACGTGGTCTACGTCGGGATGTTCATCGTCAAGGAGCTGTACCTCACCGCGGGGCTGTATGCGCTGTTCATCGGGCTTGCCGTCGTCGGCTGGCGCGACTGGCGCAACGCGGCCGCGGCGGTTCGGGCGGCGGCGGGCGCCGCGGTGCTCGCGCCGCGCGAACGCGGGCTCTGATTCGTTTCCGGAGGAATGTCGCCGATGTCCAATCCGACCGAGCCGACCGCGCTGGCGGCCCATGCCGCGGCCGACGCGGTCGCGCCGCCGCAGTTCGGCGTCGACGGCGAGCAGGCCGAACGCGACTGGCCGCTGATCACGCGCGACGAGGCCGCCGCGATCCTCGCGCGGATCGACGGCGCCGGCGCGCCGGCGCGGCTCGCGTGGCACAGCCCGCGGCCGTTTTCGGCGGCGGTGCTGGTGCATACCTCCAGCGGCCGCGCGCTGTTCGTGAAACGCCACCACGTGCGGATCCGCGACGTCGCGGGCCTCGAGGAAGAGCATCGGTTCATCGCGCACCTGCGCGGGCACGGCATTCCGGTGCCCGACATCCTGGCGGACCGCGACGGCGCGACGGCCGTGACGCTCGGCGACTGGACCTACGAAGTGCATGCGGTCGCGCCGGGCGTCGACGCGTATCGCGGCGTGATGTCGTGGAAGCCGTTCATGCATGTGTCGCATGCATACGAGGCCGGCGGCGCGCTCGCGCGGCTGCATCGCGCGGCGGCCGGATTCGACGCGCCGGCGCGGCCGGTGCGGCTGCTGCTGTCGAGCTTCAGGGTGCTGTCGTCGGACGATCTGCCCGGCGCGCTCGAACGCTGGGTCGACGCGCAGCCGCTGCTGGCGCGCGCGCTGGCCGCGCGCAACTGGCGCGACGACATCGCGGCCGCGATCGGCCCGTACCACGCGCGCTTCGCACCGCTGCTGCCCGCGCTGCCGCCGCTGTGGACGCATGGCGACTGGCATGCGTCGAATCTGCTGTGGAGCCATGGCGAGCCCGGCGCGCAGGTGCGCACGGTGCTCGATTTCGGGCTGTCGGACCGCACCTGCGCGGTGTACGACATCGCGGTCGCGATCGAGCGCAATGCAATCGACTGGATGGCGCCGGCGGATGCGCGCCGGATCGAGTACGCGCAGATCGATGCGCTGCTCGACGGTTACGAATCGATCACGCCGCTCAGCGATGACGCGTACGCGGCATTGGTGGCGCTGCTGCCGATCGTGCACACCGAGTTCGCGTTGTCGGAGGTCGCGTATTTCGACGGCATCGTCGGCTCGCCGGAGACGGTCGATGTCGCGTACGACGGCTACCTGATCGGGCATGCGCGCTGGTTCGGCGAGCAGGACGGGCGGCAGTTGCTCGCGTGGCTGGCGAATCGCCGGCGGGCGCGCAACGCGCGGGCATAAGCCGCGCGCGAGCGGCGGCGCGCTGCCCGCCGCCGGCGCACGCCTGCGTCGTCAAAGCTGCGCGAGCGCCTGGCCGAGATCCGCGATCAGGTCGTCGATATGCTCGATCCCGATCGACAGCCGCACGGTTTCTTCCTTCACGCCCGCCTTCGCGAGTTCCGCCGGCGACAGCTGCCGATGCGTGGTCGACGCCGGATGCGTCGCGAGCGATTTCGTGTCGCCGATGTTGACGAGCCGCGTGAACAGCTTCAGCGCATCCTGGAACTTCGCGCCGGCCGCGCGGCCGCCGCGCACGCCGAAGGTCAGGATCCCCGGCGCGCGGCCGGACAGGTAGCGCGCGACCAGCGCATGATCCGGATGATCGGGCAGCCCCGCGTAATTCACCCACTCGACCTGCTCGTGACGCGCGAGGTGCTGCGCGATCTTCAGCGCGTTGTCGCTGATGCGCTCGACGCGCAGCGCGAGCGTCTCGATGCCCTGCAGGATCTGGAACGCGTTGAACGGCGAGATCGCCGCGCCCATGTTGCGCAGCGGCACCACGCGCGCGCGGCCGATATACGCGGCCGGGCCGAATGCTTCGGTGTAGACGACGCCGTGATAGCTGACGTCCGGTTCGTTGAGCCGCTTGAAGCGATCCGCATGCTCGGCCCACGGGAACTTGCCGGAATCGACGATCGCGCCGCCGAGGCTCGTGCCGTGCCCGCCGAGATACTTCGTCAGCGAATGCACGACGATGTCCGCGCCGTGCTCGAACGGTCGCAGCAGGTATGGCGACGGCACGGTGTTGTCGACGATCAGCGGGATGCCGTGCCGATGCGCGATGTCGGCGAGCGCCGCGATGTCGGTTACGTTGCCGAGCGGATTGCCGACCGATTCCGCGAAGATCGCCTTCGTGCGCGCGTCGATCAGCGGCGCGAACGACGCCGGCTCGCGCGGATCGGCGAAGCGCGTCGTGATCCCGTATTGCGGCAGCGTGTGCGCGAGCAGGTTGTAGGTGCCGCCGTACAGCGTGCTCGCCGACACGATGTTGTCGCCGGCTTCGGCGATCGTCAGGATCGCGTTGGTGACGGCCGACTGGCCCGACGCGAGCGCCAGCGCGCCGACGCCGCCCTCGAGCGCGGCGATGCGCTGCTCGAGCACGTCCGTCGTCGGGTTCATGATCCGCGTGTAGATGTTGCCCTGCACCTTCAGGTCGAACAGGTCGGCGCCGTGCTGCGTGTCGTCGAACGCGTAGGCGACGGTCTGGTAGATCGGCACCGCGGCCGCGCGCGTGGTCGGGTCCGGGCGATAGCCGCCGTGCACGGCGATGGTTTCGAGGCGCCAGGAAGAGGCCCGTTCGGTCATGGTGTGCTCCGTCTGTTGTTGTGATGGTTCGAGGTCCGGCCGATTATAGGAGCGGCCGGGTGCGGACCTTAGAACGATTGGTTCGTTGCATATTCGTTGCGTGTCGGCGCGCGCGGCATAGAATGCCTTTTTCCTCAGACGAAAGGAAGGTGCGCGATGAATCAGGATCTGTGGACGCAGATGGACGCGTATTTCTCCGCGACGCTCGTGCCGTCGGACGACGCGCTCGATGCCGCGCTGGCCGCAAGCGACGCGGCCGGGCTGCCGGCGATCAACGTCGCGCCGAACCAGGGCAAGCTGCTGCAGCTGCTCGCGACGATTCGCGGCGCGCGGCGGATTCTCGAAGTCGGCACGCTTGGCGGCTACAGCACGATCTGGCTCGCGCGTGCGCTGCCGCCGGGCGGAAGGCTCGTGACGCTGGAGCTGAACCCCGAGCACGCGAAGGTCGCGACGCAGAACATCGCGCGCGCCGGGTTCGCGGAGGTCGTGTCGGTCGTCGTCGGCAGCGCGAAGGACAGTCTCGCGCAGCTCGTCGAAGCGGGCGCGGAGCCGTTCGACTTCATCTTCATCGACGCGGACAAGGAAAACAACGCGGTGTATCTGGACGCGGCGCTGAAGCTGTCGCGCCCGGGCACGGTGATCGTCGTCGACAACGTCGTGCGGCAGGGGCGCGTGGCGGATCCGGACAACCACGATCCGGACGTCGCCGGCGTGCGCGAAGGGTTCAGGTTCACCGCGGCGCAACCGCGCCTCACGACGACGGCCGTGCAGACCGTCGGGCTGAAAGGGTGGGACGGGTTCGCGATTTCGATCGTCGGGGAGTAGTGAGCGGGCGTCGGGCGCGCCCACCGGTCATGGTCGCCCCGGGTCCGTCTCGCTGCATTGTTCCTGGTCGTCACGCAGCACGATCCGGCGAATCCGCCCACGGTCGTAGAAGGGCACTTCGGGACAGAAGCGCGGCCCGCCAGCGGTCTGTGTGCGCTTCCACTTGACTGCCTCGGTGCGCACGATCGTGGGTGCATGGCCCGCCGCACCGGGCTTCCAGATATCGACATGCGTGCGCGCCAGAAAGGATGGTTCGCCGATGTCGCATCCCTTGAGATCGCGGATCGTCGACTTCAACCCGGTGGCGGTCTGTTCGATGCGTTGCGGATAGTCGATGTAGCCGTCGCCGTACTCGGGAATGACGTAGCAGTAGCGGCGCGTATCGCCGTCGAGAACGGGCAGGATATGGCTGCTTTGCGTGTCGATCTCCGTCACGTCGTTGCCTTGCCACCGGTAGGTCGTGACGCCGTGGTCGCAGCAGCTCGCCCGCCAGCTCGTCCAGATGATCCGGTGCACCGGGTCGTAGCCCGGCGACGTGATGTCCTGCAGCTTCGGCGGCGCGTCGACGAAGCGCCGCGTCTTCGGATCGAAGAGCCAGGTCTGGTACGGAATGTTCGGGCTGGCGCCCAACGACTGCGCAAGCATCAGGTCGGGCCAGCCATCGAAATTCGCGTCGACGATCTCCGGCGTGAACAGGCCGCATGGGCCGACGGAAGCAGTCGCCAGCGTTTGCACGAGCCGGCCCTTGTCGTACAGGCGGATGGCCGAGACGCTTGCGGAATCGCTACAGCGGCCGTCGCTGGGCACGCCGTGCGCGACGAGCCGGATCTCGTATGGAAACGGCTTGCCGGTACGCGTTTGAGATAGCGCGACAGGAAGCATTCGCTTGCCGTCGGGAGAGTGCCAGGTGCCGGCAGCTGTTTCATCGAGCGCGCTCATGTCCCAGCTGCCGGTGGCGCGATCGGGATTCGAACGTGCGCCGATGTCGCGCTCGGCCAGCTGGGCGCGCCGCGCGTCGAATTTGCCTTCGAGCGTCAGGCGATTGCGCTTGTCGAGCGTGCACGGCAGATAGCAGTACGTGCCGGACACGGCGTCGCCGGTGCGCGTCAACGCCACCTCGACGCGCTTCGTGCCGACCGTGCCGGACCACTCGCGGATCCAGAACGGAAGTTCGACGGTGTCGGCGGGTTGCGGCGTTGCGGAGGCCGCCGCGGCCGCATGCAGGCCGGTGAGGGCGCACGTGGCCGCGATGGCGCGGGACAGGATGGTGCGCCAGCGGTTGAGGCGGAAAGATGCCGATCTTGGCGGCGATTGGTCGGATGCCGGGTGGTGCATGTAGCGATTTCTCTCGATGTTGTTGTTTGCGCGGTCGGTGAAGCGGGCAGTTTGCCATTGGACTGGCGATCCGCAATGTAACGTCAGCGCGCGTTGCGTGTCAGGTGTACGAGGGGATGCCCGTATTGGTGTCGGTCGAACTGCGGCCTTCGGCGAGCGTTGTGGCGCCGAGGTGAACAGGCCGCCGAGGTGCACGGGAGACGTACTGCGACCAAAAAAGTTCGTTGTGGATTACCGGCGAACGTGGGGGGGAGAGCATCGGCGATCGGCCATGAACGGCCGCCCGATCGAACTCTCAGACGGGCATTCGGGCGTCGGCTCTCGCCCAGACAACGGACCATCTCCCGACGGTAACGCTCGCAACGTGATCGGAGATAGCCAACGTTTACCCACCACGCCGTTCGAGCATCGTCAAGGATAAGAGGACTCCCTTGCGCCAGGCTGATCTCTTCTCCTCGCAGCCGAGTCTTCCAACATAGCAGGCTCGCGCAGACATTGGCCTCCGGAAAAATCATCAACTTACTTCGCATTGCCCTTGATTGGAAATGAGACCAAGTGGCATCAGATTTCATCGGCGAGCGTGTACGGTCAGGCGATATACCTATTCTGAATCGGCCAATGGCGCCATGGCCTGCGATCGAGCTCTTCCTTTAGCTCGCAGCCACGATCAAAGTCGGCCGAATACCAAGCTGGCATTGACGCCCCCAAAACCAAAGCCATTGGAGATCGCATATTCCGTCGATATCTTGCGGGCCGTACCGCTGACAATGTCGATGCCTTCCGCGGCCGAATCGGGCTCTGTCAAGTTCAGCGTGGGCGGCGCAAGCTGATCGCGCAGAGCAAGCACGGTGAAAATCGCCTCCACACCGCCCGCCGCCCCGAGCAAGTGTCCCGTCGAGGACTTGGTGGCTGATACGGCCGGACCTCGACCCGTCCCGAATATCGCCTTGATGGCAGCCAGTTCACTGATGTCGCCGACCGGCGTGGACGTCGCATGGGCGTTCAAATGCCCGATCAGCCCGGGTTCGAGATTCGCCTGCCGGATTGCCAGTTCCATCGCTCGCTTTCCGCCGGCGCCGTCTTCGGGCGGCGACGTCATATGGTGTGCGTCGGCGCTGGTGCCATAACCGAGCACTTCTGCAATCGGAGTGGCGCCGCGCCGCAATGCGTGCTCAAGGTCTTCGATAACGAGCATGCCGGCACCTTCTCCCATGACAAAGCCATCTCGTCCAGCATCGAACGGGCGGGATGCCTGCGTTGGACGGTCATTAAAGCCCGTGGACATGGTTCTCGCAGCGGCGAATGACCCCAGGCTGACGCGATCGATGCAGGCCTCGGCTCCGCCACACACCGCAATATCGGCTTCACCGGCACGAATGAGGCGCGCAGCGTCGCCGATGGCCTGTGCGCTCGCGGCACAGGCCGTCACCGGCGCGCCGAGGGGACCACTGAAGCCGTGGCGGATGGAGATGTGGCCAGCTGCCATATTGGCCAGGAAACTGGGAACGGTGAAAGGAGACAGGCGCCTCGGCCCGCGGTTATCCGTGATCCTGACCGCTTCCACGATCGCCCCGAACCCGCCTACGCCAGATGCCACAATGGTTGCCGTCCTTTGACGAGCGCCTTCAGTCTCAGGTTGCCATCCGGCGTCCTTCAATGCCTCTTGCGCCGCGCTCAGCGCAAACAGACTGAAGCGGTCCATCTTCTTCTGGTCCTTGGGTTCAACTGCGAGGCCCGGATCGAATCCCCACGGGCAGCCGGACGTCAACATGGGCACGACGCCCCCGACCTTTGTTGCGATGCCTTCCGTGATGTCGTCAGGCAAACCGGCCAAGCCTGAATGACCCTTCAAGAGACGGCTCCATACGGATTCAATCTCACATCCCAACGGCGACACGATACCCATTCCGGTCACGACAATGCGTCTCGAATTCAAACCAAAACTCCTATTTCGATAGACGAAGAAATGCAGCCAGTTATTGGCACAATGCGCCATCTGGCAATTACAGGGGGCTTGAGGAATTCCGGAACTCGCGTGCAGTATAGGTAGACTGGAAGCAAAAAATTGGCGCATCGCGCCAATCGATATGCGAAGTGCGCCATAATGCGCGGACCATGAACCTGTCCCGCCAAAGCCCGCTCACGCTTTCCGCTCACTTCTTGCACGGGATGCTGCGCGTCATTCGCACCCGTCACGGAGAAGACGTGGCGGCGAAGGCACTCGCAAGCGCCGCCATCCCCCGGTCCCTGCTCGATCAGCCTGATGCACGAATGACACGCGAGCAATATGTCGCGTTGTACCGGGCGGTTGCGGCGAGACTCGATGACGAGATGCTGGGACTTTGGTCCAGGCCAATCCGGGGCGGCACGTTAAAGTACCTCATGCTCAGCTTGCTGGACGCGCCTACCGTGCTGGTCGCGTTCAATCGATTTGTGCGCTTCTGGAATCTGCTGCTCGATGACTACCGGCTGCTGATTTCTACGAAGAACAATCTGGTGCGATTAGCTCTGGTGGAAAGGATGTCCTGCACGCAGGTCACGCCACTCGGACATGAGTTGATGATGAAGCTGGTTCATGGCATAGCCTCATGGTTGCTCGGCAGGGAGATCATCCTGCACCGTGTCGAGTTCAGTTTCGCGAGGCCGAGGCATGTGGACGACTACGCGTTCCTGTTCCCTGGCGCAGTGCATTTCGATACACGGGTGACGAGTATTTATTTCTTGTACCAGGACTGCGCGGAACCGTTCAAACGCGAGAAGCACGAGCTATGGGCATTCCTGAAACGTGCTCCGGGAGACTGGACGTTCAGTGCATTTCATCACGGCTCCATTGTGGCCAAGACGCGGGAATATCTTGAACAGAACATCGCGCGGGCGGTGACGATACAGGATCTTGCAGAAGCATTGCACACCTCCGTACGCACGCTCAACCGTCGGTTTGCAGAGGAGGGCACGCATTTCCAGCTGGTGAAAGACGGGCTGCGACGGGATATTGCAGTTCATCGGCTGACAAACTCAAATACGAGCGTGGCGGTGCTGGCATTTGATCTCGGCTTTTCCGATGCCACCGGCTTTTGCCGCGCATTCAAGCATTGGACCGGCAGCAGTCCTTCCGACTATCGCAAGGGCAGCCGTCAAGGTGAGTGACGGGAAATTGATATGTTTCGACATCGATGCTGCGCAATGACGACAGCGATGCGCTTTGGGCGGAAGCCAACCGGCAGCGGAGCGCGCTGGGAACCGGTGAAGTGCGCGGAGATCTCTGACCATTGCCTGCCATTGGGGTCTCAAGTCGTGCTGGATGCGGGGCTAGAGGCAGGTCGGTCACGTGGTACGCCGGACTCTCGGTTGCTGCAACCGATCCGCTAAAGGAGGACAAGCTTTCGGATCTTCGGAACAAGTGACCGTTGTGCGCTGACGCCTGCACCTCGTTGGTGCAACCGCTCGACCGGCAGCAACGGGTCGGTAAGCGACCTCGACGGAAATCCGCGATGAACCAAAAAAGCGGCGCGATGCCCTGAAGCATCGCGCCGCTCACGCATCACCGGCCTTCGAGCGCATCCAGCATGAACGCATCGAGCATGGCGACATCCCCCCACGGCCGCTTGTATTCGCGATCATGCTCGGCATCGGCGAGCATCGACTCGACGAGCGTGTGGATAGCGGGCCGCCGCGGCCCATACTCCCCTTCGCCCGCCCGCATCTTCAGCTCGAGCAATGCATCGAGCTCCGCGAGCACCGCCGGTTCGTGCACGGTGCCCGCCACGAGATCCGCGAACCGCATCGGCGGCATCCCGAGCCCCATGTCGATCCAGCGCACCGCGAGCAGCGGCCGCAGCACATACAGGTACTTCTTGTAGCGTACCGTCTCGCCTTGCAGATACCCGCGAAAGTTCTTCTTCGCCATCGACAGGTAATGATGCCGCCCGCGCATCGGTGAAAAGAACGCGTTGGCGAGCGCTCTGAGCCGCAACGCCAGCAGCGCGTCCTCGCGATACACGACCGGCGAATCGAGCCATTCGAGCAGCGTCGGGTTCGAGCGATGCAGCAGTTGCAGCGCCTTGCACAGTTCCCAGCCGCTCACATCGAGCTCGTCGTCGAGCGGCCGCTCGATCACGTCGCGTTGCGGCTCGACGCGCAGATACCAGTCGCGTCGGTGCACGTAGACGAAGCGCACGTCGTAGTCGCTGTCCGGCGATGCAAACCCCCAGCCGCGGCTGCCCGATTCGCACGCGAACAGCACCTTCACGTCGTTGCGTCGTTCGACATCGTCGAGTTCCGCGAGCACGCGCTCGCGCACGGCCGGGTCGACCGGATGTGCGCTGCGCACGGTTTTCATGTCTTCTTCTCGTTTCATCTTGTTCTCTCGTATTGCGCGCGGCCGCCCGGCCTTCGGCCGCGCCCCGCGCTATCCCTTCACGCACACCACCTGCCGCAGCGTATGCACGACCTCGACGAGGCTGCGCTGCGCGGCCATCACCGCGTCGATGTCCTTGTAGGCCATCGGGATCTCGTCGACCACGCCCGCGTCCTTCCGGCATTCGACGCCCTGCGTCGCCTTCACCTGGTCCTCGACCGTGAAGCGGCGTTTCGCCTCGGTACGGCTCATCGAGCGCCCCGCGCCGTGGCTGCACGAACAGAAGCTCTCCGGATTGCCGAGCCCGCGCACGATGAAGCTCTTCGCGCCCATCGAGCCCGGAATGATCCCGAGCTGCCCCTTCTGCGCGGACACCGCACCCTTGCGGGTCACGAGCACGTCCTCGCCGAAGTGGCGCTCCCGCTGCACGTAGTTGTGGTGGCAGTTCACCGCGTGCTCGTCGATGCCGAACGGCTTGCCGATCACGCTGCGCGCCGCCTCGATCACCGCGTCCATCATCACCTGGCGGTTGCGTCGCGCGTAGTCCTGCGCCCAGCCCACCGCTTCGACGTAGTCGTCGAAGTGCCGGCTGCCCTCGGTGAAATACGCGAGGTTGCGATCCGGCAGGTTCGCGATGTGCTGCCGCATGTCGGCCTGCGCGAGTTCGATGAACAGGCTGCCGATCGCGTTGCCGACGCCGCGCGAGCCGCTGTGCAGCATGAACCACACGCTGTCGTTCTCGTCGACGCACACTTCGATGAAGTGGTTGCCGGTGCCGAGCGTGCCGAGATGCACGTAGTGGTTGGTCTTCTCCAGCTTCGGATACTTGTCGACGATCCGGCGGAACCCCGGCGCCAGCACCTTCCACATCTCGTCGACCTGCTGCGGCGCACGGTTGCCCCATGCGCCGGGATCGCGCCGGCCCGGCGCGCGGCCGTGCGGCACCGCGCGTTCGATCGCGCTGCGCAGCCCGGCCAGCGAATCCGGCAGGTCCGACGCGGCGAGCGTCGTGCGCGCGGCCATCATCCCGCAGCCGATGTCGACGCCCACCGCGGCCGGAATGATCGCGCCTTTCGTCGGAATCACGCTGCCGATCGTCGAGCCCTTGCCGAGGTGCACGTCCGGCATCACGGCGACGTGCTTGAAGATGAACGGCATCTGCGCGGTGTTGCGCAGTTGCGCGCGCGCATCTTCCTCGACGGCGACGCCTTGGGTCCACATCTTCACCGGCTTGCCGTGCGCCAGTTCCATCACTTGATAATCCAGTTCATTCATTGCCTTCACCTGCATTCGTTATCTATCGCGCGGCGCTCGTGCGCCGCGCCGCCGCGTTCATTGCGCGGCCTTGATGTTGACCAGCCCGTTCAGCACCTGGTCGAGACCGCCGAACACCGAGATGCGGTCGATCCGTTCCGCGATCCGCTCGAGCGTTTCCAGCTCCTTGAGCCGCAGCGCGGTCGGGTTCTCTTCCATCACCTTCGCGGTGTTCAGCAGCGAACGGGTCGCCGCGGTTTCCTCGCGGCGGCGGATCACGTTCGCCTGCGCGGCCTTCTCGGCCTCGACCACCTGCGCGAGGATCGTCTTCATGTCGCCCGGCAGCACGATATCCTTCACGCCGACGCTGCGCACATCGACCCCCGAATCGGCGAGCCGCGGGAGCACCTGCGCCATCACGACCTCGTCGATCGCCTGCTTGTCCTCGAGCAGCTCGTCCAGCGTGCGCGTGCCGACGGCGGCGCGCAGCGCGAACTGCAGCTCGCGATACAGGTGCTCGACCGGCTTCTGCAACTGCCCGTATGCGCGCAGCACGTCCGCGTAGCGCCAGGTCGCCGACAGGTTCAGCCGCAGCGCGACCTTGTCGCGCGTCAGGATTTCCTGCCCGCCGACCTCGAGCGCCTGCAGTCGCAGGTCGACGAGCTCGACCGTCACGTCGCGATTGAAGCGCCAGAATGCGGACAGGCCGGCATCCAGCAAGCGCTCGATCTTGCCGTCGATCTTCAGCACGCCGACATGGTAGGCCGGCACCTGGGCCAGCAGCACGCCTTCGAGCCCCGCGACGCCGCGCGCGCGCAGCGCCGGCTGCGTCAGGCGCTTCGCCAGTTCGGCCGGCAGCGTGCCGCCCTGCGCGAGATCGATCCGCTCGAGGCGGTGCTCGATCAGGCCGCGCCAGTACAGCCGGCGCGTGCCCGGCGGCACGATCTCGACGAGCACGTCGTCCTCGTAGCGCAGGCCCGTCTCGTCGTCGGCCAGATCCATCGCGACGAAGTCGCGCGCCAGCACGTCCTGCGCGTCGTGGCGCAGGTAGTCGGCGAGCGCCTGGCTTTCCTTCCCGCCGACCTCGAGCGCCTGCTGGCGCAGGTCGACGAGCTCGACGGCCACGTCGCGGTTGAAGCGCCAGAACGCGGACAGGCCGGCGTCCAGCAGGCGCTCGATCTTGCCGTCGATCTTCAGCATGCCGACATGGTAGGCCGGCACCTGGGCCAGCAGCACGCCCGCAAGCCCCGCGACGCCGCGTGCGCGCAGCGCCGGCTGCGTCAGGCGCTTCGCCAGCTCGGCCGGCAGCGTGCCGCCCTGCGCAAGATCGACGCGTTCGAGACGATGCTCGAGCTGGCCGCGCCAGTAAAGCCGGCGCGTGCCCGGCGGCAGGATCTCGACGAGCACGTCGTTCTCGTAGCGCAGGCCTGCCTCGTCGTCCGCGAGATCCATCGCGATGAAATAGCGCGCGAGCACGTCCTGCGCATCGTGGCGCAGGTAATCGGCGAGCGCCTCGTCGGCGAGCGGCGCGTCGAGATGCGCGGTCTGCACCGTCAGACGATTGAACGGATCGAAAGCCTTGAACACACCCGGTTCGAGCACCTTCACGAAATCGCCCTCGCTCATCAGCAGCGCGCGTTCGTTCTTTTTCACAACATGACGCTTCCACATATTCTTGTCCTTTTCTTCTTGGTCCGCCGGCGGACGCGCATCGCACGGATCGGGGTGCGGCGCGAACGGGCGGGCGGGGCTTCGGGCGCCGCACTGGTGCGCGCGGCGACGCGTGCTGCATGGCGTCGTCGTGCGCGTTCGCGCGGGCCGTCGGGCCGCCCGGCCGTTCGCGCGGAACCGCGACCGGTCCGACGCGCGGCGGGCCTTGCGGCCCGCGCCGGCGGGTACTGCTTTTCATCTACGAGACTGTCCTCGCGGACAGCGTTCGAGCGGGATTTGAACCCGCTACACATCGGTTTTCACCGACTGCTCTACCCGAATGAGCTACCGAACAGGTGGGCGCCCCGGGATTCGAACCCAGGCTCACGCATCCAGCGCGCCCGTTTGCCTTCGTCCGTCCATGGCGGCATGCGCGACCGCGACGAACCGGTCAAGGTTCGGCGGCGGCGCACCAGCAGGGCTTGTGAACCCCGGCTCGCGGGCCAGCGGGACATCCGGCGCTTTTTATATAGCGAGGAGCGTGCCAGCAGGGCGGATGTCGATCGAATGTGCTTGGCAACGTATTGAATTGAAAAGGGAAATTTTTTTGGTGGGCAGGATCGGGCCGGTTCGCCGTCGATCGCGGGATCAGGAAAATCTGATACGATCCGATCGTCATTTATAAATCTGGATAAACATGCGCAAGACCGTCGTAATCGGTTTTCTCGGCACCGTGCTCGACCAGGGCGGCCGCGCACACCGCCGCTGGCAAAAGTGGCGGCCGACGGTCTCGCTGTGCCAGCAGCCGGATCAGCCGATCGACCGGCTCGAACTGCTGCATCCGCCGAGCCACGCACGCCTCGCGAACCGCTTGAAGGACGATCTCGCGCGCGTGTCGCCGCACACCGACGTGCGGCTCACGCCCATCACGATCCACGACCCGTGGGATTTCGAGGAGGTCTACGCGACGCTGCACGACTATGCGCGCGCGTATCCGTTCGATCTCGATCGCGAGGATTACCTGATCCACATCACGACCGGCACGCACGTCGCGCAGATCTGCTGGTTCCTGCTCGCCGAGGCGCGCTACCTGCCCGCGCGGCTCGTGCAGACCGGGCCGCCGGAGCGGACCGACGAGGGGCCGAGCGGGCCCGGCACGGTGTCGGTGATCGATCTCGACCTGTCGCGCTACAACCGGATCGCGCAGCGCTTCACGCGCGAACGCGACGAGACGGTGTCGTTCCTGAAGGCCGGCATCGCGACCCGGAATGCGCGCTTCAACGCGCTGATCGAGCAGCTCGAACGCGTGGCCGTGCGCTCGCGCGCGCCGATGCTGCTGGTCGGGCCGACCGGCGCGGGCAAGTCGTTCCTCGCGAAGCGGGTGTACGAGCTGAAGCGCGGCCGGCATCGGCTCGCCGGGCCGTTCATCGAGATCAACTGCGCGACGCTGCGCGGCGACGCGGCGATGTCCACGCTGTTCGGCCACGTGAAAGGCGCGTTCACCGGCGCGCAGAATGCGCGCGCGGGGCTGCTGCGCGCGGCGGACGGCGGCCTGCTGTTTCTCGACGAGATCGGCGAACTGGGGCTCGACGAGCAGGCGATGCTGCTGAAGGCGATCGAGGAGAAGCGCTTCCTGCCGGTCGGCGCGGACGTCGAGACGGCGAGCGATTTCGAGCTGATCGCGGGCACGCACCGCGACCTGCGGCAGATGGTGGCGGCCGGCACGTTCCGCGAAGACCTGTACGCGCGGATCAACCTGTGGACCTATGAATTGCCGGGCCTCGCGGCGCGCCGCGAGGACATCGAGCCGAACCTCGATTTCGAGCTCGACCGCTTCGGCCGCGAGCAGGGCGAGCAGGTGCGCTTCAACGTCGAGGCGAAGCGGCGCTATCTCGCATTCGCGGCGTCGCCGCGAGCGGCGTGGGCCGGCAACTTCCGCGAGCTGTCGGCGTCGGTCACGCGGATGGCGACGCTCGCCGATGCGGGGCGTATCACCGAGGCCATCGCCGATCAGGAGGTCGAACGGTTGACGCAAACGTGGTCGGCGACGGATAGCGCCGACGATCTCGTCGACGCGGTGTTCGGCGCGCGCGCGGCGGAACTCGACCTGTTCGACCGCGTGCAGCTCGAGCGTGTGCTCGCCGTATGTCGTGTGGCGGCGAGCCTGTCAGAGGCCGGGCGCACGCTGTTCGCGGTGTCGCGGCAGAGCAAGAAGCAGCCGAACGACGCGGACCGGCTGCGCAAGTATCTCGCGCGGTTCGGGCTGGATTGGGACGGGGTCCGACAGGCGCTCGACGCGCTGCGCTGAGCGGCGGCGTGCGTCAGGCGCCCGCGTGCATTGCGGGTTGCAGGAACGGCTGCACGAAGGTCCAGCCCAGATGGGCGGCGGCGACTTCGCCCAGCCCGCGCGCCAGCGCGTGCGGCGGCAGCCACGGATAGCCGAGCGCACCGTGCAGCGCATCGAGCCTGTCGGCGCGCGGATCGTCGATCGTATCCATCCGCACGATGTGAATGTGCAGCCGCGCGATCCGCTCCGCGCCGTCGTGTTCGCGCGCGAACTGCCAGCGATACGTGCCGTTGCCGATCCGCAGCGCGCCGCTGTCCTTCTGCCGCATCACGACGAGCCACGGCATCTCGCACGCGCCGTCGCCATTCACGTGCGGTTCGACGCACACGTAATAGGTGCGGCACCGCTCGAAACGCGCGCCGAAATCGCCGACGAGCGTTTTCGCGATCGCCGGCGCGCCGTCGACGCGCGCCGGAAAATCGATGTCGTTGCTGGCGAGCGAGAAGCTCAGTTCGGCGTCGGCGGCGAAGCAGGCCGCGATGAGTTCGGGGCGGTTCAGGTCCTTGGCGCGCAGATAGCCTTCGAGCAGCGCGCGGACGGTGGCCCGATCGGGCGATGAAAACATGGGCATTCCTCCGGCATCCAGTACTCGCTGCTCGTGTCGGTCGCGCATCTGTCCCGCGACGACGTCATCACTGTCAGCCGCCTCGCGGATCACCTGCACCTGAGCGGCGCGTTCGTCACGATCGAAACCATCGCCAACGGCGACCGCGCGACGCTCGATCTCGCGCTCATGATCGCCCTTCAGAAAAAAGCTGACGTACGCGTTCAGTGCGCCGCCCACTCGATCGCGTTCATGTCGACGCCATCGAGATGCATGTCCCACAGCGGGCTCAGCTCGCGCAGCCTGACGACGGTGTCGCGCACCTGCGCAATCACGTCGTCGACTTCCGCCTCGGTCGTGAAGCGGCCGAGCGTGAAGCGGATCGAGCTGTGCGCGAGTTCGTCGTTGCGGCCGAGCGCACGCAGCACGTACGACGGCTCCAGCGACGCCGACGTGCATGCGGAGCCTGACGACACCGCCACGCCCTTGATCCCCATGATCAGCGATTCGCCTTCGACGAAGTTGAAGCTGATGTTCAGGTTGTGCGGAATGCGCTGCGCCATGTCGCCGTTCACGTATGCCTCGTCGAGTTCCGACAGGCCGGCCAGCAGCCGGTCGCGCAGCACGCGGACCCGGCGGCTCTCCTCCATCATTTCCCGCTTCGCGAGCCGGAACGCTTCGCCCATCCCGACGATCTGATGCGTCGGCAGCGTGCCCGAACGCATGCCGCGCTCGTGGCCGCCGCCGTGCATCTGCGCCTCGATGCGCACGCGCGGCTTGCGCCGCACGTACAGCGCGCCGATGCCTTTCGGGCCGTAGACCTTGTGCGCGGTCATCGTCAGCAGGTCCGCATTCAGCGCATTCACGTCGACCGGGATCTTGCCGATCGCCTGCACCGCGTCGCAATGAAACACGATGCCGCGTGCGCGGCACAGCGCGCCGATCTCGGCGACCGGCTGCACGACGCCGATCTCGTTGTTCGCGAACATCACCGACACGAGGATCGTGTCCGCGCGCAGCGCGGCCTTGAACACGTCGAGATCGACCAGGCCGTTTTCCTGCACGTCCAGATACGTCACGTCGAAGCCTTGCCGCTCGAGGTCGCGGCAGGTGTCGAGCACGGCCTTGTGCTCGGTCTTCACCGTGATGATGTGCTTGCCCCGGCCCTTGTAGAAGTTCGCCGCGCCCTTGATCGCGAGGTTGTCGCCTTCGGTCGCGCCCGACGTCCACACGATCTCGCGCGGATCGGCGCCGATCAGCGCGGCAACGTGCGCGCGCGCTTCCTCGACCGCCTGCTCCGTCTCCCAGCCGTAGCTGTGGCTGCGCGACGCGGGGTTGCCGAACTGCTCGTGCAGGAACGGCACCATCTTGTCGACCACGCGTGGATCGACCGGCGTCGTCGCGCTGTAGTCCATGTAGATCGGACGCTTCGTCTGCTTGTCATGCATGGGGCGTGGCTCCTTGTGGCGGTGCCGTGCGCGTCGGGCGGCAGGCACCGGGATGCGGAAGCCGAAGTGTAAGTGCAGCCTTCACCCGCGCGCGCAACATCCATCCCGCGAGTAGGGGCGCTTTCAAACAGCGCTTTGAACCCGGGACTGATGTTTGCGAGAGGGGGAGAACCATGTGACGACAAGCGCGCGTGCGTCACGCGCGGCAGATCGCGATGATCTCCACGCTGGATGCGGCGTCGAACGGCGCGCCGCGCCAGTCGCCGAACCAGTCGATGTCGGCGAACCCGGCTGCGCGGAGCCGCTCGTGCAATGCGGACTGCGCAATGAAGCGCAGCCGGCTCGCATTTTTCAGCAGCGCGCCGTCGCGCGCGAAGCGATAGTGCGTGTCGAATGAGACGATCTGCCCCTCGGCGCGGCACGCATCGTGATGCACGTCCACCGCGCCGGACACGGGCGAGTGCACGGTGCGCGCGGTGCGTTCGGGCGTCCACGTGCGCCACGGTTCGATCTTCGGATTGCGCGTTTCGAACAGGAAGCGGCCGTGCTCGGTCAGCGCGCCGCGCACGTCGCGTAACGTGGCGTCGATGGCGTCGTCGGTCAGCAGGCACTGGAACGCATGCCCCGTCATCACGACGGCATCGAACGGCGGCAGCGCCGCCGCATGCGTGCTGTCGCCGCCGAGCCACTGCACGGCGTCCGCGCCGGGCTGGCGGCGCGCATAGTCGAGCATGGCGTGCGCGGGATCGATCGCGACCACCTGATGGCCCGCGGCCGCGAGCCGCCGCGCGAACGTGCCGGTGCCGCAGCCGAGATCGAGGATGCGCTGGCGCGCCGCGCCGATGCGCGACGCGTAGAACGCGAAGTCGTGATCGCCCGCGTTCAGCAGGTCGTAGATCGCGACGAGGCGCGAATCGGTGTAGAGCGTGTCGCCGGTCGACCTCATCGCTGCTGCGCGGCGACCTTCAGCCCGAGCGAGATGAAGATCGTGCCGATGATCTTGCCCTGCCAGCGCGTGAGCCACGTGAGCCGCTTCACGAGCCGGCCGAGCGGGCGGACCGAGCACGCGATCAGCGTCGTGTAGAGCGAGCTGAGCGCGACGAAGATCAGCCCGAGCACCGCGAACTGCACGAACGTCGAGCCGCGCTCCGGGTGCACGAACTGCGGCATGAACGCGAGGAAGAACAGCGCGGTCTTCGGGTTCAGCACTTCGGCGGGGATCGCCTGCAGATACGCGTTGAGCGGCGTGACGGGCGACATCTTCGGCAGCGACGGATCGGAGGGCTTCTCGAGCAGCGCGCGCACGCCGAGGTAGATCAGGTACGCGGCGCCGGCCAGCTTGACGACGTTGAACGCAAGTGCCGACGTCATCAGCAGCGCGGACAGTCCGACGGCCGCGAACAGCGTATGGACGAAATCGCCGCTCGCGACGCCGAGGCCGGTCAGGATGCCGGTCTTGCGCCCGGCCTGCACGGTGCGGCTCAGCACGAGCAGCACGGCCGGGCCGGGAATCAGGAACAGGCCGAGCACGACGGCGACGAAGGTGGTCAGCGTGGTGAGGTCGAACATGGCGGCTCCGGTGGCAATGCGACGGGGCGAGGGATCGGGGCATTGTAGTCCGTTCGCCGCCGCGTTGCCGGCGGTGCCGGCAATTAGGCCTTCTGCGAGCGCCCCAGCTCCGCCGCCAGGAACTCGACGAACGCACGAATCCGCGCGGACATCTGGTGGCGCTGCGCGTACACCGCGTAGATGTCCGCGCTCGGCGTCTCGTGATCGGGCAGCACGACGACGAGGCGGCCGTCGGCCAGATATTCGTTGATGTCCCATTCGGCGCGCATCAGGATGCCGTGCCCGTCCAGCGCCCATTTGACGGCGATCTCGCCGTCGTTGGTGGTCAGGTTGCCGTTGATCCGCACCGCGTCGGTCTTGCGCGCCGCGCCGCGGCCGCTCGTCAGCCGCCACACGCCATAGCTTTCGTCGCCCTGGCGGATGCCGATGCAGTTGTGTTTCGCGAGATCGTGCGGCGTGGCGGGCACGCCGTGCTTCGCGAGGTACGCGGGCGCCGCGCACAGCAGCCGGCGGTTCGGCGCGAGCCGCCGCGCGACCACGCGCGTGTCGGGCGGCTCGCCGAAACGGATGCAGACGTCGAATGCGTCGTCGGTGAGCGGCGGCGGCATCACCGACAACTGCAATTGCACCGCGACTGCCGGATAGCGCGCGACGAAGCGCGAGATCGCCGGCCCGACATGGCTGCGCCCGAAGCCAAGCGTTGCGTTCACGCGCAGCAGCCCCTTCGGGTTTTGCTTCGCGCTGCCGAGCAGTTCACCGAGTTCGTCCATCTGGTCGAGGATCCGGCGCGCGTATTCCAGGTAAACCTCGCCTTCGGGCGTCAGCATCATCCGCCGCGTCGTGCGGTTCACGAGCGTGACGCCCGCGCGTTGCTCCATCAGCGTGAGCCGCTTGCTGACGGCCGCCGCCGTAAGGCCGAGCTCGCGCGCGGCGGCGCTCAGGCTGCCCGACGCGGCAAGCGTGGAAAAGAAGCCGAGATCGGCCGGCTGGACGGCGTCCGCCATCGCGTCACTTGTGAATTAAAGTTAAAGATGCTTTGAGTGTAGCACCGGTTGCTGCGCTTCAAGTTGAGTACAGTGCGTTCACGATCACGATCAACAGAGGACGGAGACAATGAAGACGTACCGTATCGCAACGATTCCCGGCGACGGCATCGGCAAGGAGGTGGTGCCGGCCGGCAAGCAGGTGCTGGAGGCGCTCGCGCGCGGCAGCCGGCGCTTCGCGTTCGAGTTCGAGAATTTCGATTGGGGTGCAGACTATTACCGCGCGCACGGCGTGATGATGCCCGCCGACGGGCTGGACGCGCTGCGCGGCAAGGACGCGATCCTGTTCGGCTCGGCGGGCGACCCCGACGTGCCCGACCACGTGACGCTGTGGGGCCTGCGCCTGAAGATCTGCCAGGGGCTCGACCAGTACGCGAACGTGCGCCCGACGCGCATCCTGCCCGGCATCGACGCGCCGCTGAAGCGCTGCAAGCCGGAAGACCTGAACTGGGTGATCGTGCGCGAGAACTCGGAAGGCGAGTATTCGGGCGTCGGCGGCCGCGTGCACCAGGGGCACCCGATCGAGGCCGCGACCGACGTGTCGATCCTCACGCGCGCGGGCGTCGAACGCATCATGCGCTTCGCGTTCCGGCTCGCGCAATCGCGGCCGCGCAAGCTGCTGACGGTGATCACGAAGAGCAATGCGCAGCGCCACGCGATGGTGATGTGGGACGAGATCGCGAAGCAGGTCGCGCAGGAATTTCCCGACGTGGCATGGGACAAGGAACTCGTCGACGCGGCCACCGCGCGGATGGTCAACCGCCCGGCGACGCTCGACACGATCGTCGCGACCAACCTGCACGCGGACATCCTGAGCGATCTCGCCGCCGCGCTCGCGGGCAGCCTCGGCATCGCGCCGACCGGCAACATCGATCCCGAGCGCCGCTATCCGTCGATGTTCGAGCCGATCCACGGCTCAGCGTTCGACATCATGGGCAAGGGGCTCGCGAATCCGATCGGCACGTTCTGGTCGGTCGTGATGCTGCTCGAGCATCTCGGCGAAGCGGACAGCGCCGCGCGCGTGATGCACGCGATCGAAGCCGTGACCGCCGATCCGCTGCTGCACACCGGCGATCTCGGCGGCCGTGCGACCACCGCGCAGGTGACGGCGGCCGTCTGCGAACGCATCGAGAAAGTCGAGGTCGCGGCGTAAGCGCCGGCGATCTTCCGCCCGCGACTCGCGCATGCGACGCGAGCCGGGCAGCGGCGCCTGCGCCATCGGCGGGCGCCGAACGGCTTCACCCTACAGAGCACGGCTCGACCTCGAAGGAGGAGACATATGCAAGCCAACCTGGAATCCCGCGTCGCCCGCAAGCTGATGTGGCGCATCATTCCGTTCGTGATGCTGCTTTATTTCATCAGCTTCCTCGACCGGGTCAACGTCGGTTTCGCCGCGATGACGATGAACAAGGCGATCGGCCTGTCGCCGACCGCGTTCGGGTTCGGCGGCGGGCTGTTCTTCATCGGCTACTTCCTGTTCGAGGTGCCGTCCAACCTGATCCTGCACCGCGTCGGCGCGCGCATCTGGATCGCGCGCGTGATGATCACGTGGGGCCTCGTGTCGGCCGTGTCCGCGTTCGCGGCGGGCCCGACCAGCTTCTACGTGCTGCGCTTCCTGCTCGGCGTGGCCGAGGCGGGCTTTTTTCCCGGCATCATCCTGTACCTGAGCCTGTGGTTTCCGGCGAAGCAGCGCGCGGTGGCCGCCGCGTGGTTCATGGCGGCCGCGCCGATCTCGACCGCGATCGGCTCGCCGCTGTCGGGCGCGATCATGCAGTTGCCGCCGATGTTCGGGCTCGCGGACTGGCAGATGCTGTACATCATCGAGGCGCTGCCGGCGATCGTGCTCGGCTTCGTGGTGCTGAAGCGGATGACCGATGCGCCGTCGCAGGCGGCGTGGCTCGCGCCGGACGAGCGCGACTGGCTGATCGCGAAGCTGAAGGCCGAAGCCGACGCGCGCCACACGCACGCGGGGCATACGGCCGGCGCATGGCAGGCGCTGCGCGACCCGCGCGTGCTCGCGCTCGCGCTGATTTACTTCGGCACGTCGGCGGGGCTGTATACGCTCGGGCTGTGGGCGCCGCTGATGGTCAAGCAGTTCGGCTTCAGCGCGCTGCAGACGGGCCTGCTCACCGGCATTCCGAGCATCGCGGCCGTCGCTGCGATGATCCTGTGGGCGCGGCATTCGGACCGCACGGACGAGCGCACGTGGCACGTCGTGATTCCGTGCGTGCTGGCCTGCGTGGGCTTCGTGTTCGCGGGGCAGGCGAGCACCGCGCTGCTGACGGTGCTGGCGCTGGTGGTCGTCAACATCGGCATCAGCGCGGCGAAGGCGCCGCTGTGGGCGATGCCGAGCATGTTCCTGTCGGGCGCCGGCGCCGCCGCCGGGATCGCGATGATCAATTCGATCGGCAACCTCGGCGGGTTCGTCGGGCCGTTCGCGATCGGCTGGCTGAAGAACGTGACGGGCGGCTATGCGGCCGGGCTGTACGTGGTCGCGGGGACGCTCGCGGTGTCGGCGGTGGTCACGCTGCTGCTGAGCCGGAAGGCGTCGCAGCAGGCGATCGTGTCGGGGGTGCGGCACCATCATTGAACGGATTGCGGCGATCGCCGTGAGCGCATCGTCGCGACCCGCCGGGTGCCGATGTTCCGTCGCCGCGCTTAGTACATCTTGCGCGGCGGCAGCAGGCGCTTCGTCAGTTTGCGTTGTCTGGCCACGGCGCTGGCCTTCTTTCGCTTGCGCTCGGCCGTCGGCTTTTCATAGCTGGTGCGGCTGCGCAGTTCCTTGATCAGGCCGGTTCTTTCGATCTCCCGGCGAAATCGTCGCAGCGTGACTTCGAGTGGTTCGTTGAGCTTGGGAAGAATTGTCGTCATGCGTGATTCGGTTGGAGGTTGGATGGATGGGATGGATAACGAAGCTTTTCCATCACCGCTTCGGCCTTCGTAATGGCTTCGAATTCGGCGCAACCCGTATCGAGAAGCAGCGCGCGAACAGCCGCGAAGATCTGGAACTCGGGTTGTTGGCGAGCGATCTCGTCCGAGAGGGAGGCAGCGACGTGCTTGACTTCGTGGCGCTGGATCAACGCAAGAATTTCGTCGACGGTCATATTCTGGTTACCTCGTTCATGGCCCTGGCGCAGTGCGGATTGCGACGTGTCACGCAAGGGTCCAGCGTTCGCCGTCGTTCGTGTCGATGAGATTCTCCGCATAGCGGATCGATGCCCTGCGCGCGGCGCCTGAGCAGGAGAATGGGGCGGCATCCGCCACGCGGAACGTCAGGCTGCGCGTCAGCGTGGAATCCGTGCCGCGAAGGCAGATTTTCACCGCGGCGTCGAAGCCGTCGTCGTAATCGTGCCCGGCCGCCAGCGTGGTCGGGGAATGGGGGTAGATCAGCGGGTAGATCTCGAACCCGCGATATGCATGCATGCTCATGACGAACTCCTCGCGATCCACGGGATCGCCGCGCGAAGACAATCTTTCCTGCGCACGCCAGTCGCGGGGGAGATCGATAAGGCCGGGGGAATGAAGTAGGAGGGCGTGGCGCGTGGCTAGCGAGTGCCATGCGACGAGCAGTCAGGTGGGCAGGCGGGAGGAGAAGCAGCCACGCTGATACGGCCCATCATACCCGCATATCGGCGGAAGTCCACCGCTCATTTTGTCGAGCACGCGGGCGCAGGCGATGCGGCCCCCCGGACGCAGGCCGCTTCAACCGGTGGCACGCAAATGCGATTCCACGAAACGTGCGATCTCCGCCGCACATGCGTCCACCGGCAACCGCGACGTATCGACGAGACAATCGCTGAAATCCCGCGATGCATAGCCTTCGCGATACATCTGCGCGATTCTTTCCCGCTCCCAATCCGTCAGCACGCGCTCGCCACGGTCGGACCGCGCGACCGCTTCCGGCGGCGCCAGCGTCACGATGAACAGGCGCGCCGAACGCGCATTGCATGCCGCGCGCAGCCGCTCGTATTCCGTCTCGCCGATCGGATAGGCAACGACCAGAAAACGTTTGCGCTCGTCGGCGATGCAGCGAACGAGGCGCTCCAGCGCGATCGCCCATTGCACGTCGAACGGGGCGTCTTCGGGCGCGTCGTGATCGTCGCCGTCGATGAAGCGTGCGTCGGGCAGCGTGCGCGCGAGCGCGGCGCCGATCGCCGATTTGCCGCTGTTGATCGGGCCGTTGAGGTGGATGACGGTGAGTGGGGGCATGGTCGCGCGCGGAATGGGCTGAAGGCGGGTGTGATGGGGCGGTAATTTTAACCGTAAGGGTTGGGAAAGGAAATTTTTCCCTCCGTCTCTCTAAAGAAAGCCCGGCAGCTGCCGTTAGCGTTCAGCAGAAGCTTAAAAAGCAATACAGACAGAAAACCACACGACCAAACAACCGAGGACCGCACGGCTGGCCAAGCCGTGCGGATGACCAAGAATGGCACGCCGAGATTCGATACGGCGCGCGGGCACCGGGGGCCTGCGCGTGATCTTTTTTTGCCTGGCCGCGGCAGGTGCGCTGCCGCGCGCAGCGTCGGCCGCCGGCATCGTGCCGGACGGCGGCACGTCCACGCATGTGTCGATCGGGCCGAACGGCCGGCAGCTCGTCGATCTGGCGCCGGCCGTGGGCGGCGTGTCGAGCAACACCTATTCGTCGTTCAACGTGACGACGGCCGGCGCGACGCTGAACAACGTCGGCATCAATGCGCGCACGATCGTCAACCAGGTGACGAGCACGAACCCGAGCCTGATCGAAGGCCAGATCGACGTTGCGGGGGCGCGCGCGAACGTCGTGCTCGCCAATCCGAACGGCATCACGGTCAACGGCGGGTCGTTCGTCAATACCGGGCACGTCGCGCTGTCCACCGGCAACGTGAGTTTCCACGACCTGCAGATCGCACCCGGGCTGTACCAGCGCAACGTGCTGCTCGACACCGCGACCGGCACGATCGTCGTCGGCCCCGGCGGCCTCGCGGGCGCGCTGATCGGGCTCGACCTGATCGCGAAGAACATTCGCATCGACGGGCCGGTGCACAACACGTTCTCGTCGCCGACAGCCGGCGTGCGACTGCTCGCCGGCCGCAGCAGTGTCGAGCTGAACACCGGGCTATCGCCGGACGACAACGCGAACGACTGGCTTTCTCGCAAAGCGACGATGAACCCCGACACGGCATCGTCGTATGCGATCGACATCACGGCCGCCGGCAGCCTGACGAGCGGGCGCGTGCAGCTGATCGTCACGGACCGCGGCCCCGGCGTGCGCAGCGCCGGCCCGCTGAACGCATCGCTCGGCGATTTCACGCTGACGTCGAACGGCAGCGTCGAGCTGTCGAACACGAAGATCGACGTCGCGCGCGACTTCAGCGTGACCGCGCAGGGCGGCATCGCGCTGTCGGAGACGCAAATCAAGGTCGACAACGGCAGCGCGAACGTCGCGTCGGCCGGCGCGATCACGTTCGCCGGCAGCAGCCTGCTCGCGTCCGGCGGCGTGAAGCTGAACGGCGCCGGGATCGCGCTCGCGCCCGACGCAGCGCAGGCGCGCTCGACCATCGCGTCGTCGCAGAGCGGCGTCGTACTGAAGAGCAGCGCGGACATCGCGAACGTCGGCTCGCTCGTGCAGGGCCAGGCCGCGATCGCCGCGGATGCCGATTCGGCCGGCGCGGTGACGCTGAACGCGGCCGGCCGCATCCTGAACCAGTCGCTGCCGCAGACGGCGCTCGGCATCCTGTTCGGCGTGCAGGGCGACGTGTCGCTGACCGCGGGCGCGGACATCGTCAACCAGAATGCGCGGATCCTGTCGAACCGGAACGTGTCCGTCGTCGCCGGCGGCGACGTGAACAACGTCGTCGATCACAGCACCGGCGAGCAGAACGGCGCGGTGGTCGGATTCTCGGAGCGCGGCGGGCGCTTCCTGTTCCTGCAGCATCGCAGCGACGGCTTCACCGTCGATTACGGCGCGCTCGCGGATGCGTCGAAGCTCGCGTACATCACCGCGGATGCGGGCAACGTGACGATCCGCGCCACGAACGTGACCAACATCGGCGGCTCGATCCTGTCGAACGGCGGCGCGATCGACATCGCCGCGCGCGACCGGCTGCTGACGCAGGCCGTCTTCACGGGGCAGGCGTCGTACCGGCGCACGTGCTTCGTGTTCTGCCGTGCGAGCGCGTCGTCGAACGTGCGGGCGTTCGGTGGCGTGATCGAGGCCAACACCGACATCACGCTGAAGGCCGGCACGCAGATCACTAATACGGGCGGGACGGTGCTCGCGCTCGGCAACCTGACGCTCGACGCGCCGAAGACGCTCGCGCAGGGCGTGGCGGGTTACACCGCGATCAACCGCGACCACGACCTGAAGGCGTGGTTCGGCAATCGCTGGGCGGCGATCTACGCGGCCGATACGGGCGGCATCTTCACCGGCGGGTCCGGCAAGGTGCGGCTGACCGGCGAGGCCGACATCGAGGGCGGCGCGTTCAACGCGCCCGGCGGCGTGTCGGCGGCGGGCGGCGTGGTGACGATTCGTCCGCCGCGTCGCGAACCGATGACGATCGGCAACGGCAATCATCTGGGGCTCGTGTCTTGGTTCGGCCTGTGACGGCCCGCGTGCCGCTCGCGCTGGCCCGCGCGCTCCTGCTGACGGCAGGCGCGGCGTCGCTGCACGCGCATGCGCAGCTCGCGGGCGGGATTCCGCCGGGCATCGCCGTGCCGCGCGCCGAACAGGATCCGGCGCAGCGGCTGCTGCAGGAGCAGCGAGACCGGCAACGCAACGACGAGATCGCGCAGCCGCCCGCACAGATCGCCGTGCCCGAGCAGCCGGCGATGCCGAACCTGCCGGCCGATGCCGACGTCGAGACGCTGCCCGATGTCGCGCCGACGTTCCGGATCGACCATGTCGAATTCACCGGCGACACGATCCTCGGCCAGCCCGAACTCGATCGCATCGCCGCGCCGTTCATCGGCAGGCAGCTCGGGCGCAACCGCATCAACCTGCTGCTGCGCCGGCTGACGGAAGCGTTCATCGTGCGCGGCTACATCACGACGCGCGCCTACCTCGGGCCGCAGAACCTCGCGTCCGGCACGCTGAAGATCAACCTCGTGCCCGGCCGCGTGGCCGCGCTGACGCTGAACGGCAAGCCGCTGCGCCCGCGCGACCCGAACGAGAAGTGGTACGAGGTGCGCGGCGGCGGCCTGCTCACCGAGGCCGGCACCGCATGGGCGTTCGCGAGCGGCCCGGGCGACCTGCTGCGCCTGCCCGATCTCGAGCAGGGCGTCGACCAGATCAACCGGCTGCGCCGCAACCAGGCCGAGATCCAGATCCTGCCGGGCGAAGCGCCGGGCGATTCGATCGTTGCGATCTCCAACCGCAGCGGCGATCGCCTGCATTACGACTTCGGCGTCGACAACTATGGCAGTTCGCAGACGGGCAAGACGCGCTACCGCGCGGGCGTCGAAGCCGACAACGTGATCGGCCTGCAGGAATCGCTGTCGTTCAGCTATGTCGGCACGACCGATACGAACGCGGTCGTGTTCTCGGCGGCGGTGCCGTATGGCTACCAGACGTTCAGCTACACGGTGTCGATGTCCGAATACCAGCAGGCGATCGGCGACGTCGCGCTGCTCGAAGGCCGCACGTTCAGCCAGATGCTCGGCTGGAACAGCGTGCTCGTGCGCTCGCCGCGCGGGCGCCTGAGCGTCGACGTGACGCTCAACAAGCTGCGCACCGAACGCGACGTGAACGGCCTGCCGCTGTCGCCGCAGAACCTCACGATCTTGCGCGTCGGGCTGAACGGGCTGGCGCGCTTCGTCGCGCGCGGCCAGGGCGCCGCGGCGACCTGGGACGTCGGCGTGTCGCAGGGGCTGCCGTGGCTGTCGGCGAGTCACGATGCGTCCGACATCGGCATCGACGACGCGCACAGCCAGTTCACCAAGCTCGACGCCACCGCGACGCTGCAGATGTCGCTCGGCACGCTGGCGGGCGCCGCATGGACCTATCGCGGCACGCTGCGCGGCCAGTACAGCCGCGTGGCGATGTTCGGCAACGCGCAGATCTTCCTCGGCGGGATGAGCTCCGTGCGCGGATTCACCGAAGGGGGGATCGCCGGCGACAGCGGCGTGTTCATGCGCAACGAGGCCGCGTGGCAGAACGTGCCCGCGTGGCGGGACGCGCGCATCGAACCGTACGTGTTTCTCGACGGCGGCAAGGCGCACCTGAATGCGCAGGGCGGCTGGCCGACGCTCGTCGGCGCGGGCGTCGGCACGCGCGCGCAATGGCGCCTGAAGAGCGGCACCGTATCGGCCGAGGTGCTGCTCGGGCAGGCGCTCGCGCAGCCGGCAGCCCTCGGCAGGAAAGCCAGCGTATTGCTGGCCACACTCAACTGGACCGATTGAAGGAGAACCTCATGCATCGCCTGTCGAACCGTCGTGTCGTCGCAGCCCGATCGAACCTCGCCGCGCACGTGCGCCACATGGGCCTCGGGCTCGTCGTCGCCGCGCTCTGCGGCGTGGCCGCGCCGCATGCGCACGCGGCGAACAAGACCGCCCGCAAGGCCGCCGACGCGGCGCTCGCCGCTTCCGCGCCGTTGCCCGCCGATGCGGTGGCGAGCGTGAACGGCGTGCCGATCACGAAGGCGCAGATCGACGACGCCGTGCGCGCGGGGAAAGCGCCCGACACGCCCGCGCTGCGCGATGCGCTGAAGAACCAGCTGATCGCGCGCGAGCTGTTCCGCCAGGCCGCGCTCAAGCAGCACTACGACACGAAGCCGCAGGTCGTCGCCGCGGTCGAGCAGGCGAAGGCGCTCGCGATGACGCAGGCATACCTGCGCGACCAGGTCCGGCCGGCACCGGTGGCCGACGCCGACGTGAAGGCGCGCTACGACGCGATCGTCGCGACGCTCGGCGAGAACGAATACAAGCCGAGCGTGATCGCGGTGAACGATGCGGACACCGCGAAGCAGGTCATTTCGCGCCTGAAGAAGGGCGAGGACTTCGGCAAGCTCGCGCAGGAATTCAGCAAGGGGCCGGCTGCCGCGCAGGGCGGCGCGCTGAACTGGATTTCGTTCAAGACGCCGATCACCGCCGGCAATACGCAGAACTGGCCGCAGCCGCTCGCCGAGGCGCTCGTGAAGCTGCCGCAAGGCGGTCTCACGCGCGAACCGGTGCAGGTCGGCGATGCGTACTGGATCGTGCGCGTCGACGACAAGCGGCCGACGCAGGTGCCGGCGTTCGACCAGGCGAGGGACACGCTGCGTCAGCAGCTCGAACAGGTCGCGCTCGAGAAGGCGACCGCGCAGGTGGTGGCGGATTTGATCCGCAACGCGCGCATCCAGCAGTAAGCGGCCACGCCGGGCGTAGACCCGGCCAACCGTCGACGCGATCCCGGGCGGGGAAACCCGGCATCGCGTCCCGCCACGGCCGGGCCGGCCGGTGGCATGCAACGCACGGAAAAGAACCGATCACGAATCGAACAAGAAATGAACACGTCCAAGCGTAAGGTCTTGCAGCAACTGGCTGCCGCGGCAGCGGCGCGCGTCGGCGCGCGCGAGCGTGCGGAAGCGTTGATGTCGCGTTTCTTCCGCGTCAACGCTTTTGCATTGCGCGAGTACAGCTGGTGGCAACGCGTGATGTGCGCGCTGGTTGCGACGACGATGTTCATCGGCCCGATTACCGTGACGGTCGAACAGAGCCGCGATGCGGCCGGCATGCTCGGTGCCGGCAACCGCCGCCTGGACGACGACACATGGCAGCAACTGCTCGACATCGCATCGCTGCGCGTGCGCCTGTCGATGCAACTCGCCGCTGCCGCACCCATTACCGACCCCACGGCCCCCATCACCTTCCAGCCCGCGATCACGCAATCGACGGGCGCCGGCGGCGGCGTGCCGGTGGTCAACATCACCGCGCCGAACGCGGCGGGCATCTCGCTGAACCAGTACCAGCGCTTCAACATCGACCCGGTCGGGCTGATCCTGAACAACAGCCTGATGTCGGGCACGTCGCTGACGGGCGGGGACGTGCAGGCGAACCCGAACCTGAACGGGCGGGCCGCGAGCGTGATCGTGAACCAGGTCACGTCGACGGGCAGCGGATACGCGAGCTTGCTGAACGGCCCGCTCGAAGTGTTCGGCGCGCCGGCGACGGTGATCATCGCGAACCCGAACGGGATCACGACGCGCGGCACGGGCTTTACGAATACGATCGGCGTCACGCTGTCGACGGGGGCGCCGCAGTTCCTGAGCGGCGTCGGCGGTGCACCGACCGATTACGCGAACGCAAAGGCGATCGGCTACAACGTGACGGGCGGCCATCTGCAGATCGAGGGCAACGCGGGCGTGAACGGCCCCGGTGCGGGGATCGAAGGCACGGTCGGCACGATCGACCTGATCGGCGAGACGATCGGGATCAATGCACCGCTGTATGCGGGGATGCGGATCAATACGATCGCGGGTCGGCAGTTCGTGACACCGTCCACCTCGGATGGAACCGGCACGACCTACGGCACGGCGTCTAACGGCGCGATCAATTCGGCCGCGGCGATCAACGCAGCGAACGGCGGCGCGAATCGCTCGCTCGCGATCGACGCGACCGCGTTCGGTGCGATGACGGCGGGGCAGATCCAGGTGATCAGCACCGCAGCGGGGATGGGCGTGCGCACCGATGCGCAGCTCGCCGCGAATGCGGGCGATCTGCTGCTGTCGTCGAACGGCGACGTATCGATTGCGGGCACGGCGGCGCAGCACCAGGCGACGGTGCAGAGCGCGGGCAACGTGTCGATGACGGGCACGCATGTCGGCGTGGGCGGCTACGCGATCAACGCGAACGGCGACGTGACGTCGGCCGGGGCGATCCAGTCGGGCGGCAAGCTGGCGGTGTCGGCGGGCGGGAACGTGAACGTCGCGAACGCGCAGGCGAACAGCGACATCGCGATTACGGGCGGGGCGAACGTCGTGCTGGGTGACGTCCAGACAGGCGGCACGCTGGCCGCTGCCGCACTGGGTGGTGATGCCACCTTGAACGGCGCCGTGCTCGCAACAGGCGGCACGACGCTGCGCGCCTCGCGCGACGTACAGGTGAACAACCACCTCGACAGCCAGACGATCGACCTAACCGCGCAGCGCAGCATCGGCCTCACGGGCCCCGTGAGCGCGACGGGCGATATGACGCTCACCGCGCAGGGCGGCGACATCACCTCGACCGATCGCGTCGC
Source organism: Burkholderia stagnalis (assembly GCF_902830275.1). Taxonomy (GTDB): domain Bacteria; phylum Pseudomonadota; class Gammaproteobacteria; order Burkholderiales; family Burkholderiaceae; genus Burkholderia; species Burkholderia stagnalis. The sequence goes on along the minus strand of NZ_CADESW010000001.1, from coordinate 677,525 downwards.
GAGCGGCGGACGCTTGTCCCTCAGCGCCGGACACGACGTCGCCACCAGCGGCGTACTACAGGCGAACGGCGACCTGAGCGTGCACGCGGGGAACAGCGCGAGCGTCGCCGACATCCATGCGGGCGGCGCGATCGACGTGAGCGCGCAAGGCACGGCCGGCGGCGGCGATCTGGCGTTCAACGGCAATACGCAGGTGGCCGGCGCGACGCGCGTCGCATCGGCGCGCGACATCACGGTGAACGGCACGTTGACGGGCGGCTCGACGCTCGCGCTCGACGCGCAGCGCGACGTGACGGTCGGCGCACATGGCACCGTCCAGTCGACGGGCGACCTCGCGCTGACGGCGCGCACCGGCAGCGTGACGTCGAACGGCACGTTGACGAGCGCATCGAACCTGTCGGTGCAGGGCGCGCAGGACGTCGCGCTGCTCGGCACGACGGGCGTGATCGCGGACACGACGCTGAACGCGGGGCGCGACGTGACGGTGGGCGGCACGCTGTCCGGGCACGGCGGCGCGCGGATCGACGCAGGGCGCGACATCGCGCTCGGCGGCAGCACGGGTTTCGTGAAGGACGTGCAGGCGCAGGCGGGCCGTAACCTGTCGATGACGGGTTCGCTTGCCGCGACGAACGTAATGCTGGGCAGCGGCCAGTCGATGACGCTGCACGACGTGCAGTCGTCGTCGGCCTTGCAGGCGAACGCACAAAACGGGGCGTTGACCATCGACGGCACGGTCACGTCGTTGTCGACCACCCAGCTCAAATCGGGCGGCGATACGGCGGTGACGGGCAAGCTGCAAAGCACGAGCCGCCTCGACGTCACAAGCGGCGGTGGCCTCGCTATCGCGGGGCAGGTCAATGCACTGTCGACAGGAACGTTCCGCGCCGGAAACCGGTTCAGCGTGGACGGCACGCTGCAGGCGACCGGCGCACTCGATATTGCAAGCGGCGCGGACCTGTCGATCGGCGGCACCGTGAACGCGCTGGCCGATGCGGTGCTCGCGTCGAGCGGCGGCGCGACGGTCAACGGCCTGCTGCAGAGCGCGGGCCCGTTGAAGCTGACGAGCGGTGCGAACACGTCGATCGGCGGCACGGTGCTGTCGACGGGCGATGCAACGCTGACGAACGCGGCGGGCGCGCTGACGAGCACCGGCATGATTCAGGCGGGCCGCGATCTGCTGATCGACGCCGCACAAGCCGTCGATCTCGGCAAGCAGCAGACGACCGCGCAACGCGACCTGACCGTGCACGCCGGCGGCGACCTGACCGCAAACGGCACGGTGATCGGCCAGCGCAACGGCACGCTGAACGCTGGAGGCACACTGGGCGGCGCGGCGGCGATCGCATTCGGTCAGTCGGCGACGTTGCAGTCGGGCGGCGACACGCGCCTGACGGGTTCATTGCGCGGCGACACGGTGCAGACGCAGGCGGGCGGATCGGCGTCGCTGCACGACGTTCAGTCCGTGTCGGCGATGTCGCTCTCCGCGACGCAGGACCTTGCGACGACCGGCAGCGTGATCGGAAACGCGACGACGACGCTGAGCGCCGGACGCGACGTTGCCGTCAGCGGCACGATTCAGTCGTCGCAGACGCTGACGTTGACCGCCGGTCGCGATATTGCGACGACGGGCGCATTGCGGACCGACCAGGATCTGCACGTCCATGCAGGCAACAACGCGACGATCGGCGATCTGCAAGCGGGCAGCTTGCTCGACGTGAAGTCGAACGGCACGGCGGGGGGCGGCGACGTGACGCTCAACGGCAACGCGATCGTCGCGGGCGGCACGAACGTGCAGGCGGCGCGCGATATCGTCGTGAATGGCTCGCTCACCGGCGCCACGCAGGTGGCGCTCTCGGCGCAGCGGGACGTCGGCGTCAGCGGTAGCGGCGCCGTCCGGGCCATCGGCGATCTCGCGATCACGACGACGACCGGCAGCATCAGGTCGGCCGGCACGTTGAACGGCGCAGGCGCACTGACGGCGAACGCGGCGCAGGACGTCGCGCTGACCGGCGCGACCCTGTTCACCGGTGATGCCGCCGTGAAGGCGGGCCGCGACGTGACGGTGGGCGGAACGCTTGCAGGCCGCGGCGGTGCACGCATCGACGCTGGGCGCGACATCGCTCTGGATGGTAGTACAGGATTCCTGAAGGACGTTCAGGCACAGGCGGGACGAAATCTGTCGATGACAGGTTCGCTCGCCGGCACGAACGTGACGCTGGGCAGTGTCCAGTCGATGACGCTGCATGACGTGCAATCGTCGGGCGCGTTGCAGGCGAACGCGCAAAACGGGACGCTGACGGTCGACGGCACGGTCACGTCGTTGTCGACCGCACTGCTCGACTCGGGCAGCGACGCGACCATAACCGGCACGCTCCAAAGCGCGGGCCGTCTCGATCTGACGAGCGGCGGCACTCTCGGGATCGGCGGCACCGTCAGCGCGCTGTCTGATGCGATCGTCACGTCGAGCGGCGCAGCAACCGTGAACGGGCTGCTGCAGAGCGCTGGCCCGCTGACGCTGACGAGCGGCGCGAACACGTCGATCGGTGGCACGGTGCTGTCGACGGGCGACGTGACGCTGACGAACGCAGCGGGTTCGCTGACGAGCACCGGCACGATCCAGGCGGGCCGTGATCTGCTGATCGACGCCGCACAAGCTGTCGATCTCGGCAAGCAGCAGACGACCGCGCAACGCGACCTGACGGTACGCGCAGGCGGCGACCTGACCGCGAACGGCACGGTGATCGGCCAACGCAACGGCGCGCTGAGTGCGGGTGGTGCGCTGGGCGGCACGGCGGCGATCGCGTTCGGTCAGGCGGCGACGCTGCAATCGGGCGGCGACATGCGTTTGACTGGCTCGCTGCGCGGCGACACGGTGCAGACGCAGGCGGGCGGATCGGCGTCGCTGCACGACGTGACGGCGGCCGCGACGATGTCGCTGTCGGCCACGCAGGATCTCGCGACGACGGGCAACGTGGTGGCCGGCTCGACGGCAACGCTGCAAGCCGGCGGGAATCTTGGCATCAGCGGCGCGATGCAGGCGGTCGGCGACATCGCACTGACCGCGACAGGCGGCAGTATCTCAACCAGCGCGCCGATCGCCGGCAACGGCGCGATCACGATGCAGGCGGGCACCGACATCCTGCTGAACGGAACCGTGGGCGCGGCGCGCGGCATGTCGTTGACTGCGGCCCGCGACGTATCCGCGACGCAGGGCCTGAACGTGCTGGAGAACGACCTGCGGATCAGCGCGGGCAACAACGCCGGCGTGGCCGATGTCCAGGCGGGCGGGGCGCTGTCCGTCACCGCGCGAAACGGTGACGCGACGTTCAACGGCACGGCCGCCGCAATCGGCCGAACCACCGTGATCGCGGGCCGCGACGTGGTTGTGCGCGGCGCGCTCGCCGGCGGCGGCGACGGTACAAGCGCGACGCATGCGCCGACGACCGTGCAGGCCGGGCGCGACGTCCAGGTAACGGGCATGCTCGCGGGCGGTGCGACGCTCGACGTCAACGTCGCGCGCGACGTGGCGGTTGGCAACGCCGGTCAAGTCCAGGCGGCCGGCGACATGACGCTCGCCGCTGCCGCCGGCAGTGTGACGTCGCAGGGCACGCTCGCGGCCGAACGCAATGCCGTGCTGACGGCGGCCAAGGACGTCTCGCTGACCGGCAAGACGAGCGTCGGCGGCGACGCGTCGTTGACGGCCGGGCACGACCTGACGCTCGGCGGATCGGTTGTCGGCAAGGGCGACGCGGTCCTGAACGCAGGCAACGATATCGCGATCGGCGGCAGCACCGTCTTCGCGAAGGACGTCACTGCCAAGGCCGGCAACGACCTCGCGGTCACTGGCGCACTGCAGGGGCAGGCGGTGTCGCTGAGCGCCGTGCGCGCGGTCGCGCTGAAGGACGTGCAATCGAACGCGGCGCTCACCGTCAACGCCAAGGGCGGCGCGCTGACGATCGACGGCACGGTCAACTCGCTCGCGGGCGGCACGCTGAACGCCGCCGGCGACCTGACGGTCAACGGCGCGTTGCAGACGGCCGGATCGCTGAATGCCGCGAGTGGCGGCAACCTGGCGATCAACGGGGCCGTCAACGCACTTGCCGACGCGACCCTGCACTCCGCGGCGGATCTGAACGTGAACGGCACGCTGCACGCGAGCGGGCCGCTGGTGGCGACGAGCAATGGCGCGCTGTCGGTTGGCGGCAAGCTCGACGCTGCCACCGATGCCACCTTGAGCGCAGCGCGTGGTCTCGCCGTCGACGGCACCGTCAATGCCGGCCGCACGCTCGACATGACGAGCGGCGGCCCGACGACGCTGCGCGGCATCGTCAATGCGGCAGGGGCGGGCACGCTGCGCTCGGACGGCGACATCACGGTCAACGGCACGCTGCAGGCGGCGGGGCCGCTCGACGTCATCGGCGGCGGCAATACGACGGTCGGCGGCGCGCTGGTGTCGTCGGGCGACATGACGCTGCGCAATGCCGCGGGCTCGCTGACGAGCACCGGCACGCTGCAATCGGGCGGCAACCTGTCGGCCGGCGCGGCGGGCACGATCGATCTCGGCCAGGGGCGCACGACGGCGCTCGGCGATCTCACGGCCAACGCCGGTCGGGATCTGCGCGCGGACGGCACGGTGATCGCGCAGGGGCGCGGCACGCTGACGGCCGGCGGCGCGATCGGCGGGGCAGGGGCGCTGTCGTTCGGCGGCGCGGCGGCGTTGCAGTCGGGCGGCGACACGCTGCTCTCGGGGTCGCTGCGTGGCGACAAGGTCGACGTGACCGCGGGCGGCAACGCGACGCTGCACGACGTGACCGCGGGCGCGCTGATGACGCTCGCGGCGGTCGGCAACCTGCGGACCACTGGCGCGGTGACCGGCAATGCGGACGTGATGCTCCGCGCGGGCGGCGACATCGATCACGGCGGGGTATTGCAGGCGATCGGCAATGCGACGTTCGATGCGCGCGGCGGGCATGTCGCGTCGACGGGCTCGATCGCGACGAACGGCGCGCTCGCGGTGAGCGCGGGCACGGATATCGTGCTCGGCGGCACGACGGCTTCGGCGCTGAATACCACGCTCAAAGCCGGCCGCGACATCGCGATCGATGGCGCGCTGACGAGCGGCGGCGCGTTCGATGCGACGGCCGGCGCAAACGCCCGCATCGCTGGCGCCGTGCTGGCCATCGGCGACGCGCATGTCGGCGCGGCCAACGATATCGACGTGAGCGGCAAGCTCGAGGGCCACGGGGCCGGCACGCTCGGCGCCGGCCGGGATCTGACCGGCGCGGGCACGATCGCCTTCGCGCAGGCGGCGACGCTCGATGCGGGCCGCGACGTCGTGCAGGGCGGGATGGTGCAGGGGCATACGGTGGCGGTCACGGCGGCCGGCAATGCCAGCGTGACGAACGTGCAGGCGGACGAGTCGTTGTCGTTGCGCGCGAACGGCACGCGCACGGACACCGGGCCGGGCAACCTGACGATCAACGGCACGGCTGCCGCCGGTGGGCGTATCGACGCGGTCGCGGCGCAGGACGTGTCGGTGCCGGGCAAGCTGCAGGGGGCGACCACGGTCGGCATCGACGCGGGCCGCCACGCGGTGATCGGGGGCGCGGTCCAGTCGGGCGGCGCGATGACGATTGCCGCGCATGCCGGCGATCTGGCCGCAACCGGCGGGATCAATAGCGGCGCGACGCTCGACGTGACGACCGGGCGCGATCTGTTGCTCGGCCCGACGACGAGTGCGGTCGGCGACATGACGCTTACCGCTGCGCGCGATCTGAACACCGGCAGTGGGCTGCTGATCGGCGACGCGAACGGCACGCTGCGCGCGGGGCGCGACATCGTCGGCGCCGGGACGCAGTCGTTCCTGAATGGCGGGTTCGATGCCGCCGCGCAGCGCAACGCCGTGTCGGGCGGACTCGTTCAGGCCAGGAGCGTGCAGTTGCAGGGCGGCAACGATGCGTCCGTCAACGATGTCGTGTCGTCGACCACGTTCGACTTGAAGGCGCTCGGCAACGCGGGTGGCGGCGATGCCGTGGTACGCGGCACCGCGCAGGTGGCCGGCGCGGCGACCGTGACCGCCGCACATGACGTGCAGGTGACGGGGACGCTCGCGAACGGCGCGGCGCAAGCGCTGAGCGCGGGCAACGACGTCGTCGTCAGCGGCACGTCGCAGTCCGCTGGCGACATGAAGGTGGCTGCGTCGGGCGGCAGCGTGCGATTGAACGGCACGACGACGTCGGGCGGCGTGCTCGACGTGCGCGCCGGCGTCGATGCGCGACTTGATGGCACGATCGCCGCGACCGGCATGACGACGGTTCAGGCCGGCCGCGATATCGGCATCGGCGGCAGCGTGGCCGGGCAGGCCGGCGGCACGCTGACGGCCGCACGGGATATCGCCGGCGCCGGATCGCTGGCATTCGGGCAGGCCGCGACGCTCGTCGCGTCGCACGACGTTGCGTTGTCGGGGGCGCTGCAGGGCGCGAGCGTGTCGGTGACGGGCGGCAACAATGCCGGCCTCGGCAGCGTGCAGGCCGTGTCGGGCGATCTGTCGGTCGTCGCGAACGGCCTGGCGGGCGGCGGTGATGTGACGCTCGGCGGCGCAGGCACCGCGCTGGGGGTGTTCTCGTTGCAGGCGGCGCGCGACGTCAGCGTGAGTCACGCGATCAACGCGGGGGCGATGACGGGCATCACGGCCGCGCGCAACGTCACGCTTGGCGACGTGAACACGGCGGGCGACCTGACTATCACCGCGTCGAACGGAAACGCCGCCGCGGCGAACGTGACCGCGCGCGGCAACCTGAACGTGACGGCTGGCCAGGCGATCACGGTGTCGGGGCAAACCGTGTCGGGCGGCAATGCGACGCTCGCGTCTGGCGGCGACATGACGCTGACCGGCAGCATCGCCGCGCAGCAGGCCGGCAAGCTGACGGCGGGCGGTTCGATCGACGCGGCGTCGATCGCGTTCGGCAAGCAGGCGACGGTCAGCGCGGTGAACGGCATCGCCGTGAAAGGCGGCGTCACGACCGACGGCGATCTGGCGATGACGGCAGGCAACGACCTGGCGATCGGCAGCGCGCAGGCGGGCGGTGCGATCGACTTGCGCGCGCAGGGACACAACGGTGCCGGCGACGTGATCGTGAACGGCGGACTCGCGTCCGGCACGGCGACGACGATCGCTGCCGCGCACGACGTGGCGATCGCCGGCAGCGTCGGCAGTGGCGCAAGCCTGACGGTCGGTGCGGGACGGAACCTCGGCATCATGGGTGCGATTCGTTCGAACGCCGATACGTCGTTGACGGCGACGAGCGGCAATCTCACCGTGGGCGGCGACTTCGTGGCCGTCGGCAATTTCGGGGCGCGTGCCGGCGGCACGCTGGCGCTGCTGACGGGCGGGCTCGCCAACGGCGATACGACGTTGACGTCCGGTGGTGCGATGACGCTCGGTGGCGGACTGTTCGGCCTCGGTGCGGCCAACCTGAATGCGGGCGGCGCGATCACGGGCGGCAGTGCGCTGACGTTCGGCAAGGATATCGGCGTCACGTCCGGCGCAGGCGTGACGCTCGGCGAGATCCAGAGCGCCGGGAAATTCACGGCGACGTCGAACGGCGACATGTCGCTCGGCGCGACGACCGCGGTCGGCGGTGTGACCGCGACGTCGCAGACGGGCAGCGTCGCCGTCAACGGCGCGCTGCAGTCCGGCGGGAACGTGCAGATCCAGGCGGCGAACAACGCGCAGGTGTCGGGCGCGGTGTCGTCGATGGGCACGGTGAACGTCAACGGTGTCAACGGCAACGTCACGCTCGCGGGCGTGTCGTCGAACGGCGATGCGACGCTGCATGCCGGCCAGAACCTCACGCTCGGCGGCTCGAGCGTCGTGGCCGGTCAGCTGGGGGTGTCGGGCAGTAACGTGACGCTCAACGGGACGGTCGCCGGTTCGAAGAGCGTGACCGTTTCTGCGCAAGGGACGGCGGATGCGGGCAACGCGTCGATCGTGGCGTCGCAGGACCTGAAGGTGAGCGGTGCGAACGTCACGCTCGGCAACGTGACCGTCGGCGGCGGGCTGAACGCGCAGGCGTCGAATCAGCTCACGCTGGCCGGCGGGCATGCGGTGAACGTGGTCGGCAATGCGGCGCTGACGTCGCAGAATGGGTTGAATAACGCGGCGCATGTGCTGGCCGGGTCGCTCAATGTGTCCGCGCCGAACCTGACGAACGCGGCGGGGGCGTCGCTCGCGTCGATCGGCTCGACGACGATCAACGCGTCGAACTTCACGAATGCGGGGCTGGTGAACGGCACGACGACCAACGTGACCGTGGGCGGCGGGCTGACGAACGTCGGCGGGTCGCTGATGGCGGTGGATGCGCTCAGCATCAATACGGGTTCGCTGAACAACCAGAACGGGGTCATCTTTGCGGGGAATCCGAGTGTCGGGACGGGGGCGACCGGTGATGTGTCGCTGACGGTCAACGGCGGGAATGGTGCGTTCAACAACGCGGACGGACAGTTGCTCGCGCAACGGAACATGGGCATCAACGTCACCAACATGACGTTCGATCCGCTGCAGGGGACGATCAGCCAGGGCGGGAACCTGTCGGTCACCGCCGGCTATGTGAACATTGGCGGCACCTGGAACTACGGCGGGCAGAGCGTGGCGCTGACCGGCGTGAACGGCATCGCGAACTACGGCACGATGACCGGCACCGCGGCGCTGACGCTGTCGTCCGGCGGCGGAACGTTCGAGAACCACGGGCAGGTTAGCGGCCGCGATGTGACGTTCAACGGCACGCTGAACAACGCGGCCGGCGCGGTGATGCATGCCGACAATGCGTTGACGCTGAACGGTAATACGACGAATCGTGGGACGGTCGAGGCGGGGAATGTTCTCAACGTCAACGGCTGGAATTACGACAATCAGGGGGCGACGACGCAGTCGAGGGGGGATGTCAACTTCAATCTGGGTGGCACGTTGTGGAACACTGGCGGGTCGGTCTTCGCTGGAAACAACGTCACGATCAACGCGGGCGCCGTCGTCAACGATCGTACGCCCTCCAGCGGGGTGACGGATTCGGGCCCAGTGCGGGTCGACGATTCGTCGTTTCTTTGGTCGACGGTCATTGGCCATAAGCAGACGGCGACCGGGAATGAATATGGGCCCGGTTCACAGCTATACACGTCCACAGCCGGCACGCTCGGCGACATGTTGTCGCCGACCGGAAATGCCGCGACCTCCGGCCCGGTCGCGGGTGCCGGCGGGGCGTTCACGATCATCGGTCAAGGGTTCGGCGCCTACTCCAGTGGCGATGGTACAAACAACGAGATCCCGACGTCGTGGGTACTCGATGTGAACCATCGGGCCGGGTCCTCGCCACTGGCGTCGTCGGCCACGTTCGCATTGCCGACCGTCTACCAGGAGACCACGACGGTCAAGCTTGGCCAGGCGGGCGTCATCTCCGCAGGACGCGATGTCTCGATACGTGCGAATTCGCTCTCGAACAGAAGCGGGCAGGTCTCGGCCGGAGGCAATCTTTCGCTCAATGTCGGGTCCTTGGAGAATGGCGCCGTCGATACGACGGTGGCCTCGACGGTACGCGAGTGGGTTGATCAGGGTGAGCTCGGCGCGTTCCTTTCCCGACTCAAGGCGACGCTTGCAAATGCGCCCCAAAGTCCGGACGGGATGACCAATTACGCACCGTGGTTCACGGGTACATTGGACGCGGTGAATGGCGGCTCGACGATGTTCCCGTACAGCTTTGTCGGACCTATTGGGCCGACGATTCGCTTCGACATCGATCCGAATGCTTCGCATTCCGTTACGTCTACCCTGGCCTACGCTGGCGCGCTCGGCCTGCTGGCGGCAGGCAACGACATGTCCATTACCGCTCCGGGTACGCTGACCAACGCTGGTGTCATCTACGCGGGGCACAACATCGTGATGGCAGCCGGTACCCAGGTGGTGAACCAGGGCGGAAACCAGCAGAATTTCTCGAATCAGGTCGGCTGTGCGTCCGGGGTGCCGAATTCGGCGTGCGGTAACGCGGGGCAGCCGCGCGGCAACAATCCGACCACGACGACGTTCAGTTACAACCAGAACGACGCAACGATCTACGCGGGGCATGACCTGGTCATCGCGGCCGGCCAGATCAACAACACGTACGGCAATCTGCTCGCGGGTCACGATATCGTGATCGGCGGCGTCGGCTCGACCGCGAGTTCGACCAAGCCTGCGCAGAGCCTGAACAACACGTCGGGCAACATCGTGGCGGGCAACAACATCACGCTGAACGTGTCGGGCGCGATCACGAACAACCTGCCGCCGCCGATTCCGGTGCATGAGAACTATGGCACCAAGGAGCAGTACTCGGGCTGTATGACGGCGGGTGGCTACAAGGAAAGCTACTGCGAAGGCTACGTCGATCAGCAGACGGGCAGCCCGTCGGTGATCAGCGCGGGCAACAACCTGCAGGTCAACGCGGGTAGCCTGACCAACATCGGCAGCCTGATTGCGTCCGGCAACAACGCGACGATCGCCGTCGCCGGTCCGGTGGTCAACGAGGCGCAGGTCCTGAATGCCTACTGGCACTCGCACTGGGTGCAGGAAACGGGCATGTTCAGCAGCGACAAGCGTCACGATATCTGGGCATGCGGTACGCCGGAGCAGTGCAAGGCGCTGTACGGCAGTGCGTATACGAGCACGGGCGGCGCGATCGATCCGCCGACGCCGGTCGGCAACATCGCGGCGACGATCCAGGCGCCGAACCTGTCGATCTCGTCGAATGGGCAGATCCAGAACGTCGGCAACGTGCTTGGTACGTCGGTGTCGTTGACGGGGCAGAAGCTGATCAACGGCATCACGACGGCGAATACCTATACACCGCGCGTGAGTGCACCGCAGCGCGTGATCACGCTGAGCCCGGTGACATTGCCGGGGTTGAGCCTGTCGATTCCGCGTACGGTCGGCACAGGTACGCTGCCGACGCCGGTGGCCGGCAAGGCGTCGTACTTCAATGAGTCGCTGGGTGGTTCGGGTGCCGCACAGTTGAGTGCGCAGGATCTGTTGAACAATCTGCCGCCGAGCCTTCAGCCGTCGTCGACGCTGTTCTATTTCAATCCGCAGGAAGAGGATCTGCTGTTGCAGCAGGCGGCGCTCCAGCAGACGGGCAAGGCGAGCTTCGTCGATGGGCTGACGTACGACAGCAAGAACAACGTGTCGGTGACGGAGCAGGAGAAGGCGTACCTGTATCAGAACGCGATCGATTATTCGAAATCGCGGAGTTTGCAGCTCGGCGCGGCGTTGACGCAGGAGCAGATCAATACGTTGGACAAGCCGATGCTGTGGTACGTCGAGCAGACGGTGCCGGACCCGATGTGTCACGCGACCGGGCCGGCGACGTGCCCGACGATCACTGCGCTGATGCCGCAGGTGTATCTGCCACAGGACACTGCCGCGATGTCGGCCGGCGGCAACATCTCCGGCCGCGACGTCACGCTGAAGTTCAATCAGGACGGCAATGGCAGCATCCTCAATACAGGGAGCATCACGGCGTCGGGGACGCTGAGCGTCGATACGCAGACGCTGACGAACCAGGCGAACCAGGTCAACGTCGGGGAGATCTGGCAGAAGGTCGATCACGGCTATCTGAATACGACCGGGACGATGGTGCAGCCGGGCGGGTTCATGAGCGCGGCGAACATGGACCTGAATGTGCAGGCGCTCAACCAGATCGGTGGGGCGCTGCAGGTGCTGGGTGCAGACGGCAGCGTCAATGCGGACCGCACACAGGCGTTGCTTGCCGATATTCACGCAAAGCTCGGCACTGGATTCACGCAGACCACCCTCAGCGACAACCTCCATAGCGATTTCGTCAAGGAGGGGGGCAGCTTCGGAATAGGGCAACTGATCGGCATGGTGGCAGCGATCGCGTTGTCGGTCTACATGGGGCCGGAGATGTTCGGAGTGTTCAATGGCCTGATTGATCCGATCGCATTGGCCGCTATCAGCCCAACGCTGGCGGTGATCGGCAGTGCCGCGGCGACCGGTTTGGCTGCAGCGACGACGACGTTGGCAGCCGGTGCGGTGTCGCAGGTGATTTCGACCGGCAATCTCGATCTGAAGCAGACGTTCGAAAGCGCGGCCATCAGCGGTCTGACTGCGGGCTTGACGCAGGGCTTGCTGGGCTCGACCGGGATCACGAGTTGGGGGGGGGGCGTGACACAGGCGTCGTCCGCCACGACGCTGTCGAACATTGGTGCAACCGCGCAGAACATTGGTGGGCAGGCAGTGATCGGTGCGTCGGTACAGACGCTCTTCCAAGGCGGTAGCTTCGGCAACGCACTGTTGAACAGCGCCGCGCAGCAAGCGGCGGCTGTCGGCGCAAACGGGATTGGTGATGCGTTCAGCCGGCCATCGTCGTCGTGGTGGATGAGCACGAGCAGCCCGTTGTACGCGTTGGCGCATGCAGGGTTGGGTTGCGCAGCATCGTCGGTTGACGGTAATGGGTGCGCTAGTGGAGCGATTGGAGGGTTCATGTCCGCAATGACTGCGGACAGGATTGCGAGGGCCGTAACTGAGGGGCAGGGCATTGACAATCAAGCGCAATTGGCGGCCATCGTGGCTGCCACGTCCTTGTTAGGCGGTGCGGCAGCCGGATTGTTGGGCCAGAATATCGAGGGGGCGGTAAACGCAGCGCAGAACGAGACCGCAAACAACACGTGTGCAAAGGGGCACGATTGCGGGACGCTGAAGAGCGCCGCCACGGATGCTGCGCGTGCGGCATGGAATACCGTCCTCGGGGGCGTGGAGGTTATCCCGAACCTCCTGAGTGGTACGGTGCCGGGTCTGCCGGACTATGTGCCATTCCTGAAGGATGGCATGCTTCCATATGACGATCCCGATTTCGGGATGCTCGTGTCTCTGGTGGGAACCGCAGGCGTTGCCGCGTTGCTGGGTCGATCAGGCGCAGCGGCCACTGCGAGCAGGGGGGCTGCCGGCGAGGTGCGTAATTCCGCCTCGAGTTCAGTTGTCGCTGCGGGAGACGTGGATCTTGCCAATGTCTATAGTGCTCAGTTCCCAGGTGCTGCCACCGTCAAGAATGGCGGCCTCGAAGTTGCGGCTGGGAAGTTCGACTATCTCTTCGGGAGAGTGACCAGTAGTACCCATAACACTGCGCGATCCGAGCAACTGGCGTTGGAGATGAAGCGCCTGGGCCTATCTGATACGCCGGCCGGCCGCGAAGTACTTACTGAGCATCTCGAAAATGTTGTCAATACCACGGGCAATATTGCGCGAACATTTACTACTGAATACGGTAAATTTGAAGTCAGGGACTCGCTGTTCATAGGGCCGTCGGGTCAATCGGCAAGATTTGAGAGCACGTTCCAAATTCTCAACAATGGAGCACGACGCCTTAGTACTATGATTCCATTTTATACGGTGAAGCCGAAATGAATTTCCCAGGGAAGCAGGTGTTTTTGGAGAATTTTGGCATTGAACCGGCCGAAGAAGATCCTGGCCTTGCGCTCTGCCTCTATCGTGTGCGGTCGCCGCTTGGCGACACGGAGGCCGAGATCTCATTCAGCGCCGTCTCGGAATCATTCCAGGTTCGGCTTCTATGTAACGGTCGCGAAGTGATGAACTTCGCGAGCGAGCGAGTCAAGCTGATCGAAATGTACCGTGACGAGACTGGATCTGGGATCCGGGCTGTCTTCGACGTGCGAGGCGTGAGTTCTGAGGCCGTTGTAATTCTGGCGCCGGAGATCACCTGTCGTTGGTGGTTGCTAAGAACGGAGTAAGTGCGCTCCCATTGCAGACCTTTGTCTTGCTCGTCAATAGATTGCGGCACGACGAGGATCACTGGATCGCAGGAGTTCGTGGCGTGTAGAGGGGCAGCTTTTGAGCTGAGGGCGGGCAAGAGGCGCGAACCTGAAATAGGGGCGACCTATCCATCAATAACGAGCAACGAGCGGCCATGTGGCGGTCACTCAAAATGAAAGGAATAAGTAATTATATAAATGAATTTTGAAAGAAAATTCATCCAAACATCACCCTAAAGAACTCGAATCCGGTGCCGTTACTTCGTAACAGAAAGTAATAAATAAATACCGAAGCAACCACATAACCAACAACCGAGGACCGCGCGGGCCGAACAGCCGCGTGGATGACCATCAAATGGCCCGTCGTTTTCCGATCTGGCGCGCAGGCATTGGCCGACTGCGCGTCGTCTGCATGTGCTTGCCGTCGCAAGCTTCCCGCCGTGCGTTGCCGGCGATCTCAACGTGCCGCGCACGATCGTCAATCAGGTAACTAATACGATCCGAGTCTGACCGAGGGCGAGCCCTCGGTCGCGGGGCCGCGCGTCAACTTCATCCTGGCGAATCCGAAGGGCATCACCGTCAACGGTGAGGCGTCGATTTTGCCATGGCGTTCAGCCAGTCCGTTGACTGACGTTACATCAGACGCCTCTTTGAGGCGATCACGCGCGCATCTTCGATTGCACTGAAATTTTCGATCGAGAGGTTTTAGGGGAGGTACGTAAAAAGGCAAAGCATGACGCGATTTTTATTGAAAAAACGCAATACACAGAAATTCAAATTTTAATTACCAAAGATGCATCGTAACTCGGGGGTTGAATTGAAGAAGAGTTCTCTTGGTTTGTTGGCGGCTGGTGTGATCTCGATGTTCGTCGTCGCGGGATGTGGTGGCGGTGGCGATGGTGGCGGCACGCCGGCAAACTCCGGCGGCGCGGCGAATGCGGCCAGTGCGCCCGTCGTCGCGTCTACGCCTGTTGCTGCCAGCGCTCCGGTCGCTTCGTCGCAACCCGTAACGGTCGGCGAAGCGCTACCCAGCCTGACGACCCCGCAGACCGGATCGACGGCCGCGACGGCCACCACTCCAATCGGAATCTGGACAGCCTCCGGCACCCTCGGCTACACGACCATTGCCCTCGTCGATCCGCACAACAACCTGACCACGATGAATACGTTGGGATCGTTCGTGATGTCCGACGATTTCACGAATCTGACGGTGAATGGCGCGACATGGTCCCTGAATTCGGGAATCAACTTCAACGCCAGGACCGGATTCACCACGAGAATCGACTCCGGATCCGGGGCGTACAGCGCGAAGCAAACACTGTCCGGAACCATGAGCGAAGGCGGTACCGCGTCGAACTTCACGTGGACCTACAACGCGGCAAATGCCCTGAGCGTCACGCAGGATAGCGTCGTGGGCACGTGGGCGACGACGAACGCGTCGTTCACGATCGGATCGGGTGGCACGGTGAGCGGCACGCTGAGCGGTTGCAACATGAGCGGCACGTTGACGCTCGCCACGCCCGGCTCGAATCAGAACATGTACGACATGACCTTGACGGCATCGTCGTCGACGGGCTGCCAGGTGCCGGCAGGCGTTCCGCTGTCGGGGAGTGCGGCCATCATGTTCGTGCCGATCCGCGGGACCAACGGTTTCCAACGATCCATCCTGTATGTGCTGCGCGCGGCCGATTACAGCTTCGTCGCATACGGCCAGGTCATCAAGCAATAAACGTCGGATCGAATCGCACGCGGCGCTTTGACAGGCCGCGTGCCTTGCCCGGAAACGGGCGGGGAGGAGTTCGACATGCGGCCGAACGGCTTTCCCCGTCCGGCCGCAAGAAAAGAAGACTTACTTGCTTTCGTCCTTGATCTGCGGCAGCGCCGAAGCCTCACCCGGCGTCAACAGCCCGACCTGCGTATAAACGCGCAGCTTGTCGCGCGTATCCGTGATGTCGAGGTTGCGCATCGTCAGCTGCCCGATCCGATCGCGCGGCGAGAACGTCGACGCAACCTTCTCCATCGACAGGCGTTCCGGCTGATACGTCAGATTCGGCGACTTGGTGCTGAGAATCGAGTAGTCATTGCCGCGACGCAGCTCGATCTTCACCTCGCCGGTCACCGCGCGCGCGACCCAGCGCTGCGCCGTTTCACGCAGCATGATCGCTTGCGGGTCGAACCAGCGGCCTTGATACAGCAGACGGCCGAGACGACGCCCGTTCTCGCGGTACTGCTCGATCGTGTCTTCGTTGTGGATGCCGGTGACGAGACGCTCGTACGCGATGTACAGCAGCGCGAGGCCCGGGGCTTCATAGATGCCGCGGCTCTTCGCCTCGATGATCCGGTTTTCGATCTGGTCGCTCATCCCGAGCCCGTGACGGCCGCCGATGCGGTTCGCCTCGAGCAGCAGCTCGACCTGATCCTTGAACTCGACGCCGTTCAGCGCGACCGGCTGGCCTGCTTCGAAACGAACCGTCACTTCTTCCGCCGCGACCTTCACGTCATCGCGCCAGAACGCGACGCCCATGATCGGGTTCACGATCTTGATGCCGCTTTCGAGGCTTTCCAGATCCTTCGCCTCGTGCGTCGCGCCGAGCAGGTTCGAGTCGGTCGAATACGCCTTCTCCGCCGACATCTTGTACGCGAAGCCAGCCTGGTTCATGAACTCCGACATTTCCGCGCGGCCGCCGAGCTCGTCGATGAACGTCTGGTCGAGCCACGGCTTGTAGATCTTCAGGTCCGGGTTCACGAGCAGGCCGTAGCGGTAGAAGCGCTCGATGTCGTTGCCCTTGTACGTGCTGCCGTCGCCCCAGATGTTGACGCCGTCTTCCTTCATCGCGGCGACGAGCATCGTGCCCGTCACGGCGCGGCCGATCGGCGTCGTGTTGAAGTACGTGATGCCGGCGGTCGAGATGTGGAACGCGCCGGATTGCAGCGCCGCGATGCCCTCGGCCACGAGTTGCGCGCGGCAGTCGATCAGGCGGGCGCCGGCCGCGCCGTATTCGATCGCACGTTTCGGGATCGCGTCGTAATCGTCTTCGTCGGGCTGGCCGAGGTTCGCCGTGTATGCGTACGGGACGGCGCCCTTGAGTTTCATCCAGTGCAGCGCGGCGCTGGTGTCCAGGCCGCCGGAGAAGGCGATACCGACCTTCTGGCCGGTCGGGAGGCTTTCGAGAATCGTGCTCATAGGAATTACCGAGGATTGAAGTCCGGTTGGATCGTATTTCGCGGAATATGCGAGTATCGACTGTCCGGGAACTTGGGGCAAGGGTTGATTTCGGGCCGGCGGCCCCGCCGGGCCTGTCGCAGCGGGCCGGAGCACCCGCCCGGCGGCACCGGAAGCGCGTCGCGGCCCGGGCCCGGCTCAGGGGCCGGATCGATGGCGGACAGCCCGCGCGCCCGCGCGAACCGGCAGGAATGCACCACGCAGGTGCATTCTCGGCCACGCACGGCCGCCGTGGTCGGCACTCAGATATTCCACGCCCGCGCCGTATCCAGCAGCCGTTCCCGCAACTGGTCGACCTCGGCGGCCAGCTTCGCCGAAATCGACACGTACCCGGACAACTGCGGCGGCGGCGCGTCGACCTGCGCATCCTGCCGCCGCCGGGTCGCGCCGAGCCGGCTCGGCGTGCCGAACTTCAGCGCGCGGCTCGCGCCGACCAGCACGTCGCGGATGTTCCGGTTGGTCGCCTTCATCGCGACGCGCATATAGTCGCGCGCGGCCGTGTCGTCGCGGGCCGGCAGCGCGCTCGACAGGATCTCGAGATAGCCGATGCACAGGCGCAGGCCGCGCTGGATCGCCTCGAGCTGCGCCATCGAGATCTCGCACTCCTTCGACACGGACGGCATCAGCGAGCGCAGCTGCACGAGCAGCGCGCTCAGTGCGGCCATGTCCTTCAGGTGCGCCTCGTCGCTGACCTGCCGGTCGCCGGCGATCCGCGCGTGCACGGCGGCGCACGCGCGCAGCGCGTCGGCGAGCTTGTAGCGCCACGAATAGGTTGCATAGAGCGGCAGCGCGAACGAGAACGACAGCGCGATCACGATGCCGACCAGCACGTTCACCGCGCGCCACAGGCCGTCGACGATCTCGTTGTCGCCGTGCCCGGCGACGATCACCATCGTGATCGCCGACAGCAGCGCGATATAGCCGGCCTTGCCGATCGCGTGATACGCGCAGACGCCGCACGCGACCGCCATCACCGCGTAGATCGCGAGCGGCGCGTGGACGACCGAGTGCAGCAGGATCAGCAGCAGCCCGGCGAGCGCGCCGATCGACGTGCCGAGCGCGCGCTCGGCCGCTTTCTTGCGGATGTTGCCGTGATGCTGCAGGCCGCCGACGACGATCAGCACGGTAATCGTCGACCACTCGCCGTGCGGAATCCGCAGCCCGGTCGACAGGCCGATCGACATCAGGATCGCGAGCGACACGCGCGCCGCGTGGATCAGCTTCGCGTGCCGGTAACGGCGGTAGGGGTCGAGCAGCGGGCGGAGCGCGCTACGGACGAGGGTCGGCAGCCGGGTGTGGAGCAGGGCGGTCATGGCGGAAAGCGGGTGACGAGGAAACGCGCCGGCGGGCGGCCCGGCCGGCGTCGCGTCGCGGCTGCGATCAGACGTAACGCTAGCGGAACGGGCGCGGACTGTCCACGCCAAGGGCCGAATGCCGCCCCGTCACGCTTCCGTGCGGCTCAGCGCCGTGTCCCACACGCGGTTGCGGCCGCCGGATTTCGCGTGATAGAGCGCCTCGTCCGCGAGCTTGAGCAGCGTCGCGGCGCTCATCGCGCGGTGGCCGCCGGTGGTCGCGGTGCCGATGCTGACGGTGACGTGCCCGTACGGGCTCATCACGTGCTCGATGTCGAGCTCGGCGATCGCGCGCCGCAGCGCCTCCGCGACGGTCGCCGCGCCGCGCGCGTCGGTGTCGGGCAGCGTGACCACGAATTCCTCGCCGCCGTAGCGCGCGACATGGTCGCCCGGGCGGCGCAAGACGCGCAACGCGCACTGCGCGACCTGGCGCAGCACGTCGTCGCCCGCCTGGTGGCCGTAGAAGTCGTTGAAGGACTTGAAGTGGTCGACGTCGACGAACAGCACGGACAGCGCCCGGCCGCTGCGGCTTGCGCGCTGGGCTTCCTGCGCGAGCACGGCGTCGAACGTGCCGCGGTTGTCGAGGCCGGTCAGCGCATCGGTGTGCGCGAGGCGCACCAGCTTCGCTTCGGCCACCTGCCGGCGCCGCAGCTCGCGCGACAGCAGCACCGAGCCGGTCGCGATGATGACCGTGAAGGCCATCATCAGCACCACGATCCAGATCGCGCGGTCGCGCCACGGCGCATACACGTCCTCCTCGGCCGGCGCGACGTTGACGATCAGCGGCAGGCCGCTCATGTGCCGGTAAACGAAATAGCGCCGCACGCCGTCGATCGACGCGCTGCCGTTCAGCACGCCTTCGCGCTGCGCGAGCGCCTGGGCGAACAGCGGCGCCTTGCTCAGGTCGCGGCCGACCATGGCCGGGTCGTACGGCAGCCGGCACACGAGCGCGCCGTTGTCCTCGACGATCGACGCGGTGCCGCGCTTGCCGACCGCGATGCCGTCGAGCAGCGCGCGGAAGTAGTCGATGCTTAATGTGCCGACGACGATGCCGCCGAACGAGCCGTCCGGCCGGTCGATCCGGCGGCTCAGCGCGATCGTCAGCGCGCCGTTGCGCAGCCGGGACGCGTACGGCTTGCTGATGAACAGCCCGTGGCTGAGCTTGTCGCGCTGCGCGATGAAATAGTCGCGGTCGGCGAAATTGCCGCGCCGCGCGGGCATCGAGCGGGAATCGATGATGATGTCGCCCTGCGGGTCCATCACGAAAATCGAGCCGAGATAGCGGCCGGTGGCCGCGCGGTCGAACAGCATCCGGTGCCGCAGCGCCGGCGGCAGCGCCATCAAGGCCGGATCGGTGACGCCGTCGACGACGTTCTGCAGCGACAAATCGTACAGCTCGATATTCCGCGCGACGTCGCGCTCGATGAGCAGCATCAGGTTGCGGGCATTGTCGATTGCGTGGCGATAGGCGTCCTGGCGCGCTTCGGCCAGCACCGATACGCACAAACTCCAGCTGAACAGCAGCAGCGCGAAGCCGGAAACGATGATGCCGTTGGGCGACAGGATCCGTGCGACTGTCGCAGCAACAGGGCGGCGCAACGCTTGCAGCGGCGGGAAGGGGATCATCCTGATGGGATTAAGGGGCGGAAGATGCGCGCATTGGACGATCCCGCACGATTATTTCGAGATATTCCATATTATCTCGCGAACTTCAACGAACTGACCATATTGCCAAACGCGGTTCATGGTTTGACGCGAATCCGACCCGATTACAGTGCATGACCGTGATCGGCAGTAGCGCGCCCCGATTTGAATCGACACGGTAGTTTCTGCATTTTGTCCGATTATCGTCAATCTGGCGGGCCGGTTTTCAGGCTAATCGGTATTTTGACGGTTCCGGACCAGCCGGCCGGTGGGCGTCCGACGCAGGCGCGCCTGTGGACACGCCTGACCCAGCCGGCCGCACCCAGCCGGCCGCGCCCAACCCCTTGATTCCGCCAAGGCTGCGCGGTGGACGAATCAGGTAGAATCCGCGCTTCGCCGCAGGCGCCCGGCGCGCGACATGCCCGGGGCGCTGCATCGCTGCAGGCCGCGGAGCGCATCGTGCCCCGGTTTCGCACGGGCGCCGGCCCTGCCGGCCGTCGGCCCGCTCAACGTTCGTCCGTTTTATGTCCGCACTTCCGAATCCCGACCGACCCGGTTCGCCCGAGAACCCTCCCAAGCTCCACCGTGCGCTGAAAGCGCGCCACCTGACGATGATCGCGATCGGCGGCTCGATCGGCACCGGCCTGTTCGTCGCGTCCGGCGCGTCGATCTCGCAGGCCGGCCCCGGCGGCGCGATGGTCGCGTACATGCTGATCGGCCTGATGGTCTACTTCCTGATGACGAGCCTCGGCGAGATGGCGGCGTTCATGCCGGTGTCGGGCTCGTTCGCGACCTACGGCGCGAAGTACGTCGACGAAGGCTTCGGCTTCGCGCTCGGCTGGAACTACTGGTACAACTGGGCGGTGACGATCGCGGTCGAACTGGTCGCCGCGCAGCTCGTGATGCATTACTGGTTCCCGGATGTGCCGGGCGTCTGGTGGAGCGCGGCGTTCCTCGCGCTGATCTTCGCGCTCAACGCGCTCACCGTGCGCGGTTTTGGCGAGGCGGAATACTGGTTCGCGCTGATCAAGGTCGTCACCGTGGTCGCGTTCATCGGCGTCGGCCTGCTGATGATCTTCGGCATTCTGAAGGGGGCGCCGCACAACGGCTGGAGCAACCTGACGATCGGCGACGCGCCGTTCGCGGGCGGCCTGCCGGCGATGATGGGCGTCGCGATGATCGCGGGCTTCTCGTTCCAGGGCACCGAGCTGATCGGCGTCGCGGCCGGCGAATCGGAAAACCCGCGCACGACGATCCCGCGCGCGGTGCGCCAGGTGTTCTGGCGGATCCTGCTGTTCTACGTGCTGGCAATCTTCGTGATCGGCGTGCTGATTCCCTATACCGACCCGAACCTGCTGAAAAGCGACGTGACCGATATCGGCGTGAGCCCGTTCACGCTGGTGTTCCGTCACGCGGGCCTCGCGTTCGCGGCCGGCGTGATGAACGCGGTGATCCTGACCGCGGTGCTGTCGGCCGGCAACTCGGGCATGTATGCGTCCACGCGGATGCTGTACAACCTCGCGACCGAAGGCCGCGCGCCGAAGCTGTTCGCGAAGCTGTCGCCGGGCGGCGTGCCGCGCAACGCGCTGTATGCGACGACGGCGGTCGGCGCGCTGTGCTTCCTCACCTCGCTCTACGGCGACAAGACGGTCTACATGTGGCTGCTGAACACGTCGGGCATGACGGGCTTCATCGCATGGCTCGGCATCGCGGTGAGCCATTACCGGTTCCGCAAGGGCTACGTCGCGCAGGGCTATTCGCTCGACCAGCTGCCGTACGAATCGAAGTGGTTTCCGTTCGGCCCGCTGTTCGCGTTCGTGCTGTGTATCGTGATCGCGCTCGGCCAGGATTATCAGGCGTTCCTCGCGAACCGGATCGACTGGGTCGGCGTGCTCGCGACCTACGTCGGCATTCCGCTGTTCCTCATGGTGTGGGGCGGCTACCGGCTCGCGAAAAAGAGCCGCTTCGTGCGCTACGAGGACATGGAAATCGCGCCGTGGGTGGACGCGAGCCGGGATTCGCAGCGCGTGAAGGTGCAGACGGTGTCGACGCCGGAAACGGCGGCATGAACGATGCGGCGCATGACGCCGCCGCGCTCCGGACGAAACGGGAAGCCTGCGGGCTTCCCGTTTTTTTTCGCGTGGCGGATGACGGCGCGTCAGTAGCGGCCGACGACCCCATTCCGGTTGCCGTGCACGCCGATGCGCACATGCTCGCTTTCCAGGTCGGCGCGTGCGACGACGAAGGCCTGGTTGGCGCGCAGCCGCTTCGGATTCGGAATGCCGGACGCGCCGGTGAGCGCGCTCGACCACTGCGGTGCGTTCGCGGTGCCGCGGTTGTAGTCGACGTGGACGTCTACGTCGTCCGGGCCGGGATTGGTGATCGTGACCGGGGAATGCTGACCGAAATCGAACGCAAGCGTACCTTCCGCGGCGATGTTGAACTGGGGCATGTCGCCCTCCTCGAAAGAATGTCGGTGATGCCGTCGTGGCGCGACGCGACGCACGCGCCGACGGCGGGGAACGCCGCGCCGATTGGCGATGGGCGGCTGGGAATCAGGTTAAGCGCGGCCGTCGTGCGGTGAAATGCGGCATTCGTCATGGGCCGTTCGGCCCGATCGCGCGGCCGGCCCGCGTGATTTTTTTATCGGCACCGGCCTGCATGCGGTCAAAGCCGGTTATATTTCCCGACCCTGCCGGGCCGCGGATCGGCCGCCGCCCGGTGTTTCAATCGCTCCGTCGGGGCCGGCATGGCGCGCGGGGCGCGCAACCAAGAGGAATTCATGAGCGCATCACCTGCCGAGCGGACGGCCGAGACCGTCTCCATCGTGCGAATCGAAGCGGCAATCAATGCGTGGCGCGAAGTGTATCCGCCGGCTCCGGACGGCGAGGACGGCTATGCGCTCGACGCCGGCAGCAACTGCCTTGCCGAACTCTATGGCGCGATGATCTGCTACCAGCAGGCGAGCGTGCCGCTCGACACGTTGAACACCGATCAGCGCGACGCGCTGTTCGCGACGGAGGGGTAACAGGACGGTCCGGTCGGCCCGGCCGCCCGACGCCGTTGCCGCCGCTCAAGCCCGGGCCGATTCTGTCGACAACATGGGGATCGCGATGGAGGGTCTCTATGGAATCGATGAAACAGCGAGCGGCTGCATGGTGCGGGGCCGCTCTCATGTTCGCCGCGCTGGCGGGATGCGCGCCGGCGATCGTGGCCGAGGACGCGCACCTGGTTGCGCCGGCAACCGGGTTGCCGAATCGGGTCGTGCAGCAGGAGGCGATCATCCACCTGTCGACCGGCTTCGATCGCCGGATCGCGGCCGGTACGCAGTGGCGATTCGTCGGAACCTTGCCTCAAGGCCGGGTGTTCCGCGCCGTTAACACGGTCTTTGCCATCGTCGGCCGGCAAGAGCACGAAGCGTATCTGGTGCTCGACGACAACCGGCTCGTTGGCTTCTACTTGCCCGGCGTAGCGCATTTTTCTCCGCTGGACCCGCCTGTGTCACTTCAACTGGGAGATGTCCGATGATCGGAAAGTGCCGTGCATGGCTGTTCGCCGCCGGTGTAACGTTGCTCGCGAGCGGTTGCGCGTCGGGGCCGCAATACAGCGAGATGGCCAAGTCGATCCCGCCGCTGGCGGCCGATCACGGCCGCATCTACTTCTACCGCACGAACATGTTGTTCGGCGCGGCGATCCAGCCGCAGATCAAGCTGAACGACGAAGCCGTCGGCCGCTCGCAGCTCGGCAGCTTCTTCTACGTCGACAAGCTGCCCGGCAACTACAAGGTGACGACCACGACCGAAACGGAAGAGGCCGTGACGTTCAAGCTCGACGCGGGCGAGACGAAATACGTGCGGACCTACGCGACGATGGGCGTGCTCGTGTACCGCGTCGTGCCGTCGCTGGAAGACGAGGCGGTGGGGATGGGCCGGATCCGCGAACTCAAGTACTCGGTCGACAACACGCCGGCCGACCAGCAGAAGTGGAACCGGCAGAAGTAACGCCGCACTGATCGACGCCGCGCGCAGCCGGCGTCACCCCTGATCCCCACCCCCCACCGGCAGCACCGACCCGGTGATGTACGACGCCTCGTCCGACGCGAGGAACAGGATCGCGCCGACCTGCTCGTCGATCGTCCCGTAGCGGTGCATCGGGCTCGACGCGATGGTCTGGTCGACGATCGCCTGATACCAGTGCGTTTCCTGCACGCTTGGCGGCTCGGCGTTGCGCGGCACGATGCGCGGCGGCGCGTCGGTGCCGCCGGTCGCCACCGCATTCACGCGAATTCCGTGATGCGCCTGCTCGAACGCGAGGCTTGCGGTCAGCGCGTTGACGCCGCCTTTCGCGGCCGCGTATGGAATCCGGTGGATGCTGCGCGTCGCGATCGACGACACGTTGACGATCGCGCCGCGCTTGCGCTCGATCATCCCCGGCAGCACCGCGTGGCAGCACCACAGCGTCGGGAACAGCGAGCGGCGGATCTCGGCCTCGATCTGCTGCGGCTCGTACGCGTCGAACGGCTTCGCCCAGATTGTGCCGCCGACGTTGTTGACCAGCACGTCGATGCGGCCGAACGTGCCGAGCGCGGCCTGCGCCATCTGCGCGGCGCCGTCGGCGGTTTCGAGATCGGCGAGCACCGCGATCGCGCGGCCGCCTTCCTTCTCGATGTCGGCAGCGACGTCGCGCACGGTCGGCGCGCGATCGACGAGCACGAGCGTCGCGCCTTCCCGCGCGGCGCGCAGCGCGACGCCGCGGCCGATGCCTTGTCCCGCGCCGGTGACGACGACGACCTTGTCCGCGAAGCGGTTCGGATGGGGTGTGTTCATGCCGCGTTGCTCGACGAGAATTTTTCGAAATACAGGTTGGCCGGCGTCACGCCGCATTCGCGCAGCCACGCCTGCACCGCATCGACCATCGGCACCGGGCCGCACAGGTAGATGTCGACGTCGCCGTCGTTCAGCCAGGCCGGATCGACGTGCGCGGTCACGTAGCCCTTGCGCGGATGCGCGCTGCCCGCATCGGCGACGCAGGTGCGGTATTCGAAGCCGGGCAGGCGGCGCGTGACGTCGTCGAGCTGGTCGAGCGCGACGAGATCGGCGTCGTTCGTCACGCCGTACACCATGTGCACCGGCTGGCCGTTCGCGCGCGCCGCGCACACGTCGAGCATCGACAGGAACGGCGCGATGCCGGTGCCGCCCGCGAGGAACAGCGCGGGCCGCGCCGCGTCGCGCAGGTAGAAGCTGCCGTGCGGGCCGGAGAACGCGATCCGCTGGCCGGGCGCGGCGTCCTGCGCGAGATAGCCGCTCATCCGGCCGCCCGGCACGTTGCGCACGATGAACGACACGCGCGGCGTGCCCGGCTGCGAGCTGAACGAATACGAGCGCGACGACGTCGTGCCGGGAATCTCGACGTTCACGTATTGCCCGGCGAGGAAGCCGAGCTGCTCGGGCGTGTCGAGGTCGATCGCGAAGTGCAGCGTCGAGTCCGACAGTTTCTCGACCGCCGCGAGCGTGCCTTCATGGCGCGCGGCGCCGGTCTTGCACGCGCTCGACGAGGCCGGCACGCGGATCACGCAGTCGCCGCGCGGGCGGGTCTGGCAGGCCAGCACCATGCCCTGGGCGGCTTCGTCGGCGGTGAGCGCATCCTCGATGTAGCTCGATTCGGGCAGCTCGTAGTCGCCCGACTCGCACTGGCAGCGGCAGGTGCCGCAGGCGCCGTCGCGGCAGTCGAGCGGGATGTTGATCTGCTGGCGATAGGCCGCGTCGGACAGCTTCTCGCCGTCGCGGCACGAGATGAAGCGGGTCACGCCGTCTTCGAATTGCAGTGCGATGGTGTGTTCCATGATCGTCTCGAAATCAGATGTGATAGACGTCGATGACCTGATTGATGTAGTCGTTCTTCAGCACGACATACTTGTTCAGGATCTGCGGCGCGTCGCCGTTGAAATCGATCACGTAGCGCGACATGCCGAAATAGGTCGACACGGTCTTGTAGCGGAAGCTCAGCGTGTGCCAGTTGAAGCGCACCGTGCAGACGCCGCCCTCGTGCTTCTCCAGCTCGACGTTCGCGATGTTGTGGCAGGTGCGCGTATCGGGCATCGTCGCGCTCGAGCGCTCGGTCTTGATGCGGAACACGCGATCCTCGAGGCCTTGCCGGTTCGGGTAGAAGATCAGCGAGATCTCGCGCTGCGGATCGGTGACGAGCGTGTCGTCGTCGTCCCACGACGGCATCCAGAACTGCGCGTCGGGGTGGTAGCAGGCGAGCCAGTCGTCCCACTGCTCGTCGTCGAGCAGGCGGCTTTCGCGGTACAGGAACGCCTGGACGTCGGCGATCGAAATCGTGTTCATGCGGGGCTCCGTTCGGCGTCGATGGCCTTTTTCATCGTCTCGGCCCAGTAGCGGTGCTGCACCGTGTAGAGCCCTTCGTCTTCGGTCTTCACGCCGCTCATCACCGGGTTCAGGCCGATCTTGCGCGCGGCGTCGTCCGGGCCGTCGATCCAGTGCGTCGAGCCGCGGCACATGTCGTTCCACGCAACCGCGATGCCCGCGTAGCCCTGCTGGCATGCGCGGAATTCCTCGAGATCGTCGGGCGTCGCCATCCCGCTCACGTTGAAGAAATCCTCGTACTGGCGGATGCGGCGCGCGCGGGCGTCGGCTTCCTCGCCCTTCGGCGCGATGCAGTAGATCGTCACTTCGGTGCGGTTCACCGACAGCGGGCGCAGCACGCGGATCTGCGAGCCGAACTGGTCCATCAGGTACACGTTCGGATACAGGCACAGGTTCCGCGAGTTCTGGATCATCCAGTCGGCGCTCTCGCTGCCGCAGCGCGCGGCGAATTCGTCGCGGCGGCTGAAGTTCGGGCGGTCCTCCGGGTTCGACCAGCGCGTCCACAGCAGCATGTGCCCGCGCTCGAATGCGTAGAAGCCGCCGCCCTGGCGGCCCCAGCTGCCGGCGTCCATCGCGCGGATCTTGTCCTCGCGCGCGTTCTGCTCCTTGCGGTGGTTCGTGGTCGCCGCGTAGTTCCAGTGCACGGCCGACACGTGGTAGCCGTCTGCGCCGTTCTCGGCGGTCAGCTTCCAGTTGCCTTCGTACGTATAGGTCGACGCGCCGCGCAGCACTTCGAGCCCTTCGGATGACTGATCGACGATCATGTCGATGATCCGCGCCGCTTCGCCGAGGTGTTCCTTCAACGGCGGCACGTCGGGGTTCAGGCTGCCGAACAGGAAGCCGCGATAGCTTTCGAAGCGCGCGACCTTCTTCAGGTCGTGCGAGCCTTCCTTGTTGAAGCACTCGGGGTAGCCGGCGCCTTCCGGGTCCTTCACCTTCAGCAGCTTGCCGCTGTTGTTGAAGGTCCAGCCGTGGAACGGGCACGTGTAGGTCGCCTTGTTGCCGCGCTTGTGGCGGCACAGCATCGCGCCGCGATGCGTGCACGCGTTGACGAACGCGTTCAGCTCGCCCTGGCGGTTGCGCGCGATGAACACCGGCTGGCGGCCCATGACCGTCGTGTAGTAATCGTTAACGTTCGGAATCTGGCTCTCGTGCGCGAGGTAGATCCAGTTGCCTTCGAAGATGTGCTTCATCTCCAGCTCGAACAGCGCTTCGTCGGTGAACGCGCTGCGATGCAGGCGATAGTCGCCGCTCGTCTTGTCCTCGACGAGGAAATCGTCGAGCGAGCGCACGGCGGGCGTGCGGTCCGGATAGATCGGGATCATCGGGTGTCTCCAGTGTCGGCCGGCGCCAGCGTTGCGGTGCTGGTTCCGGCGCGATGCAAAGCGATGGGGCGATGCGCGCGCGGCGTGGCGCGCACCGGTGAATCGGCTCAGGCGGCGGCGCGGGTGCGCGCCACTTCGGCCGCGGGCGCCGCGGCATGCACGCCGTGCAGCCGGAAGTCGAAATCGATCGACGCGAACGGCCGGTCGACGCCGTGGCCGTCGAGCGCCGCGGGTGCGCTCACGCGCTCGATCGCGGGCACGAGGCCTTCGCGGCTCGCGAACGCGAAGTCGTCCCACAGGTACGCGTCGCCGTCGATGTTGATCTGCGTGGTCAGCTTGCGGTGGCCCGGCGCGGACACGAAGAAGTGGATGTGCGCGGGGCGGCGGCCGTGGCGGCCGAGCTTGTCGAGCAGGCGCTGCGTGGTGCCGTCCGGCGGGCAGCCGTAGCCGACCGGCACGATGCTGCGGAACTGGTAGCGGCCGTGCGCGTCGGTGACGATCGTGCGGCGCAGGTTGAACGCGCTTTGCGTCTTGTCGAAGAACGAGTAGTTGCCCCGCAGGTTCGCGTGCCAGACCTCGACCTTCGCGCCCGCGAGCGGCACGCCGTCGTCGCCGTACACGGTGCCCTGCATGAACAGCAGGTCGCCGTCCGCTTCGTCCGAGCCGTCGTCGAGGCGCGCGAAGCCGATGCTCGCCGGCGCGCCGGCCACGTACAGCGGGCCTTCGATCGTGCGCGGCGTGCCGCCGGTCAGGCCGGCCTTCGCTTCGGCTTCGTCCATGCGGATGTCGAGGAAGCGCTCGAGGCCGAGGCCCGCGGCGAGCAGGCCGAGCTCCTGCGTCGCGCCGGCTTCCGACAGGTATTCGATGCCTTTCCACACCTCGGACGGGGTCAGGTCGAGATCCTCGATCGCCTTGAACAGGTCGGCGGTCAGCCGCACGACCACCTGCCGGACGCGCGAGTCGGCTTCGCCGCGCGCCGCGCCGACGATGAACCCTTCGACGAGGGCTTCGATGTCACTGTGGGTCATTGTCTTCTCCTGGCTCTGATGGGCCGCGCTCCGGCGGGATGCGCGTATTTCCTCTGACCTGCACCGTTCGGACCGTTGGGGCGTTGATGCCCTGGAGGTATAGTTGTGGGGTTCCGAGCAGGCAGTTGAAGGATAGTTGCGCGTGAAATGCGCCGTCCAACACTGATTTAGTATCAGTTCCATATCTCAGGGGTATAGAAATGGAGTTGCGGCACCTTCGTTACTTCGTCGCGGTGGCCGACGAGCGGAATTTCACGCGCGCGGCGGAGCGGCTGCACATCGCGCAGCCGCCGCTGAGCCGCCAGATCCAGCAGCTCGAGGAGACGCTCGGCGTGATGCTGTTCGAGCGCAACACGCGGCCGCTGAGGCTGACCGACGCGGGGCGCTTCTTCTATTCGCACGCGGTGCAGCTGCTCGCGCAGACGGCCGAGCTGGAATCGATGACGAAGCGGATCGGCAAGATCGAACGCAGCATGTCGATCGGCTTCGTCGGCTCGACGCTGTACGGGATGCTGCCGAAGATCATCCGGCGCTATCGCGACGAATGCCCGGCAGTCGAGCTGAGCTTGCACGAGATGTCGACGATGGACCAGATCAAGGCGCTGAAGGAGGGGCGGATCGATGTCGGGTTCGGCCGCATCCGCCACGAGGATCCGAGCGTGCGGCGCGTCGTGCTGCGCGAGGAGCGGATGATCGTCGCGCTGCCGCTCGGCCATCCGCTCGACGGCGCGAAGCAGGTGCTGTCGCTGCACGACCTCGTCAACGACACGCTGATCATCTTCCCGAAGGCGCCGCGGCCGAGCTACGCGGACCAGGTGCTGGCCGCGTTCCACGACCGCGCGCTGAAGCCGCGGCGCATCTACGAGACGCGCGAGCTGCAGATCGCGCTCGGCCTCGTCGCGATGGGCGAGGGCGTGTCGGTCGTGCCGCAAAGCGTGTACGGGCTGAAGCGCGACGACGTCAGCTACAAGCCGCTCGACGATCCGAACCTCGTGTCGCCGATCATCATGAGCATGCGGATGCTCGACGAATCGGAGGACATCCGCGCGATGCAGGCGCTGATCTATCGGCTCTACGACGAAGCGAAGATGGATTACCTGCCGCCGCAGCAGGAGTGAAGGCGGCGCGACGACGACGTGATTGCCGATGCCGTGACCGCGCCAGGCGCGGGGCAGCGGCGGCGTGCATGCTTGACGGGTTGCCCGTCGCCGCGCCAACATGGCCGCCAACTTGCCGGACCGCATGCGTCCGGCCGCATTCAAACATCCGACACACCGACATGACCGATATCGTGACCGAGGAGACCTGGATCGCGACGCCGCACGGGCGTCTCTTTGCGAAACGCTGGCGCGGCGTACCTGCGCCCGCCGCCGCCGCGTGCCCGATCGTGCTGCTGCACGATTCGCTCGGCAGCGTCGCGCTGTGGCGCGACTTTCCGGAACAGCTCGCGCAGGCGACGCGCCGTGACGTGATCGCCTACGACCGGCTCGGCTTCGGCGAGTCCGATCCGCATCCGGGGCAACTGTCGCCGACGTTCGTGCGCGACGAGGCCGACCATGCGTTTCACGCGCTGCGCGAGCAGCTCGGCATCGCGTCGTTCGTCGCGTTCGGCCACAGCGTCGGCGGCGGGATGGCGGTGGGGGCGGCCGCCGCGTATCCCGCCCGGTGCCGCGCGCTTGTCACGGTGGCCGCGCAGGCCTTCGTCGAGGCGCGCACGCTGGACGGCATTCGCGAGGCCGGGCGCCAGTTCGCGGAGCCGGGCCAGCTCGAGCGGCTCGCGCGCTATCACGGCGACAAGGCGGAATGGGTGCTGCGCGCGTGGGTCGATACGTGGCTGTCGCCGGCGTTTCGCGACTGGAGCCTCGACGACGTGCTGCCGCAGGTGCGCTGCCCGACGCTCGCGATTCATGGCGCGCAGGACGAGTACGGCTCGTCCGCGCATCCGGACCGCATCGCGTCGCGCGTCGCGGGGCCGTCGTCGGTCGTGATGCTGAAGGCGTGCGGGCACGTGCCGCATCGCGAGCAGACAGGCGTCGTGCTCGATGCGGTGAAGGATTTTCTGGTGCGGCACGGGGTGTGAGCGATTCGATGCGCTATGCCCAATGGACCCGGACGATCGTTGCCGCAGCGTTGCTCGCATGCGGACGCGCGGCATGCGCCGACGATGCGGGCAATCCGTTGCACAAGCTGGAGATCGGCCGCCTCACGGTTTTCCAGAAGTATTCCAAATACCTGCGGTTCGAACTGGCCGACGGCCGGCGCGTTGCCGTAACCGATACGGCAGGCTTCTATTGGCCGCCGGTCAACGCCGACACGCAAGGGCGCTTCTACGTCGGCAACAAGGTCATCGATAGCGTCAGCGGCCGCATGGTAAAAACCGACCCGGACCGGCACGCGATCGTCCTCGGTTCCCGCTACACCGTGTCGGCCGACGACGCCCGTCATGCGGTGAAGATCCGGCGCGGCGCGCACGTATGCGAAGTCGACGTCAGGAAGCTGGGCCTCGATTCGGCGGACGAGCGTGCCAGCGCGTTCCTGCACGGCGCGATCCGCTTCGTGGATGCGGACGGGCCGCTGGTGGGCCTGGTGACGCTGAGCGGCTCGGACGCTGGCGATACCCGGTACCTCACCGTCCGCATTGCGCCCGATACCTGCGCGGTCACGTCAACCGATCTCGGTAATCCGGATTTTCTCGTCGAACTGGGATGGACACCGGACGGACGCTGGTGGATCACGGGCGCGACCGAGGGAACGCTGATTCGGTCCGACGACGGCATCACATGGGCCACGACCAAGCTGCCCGACCGCATTTCGCAGACGGTCAGTGCGTACGTGGCCGACCCGCGGCATGTGTGGCTCGCCGCCAATCATGCGGACATGACGAACGAGGACTACCCCGAGATCGTGTATTCGGAGGATGGCGGCAAGACGTGGACGCCGCTCACTTGGCAAAGCAAGCTGATGTCGCGCGTTCCACCATACTGGCTGGAAGGGCAAATGCGTGCGCGCGGCAAACCGGTGGCGAACGCGCCCAACGCGCGCTGACGCGCACGCCGGCGTATTCCCGCACCGCCCGGGCGCCTGAGCGCCCGATCCGGCGGCGGTCAGAACGCGAGCTGAATCGCGAGATCGACCGCCAGCAGCGCGATCGAACAGCCGATGCCGAGCATCACGTTCGGCAGCCGATGCTCGAAGTCGCGATCCTTGCGCATCGCCGCGCCGAGCAGGAAGACCGCTTCGACGACGATCTGCGCGCCGACGAACAGCAGCATCAGCAGATACTCGTAGCCCATCCCCTTGAAGCCGGCGAAGTGCATCCCGTGATCGCGGATCCACTGGCCGACGCGCAGCAGTTCGTAGACGAACAGCGCGGCGGGAAACAGGTAGCTGATGAAATAGGTAGGCGCGCCGGCGTGCCGTAGTTCGAAGTGGAAATGATGCGTGGTGGCCATCACGAATCCTCCTTGCAAACGGGGTTGCGATCGCGGCGACGTGCGCATCCGAGGGTTTGCCCGGTGCACAGTGCGCAGCCGTACGCCACCAGCATACTGCCGCGCGGCGGATTTGGCATGAGCGGTGTATCGCAATGGCGACGCCGGCTTACGATTGCCGTACATCGGCTGCGATATCACGTCACTTATGCGCGCCGCGCGCCTTTCGACGGCGCTTTCACCTCCGCCCCTTCGACGAAAAACCTCGTGACCGCCTGAAACTCCCGCTTCAGCGACAGCCCCGGCGCGTTCAGCCAGCGCAGCATCGCCCCGAGATACAGGTGATGGAACCATGTCGCGAGCTGATCGGCGGGCAACGACGGGTTCAGTTCTCCCGACTGTTGCCCCGCGGCGATGAGCTGCTGCCACACGAGCGCGATGTCGCTGCCGTGCGCGCCGCCGCCTTCCGGTTCCGCCGCGTCGATGGTCAGGAAGCGGTGCTTCAGATACGCGAGCAGGTAGACCGGATGCTGCTCGCACCACGCGGCCGATGCGTCGAGCACGCACGCGATGCGCGACGCGAACGTCTTGCGACGCGCGACGTCGCGTTGCAGATGCGCGAGATCGCGTGCCAGTTCGCCTTCGAGCCAGTGCGCGAGCACGGCTTCCTTGGTCGGGAAATGGTTGTACAGCGTGCGCTTCGCGACGTCCGCTTCCGCGGCGATCTGCTCCATCGTAACCGTGTCGTAGCCGTGCGCGTCGAACAGGCGCGCGGCGGTTTCGGCGAGATGGGACAGCATCTGGATGCGCTTGCGCGCGCGGCGGCCCGGATCGTCGAGGGTGGGTTCCATGGCGAAGGTCTTTACAGAAAGTGTACGAGTTGCATTAGTATACGACGTGCATTTTTGTGATGCCATTCCATCGTACTGCGTTCACGGAGTTCAGCATGAAGCTCGTCATCGTCACCTACGGCACCGAAGGCGATGCGCGCCCGCTTGCGGCGCTCGGCCGCGCGCTGATCGACGCCGGCCACGACGTGCGGCTGCTGGCCGACGCCGCGACGCTCGGCTCGGCCGCCGCGCTCGGCGTGCCGTCGGCCGCGCTGTCGGGCGACATCCGCCGCGCGCTCGCGCCGGGCGAGGCGTTGTCGGATGCGGTGAACGGGCGGGGCGGCTTCAACGACACGTCGAAGGCGCTCGCCGCAATCGCGAATGCGAACACGGCCGCGTGGATGCGCGAAGTCGCCGACGCGTCGGCCGGCTGCGACGCGATCGTCGCATCGGGGCTCGCGGCGTTCGTCGGCCTGTCGGTGGCCGAGTATCGCGGCATTCCGGCGATCGGCGCGGGCCTCATCCCGATCACGCCGACGGCGGAGTTCGCGTCGCCGTTCCTGCCGCCCGGCAAGCTGCCGCGCTGGCTGAACCGCGCGAGCCACCGGTTCGTGAATGCGCTGCTGTGGCATGCGTTCCGCCGCGCGACCAATGCGGCGCGCGCGAGCGTCTGCGGGTTGCCGCCGCGCAAGCGCGTGTGGACCGAGCATCCGATGCTGTACGGCGTGTCGCCGGCGCTATTGTCCGGCCCCGCCGACTGGCCGGACCACGCATGCGCGTGCGGCCAATGGAGCGTCGACGATCCGGCGTGGACGCCGCCGCCCGAGCTCGCCGCGTTTCTCGATGCCGGCGCGCCGCCGATCTATGTCGGCTTCGGCAGCATGGCGGGGTTTGACCGGCCGGCATTGGCCGATGCGCTGGCAAAGGCGCTCGACGGCCGCCGTGCGCTGTTCTATCCGGGATGGAGCGGGATCGACGCGCGCACGCTGCCGGGCAATGTGTTCGTCGTCGGCGACACGCCGCATCGCTGGCTGCTGCCGCGCACGTCGATGGCGATTCATCACGGCGGATCCGGCACCACGCACTCGGCGGCGCGCGCGGGCGTGCCGTCGGTCGTCGTGCCGTTCGCGGGCGACCAGTTCTTCTGGGCGCACCGGCTGCGGCGGCTCGGCGTGGCCGGCGCGCCGGTCGCGGGCCGGCGGATGCAGGCCGCCGAACTCGCGCGCGGCATCGCGTTCGCGGAACGCGCCGACACGCGGGCGCGCGCCGCGGAACTGGGCGCGCGCATGGCACGGGAGGAGGGGTTGCGGCGCGCGGTGGCCGCGCTCGAGCGCTGGGGCGCCCGCGTCAGAAATGCCCGGTAAAGCGATACCGGCTGCCCGGGTGCCACAGGTTGACGGTCGACGCGACCGCGCCTTGCGACCATGTGCGCCGGTGCAGCATCAGGCACGGCTCGCGTTCGTCCATCGTCAGCAGGCTGCGCGTTTCGGCGTCGGGCATCGCGGCCTCGATCCGGTATTCGACGCGCTGCAGCGGCGCGACGCGCATCAGGTACTGGTTCGGCGTGGTCGCGGTGAAGTCCTGCAGCGCGTATTCGGGCGCGCAGGCCGGATTGACCCAGCGTTCCTCGAGCTGCACGGGGGTGTCGTTCTCGAAGTGCAGCACGCGCGAATGGAAGATCGGGCTGCCCGCGTCGAGCTGCATCTCGTCGGCGAGCTTCGCATCGGCGACGCTCGCGCCGACCAGCAGCACCTGCGCACGATAGCCGTGGCCGCGCGCGGCGACTTCGTCGGAAATGCTGCGGATCGCGACGAGCGTCGATTCGTACTTCGGCGACGCGACGAACGTGCCCGATCCGCGCGTGCGCGTCAGCACCTGCTCGGCGGTCAGCTCGCGCAGCGCGCGGTTGACGGTCATCCGCGCGACGTTGAATTCGCGCGCGAGCTCGTTCTCCGACGGCACCTGGTCGCCTTCCGCCCATTCGCCGGCGTGAATGCGCGCGAGGATGAAATCCTTGATTTCCTGATAGATCGGTGTGGTCATGGGGATCGCAATTCCAGAGACGGCCGCCGCCCGCCACCGAATGCCGGCCCGGCGCGCGCCCGGCGCCGAGTGTACCGGTTTCCCGGCGGCACCGGCGCGAATTCCTGGATGATCCCTTGTCGGGCGGCGCGCGTCCATGCGGGATTGCACAGAGGCGCCCGCCCGCCGGTCAGAACCGGTGCCGCATGCCGACGGTGCCGACCACCTGCGTATTCGTCGACGACGCCGCCACGCCGTTGATGTTCGCGAAGCCGAGCGTCGCGCCCGACGGCACGCCGAACTGGTGCTGGTACACGCCTTCCACGTACACGTCGGTGCGCTTGCTCAGCGCGTAGTCGGCCATCAGCGTGACCTGGTGCCACTTCGGGCGGTGGGTGCCGGTGGCGTCGTCGTAGCGGCCGTTGGTGAACGTATACGCGCCGGCGAACGATACCGCCGGGTTCAGCGCGTAGCGGGCGTTGACCTAGTAGTTGTCGAAGCGCAGCGAATTCAGCGCGCCCGGCAGCGACGACGCGGCCGTTTCGTCGAACATCGAATGGGTCCACAGCGCGCCCACCGTCAGCCGGTCGAACGCGTAGCTGCCGCCGGCGCCCACCACGCGCTGGCGCGCGGCGGGGAAGTTCGGCGCGTCGTTGCTGGACAGCGCGCCGGCGAGCGTCGTGCCGCCGCGATTGAGCTGCAGGTAGGCCGCGCCGAGGCTGACGGGGCCGTTCGCGTACG
The DNA here is from genome assembly GCF_902830275.1 of Burkholderia stagnalis. Taxonomy (GTDB): domain Bacteria; phylum Pseudomonadota; class Gammaproteobacteria; order Burkholderiales; family Burkholderiaceae; genus Burkholderia; species Burkholderia stagnalis. The sequence continues at coordinate 641,734 of NZ_CADESW010000001.1, read as the reverse complement.
ATACGCCCGCGCTGTACGCGCGGTTGCTCGAGAAGCCGGGCTGGTTGCTGAAGCCGTACAGGCCGCTGAACTGCACGCCGGCGATCGTCGGGCTCGTGTACTTCACCGCGTTGTCGATGTAGAACGAATCGTCGACGTTGTCGTTGTCGAACGGGTGCGCGGCGAGATTGTTGCCGTCGCCGTTGTTCGACATCGCGAGCGGGCCGAGCATGTCGACGACGGAGTCGTATTGCCGGCCGAGCGTCAGCGTGCCGTAGCGGTCGCTCTGCAGCCCGACGTATGCGCGGCGGCCGAACATCGTGTTGCGGTACGACTGCGTGCCGTTGTTCAGGTTGAACCCGCTCTCGAGCCGGAACAGCGCATGCAGGCCGCCGCCCAGATCCTCCGCGCCGTTCAGGCCGAACACGGTGTTCGACAGCAGCCCGCTGCCCTGCTGCCAGGTGCTCTTGCCCGACTGGTTGTTCGTATAGGCGATGCCGGCGTCCAGCATGCCGTAGAGCGTGACGCTGCTTTGCGCGTGGGCGGCCACGCTGATCATGGCGAGGGACAGCGCGCCGACGACTTCTTTTTTCATTTTCGACTTCCTGGAAAGACCCGTTGCGACGGGGAACGACGAATGACGGAGATCCCGTCCTGAACCTGGCGGCGATTCTAGGAATTGCGGTGAAGAGACGGTGTATAGACTGTCGGCGCGTTTGAAAAAATCACATAAAGGCGAGAATTGCGTCGAATGCGTTTTTTACGGGTTTTTTACTCCACGCCCTGAAATTGAACACCGCTTTGATACGCGGATTCCTACACTGGCGCTTCCCATTCTCCCGTGGAGCGTGGGGTGTGACGGTGCCGCGGATGACCCGCGCACATCAAACAAAAACAGGGGAAAGCGATGTTGTGGATTTCCGGAGCCCTATCGGCCGTGCTCTTCATCTATCTCTTCCATGCGTTGATCAGGCCCGAGCGGTATTGATTCGCGCGATTCGACAGGAACAGGAAAATATCGGTGAATCTATGAGCGATCTGGTTTTCATACTGGTCACGCTGGCGTTCTTCGCGTTGACGGCCGGTTTCATCAACGGTCTGGACAGGATTTGAGCGAGCGTCGACATGTTCAATAATTTCATTCAATTCGCGATCGTCCTGGCGATCATGCTGGCGCTGGTGCCGGTGGTCGGCAAATGGCTCGCGCACGCGTTCACGAGCCCGCGCCATGCGTGGGTGGAGCGCCGCACGTACGGCCTGCTCGGCGTCGATCCCGGCGAGACGATGTCGTGGAAGCGTTACGGGATGGTGCTGCTGCTCAGCAACGCGGGCATGATGGCGCTCGGCTACCTGCTGCTGCGCGTGCAGGACGCGCTGCCGTTCGACGCGCTGCATCGCGCCGCGCAAAGCCCCGATCTCGCGTTCAACACGGCGGCGTCGTTCATCACGAACACCAACTGGCAGGCGTATGCCGGCGAAAGCAGCCTGTCGAACTTCTCGCAGATGGCGGTCATCACGTTCCTGATGACGGTGAGCGCGGCAACCGGCGTCGCGGCGGCCGGTGGCTTCATCCGCGGCCTGAGCCGCAAGAGCGCGGCCGACATCGGCAACTACTGGGTGGACTTCACGCGCGTGACCTACCGCGTGCTGCTGCCGATCTGCTTCGTGATGGCGCTCGTCTACGTGTGGCAGGGCATGCCGCAGACGCTCGCGTCCGACGCGTGGGCCACCACGCTCGAAGGCGCGCGACAGCAGATCGTCACGGGGCCGGTGGCGAGCCTCGAATCGATCAAGCACATCGGCACCAACGGCGGCGGGTTCTTCAGCATGAACGCGGCGCATCCGTTCGAGAACCCGACGCCGCTCACCAACACGCTGCACATGCTGAGCATGCTGCTGATTCCGTCGGCGCTGACCTATGCGCTCGGCACGATGATCGGCCGGCGCCGCCAGGGCTGGGTGATCCTCGCCGCGTTCGTCGTGATGTTCGTCGGCTTCCTCGCGGTGATCTATCAGGCCGAGCAGCACGGCAATCCGCTGCTCGCGGGGCTCGGCGTCGACCAGCAATGGAGCGCGGAGCAGCCGGGCGGCAACCTGGAAGGCAAGGAGATGCGCTTCGGCATCGCGCAGACGAGCCTGTTCGCGACCGTCACGACGGCCGCCACCACGGGCTCGGTCAACGCGATGCACGATTCGCTGACGCCGCTCGGCGGGCTCGTGCCGCTCGCGCAGATGATGCTGAACAACGTGTTCGGCGGCGACGGCGTCGGGCTGATCAACCTGTTCACGTTCGCGATCCTGACGGTGTTCCTGGTCGGCATGATGATCGGCCGCACGCCGGAATTCCTCGGCAAGAAGATCGAGGCCCGCGAAATGAAGCTGGTGATGCTCGCGGTGCTCGCGCACCCGTTCAGCATTCTCGGCTTCACCGCGCTGGCCGCGCTGATGCGCGCGACGCCGGACAGCCTCGCGAACCTCGGGCCGCACGGCTTCAGCGAGGTGCTGTACGCATACACGTCGGGCACCGCCAACAACGGCTCCGCGTTCGCGGGCCTGAACGCGAACACGCCGTTCTTCAACACGACGATCGGCCTGGCGATGCTGGTCGGCCGCTACCTGACGCTGCTGCCGATGCTGGCCGTCGCCGGCTGCCTCGCCGCCAAGAAAAGCATTCCCGAGAGCGCCGGCACGCTGTCGACGTCGACGGGCCTGTTCGCCGGCCTGCTGATCTTCGTGATCCTCGTCGTCGGCGGCCTCACGTTCCTGCCCGCGCTCGCGCTCGGCCCGATCGTCGAGCATCTGATGATGACGAGCGGCCAACTGTTCTGAGGAAACCCACATGGCTCAAAGCAATCGCCACGCGGCGCCCGCCGCCGCACCGGCACCCGGATCGTCGCTCGCCGACGCGACGCGCGGCCTCGTCAGGCCCGTGATCGCCTCGTCGGTGCTGTTCATGCTCGTCACCGGCCTCGCGTACCCGCTGCTCACCACCGGCGCCGCGAACCTGCTGTTCCCGTCGCAGGCGCGCGGCAGCCTGGTCGTGCGCGACGGCGTGACGGTCGGCTCCGCGGTGATCGGGCAGAACTTCACGCGGCCCGAGTATTTCCATCCGAGGCCGAGCGCGACGGTCGGCACCGATCCCGCCGATCCGGCCAAGACCGTCGACCAGCCGTACAACGCGGCCGGCAGCGGCGCGAGCAACCAGGGCGCCACCAGCAAGAAGCTGCTGGCGGACGTCACGGCACGCACGCAAGCGTACCGCCAGCAGAACGGGCTCGCGGACGGCGCGCCGGTGCCGGTCGACGCGGTGACCGCATCCGCGTCCGGGCTCGATCCGGACATCTCGCTCGCGAACGCGCGGCTGCAGGCGGCGCGCGTCGCGCAGGCGCGCGGCGTGAGCGTCGAACAGGTGATGGCGCTGGTCGGGCAGGTGGCCACGCCGCGCCAGCTCGCGGTGCTCGGCGAGCCCCGCATCCGCGTGCTCGAACTGAACATGGCGCTCGACCGCTCGCTGGGTCAAGCGGCCGGCGCGCGCTGAGAGAACGCAAAGGAGTCGTTTCATGTCCCCTATCGAAACTTCGATCAACCCCGCGGCCGCGCCGATCGGCGACGTGCCGCCGATGCGCTGGACCGCGGTGCTGCGCGACGCGTTCCGCAAGCTCGCGCCGCAGGTGCAGTGGAAGAACCCGGTGATGTTCGTGGTCTACCTCGGCAGCATCGTCACGACGGTGCTGTGGCTGCAGGCGCTCGCGGGCAACGGCGACGCGCCGGCCGGCTTCATCTTCGCGGTGGCGTGCTGGCTGTGGTTCACGGTGCTGTTCGCGAACGCGGCCGAGGCGCTGGCCGAAGGGCGCGGCAAGGCGCAGGCCGAGGCGCTGCGCTCGTCGCGCAAGCGCGTGGTTGCGAAAGTGCTCGACGAGCCGAAGCGCTACGGCAGCACGACCCATCGCGTGCCGAGCGACGAGCTGGCCGCCGGCAGCGTCGTGCTCGTCGAGGCCGGCGACACGATTCCGGCCGACGGCGAGGTGATCGACGGCGTCGCGTCGGTCGACGAATCGGCGATCACCGGCGAATCCGCGCCGGTGATCCGCGAGTCGGGCGGCGATTTCTCGTCGGTCACGGGCGGCACGCGCGTGCTGTCCGACTGGATCGTCGTGCGCATCACCGCGAACCCCGGCGAGGCGTTCCTCGACCGGATGATCGCGATGGTCGAGGGCGCGAAGCGCGGCAAGACGCCGAACGAAATCGCGCTGTCGATCCTGCTGGTCGCGCTGACGATCATCTTCCTGCTGGTGTGCGTGACGCTGTTGCCGTTCTCGACCTTCAGCGTGCTGCTCAACGGCGCGGGCTCGGCCGTGAGCCTCACCGTGCTGATCGCGCTGCTGGTGTGCCTGATCCCGACGACGATCGGCGCGCTGCTGTCGGCGATCGGCATCGCGGGCATGAGCCGCATGATGCGCGCGAACGTGCTGGCAACCTCGGGCCGCGCGATCGAGGCGGCCGGCGACGTCGACGTGCTGCTGCTCGACAAGACCGGCACGATCACGCTCGGCAACCGCGAGGCCGTGCAGTTCCGGCCCGCGCCGGGCGTCGACGAGCGCACGCTCGCACAGGCCGCGCTGCTGTCGTCGCTCGCGGACGAGACGCCGGAAGGCCGCTCGATCGTCGCGCTCGCGAAGCAGCGCGCCGTGTCGCCGCTGCCGGACCTCGACGGGCACGTCACCGTGCCGTTCAGCGCGCGCACCCGGATGAGCGGGATCGACATCGGCGCGCGCCAGGTGCGCAAGGGCGCGGCGTCCGCGATCCGTGCGCACGTCGATAGGCTCGGCGGCGTGTTCCCGGGCGACGTCGACGCGGCCGTCAACGACATCGCGCGCCGCGGCGGCACGCCGCTCGTGGTGGCCGACGGCGGCAAGGTGCTCGGCACGATCGAGCTGAAGGACATCGTCAAGCACGGGATCAAGGCGCGCTTCGCCGAGCTGCGCAAGGTCGGCGTGAAGACCGTGATGATCACCGGCGACAACCGGCTCACCGCGGCCGCGATCGCGGCGGAGGCGGGCGTCGACGACTTCCTCGCGGAAGCGACGCCGGAAGACAAGCTGCGCCTGATCCGCGAGCACCAGGCGAAGGGCCACCTCGTCGCGATGACGGGCGACGGCACCAACGACGCGCCGGCGCTCGCGCAGGCCGACGTGGCGGTGGCGATGCACAGCGGCACGCAGGCGGCGAAGGAGGCGGCCAACATGGTCGACCTCGACAGCAGCCCGACCAAGCTGATGCAGGTGGTCGAGGTCGGCAAGCAGATGATCATGACGCGCGGCGCGCTCACGACGTTCAGCGTTGCGAACGATCTCGCGAAGTACTTCGCGATCATTCCGGCGGCGTTCGTCGCGACCTATCCGGCGCTCGGCGCGCTGAACGTGATGGGGCTGCACAGCCCGACGTCGGCGATCCTGTCGGCGGTGATCTTCAACGCGCTGATCATCGTCGCGCTGATCCCGCTCGCGCTGAAGGGCGTCAAGTACCGCGCCGAGCCCGCCGAGAAGCTGCTGTGGCGCAACCTGCTGATCTACGGCGTGGGCGGCGTCGTCGCGCCGTTCATCGGCATCAAGCTGATCGACATGCTGCTGACGCCGTTCGTCTGACCGATGCGCATCCGGCCACGCGTCGCGCCCGAATCGGCGCGCGCGTGGCCGCACCGCATCCGACTTGCCGGGAGGGCGATTGAACGAGAACGCGATGCATCGACATGGGGACGACCTGAACGCGGTCGCCGAACCCGATACGGCCCGCAAGGGCCGCAGTCCCAGGCGTCCGTTAGCGCGGTTTTTGAGCGCCTGCGCGGGCGTCGTCGCGCGGATCGCCGGGGCCGAGCCCGGCAGCGGCCCGCCCGCGCACGTGCGCCGGCGGGCGTCGCCGTATGTCGCGCCGCTCGCGTGGGCGACGCTGGTCTGCGGGCTCGCGACGCTCGCGGCGAACGCGCTGCTGCGCGTGTTCGACCTGTCGAACGTGGTGATGCTGTTCCTGCTGACGGTCGTGCTCGTCGCGCTGCGCTTCGGCCGCGCGGCCGGCGCGTGGGCGGCATTCGTGTGCGTCGGCTGCTTCGACTTCTTCTTCGTCGAGCCGCGCTGGTCGTTCGCGGTGTCCGATACGCAGTACGTGTTTACGTTCGCGCTGATGCTCGCGGTGGCGCTGGCGGTCGGCCAGCTCGCGGCGCGGCTGCGCGCGGAGGCGTGCGCCGCGCGCGCGAACGAAAAGCGCTCGGCGGCGCTCGCGCGGGTCGCGCGCGACCTGTCGGCGGCGATCGAGACCGAGCAGATCGCGTCGATCTGCACCGGCACGATCGGGCCGCTGCTCGGCGTGCACGTCGCGCTCGTGCTGCCCGATGCGGACGACCGGATGCCGGCCGCGCACGACGCCCGCTTCGTCGATCCGGTGGCGGCCCGCTGGGCCTACGAGCATGCGCAGCCGGCCGGCCGCTGCACGCAGGCGCTTGGCGATGCGGTGGCGCAGTACATGCCGCTGAAGGCGCCGATGCGGGTGCGCGGCGTGCTCGCGCTGCACGCGGGCGCGCAGCCGCTGCCGACCGACCCGGACGACCGGCGCCTGCTGGCCGCGCTGTGCTCGTCGATCGCGATGGCGCTGGAGCGCGTGCATTACGTCGAGGTCGCGCAGCGCACGCTGGTGCGCATGGAAGGCGAGCGGCTGCGCAACGCGCTGCTGTCCGCGGTGTCGCACGACCTGAAGACGCCGTTGACCGCGATCCGAGGCCTCGCGGAAACGCTCGAGCGGCCGGAGCGGCTCGCGCCCGGGCAGCCGGCCGGGCTGGCCCGCTCGATTCGCGACCAGGCCGAGGCGCTGCACCTGCTCGTCGTGAACCTGCTCGATCTCGCGCGCATGCAGAGCGAAGGCGTGCGGCTGAACCGCGAGTGGCACATGCTCGACGAGATCGTCGGCAGCGCGCTCGCGCATTCCGCGCACGCGCTGGCCGGCCGCGACGTGAAGGCGGACCTGCCCGCCGACCTGCCGCTGATCGACGTCGACGCGCTGCTGATCGAGCGCGTGCTGATGAACCTGCTCGACAACGCCGCGAAATACGCGGGCGCCGACGCATCCGTGTCGGTGCGCGCGCGCGTGTTCGGCGAGACGATCTACGTGTTCGTCGAGGACGACGGGCCGGGCTTCGTCGTGCGCGACCCCGAGCCGCTGTTCGCGCCGTTCGAGCGCGAGCGGCAGGTGTCGTCGATTGCCGGCGTCGGGCTCGGGCTCGCGCTGTGCCGCAGCATCGTCAATGCGCACGGCGGCTCGATCCGCGCGATGCCGCTCGAACCGCACGGCGCGCGATTCGAGATCCGTCTGCCGTTGGGCGCGCCGCCCGATATCGAACACGAGAGTCATTCATGATCCGTTCACGCGTGCTGGTCGTAGAAGATGAAGCCGACATCCGGCGGTTCGTGCGGATGGCGCTGGAGCAGGAAGGGATGGATACGTGCGAGGCGTCGACGGCCCGCGAGGCGCGCATGTATGCGTCGAGCAGCAAGCCCGATCTCGTGATCGTCGACCTCGGGCTGCCCGACGACGACGGCAAGGCGTTCATCCGCGAGCTGCGCGAATGGTCGACGGTGCCCGTCATCGTGCTGTCCGCGCGGCAGCAGGAAGTGGAGAAGGTCGCGGCGCTCGACGCGGGCGCGGACGACTACCTGGCGAAGCCGTTCGGCGTGCCCGAGCTGCTCGCACGCGCGCGGGCGCAGCTGCGCCGCGCGGCGTTCGTGTCGGACGAGGACGGGCAGTCGTCGTCGATCGTGCGCTTCGGCGACGTGGTGGTCGATCTCGGCAAGCACGAGGTGGTGCGCGCCGGCCAGCCCGTGCACCTGACCCGGCTCGAGTTCCGCCTGCTTGCCGCGCTGATTCGCGGGCGCGGCGGCGTGATCGCCGCGCGGCAACTGCTGGCCGAGGTTTGGGGCATCCACGATGCGGACCGCGCGCACTACGTGCGGGTCTACATGACGAACCTGCGGCAGAAGCTCGAACAGGTGCCGGCCGCGCCGCGGCACCTGCTGACCGAGCTGCAGTTCGGCTACCGGCTGGTCGGGCTCGAGGCCGTCGGCGCGAAGCGCGGGGAGGGGGAGGGCTGAGGGCTGATGTGAGGGCGTGCTGGCGTCGGCGTGCTGGCGTCGTCCCCGGTCTAGACAAGCGATCTATCACCATCGGCGCGGCGGCCTCGCGCCGGCTCGTGCGCGTTTAGCTCGATGTCATCCATATGTAATTGAAATTCAAGGAATTTTCGTCCGCGAAAAACAATCTCCCGACAATTAGAGATAAACACGGATTGCTGACGGAAGCGAAAAAACGGCAAAGTTGTATGTACAACTTAGGCGGCCGATTGGATGGCGCGCAGGTTGGGCGGGCGGGTGCCCGTCGTCTTCCCGACATCACAGGAACGCCATGAAGAAACTCGCGCTCAGTATTGCCCTTGCCTGCATCGCGGTCGGTGCCCACGCCAAGGATTGGTCGACGATCCGCTTCGGCGTCGACGCCAGCTATCCGCCGTTCGAATCGAAGGGCGTCGACGGCAAGGTGGCCGGCTTCGACGTCGACCTCGGCAATGAAATCTGCGCGCGCCTGAAGGCGAAGTGCGTGTGGATCGAGAACGACTTCGACGGGATGATCCCGGCGCTGAAGGCGAAGAAGTTCGACGGCGTGCTGTCGTCGATGTCGATGACGGCGCAGCGCGCGGAACAGATCGCGTTCTCCGACAAGCTGTTCAACACGCCGACGCGCCTCGTCGCGAAGAAGGGCACGACGGTGCTGCCGACGGCCGACGCGCTGAAGGGCAAGTCGGTGGGCGTCGAGCAGGGCACGATCCAGGAGACTTACGCGAAGGCCTACTGGGCGCCGAAGGGCGTGCAGGTCGTGCCTTACCAGAACCAGGACGGCGTGTATGCGGATCTCGTGTCGGGCCGCCTCGATGCCGCGCTGCAGGACGCGGTGCAGGCCGACGTCGGCTTCCTGAAGACGCCGCGCGGCGCGGGCTTCCAGTTCGCCGGCGGCGACATCGACGATCCGAAGACGCTCGGCAACGGCGCCGGCATCGGCCTGCGCAAGGAAGACGCCGACCTGAAGGCGAAGATCAACCAGGCGATCGCCGACATGCTGAAGGACGGCACCTACAAGAAGATCGAGAAGAAGTACTTCACGTTCGACGTCTACGGCGGCTAATCGCATGGCGGCGCGCCCGGCTCAGGCCGCGGCGCGCCGCACGCCTTTCTGGAGTGGAGACGCTCACATGTTTTTCCATGGATTTGGCCCGCTGCTGTGGGCCGGCACGGTCGAGACCGTGAAGCTCGCGGTGCTGTCGCTGGCCGCGTCGCTCGTGCTGGGGCTCGCCGGCGCGGCCGCGAAGCTGTCGGCGAACCGTGTGCTCGCATCGGTCGGCACGTTCTATACGACGCTGATTCGCGCGGTGCCCGACCTCGTGCTGATGCTGCTGCTGTTCTACGGGATGCAGATCCTGCTGAACGACGTGACCGACGTGCTCGGCTGGGACCAGATCGACATCGACCCGTTCGCGGCCGGCGTCGTGACGCTCGGCTTCATCTACGGCGCGTATTTCACCGAGACGTTCCGCGGCGCGTTCCTGTCGGTGCCGCGCGGCCAGCTCGAAGCGGGCTTCGCATACGGGATGAGCGGATGGCGCGTGTTCCACCGCATCCTGTTCCCGCAGATGATGCGTTTCGCGCTGCCGGGCATCGGCAACAACTGGCAGGTGCTCGTGAAGGCCACCGCGCTGGTGTCGATCATCGGCCTGGCGGACGTCGTGAAGGCGTCGCAGGATGCGGGCAAGAGCACGCTGAACTTCTTTTTCTTCACGCTTGCGGCGGGTGCGATCTACCTCGCGATCACGACGGTGTCGAACGTCGTGCTGCACCACCTCGAGAAGCGTTATTCGGTCGGCGTCCGGAGGCTTGCACTGTGATCGAGATCCTCAGCCAGTACTGGCAAAGCTACCTCTACACCGACGGCTACCGCTTCAGCGGGCTTGCGATCACGCTGTGGCTGCTGGTCGTGTCGATCGCGCTCGGTTTCGTGCTCGCGGTGCCGCTCGCGATCGCGCGCGCGTCGAGCAATCGCTGGGTGTCGGGGGCCGTGTGGTTATACACGTACGTGTTTCGCGGCACGCCGCTCTACGTGCAGCTGCTGATGTGCTACACGGGCATCTACAGCCTGCAGGTCGTGCACGATCACGTGCTGCTCGACAGCTTCTTCCGCGATGCGATGAACTGCACGCTGCTCGCGTTCACGCTGAACGAGTGCGCGTATGCGACGGAGATTTTCGCGGGCGCGATCAAGTCGACCGCGGCGGGCGAGGTCGAGGCCGGGCTCGCGTACGGGATGTCGCGTTTCAAGCTGTATACGCGGATCATCCTGCCGTCCGCGCTGCGCCGCTCGCTGCCGAGCTACAGCAACGAAGTGATCCTGATGCTGCACGCGACCACGCTCGCGTTCACCGCGACCGTGCCCGACATCCTGAAGGTCACGCGCGACGTGAACTCGGCCACGTACATGTCGTTCCAGGCATACGGGATCGCGGCGGTGATGTACGCGGTGGTCGTCTTTGCGCTCATCTGGGCGTTCCGCAAGCTCGAGGCGCGCTGGCTCGCATTCCTGTCGCCCCGCGGTCATTAACGCATTCACGCATTCGCGCATTCGTAAGGAAACACAAGCATGTACAAGCTCATCGTCGAGGACCTGCACAAGAAGTTCGGCGACAACGAAGTGCTGAAGGGCGTCTCGATGCAGGCGAAGGCCGGCGACGTGATCAGCATCATCGGGTCGAGCGGCTCGGGCAAGAGCACGTTCCTGCGCTGCATCAATTTTCTCGAGCAGCCGTGCTCGGGGCAGATCACGATCGGCAGCGAGGCGATCCAGACCACGCGCGACAAGCACGGCGCGCTGCGCGTGGCCGACCAGAAGCAGTTGCAGCGCATGCGCACGAAGCTCGCGATGGTGTTCCAGCACTTCAACCTGTGGGCGCACATGACGGTGCTGGAGAACGTGATCGAGGCGCCGATGGCGGTGCTCGGGCTCGGCAAGGACGAAGCCGTGTCGCGTGCGCGCAAGTACCTCGAGAAGGTCGGGCTGCCGGCGCGGGTCGAGGGGATGTATCCATCGCACCTGTCGGGCGGGCAGCAGCAGCGCGTCGCGATCGCGCGGGCGCTGGCGATGGAGCCGGAAGTGATGCTGTTCGACGAGCCGACGTCGGCGCTCGACCCCGAGCTCGTCGGCGAGGTGCTGAAGGTGATGCAGAAGCTCGCCGAGGAAGGCCGCACGATGGTCGTCGTCACGCACGAGATGGGGTTTGCGCGCAACGTGTCGAATCACGTGATCTTCCTGCATCAGGGGCGGATCGAGGAGCAGGGGCATCCGCAGGAGATTCTCGTCAACCCGAAGAGCGAGCGGTTGGGGCAGTTTTTGTCGGGGCGGTTGAAATAACGCAGGCGGTCGCGCGGCGGATGCGTCGTTGTTCCCCGCCGCGCTATAATCCGCGCCATGAAACTCCTCCGGACCTTCATCCTCCTGCTGCTTTGCGCGGTGCTGCCCATCAGCGGGCTGGCTGCGAGCGGCTTGACCGGAGAATGTCCGATGCAGCATTCGATGTCCGGGGCGGGCGACGCGGCGATGTCCGTCGACATGCCCGGCTGCGAGTCGATGAAGTCGATATCGACGTCGCCTGACAAGGCGAAAGCCAAGGGCACGCTCTGCAAGGCGACGGCCCAATGCCAGTTCGGCAGCCTCTACCATCCGGCCCCTCGGGCCGACATCAGCCGCCCGGCCACGTTCGCCGGCCCGGTCGTGTTCCACTACACCCAGTCTCTGCCGAACCGCGACCCGAACGGGTTGTGGCGACCTCCGCGTCTCTGCTGATCCCAATCTGACAGGTTCACCGCGCTCGCGGTGAGGTTCGTCCTATGCCAGGACGTGGAATCCCTTTGGGATTTCGCCGTTGGGGTTAGATCATGCCAATCATGTCTGGCACGCCGCTGCGCCGGCGTGCCCGTTGGCGCGCGCGCACGCTGTGCGCGGCGCTCCTTGTCGCGGGCGTCGCACATGCCGAGCCCGCGCCTTTCACGCTCGACGCGGCATTGCAGTCCGCGACCGACCGTTCCGCGTCGATGGAGGCCGCCCAGGCTTCCGTGCGCGCCAGCTCCGAAGCGGCCGTCAAGGCCGGCCGCTTGCCCGACCCAATGCTCAAGGCGGGCATCGACAACCTGCCGGTCAACGGCCCGCAGCGCTTCACCGTCGGCCAGGATTTCATGACGATGCGCCGTATCGGCATCGAGCAGGAATGGGTGTCGGGCGACAAGCGGCGATTGCGTTCAGCGCTCGCCGGCGAACGGGTCGGCCGCGAGCGCGCCGGCTATCTGGTGCAGCTCGCGACCGTGCGCCAGCAAACCGCATCGGCGTGGCTGAACGCCGTCTATGCGAAGAAGGCGCTCGCATTGCAGCAGGCGCTGCTCGATCACATGACGCACGAGTTCGCCGCCACGCAGGCGTCGTATCGCGGCGCGCGGGCCGGCGCCGCCGACGTGGTGCAGGCGCGGGCCATGCTCGCGCAGGCGCAGGACCAGCTGCTGAAAGCGCAGCAGACCTACCGGACCGCGCTGATCGGCCTTTCGCGATGGACGGCCGTGCCCGTCGCCGACGTGGCCGGCGAACCGCCCGCGCCCGAATCCTATGTGCCGTCGCTGCCGCCGGACGAACTGCGGGCGGCGCAGCCGACGCTCGCGGCCGCCGCGGACGATATCGCGGTGGCCGAAGCCGATGCCGCGGTGGCCGACAGCGAGCGCCGCCCGAACTGGACGTGGGAGATCGCGTACCAGCAGCGGGGCGGCGCGTATTCGAACATGGTGTCGGTGGGCGTCACGATCCCGTTGCCGCTCGATCGCAAGAACCGCCAGAACCGCGACGTCGCCGAGAAAACCGAACTCGCGACCCGCGCGCGCCTGCTGTACGAGGACACGCTGCGGCAGGTTCAGGCCGACATCCGCACGCAGGCCGCGACGCTCGCGAGCGGCCGCGAGCGCATCGCGCAGCTGAGCACGACGCTGCTGCCGGCCGCCGAGCAGCGCGTGCAGCTCGCGAACGCCGCCTACCGGGCCGGCACCGGCTCGCTCGCAGATACCTTCGCCGCGCGGCGCGCGCAACTGGAGGCGCAGCAGCAGGTGCTCGACCTCCGGCGCGACGTGTCGCAGACATGGGCCCAGCTCGAATACCAGGTCGTGCCGTCGACGATGGCCGCCGTCCAGTGAAGGAGAACACGATGATCAAGCAACCACTGGCGCGCGTCGTCCTGACGGTATTCGCCGGCGCGGCGCTGCTCGGCGCGGGCTATGCCGTGGGCATTCGCCACGCGTCTTCGAATGCGACGACGACACCGAACGCCACCGCCATGCCCGGCGACAACGTCGATCCGAAGACGGGGCGCAAGGTGCTGTACTGGCACGACCCGATGGTGCCGAACCAGCATTTCGACAAGCCGGGCAAGTCGCCTTTCATGAACATGCAACTGGAGCCCGTCTATGCGGATGACGGCGGCGGCGCCTCCGGCATCAAGATCGACCCGGGTCTTCAGCAGAACCTCGGCATTCGCTATGCGACCGTGCGCCGGCGGGACACGGCGAGCGGATTCGATGCCGTCGGCACCACGCAGTTCGACGAGTCGCGTGCCGACGTCGTACAGTCGCGCGTGACCGGCTATATCGACCGGCTGTATGCAAGCGCACCGATGCAACGCGTCGCGAAGGGCGCGCCGATCGCGTCGCTGTTCGTTCCGGAATGGCTCGCGCCGCAGGAGGAGTACCTCGCGCTCAAGCGTGGCGGCATGGACAGTGGCCTGCTCGACGCATCGCGCGCGCGGATGCGCGCACTGTCGATCCCCGACGGCATGATCGCTGCGCTGGACCGCACCGGCAACGCGCAAACGCACATCGTGCTGACGGCGCCGGAAGCGGGCGTCGTCAGCGAACTGAACGTCCGGAATGGCGCGATGGTCGCGCCCGGGCAGACGCTCGCGAAAATCTCGGGCCTGTCGACGCTCTGGCTCATCGTCGAGATTCCGGAAGCGCTCGCGCTGAACGCGAAACCCGGCATGACGGTCGACGCGACGTTCTCGGGCGACCCGACGCAGCATTTCATCGGGCGAATCCGCGAGATGCTGCCGGGTATCAGCACCACGAGCCGCACGCTTCAGGCGCGTCTGGAGATCGACAACGCCGCGCTCAAGCTGACGCCCGGCATGCTGATGCGCGTGCGTGTCGATGGGCAACACGCCGTGTCGCGGCTGCTCGTGCCGTCCGAGGCGGTCATCACGACCGGCAGGCGCTCGGTCGTCATCGTGAAGAACGGCGACGGCCGCCTGCAGCCGGCATCGGTGACGGTCGGCAACGACGTCGGCAGCGAAACCGAAGTGCTGAGCGGGCTGAACGACGGTGACACCGTCGTCGCGTCGGGCCAGTTCCTGATCGATTCCGAAGCGAGCCTGAAGTCGGTGCTGCCGAGGCTGGCAGGCGGCATGAGGGCGAGCGCAACCGAGACGGCATCCGCATCCGCTTCGCAGACCTACGAAACCACCGGCAAGGTCGAGAAAGTGACCGCCGCGGACATCACGTTCTCGCATCAACCGGTTCCGGCACTCGGTTGGGGCGCGATGACGATGACGTTCAACAAGCCGGCACCCAACGCTTTCCCGGACGCGAAGTCAGGACAGACGGTTCACTTCGTCTTCAAGCAAACGGACGACGGCTACCAGCTGACGAAGGTCGAACCGAGCGGAGGCGCCCAATGATCGCGCGCGTCATTCGCTGGTCGATTCGCAACCGCTTCCTCGTGCTGCTCGCGACGCTGCTGGTGACGGCATGGGGCATCCATTCGCTGAAGCAAACGCCGCTCGATGCGTTGCCGGACCTGTCGGATACCCAGGTGATCATCAAGGCGTCGTATCCGGGCAAGGCGCCGCAGGTGATCGAGGATCAGGTGACCTACCCGCTGACGACGACTTTGCTCGGCGTGCCCGGCGCAAAGACCGTCCGCGCGTATTCGTCGTTCGGCGATGCGTTCGTCTACGTGCTGTTCGACGACCGCACCGACCCGTACTGGGCGCGCTCGCGCGTGCTCGAATATCTGAACCAGGTGCAGAGCCGGCTGCCGCAGGGCGCGACGGTGTCGCTCGGGCCCGATGCGACCGGGGTTGGCTGGGTCTACGAGTACGCGCTCGTCGACCGCACGGGCCAACACGATCTCGGCCAGCTGCGCGCGCTGAACGACGGGTTCCTGAAGTTCGAGCTGAAGGCGGTGCCCGACGTCGCCGAGGTCGCGAGCCTCGGCGGCATGGTGCGCCAGTACCAGGTCGTGCTCGACCCGGACCGGCTGCGCGCATACGGCATCACACAGGCCGCGGTGGCCGATGCGCTCGGCAAGGCGAACCAGGCGTCCGGCGGCTCGGTCGTCGAGCTCGCCGAGTCGGAGTACATGGTGCGTTCGTCCGGCTATCTGCGCTCGCTCGACGATTTCCGCCACGTCGTGCTGCGCACGAACGACGCCGGCACGCCGGTGCTGCTCGGCGATGTCGCGCGGGTGCAGATCGGGCCGGAGATGCGGCGCGGCATCGCGGAGCTGAACGGCCAGGGCGAAGTCGCGGGCGGCGTGATCGTGATGCGCTCGGGCAAGAACGCGCTGACCACCATCGACGCGGTGAAGGCGAAGCTGGCCGATCTCGAACGGTCGCTGCCGCCCGGCGTCGAGGTCGTCACGACCTACGATCGCTCGCAGCTGATCGAGCGCGCGGTGGGCAACCTGAAGGACAAGCTCGTCGAGGAGTTCGTCATCGTCGGGCTCGTCTGCGCGGTGTTCCTGTTTCACCTGCGCAGCGCGTTCGTCGCGATCCTGTCGTTGCCGCTCGGCGTGCTCGCCGCGTTCATCGTGATGCGCTATCAGGGCGTGAACGCGAACCTGATGTCGCTCGGTGGCATCGCGATCGCGATCGGCGCGATGATCGATGCGGCGATCGTGATGATCGAGAACGCGCACAAGCACCTGGAAGCGTTCGCGCATCGGTTTCCCGACACACGGATGACCGCCCCGCAGCGCTGGGAACTGATCGCGACGTCGGCCGCCGAGGTGGGGCCGGCGTTGTTCTTCTCGCTGCTGATCATCACGCTGTCGTTCATTCCGGTGTTCTCGCTGGAAGGGCAGGAAGGCAAGCTGTTCTCGCCGCTCGCGTTCACGAAGACCTACACGATCGCGGCGGCGGCCGGGTTGTCGGTCACGCTGGTGCCGGTGCTGATGGGCTACCTGATCCGCGGCCGGATTCCACACGAGCACGCCAATCCGATCAACCGCGTGCTGATCCGGCTGTATCGTCCGTTGCTCGACGCGACGTTGCGCCGGCCGTGGTTCGCCATCGGCGTCGCCGTCGTCGCACTGGTGCTGACTGCGGTGCCGATTGCGCGTCTCGGCGGTGAATTCATGCCGCCGCTCGACGAAGGCGACCTGCTGTACATGCCGACCGCGCTGCCCGGCATCTCGGCGGCGAAGGCGAGCGAGCTGCTGCAGCAGACCGATCGCCTCATCCAGACG
The DNA here is from genome assembly GCF_902830275.1 of Burkholderia stagnalis. Taxonomy (GTDB): domain Bacteria; phylum Pseudomonadota; class Gammaproteobacteria; order Burkholderiales; family Burkholderiaceae; genus Burkholderia; species Burkholderia stagnalis. The sequence continues at coordinate 625,120 of NZ_CADESW010000001.1, read as the reverse complement.
GTGCCCGAAGTCGCGACCGTGTTCGGCAAGTCGGGGCGGGCCGATACGGCGACCGATCCCGCGCCGCTCGAGATGTTCGAGACGACCATTCGCTTCAAGCCGCGCGATCGATGGCGGCCGGGCATGACGCCCGAGAGGCTGATCGACGAACTCGATCGCACGGTGAAGGTGCCGGGGCTCTCGAGCGTGTGGGTGCCGCCGATCCGCAACCGGCTCGACATGCTGTCGACGGGGATCAAGACGCCGGTCGGGGTCAAGATTTCCGGGCCGGACCTGACGCAGATCGACCGCATCGCGACGCAGGTCGAGGCGGCCGTGAAGCGCGTGCCGGGCGTGACCTCGGCGCTCGCGGAGCGGCTGAACGGCGGCCGCTACATCGACGTCGACATCGACCGGCTCGCCGCGGCGCGATACGGGCTCGCGGTTGCGGACATCCAGTCGGTGGTGTCGTCGGCGATCGGCGGCGAGAACGTCGGCGAGGTGATCGCCGGCCGCGAACGCTTTCCGATCAACCTGCGCTATCCGCGCGAGATACGCGACTCGCTCGAGAAGCTGCGTGCGCTGCCGATCGTCACCGAGCGCGGCGCGCAGCTCCGGCTCGGCGACGTCGCGAACGTGACGATCGCCGACGGCCCGCCGATGATTCGCAGCGAGAACGCCCGGCTGTCCGGTTACGTGTACGTCGATATCCGCAACACCGACCTGCGCTCGGCGGTCGACGCGATGCAGCGGGCCGTGGCGCGGGAGGTCCGCCTGCCGCCCGGTTATGCGATCGCGTGGTCGGGGCAGTTCGAGTACCTGGAGCGGGCGGAGGCCAAGCTGCGAACGGTGATTCCCGCGACGCTCGCCGTGATCTTCGTGCTGCTGTTCCTGACCTTCGGCTCGGCCGCGGACGCGCTGCTGCTGATGTCGACGGTGCCGTTCGCACTGGTCGGCGGTTTCTGGCTGATCTGGCTGCTGGGCCATGCGGTGTCCGTCGCGACGTCGGTCGGCTTCATCGCGCTTGCCGGCGTGGCGGCCGAATTCGGCGTCGTGATGCTGCTGTACCTGAAGGGCGCGCTCGATCGGCGGCTCGCGAGCGGCGAACCGCTCACCGAGGCGCTGCTGCTCGACGCGATCCGCGAAGGCGCGGTGCTGCGCGTGCGGCCGAAGGCGATGACGGTTGCCGTCGTGCTGGCCGGCCTCGTGCCGATCATGGTCGGGCACGGCGCCGGCTCGGAGGTGATGCAGCGCATCGCGGCGCCGATGGTCGGCGGGATGGTGACGGCGCCGCTGCTGTCGATGTTCGTGATCCCTGCCGCGTGGTTCCTGTTGCAGCGACGTCGTGCGGTGCATGCCGACGCCGTCCGTTTTACCGATGCAGTTCCCGCCGGCACGCAGGTGCCGGTTCAACCTACTGGAGAAACTCAATGAAGAAACTGATCGTGGTATCCGTCGCGTTGGCTTGCGTGCTGGCAGCGCCGGCATTCGCCGGCAATGACATGGCCGACATGGACATGTCGTCGAAGCCGTCCGCGATGAAAGCGGCGCCGGCGCATGCGCTGACCGACGCCGAAGTGCGCAAGGTCGATCCCGCGACCGGCATGATCACGCTGAAACACGGCGCGCTCGACAACGTCGGCATGCCCGCGATGACGATGGCGTTCAAGGCGAAGGACGCGGCGATGGTCCGGCAGGTGAAGGAAGGCGACAAGGTCAGGGTGCGCGTCGAGGAAGTGGGCGGCACGATGACGATCGTGAGGCTGGAGAAGCGCGCGGGGTGAGGCGGTGATGGCAGGCGCGCGGGGTGCGCCTGCATGCTTGTTTCAAACCGTCCCTCACCCTATACTCGCCGAGTTCGCGCTGGGATCAAACACTTGTTGCGCTCTCGCTCATGCGACAGACCTCAAGTGCCCGGACGCCAAAGAAATGAAAGGCCGCCTCGTGCGGCCTTTTGCTTTTCCGGGCCATCCAGCCGTTTGTTTTCCACGGATGGACATCAAACGGTGGATTGGCACCCATCGCATGATGCGCGGTCTGGCATCGAAGCGGCACTTCTCCAATCGGCCTATATCGGTCGCCGACCGGGGGCGTTCGATACGTGATCGACAATATGCCGGACTTGATCGGTCTCGTCGGCCGGCGCGCTGCGCGCCATCAAGTCGACATCGCCCCCGTCGTCTCCGTTCCGCCCGCCGCTCGCGCATCGAGCAGCGCTCGCAGCGTCACAAACTGCGTGCCCACGGCATTGCCTTTCGCATCCACCGTACGATCGTATGGCTCGTTGTCGTGGATCGTCGCGCGTACGAGCGGATAGATCTGCGTTTCCCAGCGATTGCCGTTGAACACCCCATAGTGCCCGACGCCCGTCTGCACATGATGCGTCTTCAGATACGACGGCAGCCCCGAACACAGCTCCTGCGCGGCAACGGTCTGGCCGACCGCGCAGATATCGTCCTTCTCCCCCTCGACCGTCAGCAGCGCCGTGCGATGAATCGCGGCCGGCTCGACGAGCCGCCCGCTCACCGTCAGTTCGCCGCGCGCGAGCGCGTACTGCTGGAACACCTTCTCGACGGTTTCCAGATAGAACTCCGCGGTGAGATCGGCCGTCGCGAAGTATTCGTCGTAGAAGTGCCGCAGCGCATCGGCTTTCGCGGGGTCGCCCTTCGCGCGCTCGTAATACAGGTCGGAAAACGACGACGCATGCCGCTCCGGATTCATCGACATGAACGCGCCCACCTGCACGAAGCCCGGATACACGCGCCGCTGCGCGCCCGGAAAACCCGGCGGCACGACGCTGATCAAATGCCGCGCGAACCAGTCGATCGAGTGGCTCGTCGCGAGCATGTTGACCTTGGTCGGATTGACGCGGCAATCGATCGGGCCCGCCATCAACGTCAGGCTCGCGGGCTGGGCCGGATCGCCGCCGGCGGCCATCAGCGCGACCGCCGCGAGCGCGGCGACGGTCGGCTGGCAGATCGCCAGCACATGCGCATCGGGGCCGATATGGCGGATGAAGTCGATCACGTGCTCGACGTATTCGTCGAAACCGAAGCGCCCGGCCCGCAGCGGAATGTCGCGCGGGTTGTGCCAGTCGGTGATGTAGACGTCGTGCTCGGCGAGCATCGTGCGCACCGTGCCGCGCAGCAGCGTCGCGAAATGCCCGGACATCGGCGCGACGATCAGCACGCGCGGCTGCCGCGCGACCGGCTTCGTCTTGCGAAAGTGCAGCAGCGTGCCGAACGGCGTGCCGGCCGCCGCGTGCTCGACCACCGGCACCGTATCGCCGTCCACGACGACCGCGTCGATGCCGAACGGCGGGCGGCGATGCGAGAACGCGCAGCATTCGAGCAGTTCGCACAACGCATCGAGCATGCGGCCCGGCGGCGTGGACGCCGCGGGCGGCCACATCGACATCGACAGGCGCGTGCACGAAGCCCACGCACGCGCCGGGCGCGTGCATTCGGCCATCCACTGATAAAACGGGTACGCAAGCAAATTCATGAGTTCGCGCCTCGCCTCGCGGTGCGTTGAGCGAGGCAAGCCGTGTGCCAGTTGGCGGCTGGCACGCGCGTTGCACGCTGCACGGGGCGAGACGGCGTGTGCAGCAGCCTGCCCGCGGACAGCCGCGTGCGGTGCGACGCAATACGTTTCAGCGGTGCAACGCGCGGCGGCGCTGCGCCGGGCCGGCGCATGCACCGCACAGCAATGGTGCGGCGCGTGCGGTGCGGTGGACGTTTTCGGTGCACGTGCACGACAGGCAACCTCAGGGGGCGATATGAATTCCGCAGACGAAACCACGCTGACGATCAGCAGCCGGAACTACTCGTCGTGGTCGATGCGCGGCTGGCTGCTCGCGAAGCTGAGCGGCCTGCCGTTCGACACGGTGATGGTGCCGATCGACGCCGCGTCGCGCGCCGAGCTGCTGCTGCTGTCGCCGTCGATTCTCGTGCCGTGCCTCACGCACGAGGGCAGCAAGGTATGGGACACGCTGGCGATCGCGGAGTACCTGAACGAGATCCGGCCCGACGCGCGGCTGCTGCCGCAGGCGCGGCACGCGCGCGCCCATTGCCGCTCGATCTGCGGCGAGATGCATTCGGGCTTCAGCGCGCTGCGTTCCGCGCTGCCGATGAACCTGCGCGCGCACTTCCCGAACTTCCGCATCTGGTCGCGCGCGCAGCACGACATCGAGCGGATCGTGACGATCTGGCGCGAATGCCTCGCGCAATATGGCGGGCCCTGGCTGTTCGGCGAGATCGGCGTGGCCGACGCGATGTATGCGCCGGTCGTCATGCGCTTCCTGACCTACGACGTGAAGCTCGAACCCGATATCGCCGAGTACTGCATGCGCGTGCTCGCGCAACCGTTCGTCGCGGAGTGGATCGACGCGGCGAAGGCGGAGCAGGAGGATATCGACGAACTCGACATGGAGTTCTGAGCGAACGCATGCAGGCAGCGGATGCAAGCACGCCATGCATGTCGCATCGATCATGTTTCATGGGTGCAACGTCGCGTTCAAATATCGAATGAATGGCGTCTGCTCAGGATGCGCTTAAATCGGAGGAATCGAACACGCCACGCACGCTCCCGTCACAGCGGCCCTCGCACGCGAAAGGGGTAAATCCCGCGAGTGCTGTGCCGATAAAGCAGATCCAGTGACCGGGAGTGAAACAGTGAAGCCGTTTGTCATCTTTCTTGTCGCAGCCGCGCTGACCGGCTGCGCCCAACTTCAAAGCGGCCGCCCGGACGTGAATGCGCGCAACGACGCATCGTCCGCGTCGACGGCGCTCGTCGATTTCGTCATCCCCGCCGATGCGCTCGGTGCGCGCGATCCCCAACTAACCGCCGTGCTCGCGAAAGTCGGCGCGCTGGCGGCCAGACAATCGCAACCGATGACGATTCGCGTGGCCGCGCTGCCGCAGGATTTCGGCTACCTGAACCAGTCGATCCGGCGCGGCATGCCGTCGCAGCGCGTCGCGTCGGTGCGCGTCGAGAACGTCGCGGCCGGCAGCTGCAAGCCGTACAGCGTTCAGCTCGGCCCGACGCAGTGATGGGAGATCTCGCGATGCTACGACTGTCGATCTTCTGTTCGGCCTTTCTCGCATGCGGCGCGGCCTTCGCGGCTCAGCCGGCCGACGGCGCGCCGTCCATGGCGGCTGCGTCCAACCAGGTGTTTCCGCCGCTGCCGCCGTTTGCGTCGCTGCCGCCGGGCGCGGGCGGCGACGACGACGTGCCCGCGCCGGCCGCCGGCGTGCGCCACGGGAAGAAGCTCCGCCATGCGCCGCCTGCGAAGAAAGCGCCGGCGGAATTCCAGGTGCGCATGGTCGTGACCGACGCGTCGCGCGCGGCGCTGGCCGCCGTCGACAAGAAGCTCGACGAGGCGCTCGACAAGAGTGCACGTGAACGCCGCCCGGCCGGGAATGGCGCGGCCGCGCTGGCGATGTCTCAATGAAGCGGCTCGATCGAATCAAGGGGCATGCGATGATGAACGTCCTGGCGGCGTCGATGCGGTTCGGCTGGATGGAATGGGTGTTGTTCGCAATGCTGCTCGCCGCGGCCGTCGTGACGCCCGCGCATGCGGCCGACGCCAAACCCGACGACGCGTGCTTCGAGCACGCGGCCGGCTACCAGGGCGTCAACCCGCAGATCCTGCGGGCGATCGCGTGGTACGAATCGAAGGGCAACCCCGGCGCCGTGCATCGCAACGCGGACGGCAGCATCGACGTCGGCCAGGCCCAGATCAACTCGGTGCACTTCGGCGAGCTGCGCCGCTACGGCGTGCCGCCGGGCGCGCTGCGCGATGCGTGCGTGAACATCTACGTCGCCGCGTGGATGCTGAAACGCAAGATGGTCCGCTACGGAAACACGTGGCAGGCGATCGGCGCGTATCACTCGGAAACGCCGCACCTGCGGGACGAATACGCACGCAACATCCACGCGGTGCTCGTGTCGTGGGGCGTGCGCGAGTGAGCGGCGGAAGGGCGACGTGCGGCGACGTCGCCTCGTTCGTCATGGCGCGAAGGAGCGCCGTTCGCGCGGGTCAAGTGAATAGCGCGCGGGCCTGCGCCTCGCCAAGTGCCCGATAAGATTCCCACTGCACTTCGTTGAAGAACTGGTCGGCCGTGGATTCATTGGGAAAGCTCGTGTGAATGAAGGCATAGCAACGCGCATCGTATGGCGTCAACGGTGTGATCCGAGGCTTGATCACGAGCAGTTGTCCCGTGCCGCTTTTCGGATATTTCACGGCGAGCAGGACCGCCATGCAGCTACTCTGACGCTTGAACGCGTCGAACGACATCGCGACGAATCGAGCATCGATCGAGATGCCGTTCGGCGACGAAATGTGTGTCGCGGTTTCTGAAATCTCGATGCCGAAGTCGACGCGCGCCTGATGGATCAGCGCGCCGACGTCCGTGAACTGACAGGTGGGATCGCTGCCGTTGTCGAGCACGACAATGAATTTGAGCTGACGGCGCAGGAGTTCGTAGGCGCCGGTATTTTCGAAATGACCGCCGTCGGTCAGGTACCAGCGCCTTGCTCGCGGCCCGTCGAACTCGCCGAGCAGTTCGCTCTTCAGACAGAACTGCGTGCCGAAGAATTTTTCCGTGAAGAGCCGGCGCGGCACCTCCTGCGCCGGAATCGGCACGCGCACGCGCTCGTAACTTTCGGCGCCGAGCGAGAACGGTGTCGAGTACGTATCCCACCAATACCCCAGCCGGATGTTGGTCACGCCAAGCAGAAGTGAATAACCGGGGTGCGTGATCTTGCCGAGCCCCGTACTGACGGCCGCGCCCGAAATGGCCACCCAGTCGCCCAACGTCAGCGACTCGAGCCAGATGTCGCGTGTGCTGGCGTTGCCGCGAATGTGCGTGGCGGGCGTCGAGATGTCGTTCGCATATTCCCATTTGCATTGGAGTACACCGAGCTTCGCGCCAACGGTCATGCCAGCGGGGCCCACGCAGAACGAGAGGCCGCGGGCGCCGCGCTGAACGAGCGACGAATCCCAGTCGATGGTCTTGTTGATCGTCGCGTTGATCAGGTGCACCGGTGCGCACATGTACCGATGGTAATACTCGCCCAGCGTGATGCTGTCTCCGCGCACGAGCGAGGTGACATCGCGATGGCTGGCGTGATCGAGGCGGACGTTGTTCGTCGCACCGAGAAAGGCGCGCGTCAGGCGCATGCTGTAGAGCCGCTGATACGTCGAGAGATTGAGAAACTGGACGCACAGGCCGTCGATCAATGCAAGCGACAGCAGGATGAGGCAAACGACCAGAAGCTTCGGCAGGTCGCCGATGAAGTAGCCGGTCGTCGCGTCGCAATGCAGCAATCCCGACATCGAGCAAGCAAATATCCCGAGCTTTGCCGTCACCGCATGCGCGACGACTGACCAGAACGTCAAGGTCAGGAGGGCCGCGAGTCCGGCGCCGATTGTGGCCAGCACGAGCCTTGGCAACTTCATGAGACCTTCCGCAATGCCCTTGCCTTCCGACATCACGAATTTGGTGATGGCCCAGATGCTGCCGCCCAGCCCGGCGAGCACCGCCAGCGAGCCGCCGGACGTCAGCGCGGCGGCCTGCGCGCCGTGTTGGGTCTCCAAAGCGAGGATCTTCGAAAACAAAAAGGATCCCAACGCATCGATCGCCGCAAGGGCGGCCAGCCATATTGCCATTTGAAAGGCGCCGGTCAAGAACGTCACGCCGCAAGTTAGGCGAATCGGCGTCGTATAGGCATTGCTCAGCGCGTTGCGCAGTCGGTCGACGAAGGGACGGCTGTCGGATGGCGACGACTTCGATGTCATGGAGCCCGGAAACCAGGACTTGCCCGAGCCACGTTTCCGACTGACATAGAGCCATGCACCGACCAGATAGACAACGCCGAGCATGCCTGTCACCAGCACGAGCGATCCCCCCGCAATCAGGTATGGCGGCTTCCAGAACGCAGACAGCACGTTCGAATTCGTGAGCGGCGAATCGCCAAGACCCGAACGTATCGCGATCATCGCGAGCGCCATCACGAGCAGCAACGACGCGAACGGCAAGGATTTGCCCAGGCGACTTGTCTTCTGCGCGAGGTTCTGGGTCAGCCAATACGCGCGGCTGAGCGGCGACATGATCAGAATCACGATACAGACGACGGAAGCCAACGGCACCGATGCGACGATCCATCGCGTATCGCACTGAATTGCACGATATGCCGCTGGCGCGAGCGACATCAACGACGCAATGGACAGGTTGAGCCAGAGCAGGATCGTCAGCAACGACACGCCCACGACGTACTGGATCGCAAACCAGTTGCGCGTGGAGAATACGATCGCTTGAAGGATGTCGTGCAAGCCATTCGGAGTGAGGTAGTTGCAGTTGTCCCGGAGATACGCGATCGGCGTGATGGCATCTTTGCCGCTGGCGGGTTCACCGGTGCGAAGCTTTTTCGCCGCCTTTTCGGCAGCGGTCTGAAAACGCTGCGGTCGTATCTGTTGGTTTCCGATCCGCAATCCGTCGGGAACGAACAGACTGCCGTAAAAAGCGCCTATGTAACTGCCGCCCGACACCGTCGACAAGTAACTGAAATGCTTGAGTACGTCCCTCTCCGCCATCGCCTGCATCACACCCAGCGCGAATATCGCGCTACGTATGCCGCCGCCGGATATCGCCAGTCCCGGTATCGCCGTAATCACGTGTGCCGGATCGAGGCCAACCGCTTTGCGATGACGTTCCGCCTGCTCCAGTTCGCGATCGGAGTAACGAATCGGCAACGCCCATGCGGGGCCGTTTGCGCAGCCTTGCGGCCGCGCGGCATGGAAGATGGCGTTGCACCGCGTCGTGCGGGCAACGAAGGGTCGATAAAGCATGCGAGGCATCACGATCTCCCCAGTGCGAGCGCAATACCAATGGGATCCCAGTTCAGCGAAAGTTGCGCGATATCGCCATGCCGGGACGTTTTGCTTTTCGTCGCTGTCGGCACATGATGTTGATCAAATAATTAATTGATCTTTTTCTGTAAATGGCCGAGTCGACATTTTATGAATAAAAAATATAGGAAGCCAGCCTTGTGCCGGCTAGCAAGGTTAACCCTATCCGCTATTTATCGTCTCCTTGCGTATGCTATTTGTCGTCTTGTGAAATTCACTGGAAAAGTGTCTCGTCCGGGAGATCATCCCTCAATGCATGATTACATGCGCGGACGCGCCGTCAGGCGAGACTTGGACGTAGTTTTATTTATGTGATTAATTTGGTTGCGGAAAATGGGCATGAGCACCAGTGGTCGGGAATTTTTTGGTTAAATTAAACGTTTGCGCGAGAAACCGGGGGCGGTCGGTAATATGCTTACATATCGCTGACGTGATGTTTCAATCGCGATTGCTCGTGTTTTCCCGGTTGAATCGATCGCGATGCCGATCAACAGCATGGGATTAAAGAAGTCCGCTTCCGATGTCGTAAACGGAAGCACGGGGAACGACTGTCGACCCACGTCCGAAACGTGCGGCGCAGTCGAACAAGTAAGTCAGCGCTGCAGGGGGAACATCGTGAATCGTCAACAGTCGTGGTCGCGCACAGCGGCACCCGGCGAAGTCATCTATTCGGAAGGGTTCGGGGGAGAGGCGGTCATCTATCTGATCGCGGACGGCAAGGTCGAACTGTCGACCCGCTGCGACGACAAGAAAGTCGTCGTCGCGACCCTCGGCCGCGGGGAGTTTTTCGGCGAGTCGGCGCTGCTCGCCTCCGAGCCGCGCGGCCACACCGCGAAGGCGCTCAGCTTCTGCCAGCTCACGGTCGTGCCGGCGAGCATGCTCGACGAGGAAATCGAGCGCGTGTCGGCGCTGCTGCGCCACATCGTGCGAACCCTCGTGCGCCGCGTGAAGCGCAAGGACGATCTGCTCGCCACCTACACGCATGCCGATTTCCTGCCGGGCGTGCTCTCCTATGCACACGTGCTCGCGCTGATGGCCGGCGGCGAGCGGCGCGGCGGCGACGACGCATGGGCGCGCCGGCCGATGCAGATGCAGGCCGAGCAGGCGGCGGTGCCGCTCGCCGACGTCATCAAGAAGTGCCGCGCGATCGCCGGCCATTCGCGTCCGCACGTGATGGCGATGCTGCGCCGCATGGAGAAGCTCAATCTCGTCACGATCGAGGCCGCGCAGGGCGAGCAGCTCGGCGGCGCGTCGAGCGACTACGCGGCGTCCGCCGATGCGCGCCAGGTCGTCACGTTCGACGCCGCGCGCATCACCGATCGCGCGCAGCAGGTCGCGGATCACGAGCTCGACCTGTCGATCAACAGCGAACTCGAGCTGATCGAGCTTGCCGATCTGGAATCGCTGATCGGCGTCGAGAAGAAGCTGCTGCTCAGCAAGCTGTCGCATGGCGAGATCGCGGAGGACGTGTTCGCGTTCCGCAAGTCGAAGGTGCTCAGCTACGTCGAGCAGAAGGGCGTCGCGTACTTCTCGCGGCGCAACGTGCGGCGCGGCGAGATCGCCGCGCTCGAGGATCTGGCGTGGGTCGACCAGCGCACGCTGTTCGAGGTCGTCAGCGCGTTCGATACGTACGACCTCGCGAAGCTGATCGCGAGCACGGACGACCTGTCGGTGGTCGACCGGCTGTTCTCGGTGATGACCGAGACGCGGCGCAACGAGGTGTCGTGGGTCACGCGCCGCGATCTCAAGCTCGACCCGGTGGAAGTCGGCGATATCGAGCAGCGTTTGCTGGACGCGGTGCGCGCGCTGAAGGCGCCGGCCGCGGCGGCCGTGCCGGTGCCGGATTCCGCGGCTTGAGCGCAAGCGTCGCGACGACGCACTGACGACGATGCCGGCTGCCGAACGCGCGCAGCTGGCCGGAGAGAGACATGGATCTGTTGACGCTGTTCGGCGTGGTATTCGGTGGCGCGGCCATCGTGTTCGGCTTTTCGCTCGAAGGGGGACATTTCTCGACGCTGTTCCAGTTCGAGGCGCTGGTGATCGTGCTGGGCGGCACGCTCGGCGCGGTGATGATCCAGAACACGTGGGCGCGGTTCTTCGATGCGGTGAAGCAGCTGCGGCTCGCGTTCGTGCAGGCGCGGCAGGTCGACCGGCAGAGCCTGTCCGACCTGCTCGAATGGGGCGATCGCGCGAAGCTGAACGGCTTGCTGGCGTTCGAATCGATGGACGTCAGCGGCATTCATCCGTTTGCACGGCGCGGGCTGGAACTGCTGGCGAACGGCGTGTCGACGGCCGTGCTGGAGGATGCGCTGCAGCGCGAGCTCGATGCGTACGAGCGCAGCCACATGGCGGCCGCGCGCGTGTGGCAACAGGCGGGCGGCTATGCGCCGACGTTCGGCATCCTCGGGTCGGTGATGGGGCTGATCCAGGTGACGAGCCATATTCTCGAACCCGCGCAGCTCGGGCCGGGGATCGCGCTTGCGTTCGTCGCGACGCTGTACGGGCTCGCGCTGGCGAACCTCGTGTTCCTGCCGCTGTACGGGAAGCTGCGCGCGCAGCTGGAGAGCGAATTGCGGTTTCGCAAGCTGTATCTCGACGGCTTGCTCGCGATCTCGCGCAAGGAGTCGCCGCATACGATCGAGACGCGCCTGACCGGCGACGTGCGCGGCCGCGCGGCCGAATCGCTGGCGTGACGCCGCGGATAACGAACACGGGTTCCAGGCTATGCACGCGCAATCTGGCAGCAGGCGACCGGCGAGGGATGCCGCCGAACACGACGACGACGGCGACGGCGCGCAGTCCGGCCGCTGGCTGATTTCCTATGCGGATCTCGTCACCACGCTGATGGTGCTGTTTCTCGCGCTGTACGTGTTGCAGCTCGCGAAGTACAACGCGCTCGATGTGCGATATCAGACGCTGTCGCAGCAGGCGGCGGGGAAAGGGAAGGCGGGCGCCGCACAGGAGCAGGCCGCGCAGGCGTGGGCGTCGCTGCTGAAATCGCTGAAGGAGCAGGGGCAGGTGACGGTCGTGAACGCCGCGCATGGCGTGGAGATCGGCATCAACGCGAAGATCCTGTTCAATGTCGGGGATGCGCGGTTGCTGCCGGATGCGTCCGATGTGCTGGCGCGCATCGCGGGCGTGTTGAAGGCGCATCCGGCGAGCAATATCCTCGTCGAAGGGCATACGGATAGCGTGCCGATCGCGACGGCGAAATACGAATCGAACTGGGAGCTGTCGTCGGCGCGGGCGGGGGCGGTCGTGCGATATCTGGTCGAGCGGGGTGTCGAGTCGCATCGGCTGGCCGCGATCGGCAGGGCGGACAACCTGCCGCTGGTGGTCGGCGACGATGCCGCGGCGCGGGCGGCGAATCGGCGGGTGACGATACTCGTGCAGTATTGATGTGCAGGGAATTCCGCGCTGAAATGCGGTGATGAAGGACGGGCAGGGGGCGTCGATGAAAGTCGTGTTGTCCCGCAAAGGATTCGATTCGCAGTTCGGCGGCATGCCCAGCCCGATATTGCCGGATGGCCGTCTCGTCTCGTTGCCGATTCCGAGCGAGCACGACGACGGCACGCTGGCGGATCTGGATTTCGCGGATGCAACGCTCGATCGGTTGATATCGGACGTGTCGGCCGGCAAGCATGGGCCGCAACGGCGTGTCCATTTCGATCCGGATCTGGGCGGCAGGCGCGGCGTCAACCTCGCGAACTGGCGCCCGGCGCTCGGGCAGACGGGTGCCGCGCAAAGCCATCTGCGCCGGCGCGGTGTTGCGGCGGGCGATGTGTTCCTGTTTTTCGGCTGGTTCCGGCTGACCGAGTACGTCGGCGGCACATGGCGCTTCGTGCCGCGTGCGCCTGATCTGCACGTGCTGTTCGGATGGCTGGAAATCGATGAGGTCTGGCCGATCGTGACGCAGCGCGACGACGCGCTGCGGCGGCATCCATGGATCGCCGCGCATCCGCATGTCGTCGCGCCGGACCGGTACACCGATCCGCGCAATGCGCTCTATGTCGCGCGCGAGCGATCGGCGTATACGCAAACGAAGGCCGCGGGCGGCGGCCGATTTCCGTTGATGCACTCCGAACTGCAACTGACGTGCCCCGGGCAGCCGCGCAGCATCTGGCTATTGCCGCGCTGGTTCGCGCCCGATGGGCGCGAGCCGGTGAGCTACCACGAGAATGCGAACCGATGGGCGATTCGGGAGGACGGGGTCATGCTCCGATCGGTTGCCAAGGGGCAGGAGTTCGTCATCGACGGCGCGCTTTATCCGGAGCTCGAGCCGTGGATGGCGGGGCTGATAAGGAGGCATGCATGAAGCTGCTCAAGTACGTCATGACAAGCGACTCGGGACTTGCGCCGAATCCCTATTTCGGCGTGTGTTCACTGGCGCTGTGTACGCCGAATCACATGAACGCCAAACTGAAGCCGGGGGACTGGATCGTCGGGCACTCGTGCAAGGCGACGGGACATCGCCTCGTGTATGCGATGCGGCTGACGAAGGTGCTCGGCATGGACGAGTATTTCCGAAGCTTCCCGGACAAGCATCCCGAGCCGGGCGGTAGCGTTGAGCGGCAGTATGGGGACAACATGTACTTTCGCGAGGACGGCCGCTGGGCGCGCCTGCCGTCTGCCGAGCACAACAGCGAAGCGTCCTTTCGACAGGATCGTGGCCGCCCGGTGTATCTGGCCGAGCACGCGGATAGCTTCTGGTATTTCGGCGCGGACAATGCGATGCCGGAACTTCAGGGTTTTGCCGACAAGTTTCCCTGGCTCATTCACGATCGGCACGGCATACGCTATATCCACGATACCGGGCGCATACAGGCCTTCGCTGAATGGCTGTTGTCGCTTGAAGGGAGTGGTTTGCTTGGCAAGCCCCGTGACCGGACACCCATCGCAGCGGATCGCTATCTGACCGCAATCGATCCGGAACCAGTGTGGCTCGATGGGGGCGCGGACGAGGATCCTGCTTGTACCGTGGTGTCGCGATGCACGCGTCGCGTGGCACGACCGCGCGGCAGCAAGCGAAGCTGCTGAGCGGGCAACGCGGAGGGTCACGGGCGCCTGCAGGCAACCACGATCCGCGCAGGCGGGATATTCGCCCAGACGACGGACGTCCCCGCGGTCACGAGGCCAGCGTGTCCGATCGCATGGCGTCCCGGCGGCCGGAGGTCGTAGGTGAACTGGATCATCACGCCATGCCCGGATAGCAACTGGTGACATTGATCGACGATCGCGATCACGTCGCGCTGCGGCAGCGAGCGCAGCGGCAGGCATGAAACGATGGCGTCGATTTGCGCATCGTGCGGCAACAGCTTCGCGAGCCGTGTCGCGTCACCTTCCACGATCGCGACGCCGGGAAAACGGACCCGCAAATGTCGCACGAAAGCGGGAGAGCGCTCGATCACGATGAGGCGCTCCCGCGCGACGCCCTGGTCAAGCAGTGCTTGGGTCACCGCTCCCGTTCCACCGCCGAGCTCGATCACCAGTCCGTCGCCGGCCGGGACCGCGCTGGCCAATCGGCTGGCGAGTTGGGGTGAACTCGGGCAGAGCGCGCCGACAGTGGCGGGGCGGCCGAGCCACTCGCGCAGGAACAGCGCAGGGATGCGGAAGGCGTTTGGCCAGATCATTGAGCCCCCTTGATCTGTCGTGCCGTCACACGGACCATCGCGGGTTGGGCACCCGGATCCTCGTATCGAGCGCGTGCCGAAAGAACCGGACTGGCAAGCGTGAGCGCAATGATCGTCTTTTTCATCGAAATCCTCGGAGATGAACAGGTCGAGCTGCGATGGCGACAGAACGGATTGTAGGAAACGAAGACTTAAGAGCAGGTGAAGGCTTCCGTGGAGGGGGCAATCATCTGCACTTTGGCGCAAGCGCCGCGTTAGCAAGTCGATCGATATCCCGGACGTGCTGGGATAGTGCGCCCGGACTCGATTCAGGGCAATGCGGGGAGATGCCGGGAGATCGGCGAGGTGGGCGACAGCGCGGAACGGATATTTGTGTGTTTTGACCCGAGTTCGGCTCAAGGGCCGCTTGCGGCTGCCGAGATAGCGTCGCTTGCCGATGACGGAGAAAGGGAAAATCCGGAAGTTCGAACTGAGCGCGCGATCGATTCGGAAGTTGACGAGTCGATCGCGCGCGATGTTCGGGCGCGCTGGGTTGCGCACGCCCGGGGGCTTCAGATGCGTTGGTTGTCTCGCACCGGGGTGTCGCCGTTAACCGCGCGTGTCGACCCAGTTGCGTGCCCAGCGTGACGAGTGCTGCAGCGCCTGCTCTTCGCTCGTGAAGTAATCGAGCGAATAGAACCGGTAGCGGCCTTCGGCGCACGTGCTGCCGGTGCGTTCGAGCAGCAGGTTGGATGAATAACTACCGTCGGGCAAACGATGCGCCGAGGGTTGGACGGCATAGCCGTTGTATTGATGAATTTGTTTGTTTTGCATTTTAATTTTAATGATGTACGAGTGCGCGCGCGCCGTGCGAAACGTGCACGGGTGCGCCGATTCAAAGCCATTGCGAGCCGAATCCGAAGCAGTCGGAAAGCGAAAAAAAGGGGCGCTGCAGCCAGGGGGAGAGTGAAACGCAACGAGGCGTGTGGCGCTTGGCAAGCTGCTGAATGAACGGATGCAGCTAAGAGCGATCGCGCCAACTTTGGGAGACAACGCTCCGCGAGGGTGTCGCTGCAACCCGGCCTCCGTCGCGGGACGGCCGGGCCCTTCAAACGTTACAGCGGCGTGATGTTGGCCGCTTGCAGACCCTTCGGGCCTTGCTTCGTTTCGAAGCTCACCTTCTGATTTTCAGCCAGCGTCTTGAAGCCGTCGGCCCTGATTTCGGAGAAGTGCGCGAACAGGTCGTCGCCGCCCTTGTCCGGGGTGATGAAGCCAAAGCCTTTGCTGTCGTTGAACCACTTGACGGTACCGGTATCCATGAAGAATCCTTGATGAAAAAAATAGGAAATTTGCTCTGTTGAAGAGCGCGTGAAGCGTCAAGGAGGGAGAGGACAACGAATACCGCTGAGAGGCGAGCAATTGATGAACAGCAATCGAACTTCTTGAACTTCGGGTGACACACTAACCGCCGGGGCGTGTCGGCGTCAATCGTTATCTTGTAACTGTTTCACCAGACGGTCGGTTTCGAGGATGAAGCGATTCGGCCATGCGTGGCTGCGCGCCTTGCCTGGCATGGCGCGCAGGTTAGGCAGAGCCTTGAGCGGTCGTGGCGCTGAACGACCTGTGGAAGCCGGTCGCCCGTGCACACATGCGAGGACAGCTAACAGAGTGACCCCGTCCCGGGGCAGCTTTACGGAGCCAGCCGTTCGCCGATACACGGCAATTGCGGTGCCGCACGGACCGGAGCAGCCGTGATGACCGCTCCACTCTGGCACCGGCCCTTGGGATTATGATGACTCGATCGGCAGCCTTCGCTTGAGGCATGATTGCACGGCCTGTTCTGTCGGTTGGCCGGTGCCCGCTTGCAGGCGCATCCCCGATGCATCCGCCGTAACACGAGGCGGCAATCTCTAGTGCCGCGACTGAGGCGAACCATGGATCAAGGCGGAGACTTTATCGTGCGCACCATGTCGGCCGGCGAGGTGGCCATGTCGGTCGAATGGGCGGCTGCAGAAGGGTGGAACCCCGGCCGACATGACCCGTACTGCTTCAGAGAAGCGGATCCGGCCGGTTTCTTCGTGGGCGTTTGGCGCGGCGAGCCGGTCGCGTGCCTCGCCGCCATCGCTTATGACGAACGCTTTGGCTTCATCGGTCTCTACATCGTGAAACCCGGGTTTCGTGGCAAAGGCTTCGGCATGCGAATCTGGCAGCACGGCATGCGTTATCTTGGAGACCGCAACGTCGGTCTCGACGGTGTCGTCGCCCAGCAAGCGAACTACAGGAAGTCCGGGTTCCGCCTCGCGTACCGCAACATCCGCTATCAGGGGCGCGTGGACGGCATCGGGTGCGCGCATGTCGCGGCAGCGGCCGATGTGCCGTTCGAGCAGTTGCTTGCCTACGATCACCAGTGTTTTCCCGCGGCGCGCGAGCGTTTCGTCTCCGTCTGGATCGCGCAGCCGGATGCCGTTGCGCTCGCTACGTTCGATGCCGGCCGTGTCGCCGGATATGGTGTGGTGCGCCGCTGCAAGGCGGGCTGCAAGATCGGCCCGCTCTTCGCGGATGACGCAAGCGTCGCCACCGGGCTGTTTCGCGCGCTGGCGGCGAGCATGCCCGGCGAGGTCATCGTGCTCGACGTGCCGGAAACGAATCCTGCGGCCGTCGCGCTGGCGGAACGACACGGCATGACGAGCGTCTTCGAAACCGCGCGGATGTACACGAAAGGCGCGCCCCCGATCGCGATCGATCGCGTGTTCGGCGTGACGTCGTTCGAACTGGGGTGATGGGGCGGATGGGCTGGGCGATTTCATCAATACGTTGCATCGACGGGTTGAATCCGCAGCCGTGACCTGCCGTCCGTTCGACGACAGATCGTCCACTCCGCCCGAATAACCGCCTGCACACCCCGTCACCTTCGCGGCGGAACGCACCGCCAGGTCACCGCCACAACCGTCAGAAACGCCACATACACAACAGCAAACACCCACCCCGGCAGATCGTAGTACATCAGGTTACCGACCCAGCGCTGCACGAAGCCTTGCGGGCCTGATGCGCCAATACGCAGCCAGTCCTCCAGAACGGTGAGCGGGCACGGTACATCGAGCGCGGCGAGCGCTGCGACGATGCCGATGGCTCCGAGATGCACGATCCGGAACAGGCGATTGCGCACCCAGCCAAGTTTGAACGCGGCCCCGACCCAGATCGCGCACAACCCGCCCACGATGAACAGCACGAGCAATGCGTGCAGCACGAGAACCGTATTGGCCAGCCAGATCATGATGTCCTTGGCGAGATTCAAGGAAGCCACACATCGATCGCCGCCCGATCAGTTGGCGTATGCTTGATTGTCGATACGTGATGGATGAAACCTCACGAACAGCGTATCGGAAAAGTCTGGAGCGGATGACGAATACGCCGATGACCGATCGAAGCACGGCTGCCGCGATCATGCTGCGTGTCGCCATCGCGTGTCTGGTCGCATTCACAGGAGTGGCTGTCGTGCAGGACCGCCTCATTTATTTCCCCGAGAAAGCCGCGATCGACGACATCGTATCCAGCGAGCTTCGTGTGTGGCCATCGCCGGAAGATTTTCGCGGTCTGCTTGCCGAGCCGCCCGAGTCCGCTCGCGGCACGGTGATCGTTTTCCACGGCAACGCCGGCCATGCCGGCCACCGCGCGTACTACGCCGCAGCACTTGCTCGAATCGGGCTGCGCGTCATCCTCGCCGAGTACCCGGGCTATGGCCCGCGCGATGGCACGCCGAGCGAAGCGAGCCTGGTCGCCGACGCACAACGGACGATCGCAACCGCGTATCGCCAATATGGCGCACCGCTCTTGCTCATCGGCGAATCGCTCGGCGCAGGCGTCGCCGCAGCAGCAGGCGCGCACGAGCGCGACAAGATCACCGGCCTGCTACTCATCACGCCATGGGATTCCCTCGAGCACGTCGCCACCCACCATTACCCGTGGCTGCCGGTGAAATGGCTGCTGCGCGACCGCTACGACAGCGCCGCGCATCTCGCGTCGTTCGGCCGTCCTGTCGTGGTGGCAGTCGCCGAGCGCGACAGCATCGTTCCTGCACGCTTCGGCGAAGCACTCTACGACGCGCTCGCCGATCCCAAGCGGCTGACGGTCATGAAGTCCGCCGAGCACAACGACTGGATCAGCGTGGTAGACGAAGCATGGTGGCGTCACGCGATCGGCTTCCTGCTCGCGCCCACCCATTGAAATATGAACCCTCGCCCCATCACCGCGAAGCCGCGACGCTTCTACATCCTCGACGCGAAGGACACGCCCGTCGAAGTCTTCGACCAGGGCGCGTGGTCGCGCTGGATGTCCGAGAACGAACTCGTCTTCCGGCGCACCGTACTCGACGAATCGGGCGTGACGATCACGACGCGCTTTCGCGGCATATCCGATGCGAAAACCGGCGATGCCTGGCTGTTCGTGACACGCATCGCCGGCGCGGAAGCGCCGGACATCCAGAGCTACGCGGCGCGTACGCTCGACGAGGCGCTGGATCAGCACGAACGCATGCTGCAGGCGATTCTCCGGAAGCTGACCGGAGGGTGATCGCCGTCGGCCGTCAATCGCCGATCGCGTGGCCGATCAGGCCGCCGGCCGCGGCGCCGCCGATCGTGCCCGCCGTGCTGCCGTGCGAGAGTTCGTGGCCGGCGACACCGCCTGCGGTCGCGCCGAGCACCGTGCCGCACGCGGCGAGCGTCAACAGGGAAAGACTGCAGAGCAAAACTTGCAACATCCTTTTCATCAGGGCACTCCTACCGATGGTTGGAACATGCCTGTTTGACGAGTGACGTTCAAAAAGTGTCCGACGCGTTTGTCACTGTGTGTTAGCGGATCCGACCCGATACCGATAGCGCAGCAGATGATCCGTGCCCGATTCGGACAACCAGACTTCCCCCGGCCGGCGCCATCATCTGGCGCACGTTCGCATGCGCACGCGGCAGCGCGAGCACGTCGAACTTGCCGGATCGCGGGTCGAAACGCGCGAGCGCGTTGGCGCTCCATTCGCTGAGCCAGACGATGTCGCGCTCGTCGACGACGATCGCGTAGGCATGCGGATCACGGCCGGGCAGAGGCCCGGAACAGATGGCATCATCGTCGGATTTGATACGGCTTCCGAATGAATGCACGGACGCCATGCTACGGCAACACCTCAATCGGAAAACCTCCCGTGACGTCCTTCCCCCGCGCTGAAGCGCGCGGCACCGGCGACCCCCTCGGCAAACACGACCGGCGCGCCATTCGCGCCTTCCCGGCGCAGCGCTTCCGCGAGCGGCAGGTCCCATTGCTCGTATGCCGAGCGTCGGTCCGCGAGCATGCATTGACGGGGAAACGCGGCGATCTGTCGGGCGATGCGCGTCGCATGCGCGAGCGCTTCGCCGTTCGGCGCGATGGCATTGACGAGCCCCATGCCTTTGGCTTCCTGCGCGCCCACGGGGCGGCCGGTCAGGATCATGTCCATCGCGTGTCCCATGCCGACGACGCGCGGCAGCCTCACCGTGCCGCCGTCGATCAGCGGTATACCCCAGCGCCGGCAGAACACGCCGAATACGGCATCTTCTTCCGCGATGCGGAGATCGGCCAGCAGCGCGAGTTCGAGCCCGCCCGCGACCGCATGGCCGGCGACCGCCGCGATCAGCGGCTTCGACAATGCCATGCGGCTTGGCCCCATCGGGCCCGGGCCTTCGCCTGTCGGGTCGACGCTGTTGCGCAATGCCGGATCGCCGACGGCCTTCAGGTCGGCGCCGGCGCAGAAGTTGCCTCCGGCGCCCGTGAGGATCGCGACCGCGAGCGCGGCATCGGCCTCGAAGCGATCGAATGCTTCGCGGAGCCGCAACGCGGTGGGGCTGTCGACGGCGTTGCGCCGTTCAGGCCGGTTGAGAGTGATCGTGCAGACTGCGCCATCCGTCGCGTAAATCACGTCGTCCATCGTTTCCCCCTTGGAAAGCCGGCATGTGCGTGTGCGACACGAGCGCGACACGCCGGCAAACATCGAGCGATACGCATGCCGGGCTTCATTGTGACGCAACGGCGGGGACGAGGTGCGATCTCACCGGTCGGGCTGGCGTGTTCGACCGGAGGTGCGGCCGAGCGTTTCCTCCTGACACCGGCACGTTGAAGCCGATCGCTTGGGGCAGGCCGTCGGGTTTGGAATCGCCACGGTGTCGAGGAATGCCGGTGCGGGTAAACACCGGCTGCGGGACACGCGGCGAAATCGTTCGATGGAGTGTAGTGACGTGCTTCGGATCGAGGCATCACTGATGCGCCCGGAAACCGGTTGTCAACGACACCGGTGCGACGCGCCTGATCATCGGGATCGAGACCATGCGTACCCCTGCTCGAAAGTTTCTCGCGATCGGCCTGAGCGCCGTCGCGCTGTCGCTGGCCGGCGTGCCGTCGCACGGCCAGCAGGTCGTCAGGATCGGCGCATCGAGCCCGCTCACCGGCATCAGCGCGTCGAACGGCAAGGATCTCGAGAACGGTGTCCGGCTCGCGGTCGAAGAGGCGAATGCGCAGCACATCAAGCTCGGCGGCCAGGATGTCCGCTTCGAGCTCGATACGGTGGATGACCAGGGCGACCCGCGCATCGGCGTGCAGGTCGCGCAGAAGCTGGTCGACGACGGAGTCGTGGCCGTGGTCGGCTACTACAACTCGGGGGTCGCGCTGCCGTCCGCGCCGATCTTCGCGAAGGCCGGCATTCCGCTGATCGATCCGGCGGCAACCAATCCGGCGATCACGCGTCAGGGGCTGAAGACGGTCTTTCGCATCATCGCGACCGACGCGCAGAACTCCGGCAATGCCGGCACCTATGCGGTCACCGTGATGAAGGCGCGGCGCATCGCGGTGATGGACGACCGCACCGCGTTCGGCCAGGGCGCCGTGGAGGAATTCAAGAAGGCCGTCATTGCCGCGGGCGGGCGGATCGTCGCAGCCGAATACACGAACGACAAGGCCGTCGAATTCAATGCGCAGCTCACCAACATCAAGGCGGCGAACGCGGACCTGCTGTACTTCGGCGGCCTGGACAACCAGGCGGCGCTCCTCGTCAAGCGGATGAAGCAGCTTGGCATGCGGGTGCAGTTCGTCGGCAGCGGCGGCATCGCGGATAGCATCTTCCTCAACGTGGCCGGCCCAGCGGCCGAAGGCGCGATGGCGTGGGAATACGGGCGGCCGATCGATACGCTGCCGCAAGGCAAGGCGTTCGCGCAGAAGTTCAGGAAGCGCTTCGGCGTGGAGATGCTCACCTATTCGCCGTTCTCGTACGACTGCGTGCGGGTCGTGATTCACGCGATGCGGCAGGCGAATTCCGCGAAGCCGGCCGAGTTCCTGCCGGCGCTGCGCGCGACGCGCTACGAAGGCATCACGGGGCAGATCGCGTTCGACGCGAATGGCGATCTCGAGCACCCGACGTCGACCCTTTATCAGGTGAAAGGCGGGCGCTGGGCGCCGGTGACGACGATCGGCACCGAATGACGCGTGGGCGGTCGGGGCGGGTTTTTCGGCACGCGGACACGGCGCATAATGACCGGATGCCGACGCTCGGCAGGGGAAGGGTGGCATGCACTGCGCAAACTGCGGATTCGACAACCTCGTCGGGGCCAGATTTTGCGAAGCGTGTGGCTCCCCGATGTCGCGCACCTGTCCGCATTGCGGGCACGACGCGAGCCCCGCCGCGCGCTTCTGCAACGCGTGCGGCGCACCGCTTGCCGATACGGCCTCCGGCACACCGCCGCCACCGAGCCCGAAGCCGGCCACCGAGCTTTCTCTCGCACCGATCCACTACACGCCGCACCATCTCGCCGTACGCATTCGCGCCGAACAGGCGGCGATGGAAGCGCGCGGCGAAACTGCCGGCGAACGCAAGACCGTCACCGCGTTGTTCGCGGACATGGCGGGTTCCACCGCGTTGATCCACGACCTCGATCCGGAGGAGGCACATCGTCTGATCGAGCCCGTCGTCGCGCTGATGATGGAGGCGGTCCACTACT
Organism: Burkholderia stagnalis; assembly: GCF_902830275.1. GTDB lineage: Bacteria > Pseudomonadota > Gammaproteobacteria > Burkholderiales > Burkholderiaceae > Burkholderia > Burkholderia stagnalis. Next base: position 602,612 of record NZ_CADESW010000001.1, on the reverse strand, counting down.
ACGAAGGCTACGTCGCGAAGTCGCTCGGCGACGGCATCCTCGCGCTGTTCGGCGCGCCGATCGCCCATGAGGATCATCCGCAGCGTGCGCTGTTCGCGGCGTTGCGGATGCAGCAGGCGATGCGGCGTCACGGCGATCGCATCCGTCTGGAGAAAGGCATTCCGCTGCAGATTCGCGTCGGCGTGCATACGGGCGAAGTGGTCGTGCGCTCAATCCGTACCGACGACCTGCATACCGACTACGATCCGGTCGGCCACACGATCCACATCGCGTCGCGCATGGAAGGCATTGCGGCGCCGTCGTCGATTCTCGTCAGCGATTCGACGCACAAGCTGGCCGAAGGCTATTTCGAGTTCAAGGCGCTCGGCGCGACGCAGCTCAAAGGCATTCCGGACCCGCTGTCGGTGTACGAAGTGCTGGGCCTCGGCGCGCTGCGCACGCGGCTGCAACTCGCCGCGCATCGCGGCCTCGCCCGCTTCGTCGGCCGCGATGCCGAGCTGGAGCACCTGCAGGATGCGCTGGAGCAGGTCAGGGCGGGGCATGGGCGGATCGTCGGCGTGCGCGGGGAGGCCGGCGTCGGGAAGTCGCGGCTGTTCCATGAATTCAAGGAACGTTCGCGGCGCGGCTGCCTGCTGCTGGAGACGTTTTCGGTGTCGCACGGCAAGGCGTTCGCCTACCTGCCGCTGATCGAGCTGCTGAAGAACTACTTCCAGATCACCGCGCAGGACGACGAGCGGCGCTGCCGCGAGAAAGTCATGGGCAAGGTGCTGACGCTCGAACGCGGCTTCGAGGATCTCGTGCCTTACCTGCTGTACCTGCTCGGCATCGGCGAACCCGGTTCGGCGCTGTCGGAGATGGACCCGCGGATTCGTCGCGAGCGGACCTTCGACGCGATCATCCAGCTTCTGGCGCGCGAGAGCCGCGACCAGCCGGTCGAGCTGCTGTTCGAAGACCTGCAATGGCTCGATCGCGAGACGGAAGCGTTCCTCGCGCACCTGAGCGAGCGCGTGCCGACTACCCGAATCCTGCTGCTCGTGAACTACCGGCCCGAGTATCGGCCCGTGTGGACGCGCGCAGGGCATGGCCTCCAGCTTCGTCTCGAACCGCTCGGCCCGGCGGAAGCACAGGGCCTGCTCGCGGCGCTGCTCGGCGACGATCCGTCGCTGATGCCGCTCAAGCGGCTGATCCTCGAGAAGACCGAGGGCAACCCGTTCTTCATGGAGGAGGTCGTGCAGACCCTGGCCGAGGAGCAATCGCTGCTCGGCGATCCGGGCCGCTACCGGGTCGGGCGCACGCCCGCTGCGCTGCATATCCCGACCACCGTGCAGGGCGTGCTGGCCGCGCGTATCGATCGGCTTCCGGTCGCTGAGAAGGAACTGCTGCAGACGCTCGCGGTGATCGGCAAGGAGTTTCCGTACAGCCTGATCCGGCGCATCTGCGGCGGCGAACCCGCGCACACCGACGACGATCTGCGTCGGCTGCTCGCGCATCTGGAAGCCGCGGAATTCATCTACGAGCGGCCGGCGTTTCCGGAGGTCGAGTATTCGTTCAAGCACGCGCTGACGCAGGAAGTGGCCGGCCATTCGCTGCTGACGCATCGGCGCAGCGCGTTGCACGAGCGCACCGCGCAGGCGATCGAGGCGCTGTTCCCGACCCGCATCGCGGATTACTGCAGCGAACTTGCGCATCACTACAGCCTGAGCGGCAATCTTCCGAAGGCCGTCGAGTATCTGCACCAGGCCGCGCAACAGGCGCTCCGCCACGCCGCACACCTGGACGCGATGCAGCACCTCGGCACGGCGCTCGAGCTGCTGAAGCAGTTGCCCGACACGCCGGCGCGCGCGCATCAGGAACTGGCGCTGCTGCTGTCGCTCGGGCCCGCGTTGATGGACGTGCGCGGCTATGGCGCGCCGGAGGTGGCCGCCACCTACAGCCGCGCGCTGACGCTGTGCGAGCAGACCGGCGAGACGTCGCAGCGCTTCGCCGCGCAGTTGGGGTTGCGGATCCACTACCTGACGCGCGCCGAATACGCGACCGCGCGCGACCTCGGCAAGCAGATGCTCGACGTGGCGACGCGTGCGAAGGATCCGGGCTTGCTGATGGAGTCGTATGGCGCGCTCGGCGCGTGCCTGTTCCTGCAGGGGAACCTCGACGCCGCGCGTACGCATCAGGAACAGGCGTTGGCGATCTACGACCCGGAGCAGCATCAGGCGCACGTCTTCGCGCATGGCGTGGACCCCGGCATCCGCGCGCTGAATTTCCTGACGCTGACGTTGTGGTTGCAGGGCTACCCCGACCAGGCGCTCAAGCGAAGCATGGAGGCGTTGGCGCTTGCGCAGAAGCTTGCGTATGGCCCGACGCTGGCGTTTACGCTTGCGTATGCGTCCGAGCTGCATCAGCTTCGGCGCGAATCGTCGCTGGCCCGCGAACACGCGGAAGCCGTCGTGACGCTGTCGACTGAGCACGGCTTGCCGTACTGGCTCGCGTGGGGTACGTTTTTCGGGGGCTGGGCGCTGACCGAACGGGACCATCTTGCAGAAGGGATTGCGCAGATGAGCGAAGGCCTTGCCGCTGATAGAGCCGCGGGCGGCGAGGATCAGCGCTCGTACTTTCTCGCGCTGCTGGCCGATTGCCATCGGCGTGCGGGTGATCGGGATACGGGCATGCGGCTGCTCGACGAAGCGATGGCGATTCTGGACAAAGCAGGGGAGCGTTGCTTCGAAGCCGAGTTGCATCGGCTGAAGGGCGTCATGCTGATCGATGAGTCGAACGATGACGTTTCCGTTTCGATCGACGCAGCCGAAGCCTGCTTGCAAAGGGCGATCGAGGTGGCGCGTGCCCAAGGTGCCAGGTCGCTGGAATTGCGCGCCGTGACGAGTCTCGCGCGGCTGTGGCGGCATGTGGGGCGCGTCGCCGAGGCCAGGCAGGCGTTGTCCGAGATCTATGGCTGGTTTACGGAGGGTTTCGACACCGCCGACCTGCGTGAGGCGAAGGCGTTGCTCGAGACGCTTGCATCCGATCAGCCTTAGTACCTGTCGAGTAATCCATCCATGCTTTTCTGCTTGAACCTGACGTTACGTCATGATTTATTGTGCGTTCAAGCGGAGGAGTTGCGATGTCATTGAAAATCGGAGCGCTCGCAAAGCGGGCGGGCCTGACCGTTCGGGCGCTGCATCACTATGACGCCATTGGGCTGTTGTCTCCTTCCGCCCGCGCAGAGGGCGGCTCCCGGCGATATAGCCATGAAGACGTGATTCGCCTTCACCGGATCCAGGCGCTCAAGCATTTCGGCTGCGCGCTGTCGGACATCAAGGTGTATCTGGACGATTCGGGAATCGCCCCCGTCGAAATCATTCACCGACAGATCAGCGTGCTGGACGAACAGGCCCGGCGTGCGCAGACGCTGCGCGATGGCCTTCAGCATCTGGCCGACAAGCTCACCCGTGGCAGCGAGGCTGGGACGGCGGACTGGCTCAACCTATTGGAAATGATGACGATGTACGAAAAACATCTCACACGTGAAGACCTCGATCATTTGCACGCGCAACAACAGCAATTGGGTGCGCACCTGGACACGCGCCGAATCGAATTGATGGCCGAGATGAGGCGTTCGGTCGACACGGGGTTGCTGCCGGAAGATCCGGACGCGCAAGCGCTGGCGTGGCGCTGGATCCAGTACATGAAGGATGCGACAGGGGATAACGCCCCACTGGCATCCCGATTGAAGACCATGCAGGAACAGGAACCGAGAGCGCAGGAGATCATCGGTTTCACGCCGGACATGCATCGATGGATTTCGCTATCGGTTGCCAACGCCCGGGCACGCCTCTTTGCGAAGCATCTGTCGCCCGTCGAATTCGAGGAAGTTCGGCGGCGCATGATCGCCCATGTGGACGATTGGCCAGGGTTGATCGCGGACGTGCGAACACAGATGGAAGCGGGTGCGAATGTCGCCGATCCGGCAGTTCAGACATTGGCCCGTCGATGGCATGACCTCTTTCGTGAATCGTACTGCGGCGAGGATCGCGCACTCGAAAGCAAGGTGCATCGCGTGCTCGCGGCCGAACCGGATCTGATGATCGGCGTGGGCCTGGATATGCCGCTGATCCTGTTTATTCAAAAGGCGATCCTGGCCTTGAATGCGGCCAAACGAGCATCAGACAATGTAGGCCCCAAGCCAAGCGCGCAGCGCGTCGCGACGTTGCGCGCCGTGCATCAGTTGCTCGATAGCCCGCTGGTCCTGGAAGACCGGCATGCGCTGAAGATACTGGGCGGCACGAACGAGGCGGCCGTTCTCGGCAACCCGGATCATTACGATGATCCGTTATCCAAAGCACTGAGGTTGTCCCTTGTAGTGCGCAGCCGATTTGCCGAAGACGAATGGCACAAGGCCGCGCAGCGTGGCGTTCGCCAATACGTCATCCTGGGCGCCGGGCTGGACACGTATGCCTATCGCGAGGACCCTCAATCCGCGAGAATCTTCGAGGTCGATCTCCCCGCGACGCAGCAATGGAAGCGCGCGTGCCTGAGTGCCGCCGGCATCGAAATTCCGGCATCGCTGACGTACGTACCCATCGACTTCGAACACGACACCCTGGCGCACGCGTTATCTGAAGCTGGATTCAGGCAGGACGAGCCGGCATTTTTCTCATGGCTCGGCGTGTCGATGTATCTCGAGGACGACGCGATCCTGAATACCTTGCGGTTCATCGCATCGTGTGCGGCCGGCAGCGCCGTCGTGTTCGACTATGTCGTCACGCCGTCATTGCTCGCGCCCATGGAGCGACTGGGGATGGAACTGGTGCGCGCGAAAGTGGCGGAAGGCGGGGAGCCGTGGAAAACGTATTTCGATCCGGCGTCGCTGGCCGACACCATTCGCTTGCTGGGATTTGGCGAGGCGAACAACGTCAGCCCGGAAAGCCTGAATGATCGTTACCTGGCGGAGCGCAAGGATGGTTTCAGGATGGGAGGCTCGTCCAGATTGATGCACGCCATTGTCTGAACGGCCGTGGAGCTGGGTTCCGGCTTCGGCGCAATGGCGCGAAGCCGGCCCGCTCGACTCGCTCAATCCACGCTTTCCGCATGCGCCTTGTGCTGCGCCGCCAGCCGCGCCTGCTGGGCCGGCGGAACCGGATCGTAGTGGCTCAACTGAATGCTGTAATTGCCGTGCCCGCCCGCGATCGCATTCAGGCGCGACTGGTAGTCGTTGAGTTCGGCGAGCGGCACCTTGCCCGCGACGACCATCGCGTGGCCGCCCACCGTGCGTGTGCCGTGCACTTGCCCGCGCCGCGACGAGAGATCGCCGATGATGTCGCCCATCGCCGTTTCCGGCGTCATCACTTCGATGTCGACGATCGGTTCGAGCACCATCGGCTGGGCTTTCAACACCGCGTCGATGAAGGCTTTGCGCCCGGCCGTGACGAACGCCACTTCCTTCGAGTCGACCGGATGGCTCTTGCCGTCGTACACGGTCACGCGCACGTCCTGCATCGGGAAGCCCGCAAGCGGCCCGCTGTCGATCACCTGCTGGATGCCTTTCTCCACCGCGGGAATGAACTGCGTGGGAATCGCGCCGCCCTTGACCGCGTCGACGAACTCGAACCCGTCGCCGCGCGGCAGCGGTTCCACGCGCAGCATGACTTCGCCGAACTGGCCGGCGCCGCCGGTCTGCTTCTTGTGGCGATAGTGGCCTTCCGCCTTGCCGCCGATGGTTTCGCGCCACGCGATCGTCGGCGGCCGCGTGACGACGTCGAGCTTGTACTGGTCGGTGAGCCGCTCCAGCATGAAGCGCAGATGCAGTTCGCCGAGCCCGCGCACGACCGTCTCGTTGGTGCCGACGGGGTGGCCGATCACGAGGCACGGATCTTCGGCCGCGAGCTTCTGCAGCACTTCCCACAAGCGCTGTTCGTTGCCGCGCCGCGCCGGCTCGATTGCGAGGCCGTAGATCGGCGTGGGGAAATCGAGCGACGTGAGGTGGACGTTGCCGTCTTCGGGGGCGTCGTGCAGCACGTCGTCGAAACTGATGTCGTCGGCTTTCGTGACCGCGCAGATGTTGCCGGGGCCCGCGCGCAGCACGTCCGTGTGTTCCTTGCCCTGCAGCATCAGCAGGCGCGCGACCTTGAACGGCTGGCGACCGTTGCCGATATAGAGCTGGCTGTCGCGCGTGACCGTGCCCTGATGGATGCGAAATACCGCCATCTTGCCGATGTACGGGTCCATCACGATCTTGAATACGTGCGCGAGTACGTGCTTGTCGGCGACGGGCTGCGCGTGCACGGTTTCCACCTTGCCGTCGACTTCGCGATAGAACAGCGGCGGGTTGCCTTCGGTGACGTTCGGCAGCAGCCGCACGAACACGTCGAGCAGCTGGGCGATGCCCGCGCCGGTGGCGGCCGACGTGAAGCAGACGGGCACCAGATGCCCTTCGCGCAACGCGCGTTCGAACGGCGCGTGCAGTTGTTCGGGGCGGACCGCTTCGCCCTGTTCCAGATACAGCTCCATCAACTCGGGATCCAGTTCGATCACCTGATCGATCAGCGCGTTGTGCGCGGCTTCCACCGAGTGGAAATCGGATTCGCCGGACGGGTTGAAGAAGCAGTCGACAACGTCGCTGTTGCCCCTCGCGGGCAGGTTGATCGGCAGGCAGGTCTTGCCGAACATCTCCTGGATCTCGGCGAGCAGCGCGGGGAGGTCGACTTTTTCGCCGTCGATGCCGTTCACGATGATCATCCGGCAGAGCTTGCGTTGCTGCGCGAACGTCATCATCCGGCGGGTGGTCATTTCGATGCCGGTGCGGGCGTTAATCACGATCGCCGCCGTTTCGACGGCGGGCAGCGCGCTGATCGACAGGCCGGCGAAGTCGGGGTAGCCGGGGGTGTCGAGCAGGCAGATGCGGGTGTCCTGGAAATCGAACTGGGCGACGGCGGAGCTGAGCGAGTGGTGGTATTTGCGTTCCAGTGGGTCGAAATCGCACAGGGCGGTGCCCTTGGCGACGCTGCCGGGCGCGTGCAGCGCGCCGCCCTGGTGCAGCAGTGCTTCGGCAAGCGAGGTCTTGCCGCATCCGGCGTGCCCGACCAGTGCGATCGTGCGGATGGCTTCGGGAGGGTAGTCCATGGCCGCCATCGTCCAGGAGTGGGTGTGGGGGAATTATTGGCGAAATTTGGGTGGTGTGCCAATTATGGAGAGCGAGGGGGAGGGGCTGGCTGGAGGGTGGGATTTGGGGAGCGGGTCGCTGCGGTGCGGGATTTTTGGGGATGTTGGCTGAGTGTTGGGGCTTGGGTGCCAACGCCGCTGCACTTCGGGCCGGATGGTGCATATTTTCGCGCCGCAGCGTCGATGCGCGTGTGCTAGCTTGAAAGCGTCAATCGTGCGGTAGGGAGGAACGCGAAATGTCCATCATTGCTCCAGACGAAAGGGCGGATTTTGTCGCCGTGTTGCATCGGCATAACTTGGTCGAGTCGGACTTCACGATCCAGGAGACGGTAGCGCCGGAGGTTGTTGACGAGGTCTATCCGCTGGTTGGGTACGTCACAGTTATTCGCTGCTCGACGCTCAAGGAGAAAGGGTATCGGGTCGGGCATGGCACGGCTTGGACGGTGGAGTTCGATAGGGATTTGACGCGGGGGGCGTTTGGGTGAGGGGGGATCGGATTGCGGGCCGGCCGTGGTGGGGATCGGTGTGGGCTTTCAGGTAAGAAAGGGGCAACGGTCTTGGCTGCTATGCAGCTTCAAGTGTGTTGCATCGACGGGTTGAATCCGCAACCCTGAGCGGTCAATCAGGTTTGCCGCTAACGGCCATTCAGCATCAGGCTTTGGCGCTGGTAGGATTCACGTCTGGTTGGATGAATCGGAGCGAATCAGCAAATGAAATTCGAGATCGAAGGGAAAGCGGAAATCATCTCGCCAACTCCACGACAGATCACCCGATCACTGCAATCGCTGCGAAGCTATGGCGAATCTTCTTATGCATCGTTGACTGACGCTCGTGGTAACTACGTGCAGGTAGCGGGCGGCGGTGCTAGTTGCATGATCGAGCGTTACGAATTTGATGCGCAGCGGTGGAGGGCATTCCACGACAAACCGTCACCCGTGCGCCCCGATGGCACCGTCTTGGTCTTCCGGGCGGGCAACATTCCGATGCGCGCAGATGAATGGTTCATGGCCGACCAAGTTGCCGAAGTATTTCTGGCCTTCTTCAACGGTGTCCCGTACCCACCATTTGTTCATTGGCGACCACCGCCGGGCCTTTAAGCAACAGAATGCAGCAGCCGGGAGGCGAGTTGGCCGGCTTCTGCACCTCAGTACTGTCGTCGATTCGAAGCTTGAATTCGACTGACCGAAGCTGGCCGTTCACCGCCCCCAGCGTCACGTTTGAAAACTAACGAAAGTCCTGGTACTCGAAAACGCAGTGTTTCAACCAGCGTCGCCACGATGACCTGATCGATCGGCCCGGCGGTTTGAAACTCAATGACAGTGCCGTTCATATCCGTCTGTCCGAGCATTTCGGCCGGCCCCGACGGTTTCCCGCGAACGTAACTCTGCGACCAGATCTCGCCGTCCCTCATGCTGGTGAACTTGAACGCCCGACAGGCGACGTTGGCGACCGAAGGACCTGGTGAACCATGATCGCCCCAGACCAATTTCCGAAGTATTCCGTCAAGTTCCGAACTGAAAGGCGTACATGGATAGAAGCTGGTCAGTGCTCGCTCTGCGTGTGAGAGCGTATCGCCCACGTCTGGAGTCAACCGCATTCCTCGGCCGGTATCGGCGAGCCTTCCTTCCGCACCATCAAGTTCAAGGGTAATCGTCAGATTCGGGCTATAGCTAAATTCCACAACGGATACGGCTAGCAAGGGTGCGCAGACATCCGCCGGCGAAAGCCGCTGAGAAAGCCAAAAGATTTCATCATGGTCCCTTGTTCTCTCGGGGCTGCGAGACGCAGTCGATTGTCATCGATCCTGCGTGTCGAGTCGACTGGCTGCTGATGGCCGGGAAACGTCGCCGTCATATAGAATGACGCGCTTTGCCCGTCCTCCTATGTGGTTCAAGAATCTTCAGCTTCATCGTCTTCCGGCACCTTGGGCCGTTACCCCCGATCAGATGGAAGAATGGCTGGCGCCCTACGCGTTTCAGCCGGGCACCAGCGTCGAGATGCAGCGTTTCGGATGGGCGTCGCCGCGTGACGACGGCGCGCTTGTGTATTCGATCAACCGGCAAATGCTGCTGGTGTTTCGTGCCGAAAAGAAGCTGCTCCCGGCGTCGGTCGTCAATCAAGTGACCAAGGCCCGGGCGCTTGAAGTCGAGGAGCAGCAGGGCTTCAAGGTGGGGCGAAAACAGCTGCGCGAACTCAAGGAGCAGGTTACCGACGAACTGCTGCCGCGCGCGTTCACGATTCGCCGCGATACCCGCGTGTGGATCGATACGGCGAACGGCTGGCTCGTCATCGATGCGGCTGCACAGGCGCTTGCCGACGACGTTCGCGGCCTGCTCGTCAAATCGATCCCTCAATTGCCGCTCGCCAGCGTTCAGGTAGCGCTTTCGCCGGTCGCCGCGATGACGGATTGGCTGCTGTCCGGCGAGGCGCCGGGCGGATTCACCGTGGACCAGGACGCCGAGTTGCGCTCGAGCGGCGAAGGCGGTGCCACGGTGCGATACGTCGGCCACGCACTGGAAGCGAACGACATGCGCCGGCACATCGAGGCCGGCAAACAATGCATGCGCCTCGCGATGACCTGGGATGATCGAATCTCCTTTGTGCTGACACCGTCGCTGACGATCAAGCGTGTCACGCCGCTCGACGTCATCAAGGAGGCGACGGATCCCACCGCGCAGAACGACGATGAACGCTTCGACTCGGATGTCGCTCTGATGACGGGTGAATTGGGGCGGATGTTTGCCGATCTTGTCGATATCCTGGGTGGCGAGCGGCGCGACTCGATTCATCAGGCGGCAGCAGCCTGAACCCCGTCGGCTGTCAAGGATCATCGCCCCGCGACAGCGAGGCTTCGCGCTGACGCGACATTTCGAGGAAGACCGTCGCTGCCCTGGAGGCGGGGCGCGGCTGGGCGCTTTCATCAATTCGTTGCATCGACGGGTTGAATCCGCAAAGTGGTCCGGTCATCCGAGCCGACCTCTCAGGGGCAGCAACTCGGCCGAGGTAGTTGCCGAGCATGTTCGCTCGGGGTTGGCTGGAATCAGCCGGTGCCACCGGCCGAACGACTGGGATCATTGATCCCAATCTTCGCGCCGTACGATGCTGGCTTTGAACTTCCACGACACCAAGCATTGCGCATGGCGAGCTAAGATTTGCACACCAAAATAGGTCGTACGGGATATTGAGTGTGATTTCTTGCACTCGGTCGAGCGGTGCACGACGTCGAAATGTAGATCGATGACGTTTTTTGCTGCAGGCTGAATGGCTGCGATCCTATAGCGGGATTGTTTCGAATCGTCATGGCCTGATTGAGTCCGACATGAACGAGATCTCTGTTCGTTCAAAATTGCCGATCCGTTGCCGGTACGCGCTGTGTCCTGCGGGCGGCTGACTGGATCGTGTTCCCTATACCCATTGGCTAACGTTTGCCCGAACCTCGATCATCAGGCGATCAACGCTGGTCTAATAAGTCATGTTGAGTCGATGGCGATCGCGAATCCCTGGCGCGCGTGAGTGACAGATGCGGCGCAATCCACGTTCTTCCATTGATCTGTCGTACGAACCAAGCCACTAACAAAGGAGGACCACCCACCACCAAATCACCGCCGTAAACGAGCGCGGGCCGCAAGTGCTACCAACACTCACGACCCGCTAACCGCAGCCAACTATAGAGGAGTTGACCATGGCTAAGCCGAATCATAATTCACGCCCACCGATCACGGAACGTTTCGTGACGATGCAGGAACTCTGGGGCCGCCCGAAAAACATGGGGTCCAGGCCGTCGACGACTCTCCCGTATTTCAAGATCGCCGGCATGTGGATCATCAACGACGCTGGTTTTGTACCGGGCCGACGAGCGCGGATCACGATCGAGCCGGGCAGGCTGATCATCACGGCGATGTAAGCGGCGTGGGGCCGCGAGGTTCGCGGCCCTTAGCGTGCAAGGTTCTCCGCTGCGGCCGCGTCCAGTTCGACGCGTGTGGGGCAATTGCACCTCGTTACGCGGAGGTATCAGAAATCGTGCGCACAAGCTGATTTCAATGAGGCCCCAAAGCGCGCGATTTAAGTATCCGCATGGTTCTGATTTAGTCGTTGCACGATGCAACGGCGTGCAACGAGTCACGTTTCGCGAAACAATCACGCGCATTATGTTGAGCATGTGCACCGTCATCCCGCCACGCCGCGCCAGTACAACCCATAGCGCAACAGCGACCGTAGCCCCACCGCCTCGCCCCCTCGACATCCCCACACGAATCAGCGACTATCCCACCACCGCCACCCGCCGTCCCGAAGTCCCGCAAATGACCGTCGACCACCACCCAGCCTGGATGCCCGTCGCGCTGAGCGAACGCGGCGTACGCCGCTTCCCCACAGGCGACACAAACCCCCGCATCGTCGAATACAACAACCACACGAACCTCGTCGGCTACGACGACAAGATTTCGTGGTGTTCGTCTTTCATGAACTGGTGCATGGCGCATGCGGGTTTCCGCGGCACGGGTTCCGCGCTCGCGCGTTCGTGGCTCGAATGGGGCAGGGCGCTCGAGCGGCCGGTTTACGGCTGCATCGCCGTGCTCACGCGCGACGATCCGGCGAGCTGGAAAGGGCACGTCGGCTTCTATCTCCGTCACGATGACGAGCACGTCTACCTGTGGGGCGGCAATCAACTCGAAGAAGTGCGCGAGCTCGCGTACCCGCTCGACACCGTGCTCGGCTACCGTTGGCCGGCCTGACACACCCGCGCCGTACCCGCTCACGCGCCGCCGCACGCGTTGCTACACTGCTGCTCGCCCATCATCAACGAGGAGAGTGCAGTGCCAACCGGGAACCTCCGCCTTTACGCGGACGCGCAGTACACAAGCCCCTACGCGATGTCCGTCTACGTCGCGCTTCAAGAAAAGTCGCTGCCGTTCGAACTCGTCACCGTCGACCTCGGCAACCGCGCGCATTTCGCGCCGGACTACGCGGCGACGTCGCTGACGCAACGCGTGCCGACGCTCGTCCACGACGGGTTTGCGCTGTCGGAATCGTCGGCGATCACCGAGTATCTCGACGAGACGTTCCCCGGCGCGCGCCTGTATCCCACCGACCGCCAACAGCGCGCGCGGGCACGGCAGGTGCAGGCGTGGCTGCGCAGCGACCTGATGCCGATCCGCGCCGAACGCTCGACCGAGGTGGTGTTCTACGGGCCGTCGCGCGAACCGCTGTCGGGCCTCGCGCAGGCGGCGGCAAAGAAGCTGTTCGCGGCAGCCGACGCGCTGCTCGCACCGGGCGCGGCGAACCTGTTCGGCGACTGGTGCATCGCGGATGTCGATCTCGCGGTGATGCTGAACCGTCTCGTGTTGAACGACGACCCGGTGCCGACGCGTCTCGCGGACTATGCGCGCGCGCAGTGGGAACGGCCGTCGGTGCAGCGCTGGGTGAAGCTGGCGCGCCCGCCGCTGTGACGCGTTCGCGTCACGGCCTCAAGCGAAGCTGTGCCGCATCAGATAGAAATTGAGGTCCGGCCGGCTGGACATCGTGAGCGTCTGCGGGTCGGCCGCGAAGCCCAGCTTCTCGTAGAAACCGTGCGCGGATTCGCGCGCGGTACACCACACCAGCTCAGCATCGCGCGCCTGCGCATGACGCAGGCACAAATGCACGAGGAGGCGGCCGAAGCCGAGCCCCCGCGCGGACGCATGCACGGCCATCCCGCGCAGGCGCCACGCGCGCAGCCCGGGCGCACTGCCTTCCGGGCGATCCTCGCACAGCGACGCGATCGCGACGATGCGCTCGCGATCCTGGACGGCCAGATGGATGGTCGTCGGCGCATGATCGCCCGGCAGCGTGCATGCATCCTCGTCTCTCTTGAGCAAAACCTCGGCCCGAAGCGGATACGTCTGTTCCGCCTGTATCGCTGAAATCGTAAACAACACGCCATTTTGGGTCATGGTTTTTCCAATTATTTCTGGAACTGGTTTTAGTGCAGACACGAAATTTACAGCACCAGCACAAATTACAGTTGTCGAAATTTAAGCTTGAAGATAATCTTCGGAAGTCGCAGATTTCATTTCGAACAAGTCATTTAACTGTGATCGCAGATGACGGGGAAAACATTGACCAACGCCGAGAGTGCTTACGAGGAGATTCGCGCGCGAATCTTTGACGGGAGACTCACGCCTGGACAAAAGATTTCTCATCGGGGCCTTGCCGGCGAGCTGGGTTTCGGGCAGATGCCGGTGCGCAGCGCGCTGCACCTCCTGGAGGCCGAGGGGCTCGTCACCGTCGTGGGCAAGAGCGGCACGTTCGTCACGTCGCCGACCAACGACGATCTGCGTGAAATCTTCGAAATGCGGCTGGCGTTGGAGAGTACGGCAGCCTATCTCGCGGCGCGGGGCGGCGCGACCGACGGCCTCAGCGAGGCCGCGGACAGGATGAAGCGGCTGCTCGAGGCGGACACGGGCGACATCATGGTCGAGCAGCGCATCGGCTGGGTGTTTCACCAGGAACTGTTCCTCGCGGCGAGGAATCCGCGAATCTCGACGGCCTACGAATTACTGCGGGTACAGACCCTCGCGCTGAATGAATTGCCGCGGGGCGACGCCGAGACGGTGCGCCGCGGCACGATCGAGCATTTGCGGATTTATCACGCGATCGTCGAAAAGGATTGCGAACTCGCTCGACAGCATATGTGGAATCACATCGTCGACGGCACACCCGCGCGAATCAGATTAATACGGGCACAACATGAATAAGACTCCCTCGAAAATCTCGCTTCCGATTCAGATGTTTACCGGCCTCGTGCTGGGCGGCGCATGCGGTATCTGGCTGCCGGACGTGGGCGCGAAACTCGGCTTTGTCACGGCCATTTTCGGGCATGCGATCAAGATGGTCGTGATGCCGCTGATCTTCCTGTCGGTGACGCTCGGCGTCTATCGCGCGCGGCAGCAGCGCGGCCGGCTCGGCTCCGTCGCGGGCCTGAGCATCGCGTTCTTCGTCGTGATGACCGCGCTGGCGGCGGCGCTCGGGCTGCTGCTCAACTTCGCGTTCCGTCCGGGCCTCGGCGCGAGCATGGCGCAGACGGGCTCGATGCCGCAGCACCTCGCGTCGTCGATCGACTGGATGCAGTTCGTGGTCGACCTGATCCCGAGCAACATCGTCGCGGCGCTCGCGGCGGGCAACTCGTTGCCGGTGCTGGTGTTCGGCCTGCTGCTCGGGTCCGCACTGTCTGCGGTTCCGGATCGCGCTGAACCTGCGATCGCAGTTTTCGAGGCGTTGCTGGCCGCGCTGTTCAAGCTGGTCGAATGGGTGATCGCGTGGTCGCCGCTGGCGATCTTCTCGGCGCTCGCGCTGCTGTTCGCGACCAAGGGCTTCGCGGCGCTGCATCCGCTGCTCAAGCTGCTCGGTGTCGCGTATCTCGGCATGGCGATCCTCGCGGTGATCCTGACGACGATCATCAAGGTGTCGGGCCAGTCGCCGCTCGCGGTGCTGCGCAAGGTGCGCGAGCCGCTGATCCTTGCGTTCACGACGCGTTCGTCCGAGATCACGTTTCCGCTGCACCTGAAGAAGCTGACCGAGATGGGCGTGCCGCGCGGCGTCGCGTCGACCATCCTGCCGCTCGCGTACATCTTCAATCGCGACGGCGCGGTGCTCTATACGGCGCTCGCGGTCGGCTACCTCGGCGACGCGTATCACATCGTGTGGACCTGGCCGATCGTGCTGACGGTGGCGATCCTCACGATCGTCACGATCGACGGCGCGGCCAACGTGCCGTCCGGCGCGATCGTCGCGATCACCGTGGTGCTCACGTCGATCGGCCTGCCCGCGGATGCCGTGCTGCTGATCCTCGGCGTCGACGCGTTCTTCGACATGGGCCGCACGGCGCTGAACGTGTATGCGAGCACCACGGCCGCGGCAGTCGCGGTCAAGCTCGCGGGCCCGGAATACGCGCAGGACGACGCAGGGATCCCGCAGTCGAACCAGCAGCATGCATGACGTTCGGGCGTCGGTGTCGTGCGAAGAAGCGCCAGCGTATGGCGCTTCGCATCGGCACCGGACGCTTGAACGAGGAAGGATCCTGAAGAAGGACAGACGGCCGTCGCGTGTGTTGCGAGCGCAGGCGGCGGCCGGAAATGAATCGGCCGATGGCGGTGTTGCGAGCACCGGCACCGGCCTGACCATCGGAAGCTTTTGAGAGACCGTCCATGGCTGCCCGTATTCTACGGCAACATCGGCTGCGTCGGACATGCAGTGGTCCGGCGATGGCCTGTCGACTGCCGCCAATCATTCGACCCGCGCGCATCGTCGGTTTTGATGCCGATGCGAACGTTTGCGTGGGCGCCCGGATCGTGCACACCGTGTCGACGCGCATGCGCGGGTGGGCGCTCGCCGCGCGTCTGCATGCCGGATCCACTGCGCGGCACCCGTCTTTCGAAAGCTCAATCGGTTCTCACTCGGCACGGACTTCCGGTCCCGTGTCCCGCCTGACGGCGTATACATGGTTGTTAGCGCCTCGGATTCGTCAGGTGGCTTCACCGCGCGCTTCGTCTCCTCGGGCGCAGCGCGCGTCTTTTATACCGATCCCATCGAGCGCGGTGGCGCCGCTGCCGGCCAGCCCGGCCGCAAGCGCGCCGCTCGACGGGGCCAAGCCACGCGCCGGCATGCCGGCGCAAGCGCGCAAGTCGCGGCGTGTGCGTCCGGAGCCGGACGCACGCGACGCCGACGATCCGCCGGTCGACCTCGGGTAGCCCACGCGCGGCGCGACGCGCGCGATCACGGTCGCGGCGCGTCGCCGACACGAACTTGCGTGACGGCGGCGCGCTCGTCGAACGCGCACGCGATCCACATCGTCCATCAATTCGCCGCCACGGCGTCTGCGTTCCCGCCATCGGCCGCGTCATGCCGGCTCCACCCGCCACCCAGCGACCGGTACAGCGCCACCGCCGACAGCGCATGCTCGCGGCGCACCTGGTTGAGCGCATCCGAATCGCGCAGGTACACCTCCTGCGCCGACAGCACGTCGAGGAAATCCGTCGCACCGCCCTTGTAGAGCTTGTTCGCGAGACCGAGCGCCTTGTCCGACGCGGCGAGCGCGCTGTCGAGGCGCTGCGTCGCCGCCGTCGTGCCGACGAGGTTCGCGCGCGCGTCCTCCACTTCGCGCAGCGCCTGCAGCATCGTCTGCCGCAGGCCGAGCTCCGATTCGCGCATCCGGCTTTCGCTCTGCGCGATGTCGGCGGTGATGCGTCCTGCGTTGAAGATCGGGCTCGTCGCGCTCAGCGCGGCGCTGAACAGGTTGTCGGTGAGCGTCGGCAGGCCGAGGTAGGACGCGGCGAGGATACCGTCCGTGAGGTTCAGCGAGAACTTCGGATAGCGCTCCGCCTTCGCGACGCCGACCTGCGCCGCGCGCTGCTCGACGCGCGCATACGCGGCCAGCACGTCGGGGCGGCGCAGCAGCGCCTGCGACGGCAGCGTGCGCGGCGTGCCGCCGGGCGGCGCGGGAATGTCGCCGGCCTGCGCGAGCACGAGACGGTCGACCGATTCCGGTGTGCGCCCCGAATACACCGCGATCAGGTTGAGCTGGTGCGCGATCTGCGCCTGCGTCGGCGGAATGCGCGCTTCGAGCGCATCGAGCTGGTTCTGCGCGCGCGTGACGTCGAGTTCCGTCGACAGCCCGAACGCCTGCCGCTTGCGCGTCAGGTCGAGCGCGCGCTGCCGGATCGTTGCGTTGTCCTGCAGGATCCGCAGTTCCTGCTGCGCCCAGCGCAGGTCGACATACGCGGATGCCGTGTCGGCGGCCAGCGCGAGCCGCATCGCGTCTTCCGCATGCTTCTGCCCGACGAGTTCGGCCTGCGCCGCGAGCAGGTCGAGCCGTTCGCCGCCGAACACGTCGGGCGACCAGCTGAGCACGAGCCCCGCGCCGGCCTGCTTCACGTAGCCGAGCGGCGGCGGTATGTTCTGGCGCGCGGCGGACGCATGCGCGGTTGCGTCGAGCTCGGGCAGCAGCACCGCGCGCTTCTGCACGGTCAGCGCCTGCGCCTGCTTCACACGTTCGGTGGCCGCCTGCAGGTCGAGATTGCCGTCGAGCACGGTGGCGATCAGCTGATCGAGCGCGGGATCGTGGAACTGCGCCCACCACGCAGCGGCGTCGACGTCGGCGCGCGGCACGTCCGTGTCCCACGCGTGCGGCGCGAGCGATTCGACCGATTCGTGCAGCGCGGGATGCTGCGCGGGCTGCACCGCGCAGCCGGCGGCGAGCGCGCTGACGGCGAGGGCGACGAGAAGCTTCTTCATGGTGATCACCTCAGTGCGCGTCCGGCGGCGGCGCGCTCAACGAAATGGGTTTGGAAAACAACACCGCGACCAGCGCCACGACGAAACACATCGCGAGCGCGTAGAACGCATCCGCGTAGGTCAACGTGAGCGCTTCGCGATAGACGAGCCGGTGCAGGTTCGCGAGGCTTGCCTGCGCGGTGTTCAGCGTATTGCCGGCCACCGCCGTCCAGTGCGCGGCCTGCTGGTCGAGCAGCGCCGCGATCTGCGGCTGGCCGGCCGTCACGTGCTCGTTCAGGCGCAGGTAATGGAAGTTCAGCCGGTCGTTGAGCATCGTCGCGCTTACCGCGATGCCGATCGCGCCGCCGAGGTTGCGCATCAGGTTGAACAGGCCGCTCGCGGATTTCAGGCGCGACTGCGGCAGCGAGCCGAGCGCCATCGTCACGATCGGCGGCACGCTGAACTGCTGGCCGATGCCGCGCAGCGCCTGCGGCAGCAGCAGTTCGCGCCAGCCCCAGTCGTGCGTGAGCGGCGTGTACAGGTAGATGCCGAGGCCGAAGCAGATCAGCCCGAACACCAGCAGCACCCGCATGCTGACGAAGCGCGCCGCGAACGCATACGCGCCGAGCGCGAGCAACTGGACCACACCCATCGACAGCAGCGCGATGCCGATCTGCAGTGCATTGAAGCCGCGCACCTGCGCGAGAAACAGCGGCGTCAGGAACACCGTCACGAAGCTGCCGATGCCGGTCACGAACGACAGCAGGCTGCCGATCCCGAAGTTGCGCACGGCGAGCGCGCGCAGGTCGACGATCGGATCCTTCGCGGTCAGCGCGTGCACGATGAACAGGAAGCCGCAGATCGCGGAGATCCACGTGCAGAACACGATCGCGTGATCGCCGAACCAGTTCTTGCGCGGGCCTTCCTCGAGCACGTATTCGAGGCAGCCGAGGAAACCGGACATCAGCCCGATGCCGACGTAGTCGCCGCGCTTGAGCAGGCTCAGGTCGGGCACGTCGATGTGCACGTAGCGCGGCACCAGCGCGGCGACGGCGATGCCGGGCACGAGGTTCAGGTAGAACAGCCAGTGCCACGACCACTGGTCGGTGATCCAGCCGCCGATCACCGGCCCGATCGTCGGCGCGAGCGACGCGAGCGCGCCGATCGTGGTCGACGCGATGAGCCGCTGCTTGCCGGGAAACAGCACGAACGCGGTGGTGAACACGGTGGGGATCATCGCCGCACCGAGCGCGCCCTGCAGCCCGCGAAACAGGATCATCGAGTTGATGTCCCACGCGAGGCCGCACAGCATGCTGGTGATCGTGAAGCCGACCGCGGACGCGACGAACAGCCAGCGCGTCGACAGCACCTTCGACAGCCAGCCCGACATCGGGATCACGAGGATCTCGGGGATCAGGTAGGCCGTCTGCACCCACGACAGTTCGTCCTGGCTGGCAGACAAGCCGCCGCCGATGTCGCGCAGCGAAGACGCGACGATCTGGATGTCGAGCGTCGCCATGAAGAAGCCGACGCACATCAGCGCGAACGCGATCACGCGCTGCTTGATCGGTTGCGACGCCGGGTCGCCGATAAAACCTGTGGTCATGATGGGCTCCGCGTGAGGCTCAGTTCGCGTGATCGGTGTGCACGGTCACGACCGCGGACAGGCCCGGGCGCAGCACGTTCTCGCTGCCCGGCTGCGGGTCGAGATGCACGCGCACCGGCACGCGCTGCACGATCTTCGTGAAGTTGCCGGTCGCGTTCTCCGGCGGCAGCACGCTGAAGGTCGCGCCGGTCGCGGGCGCGACGCTGTCGACGCTGCCGTGCAGGCGCACGCTCGACGCGTCGAGCTGCACGTCGACGCGGTCGCCCGCGCGCATGTGCTTGAGCTGGTCTTCCTTGAAGTTCGCGTCGATCCACAGGCCCGACGCGGGGACGATCGTGAGCAGCGGCACGCCGACGCTCGCGAGCATCCCGACCCGGCCGGTGCGGTTGCCGACGTAGCCGTCGACCGGCGAGCGGATCGTCGTGTATTCGACGTTGAGCGCCGCCACCCGCTGCGCGGCGAGCGCGGTGTTGACGCGCGCGCGGGCATCGGCGAGCTGCGCGCCGAGCACGTCGAGCTGACGTTTCGCGGCGAGCAGCGCGGCGTCGCTGCGATCGACCGCGGCGCTCGCCTTCGAATAGTCGGCATCCGCGCGTTCGACGATCTGGTTCGACACCGCGTCGGATTTCACGAGTTCGCGGTAGCGCGACTTGTCGGACGCGGCGCGGGTCAGCTCCGCCGCCGACGCGCTTTTTTCCGCGGTCTGCTGGCCGATCACCGCGTGCTGCAGCTGCTGCTTCGCTTCGAGCTCGGTCACCGCGGCGCGCGCGCCGTCGACGTCGGCCGTCGCCTGCGCGAGCTTCGCGTCGTAGTCGCGCGCATCGAGCTGCACCAGCACGTCGCCGGCCTTCACGCGCTGGTTGTCGGTCACGAGGATCTGGTCGACGAAGCCGTTGACCTTCGGCGCGAGCACCGTGACGTTGCCGCCCACGTACGCATCGTCGGTGCTTTGCTCGAAGCGCAGCACGAAAGTCCAGTAGAGCGCCGCCGACACGACCACCGCGATCACGGCCAGCACCGCGACCTTCATCCACGGCACGCGCCGGCGTTGCTGCGCGACAGTGTCGGCAGGTGCCGCGTCGCGGGTAACAGGAGTCTGCGTCGTATCCATCGAATCACCTATGTATATGCACTGTTTGAAACGACCGACGTGGCGCGCCGATCGGGGGATGGGGTCAGCGTTCCGGGATGTTGTGCGTGATCCGGAACAGTTCGTCTCTGAGCAGGGCCGCCTGCGCGGGCCCGAAGCGCCGTTCGAACGCCTCCTGCGCTTCGAGCCAGTGCGCGTGCGCCTGCGCGATCTTCGCTTCGCCTGCGCCGGTCAGCGCGAACGTCTGCCGCCGCCGCTCGCCTTCGCGGTAGCTCGCGACGAGCGCCGCGCCGACGAGCGGCTTGAGCGCGCGCAGCAGCGCGGTGCGCTCGATCACCAGCACGGCCGACAGCGCCGCCATCGTCAGGCCCGGGCGCTCGCGCAGCAGCGCGAGGATGCTGTACTGCGATGCGGTGACGCCCGCGTGCGACAGGTAACGCTCGTAGAATTGCGAGATCCGGCGGGCGGCCTGCCGGACCGCGAAACAGTCGTCATCGGTGAGCGTGTACTTGTGCATGTGCACATGTTAGTGAGTGCGGCGGCGTGAATCGATGTGCGGGGCGGGATCAGATTGGTGTTGTGGCTGTACCAATCGGTCGGCTGTCAGCCGGCCGTTTGCGCGACGGGCTCCGGCGTCTTGCCGTAGGCCGCCGTGTAGTCGATGAACGCCTTCACCTTCGCCGGCAACAGTGCGCGGTTCGCATAGGCGAGCTTGATGTCGACGAATGCGTCGACGAGATCGGCGTCCGCGAGCAACTGCACGAGCGCGCCCGACGCGAGCTCCTTCTCGACGATCCCGCGCGGCACCGCGCCGATGCCGAAGTGGCGCAGCACCATCTCGCGGTTGAACACAGGGCTGTTGGACGACACGTCGAACCGGTACGGCACGCTCAGCGTATCGCCGTCGACGCGGAACACCAGCGCCGTGCGCCGCAGCGACGGCGACAACGACACGAACAGGTGATCGGCGAGGTCGGCCGGCGTGGTCGGGCGCGGGTGGGTGACGAGATATTCCGGCGTTGCGACGATCACGACCGGAATCCGTTCGATCAGCCGCACGACGGTCGTCTCGCTTGTCAGCATGTAGGGCACGACGATGCCGATGTCGTAGCCTTCACCGACCAGGTCGACGGGGCGCTCGGTCAGCGTGACGTCGAGGCGCACCTTCGGATACGCGGCCTTGAAGCCGGCGATCAGCGGCACGAGGCGGTTCAGCGTGGCGGTCGTGTGCGCGACGAGCCGCAGCAGGCCGTCCGGCTCGCGCGTGTGCGTGGCGGCTTCCGCTTCCAGCGCGTCGAGTTCGTCGAGCACGGCCGCGCAGCGCTCGTAGATGCGCTCGGCCGTCTCGGTCAGCGACACCTGCCGCGTGGTCCGGTGCAGCAGGCGGCTGCCGAAGCGCGCTTCCAGCTCGGCGACCGCGCGTGACACGACGGGCCGCGCGAGACCGTGGATGTCGGCGGCGCGGGTGAAGCTGCGCTGTTCCACCACCGACCGGAAAATCCGCAGCTTGTCGATGTAGTCCATGTTGCGTGTCCTCGGGTTCGAACGCGGGGCCGCGTCGCCGTGGTCCGGCCCCGGATTCTTGCGGCTCAGCCCGGCCGCCGCCGGCCGATACGGCGGAGTATACTTTGACTTTATGCATATGCACTTATAAATTGCCGAGCATGGACGACATTCAAATTGCCGGTGCGTGCAACTGCCTCGCGCTGCGTCAGGCGACGCGCTACGTCACGCAAATCTACGAGCGACATCTGGGCCCGGTCGGCCTCACGTCGGCGCAGTTCTCGATCCTGGCGATCCTGTCGCTCAAGCCCGACGTGCTGATGAGCGAGCTCGCCGACATGCTGGTGATGGACCGCACGACGCTGCTGCGCGGGCTGAAGCCGCTGCAGCGCGACGGGCTCGTCGCAGCGGGTGTCTCCGAGCAGGACGCGCGCGCGCATGTGCTGAACCTGACGAAGCAGGGCGTGCGCACGTTCGGCCACGCGAAGCGCGCATGGAAGGCCGCGCAGGACGAGTTCGAGGCGCAATTCGGCGAAGGGCGCGCGAAGGCGCTGCGCGACGAGCTGTTCAGCATGACGGGGAAGCGGTAGCGCGGCGGGGCAGGCCGGCGCTTACCGATTCCGCTACGCGGCGGCCGCCTCGCGATACGCGCTCGGCGTCTGTCCGGCCCAGCGCCGGAACGCGCGCGTGAAGTTTGCCGGATCGGTGAACTGCAGGCGCTCGGCGATCGTCTTCAGGTCGAGATCCGACGCCGCGAGCAGCTGCTTTGCATCCCGGTAACGCGCTTCGTCCAGCAGCTGCCGGTAGCTGGCGCCGGCTTCCTCGAGCCGCCGCCTCAGTGTGCGCGTCGACACGAGCAACTGCTGCGCGAGCATCTCCGGCCCCGGATAGCCGCCCGCCGCGCGCGCGAGTTCCGCCCGCACCCGTTCGACTAGATCGCCTTCCTCCTGCCTGACCTGCGCATATTCGCGCTCGACCTGCACGAGCGCCTGCCGGTGCGCGACTTCGTCGGCGAGCGGCAGCGGCCAGTCGAGCACGTCGCGCGCGATCCACAGCGCGTTGGCCGCGCAGCCGAAGCGCACGGGCGGCAACTGCGCGCGGTAGCCGGCGAAGTAGGCGGGCTCCGGCCACGCGAACCGCAGCGCGATGTCCGGCGCGGCGCGCCCCGACAACTGCGCGATGTTCTGCGCGAGCCCGGTCAGCACGAATTCGAACATCACGTGATGCTGCAGCACGGGGCTCGCCTGCACGCCGTGCAGTTCGAGCGTCGCGCCGTTTTCGTCCTCGGCATAGGTCAGACGATATTGACGGTTACGCATCCGGAAGTAGCGGATCGTCACCTGCAGCGATTCGCGGATGTCCCGCGCGGTCAGCGTCGCGTAACCCAGAAAGCCGTGCATGGTCGGCTTGAGCTGGAGCCCGAACGCGAGGCCGATGCCTTCGTCGCCGCCGATCTCGATCGCATTGAGTACGAGCCGCCCCCATTGCGACGGCGCGACGCGCGCGTCCGGCTCGGCCAGCACCGCGTCGCGCAGGCCGGTGCCCGCGCGCACCGCGGCGAGGTCGACGACGCGTGCGCCGAGCACCTGCAGCAGCAGGCGCGGATAGGCGACCGGAATCGTCGGCCGGCGCAGCCCGAGGCGGTCCTTGGCGAGTGGGGAAGTCATGTGTTTTTGGCCGGAAATGACAAGCATTATGGCTGTTTGCCCCCTCACGTTCAACGTGGCGTGCGCCCTACGATGACGCTCACCGCTTTTCCGGCCACGCCATCATGACGACCCCGTTTCCCCACCTGCTTGCCCCGCTCGACCTCGGTTTCACGACGCTGAAGAACCGCGTGCTGATGGGCTCGATGCACACGGGCCTCGAGGACAGCCGCAAGACGCTGCCGCGGCTCGCCGACTATTTCGCCGAACGCGCGCGCGGCGGCGTCGGCCTGATGGTGACGGGTGGCTTCGCGCCGAACGTGGCCGGCTGGACCAAGCCGTTCGGCGGCACGCTGATGACGTCGGCGGCCGCGCGCCGGCACCGCGTGATCACCGACGCCGTGCACGCCGAGGAAGGCAAGATCGCGCTGCAGATCCTGCATACGGGCCGCTACGGCTATCACCCGTTCGCGGTCGCGCCGTCGAAGATCAAGTCGCCGATCTCGCCGTTCACGCCGCATGAGCTGAGCGCACGCGGCGTCGAGCGGCAGATCCGCGCGTTCGTCCGCTGCGCGCAGCTCGCGCGCGACGCGGGCTACGACGGCGTCGAGATCATGGGTTCCGAGGGCTACCTGATCAACCAGTTCATCTCGCTGCACACCAACAAGCGCACCGACCAATGGGGCGGCGCGTACGAGAACCGCATCCGCCTGCCGATCGAGATCATCGAGCGCACGCGCGAGGCGGTGGGCCGCGACTTCATCCTGATCTACCGGCTGTCGATGCTCGACCTGATCCCGGACGGCAGCGACTGGAACGAGGTCGTGCAGCTTGCGAAGGCCGTCGAGCGCGCGGGCGCGACCATCATCAACACCGGGATCGGCTGGCACGAGGCGCGCGTGCCGACGATCGCGACATCGGTGCCGCGCGGCGCGTTCGCGTGGGTGACGAAGAAGATGAAGGGCGAGGTCGGCATTCCGCTCGTGACGACCAACCGGATCAATCGGCCGGAGGTGGCCGAGCAGATCCTCGCGGACGGCTGCGCCGACATGGTGTCGATGGCGCGCCCGCTGCTGGCCGATGCCGAGTTCGTGATCAAGGCCGCGCAGGGCCGCGCGGACGAGATCAATACCTGCATCGGCTGCAACCAGGCATGTCTCGACCATGCGTTCAAGAACCGGATCGCGTCGTGCCTGTTGAACCCGCGTGCGTGCCACGAAACCGAGCTGAAGTACGTGGCCGCGCCGAAGGCGAAACGCATCGCGGTGGTCGGCGCGGGGCCGGCCGGGCTCGCGTGCTCGACGGTGCTCGCGCAGCGCGGCCATCGGGTCGACCTGTTCGACGCGGCGGCGGACATCGGCGGGCAGTTCAACATGGCGAAGCGGATTCCGGGCAAGGAGGAATTCCACGAAGCGCTGCGGTATTTCCGCCGCCAGATCGAATTGACGGGCGTGTCGCTGCACCTGAACCGGCGCGTCGACGCGAGCGACCTGATCGCGGGCGGCTACGACGAGATCGTGCTCGCGACCGGCGTGTCGCCGCGCGACCCGAAGATTCCGGGGCAGGACGGGCCGAACGTGCTCAGCTACATCGACGTGCTGGCCGGCAACCGGCCGGTGGGCAAGCGGGTTGCGGTGATCGGCGCGGGCGGGATCGGCTTCGACGTCGCGGAGTTCCTGGTGCAGGACGGCGTGTCGCCTGCGCTCGATCTCGACGAATGGAAAGCCGAATGGGGCGTGACCGACCCGGCCGCGACGCGCGGCGGCGTGACGCGCGCGCAGGCGACGCCGCCGGCCCGCGAGGTGACGCTGCTGCAGCGCAAGGCCGCGCCGCTCGGCAAGGGGCTTGGCAAGACCACCGGCTGGATTCACCGCGCGACGCTGAAGATGAAGCAGGTGACGATGATCGGCGGCGTGAACTACGAGCGGATCGACGCGCGCGGGCTGCACGTGTCATACGGCGAGAAGCGTGCCGATCCGGCGCTGATCGAGGTCGACACGATCGTGCTGTGCGCCGGCCAGGAGCCGCAGCGCGCGCTGGTCGAGCCGCTGCAGGCGGCGGGGCGGACGGTGCACCTGATCGGCGGCGCGGAGCTCGCGGCCGAACTCGACGCGAAGCGCGCGATCGACCAGGGGGCGCGACTCGCGGCGCGGCTGTGACGCGAGCCGCGTGACGCAGGCATGGCGACGCCACCGCCCCCGGCGCCGCTCACGCGGCTTCGGCCTGCTCCGCCGCTTCCGCTTCCAGCATCGCCCGCACGATCAGATACACGGCCGGCAGGTCGTCGTCGTCGCGCCGCCAGTCGACCGGCTCGTCGACATCCGCCGCCAGCAGGCGGCTGTCGCGCAGCCGGATGAATGCATCGATCACCGTCGGGTCGTTCCGGTTCAGGAATCCGGCATTCGAGAACGCCAGTTCCTCGACGTCGAGCAGCGCCTGCCAGCTCAGCGTGCGCACCGCGGCCGGGTGCGTGCGCCGGCGCAGGCCGAGCGCGCGTTGCGCCGGCCCGCCGACGACGCGCTGCAGGTCGACGACCGCCCGCTGCGCGGCGCGCTCGAAATGGACGGGGTTGAAACCAGGCTGCTCGGGATCGAATGCGGATGACTGGAACATGGTCGTGGTCGCCTCACAAAAATCCGTCCGTCATCGGGTGACGGAAATCGGGTCAAATTGCACAAAAGCACTGTAAATATATACAGTGATTCGAGCGCTTTCAAGCCCCGGATGCGTGCCGAGCGGAAATTTTTATGTGCGTCGCGGCGGCCGGCCGCGCGCCGCTCACACCGACGCGGCGATCGTGTCGCGCAACCAGCGGTGCGCCGGGTCGCGATGCGAGCGTTCGTGCCAGAGCATCGACATCTCGTAGCCGGGCACCTCGACCGGTGCTTCGACGATTCGCAGCGCGGGCGCGTCGCGCACGAGGCGCTCGGGCAGCATCGCGACGAGATCGGTGTGCGCGACGGCCGAGATCGCGAACAGGAAGTGCGGGACGGAGAGCGCGACCCGCCGCGTGAGCCCGAGTTTCGCGAGCGCGTCGTCCGTCACCGCAAAGAATCCGCCGCCTTCCGGCGACACGATCACGTATTCCAGCGCGCAGAACTGCGCGAGCGTCGGGCGCCGTTTCAGCTTCGGATGGCCGGCTCGGCCGACGAGCACGTAGCGCTCCGTGAACAGCGCGCGGCGGCGCATGCCGTCCGGCGAACAGTCGGTCGTGTGGAACGCGAGATCGATCTCGCCGAGCTCGGCCTGCTTCACGATGCGCGGCGGCGCGAGTTCGACCACCGCGAGCCGCGTGCCGGGCGCCGTGGCGCGCAGCGTGTTCAAGGTCGGCAGCACGATCGTCGACTCGGCATAGTCGGTCGCGGCGAGGCGCCACGAATGGGTGGCGGTGCCCGGATCGAACGGCGTCGCCGGCAGCACCGCGCGCTCGACCGCTTCGAGCGCTTCCCGCAGCGGCTCGCGCAGCGCCTCGGCGCGCGCGGTCGGCCGCATGCCGCGCGGCCCGGGCAGCAGCAGCGGATCGCCGAACACGTCCCGCAGCTTCTGCAACTGCACGCTGACGGACGGCTGCGACATGTTCAGCTTCTCGGCGGCGCGCGTGACGTTGTGCTCGGACAGCAGCACGTCGAGCGTGACGAGCAGGTTCAGGTCCAGTCGTCTGAGATTATTCATGGCTATACCTGGAATATCAGAAATTCATTTCCAATATACCTTCGGGCGCGGCATCCTGCTTGCATTCACGTAACGGAGTGCCCTGTCATGAATGTTCTTATCGTCTATGCCCATCCCGAACCGCGATCGCTGAACGGCGCGCTGCGGGATTTCGCCGTGCAGCGCCTCGAGGCGGCCGGCCATGCCGTGCAGGTGACGGACTTGTATGCGATGAACTGGAAGGCGGCGCTGGATGCGAACGATGTGACCGACCATCAGCCGGGTGCGCGTTTCGATCCGTCGCTCGATTCGAAGCGCGCGTTCGAGCAGGGCACGCAGCGCGACGACATCGCGCGTGAACAGGCGAAGCTGCAGTGGGCCGACGCGGTGATCCTGCAGTTTCCGCTGTGGTGGTTCACGATGCCGGCGATCATGAAGGGCTGGGTCGAGCGTGTGTATGCGTATGGCTTTGCGTATGGCGTGGGCGAACACTCGGATACGCACTGGGGCGACCGGTACGGCGAAGGCACGCTCGCGGGCAAGCGCGCGATGGTGCTCGTCACGACGGGCGGGTGGGAATCGCACTACAGCCCGCGCGGTATCAACGGGGCGATCGACGCCGTGTTGTTTCCGATCCAGCATGGGGTGCTGTTTTATCCGGGCTTCGATGTGCTGCCGCCGTTCGTGATCTACCGGGCGGGGAAGATGAGCGACGCGCGCTTCGAGGAAACGCGCGATGCGCTCGGCGAGCGTCTCGATAGCCTGTGGGAGACGCAGCCGATTCCGTTCCGGCGGCAGAATGCGGGCGATTACGAGATTCCGGCGTTGACGTTGAAGGCGGAGATTGCGCCGGAACAGGCAGGGTTCGCGGCGCATGTGGTGGAGGCGGGCTGACGAGGCCCGATCAATGACGGCTGCGGATGCGCCGTTCGACTCGCAGGCGTCCGGGCGGCTCGAAGTACGTGCCGAACCGGACGAGGCCCGCGTTTTTCAGGTGGCAGGTCATTTCGAAGCTGACCAGTATTCCCGGGTCGTGGTTGTCGGTGATCTCGACGTCGATCGACCGGATGCGGGGCTCGTATTTCAGGAGCGTCGCTTCCATCTGCTGCTTGAGGACGTGCGCCGACGCCGGGAGTGCCTTGTAGATGTTGGTGAGGTCGGGCAGACCATAGTCGGGCAGATGCTTGAGCGCGCCTGCGCGCGTATTCAGGATGCGCCGCACGTTCTGTTGAATGCTCAGGCATTCGAGCGTCCTGTCGTCGTGGGCGTCGATCGGCTCGCCGCCGATCTGGCCGAGCAGCATGTCGTAGAGGGAGGGGCCGGCGGTCATTGTTTCGTTGTCGCTCCTGCGTCGATCAATTTGCTTGGTCGACCGATGATGCTTCGCGGTCGACGAAGTCGATCGTCAACGCGCCCTCCGTTCCGGTCGACAGTGCAATGATGGATGGTGTGGCGCCTGTCGCCATCCGCACCAGCAATTCGCGGGAAACAACGGGCAGCACGCGCTGATTCAGGAACGCATCGACGCTGCGCGCACCCGAATCGCGAGAAACGCAGTGCTGCGCGATCGAATCGATCAGGTCGTCCGCACAGTTCAGCGTTACGGCGTGTTGCCGATGCAGGCGCTCGGCAACCTTGGCAAGCTTGATACGGACAATCGATGCAAGCGCCACCGCATCGAGCGGCCGATAAACCAGCGTCTGGAAGCGCGCGAGCAGCGCGGGCTGGAAATGCTCAACCAGTTGCGGATGAATGGCTTCACGCAGTGCAGCTTGCATGATCGCGGGATCGTCCGCAGTCGCGTCGTCGATCTGCGCGCTGCCGAGGTTGGACGTCATCACGATCACGCAGTTGCGGAAATCGATTTCTCGCCCTTCGCCGTCACGCATCATGCCGCGATCGAACACCTGATAGAACAGGTCGAGCACGTCGCGATGCGCCTTTTCGACTTCGTCGAGCAGGATCACGCTGTACGGGCGCTGACGTACGGCTTCAGTCAGGATGCCCCCCTGACCGTAGCCGACGTAACCAGGCGGCGAGCCCTTGAGTTGCGAGACGGTATGGGCTTCCTGGTACTCGGACATGTTGATCGTCGTCAGCGCGGCTTCGCCGCCGAACAGCAGGTCGGCCAGCGCGAGCGCGGTTTCGGTCTTGCCGACCCCGGACGGGCCGGCAAGCAGAAACACGCCGAGCGGCGCGTGTTCGCTTTTCAGGCCGGCTTTCGCCGTGCGCAGGCTCTCCGCCAGCGCGGCGATCGCGTCGTCCTGCGCGACCACCCGCGCCGCCAGTGCCGCTTCGAGCGCGAGCAGCCTTCTCAGTTCGTCTTCGACGAGGTTGCCGACCGGCACGCCGGTCCATTCGGCGACGACGTGCGCGATAGCCTGTGCGTCAACGTCGGGGAAGATCATCGGCGCTTTGCCTTGAATCGACGATAGTGCGTCCAGGGTCGCGGAAATCGATGCCAGGTCGGTCGCAGCAGTGTCATCTGCACGGCGGATGTCGCGCAACGCGCCGATCAACTCGCGTTCGCGCAGGTACTGACCGAGCAGGGCATCATGGTTGCTGCACGCGTGATCGTGCTCGGCATCGATCGAGGCACGCCGTTCGGTGACATCGGCGATCCCGGCGCGGATGTCCGCATCGAGTGCGGCACGTTCCAGTTCGAGCGCCGCCAGCGTCGCGCGGACCTGTTGCAGTTCCGGCGGTGGCACGTCGACCGCCATCCGCACGCGCGCCGCAGCCGTATCGATCAGGTCGACGGCCTTGTCGGGCAATTGCCGGGCGGGAATGTAGCGGCGCGACAGCCTGACGGCCGCGATGATCGCTTCGTCGCGGATGTGCACGTCGTGATACCGCGCATAGCGGCTCGCGAGCCCGCGCAACATCAGGCACGCCGTATCGTCGTCCGGCTCGTCGACCTTGATCAGCTGGAAGCGCCGTTCGAGGGCGGCGTCCCGTTCGAAATATTCCTTGTACTCGGCCCAGGTCGTCGCCGCGATCGTACGCAGTTCGCCCCGCGCGAGCGCCGGCTTGAGGAGGTTTGCCGCGTCGGCGCCGCCGGCCGCGTTGCCTGCGCCGATCAGCGTATGTGCCTCGTCGATGAACAGCAGGATCGGCGTCGCGGATGCGCGCACCTCGTCGATCACGTTCTTGAGCCGTTGCTCGAACTCGCCCTTGACGCCCGCGCCGGCCTGCAACAAGCCGAGATCCAGCGTCAGGATGCGTGTGTCGCGAATCGTTGCCGGGACACTGCCTTCGATCACGCGCAACGCCAGCCCCTCGACGAGCGCCGTCTTGCCGACACCCGGCTCGCCGACGAGGATCGGATTGTTCTTGCGGCGGCGCGCCAGGACGTCGACCATCTGCCGGATTTCCCGGTCGCGGCCAAAGACGGGATCGATCTCGCCCCGCCGGCCCTTGTCCGTCAGGTCGAGCGCGAAACGCGCGAGTGCTTCTCCGTCGGCAGTGCTGGCAGAGACGCGCGTTGCCGGCGACGTAACGGCGGCGCCGGGCGCCGGTGCGGAGTCAGCCGAATTAGTAGCCGATTCGCTGCTCTGCTCCGGCGCGATGTCCTCGGTCTCGTTTTCGCACGACCGCCGGCCCAGCCGCGGCAGCACGCGCCGGATCTGTGCGCTCGAGACCGACAGCAGCGGCCAGGCGCGCTGCGTGCGCAACACATGAGGCGCATCGACGATGGCCTGCAGCAGATGGCCGGAGCGGATCATGCCGTCCGGATCGTCGGACGATGCGTATGCCCACGCGTCCTCGATGACGGTGGCCAGTTGCCGCGACAGCGCCGGCATGCCGCGCAGCGTGCGCGGCATGCGGTCGATCACCTGCATCAGTGCATCCCACACGCCGTCGATATCCAGCTCATAGTGACGCAAGAGCGCGGGAATGTCGCCGTCGTCGGCCTCGATCAGCTTCAGCACCCAGTGCTCGACCGCGATTTCGTCCGCAAGCCGAGTCTGGCAGAGGCTCGCGGCGGCTTCGAGCGCACGCGTGCAATGCGCATTGAGTCGGCGAAGGAGGTGAGTGGCGTCCCGGAGGGACGGCGTTCGGTCGTCGCGCAGCGTCATGACAGTAGCGGAAAAAAGAAGGGGAAATGCGGGCGTCCGGCGGCGCGTGGTTGAAGCGCAGGGCCGAGCCGCGCGTGTCGGCCGGCGAAGCGGAAGCCGGCCGCGCGAAGGCGACCGGATTCCGCCTGCCGGTCAGGGCATCAGGAACGCTCGTTCCACGTGTCCTTGTGGATGATGTTGCCGTCCTTGTACGACCACGTGATCGTCTCGTAGCGCAGTTCGACGTCCTCGAGATGGTTGTGCTTCTCGTAGTCGGGGTTCTTGATGTCGAGCATCTTCGGCTTCACGGCCACGATCTTCACGTTGTCGAGCTTCGTGTTGAAGTACTCTTTTTCCTTGCCGGCGTCGTCGATCTTGTACCACTTGATTTCGACCGACTTGAGCGTCTGGCCGCTCGTCACCGCCTTGTACAGGTACGGCGTCGATGCGTCCGTCTCCTTCGTCAGCGTAATCGGCTTGTGGACGCGCGTGCCGGTCAGTTTGCCCGTGTTGCCGTCCGTCGGGATGTGGACGCCGTGATCGAAAGCGACGAGCTCCACGCTGCCTTCACGATCCTGAACGGTCACCGAACCCTTGATGTCCGCGCCGCCGTCGTCCTTGAGCCACATATAGGCCGGAATTGCCATTTTTTTCTCCTTCTTCGTACTACGAATCGCCGGAACCGCATTCCGGTATTGCCAAACCCGAGGCTGTCGCCCCGGGACCAAACTACGCTGTTACCTCGCAAGATCTTCCGAACGCGTTTCCGCCGATGCGTCGGGCACCAGCGTGATTTCCACGCGGCGGTTCCTTGCGCGGCCATCGGGTGTTGCGTTGTCTGCGACGGGGCGCGTATCGCCGTAGCCCTGGATCGCGAACTGGGTCGGCGGGATGCCGGATGCGTCGACGAGCCAGTCGCGCACGGCGGCCGCGCGATCGATCGAGAGTGTCAGGTTGCGATCAGGCTTGCCGACGACGTCGGTATGCCCGGCGACGAGAATCCGTTTGCCCGGATGCGCCTTGATCAGTTCGAGTGCGCCGACCATGGCCCGCGTCGAGCCTGGCTTCAGCGCCGCGTTGCCGCTGTCGAACAGCGACATGCTGTCCAGCGTGACGACGGCCGGTGGCGGTGCAGGCGGCTCATAGGATGCGATCACTCCGTTGAGCGGTGAAAGCAGGTGCTGGCCGTGATACATGCCGAAGGACAGCCGGAGCGGCACGCCGGTACGCGCGTAGCGGTCCAGTTGATCGCGATCCGAGACCAGTGCGCGCAGCGCATCGCGCTTCGCTGCGTCGTGAGCCGCGGGAATCGTGTCGTAACGGACGAGGTGTTCGCCGATGCGGGCCATCAGTGCTTCATTGTTCTTCGCCGCGCCCCACGTGGCGGCAGCCGTTGCGCACGCGACGAGCGCAAGCGTGTGCCCGAGGGCGGCGATCCGGGGAGACATCCGGACACGACGCGGTGCACCTTCGATCAGCGATTGGGGCAGCGGCCATGGCGCCGTCGAACCGGGAAGGGGGCGCGGCACGATGGCGACGCGCGCCCGGATATCGCGCTCCCAAGGCTTGCCGGGGCCGGTTGCGGGGCCGCAGTCGATCCAGCCCGCGCCGCACAGGCGCCATGCCGACGCCGGTTGCCGCCGGTCGGCAAGCACGTCGAACACGTTGCGCCGTGTCCAGCCGACGATTGCGGCTAGACCGGCCGCACGCACGGCCGTCGCGCGGTCGCCACCGGCGTGGACCACTTCTGCATCGGCGGCCTCGATTGCGGCGTCGAAACGGCCCGCGTCGACGATGGGGGACGCGGCTGACGTGCCGTACCACTGAGCCGTCGTAATGCCGATCGATGTGTAGTTCGTCGCCGGCTCGTCGGTCAGCCGTTGATAGATCGCGATGTAGCCGGGCAAACTCGTCCCCAGCGCCTTCGACGCGTCGGCCGCCGCCTGACGGATGACGCGCAGCGCTTGTGCCAAGGCGTCGTCGTTCGCATGCGCCGCCGGAGCGACCGACAGCACGACGCAATCGGGCGGATGCTCATCGCGCCATTGGCGGATCGCGACGGCGAGGCGCGGCAGGTCTTGCGGGCGATCCACCCGCAACCAGATGGCGCCGTCGCCGACATGCACGAAGCGTGTGATGGTCTCCTCACGATCGAAGAGTTCCGCCAGGCCGTCGCCGACGACCAGTGCGACCGGCATCGTGGTCCTGAGGCCGACCGGGAGGTCGACCGTTGCGGCGCCAAGCTGGGCGAGCACATGCGCATGCTGCTCGTGTATGAGCGCCAGCCTGCGCGTGTGCCGCCAACCAACCAGCAATGCGGCGGCAACGATGACGGCAGTCAAACCCCACGCCGTGCCGCGCTCGACGGGCAGGATCGCCCATGTGACAGCCAATGCAAGCGCGGCGGCCAGCGCCAGAACGGCGCGCAGCGGATAGCCAAGGCCCGACAGCGTCGCACGCGCTGCCTTCGACTCCGGTCGCGCTGAGCCGGACAGGGAATGCATATCGGAACTCACAGCCGTTTTGCTTGCTGAACGAGATGCGCCAGTTGCGCATCGAGGATCTGCTGCCAGACGAGCCATACGAGTGCGGCGGCTCCGCATGCGAGGCCCGCGATTGCCCATGGCGAGAGGCGCTTCAACCGGTCGCTCAATCGCGTAGTGGATCGATCGGTCATGAAAGGCCGAGGCGTAGCGGGCCGCAGCCGATCGATCAGCGTGGCGAGCGCCGCAATCAATGCCTGGCGTTTCGCTTCACCGTCATGCGACGCTGACGATACGCCTGACGGCGATGCATAGCGCCCGCGAAATCCGATGCCGAGGATGGCCGCGTAGCATTCCAGCAGCTCGACATTCGGTGCGGGTTCGCGCATCCGGTATTCGATCCGCTCGTATACGCGGTCGCCCGCGTCGTGAATGCCGTACCGTTCGACCTGCAGCGGTCTCGGTTCCCACTGCGCGCGATCGGCGGGGGGCAGGTACCGCAAGACCGTCTCGTCGATCAGGCCGCACTGGGCGATCACGGCATCGTCGCGCACGTCCGGGGCGATGCCCAGCGCATCCAGCCGTGTAGAGAATTGCGCGACGAGCTGGATGCAGCGCTGGCGCGTTTCGCCGATATTCTCGACTTGACCGGCGTTTGACAGTTGCGTGACGAGCAGGGCCGTGTCGCGCAACTCCGCGCGAATCGACGTGCCCGTTGCGCGGCCGGCGCCCGGTTCTTGATCGAGCAGTGCCGCTTCACGACGCTTGGAAAAGAAGGGTGTCATGAGCGCAGCACCGCATAGAGTTCGATCGACGCGTCGGGGATCGACGCGGGCAGGTAGATCTGGCAGGCACGTGCGACGAGCATTCTCGCGAGCGCGGCATCGGCCGGATCGAGCGCGAAATAGTGGTTGTCGAGCCGCACGGGGATAGCGCCCGGCACACGCTGAACGGCCTTGAGCGGAATGCCCGCAACCGCGGAATTGACGATGTGCTCGACGTCGTCGGGTGCGCCGATCTTGCACAGGCGCGGAAACTGCTCGACGAGCTCGAATGCGGGCAGCGCGGCATTGACGGACAGATACCAGTCCGACGTGCCCTCGGCGAGGCGCGCGTCGAGAAACTGGCCCGACCATGTCGTCGGGCTCGTGTGCGTCAGTCCGATCGAGACGACACGCGACGGAATGATGGCATCGAGCAGGCCACGAATCAGCGATTCGAGCCGGGCGAACACGTCGTCGGCGCGTGCGTGGTCATAGGGTGGAATGTCGGTGAGCTGGGCGTTTGTCGAGAACGTCATCAGCGCACCCGCGAGTTGAGCCAGCACCTCGTACAGGCGGTCGGTCGGCTGACTCGGATGCGACGCGAGGTAGCGGAGCTGCGGCCACGCGTTGTGAATGCAATGCAGAAGCCAGAAAAGCTGGACATCCGCGACGCCGTACTCGGCCACCTGTTCGATTCGCTCGCTGCGGCGCGCACCGAGCGCGGCGCTCCTGGCACCCAGGATATCGGCGAGACGATTGATTCGCTCGACGTGAAGCGCATGTCCGGACAATGTCAGGCAGGGCGGCACGAAGCTGCGATCGATCTGGAACTGACCGTTCGTCGCGCGCGTGAGTCGCGCTATCGCGCACACCGTATCGTCGTCATGCGGCTCGAAATCGAAGAGCAGCCGCACGGCATGACGTTCCGCCGCGATTTCGGTCTCACCGGTGCCATTGAGATCGACCACCTTGACGAATTCGCGATACGTGCGCTTTGGCCGGGCAAGCGTGATCTCGTCGAAGCGGCAGTTGCCGCCATTCGCGTCTGGCAGAGCCAGCGCCGCGAGCACCTCGATGCTTTGCGCGTCGAGCGGGATTCCCCGAGTCAGATCGCGCGCGTTCGGCAACGCGTCTGCGACAGTCGTGTCGATCGGCGTGCCGTCCGGCAGGCGCAATTGGAGCCGGGTCAGTTTCAGGCGCGCGGACGCGAGCGCCTCTTCGTCGATATCGACGCCAAGCGTTCCCCACGGCGACGAAACGACGGAATTCGCGAACTGGCGCAACGCGAACGAGGCCCAGCGTTCCTGTTGCTGGAAATGCTGCTGCGTCAGGATCAGCCCTTCATGCCAGAGCGGTTTTTCGATCCGCATGGTGTGGTCTATTGAAATTTGGAAATTATGAGGCGCTGATTCTATACGCCGATTTCGTGTTTCGTATACACCGAGATTGATGAATTGTGGTTAATTCGAGGGGGATTATTTTGGGATAAATGGGAGTGGGGATTTTGAGATATTCGATGCTGGGTTGTTGGCAATGGTTTTCTCAAAAATATCGGCCTTTTCAAGATTGTGCGGCTGCGAATTGTGGTGGAAATGTCTTTGTGTATCAACGGATTGCGTGCTTTCTTCGATCCGTTGATTGACGTGTGGGATGAATTTTTGGAAAAAGGTTGGGTATTGTGAAAATAGTTAAATAGGATTTGTCTTATATTTGTGGAATTTTTGCGGGTTGTGTTCGAATGGAATTGGTTTCTTGTGCTTTGTGGTTTACCGTTCAGGATTCGGCGTGGTATTTTTCTGCCCCGTGAATCTGGAATGAAGATTTCGAATTTCCGATTCAGTCGTTCGCAAATGTCGGTGCCGGGGTTGACACGGGCTGAGCGGACGAAAGTGCGTCCATGACCGTAGATGCGCATTGCGGCATCTTCAAGCAGCATCCGTAGATAAGGAGAACGAATTGGATAGCTTTCAGCGCGAGATCCCGAAGAGCCGGGTTTCGATCACGTTGGACCTGCACACCGGCGGTGCGCAGAAGAAAGTCGAGCTGCCCCTGAAGCTGCTCGTCGCAGGCGACTTCAGCGCCGGCCGCGAACAAGCGCCGCTGGCCGAGCGGAAGAAGGTCAATATCGACAAGAACAACTTCGACGCGGTACTTGCCGACTATGCGCCGGGCCTGAAGATCGCAGCGGACAACACACTGGCGGCGGACGGCTCCGAGTTGCCCGTCAACCTGTCGTTCCGCTCGATCAAGGACTTCGAGCCGGAGCAGGTCGCCCGCCAGATTCCCGAGCTGCAGGCGCTGCTGGCGATGCGCAACCTGCTGCGCGACCTGAAATCGAACCTGCTCGACAACGGCACGTTCCGCCGCGAGTTCGAGAAGGTGCTGAAGGACAAGCGACTGTCCGACAAGCTGCGCGGCGAGTTGTCGCAGATCGCCACCGCGGCGACTCAGCCGGAAGGGCATGCGTGAGCGGAGCCGGGCCAAGCGCGCCTTCACCGCATTCCGAAAACAGGTTGCGATTCGATCGCAGACAGGACACGAGATGAAATCCACTGAAACGCAACAGACCGGCGCGACCGAGACCGTCGTGCTCGACCCCCCGCACGGGGACATCGACAGCGTGTATGCATCGCTGTGCAGCAAGATCAACCTGAAGCCCGTCAGCGAGGCGCGTCCGCTCGAGGCGTTCCGCGACAACGACATGCTGTCGGAGGTTTCCGCCGACGAGCGGATCGCGCGCGGGATGGGCGCATTCCTCGAGCTCGTCGCCGGCGCAAGCCAGCCGGTCGACCGGCTCGACAAGTCGTTGCTCGACTTCCATATCGGCCAGATCGACCGGCAGATCGGCCGCCAGCTCGACGCCGTGATGCACACGCCGGAGTTCCAAACGCTCGAAGCGCGTTGGCGCGGCCTGAAGATGCTGGTAAGCCGCACCGATTTCCGCAAGAACGCGAAGATCGAGGTGCTGGATGTGTCGAAGGATGCGCTGCAGCGCGACTTCGAGGACACGCCGGAGCTGATCCAGAGCGGGTTGTACCGCCTGACGTACATCGAGGAGTACGACACGCCGGGCGGTCAGCCGATCAGCGCGATGATCAGCGATTTTGAATTCAACAACTCGCCGATGGATGTGGCGCTGCTGCGCAATGTCTCGAAGGTCGCCGCTGCCGCACACATGCCGTTCATCGGCTCGGTGGGCCCGGCGTTCTTCGGCAAGCAGTCGATGGAAGAGGTCGCCGCGATTCAGGACATCGGCAATTACTTCGATCGCGCCGAGTACATCAAGTGGAAGAGCTTCCGCGATACCGACGATGCGCGTTACGTGGGCCTGACGATGCCGCGCGTGCTCGGCCGCCTGCCTTACGGCAAGGACACGGCGCCGGTGCGGGCGTTCAACTACGAGGAAGCCGTCAAGGGCCCCGATCACGACAAGTACTTGTGGATGAATGCGTCGTTCGCATTCGCGGCGAACATGGTGCGCAGCTTCGTGAGCAACGGCTGGTGCGTGCAGATTCGCGGGCCGCAGGCGGGCGGCAAGGTCGAGGACCTGCCGGTTCACCTGTATGACCTCGGCACCGGCTATCAGCCGAAGATCCCGACCGAAGTCCTGATCCCGGAAACGCGCGAGTTCGAGTTCGCGAATCTGGGCTTCATCCCGCTGTCGTTCTACAAGAACCACGACTTCGCATGCTTCTTCTCGGCGAACTCGTCGCAGAAGCCTGCGCTGTACGAGACCAAGGAAGCGACTGCGAACAGCCGCATCAACGCGCGCCTGCCGTACATCTTCCTGCTGTCGCGCATCGCGCACTACCTGAAGCTGATTCAGCGGGAAAACATCGGCACGACCAAGGACCGTCGTCTGCTCGAGCTCGAGCTGAACAACTGGATCAAGGGGCTCGTGACCGAGATGAAGGATCCGGGCGACGAGTTGCAGGCGTCGCATCCGCTGCGCGAGGCCAAGGTGACCGTCGAGGACATCGAGGACAACCCGGGCTTCTTCCGCATCAAGCTGTTCATCGTGCCGCACTTCCAGGTGGAAGGGATGGATATCGGGCTGTCGCTCGTTTCGCAGATGCCGAAGGCGAAGAGCTGATTTGCGGTTTCCCGCATGAGCCGCCGGGGCGACGATGGTCGCCCCGGCGGTACATTGCGCTCGCGCACCAGAGAGGATTTCATGTCGATGATATTGCCGTCGCAGGCTTATGAATTGAAACTGGCGCCCCACCCGGCGCCGTTCTCGATCCTGAGTTTTACCGGGCTCGATCAGGTCAGCCAGCTGTACAGGTACGAGATCGAATTCACAAGCCCGGTGGCCGGCATTCCGATGGATCAGGTGCTTGGGCGGCCGGCTAAATTCATCGCCGATCCGATTGATCCGAACATGGACTATCTGAGGAAGATGTTCGGGGCGAACGCGGCGCAGTTCAGCAAGAAGCCGCCCGCGTATACGGTTCACGGAATCATCACGAAGTTCGACGAGTTCGAAACGTCGGCTGACGAGACGCGCTATCGGGTTGTGCTGGAGCCGACGCTGGTGGATCTCGATCGCGGTGTGACCAGCCGGTTGTTTCAGAAGCAGTCAGTTGAGGAGATCGTTACCGATACGCTGAGGCACTTCGGCTACCGCGCGGGCGTCGACTTCGTGTTTCAGTTGCGCGGGGAGTACAAGCGGCGCGAGTACGTGACGCAGTATCACGAGACGACGTTTGCGTTCATCCGGCGCATTTGCGCGGAAGAGGGGATCTGGTTTCGCTGGGAGCAGAAGAAGGATCGCGCGGTGGTCGTGTTCGGTGATGATCTGGATGCCTATGCGCGCAAGCAGCGCGCGGTTCCGCATCGCCGTGATTCGGGGCTCGAGAGTGTTGGGGCGGATGCGATCAAGACACTTCGGCGGGAAACGCAGCGTGTGCCGGAGTCGGTGCGGCTGCATGACTATAACCATCGGCAGGCAGGTGTTTCGCTACTGGTCGAGGAAAACGCTGCCCGCGACGACAAGACGACCAACGCTGTCGATTACCGATGGGGTGAGCATTACGAGACGCCGGAAGAGGGCGGGCGTGTTGCACGTTTGAGGCATGAGGCGCATTTGGCGAGCCAGATAACGTACAAAGGCACCGGCAACCCGTTCTGGCTCGAAGCCGGGGAGGTGATGCGGGTCGAGCCGAAGCCGGCCGACGCGAAGCATGGGATTTTCATTACGTCGGTGGAGTCGAAGGGCGGGCGTAGCGATTCATATTGGGTTTCGTTCGAGGGGATTCCATCCGATCGCGTGTGGCGCACGCAGATGGCGTCGATTCGGCGTCCGGCGATCGATGGCATTTTGCCGGCGCGGATCACGTCGCCCGGCGATTACAAGTATGCGTATCTGACCGAACAGGGCTGGTATGTGATCAAGCTGCCGTTCGACCTGGACGAGTGGAGTCCCGGCGGCACCAGCAGGCCGGTGCGGTTCGCGAAACCGTATAGCGGCGACAACTACGGTCACCACTTCCCGCTGATCGACGGCGCGGAGGTAGCGCTTATCCATACGGGGGGTGATCCGAATCGACCGGTGATCATCGGGGCCATGCACGACAGCTCGCATCCCGATCTCGTCAACAACCTCAATCACACTCGCAATCTCATCCGCACTGCTGGGCAGAACGAAATGCGGATGGAAGACAAGGAGGGTGTCGAGCATATTCACCTGACTACGCCGCATCAAGTCAGCGAGCTCAATCTCGGGCACATGGTCGACGGCGATCGCAAGGAGCGCGGGCACGGCGCGGAATTGCGCACAGACGGGCCGGCGGCTGTTCGGGGAGCAAAGGGGGTACTGGTCACCGCCGAAGGACAACCAGGTGCCGCGGGCCAGCAACTCGCCATGCAGGATGCCGACATGACGCTCGAGCAGGCTGAACAAATCCTGCATGCACTCAATGACTCGGCGAAGGCTGCGAACGCGCTTCAGGCTGACATCGATCAACAGCGGGCGCTGATCCAGCAAAAGCTCAAGCGGCTCCAGAAGCCCGTTATCGTCGCGACTGCGCCCGATGGCGTCGGGTTCGCGAGTGGCCAGCAGATGCAGTTTGCCGCCCGCAGACAGATGTTCATTACGGCTGGCGATGGACTCGACATCGGTGTCATGAAGCGCATCGCGGTCGCGGCCGGCGACGCGATTTCGTTTTTTGCGGCGCGACTTGGGATCCGGATATTCGCCGCGAAGGGTAAGGTTCAAGTCCAGGCGCAATCCGACGTGATGGAACTGATGTCAATGCAGAACATGACAGTCAGTTCTTCCGATAGCGAAGTAATTATCACGGGCCGCAAAGGCGTCACGATCGGCGACGGGGCCGGCGCCTACATCAAGCTCTCGGGCGGCAAGATCGTTCTCGGCAGTCCCGCCGGAGAAATCGAGTTCAAGGGCAATCTGAAAGTCGACGATCCGGACGGCGGCAGCTTCAAATTCCCGACATGGTCCAAGGCGCCGCTCGACGACGTGAAGGGCGCAGTGACCTTCGGATTCTCTGAATAGAGCTCAACCATGACAAGCCAACCTTCTTCGCGGCAAGCGCCTGCGCCGGCCCTGGCCAAGCTGAAGCCACTGCCTTTCGCGTTTCCGTTCCTTCGAAAGAGGCAGGGCCAGTCCGAGGCCTCCGCGCAGTTCACCGACGAGCACGAGATTTACCGGTTGCTGGCCAAACGCGAGCCTTCGGGCTCATATCTCGTCAGCCGAAAGGGAATGTGGCACGGCGGAATCCATGTCACGGAAGCCGGCGCGGGGCAGTCGCTGGATCTCGAAGCTGGACTGCGCTGCATCGCCGACGGCGTGGTGATTGCGTTTCGCGCCAACAAGACATACCCGATTAGCGAGATCGCTGCGACCGATGGCGGATCACCGATTCAGGCGCCGTATAGCACGGGCTTCGCGCTGGTGCGGCACACGATGGAGTTCCCGCGAGGCACGAAGCTGACCTTCTACAGCCTATACATGCACCTGATGTCCTGGGAGGACTACGCGAACTTCCCGCAGCGGAAGAAGCCGTCGTACTGGTCTCGGGAATGGCGCGTAACGCAGCATGCGCAGGATAAGCCCTCACCGGGTCGCAACGGGCAGATCCCCGATCCGTCGCAGCAGGGGCTGAGGGTCCGCAAGACTCCCAATGGTGCGCCCATCGGCATCCTGCCGCAGGGTGCGAGCATCCGAATCGGCAAGAGGAAAAAAGTACGCGGACGGGAATGGGGCGAGGTTACGGACCTGCTCGGCGCTTCGATGTACCCGCCTGTAACCGGCGGATACGTAGATCCGTCCTCCGACGTCGGCCGTTGGG
Source organism: Burkholderia stagnalis (assembly GCF_902830275.1). Taxonomy (GTDB): domain Bacteria; phylum Pseudomonadota; class Gammaproteobacteria; order Burkholderiales; family Burkholderiaceae; genus Burkholderia; species Burkholderia stagnalis. Next base: position 561,101 of record NZ_CADESW010000001.1, on the reverse strand, counting down.
TTTATCTGGGGCAAGAAAACGGCGGGCCGATGGTCGAGGAGGTCTTCCCGGACTCGATGTTCGACGGGGTAATCGTAACGACGGACCAGACGCTCTTCCCGAGCAACTCGCAAGGAGATGGAGGCGGTATCCCGATCAAGTCCGGCGACTTGATCGGCCACCTCGGCCGCTATGACTCGCTGGACCAACGCACGTCCGGAACCCGGATGGCGCATATCGAGGTGTTTTGCGACGACGGCATCGAGTCGTTTATCGAGCAGGGGCGCGAATGGGTCGGTCAACACGGTCCGCACAAGGAGGACTGGGCGGCACTGGGCCTGCCATCCGAGTCGACGATCCTGCGGGTCGCGCCGGGCACGGTGCTGTATCAACGCACCCAGAATAATGAGTTCGTTCCGGGTACTGACCCACAGTCGAGAAAGACGGACGCCGTTCAGGTGTATTCGCTCGCCGAACTGGCGCGTGACCCGAATCGGCGGATTCCCGAGCCGCGCCCCAATCCCGATCCGGGATACCCGGTGAGCTGGTGGCACGTCGACGGCGTGAATGCACAAGGTCAACTGATCGACGGCTGGGTGTGCGATTTCAACTTCGCTGGGGGGCGGGTGACGCGAGAATTCGCGCAGAAGTGGATCGACTTCGAGTGCCTGGCGGATGACCATGATCCGGCACATACGATCTTTGCGACAACCCAGAAGTGGGGGGATTATGCGAGGGGCGCTGATATTGCTGACCTTGCTGCGCGTTCGAATCTCAGCCCGTTGATGCTCAAAGTGTATGACGCCCTGTTCACGACAGGTGATGGCGCGCAGGCGGCTGTTGAATTATGCACGTTGTCGCAGACTGAGCGAGGAGGCTATCCCTGGCTCATGCAGGCTGCCTCACGCCTGATTGTGAAGCACGAGAGCGAGTGGGCGAATCCGTCGAAATGGAATCAATTGATCGTCGAACTGGAAAAGAAAACGGAGCCAAACCCGCAGCATGGGGAAGAGCGGAAGCGGATCGAGATGCTGGCGTGGTGGGATGAGGTGAAGGCTGGTGTGCCGGGTTTTCCGGGGCCGGAGGTTTTTCATTTCGATCCTATCGGCGTGGTATCAAATTTTTTACAAATTTTGTGTATTCCGCTTCAGAAGGCGAAGGAGTTGGCCTTAACCATTACGTCCGGTTTCGAAGGAGCCACCGCTATGGACTTCGGGGCAGTCGCAGACAACGGGGATGGACAGGGAATGTCCTTTGGAGTAATTCAATGGGCTGCGGGGCAAGGTACGCTTGGCCCTTTGCTTGAACGCATGAGAAGCGCAGATCTGACCACATTTCAAGAGGCTTTCGACGAAAGTTCGAATTATAGGGTATTGGAATATGCGATTTCTGGAGGGGATCAACAGACGCTAGTTGATTGGGCGCTTAATCAGCAAGCCCACAACCCATCATGGAAAAGGCCATTCAAAAAATTGGGTGAGGTTCAGACCTTTCAGCAAATACAGATTGACGAAGCGACCAGAGGCTATCATTCGGGAGTGATGCAATGTGTACAGTTCCTTCGCACAATCTCTCCTGACCTGATAGCCAAGGTCGAATTGGCTACATACTGCGCTTTCTTCGACCTCGCTGTACAACAGGGTAGCCTTAAGAAAGCGGCGCAGCAGATCCAGAAGAGAGTTTCTGAAGATCACCCGGATTCACAGGGAGCATTGATAAAGATTGCCGTCGAAGAGCGAGCCAAGACAGCTGCCCGGGCTTGGGTTGCTGATTGCTTTAGCCGGCGCATCGGCATTCTTCAGCAGAATACATATACGTATTCTGCATACGGTCGCACGAGCAGTCGTGCAAATTCAAATTTCCACCTGATCTCAAAGGATGCGTCAGCCTATGTATGCGGCATATAAATGGCTATTCTTCGCATTAGTTGCGACATGGTCGCATTTCGCGCTCGCAAAATACATGGGTGGTTCAGCGAATTTGTCGGGCAATTGTGATAGTCAGAACGAGTGTGTAGTCAATTTAGGCGCACCATGGTCTCGGTGGCGAGGGCTGTGCAATTCATCTGATTTTTCAGCGCTGTGGAGCAAGGGCGGGGAGCGGTATCTGATTCAGTGTAGAAGTGGAGATACATCGGAAGACAGCGTGGTATGGGTGATTGATGCGAAAACTGGCTTTTTTGGAAAATTGTACTTTGGTCGATTTTTTAAAAAAGGTGCCCTCGCGGTGGGGCCGAATATTGAAATTAAAGATAAATTTCAGTTGCGTACTCTTTGTGAGTCTGTGGAGATTAAGAGAATGAAGGAAAGTGACTTCGTTTTGCTTGATAAGAGGCCAATGGATGAGGGTGCATACTGTTACGCTCCGGTATATTTAACTCTTCGTTTCGATAAATTAATTGTCGAAACTAATGATGGACCATTCAAGAATGATGATGTCGACCACGCCGTGCATGAAGTGTCGATCCAAGAGAAGAGGCGTCTGAAATATCTGTTGGATGCGATTCGTAATTGGCATTCCGAGCCATAGGGTCTCACATGGAGTTGGAGGAAATAAAAAAATGGAAACCCCGGGGGTCAGGGCTGGTATGGCCTTCCTGCCAAGAAGTCGGTCAGGCCGTTTGTGGAAAATGGGTGGAAGATGCTGATCAATTTCAAAATATAAAACATCGTGAGTTTTTTTATATATTGTGGCGATTTGATCTATCGCTGTATTGATTGGTTTTTCTGACACTGCTGCTGCTAATGGTAGTGGGTAAATTGTAACTGGATATTATGAAGGTGGCGCTGTGCCGGGGAGTTTGCATTCAAGAGCAGTTCAAAATCTTGTTGATGCATATTGGAGTAATGACTTTAAGGATTGGGGTGCCTTGTTTTATAGAAAGTGTTGCGATGAGATGGTATCGAGTAAGCTCGGGGGTGAATCCCGGATCGGGTTCTTGATGAAGAAATTTTGATTGTCGACCATTGGTTTTGAAAATTCAAATGAATGAGTGTTGGTTGTGATTGGGGTGGTGATTAAGAGTTGGTTTCTTGTAGTGATCATCTCTATAAGTGGCTCCGTATGTGCGAAGAGTACGTGTGCTGATCTTCAAGGTGGGCAAAGTCATCCGCCATTGAATACAAAGAGTGGAACGGTTTGCTTCATTCGGGAATCGATATTGGATGATAAGACCGGAGTGCCGATCGGTCTTGATGGAATTTCTTTGTATTATGTTGCGGATGGAAGTGTTCCGGTGAAAGCGGAAGGGCGAGGGCTGCTTTATGATGATACGCCGGGTGAAATCATGGATGCCTTTTCATTGATGGTTGGCCGCGATCGCCACGAAAAAGTCTTTGTAATCCATTCGTTCGAGGTGAGAAATTCTCTCGTTGAGCCAAATTCGTCAGGTAAATTTTACTCGGTTTCTGTTTTTGAACCCATTGGAAATATCTTGCGTCAGGACGGGCGTTCTACCGATTGGTTTGGGGTCGGTTACGGGTGGTTATCGAATGGGCGGAAGATAGTTTGGAAATACCCTTACCAGTCGAGAAAGGATGTTCGGCAGGCGATAGATTCCCCTTTTGCTTTGTTGATGAATAGTTTTAACAGTATTTCTGTCAGGGTGAGGTCAAAAACTTATCTATTTGATGAATCTAGTATTAGAGGAAGGACGAGAAAATACTTGATCGAAGGGGATCGGGCGATGGTTGGAGAGGTTACGGCTGGATGGTGCAAAATTAATTACTCCGGAGGCGCAAAGCCCATAGAGATGTGGTTGATGTGCAGTGCGCTTGATGTTGAGGAGAAAGTAAGGAGGATGAATTAGTATTTTTTGTGTACGACATTATCAGAGGGTATCCGATCGCTGATCGTAAAGAGTGGAGTGCTCTTCTAACTGCCAACGATTCGACGTAGCTTAAAAGATTGCCTTGATGTGGAGATTTGGAGGGTGAAGGTCAAATCGCTATTTTGGTTCGCGCTTATATTGGCGGCGCTAGTGTCCACATCTGCATTTGCAAGAGGTCGATCTTTTCCTGGTGATTTGTCATTCGGAAGGGGCGTGTTTCTGATGTAGCACAGATTGTAAGCGGCGGTCAAAATGAGTATGACGATCGACGTGGTCGCTATAGTAAAGTCGCGCCTCTCTTGGGTATTTTGGCGGAGTAGTTATGAATGTTTATCGAGCAGTCGCAGTTGCAATTCTTAGCCTTGCACCGATGGTGGCAGCGCACGCCGAAGGAATGTGCACTGAAAAAGAGGTGGTAATCTTCAATTGCGAACTCGAAAAAACCATCGCGTCACTTTGTCAATCGACGGAAAGTGGGACTTTGACCTATCGCAATGGGAATGGCGGAAAGATAGGTTTGCAGATTTCTGATAGCAAAAGAATAAAGAAGGTATTCTATTTTTCCAATATCCCATATGCGGGCGGTGGGGAGGCCCATATAGGATTTTCTCGGTTGGGCTACACGTATTATTTGTATGATAAGACGATTAGATCTGACGAGGGGTCAACGTTTTCCGCTGGCATTGTAGTGTACAGAGGGGAAAAAAAGATCTCCAATATTTCGTGCAATAACAATGCGTCGATACGCGAAAGAGCCTATCAAGAAATTGCTAGGGAAAAGTATCGATCAATTGATGCGCGCTAAGATGTTGTAGGGCTGAAAATGATTCATAGATCCATATTTTTTCTCCTGGCAGTACTGTCTGCCTGCGTTCAGGCCCAGATAAGTGTGTCGGGGGAATCAAGCGTTTTAGAGTATACCAATCGCGGACACAACAACTATCGATCGCTTCGCTTTAAGCGGCCAGATGGCACGATGTTTCCCCCTTTCGATGGCGGATTGAGATTTTACGGCACCGGCACGAACAGTCTGTCTCCGGACAAACAGTACTCGATCGTGAATTTTTCTGCAGAAGGAGATCTCACTGATTCCAGCGGTGTGTCGGTGCATTCCGAGTATCTGTGTGCCTTCGTACGTATGAAGGACGGTTGCGTTGTGCATGTGGCGCAAGATGCAGTATGTGGTGGAGAGTGGCGCCCGCCTCACCAGTGGTCCGACAACATTGAGCCGATTTTCGATAATCCACCTAATGCAGCCGACATCTATGCCGCTTATTCATCGAAACGCAAAAATCGGATACCAAACTTCACATCCACCAATCCTATTATATCTGGCGGAAGGTGCCACATTTGACAATCTGCTTGCGTGCGATCCACCAAGTGCAGGTAACAGAAGTGCTTATTCGAAAATACTTGTCAAATTACAGAGGGATGGAGACACCGAAAATGCCGCCAAGCTGAAGAAGATCCTGACTAGCGACTAGAGTGGCACATCTATCCACGTAGCGCCGGTTGAGTCGGGTGTCTGGGGGGGCATGCCGTGATTTCAAAGAAGGCATATCTATATGAAATTCCAGAGAAATCGTCAGTTGCTAGAGCCTGCCTTTGGAAGAAATAGATCTTGGTGATTTTCCTGATTAATTGTTCAAGTATTTGGCGTCGGCTCTTTAACTAAACCTTTTTACGTTCAAGTGACGACGAAGGTGCATTCAAGACGCTTGGTAGAAACTTGATGCAACAAACCCCTTTAACGTAGACAAGCAATGAAAAATCTCGCATATGAAGGCGACGCAACAAGCCACGGCGGCAAGATCCTGACCGGCTCGGATCGCATCAAGGCAAAGGGTCGCCGGGCCGCACGCGTCGGCGACAAGGTCTCGTGTCCGATCCACGGCGACAACGAGATCGTCGAAGGCAGCGACAGGATGAAGGATGGCACCACGCCGCTCTCTTGCGACGGCGATCACACACGGTGTGGGGCGGTCCTCATTGCCTCGTCCAGCGGAGCACAGGTTCGGTAAGCGATGCCTGTCGATTTCAATCGCGTGCCGCCTCGGGTGGAGGTGCCGCCACCGCCTCAGGTGTCGATGATCGTCTGGACGGTCCTGCTGGTACTCGTAACGGGCGCGGGGGCAGGTCTGACGATCATGCTCTGGCCAACGGGGCACCCGACGAACGCCCTGTGGTTCTGGCTCTGCGTCGCAGGTTACCCGTTCATGGCATGGACACTTCTGCTGTGCTCCTGGCTCGGTTATGGCTATGCGCGTCGTAATCAGGCGATTGCGACTAACTGCGTCAGCGACGAGGCAGAGCAGGCGTGTCATGCAATGGCGAGCAGACCGCTGGCGATTTTGGGCCATGCCTGGTGCTTCGCTGCGAATGATTCGGAAAACTCGCTCGAAGGAATACTGAAAGGAACCGAACTGGCCAGACTGCGGCCGAGCGGCGCAGTCGCGGATAGCGAAGTCAATGCGCGTTGGCTCGACATCCCCGAGATGCGCTTTCATCCGGGTAACGAACTCGCCGAACATGCCCGCCATCATGCCGTGTATACGTGGCTGCTCGAACGCTTGATCGACCGTCTCCTGCCGCAGCTCAATACTCTTCCGCCGCGAACGACGCTTCAGGTCGAGCTTCATCATCGGTCGAGGCTGAAATCCGAGGCTGTCGAGACCCGGCTACGGGACGTGCTTGCTCAACGAGTGCCGGTGTTGAAGGCGAACGTCGTGCCGGGTGAGCACACGATTCCGCTCTTTCGAACGGACGCGTGGCTCGACAATCGAGACGTCGATACGGTCCACCTGCTAGTCGCCGTTGAGCTTCGGGATGCAATCAGCGCCGTCCTGTCTGATGGCGTTGCAGAGGCGGGTGTCGCCCTGCTCGTTGGGAGCCCGCGCCTTACATCACCGGCCATGCCCGGTGGGCTACGGCTGCATCGTCCTGCCAAAGGCACGCTCGATGCTGCTGCCCGGACGATCGAGCTTGCCGCTCGTTGGGGACAATCCTCGTGCGACCGTCTGCGCACGGTGTGGGCGCATGGCTTGACCAGTGACAGCGTGAGCACAGTTCGGCAAGTTGCTTCATTTCCTGACGAGACGCGATGGATCGCGCTCGAAACGTCAGTGGGCGACTGTTCGGGCACTGGGCCGTGGTTGGCTGTGGCCCTTGCCGCAGAAAGTGCCCGGGCAACGGGCGACCCGCAAATAGTCCTGTGTGGCGAAGGTAACGAACTGATCGCCCTCGTGTGCAGAAAACAGACATGAACGACAACAAGAACGACAACAAGACTAGACCGGCCGGCCTCTTCATTGGCGTCGCGGCCGTCATCGTCTTCCTTGCACTCGGTATCGCGGTATGGGTGGAGGGGCCTCGTTACGAGTGGTCTCGCGACACCCGGATCATCATCGAGCTTTCCCTGTTTTCGGCCTTGCTGGTAGTGCTCTTGCTGGTGAAGCACTTCGAGCTCGTGCTGCTTTGGATTGCCTCGCTGAGAGCTTCCCGTTGGTTTGCCAGTTACGATGCCGGCAAGCGCGCCGCGTCCAATCTGGATGAACCGGCGGGACAGGTTGATCACGCCACGGCGCTGCGCAACGTCCTGCGTGATCGCCATGGCTGGCGCTGGCGCTATCGCGAGCGATGGGTGCTGATCGCCAGCGACGAACCGCTCGTCAAACGTCTGGCGCCCGGCCTCGCCGACGCCGGCTACGCGATTACCGGCGACGCGGTTCTCCTGCATGCGAAGCAAACGAGCAGCACACTCGATACGGAATGGCTCGATCAGATCCGGCGTCTGCGCCGCCGCCGCCCGATCGACGCGATCGTAGCAGTGACGCGCAATCGTAGTTCGGGCAAACCATCGTTTGATTCCGACGGTCTCGCGGAAAGGCTCGCCCGTCACGCGCGCGCGCTGCGTTGGGCTGCGCCTGCCTATCTGCTCAATGTGACGGATTTCGGCGGCGAATCCTCGGGTGCGGACGAAGCCACCGGTTTCACCTGGTCGAACGTGCAGGTGAACGCAGACGACATCGACAAGTCGCTGCAAGCGCTCTCTGGCAACCTCGCCGACGCGGGCGTCGTACGCCTCGTCAACAATGCTCGTGACCGCTATCCCGCCGAACTGTCGCAGCATATTGCGAATCTCCGCGGCGCGCTTTCGGATCTCGTGCTGCAAACCACCCAGTCCCGCATCTGGAAACACGCGGTCCACGGTCTCCTGTTCGCCCCTTTGTTCAAGGAGCGGGAATTGGCGCCGCCTTCGTCCGGCGAGACGAGCGACGACGATACGCCTCTCGCCCCTCAACACCGCACGATCTGGCAAACCGTCGCCGAGCACAGCCGCAAGGTTCACGGGCGCCGCATTGGCTTTTCACTGTCGACCACGGCCGCATGGGCAACCACCGCCCTGATCGGCTGCTGGATGGCCGGCACGATGCTGTCTGGATTCGTGAACCGCGGAACGATCGAAAGCGCGGCTGACACGGTCGCAACACTATTCGCCGTGCAGGACCGCACGCAAGCGATGCAAGCGCTCGACGGCCTCGACCGGCAGATCGACACGCTGGAAATCCACCGGCGCGACGGCGCACCGTGGGCGTCACGTTTCGGCCTGAACCGCGATGACGCTCTGCTCGACGCGCTATGGCCTGGCTATGCCATAGCCGCGAAACGCATCCTCATTACGCCAATCCGCGAAAAGCTCGAACAACGCCTGCATCAGCTCGCGTCGCTGTCGGACGCCGAAATCGCCAGTGGCGGCAACGCGCAGGTACAGGCCGCCTACGACACGCTCAAGGCCTACATGATGCTCGCGAAGCCCGAGCGCGCCGTGGCCGCCTTCCTGATGCCGCAGTTCGCGGCGACGGCCACGCCTGCGCGTTCGACCAACTCACCTTTGTCGTCAGGCGCTTGGGACGACCTTCGCCAGCACACGATCGCATTCTTCGCAAACCATCTGGCCCAAGGTAAGTTGCCCGCAATTACCCCGGATCTCGGACTCGTTGCATCAACGCGCCAGACGGTCATCGGTGTGCGCGGCATCCAGAACTCGACCGACGCGGTTTACCAGCAAATCCTCGACGAAGCGACGCCGAAGTATCCGCCCGTGTCGCTCGCCACCCTGCTGGGCGATACGACCAGCCGAGGCCTGTTCACAACGACGGTGACCGTTCCGGGTGTTTTCACGCGCGCAGCATGGGACGAACGGATCTCGAAGGCGATCGATGAAGCGAGCGGACAGCACAGCGTGGCCGCCGACTGGGTGCTGTCAGATGCGAAAACCGGCAATCAGGCGCCGTCGACGCTAAAGGCTGAACTTCGTCAACGCTACTTCGACGATTACGCGCGAGCCTGGGCGCAGTTCCTCAATAGCTTGCGCTGGCAACAGGCGCCCACGCTATCGGCCACGGCCGATCAGTTGACGCTGCTGGGCGACTCTCAACGCTCTCCGCTTGTCGCGCTGATGAACGTGATCGCTTACCAGGCCGGAACGGGCACCACCGCGCAGTCTTTGTCGGACACCCTGATCAGCAAGGCGCAACAGCTCGTCGGCGCCGACGAGAAGGATCCGTCGAAGCAGGCTCAGCGGCAGCTTGTGCCGCTGGCGGCCGCCTTCGGCCCAATCCTGCGCTTGATCGGCAGCGACGTGGCTTCCAGCATGCCTGCCACCGGCAAGGCCGCTGCGCAGTTCGCCGCGACAGGCGACCTGAGTCTCGCACGCTACCTCGAGCGGGTCACAGCCATGCGTCTCAAGGCGTCGCAGATCGTCTCCAATGCCGATCCGGATGCGATGGCGCGACTGGCCGCACAGTCGGTGCTGCAGGGCAAGACGTCCGATATCGCCGACAGCCGTGACTATGCGAGCCGCCTGGCCGCGAGCCTCGGCGAGCAATGGTCGGGCTTCGGCGAGTTGTTCCGCGCGCCGTTCGATCAAGCTTGGCAGGTTGTCGTGCGACCGGCCGCATCGAGCCTGAACGAAATCTGGCGCACCGCGATCGCGGCCGACTGGAACAGGACGTTCGCCGGCCGGTATCCGTTTGCTGACTCCGACAACGACGCATCGCTGCCCGAAATGGCGCGCTTCATGCAGCCTGACAATGGCGTGATCACGCAATTCGTGACGACCCAGCTCGCCGGCGTCATCGAACGGCAAGGCGATCGATGGGTCGTCGCGCAGGGCGCCAACCAAGGCGCGCTGACGATCGATCCGGCCTTCCTGAATGGACTGAACAAGCTTACGCGCATCTCGACCGTGCTGTTCCCGGCCGGCGACGCGCGCGTGCGTTACGAGTTGCAGGCCGTGCAGACACCGGGCGTCACCGACATGAAATTCGTGCTGTCCGGACGCGAACTGCACTATTTCAACCAGAAGCAGGCGTGGGTGCCGTTCGAGTGGCCGGGCCAGTCGCTCGAAAACTTGTCGCATATCGAGTGGCGGACGGAGCAAGGTGGCCTGCGTACCGCGCTCGATTCGCAGGGCCGGTTCGGACTGATCCGGCTGCTGGAGCGCGCGAAGGTGTCGCAGCAGGATAACGCCCGCTATCTGCTGACCTGGACGCCGGACACGAGTCAGGGGATTCCACTCAAGGTCCAACTGCGCAGCGAAGCGGGGGGCGGCCCTCTCGACGTGCTCCAGTTGCGCAACTTTGCGCTGCCTGCGCAGGTGTTCGTGACGGCTGCGGCAAACGGTGGTCCCAAGGTATCGGCGATCAATCCGCCGCCGCTGCCGCCATCGGCGATCGCGTCGGCACAACATGCAGCGGTGCCGTTGCCGTCGGGCCTTCCTGACGGACTGGCGGTATCGGACAACGTGCGGTCGGCTGCCGCGGCAAAGACAACCGATCAACCAACCGTGCGCGGTATTGCTGCGGATGCTCCGTCATTCATGAAGGCGCAGCCAAGAGCAACTTCAGCGATGACGACAATATCTGCGTCGGCAGAGCCCTTGTCCACGCCGTTCGGACACGCGTTGCGGTTGTCTGGCGACGTATTCGTCTATTGAGGCTTCCCATGACGCTTGCAAATTTCGTTAAAACGCTCGTTGGCGGGAATCGCGATGATTCGCTCGGACAACCACGGTTCGACGCGTGGGATGCGTGGCTGCAACCACTCGCGGGCGACTCCGGCGTCGGTCGCGACCCCGGCTACGAGGACGCGTTCTTCGAGCTGCGGGATGAAACGCAAAAGCTCTCCGGCATCGATGACGGACTGATCGTCCGATCCTGCGAGCAACTGATGAAGGAAACCGGAAAGGATCTGCGACTGGCCGGCTACTTTGCATTCGCCCGGCTGCGGCAGGATGGTCCGGCCGGCTTCGCGGATGCACTCGAACTGGCGGCCGCGCTCGTCGACCGATTCGGCGAGGCCGTACTGCCCGTGCGTGCTGAAGCGAAGAAGGGCGCGATCGAGATGCTGGCGACGGCGCGCATGCTCGATCTGCTCGACAGCCGCGGGGCATTCGCGCCGGCCGATCTCGAGCGGGCGCTCGCCGCGCTTGATGTGCTGTCGGCCGGCACGGCAGCCTGGCCTGAAGCTGCGCGCCCGAACCTGCAGCCACTCGTCTCACGGTTCGAGCACAACGACGAATCCTCACGCAACACGGCTTCCGAGCCGCTGACGTCGTCTACTGCAACACCGCACCACGTTTCGTCGAGCACAATCGCGTCCACACGCGACCTGCTCGATCAGGCGCGCAGGATGGCGGTGTGGTTACGCGATCAGGAGAACGGCTATCTGCCCTCGGTTCGACTCGTGCGCAGCATCCGCTGGGACACGCTGCACGAGGTTCCGCCGGCGGATGTCGCGTCCCGTACGCGTCTGGTGCCGCCGCGTAGCGAGCTGCGCCAGCAGATGAAGCGACTCGTGCTGCAGAAGCAGTGGCATGAACTGCTCGAACGCGTCGAAGGCGCATTCATGGAGGGCGTGAATCACCTCTGGTTCGACCTGCAGTACTTCCAGCACATCGCGCTCGACCACGTCGGCGCGCCGTACAACACATGGCGCGAGCTGCTGCGCGCGGATTTCGCGCTGTTCCTCGAACGGTTGCCGGGTATCGAGCGGCTGGCATTCAATGACGGCACGCCGTTCGCCGACGATACAACGCTCGAATGGATCGCGCGGCATGCTGTCGTGCGAGACCTGGAAGCCGGCGAGGCCGTTGCGCCTCTGCCGGTATCGGCCGGCGGCGAAGGCGATGCAGCCTGCGATTGGCCGGAAATCGAGGCGCAGGCGCGCGAGCTGGCTGCGCGCGATGGCATCGAGGCTGCTTTCGGGTGGCTTGAAGTGCTGCCGGGCATGAGGACCGATCGTCATCTCTATCTGCAACGGCTCGTGATGGCGCGCCTCGCCGACCATGCCGACCGTCCGGATACGGCGCTCGCGCTGCTTGCCGAGCTCGATGGGGCATCCCGATCGCTGCCGCTGATGCGCTGGGAGCCGGCGCTGGTGTTCGAGGTCAAGCACCAGCTTGTCCGGGCGTTGAAAGCAACGATCAACCGAAAGGACGCCGACAAACCGGCGCTTGCACGCCGCATCGGTGAATTGCAGGCGGAAATGACCGTGCTCGATCCGGCACGCGCGCTGACTCTTTCGTAACGGTATCCCATGGAACACAACGATCCCATCCTGCGCTACTACGAAGCGGAAATGCGCTATTTGCGCGAGTCCGGCAAGGAATTCGCGAAAGCACACCCCGACCGGGCGCGCTTGCTCAATCTCGACCGCGTCGGCGATCGCGATCCCTACGTGGAGCGGCTATTCGAAGGTTTTGCGTTCCTGACTGGCCGACTCCGGCAGAAGCTCGACGACGAACTGCCGGAGCTCACAGAGGGCCTCGTGAGCCTTTTGTGGCCGCACTATCTTCGAATGATTCCGTCGCTGTCGATCGTCGAGCTGATTCCGCCCGCGGAAAAACTGCAGAAGACCGAAATAGTGCCGGCCGGTGTGCCCATACGTTCGACGCCGATCAACGTGCCATCTCCGACGAGCGCCGAAGGCACGACGCCGCGGGCGATCCAGTGCCAGTACCGAACCACGCAAGCCGTCGCATTGCAACCGATCGTGATCACCCATGCCGGGCCGACCGTGCGCCACGACGGCCGCTCGGTCATCCGGCTCGGTTTCGCGCTTGAAGGATCGGCACTTCGCAAGGAAACGGACCTGTCGCGGCTGCGCGTGCACCTGAGCGCGGATCTGCCGACTGCGTTCGCCATGCACCTCGCGCTCACGCGGCAGGTCGACGCGATCCACTGGCGCATTCCGGAAGTCCGCGATGGTGAAGCGGTGCCGCTTGCCGGCGTCGCGATCGAACCGGCCGGCTTCTCGACCGAAGAGCGGTTGTGGCCGAAGGCCGATGCCGCATTCTCGGGTTATCAGCTGCTGCTCGAGTACTTCACGTTCCGCGAGAAATTCCTGTTCGTCGACCTGTGCGGTCTGGACATCACGAAATTGCCAGAAAGCTCGACCCGCTTCGAACTGGAGATCGTGCTGAAGCAGGCCTGGCCATCCGATCAACGTTTCAGTGCGGAGAACGTGCGGCTGTTCTGCAGCCCCGTGATCAACCTGTTCGAACTGGATGCCGAACCGATCGAGATCGATCATCACGAAACCGAGTATCGCGTGGTGCCGGCCGGTCATCAGGGCGAGCATGTCGAAACCTACTCTGTCGACGCGATCGCAACGTTCGACCACGACACGGCCGAGCGGTATGAATACGTGCCGTTCGCGGCGTTCCGGCATCGCGGCGGCATGTTGCGGCACGAAGCGCCGGAGCGCTATTTCCATACGCGCGTGCGGCCGGGCGTGTCCGGACTGCACGAAACGTGGGTGGTCCTCGGTGGTCACGCGTGGGAATCCATGGATACGCTGCCAGAGGAAAGCCTGTCGCTGCGCGTGACGGGCACCAACGGGATGTTGCCGCGCAAGGGATTGCGCGAGGCGAGTCTCGATGAAATTGCGGTCAGCACGCAGAACGTCGCCGGCGTGCGCAATCTCGTCTCGCCGACACTGCCGCTGTATCCGCCGACGGAAGACCGTTTCCAGTGGCGTGTGTTGTCGCACCTGGCGCCGAATTTCCTGTCGATGATGAACGCGGAAGTGCTGCGTGGCGCGTTGGCGCTCTATGACTGGACGAATGATGAGCTGAACCGTCGGCGTCTCGCCGGATTGCTTCGGGTATCGCAGGCACTGATCGAAGAAGTGTCGGGCGGCTCGGTCGAGCGGGGCGTGCTGATCGAGGTCACGCTCGACAGTCATGCGTTCGCGGGCGAGGGCGACGTGATGCTGTTCGGCGAACTGCTGCATCGCTTTTTCGCGCTGTACGCCGAAATCAACCTGTTCACGAAGTTCGCGGTCGTCATTCTGCCGACGCAGGCACGGATCGAATGGCCGCGCAGCAAGGCGCAGCGGGATCCGCTGTGAGGCCGCTCGAACTGTCGCATCTCGATCCGCTGGTGGCGTCGCTGCTGGCGCGTGCGCCGCGCATGAACTTCATGCAGCTATGCCGGCTGCTCGAGGTTCGCGTGTCCGATCGGCCGGTGTTCGGCACGCAGAACACCGTCGAGCGCGAACCAGTGCGCTTCCGGCCGCGGCCGCGCCTGGGCTTTCCGGCAAGCGAGGTTGCGTCGGTCGAATTCGACGACGAATGGCCCGATGCTCGGCCGACCGTGCGCACGACCTTCATGGGGCTGTACGGTGTCGACGCGGCGATGCCGTCGCACATGATCGACGAGATCGTGCAGCGCGAGGAAGGGCACGAGGCCGTCGAAGCGTTTCTCGATCAATTCAATCATCGGTTCGTCACACTGCTGTACCGCGTGTGGAAGAAGTACCGCTACCCCGAGAGCTTCCGGTCAGGCGGTACCGATGCGCACTCGCGCTGCCTGCTGTCTCTGGCCGGGTTCGGTTGGGGCGACAAGCCGATGCGGGCCGGTCTGCCTGATTCGCGGATGCTGGCGCTGCTTGGGCTATTGATCCAGCGGACCCGTACGCCGGAAGGGTTGGCAGGCGTGGTGGCGCTGGCTGTTCCGCGCGTCGGCGTTCGGGTCGACGAGTTCTGGCCGGTCGTGACGTCGACGGGGCGGCAACGACCGCTCGAGTCAGTCGCCAGCATCGTGGCGGCGAAGGAGGATGGCGAGCGCAAGGGGCTAGGCGGCGGCTACGTGCTGGGCAAACGGATGACATACCGGAGCCGGGCGGTTCGCGTGACGCTGCAGCCCGCAGATGCGCAACAGGCCCGGGGCCTGTTGCCGGGTGCATTGCTGCATCGCGAGCTGATGGCCTTCATGCAGCTCTATGTAGGTGTCAAGGCCGACGTGCATCTGCGGATGGAGGTGTCTTCGCGACATGCGCCATTGCCAGTAATCGGCCCGACGCATGACGGCTCGGCGCCACGCCTCGGCTGGACCACCGTGTTGCCCGCCGATGAAGAGCGTCTGATCAATATTGCGCTTGGGATCTATCGGGCATTTCCTGTATCCGTACCGAATCCACATCTGACTCAACATGCCTGACCAGGGGAACACACATGACTATCCGTTTCGCTGTTTCATCCATCTCAGCCGTCATGCTGCTGTCTGCCTGCGGCGCGTGGCAATCCGTTTCGGATACGACGGCGAGCGCTTATCGCGCCGTGTTCTTCAAGCAGGTGAAGGTGCTGAACGTCGATCTTGCGGCTCGCGCCGCATTGAATCCGGACGACGCAGGGCGGGCGACTTCCGTTGCCGTACGCGTCTATCAACTGAAGGATCGCAAGATGTTCGACGGGACGTCGTATGACGATCTGCTCAAAAACGACAGAACCGTGCTTGCGCAGGATCTGCTGGCGGATATCTCGACGGTCGTGAACCCAGGCGCTTCGGCGAGCCTGGCCCAGCCGATGCAACCGGAGACGAAATATGTCGCGATCGTTGCGTTCTATCGCAGCCCCACGCGTGATGACGTGTGGAAGCGTGTGATTGAAAAGAAAAGGCTGGATGCAGACAAACCGCTTCGGCTGGAATTGGTCGAGAACGAGGTGCTGTCGAGCGGCGATGTGCCGGGATTGAAGGGCGCCCGTTGAGCGGGCGCCGCAGCCTCCGGCTACAAAGTGCGGCTGCTGGACGGCCGCTGCTGACGTTCCGCTCACTTACCGATCATCCTCCCGCACCGACGACGGATGCCGGCACAGCGCCCGCACTTCCAGCGTCATATACGGAAACAGCGGCAACTGGCTCACCAGATCATGCAGTTGCTGCACGCTCTCGACATCGAAGATGCTGACGTTCGCATACTGCCCCGCGATCCGCCACAGATGCCGCCAGACACCGTCGTTCATCAGGCGCTGGCACATTGCCTTCTCTTCCGCCTTCAGCGTTGCCGCCTTGACCGGATCCATGTCCGTCGGCAGATGAACAGTCATTTCCACATGAAACAGCATCACTTGCTCCTTGCGTGATCGGTTCGTCGTATGAAGCCGTTCAGGCCTGCGCACGTGCGCGGTCGACTTCGCTTTCCGGAACGTTCGCGCGATCCTTGACCAGCGTGAAATCGAAATCGATCAGCGCGAACTGCCCGTCGACGCCATACGGCTTGCCTTCCGCGCCCTCGGCCTGCTTGATCTTCGGAATCAGCCCTTCACGCGTCGCGAATGCGAAGTCGTCCCAGATATGCGGATCGCCTTCGATGTTGATCTGCGTCGTCAGCTTACGATAACCGTCCGCGGAAACGAAGAAGTGAATGTGCGCGGGACGATGGCCGTGACGGCCGAGCTGGTCGAGCAACTGCTCGGTCTTGCTGCCCGGCGGCACGCTGTAGCCGACCGGCAGCACGCTGCGGAAGCTGTAGCGGCCTTCGGCGTCGGTGCGGATCGAGCGGCGCAGGTTGAACGCCGGCTGCGATTGATCGAAGTACGAATAGTTGCCGAGATGGTTCGCGTGCCACACTTCGACGAGCGCGTTCGCGAGCGGTGCGCCGTCGTCGCCCAGCACCTGGCCTCGCATGATGAGCGTCTGGCCCGGATCGGTGCCGTCGTCGAGGCGCGCATGGCCGACCGATTCCGGCGCACCCGCCACGTACAGCGGCCCTTCGATCGTGCGCGGCGTGCCGCCGTGGATGCCGGCCTTCGCTTCGGCCTCGTCCATCCGCACGTCGAGGAAGCGCTCGAGGCCGAGGCCCGCGGCGATCAGGCCGAACTCCTTGCCGGCTTCGTTCAGGTAGTTCAGCGCGGTCCAGAATTCGCTCGGCTGCACGTCGAAATCCTCGATCGTGTAGCACAGGTCCTTCACGATCCGGTTGACGATCGCGCGCACGCGCGGGTTGCCGGGCTTCTCCGCGGCATCGTCGAAGGTCTTCAGCAGCGCGTCGATGGCGTCCTTGTTCATGCGTGTCTCCTGTATCGGGTGTCGTGTGGGGATCAGCGGGCGTCGCGTCGCATCCGTTCGATGCGGGCCCAGTCGAAGGTAATGCCGAGGCCGGGCGTGGCCGGCAGATGCAGCTTGAAATCCTGGTAACGCAGCGGCTCGACGAGGATTTCCTCCGTCAGCAGCAGCGGGCCGAACAGCTCGGTGCCCCATTTCAGCGAACCGAACGTGCTGAACAGCTGCGCGGACGCCATCGTGCCGGCCGCGCCTTCGAGCATCGTGCCGCCGTACAGGTCGACGCCGGCCGCCGCCGCGATCGCCGCGACGCTCGCCGCGCCCTGCAGGCCGCCCGACTGCGCGATCTTCACCGCGAACACGTCGGCCGCGCGGTCCTGTGCGAGCGCAAACGCGTCGACCGGGCCGTGCAGCGCCTCGTCAGCCATGATCGGAATCTGCGCGAGCTGCGTGAGGCGCTTCAGGCCCGCGCGGTTCGTCGCGGCGATCGGCTGCTCGACGAGGCTCACGCCCGCTTCCGCGAGGCGCGGGCCGGCCCAGATCGCCTCGCTCTCGCTCCACGCCTGGTTCACGTCGACCCGCACGTCGCCGCGCTCGCCGAGCGCGCGCTTGATCGCGACGACGTGCGCGACGTCGTCGGCCACCGCGTTCGAGCCGATCTTCAGCTTGAACGCGCGATGGCGGCGCGCGTCTAGCATCGCCTCGGCTTCCGCGATGTCGCGCTGCGTGTCGCCGCTCGCGAGCGTCCACAAGACGTCCACAGCGTCGGTCGCGCGGCCGCCGAACAGCTCGGACAGCGGCACGCCGAGGCGGCGCGCCTGCGCGTCGAACAGCGCGGTCTCGAGCGCGCACTTCGCGAAGCGGTTGCCCTGGAACAGCTTGCGCACGCGTGCCATCGCGGCGCCCGGGCGGGTGGCGTCCATGCCTTGCAGCAGCGGCGCGAAATAGGTGTCGATGTTGACCTTGATGCTCTCCGGGCTCTCCTCGCCGTACGCGAGGCCGCCGATGGTCGTTCCTTCGCCGACGCCTTCGATACCGTCCGAGCATCGAACCCGAACCAGCACAAGGGTCTGGCAATTCATCGTGGCGACCGACAGCTTGTGCGGGCGGATCGTCGGCACGTCGACGAGCAGCGTCTCGACGCGCTCGATGGTGGCGGCAGTTGCTATCATGCGATTCCTCCTGTTGGTGCACATGTTAGGAACATCCGCCCGGACGCGTCCAACACTCTTTCCGACTACTTCCATACTTTCGAGGTATGCAATGGAATTGCGCCAGCTTCGGTATTTCATGGCCGTTGCCGAGGAAATGAACATCACGCGGGCGGCCGAGCGCCTGCACATGACGCAGCCGCCGCTCAGCCGCCAGCTGCAGGCGATCGAGGACGAAATCGGCATGCCGCTGTTCGAGCGCGGCGCCCGGCCGCTGAAGCTGACCGAGGCCGGCCGCGTGTTCTACGCGCAGGCGAAGCGCCTCGTCGACCAAGCCGACGAACTGGGGCCGCTGACGCGGCGGCTCGCGCAGATGTCGGCGCGGATCGTGATCGGTTTCGTGCCGTCGACGCTGTACGGCGCGCTGCCGGACGTGATCCGCGCGTTCCGCGAGGCGCAGCCGGACGTCGAGCTGTCGCTGATCGAAATGTTCACGCTCGAGCAGCTCGGCGCGCTGAAAGGGGGGCGGATCGACGTCGGGTTCGGCCGCCTGCGCTTCGACGACGACCAGCTCGTGCGCGAGGCGCTCGTCGAGGAGAAGCTGATCGCCGCGCTGCCGGTCGGGCATCCGCTGGCCGATCCGGCCCGCCCGCTCGCGCTTGCCGACGTCGCGCACGAGACGTTGATCGTCTATCCGAGCACGCCGCGGCCGAGCTTCGCGGATCAGCAGCTGTCCGCGCTGCGCGACGGCGGGCTCGCGCCGGCCGCCGTGCACGAGGTGCGCGAGCTGCAGACGGCGCTCGGGCTGGTGGCCGCGAAGGTCGGCGTGTCGCTGGTGCCGGAAAGCGTCGAGGGCGTGCGGGTGAAGGGCGTCGTGTATCGCCGCCTGCCGGAGCCGGCCGCGACGTCGCCGATCATCATGAGCCGCCGCCTGCACGACGAAAGCCCCGCGACGGCGGCATTCTGCGAGATCGCCCGCGCAATGTTCGCGCCGCCGGCGTAAGCGCGGCCGGCCGATACGTAGCGCGATAAGGTGCAACTAACGGTCAAGCCTCGCGTGCCCGCACGAATGAGGCGGGGCCAGCGCGACGTGATCGGCAGGGCGCGCGGTATGCGGCGCCCCGCACGATCTCATCGCTTGCCGTCGAGCGTCTCCGAAGGCGATTCGCCGAATTTCTCCCGATACGCAATCGCGAAGCGGCCCAGATGCGTAAACCCGCAATCGAGCGCGATGTCCGCGATGCGCCGGGCGCTGCCCGCGCCGTACAGCAACTCGCGCGCGTGTTCGAGCCGCGTGTGGCGCAGGTACTGCATGGGGCTCATCCCGCGGAAATGCAGGAACGCGTCGCGCAGCGTGCGCTCCGGCACGCCGGCCGCCTGCACGATGTCGGCGAGCTGCAGCGGCTGCGCGTAGTGCGCGGCGACGAATTCCTGCGCGCGCCGCACGAAGCCCGGCGCGGGGTCGTGGCGCGCCACGGGCACGGCCGACGGCGGATGGCCTTCGATCAGCAGGTCGACCAGCAGATGTTCGAGTTGCGACGCGACGCGCGGGTTCGCGTTCGCGCGATCGAGCAGTTCCGTCGAGCGCGCGACCAGCATCAGCTGTTGGCGCCACGCGGCGAGTGCCGCGTCGCTCACGCGCAGCACCGGGTCGAGCGTTGCGCGCGGATCGCCGGTGAGCGTGTTGACGGTGGCCGCGTCGATGCGCAGCACGAACTGCTCGCAATCGGCCGACAGCAGCGCGTCGAACGGTTCGCCGGGCGCGCACAGCACGCCGGTCTGGCCGTCGACGCCGACCTGCCGGCCCATCGCGCGGACCTCGGCCTGCCCGGACAGGCAGAACATCAGCAGGTAGTAGCCGTCGACCGCGTCGACCTGCACGCGCATCGCGTCGCCGAACGCGATGGTGCCGATCCCGAGCCCGCCGAGGCGCACGAAATCCATGTGCGACGCGCCGTGCACGCGGCCGCTCGGCAGCAGCGCGTGCGGCTGCATGACGCGCGAAATCCGCTCGCGCGTCTCGTCGAGATCGCGGGATTCGAACAGCCGGTGGGCGCGCAGCGCGAGCGGCTCGAACGACGTTGGGGACATGGGCATGAGTCTCGCTTGTGGGCGCGTGCACGGGTCGGACGAAGGGGCCGAGATGGCGCAGAGGCGCGACGAGTGTCGCCATCCTAGCGCAGAAAGCTGCCGGAAGTGGATATTGCGCCGCCGCAATCGCAGTTTCCGGATAGACGCCGAATATTAGCGTTTCAAAAATGGACTCCATCAGATCAACGAAACCGGATCGACAAGGAGTCCGACATGGAGCAGACCGAATCACCCGTCCTGTTTGCGGCGCGCGACGACGCGTCCGACGTGAAGTTTCCGCACGACGACGGCTCGCGCGTGCCGTACAAGGTGTTCAGCTCGCGCGCCGTCTACGAGCGCGAGCAGGAACGCATCTATCGCGGCCCGACGTGGAATTTCGTCGCGCTGGAGGCGGAGATCCCGAACCCGGGCGACTTCAAGAGCACGTTCGTCGGCGATACGCCCGTGGTCGTCACGCGCGCCGACGACGGCACGCTCGCCGCGTGGGTGAATCGCTGTGCGCACCGCGGCGCGCAGGTGTGCCGCAAGTCGCGCGGCAACGCGAGCTCGCACACCTGCGTGTATCACCAGTGGAGCTTCGACAACACCGGCAACCTGCTCGGCGTGCCGTTCCGGCGCGGCCAGAAGGGGATGACCGGGATGCCCGCGGATTTCGATCCGAAGCAGCACGGGCTGCGCAAGCTGCGCGTCGACAGCTATCGCGGCCTCGTGTTCGCGACCTTCAGCGACGCAGTCGCGCCGCTGCCCGAGTATCTCGGCGAGCAGATGCGCCCGTGGATCGACCGGGTCTTCCACAAGCCGGTGGAGTATCTCGGCTGCACGCGCCAGTATTCGAAGTCGAACTGGAAGCTGTACCTGGAGAACGTGAAGGATCCGTATCACGCGAGCATGCTGCACCTGTTCCATACGACCTTCAACATCTTCCGCGTCGGCATGAAGGCGCGCTCGATTCCGGATGCGAACCACGGCCTGCACAGCATCATCACGGTGACGAAGACGAACGACGACACGTCGGCCGCGTACAAGCAGCAGAACATCCGCTCGTTCGACGAGGGCTTCCATCTGGAAGACGAATCGATCCTCGACCTCGTGTCCGAATACGACGAGGACTGCACGAACCACATCCAGCCGATCTTCCCGCAGCTCGTGATCCAGCAGATCCACAACACGCTGGTCGCGCGGCAGATCCTGCCGAAGGGGCCAGACAACTTCGAGCTGATCTTCCATTTCTTCGGCTATGCGGACGACACGCCGGAGTTGCGCGCGCTGCGCATCAAGCAGGCGAACCTCGTCGGGCCGGCCGGCTACATCTCGATGGAGGACACCGAGGCGACCGAGCTCGTGCAGCGCGGCACGGTGCGCGACGGCGACGCGACGTCGGTGATCGAGATGTCGCGCGGCAATCCGGACCAGCAGGACACGGTGATCACCGAAAGCCTGATCCGCAAGTTCTGGGTCGGCTACCAGAAGCTGATGGGCTATTGAATCGGGAGCGAGACATGATGGAAGACATGAAGACGTGGTTCGAGGTGACCATGTTGCAGAACCGTTACATCGGCCACCTCGACAACGATCGGCTCGAACAGTGGCCGGAGATGTTCACCGAGGATTGCACGTACGAGATCGTGCCGAAGGAGAACGCCGACCTCGGGCTGCCGGTCGGGATCGTTCATTGCACGAACCAGCGGATGCTGCGCGACCGCGTGGTGTCGCTGCGGCACGCGAACATCTTCGAGGAGCACACGTACCGGCACATGACGTCGGGCCTGACGATCGTCGCGGAGCGCGACGGCGAGATCGACACCGAGAGCAACTACGTGGTCGTGCAGACGCGCAGCAACGGCGAATCGAACGTCTACCAGGCCGGCAAGTACTACGACACGGTGGTGCGCACGCCCGACGGGCTGCGCTACAAGACGAAGCGCGTGATCTACGACACGTCGCGCGTGCAGACGCTGCTCGCCACCCCGATCTGACGAAGCAAGGAATCGACATGACCGAAGCAACGCTGGCCGAGTGGCATCCGCTCGGCGCATTTGACGAATTCTCCGAAGACGAACCGGCGGCGCGCGTCGCGGGCCAGAAACCGGTCGCGGTGTTCCGCATCGGCGACGAATTGTTCGCGATGCACGACCTCTGCACGCACGGCCATGCGCGGCTGTCCGAAGGCTACGTGGAGGACGGCTGCGTCGAATGCCCGCTGCACCAGGGGCTGATCGACATCCGCACCGGCGCGCCGAAATGCGCGCCGATCACGGAACCGGTGCGGACCTATCCGATCCGCATCGTCGACGGGCAGGTGGAAGTCAATGTCGGCTGATCCCATCGTGATCGTCGGCGCCGGGCACGCGGCGCGGCGGGCCGCCGAGGCGCTGCGCGCGCGCGACGCCGACGCGCGCATCGTGATGATCGGCGCGGAACGCGAGCTGCCGTACGACCGGCCCGCGCTGTCGAAGGACGCGCTGCTGCACGACGACGGCGCGCAGCGCGCGTTCGTGCGCGATGCCGCGTGGTACGACGCGCAGCGCATCGACCTGCGGCTCGGCACGCGGGTCGACGCGATCGAGCGCGATGCGCACCGCGTGCGGCTCGACGACGGCGCGACGCTGCCGTATCGGCGGCTCGTGCTCGCGACCGGTTCGCGGGTCCGCACGTTCGGCGGGCCGGTCGACGCGGGCGTGGCGCTGCATTACGTGCGCACGGTTGCCGATGCACGCGCGCTGCGCGCGGCGCTGGCGCCGGGCAAGCATGTCGCGGTGCTCGGCGGCGGGTTCATCGGTCTGGAAGTCGCGGCGGCCGCGCGTCAGCTCGGCTGTTCGGTGACGGTGATCGATCCGGCCGCGGGCCTGTTGCAGCGCGCATT
Source organism: Burkholderia stagnalis (assembly GCF_902830275.1). Taxonomy (GTDB): domain Bacteria; phylum Pseudomonadota; class Gammaproteobacteria; order Burkholderiales; family Burkholderiaceae; genus Burkholderia; species Burkholderia stagnalis. The sequence continues at coordinate 537,842 of NZ_CADESW010000001.1, read as the reverse complement.
GCCTGAAGTGGTCGGCGCGTTTGCGCAACGGATGCACGACGGGCGCGGCGTCGCGTTTCAACTGTCGACGCTGCCGCGCGCGATCCGGCGCGGCGCGTGCGGCGGCGCGGTGATCGAGACCGATCGCGGCGACGTGGCGGCCGACGTCGTGGTGGTCGGGATCGGCGTCGTGCCGAACGTCGAGCTTGCGCAGGCCGCGGGGCTGGAGGTCGACAACGGCGTGCGTGTCGATTCAGGCTGCCGCACAAACGATTCGGCGATCTTCGCGGCGGGCGAGGTGACGATGCACTTCAATCCGCTGCTCGGCCGCCACGTGCGGATCGAGTCGTGGCAGGTCGCGGAGAACCAGCCGGCCGTCGCGGCGGCCAACGCGCTCGGCGCGGACGAGACGTACGCCGAGCTGCCGTGGCTGTGGTCGGATCAATACGACTGCAACCTGCAGATGCTCGGGCTGTTCGGCGGCGAGCGAGCCACGGTCGTGCGCGGCGAGCCTTCGAACGGGGCGTTCACGGTATTCGGGCTCGGCGAAGACGGCAGGCTCGTCGCGGCGGCCGCGGTGAACGCGGGGCGCGACATCGGCGCGTGCCGCCGGATGATCGCGGCGGGGGCCGTGCCCGATCCGCAACGGCTCGCCGATCCGTCGGTGAACCTGAAAACGTTGCTCTGAAGCGGCGCGCGGCATGTCCGCGCGTTTGTCGGGCGCGGCGAAATCGGGGATATTAGCGGCATCGCCGATTCGCCGGTTGCCCATGACGCCAGACAAAGCCCTTGAACTGAACCGCAGCAAGCGCCGCGCGCTGTCGCTGCTGCTCGTTGCCGTCGCGGTATTCGTGACGACGATCTTCCTGCCGCGCGGCGTGTGGGTCGACGGGATCAAGGCGGTGGCCGAGGCCGCGATGGTCGGCGCGCTCGCCGACTGGTTCGCGGTGGTCGCGCTGTTCCGCCGCGTGCCGATCCCGTTCGTGTCGCGCCACACCGAGATCATCCCGCAGAACAAGGACAAGATCGCCGACAACCTCGCGGTGTTCGTCCGCGAGAAATTCCTCGGCCCCGACGCGCTCGCCGCGCAGATCCGCCAGCACGATCCGGCAAGCAAGCTCGGCGCGTGGCTCGGCGAGCCCGCGAACACCGAGGCGCTCGGCGGCTACGCGACGAAGCTGATCGGCTTCGCGCTCGACATGACCGACGACGCGCGGATCCAGTCGTTCGTCCACGATGCGTTCCGCGCGATGATCGACCGTATCGACCTGTCGCAATCGGCCGGCGCGATTCTCGACACGCTGACCAAGGACGGCCGCCACCAGGCGCTGCTCGACGACGCGATCGCGCAGGTGGTCGACGTGCTCGGCAAGGAGGAGAACCGCGAGGTGATCGCGGGCTTCATCGTCGAATGGCTGAAGACGCAGTATCCGAAGGTCGAGAAGCTGCTGCCGACCCAGTGGCTCGGCGAGCACGGCGCGCAGCTGCTCGCGAGCGCGGTGAGCCGCGTGCTCGAAGGCGTGGCGGCCGACCCCGAACACGAGCTGCGGCAGCGGTTCGACCGCACGGTCGCGGCGCTGACCGAACGCCTGAAGCACGACCCCGCATTCATCGAGAAGGGCGAGGAAATCCGGCGCTACATCCGCGACGGCGACGCGTTCAATGCGTATCTGCGCGATTTGTGGGATCAACTGCGCGCGTGGCTGAAGGCCGATCTCGCGCGCGCCGATTCGGCGCTGCACCGGCAGGCCGCGACGCTCGGCGGCTGGCTCGGCGCGCGGCTTTCGGAAAGCCCCGCGCTGCGCGCGTCGCTGAACGAGCATGTGGAGAAGGCCGTGCACGAGATGGCGCCGGACTTCGCGGATTTCCTGATGCGTCACATCCGCGACACGGTGCGCAACTGGGACGCGCGCGAGATGTCGCGGCAGATCGAACTCAACATCGGCAAGGATCTGCAGTACATCCGCATCAACGGCACGCTGGTCGGCGGGCTGATCGGGCTCGGGTTGTATCTCGTGTCGCTCGCGCCGCGCCTGGCGGGGGGCTGGCTGCATTGAGGCGGCCGGACCGCCGAGAAGAGGCGCGACGTCGCGCGCGCCGGAATCAGGCTTGCGCTTTCGCGCCGTGCAGTTGCAGGCCGAGCGCCTTGATCACCTTCAGGATCGTGCCGAAGCTCGGGTTACCGTCATGCGACAGTGCCTTGTACAGGCCTTCGCGCGACAGGCCCGCGTCGCGCGCGACCTGCGACATGCCGCGCGCACGCGCGATCACGCCGAGCGCGTGCGCGATGAAGGCCGGATCGTCGCCGGCCTCCTGCAGACAGGCGTCGAAGTATTCGGCCATGTCGTCTTCGGTCTTCAGGTGTTCGGCCGAATCCCATGGCCGGGTCTTGATCTTGTCCATCGATCACTCCATAGCGAGATGCGCGAGCATCGCGTGCGCGGCGCGTATGTCCGCCTGTTGCGTCGACTTGTCGCCGCCGCACAGCAGGATCACCCATATCGTTCCCCGCCGGACGTAATCGATGCGATAGCCGGGGCCATGGTCGACACGCATTTCGACGACCGGCGAGCCGGCGGATTTCCAGTCGCCCGGATTGCCCGTCGCGAGGCGGTCGATGCGCGCCTGGATGCGGCGTTTCGCGATACGGTCCGACAGGCCGGCAAACCACGCGTCGAAGACGTCGGTGGTCCGGATGCTGAACGTAGGGGCACAGTAGGGTATCGATTGAGGTGTGTCAACCATGGTTCACATATTTCGGATGCTGTTTCCGGTACCTCCACGATAAGGCCGCCTGCTCCATTCCTCGGTCAAATGGCCATTCGGTCGACCCCTTCGAGGCCACCGCCGACCGAAGTCGGCATTTCCCGAATCCGTCTACAATCAAAAACGTCTTTGCCGCCCGCGCGCACGCGTTGCGCGCCGGCGGATCCGTTCGTCCTCCGGGCTCCGGAGGCACCGCCGCGCATCGCGCGGCGGGCATGTGCAGTGTGGTCAGAGTCTGATAGGTAAAGCGTCCGCGCGCCGTAGGCCGGCGCGCGTCCTGAACGCCGCGCGCCCGTAGGCCGGGCAGGCGGCATTAACCGAGAGTCCCCCATGAAAGCATCGGATCTGTTCGTGAAGGCGCTGGAAGCCGAAGGCGTCGAGTATGTGTTCGGCATTCCCGGCGAGGAAAACCTCGATCTGCTCGAATCGCTGCGGCGGTCGCGGATCAAGCTCGTGCTGACCCGGCACGAGCAGGCGGCCGGTTTCATGGCCGCCACCTACGGGCGCCTGACGGGCCGCACGGGCGTCTGCCTGGCGACGCTCGGCCCGGGCGCGACCAACTTCGTGACGGCGGCCGCGTATGCGCAGCTCGGCGGGATGCCGATGCTGATGATCACCGGGCAGAAGCCGATCAAGTCCAGCAAGCAGGGCCACTTCCAGATCGTCGACGTCGTCGACATGATGCAGCCGCTCACGAAATTCACGCGGCAGATCGTGTCGATCGGCAACATCCCGTCGGCCGTGCGCGAGGCGTTCCGGCGCGCGGAAGAAGAGCGCCCGGGCGCCGCGCACCTCGAGCTGCCGGAGGACATCGCGCACGAGGAGGGCGACGGCAAGCCGATTCCGCGCAGCTACAGCCGGCGGCCCGTGGCCGAGGAGAAGGCGGTCGCGCACGCGGTCGACGCGATCCAGGCCGCGCGCCATCCGCTCTTGATGATCGGCGCGGGCGGCAATCGCAAGACCACCTGCAAGATGCTGCTCGAATTCGTCGACAAGACGGGCATCCCGTTCTTCACGACGCAGATGGGCAAGGGCGTGATCGACGAAACGCACCCGCTGTGGCTCGGCAATGCGACGCTGTCCGACGGCGACTTCGTGCACCGCGCGATCGAGCATGCGGACTGCATCATCAACGTCGGCCACGACGTGATCGAGAAGCCGCCGTTCTTCATGCGCGCGGACGACAAGACCGTGATCCACGTGAACTTCCTCGGCGCGCAGGTCGACCCCGTCTATTTCCCGCAGATCGAGGTGGTGGGCGACATCGCGAACGCGGTATGGCAGATGAAGGAGGCGCTCGCGCCGCAGCCGCACTGGGATTTCGCGCGCTTCACGATGATCAAGGAGCATTTCGACGCGCACCTGCAGAAGGGGCAGAGCGACCCGCGCTTCCCGATGTATCCGGTGCGCATCGTCAACGACCTGTACCGCGCGCTGCCGGCCGACGGGATCGTCTGTCTCGACAACGGGATGTACAAGATCTGGTTCGCACGTTACTGGCGCGCACACGAGCCGAACTCGCTGCTGCTCGACAACGCGCTCGCGTCGATGGGCGCGGGGCTGCCGTCGGCGATCGCGACGAAGATCGTGCATCCGCAGCGCAAGGTGATCGCCGTGTGCGGCGACGGCGGCTTCATGATGAACTCGCAGGAGCTCGAGACGGCGGTGCGGCTGAAGCTCGACATCGTCGTGATGATCCTGCGCGACGACGCGTTCGGGATGATCCGCTGGAAGCAGGAGAACATGAATTTCCCCGATTTCGCGATGACGCTGCAGAACCCGGATTTCGTGTCGTATGCGCAGAGCTACGGCGCGCACGGCCACCGGGTCGAGTCGGCCGACGATCTCGAGCCGCTGTTGCGCGAGTGCTTCGCGGCGCCGGGCGTGCACGTGATCGACGTGCCGATCGACTACTCCGACAACGAGCGCGTGCTGAACCGCGAGATCAAGCGCCTGTCGGCGCAGCTCTGACTTCGCCGCTATTCCCCGTTTTCACCGTTTTCCGGAAGGAGACGCTCCATGCTGAAGGACACCTATCCGTACTACCTGGCCAACGAAGCCGTCTACGCGAACACCGATCTCGAAGTGACCGACAAGTACAGCGGCGCGGTCGCGACGCGCGTCGCGCTGGCCGATGCGAAGGCGATCGACGCGGCGATCGCCGCGGCGGTGGAGGCCGCCAAGCCGATGCGCGAGCTGCCCGCCTTCAGGCGCCAGGCGGTGCTCGACCACTGCGTCGCACGGTTTCGCGAGCGCTTCGACGAGCTGGCAGAGGCGCTGTGCATCGAGGCCGGCAAGCCGATCAACGATTCGAAGGGCGAGGTGACGCGGCTGATCGACACGTTCCGCGTCGCGTCCGAGGAATCGGTGCGCATCGACGGCGAAGTGATCAACCTCGAGATCTCCGCGCGCGCGCAGGGCTACACGGGCTACACGAAGCGCGTGCCGATCGGCCCGTGCTCGTTCATCTCGCCGTTCAATTTCCCGCTGAACCTCGCCGCGCACAAGGTCGCGCCGGCGCTCGCGGCCGGCTGCCCGTTCGTGCTGAAGCCCGCGAGCCGCACGCCGATCGGCGCGCTGATCATCGGCGAGGTGCTCGCCGAAACCGACCTGCCGAAGGGCGCGTTCTCGGTGCTGCCCGCGCATCGCGACGGCGCGGACCTGTTCACGACGGACGAGCGCTTCAAGCTGCTGTCGTTCACGGGCTCGCCGGCGGTCGGCTGGGCGCTGAAGGAGAAGGCCGGCAAGAAGAAGGTCGTGCTGGAGCTCGGCGGCAACGCGGCCGCGATCGTCGATGCGGACCAGCGCGAGCGGCTCGACTACGTGGTCGAGCGGCTCGCGTTCGGCGCGTATTACCAGTCGGGGCAGAGCTGCATCGGCGTGCAGCGGATCCTCGTGCACGCCGATCTGTACGACGCGCTGCGCGAGAAGCTGATCGCGAAGACCGGCTCGCTGAAGATGGGCGACCCGAAGGATCCGGCGACGTTCGTCGGCCCGATGATCTCCGAATCCGAATCGCGCCGGCTCGCGGGCTGGATGGACGCGGCCGTGGCGGCCGGCGCGAAGATCGTCGCGGGCGGCAAGGTCGACGGCGCGATGTTCGAGGCGACGCTGCTGGAAAACGTCGGCCATGAGCAGGACCTGTACCGCAAGGAGGCGTTCGGCCCGGTGGCGATCCTGGAGAAGTTCGACCGCTTCGACGATGCACTTGCACGCGTGAACGACAGCGATTTCGGCCTGCAGGCCGGCGTGTTCACCGATTCGCTCGCGCATGCGCAGCGCGCGTGGGACGAGCTCGAGGTCGGCGGCGTCGTGATCAACGACGTGCCGTCGTTCCGCGTCGACAACATGCCGTACGGCGGCGTGAAGGATTCGGGCCTCGGCCGCGAGGGCATCCGCTATGCGATCGAGGACATGACCGAGCTGCGCCTGATGATCGTGCGGCGCAGGTAGCGCGCGGCAGCGCGGCCGTGCCGCGACGGCACGCGGGCGGGCGATCGGGCCGGCCCGCGTGCCGTTTTCACGTCGGCAGGGGCCGCGCGGAGGATGCATGTGCGGCAACGGGCAGCGCGCGTCCGCCGCGCGCCGGCGTGCCGAACGCCCTCGACTGCGGGCGCGGCATCGTGATGTAATCGCGCCAAACGGCCGACCGGGGTACGACTCCGGGACGCCCGCGGATTCATTCTTCACGAGGTCGGTTCATGTCTCCCGTATCGGCATTCAAGCTGGTCCTGCTGTCTTTCCTCGCGATCGTCGCGCTCGAATGCATCGCGAAGCGGTTGCGGCTGCCGCCCGCCGCCGCGCTGCTGGTCGGCGGCGTCGGCATCGCGTTCATTCCCGGCCTGCCGCCGATCAACCTCGACCCCGACCTGGTGCTGGTGGTGTTCCTGCCGCCGCTGCTGATGGACGGCGCGTATTTCTCCGTGTGGGAGGAGTTCAAGCGCAACGTCGGCGGCATCCTGCTGCTCGCGATCGGCGCGGTGGTGTTCACGACGCTCGCGGTCGGGCTGGCCGTGCACTGGGCCGTGCCGTCGCTGCCGTGGGCCGCGTGCTTCACGCTCGGCGCGATCGTGTCGCCGCCCGACGCGGTCGCGGCGAAGGCCGTGCTCGAACGCGTCGCGCTGCCGCGCCGGCTGATGGTGCTGCTCGAAGGCGAAAGCCTGCTGAACGACGCGGCGGGCCTCGTGCTGTTCCGCTTCGCGGTGGCCGCCGCGCTGACCGGCGCGTTCAGCCTTCAGCACGCGGTGCTGCGTTTCGCGGAGCTCGGGCTCGGCGGCGTCGTGGTCGGTTTCATCGTCGGCCGGCTCGTCGTGTGGTTCCTGAAGAAGCTCGACGACGACTACCTCGTGGTGACCGTCGCGGTGCTCGCCGGGTGGATCGCGTACATCGCCGGCGAAATGCTGGAGGTGTCGGGCGTGATCGCGACGGTGACGGCCGGGATGATCTTCGGCTGGCACCAGCACGAAGTGTTCTCGGCGGCGGTGCGCACGCGCGCCACCGCGTTCTGGCAGGTGATCGTGTTCCTGCTCGAGGCGCTCGTGTTCGTGCTGATCGGGCTCTCGCTGCGCGGCGTGGTGCACCGGCTCGGCGGCTTCGAGCAGGTGCTCGGCACGATGATGCCGGCCGTGCTCGCGGTGCTGGCCGCGGTGGTCGTGTCGCGCTTCCTGTGGATCTACGCGGTCGAGGTGCTGAAATGGCCGACCCGCTGGTTCACGCGCAGCGCGTGCCGGCCGGACTGGAAGGCCGCGACGGTGATGAGCTGGGCCGGGATGCGCGGCGTCGTCACGCTCGCGGTCGCGCTGTCGCTGCCCGACACGATGCCGGGCCGCGACCTGATCCTGGTGGCCGCATTCGCGGTGATTCTCGTCACCGTGCTGCTGCAGGGCACGACGATCGGCCCGCTGATCCGGCTGCTGCGCCTGCCGCAGCAGCACGGGCACGCCGCGCATCATCTGAGCGAGCCGCAGGCGTGGGCGCGCGTCGAGGCGGCGCAGCTCGCGGCGATCCAGCCGCTCGTGCGCGACGAGAACGGCGTCGTGATCCATCCGCGCCTGCTCGAGCAGTACACGTACCGCGCGGAGCTGACCGCGCGCCTGCAGGACGAGCCCGCGTTTCCGGACAGCGCGCGCGCCGCGCACTACGACGTCGTGCTGGCCGCGATCGCGGCCGGCCGCGCGGAGCTGTTGCGCCTGCATCGTTCGGGCTGCATCCACGACGAGATGCTGCATGCGCTCGAACGCGATCTCGACCTGCAGGAAGTGTCCGCGCACCACGCGCGCGGATGAGCGGCGTCCGGGCGCCTCGCCCCGCTGTTTGCAGCGCATGCAAACATTCGCGCGCATGTTGCACCGGCATGCGCGCTTTCGCGCCCCGGCAATGATCGGATTTATCGCACCCCGGATCAATTTGCTTATTTGGCAAAACTAAATGGGGCAGAGATGGATGCTTTTCTCCAATTTCATTTAGAATCGGCTGCCTATCTTTATTGAGAGAAGCCGCTCAATGCGCACGCGCGTCAATGGGAAAAGTCGATTTCCGAAACCCCGTGCGGCAGCGCCGGCAAGCCGGTTCGGCGATTACAGGGGGATCGATCTTCTGTAAATATGAGATAGCGTTTAAATCGGATAAACAACTCTCGCGAAATAATCGAGTGGAGACTCCGCTTTTGAAACAGTGTTTATGAAAGAATCGATCGATGAAAATACGCCGGACTGTTTTGAATCCGGCTTATCGGTCCTGCTCGTCGACGATCAGGCGTTCGTCGGCGAAGTGATCCGCCGCGCGCTGCGCAGCGAACATGACATCGATCTGCATGTTTGCACCGACGCGCAGCAGGCGATGGTCGTCGCGCGCGACGTGAAGCCGACGGTGATCCTCCAGGATCTCGTGATGCCGGACATCGACGGCCTCGATCTCGTGCGCGCGTGGCGCGCGGACGCGGCCACCGCGCGCGTGCCGATCATCGTGCTGTCCGCGAAGGAGGAGCCGGTCGTCAAGCGCGAGGCGTTCGTCGCCGGCGCGAACGACTATCTCGTCAAGCTGCCCGATGCGATGGAGCTGACGGCGCGCATTCGCTACCATTCGAATTCCTACCTGATGTCCCGCCAGCGCGACGAAGCGCTCGATTTCCTGTCGCACGACATGCGTTCGCCGCAGACGTCGATCCTCGCGCTGCTGGACGTCTACCGCGCCGAGCACGGCGACATGCCGCCGATCATGGCGCGGATCGCGGGCCACGCGCGGCGCGCGCTCGCGCTCGCCGACGGCTTCATCCACCTGACCCGCGCGCAGTCGGAGCGCCGCGCGCACGAGGTCGTGAGCCTCAACGAGATCGTGCTCGACGCGGTCGACCAGCTGTGGGAAAAAGCGGCCGGGTTCGGCAGCCGGGTGGTCGCGCAGGTGCCGGCGGCCGAGTGCGTGACGATGGGCGACCGGATGATGCTGACGCGCGCGGTCGCCAACCTGATCGACAACGCGCTGAAGTACGGCCCGGCCGGCGCCGACGTGCACTGCACGCTGGCGGGCGAGGACGGCGCGTGGCTGATCGGCGTCGAGGACGCCGGCGGCGGAATCGCGCAGACGCAGCGCGCGACGGCGACGGAATCGTTCGTCCGGCTCGAGCCCGCGCACGGCGCGGCGCGCGGCGGCTTCGGCCTCGGGCTGGCGTTCGTGCGCGCGACGGCGGCGCGGCATCGCGGCCAGATCCTGATGCGCGATACCGAACGCGGCTTCATGGTCGCGCTGCGGCTGCCGGCCCAGCCCGCCCAGCCCGAACGCTGACGCCGCGCATCGCCCGGCAGGGCGGGCGGCACCCGGCGGCAACGCCGGTATCCCATGCGTCCCCGTCGCACCGCCACCCGCGGGCGCCGGCCGGCGCGAACCTTTTTTCAACGCAGACTCTGAAAGTCCATAACGAACATGGCCACCGTGACGCCCCGCGCGACCAATGAAAGCTTGCATCCGACGATCGGCGCCGCCCGGCTGACGCTCGGCAACCGCATCCTGCTCAGCTTCGGCGTGCTGTTCGTGCTGATGCTGCTGACGGCCGGGCTGTCGTACGAACGCCTGCGCGCGATCGACGCCGAGGCCGTCAGCATCGAGCGCGACTCGCTGCCGGGCGTGTATCTCGCGTCGTCGCTGCGCGCGTCGGTCAACGAATCGTTCATGCTGCTGCAGCAGGCGACCTTCGTCGAGACGGACCCGGAAGCGGCACGCCGCGAGCTCGCGCGGATCGCCGACGTGGTGAAGGACATCGACAAGCTGTCGGTCGACTACCAGAACTCGACGTTCCGCGAAGACGACCGCGCGCGCTTCACGACGTTCCGCGCCGCGTACGACCGCTATCTGCCGCTGCTCAACGACGCCGTGCAGAAGAGCCACGGGTCGCACGCCGAAGCGGTCGCCGCGTATGCGAACGTGCGGCCGCTGTGGACGGAGGTGGTGCGCAACGCGAACTCGCTGGTGCAGGAGAACCGCGCGTTCGCGGACCAGTCCGCGAAGCTGATCCGCGAATCCGTGCAGGGCACCGAGATCGTGGTGGCGGTTGCGCTGACCATCGTGCTGCTGGCCGCGCTCGGGCTCGGCTATGCGCTGTTCCGCGCGATCACGGTGCCGATGGCACGGCTCGTCGACGTGCACGACGTGATGCGCACCGGCAACCTGACGCAGCGCCTCGCGCTGAACCGGCGCGACGAATTCGGCACGCTCGAGACAGGCTTCAACCGGATGGCCGACGAGCTGACCGAGCTCGTCGCGCGCGCGCAGCAGTCGTCGCTGCAGGTGACGACGTCGGTCGCCGAGATCGCGGCAACGTCGCGCGAGCAGCAGGCCACCGCGAACGAAACGGCGGCGACGACCACCGAAATCGGCGCGACGTCCCGCGAGATCTTCGCGACGTCGCGCGACCTGCTGCGCACGATGAACGAGGTGGCGGGCGTGGCCGAGCAGTCGGCGACGCTCGCCGGCGTGAGCCAGAGCGGGCTCACGCGGATGGGCGAGACGATGCGCAGCGTGATGGACGCGGCCGGCTCGGTGAACGCGAAGCTCGCGATCCTCAACGAAAAGGCGCTCAACATCAACCAGGTCGTCGCGACGATCACCAAGGTGGCCGACCAGACCAACCTGCTGTCGCTGAACGCGGCGATCGAGGCCGAGAAGGCCGGTGAATACGGCCGCGGCTTCGCGGTGGTCGCGACCGAGATCCGCCGGCTCGCCGACCAGACCGCCGTGGCGACCTACGACATCGAGCAGACGGTGAAGGAGATCCAGTCGGCCGTGTCGGCCGGCGTGATGGGCATGGACAAGTTCTCGGAGGAAGTGCGCCGCGGGATGCGCGACGTGCAGCAGGTGGGCGGCCAGCTGTCGCAGATCATCGCCGAGGTGCAGACGCTCGCGCCGCGCTTCCAGATGGTCAACGAAGGGATGCAGACGCAGGCGACCGGCGCGGAACAGATCACGCAGGCGCTGTCGCAATTGTCTGAGGCCGCGCAGCAGACGGCCGAATCGCTGCGCCAGTCGTCGCAGGCGATCGACGACCTGACGCTCGTCGCGAACCAGCTGCGCACCAGCGTGTCGCGCTTCAAGGTCGACGCGTGATTCGCGCGGACGCCCAGCACGGCGCGCACGCGCTGTTCCTGCTGTTCGAGCTGGACGGCGAACGCTATGCGCTCGACGCGGCCACGATCGATGCGGTGCTGCCGCTCGCGGCCGCGAAGGCGGTGCCCGGCGCGCCGCCGTGGGTCGCCGGGCTGCTGATGCGCGACGGCGTGCCGGTGCCGGTGATCGACGTGCCGATGCTCGCGCTCGGCCGGCCCGCGCACGCGCTGCGCTCGACGCGGCTCGTGATGGTCCGGCATCGCCCGGACGACGCGGCCGCACGCGAGCGCGTGTTCGGGCTGATCGTCGAGCGCGCGACGCAGACGATGCGGATCGACCGCGCCGCGTTTCGCGCGACCGGCGTCGCGACGCCGCGCACGCGCTGGCTCGGCCCGGTCGCCAACACGCCGGACGGCATCGTGCAGCAGGTGTCGGTGCGCGACATGATCGACGCGGTCGCGGGGCTGCATCTGTTCGACGAACCGTCCGCCCACGAGGGAGCGCCGGCATGAGTCATCCCGAGTGGCGTTTTCGTACGTGGCTGCTGCGCGAAACCGGCATCGATCCCGCTTCGCTCGGCAACGATTTCCTGATGCGCGCGCTGACCGAACGCATTCACGCGGTGCGGGCGGCGCAGGGCGAACGGATGGCGCCGGTCGCCCGCGCGCCGGTGTCCGCGGACGCGCTCGACGCGTACTGGCAGCACCTGAACGCGAGCGCCGACGAACGGCGCGCGCTGATCGAGCTGTTCGTCGTGCCGGAAACCTGGTTCTTCCGCGACCGCGAGGCGTTCGCGACGCTGGCGCGGCTCGCGGTCGAGCGGCGCGCCGCGCGGCCCGCGCACGTCGTGCGGGTGCTGAGCGCGCCGTGCTCGAGCGGCGAGGAGCCGTTCTCGGCGGCGATGGCGCTGCTCGACGCGGGGCTCGATCCCGCGCATTTCACGATCGACGCGATCGACCTGAGCGACAAGGCGCTCGACCATGCGCGGCTCGGCCGCTACGGGCGCAACGCGTTCCGGGGCGCCGCGACGGGGTTTCGCTCGCGGCATTTCACGCAGGCGGCGGACGGCTGGCTGCTCGACGATCGCGTGCGCGCGTGCGTGCAGTTCCGGCGCGCGAACCTGATCGAGCCGCTTGGCGACCCGGGCGCGCGCTACGACTTCGTGTTCTGCCGCAACGTGCTGATCTACTTCGACCGCGACGCGCAGGATCGCGTGATCCGCTCGCTGGAACGCAGCCTGGCGGACGACGGGATGCTGTTCGTCGGCCCGGCGGAGACCGGCGTCGCGATGCGGCACGGGCTGCGTTCCGCGCGGATTCCGCTCGCGTTCGCATTCCAGCGCGCAAGCGCCGCCGAACGGCTGGCCGACGGGCTCGCGGCGGCGCTGCCGGCCGTGCCGCCGGCGCCGTCGGTGCCGCGCTGGCGGTCCGACCGGTATGCTGCCGCGCGCGTCGCGGCGCCGCGGGCGACGCCCGCGTGGTTCGCCGACACCGCGCGGCCGATCGCGCCCGCCGCCGCGCCGTCGCGCCATGCGGAAGCGGGCATGGCGGAGGCCGGCCCGGACGCCTCCGGCGCCGCCGCGCCGACGCTCGAACACGCGCAGGCGCTCGCGAACGCGGGCGCGTTCGACGAAGCCGAGCGCGCGCTCGAACGATTCATCGCGCAGGCCGGGCCGCATGCGGACGCGTACTGCCTGCACGGGCTGATCGCCGATGCGCGGGGGCGAACCGCGGAAGCGAGCGACTTCTACCGCAAGGCGCTGTACCTGCGGCCGACGCACCACGAGGCGCTGACGCATCTCGCGACGCTGCTCGACGCGGGCGGCGACGGCGCCCGCGCGCAATGGCTGCTCGAGCGCGCGCGGCGCACGGCGGGAGAATTCGACGCGGGCGTCGCGCAGCACACACGCCTGCATGACACGAGGACAAGATGAGCGACGTCGCAGACCCCACCGACCTGACGATCGATGTCGACGATTGCTGGAACCGGATCGGCACGCGGGGCGACCGGACTTGCGAGCGGCTGAACGACTATCAGCGCTGCCTGAATTGCCCGGTCTACGCGCGTCACGCGGCGAAGCTGCTCGAGCGGCCGCTCGACGGCGCCGAGCTGGCCGACGCCGCGCGCCGCATGGGCGCGCGCGACGCGGCGCATGCGCGCGGCGAGGCCTGCGTCGACACGCGGCAGGCGGCGCTCGCGTTCCGCGTCGGCGACGAATGGCTCGCGCTGCCGATCGGCGTGCTGCACGAGATCGCCGATACGCGCCCGATCCATTCGCTGCCGCACCGTCGCCATCCGGCCGTGCGCGGCGTCGTCAATATCCGCGGCACGCTGCGCATTGCGATCTCGCTCGGCGCGCTGCTCGGCATCGGCACGGCGGGCGATGGCGCGGGCGGCGGCTTCACGCGGTTGCTGGTCGCCGCGCATCAGGGCGAGCCGGTCGTGTTCCCGGTCGACGAAGTTGAGGGCGTGCTGCGCTTCGGCGCGTCGGAGTGGGTGCCGGTGCCCGCGACGGTCGGGCGCGCGAGCGCCGGCCTGTCGCGCGGCGTGCTGGCGTGGCGCGGCAAGTCGATCGGCCTGCTCGACGACGACCGCCTGTTCGATGCCGTGACGCGGAGCATGCGATGAGCGTGGACGATGACCTGAGCCGCCTGTCGCTGCTCGAACTGTATCGCGAGGAGACGCGCACGCAGACCCACGCGCTGTCCGAGCGGCTGCTCGCGCTCGAATCCGGCGCCCCCGACGCCGCGGCGCTCGAGGCCTGCATGCGCGCCGCGCACTCGCTGAAGGGCGCGGCGCGCATCGTCGGCGTGCCGCAAGGCGTCGACATCGCCGGGTGGATGGAGGAATGTTTCGTCGCCGTGCAGCGCGGCACGGCGGCGCTGACGGCCGCGCACGTCGATGCGCTGCTGGCCGGCGTCGATCTGCTCGTGCGGGTCGCCGATCCGCACGCGCAGCCGGTGTCGCCGGCCGAGATCGATGCGTTCGTCGCGGCGCTGGCAGGCGCGGGCGATCCGGGCGCGGTGCAGGCGGTGGCGCAAACGTTGGCGCCTGCGCCGGCCGATCCCGAGCCGTCTGCGCGCGACGTGGCGCAAGCGGATGACGCGATGCTCGCGCCGGGCGCCGCTGCCGCTGCCGCTGCCGCTGCCGAGCCGGCGCAGCCCGCGCGCGGCGCGGGCGCGATGCGCCGGGTGCGCGCGGACAGCCTGGACCGCCTGCTGAGCCTGTCCGGCGAATCGCTGGTCGAATCGCGCTGGCTCAAGCCGTTCGCCGAATCGATGCTGCGCGTGAAGCGCGCGCAGCGCGACGCCGCGCGTTCGCTCGACGGGCTGGTCGAGCGCTTCACCGACACGCTCGACACGGGCGCGCTCGCGTCGCTGAACGAAGTGCGGCACATGCTCAACGACCTGCAGCGCGCGTTCGCGGAACGGATGGACGAGCTCGACCGCTTCGAGCGGCGCAGCACGCATCTCGCCGGGCAGCTGTACGACGAGGCGCTGCAGTGCCGGATGCGGCCGTTCGGCGACGCGACGCGCGCCTACCCGCGCGTCGTCCGCGATCTCGCGCGCTCGCTCGGCAAGCAGGTGCGGTTCTCGATCGTCGGCGAGGCGACCCAGGTCGACCGCGACATCCTCGACCTGCTCGACGCGCCGCTCGGCCATCTGCTGCGCAACGCGATCGACCACGGCGTCGAGCCGCCCGACGTGCGGCGCGCGCGCGGCAAGCCGGCCGCCGCGAGCGTGACGCTCGAGGCGCGCCACAGCGCCGGGTCGCTGCTCGTCAGCGTCAGCGACGACGGGCCGGGCGCCGACTTCGATGCGCTGCGCGCGACGGTGGTGCGCCAGCGCCTGACCGACGACGAGACGGCCGCGCGGCTGTCCGACCAGGAGCTGCTCGAATTCCTGCTGCTGCCCGGCTTCTCGATGCGCGACGCGGTGACCGACGTGTCGGGCCGGGGCGTCGGCCTCGATGCGGTGCAGGAGATGGTGCGCGGCGTGCGCGGCGCGGTGCGGATCTTCAACGAGCCGGGCGCGGGCATGCGCTTCGTGCTGCAGCTGCCGCTCACGCTGTCGGTGATCCGCAGCCTGCTGGTCGAGGTCGGCGGCGAGCCGTACGCGTTCCCGCTCGCGCACGTGCGCCGCACGCTCGAGCTCGACCGCGCCGAGATCGACGTGCTCGAAGGGCAGCCGCATTTCCCGTTCGACGGCCGGCGCGTCGGGCTCGTCGCTGCGCATCAGCTGCTCGACGCGGGCGAGCCCGACGTGTCGCGTGCGCACGCCGCGGTGATCGTGGTCGGCGGCGAGCCGGAGCTGTACGGCGTCGCGGTCGACCGCTTCCTCGGCGAGCGGATGCTCGTGGTGCAGCCGCTCGACGGCCGGCTGCACAAGATCCAGAACATCGCGGCGGGCGCGCTGCTGGAGAACGGCGACCCGGTGCTGATCGTCGACGTCGAGGACATGATCCGCTCGGTCGACAAGCTCGTGCGCGGCGGGCAGCTCGCGAACCTGGTGCGCGACCCGCAGCATGCGCTCGCGGAGCGCCGCCGGCGCGTGCTGGTGGTCGACGATTCGCTGACGGTGCGCGAGCTCGAACGCAAGCTGCTGGAAAAGCGCGGCTACGACGTGACGATCGCGGTGGACGGGATGGACGGCTGGAACGCGGTGCGCAGCGAAGCGTTCGACCTCGTGGTCACCGACGTCGACATGCCGCGCATGGACGGCATCGAGCTCGTCACGCTGATCAAGAGCGATCCGCAGCTCAAGCGCGTGCCGGTGATGATCGTGTCGTACAAGGACCGCGACGAGGATCGCCGCCGCGGGCTCGATGCCGGCGCCGACTATTACCTCGCGAAGGGCAGCTTCCACGACGAGGCGCTGCTCGATGCGGTGCGCGACCTGATCGGGGACGCCCGCGGATGAACATCGGCATCGTCAACGATATGCCGCTCGCGGTCGAGGCGCTGCGCCGCGTGCTCGCGCTGCGGCCCGATCATCGCGTGCTGTGGGTCGCCACCGACGGCGACGAGGCCGTGGATTTCTGCGTCGCGCAGCCGCCCGACATCGTGCTGATGGACCTGGTGATGCCGAAGCTCGACGGCGTGGCCGCGACGCGCCGCATCATGGCGCGCGCGCCGTGCGCGATCCTGGTCGTGACCGCGTCCGTCAGCGCGAGCACGTCGTCGGTCTACGAGGCGATGGGCGCGGGCGCGCTCGACGCGGTCGATACGCCGACGCTGGCGCTCGGCCTGGGCGGCGACGCGGCGCAGCCGCTGCTCGCGAAGATCGACCAGATCGGCCGGCTGCTCGAAAGCCGCCCGCCGGCCTTCGCGCCGCCCAAGCCGGCGCCGGTGCGCGGCCAGCCGGCGCTGGTGGCGATCGGCGCGTCGGCGGGTGGGCCGACCGCGCTCACCGCGCTGCTGCGCGCGCTGCCGGCGGATTTCCCGGCGGCGATCGTGATCGTCCAGCACGTCGACCAGGCGTTCGCGCTCGGCATGGCGAAATGGCTCGACGGCCATACGCGGTTGCCGGTGTGCGTCGCGCGGCCGGGCGCCGTGCCGCGCCGCGGCGAGGTGCTGCTCGCGGCGACCAACGATCACCTGATCCTGACGCCGCGCGGCGTGCTCGCCTATACGCGGCATCCGGCCGACACGCCCTACCGGCCGTCGGTCGACGTGTTCTTCAACAGCGTCGTCGACGGCTGGCAGGGCGACGCGATCGGCGTGCTGCTGACGGGCATGGGGCGCGACGGCGCGCTCGGCCTGAAGGCGATGCGCGCGAAGGGCTGCTACACGATCGCGCAGGACGCGGCGACGAGCGCCGTCTACGGGATGCCGAAGGCGGCCGCCGCGATCGGCGCGGCGAGCGCGATCCTGCCGCTCGAGCAGATCGCGCCGCAGCTGGTCGCGCGCGTGACGTGCCCGCCGCGGCGCTGAGCGCGCGGCACGTTGCGCGCGGCGCCGGCCGTCGCGTAGAATGCGCGCTTCGGAGATGGCATGCCTCCCCGGGGCCCGGGCCCGCTCGCAACGAGCCGGCACAAGCCCTCAACCGCCGGTCGACCGGCTGATGATGCCTGCGTGTTCCTGGGTTTCAGGAGGTCGCAGGCCGTCCACGCGGTATCCTCCTGCCGCCCGGGTTTGATGTTCCGTCGAACCTGGAAATCACCCGATGTTCAACACTTCTGCCGACTTCCTCGCGACCGTGCGCTACGTGTGCCGCTGGCTCGCGCTCTCGGCGCTGCTCGGCGCGCTGGCCGGATCGGCGTCCGCGCTGTTCCTGATCGCGCTCGATTGGGCCACCGGCACCCGCGTCGCGCATCCGTGGCTGCTGTGGGGGCTGCCGGCCGCCGGTTTCGCGACCGGCTGGATCTACCATCGCTTCGGCCAGTCGGTCGCACGCGGCAACAACCTGCTGATCGACGAGATCCACGACCCGAAGGCGCTCGTGCCGAAGCGGATGGCGCCGCTCGTGCTCGTCGCGACCGTCGTCACGCACCTGTTCGGCGGCTCGGCCGGGCGCGAGGGCACGGCCGTGCAGATGGGCGGCGCGCTCGCCGATCGCGTCACGCATGCGTTCCGGCTGGACCGCGAGCACCGGCGCGTGCTGCTGATGGGCGGGATCGCGGCCGGCTTCGCGTCGGTGTTCGGCACGCCGCTCGCCGGCGCGGTGTTCGGGCTCGAGGTGCTCGCGATCGGGCGCGTGCGCTACGACGCGCTGCTCGCCTGCGTCGCGTCGGCGATCGTCGCGGACGTCGTGTGCCGCGCGTGGGGCGTGCATCACACGGCCTATGCGATTCCGTTCGTGCCTGCCGTGTCGGCGACGGGGCTGGCGGCGACGGTCGTCGCGGGCATCGCGTTCGGCGTGGTGGGGCGGCTGTTCGCGCAGGCGACGCACGCGCTGACCGCGTGGTTCCGGCGCGTCGTGCGCTATGCGCCGCTGCAGCCGGTGCTGGGCGGCGTGCTCGTCGCGGTGGCTGCCACCGTGCTGAACGTGCCGCAGTATCTCGGCCTCGGCATCCCGACGATCGAGGCGGCGTTTCGCGGCCCGCTGCCGCTGTACGATTTCGCGGGCAAGTTCGCGTTCACCGTCGTCACGCTCGCGTCGGGCTTCAAGGGCGGGGAAGTGACGCCGCTGTTCTATATCGGCGCGACGCTCGGCAATGCGCTGGGCCAGGTGCTCGCGTTGCCGGTGCCGGTGCTCGCGGGGCTCGGCTTCGTCGCGGTGTTCGCAGGCGCGGCCAACACGCCGATCGCGTCGACGATCATGGCGATCGAGCTGTTCGGCGCGGATATCGGCGTGTATGCGATGGTCGCGTGCGTGGTTGCGTATCTGTTTTCGGGGCACGCGGGAATTTATCGCGCGCAGCGCGTCGCGGTCGAAAAGGCCCCGCAGCGGGCCGGGGACTGACGGGCCGTGCCCGCCGCCCCGGCGCCGCGCGCGGGCCGGCCGTCAGGCCTCGGCGGGCTGCCCGAGCGGCTTCGCGCCGTCGAGCGTGTCGCGGCACGGGCCGTCCGCGAGCCCCTTCGCGAGCTCCAGCGCCTGCCGCTCGAACAGGCGCCGGTACACGCCGCCGTCGATCCGGATCAGCGCGTCGTGGCTGCCTTCCTCGATCACCTTGCCGCGATCGAGCACCAGCAGCCGGTCGAGCGCGCGCACGGTCGACAGCCGGTGCGCGACGACGAGCGTCGTGCGGCCTTCCATCAGCCGTTCCATCGCCTGCTGGATCAGCACCTCGCTTTCGCTGTCGAGGCTCGACGTCGCTTCGTCGAGGATCAGGATCGGCGCATCCGCGAGGAACGCGCGCGCGATCGCGACACGCTGGCGCTCGCCGCCCGACAGCTTGATCCCGCGCTCGCCGACCAGCGTGTCATAGCCGTCCGGCAGCGCCGCGATGAAGTCGTGCGCGCTCGCCAGCCGCGCGGCGCGCTCGATGTCGGCGCGGCTCGCGCCCGGGCGCGCATACGCGATGTTCTCCGCGAGCGTGCGGTGGAACAGCACCGGCTCCTGCTGGACGATCGCGATCTGGCCGCGCAGCGAATCCTGGCGCGCCTGCGCGATGTCCTGGCCGTCGATCGTGATGCGGCCGCCCGAGACGTCGTACAGGCGCTGGATCAGCTTGATGAACGTCGTCTTGCCGGAGCCCGAGTGGCCGACCAGGCCCACCCGTTCGCCGGGCGCGATGCGCATCGAGAAGTCGTCGTACAGCGCGACCGGATGGTTGCCGTAGCGGAACATCACGTGCTCGAAGCGGATCTCGCCTTGCGTGATGCGGATCGGCTGCGCGTCCGGCTTGTCGTCGATGCCGAGCGGATGGCGCTCGAGCGCGACGAGTTCTTCCATGTCGTTCACCGAGCGCTGCAGGTTGCGGATGTGAAAGCCGACGTCGCGCAGGTAGCCCTGCAGCATGAAGAACATCGTCAGCGCGAACGCGATGTCGCCGACGCTCGCTTCGCCGCTCGCCCACAGCTTCAGCGCGACGCCGATCATCGCCGCCTGGATCGCGACGAGCATCGCGCCCTGCAGGCCGCCGTTGAAGGTGCCGCGCAGCCACGAGCGCCGGGTGCGCTTCTGCCACTTGCCGATCACGCGCGACAGCCGCGCCTCCTCGCGCACTTCCGCGCCGAACGCCTTGACGACCGCGTTGCAGCTCACCGCATCCGCGAGCGAGCCGCCCATGCGCGTATCCCACAGGTTGCCGAGGCGCGCGGCGGGCGCGACGAAGCCGAGCGACATCGCGACCGTCACCGCGATGTACAGCAGCGAGCCGAGGCCGACGACGAGCCCCATCAACGGCCAGTGCGAGCCGAGCAGCACGGTCGCGCCGACCAGGATCGTCAGCGACGGCAGCAGCGCGATCAGCAGCGTGTCGTTCAGCAGGTCGAGTGCCCAGATCCCGCGCGTGATCTTGCGCACCGTCGAGCCGGCGAAGTTGTTCGCGTGCCAGTCGGTCGAGAAGCGCTGCACGCGCTGGAACGACGCGGTCGCGATCTCGCCCATCATCTTCAGCGTGAGCGCGATGATGTTCACGTAGACGCCCTGGCGCAGCAGCGTCGCGCCGATGCCGAGCGCGGCGAGCACGCCGAACGCCGACAGCGCCGCGTGCCACGCGGCCGCCCGGTTGGTGACGCCGAGCGCGAGCGCGTCGACGAGGCGGCCGGCGAACAGCGGCGTGAGCACGTCCGCGAGCGCGGCGAGCAGCGAGAACGCCGCGACGGCGGCGACGCGCGCCGGCTGCCGCCGCCAGTAGTGGAGGGTGAAGCCGAAGACGGCCTGGAACGCATGGTCGCCCTGTTGGGTGGTTTTTCTGGTCATGGGTCGTTGCCCGGCGCATCGCGCGACGGGACTTTCCGGGTCAGGGAAAACATCGAAAACGCAACAGCCGGCCGCCGCGTGCGCGACGCGGGGCGAAACAAGCGGGCTGTCGGGAACGTGCGCGGGCCGTCAGGCGCCGGCGCGGACGGCAGGCTGGATCAGCTGTGCCGTGGGACCACGTTCGGGAAGGCGGACTGCATTCGGAACATCAGCACCTCCCTGAAGTGAATGATTGAAAAGGCGTCAAAAAGACGTAAATGGATTCTATCAGCAGAATTCAATCGGCTGCAATGTTCTGATGAATCGCGTTGCCGCGCCGAGACGTTTTAAATCAGCGGCGCGGCCCCGGTTTCAATCTTCGAAGCGATCCGGCGTGCGCCGCGCCGCCCGGCGGGTGCGCGCGCATCGATTAAACTGCATGGCTGCGCGCCCGATGCGGCGGCCCGACGGCGGCCCGGCGCGCCGGCCCAAGCGGCCAAACGCAGATTCACGACACATTCCTGGGGAAACGATGAGCGACGTTCAGCAAGGCATTCTGGCTCCGATCGATGCGGCGGCCCGATACCTCACTTTCACGATTTCCAACCAAGCCAACGTCGCGGCGGCGCTCGCCGCGCTGCGCGAGGCCGTCGACGGGCGCGACGCCGTCGTCGGCTTCGGCCATTCGCTCGCGGCGCACCTCGGGCGCCCGATCGCCGGCCTGACCACGTTCCCGGCCTTCGCGGTGCAGGACCGGACGCTGCCGGCGACGCCGGCCGACGTGTGGGTCTGGCTGCGCTCCGACGATCGCGGCGAGATCACGCTGCGCGCGCGGGCGATCGAGCGGCTGCTCGCGCCCGCGTTCGCGCTGCAGGACGCGGTCGACGCGTTCCGCTATTCGAACGATCGCGACCTGTCCGGCTACGAGGACGGCACCGAGAACCCGACCGGCGACGACGCGGTGGCGGCGGCGATCGTGTCGGGGCAGGGCGCGGGGCTCGACGGCGCGAGCTTCGTCGCGGTCCAGCAATGGCTGCACGACTTCGACCGGATGGAAAGCATCCCGTCGGACGACATGGACAACATCGTCGGGCGCCGCAAGTCGGACAACGAGGAACTCGACGACGCGCCGGAATTCGCGCACGTGAAGCGCACCGCGCAGGAGAGCTTCGAGCCGGAAGCGTTCATGCTGCGCCGTTCGGCGCCGTGGTCGGATGCGCGTCGCGCGGGCCTGTACTTCGTCGCGTTCGGCCATTCGTTCCGCGCGTTCGACGTGCAGATGCGCCGGATGAGCGGCGCCGACGACGGGATCGTCGACGGCCTGTTCCGCTTCACGCGGCCGTTGACGGGCGCGTATTTCTGGTGCCCGCCGATGAAGGGCGGCAAGCTGGATTTGTCCGCGCTCGGCCTGTAAGCGCCGCGCGGCAAGGGTGACGGGCGGGCCGTGCGCGATGCGCGGCCCGCTTTTTTTATCAGCGCAGCGTCGTCTCGATGCGCGTGCCGCGCTTGATGAACAGCGTGACCGGCGTCTTTTCGCTGATTTCGGCGAGACGCTGCCGCTGCGCGTCGTCGAGCGGGCCGTCGACCGTCACGACGCGGCGCACGTACTGCAGCCCGTCGCGGTCGGCGTGCAGCTCGGTGCGCACGTCGATCCGCGCGGCCGGCCACGCCTTGCGCTGCATGTACATGCGCAGCGTCGCCGCCGTGCATTGCGCGAGCCCGGCCAGCACGAACGCGTACGGCGCCGGCCCGCGGTTCCCGCCGCCTTCGCGCTCCGCTTCGTCGCCGGTCAGTGCATGCGCGCCCGCCTGCAGGTTGACGACATAGTCGGGCGCATCGGCTTCGAGGATGGCGGTGGCGTGAATCAGCGGCATGGCGGAGCTCCGGTAGCGGGAAAAGGCACGGCCGCGCGGCGGCCGGAGCCGCCAGCATACCCGTTCAGGCAGCCGGCGTGCCGTCTTGCGCATCCGCCGCATCCGCCGCATCCGGCACACAGCCGCGCACGAGCGCGGTCAGGCGTTCGCGGAACCAGCGGTGCGCGTGGTCCGTCGCGCGCGATTCGTGCCAGTACGCGAGGATCGGAAACGGCTTCAGCCGCAGCGGCAGCGGCCGGATCGCGAGCGGCACCAGGCCCGTCATCCGCAGCGCGTACGAGCGCGGCAGCGTGAGCAGCAGGTCGCCCGCTGCCGCAACCTGGCACGCGGCGAAGTAATGCTGGCAGACGAGCTGGATCTGGCGGAAGCGGCCGTCGTTGCCGAGCAGCGCGTCGAGCGACTGGGGCTCGCCGAGCGACGACACCGCGACGTGCCGCGCCGCGAAATAGTCGTGGCGCCGCAGCGGCTGGCTCGCGAGCGGATGATGGCGCCGCATCGCGACGACCAGCGATTCGTCGAGCAGGTATTCGCTCGCGATGCGCGGGCCCGCCTGCACGCGCCGCTCGATCACGAGATCGAGCGCGCCCGATTCGAGCCCGCGGACGATTTCCTGGATCGGCACGCGCCGGCTGACGAGCCGCAGGCCCGGCGCCTCGTGCGCGAGCGCGGCGACGAGCGCCGGCAGTGCAATCGATTCGAGCACGTCGCGGCAGCCGATGGTGACGCTCAGGTCGAGCGTCGCCGGGTCGAACGCCGCCTGCGCGCGCGCCGCGCCCTGCAGGCCGTTCAGGTGGCGCTGCACGTCCGCGATCACCGAACGGGTGCGCTCGGTCGGCACGACGCGGTTGCCCTGGCGGATGAACAGCGGATCGTCGAAATGGGCGCGCAGCCGGTTGAGCGCATGCGTGACCGCGGGTTGCGTGAGGTGCAGCGCGCGGGCGGCGGCGCTGATGCCGCCATGCACGTAGATGGCGTCGAGGACGCGGAACAGGTTGAGATCGAGGCGGTGATCGGCGGGCACGGGGCGCGGCAGTGAGGGGGCGTGGGCGACGATTCTAAATGATGCGCATCGCGGCCCGGCGCGTGGCGATGAAGCAAAAAAAACCGACCGGTGGCCGGTCGGCGGAATGGCTTCGACATCACGAGGCGGGAGTCGAAGCACAGGCCACATTGCCGTGACATCCGTATGCGATCCCGGCGCGGGCGATCGCGCGCAGCGAGTATATCGGGCGCGTTGACCCGCGAGATATGCCGCGGCCCTGTCGCGTTCCGACAATCCGCAGGCGTGCGGGCAAATATCCGGCATTTTCGGCACGACAACGTTTGCGATTGCTCACCCTGTCAGATTTTCTAGGGATGTGTCGCTTTAAATCGACAGAAGCATTCCACTGAAATTGATTTAAGAAATGTTGATATCGTTAAATCGAACGGTCGTCCGGACCGCTTTGATCAGGTGAGCGACGCGCATTCGTTTAGATGGATATTAATCGGCGGTCAAATAGAGGATTTTATCGCCGATCCCGATGCCAATAGGGAAATCGGGGCAATCGGCGGGCTTGTTCTAATCCGCCATAACCCTGTCGCGCTCAGACAGTACTGTCAAAAATCGTAGCCCAGAAGATATGATGCGAACGCTTTAGAAAAGTACTGTCGCGCGCAAGTCTTGAAAATTAAAAAGCGCGTTTGAGAGAGAAGCAGGCAGAGAGAAAGTTGGGGGCTTGGCAAGTGGGTGCAAATGATCAACGCGTAGTTGTCATCTTTTTGAGTGCGGGATTTTCGTTAGCCGAGGCCACGCGTCTGGTCGAGGCGTTCAATCTCGCCAATCGCCTGCAGACCGTCTGCGGGCCCTATCAGCTGCGATTCGTATCGGCGAACGGCGGGCTGCTCCAGTCGTCATCGGGCGTGCAGATCGCGACCGATGCGCTGGACGACGAGCACGGCCAGCGCGGCTATGCGTTCTTCCATCTGCACGGCGAGCACGCGCTCGTTGCATGGAACGAAACGCTGCTGCGGCGGCTGCGTGATGTGCATGCGCGCGCCCGATGGGTGGCCGACGGGATGAAGTTCACCGCGATCGCGGCGTCGAAATGGTCGGCCGCGCGCGATGACGCGGCATCGGGCCCGGTCGTCGCGAGCCTCGTGTCGGCGGCGAGGGACGCCGGCTCGCCGAACGAGACCGTCGACGTGCTGGCCGCGGCCCACGAGATGTTCCGGCACGATCTCGGCGAGGTCGCCGCGGACGACATCGCGCGCCTGGTGGCGCGGCCGATCGACGAGCGCTTCGTCCAGTCGATGTGGGCGATCCGGGAGCTGAGCGCCACCCCGTCGATCCGCACGTCGATGCAGCAACTGCGCGCGCAGAGCACCAGCCGGATCTCGATCGCGAGCGCCGCGCAGGCGGTGGCGATGAGCGAACGCAATTTCCTGCGGCGCTTCAAGAAGGAGGTGGGCGTGACGCCGACCGAATTCGTCCTGCACGTGCGCCTCGAGCGCGCATGTCACATGCTCGTCCATACCAGCCTGCCGGCCGACAAGGTGGCACGCCGCATCGGCCTGGGCAGCGGCGAGCGCCTGGCGAAACTGTTTCGCCAGCGCCTGGCGATGTCGCCCACCGAATTCCGCGCGCGCGAGCGCAACCGGATTTCGAAAGTCGGCGTCGAACTGGCGTGTGCGCCGCAGATGCCGCAATCGTACGGATTGGCGCGTTGACACGGGGACGGGCAACGCGTTTCGCGTAGCCGGCAATCAAGGATCGCGTTTCGGATTCTTGCCGTCGCCGGGTTGCGATCACAGCGGCGCACGGGAATTCCATTGCCGACGATTACCGCCGGGGCGGCAGGACCGTTACGTCATGCGTTACGTATGGCGTAACGTAACGCCCGCCCGCCAAAAATCGAAATGGCTGCCCCGGCACGGAAGCGGTTTCTGAGGGATCTCTTCTAGAACGCGGATTTCATGGGACTTTCTGCAGGATCGAAAGGATGTTGAATCCTGGATTTCACTGTTGGCACGTTATGTGCTGCATCACCAATGTGCCGCTTTATTTAACATCAATAACACCAGACCAGCCATGAACCGCTATCCGAACCGCGGGATCGACGCCGGGGAAGCACAGTCGATGCCCAGTCTCAGCCTGCCGAGTCAACGACATGGGGTGCACCGCGCGCAGCTGCGCCGGGTCATGCACGCCTGACCTTTAACGCTCGCGTCGTATTGCAAGCCGTTTCGCCCTGAGGGCGGAGCGCGGGCGCGCTCGTGCGTCGCGAACCGCGACTGCGCGGTGCGTCTTTCGATCCGATGTGCACGCATCGGGCCGGCCGCGCATGGATGCGGCCATCAAGCAGGACTCCTGAAAACGGGGATCACATGGACCTCTGCGAGGCAGCAATGAACACGAAACCTCAAGTTGAATACCGGTCGGTCGCGCCGAGCCCGCAAGGCGCGGCGGCGCGCGCGGTCGACCTGGCGGTGATCGTCGGCGGCGCGCTCGCGGCTGCGCAGATCCGTTTCGCGGATGTCGCGGCGATGCGGGTCGACGCGTCGTTCGTCGCGTTCTCCTGCGCGTTCGCGCTGGCGCTGTTTCCCGCGTTCGGCGTCTATCAGTCGTGGCGCGGCCGGTCGCTGCTGCGGCTCGCCGGGCAACTCGCGCTGGCCTGGCTGATCGTGCAGGGCGCCGCGCTCGTCGTGACCTTCTCCTTGCATCGCTCGGGCGTCGTGTCGCGACTGTGGTTCGCGTACTGGACGGGCCTGAGCGGCGCTGCGCTGATCGGCGTGCGGTTCGCCGTGCACGCCGTGCTGCGACGGATGCGGCATGCGGGGATGAACCTGCGTTCGGTCGCGGTGGTCGGGCGCGGGCTGTATGGCCAGCGCATGCTGCGCAACATCGCGCAATCGCCGGCGAGCGGGTTCCGCGCGGCGGCGGTGTTCAACGTGGATCCGGCGGCGCGCGTGTCGGCGCCGGGCATCGACGCGTTCGACGATTACGCGGCGTTCGTCGCGCACGTGCGGCAGCAGGGCCTGCGCGAACTGTGGCTCGCGCTGCCGCTGTCGGAGGAGCGCACGATCCTGCGCTTCGTGTCCGAGTTTCGCGACGAGCTCGTGAACATCCGCTTCATGCCGGACGTCAGCGCGCTGTCGCTGTTCGACAGCGGCGTGACCGACGTGATCGGCGTGCCGGCGATCAATCTCGCCGCGTCGCCGCTGCCGCCGCACGCGATGCTCAGCAAGGAAATCTTCGACCGCTGCTTCGCCGCGCTGGCGCTGCTCGCGTTCGCGCCTTTGATGATCCTGATTGCGATCACAGTCAAGAGCACGTCGCGCGGCCCGGTGTTCTTCACGCAGCGCCGCAAGGGCGCGGACGGGCGCGTGTTCCGCATCTACAAGTTCCGCACGATGCGCGCCCATGTCGAGCAGCCGGGCGTCGTGCGGCAGGCGACCCGCAACGATGCGCGCATCACCCGCGTCGGCCGCTTCCTGCGCCGCACGAGCCTCGACGAGCTGCCGCAGTTCATCAACGTGCTGCTCGGCGACATGTCGGTGGTCGGCCCGCGTCCGCACGCGATCGAGCACGACGAGCAGTACCGCAAGATCGTCGACGGCTATATCCAGCGTTACCGGATCAAGCCGGGCATCACGGGGTGGGCGCAGGTCAACGGCTATCGCGGCGAGACCGATCGCATCGAGAAGATGCAGGGCCGGGTCGAGCACGATTTGTACTACCTGCGGAACTGGTCGTTCGGGCTGGATATGAGGATCGTCGGGGCGACGATCGTGAAGGGCTTCGTGGGCAGCAACGCGTATTAGGGTCTGTTTACATATGGAACGTGCATGCGAATGCCCGAAATCGCTCGCAGGGCAAGAAGTGAGGAGCGCCGTTTGGCCGAGCCAAACAAGCGACGAGCGACGCCGCCATGCGGGCGATTTCGGGCATTCCCGTGGAATGGTTTTTCAATTTGGGGTTGCCACGAGAACGGCCGCTCGCCGCGTTGCGCTCCTTGCGAATACGTCCAGTATTCGCAGCGTCGCGCGCCTCGCGAGCGGCCGTTCTCGTGGCAACGCATGCACGTTCCATATGTAAACAGACCCTAGCAGGCGGCGCGATGCGCCGGGAAGGAGACCGTGCGAGCGACGAGGCCGACACGGTTGCATGGATGACGTTTTGAGTGAAACCAGACCAATGAGAAATTCGGATAGCCGATCGGCGGATGTCGTCGTGCCGGGCCAGCGCGGCAAACGGGCAAGGATGCTTGCGCTCGGGTTCTGTGTCGTGTTGTCGGGATGCGGCGTCGCGCCCGGGATGCGGATGACCGAACCCGCGACCTTGCCGGTGTCCGGGGGCGACGCCCATACGCCCGCGACGTCGATGCCGGTGCCGATCTCGGAGATCGACGCGACGCTGATCCGGCAACTGAACGCGTCGGCCGCAACGACCGGCGCCGAACAGTGGAAGACGCTGTCGGGCCGGCCCGCGCCCTACACGCTCGGCGTGGGGGACGTCCTGCAGATCACCGTGTGGGACCACCCGGAGCTGACCGCGGCGCAAGGCACGCAGCAGCCGCCGAACGGCCGGCCGTTCGATCCGCCGCAG
Source organism: Burkholderia stagnalis (assembly GCF_902830275.1). GTDB lineage: Bacteria > Pseudomonadota > Gammaproteobacteria > Burkholderiales > Burkholderiaceae > Burkholderia > Burkholderia stagnalis. The sequence goes on along the minus strand of NZ_CADESW010000001.1, from coordinate 509,754 downwards.
GGCTTCGTGGTCGACAACGGCGGCAACGTGCAGGTGCCGTATGCGGGGAACGTGCGCGTGGACGGGCTGACGACCGACGAGGCGCGCAAGGCCGTGTCCGACGCGCTGGCGCGCTACTTCATCAAGCCGAAGGTGACGGTGCGCGTGACGTCGTTCCGCGCGAAGCAGATCTACGTCGACGGCGAGGTGAGAACGCCCGGCAACGTCCAGATCAACGACATCCCGATGACGCTCTACGAGGCGGTCAATCGCGCGGGCGGGTTCGCGCCGACCGCCGACCAGAGCCACCTCGTGCTCGTGCGCGGCGGCGTGTCGTATCCGCTCGACGTGCCCGGCATGCTGGCGCGCAACGTGAACCCGGCCGGCATCCTGCTGCGCGACGGCGACCTGCTGCGCGTGGTGCCGCGCGAGGAGAGCGGCGTGTACGTGATGGGCGAGGTGAACAAGCCGATGACCGCGCTGCCGCTGCGCACCGGCAGGCTGAGCCTGAGCGAGGCGCTGTCGCAGGCCGGCAGCCTCAACAGCGCCAGCGCGGACGCGGCGCAGCTGTACGTGATCCGCGGCGCGCAGGGCGACGCGCCGCAGGTGTTCCATCTCGATGCGCGTTCCCCGGTGTCGATGGTGCTCGCGAACCAGTTCGAGCTGAAGCCGAAGGATGTCGTCTACGTGGACGGCAACGGCCTGGTGCGCTTCAGCCGCGTGCTGAGCCTGCTGCTGCCGGCGATCAACGCCGGCCTCACCGCGGCGGTCGTGACGAAATGATCCGGCATCTGCTCGTCGTCTGCCAGGGCAACCTGTGCCGCAGCCCGATCGCGCAGGGCCTGTTCCGGCGCCTGCTGCCCGACGTCGCCGTGTCGTCGGCGGGCCTGTCGGCGCGCGACGGCATGACGATCGACCCGGTAGCCGAACGCATGCTGACCGCGCGCGGGATCGACATGTCGTCGCATCGCTCGCGGCGGCTCGACGAACGCATGTGCCACGCGGCCGACCTGATCCTCGTGATGGAGCTGGAGCAGCGCAAGGCGATCGAACGGTTTCACCCGGTTGCGCGCGGGCGCATCTACCGCATCGCGGAAGCGTTTCCGTCCGACGTGCAGGATCCGTACCGGCGCTCGCAGCGCAGCTACGACTACGCGATGACGCTCATCGAGCACGGCGTCAACGACTGGGTCGAGCGTATCGGGAACCTGGCCGGAAACGGCCCGTACTGAGCGATCGCGTCTCACCTCAACAGGACATCAGAAGTCAATATGAACTCTCCCAAACCGACCCCTCGATTCTCGCGCGACTCGGACGAAGTCGACGTGCGCGGGATCGTCGACATGGTGATCAAGAACGCGAAGCTGATCGCGGCGGTGACGGCGTCGTTCGTCGCGCTCGGCACCCTGTACGCGATCGTCGCGAAGCCGATCTACGGCGTCGACATCGTCGTGCAGGTGGAAAGCAACGGCGCCGACATGATGGGCGGCGCGGCCAGCGGGCTGGTCGGCGGCCTGAGCACGCTGTTCGACGTGAAGTCGACCGACGACGGCGAAATGGAAATCCTCCAGTCGCGCCTCGTGACCGAACCGGTGGTCGACGACCAGCGCCTGTACATCGACGCGCGGCCCGACCATTTCCCGCTGATCGGCGGCGTGATCGCGCGCCGCAGCAGCAAGCTGTCGACGCCGGGCCTGTTCGGCATCGGCGGATACGTGTGGGGGCGGGAACGCATCACCGTGTCGGCATTCGACGTGCCGCGCGATTTCCGGGAAGACCGGTTCACGGTCACGGCGCTCGGCGGCGGACGCTACCGGCTGTCGGGCGGCGACCTCGATGACGACGCGATCGGGCAAATCGGCGTGCCGCTGCGCGTGAAGACCGCCGCGGGCGACGTGAGCCTGCTGGTCGCGGCCATCGACGCGCGCCCGAATGCGCGATTCGTGGTGCGGCGCTTCTCGAAGCAAAAGATGCTGACCAAGCTGCAGAAGGACCTGACCATCACCGAAAAGGGCAAGGACCAGTCGGGCGTGATCGGCGTGAAGTACGAGAGCGACGACCCGGTGCTCGCCGCCGGCGTGCTCAACGAGATCGCCGACAACTACGTGCGACAGAATGCGAATCGCAAGGCGGCTACGGCGGAGAAATCGCTGCAGTTTCTGAACGCGCAGATTCCCGAGGTCGAGGGGCAGTTGCGGCGCGTCGAGGATCGCCTGAACGCGTATCAGAACAAGCATGAAGTCGTGGACCTGACCGAGCAGGCGAAGGCGATGCTCGGCCAGGCCGTGACCGCGCAGACGTCGCTGTTCGAGCTCGAGCAAAAGCGCAAGGCGCTGGCATCGATGTTCACGCCGGAGCATCCGCAGCTCGCGTCGCTCGATCAGCAGATCGCCGCCGCCAGGGCCAACGTGTCGACGTTCGAGGGCGCGATCTCGCGGCTGCCCGACGCCCAGCAGAATGTCGTGCGGCTGCGCCGCGACGTCACCGTGCAGACCGAGATCTACGTCGGCCTGTTGAACAGCATCCAGCAGTTGCGTCTCGCGACGGCGAGCAAGATCGGCAACGTGCGCGTGATCGACCATGCGATCGTGCCGGACGAACCGCTGCGCCCGAAGCCGGTGCTGGTCGTGGTGCTGGCCGCGGTCGTCGGGCTGCTGGTCGGTGTGTGCGTCGCGATCGCGCGCGCGGTGCTGTACGGCGGCGTGACCGATCCGTCCGAAATCGAGCGGGATGCCGAGCTGGACGTGATCGCGACGATTCCGCAGAGCCCGTCGCAGCGCCGCCTGGCCGCCGCCGGCACAGGCGCGGCGGGCGCCGTGCTGTCGCTGGCCCGCCCGCACGAGCCGGCCGTCGAAGCGTTGCGCAGCCTTTGCACGGCGATGCAGTTCCTGTTGCTCGACCGGCCCAAGAACAACCTCGTGCTGATCACCGGACCGTCGGCCGGCATCGGCAAGTCGTTCATCTCGGCCAACGTCGCCGCGCTGCTCGGGCAGTCGAACAAGCGCGTGCTGCTGATCGACGGCGACTTGCGCCGCGGGCACCTCGCGAAGGAGTTCGGCGTGCGCGCGCAGCAGGGCCTGTCCAGCGTGCTGCGCGGCGAAATCAAGATCGAGGACGCGATCGTGCGCGACGTGTCCACCCATGTCGACTTCCTGCCGACGGGGCCGCGCGTCGGCCAGCCGGTCGAGCTGTTCCTGTCGAACAGCCTGCCGGGCCTGCTGTCCGACGTGTCGCACCGCTACGACGTCGTGCTGCTCGACGCGCCGCCGCTGCTGCCGGTGACGGACGCGACGGTGCTCGCGTCGCATGCGGGCACGATCCTGCTGGTCGCGCGCTCGGGCGTCACGAGCCAGGGCGAGATCCTCGAATCGGTGAAGCGGATCGATCGCGTCGGCGCGAAGGTGTCGGGCGTCGTGTTCAACTGCTTCAGCCCGGGGCTGCGGTCCGCGCAGTACGGCAACTACGGCGCCTACGCATACGAAGGCGCGGATGTCGCGCGGCGCGTGGACCAGACCTGACCATGCCGATCGACAAGACCCTGCCGCTGCGCACGCCGCCGTCCGCCGCGCCGAAGCGGCCCGCGGCGGGACTGGGGCGCAACTTCGCCGCGATGCTGCTCTGGCAGGTCGGCAGCTATCTCGTGCCGCTCGTCACGTTTCCGTACCTGACGCGCGTGCTCGGCCCGTCGCAGTTCGGGGTGGTCAGCTACGTGACCGCGCTGACGGTGTACGGCACGGTGCTGACCGAATGGGGCTTCAACCTGAGCGGGCCGCGCGCGGTCGCGCAGGCACGGCACGACCGGCGCACGCTGAACGGGCTCGTGTGGGCGGTGATCGGCGCGAAAGGGTGCCTCTGCGTCGTGTCGGCGGCGATGCTGGCCGTGGTCGCATGCGTCGATCGTCAGATGGACGGGCTCGGCGCAGCGCTCGCAATCGGCTGGCTGGGCGTGGCCGCGAACGTGTTCACGCTGAACTGGCTGCTGCAGGGGCTCGAGCGCTTCTCGGCATTTGCCGCGATCGCGCTCGCCAGCCGCTTCGCGACGCTGCCGCTCACGTTCTGGCTCGTGAAATCGCCGGGCGACGTCAATGCCGCGGTGGGCATCCAGGCCGTCGCGGCGCTGCTGGTCGCGATCGGTTCGCTGCTCGCCGCGCATCGCCACGGCCTGCTCGGCAAGCCGCGATGCACGTGGGCGGCCGTGCGCGCGCAGCTCGCCGGCAGCACGGACATGTTCGTCTCCACGGCGTCCGTCAGCCTGTTCAGCGCGACGAACACGCTGATCCTCGGCAGCTTTTCGGGCGCCTGTCAGGTCGGCCTGTACGCCGCCGCCGACAAGCTGAAGACGGTCGGCAACATGGTGCCGGCGCAGATCAATTCGGTGCTGTATCCGCGCATCGCCGCGCTGTTCGCGCAGCGGCACGAGCAGGGCACGCGCGCGGCGGCGCGCCTGACGGTATTCGGTCTCGCCGCGACGGCGCTCACGACCGGCATCGGGCTCGCGGTGTGCGTAACCCTGTCGGACGTGCTGACGCGGCTCGTGCTCGGCGACAAGTTCGCCGACGCCGCGACGATCGTCAACTGGCTCTGCCTGTCGACGCTGTTCGGCAACCTCGCGTATTTCGTGGGCCTGCAGGTGCTCGTGCCGTTCGGGGGCGCGTCGCGGCGCGCGCGCGCGATGCTCGCGGCCGGCGCGTTCAACGTGCTGCTGGCCTGCGTGCTCGTGCCGCGCTTCGGCGCGCGCGGGGCCGCGCTCGCGTACCTGACGGCGGAGGCGTCGCTGCTGGCCGTCTACGTGATGTGGATCGCGCGTTCGCCGCAGCTGCGATCGCACTTCATGCAGCTTTGGCGATCGTGAGGTGACGGCCATGTTCGATATCCACGTGATTTCACTGGCCGGATCGCCGCGCCGCGCGTCGATCGCGCGTGCGATGGCGGCGCGCGGCGCCGCGTACCGCATCGAGGACGCGTTCGACGCGCGCCGGCTCGATGATCACGCGTTCGCGGTGATGACGGATCGCGACCGCGCGATCGCGCGCTACGGCCGCCCGCTCAGCCGTGGCGAGATCGGCTGCTTCCGCAGCCATCGGTCGGTATGGGCGCAGGTCGTGCGCGCCGGACGCGACGCGATCGTGCTCGAGGACGACGCGCTGCTGGACGGCGCGTTCTTCGACGCCGTGCTGCCGGCATCGGGGCGCGCGCTCGCGGCGCGCGCCGATCTCGTGCTGCTCGGCCGCTCGAAGCTCGCGCGCCGGCATGCCGCCCGCACGTACCTGCATGAGCCGCTGAAGCGCGCGGCCCGCGTGGAGCGCCTGCGCATCGGCGTGCCGTTCAAGCAGTGGACGAGCGGCTCGGTCGGCTACTGGATCAGCGTGGCCGGCGCGCGCAAGGCGCTGGCCCATACGGACGGCGCGATCGGCACGCTGCTCGACGACTGGCCGTGGCACCGCGACCACGGCGGGCTGCGCATCGCCGAATTGCGCCCGTACGTCGTCTGGGAAGCGTTCGACGCGATGCCGAGTTCGATCGAGTCGGGCCGCGCGGCGTTGTCGGCGCGGCGTCATGTCCTTCACGAGGCGGCGCTCGTGCCGCTGCGGGCCGTGCGCCTGGGCTGCCGATGGCTTGCCGTCGCGACCCTGGCCGCGACGGCCTCGCGCAATCGCCTGTTTCCGCACCATGAATAACAGCCCCGCCATGTCATACGGGCCGCGCCCGATTCCGGTCGTCGCGCAATCCGCGTCGCGCACCGCCGCGACCCTCGCGTGGGCGGCGCTCGTCATCGGTCTCGGATTGTCGCCGCTGGGGGATTTCCTGTCCGTCTACGCGGCCAAGGGCGCCGCGACGCAGGGCGCCGATGCGCGCGTGTCGCTGCTGCTGCGCGGGATGATGATCGCCGGGCTGATGGCCGCGCTGCTGTCCGGCTGCCGGGTGAGCCTGGCCGGGCTGCGTCGCACGATCCTGTTCGCGTTCGTGCTGTGCGCGACGCTCGGCTCGTTCGTGCTCGGCGCGCTGACCGGGCACGAACTGCTCGAACAGATGGTGTTCGCGCTCAAGGTCTTCACGTTCTTCGTCTATCCGGCGGCCATGCTGATGTTGAGCGACCGGCGTCTCGCGCAGATCGAGTCGGTGGTGTTCGTGTCGCTGCTGGTCTACGGGCTGTCGATCGTGATCGGCGCGTCGCTGTCGATCGACATGTTCCGCAGCTACCAGGCGGACACGCAGATCCGCTCGGGCTACAAGGGCATCATCTACGCGCAGAACGAAGCCGCGGCGCTCGTCGTTGCCGCGATCGGCTTCGGCTACCTGCATGCGCTGCTGCGCGGCTGGACGTGGCGCAGCGTGGCGCTGGTCGCATGCATGCTCGTCGCCGCCGCGCTGACCGGCACGAAAGGGGCGATGCTCGGCGCGCTGGGCGTGACGTGCGCGTATCTCTACGCGCGTCACAACGCGCTCAAGGCGAGCGGATACGCGGGCGTCGCGCTGCTGGTGCTGGGGGGCGCGGCGGCGGGCGCGTACCTGTTCATCCCGAAGGTCACCGCGGCCGTCGACCTGAGCCTGCGCTACTTCGAATACCGGGGCGGCCGCATCGGCAACGACAAGGTCCTGACGCTGCTGCTGTCGGGGCGAAACCTGAAATTCGCGAACGTGTGGGCCGATCTCCAGCAGAACCACTACATCGCGCTGCTGACCGGCGGCCATCCGGTGGTGCGCTACATGGTGGAGATCGACGTGCCCGACCTGATCCTGGCATTCGGCTTCCCGATCTTCGTCATGTATTTCGCGTCGCTGACGCGCGTCTTCGCGCGCGGCGGCCAGCACCGCAACGCGAACCGGTTCGGACGGCTGTTCTTTTTCGTGCTGATCGCGATGGCGTCGTCGGCGGGGCACGTGCTCGGGTCCGCCGTCGTCAGCCCGTACCTGGCGTTGATCGCGGTGATGATCCGCCGCGCCCGGCGGCCCGTGCGCGATGCAGCTTCCCATTCACCGAGCATCTGATTCACGACCATGAAAGTAACCATTATCGGAACCGGCTACGTGGGCCTGGTGACCGGCGCCTGTCTCGCGGACATCGGCAACGAGGTGCTGTGCATCGACGTCGATCGCCGCAAGATCGACATCCTGCTTGGCGGCGGCGTGCCGATCTACGAGCCCGGCCTGCAGGACATCATCGCGCGCAATCGAGCGGCGGGGCGCCTGAAATTCTCGACCGACATGGATGCGGGCGTCGCCCACGGCGACGTGCTGTTCATCGCGGTCGGCACGCCGCCCGACGAGGACGGCTCGGCCGATCTCACGCACGTGCTCGCCGTGGCGCGCGACATCGGCCGGCGGATGCGGGGGTTCAAGGTCGTCGTCAACAAGTCGACGGTGCCGGTCGGCACGGCGCAGCGCGTGACCGACGTGATCGCGGCCGCGCTGACGGACCGCAATGCGCGCCACGCGTTCTCGGTGGTCTCCAATCCGGAGTTTCTCAAGGAAGGGGCGGCGGTCGAGGATTTCATGCGCCCCGACCGGATCGTGATCGGCAGCGGGACCGACGAAGCGGGGCTGCGCGCGCGGGAACTGATGCGCGAGCTGTATCTGCCGTTCAACCGCAATCACGACCGCACGCTGCATATGGACGTGCTGTCCGCCGAATTCACGAAGTACGCGGCCAACGCGATGCTGGCGACGCGCATCTCGTTCATGAACGAGCTGGCCAATCTCGCCGACCGGGTCGGCGCCGACATCGAGGCGGTGCGCCGGGGCATCGGCTCCGACCCGCGGATCGGCTACGACTTCCTGTACGCCGGCGTGGGCTACGGCGGCTCGTGTTTCCCGAAGGACGTCAACGCGCTGCGGCATACGGCCCGCGAATACGGCTATTCGATGGCCATTCTCGAAGCGGTCACGTCGGTCAACGACCGCCAGCGCGCGGTCATGCTGGACAAGATCTTCCGCCGGTTCGGGCGCGACCTGACGGGGCGCGTGTTCGCGGTATGGGGCCTCGCGTTCAAGCCGAACACGGACGACATGCGCGAGGCGCCGAGCCGGCCGATCATCGCGGCGCTGCTGCGGCACGGCGCGACGATTCGCGCGCACGATCCGGTCGCGATCGCCGAAGCGCGCCACGCGTTTGCGCGCGACCTCGCGGACGAGCCGGCCGCGCACGCGCGCCTGTCGTTCGTCGACGAGCAGGACGCGGCGCTGTGCGACGCCGATGCGCTGGTCACGCTGACCGAATGGAAGTCGTACCGAAGTCCGGATTTCGACGCGCTCGTCGCGACGATGAAGGCGCCGACGATCTTCGACGGAAGAAACCTCTACGAACCGGGGATTCTCAAGCGCTCGGGCATCGAATACCACGGTATCGGCCGAGGGCGTTGAACGATGGGGCGCATGGTCTCAGGGGAGGGCAAGATGCCGGACGCCATGTTGCATGTGCTTCATGTCGGCCCGAAGCAGCCCGGCGGAATCAACTCGGTGCTGCGCGAGCTCGACGCCCGGCGTGACGCGTTCGGCCGCCACGGCATCGCGTTCTCGTTCTTCGAGACGCGCGGCTTCAAGCGCATGCGCGATCGTGCGCTGTTCGTGGCGGTCGATGTTCCGCGATTCCTGATGGTGCTGTCGGGGCCGGTGGACGTCGTGCACTTTCATGTGGCGGTGCGGGGGTCGTTCTACCGCAAGTACGTGCTGTTCGTGCTGGCGCGGATGCTTGGCCGCAAGACGGTCATTCACATGCATTCCGGCGAATTCGACCCGTTTTTCAGGCAGTCGCCCGGCATCGGGCAGGCGATCGTCAGGCATTTCGTGCGTCGCGCGCATGCCGCGATCGGCGTGTCGCGGGCGACCGGGGCCGAGCTGGCCGCGCACGGCAAGCGCACCGGCGCGCTGTACGTGATCGGCAATGCGGCGCACGCCGCAGAGGCGGCGGGTGGCCCGGCAACCGACGACGCGCCGGGCCGGCGGCCGTACATCGCATTCGTCGGGAAGCTGACCGTGCTGAAGGGCGTCGACGATCTGCTGGCGGCGCTGTCGATTCTGAAGCGGCGCGGATGCGACGTTGAGCTGCGGCTCGCGGGAAGCGGAGACCTCGACGCATGGCGTGGCCGCGCCGCCGCACATGACGTCGCCGACGCGGTTCACTTCATGGGCTGGCTCGACGGCGACGCGAAGTTTGCGTTCCTGCGCGATGCCGGCCTGTTCTGCATGCCGAGCCATTTCGAGTCGTTCGGGATCGCGACGCTGGAAGCGATGCTGTGCGGGCTGCCGGTGGTGGGCACCCGCCTCGGCGGCTTCCTCGACCTGGTCAGGGAAGGCGAGACGGGTTTCCTGGTGGAGCCGCGCGACCCGGTCGCGCTGGCGGATCGCATCGGTGCGCTGGTGGCCGACCGCCCGCGTGCGAAGGCGATGGGCGCGGCGGGCCTGGCCCATGCGCGTGCCTGCTATTCGACCCAGGTCATTACTGGCCGGTATGTGGATGTTTATCGCGATCTGCGAAATTCGGGGGGCGGCATGCCTGGTGTATCGAGAATGGATAGCCGATGATGAAGAAGAAAATACTGCTGGCATGTTCTCACGGCGGGCATTACGTCCAGCTGTCGCTGCTGGTGTCCGCATTTGCGGACCATGAGATCGTCTGGGCCGTTTCCGGCAACAAGACACTGCAGGCCGGCAACGACGGATACCGGCTGATCGACGCCAACAAGCAGACGCCGGTCAAGCTGGTTGCGCTGGCCTGTCAGGTGATCAAGATTCTGGCGCGCGAGCGGCCCGACATCGTGGTGTCGACCGGCGCCGCGCCCGGCCTGTTCGCGGTCGTGTTCGGCAGGATGCTGGGCGCGAAGACGGTGTGGATCGACAGCATCGCGAATTCGGCCCGCTTGTCGCTGTCCGGGCGGATCGCGCGCCACTTCGCCAGCGAAACGTTGACCCAGTGGCAGCATCTCGAAACGACACGTGTGCGGTATTGGGGAGGCGTCGTATGATCTTGCTGACCGTGGGCACGCAAAAACCGTTCGATCGATTGATCCGGCTCGCCGATGCATGGGCCGAGCACCACCCGAATGTCAATATCTACGCGCAGACATGCGATGGCGCCGCCTATATTCCGAGAAACATGAAGCACCGCGCTTTCCTGTCGAAGGAAGAGATCGATGCGTTGTCCGCGAGGGCGACGCTGATCGTCTCGCACGCCGGGATGGGCAGCATCCTGACGGCGCGGCGGCTGCGCAAGCCGATCGTCGTCGTGCCGCGCGAGCATCGCCTGAACGAACACCGCAATGACCATCAGATCGATACGGCACGCAGCCTGGACGGGTTGCCGGGCATGCACGTCTGCTGGCGCGACGGCGATTTCGCAACCGTCGTCGAGGCCGCGCTCGGGGAGTCGGGCAGCGCGTATCCCGAACCCGGCAGCGAGCGCTCGCTCGATCTGGTCAGGAAGCTTGCAAACTGGGTGGATTCGCAGTGACCGGGGGGCGGTTGCGCGCGGCATGTGATGCCGGAACCGCATCATGCGATCGGCCGCCGGGTGGAGGCCGAGTGTGGTCGAGGGTTATCGAAAGGAGGCGAGAATGAACGACAAGAACGGGAAGCCTTTCTGGTTGCGACGCGCGGCATCGGTGCTCGGGCTGGCGTGCGTGCTGTCCACGGCCCATGCGGCGGGGCCGTCGAACGAACTGCGCGCGGGCGACTATCGCCAGGTCTATGCGACCGACTATCGCACCCGGTTCGGCGAGCTGCTGATCCAGGCGCCGAATTCGACCGACGTCACGGCGACCAGCGACCCCGTGGCGCCCGGGCGGCGGGCGATTCGCGTGGAAATGCGCCGCAGCGAGAATTTCTCGCGAGTGGCCAACGGGTCGCCGCGCGCCGAGTTCACGTTGCCGCGAGACGTCTACCTGTCTCCCGGGCACGAATACCTGATCCGCTGGCGCACCTACCTGCCGCGCAATTTCGCGTTCGACCTCAAGCAGATGGAGATCATCACGCAGATCCACCAGAGCGGGCTCAGCGGGCCGCCGCCGTTCATGCTCACCTTGACCGGCGCGCAATATACGCTGTCGGTGCGCGGCGGCGCGAATACCGCGCACGGCTCCGGCATCGCCATGTGCTGCGCGGCCGACGATCGCGGCAAATGGGTCGACTGGGCGCTGCAGTATGCGCCGGACGCGAGCGGCCGGACGGCCGTCACGCGGCTCTGGAAGAACGGGGTGATGCAGTTCAGCGGCGACGGGCTGCCGAACGCGTATCCCGGCGACCTGTATGCGTACCTCAAGTTCGGCGTCTACAAGCCGGGCTGGCTGCACGAGCCGACGGACATCGATTTCATCCAGCTGTACTTCGGCGAGGTGTCGCTGGCAGCCAAGAAGAGCGGCCGCTAGCGCGCGACGCGCGCGGCGGGACGAGATGCCGTATCCGGTGCCCGTACAATTCCGGAATCGAATCCGCCGCGCGTATCGCCATGCCCCTCCTCCCCACCACCGCCACCGCCCCCTTCTGCCCGTCGGAAGTGAAGGGCAGCATCACGATCGACGCCGCCGCGTCCCGCCGCGCGAAGCTCCGGCGCTTCTTCGGCCCGGGCCTGCTGGTCGCGATCGGCTACATGGACCCCGGCAACTGGGCCACCGACATCCAGGCCGGCTCGCAGTTCGGCTATGCGCTGCTGTGGGTCGTCGCGTGCTCCAGCCTCGCCGCGATCTTCCTGCAGATGCTCGCCGCGCGCCTCGGCCTCGTTGCCGGCAAGGATCTCGCGCAGGCCAGCTACGACCGCTACGGCCCGGTCGGCCGGGTCGTCCAGTGGCTCACCGCCGAAGTGTCGATCATCGCGTGCGACATCGCCGAAGTGCTCGGCTGCGCGCTTGCGTTCAAGCTGCTGCTCGGCGTGCCGGTCGCGTGGGGCATCGTGCTGACCGCGCTCGACACGATGATCGTGCTCGGCCTCCAGGGCAAGGGCTTCCGCCAGATCGAGGCGATCGTGCTCGGGCTGATCGGCACGATGGCGTTCTGCTTCGTCGCGCAGGTCGCGATGATGCCGCCCGACTGGCACGCGGTGGCCCGCGGCCTCGTGCCGGGCGCGCCCGGCCACGACCGCAAGGACGCGATCGTGCTCGCGCTCGGCATCGTCGGCGCGACGATCATGCCGCACAACCTGTACCTGCATTCGTCGGTCGTGCAGACGCGGCGCGTGGTCGGCGGCGCGCGCGGCACGATCCGCGACACGCTCGCGCTGGTGCGCATCGATACCTTCGTGTCGCTGTTCGTCGCGATGCTGGTCAACGCGGCGATCCTGATCCTCGCGGGCGCCGCGTTCCACGCCACCGGCCAGACTGCCGTGACCGACATCGAGCAGGCGTACCGGCTGATCACGCCGATCGCCGGCGGCGCGGCCGCGCTGCTGTTCGGCATCGCGCTGCTCGCGTCCGGGCAGAGCTCGACGCTGACCGGGACGATCGCCGGCCAGGTGATCATGGACGGCTTCCTGCACATGAAGATCCCGTGCTACCAGCGCCGGCTGATCACGCGCGCGCTCGCGCTGGTGCCCGCGCTGATCGGCGTGCTGTGGCTCGGCGACGGCGCGGTCGGCCAGCTGCTCGTCTGGAGCCAGGTGCTGCTGAGCCTGCAGCTGCCGTTCGCGATGTGGCCGCTGATCCGCTCGGTCAGCGATCGCAAGGAGATGGGCGAGCACACGATCGGCCCGTGGATGCAGGCCGCCGCGTGGACGCTGTTCGCGCTCATCACCGGCACGAACCTGCTGCTGATCACGGGCGCGATCGGGTGACGCGGGCGGGCGCGCGCCGCGCCGCCGGTCATCAGCGCGGCCTATGACCGGCCATAACGAATATTCATTTCATCGATCGACGGCATTCGCGTACGCTGTCCGGGCGTCGGTTGCCGCGGCGTCGAATCAATTACAGGAGCGGGACAGATGACAGTGGCTTCCTCACGCCTCACCGGCAAGTGCGCGTACATCACCGGCGCCGCGGGCGGCCTCGGCCGCGCGATCGCGCGCCGCATGGTCGAGCAGGGCGCGCGGGTGTTCCTCACGGATGTTGCCGACGCGGCGGTGCTCGACGCGTTCGCGCAGGAGCTGAACGCGGGCCACGCGGCGCCGGTCGCGTTCGCCGCGACGCAGGACGTGCGCGACGACGCACGCTGGCAGGCGCTGCTCGCGCAGGCGAACGACGCGATGGGCGGCCTGTCGGTGCTCGTCAACAACGCGGGCGTCGGCTCGATCGGCGCGCTCGACCAGCTCGAGCTGAAGGAGTGGCGGCGCGTGATGGAGATCAACGTCGAGAGCATCGTGCTCGGCTGCAAGTACGCGCTGCCGTACCTGAGCGCGAGCCGGCCCGCGTCGATCATCAACATCTCGTCGGTGGCCGCGTTCAAGGTGGAACCCGAGTTCACCGCGTACAACACGTCGAAGGCGGCGGTTGCGTCGCTGACCAAGTCGATCGCGATCGACTGCGCGCGCAAGGAGCTCGACGTGCGCTGCAATTCGATCCATCCGGCGTTCATTCGCACGGGGATCGTCGAGCCGCTGTTCAAGCAGCTCGGCGAGCGCGACGCAACGCGCCGGCTTGCGCGCGGCATCCCGATGCGCCGGCTCGGCGAGCCGGACGACGTCGCGCATGCGGCCGTGTATCTCGCGTCCGACGAGAGCCGCTTCGTGACGGCCGCCGAACTGGTGATCGACGGCGGCATGTGCGCGGTGTGACGCGCGCGCTTCGCCCGGGCGCGCCGGTGTCGTGCCCGGCCTGACATCCATGGAGGAGAACATCGTGTCGACGCCAGTCAATCGTCAACTGCTGCTGAAGACGCGCCCGCAAGGGCGCGTGGGCCGCGAACATTTCTCGCTGGTCGAGACGCCGGTGCCGGCGCTCGCCGACGGCGAGATCCTGGTGCGCGTGCTGTACCTGTCGATGGATCCGACCAACCGCGTGTGGATGAGCGACGTGCCGCAATACCTGCCACCCGTCGCGATCGGCGAGGTGATGCGCGCGCTCGGCATCGGGCGCGTGGTCGAGTCGCGCGCGGCGGGGTTCGCGCCGGGCGATCTCGTGCAGGGGCTCGTCGGCTGGCAGGACTATGCGGTCGTGCCGGCCGAGCAGGCCGCGCAGTTCGTGAAGCTGCCCGCGCAGTCCGGCCTGCCGCTGCCGACGCTGCTCGGCGCATGCGGGATGAGCGGGCTGACCGCGTATTACGGCCTGACCGAGATCACGCCGGTGCAGCCGGGCGAGACGCTCGTCGTGTCGGCCGCGGCCGGCTCGGTCGGGTCGATCGCCGGGCAGATCGGCAAGATCCACGGCGCGCGCGTGGTCGGCATCGCGGGCGGGCCGGACAAGTGCCGCTACCTGACGGAGACGCTCGGCTTCGACGCGGCGGTCGACTACAAGGCCGACGATTTCCGCGAGCAGCTGAAGGCGGCGACGCCGGACGGCGTGCACGTGAACTTCGAGAACGTCGGCGGCGAGGTGATGCGCGCGGTGCTGTCGCGGATGGTGATCGGCGGGCGCGTCGCGCTGTGCGGCGTGATCGCGAATTACAACAGCGGCCGCGCGGCCGACGACGTCGGCGTGCTGATCTCGAAGCGGCTGACGATGCGCGGCTTCCTGATCCTCGACTACCGCAAGAGCCGCGAGGCCGTGCAGACGCTGGCCGGCTGGCTGCGGGACGGCCGCCTCAAGGCCGAGGAAACCGTCGCGGACGGGCTCGAGAACGCGCCCGACGTGCTGAACCGCCTGTTCGACGGCGATCACCGCGGCAAGCTCGTGCTGCGGGTCGATCCGCAGGCGTAGGCGGGCGACCGACTGTCAACGATCGTCATGTCGACGCGTAGTCCGATTCCCGGAATCCATTTTTCAGACTAGTCCGATATCTTGCCCTGACGCATCTCCGTACAGTGAATGCCGACATACGAGGCGTTGGCGGAAGGAGGGCGAGGGATGCGGACGACATGGCAGCGGAAGGCGACGGCAATCGCGCGCGCAACGGGCGCGGCGTGCATCGCGTGCATGGCGTTCGGCGCATCGGGCGCATGGGCGGCGGAGCGGCACGCAGCGGGCGGCGTGGTGCGATTCTCGGGGACGCTCGTCGATCGATACGACGTGACGCTCGTGGCGCCGTCCGGCGCGGTGCGTCACGATGCGCGCGGCGCGTCGGCGGACGTGACGTTCGATGCGCATGACCGGCGGCTGCCGGGCGCACGCGTCGTGCTGGCCGACGCACACGGGGCGCCGCTGAGCGTGCAGCCGGGCGCGGATATTCGTGCGACGTGGCGCGATGCGGCCGGTCAGCGGCATGAGCTGCCGCGGCCGGACGGCGCGTATCGGGTTGGGCCGTATGGCGGAACGATGACGGTGGCCGCGTCGGATGCGGACGCGGCCGGCCCGGTCGTGCTGAAGATTCTCCATCCGTGACGGATGGGCGGCGGCGGCCCTGTCAGGGCCGCGCCCATTACTCGCCCTGTTCGCCGCGCGCGAAGATATCCCAGCTGGCCATGAACAGCGCGGCGATCAGCGGCCCGATCACGAAGCCGTTGATGCCGAACAGCGCCATCCCGCCGAGCGTCGAGATCAGCACGACCCAGTCGGGCATCTTGGTGTCCTTGCCGACGAGGATCGGCCGCAGCAGGTTGTCGACGAGCCCGATCACGCCGACGCAGAACGCCACCAGGATCACGCACTTCCAGATCTCGTCGATCATCAGGAAGTAGATCGCGGCCGGCACCCAGACGAGGCCCGCGCCGATCGCGGGCAGCAGCGACAGGAACGCCATCAGCGAGCCCCACAGCACCACGCCCTCGATCCCGAGGATCCAGAAGATCAGCCCGCCGAGCATGCCCTGCACGAGCGCGACCGCGATGTTGCCCTTCACGGTCGCGCGCACGACCGTCGTGAACTTCGACAGCAGCAGCTGCTTGTGCTCGTCGTCGAGCGGCAGCGCGCGGCGCACGCGGCGGCCGATCTCGCCGCCGTCGCGCAGCAGGAAGAACACCATGTACAGCATCACGCCGAAGCTGATCACGAACTGGAACGTGTTCTGGCCGATCACGTAGGCCTGGGCCGCGACGAACTGGCTGATCTGCGCGGCGCCGTCGGTCAGCTTCTTCTGGATGCCGGGGAGATTGGTCAGGCCGTACTTCGCGAGCAGCCGCTGGATCGACGTCGGCAGCGCGTGGATGATGTCCTGGTAGTACTGCGTGTAGTTCGGCTGCGCGGTCTTGATCTCCTGGTATACGTACGCGATTTCCTGCGCGAGCGTCGCGGCGACGAACACGAGCGGCAGGATCACGATCAGGATGATCAGGGTCATCGTCAGGAGTGCGGCGAGATTGCGCCGCTTGCCGAAGCGCGCGGCCAGCCAGCGCTGCACGGGCTGGAACAGGATCGCCAGGATGGTGCCCCAGAAGAGCGCGCCGAAGAACGGCGTGAGGATCCAGCAGAGTCCTACGGTGACGACGAACAGCAGCAGGTGGAAGAATTTTTGGTGGTCGTTTCCGCTAACCATGGTGGCATTCGCGTGAGGGTGAAATCTGGAAGCCCGGCGCACGGCCGGGACGGCTCGAACCGGAGTATGCCCGCAAAGCCGCGTCAGTCATAGGTGCCGGGGGCGGCGCACGCGCGAAAACGCCGCGGCCGAAGCCGCGGCGTTGCCGGAAAGCGAACACGGCGCACGGCCGCGTCGCGTCAGAGGTCGAGCTTCGTGACCTTCGTGCCGTTCACCGACAGGTCGCCCATCAGGCCCGCGTTGGTCAGCACCAGCACCTGGACCGGCGCGGTGGCCGTGGTCGTGTCGACCGCGCCGTTCGCGCCCACCTTGACGACCGCGACCGACGCGTCGGCGCCGGCCGACCAGCCGTCCCGCTTGCGGAACGTGTCGAGCGCATCCTGCGTCATGAACAGGAACACGATCGCCTTCGACTGCGCGCCGGCCTGCAGGCCGACCGACAGCGACGACGTGTTGTAGTAGCCGACCGTGCTGCCGCCGACGCGCAGCGCGCCGTTGCCGGACTGGCCACCGATGATCAGGCCAGCCTGCAGCACATTCGGGAACACCAGCACGCCGCGCGATTTCCCGACCAGTTCGCGCGAGCCCGGCACCGTCGAATAGAGGCGCGACAGCGTCGCGTTCACGTTTGCGTCGATCGATTCGCGCTTCGATGCGCTCGCGGCGGCGGGTGGGCTCTTGTCGGGCGTGGTGGTGCAGCCGGCGAGGGTGAGACCGCCGAGCACGACGGCGGCAGCAGCTTTCATGACGAGCGTCTTATTCATGCTTGTTCTCCTTCGTTGTCTGGTTGAGCGTGGCGGGATGCCGGGGGGATCAGCGGCGGGCGAGCAGCAGGCCCGCGACGAATGCGACGCCGGCGACCACGCCCGCGGTTTGCCACGGGTTGTCGTGCACGGCCTGCGACACGCGTTCGGCGGAATCGCGCAGCCGGGCGGCCGCGGAATGCGACGCGAGGTCGAGCGTGCTGCGCGCCTCGTCGAGACGCGCCTGCACGCGCTTGCGCAACGCGGCGATATCGCCGTCGCCGTCGTTCTTCAGCAGATCGTCGAGTTCGTCGACGAGTTCGCGCAGATCGTCCTGCACGTCCGCATGCAGGTCGCGCACGGCGGCCCGGGTGTGGCGTCCCATGCGGCGGCCGGTGCGCCGGATGTCGGACAGGCCGCGGTCAAGCTTGTGTTCGAGCGAGTCGGTGAGCGCCATGATCATCATCCTCCTTGGAATCAGGCCAATTTGAAGATAAGAAGAATCGCTGCAATCTGTGTGATTCGCGCAGTGCGGGGGAGTTTCGAGGCAAGCTTTCAGTTTCGTCGGAGTACCGGGCGGAAAGCCCCGCCAGGCTTGGCCGACAGCGGGAGGATTTTTTTTCTCCGCCGGTGCGGTTTTGTTGCAAATGGCGCGGGCGCGTGCCGGGCCGTGCGCTTGGTGCAGGTAAATGTGACGCGATTTGTAAGGTGTGCCGGTAATTTCGGCGCTTCGCATGTTTGCCCGCGGGCGCGCAGCGAAGGGCGCAGTCGATCATGCGCGGCCGCGCGTGCGCCACACAGCCGTGCCGACGGCGGCTGCCGCGAGCGTGGCGAGCAGCCCGGCGTCCACGCTGCCTGTGCTCGTCGGGCCGGCAGCGGCTGCGCCGGTCGTGTTGCCATCCGGCGTGGGCGGCATATCGCGCTCCGCGAGCGAGAGATCGATCACGACCGGATCATGGTCCGACGAGCGGTACGAATCCGGCGCGTAGTAGCTGGATTGCTGCTCCGGTGTCTTGTAATCCAGTGTGTATTGCAGCGCGATCGGTTCGTCCGCGTTGATGTGCCAGTAGTGCACGGCCTTCACGCGTGCCGCGAGCGCCGGTGTCGCAAGCGCGTGATCGAGGTAGCCGGCCTCGCCGCCGTATACGTAGCTGTACGCCTCGTCGCGGAGCCAGCGCGCGGCGAGATTCACGTAGCCGCGTGCTTCGAGTGCGCGGATCGGGTCTTCCTTCGCATAGCTGTTCAGGTCGCCGATCAACAGCACGCCGTCGGCCGCGGCGCCCGTCGGCGTGGCCGCGAGCCAGTCGGCGATGCGTTCGGCTGCGCGCGTGCGCGCTGCGTTCCAGCAGCCCTGGCCGTCCGCCTGGTCGAGATCGGCGCCGCTCGCGTGCGGGCAGTTCTTCGATTTCAGGTGATTGACCGCGACCGTGACGGCATGCGTGCCGCCGATGCGCCGGAACGTCTGCGCGAGCGGCTGGCGGTTCAGGCTGTCGAGCGCGAGCGTGGCCGCGTGCCCGGCCGGCTCGACCGTGCGGCTGTCGTAGAGCAGCGCGACCGCGATTGCGTCGCCGCCGAGGTGCGGCGTGTCCGGCTCGACCACGCGCCAACTGTCGCCGAGCTGCGCGGCGAGGCGCCGTATCGCGCTCGCGTCGCCGTAGCCGTTGTTCGCGATCTCCATCAGGCCGATCACGTCCGCGCGCAGCGCACGCAGTGCCGTGACGATCTTCGCTTCCTGCCGGGCGAACGCGGCCTGCGATCTCGCGCCGCGGTTGGCGGGATCGTCGAAGCCGCCGCCGTGCCCGTCGCCGTTGAAGTAGTTGAACACGTTGAACGACGCCACTCGCAGATCGGCCGCGGCGTGCCGCGCGGGCGCGCCGGCCCGCGGATTGCCTGCAGGCTGGAACACGGGCGGCGGCGCACCCGGCACCGGCTGCAGCCGCCATGTATCGTGACGCATCTCGAGCACGCCTTCGACGCCGCGCACCGTATAGCCGGCGCGCAGCGTGTTCGCGGCGCTCAGCGCGGGGGGCGGATAGGGCGCGGTGGCCGGATTCTGCCGGCTGGAGCCGTCGTCGAGCACGATCCGGTTGCGCGCGTTCACGTTGGCCTGCGCAGCGGCCCGGGCCGGCTCGACGAGATGGGTCGGCGTGCGCAGCCGGCCGTTGCTGAGCGCGATGCTGCCGTAGCGGCCGAGTTCGTAGGTGTCGCTGACCGTCAGCGTCTGCGGCAGCCGCACCAGCATCCCTTCGTAGGCGGCGAACGCGGACGCGGTGTCGACCGGCAATGTCAGCGTCGCGGGTGTGACGGCCTGCCCGCGCGCGCAGACGGCAATGCCGCCCGACAAAGTGAGCTGCGTCTGGCCGAATTTCTCGTCGACCCTGCCGGTCACATGGACGAGGTCGCCGGCCGAGGCGCGCACCTTCGGCGCATAGACGAACAGGCCTTCCGACACGCCGGGGCGGTGCTGGCGCTGCGCATCGGCCTGCTGGACGAAGAACCCGCCGAAGCCGTCGGCGCCCCCGAACTCCGCGGTGACGACGGCTTCGATCGACGTCGTCTGCCCGGCCAGCGGCGATGGGCCGCTGCCGCCCTGGATATCGGCGATCCGTGTCGTCGCGCCGCCGCAGCCGGCGCTGACGGGCGGCGCGGCCGCGAGCGCCGCGGGTGACATGGCGAGTGAGACGGCCAGGGAGAGGGACGGCAGCAAGCGGCGCATGGGCGGACCCGGATGAAAAGAAAATGAAAGGTGTCGGGCGCATGGTGACAGCAAACCGTCATGAAATGACCGGAACTGGCCGTTCGGCCAAGGGGTGGCCGGCGGCCCGCGCCGGGTATCGTGCGGATTCGTGTGATTCCCGGGAGCGCGTGCATTGACCGACATTCGTCCCGCGACAGCGACATGCCCGGCGCCCGGCCGGAACGGCATGCGGCCCGATCGCGGCTGGCTGGCGATCTGCGTGCTCGTGCTCGGCCTGCAGTGCCTGCCGCCGCCGCTGCGCGAGGCGCTCGTCCATGACCGCGCGGCGATCGCGGCCGGGCAAGCGTGGCGCATCGTGACCGGGCAATTCGTGCATCTCGGCTGGGCGCATGCCTCGCTCGATGCTGCGTGCCTTGCCGCGTGCGCATGGCTTGCCGGGCGTGACGCGGGCGGCGTGCGCACGATCGCCGTGCTTGCGTGCGCAACCGGCGGATGGCTGTGGTTCGGTGCGCCGCAGCTCACGCGTTACGCGGGCTTGTCGGGCGTCGTCTACGGCGCGGCGGCCTGCGCGCTGATGGCGGCGGCGGGCCGACGCATTCCGGCGGGGATCGCGCTCGCCGCGCTCGTCGCGCTGGCCGTGCGGGTCGGCTGGCAGGGGCTGCACGGTGCGCAGGCCGAGCAGGCGGCATGGCTCGGCGGCCCGGTCGCGCCGGCCGCGCACACTGCAGGCTGGGTTGCGGGCATGGCGTGGGCGGGCACGCTGGCGTGGTGGTCGAGGCGCCGTCGGGATAGATCGAATGGCCGAATGGACCGCCGCGCGCCGCCGGCCCAGAATAGCGGCTCATCGACGGTGCACGCGCGAGCGGCGCGCCGGCGCCGCGCCCGCGCGGCCCCACCACCCGATCATCCAGAGGAGAACTTCATGGCGTACATGCTGTTGATTGTCGAGCCGACCGGCCAGCGCGCCGAGCGCACGCTGGCGGAAGGGCAGGCGCTCTACGCGCGGATGCAGGATTTCGCCGCGGGGCTGAAGGCGCGCGGCGTGCTGCGCGCGGTCGAGTCGCTCGAGTCATCCGAGCGCGGCACGCGCGTGCAGGTGCGCGACGGCGAGACGCGCCTCATCGACGGGCCGTTCGCGGAAGCGAAGGAAATGGTCGGCGGTTTCTTCCTCGTCGACGTCGACACACACGCGCAAGCGCTCGAGATCGCGCGCCAGTGCCCGGCCGCGCAGTGGTGCACGGTCGAGGTTCGCGCGGTCGGCCCGTGCTTCCTCTGATCGTCAGGGGCTAGGTATTTACCCTGATTTTTGTGCCATATGTCGATCCGGCCACAATTCGCGCGTCGTTCGAGTAAGGCGCCGATGAGCCGGCGTCTCCGACAATCGAAACCAGGAGCGAACGATGCGATTCATGATCATGGTGCGGGCGAATGCGGTCAGCGAGTCCGGCGCGGCGCCGGACAACCGGCTGGTCGAGGTGATGACGACCTATCACGAGGAACTGGCGAAGGCGGGCGTGCTGCTCGACGCGACGGGCCTGCTGCCGAGCGCGCAGGGCTGGCGCGTGCGCTACGTGGGCGGCAAGGGCAAGGTGCTCGACGGCCCGTTTGCCGAAACCAAGGAACTGATCGCAGGCTACACGCTGATCCAGGTCCGCTCGCGCGACGAGGCGCTCGAATGGTCGCGCCGCTTCCCGGCGCCGTTCGGGGCGGAGATGGCGTGCGAGATCGAGGTGCGCCAGCTGATGGAGCTGGACGATCTCACGCCGAGCGACGCGGTCGAGCGGTTCCGCGAGCTCCGGGCCGATCTCGGCCTCTCCACCTGAGCGCAACGCGACGAGGAGCACACGTCATGCACAAGCAGATCTTCATCAACCTGCCGGTGGCCGACCTGCGGCGCGCGCAGGCGTTCTATACGGGGCTCGGCTTCGAGGTCGTGCCCGCGTACACGAACGAGCAGGCCGCCTGCATTCGAATCAGCGACACGATCTTCGCGATGCTGCTGGTCCGGCCGTTCTTCCAGACCTTCACCGACCGGACCATCGTCGATCCGGCCACGCACGTGCAGGTGCTGCCGTGCCTGTCGTGCGACAGCCGCGATGCCGTCGACGCGGCCGTCGCGAAGGCGCGCGCGGCGGGCGGCACGACGCCGCGGCCGCCGCAGGAGTATCCGGGGATGTACGGCCATGCGTTCGCCGATCCGGACGGCCACGTGTGGGAGCTGATGTACGTCGAGCAGGACGCAACCGCGGCCGGGCAGGCGTCGTGACGCACGCGGCCACGCACCGTGCGATCGAGGCCGTCTGGCGGATCGAGGCGCCGAAGATCATCGCGCGGGCCGCGCGGGTGGTGCGCGACGTGGGCGTCGCGGAGGAGCTGGCGCAGGACACGCTCGTCGCGGCGCTCGAGCACTGGCCCGTCGACGGCGTGCCGGACAACCCGGCGGCCTGGCTGATGACGGCCGTGAAGCGCCGCGCGCTCGACCGGGTTCGCCAGGAAGCGCTGCATGCGGCGAAGCGCGGCCAGCTCGGCCATGAACTCGACGCGCTCGACGCGCACGTGGAGCCCGACATCGCGGATGCATTCGCGGAGGCGCGCGACGACGACATCGGCGACGACCTGCTGCGGCTGATCTTCACCGCGTGCCACCCGGTGCTGTCGACGGATGCGCGCGTCGCGCTCACGCTGCGGCTGCTCGGCGGGCTGACGACGGGCGAGATCGCACGCGCATTCCTCACGCCCGAGCCGACGATCGCGCAGCGGATCGTGCGCGCGAAGCGCACGCTCGCGGCGGCACACGTGCCGTTCGAGGTGCCGGCCGCCGACGCGCGGCCGGCGCGGCTCGCGTCGGTGCTCGAGGTGATCTACCTGATCTTCAACGAAGGCTACGCGGCCACGGCGGGCGACGACTGGACGCGCCCCGCGCTGTGCGACGAAGCGGTGCGGCTCGGCCGCGTGCTCGCCGGCCTCGCGCCGGACGAGAGCGAAGTGCTCGGCCTCGTTGCGCTGATGGAGTTGCAGGCGTCGCGGATGCACGCGCGCACCGACGCGCAGGGGCGCCCGGTGCTGCTGCTCGAACAGGATCGCAGCCGCTGGGATCCGCTGCTGATCCGGCGCGGCCTCGCGGCGCTCGATCGCGCGGCGAAACTCGGCGGCGTGCGCGGGCCGTATGCGCTGCAGGCGGCGCTCGCGGCCTGTCATGCGCGTGCGCGGCAGGCGTCGGACACCGACTGGGCGCTGATCGTCGCGCTGTACGACGCGCTCGCCGAGGTCGCGCCGTCGCCTGTCGTCGAGCTGAACCGCGCGGTGGCGGTGGGCATGGCGTTCGGGCCGGCGGCGGGGCTCGAACTCGTCGACGCGCTGCGCGACGATCCGGCGCTCGCGCGCTATCACTGGCTGCCGAGCGTGCGCGGCGACCTGCTCGCGAAGCTCGGCCGCGCCGACGAGGCAAAAGCGGAGTTCCGCCGCGCCGCGGAGCTGACCCACAACGCGCGGGAGCGCGAATTGCTGCTCGAGCGTGCGACGGACGCATGAAGTGAAGTGCGCGGCGTCGCGGCGCGCCAGCGGGCGAAATGCCGGCGAGCCCGAGCGGGCCGGGTGAGATGGCGATTGCGGTGTGCAATTCGCCACGCTATATGCAACATGAAGTCGGCAGGGGTCGGACATTCGGACGTATTCCGTCATTCGGGAAATTCATCGCATTGCTCGATGCGTGCTGTTGTTCGGCCGTGTCTCCACGGGAGCGGCAGCGCGCCAAGCCACGCGGGGCCGCACGATGCGCGGTGAGTCGATGCGCAGGAGATCGGTCGATATTTTGATGGTTTTAAATAAATATCCTAATTTTCCGACTAAAAAGAATGGGACTGGTACGAATTTAATGTCGGAATGTAGTTTTTAATTGAAATTCGATAATTTGATTTCGCATAATCATCGCTCGATTGACGTGTCGAGAGATTGGCGGAATTCAAGTGTTAAGGATATTTAACAAAAATGACGATGAGCTGATCAGGGCCGCCAATGTGCACCGCATGGGCCTGTTCGGCGGTCACGCGCATCGCACGTGTCGTCGCGCGGCCTGGTGCGATTCGATCGCGCCAGTCGTTTTGCGGGGTTCATCATGCGGACGGTGAACGCCGGGCGCGTGCTGTGCGCCGTGAATCTGCTGACGTTCGCCGTTGCCGCAGTCGCGCAGGCGCCCCAGTCCGGCGTACAGCCGCAAAGTGCGCAGCGTCATCAGGCCCAGCAACTCGACGAGCTCAGGCAGCAGGTGCTCGACCAGCCGGACGTGCTGTCCGCGAAACCGTCGAGCGAATCCGGCGCGTTGCGCTTTCCTGCGGAAACGCCGTGTTTCGACATTCACGAAATCGAATGGCGCGGCGCCGACGCATTCCCGTGGCTGCGAAATGCCGCCCCGTTCGAACACGCATGCATCGGACAGAACGGATTGAGCATGCTGCGAGAATGGGTCGGGCAGCGCCTCGTCGCGCGCGGCTACATCACGTCGCTCGTGAGCATTCCGCCGCAGGATCTGTCGACCGGACGCCTGATCATCGAGGTGCTGCCCGGCCGCATCGGGGCGATCGACGATGCGCGCGGCCGGATCGGCTGGGCGCCCATCGTGTTTCCGCGCGGCGCGCACGCATTGCTGAACGTGCGCGATCTCGATCAGGCGCTCGAGAACGTGCGCCGCCTGCCTGGTCAGTCGGCCGCCGCGTTCGACCTGGTTCCGGGCGCGTCGCTTGGCGACACCGACATCGTCGTCCGGCATCCGGACGATGCGCGCCGCGTCCGCTTCGTCGCGACCGCCGACAACGGCGGGCTCGATGCAACCGGCCGCAACCAGCTCGGCGCGATCGTCGCGATCGATTCGCCGCTAGGGCTCTACGATCAACTGATCGTCACCTACAACACCGACGCCGCGCTGCGCAACAAGTCGCTCGGCTCGCAAGCGAAAAGCGCGGCGTGGAACGTGCCGGTCGGATATGCGTCGTTCTCGCTCGGCATCAGCGAGTGGACGAGCCGGCAGACGCTGGCGCCCGAACTGCCAGGCGAGGTCATGCCGCCGCTCGTCCAGCGGACCCGCCGCTACGAAGCCGGCGTCAGCTACGTGCCGTATCGCTCCGGTCACGGCAAGACGACGCTGCGCTTCAGGCTTGCACGTCGCGAGGACCGTTCGTGGTTCGGTCCCGTCGAGCTCGACGTGTTCCGCCACGACATCGTCAGTTATGAGGTAAGCGCGGCGCATCGCGAGAAACTCGCGCATGCGACTGTCGACGCGAGCATCGGCATGCGCGCGAGCCTTGCCGGGCTGAGCGCCTTCCCCGGGCGCGTCAACGGCCGGCCCGAATGGGACGGCCGCTATCGCGTGTACAGCGCGACGCTCGGCGCCGACGCGCCGTTCCGGATCGGCGCGCGCCCGTTCGGCTATCGCGGATTCCTCCAGCTTCAGTACGCGCCCGGCGCGCTTCCATCGACCGAATACCTGCAGATCGGCGGCCGCTACACGGTGCGCGGCTTCGACGGCAATCAGACGCTCGCCGGCGACAGCGGCTGGTTCTGGCGCAACGAACTGGCGGCGCCGTTATTCAGCTCGCACGAGGCCTATGCCGCTCTCGACGCCGGCGCGGTCACGGGCGTGGGCTCGCGCGAAGGCGCGGGCCGGGACGGGCGCACGTTGATCGGCGCCGCGTTCGGCGTGCGCGGCGGCTACCGGATGCTCGGCTACGACGTTGCGCTCGGCGTGCCGCTTCGCAAGCCCGGGGCGCTGCAAACCGCGCGACCCACGCTCGACGTCTCGCTCACTGCGCGTTTCTGATCGTTGCGGGCGCGCCGCGCCCGCCGTACGTCACGGGGGGAGTAGCCATGTAAGCACGCACGCTCGTTCGTCATCGGCGCGGCTTGCGCCGCGCCACTTCATTCATTTTCTGGAAACCGAAAAGACCATGAAAAATCAACAACACTATCCGCGCCACCGCGCGGCGACGCCGTTCGCGCGCACCGCACTCGCTGCGGCGCTGACGGTCGCGATGCCGATCCTTGCGATGCAGACCGCGTCTGCGCAACCGGCGCTCGTAGCGGATCCGTCCGCGGCCAACCGCCCCGGTCTCGGCGTCGCGTCGAACGGCACCCCGATCGTCGACATCAACGCACCGAATGCCGCCGGCATTTCGACCAACCGCTTCCTCGACTACAACGTCGGCTCGAGCGGCCTCGTGCTGAACAACAGCGTGGGCCGCACGAACACGCAACTGGCAGGCAGCATCGACGGCAACGCGCAACTCGGCGGCCGTTCGGCACAGGTGATCCTGAACCAGGTGACGGGCGGCAATGCGTCGATGCTGGCAGGCGCGACCGAAGTCGCGGGGCAAAACGCGCGCGTGATCGTCGCGAACCCGAACGGGATCAGCGTGAACGGCGCGAGCTTCATCAACGCGAACCGCGTGTCGCTCGTCGCGGGCACGGTGGAACTGGATCAAAACGGCGGCATTACGCAGTTCCAGACCAAGGACGGACACATCGCAATCGACGGCGATGGCCTCGACGCGAGCAGCCAGGACCGGCTGGACCTCGTATCGCGCACGCTCAAGGTGAACGCGGCCGTGCAGGCGAAGAAGCTGGTCGCGGTCGCGCAAGAGGGTGTGGCGGCGATCGAGCATCCTAACCTGGAGATATTCAAGGCATCGCCGGATAGCGGGGCGGTCGATGTCGCGATCGATGTGTCGAAGCTCGGCAGCATGCACGCGGATTCGATCATGATGCGCGGCGCATCCGCTGGCGTCGGCGTGAACGTCGCCGGCAAGGTTGAGGCGCTGACCGGCGAGATCAAGCTGATGTCGGACGGCAAGATCCAGGTGTCGGCGGACGGGCGCCTGGCTGCGGCCGGCGAATTGCACGCCGACGGCAAGCTGCAGAATGCCGGCACGATTGCCGGCAGCAAGTTGACGTTGATGAAGGGCGTCGCGAACACGGGCACCCTGCGCGCGGACGGCAAGATCCTTGCGATGGCCGATGTGAACAACAGCGGATCGATTTACGGCGGTAACGGCGTCGACATCGTGGGTAACCTCCATCAGGAAGCGCCAGGAGTCGTCGGGGCCAACGGTAAGGTGTCGGTGTTGGGAAAGACGACCGGCTCCGGAACGATCGACGAAAACATGACGAAGCCGCCGGTGAACCTGGAACCGCCGGTCGCGGAGACGAAGCCGCCGGTGAATCCGGAACCGCCGGTCGCGGAAACGAATCCGCCGGTGAACCCGGAACCGCCGGTTGCTGAAACGAATCCGCCGGTGAATCCGGAACCGCCGGTCGCGGAAACGAATCCGCCGGTGAACCCGGAACCGCCGGTTGCCGAAACGAAGCCGCCGGTTGACCCGGAACCGCCGGTTGCCGAAACGAAGCCGCCGGTTGACCCGGAACCGCCGGTTGCTGAAACGAATCCGCCGGTGAATCCGGAACCGCCGGTCGCGGAAACGAAGCCGCCGGTTGACCCAGAACCGCCGGTCGCCGAAACGAAGCCGCAACTCGTCGTCGACCCGAACGCGGCCGACCGCCCGGTCGTCAAGTCCGCGGCGAACGGCACGCCGATCGTCGACATCGCCGAGGCAAACAGCGCCGGCATCTCGCACAACCGGTTCCTCGACTACAACGTCGGCGCGGCCGGCCTGGTGCTGAACAACAGCGTGGCCGGTGCGCATACGCAACTGGCGGGCGACATCGGCGGCAACGCGTTGCTCAACGGCCGGTCGGCATCGATCATCCTGAACCAGGTAACGGGCGGCAACGCGTCGGTGCTGGCAGGTACGACCGAAGTCGCCGGGCAAAGCGCGCGCGTGATCGTCGCCAACCCGAACGGGATCAGCGTGAATGGCGGCGGCTTCGTGAACGCGAACCGCGTATCGCTCGTCGCGGGAGCGACGGAGTTCGACGGACAAGGCAACATCGCGCGCTTCCGGACCGACGACGGCCGTATCGCGATCGAGGGCGCCGGGCTCGACGCGTACGGCATGGATCAGCTCGATCTCGTGTCGCGCGGCCTGAAGGTCGATGGCGCGGTGCACGGGAACAAGCTGGTCGCGGTCGCGCAGCAGGGAACGGCGGCTATCGAGGGCGTGAAGCCGCAGATCGTGTCCGGGCCGGCGAACGGCGTGACGCCGGACGTGGCGATCGACGTATCCGAGTCGGGCAGCCTGCATGCGGATGCCGTCACGCTGGTCGGCACATCGGCGAAGACCGGCGTCAGGATCGCCGGCACGGTCGATGCGCCGGCGGGCAGCCTTTCGCTCGCATCGAGCGGTACGGCCCGGATCGAAAGGAGCGGGCGTGTGCAGGCCGACACGCTGGCGATCCAGGGCGGGCTCGATAATGACGGCACCGTCAGCGGCAATACCGTCGACGTGGCGGGGAACCTCGGCAACGGCGGTTCCATCCGGGGCGGCGACGTTCGTTTGTCGGGCGATGTCGACAACCGGGGGGAGATCGGCGGCGAACGCGCGCTCGAGGTCATGGGCTCGCTGAACAACGACGGCACTGTCCGGGGCGGCGACGTCAAGGTGGCAGGCAATGTCGTCAACCAGGGATCGGTGACGAGCGGCGGCGCGCTCGACATCATGGGCCACTTGACCAATAACGGCGCCGCCAGCTTGGTGGACGGCCGCGACGTTCAGGTCACGGGCGACGTCGTCAACGAGGGAACAGTGAACGGCGACGGGGCGCTGAAAGTCAACGGTTCGCTGAACAACGACGGCGCTGTCCGGGGCGGCAGCATCAAGGTGATGGGCAACGCCGTCAACCGGGGATCGGTGACCAGCGAAGGCGTGCTCGGCATCATGGGCCACCTGACCAATAGCGGCGCCGGCAGCGTGGTGGACGGCCGCGACGTTCAGGTCATGGGTAACGTCGTCAACCAGGGCGCGGTGAACAGCGACGGCACGCTGAAGTTCGTGGGCTCGCTGACCAACAATGGCACCGTCCGCGGTGGCGACGTCCAGGTGACGGGCAATACGACCAACAACGGCGAGCTGCGTGGGGAACACACGGTCTTCACGACGGGCAACGTAACCAACCGCGGCATGTTGCACGGTGGCAACTCGGTATTCGTGATGGGGCGCCTGTACAACGGGTTGTTCGGCGTCACGAGCAGCTACGGCAAGGTGTCCAGCATGGTCCGGATGTCGGGGCCGGGGCGGGTCGTCAGCAACATGGCGCGTCCGTAAGCTGCCGGGACGCAGGCCGTCGGCGTAACCGCGTCTCCGGCCGATAGCGTCACGCGGTAAATCGCGCTCGATCGGCCAGCGTGCCGAGCCTGTCCTGCCGGGCGTGCCGCGCGGTCGGCGACGTTGCCCGCAGGATCATGAACAACGAGGCGGTGCGAGGTTGCACCGCCTCGTTGTCGTTCGACGTCGACCGTCAGATGGGTGCGCATGGCGTCGCCCGGGATGCCGCCGCGCTCGTGGACAGGCACGATCGTTCGCACGAGTATCGCTATCGGCGGCATTGAAAAAGCCAATTGGGGGATGTCCGCCCGAGCGCCTAGATTACACAGCACGATGCCGGCGGCAGGATTCGTGCTGGGTGCATCGTTCCCCATAATCGCTGATTCGGTCCGGCGCGTCGGCGCGCCGGCACGCACGGAGGCGCAGATGGCTCAGCTCAAAGGCAGCAAAACCGAAGAGAACCTGAAATATGCGTTCGCGGGCGAATCGCAAGCGAACCGGCGCTACCTGTATTTCGCATCGAAGGCCGACGTCGAAGGCCAGAACGACATCGCCGCGCTGTTCCGCTCGACCGCCGAAGGCGAGACCGGCCATGCGCACGGCCACCTGGAATATCTCGAAGCGGTCGGCGATCCGGCGACCGGGCTGCCGTTTGGTCCGTCGCGGCTGAACCTGCAATCGGCGATTGCCGGCGAGACGCACGAGTACACCGACATGTATCCGGGCATGGCGAAGACCGCCCGCGAGGAAGGCTTCGACGAAATCGCGAACTGGTTCGAGACGCTGGCGAAGGCCGAACGCAGCCACGCGAACCGGTATACGAAAGCGCTCGACGCGCTCGTCGACTGAGCCGCACGGCGGGCCTGCCCGCCATGCGCCTGACGTTCGCCGCCACCTCGCCGCGCCACTCGCGCCTCCGCCCGCATCGCGCGGGCGGCGTGTGCGCGTGCGCGTCACCGTTGCGCTGGAGCGCCACATGCCACACAAGGAAGGCAGCCTCGAAGCCCCGACCCGGCATCCGCTCGACTGGCAGTCCGACGCGTTCTACGACCAGGCCGCGATCGACGCCGAGATGACCCGCGTGTTCGACATCTGCGCGGGCTGCCGGCGCTGCGTGTCGCTGTGCGGCGCGTTTCCGTCGTTGTTCGACCTCGTCGACGAGACGCCGACCGGCGACATCCACGAAGTGCCGAAGGCGGCGTTCGGCGAGGTCGTCGACCAGTGCTACCTGTGCGACCTCTGCTACATGACGAAATGCCCGTATGTGCCGCCGCATGCGTGGAACGTCGATTTCCCGCACCTGATGCTGCGCGGCAAGGCGGCGCGCTACCGGCGCGGCGAGGTGAAGCTGCGCGACAAGGTGCTGTCGAACACCGACGCGCTCGGCCATTTCGCGGGCATTCCGATCGTCACGCAGGCGGTCAACGCGGTGAACCGCACGCCGCCCGCGCGCCATGCGCTCGAAGCGGCGCTCGGTGTCGACCGCCACGCGTGGCTGCCCGAATTCGCGCCGCGCAAGTTCCGCCGCACGGCGTCGCGCTCGGCCGGCCATCCGGTGCGCGACGGCGAGCGCACGCCCGGCAAGGTCGCGATCTACGCCACCTGCTACGTGAATTTCAACGAGCCGGGCATCGGCCACGATCTGCTCGCGATCCTCGCGCACAACGACATTCCGTACGAGCTCGTGTCGAGCGAGGCGTGCTGCGGGATGCCGCTGCTCGAACAGGGCAATCTCGCCGGCGTCGCCGCGAAGAAGGCCGACAACATTCCGGTGCTCGAGCGCTACGCGCGCGAAGGCTATGCGCTGATCGGCGCGATCCCGAGCTGCGTGCTGATGTACAAGAGCGAGCTGCCGCTGATGTTCCCCGGCGACGCGGCCGTGCGCGCGGTGGCCGACGCGTTCTGGGATCCGTTCGAATATGTGATCGCGCGGCATCGCGACGGCCTGCTGAAGACCGACTTCAAGACCGGCCTCGGCACCGTGTCGTATCACGTGCCGTGTCACGCGCGCGTGCAGAACATCGGCCGCAAGACCGCCGACGTGCTGTCGCTCGTGCCCGATACGCGCGTGCACGTGGTCGAGCGCTGCTCGGGGCATGCGGGCACGTTCGGCGTGAAGAAGGAATTCCATGCGGACGCGATGCGCATCGGCGGGCCCGTGTTCAAGGCGATGGCGGAGCCGAAGCCGGATGTCGTGTCGTCCGACTGCGCGCTCGCGGGCCATCACATCGTGCAGGGCATCGGCGAGGCCGGGCTCGGCGATGCGCCGCTCGCGCATCCGCTCACGCTGCTGCGTCGCGCGTACGGCATTTGAACCCGATCGACCAAGAGGGACACTCCATGACGCTCGACCGCGATTCCCTGCTGACGCTCGAGGCCTACGCGAAGATCCGCCGCTCCGAACACGCGCGGCTCATCGCGCACAAGCGGCAGCGCGCGGTGCAGCTCGGCAATCACCTGCGCTTCCTGTTCGAGGACGAGACGACGATCCGCTACCAGGTCCAGGAGATGCTGCACATCGAGAAGATTTTCGACGAGGCGGGCATCGAGAGCGAGCTGGACGCTTATCGGCCGCTGGTGCCCGACGGCACCAACCTGAAGGCGACGATGCAGATCGAATACGAGCACGACGCCGAGCGGCGCGCGGCGCTGGCGCGGCTGATCGGCGTCGAGGATCGCGTGTACCTGCAGGTCGACGGCCACGCGCCGGTCTATGCGATCGCAGACGAGGATCTCGACCGCGAGACGGACGAGAAGACGTCCGCGGTGCACTTCGTCCGCTTCGAACTCGGCGCGCCGATGCGCGACGCGCTCAGGCAGGGCGCCGCGCTGTCGATCGGCTGCGATCACCCGGGCTACGCGGTGCCGGCGCAACGCATCGACGACGCCGTCGCGGCGTCGCTCGTGAGCGATCTGCGTTAGCCGCTGCGCTCGCCGCCCGCATCCGCCGACACACTCCGTTGGCACAACGATGAATTCGGCTCGCGCCGCTCGCCGAAAATTGACCTGAATCAAATGAACTGAAGAAAGGCGTCCGGCCTGCGCGCGTGTCCGGCGAGCATAGGCGCCGCGGCATCGCATGGGCCTGCGCCGTCAGGCATGATTCGTCGCGCGGCGCCACCGTCGAAACATGTCGCAACATGGCGTTACATACCGTCATTCGCAACGCGTTCGTGCTGCGTCACACCCTTGTCACTGTCCGCAGAGAAACAATATAAAGATTGTACGTAGAGAAAAGTCTAATGATTGGCATTCGAATGAATTACCGATCGGAAAATATCTTTTTGAGAAATTTTCCATGAATTACCGATTGCGATCCCGCAATTCGGTGAATGTTACTGAAAAGGGCTGGGGCGGCCCGGAAGCCTGTTAGAAACGACAGGGGTTGCGACCCTCTCAAACCCGCTCCAGACGGGGCTTTCCGGTGCATCGAATAAAGATTTCGTAAAAAAATTCAAGCATAAATGGATCGCGCATCGATGCCATGTTGTTTCAGTACGTAACATAAAGTCATTGTCATATTGAGATAAACCCTAGGGATGGTATGCTTCGTGCACAAAAATTCCCGCAATGGAGTGAGACCGGGATTTGTGCGTCATTGCCGGGACGCGCGGCACCGCGTTAGTGCGGAATCGCGCCGGCATGCACAACCGGATAACCCTAATGTGCAACCTGGCCGCCCCGCGAGCGATCGCGAAGGCGCCGCCAATCGCAGCCCGGCCTGGCTGCGTGGAGAGATCTACTATGTTCTTCGATGAGCTTAACGATGAAGAGTGGGTTCGTCTTTCGACGCTGATCGCCGATGAACCGATCCGGCTGAATCGTCGTGGGCGCCCGCGCGCGGAACCGCGCGTCGTCGCCAACGCGGTGCTCTGGATTCTGACGACCGGCGAAGCATGGTCGAAGCTGCCCGGACGCTATCCGTCCGGGCCCACCTGCCGCCGCCGCTACGAGGAGTGGCTCGCGAGCGGGACGCTGCTGCAGATGATCGACGTGCTGACCCAGTTCAGCGGGCGCACGTTCGCCTATGTGCCGCCGCCGCCCGTGCCGGTCGCGCCGACGCATCGCGCCGAACCGGCGCCGGAAAACGATCGCCTGCGCGGCGTGTTCTGGCAGAACCCCGAATCGTGGCAATTGCCGGTTTCGCAAGCAAACGTTTGGCGTGGCGACGATGCGGCGCTGGCCGTGTCGTCGCGCGGCGAAACCGCCGGGTCGGCCACGTCGGCATTCAACGTGCCGGGCGCCGCGCCGGCCGCGCACGAGCGTCATCCGCGCGCGACGGCCGCGAGCTTTTCGGCGTCCGAGCCGCAGGTCGACGAGTATCGCGGCTACACGATCCTCGGCATCGCGCAGCCCGTGCAGAACCTGATGTATCGCGCGTGGGCGGAGATCGCGCAGGACGATCGGCGCGTCGAGCGCTCCGGCCTGATCGGCCCGCGTTTCACCGACGCCGAGGAAGCGGAGCACTTCGCGCTCGAATGGGCGCGGCAGTGGATCGACCGGCACGGCGCGAGCCACGAGCCGGCGTGCGAGCCGCAAAGCGTGCCGGTGCTGGCGGGCCTTTCCGCGCTCGCGCGCGCGGAATCGGACATCAAGCGCTTCATCGCCGAGCGCCGCTCGACGTCGCTGGCCGATGGCCGCAACGATCCGGTGCAGGCCGAGCGGCGCGAGTTCGTGTATCGCGTGGGTTGAGCCGCGTAAGCCAGGTGTCGCGCGCGCCGCGCGCGAAGCCGCAACGAAAAAGGGCGCCGTCGTCGACGGCGCCCTTGTTCATCCGGCAGTCGTCGTCACTGGCGTCCGTACGTATCGTCGAAGCGCACGATGTCGTCCTCGCCGAGATACGAGCCCGACTGCACCTCGATCAGTTCGAGCGGCATCTTGCCCGGGTTTTCCAGGCGGTGCGACACGCCGAGCGGGATGTAGGTCGATTCGTTTTCCGACAGCAGGAACGTGTCGTCGCCGCGCGTGATGCGCGCGGTGCCGCGCACGACGATCCAGTGCTCGGCGCGGTGATGATGCATCTGCAGCGACAGCCGCGCGCCGGGCTTCACGACGATGCGCTTCACCTGGAAGCGCTCGCCCATGTCGACCGAATCGTAATGGCCCCACGGGCGATGCACCTTGCGGTGATCGGTCGCTTCCGCGCCGCGCTCCGCCTTGATGCGGCCGACGATCTTCTTCACGTCCTGCACGCGCGACTTGTCGGCGACGAGCACCGCGTCGGGCGTCTCGACGACGACGAGGTTCTGCGTGCCGACGCACGCGACGAGCCGGCCTTCCGAATGCGCGAACGTGGATTCGGCGTCCTCGAACAGCACGTGGCCGCGGCCGACGTTGTCCGCGCTGTCCTTCGGCAGGATCTGCCAGATCGCGTCCCAAGAGCCGACGTCCGACCAGCCCGCGTCGAGCGGCACGACGACGCTTTCGCACACGGACGGCAGGTTCGCGAGCGGCTCCATCACCGCGTAGTCGATCGAGTTCGACGGCGACGCGGCGAACGCGTCGCGGTCGACGCGGAAGAAATCGCCGTCGGCCTCGCCCTGCGCGATCGCCTGTTCGCATGCGGCATGCATCGCCGGCTCGAAATGCCGGATCGCGTTCAGCCATACCGACGCACGCACGATGAAGATGCCGCTGTTCCACCAGTATTCGCCGGATTCGACGTACTGCTGAGCGAGTTCGAGGTGCGGCTTCTCGACGAAGCGGTCGAGGCGCCGCACGTCGAGGCCGCCGGCGTCGGCATGGCCGAGCGACTGGCCGACGCGGATGTAGCCGTAACCGGTCTCTGCGTGGTCCGGCACGATGCCGAGCGTCGCGATCCGGCCTTGCACGGCGCTGCGCACGCCGGCGGCGACCGCCGCATGAAAGCGCGGATGGTCGGCCACCGCGTGGTCGGCCGGCATCACGGTCATCACCGCGTCGTTGCCGCCCGCGACGATGCGCAGCGCGGCGAGCGTCAGCGCGGGCGCGGTGTCGCGGCCGAGCGGCTCGAGCACGATCGACGCGCGCTTGCCGGTGGCGCGCAGCTGTTCGGCGGTCGTGAAGCGATGGTCCTCGCCGCAGACGATCAGCACCTCGTCGCTCACCGGATGGCCGGTCGCGAGGCCGTCGAGGCGGCATGCGGTGGCCTGCAGCAGCGAATGTTCGCCGAGCAGCCCGATCAGCTGTTTCGGATAGTGCTCGCGCGACATCGGCCACAAGCGCGTGCCGGAGCCGCCGGCGAGGATCACCGGCTGCACCGCGACGCGCGAGCCGGCAGGCGCGGCGGCGGAAGAGGATGAGCGCGTATCGGCTGTCACGGCCGGAGCATTCATGATGGCACTCCATGATTGATGTCAGTGCCTGTCGTTGTAGCATGAAGTAAATCGACAATAAAACCGTTCGGCTCGCGCACTATTCAGTCGAGATTCGCATCGCGAAATTTTTCCCTGCACCGGATCGCGCAAATAAAAAATTAAAAAATAATTCGGCATGATCCCGCGCGACGCCCGCCCTGCAAGGGTCGGAAGACGGTGGCGCATGCCGGTAATCCGGTGAATATCCACCCGGTCCGGGAAAAGATGCCGATATAAATCGCTCTTCGGTGCGCAAGAATTGCCGATTATTTTTCGAAATACTTGTGCGCTTGAGGCGCCAATTTCTTACCGCTTCAATAGCGTCATGCAACGTTTGAATCGAATGTGCGGCAGGGGCCGCGCAAGGAGCAGTTCGGCAAACGCCTGTTCAAAGAGGAAGCGAACATGTTGAGCGTGCTGGCGAGAATCATCGATATCGCGATGGTCGTGGCGGGGGCCGTGATCGCCGCCGCGCTGCACGACGGGCGCAGCGTCTGGCTCGACGACCTGCAGCGCACGATGGTGCTGTTCGACTGCGTGCTCGTCGTCGTGTTCTTCCCGGCGTTCGGGATCTACCAGTCGTGGCGCGGCAAGCGGCTGGTCGCGCTGATGGGGCGCGTCGCGTTCGCGTGGCTCGTGGTCGAGCTCGCGGGCATCCTGATGAGCTTCAGCTTCCATCAGTCGGGCGACCTGTCGCGCCTGTGGCTCGGCTACTGGGGGCTCGCGACGGTGGCGCTGCTCGCGGCGTCGAAGGCCGGTGTGCATGCGGTGCTGCGGCAGCTGCGGCGCGGCGGCTTCAACCATCGCGACGTCGCGATCGTCGGCGATGCGCCGGCGACGCGGCGGCTGATCGCGCAGATGCGCGCCCGCCCGGAAGCCGGCTTCAACCCGGTGTGCGTGTACGACGAAAGCGCGCCGGCCGGCGAGGCGACGCTCGACGGCGTGACGATCGAACGCAGCTTCGATGCGCTGGAGCGGCTCGTGCGCAGCCGCGCGATTCGCGAGCTGTGGCTCGCGCTGCCGATTTCGGAGGAGCCGCAGATCAGCCGGATCGTGCGGGTGTTCCGCCACGACTTCGTGAACATCCGCTTCATCCCGGACGTGCGCAGCCTGTCGTTCTTCAACCAGGAGGTGGTCGAGCTGCTCGGCGTGCCGGCGATCAACCTGGCGGCGTCGCCGATCACCGACGTGCGGATCATGCCGAAGTTCGTGTTCGACCGGCTGTTCGCGCTGGCGGCGCTCATGGCGCTCGCGCCGGTGATGCTCGCGATCGCGTGCCTGATCAAGCTGACGTCGCACGGGCCCGTGTTCTTCCGGCAGAAGCGCAAGGGCATCGACGGCAACGAGTTCGAGATCTACAAGTTCCGCTCGATGAAGGTGCATCAGGAAACGGCGGGCAAGGTCACGCAGGCGACCAAGAACGATGCGCGCGTGACGCCGGTCGGCCGCTTCCTGCGCCGCACGAGCCTCGACGAGCTGCCGCAGTTCATCAACGTGCTGAAGGGCGAGATGTCCGTCGTCGGCCCGCGCCCGCATGCGCTCGCGCACGACGACATCTACAAGGATCTGGTGAAGGGCTACATGTTCCGCTACCGGATCAAGCCCGGCATCACGGGCTGGGCGCAGGTCAACGGCTTTCGCGGCGAGACCGACCAGGTCGAGAAGATGATGGGGCGCGTGAAGCTCGATCTCTACTACATGCAGAACTGGTCGTTCTGGCTCGACATCAAGATCGTCGCGCTGACGCTGTGGAAAGGCTTTACCGGCAGCAACGCGTACTGAGCGCGGCTGCTTCATCCGGTTTCCGGTTTTCGAATCACTGGTCAAGAGGTCGACACATCATGAATCTGACTATCATCGGCAGCGGTTACGTAGGTCTCGTCACCGGCGCCTGCCTCGCCGACATCGGGCACGACGTGTTCTGCCTCGACGTCGATCAGCGCAAGATCGACATCCTCAACGACGGCGGCGTGCCGATCCACGAACCGGGCCTCAAGGAAATCATCGCGCGCAACCGCTCCGCGGGCCGCCTGCGCTTCTCGACCGACATCGAGGCCGCGGTCGCGCACGGCGACGTGCAGTTCATCGCGGTCGGCACGCCGCCCGACGAGGACGGCTCCGCCGACCTGCAATACGTGCTCGCCGCCGCGCGCAACATCGGCCGCCACATGACCGGCTTCAAGGTGGTGGTCGACAAGTCGACCGTGCCGGTCGGCACCGCCGAGCGCGTGCGCGCGGCGATCGCGGACGAACTCGCCAAGCGCGGCGAGGCACAGATGTTCTCGGTCGTGTCGAATCCGGAATTCCTGAAGGAAGGCGCGGCGGTGGACGATTTCACGCGGCCGGACCGCATCGTGATCGGCTGCGACGACGACGTGCCGGGCGAGCGCGCGCGCGAGCTGATGAAGAAGCTGTACGCACCGTTCAACCGCAACCACGAGCGCACGCTGTACATGGACGTGCGCTCGGCCGAGTTCACGAAGTACGCGGCGAACGCGATGCTGGCCACGCGCATCTCGTTCATGAACGAGCTCGCGAACCTCGCCGACCGCTTCGGCGCGGACATCGAGGCCGTGCGGCGCGGGATCGGCTCCGACCCGCGCATCGGCTACCACTTCCTGTATGCGGGCTGCGGCTACGGCGGCTCGTGCTTCCCGAAGGACGTCGAGGCGCTGATCCGCACCGCGGACGAGCACGGCCAGTCGCTGGAGATCCTGAAGGCGGTGTCGTCGGTGAACGCCGCGCAAAAGCGCGTGCTCGCCGAAAAGATCGTCGCGCGCTTCGGCGAGAACCTGACGGGCCGCACGTTCGGCATCTGGGGCCTCGCGTTCAAGCCGAACACCGACGACATGCGCGAGGCGCCGAGCCGCGCGCTGATCGCCGAGCTGCTGTCGCGCGGCGCGCGCGTCACCGCGTACGACCCGGTCGCGCAGCGCGAGGCGCAGCGCGTGATCGCGCTCGATCTCGCGAGCCACCCGAGCTGGCTCGAGCGCCTCGCGTATGCGGACGACGAATCGCAGGTCGCGCGCGACGCCGATGCGCTGGTGGTCGTCACCGAATGGAAGGCGTTCAAGAGCCCGGACTTCGCCGCGCTCGGCCGGCTGTGGAAGTCGCCTGTGATCTTCGACGGCCGCAACCTGTACGAGCCGGAGACGATGACCGAGCAGGGCATCGAATATCACCCGATCGGCCGTCCGGGCTCGCGCCAGGCCGTCGCCGCACGCGTTCCGGGCGCCGCGCGCGCGAACGCGTAAGGGCCGGATACACGCCATGTTCCGAAACATCCTGATCGTCTGCCACGCCAACGTGTGCCGCAGCCCGGCGGCCGAAATGCTGTTCAAGTCGCATGCCGCGGTGCGCGGCGGCCCGCGCGTGGCGTTCCACTCGGCGGGCGTCGACGCGAACGTCGGCGAAGGCATCGATCCGGTGATGCACCGGCTGCTCGCCGAGCGGGGCGTCGACGCGACGACGCACCGCTCGCGGCGGCTCACGCGCAACCTCGTGCGCGAAGCCGACCTGATCCTCGTCAGCGAGCGCACGCAGATCGCGGCGGTCGAATCGGTCGACCCGTTCTCGCGCGGCAAGGTGCACCTGCTCGGCAAGTGGGAAGACGCCGAAATCGCCGATCCGCATGGCGGCCCCGAGGCCGACTATCGCGAAAGCTACTCACAGATCGAACGCCTGGTTCAAGGATGGCTGCAAAAACTATGCTGAATCGTACGCTGCGCCCCGTGGCGCTCGCCGTTGCGCTGACGACCTTCCTGTCGGCCTGCGCGACCGCGCCGGGCAACTATCTCGATGCGTCGCGCCTGAAGGAAGAGGAGCGTCAGACGCCGACCGAGACCTACCCGGTCCACTACATCGACGCGAAGCTGATCATGGATCAGCTCCAGCAGCAGCAACAGATGTCGCACCCGCTGCCGCCGTCGCGTTTCACCGATCCGTCGCAATACGTCTATCACATCGGGCCGCAGGACATCCTCGGCGTGACGGTGTGGGACCACCCCGAGCTGACGACGCCGCAGGGCCAGTCGTTCTCGAGCGGCGGCAACACGACGCAGACGGTGGCCGGCGCGCTGCAGCAGCCGTATACGTCCGCGCTGCCGGGCCAGGCCGATCCGTACGGCCAGACGGTCGGCGTCGACGGCACGATCTTCTTCCCGTTCGTCGGCCGCGTGCGCGTGGCGGGCAAGACGGTGATGCAGGTGCGTGAGGAACTCGCCACGGGCCTCGCGCGCTACGTGAAGAACCCGCAGCTCGACGTGCGCGTGCTGTCGTACCGCAGCCAGAAGGTGCAGGTGACGGGCGAGGTGAAGCAGCCGGGCCCGCTCGCGCTGTCCGACGTGCCGCTCACGCTGGTCGACTCGATCTCGCGCTCGGGCGGCTCGACCGGCGAGGCCGACCTGCAGCGCGTGCGCCTGACGCGCGGCGGCAAGCTCTACACGCTCGACGCGAACGGCGTGCTCGATCGCGGCGATATCACGCAGAACGTGATGCTGCAGCCGGGCGACATCGTCAACGTGCCGGACCGCAGCGACAGCCGCGTGTACATCATGGGCGAGGTGAAGACGCCGGTCGCGGTGCCGATGATGAAGGGCCGGCTGTCGATCGCCGACGCGCTGACGTCCGGCGGCGGCATCCTCGACACCGACGCGAACCCGCGCAAGATCTACGTGATGCGCGGGATGCGCGACAACCCGACCAAGCCGGAAGTGTTCCGCCTCGACATGACGCAGCCTGACGCGCTGATGCTGTCGAGCCGCTTCCAGCTGCAGCCGCTCGACGTCGTCTACGTGAGCACGGCGAGCTCGGTGCAGTTCAACCGCGTGCTGCAGCAGGTGCTGCCGACGATCCAGACGATCTTCTTCATGAAGCAGATCACGCGCTGACGCAGCGCGGGGCGGCTATTCGCCGGGGCGGCATGCGCGCCCCGGCACCACTCAACCGGGAACGAATGGTGAACACGCAAGCGAAACATACCTACGCGGGCCTGGCGGTCAAGACCGAGGAAGAGGACGTCGTCCTCGGCCAGTTGCTCCAGGTGATCCTCGACGACATCTGGCTGCTGCTCGGCATCGCGGCGACCGTGATCGCGCTTGCCGGCGTGTACTGCTACATCGCGAAGCCGGTGTACCAGGCCGACGTGCACGTGCGGGTCGAAAGCAACGACAACACGTCGCAGGCGCTGACCCAGACGCAGACGGGCGCGGTGATCAACAGCGGCCCGCAGCAGGCGCCGACCGATTCGGAAATCGAGATCATCAAGAGCCGCGGCGTCGTCACGCCGGTGGTCGAGCAGTTCAAGCTGAACTTCTCGGTTACGCCGAAGACATTCCCGCTGCTCGGCAGCCTCGCCGCGCGGCTCGCGAGCCCGGGCGACCCGGCGAAGCCGTGGCTCGGCCTGCAGTCGTACGCGTGGGGCGGCGAAGTCGCGGACCTCGACGGGATCACCGTCGTGCCGGCGCTCGAAGGCAAGAAGCTGACGCTGACCGCGGGGCCGAACGGCACCTACTCGCTCGCCGACCAGAACGGCGGGCGGCTGCTCAGCGGCCGCGTCGGCGAATCCGCGCAGGGCGGCGGCGTGACGCTCACGGTGACGAAGCTGGTCGCGCGCCCGGGCACGCAGTTCACGGTGGTGCGCCAGAACGACCTGGACGCGATCACCGGGTTCCAGACGGGCATCCAGGTGTCCGAGCAGGGCAAGCAGACGGGCGTCGTGCAGATCTCGCTCGAAGGCAAGGATCCGGACATGACCGCCGCGATCGCCAACGCGCTCGCGCAGTCGTACCTGAACCAGCACGTAGTCGCGAAGCAGGCCGAGGCGACCAAGATGCTCGACTTCCTGAAGGGCGAGGAGCCGCGCCTGAAGTCGGACCTCGAGCGCGCCGAGGCCGCGCTGACCCAGTACCAGCGCACGTCGGGCTCGATCAACGCGAGCGACGAGGCGAAGGTCTACCTGGAGGGCAGCGTGCAGTACGAACAGCAGATCGCCGCGCAGCGCCTGCAGCTCGCGTCGCTCGGGCAGCGCTTCACCGATTCGCATCCGCTCGTGATCGCCGCGAAGCAGCAGCTCGGCCAGCTTCAGGCGGAGAAGGACAAGTTCTCGAACCGTTTCCGCAGCCTGCCGGCCACCGAGGTGAAGGCGGTGCAGCTGCAGCGCGACGCGAAGGTCGCCGAGGACATCTACGTGCTGTTGCTGAACCGCGTGCAGGAGCTGTCGGTGCAGAAGGCGGGGACGGGCGGCAACATCCACCTCGTCGATTCCGCGCTGCGTCCGGGCGCCCCGATCAAGCCGAAGAAGGTGCTGATCCTGTCGGCCGCGGTGTTCCTCGGGCTGATCCTCGGCACGGGCGTCGTGTTCCTGCGCCGCAACCTGTTCCAGGGCATCGAGGATCCGGACCGCGTCGAGCGCACGTTCAACCTGCCGCTGTACGGGCTCGTGCCGGAAAGCGCCGAGCAGGTGCGGCTCGACGCGCAGGCCGCGAAGAGCGGCAACCGCACCCGGCCGATCCTCGCGAGCCTGCGCCCGAAGGACCTGAGCGTCGAAAGCCTGCGCAGCCTGCGCACCGCGCTGCAGTTCGCGCTGATGGACGCGAAGAACCGCGTGATCGTGCTGACCGGCCCGACGCCGGGCATCGGCAAGAGCTTCCTGACGGTCAACCTCGCGGTGCTGCTCGCGCACTCCGGCAAGCGCGTGCTGCTGATCGACGCGGACATGCGGCGCGGCGTGCTCGAGCGCTATTTCGGCCTGACCGCGCAGCCGGGCCTGTCCGAGCTGCTGAGCGACCAGTCGGCGCTCGAGGATGCGATCCGCGAGACGCCGGTGCAGAACCTGTCGTTCATCGCGGCCGGCACGCGCCCGCCGAACCCGTCCGAGCTGCTGATGTCGACGCGCCTGCCGCAATACCTCGAAGGCCTCGGCAAGCGCTACGACGTCGTGCTGGTGGATTCGCCGCCGGTGCTCGCGGTGACCGACGCGACGATCATCGGCCGCATGGCGGGCGCGGCGTTCCTGGTGCTGCGCTCGGGCATGCACACCGAAAGCGAGATCGCCGATGCGATCAAGCGGCTGCGCACCGCGGGCGTCGATCTGGAAGGCGGCATCTTCAACGGCGTGCCGCCGAAGACGCGCGGCTACGGCCGCGGCTATGCGGCCGTCCACGAATACCTGAGCGCCTGACCGGCAATGCATGGGACCGGCGCCGGCGCTGAAGCGCCCGCGCCGGTCGACAGGAGAAAACCGAAGATGAAGATTTCCGTGCTCGTTCCGACCTACCGGCGTCCGGCCGACCTGGCGCGCTGCCTGCAGGCGCTGCAGCGCCAGGCGCGGGCGCCCGACGAGGTGATCGTCGTCGCGCGCCCGGAAGACGATGCGACGCACGAGCGCCTCGCCGACCCGTCGGTCGGCGGCGCGCTGCCGCTGCAGGTGGTGCCGGTGGACGTGCCGGGGCAGGTCGCCGCGCTGAACAAGGGGCTCGACTCGGCGCGCGGCGACATCGTCGCGATCACCGACGACGACGCCGCGCCGCGCCCCGACTGGCTCGCGCGCGTCGAGGCGGCGTTCGAGGCCGATCCGCGCGTGGGCGCGGTCGGCGGGCGCGACTGGGTCCACGAGAAAGGCCGCGTGCTCGACGAATCGCGCGAGCGCGTCGGCCAGCTCACGCTGTCCGGCAAGATCGTCGGCAATCATCACCTCGGCGTCGGCGGCGCGCGCGAAGTCGACATGCTGAAGGGCGCCAACATGAGCTACCGCCGCGCCGCGATCGAACGGCTGCGCTTCGACACGCGGCTGCGCGGCGCCGGCGCGCAGGTGCACAACGACATGGCGTTCAGCATGCGCGTGCAGCGCGACGGCTGGAAGCTCGTGTACGACCCGGCGATCGCGGTCGATCATTTTCCGGCCGAGCGCTTCGACGACGACCGGCGCGATGCCGCGTCGCTGAACGCGATCAGCAACGGCGCGTACAACCTGCACCTGATCCTGCGCGAGCACCTGCCGCTGGTGCGGCGCGAGATCGCGTGGTGGTGGTGGACGCTGGTCGGCACGCGCGTCTATCCGGGCCTTGCGCACCTGCTGCTGGCGCTGCCCGCCGCGCGGCGCGAGCGGGTGCGCGAGCACTGGCGCGCGGTGCGCCGCGGCGCCCGCGACGCGCGCCGCGCGAACCTTGCCCCCCACCGCGCGGCGATGCCGCCGGTGACGTCTTGAACGGGCCGCGCGCACGACGCGCGGCCGCCCCCGGAGGGCTCGCATGACCGCAACGAAAGTTCATGTTCATCTGTTTTACGGCGCCGATCCGCGTACGTACCGCAAGGGCGACGACATCGGCTGCCTGTACGGCTATCACCACGCGGAATCGGACGAATTCCGGCTCAGCTATTCGCAGGACGCGCGCGAGAACCGCGTCGTCAGCCTCGCGCGCCGCGCGCTGAAGGCGGGGCTCGGTTTCGACGTCGTGCATGCGTGGCGCAATCGCGCGGCGCTGCTGAACACCGACGTGATCTGGACGCACACCGAGCAGGAACACCTCGCCGCCGCGCTGCTGCTCAAGCTCGCGGGCGCGCAGGGCAAACGCCCGCTGCTGCTCGCGCAAAGCGTGTGGCTGTACGACAAGTGGGCGAGCTACGGCTGGCTGCGGCGCTGGCTGTATCGCAAGCTGCTCGCGCGCGCCGACGTGCTGACGACGCTCGCGCGCGACAACGCGGAGCTGTGCCGCCGCTACCTGCAGCGCGATGCGCAGTTCGTGCTTTACGGGCTGAACACGCAGGATTTCCCGATCGGCGATCCGCGGCAGTGGCTGCCGAACCGGCCGCTGCGCATCGCGGCGATCGGCAACGACCGCGACCGCGACTGGCGCACCTTCCTCGCCGCGTTCGGCGGCGACGCGCGCTACGAGGTGCGGCTCGCGACGCGCCGCCGCGTGCCGCGCGAGTGGCACGCGCCGAACGTGACGATCGGCTCGGCGTCGGGGCTTGCCAAGCAGCACGAACTGTATGCATGGGCCGACCTGATCGTCGTGCCGCTGCGGCCGAACCACCACGCGTCGGGCATCACGGTGATGCTCGAGGCGGCCGCGGTCGGCAAGCCGATGATCGTGTCCGATGTCGGCGGGCTGCGCGACTACTTCCCGCACGACGCGGCCGCCTACGTGCCGCCGTTCGACGCGCAGGCGCTGCGCGAGGCGGCCGACCGCTTCGCGGCCGACCCGAGCTTCGCGCTGGCGACCGCGCGGGCCGCCGCCGCGCGCCTGCGCGAGCAGGACCTGACGACGCAGGCATTCGCCGCGCAGCACGTGCGGATCACCCGCGAGCTGCTGCGCCGGCACCGCACGCCGGCGCCGGCCGGCGCGGCGCTGC
The DNA here is from genome assembly GCF_902830275.1 of Burkholderia stagnalis. GTDB lineage: Bacteria > Pseudomonadota > Gammaproteobacteria > Burkholderiales > Burkholderiaceae > Burkholderia > Burkholderia stagnalis. The sequence goes on along the minus strand of NZ_CADESW010000001.1, from coordinate 464,951 downwards.
CGCTCGCGGATTCCCGGCCGTCGTCGCGATGAGCGCGGGTGCCATGAATACGTCGATTGCCGCCGCGCCGCCCGCGGGCCGCGCGCGCCGCTGGTTCGCCGAACCGAAGCACTGGGCCGGGCAGGCCGGGCTGTGGACCGTCACGGCCGTGCTGATCGCCGCGCACCAGGGCACGCTGCTGACGCTCGCGTTCCCGGCGCTGGCGATCGCGGTGGGCCTGTGGCTGTATTTCAAGAGCCCGGCGCGCTACGTCGGTTTCATGTGGTGGGTGTGGTTCCTGAGCCCCGAGGTGCGCCGTCTCGCCGACTGGTCGAAGGGCGCGTTCACGCCGACCAGCCTGATCCAGGTCGCGCCGCTCGCGGTGACGATGATCTGCGCGCTCGGCCTGGTGCGCCATTACCGCGCGCTCGCGCAGCGGCGCGGGATTCCGGTGCTGCTGATCCTGTTCGGGCTCGGCTATGCGTATCTGGTCGGCATCGTGTCGAGCGGCCTGATGGCGGCGACCTACGACCTCGCGAACTGGCTGTATCCGGTGCTGATCGGCTTTCACATCATGGTCCACGCGCGCGACTATCCCGAGTACCGCGACGTGCTGCTGTCCACCTTCATGTGGGGCATGCTCGTGATGGGCCTGTACGGGGTCGTGCAGTACTTCGTGATGCCGCAATGGGACGTGCTGTGGATGGTCGGCTCGCAGATGGGCTCGCAGGGCGAGCCGGTGCCGTACGGCGTGCGCGTGTTCAGCACGATGAACTCGTCGGGGCCGTTCGCGTTCGCGATGATGGGCGCGCTCGTGTTCGTGCTCGCGGCGCCGCAGAAGATTCGCTGGGTAGCGGGGGCGGCCGGCTTCATTTCGTTCGCGCTGTGTCTGGTGCGCTCGACGTGGGGCGGCTGGGTGATCGCACTCGCGATCCAGCTCGTGCAGTCGAACAACCGCGTGCGGATGCGGATCCTCGTCAGCGGGCTGGTGCTGGCCGGGCTGTGCGTTCCGCTGCTGACCGTCGGGCCGGTGGCCGACCGGCTCGGCGCGCGCCTGCAGTCGATCACGAACCTGAAGGACGACCGCAGCTACGACGACCGCAACAAGTTCTACGCAACCTTCGCGGAGACGGCGTTCACCGACGTCGCCGGCGAAGGGATGGGCGCGACCGGCGCGTCGACCAAGCTGTCGAGCGACAGCGGCGAGCTCGGCAAGTACGGCAGCTTCGACAGCGGCGTGATGAACGTGCCGTTCGTGCTCGGCTGGCCCGGCACGCTGCTGTACCTGGCGGGCGTCGTGATGCTGCTCGGCCGCACGCTGCGCGCGGCGTTCAAGCTGCGCAAGGACAAGTTCGTCGGCGCCTGCCTGAGCCTGTGCCTGTCCGTGTTCGCGATGCTCGTGTTCACGAACTCGCTGATCGGCACCGGCGGGCTGCTGCTGTTTACCGCCATTTTTTCAATACTTTCCGCGGCGCACTGGCAGAAGACCCAGCGCCAGGTGGCCGCCGCGCGTCAACGGGGAGCCGACCATTGAGAATCGCGATCGTCACGCACGTCGTGCGTCATAACGACGGGCAGGGCCGCGTCAACTACGAAATCGCGCGCGCGGCGCTGGCCGAGAACTACGAGGTGACGCTCGTCGCGTCGCATGTCGCGCCCGAGCTGCTGGCCGACCACCGGGTGCGCTGGGTGCCGGTGAAGGTCGGCCGCTTCTGGCCGTCGAACCTCGTCAGGCAGCAGGTGTTCGCGCTGAAGAGCGCGTGGTGGCTGCGCACGCATCGCGCCGACTACGACGTGCTGCACGTGAACGGCTTCATCTCGTGGATCAAGGCCGACGTGAACACCGCGCACTTCGTGCACGGCGGCTGGTTCAAGAGCCCGTACTACCCGTTCGGGCCGGCCAAGGGCCTGTGGTCCGCGTACCAGTACGTGTACACGCGCGTGAACACCACGCTCGAACGCTGGGCATACCGGCGCTCGCGCGCAATCACCGCGGTGTCGCAGAAGGTCGCCGATGAAATCGCCGGGCTCGGCATCGACGCCGGCAAGATCAGCGTGATCTACAACGGCGTGGACGGCGGCGCGTTCGCGCACGCGCTGCCCGACCGCGCGGCGTTCAAGCTGCCCGCCGACGCGTTCCTGCTGCTGTTCGTCGGCGACCTGCGCACGCCGCGCAAGAACCTCGGCACTGTGCTGAAGGCGCTCGCGAAGCTGCCCGGCAACGTGCACCTGGCGGTGGCCGGCTACCTGCCGGGCAGCCCGTATCCGGACGAGGCGCGCGCGCTCGGGCTGGCGGGGCGCGTGCATTTCCTCGGGCTCGTCAAGAACATGCCGACGCTGATGCGCTCGGCCGACGCCTACGTGTTTCCGTCGCGCTACGAGGCGATGAGCCTGTCGCTGCTCGAGGCGATGGCGGCGGGCCTGCCGGTCGTCACCGCGCGCACGGCGGGCGGCGCCGAGATCATCACGCGCGAGTGCGGGATCGTGCTCGATGACCCGGACGATCCGGCCGCGCTCGCGCAGGCGATCGGCTCGCTGGCGGCGTCGCGCGACACCTGCCGCGCGATGGGCGCCGCGGCGAGCGAACTGATGACCCGTTTCGGCTGGGCGCACATGGGCGCCCAGTACATTGCGCTTTACCGGCGCATCGGCCAACCCTCGCAGCCGAGCGCCTTCGAGCGCGTCGAGCATGCGGTCACGCAGGAGCAATCGTGATGTCTCTTTCCCCCCGGCCGATCAAATCGCTGCAAATCGGCATGCACTGGTTTCCCGAACGCGCGGGCGGCCTCGACCGGATGTACTACTCGCTCGTCGGCGCGCTGCCCGGCGCGGGCGTCGCGGTGCGCGGGCTCGTCGCAGGCTCCGAGCAGGTGGCGAGCGACACCGGCGGCGCGATCCGCGGTTTCGGCCCGGCCGAGCAGCCGCTCGCGCGCCGCATGCTCGCCGCGCGCCGCGCGCTGCGCGACACGATCCGCACCGAGCGGCCCGACGTGATCTCGTCGCATTTCGCGCTGTACACGTTCCCGGGCCTCGACGTCACGCGCGGGATCCCGCAGGTCTCGCATTTCCAGGGGCCGTGGGCCGACGAGAGCCAGGTCGAAGGCGCCGCGTCGCTCGGGCAGCGCGCGAAGCGCTATCTCGAGCAGGCCGTCTACGCGCGCTCGTCGCGGCTGATCGTGCTGTCGCAGGCGTTCGGCCAGATCCTGACGAGCCGCTACGACATCGATCCGGAGCGGGTGCGCGTGATTCCCGGCTGCGTCGACACCGCGCAGTTCGACACGCCGCTCACGCCCGGCGAGGCGCGGCACCGGCTGCAGCTGCCGCAGGACCGGCCGATCGTGCTCGCGGTGCGGCGGCTCGTGCGGCGCATGGGCCTCGAGGATCTGATCGACGCGATCGGCCGCGTGAAGCAGCGCCACCCGGACGTGCTGCTGCTGATCGCCGGCAAGGGCAAGCTCGCCGAGGAACTGCAGGCCCGCATCGACGCGGAGGGGCTGCAGAACAACGTGAAGCTGCTCGGCTTCGTGCCCGACCAGCATCTCGCGGCGCTGTACCGCGCGGCGACGGTCAGCGTCGTGCCGACGGTCGCGCTCGAAGGCTTCGGGCTGATCACCGTCGAATCGCTCGCATCGGGCACGCCGGTGCTGGTCACGCCGGTGGGCGGCTTGCCGGAGGCGGTCGCGGGGCTGTCCGGCGACCTGGTGCTGCCCGCCACCGGCGCGGACGCGATCGCGGACGGGCTGGGCGCGGCGCTGTCGGGCGCGATCACGCTGCCCGACGAACTGGCGTGCAAGCGCTATGCGCGCGATCACTTCGACAATGCGGTGATCGCGCGGCGGGTCGCGGGCGTCTACGACGAGGCGATCCAGGCCGGTTGAGCGTGCCGCGTCAGCGCGCGCGCTTGCGCGTCGCCGCCCAGAACGCGAGCGCGGCGGCGCTCACCGCCGCGCCGAGCACGCAGACGCCGGTCCAGCCGGCGCGCGCATACACCAGCGTCGACGCGATCGCGCCGACGCCGCTGCCGACCGAATAGAACAGCATGTAGCAGCCGACCAGCCGCGCATGCGCGTTCGCATCCGGTTGCGCGTCGAAGATCAGGCTCTGGTTGACGACGTGAATCGCCTGCCCGCCGATGTCGAGCAGGATCACGCCGACGATCAGCAGCGCAATCGACGAAGGCGTGAACGCGAGCGGCAGCCACGACACCACGAGCAGCACCAGCGCCGCGCCCGTCGTCGCCTGCCCGAGGCCGCGGTCGGCGAGCCGCCCCGCGCGCGCGGCCGCCGCCGCGCCCAGCGCGCCGACGAGGCCGAGCGCGCCGATGCCCGTATGCGACATGGCGTGCGGCGGCGCGCTGAGCGGCAGCACCATCGCGCTCCAGAAAATGCCGAGCGCCGCGAACATCAGCAGCGCGAGCGTGCCGCGCACCCGCAGCACGCGGTCGTGGCGCAGCAGCGCGCCCATCGACGCCAGCAGCGCCGCATAGCCGATGCGCGCGCGCGGCGCACCCGTATCGGGCAACAGCCGCAGCAGCACGACCAGCATCGCGATCGCGAGCGCCCCCGACACGAGATACACCGCGCGCCAGCCGGCGAGATCGGTCACGAGCCCCGCCAGCGAGCGCGCGGCCAGCAGGCCGATCACGACGCCGCCCTGCGCGGCGCCCACCACGCGGCCGCGCTCGCCCGCGCCCGCGAGCGTCGCCGAGCACGCGATCAGGCCCTGGGTCATCGCAGTGCCGAGCAGCCCGACGCCGGCCATCGCGGCCAGCAATTCGAGCCGCGACGACGATGCGGCCACGCCGGCGCACGCGGCCGCCAGCAGCACCAGTTGCACGGCGATCAGCCGTTTGCGGTTCAGCAGGTCGCCGAGCGGCACGACGAACAGCAGCGCGAGCGCACAGCCGAGCTGTGTCGCGGTGATCACGCCGCCCACCTCGGCGTGCGCGATGCCGAAGTCGCGTGCGATCGCATCGAGCAGCGGCTGCGCGTAATAGACGTTCGCGACGCTCGCCGCGCAGCACACGGCCAGCAGCGCAATGCGGGCGGTCGACAGCCGGCCGCCTGCATCGGCCGTGTTCGCCGCATGGGTCGCGTTCGCCGAATTCCAGGATGAATCCATCGTTGTTCCTCACGCAAACTGGTTGCAAATTGAAAGTTGTTGGAGTGTAGGAAAAGAAATTTTAAAATGCAACTTGTTGGGGTGCGGGCGGCTGCCCGCGCGGCGTTTGCCGGAGTCGCCACGGTGGCGGCCGGCACGATAGCGGAGGGGAAGATGGCCAAACAGAAAAGTCTCGCGGATTCACCGTGCCCGGTGGCGCGCGCGACCGACATCGTCGGCGACCGGTGGGCGCTGCTGATCGTGCGCGACGCATTCGACGGCGTGTGCCGCTTCGGCGATTTCCGCGCGAGCCTCGGCGTCGCGAGCAACATCCTGTCGGACCGGCTCAGGATGCTGGTGGAGGCAGGGATATTCAAGGCCGTCCCCGCGTCGGACGGCACCGCGTACCAGGAGTACGTGCTGACGAAGCAGGGCGAGGGGCTGTTTCCGGTGATCGTGCTGCTGCGCCAGTGGAGCGAGGCGAACCTGTTCGCGCGCGGCGAGCCGCATTCGGTGCTGATCGACCGCAAGACCGGCAGGGCGGTCCGCAAGCAGGCGCTGCGGCGCGAGGACGGCAGCGCGGTGAAGGCGGCGGAAACCGTCGTCAGGAAGGTCGGGGGCGACGGCGCGGCAAGCGCGCGGTGAATCCGGCCGGCCGGGGCAGGCGGGCGCCCCGGCCGGGCGTGCGCGGCGTCAGTCTCCCGGCGCCGTTGCCGGCGCGGCGCCGCGCTTGTCGAAGAAGTGGCCCATCAGCTTGAGCAGCGGCCGGCGCCGGTTGGTGACCGAGAACGCCCATTCGTGCTGCTGCGACGACGCTTCGGCCGACGGGATCGCGTCGACGAGCTGCTGCGCGCGCGGCAAGTCGTGCCACGGCAGCCACGGGTACGCGTGATGGACCACGTGGAGATTGAAGTTCAGGATCACCCAGCGCGACCAGATCGGCACGCTCGCGCAGCTGTGCGACACGACGTCCTGCTCCCAGAGCGGGGGGCGCTGCGCGTCATGGGCGAGCAGCGGAATCTCCGCGTGATGCGGCAGGTTGAGCATTTCGACGGCAAGCAGCAGCGTGAGCCACAGAAGGGCGGCGAAGGCGACGAGTTCGCCGAGCACGCCCGACGCGAACGCGATCGCGCCGACGGCCGCGTAACCGATCAGGTAGGCGATCGCATACGCCCATTCCCGGTTCGGTTTCCCGCGCTCCGCGCGCGAGCGTTGCGGCTGGAACGACGCGATCCAGTGGCTGAAGATATGGTTGAACGCGATCATCGGGATCCAGTGCCGCCACATGAATTCGAGCGTGCGCGCCTCTTTTTCCGTCATCACCGAGAATTTCTCGATCATCTTCTTGTTTTCGGGGTCGCCGGTCGGATGCGCGGTCCACGCATGGTGGCCGAGGTGGCTTCTGCGGCGCGGCAGATACGGCAGGCCGATGATCCACGAGCAGACATGGCCGATGCCGTCGTTGACGAAGGCCGCGCGCGACACGGCCGCATGCGTCGCCTCGTGCATGATCAGGTAGAAATGCAGCACGGCGAGCATGCCGACCAGGTAGGCCGGCACGCACCACCAGCCGCCGCTGTGCCACATCGCCCAGGCCACGGCGAGCAGCGCGAGATCGGCCAGCCAGAGCGCGATCGTTGCGGCGCCTGTCGGCCCTTGCGGCAATTGCTTCTTCACGGACAGCCATTCGTCTTTCGTCATTCGAACCTCAGTCGTTCCTCGGTATGGGTCAAGCAGAAAGCCCGGTCGTGCCGGGCCGATGCATCAGGCGGCCAGGATGTGGCGGCCGATATCCCGGTAAGCCGCATCGAATGAATCGATGTAGGCGTCGAGCCCGTTCTTGTTCGCGAAGCCGTGTTCGCGGCGCGCGAGCAGCACGCAGTCGTAGCGCGCGCCGCGGTGCCAGTGCCACGCCGGCAGATAGGCGGTCATCGCGAAGCCGATCTCGAGCATCGCCTTGACGAGGTCGAGCTTGTCGGCGAGCACGATCGCGCCCACGTACTGCTGCGAGCCGCCGTGCCGCGCGAGGAAACGGTGCAGGTCGCCGATCACTTCGTCCATCGTCGCGCTGTCGCCGCGTGCGTGCTGGCACAGGTAGATCGCGTCGACCCGCTCGTCCTGGCGATACGTGAACTGGTCGGAAAACAGATCGCCGTGCCCCCAGAAGAACGTATTCGGATAGACGCCGACCGTCGCGCCGAGCCCGAGCGGCTCGAACACCTGCCGCCGCAGGAACGCGGATTCGCTGAATACCGGCGCGGCGGGCAGGTAATGCGGATGCCGGCCCGCGCCGAACGACCCGATCGCCACCGCGTGATGCTCGCGGATGCCGCGCACCATGTTCGGCGAGCCGTCGTGGCCGACGGGAATCACGTCGACGTAATTGCGCAGGGCCTGGAGCGACGCGTAATTGCGGGCAACCACGAAAGTCAGGTCGTGCGTCGAGGAGGGCATCGAATCGATGGCCGCCTGCATCAGCGCCGAGATGACGCCCATTTTCCGGTAATGCTGGGAAATCATGCCGCGGCCGAATTCCCACGAACGATTCTGAGCGTTGTAACTGACGCTCATGCAGCCGATCAGCGTGTCGATTTCCACTTCGGCGGCGAACCAGACTTCCGATCTGCTTGAAATCGCCTCGCGGACATAATGCTCATCGAGGCACGGATGCGACGAATCGCCATATTCCTTTTCGAATAGCGCGCAGATGCGACGGGCGTCGGCAACGGTCGCGCGGCGAATCCTGAATGTCACGGCATTTTCATTATTTCTGTCGATAAAACTTTCGGAAATAATGTTTTCTGAAGTGTGATTCATTTAAAAAATCAGATCGATTGATTGGCTCTCGATGAATATGGCGGAATATAAAGTGCGGCCGGGTAAATCGTCGCAGTTTGTAGCAAATTGTTACATATTGGATTGTTTAAGGATTGAGGTTGTTTTTGTTTAAGTTGTATATACAATCAGGTTAATTATTTCGAGGGAAATAATGCTGATTTTGCGGAGTCCGGATTTGATTCGCGATTGATTTTCGACGTGCCGAATTTCAACCGTGAGAAGCGAGAAGCGAGAAGCGAGAAGCGAGAAGCGAGAAGCGAGAAGCGAGAAGCGAGAAGCGAGAAGCGGGGGGCGAGAGGCAGGGTGGCCGGTGCGACGGCTTTTCAGTGACGATCGCCGCGCCAGCGGCCCGGCGCGATGCCGAACCGCTTCGTGAACGCGTGTGTGAACGCGCTCTGGTCGGAGAAACCGACCTGCCCGGCGATATCCGCGAGCGCATGCCGGCCGTCGGCGAGCAGGATCACCGCCGCGTCGAGGCGTAGCCGCTGCAGGTAGCGGTGCGGGGTTTCGCCGAATGCGTCGACGAACAATTGGTGGAAGCGGCGCATGCCGTAGCCGCAATGCTCGGCGAGGTCGGCGATGCGCAGCGGCTCGGCGAGCCGCGCGCGCAGCCATTGGTCGATGCGCGCGAAATCGAGGCCCGCCGCGGGCGCCGCGAGGCGGCCGTCGCCGAGCAGGGCGCCGCACAGCCGCGCGGCGGCCTGCCACTGGAAGCGATGCGCGGCGGCGCGTTGCGCGTCGCCGGCCGGCGCGTCGAAGCGCGCGGCGGCCGCCGCGACCTGCGCGACGAGCGCGGCGAGGCGCGGATCGATCGACACGGCGCGCGCGCCGTCGAACAGCCGCTGCGGCACCGCGAGCGATGCGGCGGGCAGGTCGAGCACGAGCTGGCGGTTTTCGCCGAGGCCCGCGTAGTCGTGGCGCGAGCCGGCCGGAATCAGCCACGCGCCATGCCGGTCGATGCGCTGGCCGACGCCGTCCACCGCCATCACCATCGCGCCGTCGAGGCCGACCACGACCTGGTGAAAGTCGTGCACGTCCGACGCTTCCGACGCGTCGTAGCGGCGCAGCGCAATGGCGGGGGACGCGATGGTTTCCATCGGGCGGACGGCGTTCGGTTGCGTCAGACGTCGAGCAGCTCGACTTCGAACACGAGCGTCGCGTTCGGCGGAATCACGCCGCCTGCGCCGCGCGGGCCGTAGCCGAGTTGCGGCGGGATCGTCAGGCGGCGCACGCCGCCGACCTTCATGCCCTGCACGCCTTCGTCCCAGCCCTTGATGACCATGCCGCCGCCGAGCACGAACGCGAACGGGTCGTTGCGGTCCTTGCTCGAATCGAACTTCTGGCCGTCGGTGAGCCAGCCGGTGTAATGCACGCTGACCGTTTGACCGGCTTGCGCCTCGGCGCCCGTGCCTTCGGTGAGATCTTCGTACTTGAGGCCCGAATCGGTCGTGATGACTGCCATGACTACTCCTGAGTGGGGTTGGGTGAAACCGTCATTGTAGGCGAGCGCGCGCACCGCCGCCGCTGCAGGCGTGGTGCTCGACGGGCGCGTTTGAATCGGGTGCAGGCGGGCCGGCCCGCACGGCGCGCATGCGATGCCTGCGCGCGTATGAATCCGCTGCGCGGCGGCGGCGATGCCGGTCATGCGCCGGCTTGCGCGAGGCGCGCGCTGCCTGCATCCGGCGGGCGCCGACAGGCGCCGCGGCAGGGCCCGCCGGCCGGCCGCCGATGCCCGATCGCGTTCGAATTCCCGCCTGCGTTCGCGTCACTTGCACACCGGCTTTTCCGTCGTATTCCCTGCAAGGTGTTTGGAAGCGCGCATCTATCGCGCGGCTTGCATGTGCGCGTCGCCGCGGCCTATCTTTACATCTGTCAATGTCAAGATTATCGATGTCGCGAACCGGCGCAATGCCCGCCGCGACCGGAGACGAACAACATGAAATCAGCCGCTTCCGCCGCCGCGGCCGAGGTGATGCCGGTGCGTCGCGACCTGCGCTTCGACCTGCCGGTCGAGCGCGCGAAGAACTGGCACGGCAAGGGCCCGCACGTGACCCATTTCTTCAACGCGCTGTCGCTGCTGTTTCCGGCGGGCGAGCGTTTCTTCATGGATTCGGTGCGCAATTATCGCGACCGCGTCGACGATCCGCTGCTCAGGCAGCAGGTGCTCGGCTTTATCGGCCAGGAAGCGATGCATACGCGCGAGCACGTCGAATACAACGAGCTGCTGCAGGCGAACCGGCTGCCCGCGCGCAAGCTCGACAAGCGCGTCTGGTGGGTGCTCGACTACGTGAAGCGCACGCTGCCGCATTCGGTGCAGCTCGCGCATACGGTCGCCGCCGAGCACTACACCGCTATGCTCGCGGACTGGATCCTGCGCGATCCGTCGCGGCTCGCCGGCTCGGTCGACGGCTACCGGCAGATGTGGATCTGGCATGCGCTCGAGGAAACCGAGCACAAGTCGGTGTCGTTCGACGTGTGGAACGCGGCGATGAAGCCGGGCCTGCGGCGCTACCTGATCCGCGTGGGCGTCTACGCGGTGACGACGCTGACGTTCTGGCCGACGGTGTACCTGATGCACCGCGCGCTGCTGTCGCGCGACCCCGACGCGAAGCGGCAGCGCGTGCGCGGCACGCTGAGCATGATCGCGTTCCTGTACGGGCCGCGCCGGGGGCTGTTTCCGCGTATTGCGGGCGATTGGCTGAGCTTCTTCCGGCCCGGTTTCCATCCGTGGGACCATGACAACCGCCATCATCTCGCGCGGGTCGATGCGCTCGTCGCCGCGTATGGCGGGCACGACGCCGCGCCGCCCGGGCGCGGCCGCGCGAACGTGCCGGCGCCGCTGACGTCGGGCCGCTGACGTTGGGCCGTTGCTGGGCCCTTGACGTCGTCATATTGCAAACGGGCAGGGCGCCGTCGTGTTGCGCCCGCACGTCAGCCGGGTGCGTCAGACGATTGACCTCGATCAACCGGATCGGCGGGCGCGCCGCCGCGCCCATGCGGAACCGTTCCGACCCGAAATCGGGCTTCGCCGGCACGAGATGTGCGGCATGGGTGCGGCGCGGGCATCGTGCCGCCGCGCCAGCCCGTTTCGCGCCCACCCCGCCACCGGGATAACACCCATCTAGCCGCATCGCGCCGGCGCCGATATACCGCTCAAGGCAGGCTTCGCACCGACGCGATTATTGCGGCGGGTATTTTATTCAGACGGAAATCCGGCGAATATGTCGGTATCACCGTCTGGTCCGTCGCGTGCCGCGGCGGGAATCCGAAGCGCGATACCAACGCTAAGCGGGGAACAACGATGGCTTCAAAGTCACCCGAGCCAACCAGGGACGCGGCATCCACGGCATTCGGCGTGCCGCCGGTGTCCATCACGGCGCCCGAAGCGGGGCGCAAGCTGTTCGTGATCGCGCGCTCGCCCGAAGAGCCGCTGCTCGAGCAGTTGCGCTCGCTCGGCTGGGAAATCACGATCGCGAAGACCGCCGGCACCGCGCAGAACATGACGTCCGGCGTGGGCGTGGCCGCCGGCCTGATCGACTTTACCGGCTTCACGTCGCGCGATTTCCCCGCGTTGAAGGCGTGCCTGAGCCAGCCGGCGATCGGCTGGATCTCGATCGCGCGGGCCGGCGTGACGATCAGCCCGGTGGTGCGCGAACTGATTCGCAGCTACTGCTTCGACTACGTGACGCTGCCGCTTCCGTATGAATGGATTTCCCACGTGCTCGGCCACGCGCGCGGCATGGCGGCGCTCGACCGCGTCGACGGCGCGGCCTATGCGGCGTCGATCGGCGAGCACGGGATGATCGGCAACTGCGAGGCGATGCAGCAGCTGTTCAGCACGATCCGCAAGGTGGCCAAGACCGATGCGAGCGTGTTCATCTCCGGCGAATCCGGCACCGGCAAGGAACTCACCGCGCTCGCGATCCACGAGCGCTCCAGCCGCGCGAAGGGCCCGTTCGTCGCGATCAACTGCGGCGCGATTCCGCATCACCTGCTGCAATCCGAACTGTTCGGCTACGAGCGCGGCGCGTTCACCGGCGCGAGCCAGCGGCGCGCCGGGCGGATCGAGGCGGCCAACGGCGGCACGCTGTTCCTCGACGAGATCGGCGACATGCCGCTCGAAAGCCAGGCGAGCATGCTGCGCTTCCTGCAGGAAGGCAAGATCGAACGGCTCGGCGGCCAGGAATCGATCCCTGTCGACGTGCGGATCATCTCGGCGACGCACGTCGATCTCGACGGCGCGGTGGAGGGCGCGCGGTTCCGCGCGGATCTCTATCACCGGCTGTGCGTGCTGCGCATCCACGAGCCGCCGCTGCGCGCGCGCGGCAAGGACATCGACATCCTCGCGCACTACGTGCTGCAGAAATACAAGGCCGACAGCGGCCGCAAGATCAGCGGCTTCACGTCGGCCGCGCTCGACGCGATGCGCCGCTACGAGTGGCCGGGCAACGTGCGCGAGCTGATCAACCGCGTGCGGCGCGGCATCGTGATGGCCGAGAGCCGGCTGCTGACGCCGCACGATCTCGGGCTCGAGTCGCCCGGCGAGACCGAGCCCGTGACGCTCGAACAGGCGCGCGCGCTGGCCGAGCGCACCGCGATCGAGAACGCGCTGCTGCGCAACGATCACCGCATCAACAAGGCGGCCGCCGAACTCGGCATTTCGCGCGTGACGCTCTACCGGATGATGATCGAGCACGGGCTGAACGATCACGACAACGGCGACAACGGCGGGAAGGACGGCGGCACGTCGCCCGGGCCGCCGTCCGGCGACGCGGGCCATCGCCGCGTCGGCTGAACGGCGCCGGCCGCGGGCAGCGGCCCGCCGCGCGCGGCGTCGTCCGGCGCGTGCCGGCTTCAGCGATAGGTCCAGAGCCGGTGCAGCACGAACGTCACCGGCGGCACGAACAGCACCACCGCGACGATGCTCCAGCCGTGCGCGAGGCCGAGGGCGTCGGTGCCGCGCGCGAGCAGCATCGTCTCGACGAGGCCGGACAGCGCGACCGCGACGAAGCGCGCGAGGTTGCGCCACTGCACGTTCGACGAAAAACTCCACAGCGTATTGGCGAGATACGAGAACACCGTCGCGCAGACGAACGCAACGGCGTTCGCGGTCACGGCCGTCGCGTCGAGCAGCGCGAACATCGCCGATGCGATCAGCGCATGGATCGCGGTCGAGCAGATGCCCGACACGCCGAAGCGGAACAGCCGCGCGCGTTCGGCGGCATAGACGGCGCGGATCACGTCGGGTTCCATGGCATCGGCTCAGCGGGCGGCGACGCGATGGCGCGTCAGCGAGCGGCGGCGCGCGAGGTCGGCCCGCGCGGCGGCGGACGCCTGGCGCAGCGAATCGCGCGACACCGGCAGCGACGTCACCTTGCTGCGCGCCTGGTAGCGGCGGCGCACGAGATAGACGGGCCGTTCCTTCGATTCGTAGTAGATCCGCCCGATGTATTCGCCGACGACGCCGATGCCCACCAGCTCGATGCCGCTGATGAACAGCATCGCCGAGATCAGCGACGCATAGCCCGGCACCGGATTGCCGAACATCAGCGTGCGCGTGACGATGAACGAACCGTAGAGGAACGACAGCGCGGCGATGCCGAGCCCGATGTAGGTCCAGCTGCGCAGCGGCACCGTGCTGAAGCTCGTGATCCCCTCGAGCGCGAAGTTCCACAGCTTCCAGCCGGAGAACTTCGACTTGCCGGCGCTGCGCGCCTCGCGCTCGTAGTCGACGATCACCGTCCGGAAGCCGACCCATGCGAACAGGCCTTTCATGAAGCGGCGCCGCTCCGGCAGGCTGCGCAGCGCGTTGACCACCTGGCGGTCCATCAGCCGGAAATCGCCGACGTTCTCCGGCAGCTTCACTTCCGACAGCGCGTTGTGCACGCGGTAGTACAGCTTCGCGGCGGTGCGCTTCGCGAACGAATCGCACGCGCGGTTGGTGCGCCGCGCGGCGACGACTTCCGCGCCGCCGCGCCAGTGCTCGATCATCACCGGGATCAGCGACGGCGGGTCCTGCAGGTCCGCGTCGATCGGGATCACCGCGTCGCCCACCGCCTCGTCGATGCCCGCGGTGAGCGCGGCCTCCTTGCCGAAGTTGCGCGTGAGGTCGATCACGCGCACGCGCCGGTCCTTCGTGCCGATCGCGATCAGGCGGTCGAGCGTGTCGTCGCGGCTGCCGTCGTTGACGCAGACGATCTCGAAGCGGATCCCGTCGATCCCGCTCATCAGCGGCATCACGACATCGAAGAAGTGCTCGACGGCCTCGCCTTCGTTGTAGAACGGCACGACCAGCGAGATGAGCGGTGGATGGATGAGAGCCCGCATGACTTACCCCTGTGAACGCCGCTTCAGTGCCGGATGCCGAACGGCAACGGCTGGCGGTCGAATCGATGAAGCCGTGGCGGCGCGTGGCGCGGCCGCACGGCGTGCGTGAAATCGGTGTCGGTCGCGCTGTCGTGCGCGTCCGGCATGCAGGGCGCGTCGTGCCGCTCGTGCGCGATGCGCGTGACGAGCAGCAGCAGCGACACGGCTGCGACGAGCGGCATGAACTGCACGTGCAGATGCGCGACGGCGAGGCCCGCGAGCGGCGCGGCCCACAGCAGCGCGAGCCATTCGCGGTCGAAGCGCCGCCAGCCGAATGCGAACGCGTGACGCGCATACCAGGCGATCAGGATGCCGTACCACGCGAGATCGCCGTCGATCAGCGACGGCGCGGCAAGCAGGGTCGCGCAGGTCAGCGTCGCGGCGCGCAGCGCATACGTGCAGCTGCCGCGCCACGCGTAGCAGACGGCCGCGACCGCGCATGCGATCGCGAGCCCCTGCAGCGACAGCGCGACGATCGGCGGCCAGCCGGCCAGCGCCGCCAGGGCCTGCGCGGTGGGCGTGCGCACGAGCAGCGCCGGCAGCGCGCCGGCCGTGCGATGCGCAGCGTCGATCGCCTGCGCGAACGCGCTCCACGCATCCGCGCCGAACGCGAGCGTCGCGAGCGCGGCGAGGCCGGCGACGGTTGCGGCCCACGCGGCGAGCGCGCGCCATTGCGTGGCGCACAGCAGCGCGAGCGGAAACAGCACGGCCAGTTGCGGCTTCATGCTGAGCATCCCGAAGCAGACGCCGGCGGCGATCGGGCGCCGCTGCAGCAGCAACAGGCCGAAGCCGGCGAGCGACGCGGTGAGCAGGCCGTCCTGGCCGGTGACCGTCACGATGAACATGCCGGGGAACGCCCATGCGCACAGCGCGGCGGAGCGGCGCTGGACGATCAGGCGGATCGCGACGGCGAACAGCGCGCACGCGCCGCCGAGCCACACGATCGCCGCGACCGCGTACGGCAGCCAGCCGAGCGGCGTCGCCAGCAGCAGCGTGGCGGGCGGATAGCGCCACGGCAGGCCGGCCGGTGCGCCGTGCAGCGACGCAATCGCGTGCACCTCGACCGCGTGCAGCGCCGCCACGCGCCACGCGTCGAGCGCCTGCCCGTGCGCGGCGAGCCACGCGGCGCTCCAGGTCGGCGCGAAGTCGGCCACGGGCGCCGGCAGCGTGTCGCCATGCGGGCCGAACAGGCGCACGACGTAGATCGCGACGAACAGCAGGTAACAGTACAGCGCGACCTGCGCATAGGTGCGCACGCGGCGCAGCGACAGCCAGTGGGGCCGGCGGCGCGGGCCAGCCGCCGGCAGCTCGGGATGCGGGTCGAATGCGGGCAGCGCGTGGCGCTCGGGGTGGCGGATCTGCATCATGCCGTCCTCGGCGCGAACGACGCGCGGCGCACGACGACGAACAGCAGGCTCAGCAGCACGACCGGCCCGAACTGCGGCAGCAGCAGCAGGCGATTGACGAACTCGAACGCGGGCAGCAGCCACGCGAGCACGATCACGGGCTGGTCGCCGGGCAGCCAGCCTTCGTCGAGGCCGTATGCAACGAGGCAAAACACCGCGATGCCGAGCCACGGCAGTTCGTAGTGCCACAGATACGGCGTGGTCAGCAGCGTCGCCACCGCGAGCGCCGCGCCGCGCAGGCGCATGTCGTGCGTGCGGCGCCACACGGCCACCGCGGCGGTCGCCGCGATCAGCGCCACCGCGGCCTGCGCCGCGTACGCGACGGGCAGCGATGCGCCGGCGAGCCGCAGCGCCGCGAACGGCGAAGGCGACACCTGCCAGTACGACACGCCGTATTCGACGACCATCTCGCGCGCCAGCGACATCCCGTTCGCGAAGCCGCGCAGCGCGGTGCCGCCGCCGAGCGCGACGCTGGCGCCGGCAAACAGCACCGTGCCGGCCGCGGCGGCGCCGAACGCGCGCCAGTTGCGCGTCGCGATCAGCACGAGCGGAAACAGCAGGGCCAGCTGAGGCTTGATCGCCAGCAGGCTGACGAGCAGCCCCGCGACCACCGGCCGCCGCTCGAGATGGCGCAGCGCGAGCGCCGCGATGCCGGCGGTGAGCAGCCCGTTCTGGCCGCTGACGATCGCGATGAACACGCCGGGAAACGCCAGCACCACGAGCGTCACGGCATGGGGGCGCGCGAGGTGCGTGCGCAGCCCGGACAGGCCGGCGACGCCGCGCGCATAGCATAGAAAGCTGCCCGCGAAAAAGAGGAAGAATGCGGGCAGAAACGGCACGAAAGCGAACGGCACGACGAGCAGCAGCATCGTCGGCGGATACAGCCACGGCAGGAAGCCGTTGTGCAGGTAGGCGCCGAACCGCAGCAGCTCGGCCTGCGAAAACCGATGGAAATCGTAGATCGTCGCGACCTGCCCGTGCAGGATCAGGTCGGATGCGGTCCAGAACACCGCGAAATCGACGCCCGGGCGGATCGCCGTGTTGGTGGTGAAGCCATGCGTCGTCCACGCCCACGCGCCGAGCGTGAGCGCGATGAGCACCAGCATCGCGCAGCTGTACGGCACGATGCGATCGGCCGTCAGCCAGTGCGTAGTGCGCCGCGCGCGATAGCGCGCTCCCCGATTTGCTGCGTACATGATGCCCCGCCTGCAGGTGAGGGCTGCGTGGTTGCGGCAGCCCGTTTATCTGTCGTGGTATCGCCCGGACGTCGAAGCATGTTTGCTTTCTGTCTGCGTCCGGCCATTCCATTGTTAGAAAAAAACGCCCGTCGATGCAAATCGCCCCAGGTTTAACCGCCTGTTTAAAAAAGGAAAATCCGGCGAAATCGGTGCCGCGCACGGCCGTCGATGCCGCCATTCGGGCGATCGTGTTTCGGGGCTGAAACATTTCGCGTGTCCCGGTGATGCGAACCTGCACGCTGGCCGCCCGGCGCGCGCGGCGGCGCGGCTCCGGGAAAATCCCGAGAAAATTTTTTGAGCCTTGTGCGGCGGGGCTTTGCGCGCGGTGCGCGGCGGCGCGCGGCGGTATCGATGTATCAGAAGCGCAACTTCCGGCGGCCCGTGCCCCCCCCGGGCGCAGGTGCGCCGACCCGAACCCCTTGTGCAGACTGGATCGGGCACGGGCTGGCCCGCTCCTTGCGAAAGGTGACTCGCGGAAGTCGACGACACGACGTCCGGCCGATCCAGACATCGACTACACCAGGATCGAAGCCGGCGTTACCCACGGGGTTGGAGCCCGGAACCAGGCGGAACAGCGCCGCATCCGGTCTCACTGGGCAAGTCGCCGTCTGACCAGCGGGGCGCCGGCATCGTCCGGTTGCCAAAAGAATGCGAAAGACGGAAGTCGGGGGTAACAAAATGATCGACCAAAGCACGGCGCGGCCCGCGAGCCGCCAACGCAGCGCCACGGCACATGGCCGGACGTCTGCGCTCCATTCGTCCGGCCGACACGCGTCGACCGGCATCCAGTCCGCTTCGGGCGGCAGGCGCATCCGGCAGATCGCCAAGCATGCGCACCCGAGACGCATTTCCTCGTTCGTCGAATCGGCCCGCAAAGGCATGTGCGCACGCGCACCCGTGCCGCTGCGTCCGATCTTCACGTTCTGATTTTCTTGTAGTGCCAGCAGCAGAGCAGTTCCCCCCGAGTCAACGGTGACAAGGGGTTTTCTTTAGCTATCCGAAGGGAGATAACCATGTCCAAGCTCGTTCAACAAGTGAAGAAGTTCGTCCGTGACGAAGACGGCGTGACCGCCATCGAATACGGCCTCATCGCCGCGCTGATTGCCGTCGTCATCATCGGCGCGGTGCGGATCGTCGGCCAGGATCTCAATGGCGTCTTTACGACGATCGGCAACGAACTGTGAACCCGCCGACGGGCGAGTTCACAGGTTGATTCGCCCGTCACTTTCCTGAATCGATTGGTGACGTTTTCAGTACGCGATGAGGAGCATGTCATGAAGCAGACAGTCCTTGAGCAGCACACCGGCGGCCTGCGCGGCCTGCTGGCCCGTATCCGCCGCTCGAACTTCCTTCGGGACGACAGCGGCGTCACGGCGATCGAGTACGGCCTGATCGCCGCGTTGATCGCGGTGGTGATCATCGGCGCCGTGCAGATCGTCGGCCAGGACCTGAACGGCGTGTTCACGACTGTGGGGAACGAACTGTAGCGCACATGACATGGCGCGCGGTCTGGCGTCCGGGCTGGCCGGCCCGGACGTGTATCGGCAGACACGCCGCGCATGCGCCACGGTTCGATCGCTGAAGCAACGGAGATCGCCATGCAAACCGGAAAGAACGCGGTATCGAAATGGATCGAGGACGAACGCGGCGTCACGTCGATCGAATACGCACTGCTGGGTTCGCTGATTGCGATGGCCATCGTGTTCGCGGTGATGTCGCTCGGCACGTCGCTCGGCAACCTTTACCAGGACGTCGCGGCCCGCATCACGGCTGCGACCTGACATCACCCAAGCACGCACGAAGAGGCCCGTCATGTTGCCTGTCATGCCGTCCCACCCGATTCCGCTGTGCGTCACGGCACTCGTGATCGTCGCAGCCAGCACGGACCTCACGTGCCGCCGCATTCCGAACCGCCTGCTCGCGGTCGGTCTCGCCGGCGCACTGGTCGCGCAATGCGTGCTGCTGGGGCTGTGGGCCGGTGCGCTCGCGTGGCTGGCGGGCGCCGCGACCGGCTTCGCGCTGCTGATGCCGCTGTACCTGATGCGCGGGATGGCGGCCGGCGACGTGAAGCTGATGTTGACGATCGGCGCGTGGGTGGGCCCCGGGCTCGCCGCCTGGATCGTGCTCGCGACCTTCGTCGCGGGCGGGGCCGGCGCGCTGGCCGTGGTGCTGTGGCGTGGCCGCGCGCGACAGTTGTTCGTGAATGTCCGCTACCTGCTGGCGCGTGCCGCGCTCAGGCAGCAGGGCATGGCGGCCGAGATGCCGGCGCAGGTCGCGTCGGTGGGGGCGTTGCCGTACGGCGTCGCAATCGCCGCGGGCACGCTGGGGATGTTGTTCGCGGCCGCCGTGTAGGCGGGCCGCCTGCGCAATCGATGCTGACAACGGAGCGATCATGACCGCAGACCATAACGAGCCGAGACGCGACGCGCAGATCGCTCATCTGCCCGATCCGGCGCCGTCGCGCGAGTCTCACACGAAACTCCACGCACGGCTGCCGCGCGCGCCGCGCACGCTCGCGGACACCGGGCTTCACGAGACCTTCGTCGCGGGGCTGGTGCTCAAGTCGACGCTGATGCACGGCCGCTCGGAATATGCCGACCTGATCGAGCGGCACTGCCTGCCGATCTCGGTGCTCGACGACGTGCTCGCGTTTCTCGTGCGCGAACACCTCGTCGAGATCACGCATCGCGGCACCACGGATCTCGACGTGTCGTTCCGCCTGACCGACGCGGGCCGCGTGCTCGCGATCGAGGAGAAGGCGCGCAGCAACTACGCGGGCCCCGCGCCGGTCACGCTCGATGCGTACCTCGAGATGGTCGACGCGCATTCGATCCGCAAGCAGCGCATCGCGCCCGCCGACGTGATGGTCGCGTTCGAGGGGATCGTGTTCGACATGG
Organism: Burkholderia stagnalis; assembly: GCF_902830275.1. Lineage (GTDB taxonomy): Bacteria > Pseudomonadota > Gammaproteobacteria > Burkholderiales > Burkholderiaceae > Burkholderia > Burkholderia stagnalis. The sequence goes on along the minus strand of NZ_CADESW010000001.1, from coordinate 445,127 downwards.
CCGTCATCGAAGCCGCTGCCGCCGCGCTGAACGCGGGCCGGCCGCTGCTGATCCACGGGCCGGCGGGCAGCGGCAAGACGTTTTTCGCCGAGCGCCTCGGCACGATGATGCGCGGCGACGTGCCGGTGCCGTACGCGATCTACGCGGGCGACGAGATCATCCAGGTCTACGACCCGCTCGTTCACGTCGATGCCGCGCATCAGCCGGACGGGCAGTCGGTCGACCGCCGCTGGCGCCTGTGCGAACGCCCGATGGTGCTGTCGGGCGGCGAGCTGACGCTCGACGAGCTCGACCTGCGGCGCGTCGATTCGTCCGGCTGCTACCAGGCGCCGCCGCACATGAAGGCCAACATGGGCATGTACATCGTCGACGATCTCGGCCGCCAGCGCGTCGAGCCGCGCGACCTGCTCAACCGCTGGCTGCGGCCGCTCGATCGCGGCGTCGACCTGCTGACGCTCGATTCGGGCAACCGCTTCGTGGTGCCGTTCGACGTGTGGCCGGTGTTCTCGAGCAACATCGCGCCGTCGCAGTTCGGCGACGACGCGTTCCTGCGCCGCCTCGGCTCGAAGCTCTACGTCGGGCCGATGCCGATCGAGGACTACCACGCGGTGTTCGACGCGATGTGCCGGTCGCTCGGCCTCGTGCCGGCCAACGACGCGTTCGACTACCTCGCGCACCGGCTGCATCTGCCGACCGGCAAGGCCTTCCTTGCCTGCTTTCCGGGCGACCTGCTGCGCCTCGTCGCCGCATCGGCGCGCTATCGCGGCGATCCGATGGAAGTCACGCAGGAGGCGCTGCATGAGGCGTGGGCCGGCTACTTCGGTTCCGCACCCGAGCGGGACAGCACGCATCCGCCGGCGGGCGACCGCCTGGGCCGCACGCTGATCTCCGGTTGAGCGGTTTCATTCACGATCTGTCGAGGAGCATTGCCATGAAAAACAGTCGCGCAATCACGATGCTGATCATCGCCATGGTGGCGGGTCTCGCCGCCGTCGCGTTCGCATCGCGGTGGCTCGTGCAAACGTCCACCAGCGCCGTGACGCAGGTTGCCGTCGCGGCCACCGACCTCAGCCTGGGCGAACCGATCGGGCCGGCCCAGATCCGCACCGTCAGCTGGCCGACGGGCAGCGTGCCGCCCGGCGCGTTCACCGATACGAAGCCGCTCGAAGGGCGCGTCGTGCGCACGAGCCTCGCGCGCGGCGAGCCCGTGCTCGAAGCGAAGCTCGCGCCGCTCGGCACCAAGGGCGGGCTGTCCGCGGTGATCGGCGCGGGCAACCGCGCGATCACGGTGCGCGTGAACGACGTGGTCGGCGTAGCGGGCTTCGCGCTGCCGGGCAACTACGTCGACGTGATCGTCAACACGCAGGAGCCGGGCAAGACCGACAACCAGCAGAGCATCTCGAAGATCGTGCTCGAGCACATCCTGGTGCTGGCGGTCGCGCAGCAGGTCAGCCGCGACGATACGGCGCCGAAGGTCGTCAACGCGGTGACGCTCGAAGTGTCGCCCGAACAGGCGGAGAAGCTCGACGTCGCGCGCAGTGTCGGCACGCTGTCGCTGGTGCTGCGCAACCAGGTCGACAAGCAGACGCTGAACACCGACGGCGCGACCAAGCTCACGCTGCTCGGCAAGCCGGCGGCCCCGGTCGTCGCGTCGGCGCCGGTGGTGCGCACCCGCACGGTGCGCGTGCACGTGGCGTCGCATGCGGCCCCGGCCGCGCGGCGCGACTGCATCGGCGTGCTGGCCGGCGTCGCGGGCAGCGTCGAATGCTTCTGAATCCATCAACAACACGTGCAGCATCCAGGCCGCTCGCCGCAAGCGGCGGCCTTTGACAGTCAAGCCCGGCGGTTCGCCGGGCACTCGGGGGATCAGACGAAATGAAGATCAAACCGCAACGTTCTGGAGCCGGGCCGGCGCGTACGCGCGCCCTGCACGGCGCGATGGCCGCAGCCCTGCTGTGCGCCGGCTGGTTCAACGTCTACAGCGCGGTCGCGCAGGTCGGCGCCGAGGCGGGTGCCCTGATGAAGGGCGGCCCGGCGAGCGCACCGGCGGCGATGGGCAAGGGGCCGATGCAGATGACGATCAGCATGACGCCGGCGCCCGCCGCCGGGGCCGCCGCCGCCGCGGCCGGGCCGCTGCGCGGGCCGAACTGCGTCGGTGCGGTGCGCGAATCGACGTCGGTCAGCGTGCCGCTCGGCAAGTCGATGCTCGTGCCGATGCCCGAGCCCGTGCGCAACCGCACGATCGGCAATCCGGCGGTCGCGCAGGCGACGATGGTGTCGCCGCAGACGCTCTACATCCTCGGGCTGTCGGTCGGCACGACCAACATGATCGTGCAGGGCAAGAGCGGTGCGTGCCGGATCATCGACGTGGCGGTGGGCGCCGACGCGGGCGGCCTGCAGGCGTCGCTCGCGCAGCTGATGCCGGGCGAGCGCGACATCCACGTATCGACCGCGGCCGACACGATCGTGCTCGCGGGCAACGTGTCGAGCTCGCAGGCCGCGCAGCAGGCTGCCGCGATCGCGAAGGCCTATGCGAACAGCGGCAGCGGCAACGGCGCCAACGGCGAGAACAAGGGCGGCAACGTGCTCAACATGCTCACCGTGACCGCGCCGCAGCAGGTGATGCTCGAGGTGAAGGTCGCCGAGGTGTCGAAGACGCTGATCAACCAGCTCGGCTCGGCGTTCAACATCCAGGGCGGCTTCGGCTCGTGGAGCGGCGCGCTGGTGAGCAACCTGCTGGCCGGCGTCGCGAGCGGCATCGTCGCGAACAAGGCGAACAACCGGCCGTTCAGCGTCGCGGTGGATGCGCAGAACACCGACAACCTCGTCAAGATCCTCGCGGAGCCGAACCTCGTGACGATCAGCGGCCAGGAAGCGACCTTCCTCGCGGGCGGCAAGATCTTCATCCCGGTGCCGCAGAGCAATACCGGCGGCGGCACGACGATCACGCTGCAGGAAGAGGAATTCGGCGTCGCGCTGAAGTTCCTGCCGACGGTGCTGTCGAACGGCCGCATCAGCCTGAAGGTCGCGCCGGAAGTGTCGGAGCTGTCGCAGACGGGCGTCACGCTCACCGCGACCAACGTCGCCGGCGCGTCGATCCTGCCGCTGATCACGACCCGGCGCGCGTCGACGACGGTGCAGATGGCCGACGGCGAAACGTTCGCGATCGGCGGGCTGATCAAGGACAACGTGTCGGGCTCGCTGAAGGCCGTGCCGGGCATCGGCGAAATCCCGGTGCTGGGCGCGCTGGCCCGCAGTACGTCGTTCCAGCAGGATCGCACCGAGCTGATCTTCATCATCACGCCGCACCTGGTGAAGCCGCTGCAGACCGCCGACGTGCCGCTGCCGACCGACAGCTTCACGCGGACCAACGAAGCGGACGTGTTCGCCACCGGCAACATGGAAGGACGCGGCGGCCTGCGCAAGCATGGCCGGATGCCCGCCAGCGAAGCCGCGCCGGCGCAGCCGATGCCGCAATCGCAGGCGCCGGCGCCTGAACCGGAGCCCGCGCCGGCTCCCGCGCCGAAGCAGCAGAGCACGCCTGCCGCCACCGCCGCGCTGCCCGCGCCGCGCGCACCGCAGGCCGATGCGGCCGCCAAGGCGGTGACGTCGGCGGTGCCGGTCGCGACGCAGGATGTGCCGGCCAAGCCGCTCGTCGAGACGCACGCCCCGGTGCCCGCTCCGGCGCCCGCACCGGAGCCGGCGAAGGCCGAGTCGGCGCCGGCAGCGGCCTTACCGAACGCCGCGCCCGCCGCGGATGACGCGACGGCGGCCCGCATCGCCCGCATCGAAGCGGCCGCGGCGCGTATCGCCGCGGCGAACCAGGCCGCGCCGGCCCAGCCGGCGCCCGCGAAGCGCCGCACGCAGCAGGTCGCCCGCGCGAATGCCGCGCCGTCGTCCACCGATCATTGAAGACAGACAAGGGGAAGCTCATGAAATCCGCCTACCTCGTAATCGTGCGCCGCATGGCCCTGGCCGCGCCGCTCGCCGCCGCGCTCGCGGGCTGCATGACGTCGACGCCGGTGTGGGACACCCGGTTCGGCGAATCGGTGCGCGCCGTGACGCAAGCGCAGATCATCGATCCGCACGCCGCGGACCACGCGCCGGCCAAGCCGGCCGTGTCGGGCGCCGCGGCGGCCGCCGCGCTGGACAACTACGAAAAGTCGTTCCAGGCGCCCGAGCCGAAGTCGAACGCGTTCGTGATCGGCATCAGCAAGTCCGGTAACCAATAACGACAGCTGCTCAGGGAGATTGCCATGTCCCGCGTTGCTCAACATGCTCGACTCGCCGCTCGCGGCATGCGCCGCCAGCGCGGCGCCGTGGCGGTCATCGTCGCAATCGTGCTGGCGGTGCTGATCGGGTTCGTCGGCCTCGCGCTGGATCTTGGCAAGTTGTACGTCACGCGCAGCGAACTGCAGAACAGCGCCGATGCCTGTGCATTGGCGGCTGCGCGTGACCTGACAGGCGCCACGGTGAACCTGTCGGTTTCGGAGGCGGCCGGCATTACCGCCGGCCACCAGAATTTCGCGCTGTTCCAGCAGAACGCGGTGCAGCTGAATACGGATTCGAACGTCACGTTCAGCGATGCGCTGACCAATCCGTTCCTGCCGAAGGGTTCGGTGTCGAAGCCGTCGGCGATCAAGTACGTGAAATGCACGACGGCGCAGGGCAACATCGCGAACTGGTTCATCCAGGCGCTGAACGTGATCCCGGGCGTCAACATCGCGAATGCCGCCGTGTCGGCCACCGCGGTCGCGACCGTCGGGCCGTCGCAGACGACCTGCGCGATTCCCGTGTTCATCTGCAAGGCAGGTACCGCCGTGAGCCCGCCGGTGGCCGGCGCCACCTACAACATCGGCGACTGGATGTCATCGAAGACGGGCTCGCCGCCGTCCTACGGCGCGGGCAACTTCGGCTGGGCCGCGCTCGACGGCTCGAACAGCGCGTCGGAGATTACCAAGGAGTTGGCCGGCAACTACTGCAACCTGCCGGCGATCGGCTCCAGCATCGGCTCGCCGGGGAACAAGATCTCGAGCGGCGATGCGTGGAATACCCGCTTCGGCATCTATCACAACCCGTTCAAGGGGCCGGCCGACGGCACGCCCGATTTCACCGGCTATTCGTACACGTCCAGCACCTGGCTGGCGGGAAGGGACGCGTACGCGGACTTCGTGGCCAAGCGCCAGACCTTCGCCAGCTACCAGGGCGACACGCTGAGCGGTATCAGCACGGGCGGCTCGTATTCGGCGGGCAACTATACGGGCGGCGCGGATCGCCGCCTGGTGCTGGCGCCCGAAGTCGACTGCACGCAGCTGCTGAGCGGTCACAGCGCGTCAGTGCTGCAGTGGGATTGCGTGCTGATGCTCGACCCGATGGCGTCGGGCGGCGGCGCCGGCCCGGTGCACCTCGAGTATCGCGGCTCGTCGTCGATGGCAGGCAGCCCGTGCGCGACCGAAGGCGTGCCCGGCAATTCCAATTCCGTCGGGCCGATGGTGCCGGTGCTCCTTCAATAACCGAGACGATCATGAACCAGAAGCCCCTGTCCCGTCGTTCCCGGATGCGCGGCGTCGCCGCGGTCGAGTTCGCGTTCGTGATGATTCCGCTCGTGCTGCTCGTCACCGGCGTCGCGGAGTTCGGCCGCGCGATCTACCAGTACGACGCGCTGACCAAGTCGACGCGCAACGCCGCGCGCTACCTGTCGACCTACCTGTCGAGCGATCCCGCCTATCCGCTCGCGGAGGCGCAGTGCCTCGCCGTCTACGGCAGCACGACCTGCGGCGCGAAAGGCACCGAGCTCGCGCCGGGGCTCGCGACGACCAACGTGGTGATCTGCGATGCGTCGCACAGCACCGGCTGCAGCGATGCGTCCGACCCGGCGCAGTTCGCGAACGTGATCACCTACGACTCGAACAACGGCGCGGCGGGCGGCGCGCCGTCCGGGAGCATCAACCTGGTCGAGGTCAAGATCAAGGGCTACAAGTACGTGCCGATCCCGGCGTTCTACGGCCTGCCGCAGATCACCTTCGGCAACATCGTCACCGTGATGAGGCAAGTGTCATGAACCCGCGCACCCGTTCCCCGCTGCGCCGCCGCGGCCAACGCGGCGCGACCGTCGTCGAGTTCGCGCTGGTCGCCGCGATCTTCTGCACGATGCTGATCGGCATCTGCGAATTCGGCCGCGTGCTGTTCTACTGGAATACCGCGAGCGAGGCGATGCGCCTCGGCGCGCGCACCGCGACCGTGTGCGATGCGGACGCCACCGTGATCAAGCAGCGCATCACGACGCTGATGCCGCTGCTGAAGGCCAGCAACGTGACGCTCACCTATACGCCGTCGGGCTGCGATTCCGATCCGACCACCGCGCGCAACACCTGCACGTTCGTCACGCTGCAAGTGACGGGCATCACGATCAAGACGCTGATCCCGTTCGTAAAGATCAACGTCCCCATGCCGTCGTTCACGACCACGCTCCCTCGCGAGAGCCTGATGTCGTCAACCGGCGGAACGGTCTGCAATTAACCGAATGACGAGGCGAACAACATGATCAACATCCTCGTGGCCTCCGACGATACGGGGCGTCTTACCCAGATCGCGCGGCTCGTCTCCGACTGCGGCAGCTACCGCGTGACGCGCGCGGCCGGCCGGCCGTCGCAGATCGAGCATCGCACCGACGGGCTCGATGCGTTCGACGTGCTGATGATCGACGGCACGTCGCTCGACGCGGCCGAGCTGTCGGCGATCGAACGGATGTGCCGGCTGCACATGGGCCTGACCTGCATGCTCGTGACCGCCGATGCGTCGCCGCACACGCTGCTCGACGCGATGCGGGCGGGCGTGCGCGACGTGCTGGCCTGGCCGCTCGAAGTCCATGCGCTCACCGACGCGCTGGAGCGTGCGGCCGCGCAGAGCACCCGGCGCGACGGCAACGACACCCGCATCGTGTCGTTCATGTCGTGTAAGGGCGGTTCGGGCACGACGTTCGTGGCCAGCAACGTCGCGTACGAGATCGCCGAGACCTTCAAGCGCCGCGTGCTGCTGATCGACCTGAACCAGCAGTTCGGCGACGCGGCGTTCCTCGTCACCGACGAAACGCCGCCGTCGACGCTGCCGCAGCTCTGCACGCAGCTCGAGCGCCTGGACGGCGCGTTCCTCGATGCGAGCGTCGCGCGCGTCAGCGACACCTTCCATGTGCTCGCCGGCGCGGGCGACCCGGTGAAGGCGGCCGAGATGCGCGAGGACGCGCTCGAATGGATCCTCGGCGTCGCCGCGCCGCGCTACGACTTCGTGATCTTCGATGTCGGGCTGAACCTCAACCCCCTGTCGATGGTCGCGCTGGACCGCAGCGACGTGATCGAGCTCGTGCTGCAGCCGACCATGCCGCACGTGCGCGCGGGGCGCCGGCTGCAGGAGATCCTGATGTCGCTCGGCTACTCGCTCGACCGCCTGCGCCTGATCGTGAACCGCAACACGCGCGCCGGCGAGCGCACGCGCGCCGCGCTCGAGGAAGTGCTCGGGATGCATGCGTCGCTCGTGATCCCGGAAGACCAGGAAAGCGTGCTCGAATCGGTCAACCAGGGGCACCCGATCTCGCGCCTCGTGCGCAACTGCGCGGTGGCCCGCACGCTGCAGGCGTGCGCGAAGCAGCTCGTCGAAGGCGAGGTGCGCGCGGGGCGCGGCGCGGAGCGCAATGAACCGTTGATCGCCCGGCTGTTCGGCCGCGGCGCGACGCCGAAACTCAAGTCCATGTGAATTCAATCGAGGAGTCGATCATGTCACTGCGCGAACAGTTGTCCATGCAACGGATGCCGCCGCTGGCGGCACGTTCCGACCTCGGCGCCGGCGGCGCGATGGTGCGCGAGGCGTACCAGAAGCTGCGCCGCGAGATCCATACCGCGGTGCTGGAGCGCGTCGAGCTCGAGCGCCTGTCGCGGCTCCCGCAGGAGCAGGTCCGCCACGAGATCACGATGCTGATCGCGCGCATCCTCGACGAGGACAAGATGCCCGCGAACGACATCGAGCGGCGCCAGCTCGCGATCGACGTGTACGACGAGATGTTCGGCTTCGGCCCGCTCGAATCGCTGCTGCGCGACCCGAGCGTGTCGGACATCCTGGTCAACACGTACAAGCAGGTCTACGTCGAGCGGCACGGCCAGCTCGAGCTGACCGACGTGACGTTCTACGACGACGCGCACCTGATGAAGGTGATCGAGAAGATCGTGTCGCGCGTCGGCCGCCGCATCGATGAATCGAGCCCGATGGTCGACGCGCGCCTGCCGGATGGCTCGCGCGTCAACGCGATCATCCCGCCGTCGGCGATCGACGGGCCGCTGATGTCGATCCGGCGTTTCGCGGTGTGCCCGCTGAAGATGGACGATCTCGTGCGCTACCAGAGCATCACGCCGCCGATGGCGGAGCTGCTCGACGCGCTGTCGCGCGCGAAGGTGAACGTGCTGGTGTCGGGCGGCACCGGCAGCGGCAAGACGACGCTGCTCAACATCCTGTCCGGCTTCATCCCGCAATACGAGCGGATCGTGACGATCGAGGACGCGGCCGAACTGCAGCTGCAGCAGCCGCACGTGCTGCGCCTCGAGACGCGCCCGCCGAACATCGAGGGCAAGGGCGAGATCACGCAGCGCACGCTGGTGCGCAACGCGCTGCGGATGCGCCCCGACCGCATCATCCTCGGCGAAGTGCGCGGCGCCGAAGCGCTCGACATGCTGAACGCGATGAACACCGGCCACGAAGGCTCGCTCGCGACGATCCACGCGAACACGCCGCGCGACGCGCTGACGCGCCTCGAGAACATGATCAGCATCGCGGGCCTGTCGCTGCCGCCGAAGACGATGCGCCAGCAGATCGCGTCGGCGATCTCGGTGGTCGTGCAGGCGGCGCGCCTGACCGACGGCAAGCGCAAGATCGTCAGCATTTCGGAGCTGACCGGCATGGAAGGCGACATCATCAACATGCAGGAGATCTTCACGTTCCGGCGCACGGGCATGGACAAGGACGGCACGGTGCGCGGGCACTTCACCGCGACCGGCGTGCGGCCGAAGTTCGCGGATCGCCTGCAGGCATTCGGCATCAACCTGCCGGACGCGCTCTACGACCCGTCGCGTCACTACGAGGCGAACTGACGGCGCGGCCGGCGCAGGCCGGCCGGGCGCCGATGACGAGGAATGACCATGGATCCGATCTTCTACGCGTTTGTGATTCTCCTGTTCGTCGCGGTCGTGCTGATGTTCGAGGGCATCTACCAGTGGTGGAACGCCCGGCACGGTGTGTCGGCCAAGCGCATCGAGGCGCGCATCCGCGCGATGTCAGCGGGCGGGCAGGTGCAGAAGGAACGGCTGTCGATCCTGAAGGAGCGCATGCTCAACGAAGCGAAGCCGTTCGACCGGATGCTGATGGCGATGCCGCGCATCCAGTCGGTCGACCTGCTGCTGCAGCAGTCGGGCATGAGCTGGTCGGTCGCGAAGCTGGCCGGGATCACCCTCGCGCTGCCGCCGATCGCGCTGCTCGCGCTCAGCTTCACGACGCTGCCGCTGCTGCTCGCCGCGCTCGTCGCGCTGCCGACCGCGAGCCTGCCGATGCTGTTCGTGATGCGCAACCGCGGGCGCCGGATGCGCAAGCTCGAGCGCCAGCTGCCCGACGTATGCGACATGATCGCCCGCGCGCTGCGCTCCGGCCACGCGTTCACGAGCGCGATCGGGATGGTCAGCGACGAGTTTTCCGAACCGATGGGCAGCGAATTCCGCGTGACGTTCGACGAGATCAACTACGGCGTGTCGCTGCACGACGCGCTGATGAACCTCGCGACGCGGGTGCCGGTGCGCGACCTGCGCTATTTCGTGATCGCGGTGCTGATCCAGCGCGAGACCGGCGGCAACCTGGCCGAGCTGCTCGACAGCATCGCCGCGCTGATCCGCGAGCGCTTCAAGCTGTTCGACAAGATTCGCGTGCTGTCGGCCGAAGGGCGCATGTCGGCCTGGGTGCTGGGGCTGCTGCCGTTCGCGACGGCCGGCGCGATGATGGTGCTGAACCCCGAATTCCTGGCGGTGCTCTGGCAGGACCCGGCCGGGATCAAGATGGTCGCCACCACGCTGGTGTCGATGGCGTTCGGCGTGTTGTGGATGCGCCGGATCATCCGGATCCGTGTCTGACGCGCGGCGCGCGATACGACCGGATGCCTCACGACCTGATCGAGGAGCTGTCATGCAAAACCTGAACACGATGCAAATCCTGATGCTCGCCGGGCTGTTCGCGGCGGTCTTCGCCGGCGCGCTGGTGGCGCTGCTGGTCTTCGTGCCGCGCAACATGCAGCGCCGCCTGCAGCAGGCGGGCGGTGGCGCGGCGACGCTCGGCGGCGACGGGGCGGGCGGCGCCACGGCCGAATGGGTCGCGAAGCTGGCCGAGATCTCGAAGCCGATCTCGAAGCTGTCGGTGCCGAAGGAAGGCTGGGAAGAATCGCCGCTGCGGATCCGGCTGATGAACGCCGGCTGGCGCACGCCGAACGCCGCGAGCGTGTACTTCACCTGCAAGACGCTGCTCGCGATCGCGCTGCCGACCATGCTGCTGCCGGCGCTGATCACGACCAAGCTCGCGGAGAGCCGCTACACGCTGTCGATGATCCTCGTGCTGTTCGGCGCGATCGGCTATTACCTGCCGAACGCCGTGCTGTCGCGCAAGATCGCGACGCGCCAGCGCGTGATCTTCGAGGATTTCCCGGACGCGCTCGACTTGCTGACCGTCTGCGTCGAAGCGGGCCTGAGCCTCGATTCCGCGCTGCTGAAGGTGTGTGAGGAGCTGAAGTTCCGCAGCCCGGTGGTCGCGAGCGAGCTCGACCTGATGCTGCTCGAAATGCGCTCGGGCTTCACGAAGGAAGCCGCGCTGCGCAATCTCGCGCTGCGCACCGGCGTCGAGGACATCGAATCGTTCTGCGCGATGCTGATCCAGGCCGATCGCTTCGGCACGAGCATCGGCGATTCGCTGCGCGTGCTGTCCGACATGCTGCGCACGCGGCGGCGCATGCGCGCGGAGGAGCGCGCCGCGAAGATCGCGCTGAAGCTGCTGTTCCCGCTGATCTTCTGCATCTTTCCGGCCCTGCTGACGGTGCTGCTCGGGCCGGCGTTCATCCACATCTACCGGATCCTGCTGCCGACCTTCGCGTCGATGAGCGGCGGCTGAGAATTCCGGACGACGGGCGCCGCCGGATCACGGCGGCGGGGAGGGGAGGCGGCCGGCTTGTCCGGCCGCGTCTTTTTGGTGGGGCGGGGGCGGGCCGCGTCAGCCGCCGTAGATGTCGAAGTCGAAGTATTTGGACGCGAGCCGCCTGTAGGTGCCGTCCTTCACCATGTCGAGGATCGCGCGGTCGATCTTCGCCTTCAGGTCCGCGTCCTCCTTGCGCAGGCCGATGCCCGCGCCGACGCCGAGCACCTTCTCGTCGACGAGTTCCGGCCCGACGAACTGGTAGCCGGCGCCGCGCGGCGATTTCAGGAAGCCGATCGCGGCCTGCACCTCGTCCTGCAGCGCGGCGTCGAGCCGGCCGGCCAGCAGGTCCGCATAGACGCCGTCCTGGTTCTGGTACGACACGACGTTCGCGCCTTGCTTCGCCCAGTACGCCTTCGCGTACGCTTCCTGCGTCGTGCCCTGTTCGACGCCCACCGACTTGCCCTTCAGCGATTCGCCGGTCGGCAGCAGCGGCGAGCCCTTCTTCACGACGAGCCGCGTCGGCTGGTTGTAGATCTTCGTCGTGAACGCGATCTGCTCCGCGCGCTGCGCGGTGATCGACATCGACGACAGCACCGCGTCGAACTTCTTCGCCTTCAGCGCCGGGATCATCCCGTCGAAATCGTTCTCCGCCCATACGCACTTCGCCTTCAGGCGCGCGCAGATCTCGTTGCCGAGATCGATGTCGAAGCCGACGAGCTTGCCGTCGGGCGCCTTCGACTCGAACGGCGCATAGCTCGCGTCGGTGCCGAAGCGCAGCGTGGTCCAGTCCTTCGCGGCGGCGGTGCCGGCGGATGCGGCGAGCAGGGCGATCGAAACGGCGGCAATCAGTCTCTTCATGGTGTGCATTCCTTGGCGTGGTCTTTCCGGTTCCATACGACGCGGTTCAGCCGGACTGGGCGTGGAGACGGCTAGGCCTCCGCACTGCCATTAAGACAGAAAATAAAATCGGAGTCCAGAATGGACAAAAAATATCGATTCGGCGCGAATGAGGCGAGCCGAGAGACGTGACCGAAGCGACGACGGGGGGCGACCCTTGCAAAAATACGAGAATGGACTAATGTTGTTAGTGAATTCGTTTTGAGACTAACGAGCATGTCCCAGCCCGCCCACCTTCCGCATTCCGTTCCGCCGCAGGCCTCGGTCGCGCAGATGTCGGCGGCCGGCCTGCGCGCGTTCTTCAACATCGCGCGCGACTGGGCGCTGACGATCGACGAGCAGATCGTGCTGCTCGGGTCGCCCGGCCGCTCGACGTTCTTCAAGTGGAAGGCGGCGCCGGAATCGGCGCGCCTGCCGCGCGACACGCTCGAACGCCTGTCGCTGCTGCTCGGCATCTACAAGGCGCTGCAGATCCTGCTGCCGCAGCCGGCCGCCGCCGACGCGTGGGTCAAGCGCCCGAACGACGCGGCGCCGTTCGGCGGCAAGCGCGCGCTGGATCGCATGCTGGCCGGCAACGTCGGCGATCTCGTCGCCGTGCGCCAATACCTCGACGCGATGCGGGGCGGATGGGCGTGAACGTTCCGGACGCATCGCTGCAGTGGCCGGTCACGGCCCTCGACTGGGCGCCCGCCTATCGCGTCATTCCCACCCGCTTTCCGGCGATCAACCTGTTCGACCGCGTCGCGTCGGCGGACGATTTCGACGTGCTGTACGCGCTCGAATCGCTGACCAACGACCGCATCCGCAACGAAGTGGGCGCGCTCGACCTCGTGCCGCCCGCCGAGCGCCGCTACGGGCTCGGCTGGGGGCCGATCATGGCCGCCTTCACGCATCTGAATCCGCAGGGCAGCCGTTTCTCGGACGGCAGCTACGGCGTGTTCTACTGCGCGCGCTCCCGCGACACGGCGATCGCGGAAACCCGCTACCACAGCGCGCTGTTCCTGGCCGCGACGAAGGAGCCGCCGATGCGCCAGCAGATGCGGCTGTATACGGTGGCCGCACAGGGCGAGGTGGCCGACGTGCGCGCGTGGCCGCAGCGCGATCCGGCGCTGCTGCATCCGGTCGATTACGGTGCGGGGCAGGCGCTCGGGCGGGCGGTGCGCGACGCGGGCGGGGCGGGCGTCGTCTATCCGTCGGTGCGCGATCCGCTCGGCGAATGCCTGGCGGCGTTTCGCACCGCGATCCTGCATGACTGCCATCACGCGGCCTATCTCGAATACAACTGGAACGGCCACGCGGTCGATGCGGTGTTCGAGCTGAGCCAGGTGGGGTAGCGGCCGCCGGCGTCAAGGCAACGCCCACTCGCCCGCATGCCGCTCGCGCGCCTCGGCTTGCGACACCGACCAGCTCTTGCCGGTGCGCGGCTCGACGAGCGTGAGCCGGCCGGCCGGCGCGAACGCGCCCGTGTCGATGAACCATTGCGCGCCGATCCGCAGCGGTGCGCGCACCGGCGTATGGCCGCTGCACGTCAGCGACAGGCCGTCCTGCCGGACGGGATCGGCGAGCCCCTGCACGAGATCGCGCCCCCAGATCAGCCGCTCGCGCACGTCCGGCGCGTAACTGCCCGTATCGAGCGCGGCATCCGGGCCGAAGAATTCCGCATGCAGCACGTTGAAGCGCGCGGGCCCGTCGCCGATCACACGCACGAGCGGCAGCGTGTCGACCCGCGCCGCATGCGCGTGCAGGCGCTCCGGCGGCAGGTCCGCGCCCCAGTCGCCGCCGATGCCGCGCCACGCGTCGGCCGGCAGCTGGCCGCGCGCGACGAGGCACAGCACTTCCTCGTGATTGCCGCGCACGACGTGGCACCACGGGCGATCGAGCAGGTCGAGCGCGGCTTCCGATTCGGGGCCGCGGTCGACCAGGTCGCCGACGGAGAACAGGCGGTCGCGGGCCGGGTCGAAGCGGACGTCGTGCAGCAGCGCGCGCAGCGGGCCGAGGCAGCCGTGCAGATCGCCGACGACGAAATCGCGGCCCGCCGTGTTCGCGGGGTGGCGGCAGAGGGTGGGGGCGGCAGTCATCTTCTTATCTTAGGCGCTGGCATCGGTCGCCACGCCGAGCCGGAATGGCGATAATCGGGGCGGTACCCGCCGGGCGGCCCGCAGCGGGCCTTCGCGCGCCGCCCGGCGCCTTTCCATTCGCTTTCGGACACCCACGATGACCCTTTATCCGCAGGTATTACGCAACCGGCCGCGCCTGATGGCGGCGCTCGTGGCGGGCGTGCTCGGCGCGCTCCTGCTGCCCGCGCCGCTGCGCCCGGGCGCCCGGGCGCTGGTCGGCTGGGACGTCGCGATCTGGCTGTACCTGGCGATGATGTGGATACGCATGGTGACCGCGCACCATCACAAGGTGCGCGAGATCGCCATGCGCGAGGATCAGAACGCGACCACCGTGCTGACGGTGATCTGCGTCGCGACCGTCGCGAGCGTCGCGGCGATCGCGATCGAGCTGGCGACCGCGAAGAACGTGGGCTTTCGCGCCGGGCTCGGCCATTACGCGGTGACGGCTGCGACGCTGTTCGGCGCGTGGTTCCTGATCCCGACGATCTTCACGCTGCATTACGCGCGGCTCTACTACGGGTCGCCGGCCAGCGAGCGCGCGCTGCGCTTTCCGGACAGCAAGCTCGAGCCCGACTATTGGGATTTCCTGTACTTCTCGTTCACGATCGCGGTCGCGTCGCAAACCGCCGACGTGTCGCTCGGCAGCCGCCCGGCGCGGCGCGCGGTGCTGTCGCAGTCGATTCTTTCGTTCTACTTCAACATGGCCGTGCTGGGCCTGTCGATCAACGTCGCGGCCGGGCTGTTGAGCTGAGCCGCCGTCGCAGGCGCGCGGCGGCGCGTCACGCGAGCAGCGCGTACGGGCCGCCGCGTTCGAGCGCGCGTTGGTAGGCAGGCCGCGCATGAATCGTGTCGAGGAAGCGCGCGATCGCCGGATGCGCGCTGCCGCCGCCGCGCGCGGTCGCCGCTTCGAGCGGGAAGCTCATCTGGATGTCCGCCGCGCTGAAGCTGTCGCCGACGAACCAGCCGGTGCGGCGCAGCGTGTCGTCGAGGTAGCCGAGATGCAGCGCGATCTGCGGATCGATGAAGCTCGACTGCAGCGTCGCGGCGATCTTGCGCGCGATCGGCCGCGCGAAGAACGGCATCGGCGCGTTCGCGATCCGCAGCGCGACCAGCTTGAGCAGCAGCGGCGGCATCGCCGAGCCTTCCGCGTAATGCAGCCAGTACGTGTAGTCGAGCCGCTCCGTCGTGCCCGGCGGCGGCGCGAGGCGGCCCGCGCCGTAGCGCTCGACCAGGTAGTCGACGATCGCGCCTGATTCGGCGAAGGTGCGGCCGTCGTCGGTGACGACCGGCGACTTGCCGAGCGGATGGATCGCGCGCAGCGCGGGCGGCGCGAGCATCGTCTTCGGGTCGCGCGCGTAGCGCACGATCTCGTACGGCACGCCGAGTTCCTCGAGCAGCCAGAGCACGCGCTGCGAACGCGAGTTGTTCAGGTGGTGGACGGTGAGCATGGGCGGGCCGGGGCAGGGGCGGGAACCTCATCATAGAGGGTGTGCGCACCGGGCGGCACGTCCATTCGCGGCCCGTGTGCCGTCACGCGCGCCGCACCGCGATCCACGCGCCCCAGAACAGGCTCGCGAAAAAGCGCAGCGGCGCGTCGAACCCGGCGTCGTGCAGCAACCGGTGGATGGCGTCCTCGGTCGCGGGCGGATCGGCGCCTTGCAGGATCTTCGCGAGCTTCGCGTCCACCACGTCGGGCGTCGCGCCTTTCATCCGCCAGCGCTGCCGCCACGCGTCGAGCAGGCGCGGGTGCGCCGCATAGTGCCGGTAGTTGCCGGCGACGACGAGCGGTGCGCCGGGCTTCAGCCGCCGCGCGATCGCGCGCAGCAGCGCGGCTTTCGCGTCGTCGCCGGGCAAGTGGTGCAGCACGCCGATCAGCGTCGCGCCGTCAAAGGCGGCCGTGTCGGGCAGCGCGTCGACTTCGGCCTCGACGAAGCGCGTGCGCGCGCCGTACCCGGCGGCCTCGACGTTGCCGCGCGCGAGCGCCAGCATCGGCGCGGACGGGTCGGCGGCGGTGAAGCGCCAGCCCGGTTCGAGCGCGGCGGCGACGAGGATTTCCTGGCCGGTGCCGCCCGCGCCCGCGACGAGCAGTTGCGCGTCCGGCCGGCCGATCGTCGACGCGAGCATGCAGGCGGCCAGTTCGTGGCACGCGTCGTAGCCGGCGAGGGCGATGCGGGATTGCTCGGCGTATTCGGCGGCGCGCGCCGGATCGAATTTCGCGGCGCTGGCGGGAAGCGACATGGCGGGTCCTCGGCGGGGGCGCGGACGGCGTGCCCGCGCGATGCCGCAGAGCGTAAGCGCGACGCCGATGGCCAACAAGGCGAGCGGCCATTCCGGTATCGCGACTACCTTGTTGCGGCGCGATGCGCGATGCGCGATGCGCGATGCGCGATGCGCGGGCATCGGCGCGCTCGCGCGAAGCGCAGGGGCCGGGAGCCGGGAGCCGGGAGCCGGGAGCCGGTGCCGGTGCCGGTGCCAGTGCCGGGAGCCGGTGCCGGGAGAGCCCTGAGCCCTGAGCCCTGAGCCCGGAACCCGGAACCCGGAACCCGGAACCCGGAACCCGGAACCCGGAACCCGGAACCCGG
The DNA here is from genome assembly GCF_902830275.1 of Burkholderia stagnalis. Taxonomy (GTDB): domain Bacteria; phylum Pseudomonadota; class Gammaproteobacteria; order Burkholderiales; family Burkholderiaceae; genus Burkholderia; species Burkholderia stagnalis. The sequence goes on along the minus strand of NZ_CADESW010000001.1, from coordinate 428,323 downwards.
AACCCGGAACCCGGAACCCGGAACCCGGAACCCGGAACCCGGAACCCGGAACCCGGAACCCGGAACCCGGAACCCGGAACCCGGAACCCGGAACCCCGGGGTCAATACGCAATTAATAATGTCCGGTCGTACGGATCGCCGCCGCGAAAACCGGCGCATACTGCTTTCCTCCCTCCTGCTTGGCGACCCGCATGCCAGGCCCTCCCTGCGCCGATCGACGGCGCATCCGTGCAGCCCGGCACGCACGAGGAGCGCACGATGTCCGATTGTCCGCACGATCCGTATGCGCATCATTTCATTCACTGTCTGCCGTTCGGCGCGCAGCCGTGCGGCGCGGCCGGCACGTCGCCGCGCACGCATTTCCGCGTGTGGGCGCCCGGCTGCACGCAGGTCCAGCTCGAGCTCGACACCGGCAGCGGCTTCACCGCGATGCCGATGACGCCCGCCGGCCCCAACTGGTTCGAAGTGTTCGCGGACTGCGGCGCAGGCGCGCGCTACCGCTATCGCCTCGATGACGCGGTGTCGATTCCCGATCCCGCATCCCGTTCGCAGCCCGAAGGGCTGCACGGCCCGAGCGAGGTGGTCGACCCGCGCGCGTTCACGTGGCGCCACACGTTCTGGCGCGGCCGCCCGTGGGAAGACATCGCGCTGTACGCGATCCGGCCGCATGCGGCCGGCGGCTTCGACGGCGTGCGCCGCCGGCTGCCGCAGCTCGCGCATCTCGGCGTGACCGCGCTCGAACTGCTCGCGTCGCCGCACGACAGCCTGCCGTTCGCGCCGCTGGCGGCCGAAGGCGGCCCCGACGCGCTGAAGGCGTTGATCGACGATGCGCACGGCTACGGCCTCGCGGTGCTGCTCGAACTCGACTACGCGCGTTTCGGCAGCGGCACGGAGGCGCTGCGTCATTACGCGGCGCCGTTCTTCCACACCCGCGACGATCCGCTGCAGGCGTCGCCGCTCGCGCTCGACTATCCGGAGGTGTGCGACTTCTTCTGCGACAACGCGCTGTACTGGATCGAGGAATACCGCTGCGACGGCCTGCGGCTGCGCGAAGCGGACCGCATCGGCGTGTCGTGGCTGCGCGAGATCGCCGACCGCGTGCGCGCGGCCGTGAAGGCCGACCGGCTGGTGCACCTGGTGCTCGGCAGCGAGCGCCATCCCGCGCACCTCGCGGACACCCATTTCGACGCGCAATGGAACGGCTGCGGCGAACGCGCGCTGCACCGGCTGACGGGCCGCGACGTGTCCGGCCACGAAGGCTTTTCCGCGCATCAGTCGATCCACACGCTCGCGCGGGCGCTGACGGCCGCCGGCGCCGCGTTCCAGCCGTCGACGGCCGCCGGCGAAGGCGGCACGGCCGACACCGCGCTGCCGCTGACGTCGCTGGTGCTGTCGGACGGCGCGCTGCGGGACTGCGGCGAGGATCGTGAGGCGGGCCTGGCCGCGCTCGCGCTGTCGCTGCTGACGCCGCAGATTCCGCTGATCTTCGACGAAACCGCGCGCGATCTAGAGCGCGCGCATTTCGTGCAGTCGGCGCTCGCGGTGCGGGCGAAGCTGATCGCGCCGCGGCTGGCCGACTGCCGGCCGGAGGATGCGCATACGCTGCGCACGAGCAGCACCGGCGAAGCCGATGCGCTGCTCGCGGCGTGGCGGCTCGCCGACGGCGAGACGCTCAGCATCGCGCTGAACCTGTCGCCGGAGGCGGTGCCGTTCGACGCCCCGGCGGGGATGGTGGTGTTCGAGACGCCGGGCCGCGCGCGCGACCGGGTCGATGAAGGCGAACTGCCGCCGTATTCGCTGGTCGCGTGGCTGACGGGCGACGTCAACGAGTACGCGCTGACGCACGACGTGCGCCGCATCGACGATCGCATGTTGCGCGGGATGCGCGCCTGAATGCCTGAGTGCCTGAGTGCCTGAGTGCTTGAGTGCTTGAGTGCTTGAGTGCTTGAGTGCTTGAGTGCTTGAGCGCTTGAGCGCTTGAGCGCTTGAGCGCTTGAGCGCGCGATTGCGCTACCAGAAGCCGCGGATACCCGCGATGCCGTGCGCGCCGTGGCGGCGCGCGTCGGCGAGTTGCGCGCGCGTCATTCCGCCGAGCGCATAGACGGGCAGCGCGACCTGCGCGACCCATGCGCCGAACGTGGCCCAGCCGAGCGCCGGCGCGCCCGGATGGCTGAGCGTCGGCAGCACCGGCGACAGCGTGACGAAATCCACGCCGATGCGCGCCGCGTGCTGCAGGTCGTCGAGCGTATGGCACGCGGCGGACACGAGCCGCCCGGCCGGCAGCGGCCGTTGCGCGGACGCATGCAGCGCCGCGCCGTCGAGGTGCCAGCCGGCGCCGGCGAGCGCCGTCACGCCGGCCGCATCGATCCTGCCGTTGAGCATCAGTTGCGCGCCCGCCGCGTCGCAGCGCGCGAGCGCGTCGGCCGCGAGCCGCGCGAACGCGGCGGCGTCGAACGACTTCACGCGCAGCTGCACGAGCGTCTCGCCGCGCGCGAGCACGGCCGACAGCCGGTCGAGAAACGCGCGGCAATCCGCGTCCGACGCGGAGGCCGGCTCCGGCGTGATCACGCAGCAGCGCGGCAGCGGGGTCACTCGTCGGCTTCCTTCGCGACCTTCGGATAGACGCGCACCAGCACGATGCGCGGGCCGTTCATCTTCTTCACGACGACGTCGAAGCGGTCGAACGCCACCCGCTGGCCTTCGGTCGGCAGGTCGCTCAGCGCGTGGATCACGAGGCCGCCGACGGATTCCGCGCGCCCCTCGTCGATGTCGATGCCGAGCGCCTGCTCGAGCGACACGACGGGCAGGCTGCCCTTGCCCATCAGCGTGCCGTCGTCGAGGCGGGTCCAGTCGGCGTCGCCCTGGCGGAACTCGTCGTGGATCTGGCCGACGAGCGCGCCGAGCAGGTTGTCGAGCGTCAGATAGCCGATCGGCTTATGGCCCTTGTCGCCGACCAGCGCGAAATGCGGCGCGCCCTTGCGGAAACGGCGGAACAGCTCGAGCGCCGGCGTGTCGGGCTTCACGTACTGCACCGGGCGCACGTAGTCGGACAGGTCTTCCAGCGCGGCGCCCGCATGGCGGGCGAGCAGCAGGTCCTTCAGGTGGATCAGCCCGCTCACCTGTTCGCGCGACGCGTCCTCGAACAGCGGATAGCGGCTGAAGCGGTGCCGCGCGACGATCTCCATGTTGTCCGGCAGCGGGAGGTCGCGGCGCAGGCCGATCATCTCGTGGGCCGGCCGCATCAGGTCGGACACGGTCATCGACGAGAAGTCGAGCGAATGCGCGAGCGTGTTCCATTCGTCGTTGCTGTACGCGCCGCGGGCCGCCTGGCCCGGCTTGCCGGCGCTGCTGCGGCGGCTGCGCAGGATCAGCTTCAGCTCGTCGGTCGAGTAGTGCGCGTCGCCGCCGTGGTCGGCCGACAGGCCCGCGAACTTCAGCACCGCGTTCGCGCTGCTGTTGAGCACCCAGATCGCCGGGTACATCGCCCAATAGAACGCATAGAGCGGCAGCGCGACCCACAGGCCGACCTTCTCGGACTGGCGGATCGCCATCGATTTCGGCGCGAGTTCGCCGACGACGATGTGCAGGAACGAGATCAGCGAGAACGCGAAGATCAGCGAGATCAGGTGTACGAGCTGCTCGGAATGGATGCCGATCAGGTCGAGCAGCGGGCCGATCAGCGCGGCGAACGCGGGTTCGCCGATCCAGCCGAGGCCGAGCGACGCGAGCGTGATGCCGAGCTGGCACGCGGAGAGGTAGGCGTCGAGGCGCCCGTGCACGATCCCGAGAATGCGGCCGCGCAGGCCGCGCTTGCGGGCGAGGGTCTTGACGCGCGTCGCGCGGAGTTTGACGAGGCCGAATTCGGCCGCGACGAAAAAGCCGTTGAGGGCCACCAGTAACAACGCGCCGATCAGCGCGAAGATCTGAACCAAGGAATTGCTCCGGTAATGACAGGCCCGTCAGTATAGGGCCGGAAAGGCAAACGTAATATTTGTGCGTCGAGTCGCCGGGTGCTTACACGGGCGCCTCGCAGGGAAGGGTGAGCGTGAGCGCGACCGCCGCGCCGTCGGCGAACGGATCGTGCGTGAACGTGCCGCCGTGCGCGAGCGCGACGCGCTGCACCAGCGCGAGCGTCCACGCGACGCGTTTCGCGTCGCGCTCGCGCAGCATCTCGCGGCGCGCGAAGGTCTCGAATACGTGAGGGGCGGCCGGGTCGGCGAGCGCGCCGGCATTCACGTCGCAGGCGGCGCGGGCGACGAGCCGCGCGCCGTCGCGCGTGCAGGAGAACGCCACGCGGCTGCCGGCGGCGCTCGCCTCGACCGCCGTGACGAGCAGGGTCCACAGCGCCTGCGCGACGCGTTCGCGGTCGGCGCGCACGTGCGGCGCGCCGTCGGGCAGCGCGGCGTCGAGCGTCACCTGGCGCGCATCGGCCAGCGCGAAGCGGGCGAGCGCGAGCACGTCGTCGAGCAGCGGGCGCAGCGCGAACGGCTGCGGCGCGAGTGCGAGCGTGCGGGTTTCGGCGCGCGGCGCGTCGAGCGCGTCGTCGATCAGCTTCACCTGCTGGTCGATGCCGGTGCGGATGCCGGCGAGCGCGCGCTGCAGCGCCGGATCGGCATTCGCGAGCTGGCGCTCGAGCACGTACGCCCAGCTGTGCATCGCGTTGAGCGGGCTGCGCAGGTCGTGGGACGCAGTCGACAGCGCCTGGTCGCGCAGGAACAGCGCCGCCTGCGCGGCATAGTGCGCTGCGCGTTCGCGCAGCAGGTCGGCGGCGGGATCGGCGGGAACGGACGTCACGGAGCGGGCCTGTCGAAAGCGGTTGGTCGTGAATCGGGAACCGCCATTATAGGGATCGTGCGTGTCACGCCGGAACGGCGTCCTCGTCTTCGTCCTTGTTTCTCGCGTCGCTGCCCGGCAGCAGCTGGCACGCGAGCAGCCCCGCGAGCATCAGCGCGCAGCCGAGCAGCGCGCGCAGCGTCAGCGTCTCGCCGAGCGCCGCCCAGCCCGCGATCGCGGCGAACACGCCTTCCATGCTGAAGATCACCGCCGCGTGCGCGGGCGCCGCATCGCGCTGCGCGACGACCTGCAGCGTATAGCCGACGCCGACCGACAGCAGGCCGCCGTACAGCAGCGTCGGCAGCGCGCCGCGCAGCATCGCGACGCTGACCGGCTCGACCGCGAGGCCGGCCGCGAGACACAGCGTGCCGCAGGTCGCGAACTGCAGGAACGCCAGCACGAGCGGATCGTAGCGCCGCGCGAGGTGGCCGACCGCCATCACGTGCGCGGCGATGATGATCGCGCCGGCCAGCTGGAACCAGTCGCCGTAGAGCACCGAGAAATGCTCGTCGATGCTGAGGAAATACAGCCCGATCGCCGCGAGCAGCGCGCCGAACCACGTGCCGGCGCCGATCCGGTGGCGCGCGAACACGCCGATCAGCGGCACGATCACGACGTACAGCGAGCTGATGAAGCCCGCGTTCGCGATCCGCGTGTATTGCAGGCCGATCTGCTGCAGCGAGATCGACACCGCGAGCAGCGCGCCGAGCGCCAGCCCCGGCAGCAGCCGCGCCGGCGCGCGGCGGATCGCCGCGAGCTGCGCGCGCGCCGCCGTGTTGAGCGCCAGCAGCGGCACGAGCACGAGCGCGCCGAGCAGGAACCGCAGCCCGGTGAACAGGAACGGCCCGATCACGTCGAGGCTCAGCCGCTGGGCGACGAACGCCGATCCCCAGATCGCGGCGGCGGCGAGCATCAGCAGGTTGGCGCGGAGGTGTTGGCGGGCGGCGGGCGTCATGACGGTTCGTAAGGCGGAGGACTGACGAAACCCGACAGTTTACGCCGAGATTGCAAGGCTGTCGGCAAAACGCCGGAGCGCGGCCGCCGAGCGGGCGTCGCGCACGCGCGTGTAGAGCACGACCTGCGAGTGCGGCAGCGGCGGCAGGCCGAACTTCGCGCCGACGTCCACCAGCGTGCGCGGCGCGACGCGCCGGGCCAGCGGGCAGACCGCGAGCCCCGCGGCGGCGGCGGCCGCGACCGCCGCCACGCCGCCCCCCGTGAAGCGTTCGCGCCACGGCCGGCCCGCATGGTCGAGCGCACGCAGCGCGGCGGCCCGCACCCCGCACGGGCCGGCCAGCACCGCGAGCGGCAGCGGCTCGTCCGCGCGCGGCGCCCAGTCCGGCGCGGCGAGCCATACGAGCGGCTCGGTGAACAGCAGCGTGGCGTCGTCGCGCGGCGGGTCCTCGCCGGGCTCGTGGCGCACGATCGCGGCGTCGAGGCGGCGCTCGTCGTACAGCGCGAGCAGGTTCGTCGACGTGCCGAGGTGCATCTCGAGCGACAGGCCCGGATCCTGCCGGTGCAGCGACGTGAGCACGGCCGGCAGGTCCGGCACCGCGACGTGCTCGCTGACGCCCAGCGACAGGCGGTGCGTGCCGGTCGCGATCGCGCCGAGCGCCCGGTCATGCGCGTCCAGCAGCGCGCGGGCGGCGGGCAGGAACACCTCGCCGTCGGCCGCGAGTTTCACGACGCGCGGCGTGCGTGCGAGCAGCGGCTTGCCGAGGTGGGCTTCCAGCCGCTTCAGCTTCAGGCTGACGGCCGATTGCGTGGTGCCGAGCGCGTCGGCCGCGCGCGTGAAGCTGGCGAGATCGGCGACCAGCACGAACGCCCGCACCGCATCGAGGTCAAGGACTTTCATTTCCAGTGTAAATGGATGAAATATGCATTGATGACTGTTTATTATAGTTCGGCGGGCTTAACCTGACGTCGCGTTTCCCTCCATCAACGTCACCATCAGGAGCACCACCATGCCTTTCACCCGAATCGCGTTGCGCGAAGGCAAGCCGGCCGACTATCGCGCCGCCCTCGTCGACGGCGTGCATCGCGCGCTGATGCGCACCTTCAACGTGCCCGAGGACGACATCTTCATGGTCGTGACCGAGCACGCGAAAGAGAACTTCGTGTTCGGCCGCCATTACCTCGACATCGAGCGCAGCGACGATCTCGTGATGATCCAGATCACGGCGAACAACACGCGCACGCTGGAGCAGAAGCAGGCGCTGTACCGGACGATCGTCGAGCACCTCGCGCAGCAGCCCGGCGTGCGGCCGCAGGACGTGTTCATCAGCCTCGTCGAGGTGCTGAAGGAAGACTGGTCGTTCGGCAACGGCATCGCCCAGTACGTCGTTTGATCCTCGGCACGCGGCGCCTCGGCCGGGCGGCCGCGCGCGATATCGAGCCGTGTACCATGGACCCTGCATCACGAGCGACGCCGGCGCGAGCGAGGCGCCGGCGACTCATCATGAGCGGGAGCGTCCATGTCGCGTGTGCTGGAAGTCGTGTTGTGCATGTCGTTGGAGGGTTGGCCGGCCGCGCCGGGGAGCCGCGCGCGCGGCGCGCAGCGCGAGTTCGGCGCGGAGCTCGGCCGGGCGTGGCGGATCTGCCCGCAGGTCAGGATGAGGCGCGGCGTCGAACGCGTGACGATCGAGCCGTGCCAGGTCGTCGAGGCCGAGCCGAGCCCCGGCGCGCAATGGTGGACCTGGGTCGAATCCACCGCGAAGGAGCGGCGCGTCGTTGCGGCACGCACGCGCCCGCTCGCGCCCGGCGTGACGCTGCGCGAGATCTTCGACGCGGCGCATGCGGGCATCGTCGTTGCATCGCCGGAATCGAACGATTCGCCCGAACCGGGCGCAACGCCCGATGCCGACGCGGAAGCCGCCGTCGCGCCTGAAATCGTCACGTCCGCCGAACCCGCCGTGCCGTCATTCGGCGAGGCCGCACGCGTGCGGCTCGTCAGCGAGCGGCGGCGCGGCCGCTGGGCCGACGACAGCGGCGTGGTGGTCGAGATGACGCTCGACGACGTCACGATCCACGGCATCGACGACGCACCGCGCCGCTACTGCGAACTGCGGCTCGCGGCGCCGGACTGGGAGGCGCCCGACGCGCGCGCCGCCGCGCTGCGCGCGCTGTTCGCGGCCGCGCGCGAGCTGAGCGGCGCGTGGCCCGCGTTCGTGCAACTGACGAGCGTGATCGATCGCGCGTGCGCGGGCACGCTGGCGGCGGCCGCGCCGGTGAAGGCGCAGCTCGTCGACCTGAGCGGCGTGCGCACGCAGCGCGCGGCGCTGTTCGCGCTGTCGGGCGACATCGCCGCGCAGTGGCTCGGCAACGAAAGCGGCGTGCTCGAGCGCGACGACCCCGAGTTCATCCACCAGATGCGCGTCGCGCTGCGCCGCCTGCGCACGCTGATGCGTTTCTTCCCGCGCTATGCGAACGCCGGCTGGCAGGACAGGTTCGACGCGGACCTGTGCTGGCTGGCCGCGTTGCTCGGCACGGTGCGCGACTGGGACGTGTTCTCGACCGAGAGCCTGCCCGCGCTGATCGCCGCCGACGGCGACAGCGACAGCAGCGAATGGGCCGGCACGCTCGACGCCGCGCGCGCGCAGTGCGTGGCGGCGCGCGTTGAATTGCGGCAGGGGCTGCATTCGGCGCGGTATGTGCGGCTCACGATCGGCTGGCTCGAATGGCTCGCCGCGTTCGTGCTGCCGCCCGCCGCGGAAGATACCGCGCCATCGCTGAAGCGGCACGCGACCAAGCGTGTGCGGCGGCTGTTCGGTCATCTGTACGGCGCGCCGTCGCTCACGACGCTCGACACCATCGCGCGCCACCAGGTGCGGATCGATGCGAAACGCCTGCGCTACGCGCTGGAGTTCTTCGCGTCGCTGGCGTCGCGCCGCACGCGCACCGAGACGGTCAAGACGCTGGCGCGCGTGCAGACCGTGCTCGGCGAGGCGAACGATACGATCGTCGCGCTGCAGCACCTCGAGCAGCTGGCCGCGCCGCCGTATCAACTCGGCTTCGTGCGCGGCTATGGCGCGGCGCTCGAGCAGCGCGCGGCGCGCGACGCCGAGGCGCTGCTCGCCGGCCTGCGCCCGCCGAAGCTGTCCGGCTAGGCGCGCCCACGCGCTGCCTATAATGTCCGCCCGTCCTGTCCACGCCGACCGATGAGCACCGATTCGCAATCGCCTCCCTTCACCGAGCCGCTCGAACTGGGCGGCGAACTGTGGCTGCGCGCGGGCGCGCAGACGCTCGGCGGCACGGCCCGCATCGCGCTGCTCGCGGCGATCGGCGAGACTGGTTCGATCACGCGTGCGGCGAAGGCGGTCGGCATCAGCTACAAGGCCGCGTGGGACGCGATCGATACGATGAACAACCTCGCCGGCGAGCCGCTCGTGCAGCGCGCGGCCGGCGGCAAGGGCGGCGGCGGCACGGCGCTGACGCCGCGCGCGACGTCGCTGATCGCGGCGTTCCGCACGATCGAGCGCGAGCATCGCCGCTTCATCGAATCGGCGAGCGCGGCGGTGGCCGGCTTCGACGTCGACTGGGCGCTGATCGGGAGAATCGGCATGAAAACCAGCGCGCGCAACCAGCTGTTCGGAAAGGTTGCGTCGATCCGGCGCGGCGCCGTCAACGACGAGGTGGCGCTGGCGCTGCCCGGCGGCCAGGCGATCGTCGCGGTGCTGACGCATGAAAGCACCGAGGCGCTCGGCCTGCAGGTCGGCGCGGACGCCTGCGCGCTCGTCAAGGCGTCGTGGGTCATGCTCGCGGTCGACGACGGCGCGCCCGCCGTCAAGGTGTCGGCGCGCAACCAGCTGCATGGCGCGGTCGAGATGGTGAAGGGCGGCGCGGTGAACGGCGAGGTGACGCTCGCGCTCGACGGCGGCGGCACGCTGACCGCGGTCGTCACGAACGACAGCGTCGACGCGCTGGGGCTCGTCGCCGGTCAGCGGGCGATCGCGCTGTTCAAGGCGTCGAGCGTGATTCTCGCGGTGACGGCGTAACGCGCGGTGCAGCGCCGCAGTGGATGACGGACGTTGCGCGAGCGCGCCGCCCTATCGCTACACGACGTCGCTACACGACGCGCGTCGGCCACGCCGCGTGCGGGCTCGCCGCCAGCACACGTCCTTCGCTCAACTGCACCACCTGGTCGCCGAATGCGGCGACGTCGTCCGGATCGTGCGTGATCAGCACCATCGGAATGTCGAGCCGCGCCTGCAATTCGGCGAGTTCGTCGCGCATCCGCCGGCGCATCGCGCCGTCGAGCGCCGCGAACGGCTCGTCGAGCAGCAGGATGCGCGGCTGCGCGATCAGGGCGCGGGCGAGCGCGACGCGCTGCTTCTGCCCGCCGGACAATTGCGCGGGAAAATGCCCAGCGAGCGCATCCAGCTCGAACGCGCGCAGCCAGTACGCGACTTCGGGCGGCAGCGCCTTCGCGCGCGGGTTGCGCAGGCCGGGCGTCAGCCCGAACGCGATGTTCTGGCGCACGTTCAGGTGCGGAAACAGCGCGTAATCCTGGAACAGGTAGGCGACGCGGCGCGCGCGGGTCGGCACGTCGATGCGGCGCGCCGCGTCGAACAGCGGCTCGCCGTTCAGCGAAATGGTGCCGGCATCGGGCGCGAGCAGCCCCGCGATCGCCTGCAGCGTCAGGCTCTTGCCCGCGCCGGACGGCCCGAACAGCACGACGCGCTGCGTCGCTGCCGTAAACGACACGTCGAGCGTGAAACGGCGCTCCGCGGTCGCGTAGGTCTTGCGGATGTCGACGGCGAGGCTCATCTCAACGTGCCCCGCTCAAGGTGCGCGACGGCACCAGGCGGCCCGCCGCGAGCAGCACCACCACGCAGGTGATCGACGTGACGATCACGAGCAGGTTGGCGGTGCCGTCGTCGCCGGCCTGCACGGCCGCATAGACGGCGACCGACAGCGTCTGCGTGCGGCCGGGCAGGTTGCCCGCGATCATCAGCGTCGCGCCGAATTCGCCGAGCGCGCGCGCGAACGCGAGCAGCGCGCCCGCGAGAATGCCGCGCGCGGCGAGCGGCAGCGTCACGCGGAAGAACACCGCGGCTTCGCCGAGGCCGAGCGTGCGCGCGGCGCGCTCGAGCTGCGGGTCGACGCCTTCGAACGCCGCGCGCGCCGATTTCAGGATCAGCGGGAACGCGACGACCATCGACGCGATCACCGCGCCCTGCCACGTAAACACGAGCTGGATGCCGAGCTGGTCGAGCCATGCGCCGACCATGCCGCGCCGCCCGAGCAGCACCAGCAGGTAATAGCCGAGCACCGTCGGCGGCAGCACGAGCGGCAGCGTCAGCAGCGAGTCGACCACGTCGCGCGCGGGCGAGCGCCAGCGCGCCAGCGCGAACGCGGCCGCGACACCGAGCACGATGTCGAGCGCGGTCGCCCAGCCGGCCACCTTCAGCGACAGCAGCAGCGGAACCCAGGCGTCATGCATGTCACAGCTCGCTTCTTACTTGCCGGCGGCCGGCTTGAACCCGAACGTCGCGAGCACCTTCTGGCCCTGCGGCGACGTGACGAAATCGACGAACGACTGGGCCTGCGCGGCGTGCTGGCTGTCCTTGACCACCGCGATCGGATAGGTGATCGCGGTCTGGGTCGGCACCGTCAGCGCGACCTTCACGCGGCCGGGCATTACCGCTGCGTCGGTGCCGAACACGAAGCCCGCGTCGACTTCGCCGCGCGCGACGTAATCGAGGCTCTGGCGCACGTTGGCGGCCAGCACGCCCTTTGCGCTGACCGCGTCCCAGACACCCGCCGCGCGCAGCGCGCCTTCGGTGTAGCGGCCAACCGGCACCGACGCCGGGTCGCCATACGCGACGCGCTTCACGCCGGGCGCCGCCAGGTCGTGCAGCGACGCCGGCGCGGCGGCACGGCTGTCGACCGGCACGATCAGCACGAGCGAATTCGCGGCGAAATCGCGCCGCGTGCCGGGCGCGATCACCTTCTCGTCGGCCGCGCGGTCCATCGCCTTCTGGTCGGCGGATGCGAACACGTCGGCCGGCGCGCCCTTGACGATCTGCTGCATCAGCACGTCCGATGCGCCGAAATTGAACAGCACCCTGGTGCCCGGATGCTGCTTCTCGTACGCGTCGCCGACCGCCTTGAACGCATTCGTCAGGCTGGCGGCCGCCGATACGACCAGTTCGCCGGCCGCGCAGGCAGGTGCGTTGAACCCGATTCCGGCGGCGAGCGCGGCGAGCGGCAGCAGGCGGAGCAGGGTGCGGCGAAGCGGGCGGACAGATGTGCGCATGGTGAGCGTCGTTCGAATGGAGGAAACCGTAATCGTAATATAGGGCGGGTTATAACGCTCGACATACCGCGCATGCGACGGACGGCATGCGCATGTTGAGGGGGAGAACGAAGGCCGGGCGCGGGGCGCGCGCGGTGCGGCCGATTGTCGCTTACGCGTGCAGCGGCGGCGGCGCCGAATCGGTGCGCTGCAGCGACGACGGCTGCGACGCCGGGCGATAGTTCGGATTGGCCTTCCAGCGCGCGCGCACGAACGGCCGCTCGTGGCCGGACAGCTGCAGCGCGACCTTGGTCACCCAGCGGTGCGACGGCACGGAGATGCCGTGCAGCGCGACGGTGACGAGCACGAGGCTCGCGACGACGGCCGGCACCGACCAGCGGTGCGGCTGCGCGTGCCACGAGCCGGCGATGAAGATCAGCGCGGCGAGCGCGCCGACGATGCAGCCGGTGACCGATTCGGACGGCGAATGCGCGGCGAGCGCGACGCGCGACACGCCCACCGCGATGCCCGCCGCGAGCCCGAGCGCGATGCCGAGCAGCCGCACCGGCGTACGCGTGCGGATCAGCATCAGGAACAGCGCGACCGGGTAGACCGACGTGGACAGCATCGCATGGCCGCTGAAGCCGGTGAAATCCCATGCGCGGATGCCGATGCCCCAGCCGAGGAACGCGATCTTCGTGAGCGCGACCACGCCGATCGCGCCCGCGAGCACGGCGAGCCATGCGGCGGCGCGGCGCCACGAATAGCCGAGCGCGAGCCAGACGGCGATCGTGACGGCGAGCGGCAACGTCAGGCCGGCGCCACCGAACGCGGTGATCGAGATCCACAGGTGAGACGGAAGGTCGAACATCGGGGCAGGAAAAACGAGCAGGGGCGGGACGGATGCTTAATCAACGCGCGAGCCGGGAAGAGCGACTACAACGGATACAAGCGGCGAAACGCCAGTATAGCGTCGCACATGCATGGGGCCCGATTTTTGCGCCTGCGGGAACTATCCTTGCGCAGGAAAAATCCCAGAAACGGTGTTATGGTGCATTGCACAAAGCCGAACGAAGCGCTCCTTGTAGCGCCCCCAATTTTCTTGAATGCGAGCCCCGATCGATGACGAAAAGTCTGACGAAAATGTGGTTGGGCGGCATGAAACGCATGCTGTCCCCGCCCGCCAAACGCGCGACGCGCGACGCGCAGCGCGTGGCGCTCGACGTGATCGAGGCCGCAGTGTCGCCCGCTATCGTAGATCTGTCCCCGCCACCCGCGCGCGAGTCGCGGGTCCGGCCGCGCGCCGCCGCGTGGGCGGCCGGCGAGTGGACGCGTGCCGAGCAGCCGATGGCGCCCGCGATCGGGCGGCTGGTCCAGCAGCTCGCGTACGGCCTGTACCTGCCGCCTGGCCGCCGGCGCCCCGGCATGCCGCTCGTCGTGATGCTGCACGGCTGCCAGCAGACCATCGACGAATTCGCGCAGGGCACCCGGATGAACCTGCTCGCCGACCGGTACGGATTTGCGGTGCTGTATCCGGAGCAATCGCTGCGCGCGCATGCGCACGGCTGCTGGCACTGGTATGAAGACACCGAGCGCGCCGGCCGCGGCGAAGCGCATGCGATCGCGTCGCTGGTCGACAAGCTGGTCGGCGAATACCGCTTTGATGCGTCGCGCGTCTACGTTGCGGGGCTGTCCGCCGGCGCGGGCCTCGCGTCGCTGCTCGCGCTGCATTTCCCCGAGCGCTTCGCGGCGATCGCGCTGCATTCCGGACCGGCCTTCGGCGAAGCCAATTCCGGCATCGCCGCGATGGACGTGATGCGGCGCGGCCTGCGCCAGAGCCCGATCGAGGCCGTGGATGCGCTGGTCGGCAAGCAGGCGCACCCCGGCATGCCCGCGCTGATCGTGCACGGCGACGGCGACCACGTCGTGTCGCCGAAGAACGCGGATCAGCTCGCGACCCAGTTCCTGCGCCTGAACCGGTTGGCGGACAGCCGCGGCGCGCTGCGCGGCGGCGAGCGGGTCGAGGCGCGCGAGTCCGGCATGCAGGTCTGCGATTACCGCCGCGGCGGTACATCCGTCGTCCGCCTGTGCCACGTCAAGGGGCTCGACCACGCATGGGCGGGCGGTGACGAGGCCGTGCCGTTCCACGCGGCAGTCGGCCCGGATGCGAGCGAGATGATCTGGTCCTTTTTCGAGGGGCATCGTCGTGCTGTGGCGGCGGAACGACGCACCATCTGATCGACGCTGGTCAATGACTAGGGTTTTCCCTATAATTCGGGAAAACCCTAGTCAAGAACCTCTGGATTTGCGAGATCGATCATGTACCTGCTGAGCCACCTCTTCCTGATGCTGACCAAGAACGCCGAGCAGGCCGCGAAGGAGCGTGCCGAGGCGTACCTGTCCGAAGCCACCGACATCTACGATCTCGAATTCCGCATGCGCAAGATCGATCGCGAAGCGGCGATGAATCGCCCGTATTCGTTCGGCGCACGTTAAGCGACACCAGGCGGGCCGGTTGGCCCGCTGATCCGGCAAGTCACGCAAAAAGGGCGCGTGCGGCATCGAGCCGCACGCGCCCTTTTTGCATGGGGCACGCGCGTCGCGTCAGGCGACGACCAGGCGCACCGGCACGTTGTTGCGCGTTGCGTTCGAGTACGGGCACACGTGGTGCGCCTTCTCGACGAGTGCTTGCGCGGCGGCCTTGTCGAGGCCCGGCAGCGACACGCGCAGCTCGACGTCGAGCCCGAAGCCGCCTGCATCGTTCGGGCCGATGCCCACTTCGGCCGTGACCTGCGTGTCGGCCGGGAGCGCCTGCTTGTTCTGGCCGGCGACGAATTTCATCGCGCTCAGGAAACAGGCCGAGTAGCCTGCTGCGAACAGCTGCTCCGGATTCGTGCCTTCGGCGCCGGTGCCGCCCAGTTCGCGCGGCGCGGCGAGCTTCACTTCCAGCTTGTTGTCGGCGGAAACCGCACGGCCGTCGCGGCCACCGGTGCTCGTTGCGCTCGTCTTGTACAGAATGTTCATGGTCCTGCTCCTGTCGAATGGGTGGGAAGCGGTCCGTCAGTCACGTTGCTGCCGGCCACGAGACAAATATAGAACACAAATCATTAGTGTGCAAATCAAATTTTGAAAAAATTGCCCGGCAGGGCCGGGCTCGGGTTGTCAGTGGTCCGACGACGCCGACAGCGCGTCGCGCAGCTGCTTCAGGTCCGTGCGCAAGCGAACCAGGAATTCCGGCGTCTGCTGCATCGCGCAAAACAGGTCGGCGGGCACCGAGCGCGCTCTTTCCTTCAGCGCGCGGCCGTCCTTCGTCAGGCGCACGTTCACGACGCGCTCGTCCGCCGCGCTGCGCACGCGTTCGACGTAGCCGAGCGCTTCCAGGCGCTTGAGCAGCGGCGTGACCGTCGCGGGATCGAGATCGAGCCGCGCGGCGATGTCCTTGACGGCGATATCGTCACGCTCCCACAGGACGAGCATCGCAAGATATTGGGGATAGGTCAGCGACAGCTTGTCGAGCAGCGGCTTGTACGCCTTCGTCATCGCGTGCGAAGTCGAGTAGAGCGCGAAGCACAATTGCTCGTCGAGTGTCTGCGGCAGTGCAGGCGGGCGGTCCATGATTCAGGGTGTGCGGTGTTGGCGCAAATAATTTGTATGCAAATGATTTTGCGCTCAAACGATACGCTTGAACAGGGGGCGCGGGATCGGGGCGTCCGTTGCCCGGTGCCGGTGAAAAGAGGGGGGATGCAGGGCGGCCGGCGGCGGGTGCGCCGGCCGAAAGCGGGGTCAGCGGCCCGACGACGGCTTGGCCGGCGCGCCGGGTTCCTGCACGCCGAAGCAGCCGCGGTAGGTTGCATAGAACGAGCAGTACAGCATCGTGACGATGATGATCGTCACCGGCATCATCAGCGTCAGCGCATACGCCCCGGCGCCGAGCGCCTGCAGCACCAGCGACAGCACCAGCGACGTGCCGAGCGCGACACTGAACCAGAGCAGGCCGTAGATCGTGAACGCGCCGCGGTTGCGCCAGCAGCTGACGACGCTGAAGAACATCGCTTTCGCCGGCGGGATGTCGTGCCACGCGGTGAGCACCGGCGCGAACCAGAACAGCATCGCGACCGGCAGGTAGAGCGCGGTTGCAAGGAACAGCGCGCCGACGGTGCCTTGCGCGGCGAGCGTTTCCGGCGTCGGGCTCGTCTCGCCCGTCGCACCCATCATCGCGCTGAACAGCGCCCCGCCGTCGACCAGCGACGACGCGGCGAACACGAGCACCATCGACACGACGTAGATCACGCCGAGCACGAGCAGCCGCTGGGTCGCGACATGGCCATACGAGCGGAAGCCGTCGACGAGGATCGTCGGCATCACCGGCTTGCCGGCGACCGTGTCGCGGCAGGCGGCCATGAAGCCGACCGCGATGCCGGGAATGAACAGCAGCGGCAGCGCCGCGCCGATCACCGGCACCATCGACACCAGCGTGATCGCGAGCAGATAAGTAAAGAACAGCGTGATGAACGCGAGCGGGTTGCGGCGGAACAGCCAGATGCCTTGACGGAACCAGACATAGCCCGTCTTCGCGGGGACTTCGATCAGTTGCATGCGGATTGGGTCTCGGGAAGCACGGGCGTATACGCGATACGCTCACGCAGGATGCGTTCGAAATGGCCCGGGTCGTGCGGCTTGAGCATCTCGGCCGCGCGGGGCAGGTAGAAGTCGTACAGGCGCGACACCCAGAAGCGGTACGCGCCGGCGCGCAGCATGTCGCCCCAGTGGCGGCGCTCCTCGGCGGTGAACGGCCGGACGGTCTGGTACGCGCGCAGCAGCGCGTCCGCGCGCGCGTTGTCGAGCACGCCCGTCGCGAGGTCGACGCACCAGTCGTTGACGGTCACCGCGACGTCGAACAGCCACTTGTCGCAGCCCGCGAAATAGAAGTCGAAGAAACCGCCGAGCCGCACGCTGTGGCCCGTGCCGGGCGCCGCGTGCGCGAACATCGCGTTGTCGCGGAACAGGTCGCAGTGGCACGGGCCGCCGGGCAGCGCCGCGTAGTCGGCGGAGGCGAAGAAGCGCGTCTGGTGCGCGAGCTCGCTTTCGAGCAGCGCGAGCCGGTCGGCGTCCACGAACGGCGCGATCGTCGGCACGTTCTCCTGCCACCACGGCAGGCTGCGCAGGTTCGGCTGGGTGCGCGGGTAGTCGCGGCCGGCCAGGTGCATGCGCGCGAGCATCTGCCCCGCCTCGATGCAGTGCTCGACGCCGGGCGCCAGCTCGGTCGCGCCGTCGAGCTTCGTGACGATCGCGGCCGGCTTGCCGTGCAGCTCGCCGAACAGCGTGCCGTCGTCGCGCGGCACCGGGTCCGGCACCGGTACGCCGTGGCCGGCCAGGTGGCGCATCAGGTCGAGATAGAACGGCAGCTGTTCGGCCGTGAGCTTTTCGAAGATCGTGAGGACGTATTCGCCGCGCGTCGTCGTCAGGAAGAAATTGCTGTTCTCGATGCCGGACGAAATGCCACGGAACGCGACGACGTCGCCCAGCGCGTAGTGGCGCATCCAGTGCGCGAGATCGGTGTCGGAAACAGCGGTGAAAACGGCCATGCGAGATGCGTCGAGTCAGGTTGGCGGGCACGCGGGCGCATGCGTCGCGGAAAAGGAGATGCGGGGAGAGCCGTGTGCGCCGCGGCCGGTGCCGGCGCGGCGCGGGCCATGCGTCAGTAGCGCAGGTTGACCGACGGCAGGCGCGTAATCGGAATGCTCGCGTCGTGCGGCTTCGGCGACGTGTCCGGCGACGCGCTCATCTGGTAGCGGGTGCCGAAGTTCGACTTCACGTCGATCTCGACCGGCTTGCCGCGATCGCGGTACTCGGTGACTTCCGTGCCGTTCTTGCTTTTTTCGTGGAAGCTCGGCGTGCGGCGGATGTCGCTGAAATCGACCTTGGAGGTGACTTCGGCGCCGGGCCGGTTGATCTTCCGGAGATCCGGCAGGCCGGCGGCTTCGTTGGCATCGGCCTGGGCCTGTGCGTCGGCGCTCGGCGTGCCGCCGGCGGCGTAGGCGACGCTGGCGGCGGCAAACGCGGCGGCAGCGGCGACGAGAATGAGCGGCTTCATTGTGACTCTCCCAATTAACCGTTCGATTTTAGCAAATACTGCGCGCCTTCCGGCTGCCGCGCGCGCGGGGCGCGACCATCAGCCCGGCAAGGTTCCGTGGTAATGTCGGTCGATCAGACGAGGTGATGAAAATGAAGAACGATTTGAGCCGCAGACACCGGATGCTGACCCCGGAAAGCCCGCCGGTCGAAGCATTCGACGACGCAATCGGCGCGGTCGCGCGGCTGTCCGCGATCTACGAAGCCAACGCCGGTTTCCTGCGCGATGCATTCGCGCGCTATCGCCGCCACGAGCCGATCACCGAGCACGTGCGCGCGTGCTACCCGTTCGTGCGCGTGCGCACCGACGTCAACACGCACGTCGATTCGCGCCGTTCGTACGGCTTCGTCGCGGGCCCGGGCGTGTTCGAGACGACGGTGACCCGGCCGGATCTTTTCTCGAACTACTATCGCGAGCAGCTGCGCCTGCTCGCGAAGAACCACCAGGTCAAGATCGAGGTCGGCGTGTCGTCGCAGCCGATTCCAATTCATTTCGCGTTTCCGGAAGGCATCCACCTCGAAGGCGAACTCGATCGCGACAGCCTGCTCGCGATGCGCGACGTGTTCGATACGCCCGACCTGTCGTACCTCGACGACCGCATCGTCAACGGCACGTTCGAGCCGGCGCCGGGCGAGCCGCACCCGCTCGCGCTGTTCACGGCCGCGCGAGTCGATTTCTCGCTGCACCGGCTGCGCCACTACACCGCGACGTCGCCCACGCACTTCCAGAACTACGTGCTGTACACGAACTACCAGTTCTACATCGACGAGTTCGTGAAGCTCGGCCGCATGATGATGACGGAGAGCGACGATCCCGAGGTGCGCGCGTACCGCAGCGAATACAGCGCGTTCGTCGAGCCGGGCGACGTCGTCACGTACAACGAGAATCTCGGTGGCGAGCCGTCGGAAGGCTCGGCGCCGCCGCGCCTGCCGCAGATGCCCGCGTACCATCTGAAGCGCGCGGACGGCAGCGGGATCACGATGGTCAACATCGGCGTCGGGCCGTCGAATGCAAAGACGATCACCGACCACATCGCGGTGCTGCGCCCGCACGCGTGGGTGATGCTCGGCCACTGCGCGGGCCTGCGCAACACGCAGCGCCTCGGCGACTACGTGCTCGCGCACGGCTATGTGCGCGAGGATCACGTGCTGGACGCCGACCTGCCGCTGTGGGTGCCGATCCCGGCGCTCGCGGAAGTGCAGCTGGCGCTCGAGCGCGCGGTCGCGGATGTCACGCGGCTCGACGGCACGGAGCTGAAGCGCGTGATGCGCACCGGCACGGTCGCGAGCGTCGACAACCGCAACTGGGAGCTGCGCGATCATCGCGAGCCGGTGCAGCGGCTGTCGCAGAGCCGCGCGATCGCGCTCGACATGGAGAGCGCGACGATCGCCGCGAACGGCTTCCGCTTCCGCGTGCCGTACGGCACGCTGCTATGCGTGTCGGACAAGCCGCTGCATGGCGAACTGAAACTGCCGGGCATGGCCGATCAGTTCTATCGCGCGCAGGTCGACCAGCATCTGCAGATCGGCGTGAAGGCGATGGAGATCCTGCGAACCAACGGGCTCGACAAGCTGCATAGTCGGAAGCTGCGGAGCTTCGCGGAAGTGGCGTTCCAGTAAAGCGCGCGGCCCGCGGGGATGTCGATGCCCCGCCGGGCTTCACGGCGGCCGGCGCGCGCACGCTGTCCGGCCGCGTGCCTGCGCCACCTGCCGGACCGCGTTGACGCTCGCCGCGACCGCATCGCGGCCTTCGTGGCCGGGCGCAATCTGCTGATCGGCCGCTGCCCACTGCGTCCCGGCACAACGCGAGCCACCAGCCGCCCTCAGCCGAGATCTGGCGATTTTACTATTTGTAATCCTTATCATCAGGAATAGGCTCTCATGCGCGGCGTTACCCAACGCTCGCACCAAGGATCGACGAACAGTCGAATCCGATTGATTCCCATCATATTGAGAGCAGACATACCCGATGAAAATCAAAATCCTGCTGGCTTCCCTGATGCTTACCTCGTCCCTGTCGGCCATGGCCCAATGCGCGGTGATCGGACCGTCCAAGAACCCTTGTGGGCTGGTCGCGGTAATCGGCCCCACCAAGTGTGTGTGCACATTGCCGGGCAAGTGATGAAACAGGCGCGCCCGGCCATGGGCGCGCCTCACCCGCGATTGGATCGCGACGGGGAAACAAATACTTCAACAGCGGGAGGGAGCCCCTCTCTGCTGCGCAAAGCCGGGCGGGACGCCCGCAGCCTCGGGACACCCCGCTCAGGACACGGTCGGGCCGGAAGTGGGCAGTCAGCATCTCGGGGATCTCATCCTTGATCAGCCGCGCCGTTCCTTGAATTTTCTCGGTTCCTCGTTAGCGACCGCCACGGCCTCCGCATTGGGCGACGCCATGAAGGCGTGCCCGGACACACCGGGATCCGCGGGAACGCGGAATGATCGTTTGGAAGCGTCGACCGTATTCGTCCGTGTCGCCGCTGGCAGCATCGGCGCGGCCGCCGCGCCGCCGGACGCGACAAGGCCGCCCGGCGCCGAAGCGCGCGGGCGGCCTTGTCTGTCGGTCGATCGTGCCGTGTCGCTCAGCACTCGCCCTTCTTCGCATGTCCCGGCGGGCAGTGATAGCCGCCGTGGCCGCGATGGCGCCGGTGGTCTTCCCACTCGCGGCGCTCCCAGTAGCGGTGGCCGTCCCAGTAGCGGTCGCCGTGCCAGCCGATCACGACCGCGGGCGCCGGCGCGACCACGACGGGCGCAGGTGCGACGACGACCGGGGCGGGCGTGCCGATGTTCACGTCGACGTTCACGGCATGGGCGATGCCGGACAGCGAGATGCCGAGACCTGCGAGGGCGGCGGCGAGCAGCGAGCGTTTCATGTTGTTTTCCCGAATGGTGTGGAGATCGCGGCGCGACGAAGCGGATCGCCGTAGGCAGCGGACCTGTTCCGCTCCGCCATGCGCACCGTTAGACCGCAGTGTGCCGTTGCGCGGCGGGAAAAGCGAACGGGTTCTGTTACCGCAGATTGGCGGTGCGGCACCCACGCAGGGTTGGGCGGGACGAGGTGATTTGACAATGGCGCGCCGCAATGCTGCATTTGCTGTGGCGCAGCATGCGGCGAACGGCCGCCGGATTTGACGTTCTCGAGTCGGCCGGTTTCGCGTGGCGTTACAAAATGAAGCAAATTGCACGCTGCCGGACACGGCGTTCCGGCAGCGCGTGGCGTGTCCGGCGAGCCCCGGTGACGAGGCTCGGGCCGGGCCATTTACAGGTAGAACATCCGGTCTTCTTCCGGGCGCGGCGGATGCGATTCGTCGCCTTCCTCCTCGCCTTGGTCCTCATAGAACGCGAGCACTGCGTCGAGCACCTGGTCGGGATCGTCGATCACCTGCATCAGGTCCATGTCTTCCGCATTGATGAGGCCGTTCGGAATCAGCTGATCGCGGAACCACTGCAGCAACCCCTGCCAGAACGTGCTGCCGACGAGGATGATCGGCACGAGGCGCGACTTCTTCGTCTGGATCAGCGTGAGCACTTCCGACAGCTCGTCGAGCGTGCCGAAGCCGCCCGGCATCACGATCACCGCATCGGAGTTCTTCACGAACGTGACCTTGCGCGTGAAGAAGTGGCGGAAGCGCAGCGAGATGTCCTGGTAGTGGTTGCCGGCCTGCTCGTGCGGCAGCTCGATGTTCAGGCCGACCGACGGCGCCTTGCCGGCGTGCGCGCCCTTGTTCGCGGCTTCCATGATGCCGGGGCCGCCGCCGGAGATCACCGCGAAGCCGGCGTCGGACAGCTTGCGCGCGATCTGTACCGCGAGCTTGTAGTGCGGCGTATCCGGTTTGAGACGGGCAGAACCGTAGATGCTGACGGCAGGGCGGATCTCCGACAGGTACTCGGTCGCCTCGATAAACTCTGCCATAATCGTGAACATCTGCCACGATGCGCGCGCCTTCTTGGCCGTCGCGCGTTCTTGATCTGCGAGCGAACGCAGACTCGGAATCACTTTTCTCTTGTTCATAATGCCTGAAGAACGAAATCTGGAAGGTAAGACCCTGCTATTGGTTGACGGTTCGAGCTATCTGTATCGGGCTTACCATGCGATGCCTGATTTGCGTGGCCCTGGCGGGGAGCCGACCGGAGCGCTCTACGGAATCATCAACATGCTGCGCCGTATGCGCAAGGAAGTCAGTGCAGAGTATAGCGCTTGCGTGTTCGATGCAAAGGGCAAGACGTTCCGCGACGACCTCTATGCCGACTATAAGGCAAACCGGCCTTCGATGCCGCCCGATCTCGCATTGCAGGTCGAGCCGATCCACGGCGCGGTGCGCGCGCTCGGCTGGCCGCTGCTGATGGTCGAAGGCGTCGAGGCCGACGACGTGATCGGCACGCTCGCACGCGAAGCCGAGCGGCACGGGATGAAGGTGGTCGTGTCGACGGGCGACAAGGATCTCGCGCAGCTCGTCACCGACCACGTCACGCTCGTCAACACGATGACCAACGAGACGCTCGATCGCGACGGCGTGATCGCGAAGTTCGGCGTGCCGCCGGAGCGGATCGTCGACTACCTGACGCTGATCGGCGATACGGTCGACAACGTGCCGGGCGTCGAGAAGTGCGGCCCGAAGACGGCCGTGAAGTGGCTTACGCAATACGACAGCCTCGACGGCGTCGTCGCGCATGCGGGCGAGATCAAGGGTGTGGTCGGCGACAACCTGCGCCGCGCGCTCGACTTCCTGCCGCTCGGCCGCAAGCTCGTGACGGTCGAGACCGCATGCGATCTCGCGCCGCATCTCGAATCGATCGAGGCGACGCTCGCGACGGACGGCGAGGCACGCGACCTGCTGCGCGACATCTTCGCGCGCTACGGTTTCAAGACGTGGCTGCGCGAGATCGACAGCGCGCCGGCCGAAGGCAACGGCATCGACGCGCCGGACGGCGAGCCCGCGCCCGTGGTCGAAGCGAACGTCGCACGCGAATACGACACGATCCAGACCTGGGCGCAGTTCGATGCATGGTTCGCGAAGATCGACGCGGCCGCGCTGACCGCGTTCGACACGGAAACGACGTCGCTCGACCCGATGGCCGCGCGGCTCGTCGGCCTGTCGTTCTCGGTCGAGCCCGGCAAGGCCGCCTATCTGCCGGTCGCGCATCGCGGCCCCGACATGCCCGAGCAGCTGCCGCTCGACGAGGTGCTCGCGCGCCTCAGGCCGTGGCTCGAATCGGCCGACCGCAAGAAGGTCGGCCAGCACCTGAAATACGACGCGCAGGTGCTCGCGAACTACGGGATCGAGTTGAACGGCATCGAGCACGACACGCTGCTCGAATCGTACGTGCTCGAATCGCATCGCACACATGACATGGACAGCCTCGCGCTGCGTCATCTGGGCGTCAAGACGATCAAGTACGAAGACGTGGCGGGCAAGGGCGCGAAGCAGATCGGCTTCGACGAAGTCGCGCTCGCGCAGGCCGCCGAATACGCGGCCGAAGATGCGGACGTCACGCTGCAGCTCCATCACGCGCTGTATCCGCAGGTTGCGCGCGAGCCGGGCCTCGAGCGCGTGTATCGCGAGATCGAGATGCCGGTGTCGCGCGTGCTGCGCAAGATGGAGCGCACGGGCGTGCTGATCGACGACGCGCGCCTGGAAGCGCAGAGCACCGAGATCGCGAAGCGGCTCGTCGATCTCGAAGCACAGGCGTACGAACTGGCCGGCGGCGAGTTCAACCTCGGATCGCCGAAGCAGATCGGCCAGATCTTCTTCGAGAAGCTGCAGCTGCCGGTCGTCAAGAAGACGCCGAGCGGCGCGCCGTCGACCGACGAGGAGGTGCTGCAGAAGCTGGCCGAGGACTACCCGCTGCCGAAGCTGCTGCTCGAGCATCGCGGGCTGTCGAAGCTGAAGTCGACCTATACCGACAAGCTGCCGCGGATGGTGAACCCGGAAACCGGCCGCGTGCACACGAACTATGCGCAGGCCGTCGCGGTGACGGGCCGCCTGGCGTCGAACGACCCCAATCTTCAGAACATTCCGGTGCGCACGGCCGAAGGCCGGCGGATCCGCGAGGCGTTCATCGCACCGCCCGGCCACCGCATCGTGTCGGCCGATTATTCGCAGATCGAACTGCGGATCATGGCGCACATTTCCGGCGACGCGTCGCTGCTGCGCGCGTTCTCGCAAGGCGAGGACATCCATCGCGCGACGGCCGCCGAGGTGTTCGGCGTGACGCCGCTGGAGGTCAATGCCGACCAGCGCCGGATCGCGAAGGTGATCAACTTCGGGCTGATCTACGGGATGAGCGCGTTCGGCCTCGCGTCGAACCTCGGCATCACGCGCGATGCGGCGAAGCTGTACATCGACCGGTATTTCGCGCGCTACCCGGGCGTCGCGCAGTACATGGAAGACACGCGCGCGGCCGCGAAGGAGAAGGGCTACGTCGAAACCGTTTTCGGCCGCCGCCTGTGGCTGCCGGAAATCAACGGCGGCAACGGCCCGCGCCGCCAGGCGGCGGAACGCGCGGCGATCAATGCACCGATGCAGGGCACCGCGGCCGACCTGATCAAGCTGTCGATGATCGCGGTGGACGAATGGCTGACGCGCGACGGCCTTGCGTCGCGGATGATCATGCAGGTGCACGACGAACTGGTGCTCGAGGTGCCCGACGCCGAGCTGCCGCGCGTGCGCGAAAAGCTGCCGGAAATGATGTGCGGCGTCGCGAAGCTGAAGGTGCCGCTCGTCGCCGAGGTCGGTGCGGGCGCGAACTGGGAAGAGGCTCACTGACCGGCGCCGATACGCGCCCCTTGTGACCTGCGACATATTGTTGCAGCGATGTCACTTATCGACAGGGTTTGCTTGTCGTCAAGGTGCAAGCTCCCGGACAATGCATGTCACACATGGCATGTATTGATGGCGAAGCGCGGCGCGCTTCGCTGCTCCGGGGGCGGACTCATCGATGTCGTTCGAACTACGCATCGATGATGTCCGAACTGGTTCGCCACGAAGTGCGCGGCTGCGCGACCTATCGCGCGGCTGCAGCCAGTTTTGAATCGCAAGGGGGTATCAGATGCATCGGATCATCATCGTAGGCGGGGGCGCGGGCGGCCTGGAGTTGGCGACACGGCTCGGCGATCGATACGGCGCGCGCGGCAAGCGTCCGGCGCGTGCACTCGTCACGCTCGTCGACCGCAATCCGACGCATATCTGGAAACCGCTGCTGCATGAGGTTGCCGCCGGCAGCATGGATCCGTTCACGCAGGAACTCGAATATGCCGCGCAGGCGCGCTGGCACGGCTTCGAATTTCAGCAGGGCGAACTGACGGCCCTCGACCGTGCCGCGAAGCGGATCACGCTGTCGCCCGTCAACGACAGCGACGGCGCGGAGCTGCTGCCGGAGCGCACGCTCGACTACGACACGCTGGTGATCGCGATCGGCAGCACGACGCATTTCTTCGGCGTGCAGGGTGCGCAGGAAAACGCGATCGCGCTCGATACCGTCGCGGAGGCCGAGCGCTTCCGCAAGCGGCTGATCGCCGCGTGCATGCGCGCCGAGCACCAGAACCCCGCGCCGGCGGATGCATCGGCAGCGGGCGAGCCGCGCATCCAGGTGGCGATCGTCGGCGGCGGCGCGACCGGCGTCGAGCTGTCCGCAGAACTTCGCAATACCGCGCAGGTGCTGTCGGCCTACGGCCTGCACAAGCTCGACCCGCGGCACGACGTCGGCATCGTGCTGATCGAGTCCGGCCCGCGCATTCTGCCGGCGCTGCAGGAGCGCGTGTCGTCCGCGACGGCCGAGCTGCTCGAGAAGCTCGGCGTGCGGCTGCTGCTCGGCGAGCGCGTGACCGAGGTGGCGCCGGGCGTGGTTCGCACCGCGAGCGGCAAGGCGGTGCGCGCCGACCTGACCGTCTGGGCGGCCGGCATCAAGGCGCCGTCCGTGCTCGCGAAGCTCGACGGCCTCGATGTCAACAAGCTCGGCCAGCTCGACGTGCGCCGCACGTTGCAGACGGTCAACGACGACAACGTATTCGCACTCGGCGACTGTGCGGCATGCGCGTGGCCCGGCAACGAGCGCAACGTGCCGCCGCGCGCGCAGGCCGCGCACCAGCAGGCGAATTTCCTGCTGAAGGCGCTCGCGTGCAGGCTGGATGGTCAGCCGCTGCCCGAGTTCACGTATCGCGATCTCGGTTCGCTCGTGTCGCTCGGCCACTTCAGCGCGGTGGGCAACCTGATGGGCGGGCTGATCGGCGGCAGCATGCTGATCGAAGGCCTGTTCGCGCGCTTCATGTACATGTCGCTGTACCGGCTGCACGTCGCGGCGCTGCACGGCTATCCGCGGATGGTGCTCGACACCGTCGCGCACTGGCTGCGGCGCACGACGCTGCCGCGCGTGAAGCTGCACTGACGGCGCGAACACGCACTCAAGGCGGGCGGGGAATGCGCGACGAGCGGATTCCCCGCCCGTTGCATTTCGGCCGGGTGCACTGCAGTGGGCGCCGGCCGAGTGCTGGCGGCATGCGCCGGGCCAGCGAATCTTCGTGGTTGCGCGCGCACATGGTTGACGCGCGGGCGGATTATTGTGCATCGTGTGCGGGTTACCGCTTGCGGCGGCGTGCCTACCGTCCGCGACATCAGCGCCGCGCACCGCAAGCGACGCTCAATCGAGGAGTGCATTCATGTTGAAACCCGAAGTCGACAGCCTGGTTCCTCACGTTCCGTTCTCGCGCCGCAAGTTCATGCAGGCCGCGTTGGGCAGCACCTTCGCGGCCGCTGTGTTGCCCGTGTCGGCACAGACGATCGCGACCGACAGCGCCGGGCTGGACGTCGACACCGTCGAGATCCGCTCGGGCGACGCGAGCGTACCGGCTTATCGCGCGCAACCGAAGGACAAGACCAATCTGCCGGTGGTGATCGTGATTCACGAGATCTTCGCCGTGCATGCGCACATCGCCGACATCTGCCGCCGCTTCGCGAAGCTCGGCTACCTGGCGATCGCCCCCGACCTGTTCGCGCGGCAGGGCGACGTGTCGAAGTATCAGACGATCCAGGATCTGGTCGCGAACGTGGTCAGCAAGGTGCCGGACCGGCAGGTTTCCGAGGATCTCGATGCGGCGGTTGCGTGGGCCGGCAAGAACGGCGGCGACCTGAGCCGTCTCGGTGTGGTCGGCTTCTGCTGGGGCGGGCGCCAGTCGTGGCTGTATGCGGAGCACAACCCGCACGTGCGTGCGGCAGTCGCATGGTACGGGTTCGTCGAGGGCACGACCGACGAGATGACACCGTTCAACCCTGTCGACCACGCCGACACGCTGAAGGTGCCGGCGCTCGGCCTGTATGGTGCGAAGGACGCGAACATCACGCAGGCGTCGCTCGCGGCCATGCGCGAGCGCATCGCGAAGAGCGACTCGAAGCTGGCGCGCGAATCGCAGATCGTCGTCTACGACGATGCGGGCCACGCGTTCTTTGCCGATTACCGCCCGAGCTACGTAAAGGGAGACGCCGAGGATAGCTGGAAGCGCGCGCTCGCGTGGTTCCATCGCTACGGCGTGGTGTGAGCGGCGCGGCGGCGCGTGACGCCGCCGCGCGGGTGACGGACGCTTACGGGTTGGGGCCGGTGGCGACCGGTCGCGACGGATCGGCGCACCACTCGCTCCACGAGCCGGGGTAGAGCGACGCGCCGTGCAGCCCCGCGATCTCCATCGCAAGGGCGTTGTGGCATGCAGTCACGCCGGAGCCGCACTGCAGGATCACGCGATTCGGCTCGGTGCCGGCCAGCAAGGTCGAGAACGTCTCGCGCAGTTCATGGCCGGTCTTGAAGCGGCCGTCGGCGCCCAGGTTGTCCTTGAAAAAACGGTTGAGCGCGCCGGGGATGTGCCCGCCCACCGGATCGATCGTCTCGTTTTCGCCGCGATAGCGATCGGCGGCACGCGCGTCGATCACGGTGCGCGTGCGGGCCGTGAGGTTCGCGAGCACGGCCTGCGCGTCGACGGTCGATTCGAGCGGCGCCTGCGCGCGGAAGTCGCCGCGCGAAGGGTGCTGCGTCTCGATCGTCAGCGGCTGTCCGGCCGCTTCCCATGCCTGCAGGCCGCCGTCGAGCACGGCGATCGAATCGTGCCCGAGCCAGCGCAGCAGCCACCATAGCCGCGCTGCATACGCGCCGCCTTGCGCGTCATACGCGACAGCCTGCTGGCCCTGCCTGAGCCCGCGATCGGCGAGCGTCGCGACGAGCGCGTCGCGCGACGGCAGCGGGTGACGGCCGTTGGTGCCGGTCTTGCGGCCCGACAGGTCGCGGTCGAGATGCAGGTACTGCGCGCCCGGAATGTGCCCGGCCGCATACGCCGCTTCGCCCGCGCCCGTATCGGCGAGATCGAAGCGGCAGTCGAACACGACGACGCTGGCGGGTGCGGCGGCGAGGCGCTCGGCAAGGTTGGCCGCAGAGATGAGCGTGGTGTAATGAGTATGTGGCATGACGGCTCCTGATTGAGCAAACGGCCTGATGGTCTAAGTCTAAACAAAAAAAGACGGGCCGAAGCCCGTCTTTTCCTCATGCATCGTGATGCCGAAAGCACATGCCGGCGTCAAAGGTCGCCCAGGTGGCGGCGCAGGAACTCGTGGAAGTGCTGCATGCCGTCTTCCATCGGGCTCTGGTACGGGCCGACCTGCGATTCGCCGCGATCCATCAGCGCGCGGCGGCCGGCGTCCATGCGCATCGCGATCTCGTCGTCCTCGATGGCTGTTTCCATGTATGCGGCGCGTTCCGCCTCGACGAACTCGCGCTCGAACAGCGCGATTTCCTCAGGATAATAGAACTCGACGATGTTGGTCGTCTTCTGCGGCCCGCGCGGAATCAGCCACGACACGACCAGTACGTGCGGATACCACTCGATCATCAGGCCAGGGTAGTAGACCATCCAGATCGCGCCGAACTCCGGCGGCACGCCGTTGCGGAACTTCAGCACCTGCTCGTGCCACTTCTGGTAGGTCGCGCTGCCCGGCTTCGCGAGCGCGTTGTGCACGCCGACCGTCTGTACGCTGTACCAGTCGCCGAACTCCCACTTGAGATCGTCGCAGGACACGAAGTTGCCGAGGCCCGGGTGGAACGGGACGACGTGGTAATCCTCGAGGTAGACCTCGATGAACGTCTTCCAGTTGTAGTCGCACTCGTGGACTTCGACGTGATCGAACTGGTACTCGGAGAAATCGAAGTGGTGCTTCGTGCCCAGGTTCGCGAGATCGCGCGCGACATTGCGGCCTGCCGCCTCGAACAGCAGCCCCTGCCAGTTCTGCAGCGGGGATTTGCCGAGGTTCAGGCAGGGCTTGTCGGGGAAGTGCGGCGCGCCGAGCAGCTGGCCTTCCAGATCGTACGTCCAGCGGTGCAGCGGGCACACGATGTTCTGCGTGTGGCCGCGCCCGTTCAGCATGATCGCCTGCCGGTGACGGCACACGTTCGACAGCAGTTCGATCTGGTTCGCCGGGTTGCGCACCAGCACGCGGCCTTCCTGCTCGGACGGCAACGCGAAATAATCCCCCGCCTCGGGCACCATCAATTCGTGCCCGACGTAGCGAGGTCCTTTCTTGAAGAGTGTTTCGATTTCGCGCGCTAGCAGCGCCTCATCGAAGTATGCAGTGACTGGAAGCTGGCTGTGAGCCGACTTCAACTGAAGCGCATCGCTCAGATTGGACATTCCCACTCCCGGTGATAGCGTGAAAGCAGTGAACAACCCAACCATCGAAAAATCGATTTAGGGAAACGGAGAATTATACCCGGTTCCCTCGGCGAGGCCAGTATTAAGTGCCTGATTTGTGTCAATTTTTTGTGCGCCGAGGCCTCGCGGGCGCACAATGTGCGTCACAGGTGGGGCCGGAGCGTGCGTCTGGCGCACCAAGTCGGCAGGTCGGAAATTTCTCTTTTGCCGTAGAATGTCCGACTTGTTTTGAAATTTGACACCTCGTCCATGGCGAAAACCGCATCCCCAGGCGCCACGCCGCCCGGCAATGGCGCCGAAGCGTTGCCGGACAATTACGAGATGGCGCTCGCGGAGCTCGAGGCGCTGGTTGCCCGGATGGAGGGCGGCGCGCTGAGCCTCGAGGATTCGCTCGCGGCATACCGCCGTGGGGCGGCACTCGTTGCGTTTTGCCAACAGCAGCTCGAGAAAGTGGAGCAGCAGGTGCGCGTGCTCGACGGCGCGACCCTGAAGCCGCTTTCGGCCGGCGCGGCCGCCACGGACGGCGAAGACGACGATCTATGACATTCGAACAATGGATGCGGTCTGTGCTTGACCGCGTCGAGGATGCACTCGGCCACTACCTGCCGGCCGAAACTGTGGTGCCCACGCAACTCCACGAAGCGATGCGCTACGCAGTCCTCGGGGGCGGCAAGCGCGTGCGCCCGCTGCTGTGCCATGCAGCGGGCGAACTGACCGGCGCGACGGAGGCGGCACGCAATGCGGCGGCGGCGGCGCTGGAGATGATCCACGTCTATTCGCTCGTGCATGACGACATGCCGTGCATGGACGACGACGCGCTGCGGCGCGGCAAGCCGACCGTGCACGTGCAGTACGACGAGCCGACCGCGCTGCTGGTCGGCGACGCGCTGCAGTCGCAGGCGTTCGTCGCGCTGACGGATTCCGCCGCGCTGGCGCCGGTGCAGCAGGCCGCGCTCGTGCGCGAACTGGCGCTGGCGAGCGGCTCGATCGGCATGGCCGGCGGGCAGGCGATCGATCTGGCGAGCGTCGGCCTGAAGCTGACGCGCGAGCAGCTCGAGACGATGCACCGGATGAAGACGGGCGCGCTGCTGCGCGCCGCCGTGCGCATGGGCGCGCTGGCGGGCGAGACGCCGTCCGCGGACACGATGGCCGCGCTCGACGTTTATGCGGGCGCGGTGGGCCTGGCCTTCCAGGTCGTCGACGACATTCTCGACGTGACGACCGATTCGGCGACGCTCGGCAAGACGGCCGGCAAGGACGCGGCGAACGACAAGCCGACCTACGTGTCGATCCTCGGCCTCGACGCGTCGCGCGAACTGGCCGCCCAGCTGCGCGCCGATGCGCACGCTGCGCTGCAACCCTTCGGCGCGCGCGCCCAGCGTCTCGCCGAACTTGCCGACCTGGTGGTGAACCGGGTCAGCTGACGCGAAAGCCCGCCGCCGCGCACACGCTACGGTGCGTGCAACAGAATGCGGGCGCGTTTGATTTCCTACAATGGAACGACGATGTACGACTTGCTGAAAACTATCGACGATCCGGCCGATCTGCGCCGCCTTGATCGTCGCCAACTGCAACCGCTCGCCGACGAGCTGCGTTCGTTCGTGCTCGACAGCGTGTCGAAGACGGGCGGCCATTTGTCGTCCAACCTCGGGACGGTCGAGCTGACGATCGCGTTGCACTACGTGTTCAACACGCCGAACGACCGCATCGTCTGGGACGTGGGCCACCAGACCTATCCGCACAAGATCCTAACGGGCCGCCGCGACCAGATGCACACGCTGCGTCAGTACGACGGCATCTCGGGCTTTCCGCGCCGCTCCGAATCGGAGTACGACACGTTCGGTACCGCGCATTCGAGCACGTCGATCTCGGCCGCGCTCGGCATGGCCATCGGCAGCCAGCTGAACGGCGACGACCGCTTCTCGATCGCGGTGATCGGCGATGGCGCGATGACGGCCGGCATGGCGTTCGAAGCGATGAACAACGCCGGCGTGTCCGAGGACGCGAAGCTGCTCGTGATCCTCAACGACAACGACATGTCGATCTCGCCGCCGGTCGGCGCGCTGAACCGCCATCTCGCGCGCCTGATGTCGGGCCGCTTCTACGCGGCCGCGCGCGCGGGCGTCGAGCGCGTGCTGAGCGTTGCGCCGCCGGTGCTCGAACTCGCGCGCAAGCTCGAGGAGCATGCGAAGGGCATGGTCGTGCCGGCCACGCTGTTCGAGGAGTTCGGCTTCAACTACATCGGCCCGATCGACGGTCACGATCTCGATTCGCTGATCCCGACGCTGCAGAACATCAAGGAGCTGCGCGGCCCGCAGTTCCTGCACGTGGTGACGAAGAAAGGCCAGGGCTACAAGCTCGCCGAGGCCGATCCGGTGCTCTACCACGGCCCGGGCAAGTTCAACCCGGCCGAGGGTATCAAGCCGTCGTCCACCCCGGCGAAGAAGACCTACACGCAAGTGTTCGGCGAATGGCTGTGCGACGAGGCGGAACGCGATTCGCGCGTGGTCGGCATCACGCCCGCGATGCGCGAAGGCTCGGGCATGGTCGAATTCGAGAAGCGCTTCAAGGATCGCTATTACGACGTCGGCATCGCCGAGCAGCACGCGGTGACGTTCGCGGGCGGTCTCGCGACCGAAGGCCTGAAGCCGGTCGTCGCGATCTACTCGACGTTCCTGCAGCGCGCATACGACCAGCTGATCCACGACGTCGCGCTGCAGAACCTGCCGGTCGTGTTCGCGATCGACCGCGCGGGCCTCGTCGGCGCCGACGGTGCGACGCACGCGGGCGCGTACGATCTGTCGTTCATGCGCTGTATCCCGAACATGACGATCATGGCGGCGTCCGACGAGGACGAATGCCGCCAGATGCTGCACACCGCGCTGATGCAGCCGAACCCGACCGCGGTGCGCTATCCGCGCGGCGCGGGCACCGGCGTGCCGACGGTGAAGGAATTCACCGAGATTCCGCTGGGCAAGGGCGAGGTGCGTCGCCGCACGTCGCAGCCGGAAGGCAAGCGGGTCGCGATCCTCGCATTCGGCACGATGGTTGCGCCGTCGCTGGCTGCGGCCGAGGAACTCGATGCGACCGTCGCGAACATGCGCTTCGTGAAGCCGGTCGACGCGGTGCTCGTGCGCGAGCTCGCCGAAACGCACGACTTCATCGTCACGGCCGAGGAAGGCTGCGTGATGGGCGGTGCGGGCTCGGCCTGCGTGGAAGCCCTGATGGAGAGTGGGGTTATCCGACCCGTACTACAATTGGGCCTCCCTGACCAGTTCATCGATCATGGTGATCCCGCGAAGCTGCTGTCGCAATGCGGCCTCGACGGCGCGGGCATCGCGAAATCGATTCGCGAACGCTTCCTGAATCCGGCGGCCGACGTCGCCGGTCAGGCCAAGCGCGTCGCGTAAGCCGGCGCCGCCTCCGGGCGGTGCGGCTGCGACTGGCGAAACCGGTCTTCATTGATGCGGAAAACATGGGCCTGCGGGCCCATGTTGCTTTTCCGGCTGCCGCATGACGCGGCGCGCGCGTCGTCGAACGCGCGGCTTACAAGGATTGAACAAGATGAACCAGATGAATCCCGCCTTCGTGATGCCCGACGTGCAGAGCACGGTGGATACTCGTCAGATTCCGATTCAGCGCGTGGGCGTGAAGGCGGTCCGGCATCCGTTGACGGTGCGCACCGAAAGCGGCGACGTGCAGCCGACGGTCGGTGTCTGGAACCTCGACGTCCATCTGCCGGCCGACCAGAAGGGCACGCACATGTCGCGTTTCGTCGCGCTGCTCGAAGAGCACCGCGCGCCGCTGACGACCGAGCGGTTCCGCGCGATGCTCGCGGCGATGCTCGAGAAGCTCGAGGCCGAGGCGGGCCGCATCGAGGTCACGTTCCCGTATTTCGTGAACAAGACGGCGCCCGTGTCGGGCGTGCAGAGTCTGCTGGACTACGAAGTAACGCTCGCGGGCGACACCCGCGGCGGTGCGACGCGCCTGTTCATGAAGGTGCTGGTGCCGGTCACGAGCCTGTGCCCGTGCTCGAAGAAGATCTCGCAGTACGGTGCGCACAACCAGCGCTCGCACGTGACGATCGATGCCGAACTGGCGGCGGACGTGCCGGTCGAGGCGCTGATCCGGATGGCCGAGGAAGAGGCGTCCTGCGAGCTGTGGGGCCTGCTGAAGCGCCCGGACGAGAAATTCGTTACCGAGCGCGCATACGAGAATCCGAAGTTCGTCGAGGATCTGGTGCGCGACGTTGCTCAGCGGCTCGATCGCGACGAGCGCATCGTGGCCTACGTGCTCGAGGCCGAGAACTTCGAGTCGATCCACAATCACAGCGCGTATGCGCTGATCGAGCGCGACAAGCGGCACGCCGCGTAACGCAGCGCACGTCCTCGTATCAGCAAAAAGGCCGCTCGAGCGGCCTTTTGTTTGCTGGCGACTTGCATGCGGCGCGCGCGATGCGCGGCGCGGTGTTCGGCCCGGCTCAGCGCGCGAGCGACGCGAGATCCCAGCGCGGCTTCACGGTGAACGCGTAGTCGGCGTTCGCCTGTTCGGGCCAGCGCGCGAGCCGCAATGCGCCCGCGAGCGCGATCATTGCGCCGTTGTCGGTGCAGAGCGCGAGGTCGGGGTAGTGCACGTCGAAGCCGCGCTTGGCCGCGGCGGCCGAAAGCGCGGCGCGCAGCTGGCGGTTTGCGCCGACGCCGCCCGCGACCACGAGGCGCTTGAGCCGGGTCTTCTTCAGCGCCGCGAGCGACTTCGCGACGAGCACGTCGACGGCCGCGTCGACGAAGCCGCGTGCGAGGTCGGCCTTCGCGCGTTCGAGTGCGTCGCCCGACAGCTTCGCCGCCTCGAATTTCTTCATCTGCGTCAGCACGGCCGTCTTCAGGCCGCTGAAGCTGAAGTCGAGATCGCCAGAGTGCAGCATCGGGCGCGGCAGCACGACGGCGCCCGGCGTGCCGGTTTCCGCGAGCTTCGACACTTCCGGGCCGCCCGGGTAGCCGAGGCCGATCAGCTTCGCGGTCTTGTCGAACGCTTCGCCGGCCGCGTCGTCGAGCGTTTCGCCGAGCGTCTCGTACACGCCGACGTCGGTCACGCGCATCAGCTGCGTATGGCCGCCCGACACGAGTAGCGCGACGAACGGGAACGGCGGCGGTTCCGCGACGAGCAGCGGCGACAGCAGGTGGCCCTCGAGGTGGTGGATGCCGACGGTCGGCTTGTTCCAGGCAAGCGCGAGCGCGTTCGCGATGCTCGCGCCGACGAGCAGCGCGCCGGCGAGCCCCGGGCCCTGCGTGAACGCGATGGCGTCGATATCCTCGCGCCGCGCGCCGCTCTGTGCGATCACTTCCTCGAGCAGCGGCAGCGCGCGGCGGATGTGGTCGCGCGACGCGAGCTCGGGCACGACGCCGCCGTAGTCGCGGTGCATGGCGATCTGCGAGTGGAGCGCGTGCGCGAGCAGCCCGCGCTGCGTGTCGTAGAGCGCGAGGCCGGTTTCGTCACAGGAGCTTTCGATGCCGAGAACGAGCATGGTGTGGGGCGGGGCGTGCCGCGTTGCGGGCTGCCCCGGAATGTCAACGTAACCGAAAAGTATAGCAGGCACGCGCTTCCGGCCGCTGGCGGCGGTGCGGGGCGGTACAATCCGCGCCATGGAAACCTATGACATCGCCGTGATCGGCGCGGGGGCCGCCGGCATGATGAGCGCGGCGGTCGCCGGCCAGCTCGGCCGCCGGGTCGTGCTGGTCGACCACGCGCCGCGCCTCGCCGAGAAGATCCGCATCTCGGGCGGCGGCCGCTGCAACTTCACGAACCTGTACGCCGGCCCGGACAACTACTTGTCGGCCAACCCGCATTTTGCCCGCTCGGCGCTCGCGCGCTATACGCCGCGCGACTTTCTCGCGCTCCTCAAGCGCCATCGCGTGACCTGGCACGAAAAGCACAAGGGCCAGCTGTTCTGCGACCACGGCAGCGACGCGGTCATCGACATGCTGAAGGACGAGTGCGACGCGGGCGGCATCGCATGGCGCCGGCCGGTCGTCGTCGACGCGGTGCGCCACGCGCCGGCCGACGGCTTCACGCTCGATACGCAGGCGGGCCAGATTGCCGCGCGCGCGCTGATCGTCGCCACCGGCGGCCTGTCGATCCCGAAGATCGGCGCGACCGACTTCGGCTACCGGCTCGCGAAGCAGTTCGGCCACAAGCTCGTCGATACGCGGCCCGCGCTCGTGCCGCTTACGTTCGCGCCGCATGACTGGGCGCCGTTCGCGGCGCTGTCCGGCGTGTCGCTCGAGGTGCGCGTGTCGACCGGCGACAAGAAGCGCGGCGGCGAATTCGTCGAGGATCTGCTGCTCACGCACCGTGGGCTGTCGGGGCCCGGTATCCTGCAGATTTCGAGCTACTGGCAGCCCGGCGAGCCGATTCGCGTCGACCTGCTGCCGCAGCGCGACGCGGTGGCCGACCTGCTCGAGGCCAAGCGTGAGTCGAAGCGCCAGGTCGGCTCGCTGCTCGCGGAGTGGGTGCCGTCGCGGCTGGCCCACGTCTGGCTCGACACGCATCGCGTGGCCGCCGACGCGCGGCTGGCCGATCTGCCGGACAAGGCGCTGCGCCAGGTCGGCGAGGCGCTGGCCGGCTGGACGCTGACGCCGAATGGCACCGAGGGCTACAAGAAGGCGGAAGTCACGCGCGGCGGCGTGGATACCCGAGAGCTGTCGTCGGCGACGATGATGAGTGCGCGCGTGCCGGGCCTGTTCTTCGTCGGCGAGGCGATGGACGTGACCGGCTGGCTGGGCGGCTACAACTTCCAGTGGGCGTGGGCGTCCGGCGTGGCGGCCGGGCAGGCGGCCGCGGAGTTTGCACGCGGCGCTTGACGCGGTAGTGCCCTTTGTGCAAAGGCTCTG
Organism: Burkholderia stagnalis; assembly: GCF_902830275.1. Classification (GTDB taxonomy): domain Bacteria; phylum Pseudomonadota; class Gammaproteobacteria; order Burkholderiales; family Burkholderiaceae; genus Burkholderia; species Burkholderia stagnalis. The sequence continues at coordinate 391,557 of NZ_CADESW010000001.1, read as the reverse complement.
CTATACTCAGTAATCTTTCCCTGCCAACTTTTTTGCGTGTCGGGTCATGACGATCATTCGCGTTAAAGAAAACGAGCCGTTCGAAGTTGCGATGCGTCGCTTCAAGCGCACGATCGAGAAGAACGGTCTGCTGACCGAACTTCGTGCGCGAGAGTTCTACGAGAAGCCGACGGCCGAGCGCAAGCGCAAGAAGGCCGCTGCAGTGAAGCGTCACTACAAGCGTATCCGCAGCCAGACGCTGCCGAAAAAGCTGTACTGAACGATTGAGCGCCGCGCGGTTCGCTGAGCGGCGCACCGGCGGCTCCGTCGCGAGTCGCCGATGCCGGATTCGAGCAACCCGCTTGAGACAGTGTCCCAAGCGGGTTTTTGTGTTGACGCCCACTGGCGGGCGTCGGTTTCACGTTTCCATTTCCGGGTGAAAGATGAGTTTGAAAGAGCAGATCAGCGAAGACATGAAGGCTGCGATGCGCGCGAAGGAAGCCGAGCGCCTTGCGACGATTCGCCTGCTGCTGGCCGCGATCAAGCAGCGTGAGGTCGACGAGCAGATCACGCTCGACGATGCCGCCGTCACGGCCGTGATCGACAAGATGATCAAGCAGCGCAAGGATTCGATCAGCCAGTTCCAGGCCGCGGGTCGCGACGACCTCGTCGCGAAGGAGCAGGCCGAGCTGGCGGTGCTGAGCGGTTACATGCCTGCGCAACTATCGGAGGCCGAGGTGGCCGCCGAAGTGCAGGCCGCGGTTGCGCAAGTCGGCGCAGCCGGCCCGCAGGACATGGGCAAGGTGATGGGCGTGCTGAAGGGCAAGCTCGCCGGCCGCGCCGACATGACCGCCGTTTCCGCGCTCGTCAAGGCTGCGCTCTCGAAGTAAAACCTCCGCGCCCGGTGCGTGCCGATCGCACACACCGGGCCATCGCATGTCTTTTTTCCGTTTGATCCCACGGTGATTCCGCATTCGTTCCTGCAGGATTTGCTGAACCGCGTCGACATCGTCGACGTGGTGGGCCGGTACGTGCAGCTCAAGAAGGGCGGCGCGAACTTCATGGGGCTGTGCCCGTTCCATAACGAGAAAAGCCCGTCGTTCACCGTCAGCCCGACCAAGCAGTTCTATCACTGCTTCGGCTGCGGCGCGCACGGCACGGCGATCGGCTTCCTGATGGAGCATGCGGGGCTGACGTTCCCGGAAGCCGTGCAGGAGCTTGCGCAATCGGTCGGCCTGACCGTGCCGCACGAGCCGTCGCCGATGCGCGGCGGCGGCGGCGGCGGTGGTGGCGGCGGCGACTATCCGGCGCAGCCGTCCGTCTCGAAATCGGTGGCGACGGCGCTGTCCGACGCGATGTCCGCCGCATGCGATTACTACCGCAAGCAACTGCGCGGCGCGCCGACCGCCATCCAGTATCTGAAGAAGCGGGGCCTGACCGGCGAGATCGCGGCCCGTTTCGGCCTCGGCTATGCGCCGGATGGCTGGCAGAACCTCGAGGCCGCGTTCCCTGACTATCGCGACGACGCGCTCGTCGAGTCCGGGCTCGTGATCGTCAGCGAGAAGACCGACGCGCAGGGCGTCGCGCGGCGCTACGACCGCTTCCGCGAGCGGATCATGTTCCCGATCCGCAACGTGAAGGGGCAGGTGATCGGCTTCGGCGGCCGCGTGCTCGGCAGCGGCGAGCCGAAGTATTTGAATTCGCCGGAAACGCCGCTATTTAACAAGGGCAGCGAGCTGTACGGGCTGTTCGAGGCGCGGCTCGCGATTCGCGAGCGCAAGTACGTGCTCGTCGTCGAAGGCTACATGGACGTGGTCGCGCTCGCGCAGCTCGGCTTCCCGAACGCGGTGGCGACGCTCGGCACCGCGTGCACGCCGATTCACGTGCAGAAGCTGATGCGGCAGACCGACACGGTCGTCTTCAGCTTCGACGGCGACGCGGCCGGGCGACGTGCGGCGCGGCGGGCGCTCGAGGCGTGCCTGCCGCACGCGGCGGACAACCGGACGATCCGGTTCCTTTTTCTGCCGACCGAGCACGATCCGGACAGCTACGTGCGCGAATTCGGCGCGGACGCGTTTTCCGCGCAGGTCGAGCGGGCGATGCCGCTGTCGCAGTTCCTGCTGAACGAGGCGATCGCCGGCAAGGCGCTCGATCAGCCGGAAGGCCGGGCGAAGGCGCTGTTTGATGCGAAACCGCTGTTGCAGGCGCTGCCCGCGAACGCGTTGCGCGCGCAGATCATGCACATGATCGCGGATCGGCTCGACATCCCGTTCGACGAGGTCGCAGGGCTGTCCGACGTCGATACGCGAATCGAGGCGCCGCCGCGCCAGGCGCCGGCGCGCAGCGACAGGCGCCGCGTGACGGACAACGAGAAGCGCGCGTTGCGCAACCTCGTGATGCATCCGCGCGTCGCGTCGCTGCTCGACGACGAGCAGATCGCGACGCTGCGGTCGCTGCCGCGCATCGGCGAGCTGTTCGGCGAAGTCGTCGATCATGCGCGCGCGCTGGGCGACGGCGCGGAGTTCAGATTGTTGTCAGATGTGTTGAGGATGTCCTCGAATGCAGCGACTTACGAGGAAATCTTCCGTGAAATTCTGGACTATGATGAAAACGTCCGCGATCTGCTGTTACAGAATCCGGACGACGAGACGGTGCTCGAGCGGCAGCGCGAGCAGGAACGGATTGCAGGGGAGGAGCTTCAGGCGGCGGTGCTCAAGATGCGTTACGACGCATGTTGCGAGCGCCTCGACAGGCTTTCGCGGCAATCCGGTTTCACACCCGAGGAATTGGCTGAATTGACGGAATTGAACCAGCAGCGGGCCGACATGAAGCGTCGGCTCGGGCTGTGAGCGGCCGGGGCGCCAGGAGAGGGTACCTCAGCGTGCTATAATATAAGGTTTCCAGCGGTTTGTTTTCTAAGCAGAGGCGAGATTCGCAATGGCAAAGACGACAGGCGGAAAGAAAGCAGCAGGCAAGGGCTCGACGGAGCCGACCACGAAGGTCACAGCGGCCAAATCTGCTTCTTCCGCCAGGACGGTGTCTTCCGCCACGTCGGCAGCTGCAGGAAAAAGAACCGCGGCCGGCGCCGCTCACGCTGCGCCGGTGGAGGCAGCCAGAACACGGGCTGCCGCCAGATCCGCCTCCGGGCCGGCCAAGCCGGCGGCGAAGCGGGTCAGTGCGAAAAGCGCAAGGGACACGGCTGCCGCGGCGGACGAAGCGGCAGTACGTACTACTCATGCACCCACGGTTCAACCGGCTGTCGTCCAGCAGCCGCGAGTCGATTTAGCCGGTACGGCGAACTCCATGACGAAAAAGCTGAACGAAGTATCCGTCGATGACGACGCAAATCAGAGCGACGAGCAGCCTGCTGCGGCAGCGACGGGCAAGGCCAAGGTGCGCGATCGCCGCGCCAAGGAGAAGGCGCTGCTGAAGGAAGCGTTCGCGACGAGCACGCCCGGCACGGCCGAGGAGCTCGAAGAGCGCCGCGTGAAGCTGCGCGCACTGATCAAGCTCGGCAAGGAGCGCGGCTTCCTGACGTATGCCGAAATCAACGACCATCTGCCGGACAACTTCACCGAGACGGAAGCGCTCGAAGGCATCATCGGCACGTTCAACGACATGGGCGTGGCGGTTTATGAGCAGGCACCGGACGCGGAAACGCTGCTTCTGAACGACAATGCGCCGGCGGCTTCGTCGGACGACGAAGTCGAGGAGGAAGCGGAAGTTGCGCTGTCCACCGTCGATTCGGAGTTCGGCCGTACGACCGATCCGGTCCGGATGTACATGCGCGAGATGGGCACGGTCGAGCTGCTCACGCGCGAAGGCGAAATCGAGATCGCGAAGCGGATCGAGGACGGCCTGCGCCACATGGTGATGGCGATTTCCGCGTGCCCGACGACGATCGCCGACATCCTCGCGATGGCCGAGCGCGTCGCGAACGAGGAAAGCCGCGTCGACGAGCTGGTCGACGGCCTGCTCGATCCGAATGCGTCGGATACCGACACCGATGGCTTCTCCGCGAAGGCTGCCGAAGAAATCGAGAACGAGGACGAGGAAGCCGACGAGGGCGAGGAAGAGGAAGAAGAGGACGACGACGACGGCGCCGCGCAGGCGTCGGCCAACGCCGCCCAGCTCGAGGCGCTCAAGCGCGCATCGCTCGAGAAGTTCGCGCTGATCAGCGAATGGTTCGACAAGATGCGCCGTGCGTTCGAGAAGGAAGGCTACAAGTCGAAGGCCTACCTGAAGGCGCAGGAAACGATCCAGACCGAGCTGATGACGATCCGCTTCACCGCGCGTACCGTCGAGCGCCTGTGCGACACGCTGCGTGCGCAGGTGGACGAGGTGCGCCAGGTCGAGCGCCAGATCCTGCACATCGTCGTCGACAAGTGCGGCATGCCGCGTTCGGAGTTCATCGCGCGCTTCCCGGGCAGCGAGACGGATCTCGACTGGGCCGAGAAGGTCACGGCGGAAGGGCATGCGTACAGCGCGGTCCTGTCGCGCAACATCCCGGCGATCCGCGAACAGCAGCAGCGCCTGCTCGACCTGCAGGCGCGCGTCGTGCTGCCGCTGAAGGACCTGAAGGAAACCAACCGCCAGATGGCGGCCGGCGAACTGAAGGCGCGCCAGGCGAAGCGTGAGATGACCGAGGCGAACCTGCGTCTCGTGATCTCGATCGCGAAGAAGTACACGAACCGTGGCCTGCAGTTCCTCGACCTGATCCAGGAAGGCAACATCGGCCTGATGAAGGCGGTGGACAAGTTCGAATACCGTCGCGGCTACAAGTTCTCGACGTATGCGACGTGGTGGATCCGTCAGGCCATCACGCGCTCGATCGCGGACCAGGCGCGCACGATCCGGATTCCGGTTCACATGATCGAGACGATCAACAAGATGAACCGCATCTCGCGGCAGATCCTGCAGGAAACCGGTCTCGAGCCGGATCCGGCAACGCTCGCCGAGAAGATGGAAATGCCGGAAGACAAGATCCGCAAGATCATGAAGATCGCGAAGGAGCCGATCTCGATGGAAACGCCGATCGGTGACGACGACGATTCCCATCTCGGCGACTTCATCGAGGACAACAACACGGTCGCGCCGGCCGATGCCGCGCTGCACGCGAGCATGCGCGATGTCGTGAAGGACGTCCTCGATTCGCTGACGCCGCGCGAGGCGAAGGTGCTGCGGATGCGTTTCGGTATCGAGATGAGCACCGATCACACGCTCGAGGAAGTCGGCAAGCAGTTCGACGTCACCCGTGAGCGGATCCGTCAGATCGAGGCGAAGGCGCTGCGCAAGCTGCGTCACCCGAGCCGTTCCGACAAGCTGAAGTCGTTCCTCGAAGGGAACTGATCTCCAGCGTTCTCTCTGAACGCCGCCGGTATCGATACGGTACCGGTGGCGTTTGTCCCTTTTATTGATACAATGCCGGCCCGGCGTCTCCGCCCGGGTGGCGTGCAGCACGTCTCACTTCTTCAGGGCCTGTAGCTCAGCGGTTAGAGCAGTCGACTCATAATCGATTGGTCGCGGGTTCGAACCCCGCCGGGCCCACCAGACTCCATTTCCGGCTTGTTCCGGAAAATCAAGAAACCCATGATGCCGAAAGGCTTCGTGGGTTTTTTTCTTTCCGAATGGAAAGAATTGCGCTCGGCCGATATTTTTAGAGGTGAGTGTCAAGAAGGATGATGCGGTCCTCGGATATGCTCCGGTCGCACATAAGCTCGAAGTGAGATGCGCTCGAAAGGTAACAAAGGCTACGATAATTCAGTGAATTTGAGCGCATGGGAATAGATGGCGGAGCATCGCCGCCTTTCGGCATCGTGATAATTTAATATTATTAAAATTCAGACGTAACTATTCATATTAATTGATGCGCCTGCTCGTAAATGGTCTGTTATTCATGAATTGACTTCCCGCGAGCGCGCCGCATGTCGCCAAGCGGCTCATAACCCGGTTGTTTGATTCATGGCAGCATATCGGGTTCGGATGGAGCCGACATGTTATCCGTTGACGATAACTGAAAGCTATTTCGAAGAAATCATCGTTTGAACGACTTTTCCGAACATTGAAAGATGTGCGATCGAGTGTTTGCATGCACTTTGGATCGCACGTCGGTAAATACACGTCATATCGAACGCGTATGAAAATTCATCCGATTCCGCCCCTGCAATGCCTTGTGTTCTTCGATGCAGCCGCACGGCATGGCAACTTCACGCGCGCGGCCGAGGAGCTGAACGTGACGCAAGGCGCGGTGAGCAAGCAGGTGGTCAAGCTGGAGAGCTTCCTCGGCATGCAGCTGTTCGTGCGTGACGCAAAGACGCTTCATCTGACGCGCGCCGGGCAAACCTATGCCGACCGGATTCACGACATGCTCGTCGGCTGCGCCGAGGCCACGGCGCTCGTCATGAAGGAGCCGACGCCCCACAGCATCACGATTGCGTGCGCGTCCGGCACGGCCGGCATGTTCTTGACGGCTGTCATCGCCGATTTCAGCCGCGAGTATCCCAATGTGGCGATCCGGATCCTGGTTCGGGAAGGCGTTTTCAATCTGAATCCCGCGGAATTCGATATCGGCGTTTATTACATCCGCGATGTTCCCCCTCCTGGCATGAGCGGCATCCGCATCATCGAGGAAGAGGTGCGGGCCTATTGCTCGCCGGATTATCTGGGAGGGCGGCGCGTGTTGCCGCTCGAATTGATGAGCGCGACATTGCTGGTCGCGGAGGAGCAGCAGCGTCAATGGATGAGTTGGCGCGACTGGTTTCATTTGTGCGACGGCGAGATCGCATACAAGCCGACGCGTACGATCACGGCCAATAGCTATCCCGTATTGCTGCAGCTTGCGCTGCGAGGCCATGGCGTCCTCCTCGGATGGAACCAGATGATCACGCCGCTGGTTGAAAGCGCCGATCTCGTGCCTGCGTCGGATGCAAGCGCAAGCTTCGGCGGCGCGTACCAGCTGGTCTGGCCCGAGGATCGGCGCGATACGGCAGCCGTGGCGCGATTCCGGGAGTGGTTGCTGCAGCGGATGCGGCAGCGATGAAAATCGTGCATTCCAGGAAGTCAGCCTTGCTGGAAAAAAATTCAGAGTAAATCATCGGGAAAAACCCGTACCATTGGCTGCGGCAGCGATCATTGCCAATGGCGCCAGAACATTAAAATCCGAGGGTAAAATAATATGAGCAGCATTGTTGATGCGGCGGAAAGTAATCGGGACTTTGCCACGCAAGGGCGGGCAAAGGCGGTCATTGCCGTAATCATCGGGAATGGATTCGAGTGGTTCGATTTTATTTCGTATGGCTTCTTTTCCGTAATTATTGCCAAGCTGTTCTTTCCTGCATCGGATGACAACCTGTCCCTGCTGTTGTCCGTTTCCACGATCGGCGTCGGGTTCTTCATGCGGCCGGTGGGCGGCATTGTCCTGGGAGGGATGGCGGACAAATTCGGGCGCCGTGCCACCCTGGTCATCACGATCACGTTGATGACTGTCGGTACGGGCCTGATTGCTTTTGCGCCGACCTACAAGGATGCCGGCATTTTCGCGCCTTTGATGATCGTGTGCGCGCGCCTGCTGCAAGGGTTTTCTGCCGGCGGCGAGATGGGCGGCGCCACCGGATTCCTCAGGGACAACGTGCCTGCCGAGCGGGTGGGCTATTACACCAGCTGGATTCAGGCGAGTATCGGCTTTGCGATTATTCTTGCGTCGATTCTTGCGGTGGTGCTCGTCAAGTATCTCAGCCCGGATCAAGTCGAGTCATGGGGGTGGCGCATTCCGTTCCTGATCGGTTTGTGCCTGGGGCCGCTCGGCATCTATATCCGTAACCAGGTGCATGGATCCGCGGAGGAAAATGCGCACATCCGGGAGCGCACGCCGGTGCTCGAGATTGCGCGTCGTTGGAAGGGAAAGACGCTGACGGGGTTCGGGCTGGTGATATTTTGGACCGTTTGTTCGTATGTCCTTCTGTTCTATATCCCGACCTATGCGACGAAGGTGCTGCATTTGCCGGCCTCGACCGGGTTTGTCGCCGTGCTCGTCGGCGCATCGATCGTTCTGTTCGTCACGCCGATCTTCGGTCACCTCTCCGATCGATACGGGCGTCGTCGATTCCTCTTGGGGGCGCTGGTCGTCGCCATCGTGGTTGCGTACCCCATGTTCGAGCTGCTGAACACGCAGCCGGGGCTGCATTCGCTGCTGCTATTCCAGATTGTCTTCGGGCTCGTCATCGCCAGCTATGAAGGGCCCATCCTCGCGGCACTGAGCGAGACGTTTCCTCGCCGGATCATCTCGACAGGGATTTCAATTTCATACAACCTGGCCGTCATTACGTTCGGCGGATTTTCCGCGGCGATTCTCACCTGGGCCATCGCGGCAACGCAGAACAATCTCGCTCCCGCGTTTTATGTGATGGGGACGGCGCTCCTCAGTCTTGTCGCAACCGCATGCTGGGCCCCGCACAAAGAGTAAGACAGCCATGTTGCCGGAGCGGTGCATCGTTCCGGATGGACATTTCTATGAATGGAATAAAAAAATGAGCGAACGGAATCCTGAAACATTTCAAGAGCTCCAGGCCAGATTGAAGTCGGTTGTCGAGGCGGCCGAGATTGCACGCAAGAGGGAAGCCGCGGATGCGATCCAGGCAATACGGCAAATCGTCCTTCAGTACGGCATTTCCGCGGAAGACATCTTCGGCCGGGCAAGGCCGAACGGCGGCCGCAGGAAGCGCCGCGGCCCGGTCGCCCCGAAGTATCGCAACCCGGAAACCGGCGTGACGTGGACCGGTCGGGGCAAGCCGCCTCAGTGGATCGCGGGCAGGAACCGCGACCTGTTCCTGATCACCGCATAGCGTCGGCGCGACGCGCGATGGCCGGACGCGCCGAACGTGTCCGGCGCGCGCGTTGCCGGGCGCTCGACTGCGCCCGGCTTGCCGCCGTCGATATCAGTCGCCTCGCCTCGATGGCGCGGCAGGGCGCGCCAGCCCGAGCAGCGCGCGCATGTCCGGGCTCTGATATGCGGCTTCGAATGCGTCCTTGCCCATTGCGTTGATCAGGACGCGCCCCATCACATCGGCCTTGACGTACTCGACAGCCAGCAGGCTGATGACGGGATTGTTCGTGATGACGGCCTCGTCGATTGCGATCGAGTCGAATTCCGCGGTGACCGCGCTCCTTTCGTCGGCCACGACGACGGAGAGGCGGCGCCCCTCCAGCCGCTTTTGCGCACTCGCGCCACACTCCCGCAAGTCGTAGCAATGCGGCCCGTCCAGCGTTTCCGCGCCGTAGATCGCGACGTGAACATCCACCCCCCGCGCGGATGCGGCTTCAAGGCTGTTTCTCAGCAGCGGCAATTCGGCGTCCCAGAGCGCGGCAAACAACGACGTTTGCGCGCTCTCTATCGCGCTTTTGAATGCCTCGACGATCGCTTCCTTGTCGCGTAGCGACCAGACGAGACCGGGTTCGCGCGTTGCCGGCAAGCGTGTCAATTCCTGCTCGATCAGATCGAGATCCTTGTCGACGGTCGAGCGGATGCGGGAAAGCACCTCGCGATAGGGCACGGCTGCATAGAGCACCGGTTCCGAACGATGCAGCAGGACCGCGCCTTTCGCCTCGAGGCGCTGCAGCGTTTCGTAGATCTTGGATGGCGGCACGCCCGAAAGCTTCCCCGCTTCGTGTCCATTGACGGGCGAGCGACGAAGCAGCGCGCAATAGGCCTGCGATTCGTACTGCGAAAACCCGACGCGTATCAATGCCTGAATCAGGTCGCTTGAAATGTTCGTTGTCATGCTCGAAAGACTAGCATGCGACCTGTGGATCGTCTACACTACCGCTGTAGTTGAGTGTGTAACTACTGTAGTAGTTGAGTGTGCGGAGATCTTTCACCCTAACGGAGAACGCATCATGCATAAGCTGTATTCGTCCGGCTCGAGCTGGGAAGCGACGATCGGTTATTCGCGGGCAGTGCAGGCCGGCAACACGTTGTATATCTCCGCCACCGCGTCGAGCGGTCCGGATGGCTCGATCGTCGGCGACGACCTGTATACGCAGACGAAGAACATTCTGCAAAAGCTCGGCACCGTACTGGCCGATGCCGGATTCAGCTTCCAGGATGTCGTTCAGAGCCGTCTCTATGTCACCGACATCACCAACTGGAAGGAGGCCGGGCGTGCGCACGGAGAGGTCTACGGGGATATCCGTCCGGCGCTGACGCTGCTGCACGTTGCGCCGTTCGTCGATCCGAAGATCCTGATCGAAATCGAGCTCACGGCCGTGAAGCGCGACGCCGGCGCGTAACCCGTCATGAAGACACCGCAGCAGGAACATGATCGAGCTGTCGCCAGAGCGCCTGCGCGCGGGTTGAGTGCCTTTATCGCGACGGCCGCCGGCGCTGCCATCGCGAACAATTACACGCTCCAGCCCGCCCTCCCGGAAATAGCACGGGAATTCCATACCCCGCTCGCGACCACGGGCCTCGTGGCGGGCAGCATGCAGATCGGCTACATGCTCGGCATTCTCCTGCTGGTCCCGGTCGGGGATAAGGTCTCGCCGTCACGGCTGGTGTTCCTGCAGTTCGCGGTGCTGACGGTCGCGCTCGGACTGGCTGCGCTCGCGCCGTCGCTGTATGCGCTGGCGCTGGTGGGCTGCGTGATCGGTGCGATGGCAACGAATGCCGTTCATCTGGCCACCGTTGCGTTTCGAGCCGCTGCGCCGGACGAGCGAGGCAAGGCGGTGGGCACCGTGGGCACCGGCATGTCGGCGGGCATCCTGTTGAGCCGCTTCGTGGGCGGCGCGCTGTCCGAGCGTGCTGGCTGGCGCGCGATGCTCGTGGTGAGCGCCGTCATCGCGCTGGTTCTTGCGGTGTTGACCTATCGACTGCTGCCGGTGGACCAGACGCGCAGCAAGGAACGCTATCGGGAACTGCTCGGCTCGTTGCCGGCATTGGTCCGGCGCTATCCGTTGCTTCGCGAGGGCATGTTCGTCGGAGCATGCTGGTTCTTCGTGTTCAGCATGCTCTGGATCACGCTCGTGGTCGCCGTCGCGGGGCCGCCGCTCGACCTCAACGCCGCGCAGGCCGGGATGTTCGGATTCGCGGGCGCGTTGGGCTTGTTTGCGACGCGCGCGGCCGGCCGGCTGGCCGATCGCCGGGGGGCGAGGCCGGTGATCGCCGGAGGGTTTCTGCTGGTGATCGCCGGCGTGGCGATCATCTTGCTGGCTTCGTCTTCGATCCCGGGAATCGCGGTGGGCGTGGTGCTGTTCGACATCGGCTGCTTTTCTGCCCAGGTCGCGAACCAGACGCGGCTCCTGGCGATCGACGCAGCCTCGCGCAGCCGGATCTACAGCATCTATATGCTCGCGTATTACGCAGCGGGCGCGGTGGGTTCGATCGTCGGGCCGGTGATCCTTGAACGCCATGGCTGGAGCGCGGTTTGCAAGCTGGCCGTGGTGATTGCCGTCGTTGGTCTCGGCGTCACGCTCATGAGCAATCTTACGGCCCGGAAAGCGCGATCCAAAGACGGCATACCGGAGCTTTCGGAATCGGTCGGAAGTGACGGCAAGGGCCTTTGACCGCAGCTCACGCTGGAACGGTCTGCCCCGAAGGGGTGCGCAAGAGGGCATTCACCGGATCAACCCAGTCTGATGAAGTACGGCCCGGACGCATTTCGTGCTGCGTCCCAAAAGATCGGCGGATTTCTGGCCGGCGGAAACTTCACGTCGTGATTCGGTGAGGGGCGGTAACCTTCGGGTTACCCAAAGCCTGCCAACGGGCCGGCAACAGGAGGGGCAGCGCATGACACCTCGGAACGAAGCTTTCGCACGTGATCTCGCCATGTCGGCGACGGCTCGCAACACCCCGCCTGCGCATCGGGACCGGGAGGCCGTATGACCTCACTCCCCGACGATGCGGGCTGCGCAGAAGGATTCCAGCCGCTCTTCCGCACGAACCCGCTTCTCGATGCGACGGGTCCGTACTTCTACAAGCCGATGGAGGATGGATTCGTGGTCGGGCTGCGTGTGCAGGACAAGCACGCCAACGCGTCAGGAACCATTCACGGCGGGCTGGTCGCGGCCTTGGCCGACGTGTCGATCGGCTATGTCACCAGCATGTCGAAAACGCCGCCGCTGCGCATGATGACGGCGAGCCTGACGATCGATTATGTCGGGACGGCCAAAATGGGCGACTGGGTCGAGGCGCATGTCAGCATCGTCAAGACAGAGCGGCGCCTCGCGTTTGCCAACGCCGTGATCAAGGTCGGCGCTACGCCCGTGGCCAGCGCCGGGGCAGTCTTTCTCGTGCTTGACGACAACGGTTAGCGGATTGGGTGGGGCAACGCACGGCCCCGGCCCGTGAGTCTCGCCTTCGTACTGCGCCTTCCACCCATTCTCGGGAAAGTTTCGGTAAGCGAAACTTGTCACCGCGTAGCCAGCTCGTCTTGTCACAGCCCGACGGGAATCGGCCAAATTATTGCAAATACGCAAATATTGTTGTGCGACGAATCGAGCATTGCGATTTCCGAACGACAGTGCTAAATTTTTCGACAGCTTTTCCGGCCGTATTGCCATTCATTAAGTTTCGCTAAACGGAACTAGCGGGTCGCACGCGATCGCGCCGCCCGACAGGAGACGCACGTGATGGAGCATGCATCGATCGAATGCACGCATGCCGACGCAGATGCGCGTAGCGCGCGATGCGAGCGGTGGCCTGCCGCAGTTCGCGCACGCAGGGAGGCCGCGCGATGAGCCTGCTGATGTCGCGGCGCGACCTCGCGTTCCTGCTGTATGAGTGGCTCGATGCCGAAGCGCTTGCGTCGTTGCCGCGCTATGCGGAGCACAATCGCGAAACCTTCGATGCGGTGCTCGACACCAGCGAGCGGATCGCAGCCGACCTGTTCGCGCCGCACGCGGCCCGCGGCGATCGCGAGGAACCGCATTTCGACGGCGAGCGCGTGACGCTGATTCCCGAAGTCGAGCCGGCCGTGCGCGCGTTCGCCGGCGCGGGCCTGATCGCCGCGGGCCATGACGAGGCGCTCGGCGGCATGCGGCTGCCGAAGCTCGTCGAAGCGGCGTCGTTCCTGTTCTTCCAGGCCGCGAACATCGCCACGGCCGCCTATCCGTTCCTGACCGTCGCCAACGCGAACCTGCTCGTCGCGCACGGCAGCCCCGCGCAGATCGACGCATTCGCGCGGCCGGAGCTGGAAGGGCGCTATTTCGGCACGATGTGCCTGTCCGAACCGCAGGCCGGGTCGTCGCTGTCCGACATCACGACGCGCGCGGACTTCGAGTGCGAATCGCCGCTCGGCCCGCGCTACCGGCTCACCGGCAACAAGATGTGGATCTCCGGCGGCGAACACGAACTGGCGGAGAACATCGTCCATCTCGTGCTCGCGAAGATTCCCGACGAGCACGGCAGGCTGCTGCCCGGCACGCGCGGCATCTCGCTCTTCATCGTGCCGAAGTATCTGCCGGGCGACGGCGGCAAGCGCGGCGAGCGCAACGACGTGGTGCTCGCGGGACTGAACCACAAGATGGGCTATCGCGGCACGACCAACTGCCTGCTGAACTTCGGCGAGGGCACGCGGTACCGTCCGGAAGGCCGCGCGGGCGCGATCGGCTATCTGGTCGGCACGCCGAACCACGGCCTCGCATACATGTTCCACATGATGAACGAGGCGCGCATCGGCGTCGGCGCGGGTGCGGTGGCGCTTGGCTATACGGGCTACCTGCACGCGCTCGACTATGCGCGCAACCGGCCGCAAGGGCGTCCGCTCGGGCCGGCCGGCAAGGATGCCGCCGCGCCGCAGGCGCCCATCGTCGCGCATCCGGACGTGCGCCGGATGCTGCTCGCGCAGAAGGCGTATGTCGAAGGCGGCCTTGCGCTGATCCTGTACTGCGCGCGGCGCGTCGACGACGCGCGTGCACATGCCGACGCGGACGTGCGCGCCGATGCCGGGCGCCTGCTCGACATCCTGACGCCGATCGCGAAGAGCTGGCCGTCGCAGTGGTGCCTGGCCGCGAACGACCTCGCGATCCAGGTGCATGGCGGCTACGGCTACACGCGCGACTACGCGGTCGAGCGGCTCTATCGCGACAACCGTCTCAACCCGATTCACGAAGGCACGCACGGCATCCAGGCGCTCGACCTGCTGGGCCGCAAGGTCGTGCAGGACGACGGCGCCGCGCTGCGCGCGCTCGATATGCGCGTCGCGGCGACGGTCGAGCGCGCACGGGCCGTGGACGGCGACGCGTGTGTGCACGCCGATGCGCTGGCGCGGCGCTGGACAAGGCTCTGCGACGTCACGCGCCAGCTGGGCTCGATCGACGATCCGCAAGTGCGGCTCGCGAACGCGAGTGTCTATCTGGAGGCGTTCGGCCATCTGGTCGTTGCGTGGCTGTGGCTCGACGTGATGCTGGCTGCGCACGGACAAGGCGGCGACTTCTACGCCGGCAAGCGCGCCACCGCCCGCTACTTCTTTCGCTGGGAGCTGCCGAAGGTGGATGCGCAGCTCGACCTGCTCGCGAGCGTCGACACGACGACGCTCGATGTGCGCGATGCGTGGTTCTGAGTGCGCACCGCACACCTGTTCCGGAGAACTGAAGATGCATGAAGCCATCAAGCAGCTGTTCGATCTCACCGGCAAGACCGCGCTCGTCACGGGCGGCTCACGCGGGCTCGGCCTGCAGCTTGCGCGCACGCTCGGCCAGGCCGGCGCGCGCGTGATCGTGACCGCGCGCAAGGCCGACGAGCTGCGCGACGCGCAGCGCACGCTGGCCGAGCTCGGCATCGACGCCGGCTGGATTGCCGCGAACGGCGCGCAGGACGACGATATCGCGCGGATCGTCGACGAAGCGCTGGCGCAGCTCGGGCACGTCGACATTCTCGTCAACAACGCGGGCGCGACGTGGGGCGCGCCGGCCGAGGACTATCCGGCCGACGCGTGGGACAAGGTGTTCGATCTGAACGTGCGCGGCCTGTTCCTGCTGACGCAGCAGATCGGCAAGCGCTCGATGATTCCGCGCGGCGGCGGGCGCATCGTCAACGTCGCGTCGATCGCGGGGCTGCGCGGCAACCCGCCCGGCGCGATGACGACGATCGCGTACAACAGCAGCAAGGGTGCGGTCGTGAACTTCACGCGTGCGCTCGCGGGCGAGTGGGGCAAGTACGGGATCAACGTGAACGCGCTCGCGCCGGGTTTCTTTCCGACGAAGATGGCGAACGGCCTGCTCGCGGAAATCGGTGTCGACACGCTCGTCGCGCAGACGCCGCTGCAGCGGCTCGGCGCCGACGGCGATCTCGCCGGCGCGTTGCTGCTGTTCGCGTCGCCGGCGGGCCGGCACATCACCGGGCAGATTCTCGCGGTGGACGGCGGCGTGAGTGCGGTCTGAGCCCGCACCGATGCCGCGCGCGCATCGACTAGAAGCGGCCGCCGACGCGCGCGAACACTTCGTCGCGCAGCGCGACGAGCCGCGGGCCGAAATCGTCGATCAGGCGCGCGCGCGTGACGGTCGACGCGCGGCCGCTGCAGTTGAACGCGAGGATGCGCGAGCGATCGGCCGACACCATCGGCACGCCGACCGCGAACAGGTCCGGCATCCAGTCGCCGAGCGACAGGCAGAAGCCCAGCCGTTCGTAGTCCTCGCGCGCGGCGACGATCCCGGCTTCCAGCGCCGGCCATTCGTCCGGCGGGCTGCTCGCGCGGGTGGTCTGCAGATAGCGCTCGAACAGCGCGGCCGCCAGCGCCGCGAGATGCGCACGGCCGAGCGCGGTCGAGCCGTGCGGCACGCGCGAGCCGGGCTCGAGCCGCAGCTGGAACAGCGGGTCGCCCTGGCACACGTCGAGCAGGATCATCTGCTTGCCGTCGAACTCGCCGAGCATCGCCGCCGCCTGCGTGTATTCCGCATACGCCTGCAGGAACGGGCGCGCGATGTCGACGACCTCGTTGTTTTGCAGGAACGCCTGCCCGAGATTCAGCACGCCGATGCCGAGCGAATACTTTTCCAGTTCTGCCGAGTAATGCAGGTAGCCGAGCTGCGTGAGCGTGAACGTGAGGCGCGATACGGTCGGCTTCGGCAGGTGCGTGCGCCGCGCGATGTCCTGGTTGCCGAGAAAGCGCTCGCCGCGCGTGAAGCAGCGCAGCACCGCCATCCCGCGCGCGAGCGCGGTGATGAATTGCGGATGGTCTTCGTCGGGGACGGACAGCAGCGTGATGGCGTCGCGCTTCGGATTACCCATGGGCGTGCGGTGCGGGATGGAGAAAGCCCGCGCATGCCACGCGGCGGGCTGCGGGGATTCTACCGGAAAGCGTCCGGCGCGTTCATCACTGAAACGGAGCGGAACCATGTCCAGCGAAAGGTCGCCGAACTGGCCGGCGCATCTGTCCGGCCATCTGACGTTGCCGGAAACGAACCTGTTCCATAACGCCGAGGTGGCGGCGGCACGTTATCCGGACAAGCCGTTCATCGTCTTCTACGACACCGTGGTGACCTTCGCCGAGTTCAAGGACGAGGCCGAGCGTGTCGCCGGTTTCCTGCAGCAACGCCACGGCGTGCGCGCGGGCGATCGCGTGCTGCTGAACATGCAGAACAGCCCGCAATGGATGATCGCGTACTACGGCATCCTGCGCGCCGGCGCGGTCGTCGTGCCGATCAATCCGATGAACCTGACCGACGAGCTGCGGCACTACGTCGAGGACAGCGGCGCGCGCGTGATGATCGTCGCGCAGGACCTGTATCCGCGCGTGCGGCCGCTCGTCGGCACGAGCGGGCTCGAACACGTCGTCGTCGCGACCTATGGCGATTACGTGCGGCGGCCGCCGCAGGGGCTCGCGCCGCCGGATTTCGTCATGGCGCCGCGCGACGCGGACGGCCCGGGCGTGACGCGCTGGTGCGACATGCTGGCCGCGCGGCTCGCGCCGGGCCCGCTTGCGACCGGGCCGGACGACCTGTGCGTGATGCCGTATACGTCGGGCACGACCGGCAAGCCGAAGGGCTGCATGCATACGCACCGCGGCGCGATGTGCACGGCGGTGGGCGGCGTGAACTGGTTCGGCCAGACGCAGGACACGATCACGCTGTCGGTGCTGCCGCTGTTCCACGTCACCGGCATGCAGGGCGGCATGAACGGGCCGCTGTTCAGCGGCGCGACGGTCGTGGTGCTGCCGCGCTGGGATCGCGACGCGGCCGCGTGGGCGATCGAGCGCTACCGCGTGACCAACTGGCAGTCGATCGCGACGATGGTGGTCGACTTCCTGTGGAACCCGCGCCTCGACGCATTCGACCTGTCGAGCCTGCGCCGCATGAGCGGCGGCGGCGCGGCGATGCCGGAAGCGGTCGTGCAGCGGCTCGCGGAGCGCGTGGGCATCGAGTACGTCGAAGGCTACGGATTGTCGGAGACGATTGCGGCCACCCATATCAATCCGCCGCAGCAGCCGAAGCGGCAATGCCTCGGCATTCCGGTGTTCGACGTCGATGCGCGGGTGGTCGATCCGATCACGCTGGAGGCCGTGCCGCGCGGCGAGACGGGCGAGATCGTCGTGCACGGCCCGCAGGTGATGCGCGGCTACTGGGGCCGCCCCGACGCGACGCGCGACGCCTTCGTCGAGATCGACGGCAAGGCGTTCCTGCGCACCGGCGATCTCGGCTACATGGACGAGGACGGCTACTTCTTCATGGTGGACCGCCTCAAGCGGATGATCAACGCGGCCGGCTACAAGGTGTGGCCGGCGGAGGTGGAGGCGCTGCTGTACGGCCATCCGGACATCCAGGAGGTGTGCGTGATCGCCGCGCTCGACCCGTATCGCGGCGAGACGGTCAAGGCGGTCGTGGTTGCGGATCCCGCGCGGCGCGTCGAATTGACCGAGGACGCGATCATCGCGTGGGCGCGCGAGCACATGGCGTCGTACAAGGCGCCGCGCGTCGTCGAATTCGTGGACGCGCTGCCGAAATCGGGCAGCGGCAAGATCCTGTGGCGCCAGCTGCAGGAACAGGAAGCGGCACGCCAGGCCGCGCAAGGAGAGAGGAAAACATGAAAGCTCTGCTGTGTACCGCATTCGGTCCGATCGACCGGTTGCGGCTCGAGGACGTGGCGGTGCCCGAACCGGCCGCGGGCCAGGTGCGGATTCGCGTGAAGGCGGCGTCGCTCAATTTCCCCGACGCGCTGATCGTCCAGGGGCTGTATCAGGTGAAGCCGGCGCTGCCGTTCTCGCCCGGCGCGGAACTGGCCGGTGTGGTCGACGCGGTGGGCGAAGGCGTGAGCGCGTGGCGGCCCGGCGACGCCGTGATCGCGTCGACCGGCTTCGGCGGGTTCGCCGAGCAGTGCGTGGCCGACGCGCGCCAGATCGCCGCGCTGCCGCCGGGGATGGCGTTCGACCAGGGCGCGGCGCTCGTGCTGACCTACGGCACGTCGCTGCATGCGCTGCAGCAGCGCGCGCGCCTGCAGCCGGGCGAGACGCTGCTCGTGCTCGGCGCGGCGGGCGGCGTCGGGCTCGCGGCGATCGAGATCGCGAAGGCGCTCGGCGCGCGCGTGATCGCGGCCGCGTCGAGCGCGGACAAGCTCGCGCTGTGCCGCGACGCGGGCGCCGACGAGACGATCGACTATGCGACCGAAGACTTGCGCCGCCGCGTGGACGCGCTGACCGGCGGGCGCGGCGCCGACGTCGTCTACGACCCGGTGGGCGGCGCGTACAGCGAGGCGGCGCTACGCGCGACCGCGTGGCGCGGCCGCTTCCTGGTGGTGGGCTTCGCGGCCGGCGAAATCCCGAAGATCGCGCTGAACCTCGCGCTGCTCAAGGAGCGCGACATCCTCGGCGTGTTCTGGGGCGACGCGGTGCGTCGCGATCCCGCGCAGCATGCGGCCAACATGCGGCTGCTCGCCGAATGGTTCGCGGCGGGCAAGGTGCGGCCGATGATCACCGAGCGCGTGCCGCTCGCCGGCGCGGCCGACGCGATCGCGCGGATGGCGAACCGGCAGGTCAAGGGCAAGGTGGTGATCCTGCCGGACGCGTGATCCGGCGGCGTCGCGCGGCCGGCGGATACGGGCCGCGCGACGTGCGGAACTGTTCCGCGTCATGCGGAAATGACCATCGACCCCAGATACGATTGGTAGAGGCCGAAACCCAGCACGGTGATGCCGGACGCGTAGTTGATGATCCGCATGGCCTTTTCCGATATCCGCTCCCGAACCAGCGACACCGCGCCGCTCAGCGCCAGCCACCAGGTGGCGGAGCCGACGAACACCCCGGACACGACGAGCGCGATCACGGCGGACTTCTGCCCGCTTGCGGCGACGCCCGTGCCGAGCGCGGCAAAGATCGCGATGAACGACAGGATGGTCATCGGGTTGGACGCGGTCAGCAGGAACGTCGACCCGTAGGAGCGGGCGGCGTCCATCGGGCCGGCCGCCGCCTGCGCGCCAGCCGGCGCCGCCAGCACGGTCCTGACGCCCAGATAGCACAGGAACATGCCGCCGAGCAGGCTCAGCCACGGTCCGGCCGACGTGAGGGACGTGATCAGCACGCTGACGCCCAGCGCGCCGATCAGGCCATACATGCCGTCGGCGGTTGCGGCGCCGAGGCCGGTCGCGAAACCGATGCGCCATCCGCCGAGCAGGCTGCGCTGGATGCACAGCAGTCCTATCGGACCGACGGGCGCGGCGATGGAAAGGCCGATGAAGAACGACTTGAGGAAGATGGACATGGCGATGGCGGAAGGCGGGCCGATGAATGGGTTTCATACTAGCTCTGCCGAATGTGACCCGCTATGCTGTTTTTAAGGCGATTGTACGAATCCGTTCGATGTTCTTCACGTTTTTTGGCCGGGACACTTAAAAATGGATGCGCTGGACTGGAAAATCCTGGATGAGGTGCAGCAAGCGGGGCGCGTGTCGCAGACGGACCTTGCGCGCAAGGTCGGTCTTTCCATCCCCGCGACGGCCGAGCGCCTGAAAAAGCTCGAGGATGCCGGCGTGATCGAGGCCTTCGTCGCGCGCGTCAACGCGAAGAAGGCGGGCTATGAAATCATGGCGCTGATCGGCATCACGACCGGGCAGCCGCAAAAGAGCCGCCTGCTCAAGCAGCTCGAGTCGATGCCCGAGGTGATCGAATGCCTGCACGTGACCGGCGACGATTCCTACGTGATGAAAGTCGTCGCGAGCGACATCCCCCAGCTCGAAGCGCTGATCGCGAAGATCAACGTGTTCGGCGAAACGCGCACGTCGATCGTGCTGTCGCACAGCATTCCGCCGAGGCCGATTCGAAGGCCGCAGGCCGGCGAACGCGGCAGGCGGTAGAACGGGCGGGTCGGTTATCCCTTCGGCAGCCGCAGGATGTCGAGCGCCTCCTGCGCGAACTCGACCCAGAACGCCTCTTGCGCGATACCGGCCTTCAGCACCAGGTGCTGCAGGCGTTTCGCGCGTGAATCCGTTTCTGCCGGAAAATCGCGCGCCTCGATCTGCCGATACAGGTCGAGCTTCTCCCGATGCAGCGCCAGGCGCCGCGTGAGATCGTCCTCCAGGCCGGCGGGGCCGAGCACCGCTTCCGCACGCAGCCGCACCATCAGCGCGTCGCGCAGCGGCGTCGGGTCTTCCTGCTCGGCGATCCAGCGGCGCAGCTCCTTCTTGCCGGCCGGCAGGATTCGGTACGCGCGCTTGCGGCCGCGTCCGGATTCGGCGGGCAGCGATTCGATCCATTCCATCTCCTCGAGGCGGCCCAGCTCGCGATAGATCTGCTGGTGCGTCGCTTGCCAGAAATAGCCGATCGAGCGATCGAAGCGGCCGGCGAGTTCCGAGCCGGAGCCGGGGCGCTCGGCCAGCGCGGTGAGGAGTGCGTGAGGCAGTGACATGTCGAATCGGTCGAATTCACGGGACTGCACGCATCTTGCCATATCGGGGACACAGGGTTAAAGGGCAAGGCCCTGTTTATGCAACATGTTGCATGAACGAAAGCGGCGCGCTAGTATCTGTGCAACTTGTTGCATAAATACGGAGACACGACCGATGACCCGCTATCCCCACTTGACGACCCCGCTCGAGCTCGGCTTCACGTCGCTCAGAAACCGCGTGCTGATGGGCTCGATGCACGTCGGCCTCGAGGAGGCGCCGAACGGCTTCGAGCGGATGGCGGCGTTCTATGCGGAGCGGGCGCGCGGCGAAGCCGGCCTGATCGTCACGGGCGGCTTCGCGCCGAACGAGCGCGGCCGCCCGGCGCCGGGCGGCGCGATGCTGACGACGGAGGCGGACGCCGGGCAGCATCGCGTCGTGACGCGCGCGGTGCATGCGGAGGGCGGCAAGATCGCGCTGCAGATCCTGCATTTCGGCCGCTATGCGTACCACCCGGCGCTCGTCGCGCCCAGCGCGCTGAAGGCGCCGATCAATCCGTTCACGCCGCACGCGCTGAGCGGCGACGAGGTCGAGGAGACGATCGCCGATTACGTGCGCTGCGCGGCGCTCGCGCAGCACGCGGGCTACGACGGCGTCGAGATCATGGGCTCCGAGGGCTACCTGATCAACGAGTTCATCGCCGCGCGCACGAACCATCGCGACGACGCATGGGGCGGCGCGTACGACAACCGCATCCGCTTTCCGGTCGAGATCGTGCGGCGGGTGCGCGAACGCGTCGGCGCGAATTTCATCATCATCTACCGGCTGTCGATGCTCGATCTCGTCGAAGGCGGCTCGACGCTCGACGAAGTGATCCGGCTCGCGCAGGCGATCGAGGCGGCCGGCGCGACGATCATCAATACCGGCATCGGCTGGCACGAGGCGCGGGTGCCGACCATCGCGACCAAGGTGCCGCGCGCCGCGTATGCGTGGGTCACGCAGCAGTTGATGGGCAAGGTCGGCATTCCGCTCGTGGCGACCAACCGGATCAATACGCCGGAGGTCGCCGAGCGGCTGCTCGCCGACGGCGTGTGCGACATGGTGTCGATGGCGCGGCCGTTCCTGGCCGACGCCGAATTCGTCCGCAAGGCCCGCGAGGGGCGCGCCGACGAAATCAACACCTGCATCGGCTGCAACCAGGCATGCCTCGATCACACGTTCTCCGGCAAGATCACGTCCTGCCTCGTGAACCCGCGCGCGTGCCATGAAACCGAGCTCGTGATCCGCCCGGCGCCCGCGCGCAAGCGGATCGCCGTGGTCGGGGCCGGGCCCGCGGGGCTCAGCTTCGCGGTGACGGCGGCCGAACGCGGCCATGCGGTCACGCTGTACGAGGCCGGCGCCGAGATCGGCGGACAGTTCAACATCGCGCGGAAGGTGCCCGGCAAGGAAGAGTTCGACGAGACGCTGCGCTACTTTCGCCGGCAGATCGCGCTGCGTGGCGTGGACCTGCGGCTCGAGACCCGCGCGAGCGCCGAACTGCTGCTGCAGGGCGGCTTCGACGAGGTGGTGCTGGCGACCGGCGTCGTGCCGCGCACGCCGCCGATCGACGGCATCGGCCACCCGAAGGCGCTCGGCTATCTCGACGTGCTGCGCGACGGCAAGGCGGTCGGGCGCAACGTGGCGATCGTCGGCGCGGGCGGGATCGGCTTCGACGTGGCCGAGGCTCTCACGCACGGCGGCCACGGCACGAGCCTGAACCGGGATGGTTTTTTCGCCGAATGGGGCGTCGATACCGCGTATGCGCAGGCCGGCGGCCTGCGCGCGCCGCAGCCCGAGCCGGCGGCGCGGCAGGTGCACCTGCTGCAGCGCAAGCCGTCGAAGGTGGGCGACGGGCTCGGCAAGACCACCGGCTGGATTCATCGCGCGGCGCTGAAGGCGCGCGGCGTCGCGATGTCGTCGTCGGTGGAATACCGCCGCATCGACGACGACGGTCTTCATGTGACGATCGGCGGCGTGCCGCAGACGCTGCCGGTGGACCACGTGGTGATCTGCGCGGGGCAGGAGCCGCTGCGCGAACTCGCCGAACAGTTGCGGGCGGCCGGGTGTCCGGTGCACCTGATCGGCGGCGCGTGCGAGGCGGCCGAACTCGACGCGAAGCGCGCGATCCATCAGGGCACCACGCTCGCCGCCACCCTTTGACACCCGATCGACCTTTTCCTGCCTGACGACAAGGAGCACGCCATGACGGAAGCATTCACGCCGCACCATCCCGCTGTCGCGAAGTCCCTCGCAACCTGGCATGCGCTGGTCGCAAGCAAGGACCTGAGCACGCTGGCCTCGATCGTCCATCCGGACGCGGTGTTCCGCTCGCCGATGGCGTTCAAGCCTTACGGTCCGGCACCCGCGCTGCTGATGGCGCTGCAGACGGTGATCACGATCTTCAGGGACTTCACCTATCACCGTGAATTCGGCAGCGGCGACGGGATGAGCGTGGTGCTCGAATTCAGCGCGACGGTCGGCGACAAGCAGCTCAAGGGCATCGACATGATCCGCTTCGACACCGACGGACGCATCGTCGAATTCGAGGTGATGATCCGCCCGTTCAACGCGCTGCAGGCACTCGGCGCGGAGATGGGCGCGCGGCTGGGGCAGGTGCTGCCCGGCTACAAGGTCGATGGCTGACGCTGCTGCCCGGCGACCCGTGCGCGACCGGCCGAACTGCGAGGTGCTGTCGGTCGCGTTGCCGCTGCATCCCGATGCGCTCGCGAGCGACGGTTTTCATCCCGGCGAGCTTGCGTACCGGCATTGGGCGAACCCGCTGGCTGCGCGGATCCGGGCGCGCGAATCGTCGCGAGCATCCGGGGTTCGACATGCGTGCGTGAATCGCTGACAATCGCCGAGGCATCCCGATCCGGCATGGCGCCGCGTCGCGAGGCCGCGAGGAGAGCCGGCAGATGAACCTGACCTACGCCAAGCACGACGCACGACGATGTCGAAGCATTGATCTCGATTCGCATCGCCGCGATGCGCGAGAGCCTCGAGCGCATCGGCCGCTTCGATCCGCAGCGGGCACGCGCGCGCTTCCTGGCGTCCTTCGATCCCGCGTACTGCAAGTACATCGTGGCAGACGGCGCGACCGTCGGATTCTTTCTCGCCAAGCCCGACGCGGCGTTCGTGACGCTCGAACATCTGTACATCCTGCCGGCGCACCAGGGAAAGGGGATCGGCGCGGCGGTGCTCGCGTCGGTCGTGGCCGACGCCGAGGCCCGCGCGCTTCCGGTCAAGGTCGGCGCGTTGCATGAAAGCGCGTCGAACCGCTTCTACCAGCGGCACGGATTCCGGAAAGTCGACGAGGCGGAGTGGGACATCTACTACGTCAGGGCGCCGGAATAGCGCAGTGGCGCGCTGGAAAGCGAACGCGGCTGCCCGCTTTACTTTTGAACAAGAATCAGCCTATAAAGCAGATCGCTTTGATTTCAACGCAAGAATGAAAGTCACGCTCGACGAACTCCAGGCCTTTGCGACCGTGGTCGACACGGGCTCGATCACCGCGGCCGCGCAGCAGCTCGACCTGACCGTGTCGGCGACGAGCCGCACGCTCGCGCGGCTCGAGGAAAAGCTGAAGACCACGCTGCTGCGGCGGACCACGCGCCGCCTCGCGCTGACCGAGGAGGGGCGGGCGTTCCTGCAGGATGCGCGCGCGATCATCGAATCGGTCGAAAGCGCGGAAGAACAGATGATTGCGCGCCAGGAGCAGCCGTCGGGGCGGCTGCGGGTCGATGCGGCGTCGCCGTTCATGCTGCACGTGATCGTGCCGCTCGTGCGGGGCTATCGCGAGCGCTTTCCCCAGGTGGAGCTGGAGCTGAACAGCAACGAAGGCATCATCGACCTGCTCGAGCGGCGCACCGACGTCGCGATCCGGATCGGCCGGCTCAAGGATTCGACCTTGCGCAGCCGGATGGTGGCCAACAGCCGGCTGCGGATGCTCGCGAGCCCCGCGTATCTCGAGGCACACGGCCAGCCGCGCAAGGTCGACGATCTCGCCGAGCATGCGCTGCTCGGCTTCAACCAACCGGAATCGCTGAACGTCTGGCCGATCCTCGGCGCCGACGGCGAACCGTACCGCATCGAGCCCGACGTGTGGTCGTCGAGCGGCGAGACGCTCCGGCAACTGGCGCTCGAAGGCGCGGGCATCGTCTGCCTGTCGGATTTCATGACCGCGCAGGATCGCGAGGCCGGACGGCTCGTGCAGGTCCTCGCGCGCCACACGCAGGACGTGCGGCAGCCGATCCATGCCGTGTACTACCGGAATACGGCGCTCTCGTCGCGGATCGCGTCGTTCGTCGATTACCTGATCGACGCGATCGGCGGCAACGGCTCGGGGCGGCAGGCGGTGGAGTGGGCGGCGCGCACGTGACGGGGCGCGGATCCCAGTGTCGAAGCAACGGGTGGCCTGATCGTCACGCGTCTTCATGAAACGCCGGCAGCACGTGCGCGGCGATTTCCTCGAGCACGTCGCGCACGGGCCGGTTCGAGCCGAGGTTCAGGCTCACGTGATGCGTGCCCGCCGCACGCATGTCCTGCAGCACGCGCAGCAGCGCATGCCGGCCGCTTGCATAGCCGAGCGGCAGCGCCGTCGCCGGCGCATCGGGATGCGCGTCGAGGTCGAGCCGCATCGCGACGCCGAATGCGCGAAAGCCCGGTTCCGCGAGCCGCTCGACTGCGCCGCGCCACATGTCGCGGCGCGCGCGCTGCGTGTCCGGATCGCGGTGGTAGGTCATCCAGCCGAGCGAATGCCGGGCGATCCAGTCGACGCTCTGTCCGCCGGAGCCGACGGCGAGCAGCGGAATCGCGTCGGCGCTGCGCGGCAGCAGCGTGAATTCGGGTGCGTCAGGTGGAGCCCGGTCGGGCGTGACGCGCGACGGCAGGCCGAGCGCAGCGGCGACGACCTCCCAGTGGCGGCGATACCGTTCGCGGCGCTCATCGACATCGATGCCGAAGGCCGCGTATTCGGGCGGCCGGTCGCCGGAGCCGAGGCCGAGGATGAAGCGTCCGCCGGACAGCGTGCCGACGGACAGCGCGCCCTTCGCGATGTGCAGCGGATGTCGCAGCGGCAGCACGATCGCGCCGCTTGCGAGCGCGATGTCGCGGGTGCGCGTGGCCAACGCGCCGAGCAGGACCCACGGGTCGAGATGGCCGACGGGATCGAGATAGTCGGCGCTGTTCAGCGGCACGTCGCGCACCCACAGCGCGCGAAAGCCGAGCGTGTCGGCGAACGCCGCGAGTTCGAGTTGTTCGTGGAAGTCCGCGACGATGTCGCCGCTGCGCAGCAGCGGGAGCGTCAGCCCGATCGTGAGCCGGCCTGCGGAAAAGACGCGGTGCGCAATGCCGGGTTGGCGGGGGGCGGGCGTGGTCATCTTGCTTCTCGCTGAAGGATAAGGGTGGCGCGGTTGCATGCGACGGATAGGCAACCGCACGCGATCGTGCTTGCCGAATGCTAGCGGTTTTGCGCGGATGGCGTGCGGGCAGTGCGGGCGCGGGCGGTATGGTGCCGATGTCCGATCCGCACCGCGATTTGGCGGATGCGGCCATTCCTCGCGAGAACCTGCCGGCATAAAATCGCAGCGAACTGACCGCCGCGCGGACGGGGCTCTTCCTCTCGCTCCGGACGCACCACTCCGAATGTTGGCGGATTGCATCCCGGCTCGATTCCCGAGCCGGGATATTTTTTATGGGGCGGCCCGCGTCGGCGCTGGGCTTCGCCCGCTGCCGCCCGCTCCCGAAACGATTTCCCCGCCACTGCGTTTCAACTCTGAAACATTCGCCGCGTCCGGGCGCCCGCGTTTCGCGGCGTCCGATTGCGGAGCCCCGCCAGGCATGGCGCTGCGCGAGATGGTGCGCTCCTTGCATATACCCGGGTGCTGCCGGCGTGCAGGTCGACCGAACCGGATCGACGTTCGCATGCCGATGGTCAGGGAGTATTTGAATCGGGGACAAGAGAATGAAAAAAGATCGAATCGCAACGCGCCGTGTTGCAAGCATGAAGCGCCGAATATCTCGGGTGCCCAACCCACTTCTGCTCGAGGTGACCTGATCACGCTCGGCACCGAATCCCGTCCGACAATCCGCGTCCGTTTCAACTGTCCGTCTCACGCATGCGTCGCGCGCGCGGCCCCCCGGCCAGGCGCCGTCCGCCGGCATTGACGGGCATCGAGACAGGCACCGGCCGACGGACGGCCATCCAGAAATTGATTTGTCATCCTGATGAACAGGGTGCGGGTCTCGCACGCCGCGCGAAATGTCGGCGGGCGGCGCGGCAGACCCGAAGCGGCATCGAGCGCGACAGCCGGGCGGTGTGATTCAAAACCGAAACCGAACGCGCCTGCCGAAGGGAGGCACCTTGACAGACATCGGGAGACGAAACGGCGATCGACACGACATGAACGGTCATCTCGACGCGCAGGCTGCACGAACGCTCTCCGGTTTCGGCGTGCGTGCGGCGGTCGCATCGCCGGTCAGGCATCCGGGCAACCGGAGCGAATGGGGAGGGTAGACAGCGTGCGGCGACGCGTATGACACGCAACGATTGGCGTTGACCGGGGACCATCCGCCCAGCACGGCTTCGCGGATGCAGCAGCGCCAGGTTTCCAGTTGATCCACAACCCCGATGGATCAATTGTTCAAGCGCCCATCACCCTTTGGCGGATGGGCGCCTTTTTTTGTGCGCGGCGACGTGACAGCCGCGCCGGTTTGCGTGGCGTGCCATCGGCACCATCGACGTCGGCGCGCGCCGGGGTTCGGTATGATGAGCGGACCTGCAGGCCGGCCGCGCGAATGTCCGACCGGCCGATTCCGCCCGCTCACCTGCCGCCGTCATGACCGACCCTGTCGCATCCGCCACGTCTCCTGCCGTCACCGTCGATCCGGCCGCGCTCGATGCGCTGCATGCGTTCGTCGAGCGCCACCCGCGCCTGCTGGTGCTGACGGGCGCGGGCATCAGCACCGATTCCGGCATTCCCGGCTATCGCGACCGCAACGGCCAATGGATGCGCTCCCCGCCGATCCAGCTTCAGGAGTTCCTCGGCTCGGACGCGGCGCGGCGGCGCTACTGGGCGCGCAGCATGATCGGCTGGCCGGTCGTCGGCCGCGCGCGGCCGAACCGGTCGCACGTCGCGCTCGCGCGGCTCGGCACCGCCGGGCGCATCGAACGCCTCGTCACGCAGAACGTCGACGGCCTGCACCAGCGTGCGGGCAGCACCGACGTGATCGAACTGCACGGCGGCATCGGCGGCGTGACCTGTCTCGCGTGCGGCGCGCAGCATGCGCGGGCGGCGATCCAGGCCGTGCTCGAAGCGGAGAACCCCGAACTGCTCGGCGCGCAGGCGGAGCCGGCTGCCGACGGCGACGCGCATCTCGAATGGCATGCGCTCGACCGCTTCCGCATTCCGGCGTGCCCGGCGTGCGGCGGCCTGCTGAAGCCGGCGGTCGTGTTCTTCGGCGAGAACGTGCCGCGCGAGCGCGTGGCCGCGGCCGCGCAGGCGCTCGACGCGGCCGATGCGCTGCTGGTCGTCGGGTCGTCGCTGATGGTGTACTCGGGCTACCGCTTCTGCGTGTGGGCGCAGGCGCAGAACAAGCCGGTCGCCGCACTCAATCTCGGCCACACGCGCGCCGATCCGATACTGACGCTGAAGGTCGAGGCGCATTGCGCGCCCGCGCTCGATGCGCTGAACGCGCGGCTCGGCCTCGAACCCCTTGATACTACGGAGCACATCGCACCATGACCGGCACGACCCCAGTCGATCCGTCGCTGCGGCTTTCAGCGCCCGCGGCCGAACGCAACCGCGCGCCGATTCTCGACGTGCTGCGGCGCGTGCTGCCGGCCAGCGGCGACGTGCTCGAAATCGCCAGCGGCACCGGCCAGCACGTCGTGCATTTCGCGGCGGGGCTGCCCGGGCTGCGCTGGCACCCGAGCGACCCCGACGCGCAGGCGCGCCAGTCGATCGCCGCGTGGGTCGCGC
This sequence comes from Burkholderia stagnalis, assembly GCF_902830275.1. Classification (GTDB taxonomy): domain Bacteria; phylum Pseudomonadota; class Gammaproteobacteria; order Burkholderiales; family Burkholderiaceae; genus Burkholderia; species Burkholderia stagnalis. Next base: position 362,760 of record NZ_CADESW010000001.1, on the reverse strand, counting down.
ACGCGGGGCTGCCGAACGTCGACGCGCCACGCGCATTCGACGTGCGCGATGCGGCCTGGCCGTTCGCCGTGCTCGACGCGATCGTCTGCATCAACATGATTCACATCGCGCCGTGGGCCTGCGCCGACGCGCTGTTCGCCGGCGCGTCGCGCGTGCTGCGGCCGGGCGGCGTGCTGGTGCTCTACGGCCCGTACCGGCGCGAGGGCCGGCACACCGCGCCGTCGAACGAAGCGTTCGACGCGCAATTGCGCAGCCGCGATCCGTCGTGGGGCGTGCGCGATCTCGAGGCGGTCGTCGCGCTCGGCCTCGATCGCGGGCTCGACTGCATCGAGGTCGTCGAGATGCCCGCCAACAACCTGAGCGTCGTTTTCCGGCGCCTGCCGCACGCCGAGCAGTAACGCCCGGCGCGCATCGCGGCCGCGTTTCCCTTATCCTTTCGCCTGTGCGCGCGGCCCGTTCGGGTCGCGCCCTGTTTTTTCCGGAGAATTGACTGATGGGCAAACAAGCAATCGGTGTGATCGGCCTTGCGGTAATGGGCCGCAACCTCGCACTCAATATCGAAAGCCGCGGCTATGCGGTGTCGGTATACAACCGCAGCGGCGAGAAAACCGACGAACTGATCGCCGAATTCCCCGGCCGCAACCTGGTGCCGACCTACACGCTCGAGGAATTCGTCGCATCGCTCGAGACGCCGCGCCGCATCCTGATGATGGTGAAGGCGGGCGAAGCCACCGACGCGACGATCGCCGCGCTCAAGCCGCTGCTCGAAAAGGGCGACGTGCTGATCGACGGCGGCAACACGCACTTCACCGACACGATCCGCCGCAACCAGGAGCTCGCGCAGTCGGGCCTGCACTTCATCGGCACCGGCGTGTCGGGCGGCGAGGAGGGCGCGCTGCGCGGCCCGTCGATCATGCCCGGCGGCCAGCGCGACGCGTACGACCTCGTCGAGCCGATCCTCAAGCAGATCGCCGCGAAGGCGCCGTCGGACGGCGAGCCGTGCGTGGCCTACATGGGGCCGGACGGCGCGGGCCATTACGTGAAGATGGTCCACAACGGCATCGAGTACGGCGACATGCAGCTGATCGCCGAGAGCTATGCGGTGCTGAAGGGCGTCGCGGGCCTGACCAACGACGAGCTGGGCGCGGTCTACACGGAGTGGAACCAGGGCGAGCTCGACAGCTACCTGATGGAGATCACGTCGAAGATCTTCGCGAAGAAGGACGACGAAACCGGCCAGCACCTGGTCGACGTGATTCTCGATCGCGCGGCGCAGAAGGGCACCGGCAAGTGGACCAGCCAGAACGCGCTGGATCTCGGCGTGCCGCTGCCGCTGATCACGGAGTCGGTGTTCGCGCGCGTGCTGTCGTCGCTGAAGACGGAGCGCGTGGCGGCCAGCAAGGTGCTGTCGGGCCCGGCCGCGACGCCGCTCGCCGGCGACCGCGCGGCGTTCGTCGAAGCCGTGCGCCGTGCGCTGTACCTGAGCAAGGTGATCTCGTACGCGCAGGGCTTCGCGCAGCTGCGCACCGCGTCCGAGGAATACGGCTGGAACCTCGATCTCGGGACGATCGCGAAGATCTTCCGCGCGGGCTGCATCATCCGTGCGCGCTTCCTGCAGAAGATCACGGAGGCTTACGCGAAGGACGCGGCGCTCGCGAACCTGCTGCTCGACCCGTACTTCCAGGAAATCGCCGCGAACTACCAGGCGTCGTTGCGCGAGGTCGTGATCGCGGCGGTGCGGGCCGGGGTGCCGGTGCCGGCGTTCGCGTCGGCCGTCGCGTACTTCGACAGCTATCGTTCGGCGCGGCTGCCCGCGAACCTCGTGCAGGCGCAGCGCGACTTCTTCGGCGCGCACACGTTCGAGCGCACCGACAAGCCGGGCAGCTTCCACGCGAACTGGTCGTAAGCGGTGTAAGGCAGCGCGGCGGCAATTGTTGCGAAAATCTATTCTATCGATAGGGTTTCTGGATATCGGATTCCGGAATTGTTAGCTACGGCGAAACAGTGTTTTTGTAGATTCATGGTTTTCCCTAAGTGATCACGGGACTAAACTTCGTTCCATCGCTGCAGACACGGTGTGTGCGGCGGAGCAAAAAATCACGGAGGTAAGTCATGAAATCGCTGATCGCAACGTTCGCCGCTGCTGCCGTCCTCGCTGTCCCGGCAGTCTCTTTCGCCCAACAGAATGGCCCGGTCACCCGTGATCAGGTCAAGGCCGATCTGGTCGCGCTGCAAAAGGCCGGCTACAAGCTGGGCAGCGACCGCACGAACTATCCGGAAGGCATCCTCGCCGCCGAAGCGCGCCTGAACCCGCAACAGAACGTCGCCGCTGCCGATACGAGCGGCTACGGTGCGCAACCGGCCGCCCAGCAGGAATCGGGTGCACCGGTCGCGTCGGAATCGCGCTGGCCGAACGGCGTCAAGCGCATCGCCGACGGCGCGCCGGTCTACAAGGGTCGTTGATCGAAGCGGCCGGAAGGCCGCGCCGGCTGCCCGCCGGAGTCGAAACACCCGTACCCGGTTGTCGTCACAGCCCGTCGTTCCAGGATATGGAACGACGGGCTGTTTTCATTTCGGGCCCGGCCGTGACGACGTGCCGCACGTCAGTGCAGCGGCCGCCGGCCGCGGCCGATATCCCTGAACAGCTTGTCGGCGGGCTCCAGCGCCATCAGCCAGGTTTCGTCGTAGCCGCTCAGCGTATCGAGCGCGTCGCGCAGCCGCTCGATCGCCGCGACCGGCAGCTCGACGCTGCGGCGCGCACCGCCCGACAGGTGGGTGACGCTCGCCAGCTGTACGAGCGCGTCGGCGGCTTCCGCGACGTCGGTCGCGAACAGCAGGTGCCGGTTCAGCAGTTCGACGAGGCCGCTCGAACCGGCGAAATCCTCGGCATCGAGCTGCACGGAAAGAAACGTCGCGTTGTTCATGGGGGTCTCCTCTTGTCGTCGGATCGGGCAGAGCATCAGTGAGTATAGGTGACGGATCGCGAGCGGTCGGCCGGGCCGGCGGGGGGCTGGCGAGGCATCCCGGGCGCGGCCGCCGGCCGGGCCGGAACGCCGCGTGCATGCGGCGCCGGCGGGCGATGACGCGTGCGGGACGGCGGCCGGTCGGGGCGCTTGTCGCAGCCCCGACCGCCGCAAATGGTATCTTTGCCGGTCGGGACGACGCGAAACGGGCCTGCGAACCCGCGCGCGATCCCCTACATGGAAACTGCCGGCCGCGGCTGCGGTCGGATTCTGGTTGGTCCGGCCGCCGCGCCGGACACGGTGCGACGCATGCCGGAGGGCGGTGGGCGTCGCACCGACGCAAATCCGGGAGGTACGCTTGAGCAACATCAATCCCATCCACTTTTCCGCGCAACGCGGGTTGCCGCGCGCGGCGCTGGCTGCTGTCACCGTCGTGGCCGCCGCGTTGGCGGGCTGCACGATGACGCCGTGGACCGACAGCTGGCAGCCGTACCGGCCGTCGGCGCCCACGGCGAGCACGTCCGGGGGCGTGCTCGCGGGCTACTACCGCGTGAACCCGGGCGATACGCTCGCGAGCGTCGCGGGCGCATTCGGCCAGCGCGTGCAGGACGTGGCCAGCTGGAACCACATGGCGCCGACCGACATGATCCGGCCCGGCCAGGTGCTGCGCGTCGCGCCGCCGCCCGCGACGACGTCGCTCGCGCCGCAGCCGGCGGCAGCGGCCCAGCCGGGCGCGCTCGCGTGGCCTGCGTCCGGCGTCGTGACGGCGCCGTTCTCGGCCGGCAAGACGCGCGGGATCACCATCGCCGCGTCCGGGCCCGACGTGACGGTGCGCGCCGCCGCGAACGGCCGCGTGGTGTACGCGGGCTCGGGCGTCAAGGCCTATGGCCCGCTCGTGATCCTGAAGCACGAAAACGGCCTGATCACCGCGTACGGCCACAACGGCAAGCTGCTCGTCAACGAAGGCGATGCGGTGCGGGCCGGACAGCCGGTCGCCGAGATGGGCACCGATGCGAGCGGGCGGGCGACGTTCGAATTCGAGGTGCGGCAGAACGGCAAGGTGGTCGATCCGATGGGCTTCCTGCCGAGGAACGGCGGCTGAGCGCATCGCGCCGGCGTGCGTGCCGCCATGCGCGCACGCACGCCGTTCAACCTTCGTTCGCCCCGACCGTCGCGGCCGGCCTCGCCCGGTTGCCGAGCCAGCGGATCGCCATCGCGAGCGCGCTCGCGCCGAGCGCGATCAGCGTGCATTGCAGCGCGACGGGCAGGTAGCCGTCGGGCCGCGGGTCGACGAACGGATACGGATACCAGTTTTCCCACGCGCCGCGCACGAGCGTGTAGGCGAGATAGATGACCGGAAAGCCGAGCCACGTCACCGCGCTTTGCCACGGGATCGGCTTGCGCGGCTCGACGTAGACCCAGTCGCCGAGCACGACGAGCGGCACGATGCGGTGCAGCACCCAGTTGTTGTAGGCCGGCGTGATGTGCTGGATGGCGTCGTGCTGCGCGAGCAGCAGCTCGTAGACGATCGCGGTGATCAGCATGTACAGCACGGCCGCGCCGCGCATCGATTCGTAGCGCGCGGACCCCGGGCGGGTGACTCGCCACAGCCCCGCCAGCAGCATGGCGGCGGCATACAGGCTGCTCAGCTGGGTGAAGTAGCTGAGATAGTTGCCGAGATGAAACGTCGGCATGCCCCAGCGGCCCGCGATGCTGTGCAGCGGTGTCGACACGGCGAGCAGCGCGGCCATCAGCCGGTAGGCTGTCACGAAGAACGCTTTGCTCATGGCGCTGCACGACATCGACGCAAACAAGTTTCCATCGTGCCACAGTCGCGCCCGCGCGTCGCGTGTTTCCGCGTCGCCTTCGTGCGCGCAACGGCGCGGCAATATCGTCGGATATTTGATCGCGTCGGTCCAAACCCGCCACCCGTGCCGCTACAATCGCTGCATCATGCCGGGCGCTGGCCTGCGTCCACGGCATCGGCCCCATCCCCGCATACGAGACGAGACCACGCATGAGAAACATCCTCGCCAGACAGGCGCGATACAGCACGCCCACGATCTTCTTTCACTGGGCGATCTTCCTGCTCGTGGCGCTCGCCTATCTGGCGATCGAGATCCGCGGGCCGAAGGGCAGCGACAGCCGCGTGTTCTGGATGAACGTGCATCTCACCGCGGGCGCGCTGGTGCTGGTGCTGTCGGTGCTGCGGATCGTCTGGCGAGCGGCCAGCCGCGCGCCGGCGCCGGTGCCGCAGCCCGCGCTGCTGCAATGGCTCGCGAAGCTCACGCACCTCGCGCTGTATGCGTTCATCATCGCGCAGCCGTTGCTGGGCATCATGATGATCAACCTCGGCGGCAAGCCGGTGTCGCTCGACTGGCTCGGCGTCTCGTTCACGCTGTTCGGGCCCGACAAGGCGCTGCGGCCGGCCATCAAGGACGCGCACGAGCTGATCGGCAACGCGTTCTATTTCGTGATCGGCCTGCATGCGCTCGCCGCGCTCTATCACCACTTCTTCCTGCGGGACGGCATGCTCAAGCGCATGGCGCCGTGAGCCGCGCCGGCTCCTCCGCTGCGTCGCACCCCGGGGGCGCATGGTTGCACGAACAACCATGCGCCCCCGTGCATTGGCGGGCCCGCGCGGGCTGGTCATGGCGCTGAACATTCTGTAACATCCGGTCTGCTTTTACATTCCGCTTACTCGACACCCCGCATGCCGAACCGACATCGCACACTGACTGCCTGGCTGGGCATGCTCGCGATCTGGTTCGCGATTGCCGCGCCACTGGTGTCGCAATGGCGCGTCGCGCAGGCGTCGACACCCGACGCGATTGTCTGCAGTGCAGAGCATGGCGGGCATCGCGCGCCGGGCGCGGATCGCGCGCATCACGCACTGCATCTCGATGCGTGCGGCTACTGCAGCTTCTTCACGCATACCCCGGCGCTCGGCGGCGTCACCGCCGCGCCGCTTCCCACCGCCTTCCTCGCCGATGCATCCGCGGCCGCGCCCGTCGCCGTCGCGGCCCGCGTCGGCCGCTATCCGCGTGCGTACCCGCGCGCGCCGCCCGTGAACGCCTGACGCGGTTCTCCTCGTTCTTCTTTCCGCCGATATCCGTGCGATCCGACGATCGCGTGGAGGGCGTTACTCGGGCTTTGATCATGACAATTTTTCAATTGCGCGCGCAACCGTCGCCGCGCAATGCCGGTATGCGGCGCCTGCCGCTGATGTTGAAACTCACGATGCCCGCGCTGGCCGCCAGCGCGATGACGGCCGCCAGCGCGGCCACCGACGCTGCACGCGCAGCCGATACGGCGGCGGCCGCACCGGCCGGCGTGGCCGAGATGCTGCCGCCGGTCGAGGTCGTCGCGTCGCCGCTGACGACGCCGCTCGTCGTCGTCACCGATCCGAAGAAGCCGCGCCAGCCGCTGCCCGCCAGCGACGGCGCGGACTACCTGAAGACGATTCCCGGCTTCACGTCGATCCGCAGCGGCGGAACGAACGGCGACCCGGTGCTGCGCGGCATGTTCGGCTCGCGGCTCAACATCCTCGCGAACGGGATGCCGACGCTCGGCGCGTGCCCGGGCCGGATGGATGCGCCCACGTCGTACATCGCGCCGGAAAGCTACGACAAGGTGACGGTGGTGAAGGGGCCGCAGACGGTGCTGTACGGGCCGGGCGCATCGGCCGGCACGGTGCTGTTCGAGCGCGTGACGCCGCGCTTCGACAAGCCCGGCATGCGCTTCGACGGCAGCGTCGTCGGCGGCTCGTTCGGGCGCAACGACCAGAACCTCGACGTGACGGCCGGCACGCCGGACGTGTACGGCCGCGTGACCGCGAACCACGCGCATTCCGACGACTACAAGGACGGCAACGGCCGCACCGTGCCGTCACAGTGGGACAAGTGGAATGCCGACGCGGCGCTCGGCTGGACGCCGGACGACCACACGCGCGTCGAGCTGACGGCCGGCGGGGGCGACGGCTATGCGCGCTACGCGGGGCGCGGAATGGACGGCGCGCATTTCCGCCGCGAGACGTTCGGCCTGTCGTTCGACAAGCGGCACATCGGCGACGTGCTCGAGCGCATCGAGGCGCGCGTGTACTACAACGAAGCCGACCACGTGATGGACAACTACACGCTGCGGCAGCCCGACCCGACGAGCAGCATGCCGATGCGGATGGCGTCGGAGGTGCGGCGCCGCACGTTCGGCGCGCGCGCCGCGGCGACGTTCCGTTTCGGCAGCGACTTCAAGCTGGTGACGGGCGTCGACGCGCAGTCGAACCGGCTCGATTCGCGCGGGGCGATGGGGCGGCAGAGCTACGGGGACCAGCCGTGGGACGCGCAGGCGACGATGTGGAACGCGGGCGCGTTCGGCGAGCTGACCTGGTATGCGAGCGATGCGTCGCGCGTGATCGGCGGCGCGCGCGTCGACTATGCGAGCGCACGCGACAAGCGGCCGACGACCGGCGGCATGATGAGCAAGGCGAACCCGACCTTCGACGACAACCGCTCGCGCGTGCTGCCGAGCGGCTTCGTCCGCTACGAACGCGATCTTGCGGCGCTGCCGGTCACGTGGTATGCGGGCATCGGCCATACGGAGCGCTACCCCGACTACTGGGAGCTGTTCTCCGCGAAGCGCGGGCCGGACGGCGCGGTCAATGCGTTCTCTGCGGTCCAGCCCGAGAAGACCACGCAGCTCGACATCGGCGCGCAGTACCGCGGCGACAAGCTCGACGCGTGGGTGTCCGGCTACGCGGGCTACGTGCAGGACTACATCCTGTTCAACTACGCGGCCGGCAAGATGGGGATGACCACGCAGTCGACCAACGTCAACGCGCAGATCATGGGCGGCGAGGCCGGGCTCGCGTGGCGGCCGGTCGCGCCGCTGCGCGTCGAGACGTCGCTCGCGTATGCATGGGGACGCAACGCGACGAGCGGCGACCCGCTGCCGCAGATGCCGCCGCTCGAGGCGCGCTTCGGGCTCGAATACACGCGCGGCGCGTGGTCGGCGGGCGGGTTGTGGCGGGTCGTTGCACCGCAGCATCGCTATGCGCTGAACCAGGGCAACGTGGTCGGCAAGGACTTCGGTTCGAGCGCGGGCTTCGGCGTGCTGTCGCTGCACGCGCAATACAACGTGAGCAAGACCGTGCAGGTGTCGGTGGGCGTCGACAACGTGCTCGACAAGGCTTATACGGAGCACCTGAACCTCGCCGGCAACGCGGGCTTCGGCTATCCGGCCAGGACCCCCGTGAACGAGCCGGGCCGTACCGCGTGGGTGCGGGTCAGCGCGAAGATGTGAGCGGCGCATGAATGGCGCGCATCCCGTGTGTGCGACGCAGCAAACGCATGCACGGGAGATGCCCCGCCGGTTTCGGCCGCTCGCGTCAACCGACTAGAGAACCGTATCTAACGGGGGCACAAACATTCGTCAGTCATGTTTCACTCCCGCATTCGACGCGCCGCGCACGAGGGCGCCGGCGCGTCGAGGCAATCTCTCTCGCACCAGCAGCACCAATAACAGGAGAAAAGCATGGCCAGAGCAATGCGTTCCAGGGTGGTGGCAGGGGTAGTGGCATGCGCGATGAGCGCCGCGCCGTTCGCGGGCATGACCGCGCTCGCGACGGCCGCGACCACGCGCGCGGCGGTGGCGGCGACCGCGCCGGCCGACGACTATGCGGCGACGCGTTATCCGATCATTCTCGTGCACGGGTTGACGGGCACCGACAAGTACGCGGGCGTGCTCGATTATTTTTACGGCATCCAGCAGGACCTGCAGCAGCGCGGCGCGAACGTGTACGTCGCGAACCTGTCGGGCTTCCAGAGCGACGACGGCCCGAACGGCCGCGGCGAACAACTGCTCGCGTACGTGAAGCAGGTGCTCGCGCAAACCGGCGCGACCAAGGTCAACCTGATCGGCCACAGCCAGGGCGGCCTGAGTTCGCGCTACGTCGCGGCCGTCGCGCCGGAGCTCGTCGCGTCGGTGACGACGATCGGCACGCCGCATCGCGGCTCGGAGTTCGCCGATTTCGTGCAGGGCGTGCTGGCCTACGATCCGACCGGGCTGTCGTCGACGGTGATCGCGGCGTTCGTCAATGTGTTCGGCGCGCTGACGAACAGCACGCACAACACCAACCAGGACGCGCTCGCCGCGCTGCAGACGCTGACCACGGCGCGGGCCGCGACCTATAACCAGAACTATCCGAGCGCGGGCCTCGGCGCGCCCGGCTCGTGCCAGACCGGCGCGCCGACGGAGACGGTGGGCGGCAATACGCACCTGCTGTATTCGTGGGCCGGCACCGCGATCCAGCCGACGTTTTCGGCGCTGGGCGTGACGGGCGCGACGGACACGAGCACGATTCCGGTCGTCGATCCGGCGAATGCGCTCGACGCGTCGACGCTCGCGCTGCTCGGCAGCGGCACCGTGATGGTCAATCGCGGCTCGGGCGAGAACGACGGCGTCGTGTCGAAGTGCAGCGCATTGTTCGGACAGGTGCTGAGCACGCGCTACAAGTGGAACCACGTCGACGAGATCAACCAGCTCCTCGGCGTGCGCGGCGCCTACGCGGAAGACCCGGTCGCGGTGATCCGCACGCATGCGAACCGCCTCAAGCTCGCGGGCGTTTGACCGATGGCGGCACGTGACGAACGCGCGCCGCTGACGCGGCGCGTCGTGACGGCCGCCGCCGTGGCGCTGGTCGTCGCGGGCGGCGTGTGGATCGGGCGCGGCATCGCGTTGCGGCATGACGCGGCGGCGCCTCGCGCACCGGCGGATGCAGTCGCGTCCGCCGGCACGCTCGCGGCGGCGCAGCCGGTTGCCGCAAGCGCAGGCGCGGGCCTGCCGACGCCGCTGGCCGGATCGAGCGCGCCGCGGCTGCCGCTCGATCCGGGCGGCCATCTGGCGAAAACGCGCGCGGTGCGCGATTTCTTCGACTATTGCCTGACCGCGCAAAGCGACCTGAACGCGCCTGCGCTCGACGCACTGGTCGCACGCGAGGTCGCCGCGCAGCTCGACGGCACCGTCGCGCAGGTGGAGGCGCTCGACGTGTGGCACCGGTATCGCGTGTACCTGGCCGAACTGGCGAAGCTGCCGGGCGCGGGTGCGGTGGCCGACAAGTCCGACCTCGCCACGCTGCAGCTCGCGCTCGACCAGCGCGCGTCGATCGCGCGTCGCGCGCTCGGCGAGTGGAACGAGCCGTTCTTCGGCGCGGAGCAATGGCGGCAGCGCTATGACCTCGCGCGGCTGAAGATCGCGCAGGATCGCACGCTGACCGATGCGCAGAAGGCGGAGCGGCTCGCTGCACTCGAACAGCAATTGCCGCCCGACGCGCGCGCGGAGCGGCAGCGCGTCGCGCAGCAGCAGGCCGCGATCGCGCAGATTGCGCAGCTGCAGAAATCGGGTGCGACGCCGGACGCGATGCGCGCGCAACTGACCCAGACGCTCGGCCCGGAAGTCGCGGAGCGCGTCGCGCGCATGCAGCAGGACGACGACGCGTGGCAGCGCCGCTACGCGGACTATGCGGCGCAGCGCGCGCAGATCGTCGCGCTGGGGCTGACGTCGCAGGAGCGCGACGCGGAGATCGCGGCGTTGCGCCAGCGCATGTTCACGAAACCGGGCGACGCGGTGCGCGCGGCGTCGCTCGACCGCGGCGCGGCAGCCGCAGCGGCAGCGCAGTAGGCCGCTGCAGCGGCGCGCGCGGCTTCACGCCGCGCGCGTCATGCGTGACGGCAGGTGGCGCTCGATCGTCGCCGCGAGCGTGTCGAACGCGGGGCCGATGCTTTCGTGCGCGACGCACGCATAGCCGAGCAGCAGGCCCGGCCGTGCGGCGTCGGCCTGGCTGTAGTAGCTCGTCAGCGGCCGCACGATCACCCCCGCGTCGAACGCGCTCTGCGTGACCGCGCGATCGTCGCACGCATCGGGCAGGCCCAGCACGAGATGCAGGCCGGCTTCGTCGCCCATCACCGGCAGTGCGTCGCCGAACCGCGCATGGATCGCATCGATCAGCAGCTGCCGGCGCTCGCCGTACAGCGTGCGCATGCGCCGCACGTGCGAGGTCAGGTGGCCGTCCATGATGAATTCCGCGAGCACGGCCTGCTGCATCAGCTGGCCCTCGCGGTACAGCTCGGACAAACCGGTGCGGAACGTGTCGACGAGATGCTCCGGCACGACCATATAGCCCATCCGCAGGCCCGGGAACAGCATCTTGCCGAGGCTGCCGACGTAGATCACGCGGCCGCCGTCGTCGAGCCCCTGCAGCGACGCGAGCGGGCGGCTGCCGTAGCGGAACTCGCTGTCGTAGTCGTCCTCGATGATCCAGCAGCGGGTCTGCCGCGCGTATTCGAGCAGCATCCGGCGCCGCGCGAGGCTCATCACCATGCCGAGCGGATACTGGTGCGACGGTGTGACGAGCACGAGCCGCGGCGGATGCTGCAGGTCGCTCGCGCGCGGGTCGAGCCCTTCCTGGTCGACCGGCACCGGCGCGAGCGTCAGCCCGGCCGCCTGCAGCACGCTGCGCACGCCCCAGTAGCACGGCTCCTCGACCCACGCGCGATCGCCGATGTCGGACAGCAGGCGCACGGCGAGATCGATCGACTGGTGGATGCCGGTCGTGATGATCACCTGGTCCGGCGAGCACTTCACCGAGCGCGCGACGCGCAGGTAATCGGCGAGCGCGCGCCGCAGCGGCCGGTAGCCGCCGCCCGGCGCGTAGGTCAGCAGCTCCGGGTTCGCCTCCTTCCATAGCCGCGCCTGCAGGCGGCTCCATGTGCGGCTCGGAAATTCCGACACGTCCGGCACGCCCGGCATGAACGCACCCCACTGGCGACGCGACACGCCCGCATGTTCGATCAACTGGCGGCCGCGCATCGACAGGCCGCCCTGCGCGCCGTCCTGCGGCGCTGCCGCGCCGTTCGCGGGCGGCGGCGGCGTGGCGCCCGGCGCGTGCATCGCCGCGGCGTCCGGGCGCGTGTCGGCGACATAGGTACCGCTGCCGGTGGTCGTCAGCACGTAGCCCTCGGCGGTGAGCTGGTCGTACACATGCAGCACGGTATTGCGCGCGATCGACAGGTCGGTGGCCAGCGTGCGCGAACTGGGCAGCTTGGTGCCTGGCCCCAATTCTCCGGTCAGGATCGCCTGCTGCATCAGCTGCAGCAACTGGCGGTACATCGGCTCGGACGAGCTGCGGTCGATGCGCGCGGCAAGCCAGTCGGCAAGGATCACGGTATCCAAAGTGGTCCTACTAGGAATATTGAAATGGTTCCCTAGTATAGAACCGTGCCAGCCGTATAGTCGTCTGCATCTCAATAATGCGTGTCGCGTTGCAAGGGGACAGCCTCGATGAAGACCGATGAAGTGATCGTCAGCTTTCGCGGTGTGCGGAAGACCTACGACGGCGAGACGCTCGTCGTCAAATCGCTCGACCTGGATATCCGCCGCGGGGAATTCCTGACGCTGCTCGGGCCGTCCGGCTCGGGCAAGACCACCTGCCTGATGATGCTGGCCGGCTTCGAGTTCCCGACGGGCGGCGAGATCCGCCTGGAAGGCGAGCTGCTGAACAACGTGCCGCCGCACAAGCGCAACATCGGCATGGTGTTCCAGAACTACGCGCTGTTCCCGCACCTGACCGTCGAGCAGAACGTCGCGTATCCGCTGACGGTACGCAAGCTGCCGGCCGGCGAGCGCGCCGAGCGCGTCGCGCATGCGCTGAAGATGGTGCAGATGGAACGCTTCGCGAAGCGCTACCCGGCGCAGCTGTCGGGCGGCCAGCAGCAGCGCATCGCGCTGGCCCGCGCGCTCGTGTTCGAGCCGCAGCTCGTGCTGATGGACGAGCCGCTCGGCGCGCTCGACAAGCAGCTGCGCGAGCACATGCAGTACGAGCTGAAGGCGCTGCATGAAAAGCTCGGCGTGACGTTCGTGTACGTGACGCACGACCAGGGCGAGGCGCTGACGATGTCGGACCGCGTCGCCGTGTTCGACAAGGGCATCGTGCAGCAGCTCGACACCGTCGACCGCCTGTACGAATCGCCGTGCAACGAATTCGTCGCGAACTTCATCGGCGACAGCAACCGGCTGCGCGGCACGATCGCGCGCGTCGACGGCGAATTCTGCGAATTCCGCCTCGGCGACGGCACCAGGCTCGTCGGCCGCAACGTCGGCAATGCCGTGGCCGGCGCGGACGCGGTCGCGTGCATCCGTCCGGAGCGCATGAATCTCGCGCCGCATGCCGCGAATGGTCATACGAATGGCCATGCGAACGGCGCGGCCGCGAACCTGCTGACCGGCGAGGCGCGCAGCCTCATCTACTTCGGCGACCACGTGCGCATGCGCTGCGCGGTGCCGGGGCAGGACGAATGCTTCGTCAAGGTGCCGCTCGGCACCGGCGCGCTCGACGCGTTCGCGCCCGGCGCGCCGGTCGGGCTCGCGTTCGCGCCCGAGCACCTGCGCGTGTTCGCGTAAGCGCGGTTTCACGATTTTTCCCACAGTACGTCGTCAATAACAACGGCTCACTTCCACCACGATAGGAACCATCATGAATCGAGCAAGCTTTACCGCACGCCGCACCGCGTTCGCGCTGGCGCTGGCGGTATTCGGCGCGTCGGCATCGGCGGCCGAGATCACGGTCGTCAACTTCGGCGGCGCGAACGGCGATGCGCAGAAGGTCGCGTTCAACCAGCCGTTCGAGAAGTCGACGGGCACCAAGGTGACCGCCGTCGAATACAACGGCGAGCAGGCGAAGGTGAAGGCGATGGTCGAGGCCAAGCACGTCAACTGGGACGTGGTGGAGGTCGAATCGGGCGACCTGAACCGCGGCTGCGACGAGGGCCTGTACGAGAAGCTCGACTGGTCGAAGATCGCGAAGAAGTCCGAGCTGATTCCGGAATCGCCGCAAACGTGCGGCGTCGGCTTCTTCGTGTGGTCGACCGCGCTCGCGTACAACGCTGACAAGCTGAAGACCGCGCCGACGAGCTGGGCCGATTTCTGGGACGTGAAGAAATTCCCGGGCAAGCGCGGCATGCGCAAGGGCGCGCGCTACAACCTCGAATTCGCGCTGATGGCCGACGGCGTCGCGCCGAAGGACGTCTACAAGGTGCTCGGCACGAAGGCCGGCCAGGACCGCGCGTTCAAGAAGCTCGACGAGCTGAAGCCGAACATCCAGTGGTGGGAGGCGGGCGCGCAGCCGCCGCAGTTCCTGGTGGCCGGCGACGTCGTGATGTCGACCGCGTACAACGGCCGCATCAGCGCCGCGCAGAAGGAAGGCAAGAACCTGAAGGTGGTGTGGAACGGCAGCATCTACGACCTCGACTACTGGGCGATTCCGAAGGGCACGCCGAACAAGGCGCTCGCCGAGAAGTTCATCGCGTACTCGCTGACGCCGAAGCCGCAGCAGGACTACGCACAGCACATCTCGTACGGCCCGGCCAACATCGCCGCGATCAAGGCGCTCGACGCGAAGACGCTCGCGAACCTGCCGAACTCGCCGAGCAACGGCAAGAACGCGGTGCTGCAGGACATCGGGTTCTGGACCGACCACAGCGACGAGCTCGAACAGCGCTTCTCCGCATGGGCGTCGAAGTGATCGCGTTGCAGGCCTGACGCAACCGGCCGCGCGACGCGAGCGCAACACGACGCGTCGCGCGGCATGCCGCCGGCCCCTGGTCCGGCCGGAGAGAACCGTTGAATACCATGACGATCGCTTCCTCTTCGTCGACGCCGTCGACTGCCGCGCTGAAACGTGAGCTGAAGGCCGCCGAATCCCGCAAGCGCGCGATGGCGCTGCTGCTGGTCGCGCCGCTCGCGCTGTTCGTGCTGCTCATCTTCGTCGTGCCGATCGGCGCGCTGCTCACGCGCGCGGTGCAGAACCCGGAAATCGCGACCGCGCTGCCGAAGACGGTGGCCGCGCTGTCCGGCTGGGACCGCAAGGCGCCGCCCGCCGATGCCGCGTATGCGGCGCTTGCCGCCGACATGACACGGGTGGCGGACAGCGAGGCGATGGGCGCGCTCGCGCGGCGGCTCAACACCGAGATTCCCGGCTACCGCTCGCTCGTCGCGAAGACGGCGCGCGCGATGCCGCTCAAGGGCGACGACGGCCAGGCGCTGTCGCCCGCGCAGCAGCGCGCGAAACTCGTCGAGCTCGATGCGCGCTGGGGCGACGCCACGTACTGGCAGGCGATCGCGAAGAACGGCAGCGCGTACTCGCCGTTCTACCTGCTCGCCGCGCTCGATCACAAGCAGGACGGCTTCGGCAACCTCGTGCAGGCCGATCCGGACCAGTCGATCTACCTCGCGATCTTCGGCCGCACGCTCGTGATCGGCGTCGCGGTGACGCTGTTCGCGCTGCTGCTCGGCTATCCGCTCGCGTACTGGATCTCGACGCTGTCGGAGCGCCGCGCGAACCTCGTGATGATCCTCGTGCTGATTCCGTTCTGGACCTCGGTGCTGGTGCGCGTCGCCGCGTGGATCGTGCTGCTGCAGAGCGAAGGGCTCGTCAACAAGGCGCTGATCGGCAGCGGGCTGATCGCGCAGCCGCTCGCGCTGCTGTTCAACCGCGTAGGCGTGTACATCTCGATGACGCACATCCTGCTGCCGTTCATGATCCTGCCGCTGTACAGCGTGATGAAGGCGATTCCGCCGACCTACCAGCGCGCGGCCGTGTCGCTCGGCAGCCATCCGTTCGCCGCGTTCTGGCGCGTGTACGTGCCGCAGACCTATCCGGGCATCGGCGCGGGCGCGCTGCTGGTGTTCATCCTCGCGATCGGCTACTACATCACGCCCGCGCTGCTCGGCGGGCCGAACGACCAGATGGTCAGCTACTACGTCGCGTACTTCACCAACGTGACGATCAACTGGGGCATGGCGTGTGCGCTCGGCGGGCTGCTGCTCGCGGCGACGCTCGTGCTGTACGCGATCTACAACCGCTTCACGCGCTCGAACGTGAGCCTCGGCTGAGCCGCGGGAACAAGGGAAGGGGAATCCGAACATGAAACTGCTCGCCAGGCCGCTGTTCGCGCCGCACATGTCGTTCGTCGAGCGCGCGTGGTACGTCGCATTGCGCGTGCTCGTCGTGCTGACGCTGCTGTACCTGATCCTGCCGGTGCTCGCGATCGTGCCGCTGTCGTTCTCGTCGAGCACGTTCCTCGTGTATCCGATCCCGGGCTTCTCGATGCGCTGGTACGAGAACCTGATCGCGTCGGACGAGTGGCGGATGGCCGCGAAGAACAGCTTCATCGTCGCGCCGTCGGCGACCGTGGTTGCGACCGTGCTCGGCACGCTCGCGGCGATCGGGCTCACCAAGGCCGACTTCCGCGGCAAGGGGCTGCTGATGGCGGTGCTGCTGTCGCCGATGATCGTGCCGGTGGTCGTGGTCGGGGTGGGGATGTACCTGTTCTTCGCGCCGCTCGGCCTCGCGAACACCTATACGGGGCTGATCGCCGCGCACGCGGCGCTCGGCGTGCCGTTCGTCGTCACGACGGTGGCCGCGACGCTGCAGGGCTTCAATCACAACCTGGTGCGCGCGAGCCTGTCGCTCGGCGCGAATCCGGTCACGACGTTCTTCCGCGTGACGCTGCCGGTGATCGCGCCGGGCGTGATGTCGGGCGCGCTGTTCGCGTTCGCGACGTCGTTCGACGAGGTGGTGGTCACGCTGTTCCTCGCCGGCGCCGATCAGACGACGCTGCCGCGCCAGATGTTCACCGGCATCCGCGAGAACATCAGCCCGACGATCGCCGCGCTCGCGACGATCCTGATCATCTTCTCGACGAGCCTGCTGCTCGCGCTCGAATGGCTGCGCGGGCGCAATGCGCGGCGCGCGGTGTCCTGACGGGCAAACGGCGCGCGGCCGGGTGGGCCGCGCGCCGTTCGTCATACCCACGCGTCATGCGTCACGCATCGCTCAGAACCCGCCCGACTTGACCAGCTGGTTCAGGTTCGCGATGTTCAGGCTGCCGAAGCCGGTCGTCAGATCCCAGCCCGTGGCGGCCTTGTAGCCATAGCCCTGATAGCCGTTGTTGCCGGACACGACGTCATAGCGGACCAGCGACGGGTGCGACGGAACCGCGCTGTAGAAGTTGCCGGCCGGGAACCCGACGCCCGTGCCGTTCGCCGCGAGAATGCGCGCCCAGAAGCCCGTGAACAGCGGCGCGGACAGGCTCGTGCCGCCGATCTGCTGAAGCTGGCCGTAGTTGTAGATCAGCGCGCCGGTGCTTTGCGCGGCGTCGAACGACACGTCCGGCAGCTGGCGGTTGCTGCCCGACTGCCACGACGGGGCCGGCAGGATCGTGCTGACGCCGCCGCCCGTCGACCACAGCTTGCCGTTGCCGTCGAGCCCTTCGTTCCATACCGTCTCGTTCGAAAACGCGCCCGAGGAGGTGGTGTACAACGTCGTGCCGCCGATCGCGAGCACGTGCGGCGACGAGGCCGGCCACGACACCGTGTAGTTCGCGCCGTCCGGATAGCCGCGGTTGTTGCACTCGTACACGCCTTCGTCGCCGGACGACACCGAGAACGTCTGGCCCTGCGCGGCCGCCGTCGTGAAGATCTGCTCCTCGGCGTCGAGCGTGCCGTCGGCGTTCGCATCCGTCTCGCACCAGCCGAGCGACACGTTGATCACCTTCGCCGTGTTGTCCGACACCGCGCGGTTGAACGCCTGCGTGAGCCCGGTGTTGCCCGACGCGTTCAGGTCCGCCATGTAGAACACCAGCTTGCCGACCTGGCCGCCCGCCGCGCCGACGATCGACTGGCTGTCGAGGTCCCATTCGCCCTGGCCGTCCTGGTCGTCGCTGTAGGTGCCGCCGGTGCCGTTGGTCTTGACGGTCTGCGTCGACACCGTGCCGTAGCCGTTGCTCGACGTGAAGGTCTTCAGGTCGCGCAGCGTCTGCGCGACGCCGCCGATCGTGATGATGCCGACCGTCACGCCGGCCGCGGTCGGCACGCCGGTCGCGTTGTACAGGCCCGGGAATTCCTTCGGATAGTGGCCGGTTGCCGTGCCGGCGGCGAGCGGCGTCGGCTTCGACACGTTGCCGATGCGCAGCAGCGGATGGGCGCGCGCGACGTTCTGCAGCCCCAGCACCGAGCCGACGACGTCGCCGAGCGCGCGCGGCACCTGCGCGGTGGACGCGTTCGCGAAGCCCGAGCGGCCCGCGTACTGGAAGTGCACGAGCGACGTGTTGAACGCGGTCTTGATCGTGCCGGCCGTGCCGCTCGCGGACACGAGCAGCCGGTTCGGCGCGACCTCGATGTTGACGAAGCCGCTCTTGCGCAGATAGTCGACGACCGTCTTGACCTGCGCGTCGGTCGGCGCGTAGTCGGCGAGGAACTGTTCGTGAGTGAGGAACTGACGGTAATGCGCGCTGCCGGGCCGGCTGACGTCGCGGGCGAGCTGCTTGAGCTGCGCGGCGTTGCGCAGCTTCAGGCTCACGACGACGTTGGTCGTTTCGCCCGCGGCCAGTTCGAGCGACGGCGCCGCACTGCGCGCCAGCAGCTGCGGGCCGGTCAGAAAGGCCTTCGTATGCGTGTCGACCCAGTCCGTCGCGCCGTGCGCGGCGCCGGCGGCGAGCAACAGCGGCCCCACGCACGCGAGCAGGCGCGGAGACGGGAGGGGAAGCGAAAACCAGGCATTCCGTTTCATCGGGTGTCCTTATGAGGAAAGACGACTTGGTTGGGACCCCCGGCCCTTGTGGGGCCGCGAGCGGAGACGAGCGTAGGGCGTCGATGTGCCGCAAGTAGCTGCCAGATTTCCCAGCTGTCAGATCTGACAAGGATCCCGGCCGCGGGGGCGTCGCCGGCATGGCGGGCAGGGCGGTTCGGCCGGGCGGCCGGCGTGCGGCTGCGTGCGGCGATTGCGTGAATGCGGGCAGCGCGTGTGCCGTTGAGGCAGGCGGCGGATTCGTCGCGGCGGCGGCCCACCTGTTACAGCGGCGCACGCAACGCAGGCGATCGGTGCGCGCCGGGCATTGCGCTCGCAACGCCGCCGCGCACTATGTGGTCAGTGGCGCGGCGGCAGGCCGCCGCCGCAGCGGCGCGGGACGTCCCGCGCGCGGGAAACCGGCCGATGCCGCCCGGGTTGTGCCGAATGGTGGAACAGCGCGCGCGATAGTCTTGCAGGCGGCTTTCGGATCGGGCGTCGCGCGCCCGCTTTAGAGCGAACGCTCTATTTCCGGCGCGGACGAAAAAAAGCCCGGCGCGAGGCCGGGCTTCCAAATCGGCCGCAGCCGCCGAAGCGGCCACGGCACCTGCAAAAGCAGGCGCTTACGCTGCGAGCAGCGAGCGCAGCACGAACGGCAGGATACCACCGTGCTTGTAATAGTCGACTTCGATCGGCGTATCGATGCGCAGCAGCACCTGCACGCGCTTCGTTTCGCCGTTCTTGCCGTGGATCACGAGCGTGACGTCCTGTTGCGGCTTGAAGTCGTCGCCCAGGCCTTCGATGTCGAACGTCTCGTCGCCGGTGATGCCGAGCGACTGGATGCTGTCCGAGCCCTTGAACTGCAGCGGCAGCACGCCCATGCCGACCAGGTTCGAACGGTGGATCCGCTCGAAGCTGCGGGCGATCACGGCCTTCACGCCGAGCAGCTGCGTGCCCTTGGCCGCCCAGTCGCGCGACGAGCCGGTGCCGTACTCTTCGCCCGCGAACACGACGGTCGGGGTGCCCGCATCGACGTACTTCATCGCCGCGTCGTAGATCGACAGCTGTTCGCCGCTCGGCTGGTGGATCGTCAGGCCGCCTTCGACGCGCGTGCCGTCGGCCTTCGCCGGGATCATCAGGTTCTTGATCCGGACGTTCGCGAACGTGCCGCGCATCATCACGTCATGGTTGCCGCGGCGCGAGCCGTAGCTGTTGAAGTCGGCCTTCTGCACGCCGTTCTCCTTCAGCCACTTGCCGGCCGGCGAATCTTCCTTGATCGAGCCTGCCGGGCTGATGTGGTCGGTCGTGACCGAATCGCCGAAGATGCCGAGCGCGCGCGCGCCCTTGACCGTGACGATCGCGTCGGCCGGCTCCATCGAGAATTCCGTGCCGAAGAACGGCGGCTCCGCGATGTAGGTCGACTTCGGCCAGTCGTAGACCTGGCCCGATTCGCCTTCGATCTTGCTCCAGAGGTCGCCCTTCTTGGTGAGCTTCGAGTAGTTGTCCTCGAACTTCTTCGGATCGAGCGCGTACTTGAGCAGCGCGTGGATTTCCTCGCTCGTCGGCCAGATGTCGCCGAGGTAGATGTCCTTGCCGCCCTTGCCCTGGCCGACCGGTTCGGTCATCAGGTCGCGCGTGATGTTGCCGGTGATCGCGTAGGCCACGACCAGCGGCGGCGATGCCAGGAAGTTCGCGCGGATGTTCGGGTGGATGCGCGCCTCGAAGTTGCGGTTGCCCGACAGCACGGCCGCCGCGACGATGTCGTTCTTGACGATCGCTTCGTTCAGTTCCGGCGTCAGGTCGCCCGCGTTGCCGATACAGGTCGTGCAGCCGTAGGCCGCGACTTCGAAGCCGAGCTTCGACAGGTACGGCAGCAGGCCCGTCTTCGTCAGGTATTCGGTGACGATGCGCGATCCCGGCGCGAGCGACGTCTTGATGTGCGGTGCGACGGTCAGGCCGGCTTCGACGGCCTTCTTCGCGAGCAGGCCCGCGGCCAGCAGCACGCTCGGGTTCGACGTGTTCGTGCACGACGTGATCGCGGCGATCAGCACGTCGCCGTTCTTCACGTCCACGCCGTTGCTCGTCGTGTACTGCGTGTTCAGGTCGTCCGCCTTCTTCGCGAAGCCGTTTTCCGCGACCGGCTTCGAGAACAGGTCGGTGAACGTCGACTTGACGTTGCCGATCTCGATGCGGTCCTGCGGGCGCTTCGGGCCGGCCAGCGACGGGGCGACCGTGAGCAGGTCGAGCGTCAGCGTCTTCGTGTAGTCGATGTCGCCGGCCTTCGGAATGCCGAACAGGCCCTGCGCCTTGAAGTAGTTCTCGAACGCGGCGATTTCCGCCTTCGTGCGGCCCGTGCCCTTGAAGTAGTCGATCGTCTTCTCGTCGACCGGGAAGAAGCCCATCGTCGCGCCGTATTCCGGGGCCATGTTCGCGATCGTCGCGCGGTCCGGCAGCGAGAGCGACTTCGTGCCTTCGCCGAAGAACTCGACGAACTTGCCGACGACCTTCTCCTTGCGCAGCATCTCGGTGATGGTCAGCACCAGGTCGGTGGCCGTCACGCCTTCGCGCAGCTGGCCCTTCAGCTCGACGCCGACGACGTCCGGCGTCAGGAAGTACACCGGCTGGCCGAGCATGCCGGCTTCCGCCTCGATGCCGCCCACGCCCCAGCCGACCACGCCGATGCCGTTGATCATCGTCGTGTGGCTGTCCGTGCCGACGAGGGTGTCCGGGTAGTAGACGGTGCCGTCCGCGTCCTTCTTCTGGTGGACGCCGCGCGCGAGGTACTCGAGGTTCACCTGGTGGACGATGCCGATGCCCGGCGGCACGACCTTGAACGTGTCGAACGCCTGCATGCCCCACTTCATGAACTGGTAGCGCTCGTTGTTGCGCTGGAATTCCAGCTTCATGTTCAGGTCGAGCGCGTCCTTCTGCGCGAAGTAGTCGATCTGGACCGAGTGGTCGACGACGAGATCGACCGGGACCAGCGGCTCGATCTTCTTCGGGTTCTTGCCCGCGCGCTTCGCCACACCGCGCATGGCCGCGATGTCGGCGAGCAGCGGCACGCCCGTGAAGTCCTGCAGCACGACGCGCGACACGACGAACGGAATCTCGTCGACGCGCTTGTCCGCCGGCTTCCAGTTCGCGAGCTGTTCGATGTGCTCCTCGGTGATCTTCTTGCCGTCGTAGTTGCGCAGCACGGACTCGAGCACGATCCGGATCGACACCGGCAGGCGCTCGATCTTCGTCTTCAGTTCCTTGCCGAGCTGCGGCAGCGAGTAGAACTTGCCTTTGCCGGAACCGCTGTCGAATTCCTTGAGGGTCTTGTGGAGATTGTGGGCCATGGTGATTTTCCTGGGTTCAAGTCTAGGAAACAAAGAGTCCTGTAGATGACGGCTATATCACATACAGATCGACGTACTCATTGACCGGCATCGCTTCGAGCTTTGCCTGGTCCAGCGACACGTCGAGAATCGCTTGTTGCTGCTTTGCCGGGAAGCGGCGGGCGAGGTTGGTCCTGAACTTCTCGACCAGGAGCGGGATGCCGTCGGCGCGGCGTCGCTGGTGGCCGATCGGGTATTCGACCGCCACTTCGGCAAGCGTCGATCCGTCCGCGAACTCGATCGTCAGCGCATTCGCGATCGATCGCTTGTCCGGATCGTGGTAATCCTTCGTGAACTGCGGATCCTCGACGCACACGGTTTTCGCGCGCAGCGCGTCGATGCGCGGGTCCGCCGCGACCGCGTCCTCGTAGTCGGCCGCCGTCAGCCGGCCGAACAGCAGCGGCACCGCGACCATGTACTGGATGCAGTGGTCGCGGTCGGCCGGGTTGGCGAGCGGCCCCTGCTTGTCGATGATGCGGATCGCGGCCGCGTGCGTGCGGATCGTGATCCGGCGGATGTCGTCGGTCGTGCGGCCCGCTGCGGCGAGCTGCGCGTGCAGCTGCAGCGCCGCTTCGGCGGCCGTCTGCGCATGGAATTCGGCGGGGAACGCGATCTTGAACAGCACGTTTTCCATCACGTACGTGCCGTACGGGCGCTGGAAGCGGAACGGCTGCCCTTTGAACAGCACGTCGTAGAAGCCCCAGGTCGGCGCGGTGAGCGCCGACGGGTAGCCCATCTCGCCGGTTTTCGCGATCAGCGCGAGGCGCACCGCGCGCGACGTGGCGTCGCCGGCCGCCCACGACTTGCGCGAACCCGTGTTCGGCGCGTGGCGGTAGGTGCGCAGCGCGTGGCCGTCGACGAACGCGTTCGACACCGCGTTCAGCAGCTCGTCGCGCGTGAGCCCGAGCAGCTGGCCGACCACGGCGGTCGACGCCACCTTGACGAGCAGCACGTGGTCGAGCCCGACCTGGTTGAATGAATTCTCGAGCGCGATGCAGCCCTGGATCTCGTGGGCCTTGATCATCGCGGTGAGCACGTCGCGCATCGCGAGCGGCGGCTTGCCGGCGGCGATGGCGGTGCGTGACAGCCAGTCGGCCGTCGCCAGGATCCCGCCGAGATTGTCGGACGGATGCCCCCATTCGGCGGCGAGCCAGGTGTCGTTGAAGTCCAGCCAGCGCACCATCGCGCCGATGTCGAACGCGGCCTGGACCGGATCGAGCTGGAACGCCGTGCCGGGCACCTTCGCGCCGTTCGGCACGATCGTGCCCGGCACGACGGGCCCCAGGAGCTTGGTGCACGCGGGGTAGGACAGCGCCTCGAGCCCGCAGCCGAGCGTGTCGATCAGGCAATGTCGCGCCGTCTCCCGCGCGAGCGGGCTGTCGGCCGCGGTGTTCAGCACGTAGTCGACGATGTCGACGAGTACCGTATCCGGGGCGGGGCGGACGTTGGAGACCGGGGCGGGCATCGAGGCGCCTGGGGGGAACGCGCTTAGTTCGTGACCGGCTTCAGCTCGTTCGACTGCGTCGGCGCCGGCGAGCCCTGCGCCATTTCCGGCGTCACGCACTCGTCCGCGAGGCGCTCGCCGCCGTTCGCGTCGCTGAACAGCATCGCCTTGGTCGGGATCACGACCAGCTTGAAGCCCGCGGCCGGATCGTAGAACGTGTCCGCGCCCGTCGTCGTTGCCTGGCGCGGCAGCTTGTAGTTCTTCTTCGCCCAGTGGACCGTGATCACCTGGTCACGCTTCATGTCGCCGGCGAGGTCGAACGACAGGCCTTCCTTGCACGACCACTTGGTTGCGCCTTCCGGCACCGAATCGACCTTCGCGGCGGCGGCGGCCTTCGCCTTCTTGCTGCGCGGGATGATGCGCTTGGCCGGTGCCGGGCGCTTGGCCGTTGCCTTCTTCGCGGTCGTGCCCGCTTCCTGGGCAAACGCACTCGGAGCCGACACCAGCATCGTGGCGGACAGGGCGCCGATGGCGGTAGCGATCAGGAGTTTCTTCATGGAGTCAGAACCTTTCGAAAATCAGTTGACAAGGCCGGCAGCGTCAGGCAGCCGGCCGGATTGAACTGCACGCGCCCCGGAAGCGCGCAGCGGCCGCTATTTTCACCTATTTGGCCACGCATATTTCAGGTTTTCGGGCTCCGTTACGTTTTTTGTCGATTGGCAACCAGATGGCCGATTCACGCCCCGGGCGCGGCGGCCTTGCCGAACAGCGGCGCGGCCTCGGCGGGCACTGCCTGGCCGGTCGCCCGCGCGCGGCGCAGCACCGACCAGTAATAGCGGTAGCTCGCGCGGTCGTGCAGCGTGTCGCCGTGGCGCGTCGGGCCCCAGTCGGCGGCCTGCGCGGCCAGCAGGATCTCGGCGGCGAGCGCGACTTCGTCGGTGCGCGGCGCGAACGCGTCGACGATCGGCCGGATCTGCGACGGGTGGATGCTCCACATCCGCGTGAACGCGAACTCGTCGCGCGCGCGGCGCGCGTCGTTCGCGACGACGCCCATGTCGCGCACCTCGGTCGTCACGTTGTGCGACGGCGTCTTGCCGTGCGCATGGCAGGCCGCGGCGATCTCGAGCTTCGCGCGGCGCACGAGCGGGTGCTCGAACTGGCCGGGCGAGCGCATCGCGGTGTCGGGAATCGCGCCGTGGTGCGCGGAAACGAAATCCATCAGGCCGAAGCTCAGCGTGCCGACCAGCGGCAGCGCGGCGAGGGCGGCCGCGTGCGCGAGCGCGCCGTGGGTTTCGACCAGCACGTCGACCGGAATCGGCTGCGCGATGCCGAGCTCGCGGCGCGTGCCCTCGATGAACGCGCACATCTCGGCCGCGTCGGCGGCGTTGGCGATCTTGGGCAGCGTGAGGTAGGCCGGCGGGCGCGCCGCGCGCAGGATGATGCGCACGTCGTCGCGCCAGTGCGGGTGGGAAAAGTCGTGGATCCGCGCGCCGACCCGCCCGAAGCGGTTTTCGGCGCTGCCGAGCAGGCTGGCGACCCGCTCCGCGTGCGCGGCTTCCTGGCCGACGGCCGCGCCGTCCTCGCAATCGAGCGTGATGTCGAACACCGGGCCCAGTTCGGCCTGCAGCGCGAGCGACTTGCGCATCAGCTTCTCGCTGCCCGCATAGTGGTCGCAGCATGGCAGGATCGCGGGCGGGGACGCCCCGTCGTACAGCACTTCGGCAGGAGTGAGCGCGGACATCTTCTTCTACGTCAAGGAGGCGGGCCAACGTGGAGAAAATCGGATTCGGGCACGTTCTGGGCCTGCGCGGCGCACCGCGCACGCGGCAAAACGCATCCGGATCGGATCGGGGGGCGGGGCGGCAGCCGCCGCCGCCCCGCGCCGAGGCCGGGCAGCCCAAGGGCTGCCCGGCCGGCGCCTGCTTACTTCAGCAGGTGAGCGACGCCGTCGCGCTCTTCGAGCAGCTCGGCCAGCGTGCCGTCCATCTTCTCGCGCGAGAACGCGTCGATTTCCAGGCCTTCGATGCGCTTGTACTCGCCGTTTTCGCACACGACCGGCACGCCGTAGATGATGTCTTCGGGGATGCCGTACGAGCCGTCCGACGGGATGCCCATCGTGACCCACTTGCCGTTCGTGCCGAGCACCCAGTCACGCACGTGGTCGATCGCCGCGTTCGCCGCCGACGCTGCCGACGACAGGCCGCGCGCTTCGATGATCGCCGCGCCGCGCTTGCCGACGGTCGGGATGAACGTGTCGCGGTTCCACACGTCGTCGTTGATCAGCTTCAGCAGCGATTCGCCTTCGGCGGTCGCGAAGCGGAAGTCCGGGTACATCGTCGGCGAGTGGTTGCCCCACACGGCGAGCTTCTCGATCGAAGCGACCGGCTTGCCCGACTTGGCCGCGAGCTGCGACAGCGCGCGGTTGTGGTCGAGGCGCAGCATCGCCGTGAAGTTCTTCTTCGGCAGGTCCGGCGCCGACTTCATCGCGATGTACGCGTTCGTGTTGGCCGGGTTGCCGACGACCAGCACCTTCACGTCGCGGCTCGCGACTTCGTTCAGGGCCGCGCCCTGGACCGTGAAGATCTCGGCGTTCGCCGACAGCAGGTCCTTGCGCTCCATGCCCTTCGAGCGCGGACGGGCGCCGACCAGCAGCGCGACGTCGGCGTCCTTGAACGCGACCTTCGGATCGTCGGTGATCACGACGCCCGCGAGCAGCGGGAACGCGCAATCGTCCAGTTCCATCACGACGCCTTTGACGGCGGCTTGGGCTTGCGGGAGGTCGAGCAGTTGCAGGATGACCGGCTGGTCCTTGCCGAGCAGGTCGCCGTTCGCGATGCGGAACAGCAGCGAGTAAGCGATTTGACCTGCGGCGCCGGTGACGGCAACGCGCTTAGCGGGCTTAGCCATTGAAAATCTCCAGGACGGGTGAAGCGAGGGATGCTCGTGAAAACGCCATTCTATGCGCGTTATGCGAAGCGTTGCATTGAAGCAGGGCGGAGGACTCGCGGTTGCTTGCGCGGTGACCTGGAGACGGGCCGAGGCACGTGGCCGGGGGCGCGCCGTGCGACTCGCGAACCCTTGCTCGCCCCGGAGTGTAGGAGCCGACGGGCCCAAAGTCAAACAGTATCATATGTCTTATATAAGACAGATGTTTTGCGGAATTTGAGTGGACGAAAAACCTGGGTTTGTGATGAAATGCGCGCCATGACATCGAACCAGGCGAACAACGCGAATCCGACCGGCGCAGGCGGCCCAGGGCAGCCGGGCGCGGCCGAGGTCGCGCCGGCGCCGTCGCCGACGTTCAGCCCTTTATACCAGCAGATCAAGGCATTGATCACGCAGAGCCTGGAAACGGGCGAATGGAAGCCGGGCGAGATCATCCCGAGCGAGGTGGAGCTCGCGGCCCGCTACAAGGTCAGCCAGGGCACCGTGCGCAAGGCGATCGACGAGCTGGCCGCGGAAAACCTGGTGGTTCGCCGGCAGGGGAAGGGCACGTTTGTTGCGACGCACAATGAAGACCGCGCGCAATTCCGCTTCCTGCGCCTGCTCGCCGACGACGGCGCGGAGCACGCGCACGTGAGCCGCCTGCTCGAGTGCCGGCGGATGCGCGCGCCGGCCGAGATCGCCCGCCAGCTCGACCTGAAGCCGGCCGACCCGGTGGTGCAGGTGCGCCGCCTGCTGGAGTTCGAGAACGAGGCGACGGTGCTGGACGAGATCTGGCTGCCGGGCGCGATGTTTCGCGGGCTCACGTTCGAGCGGCTGAGCGAGTACAAGGGGCCGCTGTACGCGATGTTCGAGACGGAGTTCGGCACCCGCATGATCCGCGCGTCGGAGAAGATCCGCGCGGTGGCCGCGGAGCCGGCGGTGGCCGACCTGCTGCACGTGCCGCCGGGCTTCCCGCTGCTGTCGGTCGAGCGCGTGTCGTACACGTACGGCGATCGGCCCGTGGAAGTGCGCCGCGGCTGGTACGTCACCACCGGGTACTACTATCAGAACGACTTGAGCTAGAAATGAAGTGGCTCACGCCGGATGCATTCGCCATCCCCATGTAGCGCGAAGCATGTTTCGGGCCGCCTTTATTCCGTGTCGCGTAACGATCCTGAGCAGGTTTTCGCTGCAGCGCGATATAAAAAGGCGCTAAAATTGCGGATTAGTGTGACAACATAAGTAGGGGTCTAGCATGACTGACGCAGTAAGAAAGCCGAGGCCGGAATACCGGAACATCGGATTCGGCGATATCACGATGAAATATCGCATGCCGCTGGCAGCGATCTTGTCGATTCTCCATCGAGTCAGCGGCGCGCTGCTGTTCCTGTTCCTGCCGTTCCTGCTGTTCCTCTTCGACCAGAGCCTCACCTCCGAGCTCAGCTTCGAAGGCTTCAAGTTCTTCCTCTCCAACATCGTCGTCAAGCTGATCGTCCTCGCGCTGTCGTGGGCGTTCTTCCATCACTTCTGCGCCGGCATCCGTCACCTGCTGATGGACGTCAACCACGACGCGGTCACGAAGGAAAGCGGCAAGAAGACGGCCGTCGTCGTGTTCGTCGTCTCGATCGCCCTCACGATCGCCATGGCCCTCAAACTGTTCGGAGCATTCTAAGAAATGGCAGCCAACAACCGAATCGGCTCGAAGCGCCTCGTCGTCGGCGCACACTACGGCCTGCGCGACTGGCTCGCGCAACGCGTGACGGCCACGATCATGGCCGTCTACACGGTCATCCTGCTGGTGCTGTTCTTCGGCGCGCATGATTTCTCGTACGAAGGCTGGGCATCGATCTTCGCCGCGCAATGGATGAAGCTCGCGACCTTCGTGATGCTGCTCTCCCTCTTCTACCACGCATGGGTCGGCGTGCGCGACATCTGGATGGACTACGTGAAGCCCGTCGGTGTGCGCCTGCTGCTGCAATCGCTGACCATCGTCTGGCTGCTCGCATGTGCGGGCTACGCCGCGCAGATTCTCTGGAGAGTGTAAAGAATGGCTGCAATCAAAAATTCCCTCCCGCGTCGCAAGTTCGACGTCGTGATCGTCGGCGCGGGCGGCTCCGGTTTGCGCGCGGCGCTGCAACTGTCGCGCGCGGGCCTGTCGGTCTGCGTGCTGTCGAAGGTGTTCCCGACCCGCTCGCACACGGTCGCCGCACAGGGCGGCATCGGCGCGTCGCTCGGCAACATGAGCGAAGACAACTGGCACTACCACTTCTACGACACGATCAAGGGCTCCGACTGGCTCGGCGACCAGGACGCGATCGAGTTCATGTGCCGTGAAGCGCCGAACGTCGTGTACGAACTCGAGCACTTCGGCATGCCGTTCGACCGCAACGCGGACGGCACGATCTACCAGCGCCCGTTCGGCGGCCACACCGCGAACTACGGCGAGAAGCCGGTGCAGCGCGCCTGCGCGGCTGCCGACCGTACCGGTCACGCGCTGCTGCACACGCTGTACCAGCAGAACGTCGCGGCGAAGACGCAGTTCTTCGTCGAATGGATGGCGCTCGACCTGATCCGCGACGCGGACGGCGACGTGCTCGGCGTGACGGCCCTCGAAATGGAAACGGGCGACGTCTACATCCTCGAAGGCAAGACGACGCTGTTCGCGACGGGCGGCGCAGGCCGGATCTTCGCGGCGTCGACCAACGCGTTCATCAATACCGGCGACGGCCTCGGCATGGCGGCCCGCTCGGGCATCGCGCTGCAGGACATGGAATTCTGGCAGTTCCACCCGACCGGCGTGGCCGGCGCGGGCGTGCTGATCACCGAAGGCGTGCGCGGCGAAGGCGGCATCCTGCGCAACGCGAACGGCGAGCGCTTCATGGAGCGCTACGCGCCGACGCTGAAGGATCTGGCGCCGCGTGACTTCGTGTCGCGCTCGATGGACCAGGAAATCAAGGAAGGCCGCGGCGTGGGTCCGAACAAGGACCACGTGCTGCTCGACCTGTCGCACATCGGCGCCGAGACGATCATGAAGCGTCTGCCGTCGATCCGCGAAATCGCGCTGAAGTTCGCGAACGTCGACTGCATCAAGGAACCGATCCCGGTCGTCCCGACCATCCACTACCAGATGGGCGGCATCCCGACCAACATCCACGGCCAGGTCGTGGGCACGTCGCGCGACCACAAGGAGCCGATCAACGGCTTCTACGCAGTGGGCGAATGCTCGTGCGTGTCCGTGCACGGCGCGAACCGCCTCGGCACGAACTCGCTGCTCGACCTCGTGGTGTTCGGCCGCGCGGCCGGCAACCACATCGTCGAGCACGTGAAGAACCAGCGCGATCACAAGCCGCTGCCGGCCGACGCAGGCGAATTCTCGCTGGCGCGCCTGAACAAGCTCGACAAGTCGACGTCGGGCGAATACACGCAGGACGTCGCGAACGACATCCGCGCGACGATGCAGAAGCACGCAGGCGTGTTCCGCACGTCGGCGCTGCTGAAGGAAGGCGTCGACCAGATGGCCGGCCTGAAGGCACGCGTGGAAAACATCCACCTGAAGGACAAGTCGAAGGTGTTCAACACCGCGCGCGTCGAAGCGCTCGAGCTGGAGAACCTGATCGAAGTCGCCCGCGCGACGATGGTCTCGGCGGAAGCCCGCAAGGAAAGCCGTGGCGCGCACGCGCACAGCGACTACGAGCACCGCGACGACGAGAACTGGATGCGCCACACGCTGTGGTACAGCGAAGGCGACCGCCTCGACTACAAGCCCGTTCAAATGAAACCGCTGACGGTCGAGTCCGTACCGCCGAAGGCCCGTACGTTCTAAGCCGAATCAAAGGAATCTGAAATGGCAAAACGCATTTTTGAAGTCTACCGCTACGATCCGGACAAGGACGCAGCGCCGCGCATGCAGACGTACGAACTGGATCTCCAGCACGAGCGCATGCTGCTGGATGCCCTGGTCAAGCTGAAGGCCGTCGACGAGACGCTGTCGTTCCGCCGTTCGTGCCGCGAAGGCGTGTGCGGTTCGGACGCGATGAACATCAACGGCAAGAACGGTCTCGCCTGCCTGACGAACCTGAACGACCTGCCGCAGAAGATCGTGCTGCGCCCGCTACCGGGCCTGCCCGTCGTGCGCGACCTGATCGTCGACATGACGCACTTCTTCAACCAGTACCACTCGATCAAGCCGTACCTGATCAACGACGCGCCGCCGCCCGAGAAGGAGCGCCTGCAGTCGCCGCAGGAACGCGACGAGCTCGACGGCGTGTACGAGTGCATTCTGTGCGCAAGCTGCTCGACGTCGTGCCCGAGCTTCTGGTGGAACCCGGACAAGTTCGTCGGCCCGGCCGGCCTGCTGCAGGCTTACCGCTTCATCGCGGACAGCCGCGACACCGCCACCGGCGAGCGTCTCGACAACCTCGAGGATCCGTACCGTCTGTTCCGTTGCCATACGATCATGAACTGCGTCGACGTGTGCCCGAAGGGCCTCAACCCGACGAAGGCGATCGGCAAGATCAAGGAACTGATGGTTCGCCGTGCGGTTTAAGGCCGGGTTGCAATGAGCGACGATTCGCATCAATCCGACCCGCACCGCCGCGCGCGCCTTCGCTGGCGCGCGCGGCGGGGTCTGCTGGAAAACGACATCATCTTCGAGCGTTTCTTCGGCAGATACGAGCATGACCTCACCGATGCAGACGTAGGCGCGTTGTCGCGCCTGCTCGATCTGAGCGACAACGACCTGATGGACTTGCTCCTCGCGCGCAAGGAACCAGAAGGCGACCTAGACAGCCCGGACATTCACCGGCTGTTGGAGATGCTGCGCAACGTGTAACCGCGTTTCGCCCGTTATCGAATCCCGTTTCTTTATTTCGATTGAGGATGTGCCATGACTCCGTCTGATGTTAAAGCCACGCTATCGTTCAGCGACAACTCGCCTAGCGTCGAACTGCCGATCTACAAGGGCACGATGGGCCCGGACGTGATCGACATCCGCAAGCTGTACGGCCAGACCGGCAAGTTCACGTACGACCCGGGCTTCATGTCGACGGCGTCGTGCAATTCGGCGATCACGTACATCGACGGCGACAAGGGCGAACTGCTGTATCGCGGCTACCCGATCGACAACCTCGCGCAGAACGCCGACTTCCTCGAGACCTGCTACCTGCTGCTGAAGGGCGAACTGCCGAACGAAGCGCAGAAGAAGGAATTCGTCGCGACCGTCACGAAGCACACGATGGTCCACGAGCAGATGCAGTTCTTCTTCCGCGGCTTCCGTCGCGACGCGCACCCGATGGCGATCCTGGTCGCCGCGGTCGGCGCGCTGTCGGCGTTCTACCACGACTCGCTCGACATCAACGACCCGCGTCACCGTGAAGTGTCGGCGATCCGCATGATCGCGAAGCTGCCGACGCTCGTCGCGATGGCCTACAAGTACAGCATCGGCCAGCCGTTCGTGTACCCGCAGAACAATCTGTCGTACAGCGCGAACTTCATGCGCATGATGTTCGCGAACCCGTGCGAGGAATACCAGGTCAACGACGTGCTCGTCCGCGCGCTCGACCGCATCCTGATCCTGCACGCCGACCACGAGCAGAACGCATCGACGTCGACGGTCCGCCTGGCCGGCTCGTCGGGCGCGAACCCGTTCGCATGTATCGCGGCCGGTATCGCATGTCTGTGGGGCCCGGCGCACGGTGGTGCGAACGAAGCCGCGCTGAACATGCTCGAGCAGATCGGCACGCCGGACAACATCCCCGAGTTCATCAAGCAGGTGAAGGACAAGAACTCGGGCGTGAAGCTGATGGGCTTCGGCCACCGCGTGTACAAGAACTACGATCCGCGTGCGAAGCTGATGCGCGAAACGTGCTACGAAGTGCTGAACGAACTGGGCCTGCACGACGACCCGCTGTTCAAGCTCGCGATGCAGCTCGAGAAGATCGCGCTGGAAGACGAGTACTTCGTGTCGCGCAAGCTGTACCCGAACGTCGACTTCTACTCGGGCATCGTCCAGCGCGCGCTGGGCATCCCGACGTCGATGTTCACCTGCATCTTCGCGATGGCACGTACGATCGGCTGGATCGCACAGTGGAACGAAATGATCGCGGATCCGGAACAGAAGATCGGCCGTCCGCGTCAGCTGTTCATCGGCGATACGCTGCGCGAAGCGAATCCGATCAACGCACGCTAAGCCGCGTGCGGCGCGAATGGCCGAACGGCCGTTCGCGTCCGGCAATCGCAACACCAGAACACCCCGGTGGGTCAGCCCGCCGGGGTGTTTTGCATTTCGGGCGGCCTGCGCCCGGGCAGGCGGCCGAATCGGTCGCCCCGCGTGCGCGAATTCGACGGAATCGGCTGCGCGCACGGCCGAAATCGACGCAACTGGCCCATTTTGACTCCCGATAATGGTTTGGCACCCGGGGCGGTCGCGCGGCAGATCGCGCAGGCCGCGCCCCATTCCAAGGAGGAGTCGATGCAGTTCACGCAAGCCATCGTTCGCCGGCCCGCCGCATCGTGCGGCGCGGGCCTCACCACCGCGCTGCTCGGCGCGCCCGACCACGACAAGACGCTCGCGCAGTTCGACGCGTACTGCGACACGTTGCGCACGCTCGGCGTCGCGATCACCGAATTGCCGCCGCTCGATGCGTTTCCCGACGCGCACTTCGTCGAGGACGTCGCCGTCGTCACGCCCGAATTCGCGGTGATCACGCGCCCCGGCGCGCCCGCGCGGCGCGGCGAGATCGATCACATCGCCACGCCGCTCGCCGCGCACCGCGAGCTGCTGCCGATGCGCGACGGCCGGCTCGACGGCGGCGACGTGATGCTGGTCGGCAAGCGCTTCTTCATCGGCCTGACCGGCCGCACGGATGCCGCCGGCATCGCGGCGTTCGAGGCGCTGGTGTCGCCGTACGGCTATACGGTCGTCGCGGTGCCGGTCGGCGAGGGCCTGCACCTGAAGTCGGTCGTCAACAGCGTGGGCGACGACACGCTGCTCGTGAACGAAGCGCTCGATGCGCACCCGGCGTTTGCCGGGTTCCGCCGGATCGTGGTCGCACCGGCCGACGAGTACGCGGGCAATACGCTGCGCGTGAACGACGCGCTGATCACGCCGGCCGGCTACCCGCGCGTGCACGCGCGCCTCGAGACGCTCGGCCTGCCGCTGCGCGTGATCGACACGAGCGAGTTCCGCAAGATGGACGGCGGGCTGACCTGCCTGTCGCTGCGGTTCTAGCCGGCTGGCACGCGGTGCGGTTCGGCCGGATAATGTGGCGCGCGTGCGAGGCGGCAGACGCCGCGTGCGCAAGCCACGACCCGACTGGAGCGAACCCGGATGCCCGACAAGAAGATGCAGCTCGACAAGATCGATCTCCGGATCCTCGACATCCTGCGCAACGACGGACGCATTTCATACCGCAAGCTGTCGGAGCTCGTGAACCTGACGCCGCGGCCGTGCCAGGCCCGCGTGGAACGGCTCGAGGCGATGGGCGTGATCGCCGGCTATCGTGCGGTGATCCATGCGCCGCGCGACAAGAAGTCGATCGTCGTGCTCGCGCAGATCGTGCTCGCCGACCACGGCCGCTCGCAGGCGCCGTTCGAGGAGGAGATGCGCGCGAACCCGGCGGTGCTCGACTGCTGGCTCGTCAGCGGCACCTTCGATTTCCTGGTGCGGCTCGCGTGCGACGATCTCGACGAGTATCGCCGGATCGCGAACGCGTGGCTCGAGAGCCCGCGCTACCGGATCGAGAAAATCGTGACGACGGCCGAGCTGCAGGTGATCAAGCGCAGCGCCGCGTGACGCCGCCGGGCGGCACCGCTTCAGCCGGAACCTGAATATTGCAGTCAATCGGCGCGCGAAGCCGCGCCTGATGATCTGCATCCCGAATCAAATTGGACGGACCGACTCTTTCAGGGTGAATGCTATGGACGCCATGCAAGCGACTGACGCAGGAATCGCATCGCCGCAGACGACGCTGAAGCGCCGCCTGCAAAGCCGCCATATCGCGATGATCGCGATCGGCGGCTCGATCGGCACGGGGCTGTTCGTCGCCTCCGGCGCATCGGTCGCGCAGGCCGGGCCGGGCGGCGCGATCGCCGCGTACGTGGTGATCGGGCTGATGGTCTATTTCGTCGTGACGGGGCTCGGCGAGATGGCCGCGCTGATGCCGGTGTCGGGCTCGTTCGCGGTCTACGGCGAGAAATACGTCGACGCGGGCTTCGGCGTCGCGCTCGGCTGGACCTACTGGTACAGCTGGGCGGTGACGATCGCGATCGAGCTGGTCGCCGGGCAGATCGTGATGCGCTACTGGTTTCCCGGCGTGCCGGGCATCTGGTGGGGCGCCGCGTTCCTGGTGCTGATCTTCCTGCTGAACACGCTGTCGGTGCGCGGCTTCGGGGAATCGGAGTACTGGTTCTCGCTGATCAAGGTCGTCACGGTGATCGCGTTCATCGCCGCGGGGCTGCTGATCGCGGCAGGTGCGATCGGCGCCGGCCACGCGGCAGGCTGGCGGAACTTCACGATCGGCGATGCGCCGTTCGTCGGCGGCGTGCACGCGATGATGAGCGTCGCGCTGATCGCCGGGTTTTCGTTCCTCGGCACCGAGCTGGTGGGGATCACGGCCGGCGAATCGGAGAACCCGCGCACGACGATCCCGCGCGCGGTGAAGCAGATCTTCTGGCGGATCATGCTGTTCTACGTGCTGGCGATCTTCGTGATCGGCCTGCTGATTCCGTACACCGACCCGAACCTGCTCAAGAGCGACGTGACCGACATCGGCGTGAGCCCGTTCACACTGGTCTTCAGCCACGCGGGGTTTCCGATCGCGGCCGGCGCGATGAACGTCGTGATCCTGACCGCGGTGCTGTCCGCGGGCAATTCCGGCACGTATGCGGCCACGCGGATGCTGTATACGCTCGCGACCGAGGGCCGCGCGCCGGCGATGTTCGCGACGCTGTCGCCGGGCGGCGTGCCGCGCAATGCGCTGTACGCGACGATGGCGGTCGGCGGGCTGTGCTTCCTGACGTCGCTGGCGAACAACCAGCGGATCTATCTGTGGCTGCTGAACACGGTCGGCATCACGGGCTTCATCGCGTGGCTTGGCATCGCGGTCAGTCACTACCGCTTCCGCAAGGGTCTGCTGAAGCAGGGCTACCGGCTCGACCAGCTGCCGTATCGCGCGAAGTGGTTTCCGTTCGGGCCGCTGTTCGCGATCGCGATCTGCGTGGCGATCTCGCTCGGGCAGGACTATCAGGCGTTTTTCGCGGAGAAGATCGACTGGATGGAGGTGCTGTCGATCTACGTGTGGATTCCGCTGTTCGTCGCGATCTGGTGGGGCTACCGGCGGGCCCGCAACAGCCGGCTCGTGCGCTACGACGAGATGGATATCGGCCCGTGGCTGAACCGGTCGGTCGACGCGGTGGATGCGGCGGCGGGGGCGCACGGCCCGGGCCGGTGAGCCGGCGCGTCAGCCCGCCTTCTTCAAATATGCCTTCATGAAATCGACCCACGCGCGCACCTTCTGCGGCACGTGCGGGGTCGATACGTACAGCGCGTACACGCTCTGCCGCGGAAACCGGTAATCGGGCAGCGCGTCGACCAGCGCGCCGCTCGCGAGATCGTCGCGCACCAGCCATTCCGGCAGCAGCGCGACGCCGCTGCCTTGCCGCGCAAGCGCTTGCAGCACCGACGCGTTGTCCACCACGAGCTGCGGCTTCGCGGCCGGCCGGAACACCTGCTCGCTGCCGTCGCGGTGCACGAGCGGCCATGCGGCGATCCGTTCCAGCCGGCTGTGGCCGAGCTGCGGCAGGCGGGCCAGCGCGTCGGGGGAGTCGATGCGCGGCACGCCGGCGCGTGCGGCCAGGCCGGGCGTCATCACCGGCCGCACTTCATACGTGCCGAGGCACACGCCGCGATACGGCAGATCCCGGAACTGCTCGGAGCGGCCGAGCCGGATCGCGACGTCGAAGCGGTCGCGCACGAGATCCGCCTGCGCCGTATGCGTGTCGAGCCGCACCCGCAGCGCGGGGTGCCGCTGCGTGAACGCATGCAGCGCGGGCGCGACGACCCGCGACGCGTATTCGACCGTCGACGTCACCCGCAGGCTGCCGTGCATGCCGCCGTGCTCGCCGCGTGCGTCGTCGATCGCGCCGTCGGCTTCGTCGAGCACGCGCACGCAGCGCGCGTAGAAGCGTTCGCCTGCGTCCGTCAAGGCGACCCGGCGCGTCGTTCGCGTGAGCAGCGTCACGCCGAGCTCGGTTTCGAGCTGCTTCACGTTGAAGCTGACGGCCGCGCGCGCCTGGTTCAGCGCGGCCGCGGCGGCCGTGAACGATCCCGCTTCGACGACGGCGCGGAAGATCGCGAAACGATCGAGGCTCACCATGGTTGTGTCGATCACCCTGCTTGAAAACGAAGTCCGGAGCGAAGGGTACCGGGAATGTGCGGCGGCGTGGGGCATTGCCGCCGTTTGCCGCGCTGAGCGCCGCCTTGGCGTGGGGCTTAGCCGCCGCTGCCGCCCTGCGTGCCGCCCCGGATTGTCATGATTTTTCGACGGGACTGTTCGCGTCGCCAGCCTTACCGGCGCCGCGGCCGGCCCCTAAACTGCGGCGTTTCGTTCGATTTCCGCCGACATGTCCGCTCGTTCCAGGGTTGCCGCCGTCTATCTGCTCGGGTTCGCCATCGATCTCGCGTGCATGTTCATGCTCAACGCCGCGTATCCGGCGCTGCAGCGCGAGCTGCACGCATCGGTCGCGCAGCTCGCGTGGGTCGGCAACACGTACGTGCTCGGCCTGACCGTCGTGATTCCGCTCGGCGCATGGCTCGCGCGCCGCTTCGGCGAGCGGCGGGTGCTGATCGCATCGCTGCTGCTGTTCGGGTTCGCGAGCCTCGGTGTCGCGCGTGCCGCGTCGATCGGCGCGCTACTCGCGTGGCGGCTGGCGCAGGGGCTCGGCGGCGGCCTGCTGATTCCGGTCGGGCAGGCGCTCGCGTATCGCGCGTATCCGCCGGACGCACGCGCGCACCTGACGTCGGTCGTGATGATGGTCGCGCTGCTCGTGCCGGCGCTGTCGCCCGCGATCGGCGGGCTTATCGTCGACCGGATGTCGTGGCGCGCGATCTTCGTCGGCATGCTGCCGCTTGCAGTTGCGACCGGCGGGCTCGCATTCGCGTGGCTGCCGGCCGACCGCGCGGGTGCGCGGCCGGCGCCGCTCGACTGGCCGGGGCTCGGCCTGAGCGCCGCCGCGCTCGTCGCGCTGCTGCTCGGCCTGACGTTTGCCGGCCGGCCCGGTGCGGGCCGGCTCGCGCTCGCGATGCTCATGGCCGCGGGCGCCGCCGGGCTCGGCTACGTGGCGCACGCGCGTCGTGCGGCCGCGCCGTTGCTCGACCTGCGGCTGCTCGCGCAGCCGCTGCTGCGCGCGGGTGTCGTCGTCTATCTGTGCGTGCCGGGCGTGTTCGCCGGCGTCAATCTCGTCGCCGCGCTGTATCTGCAGAACGAACTGGGGCTGAGCGCCGCGCATGCGGGCGCGCTGATGCTGCCGTGGGCGATCGCGTCGTGCTGCGCGATCGCGACGACACGCCGCGGGTTCGCGCGCTGGGGCCCGAGGCCGCTGTTCGCATGCGGGATCGCGGTCGATTGCGCGGGCATCCTGCTGCTCGCGACCCCGCTCGCCGCGTTCGAAGCGGGGCGCGTGGCCGCGTTCGCCGCGATGGGCTTCGGCGCGAGCCTGTGCACGAGCACCGCGCAGAGCGCCGCGTTCATCGACGTGCCGGCGGACCGCATGGGCGACGCGAGCGCGCTATGGAACCTGAATCGGCAACTGAGCTTCTGTGTCGGCGTGGCGGTGCTCGGCAGCGCGTTCAACGGGCTGTCGTCGCTCGCCGCGGGCGGCGCTGCGCTGCTGCCTTACCGGCAAAGCTTCGTGCTGGCGGCGCTGTTGACGCTGATCCCGCTGCTGCTCGTCGCACGGCTTGCGCCGCGCGGCTCGAGCAGCGCACAACCGGTTTCCCGACAATCGTGAAGGACCACCCATGAACCTGCCGAATCCGTATTTCCAGGAAGTCGTCGACGCGCATGTCGATATCGAGCAATGGCTGTCCGGCCACGCGGCCGGCGGGCGGTCCGCGCCGGTGCTCGCGCGGCTGCTTGCCCGTTTCTCGCCGCGGTTCACGATGATCACGCTGCAGGGCGCGGCGATCGATTTCGCAGGTGTCGACGCGCTGTTCTCGCAGGGGCACGGCGCGCGCCCCGGGCTGCGGATCGAGATCGACGCGCTGCAGGTGATCGCCGAATGGGACGGCGGCGCGGCGATCGGCTATCGCGAGACGCAGGCCGACGACGCAGGGCGGCGCACCGTGCGGCGCTCGACCGCCGTGTTCGAGCGCGACGCTCGCGGACGCATCGTGTGGCGGCATTTGCACGAGACGCCGGCGGCGGAGTGAGGCCGAGCGCGTCGAGAGCGGGCTGCGTCGCGCCGGCGGATCGACGGCCGGCCGCGGCGCGACGCAGCGCCCGCAGGACGCTTACCGCGCGACGGCCTCGAGCAACGCCGCCGCGGCGAGCTTGCCGATATTGTTGGACGCGAGCGGGCTGTCGCCGGTGATCAGCTTGCGGTCCTGATGGCAGCGGCCGGTGATGTCCCGGTTCAGCACCGTGACGCCGAGCTTCTCGAGGCTTTCGCCGACGAGCCAGGGCAGCGGGCCCGGCATGTAGCCGATGTCGAGGTTCGCCCCCTTGTCCAGCGAATCGGGGAACACGCAGA
Source organism: Burkholderia stagnalis (assembly GCF_902830275.1). GTDB lineage: Bacteria > Pseudomonadota > Gammaproteobacteria > Burkholderiales > Burkholderiaceae > Burkholderia > Burkholderia stagnalis. Next base: position 323,685 of record NZ_CADESW010000001.1, on the reverse strand, counting down.
TTTCGTAGCCCTTGAACGGATAGCGGTCCGGATCCTCGTCGACGGCCGACGCCAGCAGGCACGACGGGCCGTGGCACAGCGTGACGATGTGCCGGTCGTGGTCCAGCGCCCACTGCAGCGTGCGCTTGACTTCCCGGCTGTGCGGGATGCCGGCCAGCACGCCGTGGCCGCCCGGCACGAACACGGCGATATACGGCGAATCCGCGCCGAGGCTGCTTTCCAGCACGTCGGACAGCTTCAGCGGCGCCTTCAGCTTCGGCAGGTATTTCCGGTAGGTGCCCTGGACGGCCTCGTCCTCGCCGGGCATCGCCCACAGTTCGAGCTTCGCGGGGTTGCCGGACAGCGTCGCGATGTCGATCTCGAAGCCGGCCTTGTCCATGTGATACATCGGCAGCAGCATCTCGACCGGGTGATTGCCGGTCGAGAACATCTTGCCGTTGGTCATCAGGATGTAGCGCTCGTCGCTCGCAATCATCAGGACTTTCCACTTGCCGCCCCGGTACGGATTCGGGTAATCCGTGCCGTCGAAGTCCGTTTTCGACGACGTGTACATCGACAGGGAGTAGGGCGAAGGGAAGAACGCATTGTTCTCGGCGGGATCGGGGGTGGGCGCTTTGTCCAGGTCCTGGCGTTCGGAAGTCATGGCTACTCCTTTCTCGGGTTGGAACTTACGGCGGGCCGCAATGGGCGCCCACGCGCTCGCCGCGGGACGCCTTCGGGCGAATCTTACCGTTGCGTCCGGCGCGTGCGTCCCCCCCGAACAGGTGGGCTGACACGAACGCGATCCTTCTGCATGGCGCGCGCGGCGCCGGCTCACCCCCTGACAGGGGGGGTGTCCGGCCGGTGGCCGCTGGGTATCGTGGTCGACATTCCGGCTCGGGCGGCGCACCGCTTCCGGCCGGCCGTTTCGCATGCATTCCCGCATAGGAATGAAGAGGAGACGCCACGGTTTCGCGGTCCGACGCGCCCCGCAGCACGACCCCGGTCACCGGTGTCGGCGGCGGGCGCGGCCGCATCGGCAATCGTCGTCCGCTTATGGAGGCATTCATGAATGAGTCGTCCACGCCTGCGCCGGCGGCCCCGGCATCGTCCGCCTGCGCGTACCCGCTGCTGATCAAGCAGCTGCTGCATACGCCGCTCGCGACGCGGCCCGAGCAGGCGATCGTCTACAGCGACCAGGTCCGGTACGACTACTGGACGTTCCGGCACCGTGTCGGGCAGCTTGCCAGCGGGCTGTCGGCGGCCGGCGTCGCGCCCGGCGACACGGTGGCCGTGATGGACTGGGACAGTCACCGCTACCTCGAGTGCTACTTCGCGGTGCCGATGATGGGCGCGGTGCTGATGACCGCGAACGTCCGGCTGTCGCCCGACCAGCTGCTCCATACGCTGAACCACTCGGGCGCGCGCATCGTGCTCGTCCATCGCGACTTCCTGCCGTTGCTCGACGGCCTGCGCGCGCGGCTCGAGACGGTGCGCCGCTTCGTGCTGATCGGCGACGGCGAGCCGACGGCGCTGCCCGACGGCTTCGTCGACGAGTACGAAAACCTGGTGGCCGGCGGCTCGCCCGATTTCGTGTTCCCCGATTTCGACGAGAACACGCGCGCGACCACGTTCTACACGACCGGCACGACCGGGCTGCCGAAGGGCGTCGCGTTCACCCATCGCCAGCTCGTGCTGCACACGCTCGCGGGAATGGCGGCGCTGTCGAGCGCGCGCGAGCGCGGGCGCGTGCACCGCGACGACGTGTACATGCCGATCACGCCGATGTTCCACGTGCATGCATGGGGCATGCCGTACATCGCGACCGCGCTCGGGCTCAAGCAGGTGTATCCGGGCCGCTATGCGCCGGACGGTTTGCTCGCGCTGATCGCGCGCGAGTCGGTCACGTTCTCGCATTGCGTGCCGACGCTGCTCGGGATGATCCTGGACAGCCCGGCGTCGGCGTCGGTCGACCTGTCGTCGTGGAAGGTGCTCGTCGGCGGCTCGCCGCTGTCGGACGGGCTGGCGCGTGCGGCGCTCGCGCGCGGCATCGACGTGTATACCGGCTACGGGATGTCGGAAACCTGCCCGCTGATGACGATCGCGCAGGTCGACCCGCCCGCTGGCGGCGCAGACGCGCCGTGCGGCGACGACGTCGCGCGCCGCACGCGCACGGGGCTGCCGCTGCCGCTCGTCGACCTGCGCATCGTCGATGCGAACCTGCGCGACGTGCCGCACGACGGCCGCTCGAGCGGCGAGGTGGTGGTGCGCATGCCGTGGGCGACCGACGGCTATCTGGGCGACGAGGCCGCGTCGGCGGCGCTGTGGGAAGGCGGCTATCTGCATACGAACGACATCGGCGTGATCGACAAGGACGGCTGCCTGCAGATCACCGACCGCATCAAGGACGTGATCAAGACCGGCGGCGAGTGGGTGTCGTCGCTGGCGCTCGAGGACATCCTGTCGCGGCATCCGGCGGTGCGCGAAGCCGCGGTGATCGGCGTCAAGGATGCGAAGTGGGGCGAGCGGCCGCTGGCGCTCGTCGTGCTGGCCGACACCCATGTCGGGCGCGTCGGGCCGGCCGAGCTGCAGGCGCACGTGAAGGGCGTCGCCGATCGCGGGCTGATCTCGCGCTACGCGGTGCCGGAGAAGCTGCTGATCGTCGCGTCGATCGAGCGCACCAGCGTCGGCAAGATCAACAAGCGGGCGCTGCGCGAGCGCTACCAGGACGCGTGACGCGCACGCGCGGTCAGCCGCGCGTCGTCCCGCCGAGATCGTCGAACAGCCGCGCGTTGTCCCAGTACGCGCGGATTCGCGCGATGCGTCCCGCGGCGTCGAGTTCAAGGATGAACGCGTGCTTCAGCGAGAACGCATGGCCGCGATTCGCGATGCCGAGGAAATCGCGCGCCTGCGTGCCGCCGATCGTCACCTCGACCGTCACGTGACGGCCGGCGCTGTCGGGGTGGAGCGCGGTGATTTCGTTCGACAGATCCGGAAAGGCGTCGATCAGCGATGCCCAGATCGCCTTGCCCTGCACGGCGGCCGGCCCGGCCGCATCGAGCGGCACGTAGTCGATCGTCGCATGCTCGGCGCACAGCGCGAGCATGCCGTCGATGTCGTGGCGCCGATAGCGATCGAAGAACGCTTCGGCGATTTCGCTGCAATTCATGGCGGCTCCCTGCGCACGGGCGCGCAACGGTGGACGCGAGCGGGCGCATGCCGGCCGCATCGTCGAGCGCCCAGCATGAAGCGGCGGCCCGCATCGGCGTAACCCCCCGAATGGGGGGCTGATCGGCCGGCGGCCGATCGACAAGAATGCGAGCCTTTGCATTCGACCGGCGCGACCGGCGCGACCGGCCGGACGATGCCGCATGGCCCGGTCAGGAGAACCCTGACTATCGGCGGCCGGCATCGTATGTTTATGCTGTTACGCGGAACATCGCGGCCGCCCGCGCCGGCCGGGCGCCCGAGTGCGGTTGCCATCGGGAGAACATCGCGACAATGACGTCCAGGAAAAGCAGGCAGGCGGCGCTGTCCGTCGAGGCCGACGCGATCGACGTGCTGGTGCGCACCAAGCTGGTGCCGGCGCTGGCGCGCGAGCTCGTGCCGCGATCGATTCCGATCGGGCGGCTGAGGCGCGGCCTGGAGCGCCGGCTGACGGTCGTCAGCGCGCCGGCCGGCTACGGGAAGACGACGCTGCTCGCCGAGTGGCGCAACGTGCTGCTGTCGACGGGCGTGAAGGTCGCGTGGGTCAGCCTCGACCCGGACGACGACAACCCGTCGATCTTCTCGTCATACCTGATCGAGTCGATCGTCGTCGCGACGGGCGGCATCGGCAGCCGCGCGCAGCGCCTGCTGCGCGATCGCGCGCTGATTCCGCTGAAGGTCGTGTTCGACGAATTGCTCAACGAGCTCGATGCGGCCGGCGTCGAGCTGTTCGTGATGCTCGACGATTTCGACCGCCTCGCGTCGCCGGTGATACACGACGCGGTGTTCGGGTTGCTGCGCTACGCGCCGTCGAACCTGCACGTCGTGCTGTCGTGCCGCGCGACGCCGGCGCTGCCGCTCAGCCATTTCGAATCGCGCGACCAGCTCGTGCGCGTGGACGCGGACGACCTGCGCTTCGACGAACAGGAAACCCGCGCGTTCTTCGACCGGGTGGCCGGGAAGGCGCTCGACGCGGCCAGCCTAGAACGGCTGCGCGCGGCGACCGAAGGCTGGGTGTCGGGCCTGCAGCTCGCCGCGCTCGCGCTGCGCGACGAAAGCGACGAAAACGACGCGGCGCGCGTCGCGGAGCAGGTCGGCAACGCGCGCGCGGGCATCGCCACCTACCTGAACGAGAACGTGATGACGCACGTGCCGGACGCGATCCGGCATTTCCTGCTCTGCACCGCGGTGCTGGACCGGATGACGCCGCCGCTGTGCGACGCGCTGACCGGCGCGCGCGACGGCGCGGACTGCCTCGAATGGCTGAGCGTGCACAACCTGTTCATCAAGTCGATCGATGGCGGGCGCGAATGGTATCGCTATCACGCGCTGTTTTCGCAGTATCTGCGCGAGGAACTGGCGCTGCGGCAACCCGGGACGATCGCCGCGCTGCATCGGCGCGCGAGCGAATGGCATGCGGGCCGCCACCAGTGGCCGGACGCGGTGAGGCACGCGCTCGCGGCCGGCGATTTCGACGCGGCCGCGGCGTGGGTCGAGGCGTGCGCGATGAAGTTCATCGCGGCGAGCGACGTGCGCACGGTGCTCGACTGGGTGTCGCGGCTGCCCGACCATGCATCGAAGGGGCGGCTGCGCCTGCGCGTCGCCCATGCGTGGGCGCTGGCGCTCGCGATGCAGACGGTCGATGCGCGCCACGCGCTCGAAGCGATCGAGGCGGATATCGACGCGGGGCGGCTCGGCACGGACGACGTCACCGCGACCGAGCTGCTCGCGGTGCGCTCGCTGATCGCGGCCCTGTCGGATCGCAGCGCCGAATCGCTGCATCTCGGCGAGCGCGTGATGGCGGCCGGCCCGAAGCCCGGCTCGTGGATCGAGCAGATCGGCCAGACCACGCTGATCTTCGGGCTGAGCTATGCGGGGCGCATCGACGACGTGCTGGCGCTGCGCGCGCGTGCGGAGCGGGCCGCGCACGGCGACGTGCCGCTCTATGCGAACGTGTACCGGCGCAACATGTCGGGCTTGGCCGAATTCGTCGCGGGGCGCCTGCACGACGCGTCGAAGACCTTCGAGGCGGCACTGCAGTCGGCCGAGCGCGCGGCGGGGCGGCTGTCCGCGGCGACGGCGCTGTCGGCCGGCTACCTGTCGTCGATCTACTACGAATGGAACGACCTCGCGAAGGTGCGGGAAGCGCAGCGCGAGCGCTTCCAGATCGCGATGCAGGCGTGCTCGCTGGGGCCGCTGCAGCGCTTCATGCAGACCGCCGCGCTGCTCGCGTTCGACGCCGGGCAGGCCGTGCGCGCGCACGAGATTCTCGACGAGGCCGACCATGTCGCCTGCGGCCGGCAATGGCTGCGCCTGCGCGTGGCGTGCATGGCGACCGGCATTCGCCTGTACCTGAAGGAAGGCAACCTGACGCGCGCGAACCGGCTCGGGCATGCGCTTGCGTCGCTGGTGCCGGCCGCGCCGCCCGATGCGGTGTCGAGCTACGTCGAGACGTGGCAGATCGCGCAATCGGCGCAGGCGCGGCTGCTGCTCGGCGACCAGCGCGAACACGACGCGGCGAGCCTGATGGCGGCCGTGCACGAACAGGTCGCGGCGCGCGGGTTCGACTGGCTCGCCGCGCAGGCCGCGACGCTGCGCGCGGCGGCGCTCGAGCAGGCGGGGCACGCGGACGCCGCGCTCGACGTGCTCGCGCAGGCGCTCGAATACGGCCAGCGCAACGGGCTCGTGCGCACGTTCATCGACGAAGGCGCGGTGCTCGAGCGGCTGATCGCGCGCATGCAGGCGCAGGCGGAGCGTTTTCCGCAGGTCAGCGCGTGGTACGTGCGCGAGCTGGCGCAGGCGTTCGATGCGCACCGCAAGTCGGCCGGTGCGCAGGCCGCGCGGTCCGAGACGGCGCAGACGGCCGGCAACCTGAGTGCGCGCGAAGTCGAGATCCTCGACTATGTCGCGCGCGGGCTGTCGAACAAGGAGATCGCCCGCGCGCTGCGCGTCGCGCCGGAGACGATCAAGTGGCACCTGAAGAACATCTTCGAAAAGCTCAACGTCACGTCGCGCATCCAGGCGGTGCGCAGCGGGCTCGCGCTCGACCTGCCGCGTTCGCGCATGCACGACGGCGACGCGTGAGCGCCCCGGCACCGGCTTCAATCCTTCGACGAATCGGCAGGCCGAATCGCCTTGCGCCCGGCGTGATGCAAATTTGCATCCGTCGATCGGCAATTCACGACGTGCGATCGCGCGGGTCGATCGATAGACTGCCTCTTCATCGCGATGCGGCGAAACGGGGAGGTCCCCGGATTCGAGCGCGCATCGGCGTACTGCAGAGGATCGAATCGTGAATGATCAAATGAAAGCACTCCCGACCGAGATGAGCGCCGTCGAAATCGTGCGCCCCGGCGGCCCCGAAGTCCTGGTTCCGACGACGCGCCCGGTGCCGTCGCCGGCGGCCGGCGAAGTCCTGATCCGCATTCACGCGGCCGGCGTGAACGGCCCGGACGTGTTCCAGCGCAAGGGCCTGTACGATCCGCCGCCGGGGGCGTCGGATCTTCCCGGCCTCGAGATCGCCGGCGACGTCGTCGCGCTCGGCGCGGGCGTCACGCGCTTCGCGATCGGCGACAAGGTCTGCGCGCTGATTCCGGGCGGCGGCTACGCGGAGTACGCGGTTGCGAACGAGAGCAACACGCTGGCGATTCCCGAAGGCCTCGACATGGTCGAGGCGGCCGCGATGCCGGAAACCTTCATGACGGTGTGGCTGAACCTGTTCCAGCGCGGCAAGCTGGCGCGCGGCGAATCGGTGCTGATCCACGGCGGCGCGTCCGGCATCGGGACGACGGCGACGATGCTCGCGAAGGCGTTCGGCGCGTCGACGATCATCACGACGGTCGGCTCCGACGCGCAGCGCGACGCGAGCCTGCGGCTCGGCGCGGATCTCGCGATCGACTACCGGAACGAGGATTTCGTCGAGGCCGTCAAGCGCTTCACCGACGGCAAGGGCGTCGACGTGATCGTCGACATCATCGCCGGCGACTACGTCGCCCGCAATTACGCGGCGGCCGCGATGAACGGGCGGATCGTGCAGATCGGCGTGATCAACGGGCCCGCGAAGGAACTCGACCTGTTCCCGATGCTGACCAAGCGCCTGACGCACATCGGCTCCACGCTGCGTTCGCGCACCTACGCGGAGAAGGCGCAGATCATCCACGAGCTCGAAGCCGCGGTGTGGCCGCTGATCAAGCAGGGCACGGTGAAGCCGCTGATCCATCGCCAGTTCGACCTGCGCGATGCGCGCGGCGCGCACGAGCTGATGGATTCCGGCCTGCACATCGGCAAGATCGTGCTGAAGACGGCGGCCGGGCAGCGCGACTGATCTGAACAATGGCCGCCGGCCGCAAGCAATCCTGACGAGCGTTTCACACTGCCGGGCAGCGCGACAGCCCCCCGTGCGGGGGGTGATTGCGCGCGCATGAATCGCCGACAATCCGGTTCAGCGCACGGGCCACGCACCCGGGACGTCATTCGGGCGCAATGAAAGGCGATGGATCGGAATGGACATGCTTGAAAACATGCGGACCTTCGTCCGCGTTGCGCAGGCGGGCAGCTTCACCGCGGTCGCGAAGCAGACGGACGTGGCGATCGCGCAGGTGTCGCGGGCGATCGCCAGCCTCGAGGAGTACGCGCAAACGCGGCTGCTGCACCGGACGACGCGCAAGATCGCGCTGACCGACAGCGGGCGGCGCTACTTCGAGCGCGTGTCGTCGATCCTGAGCGACGTCGACCAGGCGAACGCCGAGGCGCGCAACGCGCTCGTGCGGCCGTACGGCCGGCTGCGCATCCACACGATGCCGGGGCTCGGCCAGAGCCACGTGACCGCGTCGATCGTCGCGTACCAGGAAAGGTTCGCCGACGTGTCGGTCGAGATCACCTATTCGCAGCGCATGCCGAACCTGGTCGAGGAAGGCTACGACATCTCGATCCTGACCGCGTCGAGCCTGCCGGATTCCGCATACATCGCGCACACGTACGGCAAGAGCCACAGCATCCTCGTTGCATCGCGGGACTACCTCGACACGCACGGCACGCCGTCGACGCCGGCCGATCTCGACGCGCACGCGTGCCTGCGTCTCGACACGCCGGCCGAGCCGAACGGCGAATGGCTGCTGCATGGCGAGGACGGCAGCGTCGTATCGCATTCGGTGCTGATGGCCCCGTTCCAGGTGAACGCGCCCGAGGCGATGATGGTGGCGTTGCGCGCGGGGCGCGGCATCGGCTCGCTGGCGATCTATTCGGCGCTCGACGAGCTGAGAAGCGGGCGGCTCGTCCGGGTGTTGCCGGGCTACCGGCTGCAGCTGCTGGACGTCTATGCGATCTATGTGTCGCGGCAGTTCATGGATGCGAAGGTACGAACCTTTCTCGATCACCTGCGCAGCACGCTGCCGCCCGCGTTGAGCGCGGACGAACAGGCGCTGGAGGCGATGGCGATGCAGGCTCGCAGCGAGGTGTAGCAAGCGGGCGCGCATCCGCCGTTTTCCGTTGGTTCTTGTCACGTGGAGGAGGGGAAGATGAAGGTACGCAGCATGATCGTTGTCGCCGGTGTCGCCATGGCGTCGTCACTGGCGTGTTACGCGCAATCCGCCGCGCCCGATGCCGCGGCGCCGGGCGCGCAGGCGGCGCAAGCCGCGCCGGCGCCGGCGTCGCCGAAAGCCGCAAAGAAGGCGGAGCGCGCCGCGAACCGCGCGTTCGCGAAGAAGGTGCGCCTGGCCATCATGAAATCGCCCGGCATCGGCGATGCGCAGGTGACGGTGTTCGCGAAGGCGAAGACGGGCGAGGTGACGCTGGCGGGCGTCATCACGGACCAGTCGCAGGACCGCGCCGCGGTCGAGGCGGCGCGCGGCGTGCAGGGCGTGACGTCGGTGACGAGCAAGCTCGGGCTTCGGCTCGAAGGCGGGCAATGACGCGGCCCGCGTGACGCGCATCGCGGCACGATGCCCGGCCCGGCAAGGCGGTGGTCCGCCGGCCGGGCCTTTTTGCGTGAACGACGCGACAACGCCGCCGGTCAGGCGGTCCGTCACACCCCCCAAGCGAGGGGCTGCATTTGCGCCGCCCCGCTCCTAAGCTCGTTCCACCCGATACCCGCTCGCCGCCGATCCGGTGGCGCGGTTCGAGGTGCCGCACGCTTCGCGAAGCCCGATGCATGCCGCTGCCGAAATGCAGCCGGCGCATACCATTAGAACAACGAAAAGCTCGGTCGAAGCGGCGGCGAAGCTGTCGATCCGTCAACTGAAAATGGAGGAGACTCATGGAGTTGAATGCAAGCGCGGTCTCGCGCATTCGCGCGCACGCGACGTTTCGCGAACTGGCGGCGCGCCGCGCCCGCCTGTCCTGGTCGTTGATCGCAGGCGTGCTCGGTGCGTATTTCGCGCTGGCTGCCTGCGTGGCGTTTCGCCCCGGGCTGCTGCGTGCGCCCGTCGCGGCAGGGCACGTGACGACCGTCGGCGTGGTGGCGGCGATCGCGGTGATCGTGGTCGGCTGGGCGTTCACGTGGCTGTACGTCTGGCGCGCGAACGGGAAGTTCGAACGGCTCAACGACGCGCTGCTCGGCGAGGTGACGAAATGACGGGCCCGGCACGACTTGCGGCGGCGCTGATCGCGCTCGCGCCCGGCGGATTCGCATGGGCCGGGCCGGCCGTGGAGGGGGCGCGGCGGCAGCCGCTGAACCTCACGGCGATCGCGATGTTCATGGCGTTCGTGTGCATCACGCTCGGCATCACCTGGTGGGCCGCGAACCGCACAAAGACGGCGAACGACTTCTTCACCGCGGGCGGCGGCATCAGCGGATTCCAGAACGGCCTCGCGGTGGCGGGCGACTACATGTCCGCCGCGACGCTGCTCGGTGTCGTCAGCCTCGTCTATTCGAAAGGCTATGACGGCCTGCTCTATGTGGTGGGCTTCTTCGTCGGCTGGCCCGTGATGCTGTTCCTGATGGCCGAGCGGCTGCGCAATCTCGGCAAGTTCACGTTCGTCGACATCATCGCTTACCGGCTCGATCCGGTCAGCACGCGCTGGATGGCGGCAACCAGCTCGCTGACGGTGGTGTTCTTCTACCTGATCGTGCAGATGGTCGGCGCGGGCGAGCTCGTGCAGCTGCTGTTCGGGATCGACTACGCCTATGCGGTGGTGGGCGTCGGACTCCTGATGATCGTGTACGTGACGTTCGGCGGCATGATCGCGACCACGTGGGTGCAGATCATCAAGGCCGTGCTGCTGATGTTCGGCGGCACGCTGCTCACGGTGCTCGCGCTCGCGCATTTCGACTTCAGCTTCGAACGGCTCGCGGCGCGGGCGGTGGCGGTTCACCACGGCGGCAGCATGCTGCTCGGGCCCGGGCGGCTGTTCGCGGACCCGGTGTCGGCCGTGTCGCTGTCGCTCGCGACGGTGTTCGGCCTGTCCGGGCTCCCGCACGTGCTGATGCGCTTCTTCACGGTGCCGAACGCACGCGAGGCGAGGAAGAGCGTGTTCGTCGCGAGCACCTGCATCGGCTACATGTTCGTCGCGATGTTCGTGATCGGCCTCGCGAGCATCGTGATCGTCGGCACCGATCCGCAGTTCTTCGAAGGCGGCCGCGCGGGCGGCACGCTGCTCGGCGGCGGCAACATGGTCGCGATGCATCTGGCGCGCGCGACCGGCGGCGACCTGTTCCTCGGCTTCCTCGCGGCGGTGACGTTCGCGACGATCCTCGCCGTGGTGTCGGGGCTGGCGCTGGCCGGCGCGTCCGCGGTGTCGCACGACATCTACGCGAACGTGCTGTGCAAGGGGCGCGCGAGCGGCGACGCGGAAGTGCGCGTGACCAAATGGACGACGCTCGCGATCGGCGCGATCGCCGTGGCATTGGGCATCGTGTTCAAAGGGCAGAACCTCGCGTTCCTGGTCGCGCTGGCGTTCAACGTGGCCGCGTCGGCGAATTTCCCGCCGCTGGTGCTCTCGATGTACTGGAAGGGGCTGACGAGCCGCGGCGCGGTGTGGGGCGGCTTCGCCGGGCTCGTGTCGTCGGTCGGGCTGGTGATCCTGTCGCCGGCGGTGTGGAAGGCCGTGCTCGGGCATCCGGCCGCGATCTTTCCGTACGATCATCCGGCGCTGTTCACGATGCCGCTGGCGTTTCTCGTGAGCATCGTGGTGTCGTCGCGCGACCGGAGCCGGGCGGCGAACGACGAACGGCACGCGTTCGATGCGCAGTTCGTGCGCGCGCAGACCGGCCTCGGCGCGGAGCAGGCGGCGCGCCATTGAGCGTGCGGCGCGGCGTGCCGTGTGCATGGCGCGTTCATCAACGCTTTCCGTCTCCTGCGACGACTTGCGCGGCCTGCTGCGGCACGGGCAGCGGCGAATCGGGCGCGGCAATGGCGCTGAGCATGAAATGCAGGCTCGCGAGCGCCGCCTGGAGATGCGGCGCGCTTTGTCGTGTGCCGCTTTCCTGCGCCATCCGCCGACGCAGCGCATCGATCGCGGCCTGCGCCGCGCGCGTGGCGTCGGCGGCGCGGGCCGGCGTCGGCGCCTGGAACAGCGCCCGGATCGCGCGGCATGCCTGATCGGCGGATGCCAGCCACACGGGCGCGATATCCGATCCGGCCTGCGATGCGGCCTGTGCCATCGCATCGCGCAGGTCGATCACCGCGGAGCCGGTTTCGAGCACCGCGAGAAACCATTCGAGCGATTCGCCGATCGCCGCGCGATCGTCCTGCGAAATCGTCCGCAGTTGATACATGAGATCGCGGGTGCGGCTCTCGAAGCGCGCGCGCAGCGTCGCAAGCGCGCCGGTACAGGCGAACGCGACCTGCTCGCGCAGGTCCGCGACCAGATGCCGGCGCAGCGCGCGCATCGTCGGCGGCAGGAACAGTTCGAACGCGAGCGCCGCCATCAGCATCGACAGCACCAGCGCGATCGCGTCGTTGATGAACGAGGTCGGGTCGTATGCGACGACGTTGTCGGGGCCGGTCAGGAAGCAGAAGTAGATGCAGTAGCCGACGCCGTAGCCGGCCAGCGACGGGCGCGTCGTCAGCCAGCAGCCGAGCGCGAGCGGCGGCGCGAGCACGACGCAGAGCAGCGGGAAGCCGTCGATCGCCGGATACACGAAGAACATTACGACGAGCCCGATCGCGGACGCGCAGGCCGTGCCGATCGCCATCTGGAACGCCGTCCGGGACGGCCGCGCGGACGATGCGACGAGCGCGCAGATGGCGCCGCCATTCAGCACGAGCAGCGCGCCGGACGGCCACGCGGTCGCGATCCAGAACAGGCTGAGCACGAGCGTCAGCAGCATCGCGCGCGTGCCCGCGACGGCCGCGACGAGCGGATTGGTGCGCGGTTCGAAGCGGGCCGGCCACTGTTCGCGCGCGTGCGCGGCCGACGCGAGCGACACGCAGGTGCGCGCGTACGCGACGTAGCTGTCGACGAACCGGTCGAGCAGTTCGATCGCCGTGTCGAATTCCTGCAGCGCCGGGGCGCGGGCCGCATCGACGCGCGTTCGCACTGCGTCCGCGCGGCCGGGCAGCGCCGCCCGGAAGGCTTCGAGCGATGCGACGAGCGCTTCGGCGAACACGTGCGCGTCGTCCGGCGCGCGCTGGCGTGCCGCATCGATTCGCGCGGCCAGTTCCGACAGGCAGCCGTCGATGGCCGCCGCGGCCGGGCCGGGTTGTCCGGCGTGCAGCCGCGCGACCCGCTGGCTCAATGCGTGCAGGCGCGTCGACGCCGCCATCCATTCCGCATTGAGCCGGGTCAGGCGGCCGTTGCTCAGGCGGGTGTCCGGCGTTTCGAACACGGCGGCGCTGCGGGCCGCCTCCGAATGAACGGTTTCGTCGACCACACGCAGGTTCAGCGCTTCGAGAAAGGCCCGCTCGGTGCGCCCGCCGAGCACCGTGCGCACGTCGTCGGCGAACTGCATGAAGCCGCGCCGGTTCGCGCGATGGAGCTGCGTGCTCAGGTGCTGCGGGAAGACCAGCGCGCTGACGGCGCCCGAGCACAGGATGCCGATCGTGACCTCGGTCACGCGCGTCATGGCCGACAGGAACGCGGCGTCCGGGTGCTGCCACGACGGAATGCCGATCAGCGCGGCTGTGTAGCCGGCGAGCACGAACCCGTAGGTGCGGAAGTTGCGGTTGCGCGCGGCGCCGGCCGTGCATACGCCGATCCACAGCGCCGTCGCGCCGAGGAAGAGTTCGGGCGTCTGGCCGAACAGGCCGATCAGCACCAGCATCGCCAGCAAGCCGACCACGGTGCCGCAGATCCGGTACAGGCTCTTCGCGAGCACCATCCCGCTCTGCGGCTGCATGAGCACGAACACGGTCGTCATCGCCGTGCGCGGCATCGGCAGCTCGAGCTTCATCGCGACGCCGAGCGCCAGCAGTGCGGCGAGCAGCGTCTTGAACACGTAGAGCCACGTGACGCCGCTCGTGCGTGCCCAGTCGCGGGCGGTATCGGCGAGAGCCGAAAGCGTTTGGTTATCCGAAATGTGTGAGGGTGATTCTGGAGGCGAGGCGCGCATGAGGGGCTGGGTGCATCCTGCATGCATGATGCTGCGCGGATGCCGGTGGGCGAATTGACGGGGGGATTGTAGGGGCGCGGCAGGCGTTCGAGTGTTGCGCGTGACGTTAAACGCTTTTCCCGAATCGGGATCGACGCGGCGCGCACTTGCCGCGAGCGGCGCCGCCCGCTCCGCGGAAAACCGGCGACCACGCCGATCCGGTTTTCGCGGGCGATGCGGTGCCGGGCCGTCAGCCCTGCTTCAGCACGTCGAGCAGCGCCTTGGCCGCCAGCTCGGACGACGCGGGGTTCTGGCCGGTGATCAGCAGCCCGTCGATCGCGACGTACGGCTCCCAGTCGTTGGTTTTCGAATAGCGGCCGCCGTTCGCCTTCAGTTCGTCCTCGACGAGGAACGGCACGACGTTGGTCAGGCCGACGAGTTCTTCTTCCGAATTCGAGAAGCCGGTGACGGACTTGCCGGCGACGAGCGGCTTGCCGTCCGGCGCCTTCACATGGCGCAGCACGCCCGGCGCGTGACACACGGCCGCGACCGGCTTGGCCGTCGCGACGGCCCGCTCGATCAGCGCGATCGAATCGGCATCCTCGGCGAGATCCCACAGCGGCCCGTGTCCGCCCGGATAGAACACCGCGTCGAAATCGTCGATCGATACGTCGGACAGCTTGTGCGTGGCCGCGAGCGCCGCGCGTGCGGCGGCGTCCGCGTCGAAGCGGCGGGTGGCATCGGTCTGGAATGCGGCGTCCGCGCTCTTCGGGTCGAGCGGCGGCTGGCCGCCGGCGATGGAGGCCAGCGTGATGTCCGCGCCGGCATCCTTCAGCACGTAGTACGGCGCGGCGAATTCTTCGAGCCAGAAGCCGGTTTTCTCGCCGGTCGAGCCGAGGGTGTCGTGGGAGGTCAGGACGAAAAGCAGTTTCATGGTGTGTGTCGATGAGAGGAGGGGAATGAAAAAACGTCGTGCGGCATTGCGTCAGGCACCAGCCTGCGCGATACGCACGACGACCTTGCCGAAATTCTTGCCCGCGAGCAGCCCGATCAGTGCGTCCGGCGCGCGTTCGAGGCCGTCGACGACGTCCTCGAGCGGCGTCACGTGGCCGGCCTTCAGCCATTCGCGCATGTCGTGCAGGAACGGCTGATAGCCGCTCGCGTAGTGGTCGAGGATGATGAAGCCCTCCATGCGGATGCGCTTCTTCAGCAGCGTGTCGGTGAGGCGTGGCAGGCGATCGGGGCCCGGCGGCAATTCGCTGTCGTTGTATTGCGAAATCAGGCCGCACACCGGTACGCGCGCGCCGACGTTGAGCAACGGCAGCACGGCGTCGAAGATCGGGCCGCCGACGTTCTCGAAATAGACGTCGATGCCGTTCAGGCAGGCGTCGGCCAGTTGCCGTGCGAGGTCCGGCGCGCGCCGGTCGAGGCACACGTCGAAGCCGAGCGTGCCGGTGACGTAGCGGCATTTTTCGGCGTCGCCCGCGATGCCGACCACGCGGCAGCCTTTCAGCTTCGCGATCTGGCCGACGGCGGCGCCCACCGCGCCGCTCGCGGCGGCCACCACGACCGTTTCGCCGGGCTGCGGCTGGCCGATCTTCAGGAGGCCCGTATAGGCGGTGAAGCCCGGCATCCCGAGGATGCCCAGCGCATGCGACGGATGCTCGAGCGCCGTGCCGAGCGGCATCAGGTCGGTGCCGTCCGACAGCGCATAGTCCTGCCAGCCGCTATCGGCGAGCACGAGGTCGCCGACGGCGAACGCCGGGTGCTTCGACGCGACCACACGGCTGACCGTGCCGCCGACCATCACGTCGCCGAGCGCGACCGGCGGCGCATAGGACGGCGCGTCGCTCATGCGCCAGCGCATGTAGGGGTCGAGCGACAGGTAGAGCGTCTGCAGCAGGACTTCGCCGCTGGACGGCGCGGGAACCGCGGCGGTCTCCAGGCGGAAGTTCTGCGCGACCGGCGCGCCGGCCGGGCGGCTGGCCAGCACGAGCCGGCGATTGACTGTTTCGGGGTGTGACATGGGTGACCTCGGGATTGCGGTGTTCGCCGGGCGGTTAGGGCGCGCCGGCCGGTGCGACGCGCGGGTTCGGTTGCGCGTAAAAGTAGACCAGTCGTCTACAAGATGATCCAAAAAAAGCGCCGAATGACCTCCGACGTCCCGGCGTCCGGCTCGCACGGCGGTCCGGCATCGCCGCCCGGACGGCGGCAGGGCGATGGAGAGCCGGGAGTCGTGCCCCCTGGATGCAGGCAGCGTGGCGGTCGGGACGGTTCATGCAGCGGATCATACGTGCCAAGTAGACCAGTCGTCTAGTAAATTCCGGGCAGACGAGCCGGGCCTCCCCATTCGGGGGGCTCCGTCGCGCGGGCCATGCGGCGCAAGACGACACGCCTAGATGAACCGCAGCAGATAGATCGTGACCGTCAGCGTCGCCGCGGACGCGACACTCGACGCGACCAGCGTGGCGCCCGCGGTCGGATCGTCGATGTCGTACGCGAGGCCGAACAGGATGCCGAACGAGCCGCACGGAATCGCGGCCAGCAGCACGAGCTGCCCGGCGAGCGGCGCCGGCACCGCGAACAGCCGCACGCACAGCCACGCGAGCAGCGGCTGCACGAGATGGCCGAGCAGCAGCGCGACGAACACCTCCGCATTCAGGCGGATCGGCAGCGCGGCGAGGATCAGGCCGGTCGAGAACAGCGCGAGCCCGGCCGTCGTGCCGCCGATGATGCCGAGCGACTGGCCGATCAGGGCCGGCAGATGCCAGCCGAGCAACGAAAATGCGATGCCGGCGAGCGGCGCGACGACCACCGGCCTCGTGAACGTGTTGCGCAGCGCGTGTGTGAGCAGCGGCGCCTGCGGCTGGCGCGGGCGCCCGGCGCTTCGGGCCCGTTCAAGCAGGATCAGGCAGGCCGGCGACATCACCACCGACGCGATCGTGATCGCGAACGCGACGGTCAGCGTGCTCGACTCGCCGTACACGGCGACCAGCAGCGGCAGCCCGACCGCCGCGAAGTTCGGCATGCCGACCGTCACGGCCCGCACGGCGCGGCGGCTCGCATCGACGTGGAACACGTGCTTCGACAGCGCGAGCGATGCGAAGTACGGCACGAGCATGACGATCGTAATCACGGCGATCGGCGCGAAGTGGCTCGCGAGCGCCGCGCGCGGCATCTTCGCGGTGTAGACGAACAGCGCGAACGGCAGCGCGTAGTCGACCAGCATCGTGTTGATCGACACGATCGGCAGGTTGCCGGCGTGGGATTTCCCGGCGAAATAGCCCATTGCGATCGAAAAGAAGAACGGCACCAGTGCGTGCGCGAGTTCGGAAGTCATGGCGGGTCCGGATCGGGTAACAGGGGCGCCGCGCAGCACGGGCGCCGCTGCCACCTTGATGCGCCGGCGGCGTTTTTTGACCCCCCCGGAACGGGGGTACAGCGCGCGGCGGCGCGGCGCTATGGTGGGCGCAACGCGTCGACGGGCCGGCAGCGCGCCGGCCGACGCCGTGGGCCGGCGCGTCGTGCCGGCCATCGTTTTCGCTTCCGGAGAATTGCCATGGACAACGCATCAGGGCTGAGCAGGCAGGACGTGATCGAACGGGCCTTCGCAATGCCGCTGAATTCGCCGCCGTATCCGCCCGCGCCCGACAAGTTTCTCGACCGGCCCGCGCTGACGGTCACCTACCGCTCCGATCTCGAGCGGATCCGGCAACTGGTGCCCGAGCCGCTCGAACTGCGCGACCCGCTCGTCAGCATCGCGTTCCTGTACATGGTCGCGCCGGGCCTCGGCGACTACTACGAGATCAGCCAGAGCATTTCCGCCTATCTCGACGGCGAGGCCGTCAGCTTCCGCCCGTCGATGTACGCGGGCAACGTCAACGCGATCCTCGACGGCCGCGAGATCTGGGGGCTGCCGAAGAAGTTCGGCTCGCCGATGCTCGCGCTGCAGACCGACACGCTGGTCGGCACGCTCGACTACAGCGGCAGCCTCGTCGCGAAGGCGACGATGGCGTACAAGCATCGGGAAATGGACTTCGACCGGGCAAGACAGGCACTCACGACGCCGGGCGTCGTGCTCAAGATCATTCCGCACGTGGACGGCAAGCCACGCATACTGGAGCTCGTGCGGATCGACTACCAGGACGTCGTCGTGAAGGGTGCGTGGACGGGGCCGGGCACGCTCGAGCTGTTTCCGCATGCGCGCGCGCCGCTCGCGGAGCTGCCGGTGCGCGAGATCGTGTCGGTCACGCACACGATTTGCGATACGACGCTGCCGTACGGCAGGGTCGTCCACGATTACCTCGCCTGATGGCGAACCGAGGAGTCACTTGTCATGGTCATTGAAATCGCCCAGATCGACCTGATCGAAAACAGCGCGTCCGGATTCGAGCGCGCGGTTGCGCAAGCGAAGCCGCTGATCGAGCGTGCGCCCGGCTGTCACGGCGTGCGGCTCTATCGCGGCATCGAGCACCCCGACCGCTATCGGCTGATGGTGCAGTGGGAGAGCGTCGAATTGCACGACGCGTTTCGCCGGACCGCCGATTTCCAGCGCTGGCGCGAGCTGGCGGGGCCGTTCTTCGCCGGCCCGCCTTCGGTCGAGCATGTGAGCGAGGTTTGATGCGCCGGGTGCGGCGCCGTGCGCGAGCGCGGCGTCGACCGGCTTGGGTTCGGACATTCACGCAAGGAGATCGCGCGGTGGCGCTCACCGATATCAGCACGCAGATTCAACTGGCGCGGCGGCCGAACGGCCAGCCGGTCGTCGCCGATTTCGCAACGGTCGAGGTGCCGCTGCCGCCGCTGTCGGCCGGCGAGATCCGGGTCCGCAACGACTACGTGTCGGTCGATCCGTACATGCGCGGGCGAATGGACGATCGGCCGTCGTACGTCGAGCCGTTCAAGCTGAACGAGACGATGACGGGCGCCGCGATCGGCCGGGTGGTCGAAAGCGCGTCGGGCGACTTCTCGCCCGGCGACCTCGTGCTGCACCGGTACGGCTGGCGCGATGTCGCGCAGGCCGCGGCGGAAGACTTCGCGCGGGTGGACGAGGTGCCGGGCCTGCCGGCCAGCGTTCATCTCGGCGCGCTGGGCGCGACCGGCATGACCGCGTACGTCGGCCTGCTCGCGGTCGCGCGGCTGCGTGCGGAGGACGTCGTGTTCGTGTCCGCGGCGGCCGGCGCGGTCGGCTCGCTCGCGGGCCAGATCGCGCGCCTCAAGGGCGCCGCGCGCGTGATCGGTTCGGCCGGCAGCGACGCGAAGGTGGCGGCCGTGCGCGATCGCTACGGATACGACGCGGCGTTCAACTATCGCCGCGCGCCCGTGCTCGAGCAGCTCAGGGCGGCGGCCCCGGCCGGCATCGACGTGTATTTCGACAACGTGGGCGGCGATCATCTCGAAGCCGCGCTCGCGACGTTCAATTACGGCGGGCGCGCGGCGATCTGCGGCGCGATTTCGCGCTACGACGATGTCGGTGCGGCACCGGGGCCGCGCTTCATGGAAAACATCGTTTATCGCAGCCTGACGCTGACGGGCTTCCTGCTGCACGACTATCGGCAGTATCGCGACGCGTTCGTCGACGAGATGGCCGCGTGGCTGCGGGGCGGGCAGGTCGTGTTCGACGAGACGATCGTCGACGGCATCCGCCGCGCGCCGGATGCGTTCATCGGGCTGATGAACGGCACCAACACCGGCAAGATGCTGGTCAGGATCGCGTGAGCCGGCGGAGGGCCGGCGTGGCGTCCGGCTATCGGGCCGCCTTCGGCTTCGCTGCCGCGCTGCGTTCGCCCGGCGCGCGCACGAGCGCCACGATGGCCTTCACCGCTTCGTCCTCGATCCCCTTGATGTCCGACGGAAACCGGTTGCGCTGAGGGATCAGCACGAACAGCCCCTCGATCTGGCAGGTAATCAGCGCGGCCCTGCGCGACAGTTCGAGCGGCGTCAGGTCGGGGTTCACGTCCGACACGAACGCGCCGATCACGCGGCGCTGGAACTGGTACGCGTCCTCCACGCTCTTGCGCGCGAATTCGTGCGTGTGGGCCAGCGCCTGGATGTTCACGAACAGGCTCTGGGTCCGGGGCAGCTTGCCATCCTCGATCAGCAGCCGCACGACCTTTTCCAGCCGCGCTTCCGGCGACAGTGTCGCGTCGGTCCGGATGCCGTCGTAGGAGCGCGAATACGTCGCGATGGTTTCCGTGATGATGGCCGCAAACAGGTCTTCGCGGGACGGGAAGTAGTGCTGCAGGTTCGACAGCGCCAGGCCGGCGCTCGTCGCCACCTTGCGCATGCTCAGGCCGCCGTAGCCTTCCTTCACGAAGATGTCGATCGCGCTCGCCAGGATGCGGGCGACGGTCTGGCGCCCGCGCTCGGTCAGCGTGCGCGGGCCTTCGCCCGGCTGCGGTTCCGCAGGCGCGTCCGGTCGTCGGCCGGCGTGCGTGTTTCGTCGGGGCTTGTTCTGCTCGTCGTCGTGGCTCATCTGTTCCATCGGGATGGATGCGTTTCCTGGCGCGCCGGAATCGGTGGATTCCGGCGCTCGCGATGCGCCATTGTCGGTCAGTCGACTCATCCCGAGCAAGACGCCGTCCTGTTTTCGATCGCTGAGAACTGCGGCGGGATGCGCGGTGCGTGTTTGCGATTCACCAAAATATAGGTCGATTGGCCTATTTTCAGGATCTGACTTTGAGGTTCGCCGAGGCTGAGCGGGCCGGGAGCTTGCCGGATTCGTATCGCTCGCATGCCGGACATCGATCACCTCGTCGTGCCCCAGCTCGCGATCGATTGCCATCGCGATCCGGCTCAGTCCGCGCCGCCCATGTGCTTCAGGAACCGCCGCTGCGCGACGATCAGCTCCCGGTAGGTGAGCACCCGATAGGGCACGCCGTGGCGTGCGGCGATCGGCGCGGCGAGTGCCGCGAGTGCATCGCAGTGGCGATGGTGCCAGGTCGGGAACAGATGATGGGTCGCGTGACGGTGCAGCCCGCCGAGCCAGAACGCGAGCCAGCGCGGCTCGGGCAGCCAGTCGACGGCAGTATGCAGCCCGTGCTCGCGCCAGCCGTGCGGCAGCGGTTCGCAGTCGGGCGCGCGGTAGAACGCGACGTCGGCCCAGTGGGTGCCGAGCAGCAGCCCGACGACGAAGCACGACGCGCACATCTGCGCGAGCACGTAGGCGGCAACGACGCTGCCCCATCCGACCCCCATGCCGTGCAGGACCCAGACGGGCAGCGCAAGCATCAGCGCGAAGTGCGCGAGCTTCGCGCCGACGAACACGAGCCAGCCGCGCACGCCGGGCAGCGGGCGGTGCCGCGCGACGGGCGTCTTGCCGAGCCGATCCGACCAGTCGTAGATCCAGCCGATGTACGGCATCGACAGTGCCGCGATCAGCGGCCAATACAGGTGCTGGTAGCGATGGTGCGGGCGACGTGTCTGGAACGGCGTCTGGCACAGGAAGAAGTTTTCCTCGAGATCGAGGTCGCGGCCCTCGATGTTCGCGTACGGGTGATGAAATGCGATGTGGCGCACGCGCCAGTACGCCGGCTCGATCCCGAGCGGCACGGTGACCGCGCGCGCGATCCACGCGTTCAGCCGGCGGCCCGAGGTGGGCGATACGCGAGGCGGTCCGATCAGCGTGCCGTGCGCGGCGTCGTGCATGAAGTTGATGGCGAGCACCGCGAACAGCATCACGAACGCGACGTACCCGAGCGCGAAGCGCGCCGGGCCGCCGGCCGTCAGCGCGAAACCGCCTGCGCCAAGCGCGGCGGTCAGCAGGGCGGCGCCCTTGAGCCACTGCCGCGCGTCCGCGTAGCGGTGGTCGTCCGCCCCGCGCAGGTAGGCGGCGGATGCGGCGCGCAGCTCGGCGTCGAACGGCGGCGTGCCTTCGGGCCACACGCGGGTGGCGGGCCGCGGGTCCATCAGCGTGCTCCGAGCATCGTGCGGTGCCGCTCGCGCGCGAACAGGCAGGCGGCGCCGTGCAGTCCGACCAGCGCGACGAGCGCGCAGCCGAGCGGGTCGCGCCAGCCGAACCCGCCGACGAAGCAGAGCGGCATAGCGAGCGCCGCGGTGCTCCATGCGGCGCGCGCCCACGCGCGTCCGTCCGACAGCGCGCCGAGCGCGATCGTCTGCGCGGCGATCCAGCCGAACAGCAGCGGCTCCTGCGGCGCAGGGAACGTGCCTTGCCGGTGCACGTAATAGATGACGACCGCGAACAGCGCGAGCCCGCCCATCGCGATCCAGCCGTCGCCGAGCCGCAGCGGATCGCGCGCGGGCAGCCGGGGCGTCGCGAGCCCGAGGTAGCGCAGTAGCGGGATGTTGCTTGCCCAGAACGGGTTGTCGGTGCGCACCGCATCATGCACGCCGTAGCGGATCGGCGCGTGCGGCAGCTCGGGCTGGTAGGTGCCGAACAGCTTGTCCCAGATCAGCAGCGTGCCGCCGAAGTTCTTGTCGATGTATTCCGGGTTCAGGCCGTGATGGACCCGGTGGTTCGCCGGCGTCACGAAGAAGCGGTCGAGCCAGCCGGACCGGTAGATCGTGCCGCTATGGTTGTAGAACTGCACCGAATAGTGGAACCCGCCCACCAGCACGAACGCCTCGACGGGCACGCCGAGCACGGCGAGGCCCGCGAAGAACGGGATCGACGTGAGCGACGAGTACCAGGAATTGCGCACGCCGAGCGACAGGTTGAAATGCTCGCCTTCGTGGTGGACGACATGGACCGCCCACATCAGCGGGATCTTGTGATGCAGCCGGTGCAACCAGTAGAAGCAGAAATCCCATGCGAAGAACGTGAAGATCCACACGCCGGGCGTGCCGAGCCGGTCGACCCAGTGCAGGTTCGCGTGTGCGGACAGCCACGCGAACACCGCGACCTCGACGCC
Organism: Burkholderia stagnalis; assembly: GCF_902830275.1. Lineage (GTDB taxonomy): Bacteria > Pseudomonadota > Gammaproteobacteria > Burkholderiales > Burkholderiaceae > Burkholderia > Burkholderia stagnalis. The sequence goes on along the minus strand of NZ_CADESW010000001.1, from coordinate 301,164 downwards.
GCGGAACAGCCACAGCACGATGTGCCCGGAATTCAGGTTGAAGATCACGTCGCGCCACGGCGCGCGCTGCCCGCGCAGCCAGCGCAGGCCGGCCACGTCGGCGACGACGAGCGCCAGCATCACGGCGAGCGGTAAAGCGAACACATTCATCAGGTCAGCCTCCGGGAGAACGCGGGCAGCCTTGCGGCGAGCATCCCGCAGACGAGCGCGACGAGCACGCCCGCTGAAATGTCGAGCGCCAGGTGGCGGCGCGTCTGTACGATCGAGCAGGTGATCGCCGCGCTCCACAGCACGACGAGCGCGCTGCGCCATGGGCGGCGTGCGTCGACCAGCGCGCGTGCGGCGAGGCAGGTCAGTGCCGCGTGCAGCGACGGCAGGCAGTTCTGCGCGGAATCGCCCGCCGCGAGGAGCCGCAGCGCGACGGCGCTCGGTGACGTGCCGCCGACCGGCGGGTAATGCAGCGTGGTCGGGAACAGCACGAAGACGATGCCGGACGCGAGCGCACTGAACTGCATCGCGCGCATCAGCCACGGCACGCGCGCGGCGTCCGCACGAAGATACGCGTACGGGATCAGCGCAAAGAACGACAGGTAGAGCCACACGCCGCGCGGGTCGAACGGGACGAGCCGGTCGAGCGCGCTTTCGGCGAGCACCGTCCCGGGGCCCTGCAGGACGCCGGACAGGGTATAGGCGGCGCCGACCGCGCCCCAGCCGAGCGCCATCGCGCGCAGTCGCGGCGGCAGCGTGATCATCGCGCCTCCTTCGCGCGGACGATGCGGCGCCGCTTCTGCGTGAAGTCGCGTGCGGGCACGGCCGGGCTCAGTGTCCACGTGAGCGCGTCCGTGGCGACGCCGAGCCGCGCGAACACGTCGACGAGATGCTGCCGGCAGGCGGCGAGCGTGCCGGACGCCGCGCCGTCCGCGCCCGTGTCGACCGCGAGCGTGAGCGCGGCCGGCGCCGTCTGCGTCAGCCGGTAGTCGGCGTGCAGCGGCAGCGCCTGCGCGAGCGCCCGCGCGCACACGTCGGCGAACACGGTGCGCGGCGTCCCGTCGCGGCCGGGCAGCACCAGCATGTCGTCGCAGCGTCCCTCGATCCGCTCGATCGCGAGCGCCGGGCTGCCGCACGGGCAGGGCGCGCGGCGCACCGCGAGCACGTCGTCGAGCCGGTAGCGGACGATCGGCTGTGTGGACCGCGTGAAATCGGTGATGACCGGCACGAAGCGCGTGTCGTCGAGCCACTGCGGTTCTACGTGGAGGAATTCCTCGTTCAGGTGCAGTGTGCCGTGCGTGCACGTCGCGCCCAGGAAGCCCTCGGTCGCCTGGTAGACCTCGTCGACGCGCCCGAACGTTTCGGCCAGCAGCACGCGGTCGAGCGGCTCCAGCACTTCGGCGACCGCGATGACGCGAGCCGGGCGCACGGCCAGCCGGCCCTCGCGCACGGCGAGCGCGAGCGAGCACAGCACCTGGGCCGGCGCGACGACGATCGTCGGCCGGTACGCGTCGAGCTGCGCGACCAGCGACTCGAACGGCTCGAACAGGTCGTAGAACGCGAACGACAGCCACGGCGTGCGCACCGCCGTGTACAGCCGGTTGTTCGCGCGCAGGAACAGCGCGACCCGTTCGCGATGCAGCAGCCCCTGCGGCAGCAGCTTCGCGAGCAGCACGCCGGCCCATGTCGCGCGCTCGGCCGGGCTCGCGACGAACACGCCGCGGCTGCCGGACGTGCCCGACGACAGGCCGACGCTGTAGTGCCCGAGCATCGGGCTGAAGTCGCGCGACTGCTCGGCGCGATGCGCGCACGCGAGCACCTCGTCGAGCGTCAGCCCCGCGGTGTTCATCGTATCGAAACGCGTGAGCATCGCCGCCTTGTCCATCAGCGGCCATGCGTCGCGCGGCTGGCTCGCGTACGGCGCGAACCACGGGCTGCGCGCGAGCACGGTGCGTGCGAAGCGGTCGAGCCCGCGCGCCTGGTGGCGCTCGAGCGCCGTGCGGTCCGCGAAGCGGCGCGTGCGGGTGCGGGCGTAGGCCCACAGCAGGCGGTGCGGCTGCATCACAGTGCGCCCTCGTGCGTGAGCAGGATCGTCGCGCGGCCGCCGGCGTCGAGCCGATGCAGCCGGTCGAGCGTCGCGTAATAGGCGCGCGGATCGTCCATGATCAGGTGCGCGATCCGCGACGGTCCGCGCGGCTCGCGGTAGCCCTGCGGCGACCATGCCGAATCCGACGCGAGCAGCACCCAGCCGCTGTCGGTCGCGACGAACGCGCCGAGATGGCCCGCCGCGTGGCCGGGCAACTCGACCAGCAGGATGTCGCCTCCGGCATTCGGCAGCGTGTAGGCGTGCTCGAACGGCGCGAGTTCCGCGGGCAGCGCGACGCGCTCGAAGCTCTCGACGAAGCGCGCGCGCGTGTCGAAGTCGTCCGGCATCAGGCCCGGCACGAAGCCGCGCCTGAGCGCCGCGATGCCGCGCAGCGGGCGCGTCGCGCGCCAGCCGTCCCCGGAGCAGATCATCGGCACGTCCGGGAAGTCGCGCAGGCCCGCGATGTGGTCGCCGTGGAAGTGCGACACCACGATGCCGTCGAGATCGGCGGGCCGCAGGCCTTCGCGCGCGAGCTGCGCGGCGATCGCGTCGGCGGCGTCGAAGTACACGGGCGTCACCTTGCGGTACAGCGCGAACACGCCGCGCCGCGTGTGGTCGAGGAAGTGCGACGCGTAGCCGGTGTCCCACAGCCAGCGCCGGCCGTTCGCCTGCAGCAGGTAGCAGCGCGACGGGAACGCGCACGCGGAGAAGCCGGCGCCGCGCAGCGCGACGCAGCCGGGATGGGTGCAGTAGCCTGCTTCAAAGGCCGTAATGGTTGCCATGCGTACGAATCCAGTCCGCGGTGAGACGAATGCCGTCGTCGATCGAGAACGGCGGCCGGTAGCCGAGCAGCGCGGCGGCGCGTGCGTTGCTGAGCGTCATGTCGAAATGGAGCGCGCCGATCCCGTAGCGCGTGAGCAGCGGCTCGCGGCCGCGCACGTAGCCGCCCAGCTCGGAGACGCGCGCGAGCGCGTCCAGGAGCGGATACGGCAGCGCGCGGATCCGGTAGCGCAGCTGCAGCGCGTCGCCGAGCAGGCGCGCGAGCAGCGACGCGAGCGTGCACGGCTCGAAGTTCGTGATGTTGAACGCGGCGCCCGATGCGACCTGCGCATGCGTCGCGACCCGCAGCGCATGCACGACGTTGCCGACGTAGGTCAGGTCGACGAGCGCGGCGCCGCCGCGCGGCAGCGGCAGCACGCCGCGTCGCGCGTGCAGCAGCTGCAGGATGCGTGGCACGATCACGCGGTCGTGCGGGCCGAACAGCCCGCGCGGGCGCAGCAGCACGAAGGTCGTGCCGGGATGCGCGCCGGCGAGCGCGCACAGTTCGTCTTCGGCCTGCGCCTTGGTCGCCGCGTAGTGATTCACGAAGCGCGCGGCGCGATACGACTCGTCGATGTCGCGGTGATGCCGGTAGTCGAAGTAGATCGACGGCGTCGATACGTGCACGAAACGCGGCACGCCGCGCGCGGCGGCGGCTTGCGCGAGCCGGCGGGTCGCGGTCACGTTCGACGCGACGAAGTCGTCGCGCCGGCCCCACGGCGACGACAGCGCCGCGCAGTGCCACACCGCGTCGACGTCGCGCAGCAGCGCGTCGGCCTGCGCGTCGTCGAGCGTTGCGAGTTCCGCCGGCACGAACTCCGCGCCGGCCGCGCGCAACGCGTCGCCCGCTTCGAGATTGCGGCCGGTTGCCCGCACGGCGCGGCCGTCCGCCAGCAGTGCGTCGACGGCGTTGCGGCCGAGCCCGCTCGTCGCGCCGGTGACGAGGATCTTCATGCGACGAGCACCATTCCGCCCACCGTCAGTCCGGCCGCGGTGCCGATCAGCAGCGCGCGGGTGCCGCGCGTGAAGCGTCCCTGCTCGATCGCTTCGTGCAGCGCGGTCGGGATCGATGCCGCGACCTGGTTGCCGTGCTGCGCATAGATGTCGACGAGCGAGTCGGGGCGCATGCCGAGACGCTTGCGAATGTGTTCCATCGCGAGGTGGCTCGCCTGATGCGGGATCACGACGTCGACGTCGCGCGCTGCGCGCGCGTTGCCGCCGAACAGCTGCTCGAGGAAGCCGCCGATTACCGTCGACGCGAGCCGGAACACGCGCTTGCCGTCCATCCGGAACAGGTAGTCGGCCGGCTCGGCGCCGTTGCGTGGATTGCGGCGCGTGCCGCCCGCCCGAATCTCGCAGAACGCGTTGCCGGCGGGATAGGTTTCCATCCGGAATGCCTCGATGCCGGTGGCCGCATCGCCGCGCTCGACGATCGCGGCGGCCGCGCCGTCGCCGAAGATCAGCGATGCTTCCGGGTCGTTCCAGTCGATGCCGCGCGACGCAAGGTCCGACGCGACGATCGCGATGCGCCGGTACGCGCCGCTCGCGAGCAGGCTCGCCGCGACCTGCAGCGCGACGACGAAGCTCAGGCAGCTCGCGTTCACGTCGAACGCGGCGGTGCCGGCCGGCAGCCCGGCCGGCCCGAGAATCCGGCTCGCGGTGCTGGGCAGCGCCTGCTCGCCGACGCCCGACGCGGACAGCAGCAGGTCGATCGACGCGGGGGCGACCTGGCCGCGGTGCAGCGCGTCGCGCAGCGCGGCCGCGGCAAGCCCGGATTGCGTTTCGGCATCTTCGGCGTAGTAGCGGACGTCGATGCCCGACTTCTTGCGCGAGAAACCCGGCGGGTGCTTGAGCAACGCGTCAAGCGCGCTGGACGAGACGCGCCGCGACGGCAGCGCCTTGCCGGTGCAGATGATCTGGATGGGCAGCATGGCGGGGAACGGTGGAAGCGGGATGCGCGCGGTCATGCGTGAACGCGGCACGCGATTCTCGGCCTTGAAAGGCGATGACGGACTTCGGCGGAATGGATATCAGGCGCAAAGTATTCGATGAAACAGGGCGCCTTTCTTTCTCTCGGTTTGATTATCATTTTGAACGTTATTGCGCTATTCCATGGACGGATTCGAATATCGATCCGCCCGTGGCCTGCGCCTTTAAAGCAGGGCAACCGTGGCCGGCCCACGTCGCTTGCAGCCGGGACGCGATACGGCAAGCGGTCCGCATGCTAACAAAATCGGTCGCTTTCAGGGCGGCGTAATTGAAAAAGTTCACCTTTCGGTACTTTCCGGTGCGCAGTGTGATGCTCGTGAAAATCCGCGCGTTGAAATGGTCCGGCGTCGCACGTGAAATCAAGTCGATCGAAAATTGCGAGGAATCTGTGACGCCTATTCGGCTCTTTGCATGAGACCTGCAAGATCGCGCCGTGCTGATGAGTCGCGATATCGAGCCGTCGCTGCCTTTTCCCGATAATGGGGTGCAGGCCTTTGCGGGAAGCACCCGTTTCTCGTCTCGGACCGGGCGGCGAGTCTTGCCCGCTTCTGCCGCGGTTCGCCACCGCCCCCTGCCGGGTAATACCGATACAGGTATTGCCACTACCAGCCAAACCACTGTTTTTAATGGGTTTTTTCGCGCTTTGCCTGCGCCGGAGCGCGATCTGCGTGGCATAATCGACCGCATCCGCAAGCCTTGAAGTCACAACGACCCCGCATACCCATGGCACAGACGCTCTACGACAAACTGTGGAATTCCCACGTGGTCCACACCGAGGAAGACGGCACGACATTGCTCTATATCGACCGTCAGCTGCTGCATGAAGTCACGAGCCCGCAGGCGTTCGAAGGGCTGAAGATGGCGCAGCGCCCGGTGTGGCGCATCAGCGCGAACCTCGCCGTGTCGGACCACAACGTCCCGACCACGGATCGCAGCCATGGCATCGCCGATCCGGTCTCGAAGCTGCAGGTCGACACGCTCGACGCGAACTGCGACAGCTTCGGCATCACCCAGTTCAAGATGAACGACGTGCGCCAGGGCATCGTGCACATCATCGGGCCCGAGCAGGGCGCGACGCTGCCGGGCATGACGATCGTGTGCGGCGATTCGCACACGTCGACGCACGGCGCGTTCGGCGCGCTCGCGCACGGCATCGGCACGTCCGAAGTCGAGCACGTGCTCGCCACGCAAACCCTGCTGCAGAAGAAGAGCAAGAACATGCTCGTGAAGGTCGAGGGCCAACTGCCGCGCGGCTGCACCGCGAAGGACATCGTGCTCGCGATCATCGGCAGGATCGGCACCGCGGGCGGCACGGGCTACGCAATCGAATTCGGCGGCTCGACGATCCGCGCGCTGACGATGGAAGGCCGGATGACGGTCTGCAACATGGCGATCGAGGCGGGTGCGCGCGCCGGCATGGTCGCCGTCGACGATACGACGATCGACTACCTGAAGGGCCGTCCGTTCGTGCCGACCGGCGCGGAATGGGAGCAGGCCGTCGAATACTGGCGCCAGTTCAAGTCGGACGACGGCGCGCAGTTCGACAGCGTCGTCGAGCTGAACGCGGCCGAGATCGTGCCGCAGGTCACGTGGGGCACGTCGCCGGAAATGGTCACGTCGATCGACGGCCGCGTGCCCGATCCGGAACGCGAGAAGGATCCGGTCAAGCGCGACGCGATGGAGCGCGCGCTGGCCTACATGGCGCTCGAGCCGAACACGCCGATCGAGGCGATCGCGGTCGACAAGATCTTCATCGGCTCGTGCACGAACGCGCGCATCGAGGATATTCGCGCGGCCGCGTACGTCGTGAAGAAGCTCGGCCGCCGCGTCGCGTCGAACATCCGCCTCGCGATGGTCGTGCCGGGCTCGGGCCTCGTGAAGGCGCAGGCCGAGCGCGAAGGGCTCGACAAGGTGTTCACGGAAGCAGGCTTCGAATGGCGCGAGCCGGGCTGCTCGATGTGCCTCGCGATGAACGCCGATCGCCTGGAGCCGGGCGAGCGCTGCGCATCGACGTCGAACCGCAACTTCGAAGGCCGGCAGGGGCAGGGTGGCCGCACGCACCTCGTCAGCCCGGCGATGGCGGCCGCGGCCGCCATCGAAGGCCATTTCGTCGACATTCGCAAGCTGGGGTGACGCGTGAACGCATCGATCATCGGCCGGCTGGCCGGCATGCTGGCACTGGCGGGGCTCCTGTTCGGCCTCGCGGGCTGCAACACCGTCGCGGGCTTCGGCCAGGACGTGAACGCGGCCGGCAATGCGATCAAGCGCGCCGCCGAGTGACGCGCGGCGCCGGAACCTTGTCGACGTGCGCCGGCTGAGTGCCGGCCCACCCATCGGATAGACGGATCATGGAAAAATTCATTGTGCATACCGGCGTCGTGGCGCCGCTCGATCGCGAGAACGTCGATACCGACGCGATCATCCCGAAGCAGTTCCTGAAGTCGATCAAGCGCACCGGCTTCGGCCCGAACGCATTCGACGAATGGCGCTACCTCGACCACGGCGAGCCGGGCCAGGACAACTCGAAGCGTCCGCTGAACCCGGACTTCGTGCTGAACCAGCCGCGCTACCAGGGCGCATCGGTGCTGCTGGCGCGCAAGAACTTCGGCTGCGGCAGCTCGCGCGAGCACGCGCCGTGGGCGCTGCAGCAGTACGGCTTCCGCGCGATCATCGCGCCGAGCTTCGCCGACATCTTCTTCAACAACTGCTTCAAGAACGGCCTGCTGCCGATCGTGCTGACCGAGCAGCAGGTCGATCACCTGTTCAACGAGACGTACGCGTTCAACGGCTACCAGCTGACGATCGATCTCGACGCGCAAGTGGTGCGCGCGCCGGACGGCCGCGAGTACGCGTTCGACGTCGCCGCGTTCCGCAAGTACTGCCTGCTGAACGGCTTCGACGACATCGGCCTGACGCTGCGTCACGCCGACAAGATCCGCCAGTTCGAGGCCGAGCGGCTCGCGAAGCAGCCGTGGCTGAACAACAAGCTGGTCGGCTGACACCATCCTTGCGGCGGGCGTGCACGGCGCGCCCGCCGTCCCGCATTCAATACCCATCCAGTCAGGAATAACGCATGAAGATTGCAGTGCTGCCCGGCGACGGCATCGGTCCGGAGATCGTCAAGGAAGCGGTGAAGGTGCTGAACGCACTCGACGAGACGTTCGCCCTCGAGGAAGCGCCGGTCGGCGGCGCGGGCTACGAGGCGAGCGGCCACCCGCTGCCGGACGCGACGCTGAAGCTCGCGAAGGAAGCCGACGCGATCCTGTTCGGCTCGGTCGGCGACTGGAAGTACGACTCGCTCGAGCGCGCGCTGCGCCCCGAGCAGGCGATCCTCGGCCTGCGCAAGCATCTCGAGCTGTTCGCGAACTTCCGCCCGGCGATCTGCTATCCGCAGCTCGTCGACGCGTCGCCGCTGAAGCCCGAGCTGGTCGCGGGCCTCGACATCCTGATCGTGCGCGAGCTGAACGGCGACATCTACTTCGGCCAGCCGCGCGGCGTGCGCGCTGCTCCCGACGGCCCGTTCGCCGGCGCGCGCGAGGGGTTCGACACGATGCGCTACTCGGAGCCGGAAGTGCGCCGCATCGCGCACGTCGCGTTCCAGGCGGCGCGCAAGCGCGCGAAGAAGCTGCTGTCGGTCGACAAGTCGAACGTGCTCGAAACGTCGCAGTTCTGGCGCGACATCATGATCGACGTGTCGAAGGAATACGCGGACGTCGAGCTGTCGCACATGTACGTCGACAACGCGGCAATGCAGCTCGCGAAGGCGCCGAAGCAGTTCGACGTGATCGTCACCGGCAACATGTTCGGCGACATCCTGTCGGACGAGGCGTCGATGCTGACCGGCTCGATCGGCATGCTGCCGTCGGCGTCGCTCGACAAGAACAACAAGGGCTTGTACGAGCCGTCGCACGGCTCTGCGCCGGACATCGCGGGCAAGGGCATCGCGAACCCGCTCGCGACGATCCTGTCGGCCGCGATGCTGCTGCGCTACTCGCTGAATCGTGCCGAGCAGGCCGATCGCATCGAGCGCGCGGTGCAGACGGTGCTCGAGCAGGGCTATCGCACAGGCGATATCGCGACGCCGGGCTGCAAGCAGGTCGGCACGGCGGCGATGGGCGACGCGGTGGTTGCGGCGCTGTAAGAAATATGTAAAGGGTGCGAACGCGGCCGAAGCAATGGCCCGTTCGTGCCGGGTTGGCCGTTGTGCGGCCAGACAGGTTTGTGTAGACTCGAACGATGGCGCTGATTTCCCTGATCTCCCCGGTCCTGAAAACCCACGGCAACACTGCCCGTGCGGTTATGCGCGCCATCGTCATCACGAAAACCATTACCACGAAAACGATCATTAAACGCTGATCGTCCGTCGTGCCCGCCTTTTTCCCCGCGCGGTCACGCCGGGGGCGGAAATGGCGGGGAAGCTCCATTCAAAGGGTTAGTCATGAACGTAGGTCTCGTAGGTTGGCGCGGCATGGTCGGCAGCGTCCTGATGCAGCGCATGCAGGAAGAGGGCGATTTCGACCTGATCGAACCGGTGTTTTTCAGCACCAGCAACACGGGCGGCAAGGCGCCGTCGTTCGCGAAAAACGAGACTACGCTCAAGGACGCGACCAACGTCGACGAGCTGAAGAAGTGCGACGTGATCATCACGTGCCAGGGCGGCGACTACACGAACGACGTGTTCCCGAAGCTGCGCGCGGCCGGCTGGAACGGCTACTGGATCGACGCGGCGTCGTCGCTGCGGATGAAGGATGACGCGGTCATCATCCTCGATCCGGTCAACCTCGACGTGATCAAGGACGCGCTGGTCAAGGGCACGAAGAACTTCGTCGGCGGCAACTGCACGGTCAGCCTGATGCTGATGGCGCTCGGCGGCCTGTTCCGCGAGAACCTCGTCGACTGGATGACCGCGATGACCTACCAGGCCGCATCGGGCGCGGGCGCGCAGAACATGCGCGAGCTGCTGTCGCAGATGGGCGCGCTGAACGGCGCGGTGCAGGAGCAGCTCGCCGATCCGGCGTCGGCGATCCTCGACATCGACCGCCGCGTGCTGGCCACGATGAACAGCGATGCGATGCCGACCAGCCACTTCGGCGTGCCGCTCGCGGGCTCGCTGATTCCGTGGATCGACAAGGATCTCGGCAACGGCATGTCGAAGGAAGAGTGGAAGGGCGGCGCGGAAACCAACAAGATCCTCGGCAAGCCGGCGATGGGCGAGCCGGGCTCGATCCCGGTCGACGGCCTGTGCGTGCGGATCGGCGCGATGCGCTGCCATTCGCAGGCGCTGACGATCAAGCTGAAGAAGGACGTGCCGCTCGACGAGATCAACGGCATCCTCGCATCGGCGAACGACTGGGTGAAGGTCGTGCCGAACGAGCGTGAAGCGTCGATGCGCGACCTGTCGCCGGCGAAGATCACCGGCACGCTGACGGTGCCGGTCGGCCGCCTGCGCAAGCTCGCGATGGGCGGCGAATACCTGTCGGCGTTCACCGTCGGCGACCAGCTGCTGTGGGGCGCGGCCGAGCCGCTGCGCCGCATGCTGCGCATCCTGCTCGACAAGTAAGCCCGACAGGGGCATCCGGCCCGTGGGCCGGATGGTCCAAGCAAGCGCGCCGCGCCGGTCGTGACGATGTCACGGTCCGGCGCGGCGCGTTTTTCATGGGCGCGTCAGCGCATGTTCAGCACCGCCTGGTCGACGGCCTGCTGCGTCTTGATCGTCTGCGCGTTCGCCTGGTAATTGCGTTGCGCGGTGATCAGGGCGACGAGCTGGGTCGTCAGGTCGACGTTCGAGTTTTCCAGCGCACTGCCCTGCAGCGTGCCGTGGTTCGTGCTGCCCGGCGCGGAGATCTGCGGCACGCCCGACGCGGAACTCTCGGCGTACTGGTTGCCGCCGATGTTCACGAGGCCGTTCGGGTTGTTGAAGTTCGCGAGCGCGATCTGGCCGAGCACCGCGCTCTGGCCGTTCGAGTAGTTGCCGGACAGCTTGCCGTCGGCGCCGATCGAGAAGGTCGTCAGCGTCCCGCTCGCGAAGCCGTCCTGCGCGAGGTTGTTCACGCCGTTCTTGCCGCCGTACTGGGTCGTGCCGTTCAGATCGAGCGTCAGCGGCTGCGGCGTCGCGGAGCCGCCGGTGGCCGGGATCGTGAACTGGAACTGGCCGGTCGAGCCGGTGACGGGCGCCGCAGGCGTCGTGCTCGCGATCTGGCCCGACGTGTTGAACGCGACGGTGCCGAGATTGGTCGGCGTCTGGCCCTTCACACCCGCATACGCCTGCCACGTGCCGGCCGGCGCCGCGCTCTTCACGAAATACATGTCGACCTGCTGCGCGCCGCCGAGCGAGTCGTACACCTGGATCGACGTCGAGTAGTTGTACGTCGTGCTGTCCGTCGCGGAGAACGGCGCCTTGGCCGGCACCTTGTCCTGCGAGTTCAGGTTGAACTGGCCGGTGATCCTGGTCGTCGCGGTGGGCGCGAGGTTGGTGGTCGGCGCCTGCATCGGCACGGTTGCCGCGGTGTTGATCACGCCGCCCGCGGCCGCGCCGTAACCCATCAGGTTGCGGCCATGCGAGTCGACGATGAAGCCGTTCTTGTCGCGATGGAACGTGCCGTCGCGCGAATACGTGACCACGCCGTTGTTCGACATCTGGAAGAAGCCGTTGCCGTTGATCGCGACGTCGAGCGCGTTGCCCGTCGTGTTGATCGTGCCCTGGCCGAACTGCTGATCCACCGACGCGAGCCCCGAGCCGATGCCGATCTGGGTGTTGACCGACGTCGCGACCGAGTTCGCGTACATGTCGGAAAAATGCGCGCGACTTTGCTTGAAGCCCACCGTGTTCGCGTTCGCGATGTTGTTGCCGATCACGTCGAGATTGTTCGACGCCCCGGCCAAACCGCTCAAGCCTTGCTGATAGCCCATGTTCGGTCCCCGTAACGAGCTGGTAAATAAATGCAGTCGTGCGACTGCGCGGTAATACTCCCTTGATTTGTCGTGGCGTCAGTCCGACTGATCGGTCATGGTCGGATTGCGCTGATTTTTATTTGAAACAGATCGTAATGTTGGTCGTTCGGGGATTTGTGTAAATTTGTGTAATGTGGGCGAATTGCAAACGAAAGGTCGTTTTTTTGAAGGAATCCGGGCGCGATGATGGGCTTGTAAGCCTTGCTGGGCGGGGTGTTTCGTAGGATGAATGGTCAATTCTCCGATTAGAGGCGGGAATTGCCTTCTGATCGATCGATTGGAAATAATTGGAATGTGATTCGTTGCGCGGCGCGGGATTTATTTGAATTTTCGGCCGTGATTTTATTAACGGCAAGCGCGGCGAATTATTGATGGTGGCGATGGTGTTTTATTCTCGGACTACAGATTTTGTGCTGGCGGTTTGGGGCAGGCCCGGTGCGCGCGATACGACGCCGGCCGCGCGACATGCCCGGCGCAAAAACGTGAAAGCCCCGAACCGTTTCATGGCCGGGGCTTTCTTGCATCGATTCCTTTGGCACGAGGAGAGGATGCGCTGCGGAGCAAAGGCGGATGGAATCGTTCTCGGCGGGAGGTTGATCTACGAAATTGTTGTACTTGGTGGGCGTGTGTTTGTGAGTCATTCAGGGCGCGGCGGATCTGACGATGGCATGGCAGGCAAGGCGGCCCAGGTTGTGCCGCCGGTGCGTCGGGCTCCCTGAAACGTCGCGGGCGCACGGCCCGATGCGCGTCAACCGGGGACGAATTCGGCCCGAATCCGGGCGCGTGAAGTAAACTACGCGGTTACGACGCGCAGACCAGCGGAAAGCGTCGCGTTCTGCGCGGCGCTTTTGCATTTCTGCGGCGACTTTTTTGACGCTTCCAAACGCGAATCCGAGCCGCGCGCCAGCGTGGCGATAGAGCCAACGATGTCCCGAATTTCCATGTTTCCGCGTCAATCTCGCTTGTCGCGCGCCGTGTGCGGCGCGCTGGCGGTCCTCGCACTCGGCGCGGCCGCCTCGACCTGGGCCGCAGGCGACGCCGCGGCGGCCGAAGCCGGCGCGGCCGCGCCGCTCACCGTGACGGTCCAGCCGGGCCAGTCCCTCAACGATCTTGCCAAGGCGGCCACGCAGTCGAGCGATCCGGGCGTGCTGGCGCGCGCGGGCCGCGCGCTGTTCGACGCGAATCCGCAGGCGTTCATGAAGCGCGATCCCAGCCGGCTGAAGGTCGGCGCGACGCTGACGCTGCCGGCGCTCGATGCGACGGGTGCGGCGGTCGCATCCGGCGCTGTGGCGGCTTCCGGGGCGGCGCCTGCATCGGCCGCCGCGGCTTCGGCCGCGCACCCCGGTTCGGCGGCGCATCCCGCGTCGGCGGCGCTGGCGACCTCCGCAGCGTCTGCCGCCCACGCAGTGCAGCCGAGCGACGCACATGCGGCGACGGCGGCAGGCGCGTCGGCCGCCGTCGGTGCGTCCGCGGCTCACGGTGCATCCGCACCGGCCGTCCAGCCGGCGTCGCCGGCGGCCGGCGCGAGCAGCGGCCCGCACGTGTGGAGCGGCGCGATTCAGTCCGCGCCGTCATCCGCCAGCGAGGCGACGGTGCCGTCCGCGCAGGGCAGCATGGCCGCCGGCCCGAATGCCGCTCCGAATGCGGCGCCGGCCGCCGCCGCGTCGCAACCGCGTCCGTCCAGCCTGCAGCAGTTGCTCGCGCTGAAGAATCGCGTGCTGATGGAACTGCAGAAGCACGGCATCGGCAAGCCGGGCGCGACGGCCGGCGCGGGCAACGCGCCTGCGCCTTCCGCGCCGCGTGCGGCCGCGAACGACGCAAGCGCATCCGCCGCGGCGTCGAATGCCGATGCGGCCGCGGCAAGCGGCGTCGCGTCGAGTGCGGCGCAGCCGCAGACGGCGCCCGCGCGTCCCGCCGTGACGCCGGCGCCGACGCAGGCGGGAGCGGCAGGGCAGCTCGACTGGCGTGTGGCTTCCGCGGCCGGTGCGGCGGTGGTGCTGGTCGCCGGTTTCTTGTGGCGCAAGCGCCGCAACGCACGTCGCGACGAGGCAGCCGCCGGCGCCGCAACCGGCGCTGCCGGCAGTGACGACGTGACGCCGTCCCCGGTACAGGAACTGCCGATCCAGCCCGAGACGCCGGTGTCGCGCGATGCGGCGGCCGACGTGCATTTGGCGGCGGCGACCGCGGCGGCGGCAGAGACCGAGGCCGCCGAGGCGCACGTGCATCCCGACGTGCCGGTTGTGCCGGTGTCCGTCGAGCCCGAGCAAGCGGAACCTGCGGCGCATGTGCACGACGCGCCGGACGCTGCCGCCAATGTGGACAAGACCGCTGACGAGCCGGTCGATACGGTGCCTGCGATACAGTCGGCAGCAGACACGCAGCACGCGATCATGCAGAGCGCGATCACCGCGCTCGGCAGCCTCGACATGCCGCTGCCGCCGCGCGTGCTCGACGAATCGACGCCGGCGGCGCACGACACGGCCACGACGGCAGCGCTGTCTGCCGATGAGCAAGTCGCAACTAACGGTCAAGCCGCCCCGCGCCCGCCTATCGGTGCCGCGGATCCGACCCCGGAACATCTTGCCGAACAGGACGACGCGCTGGAGTGGGATGACGGCGCATTCCTGCACGGCCGTTCGGGCGCGACGTCGTCGGCCCCCGCGTTTGCACCGCTTGGCGGCGCGCAATTCGGCGCGCTGAAGCTCGATTTCGATCTCGACCTGCCGTCCGCGCCCGGCGCGGCGCTGCCGGCGCTCACACCCGACGAGCTGGCGCGCATCGCGCGCAACAAGCTCGACCTCGCGAGCGAATACGTCGAACTGGGCGACGTCGCCGGCGCGCGCACGCTGCTGCAGGAAGTCGTCGACGCGAACGACGCGGCGACGCGCGACGATGCGCGCGCGCTACTCGCGAAACTGGCGGCCGAGGCGTGATGCGGATCGCGCTCGGCATCCAATACGACGGCGCGGCGTTTTGCGGCTGGCAGTCGCAGCCGCACGGCAAGACCGTGCAGGACGCGCTCGAGCGCGCGCTGGCGGAGTTCGCGCAGACGCCGCTGCATACGACGGTGGCGGGGCGCACCGACACCGGTGTGCATGGGCTCGGGCAGGTCGTGCACTTCGATACCGAGCTGGACCGCGCGGATTTTTCATGGGTGCGCGGCACCAACGCGTTCCTGCCGCCGACGGTCGGGGTGCAATGGGCGAAGCCGATGCCGGACGCGTTCCACGCGCGCTTCTCGGCGTTCGAGCGCACCTATTACTACGCGCTGTACGTGCATCCGGTCCGTTCGCCGATGCTCGACAGCCGCGCCGGCTGGATCCACACGCCGCTCGATGACGACGCGATGCGCGAGGCCGCGGCGTGCCTGATCGGCGAGCATGACTTCTCGTCGTTCCGTTCGTCGGAATGCCAGTCGAAGACGCCGGTCAAGCACCTGTACCAGATCGACATCCGGCGCGTGGGCCACTTCCTTCATTTCCGGTTCCGCGCCAACGCGTTCCTGCACCACATGGTGCGCAACCTGATGGGCTGCCTCGTCGCGGTCGGGCGCGGCCGCTATCCGGCCGAGTGGCTCGCGGAGGTGCTCGCCGGCCGCGACCGCAACCGCGCGGCGCCGACCTTCATGGCCGACGGGCTGTATCTTGCCCATGTCGGCTATCCTGCGGAATTCGCCGTCCCGCCCGCGCAGCTCGGCAGCGTGCCGTGGAGCGGCGTCTGGGCTGATCTGGATCCACAACCATGACCGACCACGCGCTCCCACCCGATCCCGCCGCCGTGCCGCCGCGCACGCGCATCAAGCTGTGCGGCCTGTCGCGCCCCGAGGACGTGCTGCATGCGGCGGCGCTCGGCGCCGACGCGATCGGCCTCGTGTTCTACCCCAAGAGCCCGCGCGCGGTCACGATCGCGCAGGCGGCCGAGCTGGCGCGCCTCGCGCCGCCGTTCGTGTCGGTCGTCGGCCTGTTCGTAAACGCGAGTGCCGCCGAGATCGAGGCGGTGGTGCGTGACGTGCCGCTCACGCTGCTGCAGTTCCACGGCGACGAAACGCCTGAACAATGCGACGCGCTGGGCCGCGCGGCCCGGCTGCCGTGGCTGCGGGCGGTGCGCGTCGGCCCCTCGACGCAATCGGCCGATTTGGTAGAATCGGCTCTTCATTATTCGAAAGCGCGCGGCCTCCTGTTCGACACCCTCGTGCCGGACTACGGCGGCAGCGGCAAGGTCTTCGATTGGTCACTTATTCCCGCAGAGCTCGCGCGTCGGGCCGTTTTGAGTGGTGGCTTGAACGCGCAAAACGTCGGTGATGCGATTCGCCAGTTGCGTCCGTTCGCGGTCGATGTCTCCAGTGGCATCGAAGTGGAGGGCGCGAAGGGCGTGAAGGATCACGCCCGGATGGCGGCGTTCGTGCGCGCGGTGCGCGAAGCGGACGCCAAGTGATGCAAGCCGGTGCAGCGCCGCAAGCGGGGCGCGCACCGACCGATCGAGAGTGACACCATGTACAACCTTCCTGATGATCGCGGCCATTTCGGCCCGTATGGCGGCGTGTTCGTCGCCGAGACGCTGATTCACGCGCTGGACGAACTGCGCGCGGCGTATGCGAAATTCCAGAACGATCCCGACTTCGTCGCCGAATTCGAGCGCGAGCTGAAGCATTTCGTCGGCCGTCCGTCGCCGATCTACCACGCGCAGCGCTGGAGCGACACGCTGGGCGGCGCGCAGATCTACCTGAAGCGCGAAGACCTGAACCACACCGGCGCACACAAGATCAACAACGTGATCGGCCAGGCGCTGCTCGCGAAGCGGATGGGCAAGAAGCGCGTGATCGCCGAGACGGGCGCCGGCCAGCACGGCGTCGCGACCGCGACGATCTGCGCGCGCTTCGGGATGGAGTGCGTCGTCTACATGGGCGCCGAGGACGTGCGCCGCCAGGCCGCGAACGTGTACCGGATGAAGCTGCTCGGCGCGACGGTCGTGCCGGTCGAATCGGGTTCGCGCACGCTGAAGGACGCGCTCAACGAAGCGATGCGCGACTGGGTCACGAACATCGAGAACACGTTCTACATCATCGGCACGGTCGCGGGCCCGCACCCGTACCCGATGATGGTGCGCGATTTCCAGCGCGTGATCGGCGACGAGTGCAAGGTGCAGATGCCGGAACTCGCGGGCCGGCAGCCGGATGCGGTGATCGCCTGCGTCGGCGGCGGCTCGAACGCGATGGGCATCTTCTATCCGTACATCGACGACGCGTCCGTGCAGCTGATCGGCGTCGAGGCGGCCGGCGACGGCCTGGACACGGGCCATCACGCGGCCTCGCTGATCGCCGGCAGCCCCGGCGTGCTGCACGGCAACCGCACCTACCTGCTGCAGGACGACGACGGCCAGATCATCGAGACGCATTCGGTGTCGGCGGGCCTCGACTATCCGGGCGTCGGCCCCGAGCACGCATGGCTGAAGGACAGCGGCCGCGCGCAGTACGTCGGCATCACCGACGAGGAAGCGCTGAAGGCGTTCCACGACTGCTGCCGGATCGAAGGGATCATCCCGGCGCTCGAATCGAGCCACGCGATCGCGTATGGCGTGAAGCTCGCACCGACGCTGCCGAAGGACAAGATCCTGCTCGTCAACCTGTCGGGCCGGGGCGACAAGGACATGCACACGGTCGCCGAGCGATCGGGCATTACGCTCTGACCCCGACCGATGCGTGACCTGATCGAACAGCCGGCGGGCGGCGCCGCGAGCGAGGCGGAGGCGGTGCAAGCCGCCGTTGCCGAGGCGCGCGCGCTGCCCGCCGGCATCGAATTGCACAACCGCGATTTCATGACCGAAGCCGCCCGTTTGCCGGACGCGTCGATCGACCTGATCGTCGCCGATCCGCCGTACGGCCTCGGCAAGGACTACGGCAACGACTCGGACAAGCGCTCGGGCGACGCGTTTCTCGCGTGGACGCGCGAGTGGCTCGAGCTCGCGATTCCGAAGCTCAAGCCGAGCGGGTCGATGTACATCTTCTGCACGTGGCAGTACGCACCGGAGATCTTCAGCTTCCTGAAGACGAAGCTCACGATGGTCAACGAGATCATCTGGGACCGGCGCGTGCCGAGCATGGGCGGCACGACGCGCCGCTTCACGTCGGTGCACGACAACATCGGCTTTTTCGCGGTGTCCAAGGCGTATTACTTCGATCTCGATCCGGTCCGCATCCCGTACGACGCCGATACGAAGAAGGCCCGCTCGCGCAAGCTGTTCGAAGGCAGCAAGTGGCTGGAGATGGGCTACAACCCGAAGGACGTCTGGTCGGTCTCGCGCCTGCACCGGCAGCACGCGGAGCGCGTCGATCATCCGACCCAGAAGCCGCTGGAAATCATCGAGCGGATGGTGCTCGCAAGCTGCCCGCCGGGCGGCCGCGTGCTCGACCCGTTCATGGGCAGCGGCACGACCGCGGTGGCCTGCGCACGGCAGGGGCGCGACTTCGTCGGCTACGAGATCAACGAAAGTTATTGCGCGATCGCGCACGAGCGCGTTGCCGCGCTCGCTGCGCCGGCGTGCGCGTGAGTCGCGCCGCCGCTTCGCCGAACGAATCGAGGAAAATTGTCATGTCCCGTATCCAGCAGACCTTTGCCGCGCTCGCCGAACAAGGCCGAAAGGGCCTGATCCCGTTCATCACCGCCGGCGATCCGGACCCGGCGAAAACCGTCGACTTCATGCACGCGCTCGCCGAAGGCGGCGCGGACGTGATCGAGCTCGGCGTGCCGTTCTCCGACCCGATGGCCGACGGCCCCGTGATCCAGCGCTCGTCCGAGCGGGCGCTCGCGCGCGGCGTCACGATGAAGCGCGTGCTCGCCGACGTGAAGCGCTTTCGCGAGCGCGACCAGAAGACGCCCGTCGTGCTGATGGGCTATGCGAACCCGATCGAGCGGATGGGCGTCGACACGTTCGCCGCCGAAGCGAAGGCGGCCGGCGTCGACGGCGTGCTCGTCGTCGACTACCCGCCCGAGGAAGCGGCGGTGTTCGCCGAGAAGATGCGCGCCGCGCAGATCGATCCGATCTTCCTGCTCGCGCCGACGTCGACCGACGAACGCATCGCGGAAGTCGGCAAGATCGCGAGCGGCTACGTGTATTACGTGTCGCTCAAAGGGGTGACCGGCGCCGGAAATCTGGATGTTTCGAGCATTGCGGGTAAAATCCCGGCCATCAAGTCGCGAGTGCCGGTTCCGGTAGGCGTCGGCTTCGGCATTCGCGACGCCCAGACGGCGCGCGCGGTGGCCGAAGTGTCGGATGCCGTCGTGATCGGCAGCCGTCTGGTGCAGCTCCTCGAGAGCGCCGCGCCGGAAGGCGCCGTCGCCGAACTGAAGGCGTTCATGGCCGAGTTGCGCGCCGCGCTGGACGGCGCGGGCAAGACGGCCGCATAAACAACATAGGAAAGCGGGCAGGGCGCGCATCGCCCTGCCTGTCACGGAACAGGAAACCATACGATGAGCTGGCTCGACAAACTGTTGCCGCCGAAGATCAAGCAGACCGATCCGAAAAGCCGCAAGGGCATTCCGGAAGGCCTGTGGATCAAGTGCCCGTCCTGCGAGGCCGTGCTGTATCGCAACGACGTGGAGGCGAACCTGCACGTGTGCCCGAAATGCGATCACCACATGCGGATCGGTGCGCGCGAGCGCCTCGACGGGCTGCTCGATCCGGAAGGCCGCTATGAGATCGGCCAGGAGATCGTGCCGGTCGACACGCTGAAGTTCAAGGACAGCCGCAAGTATCCCGATCGTCTGAAGGAAGCGATCGACGAGACGGGCGAGACCGACGCGATGGTCGTGATGGGCGGTGCGATCCACACGCTGCCGGTCGTCGCCGCGTGCTTCGAGTTCTCGTTCATGGGCGGCTCGATGGGCTCGGTCGTCGGCGAACGCTTCGCGCGCGGCGCGCAGAATGCGCTCGAGCAGCACGTGCCGTTCATCTGCGTCACCGCTTCGGGCGGCGCGCGGATGCAGGAAAGCCTGCTGTCGCTGATGCAGATGGCGAAGACCACCGCGATGCTGACCAAGCTCGCCGAAGCGAAGCTGCCGTTCATCTCGGTGCTGACCGACCCGACGATGGGCGGCGTGTCGGCGAGCTTCGCGTTCCTCGGCGACGTCGTGATCGCCGAGCCGAAGGCGCTGATCGGCTTCGCCGGCCCGCGCGTGATCGAGCAGACGGTGCGCGAGAAGCTGCCGGAAGGCTTCCAGCGCGCGGAATTCCTGCTGAAGACGGGCGCGATCGACATGATCGTCGACCGCCGCAAGATGCGCGACGAGATCGCGCAACTGCTCGCGCTGCTGCAGCGCCAGCCGGCCGACGCGCTGGCCTGACCGGCGCAGGCGCAGGACTTTGAACCGCGCGCGTCGCCTGGCTCGTCGGCCAGGCGGCGCGCTTCGTTTTTTGGCGTAGTGGCGGTACCGAATCACGTTCAGACCCGATGAGCACTTTTCCCACTCTCGACGCGTGGCTTTCGCATCTCGAACGCGCGCACCCGGTCGGCATCGACATGGGCCTGGCCCGCATCGGCCAGGTCAAGGCAGCCCTCGGGCTCGAATTCGCGTGCCCGGTGATCACCGTCGGCGGCACCAACGGCAAGGGTTCGACCTGCGCATTCCTCGAGACGATCCTCGTGCGGGCCGGCTACAAGGTCGGCTGCCACACGTCGCCGCACCTGCTCGAATTCAACGAGCGGGCGCGGGTGAACGGCCAGACGGTCACCGATGACGAACTGCTGCCGCACTTCGAGGCGGTCGAGGCGGCGCGCACGTCGCTGCCCGAGCCGGTATCGCTCACGTACTTCGAATTCACGACGCTCGCGATCCTGCACCTGTTCGCGTCGCGCGGGCTCGACGCGGTGATCCTCGAAGTCGGCCTCGGCGGCCGGCTCGACGCGGTCAACATCATCGACACCGACTGCGCGATCGTCACCAGCATCGACATCGACCACACCGAATACCTCGGCGACACGCGCGAGCAGATCGCGTTCGAGAAGGCCGGGATCTTCCGTCCGGGCAAGCCGGCGATCTGCGGCGACCCGGCCGCGCCGCAGACGCTGGTCGACCATGCGGAAGCGATCGGCGCGGACCTGTGGCTCGTCGGCCGCGATTTCCGCTACGAGGCGCAGCCGGGCGCGGAACGCCAGCAGTGGAGCTACCTCGGCCGCGACAAGCGCTATCCGGCGCTCGCGTACCCGGCGCTGCGCGGCGCAAACCAGCTGATCAATGCGTCGGCCGCGCTCGCCGCGCTCGAGTCGCTGCGCGCGGTGCTGCCGGTGTCCGCGCAGGACATCCGGCTCGGGCTCGCGAACGTCGAGCTGCCGGGCCGCTTCCAGGTGCTGCCCGGCAAGCCGGCGATCGTGCTCGACGTCGCGCACAACCCGCACGCGGCGGCCGTGCTCGCGCAGAATCTCGGCAACATGGGCTTCTTTCCGTACACATACGCGGTGTTCGGCGCGATGCACGACAAGGACATCGACGGCGTGCTGCAGCACCTGAAGGGCGAGATCGACCACTGGTGCGTGACCGATCTGCCGCTGCCGCGCGCGGCGAGCGCCGAGCAGCTGGAAGCCGCGCTGCGCCACGCGGGCGTCGAGGATGGCGCGGATTCGAGCGTCACGCGCTACACGTCGCCGGCCGATGCGTTTCGCGATGCACTAAAAAGAGCATCGGAGAATGATAGAATCGTGGTTTTCGGCAGTTTCCATACGGTAGCTGGCGTGATGGCCTATCGTAAATCGCAGCAACACTGACTGACGGGCAGTTTCGGACTCAGCCATTCATGGGAATTTTCTCGTTCGGCAAGAAAGACGACGACGCGCCCACCCGGCGCGGCGGTCGTACCGGGGCCTCCCGGAACGTGCGTAGCGAGCGCACTGAACGCGTCGAGCGCCGCTCGCGCCGCACCGAGCGTCCGGAATCGGACGCGCTGCTCCTCGATCCGACCCTTCCAGAAAAGCAACGCGCGCGCCGCCGCCTCGTCGGCGCGATCGCGCTCGTGGTGGCCGCCGTCATCGTGCTGCCGATGGTGCTCGACTCGCACCCGAAGCCGGTGACCGACGACATCTCGATCGACATCCCGAACCGCCCCGCGCACCAGGCCGCCGCGCAGCGCAGCGACGAAGACGCATCCGACGTGCAGGCCGGCGTCGCGCACGACGAGCCGCCCGCATCCGACACGGCGATCGCCGCGGCCGTGCCTGCCGCGAAGGAACCCGCCAAGGAAGCCGCCAAGCCGGCGGCGAAGCCCGATACCCCGACCACCACCGCCAGCGTGGCGCCGAAACCCGCGCCGAAGCCGGCTGCGCCCGCCGCGAAGCCGGCAGCGCCGAAGCCGGCGCCGGCTGCCGTCGCGAACGCCGATGCGGCCGGTTCGGACGGCGATGCCGCGACACCGTCGTCGCCGGCCGGCGCGCGGTTCGCGGTGCAGCTCGGGTCGTTCAAGGACGACGCGACGGCGCGGTCGTGGGCCACCAAATTGAAATCGGCGGGCGTGCCCGCATATGTCGAACATCGCAAGCAGGCCGACGGCAGCATGGCCACGCAATTGCGTGCAGGGCCGTTCGCGGATCGCGCGGCGGCGTCCGCCGCGATCGCGAAAGTGCGCGAAGCCGGGTTGACCCAGTAACGCACGATGCTGACCGCTTTCGACTACGCTGTATTGGTGGTAATCGTGTTGTCGGCGCTGCGCGGTGCGTGGCGCGGCTTCGTATCGGAGATTTTCGGGCTGATCGGCTGGATTGCGGCGATCGTGATCGCGAGCCGCTACGTCGGGCTCGTGGTGCCGTACATGCCGGCGAACTGGCCGGGCGGCGCGCTGACGCAGTGGGTGCTCGGGTTCGCGCTGCTGGTGATCGGCGTGGTGTTCGTGGCCGGCGTCGCGAACGCGCTGCTGTCGCGGATCGCGCAGGCCTCGGGCCTCGGCGGCGTCGACCGGTCGCTCGGCATGATGTTCGGGCTCGTGCGCGGCGGCGTGCTGGTGGTGCTGCTGGTCGCGGCAGCCGGGCTGACCGAGCTGCCGAAACAGGAATTCTGGCGCAATGCGCTTTTGCGTCCGATTGCCGAACAGGGCGTGCATGAGCTGAAGTCGCTCCTGCCCGACGGCATGGCCCAGTACGTACGCGTGTGACGACGCGGCGGCCGGGCAGGACGGAACCGTTTTTGTATCCTCTGAAGGACATGCCATGTGCGGCATCGTAGGTGTTATCTCCCAATCCCCGGTCAACCAGCTGATCTATGACAGTCTGCTGCTCCTGCAGCATCGCGGTCAGGACGCGGCGGGCATCGCGACGGCGGACGGCAGCAATTTCCATATGTACAAGGCGAACGGCATGGTGCGCGACGTGTTCCGCACGCGCAACATGCGCAGCCTGCCCGGCACGTACGGCATCGGCCAGGTCCGCTACCCGACCGCCGGTTCGGCGTCGAGCGAGGCCGAGGCGCAGCCGTTCTACGTGAATGCGCCGTTCGGGATCATCCTCGCGCACAACGGCAACCTGACCAACTGGCAGCAGCTGAAGGACGAGATGTTCCGGATCGACCGCCGGCACATCAACACCAACTCCGACAGCGAGGTGCTGCTCAACGTGTTCGCGCACGAGCTGCAGCTGTCGACGACGGGCCTCGAGCTCGATCCGGCCGCGCTGTTCAAGGCGGTCGCGGGCGTCCATCGCCGCGTGCAGGGCTCGTACGCGATCGTGTCGCTGATCGCCGGCTACGGCCTGCTCGCGTTCCGCGATCCGTTCGGCATTCGCCCGCTCTGCATCGGCAAGCTCGAAACCGAGCACGGCACCGAATGGATGCTCGCGTCGGAATCGGTCGCGGTCGAGGGCATCGGCTTCGAGTTCGTGCGCGACGTGCAGCCGGGCGAGGCGATCTTCATCGACCAGGCCGGCAACTTCCACAGCCAGCAGTGCGCGGAGCAGCCGACCCTCAATCCGTGCATGTTCGAGTACGTGTACCTCGCGCGTCCGGATTCCTGCCTCGACGGCGTGCCGGTCTACAACGTGCGCCTGCGCATGGGCGACTACCTCGCGGAGAAGATCAAGCGCGAGCTGCCGAACGTGCCGATCGACGTCGTGATGCCGATTCCCGATTCGTCGCGGCCGGCCGCGATGCAGGTCGCCGCGAAGCTCGGCGTCGAGTATCGCGAGGGCTTCTTCAAGAACCGCTACGTCGGCCGCACGTTCATCATGCCGGGCCAGGCGGTGCGCAAGAAGTCGGTGCGCCAGAAGCTCAACGCGATGAGCATCGAGTTCAAGGACAAGCACGTGCTGATCGTCGACGATTCGATCGTGCGCGGCACGACCTCGCACGAGATCGTGCAGATGGCGCGCGATGCGGGCGCGAAGTCGGTGATCTTCGCGTCGGCCGCGCCGCCCGTGAAGTTCCCGAACGTGTACGGCATCGACATGCCGACGCGCGGCGAACTGGTCGCACACGGCCGCAGCGACGAGGAAGTCGCGAAGATCATCGGCGCCGACCACCTGATCTACCAGGACGTCGACGACCTGCGCCGCGCGGTGCGCGACATCAACCCGAAGCTCGAACGCTTCGAGGCGTCGTGCTTCGACGGCAACTACATCACCGGCAACATCACGCCCGAGTACCTCGACGCGATCGAGCGCGCGCGTCTCGCGCCGGCGTCGCAGGCCGACCGCGACGCGAGCGGCGACACCGCGCGTTCGCAGATGAACCTGCAACTGTCGGTGGAGTGAGCCCGGCACACGCTGCCGGACAAGCGTGATAGGATGTGGCCTTGCGTCGATTTGATTTCAGCTTGCGGACGCGGGGCTTCCTCCCCAAACAGCTAAAGCGAAGGCCGGCGGCAGCCGGCCCGAGTCGACCGCTGTCGTACCGCACCGAAGCCCGCTGATGCCGACGCATAGCGGGCTTTTTGTTTGGTCTGGTCCGCGCGACGCCGCGCGGACATCGAAAACGGAAAACGCAACATGGACGACTCACTCAACTTCGACACGCTGGCCGTGCGCGCGGGCACGCTGCGCAGCGATTTCAACGAGCACTCGGAAGCGCTGTTCCTCACGTCGAGCTTCTGCTTCAAGAGCGCGGCCGAAGCGGCGGAGCGCTTCGCGAATTCGGAAGACTACTTCACCTATTCGCGCTTCACGAACCCGACCGTGACGATGTTCCAGGAACGTCTCGCGGCGCTCGAGGGCGGCGAGGCGTGCATCGCGACCGCGTCGGGGATGGCCGCGATCATGTCGGTCGTGATGGCCGCACTGCAGGCGGGCGACCATATCGTCAGCTCGCGCAGCCTGTTCGGCTCGACGCTCGGCATGTTCTCGCAGATCTTCAGCAAGTTCGGCATCACGACGACCTTCGTCGATCCGACCGACCTGAATGCATGGAAGGAAGCGGTGCGTCCGGAAACCAGGATGTTCTTCCTCGAGACGCCGTCGAACCCGCTGACCGAACTCGCCGACATCGAAGCGATCGGCAAGATCGCGAAGGCCGCGAACGCGCTGTTCGTCGTCGACAACTGTTTCTGCAGCCCGGTGTTGCAGCAGCCGCTGAAGCTCGGCGCGGACGTCGTGATGCACTCGGCGACGAAGTTCCTCGACGGCCAGGGGCGCGTGCTCGGCGGCGCGCTCGTCGGCTCCAGGGAATTCATCATGGGCAAGGTGTTCCCGTTCGTGCGCAGCGCGGGCCCGACGCTGTCGGCGTTCAACGCGTGGGTGCTGCTGAAGGGGATGGAGACGCTGTCGCTGCGCGTCGAGCGCCAGTCGGCGAACGCGCTGGAACTCGCGCAATGGCTCGATACGCATCCGGCTGTCGCGCGCGTGTTCTATCCGGGCCTCGCATCGCATCCGCAATATGAACTCGCGAAGCGCCAGCAGAAGGCGGGCGGGGCAGTCGTGTCGTTCGAGCTGAAGGGCGACACGCCGGAGCAGCAGCGTGCGAACGCGTGGCGCGTGATCGACGGCACGAAGCTGATCTCGATCACCGGCAACCTCGGCGACACGCGCACGACGATCACCCATCCGGCCACCACGACGCACGCGCGCATCACGCCGGAAGCGCGCGCGGCCGCGGGGATCACCGAAGGGCTGATCCGTCTCGCGGTCGGCCTGGAGGATGCGACCGACGTGCGCAACGATCTCGCGCGCGGCCTCGAAGGCTGAACGCGGCGGCGCACCGGCCGCCGCGGCCTGGCGCGAACGCGTCAGGTGCGCGCGGCCGGTGTGCCGCGCAGCGCGTCCACCATCCAGCGCAGCGTATCGTCGAGCGGCGTGACGGGCCATTCGCCCACCGCGCGACGCAGCTTGTCGCGCGAGCCGCTCAGGCTTTTCACCTCGTTCTGCCGCACGAAACGCGGGTCGACCGTCACGTCGATCACGTAGCCCGCGATGCGCGACAGCATCGCCAGCACTTCCTTCAATGCATATGCGCGCTCCGAGCAGACGTTGAACGTCTCGCCGGCCGGCGCCGCTTCGATCAGCCGCAGGTATGCGGCCGTCACGTCGCGCACGTCGGAGAAATCGCGGCTCACGTCGAGATTGCCGAGCGAGATGCGCGGTTCGCCGCGCGCAAAATGCGCGGCGAGCTTCGGCAGCAGGTACGCGTCGCTCTGGCCGACGCCCGTGTAGTTGAACGGGCGCGCGATCACGATCGGCAGCCGGTCGAGCCACAGCTTCGCCGCGTATTCCATTGCGAGCTTGCTCACCGCGTAGTCGTTCGCGGGCGCGGGCGCGACGCTCTCGTCGAGCACGCCGGGCGTCGCGTTGCCGTAGACGTTCGCGCTGCTCGCGAGCAGCACCGCGGACGGGCGGCGGTCGAGGCCCGCGACGGCAGCCAGCAGGTTGCGCGTGCCGACGATGTTGACCTGGTAGGTCTGCGCCGGCGCATCCTGCGCGACGTGCGCGCGGGCGGCAAGGTGCACGACCGCGTCGGGCCGCGCGTCGGCCGCCGCGGCGCGCAGCGCGTCCGCGTCGAGCAGGTCGGCGGGCAGCAGTGTGCAGTTCGCGAGCGCCGGATCGTCGGGCGGCGGCGTGCCGGGCGCGATCGTGCCCCACACTTCATAGCCGGCCGCTTCGAGGCGTTCCGCCATGTAGCGGCCGGTGAAGCCGGTCAGGCCCGTGACGAGCGCACGGCGCGACCGGTGTTCAAAACGTGTCATGGTGCTGGTTCCGCGTCAAATCCGCTTCGACCATCATCTGGCAAAGCTGTTCGAGCGTCGTCTTCGGCTGCCAGCCGAGCTTGGATTTGGCCTTGTCCGCGCAGCCGATCAGCAGGTCGACTTCGGCCGGCCGGTAGAACTTCGGGTTCACTTCGACGAGCACGTCGCCCGTCGCCGCGTCGAGGCCGCGCTCCTGCTCGGCCTTGCCGGTCCATTCGATCTGGTAGCCGGCGGCCGCGAATGCCATCCGCACGAAGTCGCGCACGGTCTCGGTGCGGTTGGTCGCGAGCACGTAGGTATCGGGCTCGTCGGCCTGCAGCATCCGCCACATCCCTTCGACATATTCGAGCGCGAAGCCCCAGTCGCGCTTCGCGTCGAGATTGCCGAGCTCGAGGTGCTTCGCCTTGCCGAGCTTGATCTTCGCGACGGTGTCGGTGATCTTGCGCGTGACGAACTCGCGGCCGCGCAGCGGCGACTCGTGGTTGAACAGAATCCCGCTGCTGCCGAACAGGCCGTACGACTCGCGGTAGTTCACCGTCGTCCAGTGCGCGAACAGCTTCGCGACGCCGTACGGGCTGCGCGGGTAGAAGGTCGTGGTTTCCGTCTGCGGGATCGCCTGCACCTTGCCGAACATTTCGGAGGTCGAAGCCTGGTAGAAGCGCGTCTTCGGGCTGACGACGCGGATCGCCTCGAGCAGGTTCAGCGTGCCGAGGCCCGTCACTTCGGCGGTGGTCGACGGCTGGTCGAACGACACGCCGACGAAGCTCTGCGCGGCCAGGTTGTACAGCTCGTCCGCCTGCGTGCGCTCGAGCAGGCGCAGGCTCGAACCGGCATCGGTCAGGTCGTGCTCGACGAGCGTGAGGTTCGGGTGCGTGTCGACGCCGAGCTCGGCGATGCGCCAGAAATTGACCGAGCTGGTGCGGCGGTAGGTGCCCGTGACCTGGTAGCCCTTGTCCAGCAGCAGCTTGGTCAGGTAGGCGCCGTCTTGCCCCGTCACCCCGGTAATGATGGCCTTGCGAGTTTGGCTCATGGCGATGTCCTAGTCGAAACGATGAAATGGTCAAGCGGTGGTGCGTGCCGCCGCCGGGAGCGCGCCGCGCGCGGGGCCGCGCGTGAGACGGCGCTCGAAGCCGTACCAGCAGGCGGTGGCGTACGCGAGCGTGATCGCGAGCGCGAGCGCGGCGGTCACGTAGCGGTTCAGGTGCAGCGGCCACAATGCGTACAGCACGCTGAGATGGATCAGGTACACGGTGTAGCTGACGGTGCCCACGTAGACGAGCGCGGGGTGCGTCAGCACGCGCTGCACGAGGCCGCGGCCGCGCAGCGCGATCACGACGATCGACGTGCACAGCAGCAGCGACACGCTGTACAGCGCCGCATTCGACAGCGGCGTGTTCGCCGCGCGGAAGCGCGGGAACGACAGGTGCAGCCAGCCGAGGATCGCGAGCGACACCAGCACGCCGGCGATCGCGAGCGGGTAGAACGGCTCCAGCGCGCGGCGGTCGCGGCGCAGCACGATCGCGAGCAGCGCGCCCGCGGCGAGCAGGTCCATGCGGAACGGCGTCAGGTAGTAGATCGGCCAGAACGCGTCGAACCACGGCGTCGCGATCGCGCGCAGCACGGGCGCGGCGACGATCAGCGCGGCCGCGATCCACAGCAGCGCGCGCTCGGAGCACCACAGCACGACGAACGGCCAGAAGATGTAGAACTGCTCCTCGACCGCGAGCGACCACAGCACGTTGAGGCTGTCGTGGCCGATGCTGCCGAGCGACAGCCCGATGTTGGTCGAGAAGAACGCGAACCACGGCCAGTGCGGCAGCCAGGTCGCGCCGAACAGCAGCGCCGACACGACGAGCAGCAGCACGTACGGCGGCAGGATGCGGCGCACGCGGCGCGCGTAGAAGTGGCCGAAGTACGACTGCCCGCGCGCCTTGCGTTCGAGCAGGATGCCGGTGATCAGCAGGCCGCTCAGCACGAAGAACAGGTCGACGCCCATCCACAGCGGCGCCTTCAGCGCGTGCTGCAGGAACACGGCGCCCACGGCGATCGCGCGCAGCCCGTCGAGCTGGACGATGCGGCCGTGTTGCGGGAGCGGCGTGTCGGCGACGCGTCGCGCATTCGATGCGTGAATGTAATCCATGCGATTAAGTGGAATATCGAAGCGAAATCGATTCTAGGGAAAAGAAATCGGCAAAAAAACGCGCGTCAATCGCGCGCAGAAAAACATTCGATTTCCGGTCGCATCGATCACGTAAAGAAAAAATATCCGCCCGATTGGCGTGGATCGGCCCGGATCGGCTGCCTCGGTGCGGCATTTTCTACAGCCCGGGCCATGCGGGGCGGTCGTTCTTGCCGCTTTGCCGCCGCTTGGTGGACGGGTTCCGGTTCGATATTTCACGCGGAAACATCCCCAAATATTTCCAAATTTCTTGTGATTATTTTTGCTTGTAACCTGCATCGCGTCGTTTGAAACCCATTTAGCGACACGGCATTCGCATGGCTTTGCACCGCGGCGCCGGGTCGTTGAAGCATCGATGGAGAAACGCATTGCGACGTCTGATACTGGCTGGCATGGCGGTGTGCGCGGCGCTGCTGACGTGCGCCGCGCCGGCCGAAACGGTGTTGCCCGCGACGACCTCGTGGATCGGCAACACGTTCGGCTATGGCGACGGCACCTGGACGCAGATCGACATCCGCGCGATCGCGGTGACGCCCGACGGCAAGGTGTATACGAATGCGCCGTGGGACGAGAGCGGCGCGGAAGCGAGCGTCTACCAGGACGGCAAGATGCTCGGCTTCGCCGGCGGCACGCACGGCTGGGGCAATCTCGGCGGCAATGCGGTCGCGGTGAACGGCAAGTATGCGTATGTCGCGATCGGCGTCGGCAACGAGCGCGGCCATCTCGTGTCGCCCGGCATCTGGCCGGAGAAGGGCAAGCAATGGTTCGGCATCTCGCGGCGCACGCTCGGCGACACGAAGCAGGCCGCGCCGTTTCGCTCCGCGCCGCAGGTGGCGGCGGGCGGCCGGGCGGACGCCGGCCGCGCGCGGATGGCCGCGAGCTTCATGATGCTCAACGAAGTGCCGGCCGCCGCGAAGCCGGATGCGGGCGAGCTGAAGGCGGAAGTCGGCGGCCTCGCGGCCGACGACCGGACGCTGTTCGCGACCAATCCGTCGCATGACGAAGTCGTCGTGTACGACGCCGAGACGATGCAGAAGAAGGGCGCGTGGAACGCGCACGAGCCGGGCCGCATCGCGCTCGCGGGCGACGGCACGCTGTGGCTGCTCACGGATACGGTGAGCGGGCCCGCGCGTCTCGCGCACGTCCGCGCGGACGGCCGCCGGATCGACGACGCGCCCGCGCTGCCGGAGAACGCCGAAGCGGTCGACGTGACGGTCGATGCGAAGGGCCGCGTGCTGGTTGCCGACAACGGCCCGCGCCAGCAGATCCTGATCTTCGCGAAAGGCGACAAGGGCTATGCGCTGGCCAGCACGTTCGGCGAGCGCGGCGGCATCTTCGCGGGCCCGGTGCCGGGCCGGCCGGGGCCGCAGCGCTTCAACGGACTGACCGGCGTCGGCGTCGACCGCGCCGGCAATCTCTACGTCGCGACCAACGGCATCGGGCCGCGCCACGACACGATCGGCGCGGGGCTCGGCGCGGTGCTCGAGAGCTATGCGCCGGACGGCAAGCTGCGCTGGCAGGTGCAGGGGCTGCTGTTCGTCGACGGCGCGTGGGTCGACCCCGCGCGGCCGAACAGCGTCTACACGGGCAACAAGCGCTTCGAGCTCGACCTGTCGAAGCCGGCCGGCCAGGAATGGAAATACGCGGGCTTCCTGTCGAACCGCTTCAAGTATCCGGACGATCCGGTGTTCCACGTCGACCAGTGGCCGGGCACGCCGATGGCGCGCCGCCTCGACGGCCGCACGTTCCTGTACCTGACCGACATGTACGCGGATCACCTGAAGATCTACCGCTTCGACGCGAAGCGCGACGGCGAGGTGGCGATTCCGTCGGGGCTGATCGCCGGCCGCGCGCGGCCGGTCGACAAGGTGCCGAACAAGCCGCCGGGCGGCGACTGGATGTGGCGCGACGCGAACGGCAACGGCCGGCTCGACGCCGACGAGTTCGACATCAACACGACGGGCAAGGCGAAGGCGGGCGGCTGGGGCTGGTGGGTCGACACGAAGGGCGACATCTGGCGCACGAGCGACGTGCGCGGCATCCACCGGTTCCGTTACGGCGGCGTCGACAAGGCCGGCAACCCGATCTATGCGTACGACAAGGTCACGACCTACCCGATGCCGCAGCCGTTCACGCAGCTGCGCCGCGCGCTCTACGAGCCGCAGACGGACACGCTGTACGTGACCGGCTACACGCCGGACGCGCCGCCGCAGCCCGGCATCAACAAGGAAGTGGGGCGCGTGCTGACCCGCTTCGACAAGTGGTCGACCGGCTCGCCGGTCGCGCGCTACACGATCGCGCTGCCGTGGCAGCCGGACGCGAAGCCGATCCTCACGCTGGCCGGGATCACGGTCGAGGGCCGCTACCTGTTCGCGGTGGAACCGGTCGGCAAGATCCACGTGTACGACAAGGAAAGCGGCAAGGAGCTCGGCGTGATGAACCCGGGGCCGGAGGTCGGCCGGGCATCCGGCTGGGTCGACGTGCCGTTCGGCATCAGCGCGTACCGGCGCGAGAACGGCGAGTACCTCGTGTTCGTCGAGGAAGACGCGCGCGGCAAGGTGCTGATGTATCGCTGGAAACCGTGACGGGCGGCGCGTCGTCACCCGGCACAAGGCGGAAGCATGGACAAAGGCATTCTCAAGAACGTTTCGATCAATTTCATCGGGCTGATCCTGCCGACCTTCGTGTCGCTGGTGACGGTGCCTGCGTATATCCACGCGCTCGGCGTCGAGCGCTACGGCGTGGTCAGCCTCGTGTGGACGCTGATCGGCTATTTCGGGATCCTCGATCTCGGGATGAGCATGGCCGCGCAGAACCACATCTCGAAGGCGCTCGCGAGCGGCAACGACGCCGAAAGCGCGCGCGTGTTCTGGAGCGCGTTCTGGCTGAACCTCGGCACCGGCATCGTGGGCGGGCTGCTGATCTACTTCGGCGCGTTCGTCTACACCGCGTATTTCACGAAGGTGTCGGCCGAGATGCAGCACGAGGTGTATCTCGCGCTGCCGTGGCTCGCGCTCGCGATTCCGCTCGCGAACGTGTCGTGGGTGTTCGCCGGCGCGATCAACGGCGCCGAGCGCTTCGGCGTGTTCAACACGAACCAGACGATCGGCACGTTCCTGTTCCAGCTGCTGCCGCTCGGCGCCGCGTGGTGGATCGCGCCGAACCTGCAGACGGTGCTGGCCGCCGCGGTGGTCGCGCGGCTGGTCGCGGCGGTGATGCTCGGCCACGCGAGCCTGAAGGTGCTCGGCATCCGCCGCATCGATCCGCCGCAGTGGGGCACCGCGAAGGGGCTGTTCAACTTCGGCGGCTGGATGCTGATCGCGAGCACGACCAGCATGATCGCCGACACGCTCGACCGCGTGATGCTCGGCGCGGGCATGGGCGCGAAGTTCGTCACCTATTACACGGTGCCGCAGAACCTCGTCACGCGCCTGAACATGCTGCCGAACGCGCTCGTGCGCACGCTGTTCCCGCGCCTGTCGGCGGTCGGCCGCGAGCACGCCGATACGCTCGCGCGGCAGTCGCTCGAATTCCTGAACGGCGTGTTCACGCCGGTCGGCATCGTCGCGATCTTCGCGCTCGCGCCGTTCCTGACGCTGTGGGTCGGCCCCGATCTCGCCGCGCATTCGGCGCCGGTCGGCCGCGTGCTGGTGATCAGCGTGTGGCTCGTCGGGCAGGCGAGCGTCACGCGGATCCTGATCCAGTCGCAGGTCAATCCGTCCCGCGCGGCGTTCGCCGGGCTCGTCCAGATGCCGTTCTTCGTCGGCGGCCTGTGGTTCGGCATCCATCACTTCGGGCTGACCGGCGCGGCGGTGGTCGTCGCGGCGCGCGCGCTCGTCGATTACGGCGTGCTGCTTTACCTGTCGGCGATCCGCATGCGCGCGATCGTGCTCGACATGGCCGCGCATCTCGCCTTCCTGCTCGCGAGCCTGTTTCTCGCGCAGGCGTGGCCGGGGCTCGTCGAGTCGATCGGCCTCTGCGCGGTCGTGCTGGTGCTGAACGTCGCGTGGTCGCTCACGATGACGCCGGGCCTGCGCGCGCTCGTGCGCGATCTTTTTGTCCGTCTCAATGCGAGGAGAACCGCATCATGAATCGCGATCTGGCGGAACACGCCTTAGTGAATCTGGCCGCGGCCGATGCCGCCGCCGTCGCCGAACCCCGTGACGCCGCCGCGCTGCGCCGCACCGCGCCGGCCGAACCCGCGGCCGCGCGCCATGCGGCCCGGCCGCTGCGCGTGGCGATCGTGCACGACTGGCTCGTCACGTACGCGGGCGCCGAGCGGGTGCTCGAGCAGATCGTCGCGTGCTTTCCGGACGCGGACCTGTTCAGCCTCGTCGATTTCCTCGACGATCGCGCGTTCGTGCGCGGCAAGCCGGTCACGACGTCGTTCATCCAGAAGCTGCCGTTCGCGCGCACCAAGTACCGCAGCTACCTGCCGCTGATGCCGCTCGCGATCGAGCAGCTCGACGTGTCGGGCTACGATCTCGTGATCTCGAGCAGCCATGCGGTCGCGAAGGGCGTGCTGACCGGGCCCGACCAGGTGCACATCAGCTACGTGCATTCGCCGATCCGCTATGCGTGGGACCTGCAGCACCAGTACCTGGAACAGTCGAACCTCACGCATGGGCCGAAATCGCTGCTCGCGCGGATGATCCTGCACTACATCCGCAACTGGGACACGCGCACCGCGAACGCGGTCGACGGCTTCGTCGCGAATTCCGCGTTCATCGCGCGGCGCATCAAGAAGGTCTACCAGCGCGACGCCGACGTGATCTTTCCGCCGGTGGACGTCGACGCGTTCTCGCTGAACCCGGTCAAGGAGGATTTCTACCTGACCGCGTCGCGGATGGTGCCGTACAAGAAGATCGACCTGATCGTCGAAGCGTTCTCGCAGACGCCCGAGCGCAAGCTGGTCGTGATCGGCGACGGCCCGGAAATGCAGAAGGTCCGCGCGAAGGCCGGCCCGAACGTCGAGATCATGGGCTACCAGCCGTTCGCGGTGCTGCACGACCGGATGCGCCGCGCGAAGGCGTTCGTGTTCGCGGCCGAGGAGGATTTCGGCATCTCGGTGGTCGAGGCGCAGGCGTGCGGCACGCCCGTCATCGCGTACGGCAAGGGCGGCGCGCTCGAGACGGTGTGCGACCCGCAGTCGGGCGCGCAGCCGACCGGGCTGTTCTTCGACGAGCAGACGGCGCGCGCGATCGTGGCGGCGGTCGACGATTTCGAGCGCGCGCCGCAGCGGTTCACGCCGCAGGCGTGCCGCACGAATGCCGAGCGGTTCTCCGCCCAGACGTTTCGGCAGCGCTTCCTCGACTACGTCGAGGCCGCGCTGCCCGGCGCGACCGCGCAGCCGCGCGCCGGCGCGATGCCGCCGCCCGCCGCGCACGGCCCGGCGACGCTGGTGCTCGACCAGAGCGGCGTGCTGGGCGGCGCCGAGCTGTCGCTGCTGGAGATCATGAAGCACATGCGCGCGAACGCCGACGTGCTGCTGTTCGCCGACGGGCCGTTCCGCGCGGCGCTCGACGAGATCGGCGCGCGCGTCGACGTCGTCGAGCAGGGCGCGCTGGCGGGCGTGCGCAAGCAGGGCGGCGTGTCGGCCGGCGCGGTGAAGGAGCTGATCCGGCTGGTGCGCGACGTCGCGCGCCGCGCGCGCCGCGCCGAGGTGATCTACGCGAACACCCAGCGCGCGATGGTGGTCGCCGCGCTGGCCGGGCGGCTTGCGCGCAAGCCGGTGGTCTGGCATCTGCGCGACATCGTCAGCGACGACCATTTCGGCCGCAAGCAGCTGCTCGCGATCAAGCATTGCGCGCGGCTCGGCGTGACGCGGGTGATCGCGAACTCCGACGCGTCCGCGCAGGCGTTCCGTGCGCTGACGGGCTTCACGCCGCAGCATGTCGACGTCGTGTTCAACGGCATCTCGGCCGAGCCGTTCGACGCGCTGGCGGGCGTCAGCCAGGCCGCGCTGCGCGCGCGCTTCGGCCTGCCCGAGCATGCGTGGCTGGTCGGCTCGTTCAGCCGGCTCGCGCGCTGGAAGGGCCAGCACGTGCTGCTGGAAGCCGCCGCGCGCCACCCGGAGCTGCATGTCGTGCTGGTCGGCGCGCCGCTGTTCGGCGAGGACGACTATGCGGCGCAGCTGCATGACATTGTCGCTCGGCACGGGATGGGCGACCGCGTGCACTTCCTCGGCTTCCAGCGCGACGTGGCCGCGTGCATGAAGGCGGTCGACGTCGTCGCGCACACGTCGATCACGCCCGAGCCGTTCGGCCGCGTGATCGTCGAGGGGATGCTCGCGCGGCGGCCGGTGGTCGCGGCGCGCGCGGGCGGCGTGGTCGAGATCATCGAGCACGACGACAACGGCCTGCTGTGCGAGCCGGGCGATGCGCACGCGCTGGGCGCGGCGCTGGCCGCGCTGCAGTCGGATCGCCAGCTGCGCGAGCGGCTCGTCGCGAGCGGCCACGTAACGGCGCTGCGCCGCTTCGGCACGAAGACCTACGTGGAGCGTGTCGAGAAGATCCTGGCGGATACCGCGCGCGCGGCGAAGAAGAGGCGGTAAAGCCCGCATGGCCGCATGAATGCGGCATGCCGGATCGGCCCCCGGGCGGCAATGCGCCGTTCCGGGGGCTTTGTCTTTGTCCGCTTACGGCCGGGAAGGTCGGTGCGCGTCGCGCCTGACGATGCTGCACGGCGATGCATCGAAAGGGCGCTTGGTCGAAGAAAGCGAAATCGGCAGGCCGTGACGGCGCACAAGCAAAAACCCCCGCACGGCCATCCGCCGTGCGAGGGTTTCGGTGCCGCGCCGGGCGCTCAGGCGGCGCGTTCGGGCGTCGGCGTGACGACGCGCGCGCCGCGCGACGGCTTGAAGCTCGCCGACCAGCGCATCGCGGGCAGCTCGAACAGCCGGTAGAACAGGTAGGCGACCGGAATCGCGAGCGCCATGAACGCGAACGACGGCCAGATCGACAGCTGCAGTTCGGAGTGGAACAGCACCGAGCCGAGGCAGACGAACAGCGGCAGGTGGATCAGGTATAGCGAATAGCTGAAATCGCCGAACCAGCCGAGCACGCTCAGCGGCCGCGTCGGGCGCGGCGGACAGGCGAGCGCACGGTACAGGAAGCACGCGAAGCCGGCCGCCCACAGCTGGAACGCGCCGTACTGGCCGAAGTGGAACGCGGCGCAGCCGGCGGCCAGCAGCACGGCGGCCGCCGCGTACCACGCGCGCGACGGCGCGGCGGCGGGCGCCGCGCGGCGCAACTGCTGCGCGCGCACGTCGGCGATCCACGCGCCGATCGTCCACGACAGCCAGTACGACGTGAAGAACTGCAGGTCGTGCCGTTCGAGCAGCCAGGCCGATGCGACGTTGACGAGCGCCACCGCGGCCACGACGGCCGGCATGCCGATGCGCCGCCGCACGGCGAACAGCAGCGGATAGATCGCGTAGAACTGCACTTCGAGCGACAGCGTCCACAGCGCGCCGTTCGAGCCGTACGTGTAGCCGGCGACGCCCTGCAGCGAGAACAGGTTCACGAGGAACGCGGTCAGGCCGACGTCGCGGATCTTGTGGCTGACGGGCTCGATCTGCAGGCTGACCGCGTCGAGCGCGAGCGTGAACAGCAGCGCGGCGAGCAGCACCGGATAGATGCGCGCGAAGCGGCGCGCCCAGAAGTTCGGCGCGTTCAGCCGGTACGACGGGTCGGCGGCGAGCTTGAGCGACGCGTTGCGGTGGATGCAGTAGCCGCTGATCACGAAGAAGATCGGCACGCCGGCCGAGCCCCACGCGAACGGGAAGGTCAGGTAGCCGACGAGCACGCTCGGGTCGAGCGCATGGCCGTAGGCGCGATGAAAGCCTTGCATCCCGACCCAGACGACCTGCCGGCAGTGGAAATAGGCGACGAGCAGCGCCGCGAAGCCGCGCATCGCGTCGATCACGTGCTCCTTGTGATCGGCGGCGGGCGGCGCATTCACAGTCGATCCGCTGAATGCTTGCATGCGATTCGGTTCCTTGCGACGAATGGAGGGGAAGTTGCGCTCCATCGTAATCCGCAAGAAATCGCTCAATGAATAAAAAAATCGCGCACTGAAATAATGACATTCCATCTCGCGGATTTATTCAGTCCCGATATCGGTTTCAGCGTGCGGCCAATTATTTGTCGATTTTTTTCTGATAGTTTGAAGCTCCAGTTGATAGATGCAAGGAGCGGCAAGATGGACATGCACTGGATCGCGAGCGCAGCAGTATTGGTGATCATGGCCGTACTGTCGGCGTACCGCGAGGCGCTGAAGAACGAGCCGATTCGACCGGCCTTCGAATGGGGCGGCGCGCCCTATGCCGAGGAATTCGAATCGTAAGAATTTGTATCCGGAAAATCGGTAAATTGTCGCCGGCCGGGGTAATGCACCGGCAATATCGACCGGCTCGCGACGATTATCCGTTAATCGAAGTGACGAGGCGAAAGACCTTGTCGGAAAATGGTGGCGGATCGATTTCGAAATGCGGCCGAATCGTGCCGCGCCGTCCGGAAAATCAATGCGCCCTGTCGTGAAACGACGCGGCGCAATCAACGCAATCAGGATGCGATCATGCTGAAAGTTACCAAGGCCGTGTTCCCCGTTGCCGGTCTCGGCACACGGTTCCTCCCGGCGACGAAGGCGAGCCCGAAGGAAATGCTGCCCGTCGTCGACAAACCGCTGATCCAGTACGCGGTCGAGGAGGCGATCAATGCGGGCATCACCGAGATGATCTTCGTCACCGGGCGCAGCAAGCGCGCGATCGAGGATCACTTCGACAAGTCCTATGAAATCGAGGCGGAGCTCGAGGCGCGCGGCAAGGATAAGCTGCTCGAGCTGGTGCGCGGCATCAAGCCGAGCCACGTCAACTGCTTCTACGTGCGCCAGCCGGAAGCGCTCGGCCTCGGCCATGCGGTGCTGTGCGCGGAGAAGCTGGTGCACGGCGAGCCGTTCGCGGTGATCCTCGCCGACGACCTGCTGCACGGCGAGCAGCCGGTGCTCAAGCAGCTCGTCGACGTGTTCAACCACTATCACAGCTCGGTGATCGGCGTGGAGACGATCGCGCGCGAGGACAGCCGTTCGTACGGCGTCATCGAGGGCCGCGAGTGGGAGGAGGACATCATCAAGCTGTCGGGCATCATCGAGAAGCCGTCGCCCGAGGATGCGCCGTCGAACCTCGGCGTGGTCGGCCGCTACGTGTTCATGCCGACGCTGTTCGATCATCTGCGCAAGATCAAGCCGGGCGCGGGCGGCGAACTGCAGCTGACCGACGCCGTGCAGTCGCTGCTCGCGCACGAGCAGGTGCTCGCGTACCGCTACTACGGCACGCGCTTCGACTGCGGCAGCAAGATCGGCTACCTGAAGGCGACCGTCGAGCTGGCGCTCCAGCATCCGGAAGTGAGCCGCGAGTTCGAGGCGTATCTGCGGACCTGTTTGCCCGCGCTGGCTGCCGTCGCTTAGCAGCCCTGCGCGTCACGTTTCAGGTGGTGGTTGTTCCGTTGGCCCCGGTAC
Organism: Burkholderia stagnalis; assembly: GCF_902830275.1. Taxonomy (GTDB): domain Bacteria; phylum Pseudomonadota; class Gammaproteobacteria; order Burkholderiales; family Burkholderiaceae; genus Burkholderia; species Burkholderia stagnalis. Next base: position 262,495 of record NZ_CADESW010000001.1, on the reverse strand, counting down.
GCATTGCGTCCGGGGCTTTTTTGCGGGTGGGCCGGGCGGGGATGTCCTCGTCGTCGCGGTATGCAGCCGAGCAGCCGGGGTGGAACGCGGCGTACGTGGCGAAGCGGGCCGCGGATACGGCGTGCATCCGCTGGAATCGCGCGCGGCATTGCATCAATGCACGATGGCATTTTTCAGGCGCAAGCATGGCGACGTTTCACCGCGTATCGGCGACGTCCTGCTGCTGCAAGCGTAGCTCGTCGCCGGCCGCTTGCAAGCGTGCCGGAGGCCGCGCGATGCAGGGCCGCGCCGCCGTCAGCGCGCGGACGTGCGTTGCGGCGCCGCGAAATGCCGTGCGAGCCGCGCGGCGATCGGCTTCTTGCAGTCGAGCAGCCTTTTTTCGAGATAGCGCCAGGAAAGATGCGCGAGCAGCACCGCGAGCCCGAACTGCAGCATTTCGGGCACGACGTCCTGGACGATCTGCGGCACGTGCGCGTGCTGGAAGCGCGCCGGCATCACGCCGAAGCGCGCGGGGATCAGGTTGTGGAACAGGTAGAAGCCGTAGCTGATCGTGCCGAGGTAGACGAGCGGCGCGCGGTCCAGCAGTGCGACGGCGGGATGGTCGGGGGCGCCGACGATCCAGAGCAGCAGCGCGCCGAGCGACGCGGACAGGCCGAGGTCCGCGATGCCCGCCAGCGCGTTCGGCAGCGTGGCGCACGCGGGCAGCACGAGGAAGAACACGACGCCTGCCGCCGCGAGCCAGCCGGGCGGCAGGCGGTGCGACACGACGGGGCCGTGGCTGGCCAGCGCCATCGCGCCGACACCGCCGAGCGCGATCAGCGCGAAATTCCACGGCGAAAACGCATAGATCAGCACCGGCGACGCACCGGCCAGATAGAGGCCGAGATGCGCGGCCGCACACAGCGCGATCGCGGCGATGCCGAGCGCGATGTGCCGTGCGGACGGCGTGGCGAGCAGCGCAAGCGGCGCGATCAGGTAGAACTGCTGTTCGACGGCGAGGCTCCAGAAGTGCGACGTCGAGCCGGGCCAGCCGTTCTTGACCACGCCGATCCATACGTTCGACAGGAACAGCGCGTGCCACGCGAGACCGAGATCGACGTCGCGCTGGTAGAACAGCGCATGCGCGAGCGCGAGCGCGGCGAGCAGCAGGTAGTAGACGGGGAAGATCCGCAGCGCGCGCTTCGCGAGGAACAGGCTGAATGCGTGGCGCTGCGTCAACGTGCCGCGCTCGATCGCCTGGCGGCTGCGATGCAGCTCGCCGACGATCAGGAATCCGCTGATCAGGAAAAACGTCCACACGCCGAGCTTGCCGACGTCGATCGCGAGGACGTGGCCCTTGTGGGACAGGAAGACGAGGATGACCGCGATGGCGCGCAGGCCGTCGAGTCCCTTGACGTATCTGACTTCGCGCATGAGGGCATCCGAGCATTGGGCGAGGGCAGTATAGGCGCGCAAATGTCGAACGTAATTCGCGAAACGACGCATACGTATAGGCGTTTTTTGCGTTTCGCGCGGTGTCGTAGTCAGCAGCGCGCAACAAAACCTGCTGGAAACCCGCGGAAAACACACAAAAGTACTGCACGAAGCGTCATGGCGCTTGTAGAATCCGGCGTTGAAGCGCGCGTGTTGCGTGCTTCGTGTATCCAACGACCACACCTGGTAGGAGAAACATGGCGACTTCCGCAAAAAAGGTGGCCAAGAAGGCTGCCGCACCGGCCAAGAAAGTGGCTGCCAAAAAAGCCGAGCCCGCGAAGAAAGTAGCGGCCAAGAAGGCCGTCGTCGCGAAGGCTCCCGCCGCTCCGACGCCGCTGAAGGACAAGTTCACGAAGGCTTCGCTCGCGACGCACATCGCTGAGCGCGCAGCCGTCGAAGTGAAGGCCGTCAAGGCAGTGCTGGCCGCACTCGAGAACGTCGTGCTGGGCTCGGTCCACAAGAAGGGCGCAGGCGAGTTCACGCTGCCGGGTCTGCTGAAGATCACGGCGCAAGCTGTGCCGGCGAAGAAGAAGCGCTTCGGCAAGGATCCGTTCACGGGCGAAGAGCGTTGGTTCCCGGCAAAGCCGGCCAGCGTGCGCGTGAAGGCACGTGCGCTGAAGAAGCTGAAGGACGCGGCTGCATAAGTGCGGCGCGACAGGCGCCGGCCCGTGGGCCGGCGGCTGTGGCGGTGTCCGACGATCCCCGTACGCGAAAGCGTACGGGGATTCTTTTTTTGTGGCGTGGGCGTGGCGGGCGAGTGGATGAAGTCGCGTTGAAGCGACGAGGCGAAGCGCGTGCGCGTGCGGGATATGCGGCGGATATCGGCGTAACGCGTTCGTGATGTCCTCGGTTGCGGCGCACGTTCGTCAATTCGGCGCGGGTCGATGCAGGGAGCGCGAACGGAGCGGGATGCTTGGGCGTCGTTTCTGCGGCTGCATGCGACGCAGCGGATGCGTCTGCATCTCCGTTCGCATCGACGCATGCGTTGCCGGTGTCGCAGCGGCTTGCCGTCGATGGCGGTTCGTGCCCGGTGGCGATGCGAGCCGGAGGCTGCGCCAAACGCGCCGTGTTCGGGCTGCAAGATCGAAGTGGAGGGTTGCTGCATCCGTGCAGCCGCAGCGGCAGCAGCGAGCGCTTGAGGCGCCCGGCAATCGAATCGACTGCCGTGGGTCTGCATTCTGCTGGAGCGGGCCCTGTCGCCTGCTTGGGAGGGGGGCGAGCAGGTGATGTCGGCGGTATCGGGAAGGGGCGTCTATCGCCTTATCAGCACGCTGAATGACATACGGCGCACGGCCGCGCCGAGTGCTGAACCCGAATGCTCGAACACGCCTGCGCGATGCGCAAACGGTCATGCCTCGCCGGCCGCAGGCAAGAAAAAAGCCAGCCATGGCCGAAACCGATGACTGGCTTTGCAGGCCGGCGACACGGCATCCGAAGACGCCGCGTGCCGGGAACATTGTTTTTAGAACTTGTGGCGCAGGCCCAGGGAGACCATTTCCTGCGCGTTCTTGCCGGCGAAGCCGTACGAACCGATCGATGCTTGCGCCTCCTGGGTCCCGTTGGCGCCGGCGGCGAAGCGCTGCTTGCCGCTCGCGTGCTGGTACGCACCGAGCAGGTAGATGTCCGTGCGCTTCGACAGCGAGTAATCCGCGCCGAGCGAGACCTGGTGGTACTTCGCGTCCGTGTCGCCGCTCGCCTTCGTGTAAGCGTAGCCGAGACCCAGCAGCAGTGCCGGCGAGGCTTGGTAGTTCACGAACGCGCGGCCAGTGTTGAACTTCTCTTGCGCGGTGAATGCCGAACGGGTGTCCGGCTTGTACTGCGAGAAGCTGTAGCCGAGGCCGAACGTCACCGGGCCGATGCCGTATTGGCCGGCAACTTGCGCGATGTTGATCGAGCGTGCCGTTGCGTATGCGCCGACGATCGGGTTGTTCGAGACGTCGAGGCCGGTGGCCGTCGGGCTCGTCCAGCCGCCTGCGCCGTCCGTAATCGTGCGATCGTCGCCGTTCTGCACGCGCAGGAAGCCGGCTGCGATGCCGAGCGGGCCGTTGTTGTAGGCAGCCGCGGCGCTCCACGTCTGGCCCGTGCCCGGACGGCCGGCGATGCCGCTCAGCGCGTACAGGGCTTCGAACTGGAGGCCGGCGAAGACCGGCGACGTGTACTTGACTGCGTTGCTGACGCGGATGCTGTTGTCGTTGTTGTCGACGTCACCCGGGGTCGCGAAGTACGAGCCGAAGTAGTTGTCGTTCGTCACTGCCTGAACCAGGTCGACCGTCGGGTCGTACTGGCGGCCCAACGTCAGCGTACCGTACTGGGCGTGCTCGAGACCGACGTAAGCCTGACGACCGAACATGCGGCCGCCTTGGTTGAGCTTGCCGGTGCCCGGATCAAAGCCGTTTTCCAATTGGAAAATCGTCTTCAGGCCACCGCCCAGGTCTTCGGAGCCCTTCAGGCCCCAGCGGCTGCCCTGCAGGTTGCCCGACAGCATTTGCCACGAGTTGTTGCCCTGGCCGTTATTGCCGTGAACATACGTGATCGACGTATCGATCAAGCCGTACAGCGTCACGCTCGATTGAGCTTGGGCAGCGCCGGCAGCGCCGAGCAGCGCGAGCGAGAGGGTAGACAGTGCGAGTTTCTTCATCGTTGAGTTTCTCCACGCGAGTAATTCGTGAGTCGTTATTTGTTGCGGATTGCAGAATAGCTCAGTGCCATACGCGCAAGAAAGCTCAAAAAATAAAGTGTCTCCAAAACATCACACCGGAGAAAAATCCATATAGATCAAGGACATCAAGCACTATTCCTATTTTTGAAATAGTTGACAATTGCTGCGGCGCGATTGTTGTGACGCTCGGCATGCACCACGAGCGACCCTTTGATTCCCTGCAATGGTGCGATGAAAATGCGGGTTGCAAACGTTTGCGCATGCCGCGGCGAGCGTTTTGGGCGCGTGGGCGTGTCCGGGGCGGCGCGTCATGCGCCGGGACCTCCGGAAAAGACTCAGTTGCGCAAATTGTGCTACTCGCGTAAGCGAATCGCCAGACAGTGAAATCGCGTCGCGGCGTCACGACTCGCGCGGCCGGCTGGCTTCGGATGTTTTCGTCGGCGGGCCGGCCGGATCCCCATGCGCGGCGCCCCTCGCCGCCGCGAATTCCGCGCCGAGCAGCAGCACGGCGGCGGAGAAGTACAGCCACATCAGCAGCACCGCGAACGACCCGGCCGCGCCGAACGCGCTCGCGGTGCCGGCATGCGCGAGATACAGCGCGAACAGCTTCTTGCCGCCGGAGAACAGGATGGCGGACACGCTGCCGCCGATGGTCGCGTCGCGCCACGCGACGCGCGCGTCCGGCAGGAACTTCATCAGCGTGGCGAACGCGGCCGCGAGCACCGCGATGCCGGCGAAGAACTGCACGACGTTGGTGATCGCGATATACGGCGAATCGCCCCATAGCCACATGCCGACGAACGTGATCGCCGTGTCGAGCACGAGCGAGACGATCAGCAGGAACGCGACGCCGAGCACGAGCCCGAACGAGACCAGCCGCACCCGCACGAGGCCGAGCACGTTCGACCAGCGCCTCTCGGCCGCCGGCCAGATCACGCTCAGCGCGGTGTTGAGCGACGCGAACGTTGCCGACGCACCGACCGCCAGCGCGGCGAACGAGATCAGCGTCGCGAGGCCGCCGCGCTGGCCGCTGCGGTGCGCGTTCTGGACGATGGTCTGCACGCTCGCCGCCGCGTCGTCGCCGATCAGCTGGCGCGCCTGCTCGAACACCTGGCCGCGCGCGGCATCGTCGCCGTAGAACCAGCCGGCCACCGCGATCACCATCACGAGCATCGGCGCGAGCGAGAACGCCGAATAGAACGCGATGCTCGCGGCCATCGTCGTGCAGCGGTCCGACGAAAAACGCTGGAACGCGGCCAGCGCCCAGTTGGCCTGCCGTCTTGCCAGGCGGGTCGCATCAGCGGGAATATGTGGTTTCATCGCGTATCGGGTCGTGACGCGGGAGGGCGACGCCACGTAAAGCTCCATTTGTGCATACCGGACAATTCAATATTGATACGAAGATTCGAACATAGTTGCGTGAACTGTCTATAATTCCTTTCGATCCCCCCACAATAAAGCCGAGACCATCATGCTACAAATGTCCCGGCGCCAGTTCCTGAAAGTGACCGCCACGTCGCTCGCCGGATCGAGTCTTGCCCTCATGGGCTTCTCGCCGACCGAAGCGCTCGCGGAGGTCCGTCAGTACAAGCTGGCGCGAACCGTCGAAACACGCAACACCTGCCCATACTGCTCCGTCGGCTGCGGCATCCTGATGTACAGCCTGGGCGACGGCGCGAAGAATGCGCAGTCGAGCATCATCCATATCGAAGGCGACCCCGACCACCCGGTCAATCGCGGCACGCTGTGCCCGAAGGGCGCGAGCCTGATCGACTTCATCCACAGCCCGAGCCGCCTGATGCATCCGGAATACCGCGCACCGGGTTCGGACAAGTGGGAGCGCATTTCGTGGAACGACGCGCTCGACCGCATCGCGAAGCTGATGAAAGCCGACCGCGACGCGAACTTCGTCGAGACGACCGACGACGGCGCGAAGGTCAACCGCTGGCTCACGACCGGCATGCTGGCCGCATCGGCGGGCAGCAACGAGGTCGGCTACCTGACGCACAAGGTCATCCGCAGCACGGGGATGCTCGCGTTCGACAATCAGGCGCGTGTCTGACATGGCCCGACGGTGGCAGGTCTTGCCCCGACGTTTGGCCGTGGAGCGATGACGAACCATTGGGTCGACATCAAGAACGCGGACGTGATTCTCGTGATGGGCGGCAATGCAGCCGAGGCCCATCCGTGCGGATTCAAGTGGGTAACGGAGGCGAAGGCGCACCGCAAGGCGCGGCTGATCGTCGTCGACCCGCGCTTTACGCGCACCGCCTCGGTGGCGGACTACTACGCGCCGATTCGCACCGGCACCGACATCGCCTTCCTGGGCGGCGTCATCAACTATCTGCTGACGAACGACAAGATCCAGCATGAGTACGTGAAGAACTACACGGACTTCTCGTTCATCGTGCGCGAGGATTTCGCGTTCAACGACGGCATCTATTCCGGCTACGACGCCGAGAAGCACGCGTACCCGGACAAGTCGAGCTGGGACTACGAGCGCGGCGACGACGGCTTCGTGAAGGTCGACCCGACGCTCGCGCACCCGCGCTGCGTCTACAACCTGCTGAAGCAGCACTACGCGCGCTATACGGCCGAGATGGTCGAGCAGGTGTGCGGCACGCCGAAGGACAAGTTCCTGAAGGTCTGCGAGATGCTCGCGACCACCGCCGTGCCCGGCCGCGCCGGCACGATCCTGTACGCGCTCGGCTGGACCCACCACTCGATCGGCGCGCAGATGATCCGCACCGGCGCGATGGTGCAGCTGCTGCTCGGCAACATCGGCATCGCCGGCGGCGGCATGAACGCGCTGCGCGGCCACTCGAACATCCAGGGGCTGACCGACCTCGGGCTGATGTCGAACCTGCTGCCGGGCTACATGACGCTGCCGATGCAGTCCGAGCAGGACTTCGACGGCTACATCAAGAAGCGCGCGCAGCAGCCGCTGCGGCCGAACCAGCTCAGCTACTGGAAGAACTACAAGGCCTTCCACGTCAGCTTCATGAAGTCGTGGTGGGGCGATGCGGCGACCGCCGAGAACAACTGGGGCTACGACTACCTGCCGAAGCTCGACAAGCAGTACGACCTGCTGCAGACGATCGAGCTGATGAATGCCGGCAAGATGAACGGCTACATCTGCCAGGGCTTCAACCCGCTTGCGGCCGCGCCGTCGAAGGTGAAGACGGCCGCGGGGCTCGCGAAGCTGAAGTGGCTCGTGATCATGGATCCGCTCGCGACCGAGACGTCGGAGTTCTGGAAGAACCACGGCGACTACAACGACGTCGATTCGTCGAAGATCCAGACCGAGGTGTTCCGTTTGCCCACCACGTGCTTCGCGGAGGAAAACGGCTCGCTCGTCAGTTCGAGCCGCGTGCTGCAATGGCACTGGAAGGGCGCGGAGCCGCCGGGCGAGGCGCGCAGCGATCTCGAGATCATGTCGGGACTGTTCCAGCGCATGCGCGATGCGTACAAGAAGGACGGCGGCAAGTTCCCCGACCCGATCGTCAACCTGACCTGGCCGTACGCGAACCCGGAAAGCCCGACGCCCGAAGAGCTCGCGAAGGAGTTCAACGGCAAGGCGCTGGCCGACCTGCCCGATCCGAAGGATCCGGCCAAGACGCTCGTGAAGAAGGGCGAGCAGCTCGCCGCGTTCGCGCAGCTCAAGGACGACGGCACGACGGCGAGCGGCTGCTGGATCTTCTGCGGATCGTGGACGCAGGCCGGCAACCAGATGGGGCGGCGCGACAACTCGGATCCGACCGGCATCGGCCAGACGCTCGGCTGGGCGTGGGCATGGCCCGCGAACCGGCGGATCCTGTACAACCGCGCATCGTGCGACGTCGGCGGCAAGCCGTTCGACCCGACCCGGAAACTGATCGGCTGGAACGGCAGCGCGTGGTCGGGCCCGGACATTCCCGACTACAAGGCCGACGAGTCGCCCGAGACCGGCATGGGCCCATTCATCATGAACCCGGAAGGCGTCGCACGCTTCTTCGCGCGCGCCGGGATGAACGAAGGCCCGTTCCCCGAGCACTACGAGCCGTTCGAGACGCCGCTCGCTGCGAACCCGTTCCATCCGAACAACCCGCAGGCGCTGAACAACCCGGCCGCCCGCGTGTTCCCGGACGATCGCGCGTCGTTCGGCAAGGTCGCGGAGTTCCCGCACGTCGCGACGACCTATCGTCTGACCGAGCATTTCCACTACTGGACCAAGCATGCGCGGCTGAACTCGATCATCCAGCCCGAGCAATTCGTCGAGATCGGCGAAGACCTCGCGAAGGAAGTCGGCGTCGCGCACGGCGATCGCGTGAGGGTGTCGTCCAAGCGCGGCCATATCGTCGCGGTGGCGCTCGTCACGAAGCGGATCAAGCCGCTGACGGTCGACGGCAAGAAGGTCCAGACGGTCGGTATCCCGTTGCACTGGGGCTTCAAGGGGTTGACGAAGCCCGGCTATCTCGCGAATACCCTGACTCCGTCCGTGGGTGACGGCAACTCGTACACACCGGAATTCAAGTCGTTCCTGGTGAAGGTCGAAAAGGCGTAAGGGGAAAGAGATGGCATTGCAATCGCTGGATATCAAGCGCGTGTCGGCCACCACCACGCCGCCGCCCACGGCGCGCGAGCCGGTGACCGGGAGCGTCGCGAAACTGATCGACGTGTCGAAGTGCATCGGCTGCAAGGCGTGCCAGACAGCGTGCATGGAATGGAACGACCTGCGCGACGAAGTCGGCACCAACGTCGGCGTCTACGACAACCCGGCCGACCTGTCGGAGCACTCGTGGACGGTGATGCGCTTCGCCGAATACGAGAACCCGGCGGGCGACCTCGAATGGCTGATCCGCAAGGACGGCTGCATGCACTGCGAGGATCCGGGCTGCCTGAAGGCGTGCCCGTCGCCGGGCGCGATCGTGCAGTACAACAACGGGATCGTCGATTTCCACGAGGAGAACTGCATCGGCTGCGGCTATTGCGTGACCGGTTGCCCGTTCAACGTCCCGCGGATCTCGAAGAAGGATCATCGCGCGTACAAGTGCACGCTCTGCTCCGACCGCGTCGCGGTCGGCCAGGAGCCGGCCTGCGTGAAGACCTGCCCGACGGGCGCGATCGTGTTCGGCACCAAGGAGGACATGAAGCAGCACGCGGCCGAGCGGATCGAGGACCTGAAGGAGCGCGGCTTCGAGCACGCGGGGCTGTACGATCCGCAGGGCGTCGGCGGCACGCACGTGATGTATGTGCTGCACCATGCCGACAAGCCGTCGCTGTACCACGGCCTGCCGGACAACCCGTCGATCAGCCCGATGGTGAAGCTGTGGAAGGGCATCGCGAAGCCGCTCGCGGTCGCGGGCATTGCGCTCACGGCGCTGGCCGGCTTCTTCCACTACACCCGGGTCGGCCCGAACGAGGTGAGCGACGAGGAGGAAGCCGCCGCCCGCGACGAAGCGCGACGCATCAAGGAGGACGCGAAATGAAGCACGACGACCCCAACCTGATCGTCCGCTACACGGCGAACGAGCGGACGAACCACTGGATCACCGCGATCACGTTCGTGCTGCTCGCGCTGTCGGGGCTCGCGCTGTTCCATCCGTCGATGTTCTGGCTCACCGCGCTGTTCGGCGGCGGCCAGTGGACGCGGATCCTGCACCCGTTCGTCGGCCTCGTGATGTTCGTGTCGTTCGCGGTGATGGCCGTGCGCTACTGGCATCACAACGTGCTCGACCGCGACGACGTGCAGTGGCTGCGCCAGATCGACGACGTGCTCGCGAACCGCGAGGACAAGCTGCCGGAGATCGGGCGCTATAACGCCGGACAGAAACTGCTATTCTTCGCGATGGTGGCGTGTCTCGCGCTGTTGCTGCTGTCGGGCATCGTCATCTGGCGGCGGTATTTCTCGTTCTACTTCCCGATCGGGGTGATCCGGATCGCGGCAGTCGTCCACGCCGTCGCGGCGTTCGTGCTGATCGTCGGCATCGTCACGCATATCTATGCGGCGCTGTGGATCAAGGGCTCGATCCGGGCGATGGTGCGCGGCACGGTAACCCTCGGCTGGGCGCGCAAGCACCATCCGAAGTGGTTCCGTGAAAGCGTGAAGTAGCGCACCGGAACGGGGCGGCGCGCCGGTTGCGGCGCGCGGCTCCGGCCATTGCCGGAACTTGCCTGAAGCGCCGACGCGTCGGCGCTTGTTTTTTTGGAAGACACTCTCGTGACACAACGCATTCTTGAGCCGACCGAGATCTCGGCGCTCGATCATTCGGCGATTCCGCGCTTCCGCCTGCCGGAACGCGCCACGGTTTTCTCGGCGCGCGCCGCGCGCCTGCGCCAGCTGGCCGACCTGAACCCGATCGGCGGCTACCTGCGGCTGATGGCGGTGCTCGCCGACGCGCAGCACGCGGTGCTGCAGGATTTCGCCGCGCAGATGCCGTCGCCGGACGCGATCGCGCGCGCGCAGCAGCATTCGATGCCGCTCGTGCCGGCGCTCGGCGGCGAGCGCGATCCGCAATGGCGGGCCGTGCTGTATGAACTGCTCGACCGCGTCGAAGGCGCCGGGCTCGTCAATCCGGCGCTCGCGAAGCTGCTCGACCGGCTCCGCCTGATGGCGCCGGCCGAGCTCGACGCGCAGGCCGATGCGATCCTCGCGCTGCGCTTCGCCGAAGTCGAACCGGCCACCGCGCCGTTCCTGATGGCCGCGCTGCAGGTGGTGTGGACCGACCTCGCGAGCCGCACGCCGCCGGCCGACGTGCCGTTCCTCGACCAGCCGGGGCTGTGCCCGGTGTGCGGCACGCACCCGGTCGCGAGCGTGGTGCGCGTGGGCGGCCAGTACGAAGGCTATCGGTTCCTGCAATGCGGGCTGTGCACGACCGAGTGGCACATGGTGCGCACCAAGTGCTCGCACTGCGATTCGACGAAGGGCATCGCGTACCACGGCATCGAGGGCGGCAGCGAAGCCGTGAAGGCCGAATCGTGCGACGAATGCAAGACGTACCGCAAGATCGGCTACCAGAACAAGGATTACGATTTCGAGCCGCTCGCGGACGATCTCGCGAGCCTCACGCTCGACCTGCTGATGAACGAGGCCGGCTATCAGCGCAGTTCGCCGAACCCGCTGCTGTGGCCGGACGTGTCGCGGGAAGAATGACCGCCTTGCCCGGGGCCGGGGCCTGCGCCTGAGCGCTCGCCCCGGTCCACAGGAGACCACACACACGTGACTGAACCTGCATTGAACGAACTGAACGCGGTGCTCGCGCGCGTGCCGTCGGTGGAGCGCGTACTGTCGTCGGCGCCGCTGCAGCCGGTGCTCGACACGTACGGCCGCACCCGTGTGCTGAACGCGGTGCGCGCGGAGCTCGAACGCTGGCGCGCTGCGGCGCAGCACGATCCGGCGGCGGCCGGGCCGCTCGACGAAGCGCGCATTGCCGCGGCCGTCGCCCGCGCGCTGGCCGCGCAAAGCGCCGGCGCGGTGCGCACCGTCTTCAACCTGACGGGCACCGTGCTGCACACCAATCTCGGCCGTGCGCTGCTGCCCGACGACGCGGTGCGCGCGGTGGTCGCGGCGCTCACCCAGCCGGTGAATCTCGAATTCGACCTCGCGACCGGCCGCCGCGGCGACCGCGACGACCTGATCGACGATCTGCTGTGCGAACTGACCGGCGCCGAGGCGGCGACCGTCGTCAACAACAACGCGGCCGCGGTGCTGCTGACGCTGTCGGCGCTCGCGCCGAAGCGCGAGGTGATCGTGTCGCGCGGCGAGCTGGTCGAGATCGGCGGCGCGTTCCGCATTCCCGACATCATGAGCCGCGCGGGCGCGCGCCTGCGCGAGGTCGGCACCACCAATCGCACGCACCTGCGCGACTACGAAGAAGCGATCGGCCCGCGCACCGCGCTGCTGATGAAGGTGCATTGCAGCAACTACGCGATCTCGGGCTTCACGAAGGAAGTGACGCTGCCCGAACTCGCGCCGCTTGCGCGCGCGCACGGCGTGCCGGTGGCCGTCGATCTCGGCAGCGGCACGCTCGCCGACCTCACGCAATGGGGGCTGCCGCACGAGACGACGGTGCGCGAAACCGTGGCCGGCGGCGCAAACGTTGTCACGTTCAGCGGCGACAAATTGCTGGGCGGGCCGCAGGCCGGCCTGATCGTCGGCGATCGCGCGCTGATCGGCAAGATCAAGAAACATCCGCTCAAGCGCGCGCTGCGCGTCGGCAAGCTCACGCTGGCCGCGCTCGAACCCGTGCTGCGCCTGTACCAGGCGCCGGAATTCCTGCGCGAGCGGCTGACGACGCTGCGGCTGCTGACGCGCCCGCAAGCGGACATCGCCGCGGCGGCCGCGCGCGTGCAGCCCGCGCTGCAGGCGGCAATCGGCAGCGGCTACACGGTGAGCGTCGAGCCGATGTTCAGCCAGATCGGCAGCGGCGCGCTGCCGGTCGACCAGTTGCCGAGCGTCGGGCTCGTCGTGCGCACGCCGGACGGCAAGCGCGGCGGCCGCGCGCTCGCGCAGCTCGAGAAGCAGCTGCGCGGCTGGCCGCGCCCGGTGATCGGGCGCATCGCCGACGGCGCGCTGCGGCTCGACCTGCGCTGCCTCGAAGCCGACGACGAGGCGGCCCTCGTCGCGCAGTGCGCGCGATTCGCGGAGCCGGCTGCATGATCGTCGGTACCGCGGGACACATCGATCACGGCAAGACGACGCTCGTGCGCGCGCTGACGGGCGTCGACACCGATCGCCTGAAGGAAGAGAAGGCGCGCGGCATCTCGATCGAGCTCGGGTATGCATACACGCCGCTCGACAACGGCGACGTGCTCGGCCTGATCGACGTGCCGGGCCACGAGAAGCTGATCCATACGATGGCGGCCGGCGCATGCGGCATCGACTTCGCGCTGCTCGTGATCGCCGCCGACGACGGCGTGATGCCGCAGACCCGCGAGCATCTGGCGATCCTGCAACTGCTCGGCGTCACGCACGGCGCGATCGCGCTGACGAAATGCGACCGCGTCGACAGCGCGCGCCGCGCGCAGGTGCGCGACGAGATCGCCGCCTGGCTGCACGATTCGACGCTCGCCGATGCGCCGGTGTTCGAGACGCGCGCGACCGACGCGGACGATGCGGGCGTCGCGGCGCTCAAGCGTCATCTCGGCGACGCGGCGATCGCGTGGCGCGCGCGCCGCGACGACGGGCTGTTCCGGCTCGCGGTCGACCGCGTATTCACGCTGGCGGGGCAGGGCACGGTCGTGACCGGCACTGCGTTCGCCGGCCAGGCGAAGGCCGGCGACACGCTCGCGATCGTGCGCACGGGCGGCGCGGCGCGCGTGCGCAGCATCCATGCGCAGAACCGGCCGGTCGACGTCGGGCATGCGGGCGAGCGATGCGCGCTGAATCTGGCCGGGGTCGACAAGGCCGACGTGGAACGCGGCGATACGGTCGCGGATGCGCGGCTCGTCGCGACGTCGCCGCGCATCGACGTCGAGCTGACGCTGCTCGCCGATGCGGGGCTGACGCTTACGCACTGGGCGCCGCTGCATGTGCATCTCGGCACGCTGCACCGCGTTGCGCACGTCGCGCTGCTCGATGGCGAATCGCTCGCGGCCGGCCAACGGATGCGCGTGCAACTGGTGTTCGACGAGCCCGTGTTCGCGCTGCCGGGCGACCGCTTCATCGTGCGCAATCCGCAGGCGACGCGCACCGTCGGCGGCGGGCGCGTGCTCGATCCGTTCGGGCCCGTGCGCAAGCGCCGGACGCCGGCGCGCCGCGCATGGCTCGACGCGCTGGCGATATGGCTCGACGAAGGGCGGCTCGATGCGCTGCTCGGCGAGGCGCCGCTCGGCATTCCGCGCGCGACGCTCACGCACCTGACCGGCTTCGCGCCGGGCGCGCTGACGTTGCCCGACGACGCGCTGGCGATCGGCCAGCACGGCAGCGCGGCGAACGACGGCTGGGTGATTGCCCGCGCGCATTGGCGCGCGCTGCAGGCGAAGACGGTCGATACGCTGCGCGCGTATCACGAGCGCATGCCGGACGAGCAGGGGATCGATGCGGCGCGCCTGCGCCGGATGGCGGCGCCGCTCGCCGGCGATGCGCTGTGGCGCGCGCTGGTCGATGCGCTGGTGGAGGGCGGCGATGCTGCGAGAAGCGGCCCGTGGCTGCATCTGCCGTCGCATACGGTGAATCTCGACGCGCGCGAGGAGGCGCTCGCGCAGACGCTGCTGCCGCTGATTCGCGCGGGGCGTTTCGATCCGCCGTGGGTGCGCGATCTCGCGCGCGAAACGGGGGCGGCCGAGGAGGCGGTGCGTGCGCTGCTGCGCAAGCTCGCGCGGCGCGGCGATGTGCATCAGGTCGTGCGCGACCTGTTCTATCACGCGGACGTGGTGCGGGATCTCGCGATGCTCGTCGCGCAGCTCGTGCGCGCGCGCGAGGGCGGGCTCGACGCCGCGACGTTTCGCGACGCGACGGGGCTTGGCCGCAAGCGCGCGATCCAGATCCTCGAATTCTTCGATCGGGTTGGGTATACTCGCTTCCACCGCGATTTACACCTCTTGCGCCCAGATAGCGACTGGCTCGGTATGACGGCGTAGACCCGCGTTTTTTCCCCAAGGAAGGCATCCGTATCCGGTGGTGCGGCCGGGCTTCAAACCCGGTAGGGGGCGTCAGACGCTCCCTGGTCGGTTCGACTCCGGCTGCCTTCCGCCATTCAACGCTTCCCGGCTATTCCGACGGCTTCCGTGAATACCCCGTAGATCGCTGATTTCAAAGCGATTTGTGGGTAACGGCATGCTTGCGGCATCCATCGAGGCTCCGCACGATCTCCCCATGAAGTAGGGGTAGCGAGCCGGGCTTTGTGGGCAGGAACGGCGGGCGACATGGCAGGACGACGTTAGAATGCTGCGCTGGCGCGCGCGGACGCAGGGTTCGGGCAGCCTCCGTCACCCATGTCAAGCGCATGAACAAATTCTCCGACATGAGCACGTTCGTGGCCGTCGTCGAATCGGGCAGTTTCTCCGAAGCAGCGCGGCGTCTCGGCACCACCAAATCAATCGTCAGCCAGCGTGTCCAGCGTCTCGAGAAACGCCTCGACTGTCCGCTGCTCAAGCGCGGCCGCCCGTTGCAGCTCACTGAACCGGGCGCGCGTTTCTTCGAGCGGTCACGGCATCTTCTGCAGGAACTCGAACGCATCGAGGACGACGTACACGAAGCCGGCTCGAGCCTGAGTGGAACGCTCAGGCTCGCGGTGCCCGTGACCTTCATCACGCGCCAGCTCGCGCCGCTGCTGTCGCGCTTCTCCGCGAAGTACCCGGCGCTATGCATCGACGTCGAAGCGGACGACCGGCTGTCCAATCTCCACGACGGTCGATTCGACGCGGCGATCCGCATCGGGCCGCTTGCCGACTCCAGTCTCGTGGCGCGCTCGCTCGCCGGAAATCATCATTTGGTGTGCGCGAGTCCTGCCTATCTCGCCCAGCGCGGCGTGCCGGCGCACCCCGACGACCTGGCGCGGCACGATGGACTGATCTATCTGAATCGCGAGCCGAACGGCATGTGGTGCCTGCCGGTCGACGGCGAGCCGAAATCGTTTCGCATCGGCACGCGCATGCGGACCGACTCGGGCCATCAATTGCTCGCCGGCGCGATCGCCGGCCTCGGCCTCGCGATCCTGCCGACCTTCCTCGCGTCCGATGCGCTGCTCTCCGGCGAACTGGTTCCGGTGCTGTCCGGCTACGCGCCGCCGGGCGGCCACGTTTCCGTCGTATATCGCAAGAGCATCCGCACGTCACCCAGGATTCACGCGCTGCTCGACTTCCTGACCGATGCGATCGGCCGTCCCGCGAGCTGGGATGTTCCGCTGATCGAACGCGGGATCCTGCCGCGCGCCAAACCGGCCTGACGACCTCCTCGATCGCGCCGGCCGGCACGCCGCGTGCGATCGAACCGCGCCGTTCGGAAAAACCGAACTGCCGGTTCGCCCGCCGCCGGCTATGCCGGCGTGCCTCCCGTTCGTAAGCTGGCGGCCGCACTCCATCGAGGAAAGGCCGACATGAACGAAACCACGCTCAAACATCCGGCGCGACGCGCCATGCTCGCGCGAGCCGTCGCGCATTCCGCGGCGCTTGCCGCCGGCTCGCTGCTCGGCAGCGACGCGCTCGCGGCACCCTCGGCCACGGCCGATGCATCGGCTCGGCGCCCTGCCCGAAGCGGCCGGCAGACGGTCGACGTGCTGATCGTCGGCGGCGGCTCGGCCGGCGCGGTGATGGCGGCGCGCCTGAGCGAGAAGGCGAGCCGCAACGTGCTGCTGCTCGAAGCCGGCCGCAACTACGCCGCGTGGGACTATCCGCGTGTGATCGCCAGCAGCGACCGCGTCGGCGGCGACGCGCCGCACGAATGGGGATATCGCACGCAAGCCGGCTACGTCGATCATCCGATCGGCGCGCTGCGCGGCAAGGTGCTCGGCGGGAGCTCCGCGATCAACGGCGCCGTCGCGATCCGCGCGCGGCCGCAGGACCTGAAGCACTGGAACCTGCCGGGCTGGTCGTATGCGGACATGCTGCCGTCATTCAAGCGCCTCGAACACCGCGATTCCGGCAGCGCCGCACTGCACGGCCATGCGGGACCGCTGCCGGTGCGACAACTGACCCGCGACGACGTCACGCCGATGCAGCGTGCCTTCATCGACGCGGCCGTCGCGAACGGCTACCGCGCCGTCGACGACTTCGACGGGCCGGACGCGAACGGCGTCGGGCCGTATCCGATGAACATCGTCAACGGCGTGCGCGTCAACACCGGGATCGCTTACCTGACCAACGAAGTTCGCGCCAGACAGAACCTGCGGATTCGCGGCGATGCGCTCGTCGATCGCGTGCTGTTCGACGGGGATCGCGCGATCGGCGTCAGGCTCGACAGCGGCGAAGAAATCCATGCAAACGAAGTGATCCTCAGTGCGGGCGCATACGGCAGCGCCGCGATCCTGCTGCGCTCGGGCATCGGTCCGGGCGCCGACCTGCGCGCACTGTCGATCCCCGAGGTCGCGGCGCTCCCCGTCGGCCAGCGCCTGCAGGATCATCCGTTCTATTACAACGCGTACGCGGCTCGCCCCGACCGAATCGGCGACCCGTCGCCGGTCATCGGCGCATTCCTCTGGACGAACAGTTCGACCGCGCAGGAAGGCGATCTCGATCTGCACATCACGGCGACCCATCTGTTTCCGCACGACCAGAGCCCGACCGGGGTCGGCTTCGTGCTTGCGGTGGCGTTGACGCGCCCGCTGTCCGTCGGCAGTCTGAAGCTCGCGAGCCGCCGCCCCGCCGACGCACCGCTCATCGACCTGAACTTCCTCGCCGACGAGCGGGATCGTGCGCGCCTCCTGGATGGAATCAGATTGTCACGCCGCATCGGCCGCACCGCGCCTTTGTCCGACCTGATTCACGAGGAACTGAATCCGGGGCCGCTCGCCCTGACCGACGCGCAGATCCTCGCGTCGGCCCGGTCGACGCTCGATACCTATCACCATCCAACGTCGACGGCGCCGATGGGCGCGATCAACGATCCGCACGCTGTCGTCGATCTCGACGCACGCGTGCACGGCGTGCGCAATCTGCGCGTCGTCGACGCGTCGATTTTCCCGGAGGCGATCTCCGTCGCCACCAACATCACCACGATCGCGACGGCCGAGCACATCGCCCATCGCTACATCTGATCGAGGAACACCATGATGTCCAAGCTTCATGCCCTGCACTGGATCGACGGAGAGCGCGTCGATTCCCCCCTCCACCGCGATTCCATCGATCCTGCCACCGGCGCGGTGATCGGCCGCTACGCCGACGGCGGAGAACCCGAGGCGCGGGCGGCCGTCGCCGCGGCGCTGAGCGCGTTTGAAGGCACGCGCTGGAAACGTGACGCCGCATTGCGCGCCACGGTGCTCGACGAACTGGCGGCCGCGTTCGAACGACGCGCCGAAGCGTTGATCGACCTGCTGTCGCTCGAGAACGGCAAGGTCAAGCCCGAAGCGCGCTTCGAGATCTCGATGGTGCCATCGAAGCTCCGCTATTACGCCGCGCTGGCGCGGGCCGAACGAGGGCACAGCGGCACGCCGAAACCCGATGTGGTCTCGTTCGTGCTGCGCGAGCCGATGGGCGTCGCCGGCATCATCGTGCCGTGGAATTCGCCGGTCGTGCTGATGATTCGCTCGCTTGCGCCCGCGCTTGCCGCCGGTGCGACCGCCGTGATCAAGATGCCCGGGCAGACTGCCCAGACCAACGCGCTGGTTGCCGACGTGCTTTCGGAAGCCCGGTCGCTGCCGCGCGGCGTCATCAACCTGTTCAGCGAATCGGGCGCGGACGGCTCGAAATTTCTCGTTGCATCTCCCGATGTGCCGGTCATCAGCTTCACCGGATCGACCGCCACCGGCCGGGCCATCTCCAGCGTGGGTGCGCAGCGGCTGAAGCGCTTCGGACTCGAACTCGGTGGCAAGACGCCGCATGTCGTATTCGACGATGCGGACCTTGACGAGGCGCTGCCCATCCTCGAAAAATCGCTGACCGTGTTCGCCGGCCAGTTCTGCATGACCGGCTCGCGCGTGCTCGTGCAGCGCGGCATCGCGGATGCGCTGCGCACGCGCCTCGCCGAACGCCTTCGCGCCGTGCGTGTCGGACCCGCCGCCGATCCGCGCAGCGACATGGGGCCCCTCATCGACAAGGCCAACGTCGAACGCGTCAACCGCGCGGTCGACCGGGCAATCGCGGCCGGCGCGCAGGTGGTGGTGCGCGGCGGCCCCGTGACCGACGGCGACCTGGCGCGCGGTGCGTTCTATCGCCCGACGCTGCTGGAAGTCGACGACCCGAAGCTCGACATCGTGCAACAGGAAGTGTTCGGGCCGGTGATGACGATGCAGGTATTCGAAGCCGAGGCACAAGGCGTCATGCTCGCCAACGACAGCGAATACGGGCTGGCCGCCGCGGTATGGACACGCGACGTGCAGCGCTCGCTGCGCGTCGCGCAGGCGCTGCAGGTCGGCACGGTTTGGATCAACGACTGGGCGAAGGTTTACGACGAGTTCGAGGAGGGCGGCTACCGCCAATCCGGGCTCGGTCGCCTGAACGGCGCCGCCGCGATCGACGACTTCATCGAATACAAGCACGTCACCCTGAAAACCGGGGCCATTCAATAGCGGCCGGAACGCGCGCATGGGTGTGGCGCCCCCTGCGACAGCGTTGCAGCGGCATGCATCGCGTGCCGCTGCGTCGCGCCGGCCCGCGTCCGAATCCATCCATCAACTGGAACACTCGATGTCCGTCGAACCGGAGCAACTCGTCGATGCGTTATATGGCGGCGCAGCTACCCCGCCGCCTCGTCGCGTCAACCATGCAAAAGGGATATTGCTGCGAGGCCACTTCGTCGCCACCCGGCACGCCGCGCGGCTGAGCGTCGCGTCGCACTTTCAGGGGCAACGGATTCCGATCCTGATTCGGTTTTCCAATTTCGGCGGCGCACCCGATGTCCCCGACAACGCGCCGCACGCGAATCCGCGCGGACTCGCGATTCGCTTCATGCTGCCGGGCGGCGCGACGACCGATCTCGTCGCTCATTCCGCGAACGGGTTTCCCGCCCGCACACCGGCCGAATTTCTCGCGTTCCTGCACGCGGTCAATCGGGCCGACACCCAGCCCGAGTTCCTTGAACGCCATCTCGTCGCGCACGAAGCGGCGAGGCGCTTTGTCGCGCTGCCGCTGGCGACCCCGCGCAGCTATTTGACCGAGCAATTTCATGCAATGCACGCGTTTGTCTTCACTGGCCTCGACGGGGGCAGGACGGCGGGCCGCTACATCGTGGAACCGGAAACCGAGGTCGAGCACTGGAGCGACGAAAGGGCAGCGGCGTTGCCGGCGGATTTTCTGAAACGGGATATTCGAACGCGCGTCGCGCGCGGACAGGCGCGCATGAAATTAACGCTGCAGGTCGCCGGCCCGGGCGATCGGCTCGACGATATCTCGGCCGCCTGGCCGGACGACCGGCCGCGCGTTGATCTTGGAGAAATCGCATTGACCGACGTGACGACGGACGAGACGGCCCAGGAGCGCGTCGCTTTCGATCCCGCACGCCTGACGACCGGCATTGAACACGCGGGCGATCCGATGCTGGCGGTTCGACACCGGGCCTATGCCAATTCGTTCGCGCGACGCCGCGCGTTGGCGCGTGGGGATAGTGGGGTGGAATAGCGCGAATGACGCGCGATGCGCGTCGACGATATCGGCTTGATCGGAACAGTTGCTTTGAATATAGGCTGTTTAGATAAAAACAATAAAAATGAGGGAAACTTCCTGATGGCAGGCACGCGTTTCTTCAGGGCAAACTGACGCGAACAATGAAGTGCCATGTTCGCGAAATCCACGATATGGAGGCCTGAATGAATGGAAGGGCGCATTGGGCTGCGGCCGCCGCCATCACGGCAGCGTTGATGACTTCAGGATGCGGCGGCGATTCGGTGGAGTCCGCACCCGCCACGCCTGCCGTTTCGGAAGCCGTGGCCAGTCCTCCAGGAAATGGCGAATCTGCCGGCATGAATCCCGCGACGACCGGCGACGGCGCCAACGCGTCCGCCGTCGTGAAGCGAACCGATATCGCCGGCTTGACGAAGTTCGTCAACGTATTCATCGGCACGGGCGCGCCCAAGGCGGGCGGCCTTTTCCCCGGCAACCTGAATCCGGCGGCGCAAGCGCCGTTCGGCATGGTCAGCTTCGGTCCCGATACGCCCGGCAGCAGGGCGCCATGGGGTAACGGTTCCGGCGGCTATTACTACTCCGATACGACCATCGACTTTTTCAGCCTGACCCATCTGGCGGGCCCCGGTTGCCGCGGGCAGGGCGCGGTTGCAATGATTCCAGGCGGCGGTTCGCTGTCGTTCTCGCACGATGACGAGGTGGCGTCGCCCGGTTATTACGGCGTGAGGACCGGCAATGGCATTCTCAGCGAGTTCACGGCAACGACGCGTACCGGGATGGCGCGCCTCACCTATCCGTCCGGTTCGGCGCCGACCCTCGTCATCAATGCGCTGCGCAGCAACGGCATGAAGTCGGGCGTGCCGACCACGCTGATACCGGACCCGGTCAACATCGCTGTCGATGCGCGGGCGGGCGTCGTGTCCGGCACGGCGGTGGTCGGCGCGTTCTGCGGCGGCACCTGGTACAAGCCGGTGAACTTCTACATCACGTTCGATACCCCGCTCGATCCGAAGGCAACCCAAGTCGCCAACGGTGTTGCAACGCTCGTGTTCGTGCCCAAGGCCGGTGGCGGCAAGACGACCGTGCAGCTGAAGGCCGGCATTTCATCCGTCAGCGTGGCGAATGCCAGGCTGAACCTGACGACGGAAAACCCCGGCTGGTCGTTCGACAAGGTCAGGGGCAAGCTGGATGCAGCCTGGAACAGCCGGCTCAACACGATCCAGCTCGATCTCGCCCAGCCGGGCGCGACGGGAAGCCTTGGGGATGCGCAAGCCAGGACTGCGAAGGATTACGTCACGCAGTTCTACACGGCGCTTTATCACGCGATGGCAGGACCGACGGTCTACAGCGACGTCAACGGCGATTATCGCGGCATGCGCCAGGCCAATCTCGCCGATCCGCCGAACACCGCGCCCCGGCGCGACACGGCCAACGTGTCGCAGTATCCGGTGCCCGGCAATCCGAATGCGTACCGTACGCATTATTCGGGATTCTCGCTGTGGGATACGTACCGCTCGCTGACGCAATTGCAGGCGCTGATGTTCCCGGGCGAGACGGGCGACATGATGCAATCGCTCGTGGCCGATGCGAAGCAGTGCGGCGCGTTTCCGCACTGGGTGGACGGCAGCGACGACACCAAGCCGATGGAAGGCGACCACGCACCGAACGTAATCGCGGGTGCCTATGCGTTCGGCGCACGCGGCTTCGATACCGGCAGCGCGCGCAAGTACATGCTGCAATCCGCGTTCGGCACGGGCGGGCCGGGCAGCCCGTTCGTCGAGGGCGCCTGCAACGACATGGGCAGCGTCGACGACGGCGCCGGCGTGAACACGGTCGGCGACTTCTATCTGAAGAACGGCTATGTGTCGACCGAGGTTGCCGGGAACCATCACGCGGGCTCGATGACGCTGGAACTGACCGCGACGGACACGTCGATCGGCAACTTCCTCGCCGCGCTCGGCCGTGCCGACGACGCAAGCACCGTCGCTGCGCTGCGCAAGCGCGGCCGCAACTGGCTCAACATCTTCAACGCGAACATTCCGCCCGGAAACGACTACTACGGTGAAACGAAGGGGCTCGTCACGAAGAACTCGAGCGGACAATGGGACTTCAGTCTCAACAACAATCGCGGCTTCCATGAATCGACCGAGCCGAACTACATCTGGACGATCGGCCATGACTACACGGAGCTGATCAGCCAACTGGGCGGCAACGCCGCGGCCATCGCGCGCCTGAACACGTTGTTCGGCCTCAGCCAGGCCGATCCGTTCGACGGCCCGTTGCCGAGCGCGTCGACGCTCAACAGCGGCGAATCGGGCAGCACGCTGTATATCGGCAACGAGCCGTCGCTGCAGACGCCGTGGGCGTACAACTGGACCGGCAGGCCGCAGCTCACGCAGCGCGTAATCCCGATCGTGATGACGAAGACCTTCTTCAACGCACCCGGCGGCCTGCCCGGCAACGACGACTTCGGCGCGACGTCCGGCTTCTACCTGTGGGCGAGCCTCGGCCTCTATCCGGTCGTGCCGTCGGCGCCCGGCCTCGCGATGTCGACGCCGCAGTTCAAGGGCATGACGGTCTGGCTCGCCGACGGCACGAAGAAGCTGCGCATCGAGTCCGACGACGAGGCGCTGCTGAACGGCAAGCCGTACATCAAGTCCGTGCAGCTCAACGGAAAGGCCTACCCGGGATCGTGGCTGCCGCTCGCGGCCATTGCCGACGGCGGCACGCTGACCTACACGTTGTCGTCCACGCCGACCGACTGGGCAACGGGCGCCGCGCTGGCGCCGCCGTCCGGCCCCGGCGCGGACTACACGAAGGCCGTCGCGAAACCGTCGCGTTGATCCTGTCGCAAGTCGAGGCGGCTGCGCGACGCGGTCGGATTCCGCTACTGCACATCAAAGGAGGACGCATGAAGAGACGATACAACGCCGGATTGACTGCACTCCTGACGAGCGTGCTGCTCGTCGGCTGCAACGGGGACGACGGCATGTCGTCGTCCAGGGTTTCGTCGGCGGCCGCGGCTGCCGCGCGGCCCGGGACGGGAAGCCCGGGCAGCACGATCCGCCCATCGGCCGACACGACCGTCGTCCCCGAGGAATCATACGTGCGGGCGTCGTTGACCCAGTACGTCAATCCGTTCATCGGCACGGCCAACGCCAGTGTCCGGGCGACCGACCCGGTGCCGGCCGGCGAGCGCGGCGGCACGTTCCCCGGCGCCACCATGCCGTTCGGCATGGTGCAGTGGACGCCGATGACGCCCAGCATCAAGCCCGGCGGCGGCAAGGACACGCCGGTCGGCTATGTCTATACGGAGAACACGATCATCGGCTTCCCGCTCACGCAGATGAGCGGCGCGGGCTGCGACGGCAATTCCGGCGAACTCCCGGTCATGCCGGCGCTCGATCCGGCCACCGTGGCCTCGAACCTCGTCAAGCCGGTGCCGAACTTCAGGCATGAGAACGAAACCGCGTCGCCGGGCTACTACCGCGTCGCGCTGAACGACGGCATCAAGGTGGAACTGACCGCGACGACGCGCACCGGCTTCGGGCGTTTCACCTTTCCCGACAGCGCGCGGGCGCCGGCGCTCGTGATCGACGCCACGCGCACGAACACCAAGGCGTCGACGGCGGGCAGCATCGGCTATGCGGGCAACGACGCGCTGCAGGGCTCGACGGTGGGCGGTGGCTTCTGCGGCGCGCCGAACTACACGGTCTATTTCTACATTCGGTTCGACCGCAACATCGACAAGACGGCGACCGACCTCGGCAACGGCAACGCGAAAGTGCGCTTTGCCGCGACAAACGCGCCGATCCAGATGAAGGTGGCGTTGTCGTACGTCAGCATCGACAACGCGAAGCGGAACCTGGACGCGGAGAATCCCTCGCCCAACTGGGATTTCGACGCCGTGCGCAAGGCCGCCGACGACACCTGGAACGATCGGCTGAATACGATCCAGGTGGAGGGCGGATCGCTCGTCGACAAGCGCAAGTTCTATACGGCGCTGTATCACTCGATGCTGTCGCCGAACGTCAACAGCGACGTCACCGGGGATTACATCGGCTTCGACAGAAAGGTTCACCGGGTCGAGAGCGGCCGTACGCAATACGTGAACTATTCGAACTGGGACACGTATCGAAGCCTGATGCCGCTGCTCGGCATGCTGTTCCCGCGCGAGACCAGCGACATGCTGCAGTCGCTGGTGACCGACGCCGACCAGTGCGGCGCGATTCCGCGCTGGTCGCCGATCAACGTCGACCAGGGCATCATGCCGGGCGACTCCGGCGTGCCCGTGATCGTCGGCGGCCATGCGTTCGGCGCCACGGCCTTCGATACCGCGGGCGCACTGAAGTACATGAGGCTGGCCGGCAACAAGCGCGTGGCGCGCTGCGGCAACACGATTCCGCGCGACGGCGACGACCGGATGAGCGATCACCTGACGCGCGGCTTCGTGTCGCTCAACCGGGGGTGGTGGGCCGGCTCGCTGACCCCCGAATTCAGCGCCGTCGACTTCGCGATTGCGTCGTTCGCGAAATCGCTCGGCAACGAACCGGCCTATCGCCAGTTCCTCGCGCGCGCCGCGCAGTGGAAGAACATGTTCAACGCGCAGCAGAAGCAGATCCTGCCGCGCTTCGATGACGGCAGCTGGAAACTTGCGCCGATCGCGAACCAGGACATGGTCGAGGGCAACGCCGAGCAATATACGTGGATGACGCTGCACGACACGCGCGAACTATATGCGCTGATGGGCGGCAACGACGCTGTCGTGAAGCGGCTGGATGCGTACTTTTCCAACCTGAACGCCGGCATGTCGCCGCCGAATTTCTATATCGGCAACGAGCCGAGCTTCGCGTCGCCGTGGCACTACAACTGGGCCGGCGCCCCGTGGCGCACGCAGAAGGTGGTGCGCGACATCGTCAACGGCAATCCGGGCGAGAACATCGCCGCCGTGTTCAGCGACGGCCCCGGCGGGCTGCCCGGCAACGACGATCTCGGCGCGGTATCGTCGTGGTACGTATGGGCCGCGCTCGGGGCGTACCCGGCCATCCCGTCCGTCGGCGGGCTCGCACTGCACGCGCCCGTGTTTCCGAAGGCCGTCGTGCGCTGGGCGGACGGCACGAAGCAACTGGTCATCAACGCGAGCGGCGCCGGCCCCGACTCGCGCTATATCCAGAGCGCTTCGCTGAACGGCGCCGTGCTCGACGTGCCGTGGGTCTGGCTGCAGGACGATCTTCGCAAGGTGGCGAGACTCGATGTCGCGATGGGCAGCGAGCCGTCGAAATGGGGCGCGTCCGGCACCGGGAAATTGCCGTCCTATGGCCTCGACGGATTCGCCGGCATCGCCGATGCGCTCAACAACACCGGCGTCGGCGCGAACGGTTCGAGGCCGGACCTCGCCGCCGAAGGCTATACGTTCGACGGATCGGGATGGCGATATTCACGGGAGGCGCTCGCCGCGGCCGGCGCGGCGCCGGGTGCGCAGCTCGCGTTCAACGGTCTGACGTTCGCGTGGCCGGACGGCAGGATGGGGCTGGACAACATGGTCGTCCAGGGGCAGACGATCACGTTTTCGACACCGGTGCGCGGCAGGTCGCTGTCGCTGCTCGGTAGCGCGACCAATGGCCCGTCCACCGGCAGGTTGACCGTCACCTATGTCGACGGCACGCAGGCGGTGTACGATCTGACCTTCGACGACTGGACGCTGAACGGCGGCAGCAGGCAGCCGGGCGCCTACAACACGGTTGCGCTGTCGACGCCGACGCGCGTGCAGATGGATGGCAGCGCGGATAACGTCCCGGCCAAGGTGTTCCAGTGGACGCAGGCCATCGATCCGACCCGGGCCGTGAAGAGCGTCACGTTCCCGTATCAGGTCAGCAGCGGGCGTCAGCATGTGTTTGCGATGGCCGTGGGCGGTTGATCGCTGTGTTTCGTTGCGGCTAGCGACGATTCATCCGGACTTTAGCCGGGCGACGGGAGGCATCGGCCTCCCGGTTTCTTTGTGCTGTCCCGGTGCTGTCGGAACATGCATGCCGGATCACGCCCGCATCAATGCCTTTCCGGCAAAAACCAGTTCATCACCAGCGCGCAGATGCCGCCCGTCGCGACGCCCGATTCCAGCACGTTCTTGAGCGCATGCGGCAGGTGGGTCAGGATGTCCGGCACCTGCGACACGCCGAGGCCGAGCGCCAGCGAAACGGCGATGATCAGCAGCGCGCGGCGATCCAGCCGGATGCCGGCGAGGATGTTGATGCCGGACGCGGCCACCGCGCCGAACATCACCATCGCCGCGCCGCCGAGCACGGGCTCGGGCACGGCCTGCAGCACGCCGGCGACCGGCGGGAACAGGCCCAGCACCACGAGCATGCCCGCGATCCACAGGCCGACGTGGCGGCTCGCGATGCCGGTGAGCTGGATCACGCCGTTGTTCTGCGCGAACACGGAGCTCGGGAAGGTGTTGAACACGCCGGCCAGCAGCGAGTTGGCGCCGTTGACCAGCACGCCGCCCTTGATGCGCTGCATCCACAGCGGCCCCTCGACCGGCTGCTTCGAGATCTTGCTGGTCGCGGTGACGTCGCCGATCGCCTCCAGCGACGTGACCAGGTAGATGATCAGCATCGGCACGAACAGCGACCACGAGAAACCGAGGCCGAAGTGCAGCGGCGTCGGGATCTGGAACAGCGCGGCCTCGCGCGCGCCGGTGAAATCCAGGCGGCCGAGGAACGCGGCCGCGAGATAGCCGATCGCCAGCGCGATCACCAGCGCGGTGCTGCGCACCCACACGACCGGCACGCGGTTGAGCAGGATGATCGTGCCGAGCACCAGCCCGGACAGCGTGAGGTTCTCGACGCTCGCGAAGCTGCCCTTGGCCATCGCGCCGTAGCCGCCGCCCATGCTGACGAGGCCGACCTTGATGAGGGTGAGGCCGATCAGCAGCACCACGATGCCGGTGACGAGCGGCGTGATGAGCCGCTTGACGAACGGCAGGATGCGCGACACGCCCATCTCGACGAACGAGCCGGCGATGACGACGCCGAAGATCGCGGCCATCACGGTCTCGACCGGCGTGCCTTGCTTGACCATCAGGCTGCCGCCGGCGATCAGCGGGCCGACGAAGTTGAAGCTGGTGCCCTGGACGATCAGCAGGCCGGCGCCCAGCGGGCCGAAGCGGCGGCACTGGACGAACGTGGCGATGCCGGAGATCACCAGCGACATCGACACGATCAGCGTGGTGTCGCGGCTGGGCACGCCCAGCGCCTGGCAGATCAGCAGGCCGGGCGTGACGATCGGCACCAGGATCGCCAGCAGGTGCTGCAGGGCCGCGACGAAGGCGACCGTCGGCGCGGGCCGGTCGTCGGGGCCGTAGACCAGGTCGCGGGCGGTGTCGGCGTCGTCGGCGCCATGGGCGGCGGGTTGGGTGGCGGAGGCGGGTTGCATGACGAAAGGGCCGGTCGGGATGGAAAGTGCGGAATTTTACGGGAAGACGCGGCCGCCGCCGCCGCCGGCGAGTCTGAAGCGGGGTCGGAAGGGGGCGACAGGCGCTCCGGCGCACCGGCGCCGGGTGCCCTCCGTCACGCGCCGGGCGCCGGATACGGCGTGCCGTCCTTGTGCAGGAAGCGGCCGTCGGCGCTGGGGCTCATCATGTCGACGTCGGAGCAGGTGATGACGTCGGCGGGCGAGCGCGAGCCGACTTCGAGATAGACGGCCGTCGCCGCCGAGCGGTTGACCAGGTGATGGCCGTTGCCGCTGTTTTTCGGGAAGGCCGCGCAGTCGCCGGCGCGCAGCACCGTTTCGCCGCCGTCCTCGATCAGCGTCACTTCGCCTTCGAGGATAAACACGAATTCGTCCTCGGCCGAATGCCAGTGACGCTGGCTCGACCAGTTGCCGGGCGGCAGGCGCATCAGGTTGACGCCGAAATCGGTGAGCCCGCCCGCATCGCCGAGCCGCTGGCGTATGCGCTCGGCGCAACGCGCATCGAACGGCGCCGGATAGCCCGTGCCTTTGCGTTCGGGGACGTGGGCGATGTCGATCCTGGGCATGGGCGGCTCCTCGAGGTCGCGCGGGCAATGCGCACGACGTCGATTGTAGGCGTGCCGCGCGCCTTTATCGCCGCGGAAAGACGCAAGGATGCGTCTTCACGTGCAGGTTCTGGTTGCCGCACGGATGCCCCGCATAGTCGACCAACCGGCTGCTCGATGCTGGCGCGGCGCGCGGCTGATCCGGCGAGGCGGCCGGGTCCGCATTGCCCAGCGCGCAGCCGGCGAGCAGGAACGGAACGGCGAAGGTGACGAGGCGTGCTTTCAAGATCCTGGCGGTGCGTACACATGGAAGGGAAAAGAGCCCCGGACACGCAAGGTGTCCGGGACAAGGCGCAGCCGGGCTACTCGCCGCCCGTGCGCGTCGCGTGGTCGAGGGCCCGGAGCGGGCCACTCAGGCAGCGATCTTAGGCAGCGGCCGCATCGCCGCCGTGATCGGCGCATGACAAATCCGTCATCTGCGCGCCCGGCGGCCGCGCGCCGTCGATGACGGATTTGTCATCCCGTGCTCACGGGCGCGTACCGTCGCTGAACGAGACTGGAAGCACCTGCCGACCGGCAGTCTTCTCACAAGGAGCACTCCAGATGAACGTCGCAAAACTATCGACCTGTCTCGTCGCCGCGATCCTGGCCGCGGGCGGCATCGCGCCGAACGCCTTCGCGCAGGGCAAGACGCGCGCCGACGTGCGCCAGGAACTCGTGCAGGCGCAGCACGACGGCACGATCCCGTCCAACAAGCACGACTATCCGCCCGGCCCGCAGCAGGTCGACCGCAACAAGGTGCTGCACGGGATATCCGTCCACGGGAACGAGAAGGCGGCGGGCCTGGACGCGCACGACGGCCGGCTCGCGACGCGCTGAGCCCGGTCGTGCGAGCGGCGGCGCGCGCTCAGCGCGCGGCCGCCGGAAACCGCAGCCAGAACGCGGTGCGCACGTGCGGCTCGCTTTCGACGCCGCACTCGCCGCCGTGGCTCTGCATGATCGACCTGACGATCGCGAGGCCGAGGCCGGTGCCGGACGCCGAGTTGTGCCGCGCCGGATCGACCCGGTAGAAGCGCTCGAAGATCCGTTCGCGGTGCGCTTCGGCGATGCCGGGCCCCGCGTCCGATACGGTGATCGTGGTCGCGTCGTCGGTCTGCGTGCAATCGATATGGATCGTCGTGTCGCGCGGCGCATGCGCGATCGCGTTGCTCAGCAGGTTGCTGAGCGCACGCTGGAACAGCAGCACGTCGGCGCGCACGGTGCCCGCGCCGTCGACCCGGATCGTGACCCCCGCATCGTCCGCCATCGGCTCGTAGTAGCCGGCGACGCGCTCGGTCTCGTCGAACGCGTCGAGCGTGCGGATCGCCAGATGGCTTTCCGCGTTGTCCGCGCGCGCGAGGAACAGCATGTCCTCGATCATCCGCGACAGCCGCTGGTATTCGTCGATCGCCGACTCGATCACCTCGCGGTATTCCCCGGCGCTGCGCGGCCGCGACAGCGCCACCTGCGCCTCGGCAACCAGGTTCGTGAGCGGGGTGCGCATGTCGTGCGCGAGATTCGACGAGAACTGGCTCAGCCGCGTAAACGACTCATCGAGCCGCGCGAGCATGCCGTTGAACGCATGCTCCAGCTCCTTCAGCTCGCCGGCCGTATCGAGGCCCTGCAGCGGCTGAGCGAGGCGGCTCGTCGACATCTCCTCCGCGCGCCGGACGAGCCGCCGCAGCGGGCTCAGCCCGAGCATCGCGATGCCGTACGCCAGCGCGGCGGCGAGCACCACGCCGAGCACCTCGATCACGACGATCGTCCACGCATACGCGTGCAGCAGCGCGCGATCGCTTCGCGCGTCGCGCTGGATCACGACGCGCACGCGCAGGCCGCCGGGCCCGTCGAGCGGCGCGCTCGCGACGAGATAGTGCAGCGTCGAATCCGGCGCGGCGATCGCGACGGGCGTCTGCGAGGCCGGCCCGCCCGTCGCGCGCGCGCCGGGCACGTAGCCGGACGTGGCCAGCAGCAGCGCGCCGGCCGCGTCGTACATCGCGAGATCCATGTTCTGGTGGCCGTGCAGCTGGTCGATCCAGATGTCGGCATGGCGCGGGATCTCGTCGACGAAGCGGATCGCGGCCAGATGCGCCTGCAGCGCGCTCATCGTGACGGCCATTTCCTGCGCGGACGAACTCTCGATCCGGTTGTACAGCGCGCGGTACAGCGCGAACCCGCTCAGCGCGAGCACCGCCGACGTCGACAGCACGATCAGCAGCGTCAGGCGCGCGCGCAGCGTGCGGGGCAGGGCGCGCGCGATCATCGGCCGCCGGCGCCGCGCAGTTCGAGCACGTAGCCCATGCCGCGCACGGTATGGATCAGCTTGGGTTCGTACGGATCGTCCACCTTCACGCGCAGCCGCCGGATCGCGGCATCCACCACGTTGGTGTCGCTGTTGAAGTTCATGTCCCACACCTGCGACGCGATCGTCGCGCGCGGCAGGATCTCGCCCTCGCGGCGCATCAGCAGCCACAGCAGCGAGAACTCCTTCGCGGTCAGCAGGATCGTGTC
The DNA here is from genome assembly GCF_902830275.1 of Burkholderia stagnalis. Lineage (GTDB taxonomy): Bacteria > Pseudomonadota > Gammaproteobacteria > Burkholderiales > Burkholderiaceae > Burkholderia > Burkholderia stagnalis. The sequence continues at coordinate 231,604 of NZ_CADESW010000001.1, read as the reverse complement.
GCCCTGGCGGGTCGCCTTGCGCCGCGTGAGGTCGAGCTCGAGGTCGGCCACCTTCAGCACCGTCGATTCGCGCGGCTGCCCGCGCCGCAGGATCGAGCGCACGCGGGCCACCAGCTCGACGAAATCGAACGGCTTCGCGAGATAGTCGTCCGCGCCGAGCTCGAGCCCCTTCACGCGATCGCCGACGTCGTCGCGCGCGGTGAGGAACAGCACCGGCGTCTCGCGCGTGCGGCGCAGGTGTTCCAGCACGGTCCAGCCGTCCTTGCCGGGCAGCATCACGTCGAGGATCACGAGGTCGTAATCCTCGGTGGTGGCCTGGTGCAGGCCGGTGATGCCGTCCTCGACCCAGTCGGCGACGAAGCCGGCTTCGGTCAGGCCCTTGCGCAGGTAGGTGCCGGTCTTGGGTTCGTCTTCAACGATCAGGATTCGCATCGGGAGTTGCCTTGGGTTGCCCGGAAGGTGCGGCGCCGCCGCGTGTCAGTCGCGCCAGCCAGCCGCCGAGCGCCGTCCGGATCGATACCGAATACGCGACGCGGTACAGGACGGGCAGGACGAGCAGCGTCAGCGCCGTGGACGACAGGATGCCACCAATCACGACGGTTGCAAGCGGCCGCTGCACTTCGGCGCCGGTTCCGGTCGCGAACGCCATCGGCAGGAAGCCCAGCGACGCGACGAGCGCGGTCATCAGCACCGGCCGCAGGCGCGTGAGCGCGCCTTCGCGCACGGCCGTGCCGAGCTCGACGCCCTCGTCGCGCAGGTTGCGGATGAACGAGATCATCACGAGGCCGTTCAGCACCGCGACGCCCGACAGCGCGATGAAGCCGACTGCCGCGGTGATCGACAGCGGGATGCCGCGCAGCCACAGCGACACGACGCCGCCGCTCAGCGCGAACGGAATGCCGGTGAACACCAGCAGGCCGTCCTTCACGTTGTTGAACATCACGAACAGCAGCACGAACACCATCAGCAGCGCGACGGGCACGACGATCTTGAGCCGCTCGCTGGCGCTCTGCAATTGCTCGAACTGCCCGCCCCACGACAGCCAGTAGCCGGCCGGCACCTGCACGTCCTGGCCGATCTGCGCCTTCGCGTCGGCGACGAACGAGCCGATGTCGCGGCCGCGCACGTTCGCGCTGACCACCACGCGGCGCTTGCCGTCCTCGCGGCTGATCTGGTTCGGGCCCGGCGCGACGTCGACCGTCGCGAGCTCGGCGAGCGGCACGTAGGGCGCCTGCACCAGCGGGCCGCTCGCGCCGATCGCGCCGGCCGCGCCGCCGGCGGCCTGGAACGGCAGCGCGATCGGCAGGCGCTTGATCGCCTCGACGTCCGAGCGCAGCGCGTCCGGCAGCCGCACGACGATGTCGAAGCGGCGATCGCCCTGGAACAGCGTGCCGGCCTTTTGCCCGCCGACCGCCGCGGCCACCGCGTCCTGCACGTCGCCGACGCTCACGCCGTAGCGCGCGAGCTTCTCGCGGTCGAGCTGGATCGTCAGCACGGGCAGGCCGCTGGTCTGCTCGACCTTCACCTCGGATGCGCCCGGCACCTTCTGCAGCGCGGCCGCGATGCGCGTGCCGGTATCGTTGAGCTGCGCCATGTCGTCGCCGAAGATCTTCACCGCGACGTCGCTGCGCACGCCGGAAATCAGCTCGTTGAAACGCAGCTGGATCGGTTGCGAGAACTCGTACGCGTTGCCGGGCAGGTCGGCGAGCGCGGCCTCGATTTCCTCCTTCAGCATGTCGCGCGATTTCTTCGGGTCCGGCCACTGGTCGACCGGCTTCAGCATGATGTAGCCGTCCGACAGGTTGGGCGGCATCGGGTCCGCGGCGATCTCGGCAGTGCCGGTGCGCGCGAACACGCGGTCGATCTCGGGGAAGCGCTGCTTCAGCGTCTTCTCGATCGCCCGCTGCATCGCGACGGATTGCGACAGGCTCGTGCCGGGAATCCGCAGCGCGGCCACCGCGAGATCGCCTTCGTTCAGGCTCGGGATGAACTCGCTGCCGAGCCGGGCGGCGAGCAGCAGCGTCGCCGCGACGATCGCGACCGCGCCGGCGAGCACGCGCGCGGGGCGCGTCATGAAGCGGTCGAGCGCGGGCGCGTAGAGCCGCTTCGCCCAGCCCATCAGGCGGTTTTCCTTTTCCTGCACGCGATTGCCGATGAACAGCGCGACGGCGGCCGGGATGAAGGTGACGGTCAGCACCATCGCGGCGGCGAGCGCCATCACGACCGTGATCGCCATCGGGTGGAACATCTTCCCTTCGACCCCCGTCAGCGCGAAGATCGGCAGGTACACGACCATGATGATCAGCTGGCCGAAGATCAGCGCGCGGCGGGCCTCCTGCGACGCGGCGAACACCTCGGCGTAGCGTTCGTCGCGCGTGAGCGGCCGGCCGGCCGCGGCCTGCGCGTGCGCGAGGCGGCGGATGCAGTTCTCGACGATCACCACCGCGCCGTCGACGATGATCCCGAAATCGAGCGCGCCGAGGCTCATCAGGTTCGCGCTGACCTTCGCGTTGACCATGCCGGTGAACGTCATCAGCATCGACAGCGGGATCACGAGCGCGGTGATCAGTGCCGCGCGGATGTTGCCGAGAAACAGGAACAGGATCGCGATCACGAGGATCGCGCCTTCGAGCAGGTTTTTCCTGACCGTCGCGACGGCCTTCTCGACGAGCACGGTGCGGTCGTATACGGGCACCGCGCGCACGCCGGCCGGCAGCGTGCGGTTCACGTCGTCCATCCGCGCGGCCACGGCCTTCGCGACGGTGCGGCTGTTCTCGCCCATCAGCATGAACACCGTGCCGAGCACGACTTCCTCGCCGTTCGCGGTGGCCGCGCCGGTGCGCAGCTCGCGGCCGACGTCGACCTCGCCCAGATCCTTCATGCGCACCGGCACGCCGCCGACGTTGGCGAGCACGACGTTGGCGATGTCGTCGACCGTGCGCGCCTGCCCCGGCACGCGCACCAGGTATTGCTCGCCGCGCTTCTCGATGTAGCCGGCGCCGACGTTGTCGTTGTTGCGCTCGAGCGCGCGCACGACGTCGGCGAGCGTCAGCCCGTACGACATCAGCTTCGCGGGGTTCGGCGCGACCCGGAATTCCTTCACGTAGCCGCCGATCGAGTTGACCTCGGTGACGCCCGGCACGTTGCGCAGCTGCGGCTTGATCACCCAGTCCTGCAGCTCGCGCAGGTCGGCCGGCGTGTAGCGCGTGCCGTCCGGCTTGCGCGCGGCCGGCTCGGCCTCGACGGTCCACAGGTAGATTTCGCCGAGCCCGGTCGACGTCGGCCCCATCGCCGGCGACACGCCGGGCGGCAGCTTGTCCTTCGCCTCCTGGATCCGCTCGTTGACGAGCTGGCGCGCGAAGTAGATGTCGGTGCCGTCCTTGAAGATCACCGTGACCTGCGACAGGCCGTAGCGCGAGATCGAGCGCGTCTGCTCGAGGTTCGGCAGCCCGGCCATCGCGGTCTCGACGGGGTAGGTGATGCGCTGCTCGGCCTCGAGCGGCGAATAGCCGGGCGCGGACGTGTTGATCTGCACCTGCACGTTGGTGATGTCGGGCACGGCGTCGATCGGCAGCTTCTGGTAGCTGAACACGCCAAGTGCCGCCGCGGCGGCGATCGCCAGCATCACGAGCCAGCGATGGGCGATCGCGAAGCGAATCAAGCGCTCGAACATGGAACGGGAATCCTCGGGAATGCGAAAGAGAGAGGCGCCGCCCTCGGGCGGCGTCGGGCGGGGTCAGTGTTCGTCCGCGCTGCCTTTGCCCAGTTCGGCCTTCAACACGAAGCTGTTGGCGGTCACGTATTCCTGGCCCGGCTTGAGGCCGGCCAGGATCTCGACCACCTGGCCGTCGCGCCGGCCCGTCTCGACCGGCTGCGCGACGAAGCCCTTCGGCGAGCGGACGAACACCGACGGCGCGCCGTCGATCTGCTGCAGCGCGTCGTTGGCGATCGCGACGGGCGCGTCCTGCTTGCCCGCGTCCACCGACACGTTGACGAACATCCCGGGCCGCCATGCGCCGTCCGGATTCGGCAGCACGATGCGCGCGGCGGCGGTGCGGGTCTGCTCGCCGAGCAGCGCGCCGACGTACGCGATGCGGCCGCCGGCCTTCGAATCGAAAGCCGCCGCGCTGACCATCGCGTCGCGCCCGACGCGCACGTCGTTCAGCCGCTGCGCGGGGACGGCCAGCTCGGCCCATACGGTGGACAGGTCGGACACGACGAACACGTTCGCGTCGGCGGCGACCGCTTCGCCGGGCGCGAGGTGCTTCTCGACGATCGTGCCGGCGAACGGCGCGCGCAGCTCGAAGCGGTTCAGCGCCGACGCGGACGCGGGCGCATTCAGCGCGGCCAGCTTCTGGCGCGCATTCTGCGCGGCGATTTCCGCTTCGCGAAGCTGCACCTGCGCCTGCAGGTAGTCCTGCTCGGCCGAGATGCGCTCCTCCCACAGCGTGCGCTCGCGCGCATAGGACGTGCGGGCCGCCTGCAGCCGGCGCTCGGCGCTCAGCAGCTCGCTGCGCCGGTCGGCGAGATCCGTGCTCGCGATCACGGCCAGCAGCTGGCCTTGCTCGACCCGCTGGCCGATCGACACGGCCACCCGTTCGACGATGCCCGCGACGCGCGGCACGACGTGGGCCGTGCGGTCCTCGTTGAACTTGATCTCGCCCGGCAGCTGGAAACTCGTCGCGATCGACGCGGGGCCCGCGCGCGCGGTCTCGATGCCGGCGGCGGCGGCCTGCTGCGCATTGAGCGCGATCGCGCCGTCCGCGCGCGAGAACGGAAACGTCGCGGTGCGGCCGCCGGCCTTCACCGTGATCGCGCTGTCGAACACATGCGGGGCCGCGACCGGCTGGGCCGTCGTGAACGTTCCTCCGGCCTCGTTGAACGCGAGCGGCACGCGCGCGCCGTCGTAGCGGGTCAGCACGCCGGCCACGTGCGCGCCTTTCGGCGCGGGCTTGCCGTCGAGCGACGGGTAGACGATCAGCCGCGCGTCGCCGGGTTTCTCCGACAGCACGATTTCGACCGACAGCGGGCCGTCGGCGACGATCTGCCCGCCATGCGGGCCGGCGCCGTCGGCGGCCTGGGCGGCGGATGGCGCGGCGGCGGACGGGCCGCGCGACAGCGCGAGCGCGCCCACCGCAACGGAGAGCGCGCCGAGCGTGGCGGCGGCGACGAGGATCAGTTTCTTGCGCTGCATGACGGAACCTTCAACGGAGAGGGGCGGCGGGATCGAGCGGCTCGCCGACGAGCCGGCCGATGTCCGCGTAGGCCTGGTGGGTGTCGGCGAGCACCTGCACGTAGCGCGATTCGGCCTGGTACAGCGTGCGTTGCGCGTCGATGACGTCGAGCAGCGCGAACTTGCCGAGTTCGTAGCCGCGCGCCATCGCGTCGAGCGACTGCCGCGCGGCCGGCAGCACGTCGGACTTCAGTTGCCGCGCCTCGTCGGCGGCGCGCTGGTAGCGCGTGAACGCCTGGGACAAGTCGAGGTCGATGCGTGCGCGTTCGCTGTCGAAGCTCGCGCGCGCCGCCTCGGCCTTGTGGGTGGCCTCGAGGATCGCGCCGCGGTTGGTGTCGAACAGCGGCAGCGGGATCGACACGCCGACCACCGCCTGGTTGTCGGGGCTGCCGCCCGCGACGACGTGCTTCATCCCGGCGGTCACGGTGAGATCCGGGATGCGGCGGGCCTTTTCCAGCGAGATCTGCGCGCTGGCGCGCAGCATGCCGGCGCGGGCGGTGCGCGACTGCGGCGCGTCGTCGAGGCGCTGGCGAAGCTGCGCGAGCGGTGCGACATCCGGGATCGCATCGAGGTCGCCGGCTGCCGTGCGGGCGGCCACGGCCGGATTGCCGGTGACGTTCGCGAGCTGCTCGGCGGCGGTGGCGACCTGCGCGGCCGCGTTCGCGAGTTCGATACGCGCGCCGCTTTCGGCGACGCGCGCCTTGGTGGCCTCGACCGGCGACACCTTGCCGGCGCGCGCGCGCTTGTCGGCCATGTCGGCGGAACGGGCGGCGATGGCGGTCGACTGCTGCGCGACCTTCAGCTGCCGCTGCGCGGCGAGCAGGCCGTAGAACGCGCGGACGACGTCGGCGCGCAGCGTGGCGGCCCGCTCGTCGAGCGACGCGAGCGCCGCTTCGCGCCCGTAAGATGCAACGTCGAGCCGGGCGCGCCGTTTTCCGCCGAGTTCGAGCGTGTGCGAGAGCTGCCCGGTGGTGGTGCGCTCCTGCGCGGCGAAGCCTTCCTGCAGGAACGACAGCGTCGGGTTCGGGCGCGCGCCGGCCTGCATCAGCGTGCCGGCGGACGCGTCGGCGTCCGAGCGGGCACTGCGCAGCGCCGGGTTGCGTTCGCCGGCCATCGCGAGCGCGGCGGTGAGCGATAGTGGGTCTTGTGCGGTGGACGGCGCGGATGAAGGATTCAGCGTGGCACGCGCCGGTTCGCCGGGCGGCGGCGGGGACTGTGCCAGCGCGGCGCCCGCGAACGGGACGAACAGCACGGCGGCGATTCTACGTTTGAGCATGGACGACTGGAGCGGGATTGAGCGCAGTCGATGCTACGGACGGGGTGCAATGCAAACATGAGGCGAAGATGACAATTTCGTCAGAATCGCGGGGAGGGGGGGAGTGGCGCCGATCGAAGCCCGGCGCGATACGTCACGTCAATCGGAAGCGAAGTTCGTTGTGGTGGCGCGGAGGATCGCGCCGCAGCTCGTTTTATGGCCGTCGAGCGCGACCGCGCGACCGCCGACGACGAATCCCGCGTCGCCTTCGACGATGACGCACGCCTGGTGCCCCGCAAGCGGGCAGGTGCACGTGTCGCCAACGCGCGCGATTGCACGGCCGTCGACCAGAAAGCTATCGTCCCCGCTTGTCACGACCCCGCCGTGGCTGGTCGGGTCGCCGATACGAATGACATTCTTCACGATATATTCCACCGGCGAGGATCGGCCGGAAACGCCGAGGCCAGGACATGACCGCCCACGTGTCAGGCATCGTTTTCGGGTGTCGCGTCGTCGACGCCGTCTCCCGCCTTTCCGCGTGGCGGGGTGTCGGGCTGCGGATCGGCGTACCCGACGAGTTGCCAGGTGGTCGAGATACTGAATTGCCTGTGTTTGCCGCGCGCCTTGTCGAACCAGCGCGCCTTGTCCAGCACCTGCGCGGCGGGCGTGACCGACCCTTGCGTCAACAGCTGGCGCGCGCCGCCCACGATTTCGTGTCCGCTTGCTTCAGGGCATGTCCACCATCCCGTTTGCGGACACGGGGCGCCGGTGGCCGCGAGCGTGCCGAGCGGGAGCGGCGCGGCGGGGCCGCCGTCCGACAAGGTGCCGCCGGCGCTTGGCCGCAACCGGATCGAATTGACGACGGCGTCGAACAGCTGGGTGGCTTGCTCGTCGGTGACCTTGGGGCGAATGGGTTGCCCGTGGTCGTACTTCGCGCCGCTCTGGAATTCGACGATCAGCGTCGGGTCCAGCGGGGCGTTGAGTTTCGTACCCTGCGCCTCCCAGCGGAACTGATGCAGCCTGTATCCGCCGTCTGTCGGAACCGTGGAAAGCATTTCCTCGCCGGCGCGGCCGGCTGCGATTCGCTCGCCCTTGCGCAGAACGTGGACCTGGGCCAGCAAGCCGGAGAGCGATCGGGAGGACGATGCATTGCCGAGGCGCGCGAGGAGCTTCGGCTCGCCGGGCTTCGACACGGTCATCGAACGCACGGTGACGACGACCCCCGGCCATTGCGGAAACCGGAAGCTCATCCACGCTTCTTCCGGCTGCTCGGTCGTGCCGGCCCCGGCGATGAAGCCGTTGCCGAGACAGAAGCCGGATTTCGATGGAATGTCGTCCGGTTCGCGATACTGCAGCTTGTCGAGCACCTCACCCTGCACGCCGGCAACGACGGACGGCAGCTTTTCGACGGAATAGCCCGAGTACTGCATGCTGAACGTCGTCCCGCGATCCCACTTGTACGCTTCGAAGCCGCCCGCCATGAACGTAATCACTTTCTTCGAGAGCTCGAAGATGCGGATGTTCTTCGCCGGCTGACGTTCGGCGGCAACGTCGAACCCGTCTTTCTGTTTGCCTGCTTTCAGGGCTTCGTACCGTGTCTTCATGCGCCTGTCGAAACCCGCCAGGTCGCTGTCCTCCTTCGATGCGTCGATGCGTCCGTAGTCGTATTCATATCCCTGTCCGGTCAGTTGGGCGTCCGCCGGAAGATCGACCAGATAGCGGCCGTAGCAGTAGGTTTTCACATTGCTCATCGAAGGCTCTTTCGCAAGGCAGGGAAAAGCAATCAGGCCGGCGAACAGCGCCGGCCACACCTTTGTGTTCATGCGGGTGCTCCTCCTGATGCATCGGCCGAGATCGCCGGCGCCAGCTGTACGATCTTCGCGATACAGTACATCACGTTGTTCAGGACGTTTTCGTTCTTGTAGCTTGCCGCGTGGTCGAAGCCATCCATGCGGAATACCTTGGGCGCCGGCGACCCCTTCTCGATCAGCGCGCCCGACTGCGACGGAACGGTGCCGTCGCCGGCATTGGCCATGTCGTATTCAGTCGGTTCCTGATGGTTCTCGAGGCGGAACCGGATGTTGCTATCGCCCAATTGGACGGTGGATTTGCCCAGCTCGTTGAATGATGCTGCTTTCGCATTCGACAGGAGGCTGGCGATATCCGATCCGAGGTCGGAGCCGGGACGGATCTCGTCGCTCGTCTTCCATACGATGCGCCCGAACGATATCTGCCTGGCGTCGTAGCCGTAATGCGCATAGGTCACCGGGTGGCAATCGAGTTTCACGGTGTCGTGAAATTTTTCCGCCGCGCCGAGCGTCACCATGTATTGCCCATAGGGTTCCATTCCCTTGGGCGTCTTGTTGGCGGGGTCGATCAGCATCTCGTCGACCATGCCCCACCATACCTCCTGTGCACGCTTCGAATAGATTTCCAGATAGGGGTCCGCATTCGGCAAGCGGGGCATCACTTCCTTGCTTTGACCCCCTCGCTCCTGAACGAAGCGTAGCCAGCCGCCCGGATACTGCTTCGTCGGGAGCAATTCGAGCGGGCCTGGAGAGTTTGCCATCACACACGTAATGTCGGCAGCGCTCCATCCGAACACGGCGGCGAGCGCCATGCCCTGCAGATCGAACCAGCCGTTCGTTTCGGTCCCGGCTCGAAGGCGGCGATAGACCACCGGGGCGCCGCCGACGGGCTGTACACCGTGAACGACACCCAGGATCGTATCCTGGAGATCCTGAGCCGCGCGTCGCGTGACGAGCCCTCCCATCGAATGGGTGACGACGATCACCTTGTCGGTTGAAATCCAGTAATTTCCACGTTTGTAATAGTCGAGGGCCGTGTGAATGCGGGCAATCAGCTCCTGTGCCGATTCTTCATTGCTCTTCAGCCAGTTATAGCCGCAAGCCCATACCGGGAAGAAATAGTCGTCGAGCCTGGAGAATTCCTGGCTGCCGAGGGGGGGAACGGTCGTGTTGACCGGATGCCAGTCCTTGTCGACCACGTCGACGTCCTTACCCGACGCGTGGCTGCCTTCCCTGCGTCTCAGGGTCTTGGCGATCTCCCAAACGGGCATCAGGGTGTGGTCCTTCGTGCCTGCGTCGAGGTATTGTTCGTTCAGCGCGATCTCGAGTTCGGCCAGCACATGTCCGTAGCTGTCGAGATGCACCTCGCCCCAGCCACGCTTGCGCGCTTCCTTTTCCGTGATCGTGTACAGGCTGCGCGGAATGCTGATCTTTCCGCCGGTATCGACTCGAACCGATTCGGGCTTCATTTGCTTCTGACGCTCGGCCGGCGTTTGATGGGCGCGTCGCCACAATTCCCCCAGACCCTGTATCTTGCCGTTCGGCGGTCGCCATGCCGCGGTTCCGTCGTCCGCGTCCGTGCCGTTCGAACAGAGATTGCTGCCCATGATCCCGGGCACGAAGATGACCGGAATGACATGTCGTGGCGGCAATACGCACAATGCCCGCATTTTGAAATTCGTCGGGCTCGTGACGCTTTCGAAGTAGGGGTCGCCCGTCTGGTCGTCGAACTGCAACGATACGCGACGGCGCGCCTTCGGGTCGACCGGGCAGCCGGTCGTGAGCGGAGGTTCGGTTTCTGGCGTCGCCATGGTCGATCAAAGTTTCGGAATGAAAGTCAGCGGTCGAATCTGGGCATCCTGCACGGTCGTTTCGTGTGCGCCATCGGCAGCAAGGCGGCCGGTGTCGCGCACGGCCTGAGTCTCGTCCTCGACCTGATGCCCGAGCCGTGAGAACGCGTCGCCGCGACGCGTCGCGACGGCGAATTTCTCGTCTGTCTGCATCGTCGACGCCGGCATGTGAGGCAGGTCGGGATTGCCGCCGCCTCCGCCCGAATGCGTGAAGCCTGCGGACTCGATGGTGTGCGGGCCGCTCGACGACGCGAGCACCTTGCCGTCGGCAAGCGAGTAGGTGACGCCGCTGGCCTTGAACGTGATGCTCGGCGCCTCGATCAGCAGTTCCTTCAGCGAGTACAGATGCAGCCGCTCGGCGGAGCCGACTTCGGCCTTGCCCTGTTGCGCTTGAACGACCACGTCGCCGGTGCCCGCAATCAGCTTCATGCCGGCCTTCGCGAATGCGGACAGGCCCTGGGCCGCACGCAGCAGGATCTTGCGTCCCGTGCTGAGGTTGGCATCCTGTACGGCGATCATGTCCAGGTGCCGGCCTGCCGACGCGACGATGTTGCGCGGCGTCGCAGCCGCGATGCCGTTTGGAGCGCTCAACGCGATCGCGCCGCCGCCGGCCCCGTCCTCCCATTTCCTGATCTGCTCGACGAGCTTCTCTTGTCCGTCGGTATCGGTCGTATCCGCCTCATGCGTTTCGGCGAGGCTCGCAAGCTGCCTGGCGATCGCGAGGGCCGTCTCCAGCTGTCCGATCAGTTCCTGCCGGTCCATGACCTTGCCGGTCGCGTTCTGACGGGAATCCGTGCTGATCATCAACTGTGCAGCGCGAATTGCGCCGGATAGATCAGTGCGCAATTCGAAACCCTCGCCGCGCTTCTCGGATCGGCCGTCCGCACGCGGATGACCGATCCAGCCTTGATTGAGCTGGGTCTTGCCATGCTCGGACGACAATTTGGTCTTCGTCTCCCCGGTCGTGTCGTCGAACAGAAGCTCGCCGTAGCCAACGCCCTTGACCTCCTTTGAGCGAATCCCGTACAGCGCCGCATTGCCGGGCAGCGCGCCAGCGCCGGAGAACTGCGGCGGTGGCGTGTTCGCGCCGTGCAGGGTCGCGATGCCGATCGGTTTGTCGGGGTCGCCATGCTGGAACAGGATCAGGATCTCGTTGCCGACGCGTGGCCAAAATGCCGTGCCCGCGCGCTGGTCGGCCCACGGTGGAGCGTAGCGAATGCGCGCGGAGTCGCGCGGCGTGCCGCTTGCCCCTTTGACTGGGTGATCCTCTTGCCGGGCGAAGTGGAAGCGGACCGCGATTCGGCCTTCTTCGTCCACGTCGATCTCGGCGCCCGGGGCGCCGACAACGCTCGCGGTCATCGGCCCCGGATGCGGCACGGCGGCGGGGTCGTAGTCGGGCACGAAGGGGATATCCGCGCGTATGCAGCGAAAGCGATTGAGGTAGCCAGGCTCGTCCGTCGCGTCCGCGGTCAGGCGATTGCCTGGCGACCGCGGCAGGAAGTTGTTGCGAACGTCGACTTCGACGGACGTAAGCAGAAAGCGGCGTTGATCGGGGGCATGCGTATCGATCTCGGGATGACCGTTCAACGTAAAGATCGAGCCGGCGGCGCCACTGAATGCGCGTACGACGCTTTCGCCCGAAAAGTCCTTGGAGCGCAGCGCGTGCGCCTGTTGACGACGGCTGTTGATCTGTTCGTAATGCAGAAGGCTGTCGGCGACGTGAGGGGCGTCATAGTGGTAGCGGCTGAGCGTCGCGCTCAGCGCGTGACCGCGCGTGCCCTGATCGGCACGGCTATCTTCCGACACCGATTGCGGACGGCCGGTTCGATAATCATGCGAGCGGCCCTGTACGCTTGCGGGCGTCACGCGGCGATGTGCGCGGAACGCGACGATGGTGTCCTCGGGCTCGGTTGCGTCGGCGCGATTGAACCGGACCGAGTGCGCCGGATTATTGCGCCACGCGTGAATGTCGTCGACCAGCCGCAATGTATGAACCGGGTGGTCATTCTTGACTTCATGCGTGAAATACCATGCGATGCCCTCGCGACGCCAGAGCCGCATCAGGAACCCGGCATCGCTTTCGCCGGCCTGCATGGTGAACGCCCGTTGCGGGTACGTTCCGCGCAAGTGGCTCGTGTCCAGCTCGAAGGCGCTGGCCAGAACGTGGTTTTCACGCACGTGTTCGCCGAGGATCGCATCGGTGACGTCGATGACGGATGCCGCCGGAAACACCCGCCACGTGACCCGTTCCTCGATCACGCCGAGTGCGTCGACGCACGTCAGCTCGTTCAGCACGAATCCGCCGTCGGAGGTGATCTGGTCGACTGCGGTGACGATCGCGCAGATCGTGTGTTTGCGATTGTGGTCGTCGACGATATGGAAGGCAATTGGCAGCCCGCTCAACGTCTTGAGCGGCAAACGCACGTCGGTCGACAGGCATTTGAGCGAGTATCGCAACGGTTCGCAAATGCCTTCGCTACCGATGAGCCGCAACGGGAGAAGTGCGCCGTCCGGGAGGCCGGAGTCGGGGGCGAGCGCGATCCGAAACAACCGCTGGGCCTGGGAGAAGGGCGACGCGAGTTGATCGAACTGCCGGGCGATTGCCGCCAGTTGCGCGTCGGAAGGCCCACCCGACAGGCCGGACGCCGCCGGCACGGATGAAGATATTGGCATGGTTTCATCGGCTGCACGGCGGATCTCGGTCGCCGCGCAATCGCCCCGGAATGATGATGCGGTTTCGTCAAAGCGTGCCGTTGTCGGCCGCCATTGCTCTACTCGCAAAACGCCCGCGAAATCTCTCAGTTTCGCGCTTCAACCTTTTTCAGCGAGACGTATACCACATTGCCCGGGCACTTTTCCAGTGCGGAAAAGGGGATCGACAATGTCCCACGATTGGGCCGTAGATCGCGGGGTCGCATCCTGGATTTTCTGTAACGCCGCTTGAATCCCCGAACCGAACCTCGCTCCGCCCCGGACTTGACGCTTACCGTGAAACCCCGCATGTTCACGCAGTCGGCCAACGCTCCCGCCGTTGCCCGACCGCCGACCCGCAGGCAGCCACGCCGCGCTGCCGGACACGCGCGCGGCGCCAACTCCGGAGACACCCGATGACCCCATTCCAATTCCGCACCGTGCCGACGCTGATCGTCGAGTTCGGCGCGGCACGCAAGCTCGGCGCCTTGCTGCGCGAACGCTTCCCGTCGCTCGCGCGGCTGTGCGTCGTCACCGATGCGTTCCTGCATCGCAGCGGCGTGCTCGCGCCGGCGCTCGAAAGCCTGGCTGCGCACGGCTGGCAGGTGACGGTGATCGACGACGTGATCGCCGATCCACCCGAGCACGTAGTGCTCGACGCAACCGCCCGCGCGGTCGCGGCCGATGCGGAAATCGTGCTGGGCCTCGGCGGCGGCTCGTCGATGGACGTCGCGAAGCTGATCGCGGCGCTCGCGCCCGGGCAGCAGCCGCTCGCGGACATGTACGGCGTCGACAAGGTCACGAGCGCGCGCCTGCCGCTCGTGCAGATGCCGACCACGGCCGGCACCGGCTCGGAAGTGACGGCGGTGTCGATCGTCACGGTCGGCGAAGCGCGCAAGATGGGCGTCGTGTCGCCGCGCCTGCTCGCCGACGTCGCGATCCTCGACGCCGAACTGACGCTCGGCCTGCCGCGTGCGGCCACCGCGGCGACCGGCATCGACGCGATGGTTCACGCGATCGAGGCCTATACGTCCGCGCGCCTGAAGAACCCGGTGTCCGACATGCTCGCGCAACAGGCGCTGGCGCTGCTGTCGCGCAGCCTGCTCGCGGCCTGCGACGACGGCAACGATCGCCACGCGCGCGAGGCGATGCTGGTCGGCGCGATGTTCGCGGGGCAGGCGTTCGCGAATGCGCCGGTCGCGGCCGTGCACGCGCTCGCGTATCCGGTCGGCGGGATCTTCCATGTGCCGCACGGCCTGTCGAATGCGCTGGTGCTGCCGCACGTGCTGCGCTTCAACGCGCCGGCGGCCGCGTCGCGCTATGCGGAGCTCGCGGCGATCGTCGCGCCGGCCGCGACCGGCAGCGACGACGCGAAAACCCGCGCGCTGATCGACGAAATCGATCGGCTGATCGTCGCGACGGGGATTCCGCGCCGGTTGCGCGACGTGGGCGTGACCGAGGGCGACCTGCCGAGGATGGCATCCGAAGCGATGCTGCAAACCCGCCTGCTCGTGAACAATCCGCGCGAGGTGACGGAGGCCGATGCGCTGGAGATCTACCGGCAGGCGTGGTGACGCTACTTGCCGGCCGCGCCGCCGCCGTCGAGGTCGCTGTCCTTGCAGTTCGGCTCGAACTCGCCGTCGAAGTACAGGTACAGGTGCACCAGCAGCTTGCGGCTGCCGGGCTTCCTGCCGAGGTAATGCACGCCTTCCGTCGACGTGCAGGTCGAAAACGCGAGCCGCAGGTCGTCGTCGAGCACGGCTTCCGGATGCGCGCCTGCGCGCACGAAACGCGCGGGCCCGACGACGCCGAAGCCCGACGCGTCAGCGGGGATCGACGGCGGCATCGTCAGTGCATACGCGGCCATCGTGCGGTCGCGCAGGCTGTCGAAAACCTGCCTTGGCGGTTTCCTGGCGGGCCCCTTGATGGTCGCGCAACAGCGGGCGACGCCCTTGTCGTCGTCGGGCAGGATCTGCAGCGGCGTGCCGGCCGCGAGATGCGGGTTCGGCGTGTAGTAGACGCCGCCCGTCACCACGCCGACCTGCTGCGCGTGCGAAGTCACGGAAACGGCGAGCGCCGAGGCGATCAGGAAAGTGCGGAGGGGATGGATCGTCATGGTGGGCGGTAGCGTACACGAAGCGCGCGCCGCGCGATCGGTCCATATCCGCCATCGCGTGCCGCCTACCGCGCGTTCGCGACTGTCACCTTGCCCGGGATCAGCTTCAGCGTGCTGAACACGTCGGCGATGTTCTGCTGGTAGGCGAGCGTCTCGTCGGTGATCGGCTGGACGCCGTATCCCGCGCGCTGCAGCGCGATTTCGAGCGTCGGCGCGTCGAGCCCGACCAGCGGCGACAACTGCGCCGCGACCTCCGGCACGTGGTCGCGCCCCCAGCGGTCGACCGCGTCCACTTCGTCGAGCAGCGCGCGCAGCACCTGCGGCTGCGCGGCCGCGTACTTGCGCGATGCGAGGTAGTACTGCGTGTTGCGCACGAGCCCTTCGCCGTTCGCGACCACGCGCGCGTTCAGCTGCCGTTCCGCGGCGGCCAGGTACGGATCCCAGATCACCCACGCGTCGACGTTGCGCTGCACGAACGCGGCGCGCGCGTCCGCGGGCGTGAGGTAGATCGGCTGGATGTCGGTGTACGCGAGGCCCGCATGTTCGAGCGCCTTCACGAGCAGGTAGTGGACGTTCGAGCCCCGGTTGAGCGCGACTTTCTTGCCGCGCAGCTGCGCGACGGTGCGGATCGGCGAATCGGGCAGCACGACGATCGCCTCGCCGCGCGGCGCGGGCGGCTCGTGGCCGATGTAGACGAAGTCGACGCCGCCGGCCTGCGCGAAGATCGGCGGCGTTTCGCCGACCGTGCCGACGTCGATCGCGCCGGCGTTCAGCCCTTCGAGCAGTTGCGGCCCGGCGGGAAACTCGAGCCATTGCACCGACACGCCCTGGCTCGCGAGCCGCTTCTCCAGCGTGCCGCGCGCCTTGAGCACGACGAAGTTGCCGTACTTCTGGAAACCGACGCGCAGCCGCGTGCCGTTGCCTTGCGCGTGCGCTTGCCGGCCCGCGAGCGGCCCGAGCGCGAGCCCGGCCAGCCCGGCGGCGGCGCCTTGCAGCCACTGGCGGCGATGCGGGTTCGGCGGTGTCGTATCGGTGGCGACGTCTGCGTGCGGTGTGTCGTTCATCGGGTGTCCTGGCGGCGAGGGAGCGGGCCGCGCGCGGAAGCGGTGCGGTCGGCACACGGCGGGGCCGGCCACGGGCGACACGCGCCACGGGCCGGCCCGCGCCGGACCCACGACGATACGGCCGCGCACGCCGGCGGCCAACCAACGAATGCGCATATGCAAATCAGCGGCGCGCCCGATGCGTGAACGATGGATCGGCAGGGTGCCGTGACGCTCAATCGGTGCCGATCGGGCTTTCCTCGATCGAATCGACGCGATCCGGATAGAACGCGAGGTGCCCGCGAATCGCGTCGACGGCCGGGTACGGCTGCTCGTAGGTCCAGACCGCATTGACCGCGCGTGCGCCGCCGGCGGGAATCGAGTAGTACCCGCAGTCGCCCTTGTACGGGCAGTACGTCGCATGATCGGTGCGTTGGAGCAGCGTCATGTCGGCGTCGTCGCGCGGGATGTAGAGCACGGCGGGGTACGCCGCCTCGCGCAGCGCCAGCGCGCGGCGCGTATCGGCGACGACTTTGCCGGCCGCCTTGACCACGACGCGCAACGGGTGCGGCTCGACCGTGATCGGGTGATCGGGGCCCGGCGTCTTTACCGGGCGAGCGGATGTATCGGGGCTGACAGGCATCGTGTGTCCTCCAGGAAGCGGCGGCATGAACCGACACGATGCGCCCGTTTCGGAAAACGCGCAGGGGGCCAGAAGGCGGCCGGCGATGCTCGCGCGGCGATCTCCGTGCACGGGCAGCGGGATGCACCCGCAGCGATAAGCAACGCGGAATTAATTGGTAAGCGATCGGCGGGAGGCGCGCGAAGATCGGCCGTCGTCATTCGCATGACAGCCACCCTTTCCGCCACCATGAAGATCCCTTTCGTTTCGTCGGCCGTGCGCCGCGCGCGCCACGCGCCGCGTGCCGTGACGGCCCTTCGCTGCATCGCCGCGTCGCTGCTGCTCGCCGGCGCGACGGCGCCCGCCTTCGCCGCGCCCGCCGGCAAGACGCTCGTGTTCTGCACCGAAGGCAGCCCGGCCGGCTTCGATCCGGGCCAGCACACGACGAGCACCGATTTCGACGCGAGCACGTTCACGATCTACAACGGCCTGGTGCAGTTCAAGCGCGGCACGCTCGATCTCGAGCCGGGGCTCGCGACGCACTGGGACGTGTCGCCCGACCAGCGCGTCTATACGTTCCACCTGCGGCGCGGCGTGAAGTTCCAGACCACCGCGTGGTTCAAGCCGACGCGCCCGTTCCAGGCCGACGACGTGGTGTTCACGTTCCGCCGGATGCTCGACCGCGACGATCCGTTCCGCAAGGCGTACCCGACGAGCTTCCCGTATTTCAGCGATCTCGGCTTCGACCGCAACGTCGAGCGCATCGAGAAGCTCGACGACGACACGGTGCGCTTCGTGCTGAAGACGCCGGACGTGGTGTTCGTGCGCAACCTGGCGATGGCCTTCGCGTCGATCCTGTCGGCGGAGTATGCGGCGCAGCTCGCCGCGCAGCATCGCGAGGCCGACATCAACCAGCTGCCGGTCGGCACCGGGCCGTTCCAGCTGCGCGCGTACCAGAAGGACGCGGTGATCCGCTACGACGCGAACCCCGACTACTGGAAGCCGGACGACGTGAAGCTCGCGCATCTGGTGTTCGCGATCACGCCGGACCCGGCCACGCGCCTGCGCAAGCTCGTCGGCGGCGAATGCCAGATGTCGGTGTTCCCGCGTCCCGAGGATCTCGACACGGTGCGGCGCGACGCGAAGCTCACGCTGTTCTCGGGAACGGGCTTCAACGTGGGCTTCGTCGCGTACAACACGCAGCATCCGCCGCTCGACCGCGTGGACGTGCGGCGCGCGCTCGACATCGCGGTCGACAAGGCCGCAATCCTGAAGACCGTGTTCAACGGCGACGCGACGATCGCGACGAACCCGATGCCGCCCGCGCAATGGTCGTACAACCCGCGGCTGAAGGATGCGCCGCGCGACCTCGCGGCGGCGAAGGCGCTGCTCGCGCGCGCGGGCTTTCCGAACGGCTTCGAGCTGACGCTGTGGGCGATGCCCGTGCAGCGCCCGTACAACCCGAACGCGCGGCTGATGGCGCAGCTGATCCAGCAGGACTGGGCGAAGATCGGCGTGCGCGCGAAGATCGTCAGCTACGAATGGGGCGAGTACAACCGCCGCTCGAAGCTCGACGGGCAGCACGACGCGATCCTGTACGGCTGGTCCGGCGACAACGGCGACCCGGACAACTGGCTCGGCGCGCTGCTCGGCTGCAGCGCGGTGCACGGCAGCAACCTGTCGAAGTGGTGCAACGCGGATTTCGAACAGCTGGTCGACCGGGCGCGCGCGAATGCCGATGTCGCGAAGCGCACCGCGCTGTACGAGCAGGCGCAGGTGGTGTTCAAGGATCAGGTGCCGTTCACGCCGATCGCGACGTCGATCGTGTCGCTGCCGATGTCGAAGCGCGTGCGCGGCCTCGCATACTCGCCGCTCGGCGGGCACCGGTTCGACGGGGTGTGGCTGGATTGATGGGGGGAGCGCGCCGCAGGACGCGGCGCGCTTGCCGGCTTCGGCTGACGCTCAGTTGAGCGCGATGGCGGCCGCCGCGCCCACCGGCGTGCCGTCGAGCGCGACCGACGGCGCGCCGTCCGGCCCGACCGGTACGTCGCCGACGAGCGTGGTGCGATAGAGCTGGCGATCGGCGTCGAGATCGAAGATGTCGACGGGCGCGAGGTGCGCGGTCGCGCGGTTGTCCCAGAACGCGATGCTGCGCGGTTCCCACTTGAAGCGCACCGTGAATTCCGGCCGCGTCACGTGTTCCCACAGCAGCTCGAGCAGCGCCTGGCTCTCGCGCGGCGTCAGGCCGACGATCGACTTCAGGAAGCTCGGGCTCACGTACAGCGCGCGCTCGCCGGTTTCCGGATGCACGCGCACGAGCGGATGTTCGGTCACGAGCGGGCGCTGCGCGACCGCGTCGTCGAACGCGCCGGTGGCGCGCGCGCCCGGCGGCGGCGTGAAGCGGTGGATGCCGCGCAGCCCGTCGATGAAGCCGCGCAGCGGCGCGGACAGCGTCTCGTATGCGCGCACGAGGTTGGTCCATTGCGTGTCGCCGCCGTACGGCGGAATCGTCACGCCGCGCAGGATCGATGCCCACGGCGGATTGACGGCCGCCGTCACGTCGGTGTGCCAGCCGGTCCACGGCCGGCGGATCGGCTCGCCGTCGAAGCGGATCGCCTTGCGGTACTTCGCGACCGAATAGATTTCCGGATGATCGTCGACGTGCCCGAACACCGGATGGCCGACGGTGGGCTCGCCGAACTGCGCGGAGAATGCGACGTGCTGCGCGTGCGTGAGGAACTGCTCGCGGAAGAACACGACGCGCCAGCGCAGCAGCGCGGCGCGGATCTCGGCGACCTGCGCGGCCGCCAGCGGCTGCGTGAGGTCGACGCCGCGAATTTCCGCGCCGATGTGCGCGGACAGCGGGATGACGTCGATCGAGCGGGTGTCGGGTTCGAGTACGGCGCTCATGGGAGGCTCCTGGCTGAAAGGGACGAAGGGCAGGGCGGAATCGTGGTGACACCGCGGCGCCGCCGCCGCGATGCGCGAGGCGTCATTGCAGCGTCGCGCCGGGCCCCTTGAGCACGACGCTCTGCCGGCCGTCGACGCCCACCGGCACGTCGCCGTGCACGGTCGCGCGGCGCACGACCCGCCGTGCGTCGCCGTAGTCGTTGATCGCGTAGTGCTGCGTCGCGCGGTTGTCCCAGATCGCGACGTCGCCTTCCTGCCAGTGCCAGCGCACGGTGTTCTCGAGGCGCGTCACGTGCTCGTGGAAGACCTGCAGCAGATGCGCGGAATCGTGTGCCGACAGGCCCTTCAAACGCTGCACGAAGTGGCCGAGCACGAGCGTGCGCTCGCCGGTTTCCGGATGCACGCGCACCACCGGGTGCTCGGTCTCGTAGACGGTCGACGTGAACACCTCGCGATAGCGCTTGAGCTGCGCTTCGTCGGCGTTCACGTGCGTCGACGCGTAGTCGTACGCGTTCGTGTGCACGGCCCACAGCGTGTCGGCGAGCGCGCGCAGCGGCTCGGGCAGGTTCGCATAGGCGGCCGCGGTGTTGGCCCACACGGTGTCGCCGCCGACGGGCGGGATCACGACCGCGCGCAGGATCGAAATCTTCGGATACGCATCGACGAACGTCACGTCGGTATGCCACGAATTCGCGCGTGCACCGTGCACGGAGTCGAGTTCGAGCAGGTGCGCGCTGCCGTCGACGGACGGCACGGTCGGATGCGCGACGGTGTGCCCGAAGCGGCGCGCGAACGCCTCCTGCGCGGTGTCGTCGAGATGCGCCTGGCCGCGGAAGAACAGCACCTTGTGGCGCAGCAGCGCGGCCTGGATCGCGTCGAACGTGGCGTCGTCGAGCGTCGACGACAGCCGGACGCCGGCGATCTCGGCGCCGATCCGGCCCGCGACCGGGCGGAGCTGAAGCGGGACGGCCGACGCGCGGGGTTCCGCGTGCGGCGCATGCGATGACGGGTGGACGGCGTGCTGGACTTCGGACATCGGGCATCTCCTGGACGCGAGGGGGATCGAGCCTTCATTCAATCAGCGCGCGCGCCGAAACTGAACCGATGAATCGTCACAACCTTAGCGGCGCGGCACGCATGATCGATATGCGGTTCGCTGCTGAGCGCGGCGTGGGCGGCGCCGCTACCACGCGAGCCGCCACGCGCCGATCGGATGCGGGCGGCCCGCGTCGGCCGGCGTGCCGCCGGATCCGCTGCCGGGCCTGTCTTCACCCGGCGGTTCGCTGTCGTCGAAATCGGCCAGCACGGTGTCGCGCAGCCGCGCGAACGCGGGGGCGTCGCGGCGGCGCGGCCGCGGCAGGTCGACGCCGACGATGCGTTCGATCCGGCCCGGGCGCGGCGCCATCGTGACGACGCGGTCGCCGAGGTACACCGCTTCGTCGACGTCGTGCGTGACGAGGATCATCGTGATGCGCTCCTGTTCCCAGATGCGCAGCAGTTCGTTCTGCATGCGCGCGCGCGTTTGCGCATCGAGCGCGCCGAACGGCTCGTCGAGCAGCAGCACGCGCGGCCGGTTCACGAGGCCGCGCGCGATCGCGACGCGCTGCGCCATCCCGCCCGACAACTGGTGCGGATACGCGTGCTCGAAGCCGTTCAGCCCGACCAGCGCGATATGGTCGGCCACCGCGCGCCGCTTCGCGGCCGGGTCGAGCGGCGCGTTGCGCAGCGCCGCCTCGATGTTCTGCGCGACCGTGAGCCACGGGAACAGCCGATGGTCCTGGAACACGATCCCGCGCTGCAGCGACGTGTCGCGCACGAGCGCGTCGCCGGCGCGGATCTCGCCGTCGTAGTCGGCGTCGAGGCCCGCGATCAGCCGCAGCAGCGTCGACTTGCCGCAGCCGCTCGCGCCGACGATGGTGACGAATTCGCCGGCGCGCACGTGCAGCGACACGTCGTCGAGCACGACGAGGGACGCGCCGCGTTGCACGTAGCGTTTGCCGACGTGGCGGATGTCGATCGAATCGGAGGCGGTGGTCGTCATGAGGCTATCCGGTGAAGGCGATACGGAACTGGGAAGCAGAACGAAGCAGCGTCAAGCGCGCAGGTCGCCGCGCCGGGCGAGCACCCGGCGTTCGAGCGCGCGCGCCAGCGCAT
Organism: Burkholderia stagnalis; assembly: GCF_902830275.1. Lineage (GTDB taxonomy): Bacteria > Pseudomonadota > Gammaproteobacteria > Burkholderiales > Burkholderiaceae > Burkholderia > Burkholderia stagnalis. Next base: position 209,922 of record NZ_CADESW010000001.1, on the reverse strand, counting down.
TGATGGCCCAGCCGGTCGCGCCGACCACGACGATGCCGAACAGCACGAGATCCATCCGGAACTGTTCGCTGCCGTCGATCAGCGTGTTGCCGATGCCGCTGCCGGCTACCAGCAGGTATTCGGCGCCGAGCGTCGCAAGCCATGAATAGATGAGGCCGAGATACAGCCCGGTGAAGATCGACGGCAGCGCGGCCGGCAGGATCACGTGCCGCACGAGCTGGACGCGCGAATAGCGCAGCGCCCGCGCGACGTCGACGTACGCGCGCGGCACCGCGTGGATGCCGTCGCAGGTGTGCGCGGCCACCGGTAGCAGCGCGGCGAGCGACAGGAACACGACTTTCGCGGCGTCGCCGAGGCCGAACCACACGGAAATCAGCGGAATCCATGCGAACAGCGAGATCTGCTTGAAGGTGTCGAAGCTCGGGCCGATCGTGCGCGCCGCGATGCGCGACAGGCCCAGCGAGGTGCCGAGCAGCAGCCCGCCGGCCGCGCCGATCGCGAAGCCGCACGCCTCGCGTGCGAGCGACGCCGACAGCGCGCGGGCGAGGGCGCCGCTCGTCACCTGCGCCCATGCGGTGCGCAGCACGGCGTCCGGGCTGACGAACAGCCCGCTCTTCACGACGTGCGACGCGGCGAGTGCCCACCAGATCGCGAACGCGGCGAGCGGCAGCACGATGCCGCGCCAGTCGGCCGCGTGGCGGCGATCGGGCGCGGCGGCGGGGGAAGAAGCGAATGACACGGCGGTTGCCTCCGGAAATGGGCGCGGGGTCAGCCGCGAAATCAGCCGCGAAACGCCGACGGCAGGCCGCGCCGCAGGCGCGCTTCCAGCGCATCGAGCAGCCGGTTGATCGCGAAGCCGACCGCGCCGACCACGACCACCGCCGCCATCACGAGGTCGAGCTGGAACAACTGCCGGCCATAGACGATCAGGTAGCCGAGCCCTTCCGACGACGCGACGAGCTCGACGACCACGAGCGCGAGCCACGATTTCGTGAACGCGAGCCGCACGCCGGTGGCGAGCGTCGGCACCGCGGCGGGCAGCACGACGTGCAGGATGCGCTGCCGGCGGCTGTAGCCGAACCCGCGCGCGACCTCGTCGAGCGCGGCGGGCGCCTGGCGGAACCCCTGCAGCGTGCTCAACGTCACGGGCACCAGCGCCGCATGCGCGATCAGCAGGTACTTGAGCGGCTCGCCGACGCCGACGAGCAGCAGCAGGAACGGCAGCCAGCCGAGCACCGGAATCTGCACGATCGCGTTGAAGCTCGGCAGCACGTACGCCGCGGCCGTGCGCGACAGGCCGAGCGCGGCGCCGGTCACGAAGCCGAGCAGGGTGCCGAGCGCGAAGCCGAGCAGCACGCGCTGCAGGCTGACCAGCGTGTGGCGCGCGAGGTCGCCGCTCGCCGCGAGTTCGGCGAGCGAGTCAACCACGCGCTCGGGCGGCGGCAGGATCTGCGGCGCGATCCAGCCGCGCGCGCAGCCGACCGTCCACAGCGCGAACAGCGCCGCGGGCAGCGCCCACGGCGCGAGGCGCCACAGCCAGCGCCGCAGGCCGGCCGCCGCACGCGGCGGGCGAACGGCCTCGCCTGCGTGCGGCGCGGCGGCAATCGTGATCGCGGTATCGCTCATCCGGCAGCCTCCCGAATCAGGACGACAGCGGCTTGCCGGCTGCGTCGTAGCGCGGCCAGAACTGTTCGAGCTTCAGCGTGCGCAGCGCCTGGTCGAGATACTTCGGCTCGAACCAGCCGTCGACGCTCACCGGCTGGCGGATCAGCTTCAGCCTCAGCGCGTCCTGCGCGACCGCCTTGTAGCGCGCGACGAGGAACGGATCGATCAGCGGCGACACGCGGTCCTTCAGCCGCTGGTTCGCGTATTCGGCCTGCCACGACGCGACCGGCACGCCGCTTTTCGCCCAGAGCTTGAACAGCGCGTCGCGGTTCGCTTCGTCCGACGACCAGTGCGCGCCCTTGACGACGGTGGTGACGACGCGCTGCACGATGTCCGGATGCGCGCGCTCGAACTCGTCGAGCACCAGCAGGTGGGTTTGCCGCGTCAGTTGCGGGCCGTCCTGCTGCGATTCGTAGACGATCCGCGCGAGCCCCGCGTCGCGCAGCTTGTACAGCGAATAGTCGCCGACGGACGCGTCGATGCCTTTCGACGCGAGCGCGGCGAGCGAACTCGCGTTGTCGAGGTTGATCACGCGCAGGTCGCGCTCGTCGAGCTGGTTCTTCGCGAGCGCGTTGTCGGCGACCAGCTGCAGGTTGGTGCCGCGGAAGATCGACACGCGCCGCCCCTTCAGGTCCTTCAGCGAGCGGACGTCGGAATCGGGCGGCACCGCGATCTTGACGCCGCCGCGCACGCTGGTGGCCACCAACAGCTTCGTCTTCAGGCCGTTCGCACGCGCGAGCACCGCGGGCAGGTCGCCCTGGTACGCGAAATCGAGCGACTTGTCGGCGATCGCCTCGTTGACGGCCGGGCCCGCGCCCTTGAAGAACAGCCACTGCACCTTGATGCCGTCGGCCGCGAATTCCTTTTCGAGCAGTTGCTGAATCTGTACGGTCGCGGCCGACGAGCCGCCGAACGTCGGCGGGTCGCCCGAACCCTGCTGGGCGACGCCGATCCGGATCACGGCGGGTTTGTCGGCATGCGCGGCGGTGGCGGCCAGCGTCATCAGGGTGGCGGCAAGCAGCGATCGCAGCAGGCGCAGGGGAGAAGGGAATCGATCGGTCATGGTGCGTCGGGTCAAGAGGGAACGAAGTCGGGCCGGGTGGCATCGGGCCATTCTGGTGGACGCCGCCCGCGCGGGACAAGCAACGATTTGAACTATGCTTATCGCCGCTTCGCGGGTTGCCGGGCCGGGTGGTGGGCGCGGCATGCGGCGGGCGGGTATTGGACATTCGATCAGGATTCCGATCGTCTCAAATGGCGTCGCATGCCGAATCCGGCAGTCGCCGAATGGAAACGCGCTGCAACGGCGATGGCGGATTGGCATGCCGACCGGCCGGAGCATTCGATCAAAAGAGCGCGATTCGGGCCCGTCATATTTACCGGGTTCTCCGCGCGGCGTGCGAATGAATTTCCGGCGCATGCACGCGATCCGACGCTTGAAATGGCGAACATGAAGCTGTCCGGCATATCGAAAAATCGAATGAAAATGGGTTATCCGGGTCGCTGGAAATGACGTATCGCGGCAGTTAACAATCTTTCTGCGGCGTGCGATCCGCGTCGATTGTCGCGAGAAATAATTGCAGCGGATGAGCTGCATGGTTTTCATCGTTGCGGGGTGCTATCCATAAATGCACTCCGACGCCAAATTATTTGAAATCGCCCAAAAAATTGTCTATACCCTAGACGAATCGACGTGGCCGGCATCGTGGCAGCACGGCCGCGCGAAAGAGGCGCAAATGAAACGGCACGTGCCGCCGTTGCATTCAGCGTGTCGCAGCAGTCGAGAGGACTCCGGGGGATGCGGGCGGCCGATGCCGGGCCACCCGCATGAGTCGCAACCTGGCTCACGCCATGCGCAGCCGCCGGAGCAACGCAGCTTTTTTACGTTCAACGGTCGATTACCGGCCCCGTCACACGGAGGTTGTCATGCTGCAATACGTCAAGTCCCTGCTGCGCGACGAACGTGGCGTCAGCTCGCTCGAATATGCGGTTCTGGCCGGTATCGTCGTGGTCGCGCTGGCGGCGGTCGGCGCGATCCTCAGCAGCACGTCCGGCGGCTTGCCGAGCGTGTTCTCGACGCTGATCACGAAGGTGACGAGCCTGATCTGATCCCCTGAACCCGCGCGCCACCGACGCTTGCACGGATCCGCAGCGGCAGAGCGCATCGTGCCGGGGGCGCGCCGACGAACGGCTCTCCCATGCTCACGCTCGTGCAGTCGGTGGCGACGGTCGTGCTGGCGTCGCTCGCGGTGCAGGATCTGCGCGACCGGCGCCTGTCCAACCGCGCGGTGCTGGCGTTCGCGATGCTGTATGTCGTCGCGGCGGCGCTCGCGCGCGAAGGCGTCGCGCCGCTGGCCGGCCACGTCGCGACCGCCGCGGCGATGCTGCTGCTGTTCGGCGGCATGCGTCACGCGGGCTGGCTCGGCGGCGGCGACGTCAAGCTGGCGGCGGCGGTGTTCCTGTGGGCCGGCCCGGCGCTGGCGTTTCCGGTGCTCGTGATCGTCGGCGCGTGCGGCACGCTGTGCGGCATCGCGATGCTGGCGGGCGGCGCATGGCGGCGGCGCGCGGCGCCCGCACGCGCGGCCGCCGGGCGTGGCGTGCGCGGTGTGCCATATGGCGTCGCGCTCGCGCTCGGCGGGGCGCTGGCCGTCTGGGCGCCGTTTCCTTACGCGGTTTCGCCAACCTAGCCGGGGGACGCACGCCGCCATGCCCAAGACCCTGAGATTGGCCGTGCTGATCGTCGCCGCCGGCATCGGCGCGTTCATCCTGCGCGAAGTGTACGTCGCCGCGTCGACGCCGAAGATCGCCGGCGAAGCGGCGGACGAGCGCGTGCGCGTCGCGGCCGCCGACTTGCCGGAGGGGCTGCTGCTGCGCGACAACGATCTCGCGTGGAAGCGCCTGCCGCGCGCGCAGGTGCCGCCCGGCGCGTTCGTCGAGTCGCAGCCCGGCGCGGACCTGAAGGGCGCGCTGCTGCGCAGCCGCGTCGGCGCCGGCACGCCGATCCGCGCGGAGAACGTGATCCCGGCCGGCGCGCCGGATTTTCTCGCGGCGGCGCTGCAGCCCGGCATGCGCGCGATCTCGGTGCCGGTGGACGACGTGTCGGGCAACGCGGGGCTGATCCAGCCGGGCGACTTCGTCGACGTGGTGCTCACGCAGCAGATCGGCGGCACGGCGACGACGCCCGGCACCTACGAAGCGGAGACGGTCGTGCGGCGCGCGCGCGTGCTTGCGGTCGGCTCGGAATTCCAGCGCGCGAAGGCGCCCGCGAGCGCGCCGGACGCGACCGCCCGCGCCCGCACGGTCACGCTCGAAGTCGCGCCGCGCACCGCGCAGGTCGTGCTGGTCGCGACGCGCCTCGGCTCGCTGTCGCTCGCGCTGCGCAGCTTCGCGATGCGCGACCGCGGGCAGACGCCGGGCGGCGACGAACAGGAGCCGGATACGCAACCGGTGTGGGCCGGCGACGTGTCGCGCGCGGCCCGCGAGGTCGCACGCGCGCCGTCGGCCGCGCCGGATGGCGGCGTGCGGCCGGCGTGGCAGGGCAACACGGTGGTGATCTATCGCGGCTCGTCGGTCGACGACGGCTCGCGCGGCGGCGGCATCGGCACGCCGGGCCTGCCGCCGTTGCCGTCCGGGCTACCGGGGCTGCCGGGCGGCGGCACGATCGCCGCGGATGCGGCGGCGCAGCCGAGGGCGGCCGCGCCGCAGTGACGGATCGGGCCGGCCGCCCGACGGCCGGCGTTTGATTTGACGGGAATACGCATGGTGCGCATGGTTCGTTGGATCGCTCTCTGGTGCCTGGCCTGCGCCGCCGCCCCCGGCGTCGCGCTCGCGCAGGACGCGCGCGCGACGGATGCCGGCGCGGCGCTGTCGATCGCGACCGGCAAGGGCGAGATGCTGTCGCTGCCCGAGCCCGCGAGCGCGATGTTCGTCGCCGATCCGAGCATCGCCGACATCCAGGTGCCGTCGCCGCGCACCGTGTTCGTGTTCGGCAAGAAGGCCGGCACCACCACGCTGATCGCCCTCGGCGCGAACCACCGGCCGATCCTGCGCAGGACGGTGATCGTGCAGGTCGACACGGCGTCGCTGCAGCGCGTGCTCGACAGCCGCTTCCCGCAGCTGAAGCTGTCGGTGTCCGGCGCGCCGGGCTCGCTGATGGTGTCGGGCAAGGTGCCGAGCGCGGCCGATGCGGACGCCGTGATGCAGTCGCTCACGCCGTACCTGCACGACAAGGAAAAGATCGTCAACCGGCTGATGCTGTCGCGCCCGATCCAGGTGAACCTGCGCGTGCGGGTGACCGAGGTGAGCCGCAACATCACGCAGCAGCTCGGCATCAACTGGAGCGCGCTCGGCGGCGCCGGCAACTTCGTCGGCGGGCTGTTCAACGGGCGCACGCTGTTCGATCCGACCACCAGCCTGTTCAACCTGTCGCCGACGGGCGCGTACTCGGTGCTCGGCGGCTTTCGCGCGGGGCGCTGGTCGATCGACGTCGTGCTCGACGCGCTCGACCAGGAAGGGTTGATCACGATGCTCGCCGAACCGAACCTGACCGCGATGTCCGGCGAGACCGCGAGCTTCCTCGCGGGCGGCGAGATTCCGATCCCGGTCGCGCAGAGCGGCAACAACGGCGCGATCACGGTCGAATTCAAGCCGTTCGGCGTGTCGCTCGACTTCACGCCCACCGTGCTCGCCGACAACCGGATCAGCCTGAAGGTGCGGCCGGAGGTGAGCGAGGTCGACGCGACCAACAGCGTGACGACCGGCGGCGTCAAGGTGCCGGGGCTGAGCGTGCGGCGCGTCGAGACGACGGTCGAGCTGTCGAGCGGGCAGAGCTTCGCGATCGGCGGGCTGCTGCAGAGCCAGACCGCCGACACCGTGTCGCAGATCCCGGGGCTCGGCCGGCTGCCGATCATCGGCCGGCTGTTCTCGTCGAAGAACTTCCAGGACAGCAAGACCGAGGTGGTCGTGATCGTCACGCCGTACATCGTCCAGCCGGCCGGGCCCGGCCAGCTCGAGCAGGCGATCGATACCGTCGCGCGGCCGAGCAGCGACCTCGAGTTCGCGGTGCAGCGCAACCTCGGGCTCGACCTGCTGTCGGGCGACACGCCGCGCCTGGTCGGCGCCGCGGGCTTCGTGTACTGACTTCGGGGAGCGCGCGCATGCGAGTTCGAACCACCGTCTCCGCCTTGCTGCCGCTGCTGCTGGCGGGCTGCCTGTCGGCGCCGCCGCCGCTGAACCTGCCCGATGCGCGGGCGATCGGCTTCGACGGCACGCGCGCGGTGCCGCCCGATTGCGCGAAGCTGATGCAGCCGTCGCACCTGGTCGACGCGGGCTTCGGCCGGCCGGGCGTGCCGTTCGGCTGCGCGACCTACACGAACCTCGCGACGATGCTCGCGCGGCCGCAGGATCTCGTCGCGCCCGTGCCGTACGGCGGCGCCGACGCGGCCGTGGCGTCCGACGCGGTGCGCCGCTACGTCGAGGACCGCGTGAAGCAGCCGACGCCCGGCAAGACGCTGACGACGACCGGCTCGCCCGGCCACTGAACCGACTCCCGACGCCCATGAAGGTCCTTGCACGCCAGAACGCCAAACGCGCCGCTCCCGCCGGAGCGGCGGATCTCCTTGCGGTGGTGTCCGATGCGGGCAGCGAGGACGTGATCCGGCGCGTCGCGCAGGATCTGTCGATCACGCGCGCGCACCTGCACACGGGCACCTGCGACGACGCGATCCGGCTGCTGCAGCAGCACGAGCGCTCGCCGCGCCAGCTCGTCGTCGACGTGTCGGATTCGGTGCTGCCGGTGTCGGACCTGATGCGGCTCGCGGAAGTGTGCGACCCGTCGGTGCGGGTGGTTGCGATCGGCACGCAGAACGACGTCGGGCTGTTCCGCAACCTGCTCGGCATCGGCGTGCAGGACTACATCGTCAAGCCGCTGACCGTCGAGCTGATGCGGCGCGCGCTGACGGCGACGGAATCGGTCGTGCAGGCGCGCACCGGCAAGACCGTGAGCTTCGTCGGCGCGCGCGGCGGCGTGGGCGCGACGACGATCGCGGTGAGCCTCGCGCGCTGCCTGGCGGGCGAGAAGCGCCGCCGCGTGGCATACATCGACCTGAACCTGCATGGCGGCGGCGCGAACTCGATGCTCGGGCTGTCCAGCAACAACGGGCTGATCGAGTTGCTGAACATGGAGCAGCGCCCCGACGACGCGCTGTTCGACCGCATGTTCGTCACCAAGGGCGACCGGCTGCACGTGCTGTCGGCCGAGCTGGCGTACGGCGCCGACGCGCCGCTGCGCGACGGCGCGATCGCGCGCCTGGTCGACATGCTGAAGGACCGCTTCCACTACGTGCTGTTCGACGTCGGCGGCGGCGTGGGCAGGCTGTTCGAGGACGCGCTCGAGGCGTCCGATCTCATCTATGTCGTTGCCGACCGCTCGGTGCACGCCGCGTACGAAGCCGCGCGGCTCGCGCGCTTCGCGCGGGAACTGCCGGGCGAGCGGCTGCTGTCGATGGTGCTGAACAATCCGCTTGCGCCGGTCGAGGGCCGCGTCGCGCCGGCCGATTTCGAGGAGGCGTTCGGCGGCGTGCGGCTGCGCGAGCTGCCGCACGAGCCGCAGACGCTCGCGGTCGCGGAGAACCTCGGCGAGCCGCTCGACGGCGCGAAGCGCAGCGGTTTCCGCGACGAGATCCGGCTGCTCGCGAACGGCATCACCGGCGAATCGATGGCCGTCGCCGAGCCGTGGTACGCGCGCTTCGTCAAGTGGAGGAAAGGATCGTGAAGTTCGGCACCCGCAGCCGGCCGACGGCCGACCCCGTGCCGGCGGCACCGGCCTCGCCCCCGGCCGCCGTGCGCTCGCCCGCGCCTGCGCCGATGCCGACCCGCGCGCCCGTGGCCGCCGACACCCACGAGTCGCTGATCCGCTCCGGCAAGTTCGATGCGATCCGCACCGCGGTGTTCGCGTCGATGAACATGTCGGCGGCGCTGATGAAGACGCGCGACGAAGTGCGCGCGGGCATCGAGCAGGTGGCCGCGCACACGGTCGAGCGCGAGCAGCTGAAGATCACGGCCGGCGAGCAGGTGCTGATCGTCGACGCGATCCTGAACGACATGTTCGGCGTCGGGCCGATCGAGCCGCTGCTCGCGGACGACACGGTGACGGACATCCTCGTCAACGGCCCCGACCAGGTGTACGTCGAGCGCGCGGGGCGGCTGGAACTCACGTCGCTGAAGTTTCGCGACGACGCGCACGTGACGAGCGTCGCGCAGCGGATCGCGGCGGCGGTGGGCCGCCGCGTCGACGAGAGCAGCCCGATGGTCGACGCGCGCCTGGCCGACGGCAGCCGCGTGAACGTCGTGCTGCCGCCGATCGCGATGCGCGGCCCGTCGATCTCGATCCGCAAGTTCGCGAAGCGCGACATCACGCTCGCGCGGATGGCGCAGCAGGGCAACATCTCGCCCGCGATGCTGCAGGCGCTGAAGATCGCCTGCACGTGCCGGCTGAACATCGTGATCTCGGGCGGCACCGGCTCGGGCAAGACGACGCTGCTCAACGCGCTGTCGCAGCATATCGAGGAGCACGAACGGATCGTGACGATCGAGGACGCGGCCGAGCTGCAGCTGCTGCAGCCGCACGTCGTCAGCCTCGAAACGCGGCCGGAGAACACCGAGGGGCTCGGCGGCATCTCGCAGCGCGACCTCGTGCGCAACGCGCTGCGGATGCGGCCCGACCGCATCATCCTCGGCGAGATCCGCGGCCCCGAGGCGTTCGACGTGCTGCAGGCGATGAACACGGGCCACGACGGCTCGATGACGACGATCCACGCGAACTCGCCGCGCGACGCGATCAGCCGGCTCGAGAGCATGGTGATGATGGCGAACGCGAACCTGCAGCTGCTGTCGATCCGCCGCCAGATCGCGAGCGCGGTGCACCTGTTCGTGCAGGTCGAGCGGATGCGCGACGGCGTGCGCCGCGTGACGCGGATCACCGAGATCGTCGGGATGGAGGGCGAGGTGGTCATCACGCAGGACCTGTTCTCGTTCCGCCAGGAAGGCGACACCACGCGCGACGCGGTGAAGGGCGTGTTCGACGCGTCGTCGCTGCGGCCGGCGTTCGCGGCGCGCGCCGCGTACTACGGCGTCGAGGACGCGCTCGCCGAGGTGTTCCGGCAATGAGGGCCGCCGACCTGTTCGCGGTGTGCGCGTTCGTCGTGATCCTCGGGATCGGGCTCGCGCTGTCGTCGCTGCTCGATCGCGCGCGCCACACGCCCGCGCAGCGCATTCGCGAGCGGATGCGGCGCCTGTCGCCGTCGCTCGCGGGCCGCGGCGCGGGCGCGGCCGACGGGGGCGGCATCGCGCTGTTCAACCTCGAACGCCGGCAAAGCCGCGCACGCACGTGGCTGCAGCGCTACGTGACGCGCGTGCGCGCGGTGGGCGGCGAAGGCGGCATGCGGATCGTCATCGCCAGCACGGTGGCCGGCGCGCTCGCGGCGATCGTCGCGGTGAAGCTGATCGGGCCGCCGGGCTTTCTGCGTCCGCTGATCTACGTCGGGCTGCCGCTGGTCGCGATGCGCGCGAGCTACCGCGCGCTGGTCGAGCGTTTCCGGATCCGCTTTCTCGAGGCGTTCCCGGACGCGATCGACCTGATCGTGCGGGCCGTGCGCGCGGGCATTCCGGTCACGCAGGCGATCAGCACGGTGGGCGACGGCGCGGCCGAGCCGGTGCGCTCGACGTTCCGCACGATGGGCGACAGCCTGCGGGTGGGCGCGGATCTCAAGGAGGTGCTCACGCAGGCGGCGGACCGGCTGATGATCGCGGACTTCTCGTTCTTCACCGTCTACCTGCTGCTGCAGCGCGAAACCGGCGGCAGCCTCGGCGAGACGCTCGACGAGCTGTCGAGCATCATCCGCACGCGCCGCGACATCCGCTTGAAGACCCGCGCGCTGACCGCCGAAGGGCGGATCACGACGAACATCATTTCGGCCGTGCCGTTCGTGATGATCGGCGCGCTGTTCCTCGTGAACCGCGGCTACGTGATGCTGTTGTTCACGACCCATGCCGGCAACATGATGCTGACGATCGCCGCCGGGCTGCTGGCGGTCGGGCTGCTGACGATCCGCAAGATCTCGAAACTGGATACCGCGCGATGACGATGTCGATGCTGGCCGCCCGCGGCCTCGAACTGCTGCTGTTGCTCGTGTGCGTGGCCGTGGCGCTCTTCACGCCCGGCGGCGGCACGCGCCGGCGCATCGCCGCGCGCGTGCAGCAGGCGGCCGGGCAGCGCGCGCCGTCGCTCGCGGCCGGGCGGCTGCAGCCGGGCGACGTCCGCCAGGGCGTGACGCAGCGGCTCGCGCAGCTCGGCGAGCGGCTGCCGGTGCTCGACCCGATGCAGCGCGTGAAGCTCGGCCTGCAACTGGCGCGCGCGGGCTTTCGCGACCGCCGCGCGGTGTCGCAGATGATCGGCATCAAGCTGGGCTGCGGCGTGCTGTTCGCGGGCATCGCGATCGTCTTCAGCCCGTTCATTCCACGCCTCGGCGAATACTTCGTGATCCGCGCGCTGGCGATGGTGGCCGCGTTCGTGATCGGCGTGATCGTGCCCGAGTACGTGCTCGGCGCGATGATCCGGCGGCGGCGGCGGGCCATCGCCGCGTGCTTTCCGGATGCGCTCGACCTGCTCGTGATCTGCACGATGGCCGGCAACAGCCTCGCGTCGGGCATCCGCCGCGTCGCGCACGAGCTGGCGCGCATCTGCCCGCCGCTGGCCGACGAGCTGACGGTGTGCGCGGACGAGCTGACATTGAGCGGCGACGTGTCCGCGACGCTCACGCATTTCGCGACGCGCGTCGACTTCACGTCCGCGCGCTCGCTCGCGACGACGCTCACGCAGTCGCAGCGGTTCGGCACGCCCATCACGCAGGCGCTGCGGACCCTGTCGCGCACCGAGCGCAACGAGCAGATCGTCGCGCTCGAGGAACGGGCCGCGAAGCTCGCGCCGAAGATCACGCTGCCGATGATGCTGTTCATTCTGCCGACGGTCTGCCTGATCGCGGCGGGCCCGGCGGCGATCCGCCTGCTCGAGGTATTCAAATGACCCGATCCGTCGTACGTGTGCTGATGCTCGCGGCCGTGCTGCCGGTGCTGGCCGGCGGCTGCGGCGCACCGGGCGTCCAGACGCGGCCGGTGCTGTCGCACAAGCGCGACGATCCGCAGGCCGAACTGCGCATCGCGGACAGCGCGCTCGCCGGCGGCAACGTCGATCTCGCAACGACGCTGTACGAGAAGGTGCTGACCGCGCACCCCGATTCGCTCGCCGCGCGCCTGGGGCTCGGCGACGTCAACTACCGCACCGGCAACCTGGAGCGGGCGCGGATCCTCTACGACGAAGCGCAGCGGCAGGCGCCCGCGGAGCTCGGCCCGCAGCTCGGGCTCGCGCGCGTCGCGCTGCGGCAGCGCCGGCTCGACGATGCCGCGCAGCGCTATCGCGACCTGCTGGCGGCGCAGCCGAACCACCCGCTCGCCGCCGAAGGGCTCGGCACCGTGCTCGACCTGCAGGGCCGCCATGCGGATGCGCAGGCCGTGTATCGCGACGCGCTGCGCGCGCATCCGGACGCGCAGGGGCTGCGCGTCGATCTCGGGCTGTCGCTGGTGCTGAGCAACCGGCCGCGCGAGGGCGTGAACGTGCTGCTCGACGTGGCGGGGCTGCCCGACGCGCCGTGGCAGGCGCGCCAGAACCTCGCGTTCGCGTATGGCGTGCTCGGCAATACCGATTCGGCGAAGAAGCTGCTGTCCGCGGACCTGCCCGCGTCGGCGGTGGCCGACAACCTGCGCTTCTACCAGGCGGTGCGCGCGCGGCTCGCGTCGCGCGGGGCGGGCGGGGGCGTCGGTTCGGCGTCGCTGTCCGGCGCGCTGGAGCCGGGCGCCGCGCCGCCGGGCACGGGGGCCGCAAAATGACACGCGGGGCGATGGGCGCGCGCCGCGCGCGCGGCGTCGTGTCCCTCGAGTTCGTGCTGATGCTGCCGTTCCTGCTGATGGTGCTGCTCGGCATCATCGACACGAGCCTGATCCTGTGCGACAAGGCCGTCATCACGAATGCGAGCCGCGAGGCCGCGCGCGCCGGCGTGGTGCTGCGCGTGCCGATGCTGACCACCACGCAGATCGCCAACGTCGCGCTCAGCTACACGCAGAACAGCCTGATCACCGGCGGCACCCCGACCACGCCGACGGTGAACGTGACCCAGGCGAACGGCACAACGTCGGGCACCGCGCTGACGGTGACGGTCACCTACACGTATACGGGGCTGGTGCTCGGTTCCGCGTTCAGCGCGCTGACCGGCCCGGTGACGGTCTCGGCCACCTCGGTGATGCTCTATGAGTGACGCGGGCGGCGCGCGGCGCATCGTTGGCGTGCAGCAGCGCGGCTCGATCGCGCTGTTCTTCCTGCTGTTCCTGATCCCGCTGCTGTCGTTCGGCGCGCTGGCGATCGACGTCGCGTGGGTGGCCATCGCGCGCAACCAGCTGCAGAACGCCGCCGACGCGGCTGCGCTCGCGGGGGCCGACGCGATGATGTCGCCGAGCGGCGGCGCGCTGAACTGGTCGCAGGCCGCGTCGGCGGCGAACGGCGTGATCGCGCAGAATTCGGCGGCCGGCGCCCCGCTGTCGTCCGGCACGGTGGCCACCGGGTACTGGAACATGACGCGCAGCCCCGCGGGCATGCAGGCGACCACCATCACGCCCGGCGCGTACGACGTGCCGGCGGTGCAGGTGACCGTGTCGCGCGCGCCGGGCGTGAACGGCGGCTCGATTCCGCTGCTGCTCGGCGGGCTGCTGGGGATTCCCGGCGCGTCCGGCAGCGCGACCGCGGTGGCGGTGCTGGCCGCGCCGGGCGGGGTGGCGGCCGGCGGGCTGTTTCCGGTCGCGATCGACCAGTGCGTGTACAACCAGTACTGGAACGCGGCCACCAACCAGCCGCTGATCAACCCGCTGACGAACCAGCCTTACGAGTTCTCGATCACGAACGGCCAGACCTACGGCGCATTGTGCATGGGCGGGCAGTGGACGTCGTTCCAGTCGACCGCGACCGACACGACGACGATGGGGGCGCTGATGGCGAGCGGCAACCCGACGACGCTGAACATCGGCGACAGCATCTACCTCGCGACCGGCGTGAAGGCGACGCTCTACACGTCGGTGCCGGTCGGCTCGACCGTGATCCTGCCGGTCGTCACGCAGACGGCCAGCAGCACCTACGTGCCGATCGTCGCGTTCGCGGCGTTCCACGTCGACGTGTCGCTCGGCGGCTCGTACAAGTACATCCAGGGCCATTTCGTCGCCGGCGTGAAGATGACCGGCGTCGCGACCGGGGTCGGGCCGTACTACGGCGTGTACGTGCCGCCGCGGCTCGCGATGTGAGCGCCGGCGCGCGCGCGGCGCAGCAGCATCAGCAGCGCGAGCAGCGTCACGGCCGGGCCGATCTGCGGCAGCTGCAGCCACGGGTTCAGGTATTCGCCGAGCGGCAGCAGCCACATCAGCGCGATGGTGGCCTGCTCGCCGCGCAGCCAGCCGTCGCGCCAGCCGATCCCCAGCATGCACGCGGCCGCGATGCCGAGCCACACGAGCTCGTAGTGCCATACGTACGGGTTCGCGGCGAGCGTCGCGACCGCGAGCACCGCCGCGCGCACGCGGATGTCGCGCGAGCGCGCCCACACGATGCACGCGGCCGCGATCGCGATTACCGCGACGCACGCGTGCGCGGCATACGCGGCCGCGAGCGGCAGGCCCGCGAAGCGGAACGCCGCGAACGGCGTGGGCGACGCGAGCCAGAACACGACGCTGTGCTCGAGGATGATCGAGCGCGCGAGCCCCGCGCTGGCGACGAACAGGCGCAGCGATTCGACGCCGCAGACCAGCACGCTCAGCGCGACGAACGCGGTGGTGGCCAGCGCGGCCCACGCGATCGTGCGCCACGCGCGCGCGGCGACCAGCACGAACGGAAACAGCAGCGCCATCTGCGGCTTGACCGACAGCAGCGCGATGCACAGGCCGGCCCACATCGGCCGCCGCTCGGCCCAGTAGACGGCCAGCGCCGCGCACGACACGGTGAGGAATGCGTTCTGCCCGAACATCGCGGTGACGAACACGCAGGGCGCGGCGACCAGCGCGAACGCGCAGCAGCGGCCCGCGCCGGGGATCGCCGCGAGGCCCGACACGCGCCACGCCGCGAAGCCGAACACGACGACGCCGAACGCGACGAACAGCGGATAGCCGACCGCATAGGGCAGCAGCGCCAGCGGCGTCACCAGCAGCAGGTAGGTGGGCGGGTAGAGCCACGCGAGGAAGCCTTCGCGATGGAAGTACGGGAACATTCCGGCCGACAGCCGCGAGAAGGTCGGGTAGTCGTAGGCCTGCCACGGCGTGCCGTGCAGCATCACGTAGGACGCCGACCAGAACACCGAGAAGTCGGCGCCCGGGCGCGACGTGACGGGGCCGGGCGCGCTGTGGATCACCCATGCCCAGATCGCGGCGAACTGCAGGCAGAACACGAGCACGAACGCGCTGTACACGACGACGCGCTTCGGCGTCAGCCACGCGCGCACGGGGCGGTCTGTCGCTTGCATCGAGTGTCGGGAAATGTCCATGCGCAGTGTGCCCGGTTACTTGCCCGAGACTTTTCTGACGCCGTGGCCGGCCGCCGCCGGCATCGCCGGCCGGCGGCGCGGGACGCTCGCCCGCTTGAGCGGGAACTGCAGCAGCTTCGACGTCGGGAGCGCGCTCGCGTGACGCGCGGGCTGCGCGGCGGCGGCCCGCTCGGCGCGGTAGCGGCGCCGCACGAGGTAGACGGGGCGCTGTTTCGATTCGTGATAGATGCGGCCGAGGTATTCGCCGATCACGCCGATGCCGATCAGCTGGATGCCGCCCATGAACAGCACGACGGAAATCAGTGACGCGTAGCCGTGCACCGGGTTGCCGAACAGCAGCGTGCGCAGGACGATGAACGCGCCGTACACGAGCGCGAGCATCGCGAACGCGACGCCGAGATAGGTCCACACCCGCAGCGGCACCGTGCTGAAGCTCGTGATGCCTTCGAGCGCGAAGTTCCAGCGCCGCCAGCCGGAGAATTTCGAGTGGCCGCCGCTGCGCGGCGCGCGCGCGTATTCGACGATCGCGGTGCGGAAGCCGACCCACGCGAACAGCCCCTTCATGAAGCGCCGCCGCTCGGGCAGCGCGCGCAGCGCGTCGACCACCTCGCGGTCCATCAGGCGGAAGTCGCCGACGTTCTCCGGCATCTCCACTTCGGACAGCGCATTGTGCACGCGATAGTAGAGCGCGGCCGCCGCGCGCTGCATGAACGGGTCGCACATCCGGTCGGTGCGCTTCGCGGCGACCACCTCGGCGCCGGCGCGCCAGTGCTCGATCATCGCGGGGATCAGCGCGGGCGGGTCCTGCAGGTCGGCGTCGATCAGGATCACCGCGGCGCCGGCCGCTTCGTCGAGGCCGGCGGTGAGCGCGGCTTCCTTGCCGAAGCGGCGCGTCAGATCGATCACGCGCATGCGCGGGTCGCCGGCCCCCACCGCGATCAGCCGGTCGAGCGTGCGATCGCGGCTGCCGTCGTTGATGCAAACGATTTCAAAGCGCACCGTGTCGACCGATTCGAGTATGGGCAGCGTTTCGGCAAAGAACGCGTCGATCGCTTCCTCTTCGTCGTGAAACGGCACGACGAGCGATACCAGCGGTTTTCTGGCGTGCGTGGACATGCGTCCCCCCGAGAGATCCGGCGTGCGCGGCATCGTGCGAACCCGTGGTCGTCCGCCGGACGGGCCCGCCCCGGTCCGGCGCGTATTCTGGTTCCGGCCATTGTACGCAGGAATCGGCGATTCGTAACATGGATGCAGGGGGGCGCGCGGCGGGCCGTTTCACCCGTGGAAACCCGGTTCGCCGGCGGCCGGCGAGCCGGGTGCGCGGGCGCTGCGATGGGGTTTTCGACGGCGCAGGAGGGCGCGATGCAAGTCCAGGATTTGAGCGGCGCGCCGTTGGACTATTGGGTGGCGGTGGCCGAAGGGCTCGGCGCGCCGCGCGTCGCCGATGGCATATGCCGGGCGATCTGCGGCGCGGGCGGCGTGCCGGTGCCGTTTGCGCCGTCGTCGTCGTGGGCGGACGGCGGCCCGCTCGTCGAACGCCTGCCGGGCGCGGCGCGTGGCGGGCGGTGCTGCACCGCGCGGTGCCGTCGGCGGGCGAGCGCTGCACGTTCAACCAGTCGGGCCCGACGCTGCTGGTCGCGGCGATGCGCACGCGCGTCGCCGCGGCGTTCGGCGACGACGTGCCGGATCTCGACATGACGAAAGCGCCGTGAGCGTGCATGAGCATTGGCGCGCGACCGGCGCGCCGTGGATCGCGGAATCGGTTCCGCCCGTCACTCAACCCGCGACACGGCCCGCAGGAACGCGCGCACCGCAGGCGCCTTCTCGAAGCGCCGGCACGCGAGCGCGAGTTCGGACGTGATCGGCTTGCCCGCGAGCGGCCGGTAGGCGACGCCCGGCAGCGACACGCACTGCGCGAGCACGTCGGGGATCACGGCCACGCAGCCGTTCACCGACACGCAGGCCAGCACCGCGAGCAGCCCGCCCGGCCGCGCGGCGACCACCGGCGCGAAACGGCCGCGCCGCGCGACTTCGAGCGTGCCGAGCTCCTGCTCGGGCACCGCGAAGCGGGCGCCGGCGAGCTCGGCGGCCTTCACGGTCTCCCGCGCGGCCAGCGGCGAGTCGGCCGGGACGGCCGCGATGAACACGTCGCGCTGCAGCGTGACGGTGCGCAGCTCGCCGGGCAGCGGCAGCGGCGGCCGGACATAGGCGATGTCGAGCCGGCCCGCGTCGATCTGCTTCGCGACGTCGTCCATCGGCACCTCGCGCAGGTTGAGCTCGATGCGCGGATGGGCGGCGCGAAACGCGCCGACCGTGCGCTGCAGCGCGCCCGAATAGACGGCCGACGACACGTAGCCGACCTCGATCCGGCCCAGCTCGCCGCGCTCGGCCAGCGCGGCGAGTTCGCGGCCGCGCTGCAGGTGCTCGAACGCGGCGCTCGCCTCGACGAGATACGCCTCGCCCGCGGCGCTCAGCGTGACCGCGCGCCGCGACCGGTGAAACAGCCGCACGCCGAGCAGCCGCTCGGCTTCCTGGATCTGCCGCGTGAGCGCGGGCGGCGCCATGTCGAGTTCGTCGGCCGCGCGGGCGAAGTGGAGATGGCGCGCGACGCTGAGGAACGCGCGCACATGGCGGAATTCGAGCCGGTCCATGATTGCAAAAATCGTCAATAAAACAGCGTGGAAGGTTCAATGACAGGCAATACCGGGCAAGCCTAGCATAGGGCTCGTTCATCCTGTTCCGGAGTTGCAGATGTCCCAGCCTTCCCCGGCGCCGCATGCGGGAGACCCCGCAGCCGCGCCGTCCACCGGCGCCCGCATGCCGGCCGTCGCGACGCTCGTCGTCGCCTCCGCCACCTGTTCGCTGATCGTGCTCGACACCAACGTCGTGGCCGTGTCGCTGCCGAGCATCGCGCGCAGCTTCCATGCGAGCTTCGCCGACATCGAATGGGTCGTCAGCGCGTACATGACCGCGTTCGCCGCGTGCCTGCTGCCGGCCGGCGGGCTCGCCGACCGCTTCGGCCGCAAGCGGATGCTGGCGGCGGGCCTCGCGATCTTCTTCGTCGCGTCGCTCGGTTGCGGGCTCGCGCCGTCGGCCGGCTGGCTGATCGCCGCGCGCGCGGTGAAGGGCGGCGGCGCGGCGCTGCTGCTCACGGCCGCGCTCGCGGTGATCGCGAACCGCTTTCCGGAAGGGCGCGCGCGCACCCGCGCGTGGGCGATCTGGGGGATGTGCATGGGCGTCGCGACCGCGATCGCGCCGCTCGTCGGCGGTGCGATCACGCAGTGGATCGGCTGGCGCTGGGTGTTCCTGCTCAACCTGCCGGTGTGCGTGCTGCTCGGCGTGGGCGCGCGCGTCGCGATCGACGAATCGCGCGATCCGCACGCGAAGCGCGTCGACGCCGTCGGCAGCCTGCTGTTCGGCGCGGCGCTCGCCTGCGGCATCGCCGCGCTGATCGGCGCGCCGTCGCACGGCTGGCTGTCGGCGGCGACGCTCGGCCGTTTCGCGCTCGCCGCCGCGCTGTTCGCGGGCTTCGTCGGCGCGGAGCGCTGGCAGGCGCGGCCGATGATCGACCTCGCGCTGTTCCGCGCGCCGCGCTTCGTCGGCGCGGTGCTCGCGATGTTCGGCTACGCGGCGTGCGCGCAGGTGATGATGACGTTCCTGCCGCTCTATCTGCAGAACGCGTTCGGCATGTCGGCGATCGACGCGGGGCTCGGCATGCTGCCGTTCGCGTTCGCGATGATCGTCGGGCCGTCGTTCGGCGCGATGCTGGCGGCGCGCGTGTCGCCGGGCGGCGTGCTGGCGGGCGGGCTTGCGCTGATCGGCGCCGGCAACCTGCTGACCGCGGCGCTGACGGCGAGCGGCGACTACCGGCTGGTCGCGCTCGGGATGTTCGTGACGGGCTGCGGCGCGGGCATCATGAACGGCGACACGCAGAAGGCGATCATGGCGTGCGTGCCGCCGCACCGCACCGGCATGGCGTCCGGGATCAGCACGACGACGCGGTTTTCCGCGATCGTGACGGCGGTGGGCGTGCTCGGCGCCGTCCTGGCCGCGCGCACGCACGCGCAGCTCGACCACCTGCTCGCGGCGACGCCGGGTTTGCGCGCGAGCGTCGATGCGCCGTTCATGTCGAGCCTGCTGGCCGGCGATCTCGCGCGGGCGCTCGCCCGCGTGCCGCCGCATGCGGCGCGCGTGCTCGGCGACGCCGCGCCGGCGGCGTTCGCGAGCGGGTTCGCGGATGCGCTGCTCGTGAGCGGGGGGCTGGCGCTCGTCGGGGCGCTCGTCGTGAAGACGTTGCTTGCGCAACCGCGGCCGAGCGGCGTATCGGCGACGTGAAGCGGAAGCAGGCGGCGCGTGGTGAACGAACCGGGCAGGCCGTCGTCGGCAGGTCAATGCGGCTTCGTCGCGCCGCGATGCGCCCGCGCGGAATGCGCGACGGCGGCCGGCCGAGCCTGCCCGCAGCGCGACCCGTGCCGCCGGCCGCTGCCGCGCGCCGGTTCGGGCAATCCCGCGGCGGGCGATCCCGCGGCAGGCGATCCCGCGGCGGGCGATCCCGCGGCAGGCGATCCCGCGGTGGGCGATCCTGCGGCGGACGACCCCGCGGCGGACGACCCCGCAGCGGGCGATCCCGTGGCAGGCGATCCCGCGGCAGGCGATCCCGCGGCGGGCGATCCCGCGGCGGGCGATCCCGTGGCGGGCGATCCCGTGGCGGGCGATCCCGCAGCGGGCGATCCCGTGGCGGGCGACCCCGCGGCAGGCGATCCCGCAGCAGGCGTCGCCGCCTTCACCGCCGCACCGCCCGGACGCGCGGCGTCCGCGTCGAGCCAGCCGCGCGTCGCCTCGGCGATCAGCCCGCGCAGCCAGCGCACGCCATCGACGCACGGCCCGGCTTCGTTCCACGTCATCCGGTAGACGATGTCGGGCGGCTCCGCCGGCAGCGCGACCACGCCGAGCGGCAGCAGCTTCGCGTAGTGCCGCGCGAGCCGGACGGTGGTCGTCAGGATCAGGTCCGAGCGCACCAGCGCATGCGCGGCGAGCTCGAAGTGCGGCAGCGTGACGGCGATGCGGCGCTGCAGGCCGACGCGTTCGAGCTGCCGATCGATCGCGCCGGACGCTTCGAGCCACGATGGCGTCGGGCACAGCTGCGGCGCCTGCGCGTATTCGGCGGCGGTGATCCTGCCGCGCTTCGCGACCGGGTGCGCGGCGCACATCAGGCAGACCACGCGATCGTCGAACAGGTCGTCCTGGCGGAATCGCGACGTGCGCGCGGCGCGGTTGTCGATCACGATGTCGAGTTCGCCGTCGGCGAGCGCGCGTTCGGTGTCGAAGCCGTCCCCGAGCGGATGGAATTCGAGCGTCGCGTGCGGCGCGCGTGCGCGGAACAGCGCGACGAGCTTCGGCACGAACAGCACGTTCAGGTAGTCGGGGCAGCCGATCCGGTAGGCGCGCACCGATGTGCGCGCGTCGAAGGTCGGCTGCTGGATGCGGATGAAGTCGATCACGCGCAGCGCATTGCGCAGCGGGTCGATCAGCCGCGCGCCGAACTCGGTCGGCACCATCCCGTAGCGGCTGCGCACCAGCAGCGGATCGCCGAGCAGCGTGCGCAGCCGCTTCAGCGCGGCGCTCGTCGCCGGCTGCGACATGTTGAGCCGCACCGCCGCGCGCGACACGGTTCGCTCGGTCAGCAGCACCAGCAGGATCCGCATCAGGCGCGCATCGAGCACGTCCAGCACGTCGGCGGCGTCGTGCGGGTGTCCTGCGTCGCCTGCGTCGGGCGGGGCGGGCATGGCGGGCAGGCTTTCGGGCGAGGGTTATCCGAGCGCGCCCGCCAGCACGAAGCTGACCGCCGCGAACACGAGGATGTTGGCCGGCAGGCCCCGGAAGTTGCCGACGCGCACCGTCCTCGCGCTCGGCGACGGGCGCGCGAAGTCGCAGAAGTTCAGCACCAGCGTGCCGTAGATCGCGAGCCACAGCGCGCCGCCCGCGAACACCTGCAGCCGCAGGCTGAGCGCGGGGTCGCGCGCGGCCGCGTCGCCCCGATGCACTGCGTCGTCCGCCGCGAGCCCGAGGCCCGCGCGGTGAGTGGCTTCCAGTTGCACGCCGATGTCTCCTTCCATGTAGGGGCGCGGGCATGCCGCTTCTGTGCGCAGCTTCGGCCCGGGCGCCGTGGACGTTATGTGTCGGATTCCTTCGCGAGTATGTGTGGCGTCCGGGGCAATGGGAAATTAAATATTCGGGTGAGCGTCATTCGGGAAATGAATGGGGCGAGATCGTCGCGCGGGCGTGGCACGGAACCTGCTGATCGGGGGGCGAAGTTCCTTCGACACGGGAGGTGTCATGCAACGTCAATCACTACGCAACGTATGGCGCGCGCTCGCCGTCGGCCTTCTGGTGGCCGGCGTCGCGGCAGGCACGGGATGCTCGAAGCGGAGCGACAGCGACTCGGGCTCGAGCGCATCGAGCAGCAGCATGGCGCCTTCGCCGTCCACCGTGCCGGGCACCGCGCCGGCCAGCAGCGCGGCGGGCGCGACGAGCGGCGGCATGGGGGCGCCGGGGGCCGCATCCGCGCCGGGCGCGAGCGGCGGCTAGCCGGTCAGTTCGACACGATATCGGGCGTCATCCGTCGCCCGGTGTCGTGTCGTGTGCGCAAAAAATTTCAAAGGTCGTGCAGAAATCGACCGCCGGCGCGGGCCGTCGACGCGCGCCGGGGCGTGTGCGATCAGGCGGCCAGTCGTCGCGGCACGCAGCTTGCGACCTCGTGGCCGTAACCGGCGAACGCCGGATCGACGAATGGAGGTCACGATGAGCGCGAGTCAGTGGCGGGCAGGGCGCCCGGGGCTGAAACGCCGCGCGGCGATGCGACCGGGCGCGGCGATTGCCGTCGCGGCCGTCGCGTTCCTCGTGGTCGTGCCCGGCGCGTCGGCCGCGGGCGACACGGGCGACGCGACCGACGCGGACGCATCTTCGCTGGTGGCGATGATCGGCACGGAGATTCACGACGCGACGATCACGACCAAGGCGAAGGCGGCAATGTTCGGCAGGGAGGATCTGTCGTCCGGCGACATCCACGTGACGACGCGGCACGGCGACGTGCTGCTGACCGGCAGTGTGCCCGACGAGCAGCAGCACATCGCGGCCGTCAGGATCGTGAAGCAGATCGACGGCGTGCAGCACGTGCGCGACGAACTCTCGATCCGCGCGAAGTGATCGCGGCGGACAGCGGTGCGCGCACCGCGCACTGCGCAATGTGGTCGGCCTGCTGCTGCACATGCGCCGATCGCGGATATGGCGCGCCGGCGTCGGCGTCGAAGGCGTCGGGCCGGCTGTCGCCGAAGCGTCAGGAGGTATCCGATGAGAACCGGCATCTGGACGTGCGCGGCGATCGCCGCCGCGCTGGGTGTGGCAGCGACCACGCCTGCACAAACGCCTGACGCGCCGCCCGCGTCGAACACGCGTGCGCCGCGCGGCGTGATCGAGCCGCCGCCCGTGCCCGACGACGCGCAGATGTCCAAGCGTCCGCAAGGCATCGATGCGGAGTTCGTCGACAAGGCGGGGCTCGCCGGCAAGAGCGAGATGCAGGCGAGCCAGCTCGCGCTGGAGAAGGCGTCGTCGCCCGACGTGCGCGCGTTCGCGAAGCGGATGGTCGACGATCACGGCAAGGTGAGCGCGCGGCTGCGCGGGCTCGGCGTACGCAAGGGCCTGCCGGTGCAGACCGTGCAGATCGTCGATCCGGACGTCGAGGCGCTGCGCCGCCGTGCCGGCCGCGATTTCGACGCGGCGTATCTGGCCGTGGCCGGACCCGAAGCGCATCGCAAGGCGATCCGGGTGTTCGAGGACGAGGCGCGCAACGGCCACGACGCCGATCTGCGCGCCTTCGCGAACGACACGCTGCCGCTTCTCAGGCAGCACCTCGCGGCGGCGCAGGCACTGGCGCGCAAGCTCGGTGCGCCAGGCGCGCCGTGATGTGCGCGCCGATGTGCCGATGTGTGGATGTGTCGATGTGCTGATGTGCTGATGTGCTGATGTGCCGATGCGCCGATGCGCCGATGCGCCGATGCGCCGATGCGCCGATGCGCCGATGTGTCGATGCGCCGATGCGCCGATGCACCGATGCACCGATGTGCCGATGTGCCGATGCGCCGATGCGACGATGCGACGATGCGACGATGCGACGATGTGTCGATGTGTCGATGTGTCGATGTGCCGATGCGACGATGCGACGATGTGTCGATGTGCCGGTGTGCCGATGTGCCGATGTGCCGGTGCGCCGATGTGCCGATGTGCCGATGCGCCGATGTGCCGATGCGTCGATGCGTCGATGCGCCGATGTGCCGATGTGTCGATGCGCTGATGCGCTGATGCGCCTACGGGCCGACGCACCGGCGCACCGACGACCCAACCCGCTGCTCAGTCGCGCTCCGTGCCGCGCTCCGGGCCGTCCGGCGACGCCTCGTGCGGCGGCGCATCCATCTCCGAGTCGTAGTCGTCGTCCATGTTCCAGTCGGGCGCGCTGTCGTCCGCATGCGACAGGGCGGCCCACTGCGCATCGGCCGTCTCCGGCCAATGATCCTGGTCGAATCCCGGCGCATCGCGGATCCGCGCGGCCGGCACCGCCAGGCGCAGGCACCGTTGCCGCGTGTCGAGCGTGAACGCGCTCCACGGAATCGCGAGCAGCTTGTCGCCGATGCCGAGCGTGCCGCCGCTCGCCAGCACCGCATACGCGATGCGGCCCGAATGCACGTCGAGCATGATGTCCTTGATCCGGCCGACGTCGTCGCCGTCGGCTGCATAGACCCGGTCGCCCGTCAGCGTGCCGGTGGCCATCACGTCGGGGCCGGGGCCGCGCGCGGTGTCGCGCTCCTTGCGGATGATGCGGGTGCGGTCGGGGGCGGGTGTCTGCATGATCGTGCTCCTGATGGGGCGCGCACGCGGCCCGCACGGGGCGGCGTGCGCGCGGATGAGGGGCGGGCCGGCGCGTTTACTTCGGCTTCGGTTGCGACACGCGTTCGAGCGTGTTCGCGACTTCCTCGCGCGATGCGCCGTCTGCGCGCGTCGCGATATCGGCGAGCGTCAGCATGCCCACCAGCCGCCGGTCGTGATCGATCACCGGCATGCGGCGCAGCTGCGCGGCGGCCATGTATGCCTGGATTTCGTCGAGCGCGTCGTCGTCGAAGCAGAATTCGAGCGGCCCCGATGCGACTTCGCGCACCCGCGTTTCGGGCGGCTTGCCGGTGGAGATCGCACGCACCGCGAGATCGCGGTCCGTCACCATGCCCACCAGCCGGTTGTGGTCGCACACCGGCAACGCGCCGATGTCGTAGCGCGCCATCAACTGCGCGGCATGGCGGATCGTGTCGGTCGGCGCCACGCGCACGACGTCCCGCGACATGATTTCGTCGACGCGATGCATGAGCGTCTCCTTGCAGATCGATGAAGGGAGCCGGCGCGCGCCGGCCGCGGCTACAGTCCGCCGTGCGGAATGCCGAGCGCGGTCAGCAGGCCGAGCACCAGCGCGCATTCGACCGCCGCCAGCGCGGTCACTTCGAGCGCGCCTTCCACTTCGCGCCATCGCGCGGGCTTGCGATTCGTCACGGGCTTGGGATTCGTCTGAGACATTTTCTTCTCCTGCAGAGTCGGTGCATGGTCGGCCCCGGGCATGCCCGATGTGCCATGCGGCATGCCCTCGTCTCCGCAATGTGTATTCCCGACCCTGCGTGTGTATGCGGTTTGGCGTTTGGCCGGAGTGCCGGAGCCTCGGAGCCTCGGAGCCTCGGAGCCCCGGTACGCCGGTACGCCGGTACGCCGGTACGCCGAAGCCCCGGAGCCCCGGAGCAGCACGCGATCGCGCAGCGAAACGCAGCATGAAAAATATGCCGCGGCCGGTGTAGCAATTGCACACCGGCCGAGCGGCACGCCGATTGCGAACCGGCGGCATGCGTAACGACATGAGGGGGCGCAGATGGAACAGGTGCTTGCGAGGTGGTTGCACCGGCCCGAGCCGACGATGCCCGACATCGATTCGGACGACCCCGATCCGCTCGACGACGACCTGCCGCCCGATCCGACCCGGCCGTACCGGTATCCGGAAGGCGATCGGCCCGGCCACCCGCCGCCGCGGCGCGAACCGCCCGGCGGCAAGCCGCCGGTGCATGCGGCGCGCGCGCCGCGTGCCGGCGCGATGACGTGCCGAGGCGGCTGGCGATGAGCATCCGCGTGGTGCCGGGCCTGCGGCGCGAGATTGCCGAGACGCTCGGCCGCTACTTCGAGGCGCGCGGGGTGCCGTTTCATGTCGAGGAGCGGCCTGCCGGCGTGCTGCATGTCGGCTTTCGGGCCGACGGCCATCCGGCCGCGGTTACCGTGACGTTCGACGAGGACGCGTTCGACGCGTTCGCGCACTGGGATATCGCGCAGCAGCGGCGCGCGCTGGCGCGACTCGAGACGGAATTCGCCGAGATGATGGCGCGGCGCAGCCCGACCGCCTGCGCGGGGGATTTCCATATCAACCGGTTCTGACCGTGCGCCCGCGCCGGCCGCGGGCCACCGCGCGCACGGCGCGTGCCGCGTAGCGCCGGTTGCGCGGGTCAGACTTGCCGCGCGGTTGTAAAAAGGACAGGGTCCGATGCGCCGCGCGGCGTGCGAACCGCACCGCCCGTCGTTGTGCCGCACGGCGCGCGGATGGCGTGGAAGTTGCGTGCGAGTGGTGGGCCCGTATCACCGACCACCGAGGAGGTCCGCCGATGTCCATCACGCTGACGCTCCAGATGCGGCAGCATCTGGCACTCACGCCGAGGCTTCAGCAATCGCTGCGCCTGTTGCAGCTGTCGTCGCTCGAATTCCAGCAGGAACTGCGGCAGGCGCTCGATACCAATCCGTTTCTCGAGGATGGCCGTGCCGCCGACGAGGAAGCCGGTGTCGCGCCCCAGGCCGACGCCGAGGCCGATCGCGCGGAGCAGACGCGCGGCGACATGCCCGATGACATGCCCGACGACGCACCGCCGCCGGACGGCGAACCCACCTACACGGCCGAGCCGTCGGCGCGGGGCCCCGGCCGCCAGGACGACGACGGGCCGGGCACCGGCCCCGGCGAATGGACCGCGGCCGAGCCCTCGCTGCATGCGCAACTGCACGATGCGCTGCGGCTCCATCCGCTGAACCGGCGCGACCACGCGGCTGCGCATCTGCTGATCGACGCGCTCGACGACGACGGCTACCTGCGGCAGTCGCTGCCGGATCTCGTGCTCGCCGCCGACCCGGCGCTGCTGCTGAGCGAACGGGATCTCGCCGTCGCGCTGCGCCTCGTGCAGTCGCTCGACCGGCCCGGGATCGCCGCGCGTTCGCTGTCCGAGTGCCTGCTGCTGCAGCTCGACGCGATGCCGGCCGACACGCCGGCGCTCGACAGCGCGAAGGCGATCGCGCGCGAGCATCTCGAACGGCTCGCGCGGCGCGAGACGGCCGAGCTGCAGCGCCGGCTCGGCTGCGACGTGCACACGCTGCATGCCGCGTGCGCGCTCGTGCGCGGGCTCGACCCGCGCCCCGGCAATCACTACGGCAGTACACGCGGCGATTACGTCGTGCCGGACGTGATCGTGCGCCAGGTGCGCGACGAATGGGTCGTGACGACCAATCCGGCGGTGCTGCCGCGCGCCCGGCTGCACCAGCGCTATGCGGAACTGTTCGCGCGCTCGAGCGGCGAGCGCGATTCTCCGCTCGGCCGGCAGCTTCAGGAGGCGCGCTGGCTGATCCGCAACGCGCACAAGCGTTTCGATACGATCCAGCGCGTCGGCGCGTGCATCGTCGCGCGCCAGCGGGATTTCTTCCGCTACGGCGAGATCGCGCTGAAGCCGCTCGTGCTGCGCGACATCGCGGAGGAACTCGACCTGCACGAATCGACCGTGTCGCGCGCGACCGGCAACAAGTACATGGCGACGCCGTTCGGCACGTTCGAGTTCAAGCACTTCTTCCCGCGCCGGCTCGAGGCGGCCGGCCAGGGCTCCAGCTCGGCGGCCGCCGCGAAGGTGCTGATCCGCGACATGATCGCCGCGGAGCGGCCCGCCGATCCGCTGACGGACGTTGCGCTCACGCAGCGCCTCGCCGGCCGCGGCATCCTGCTCGCGCGCCGCACCGTGACCAAATACCGGCAGGCGATGAAGATTCCGCCCGCCGAGCTGCGGCGGCGCGCGCCGGCGTGACGGGAGCAGGGGGGCGCTTCCTTCATGCGTTTTCCGCGTTTTCGGGGCCGGTTCGCGTCATCGCGACCGGCGCAGGCCCCGTCGTTTAATCAGGCGAAACAGTCTGTTCACAATACGTGACATGATCTTCGTCGAATAGCCGGGCATAATGTCGGAAATATTGCCAAATGCCGTCGATTCGACGCATATCTGCTGCCCCATGTCAAATCCCGTTTCTTTCCGATCCTTGCGCTGGCTGCCGGTCGTGGCCGTCGCATGGCTGCTCGCGGCCTGCTCGACCACGTCCGACGTCGCGTCGACGTCGAAGCCGAACGTCTACACCGTGTCGACCCGCACGGTCGGCATGTCGACCACCTGGGCGACCGCTCACGAGAAAGCCGTCGACGAAGCGACGAACTACTGCTCGCAGCGCGGCATGCGCGCGAGCATGAAGCGCGAATCGCTGTCTGCGGGCCGCGGCGTGAGCGCCAGCTCCGAGCTCGCATTCGAGTGCCATCCGACCTTAGAGACCACTGCCGACTCGCGCGGCTGAGCATTGCCGCCGGCGGCGCCGTATCAGGCGCCGCCGCCGCGTTCCGTCCCGCGCAGCGTCATGCGCCGGCCGTCTGCCCCTCGTACAGCTTCACGCACGCGGAGAAATCCAGTCCGCCCAGCCCCTGCTGGCTCATCGACTGATAGAGCTGCTGCGCGAGCGCGCCCATCCACACCGGCTGGCGCGCCTGCCGCGCGGCTTCGGTCGCGAGCCCGAGATCCTTCAGCATCAGGTTCGCGGCAAAGCCGCCCGTGTAGCCCCGCGCGGCGGGGGCCGCGGGCAGCACGCCCGGATACGGGTTGCAGCTGTCCGAGCTCCAGCAGCGGCCGGTCGACGTGTTGATGATGCCGGCCAGCACCCCGGGCTCGATGCCGAGCACCGCGCCGAGCGCCATCGCTTCCGACACGCCCATCATCGAAATGCCGAGCAGCAGGTTGTTGCAGATCTTCGCGATCTGGCCCGTGCCGGTGCCGCCGCAGTGCACGACGTTCTTCCCCATGTCGAGCAGCACCGGGCGGATGCGCTCGAACAGCGCCGCATCCGCGCCGACCATGAAGGTCAGCGTGCCGGCCTGCGCGCCGGCGGTGCCGCCGGACACCGGCGCGTCGGCGAGCGGGTGGCCGCGCCGCGCGGCCGCATCGGCCACTGCGCGCACCGTGCCGGGATCGATCGTGCTGCAGTCGATCAGCGTCGCGCCGGCGCGTGCGCCCGCGAGCACGCCGTCGTCGTCGAGGTAGACGCCGCGCACGTGCTGCGCGGCCGGCAGCATCGTGATCACGACCGACGCGCGGGCCGCCGCGTCGCGCGGCGAGGCAGCGGCCGTCGCGCCCGCGCGCACGGCGGCCTCGACGGCGTGCGCGTCGAGGTCGAACACCGCCAGCGCGTGGCCGGCCTTGAGCAGGTTGGCGGCCATGGGGCCGCCCATGTTGCCGAGCCCGATGAATGCGATTTCCATGATCTGGTTCCTGGTGTCGACCGGAGTTGGCGCTTTAGCGGTTACTCCGGTCCTATGCATAGCCTTCAGCGCAACGCGATCGTCGTGTTGACGCCGCCCGCCGTCGCGTCGTCGTCGAACCAGCGCGCGGTCACGGTTTTCGTCTGCGTGTAGAACTGCACGACCTGCTTGCCGTACGGGCCGAGATCGCCGAGCTTCGAGCCGCGCGAGCCGGTGAAGCTGAAGTAGGGCACCGGCACCGGGATCGGAATGTTGATGCCGACCTGGCCGACGTCGATCTCGCTCTGGAACTTGCGCGCGGCCGCGCCGCTCTGCGTGAACAGGCCCACGCCGTTGCCCATCGGGTTGCGGTTGACGAGCGCGATCGCGTCGTCGAGCGTGTCGGCTTCGAGCAC
Organism: Burkholderia stagnalis; assembly: GCF_902830275.1. Taxonomy (GTDB): domain Bacteria; phylum Pseudomonadota; class Gammaproteobacteria; order Burkholderiales; family Burkholderiaceae; genus Burkholderia; species Burkholderia stagnalis. Next base: position 180,562 of record NZ_CADESW010000001.1, on the reverse strand, counting down.
GACCACCACCGGCCCGAAGATTTCCTCGGTGTAGATCGACATGTCGGTCGAGACGCCGGAGAAGATCGTCGGGCCGACGAAGTTGCCGCGCTCGTAGCCGGGCACCTTCACGTCGCGGCCGTCGAGCACGAGCGTCGCGCCGGCCTTCACGCCTTCGTCGATCAGCCCCGCGATGCGCGCATGCGCGGCCTTCGACACGACCGGGCCGACGTCGGTGCCCGGCTCGTGGCCCGCGTTGACCTTCAATTGCTTCGCTTTCTCGACGAGGTCCGGCAGCCAGTCGCGCGCGGCGCCGACCAGCACGACGACCGACGTCGCCATGCAGCGCTGCCCGGCCGCGCCGAAGCCCGCGCCGACGAGCGCGTTGATCGTCTGCTCGCGATGCGCGTCGGGCAGCACCACCGCGTGGTTCTTCGCGCCCATCATCGACTGCACGCGCTTGCCGTGCTCGCTGCCGAGGTTGTAGACGTGCGTGCCGACGCGCGTCGAGCCGACGAACGAAATCGCCTTCACGTCCGGATGCGTGCACAGCCGGTCGACCACGACCTTGCCGCCGTGCACGACGTTCAGCACGCCCTTCGGCACGCCGGCCTCGATCGCGAGCTCGACGAGCTGCATCGTCGACAGCGGGTCCTGCTCGGACGGCTTCAGCACGAACGTGTTGCCGCACACGATCGCCATCGGGAACATCCACAGCGGGATCATGCCGGGGAAGTTGAACGGCGTGATGCCCGCGCACACGCCGATCGGCTGGCGCAGCGTGTAGGTATCGACGCCGCCCGCGACGTTCTCCGCGAACTCGCCGAGCTGCAGCGTGCCGATCGAGCACGCATGCTCGACCACCTCGAGGCCGCGGAAGATGTCGCCCTGCGCGTCGGGCAGCGTCTTGCCCTGTTCGGCCGTCAGCGTCTTCGCGATGCGTTCCAGGTTCTGGCGCACCAGGTCCTGGAACTTCAGCATGATGCGCATGCGCGCGCCGATCGGCGTCGTCTTCCAGGTCTGGAATGCACGCTGCGCGGACGCGATCGCGGCATCGACCTCGTCGACGCTCGCATACGGCACGCGGCCGATCACTTCCTGCGTCGCGGGGTTGACGATGTCGCCCCATTCGGCGCTTTGCGATTCGACGAACTGGCCGTCGATCAGCAGCCGGGCGGTGGGCAGGGCGAGGGTGGACTGGGGTACGGCAGCGTTCATGAACAATCTCCGAGACGAAACGTCGATCAAAGGCGAAAGCGGGGCCCGCGCTCGGCGCGAATGCGCGCCGGGCCGGGCGGGGAAAAACGGCAAGGGCGTCAGCCGCGCGGGTTGCGCATCAGCATCGTGCAGACCAGCGCGAACACGCCGAGCCCGACGAGGTAGGCGATCACGTAGTGCGGCTGGCCGCCGCCGGCCTTGAGCAGCGACGTCGCGATCATCGGCGCGAAGCCGCCGCCGAGCACGCCGGCGAGCTGCACCGACAGCGAGATGCCGCTGTAGCGGATTTCCGCGGGAAACTGCTTCGCGAACAGCAGCGATTCCGGCGCATACAGGATCGGGAACACGACGCCGAGGCCGAGCACGATCGCCCACCACGCGAGCGCCGTCTGCTGCGTGCCGAGCAGCATGAAGAACGGCGCGGCGAACGCGCACATCAGCACGAGGCCGAACGCGAACATGCGGCGCTGGCCGATGCGGTCGCTCAGGTGGCCGCACAGCGGCATCGTCACGAGCGACAGCACCGCGCCGGCCGTGATCGCATGCAGCATGTCGGCCTTCGGCAGCTTCAGCTGCTGGGTCGCATACGCGAGCGCGAAGGTGACGACCATGTAGAACCAGGTGTTCTCGGCGGCGCGCGCGCCGACGATCGTCAGCACCTCGCGCGGATGCCGGCGGATCGCCGCGATCACCGGCGATTTCTCGGCCTTGCCCTGGTGCTTCATCTTCTCGAAATCCGGCGATTCCGGCACCTTCGCGCGGATGAACCAGCCGAGGCCGACGAGCGCGATGCTCGCGAGGAACGGGATGCGCCAGCCCCACGACAGCATGTCGGCCTCGGGCAGCGCCGCCACCGCGGCCATCGCGACCGACGACAGGATCAGGCCGAGGCCGACGCCCGTCTGCGGCAGGCTGCCGAACAGCCCCTTGCGGCCGTCCGGCGCATGCTCGACCGCCATCAGCACCGCGCCGCCCCATTCGCCGCCGACCGCCATCCCCTGCAGGAAGCGCATCGCGATCAGCAGCGCGGCGGCCCAGTAGCCGATGCTGTCGTACGACGGGATCAGGCCGATGATCATGCTCGGCACGCCCATCAGCAGCAGCGTGATCATCAGCATCGACTTGCGGCCGAGGCGGTCGCCGAAGTGGCCGAACACGATGCCGCCCATCGGCCGGCCGATGAAGCCGACCGCGAACGTGCCGAACGCGGCGAGCGTGCCGACGACGGGGTCGAGCGACGGGAAGAAGATGCGGTTGAACACGAGTGCGGCGGCGGTGCCGTACAGGAAGAAGTCGTACCACTCGATCGTCGTGCCGGCCATGCTGGCCCAGCCGGCCAGCAGGTAGTCCTTCGCGGTGCGGGCGGGCGCCGGGGCCGCCATCGCCGCATGTTCGTCAAGGGTGGATCGGGTCTGCATGGTGTCTCCTGAGTGTGCCGCGGCTCGTAGTCCGCAGGTCGTGGTCGAGTATAGTTATGCGCAGATTCATGGAGTACCGATAAAGAAACCGGTTGGATATGCAAATTTGCATATCGACGGCCGGCCCGGAGACCTTCCCACCCTGCCTTCCCGACGATGCGACACCTTCCCGAGCCGGTCTCCGGCAACCTGAACTGGGACGACCTGCGGTTCTTCCTCGAAGTCGCGCGCACGCAGCGTGCGAGCGGCGCCGCGAAGCGGCTCGGCGTCGACTACACGACCGTCGCCCGGCGCATCCGCGCGCTGGAGGAGGCGATGGGCACGCTGCTGTTCGACAAGTCGCGCTCGGGCGGCTTCACGCTGACCGCGGAAGGGCAGCGGCTGGTCGCCTACGCGGACGCGATGGAGACGACGGTGCAGTCGGCGTGCGACCAGGTCGCGAATACGGGGCATGCGTTGTCCGGGCACGTGCGGATCGGGTCGACGGAAGGCTTCGGGTGTTTCTTCCTGGCGCCGCAGCTTGCGCAGTTCCGCGCCGCGCACCCGCATGTGACGGTGGACCTGCTGCCGGTGCCGCACTTCGTGAGCCTGCCCAAGCGCGAGGCCGACCTTGCGATCACGCTCGAGCGGCCCGAACGCGGGCCGTATGTGTGCACCAGGTTGTGCGATTACCAGTTGCGGCTGTATGCGACGCAGGCGTATCTGGCGAACCATGCGCCGATTGCGGGCGTCGGCGATCTTGCCGCGCACACGTTCATCAGCTACGTCGACGATCTGGCCTTCAGCAGCGAACTGCTGTACCTGGAGCGCGCGGTGCCCGGCGCGACGGCCGGGCTGCGGACGACGAGCGTGATCGCACAGTATTTCGCGGCACTGCAGGGCGGCGGGCTCGCGATCCTGCCGTGCTTCATCGCTGCGCAGCAGCCGGCGCTCGTGCCGGTGCTGCCCGACGAGGTCGCCGTCACGCGGTGCTTCTGGCTGACCTGCCGGGAGGACTTGCGCAAGCTGCGGCGGGTGACGGCGCTGTGGGATTACCTGCGGGCGGCGGCGGACGCGAATCGGGCGTTGCTGGCGGGGGAGTCGGGGGAAATGCGGTTCGTCGGGGCGGCGGGTTAGGCTGGGTTGGGCGTCACTGCCCGAGCCACGCCGGTGCTGCATTGGCGTGCTAGGATCGACGCGATCCGACTCTCACCCGGTCCGCAATGACGACCCTGTACGAATTGCTTGGTGTGCCGGAGGATGCCACCGACGCCGAAATCAAGCGCGGCTACCGGCGCGCCGCGATGAAGGCGCATCCCGACCGCAACGTCGGGTGCGACGCCGCGCATGTGCGGTTCCAGGAGATCAACGAGGCTTACGCGATTCTCTCGGACCCCGCGCAACGCCGCGTGTACGACACCGTCTATGCCGAGGAGATGCGCCGCCACGCGCACCTGCACGAAGAAGAGGCGCGCAGGCAGGCCGAGCGCGACGCGCAATACGCGGAGCGCGTGGCACTGGCGATGCGCTTCGCCGAGCAGGGGCACAACCGCGACGTCGTGTTCGGCGTGTTGCTCGGACGCGATTGCGAAGCGCCGATCGCCGAACAGATTGCGAACAGCGTGGCCGCGCTGCATGCGTCGCGTCGGCAGGACGTCTCACGGGGCGCGGCGCGCGACGAGCCGGCGAAACCGGCGGCATCGACCCAGGACGCACGCGAGCCGGAACCGGCGCCGGCGGACGCACCGAAGGATGACACCCGCCGCAGCGACGAACACGCGCACACGGACTTTTTCAGCGCGCTGTGGCACAGCGTGTTCGGGCTGCGCCAGTAGGCGTCGATGAGGTGTCCGGCCCCATCTGGCCATGCGCCGTGCCCGTCATGTCATACCTGCCGAATTCCGCCGTAAGGATGTAACCAAACGTTGACGGCCGCGCGCGCCGCGAAACGTGTGCTTACAAGTCGCGGCGCGGTTGCCCGTGATTCGAATCCGAACTGACGGCTCGAGCCCGGCATGCGTGCCGGGCGGAGCCGTTGATTGCATCGGCCGCCGGCCGGGCGCCGCACGGCGCGGCAAAAGCCGCTCGCCGCATCGAAAACTTCACAAATCGACGATGGGCTTACCGCGTTGCTCCTTCGCAGTGCGCAACGATCCTGCCGATTGGTTCGTCGCCGCGCGGCGCACATTCCCCGCCTCATCCCCGTCCCGTGCAACTCCCTATGCAATTCAGCATGCTGCGGACATCCGATTGGTGTTAAATGTACTGCGGCACGACGCCCGCACGGCGTCCGTCCGGCTGCGCCGAATCTCGGCGTAAACCCGGATCAAGAAAGCGGCGCGATTACACGATAACGAATCAGGCGCCCCAGGCGCGATCGAACACGGACGGGCTGTTTCACTTGGATACCTCACCGCAAAGCCCTCGCTACAGCCTTGGCCTCGCAGCCGAAGTGCTCGCATCCGAGCAGAGCGTGCTGCGCCTGATCACGCGCAACACGCCGCTGCCCGAACTGCTCGCGGAAGTGTGCCGGCGCGCCGAGGCGCTGCTCGGCGCGGGCGCGTCGTGCACGATCCTGCTGCTCGACGACGACGGCGTGCACATCCGCGTCGGCGCCGCGCCGTCGCTGCCGGCTCATTACAGCGCGGCGATCGACGGCGCGACGATCGGCCCCGTCGCCGGGTCGTGCGGCACCGCGATGTACGAGCGCCGCATGGTCGCGGTCGAGGACATCGCCACCGATCCGCTGTGGGAGGTCTACAAAGGCCTCGCGCTGCCGCTCGGCCTGCGCGCGTGCTGGTCGGTGCCGTTCCAGGACGAAGCGGGCGCGGTGCTCGGCGCGTTCGCGGTCTACCATCGCACGCCGCGCCGGCCGACCGACGAGGAAACGGCGCTGCTGCGCGACATCAGCAACAGCGTCGGGCTCGCGGTGCACCAGGATCGCATCGCGCGGCAGCTCGCGCGCAGCGAGGAGCATCACCGGCTCGTCGTCAACAGCCTGAACGAAGGCATCCTCGTCGTCGCGCGCGACGGCACCATCACCGCGAGCAACCCGAGCGCGAGCCGGATGCTGCGTGCGCAGGGCAGCCTCGTCGGCTGCCGGCTGTCGACCGTGATTTGGCGCGAGTTCCACGAGGACGGCACGCCGATCGCGCCGGACGACTGGCCGAGCCGGCGCGCGCTCGCGACCGGCGTGCCGTGGCTCGGCTATACGGTCGGCCTGGGCCTCGCCGACGGCGATGTGACGTGGGTGCGCGGCAATGCGGTGCCGATCGTCCGGCCGGGCGAGACGCAGGCCGATTCGGTGCTGGTGTCGTTCAACGACGTGGGCCCCGTGCGCGAGGCGCAGCAGCAACTGCGCTACCTCGCGACGCGCGATGCGCTGACGGGCCTCTACAACCGCCGCTGGCTCGCGGACCGGATGCGCGAGCTGTTCGACGCGCGCGACGCGTCTACCGGCGCCGCGCGCGTCGCGATCCTGTTCATCGATCTCGACGGCTTCAAGAAGGTCAACGACACGGCCGGCCACGACGCGGGCGACGCGCTGCTGCGCAGCGTGGCCGAGCGGCTCGCGGCCTGCGTCGGCGAACGGCACGCGCTGACGCGCGTCGGCGGCGACGAGTTCGTGATCCTGGTCGACGACTACGACGCACCGGACGATCTCGCGGCGCTCGCGCGGCGGGTGACCGATGCGATCGCGCGGCCGTTCGCGGTCGCGGACAACGAGTATTACCTCGGCGTGTCGATCGGCATCAGCCTCGCGCCGCGCGACGGCGACGATGCGGCGACGCTGATGCGCAACGCCGATTCCGCGATGTACGACGCGAAGCAGCGCGGGCGCAACTGCTTCACGTTCTTCACCGCGCAATTGAACCTGCGGCTGCAGCGCCGCTTCGCGATCGAGCAGTCGCTGCGCCGCGCGCTCGCATCCAACGCGCTGCGGCTCGCGTACCAGCCCGTCGTCGACGGCCGCGACGGGCGCACGGTCGGCGCCGAGGCGCTGCTGCGCTGGACGAGCCCCGAGCTCGGGCCGCTGTCGCCGGCGGAATTCATCCCGGTCGCGGAAGACACGGGGCTCATCGTCGCGATCGGCCAGTGGGTGCTCGAAACCGCGTGCCGGCAGGCGGCCGAATGGCGCCGCACGATCGCGCCCGACCTGATGATGGCCGTCAACCTGTCGCCGCGGCAGTTCCACGAGGGGCTCGTCGAATCGGTCGGCCGCTGCCTCGAGCAGGCGGGGCTCGACCCGTCCGCGCTGGAGCTCGAGATCACCGAAGGCCTGCTGATGTACGACACCGACACCGTGCTGCCGATGCTCAGGGCGCTCACGGCGATGAACGTGCGGATCTCGGTCGACGATTTCGGCACCGGCTATTCGTCGCTGTCCTACCTGAAGCGCTTTCCGCTGCACAACCTGAAGGTGGACCGCTCGTTCGTGTCGGGCGTGCCGGAGCACCGCGACGCGGTCGCGATCACGCAGGCCGTGGTCGCGATGGCGCATTCGCTCGGGATGACGGTCACGGCCGAAGGCGTCGAGACCGAGGCGCAGTCGTCGTTCCTGCGGCAGATCGGCTGCGACCAGCAGCAGGGCTACCTGTTCAGCCGTCCGCTGGAGCCGGCCGACTACGCGCGCCGGCTCGCCGCCGTGTCCTGACCCGCGCGGCGCACGCGCGGGCAGGGCGCAAGCCGCGCGTCAGGCCGGCTGGCTGCCTTCCTGTTGCGCGCGCGCGGCCGCGCCGATCACCACGCGGTTCTTGCCGTCGCGCTTCGCGCGGTACAGCGCGCGGTCCGCGGCCTCGATCAGCGACGTCATCGGCGTGTCGGCCGACGGCACGACGCCCGCGCCGCCGATGCTGATCGTCACGTAGCGGCCCGTCGACGAATGCGCGTGCTCCAGCTTCAGCGCCTCGATCGCGAGGCGCATCTTCTCGGCCAGCAGGCGCACGCCGCCCGGCGACGTGCCCGGCAGCACCACCGCGAATTCCTCGCCGCCGAAGCGCGCCGCGAGATCGCCGGGCCGGCCGAGACAGCGCTCGACGGTCGACGCGACCTGCTTGAGCACGTCGTCGCCCGACACGTGGCCGTACGTGTCGTTGTACAGCTTGAAGTTGTCGACGTCGATCATCAGCAGCGACAGCTCGGTGCGCTCGCGCGCGCCGCGCCGCCATTCGGCGCCCAGGTATTCGTCGAGATAGCGGCGGTTCGACAGCCCCGTGAGGCCGTCCGAGTGCGTGAGGCGCCGCAGCTCGAGGTTCGCTTCCAGCAGGTGCTGCTGCGACTGGCGCAGCGCGCGGTAGGCCTCGTCGCGCTGCAGCAGGTTCACGTACGAGCGCGAGTGGTAGCGGATCCGCGCGACCAGCTCGATGCGGTCCGGCAGCTTCACGAGGTAGTCGTTCGCGCCGGCGGCGAACGCGGCGCTCTTGATCATCGGTTCCTCTTTCGTCGACAGCACGATGATCGGCACGTCGCGGGTCGCCGGGTTCGCGCGGTACGCCTTCACGAGGCTCAGCCCGTCGATGCCGGGCATCACGAGATCCTGCAGGATCACGGTCGGCCGCGTCTCGATCGCCGCGGTCATCGCGTCGTCCGAGCGCGTGCAGTAATGGAAGTCGATGCGCTCTTCGTCGGCGAGCGCGCGCCGTATCGCCTCGGCGACGATCGTCTGGTCGTCGACGAGCAGCACCATCACCGGCACGTCGGTGGCCGGCGGGTTCTGCAGCGTCTTGCGCGCGGCCTCGAGCGCCGCGTCCGCGCCGTCCGCGGCGGGCATGTCGCCGTCGTCGCCGCAGCTTCGCGTGGTGTCACTAGTCATGTCGTCGATACCTGTTTCTGCCAGTACTGTCGTGTGGGGCGATGGGTTCAGATCCGGGCGAGCGCCGCCAGCTCGCCCGCGATGCGCTCGAGCGGCAGGATCGCGCGCGCGGCGCCGAGCGTCGCGGCCGCCTTCGGCATCCCGTAGACGGCGCTCGTCGCCTGGTCCTGCGCGATCGTATGGTAGCCCTTCATCCGCATCGCCTTCAGGCCGATCGCGCCGTCGCGGCCCATGCCGGTGAGCAGCACGCCGATCACGTCGCCGGGCCAGTGCTCGGTGACGCTGTTGAAGAATACGTCCACCGACGGCCGGTACGGCGTCTCGGCCGGATCGCGCGTATAGCCGAGCGTGCCGTCGCGCGCGAGGCGCAGGTGGTCGTTGGTCGCGGCGAGCAGCGCGACCGACGGCTGCGGCCGGTCGCCCTCGTGCGCGATGCGCACCGTGAGCGGCGTCTGGCCGTCGAGCCATTGCGCCATGCCTTCCGCGAATGCCTGGTCGACGTGCTGCACGATCACGATCGACGCGCCGAAATCGGCGGGCAGGCTGCCGAGGATCGTCGCGAGCGCGGTCGGGCCGCCGGCCGAGGCGCCGATCGCGACGAGCGGCCCGCCGTCGCCGCGCGCGGCCGCGCCCGCCGGCCGCGCGCCGGACGCGGGCCGCTCGAGCAGGCGGCCGATCTGGTCGATCTTCGCGAGCAGCAGCTGCGTGGTGTCGCCGTTCGCGCCCTGGCCGAGGCGCGGCGTGTCGACCGCGTCGAGCGCGCCGGCGCCCATCGCCTCGTACACGCGCCACGCGTTCGCGCCGATGCTGCTCGTCACGATCAGGATCGCGCACGGCCGGCCCGACGCCATGATCCGCCGCGTCGCCTCGACGCCGTCGAACTTCGGCATGATCAGGTCCATCAGCACGACGTCCGGCGGCTGCGCGGCGCAGAATTCGACGGCCTGCGCGCCGTCGGTCGCGACCCACAGCACACGGTGATCGGCGCGCCGCGCGATCGCGCGGCGCATCGCCTCGACGGCAAGCGGGAGGTCGTTGACGATGCCGATGTTCACGGGCGGGCTTCTCCTATCAGGTCTCGGACTGCATCGAGCAGGGTTTCGTCGTGGAAGCTGCTTTTCGCGAGATAGTAGTCCGCGCCGGCGTCGAGCCCGCGGCGGCGATCCTCCTCGCGATCCTTGTACGACACGATCATCACCGGCAGCGCCTTCAGTACCGCGTCGCGCTTGATCAGCGTGACGAGCTCGATGCCGTCCATGCGCGGCATGTCGATGTCGGTCACGACGAGGTCGAACTCGCCGCCGCGCAGCGCGTTCCAGCCGTCCATCCCGTCGACGGCGACCGTCACCGCATAGCCGCGTTTTTCCAGCAGCTTGCGCTCCAGCTCCCGCACCGTCAACGAATCGTCGACCACCAGCACGTGCCGGCTGCGCGCGGCGGCGGCGCGCTGCGTGCGCTGCACGCGGTCGAGCTGGCCGCCGCGCACGAGCTTGTCGACCGAGCGCAGCAGATCCTCGACGTCGATGATCAGCACCGGTTCGCCATTGTCCATCAGCGCGGCCGCCGCGATGTCCTTGACCTTGCCGAGCCGGCGGTCAAGCGGCTGGATCACGAGCATGCATTCGCCGAGGAAGCGGTCGACCGCGATGCCGTAGGTTTCCGACTCGTCGCCGATCACGACGGTCGCGACGCTGTCGCGCGCCTCGTCCGGCGTGCGCGTGCCGAGCAGCTGGTGCGCGGTGACGAGCCCGACGGCCCGGCCGTCGAAGCGGAAGTGCTGCTGGCCTTCCAGCATGTCGATGTCGGCGCGCGCGAGTTCGAGCGTGCGGCGCACGTGCGCGAGCGGAATCGCATACGCCTCGCCGCCGACCTCGACGAGCAGGCTGCGCACGATCGACAGCGTGAGCGGCAGCTGCAGCACGAAGCGCGCGCCGCGCCCGGGCTCGGTGAAGATCCGCACGGTGCCGCGCACGGCCTTCACCATGTCGTGCACCGCGTCGAGGCCGACGCCGCGGCCGGACACGTCGGTCACGCGCTCGCGCATCGAGAAGCCGGGCAGCAGCAGGAAGTCGAGCAGCTCGTGATCGGACAGCCGCGCGGCGGTGTCCGCGTCGGCCAGCCGCCGCCGCACCACGGCGGTGCGCAGCGCGTCGAGGTCGATGCCGGCGCCGTCGTCGCTGACGGAAATCTGCAGCTGGCCGGCGCTGTGGCGGGCTTCGAGCGTCACGCGCGCGTCGGCCGGTTTGCCGGCCGCGACGCGCTGCTCGGGCGCCTCGACGCCGTGGTCGAGCGCGTTGCGCAGCAGGTGGCCGAGCGGCGCGTCGAGCATGTCGAGGATGTCGCGGTCGACCTGGGTCGATTCGCCGACGATCGAGAACTGCACGCGCTTGCCGAGCGAGCGCGCGAGATCGCGCACGATGCGCGGATACGCGTGCGCGGCATCGCCGAACGGGCGCATCCGGCAGCGCAGCGCCTCGTCGTACAGCTGCTGCGCGAGATGGGTGCTGCGGCGGTCGAAGCGGTCGAGCTCGTCGATGCGCGCGCCGAGCTGCAACTGCAGGTTGCCGAGCCCCTGCCGCACGTCGTTGAGCGCCGCCAGCGCGGCCGGATCGACGCGCTCCGCGAGCGTTTCGACGAGCACGTCGAGCGCGCGGGAGACGTCGCGCTGCATCCGCTTGATGCGCAGGATCGAGCCGGTGAACGGCTTGAGCCAGTGCGATTCGACCAGCGATTCGCCGGACAGGCTCAGCAGCCGGTCGAGCTGCTCGGCGCGCACGCGCAGCATCCGCTGCGGATCGTGGCGCGCTTCGGGCGGCGACGCGGATGGCGCGGCAGGGGGCGTGTCGGCGTGGGCGTCGGCGTCGGCGCGGGCGTCGGCGTCGGCGTGGGCGGGCGGCAGGGCGGGCGCGCGCGGCGGTGCTGGTTCCGGTGCCAGTTCCGGCGCCACGGCGGACGCTTCCGGCACCGGATGCGTTGCGGCCGCCGCCGCCGGCTCCGGTTCCGGCGCCACGGCGGGCGCTTCCGGAACCGGATGCGCTGCGGCCGCCGCCGCCGGCTCCGGCGCGGACAGCCGCGCGAGCAGCGCGTCGATGTCCGCGCGCGCGACCGCCGTCGCGGGATCGGTCTCGCCGACGCGCAGCAGCAAATCGACGCCGCGCAGCAATTCGTCGATGTGCGCGGGCGTCAGCGTCAGCATGCCGCGCTGCGCGGCGACGAAGCATTCCTCCATCGCGTGCGCGACGTCGACGCCGTCCGGCAGGTCGATGATGCGCGCCGCGCCCTTCAGCGAATGCGCGGCGCGCATGCACGCCTCGAGCGCGGCCGCATCGGCGGGCGCATGTTCGAGCGTGAGCAGGCCGCTCGCGAGCGCCTGCGCCTGGGTCTGCGCTTCCTCGCGGAACAGGTCGAGCAGCGGCGTGCGCGCCAGGTCGTCGTCGACGCTCATCGCAGGCTCCGGGCAAGCGAATCGAACACGCGCTCGGGGTCGAGCATGCCGATCGTCGTGTCGCGCCACGCGAGCAGGCCGCGCGTGTGCATCGCGGCCGCGTGGGTCAGCGTCGTCGGCACCGGCATCAGCGCGGACGCGGCGAACCGCACCACGCCTTCCACCTCGTCGACGGGCAGCGCGGCGGATTCGCCGCGATGCTCGACCACCAGCATCCGCGCGTATGCGCTGCGCGGCGCATGGCGGCCGGCGGCGTCCCGCTCGAGGCCCAGCAGCGCGCCGAGCGACGCGGCGATCGTCAGCGCGCCGCGCACGTTGACGAGCCCGAGCACCACGCCGTTGCGCCGGTGCGGCAGCGCATGGATCGGCCGTGGCCCGTCGATCTGGCGCAGCGCGGCGGCCGGCAGGCCGAGCCATTCGTCGGCGATGCGGAAGGCGAGGGTGGAGTGCAGGGCGTCCGCGTCGTCTTCGGTGTTCGCGTGCGACGCGTCGCGTGGGGTGCACGCGGCATCGTCGAGATCGTCGTCGGCGAGCGGCCGGTCGAGCAGCGTCGCGGCGGCCTGTTCGAACACCGGGCAGTTCAGGCAGCGCGTGTGCGTCGCGAGCTGCGGGCACGAGCCGTCGCCGTGCGTGCCGATGCGGTTCCAGCAGTCGTCGACGTGCGGCGTCGGCGCGAGCGTGTCACGAGCGGCGTGAACCATCGGCTCCTCCTCGGTCCTGCGTCGGGTCCGCCGGCGGCGCGCTGCGCAGCGCGCTCGCGCGTTGCGCCCGCGACATCAGCTGCCGCGCGCCGGCGGCGTCGCCGGCCGCGTCGCGCAGCGCGGCGAGATGCGTGAGCGCTTCGTAATGGTTCGGCTGCAGGTACAGCGTCTTGCGATAGAAATCCTGCGCATCGGCATCGAGGCCGCGCGCATCGGCGATCAGCCCGAGCAGGTAGAACGCGTCCGCGTCCGGCCCGTGCGCGAGCGTGAACGCGTGCGCGATGCGCTCGGCCTCGTCGAGCCGGCCGGTGTCGGCGAGCAGGCGCGCGCGATCGAGCGTCGATGCCGGCGTGTCGGGCGGCGTGACGTGCGCATCGGGCTGGCCGGGTGCGGCGGGCATGGCACGGGGCGGCCACGCGCCAGGCGCGGCGGCCCGCGACGCGGGCGCGGCCGGCGCACGCGCGACGGCGGGGCGCCGGGTCGGCTCGGGCAGCGCCGGCGGCCGCATGGCCGGGCCGGCCGCCTGCGGCCGCGCGGGGGGCGGCGGCGCGCTGCCCGGCGTCGCGACGGCCGCCGCACCGGCCGCACCCGCCGGCGCGCGATGGAACGCAAACGCGAGCGGAATGCGCGCGGGCGCCAGCGCGTGGCGCATCATCAGCCCGGTCTCGGCCGGGCCGACGAAAATCGTGCCGCCGTCCGCGAGCTGCTGGTCGAGCAGCCGGATCGACTGGTCCTGCGCATCCCGGTTGAAATAGATCAGCACGTTGCGGCAGAAGATGAAGTCGTAGCGCGCGCCGGTATCGAGCGGCAGGTCGAACAGGCTCGCCCGCACGAACCGGACCGGCTCGCGCACGCGCGGGTCGAGCCGCCAGCCGCCGGCCGTCTCGCTGAAATGGCGGTCGCGGAATTCGAGCGGGTGGCCGCGAAACGAATTGCGGCCATAGACGCCTTCGCGGGCCCGTTCGATCGCGCGCGCGCTGATATCGATCGCGTCGATGCTGAAGCGCGCGGGGCCGATGCCGGCGTCGAGCAGCGCCATCGCGATCGAATAGGGCTCCTCGCCGGTCGAGCACGGCGCGCTCAGCACCCGCAGCACGCGCGCCGGCTCGCGCACGAGCCGTGCGTCGGCGAGCCGCGCGAGCGCGACGAACGCCTCGCGGTCGCGGAAGAACCAGGTTTCCGGCACCACCAGCGTTTCGATCAGCGCCTGCCGTTCGTCCGCCGACGTGTTCAGCAACTGCCAGTACGCGTCGATCGCGCCGTCGGCGCTGGCGGCATCCGGCGTCGACGGTTCGCCCAGCGCGACGCGCGCGCGTTCGGCGACGGCGCGCGCGAGCGCCTGGTGGCCGAGCGTGGCGGCGTCCATGCCGGTCTCGCGCATCAGCCATGCGTCGAAACGGGCGTCGTCGGCGTTCATCGCGGCCGTCATCCGGAGACCGCCTGCGGCAGCGGCTGCGCGGGCGGGAACAGCAGCGCGCGTGCATCGTCGTCGAGCATGCGCCGCACGTCGACCCACTGCACGAACCCCGACGCGTCGCCGGCAACCGGCCCGAGCCAGCGCGCGTGCGGCGTGGCGATCCCGCTGTCGGCGAACCGCGCGGGATCGATCCGGCACGTCTGCGTCGCGTGTTCGACGATCAGCCCGAGCATGCGTTCGGCGCTGTCGCCCGCATCGGGTTGCGCATCGTGCCGGCGATAGCGCACGACGACGAGCCGCGTCGAGCGCAGCCGCCGCGCGGCGCGCCCGAGCGCGAGCTGCGCGACGTCGATCACCGGCACCGGCTCGCCGCGCTGGTCGATCGCGCCGGCGATCCACGGCGGCGCGCCGGGAATCGCCTTCACCGGCGCGAGCGCGCGCACTTCGACGATCTGCGCCGCATCGAGCGCATAGCGCTCGCCGTCGAGTTCGAAAAGAAGGAAGAGCATCGCGTGGTCCGGCGTCAGCCTTCGATCTTGAAGCGCGACACGCCGGTGCGCAGCTGGTTCGCGACGAGCGTCAGGTCGTCGATCGCCTGCGACGACTGGCGCAGCGATTCGGCCGTCTGCTGCGCGGCTTCCGACAGCTGCGACAGCGCCTGCGTGATCTGTTCCGCGCCGGTCGCCTGCGTCTGCATCCCTTCGTTGACCATCTGGAAGCGCGGCGCGAGCGTCTGCACCTCGGTGATGATCTGCGACAGCTGGCCGCCCACCTGCTGGATGTCGCGCATCCCGCGGCGCACTTCCTCCGAGAACTTGTCCATGCCCATCACGCCGGCCGACACGGCCGACTGGATTTCCTTCACCGTCTGCTCGATGTCGTAGGTCGCCACGGCGGTCTGATCGGCGAGCCGGCGGATCTCGGTCGCGACCACCGCGAAGCCGCGGCCGTATTCGCCGGCCTTCTCGGCCTCGATTGCCGCGTTCAGCGACAGCAGGTTGGTCTGGTCGGCCACCTTGGTGATCGTCGCGACGACCTGGTTGATGTTGACCGCCTTCTCGTTGAGGATCGCGAGCTTCGCGTTCACCGAGCCGGCCGCCTCCATCACGCTGCGCATCATTTCCTCCATGTGCGTGAGCCCGCTCTGGCTCGCGCCGGCGAGCGCCGCCGACTGCTCGGCCACGCCCGCCACTTCGTTCATCGTGTGCAGCAGGTCGCGCGAGGTCGCGAGGATCTCGCGCGACGTCGCGCCGATCTCGGTGGTGGTGGCCGCGGTCTCGCTGGCGGTGGCCTGCTGCTCCTTCGACGTCGCGGCAATCTCGGCGACCGACGTCGTCACCTGCAGCGACGACTGCTGCGCCTGCGAGACGAGGCTGGCGAACTCCTCGGTCATCCGGTTGAAACCGTCCTGCAGCGTGCCGAATTCGTCGCGCCGGTTCAGCGCGAGGCGCTGCGTCAGGTTGCCGGTGCGCATCGCGTCGTGCACTTCGACGAGCCGCGCCATCGGCGCCGTGATCGCGCGATACAGCGCATAGCCGAGCCCGAGCGCGGCCAGCAGCACGACGCTCAGCGCCGTGGCGAGCGTCGCTTCCGCGCTGGTCACCGAGCCGCGGATCAGCCGCGCCGATTCGTCGGCCTGGTTGCGGTTCTCGACGACCAGCTTGTCGTTCGCGCGGATCAGCGCCTCCCATGCCGGGGCCAGGCGCGCGAAGGCGGCCCGCCCGGCCGTGCGGTCGTCGGGCGCGGCGCGGGCGGCGTCGTTCAGCAGCGGCAGGTACTGGTCGTATGCGGAACGGAAGGCGCGAAATTGCGCCTTGTCGTCGTCGCGGAACAGCGTGGTCTCGTACTGGCTCGCGGTCTGGTCGAGACGGCGCAGCGCGTCGGGCAGCCGGCCGAGATCCCGTTTCATGCCGTCGGCATCGTTGTCGACGAACAGCGCGCGCTCGACGATCGCGTAGGTCTCGTTGGACGTCGCGCGCAGCGCCATCGACAGATACTGGCCCGGCACGGAATCGCGCTGCAGGCTGTTGGCCTCGTCGTCGATCGCCGTCAAACGGATGTATGAAATGGCGGCCATGGCCAGCATCAGCACGAAGATCGCGCCGAAGCTGAGCACGATGCGCGTGCCGAGCATGTACCGGCCGCCGCGCAGCGGGGCGGGCAGGAGGGGGATGCCGGCGCGGGGCGTCGCAGTAGCCATGTCAGTCTCCCGGAGAGCGTGGGTCGTGGTTGGGTCCGGCGGAGCGGCATGCGGCATGAAACGGGGCGATCCCGGACCCCGCCGAACGGCCGGATGGCGCCGGTTCTGCCCGGTTGCCGACGCCCCGCATGCTGTCATGGGGCGCGTTCGCCGGCAATCGAATTTTCTGCGCATTGCGCCGCGCTTTTTTCATCCTATTAAAGATAGGTCAATGGGCCGCCGCCTGTCGAAAATCGCATGCCCGGCGACGCCGCCGGCCGGGCGGCCGCGACGGATCGGCAGCGCGCCGCGATCGCGCGCGGATTCGAACGGCGATCGCAAATCTTTTGAAACCGGATTGAAAAGCGGGCGTGTGCGCGACGACGGGCGGATATCGATTTTCCGGTCGGGCGCACCGTGAAAAACGCTGGGTCGAAGCGCAGATTTACGCGGCGGTCGACGTGGTGTTCCGCGCGGCCGGAATGGCGCGGGGAAGCGCGATGGGGAAGCGGGACGGGAGGGGCGGCGCGTCAGCCTGCGCCGACGCGCGCCGCGGTCACGGGTGAAGCAGGTTCAGGCAAACGCATCCAGGCACGGGCGCGGCTCAGTGGCTGCGCGCATACCCCTGGATCAGCGCCCGCATCATGCCTTCGACCGTCGCTTCGCGCAGGTCCTGTTCCTGCTCGACGTCCTCGACGAGCGCGGCATAGGCGGTGGCGAGCGTCACGCGGTCGACTTCGTGTCGCTGTTCCATCAGCGTGACCATGCCGTCCTTCGCCAGGTGAGCGGAGAACGCGCGGCTGCCGATGGTCTCGAATACGTCAATCATGGCGGCTCTCCCGTGTGTTGCGGATGCCTTTCAGTGTAGTTGCTGCGCGGGGGCGCCGCCATGCGGGCGGGCGCCGGCAAGCCCGCCCGCGCCGATTCGTCCGACGAAACGGCGGCCGTCATCGTGCGCGTCAAGGCGCGACCGGGATGCCGGACGGGCTTCTGCGGTACGCTGATGCCGCCGATGGCCGCGAACCTCTGCGTCGTGCCGGCCGCGCGCCTGCTCCTTTCAGCCGGCGCGCGGCCGATGCCCGTGTTCGCGCTCCGTTACCGACGACTTGAAGAGAGGCTCATGACCGCCCGACTCACACCCGACATCGCGTCGAAATTCGCGTCGCTCGCGCTCGCGCACCTGACGCGCGAATACCCGAACCGGCTCACGCATTCGCTTGCCGGCCCGCAGGACATCCAGGGGCCGCGCGCGCTGCACCCGATCTTCTACGGCAGCTACGACTGGCATTCGTGCGTGCACGGCTACTGGCTCGTGCTGCATCTGCTCGAACGCTTCCCGTCGTTGCCGGAGGCGGCGCGCATCGTCGCGGTGGTCGACGCGCACGTCACCGACGCGAATGTCGCCGGCGAGCGCGCGTATCTCGCGCTGCCGCACAACAGCGGCTTCGAGCGGCCGTACGGCTGGGCCTGGCTGCTCGCGCTCGCGGCGCAGCTCGAGCGGCTTGCGCTGAACGGCACGCTGCCGCAGGCCGCGCGCTGGGCGAAGACGTTCGCGCCGCTCACCGACCTGTTCGTCGCGCGCTTCGAGACCTTCCTGCCGAAGGCGACCTATCCGCTGCGCGTCGGCGCGCATTTCAACACCGCGTTCGCGCTCGCGCTGGCCCTCGATTTCGCGCGGGAAACGCGGCGCGACGGGCTGGCCGCGCTGATCGCCGATACCGCGCGGCGCTGGCATCTGAATGACGCCGCGTGCCAGGCGTGGGAGCCGTCGGGCGATGAATTCCTGTCGCCCGCGCTGATGGAGGCCGAGCTGATGCGGCGCGTGCTGCCGGCCGCCGAATTCGACGGCTGGTTCGCGCGTTTCCTGCCCGATCTCGCGCGAGGCGAGCCCGCGACGCTGTTCGAGCCGGCGACGGTGAGCGACCGCAGCGACGGCAAGATCGCGCATCTGGACGGGCTGAACCTGAGCCGTGCGTGGTGCCAGCGCTCGCTTGCCGGCGCGCTGCCGGAAGGCGATGCACGCCGCGCGAAACTGCTCGATGCGGCCGGCCGGCATCTGGACAGCGCGCTTGCGCATGTGGCGGGCGACTATATGGGCGAGCACTGGCTCGCGACGTTCGCGACGCTGGCGCTGGAGGCTTGATGCGCGAAACCCGTTGCCGGCAAGGTCATGCGCGCTGGCGGCGGGATGCACCGCCCACCCGGCGAGTTCGATCAAACCGGGCGGCGCGTGGAGGTCGATGAAGGTCTCGCCGGCATCACTGATTTGCCTTTGCGCCGCGCGCAACACCGCTTTCCATCCGCGGCGCCGCGCAACGCGGGGCCGACTCGATACACTTCCCCTCCGGTTTGACCCGGCCCGATGATGTGGCCCCGAGCATGGAGACAGGGAGAGAATGAGAACGAATGGCGCAGCCGTCGTCACGTACCGTGGCAACGCGATCGAGAATACGCACGTCGCCCACGCCGCGGTGGTGGATGCGCGGGGCAGGCTGCTGTACCGGCTGGGCGACCCGCGGCGCATGACGCTCGCGCGATCGGCGGCCAAGCCCGCGCAGGCGCTGGCCGTGCTCGAGACGGGCGGCCCCGACCGGTTCGGCTTCGACGAGGCGGACGTGGCGCTGATGTGCGCGTCGCACAGCAGCGAGGAGCGGCACATCGAGCGCACGCGCGCGATGCTCGCCAAGGTGCGCGTGCAGGAATCGGACCTCCGCTGCGGCGGGCACGCGCCGTTGTCCGACGCGGTGCTGCGGTCGTGGATCAAGCGCGATTTCAATCCGACCGGCGTATGCAGCAACTGCTCGGGCAAGCACGTCGGGATGCTGGCGGGCGCACAGGCGATCGGCGCCGCGATCGCCGACTACCATCTGCCGGCCCATCCGATGCAGGTGCAGGTGATGCGGGTCGTTGCCGAGGCGTGCGGCCTGCGCGACGACGAAGTCGAGTGGGGGATCGACGGCTGCAACCTGCCGACGCCGGCTTTCCCGCTCGATCGCCTGGCGCGCATCTATGCCGGGCTTGCCGATGGCGCGGATGCGGTGCAAGCCGGTGGCGACAGTGAGCACACCGACCGGGTTCGCGCGCTCGCGCGGCTCCATCACGCGATGACGCGCCATCCGGAGCTCGTCGCCGGCGACGGCCGCTATTGCACCGTGCTGATGCGGGCGTTCGGCGGGCAGGTGGTCGGCAAGGTCGGCGCGGATGCGTGCTACGGGATCGGCGTGCGCGCGTCCGAACAGACCCGGCGCCTCGGCGCCGTCGGCGCGCTGGGCATTTCGGTCAAGGTCGAGGACGGCAATACCGACGTGCTGTACATGCTCGTCAGCGAAATCCTCGAACGGCTGCGGATCGGCACGGTGGAGCAGCGCGGGCAACTGGCGGCGTTCCATCGGCCGCGGATGCTGAACACGCAGGGCGTCGAGGTCGGCCGCGCGACGTTCCCGTTCGAACTGCTGCCGGCCTGACCGGCCGCGCGCACAACCCGCCGCGCGGCGGACCGACGGCGCTCAGCGTCGGCCGCCGCGAATCTTCCGCAGTTCCGCTTCGGACAGCTCGCCGATATGGGCGAGGTGCTCCGCCAGGAAATCCCGCAGCACCCGCAGTTTCGCCGAGCTGCGCCGGTTCGCCAGATACGCCATGTAGATGAACTCGCCGGTCAGCTTGTTCTGCAGCCGATAGCGCGGCAGCACGACCTCGAGCTGGCCGCTCGCCAGCTTGTCCCGCACCAGCCAGATTTCGAACTCGGCGATGCCGAGCCCGGCGGTGGTCGCCTCGAGCAGCAGTTCCGAGTGGTCCGTGACCAGGTTGCCGGCCGGCAGCAGGCTGTGCCGCGCGTCGCCGTCGGTCAGTTCCCAGCGCGGGTCGCCTTCCGGGTGGACGTAGCGCAGGCAATTGTGATGCGCGAGCGCGCGCGGCTCGGCCGGGCGGCCGTGGCGATCGAGATACGCGGGCGCCGCGCACAGGATGCTGTCGTTGCGCGACAGCTTCTGCACGACCAGGTTGTCGAGGTAGTTCTCGCCTTCGTGGATGTCGAGATCGAAGCCGCCGGCGACGAGGTCGTTGTGGTTGTCGGTCAGCCGGACATCGAGCTGGATCGTCGGGTAGCGCGCGAGAAACGGCGCGATCAGCGGCGCGAGATGGCGCCGGCCGAACGCCACCGGCGCGGTGAGCTTGAGCGGCCCGCTCGGCCGCGCGTTCAGCTCGGCGACGACGCGCAGCGTGTCGTCGAGATCCGCGATCAGCGTGACGGCCCGTTCGAGATAGATGGCGCCCGCTTCGGTCAGCGTCACGCTGTGCGTGGAGCGGTGCAGCAGCGGCACGCCGAGCGCATCCTCGATCGCCGACACCTTGCGCGCGACGGTGGACGTCGACACGTGCATTTCCTTCGCGACGGCAGAAAAACTCCCCGTTTCGACGACCCGCACGAACGCGCGCATCGCGCCCAGGTGATCGACGCCTACTTCTCTCGGCCGCTTGCTCATCCGTTCCTCGCTGTTGCATCCGACGCAAAACCGCTTTCGATAATAAAGAAAGGAGCATGTTTTTGCAAAGGCATAGAATGCGAACGCGCTGCGCGGGCGGCAGGCCGGCGAAGACCGGTTCCGCAACGCGACGCATGCACCGAGGGCCCTTCTGACGCCGGCCGGCCCGGCGTCACGATACACATCCGAGACACATCTGGAGAGACACGATGGCAGGCAGCGATTTCCGCGTCGAGACCGATCTTTTAGGCAAACGAAATATTCCGGCGAGCGCGTACTACGGCGTCCATACGCTGCGCGCGAAAGAGAACTTCGATATTTCAGGCCGCAGCATCGCGTCGTTCCCGTACCTGATCATCGCGCTGGCGGCCGTGAAGGAAGCGGCAGCCGACGCCAACTGCGAACTCGGGCTGCTGCCGCAGTCGTACCGGGACGCGATCGCGGCCGCCTGCGTCGAGATCCGCGAAGGCCATCTGCACGACCAGTTCGTCGTCGACATCATCCAGGGCGGCGCGGGCACGTCGACCAACATGAACGCGAACGAGGTGATCTGCAATCGCGCGCTGGAGCTCATGGGCCATGCGCGCGGCGAGTATGCGTACCTGCACCCGAACGAGCACGTCAATCTCGCGCAGAGCACCAACGACGTCTATCCGACCGCGATCCGGGTCGCGACCTGCTTCGCGATCGAGCACCTGCTCGAGGCGATGGTCCGGCTGCGCGACGCGTTCGGCGAAAAGGCCGAGGCCTTCGCGGGCATGCTGAAGCTCGGCCGCACGCAGCTGCAGGACGCGGTGCCGATGACGCTCGGCCAGGAATTCTCCACCTACGCGGTGATGCTGACGGAAGACATCGCGCGCCTGCAGGAGGCGAGCGCGCTGATCCGCGAGATCAACCTGGGCGCGACCGCGATCGGCACGGGCATCACCGCGCATCCGGATTACGCGGCCAAGGCGCTCGCGGCGCTGCGCCGCATCACCGGCCTCGACCTGAGCACGGCGCCGAACCTGATCGAGGCGACGCAGGATTGCGGCGCATTCGTGCAGATCTCGGGCGTGCTCAAGCGGATCGCGGTGAAGCTGTCGAAGACCTGCAACGACTTGCGGCTGCTGTCGAGCGGCCCGCGTGCCGGCTTCGGCGAGATCAACCTGCCGCCGATGCAGGCCGGCTCGTCGATCATGCCCGGCAAGGTGAATCCGGTGATTCCGGAGGTGGTCAACCAGGTCGCGTTCGAAGTGTTCGGCAACGACCTGACGGTGACCTTCGCCGCCGAGGCCGGCCAGCTTCAGCTCAACGCATTCGAGCCGGTGATCGCGAGCGCGCTGTTCCGCAGCTTCGGCCACCTGACGGCCGCGTGCACGACGCTCGCCGACAAGTGCGTGAAGGGCATCACCGCGAACCCCGAGCGCCTGCGCGACACGATGGAGCGCTCGGTCGCGCTCGCCACCGCGCTCAATCCGTACATCGGCTACAAGAGCGCGACGTCGGTGGCCGCCGAGGCGCACGCAAGCGGCAAGACCATCCGCGAGATCGTGCTCGGCCGCGCGCTGATGACCGAGGCGCAGCTCGACGAGGCGCTGCGGCCCGAAGCGCTGGTCCAGCCGCGCGTCTACTGAATGCGGCGCCCCTGAGCCCGCGGCCGCGCCGCCACCGGCGCGCGGCACATCCAATCACATCGGAGACACCTCATGAAGCACGCCAGCGAGCGCCCGGCCGACACGGCCGGCGGCGCCGATCCTCGTCACCCGCATCACGCCGACCGGGACGCGCTGTTCGCGTCGCACGAAACCGGCTATGCGAAGCAACTGAAACCCAGGCACGTGCAGATGATCGCGATGGGCGGCGCGATCGGCACGGGGCTGTTCCTCGGCGCCGGCGGCCGCCTGCAGCACGCGGGGCCCGCGCTGGCGCTCGTGTACCTCGTGTGCGGCGTGTTCGCCTTCCTGATCATGCGCGCGCTCGGCGAGCTCGTGATGCACCGCCCGACCAGCGGCAGCTTCGTGTCGTACGCGCGGGAGTTCATGGGCGAGCGGGCGTCGTTCGTCGCCGGCTGGATGTACTACCTGAACTGGGCGACCACCGGCATCGTCGACATCACCGCGGTCGCGATCTACATGAAGTACTGGGCCGTGTTCTCGGACGTGCCGCAATGGGTGTTCGCGCTCGGCGCGCTCGCGATCGTGTCGACGATGAACATGATCGGCGTGAAGGTGTTCGGCGAGATGGAGTTCTGGTTCTCGCTCGTCAAGGTGGGCGCGCTGAGCGTGTTCCTGCTGGTCGGCAGCCTGTTCCTCGCGAGCGGCCATCCGGTCGGCGGGCACATGCCGGGGCTGCACCTGATCGCCGAAAGCGGCGGGATCTTTCCGCACGGCGTGCTGCCCGCGGTGCTGATCGTGCAGGGCGTCGTGTTCGCGTATGCGAGCATCGAGCTCGTCGGGGTCGCGGCCGGCGAAACCGCCGATGCGCGCAAGGTGTTGCCGAAGGCGATCAACAGCGTGATGTGGCGCATTGCGCTGTTCTACGTGGGCTCGGTGCTGCTGCTGATCACGCTGCTGCCGTGGACCGCGTACAGCGCGCACGAAAGCCCGTTCGTGACCTTCTTCGGCAAGCTGGGCGTGCCGTACGTCGGCACCGTGATGAACGTCGTGGTGCTCACGGCGGCGCTGTCGAGCCTGAATTCCGGGCTGTATTCGACGGGGCGCGTGCTGCGTTCGCTGGCGATGGGCGGCTCCGCGCCGCGCTTCATGGCGCGCATGAACGCACGCGGCGTGCCGTACGGCGGGATCCTGATCACGGTCGCGATCAACGCGATCGGCGTGCCGCTGAACTACCTCGTGCCGGCGCAGGCGTTCGAGATCGTGCTGAACATGGCGTCGCTCGGCATCATCGCGACGTGGGGCTTCATCGTGATGTGCCAGATCCTGTTCCGCCGCAAGGTCGCGCGCGGCGAGCTGAACGACGTCGCGTTCCGGATGCCCGGCGCGCCGTTCACGTCCTGGCTCACGCTCGCGTTCCTGCTCGGCGTGCTGGTATTGATGGCGTTCGACTATCCGGGCGGCACGTGGACCATCGCGACGATTCCGCTCATCGCGCTCGCGCTGACGGTCGGCTGGGTGCTCGTGAAGCTCGGCGATGCGCGGGCGCGGGCACGGGCCGCCGGGAGCGGTGGCCTCGCGGAGCGCCCGAACAACGCGTGACGCCGGGCTGCCCGCGCCGGGCGCGTGTTTGCTTCGCGGCTAGTTCAGCCCGGCACGCGCGTCGAGCCAGCGGCTGAAGTCGCCGATCATGTCGTCGGTCAGTGCGTGCCCGGCCGGGTACAGCCGCGTGTCGTGCGCGACGCCGAGCGCGGCGAGCTTCGCGTCGGCGGTTTCGGCCCACGACACGGGCAGTTTGTCGTCGAGGCGGCCGTGCGCGATCAGCGCATGCAGCGTGCGGAGCGCATCGCGCGGCGCGATCAGCGGATCGATCTCGGGCAGGATGCGCCCGCACAGCACCGCGAACGCGGCGACGTCGGCGGGCGAGGTCAGGCCGACGCTCGCGCTCATGATGCCGCCCTGGCTGAAGCCGGCGATCACGGTCGGCAACGCGGCCGCGCCGTCGAGTGCGCGGAATGCGCGCACCATTGCCAGCAGCTTCGCGCGGCTCGCTTCCGCTTGCTGCGCGTCGATTTCCGGGCCGCGCGGGCCGAACCTCACCGGAAACCATGCGTGCTGCCCGGGGCCGAACGTGAGCGGGCCGCGCACGAAGGCGATCTCGATACGCGGATCGATCGCGTCGGCGACGTTCAGCAGGTTGGTTTCGTTGCCGCCCACGCCGTGCAGCAGCAGGAGCCGGGCGATCGGCCGCGGCGTCGCCGGGCGCAGGCGGTAGGCGAGGCCCGATGCGGGTTCGTCGGTCAGGGGCAGGACGTCGGTCATGGCGGGGGATGTCGGGAGCGGGGAGAAGGCTACAGTCTAGGGTGTTCCGTTTGGGGGATATAGCGATTGGCTGAGTTTGATTGTTTCCTGGCGAGAGGCAATATTCGATGCGCAGGCCGTTGCTTACCGTGCCGGCGCACGCGGTTCGGACGGCGTCGACTCGGGCATCCCTGCTAGAGTGTCTACAAATTGTAGATACAAAGGGGGCGTAGATGGATACCGCCAAGATCTTCAAGCACGGCGGGTCACAGGCCGTGCGGCTTCCGAAGGATTTCCGCTTCGAGACCGCCGAGGTTCGCATCCGGCGGCACGGCGCCGCGGTGATCCTGGAGCCCATCCCTCAGGATTGGACATGGTTGACGCCGCTGATCGGTCCGGTCGACGCCGATTTCGAGGCCGCGGCCACCACGCAACCGGGCGAGCAGGATCGCCCCGGACTGGATCTGTTCGAATGAAATACCTGCTGGATGCCAACGCGATCATCGCCATCCTCAAGGGCGAGCCCGCGATGCTGGCGCGCTTGCGCACCCATCAGCCCGCCGATTTCGGACTGCCGTCGATCGTTGCGCACGAACTCTATGACGGTGCATACAAAAGTCAGCGGGCGGCCGCGAATCTGGCGCGCGTCGAGGCGCTGCAGTTCGAGGTGGTCGCGTTCGATGCGGAGGACGCGCAGCATGCAGGCGAGATCCGCGCACAGCTCGCGGCCGCCGGCACGCCGATTGGCCCTTATGACGTGCTGATCGCCGGGCAGGCGCGTGCCCGGCAGTTGGTGCTCATCACACACAACATGCGCGAGTTCGTGCGAGTCGCCGGCCTGCAGGTCGAAGACTGGCACGCGGCAGCGCCGTAATGCGCGCGCTCGCAATTCAATAGAAAAATTCCGATTGAGCCGGATTCATTCGGCAATAATGCGCAAACGTTTTACATTGTGACGACGCATTATCCGAATGCGCGCATCATCAAAAATAATTCGCGCGCAGCATACGTCTCATGCATCGCTCGGCCTGCACGAAAAGCCTTCCCCAGCGAGGCTGGGCCGACAGTTAACGGCATCCGCTCAAAGAACTTTAGGATTATCGTCAGACAATTAATCATTCCGATTTTCAAAATAATCGTTTGATTAAGGTTCATCGGACCGTCATAAAGCATCCCCGATAATTCGGCGCTCGACATTCTTTCAATGAGAACGCGCGAGCGGTTGACGCCGGATCGCTACGGGGAGTTGTACACATGACCATCCGTCATCGCATTACGTTGCTTGTCGTCCTGACGTTTCTCGCCTTGTCGGCGATCGGCGTCTATGCCGTGGTCCAGACGCGCAAGAGCGCGTCCGAGGTGCGGCAGGTCACGCAGGGGATCGTGCCGAGCGCGCTCGCGTCCGCCGATCTCGTATCCGACGTGAAAAACATCCAGATCGCGACGATGACGCTGATCTACGCGCCGGACGCGAACACCGCCGCGCAGGCGCGCGACGAGCTGAAGGCGAAGCAGGCGGCGCTGCGCGCGGCGCTCGACGCGCAGGCGAAGTCGGCCGCGGGCCACGCGCAGGAAGGGCTCGTGTCGCAGGCGAAGGACAGCGCGACGAACTACTTCTCGGCGATCGACGACACCGTGAAGATGAAGGCCGACGGCAAGACCGAGATGGCCCAGGCGTTCCTGTTCGCGAACGTCGCGCAGTATCGCGACGAGCTCGAGAGCATCGTCGACACGCTGCGCGTCGAGAAGAACCGCCAGAAGGACGACGCGATCCGCGCGCTGAACGGAATGCTGGCCACGACGGCGACCGCGATCGCGGGCGTCGCCGGCACCGTGATCGTGCTGCTGACCGCGCTCGGCTTCGTGCTGTACCGCCAGATCACGCGCCCGCTGAGCCGGATGCAGACGATGATGAGCGAGATCGCGACGAGCCAGGATTTCACGCGCCGCGTGCCGGTGGGCCGCATGGACGAGATCGGCCATTCGATCGTCGCGTTCAACGGGATGATCGAGAAGATCCAGGAGAACGCCGCGCAGCTCAAGCAGAAGACCGCCGACATCCAGGCGATGCTGCAGAACATGCCGCAGGGCATCCTGACCGTCGTCGGCGGCGGGGTCGTGCACGCGGAATACTCGGCCTACCTCGAGACGATCTTCGAGACGCAGGACATCGCCGGCCGCGACATGATGGCGCTGGTGTTCGACGATTCGAACCTCGGCTCCGATGCGCGCGCGCAGGTCGACGCCGCCGTGCATGCGTGCCTCGGCGAGGACAGCATGAACTTCGAATTCAACGCGCACCTGCTCGTCAACGAAGTCGCGAAGCGCATGCCGGACGGCCGCGAGAAGTGGCTCGACCTGAGCTGGTCGGCGATCACCGACGAGACCGACACGATCGTGCGCCTGATGCTGTGCGTGCGCGACGTGACCGAGCTGCGCGCGCTGACCGCGCAGGCCGGCGAGCAGCAGCGCCGGCTCGAGATGATCGGCGAGATCCTGTCGATCAGCCAGGACAAGTTCCACCAGTTCGTGAACAGCGCGAAGGGCTTCCTCAGCGAGAACGAACGGATGATCCGCCAGCACGAGCGCGCGGACCATTCGATCATCGCGGCGCTGTTCCGCAACATGCATACGATCAAGGGCAACGCGCGCACGTACAGCCTGCAGCACCTGACCAACATCGTCCACGAGGCGGAACAGGCGTACGACGCGCTGCGCCGCGCGGACGCGGGCCCCGAGTGGAACCGCGACGCGCTGATGGACGATCTCGCGCGGGTGCGCGACGCGGTCGAGCACTACGCGACGATCAGTACCGAAACGCTCGGCCGCAACGGCGACGCCGCGCCGCGCGCGCACGGCCACTACCTGATGGTCGAGCGCGCGCACATCAGCGAGAGCCTGCGCATGCTCGACGGCGCCGATCCCGCGAACGCGGCCGACTGGCACGCCGCGCGCGACGCGGTGCGCCGCATGCTGAGCGTGCTCGGCACCGAAAGCATCGGCGACGTGCTCGGCGGCGTGATGGAATCGCTGCCGTCGCTCGCGGCGGAACTCGGCAAGGCGGCGCCCGCCGTGCGGATCGACAGCCACGGCCACCGCGTGCGCAGCGAGATCGGCGGCACGCTGAAGAACGTGTTCATGCACCTGCTGCGCAACGCGATCGACCACGGCATCGAATCGCCGGATGAGCGCCGCGCGGCCGGCAAGGCGGCGGTCGGCACGATCGACCTCGCGGTCGGCGTCGACGGCGGCAGGCTGCAGTTCGTGCTGAGCGACGACGGCCGCGGTCTCGCGCTCGACCGGATTCGCGGCATCGCGCGCGAACGCGGCTGGCTCGATGCGGATACCGAGCACGCGCTGACCGACGAAGCGGTCGCCGAGCTGATCTTCCGGCCGGGCTTCTCGACCGCGCACGCGGTGACCGAGGTGTCGGGGCGCGGCGTCGGGATGGACGCGGTGCGCAGCTTCCTGAAGCGCGAAGGCGGCGACATCCGGCTGAGCTTCACCGACGACCGGCGCGGGGCGGCCTATCGCGCGTTCCGCACGATCGTGTCGCTGCCGGACACGTTCGCGGTGGACGGCGCCGGCATCGACGCGTCGGCCGACCGCGCGCGCGTGCGCGCCGGCATGGCGGACGCCGGCGCAGCGGAGTGATCGTGCAGGCATGGATGCTTATCGGCGCCGCGCTGGCCGGCGCCCTCGTGGCGGGGATCGTCGCGGCGATCGTGTTCCGGATGCAGCGCGCGCGGCTCGTCGCGCGGATGGCCGCCGATGCGGATGCATTGCGCGATGCGCTCGAGCTTGCGCAGACGCGCGCCGGCGAAATCGACGCGGCACACCGCGCGCAGGCCGATGCCTGGGCGGAAAAGGAAGCCGGGTTCGCCGAATCGCTCGCGCGGCAGGCGGCCGAGGCCGACGCGCAGCGCGACGCACGGCAGGCGGCGCTCGCGCAGAAAGGCGCGCTCACGCAGCAGGCCGAGAAGATCGTGCACGAGGCGGCGCGCCTGCGCGGCCTCGCCGGCACGTTCGAGCGCTGGCACGAGCAGATGACGTCGCTGACCACGCAGAACCAGGACATGCGCGCGAAGAACCTGGAGCTGTCCGCGATCGTCGCGCACGTGTCGATCGTGTCGCTGAACGCGTCGATCGAGGCCGCGCGCGCCGGCACGGCCGGCCGCGGCTTCTCGATCGTCGCGAGCGAGGTGCGCGGGCTCGCCGCACGCTCGCAGGAACTGTCGAACAGCTATCGCGACAGCCTGAACCGCAACGATCTCGTGACGGCGGCGACGTTCCAGGACATCCAGGCGGGCGGCAAGATGATCACCGCCGCGCTCGCGACCGTCGAGACGCTGGCCGGGCAGCTGCATGCGCGGCTGGAAGGGGCGGCGGCGTGATCGGCGCGCAGGCGAAGGCGAGCTTCGAGCGGATCTTCTTCGACGCGGCGCATACGCGGCTGGCGTCCGGCGGCGGCGCGTGCGACATCGCGCCGGCCGCGGGCGAGCCGCAGGTCGAGCGCCGCCCGCGCTCGAAGCCGGCCGCGCAGGTCGCCGTGCTGACGATCTCCGCGCTGGATTTCCGGCTGCTGCTCGCGCTGCGCTTCAGCGACGACGATGCGACGCGCCGCTACTTCGCCGGCGCCGCGCAACTGCCGCTGCAGGAAGCGTTCATGGAAGTCGCGAACCTGTGCTGCGGCGCGATGAACCAGGCGCTGACCGCGTACTTCCCGGATCTCGGCATGTCGACGCCATACCTGCTGACCGACGCGAGCATGGGCTACTTCGCCGCGCTCAACCCCGATCACGTTGCCGCGTTCGACGTGACGCTCGACGACGGCGTGCGGATCGGCGCGACGCTGTGCGTGTGCGCGAACGCGCCGTTCGATTTCCACGCGCCGGAAGCGGCGGCGGTGGATACCGGCGGCGAACTCGAACTGTTTTGACTGTTTTGACCGCACCGGTCGACGAAACCGAACCCAAGGAATCCGCGCCATGACCGAAGGCAAACCCGTCAGCAAGGTGCTCGTGCTCGATGACAGCCGCGCGCACGCGGACGCGATCAAGCGCTTCTGCGACGACCACAACCTGATCGGCCTGACGGTGCGCCGCAACCGGCTGCTGCAGGTGCTGCGCTCGAACATCGATCTCGGCGCGATCCTGCTCGCCGAGGATTACGGCGGCTCGTGCGCAGAGAGCGCGATCGTCGCGACGCAGATCGACGCGCTGCGCCCGGAGCTGCCGATCATCCTGCGCCGCGATGCGCACGCGTCGCGCGACGGCCTGCCGGACGCGCTCGCGCGCGTCGCGTGCGCGACCTACGTCGCCGACGACATGACGCCGCTGCGGCGCGTGATCGACGAATTCATCTTCAGCCGCGACTATCCGAACGCACTCGTGCGCGGCATCGCGGAGATCACCGAGGCGCGGCTCGACGGCCTGTTTCCGGGCATGACGATCCGCTGCGACACGCCGTGCATCGTGCGCGACCAGATCATCTTCGGCGAGGTGTTCAGCCTGATCGCGCTGGAGAGCGCGTGGTGCCGCGGCTACATGATGCTGCAGACGAGCGAGCAGCCGCTGCTCGACAGGCTCGGCGGCGTGCGCGCCGACGGCCGCACGCCGGATTTCCGCGACGTGAACGGCGTGCTCGGCGAGCTGACCAACCTCGTGTGGGGCGCGTTCAAGAACCGCTACCTCGGCGACGCGGAGGCGCTCGCGCGCCATCAGGCGGAAGTGCCGCTGCTCGTCAATCACAAGCAGAAATTCATCTCGTTCGGCGGCGACTGCCCGCAGCTCTGCTTCAAGTACTGGATGACCGATCCGGCAACGGGGCAGGCGGTGTGCATCGACCAGCGTTTCGTGTTCAGCCTGAGCTGGTCGCCGGAGGATTTTCGTGAATCGGTGCAGGACGTCGGCCCGATGGTCGAGTCCGGCGAACTCGAATTGTTCTAGGCATTCAAGCAAGAGAAGGGGAAACTCGCATGGCAAAGATTCTGGTGGTGGACGATTCGGGCACGGTGCGCGACGAGGTCGCGGGCTTCCTGCGCAATCACGGGCTGGATGTTGCGACGGCGGTGGACGGCAAGGACGGGCTCGCGAAGCTGAAGGCGACGCCCGGCATCCGGCTCGTGATCAGCGACGTCAACATGCCGAACATGGACGGCCTGACGATGGTCGAGAAGATTCGCGGCGAGCTCGCGAACGCGGCGGTCAACGTCGTGATGCTGACCACGGAAAGCAGCCCGGCGATGAAGGAGCGCGGCAAGGCGGCCGGCGTGAAGGGCTGGATCGTGAAGCCGTTCAAGGGCGATGCGGTGGTGGAGGCGCTGAAGAAGCTGGCGGGGTGAGGGCGCGTAGCTGCCGCGCTGAAGCGGCAGCCTCCACCGGGGCCCCGATTGGACTATATTGATCCGTTAGCGCACCGCGATCGATTTCAATCAGGTGGACCCATCATGGAAGCGAATCCCTCTTCGTCGGACCCCATCCTGCTGCGCGAAGCCCACGACGGCGTCGTCACGCTGCGGCTGAACCGGCCCCGGCAATTCAACGCGTTGTCCGAGGCGATGCTCGCGAGCCTGCACGACGCATTCGAATCGCTCGCCGCCGATCCGCACGTGCGCTGCGTCGTGCTCGCGGCCGAAGGCAAGGCGTTCTGCGCGGGTCACGACCTGCGCGAGATGCGCGGCAAGCCCGACCTCGACTACTACCGCGCGCTGTTCGCGCAATGCAGCCGCGTGATGCTCGCAATGCGCGCGTTGCCGGTGCCCGTGATCGCGCGCGTGCACGGCATCGCGACGGCCGCGGGCTGCCAGCTCGTCGCCGCGTGCGATCTCGCGATCGCGGCCGACACGGCACGCTTCGCGGTGTCCGGCATCAACGTGGGGCTGTTCTGCTCGACGCCGGCCGTCGCGCTGAGCCGCAACGTGACGGCGAAGCGCGCGTTCGACATGCTCGTGACGGGGCGCTTCGTCGATGCGCCGACGGCCGCCGCATGGGGCCTCGTGAATGAATCGGTGCCGGAAGATGCGCTCGATGCGGCCGTCGCGCGCAAGGTCGCGGAGATCGTCGCGAAGAGCCCGGCCGCGGTGCGCTACGGCAAGACGATGTTCTACCGGCAGCGCGAGATGACGCTCGACGACGCGTATGCGTACGCGGGCGACGTGATGGCGCGCAACATGATGGAAGAGGATGCGGGCGAAGGCATCGACGCGTTCCTCGAGAAACGCGCGCCGCGCTGGCGCAGCTGACGCGCGCGGCGCATGAAGCGGGCCGTCGCGGCGCTGCGTAGCGCTGCGACGTCCGACGTCCGACTTACCGCCCGTAGCTGCCGGTGCGCAGCGGCGCCGCCGACGCGCCCGGTGGCACGACCACGACCGGCACGCGCGGTGCAACTGCGCACATCAGCTCGTAGCCGATCGTGCCGCTCGCTTCGGCGACGTCATCGACCTTCACCTGGTCGCCCCACAGCTCGACGTGCGAACCGATGCCGGCATTCGGACAGGGCGTGAGGTCGACGGTCAGCATGTCCATCGACACGCGGCCGACGACGCGCGTCGGCACGCCGTCCACCGCGATCGGCGTGCCGGCCGGCGCGTGGCGCGGGTAGCCGTCCGCATAGCCGCACGCGACCACGCCGACGCGCATCGGCTGCTCGACCGTGAAGCGGCGGCCGTAGCCGACAGTTTCCTGCGGCGCGAGCGTCTGCACGCCGATCAGCTTGCTGGTCAGCGTCATCGAGGGCAGCAGCGGCGTGTCGGCGATGTGCCGCGCTGCGCCGGTTGGCGACGCGCCGTACAGGATCGTGCCGGGGCGCACCCAGTCGCGGTGCGCGCGCGGGTGCCACAGCACGGCGGCCGAGTTCGACACCGAGCGCTCGCCCGGGATGCCGGCCGCCGCCGCGTCGAACTGGTCGAGCTGCCAGTCGATCTCGCCCTCGTCGGCGTTCGCGAAGTGCGTCATCAGCGTGATCCTGCCGATCGACGGCGCGCCCGCCGCGCGCTCCCACGCGGCGCGGAACGCGGCCGGGCGGAAACCGAGCCGGTTCATGCCGGAATTCATCTTGAGCTGGATGTCGATCGGCCGCCGCGGCTTCGCGGCGATCAGCAGGTCGAGCTGTTCGTCGCAGTGGACGGTCACCGTGAGCTCGTGGCGCTCGGCCAGCTCGACGTCGTCCGGCTCGAAGATCCCTTCGAGCAGCAGCACGGGCTTGTCCCAGCCGAGCGCGCGCACGCGCACCGCTTCGTCGAGATCGAGCAGCGCGATGCCGTCGGCCGGCGCGAGGCCCGGATAGATCCGCTCGATGCCGTGGCCGTACGCGTTGGCCTTGACGACGGCCCACACGCGCGACTGCGCAGCGGTGCGGCGGATGAATTCGAGGTTGTGGCGGACGGCGTCGGGACGAATATGGGCGACGATGGGACGGGGCATGGCGTGGGCTCGGGCGGATGTCGATCGAAGCGCAGCGCCGCGATGGCGCGCCGCGCGGGTGAGCAGGTCTGGCGTCGGAGCGCATCCGGCCAGTGTCGAGCGCTATGGTATTGGGGAATGACCAGTTTTAATTAACGTATTTGTCGGCAATTTGGTGGAAGTTTTTGCGGCGCATGGCCGGAGAAGCAGGGCCGGCGGCCGTCCGGCAGAGTCCCCCGTCTAGAAAACCGGTGCGCGATTGCGGCGGCGCGATGCTAAGCTCTCGGCGATCTTGTCATTGAACGATGTAAACAAAAGGAGGAGGCTTAGATGACCACGTCCCAGCTGTGCCTGTTCATCGTGGCGGTGCTGCCGTTCCCGCTGACGTTGCTCGCGAAGGCGAACAAGGGCTACGACAACCACGCGCCGCGCGACTACCTCGCGAAGCTCGAAGGCTGGCGCGCCCGCGCGGCGGCCGCGCACCACAATGGATGGGAGGCGCTCGCGCTGTTCACGGCCGGCCTCGTCATTGCATGGCAGTCAGGCGCGAACGCGCATCGCGTCGACCAGCTCGCGATCGCGTTCGTCGTGATCCGTGTGGTTTACTCGCTGCTGTATCTGCTGAACTGGGCCGCGCTGCGCTCGCTCACCTGGTTTGCCGGCATGGCCTGCGTCGTCGGGTTGTTCTTCGCCGCGCCGTGACCGCGCGGGGCCGGCGGCAGGGCGGTATCGCCCGCGCCGGCTTCCTTCATTGGCGGGCCGGTCGCGCGTTATGCGCCGCCCGCGTTTCTCGCATGCGCATCATTGGATGCGGGCGCAACCATCGTGGCGGCGACCGGCGTCGCCGCCGCTTCCTGTCGCAGGAATGCGACGAGCGGATCGAGCAGCCGATGCCGCGTGGACGGATTGCGCCGCAGCACGAAACGCCATGACGCGGCGCGCTCCAGGCCCCGCACGAGCGGCACGAGACGCCCGCTGCGCAATTCCGGCTCGATGAGCGGCGCGCGGCCGAGCGCGATGCCCGCGCCGCCGACGGCGGCGCCGATCACCTGGCTGAAGCTGCTGTAACGGACGATTTTCGTCTCGAAGTCGCCCGGCAGGCCGAACTCCGCCGACCAGTTGCGCCAGTCGATCTCGGGGCTGTTCTCGTGCATTTCCTGCAGCAGCCGGCAGCGGCACACGGCCCCCGACGCGAACGGATACAGCTCGGGGCTGCACACCGGAAACACGCTCTCCTGCAACAGCACGTCGTCGTCGGCCGTCAGCCGGTGCGCCGGCACGTGCACGATCGCCAGATCGACGCTGCCGCGTGCGAAATCGGGCTCGTCGTCGAGCACGACCGCATGCAGCGGCGTTTCGGGATGAAGGGATGAAAATTCCGCGAGGCGGCGCGCAAGCCACATTGACGAAAACGGCGCGTTGGCGGACACCGTCAACCGGTGCGCGGTGCCGCGAATCTCCGCGCAGGCGTCGGTGAGGCGCGACAGCGCGTCGCTGACGGCTGGCAGCAGGCGCGCGCCGGCCGGCGTGAGGCCAATGCCGCCGAGCCCCGTGCTGCGTTCGAGCAGCCGCGCGCCGAGCGCTTCCTCGAGCGCACGGATCTGGTGGCTGACCGCGCTGGTCGACACGTTCAGCTCGGCCGCCGCGCGTGCGAAACCGCCGAGGCGGACGGCCGCTTCGAAGGCACGCAGTGCGCCAAGGGGAGGGAGGTGCTGCGACATGCGGGGTATTGTAGTTGACTCAACACCCCTTGAAAAATCATCTTTTGCCGCGTGGCGACGGCGCGCGTAGCCTCTGTCCGGTCAAGAAAAACCGTAACGAAAACCGACCGGAGGGCACGCATGTATTTCGATGGACGACTATGGGCGATGATGGCGGGGGTGCGCTGGCGGGTGGCCGCGGCGGTCGCGCTCGGGCTCGTGGCGATGGGTGTCGGCATCCTCCGTTTCGTCTTTCTCGGGCGCATGCTGGCGCTCGTCTTCAACGGCGCGCCGGTGCGCAGCATCGCCGGGGCCGCTGCGGCGACGGCGGCCTGCGTGCTGCTGCGCGCATGGCTCGACCATCGCCGCACGGTGCTGGCGCAGCACACGGCCGGGCAGGTGCAGGCCCGGCTGCGCGCGCGGCTGTTCGACCGGATCGCCGCGCTCGGCCCCGCGTGGTTCAGCGGCGAACGCACGGGCGGCGTGATGCTCGCCGTCGTCGACGGCGTCGAGCAGCTGCAGACCTTCTTCGGCGTTTACCTGCCGCAGCTCGTGATCGCCGCGTGCGCACCCGTGATGATCTTCGCGGTGCTCGCATGGTGGGACGTGCCGACGGCCGCGATCCTGCTGGCCGGTGCGCTCGTCACGCTCGCGCTGCCGCAGCTCGTGCATCGCGCCGACCGGCGCGCGGCGCTCGCACGCTCGGCAGCGTTCAACGCGTTCGGCGAGGAGTTCCTCGACGCGGTGCAGGGCCTGCCGACGCTGAAGGCGTTCGGGCAGGGCGCCGCGTTCGGCGAGAAGCTGGCGCGCAAGGCGCGCGCGCTGTCCGACAGCACCTTCTGGGTGCTCGCGCTCGGCCTGCTGACGCGCTTCTTCACCGATCTCGGCACGGGGCTCGGCGCGGCCGCGGCCATCGCGGTCGGCGCATGGCGCGTGCGGCACGGCGACATGAGCCTCGAGGCGCTGCTGATCGTGCTGATGGCGGGCAGCGAAATCTTCCGGCCGCTGCGCGACCTGCGCGGCGTCCTGCATCAGGGCATGATCGGCCAGTCGGCGGCGAACGCGATCCACGCGCTGCTCGACGCGCCCGGCACGGCACCCGCCGCCGCGCCGCGCGTGACGGGCCTGCGGCCGGAGCTCGTCTTCGACGGCGTGCGCTTCGCCTATCCGGGGCGGCGCGCGGATGCGCACGCGGCGCTGAGCTTCGCCGTGCGCGAAGGCGAGACCGTCGCGATCGTCGGCCCGAGCGGCGCGGGCAAGTCGACCATCGTGCGGCTGCTGCTGCGCCAGCACGATGCGCAGGGCGGCGCGATCCGCATCGGCGGCCACGACGTGCGCGCGCTCGACCCCGACCAGGTGCGCGAGATGATCGCGGTCGTCGCGCAGGATGCGACGCTGTTCGACGGCAGCGTCGCCGACAACCTGCGGCTCGGCCGGCCCGATGCGAGCGACGCCGACATGATCGCGGCCGCGCGCGCCGCCAACGCGCACGATTTCATCATGGCGCTGCCCGACGGCTACGCGACGCGCATCGGCGAACGCGGGCTGATGCTGTCGGGCGGCCAGCGCCAGCGCATCGCGATCGCCCGCGCGCTGCTGCGCGACGCGCCGATCCTGTTGCTCGACGAGGCGCTGTCGTCCGTCGATGCGGAAAACGAAGCGCTGATCCAGCAGGCGCTCGACCGGCTCACGCGCGGCCGCACGACGCTCGTGCTCGCGCATCGGCTGTCGAGCGTGATCGGCGCCGACCGCATCCTGGTGCTCGACCAGGGGCAGGTGGTCGACACGGGCACGCACGCGGCGCTGATCGCGCGCGACGGCCCTTATTGCCGGCTGATGGGGCCGCAGCTCGAGGCGGCGGCCGACGCCGTCGGCGCGGCGGCGACGGCCGGCGCCGCCGCGCGCGCATCGGCGGGCCCGCAGGTCCGGCCGCTGGACGACGATGCCGCGACGATCGGCTGGCCGGAAACGCTGCGGACGCTGCTGCGCTTCGTGCGCCCGTGGAAGGGCAAGGTCGCGCTGACCGTGCTGTGCGGAATCGGCCGGGTGCTCGGGTTCATCGGCGTCGGCGTGATCGGGGCGCGGGTGGTCGGGGCCGTGTCGGCGGGGCAGCCGAGCGCGGCGCTCGTCGCGGCGCTGCTGGCCGTCGCGCCGCTCGCCGCCGTGCTGCACTGGCTCGAATCGTGGCTCGCGCACGACATGGCCTACCGGCTGCTCGCGGAGATGCGCATCGCGCTGTTCGCGACGCTCGAACGCCTCGCGCCGGCCGGGCTGTTGCGCCGCCGTTCCGGCGACCTGGTCGCGCTGGCGACGCAGGACGTGGAGACCGTCGAGTATTTCTATGCGCACACGCTCGCGCCGGCCTTCGTCGCGCTGCTCGTGCCGGCCGGCGTGCTGGCGCTGCTCGCGTCGGTGGCGTGGCCGCTTGCGCTCGTGCTGCTGCCGTTCCTGCTGTGGGCCGGGCTCGCGCCGGTGCTGGCGCGTCGCGACGTCGACCGCCTCGGCAGCCGTGCGCGCGACGCGCTCGGCCAGCTCGGCGCGCACCTGACCGAAACGATCCAGGGGCTTGCGGAGCTCACCGCGTTCCAGGCGCTCGCCCGCCGCAGGGAAGCGTTCGTGGCCGAGGTCGACGCGTACGGCAAGCAGCGTGCGAAGCTGCTCGACGATCTGTCGGCGCAAAGCGCCGCGCTCGAAATCGCGAGCGGGCTCGGCGGGCTGGCCATCGCGGCGCTCGGTGCGCTGCTGTGCGCGCACGGCGGGTTCCCGCGCGAAGCGTTGCCGCTGCTGGTGCTGGTCGCGGTGGCCGCGTTCATGCCGGTGGCTGAGATCGGCCAGGTCGCGCGCCAGCTCGCCGACACGATCGCGTCGACGCGGCGGCTGCGCGCGCTCGAGAAGGAACCGGTGACGGTCGTCGACGGCACGCAGGCGATGCCCGGCCATCCAACGGTGCGCTTCGAGGAAACGCGCTTCACGTATCCGGGCCGCGGCGTGCCCGCGATCGACCGGGTGAGCTTCGACGTGCCGCCCGGCAGCACGGTTGCGCTGGTGGGCCCGTCGGGCGCAGGCAAATCGACGGTGGCGAGCCTGCTGCTGCGCTTCTGGGATCCGCAGCACGGGCGCGTGACGCTCGGCGGCGTCGACTTGCGCGACTTGAGGCTGGACGATCTGCGGCAGCACATCGCGCTCGTCGCGCAGGATACCTATCTGTTCAACGACACGCTCGAAGCCAACATCCGGCTCGCCGCGAACGATGCATCGGCAGCGGACGTGCAGCGCGCGATCGACCACGCGGCGCTCGGCGAGTTCGTCGCGCGGCTGCCGGACGGGCTCGCGACGCGCGTCGGCGAGCGCGGCGTGCAGCTGTCGGGCGGCCAGCGCCAGCGCGTGGCGATCGCCCGCGCATTCCTGAAGGATGCGCCGGTGCTGATTCTCGACGAGGCGACTTCGCACCTCGATACGATCAGCGAGCAGCAGATTCGCGCGGCGCTGGAGGGCCTGATGGCGCAGCGGACGTCGATCATCATTGCGCACAGGCTGTCGACCGTCCGGAACGCGGACCTGATCCTCGTCATCGAGCACGGCAAGGTCGTCGAGGCCGGCCGCCACGCGGAATTGATGGCGCGGCAGGGCGCGTATGCCCGCCTCGTCGCGCATCAGGCGAGCGGGATCGCGGCCTGATCGCAACACCATGGGGGCGCCGCCGGCCGGCGTCCTCGCTTCACCCGTGCGCGCGCCCGCCCGGCGTGCTGCCGCCGGGCCCATTCCCGCCCGACCCATTCCCGCCCGGCCCGCCCCGGACGCCTTTCTCCCGCCATACCGCCCATTCCTCCGATCAACCCGGTTCGGGTTTGTCTCCATGCATTTGCCTGTTGCACATTTTTTTGTTGTCGTAGTATCGGCGTTGACAACACATGTTGCACTACGTTCTAATTCGACATCGCATGTTGCGGTGCGGCTTGCTGTTCGTCGCTTCACCCGGCCGAGGTGCC
Source organism: Burkholderia stagnalis (assembly GCF_902830275.1). Taxonomy (GTDB): domain Bacteria; phylum Pseudomonadota; class Gammaproteobacteria; order Burkholderiales; family Burkholderiaceae; genus Burkholderia; species Burkholderia stagnalis. The sequence continues at coordinate 141,946 of NZ_CADESW010000001.1, read as the reverse complement.
GGGCCCATCGCCAATCAATGCGGAGAAATGCCATGAGTCGCCGTTCCTTCCTGAAAACTGCCGTGGTCGTCGCGATGCTCGGCGCGGGCCTTGCCCATGCCGACACGAAAACGCTCGTCGTGGGCACCGACACGTCGTTCATGCCGTTCGAATTCAAGCAGGGCGACAAGTACGTCGGCTTCGATCTCGACCTGTGGGCGGAGATCGCGAAGGACCAGGGCTGGAAATACACGATCCAGCCGATGGATTTCGCGGGCCTGATTCCAGCGCTGCAGACGCAGAACATCGACGTCGCGCTGTCGGGGATGACGATCAAGGAAGAGCGCAGGAAGGCGATCGACTTCTCCGCGCCGTACTACGACAGCGGCCTCGCGGCGATGGTGCAGACGGACAACACGGCGATCAAGTCGATCGACGACCTGAACGGCAAGGTGATCGCCGCGAAGACGGGCACCGCAACGATCGACTGGATCAAGGCGCACCTGAAGCCGAAGGAGCTCCGCCAGTTTCCGAATATCGACCAGGCGTACCTCGCGCTCGAGGCCGGCCGCGTCGACGCCGCCATGCACGACACGCCGAACGTGCTGTTCTTCGTGAACAACGAAGGCAAGGGCAAGGTGAAGGTCGCGGGCCAGCCGGTGAGCGGCGACAAGTACGGGATCGGCTTCCCGAAGGGCAGCCCGCTCGTGCCGAAGGTCAACGCGTCGCTCGTGAAGATCAAGTCCGACGGCCGCTACGCGCAGATCTACAAGAAATGGTTCGGCGCCGAGCCGCCGAAGATGTGAGCGTGACGGCGCACGGTGGCGCGGCCCTCGGGCCGCGCCGGTCTTGAATCGAATGGGGAGCGGCAAGTGAATTTCGATTGGTCAGCGATCTGGGCGGCGCTGCCGGACCTGATGGAAGGGGTCCGGCTGACGGTGTTCATCGCGTTGTTCGGGTTATTGGGCGGCTTCGTCGTGGGGATGGTCGCGGGCATGTTCCGCGCGTACGGGCCGAAGTTCATGAACGTGCTCGCGCAGGTGTACATCGAGCTGATCCGCGGCACGCCGATCGTCGTGCAGGTGATGTTCCTGTATTTCGCGCTGCCGCTGCTCGCGCACATCCGCATCGACGGGCTGACGGCCGCGATCATCGCGATCACCGTGAACTCCGGCGCGTATCTCGCGGAAGTGGTGCGCGGCGCGCTGCTGTCGATCCCGAAGGGATTGACGGAAGCGGGGCTCGCGATGGGGCTGTCGATGCCGCGCGTGCTGCTGAAGGTGGTCGGGCCGCTGGCGTTCCGGCGGCTGATTCCGCCGCTCGGCAACCAGTGCATCGTGAGCCTGAAGGATACGTCGCTGTTCATCGTGATCGGCGTCGGCGAGCTGACGCGCAAGGGGCAGGAGATCATCGCGGGCAATTTCCAGGCGGTCGAGATCTGGACTGCGGTGGCGGCCATCTACCTGATGCTGACGGGCGCGATGACGCTGACGCTGCGTGTGGTCGAGAAGCGGATGAGGATCCTATGAGCATGATCGAATTCCAGAACGTGTCGAAGAGCTTCGGCCACGTGCCGGTGCTGAATCACATCGACCTGAAGATCGACGCGGGCGAGGTCGTGGTCGTGATCGGCCCGTCGGGCTCGGGCAAGTCGACGATGCTGCGCTGTATCAACGCGCTCGAGAAGATCACGGGCGGCGAGCTGCTCGTCGACGGCCAGAGCGTGCGCGGCAACGCGGCGACGATCCGCAACATCCGCCTCGAGGCCGGCATGGTGTTCCAGCAGTTCAACCTGTTTCCGCAGATGACCGCGCTCGAGAACGTGATGTTCGGGCCGATGCAGGTGCGCGGCGCGTCGCGCGCCGACGCGCGCGACCAGGCGATGGCGCTGCTCGACAAGGTCGGCCTCGAATCGCGCGCGAATCATTACCCGTCGGAGCTGTCGGGCGGCCAGCAGCAGCGCGTCGCGATCGCGCGCGCGCTCGCGATCCGGCCCCGGCTGATGCTGTTCGACGAGCCGACCTCCGCGCTCGATCCGGAACTGCGCCACGAAGTGCTGAAAGTGATGCAGGATCTCGCGAACGAGGGGATGACGATGATCGTCGTCACGCACGAGATCGGCTTCGCGAAGCGGGTCGGCACGCGGCTGCTGTTCATGGATCAGGGCGGCATCGCCGAGGACGGCCACCCGGCCGACCTGATCGACCGGCCGCCGACGCCGCGCCTGAAGGAATTCCTGAAACACGTGTCCTGAGCACGCCAACGTTCGACATGCCGCTTTCCCTTTCTCCCGTCATCGCCGGCACGCCGTTCGACATCGGCGTGCGCCTCGGCGAACTCGCGCGCCCGGTGTTCGACGCGTACATGCAGCAGAGCAGCGCGTGGCAGGCGGTCAGCCGCTGGCGCGGCCGTCCGTTCGTGCAGGCGCTGCGGCAGGCGGCGCTCGCCGCGTATCCCGATCTCGTCGCGGAGCTCGACGGCATGGCGGCCGGTCTCGGCTGGCCGGCGGAAGACGTTTTTCTGTGGAATTGCCGCGGCGAGCTGATCCATAACGCGCCGGACGGCTGCACGACGCTGGCCGCGCGCGGCGCCGACGGCGCGCGCTGGATCGCGCACAACGAGGACGGCGATCCGTACCTGCGCGAGCGCTGCCTGCTCGTCGACGTGCGGCCCACCGGCAAGCCCGGTTTCATCAGCTTCTATTACCCGGGCTCGCTGCCGGGCCACACGTTTGCCGCGAATCGCGCGGGCATCGCGCAGGCGATCAACAACCTGCGCATCAAGGCGCCGGCTGTTGGCGTGCCGCGCATGATCCTCGCGCGCGCGGTGCTCGACGCCGCGTCGCTCGATGCGGCCGTGGACGTGCTGCGCACGCATGCGCGGGCGAGCGGCTTTCATCACACGCTCGGTGCGACCGGCGACGCGCGGCTGCTGAGCATCGAGGCGAGCGTCGCGCGCTGCTCGGTGATCGACGTCGCGCGGCTGTCCGGCCATGCGAATCACATGGTGCATGCGGGCTGCGACGCGGAAGCGCAGATCGTCACGCAGTCGTCGGCGGATCGCCAGCGGCGCGTCGACGCGCTCGCGCCCGGCATCGATGCGATCGACGAAGCCGCGCTGTTGCGCGTGCTCGGCGATCGCGCGCCGGAAGGCCTGCCGATCTATCGCGACGATCCGCACGATCCCGACGACGAGAACACGCTCGCCACCGCGGTGTTCGCGATCCGCGACGCGGGCATCGACATGACGGTTCATCAACACGGCACGCAGCGCTTCGCGACGCGCATCGTGCCGGACAGACGCGCGGCAGACGCGTCCCGATCCATTCAATGAGGCAACGCATGACTACCGTTTTCCATCGCGCGCCCCGCGCGACCCTGCCTGTCGCCGTGGCCGGCGACGGCATCGAGATCATCGATTCCACCGGCAAGCGTTACATCGACGCATGCGGCGGCGCGGCCGTGTCGTGCCTCGGGCACAGCAACCAGCGCGTGATCGATGCGATCAAGCGGCAGGCGCAGCAGCTGCCGTACGCGCACACGTCGTTCTTCACGACCGACGTGGCCGAGGAACTGGCCGACCGGCTCGTCGACGCCGCGCCGGCCGGGCTCGATCACGTGTACTTCGTGTCGGGCGGCTCCGAGGCGATCGAGGCGGCGCTCAAGCTCGCGCGCCAGTATTTCGTCGAGAAGGGCGAGCCGCAGCGGCGCCACTTCATCGCGCGCCGCCAGAGCTACCACGGCAACACGCTCGGCGCGCTCGCGATCGGCGGCAACGCGTGGCGGCGCGAGCCGTTCCTGCCGATCCTGATCGAAGCGCATCACGTGAGCCCGTGCTACGCGTATCGCGAGCAGCGCGCGGACGAAACCGAGGAAGCGTTCGCGCAGCGTCTTGCGGACGAACTCGAACGGAAGATCCTCGCGCTCGGCGCGGACAGCGTCGCCGCGTTCGTCGCGGAGACGGTGGTCGGCGCGACGGCCGGCGCGGTGCCGCCGGTGCGCACCTACCTGAAGAAGATTCGCGCGGTGTGCGACAAGTACGGCGTGCTGCTGATCCTCGACGAGATCATGTCGGGGATGGGGCGCACCGGCTACCTGTTCGCCTGCGAGGAGGACGGCGTCGCGCCGGACCTGCTGACGATCGCGAAGGGGCTCGGCGCGGGCTACCAGCCGATCGGCGCGACGCTTGTCAGCGACGAGATCTACCGGACGATCGTCGGCGGGTCGGGCTTCTTCCAGCATGGCCACACGTACATCGGCCATGCGACGGCCTGCGCGGCCGCGCTCGAAGTGCAGCGCGTGATCGCCGACGAGAAGCTGCTCGACAACGTGCAGGCGCGCGGCGAGCAGTTGCGCGCGTCGTTGCGCGAGCGTTATGCCGCGCATCCCCACGTCGGCGACGTGCGCGGGCGGGGGCTGTTCGTCGGCGTCGAATTCGTGCGCGACCGCGACAGCAAGGCGGCATTCGATCCGGCGCTGAAGCTGAACGCGGTGATCAAGCGCGAGGCGATGCAGCGCGGCTTGATGGTGTATCCGATGGGCGGTACGATCGACGGGCGGCAGGGCGATCACGTGCTGATCGCGCCGCCGTTCATCTGCACGGCGCGGCAGATCGAGACCATCGTCGAGCGTCTTGCGGCGGCGGTCGACGCGGCGATCGCGTCGGTTCGCGCATGACGGAATCAGCAGACGGAAATTTCTTGACGTCCTCGCCCGCCTAAATGCGGGCGATTCCCACCACTGGCGATGCACGTCCGCATCGGAGAATGTTCAACGCAGCGTTGGTATCACGATCATGCACGACACCACAGCCATCGCAGGCCCACTCTCTTGTTCGCAGTCCCGCGATACCTTTCGGCCGCGTCGTGCTGTCTTTCGACCCGCACGCCGAACAGGACTGGGTCGAACCGCTTTCGTCCACTTCCTCGAACGTGGCTCCGTGCGCGATCGCCTTGTAACGGAGCTTGTTTCGGAAGGACGACCAGGATGCGTCGTAGATGCTCTTCGCCATCCTGGTTTCGGCGAGTTTCGAGGCCGACACATTTCCGACCGCGATGTAATCGAATCGCCGCACCAGATCGAGCGCGAGCTTGTGCTGGAAGTCGGCGCGGGCATTCGCCACTTTGGCGTGCAGCTTCGCGATATGCCGCTTGTGCTTGCGTGCCCGCTGCGCTTTCGCCAGCTTGTCGGCCGCGCGCCGGCCGAACTGGTCATTAGGCAGTTTTTCGCCGGTCGAAAGTGTGGCGAAGTCTTTCAGGCCGAGATCGATACCGACGCCGGAACGGATCGGGCGGGCCGGAACATCCGGTATCTCGATCACGATGTTGAGGAACCAGTGGCCGCGCGCATCCTGCGCGAAGTTGGTGCCGTCCTTGATCTTGCCGTCGGGAAGCGGGCGGCTGCTGAACACGCGGAAGGTGTGGCCGGCAAAGCGAAACGCGTTGCCCTCGCGCTTCAGGTCACGGCCCTTCAGCGGCACCCAGCCGAGCGACTTCCGGCCGCGATAGCGCAGGTACGGGCGACGACGCTGGCTGCGCGACTTCGCGTATTGCTCGCACGTCGCGTTGACCGTGCCGGAGTGGATGCCGAGTGCCTTGCTGCTGCCGGTCGTCAGCACGTTCAGGTCGAACCCCGTCGGCCATTTCTTGCGCCACTTGAGCGCGTGCTTCTGCGTGTCGTTGCAGAAGTTCCACACGTAGTTCACCGCTCGGCTCTGCTGGTTCAGCAGTCCGTTGAGCGACTTCACCCGGTAGCGGTAAACAAGGATCATGCCGGCTATCCTAACCAATGGAAGAAGCTGCCTGTCAAGCGCGCTCCTTTCCTCCCCGCCATGCGCCCCGAAGGAAGTCCCCTTGATGGAAATGGCGAGGTTTCTCAGAGCAACTGATGACCGACAGACTCCCCCCGTTCGACGCGGCATCGGCGACCGATGCGCAGAAGGCCGTGCTCGACGAAATCCTCAGCGGCCCGCGCGGCAACCTGAACGGCCCGTTCCTCGGCTGGATCGCGAGCCCCGAGCTCGCGCAGCACGCGCAGCGCCTCGGTGCATTCTGCCGGTATCGCACCGGCTTGCCGCTGCGCCTGTCGGAGCTGGCGATCCTCGTCACCGCCGCGCGCTGGCGCTCGCAGGCGGAATGGCACATCCATCATCCGATCGCGCTCGACGCCGGCCTGCCGGCCGCGACCGCGGAAGCGATCCGCGACGGCGTCGAGCCCGGGTTCGAGTCCGACGACGATGCGCTGGTCTACGCGTTCGCGAACGAGCTGTACGACACGCGGCGCGTCAGCGATGCGACGTTCGCACGCGCGGAGGAGCGCTTCGGGCACGCGGTCGTGGTCAACCTCGTCGCGCTGCTCGGCTATTACGCGCTCGTGGCGATGACGCTCAACACGTTCGGCATGCGCGCGGAAGGGCAGACGGAGTTGCCGTTTCCGGAGTGATCGCCGCGGCACCGCGTGGCGGGCAGCGACTTCGGCGATCGATTACGATGCGCGTTCGGCGCCCGTTTCCGCATCGAACGGGCGGCATCGGACATCGGAGGCGGGGAAATGAAACCCAGAATCAGCGTGCTGACAATCGGCGTCGACGATCTCGACGCGGCCGTGCGGTTTTATCGCGACGGCCTGGGCCTGGCGACGGACGGCATCATCGGCACGGAATTCGAACATGGCGCGGTCGCGTTCTTCGATCTCCAGAGCGGCCTGAAGCTGGCGCTCTTTGGTCGTCACGACATCGCGCACGACAGCGGACTGCCGGTTGCCGCGCGCAGCGCGACGGAGTTCACGATCGGCCACAACGTCGGCAGCACCCAGGAAGTCGACGACGTGATGCGGCAGGCGCTCGCCGCCGGCGCGCGGCTCGTGAAGCCGGCCGGCAAGACGTTCTGGGGCGGCTACGCCGGCTATTTCCAGGATCCCGACGGCCATCTGTGGGAGATCGTGTTCAATCCCGCCTTCGTTCCCGAGGATTGAGCGCCGCCCGTTCGCGCGGTGAGCAGGTAAAAATCGATAAAAAAAGGACCCCGCACACCGACCAGGGCATGCGGGGCCAAGAGAGACACCTTGTGTATTACGCGGCCACGGCTTCCTCGGCCCGCGGCTGCGGCGCGGCCGCCGCGACATCCTGCCGGATCAGGTGATCGAACGCGCCGAGCGAGGCCTTCGCGCCTTCGCCGACCGCGATCACGATCTGCTTGAACGGCACCGTCGTCACGTCGCCGGCCGCGAACACGCCGGGCACCGACGTCGCGCCGCGCGCATCGACGACGATCTCGCCGTGCTTCGACAGTTCGATCGTGCCCTTCAGCCATTCGGTGTTCGGCACGAGGCCGATCTGCACGAACACGCCTTCGAGCTCGATGCGCTTCACGTCGCCCGTTTGACGATCCGTGTAGACGAGGCCGTTCAGCTTGCTGCCGTCGCCGGTCAGCTCGGTCGTCTGGGCCTGCGTGACGACGGTCACGTTCGGCAGGCTGCGCAGCTTGCGCTGCAGCACTTCGTCCGCGCGCAGTTGCGCGCCGTATTCGACCAGCGTGACTTCCTTCACGATGCCGGCCAGGTCGATCGCGGCTTCCACGCCCGAGTTGCCGCCGCCGACCACCGCGACGCGCTTGCCCTTGAACAGCGGGCCGTCGCAGTGCGGGCAGTACGCGACACCGCGGTTGCGGTATTCGCGCTCGCCCGGCACGTTGATTTCGCGCCAGCGCGCGCCGGTAGCGAGCACGATCGTCTTCGCCTTCAGCACGGCGCCGTTCGCGAGGCGGATCTGGTGCACGTCGCCGGGAATCAGTGCCTCGGCGCGCTGCACGTCCATGATGTCGACGTCGTATTGCTTCACGTGCTGCTCGAGCGCCGTCGCGAACGTCGGCCCTTCGGTTTCCTGCACCGACACGAAGTTCTCGATCGCCATCGTGTCGAGCACCTGGCCGCCGAAACGCTCGGCCACGACGCCCGTCGCAATGCCCTTGCGCGCCGAGTAGATCGCGGCCGCCGCACCGGCCGGGCCGCCGCCGACGATCAGCGTGTCGAACACGGGCTTGTTCTCGAGCGACTTCGCGGCGCGGGCGCCGGCGCCCGTGTCGAGCTTCGCGAGGATTTCCTTCACGCTGCTGCGGCCCTGGCCGAACGTTTCGCCGTTCAGGAACATGGTCGGCACCGCCATGATCTGGCGCGCCTCGACTTCATCCTGGAACAGCGCGCCGTCGATCGCGACGTGACGGATGCGCGGGTTGATCAGCGACATCACGTTCAGCGCCTGCACGACTTCCGGGCAGTTCTGGCACGACAGCGAGAAATACGTCTCGAACGCGTAATCGCCGTCGAGCGCGCGGATCTGCTCGATCACGTCGTCGTCGAGCTTGATCGGGTGGCCGCCCGTCTGCAGCAGCGCGAGCACGAGCGACGTGAATTCGTGGCCCATCGGGATGCCGGCGAAACGGATGCCGGCCGGCTTGCCCGGTTCGCCGATCGTGAACGACGGCGTGCGCTCGGCATCGCCGCGGCGTTCGACGACGGTCACGCGAGCCGTCAGCGACGCAATCTCGTTCAGCAGCGCAAACAGCTCCTGCGACTTCGCGCTGTCGTCCAGCGACGCGACGAGTTCGATCGGGCGCGTGATCTTTTCGAGGTACGCTTTGAGTTGGTTCTTGAGATTGGCGTCGAGCATGGCGATTCGGATTCCGTATTAATGATTATGGTCGGGCACGTCGTGCCGAAGGGGCGGGCGGGCTGCGCGATGCGGCAGCCCGCCGCTGCGCGCCTCGTGTGGGGCGCGCGGGGCGATCGTCAGATCTTGCCGATCAGGTCGAGCGACGGGGTCAGCGTTTCCGCGCCCGGGGTCCACTTGGCCGGGCACACTTCACCCGGATGCGCCGCGATGTATTGCGCAGCCTGCACCTTGCGCAGCAGTTCGCCCGCGTCGCGGCCGATGCCGTTGTCGTGGATCTCGCACAGCTTGATCTCGCCTTCCGGGTTGATCACGAACGTGCCGCGCAGCGCCATCCCTTCTTCCTCGATCAGCACGTCGAAGTTGCGCGACAGCGTGAGCGTCGGGTCGCCGATCATCGGGTACTTGATCTTGCCGATCGTGTCCGACGTGTCGTGCCATGCCTTGTGCGTGAAATGCGTGTCGGTCGACACCGCGTAGATTTCGACACCCAGCTTCTGGAATTCCGCGTAACGGTCGGCGAGGTCGCCCAGCTCGGTCGGGCAGACGAACGTGAAGTCGGCCGGGTAGAACACGACGACGGACCACTTGCCCTTGAAGTTCTCGTCGGAGACGGGCACGAAATCGCCGTTGTGGTATGCGGTTGCCTTGAACGGTTTGATTTGGGTGTTGATGATCGGCATCTTGTGATTTCCTTTGCGTCGGGAGTGAATGGAGTGACGCCAGTATCCGGGTTCACCCTGAGTTTGTGAAATTGCTTGTTTCAATCCGCGGCATCGGGAATTTCTATGCGTGCCGGTGGGGGTGCGTCATTCCGCCGCCATCCTCCGCAACCACGCCGCCAGCCGCTGCGCGCCATCCGGCAAGTCCGCATCGTCGCGCGTGCACAGGTAGTAGTCGCGCCCGTCGTCGAGCGCGTGCTCGAACAGCCGCACGAGCGCGCCGCTCGCGAGTTCGCGTTCGACGAGCGGCGGCCGCAGCAGCGCGACGCCGAGATCCGCGCGCGCCGCGCTCAGCGTCAGCTGCCCGTCCTCGAACATCGGCCCGACCGCGTGAGATACGTGCGACACGCCCGCGCCCTGCAGCCAGTTGACCCACGTGCTGCGATCCTCGTCGTGCACGAGCGGCGCGTGCGCGAGATCGGCCGGCGTGCGGAACGGCCCGTGGCGCTGCAGGAACGACGGGCTGCACATCGGCGCCATCGCGCCCGGCAGCAGCCGCTCGCAGCGGTAGCCGGGCCAGTCGCCGGTGCCGAAGCGGATCGAGAGATCCGATGCGTCGCTGCGATAGTAGCGATGGTTCGCGTACAGCACCGTCACGTCGACGTCGGCGTTGTCCGCGAGAAACCCGTGCAGGCGCGGGATGAACCAGCCGATGCCGAACAGCGGTATCAGGCTGATCGTGATTTGCCGCAGCGACGAGCGGTCGCGCACGAAGCGCGTCGCGCTGCGCAGCACCGAGAACGCGGCGCTGATCGAGCGGTAATAGTCGCGCCCTTCGTCGGTGAGCGCGAGCAAGCGCCCCTCGCGCACCGTCAGCGGCGTCTGGATGAACGCCTCCAGCAATTGCAGCTGGTGGCTGACCGCCGACGGCGTAATGTCGAGTTCGGCCGCCGCCGCGGTGACCGACCCGAGGCGCGCGAACGCCTCGAACGCGCGGACCGCGCGCAGCGGCGGATCATGTGGCAATTGTTCGATATTTTTCATGTATGGAATTTTATCGAAAAGTCGAGGCGGGCGGCAAACATAAAATATCTTGTGTTTACAGGCGTTTGAGCTATTGTGTCGGGAATGGCATAAGCATCCAACAATTGGATATTTGGGGTGCAGGCATCAACTCTTTAATATTTTTCATGTTTTGATTCGATTCCCCCGATCCTCCACATGAAAATCTCCTTCGTTCCCGCCAGCCTCGCGCTGTCCGCCGCCGCGCTGATCGCTTCCGCGCCCGCCCTCGCGCAAGCCGCGCCGCAGACGATCCTGATCGGCCTTGCCGCGCCGCTGACCGGCCCGTCCGCGCGGATCGGCCAGGATCTGCGCAACGGCGCGCAGCTCGCGATCGACGACGCGAACGCGAAGCACCCGAGCGTCGGCGGCAAGCCGGTCGTCTACAAGCTGGTCGCGGCCGACGATCAATCCGATCCGCGCACGGCCGTCACGGTCGCGCAGCAGCTCGTCGACCAGCACGTGGCCGGCGTCGTCGGCCACTGGAACACGGGCTGCAGCGTGCCGGCGTCGCGCGTCTATCGCGACGCGGGCATTCCGCAGATCGCACCCGCGTCCACCGGCCACCAGTACACGCAGCAAGGCTACACGACGGCGTTCCGCATCATGGGCCACGATGACGCGGGCGGCATGTACACGGGCGCCTATGCGGTGAAGACGCTGAAGGCGAAGCGCATCGCGGTGATCGACGATCGCACGTCGTTCGGCTCGGGCCTCGCCACGCAGTTCATCAAGGGCGTCGAGGCGAACGGCGGCACGATCGTCGATCGCCAGTACGTGAACGACAAGACCACCGATTTCAGCGGCGTGCTGACCGCGATCAAGGGCAAGCGCGCGGATCTGGTGTTCTTCGGCGGGCTCGACGCGCAGGCCGCGCCGATCGCGCGCCGGATGCGCCAGCTCGGCGTGAACGCGCCGCTGCTCGGCGCGGGCGGCTTCGTGAGCCAGACCTTCCTGTCGCTCGCGGGCAAGGACGGCGACGGCGTGACCGCGCTCGAACCGGGCCTGCCGCTCGCGCGGATGCCGGGCGGCGGCGCGTTCGACGCGCAGTACCGGGCGCGCTACCGCCAGCCGATCGAGCTGCACGCGCCGTTCGCCTACGACGCGGCGGCGACGCTGATCGCGGCCACGCAACAGGCCGGCACGACGCAGCCCGCGAAGCTGGTCGCGGCGGTGCATGCGATCAATCGATCCGGCGTGACCGGCGCGATCGCGTTCGACGAAGCGGGCAACCTGAAGAACCCGGCCTTCACGATCTACCAGGTGCGCGGCGGCAAGTGGACCGTCGTCGACGTGCTCGGCGGCACGCGCACCGCGACGAAGTAAACGAAACGACTGCCTTGCAGGAGACGATCCCCATGACCGAACCGACCCAGGCCCAGGCCGCCACCACGGAGGACGCGCGCCTCGGCATTCTCGCGCGGCGCCGCATCGAAGCGGAAATCATCAAGCCGATCTACGAGATCATGAAGCGCGAATTCGGCGCCGAGCGCGCGCAGGCCGTGATCGCGGAAGCGGTGCGCGGCGCGGCCGTCGACGCCGGCCGCACGTTCGCCGCGCAGGAACCCGACGGCACGAGCGTGAAGTCGTTCGTTGCGCTGCAGGTGCTGTGGGAGAAGGACGATGCGCTCGACGTCGAGGTGCAGCGCGTGGACGACGCGCACTACGACTACGACGTGCACCGCTGCAGCTACGCGGAGATGTATCACGCGATGGGGCTCGGCGAGATCGGCCACCTGCTGAGCTGCGCGCGCGACAGCTATTTCATCCAGGGCTACGACCCGCGCATCGCGCTCACGCGCACCAGCACGATCATGCAGGGCGGCCAGCGCTGCGATTTCCGCTATCGGCTGCAGGAAACCGCGCAGGCCGGCACGCAAGGAGCGGGCGATGCGGCGTGACGACACCATGAGCGTGCCGCGCGTCGACGGCGAACGTCTGTGGGCTTCGCTCGAGCGGATGGCGCAGATCGGCGCGACGCCGAAGGGCGGCGTGTGCCGGCTCGCGCTGACCGACCTCGACCGCGAATCGCGCGACCTGTTCGTGCAATGGGCGCGCGACGCCGGCTGCACGGTGCGGGTGGACCGGATGGGCAACGTGTTCGCGCGCCGCGCGGGCCGCAACCCCGGCGCCGCGCCGGTGATGACCGGCTCGCACGCCGATTCGCAGCCCACCGGCGGCCGCTACGACGGCATCTACGGCGTGCTCGGCGGGCTCGAAGTGGTGCGCGCGCTGAACGACGCGGGCGTCGAGACCGAGCGGCCGATCGACGTCGTGATCTGGACCAACGAGGAAGGCTCGCGCTTCGCGCCGGCGATGGTCTCGGCCGGCGTGTTCGCGGGCGTCTATACGCTCGACTACGGGCTGTCGCGCACCGACACCGCGGGCAGGACGATCGGCGCGGAACTGGCGCGGATCGGCTATGCGGGCAGCGAGCCCGTCGGCGGCTATCCGGTGCACGCGGTGTACGAGCTGCACATCGAGCAGGGTGCGATTCTCGAGCGCGCCGGGAAAACGATCGGCGTCGTCACGGGCGGGCAGGGGCAGCGCTGGTACGAGGTGACGCTGAGCGGCGTCGACGCGCACGCCGGCACGACGCCGATGGCATTCCGCCGCGACGCGCTGGTCGGCGCGGCGCGGATGATCGAGTTCGTCGATGCGCTCGGGCGCCGCCACGCGCCGCATGCGCGCGCGACGGTCGGGATGATCGAGGCGCGGCCGAACTCGCGCAACACGGTGCCGGGCGGCTGCTTCTTCACGGTCGAATTCCGGCATCCGGACGACGCGGTGCTCGATGCGCTGGATGCGGCGCTGCGCGCGGAACTCGCGCGCGTGGCGGCCGACGCGGGCCTCGGCGCGCAGATCGAGCAGATCTTCACGTATCCGCCGATACCGTTCGCGCCGCGCTGCATCGACGCGGTGCGCGACGCGGCCGACGCGCTCGGGCTGCCGCACATGGACATCGTGTCCGGCGCGGGCCACGACACGTGCTATCTCGCGCGCGTGGCGCCGGCCGGGATGATCTTCGTGCCGTGCGTCGACGGGCTGAGCCACAACGAAGCCGAGGCGATCACGCCCGAATGGGCGACGGCGGGGGCGGACGTGCTGCTGCGTGCGGTGCTGCGCAGCGCGCAGGAGCCGGGCGCCTGACGAGGGCCCGGCGACGCGCCGTCATTGACGGGCGGCGCACGGTTCGTCGGGCTTTTCGAGCGCGGTTTCCCGCGCCGGTTCGACATCGGCTTCCCGCACGCCCGACGGCGTCAGCGACACGAAGTGCAGCGCCGTGTCGCTGGCCGGAAAGCCGACGATGCCGGTGGTGCCCCACGGAATCGGCGCGCGCTGCGCGCCACGCGCGGTGATCTGTTCGGGCGCAAGCGCGAGCGCCAGCAGCCGCCCGTCCTGCGTCGGCACATACGCGCTGGCGCCGGCGACGGCCACGCCCGATTCGCGCACCGTGGCCGGCAGGCAATCCCGGCTCGCCGTGCGGCGGCCGTCCGGATCGATCAGCATCGCGACGCCGCGGTCGTTCGCCGTCGTGGCGACGACGATGAAGCGGTCGATCGCGGGCACATAGGCCGCGGCGTACACGTAGTACCGAATCGCGTCGCTCAATTCGCCAAGTTTCTCCAGCCTGGCCGTTTCGGGATCGAACAGCGCGTATTCGAGCTTCGCGTTCGTGCTGCCCTCGATGTATTTCTGCCAGACCAGCAACGCGCGGTGCGGCGAGCCGGCAATCACGGGCCACCACTCGCGGCTGTGCGGCGCGACGGCGACGCGGTTCAGCAGCCGCCCGGCGGCGTCGTAGGTCTTCAGATAGACGCCGCCGCCGGTGCCGAGGTTGTCGACGCCGCCGCCGTCGACCCAGTCGGCGGAATAGAACACCACGAAGCGCTCGCCGGCCGTGGCCGCGTGCCCCGAATGGCCGCCCGATTCGACGTCGTTCGGGTAGGGCTTCACCGGCGTCAGGTCGCGCCGATACACGCCGTACCGCTGGCTCACTTCCTGCGGCGCGTTCCAGCCGTCCTCGAACGTGACGAAGATGTCGCCGCGCGCGTTCTGCGCGATCGATACGGGCTCCTGCGCCTCGGGCCGCCGGATGAAGACGCGCACATGCGCGAGATGCGCGCTGCCGGGTGACCATTCGCCGACGTACACGTCGTGCGGCCAGTTGCCGTTCGGCAGCGCGCCATGCGGCGGGAGGCCGGAGCTGCTGAAGAAAACCCAGCGCTTGCCGTTGCCGGCGTTGGCCATGCCGATGCCGTGCATGAAGCGCCGCGGATCGCCGCTGTCCTTCTGCTGGGGCGCCGGGCGGGGCGCCGCCTTGTGCGGCGTGGCCGCGCCGGCGAGCGCGTGTTGCGGCGCGAGGCCCGACGCCGCGGCGAGACAGCCGCCGACGCAGGCCGCAGCAGCAGCGATCCGCACTGCCCGCCGCATCATTCGACGGTCACCGATTTGGCGAGGTTGCGCGGCTTGTCGACGTCGGCGCCGCGTGCGCAACCGACGTGATAGGCGAGCAGTTGCAACGGCACCACGTGCATGATCGGCGACAGCGCGTCGCCGGGTTCGCGCAGGCGGATCACGCGCGTGTCGTCGGCGTCGTCGATTTCGAGCTGGCTGCCCGCCAGCACGTAGAGTCGCCCGCCGCGCGCGCGCACTTCGGCCATGTTGGATTTCAGCTTCTGGAACAGGCCGTCGTCCGGCGCGATCGTGACGACCGGCATCGTGCTGGTCACGAGCGCGAGCGGGCCGTGCTTCAGCTCGCCGGCCGGGTAGCCCTCGGCGTGGATGTACGACACCTCCTTGAGCTTCAGCGCGCCTTCCATCGCGATCGGAAAATGAATGCCGCGGCCCAGGAACAGCGCGTTCTCCATCTGCATGAAATCGGCGGCCCAGCCCATGACCTGCGTCTCGAGCGCCAGCGCGTGGCCGATGCGCGGGGGCAGCTCACGCAACTGCCGCAGGTAGACCGCCGCGCGCGCCGCGTCGAGCCGGCCGCGCAATTGTGCGAGCGTCAGCGTCAGCAGGAACAGCGCGACCAGCTGCGTCGTGAACGCCTTGGTCGATGCCACGCCCAGCTCGGTGCCGGCCTGCGTCAGGAAGCGCAGCGACGCGCCGCGTGCGATCGAGCTCGTCGCGACGTTGCAGATCGCCAGCGACAGATCCTGGCCGAGGCCGCGCGCGTGCTCGATCGCGCCGATCGTGTCGGCGGTCTCGCCCGATTGCGAAATGCCGACCACCAGCGTGTGCGGATCCGCGACGGATTCCCGGTAACGGTATTCGCTCGCGATCTCGACCTGCGCGGGGATGCCCGCGATGCCCTCGAGCCAGTATTTCGCGGTGAGCCCCGCGTAATAGCTGGTGCCGCAACCGAGCAGCAGCACGCTTCGCACGCGCGACAGCAGCGCGTGCGCGTCCCGCGCGGCGCCGAACAATGCGGGGGAGATCGCATCGATGCCGGCCAGCGTGTTGTCGATCGCCGTCGGCTGTTCGAAGATCTCCTTCTGCATGAAGTGCTGGTACGGGCCGAGGCCGGCCTCGGCGTCGCGCGCCTTGATCTGGCACAGCGGGCGTTTCGCTTCGCGCCCCATCGCGTCGACCATCTGAATGCGCTCCGGCGTGATCAGCGCGATATCGCCGTCCTCCAGGTAGATGAAGCGGTCGGTCAGGTCGCCGAGGGCCGCGCAGTCGGACGCGAGGTAGTTCTGCTGCGCGCCGATGCCGATCACGAGCGGCGAGCCGGCGCGCGCGGCCACCAGGCGCTGCGGTTCGCGCGCGCTCAGCACCGCGACCGCATAGGCGCCGCGCAGGCGCTTGACCGCGCGCGTCACGGCGTCGAACAGGTCGTCGCGGTACTCGCTGTGAATCAGGTGGGCGATTACCTCGGTGTCGGTTTCGCCGCGGAACGTATAGCCGCGCTGCTTCAGCTCGGCCCTGAGCGCGTCGTGGTTCTCGATGATGCCGTTGTGCACGACCGCGATCGTGTCGCCCGACATGATCGGGTGGGCGTTGGTCTCGGACGGCGCGCCGTGGGTGGCCCAGCGCGTGTGCGCGATGCAGGTTCCCGCTTCGAGGCCGAGCGTCGTCACGCGTTCCTGCAGGTCCGTCACACGGCGCAGCGTGCGTTCGCTGCGGATGTGTCCGCCGCTTTGCAGCGCGATCCCGCATGAATCGTAGCCGCGATATTCGAGCCGGCTCAACGCCTTGACCAGTTGCGGCACCTGGTTGTTCTGGCCGCTTGCTCCGACGATTCCGCACATGGTTCACCTCGCCCAGAAGAAGTAATCGGAATGCCCGGCGGCGCGGCAGCGCAATCGAATGCAGGCGCTGTCGCCCGCGCGGCATCGGTGGAGGATTCGCGAATCCCGTTCAGCGCCGGTCGCGGCATGCGCGGTGCCGCGCGGGGCGGCCGAGCCAGACCGCGATCGCGGACGGCCCCGCGCGATGCGCGACACGCCGGGGCGCCCGGCGGCTGCGCCGGCGCGATTGCCGCACGCGCGCCGCGCGTGCGATGGATGTCGGCATCAGGTGCCGTGGCGCGTCGGGCCGACGCCACGCCAGACGGGCCCGCCGGTTTTCCTGGCGGGCCGTTCGCGTGCCGGCGGCGCGGCGTGGGTCGTCCACTCGATCGCGGATATCGATCCGTTCGCGTCGTGCGATGCGATGAGAATGCGCGCGGCCTGTTCGTCGTCGGGCTGCGCGGTTTCGGCCAGCGCCGTCGTCGGCTCCGATTTCGACCGGAGGCTGGCCGAGCGCCGCAGCATCTTCGTCACGTGCCATCGATTGGTGAGCGGGTGCACGACGCGCGCGGCGATCAGCCATGCGAGGAGCGAGCCGCCCATCACCGCGATGCAGGTCACATAGAAGAACAGTTGTTCGATCGGCATCTCGGCATCGTTGATCGGCAGCAGGTAGCGGTACGTATAGATGCAGATCGACGCCCACACCGCGCCGACCAGCGCTGGCCGGATGAAGCGAAACCACGCGATGTGCGTGCATCCGACGATGACGCCGCGATCGGCGATCATCCGGTTCGGGGAGCGCAGGGAGAGGTCAATAATCGGCGCGTTCTTCATGTTGAATTCCTCGGTCGGGACTGATCCAGATGGCGCGTTTGCCCCGGCCGCGCAACACGACGGCGGGCAGGGCGACCACGGTGGTGATCATGCTGATCAACCAGAATGCGACCGGATACCAGACGGTATCCAGGAAATACATCAGCAGCCGTTCGTCGTAGCGGCGGTCGATCATGCAGCCGACGATCAGCTGCAGCACGCAGGTGGCGACCAGCAGCATGCCGTGCCAGTGCGGGACGAGCGAGACCTGCCAGTCCGCCGGCAGCGGATGGAACAGGCCGAAGATCGACAGCAGCAGGATGAACGCCATCGAATACGCCCACGCGATGCCGATCAGGTACTCGACGTACAGCGGCCACATCATCATCATCGCGGGCCGCGCGACCGTGCCGGCGTACTTGAGCAGCACCTGGATGCCGCCCTTGGCCCAGCGCAGCCGCTGGTGGTAGAGCCCCTTGACCGTCTCCGGCATCAGGATCCAGCTCAGCGCATGCGGCTCGAACACGACGCACCAGTCGCGGCACTGCAGCTTCCAGGTCACGTCGATGTCCTCGGTCAGCATGTCCGTGCTCCAGAAGCCGACATCGGCGAGCGCGGTCTTGCGGAACATCGTGATGACGCCGGACACCGTGAAGATGCGGCCATACACCTGTTGCGTGCGCTTGATCAGGCCGACGATCGACGAGAACTCGCCCACCTGCATGCGGCCGAGCAGCGACGTGCGCGTGCGGATGCGCGGGTTGCCGGTCACCGCGCCGACGCCGGGGTCGGTGACGAAGTGCTCGAGCATCCAGCCGATCGCGTCGTGCGCGAGCAGCGAATCGCCGTCGATGCACAGCAGGTATTCCGCATTCGCGACGGCCGCCGCGGTGGTGAGCCCCACCGCCTTGCCTTCGTTGCGCGCGTGATGGATGACGAGCAGCCGCGGCATCGTGGCGGCCAGCGCGTTGAGGATTTCGCCGGTGCGATCCTTGCTGCCGTCGTTGACCGCGATGATGTCGTAGTTCGGATACTCCATCGCGTTCAGGTGCTCGATCACGCTGCGCACGTTCGCTTCCTCGTTGAAGCAGGGCACCACGATCGACACCTTCGGCATGCCGCTCGCCGCGAGCACGCGCCGGGACAGCACGCGCCCTTCCTCCAGCAGCAGGAAATGCACGACGCCGCCGATCATCCACAGATACGACATGAAGAACGGATAGTAGAAGACGAAATCCTGCAGCCGTCGAATGATGTCGTGTGTCGTCATTTTGCTGGCGCCCCTTTGTTCGGTTGCCCCTGCATCAGCGCATTGATCGAAGTCGGGTCGAGACGCGCCTTGAGCGACATCGCGCTGCGAATGGTCGCGAGCGACGGCTGGTCGTGCAGGAAATTGTCCGGGTAATAGCCGAAGCTCAGCGCGCCGCGGCTGCGCAGCCGCCCCATCTGCGCGCGCAGCGTGCTGCCCGGAATGTCCTTGTGCGCGTGCCAGTCGTAGGCCTGCAGCTCGAACACGGTCTTCGCGAACCCGTGCGGCTTGGTGGCGACGACGTCGGCGAGCTTGTCCAGCCAGCGGTCCGGATCCGACGCCTGCTCCATGTAAGGCATCGCCATCAGCGCGACGAAATCGTAGGCCTTGAGGAAATCGTCGTAGTTTTGCGCGTACCACGCTTCGGACGCGGGGTTCAGCACCGGCTGCGCGAAGATGTTGCGCGCGGTGAGCACGTCGCCGGCGTTCTGGTTCGCGAGGACGATCTGCTCGAGCTGGCGCGTCAGGTCCAGCAGGTAGCGGGTCTTCTGCCGGGTCCATCGATCCATCAGCTCGGGTTTCGCGCGAATCTGCCCGACGTCGCGCGGCAGCCCCCATTGCGCATAGGTTTGCAGCGCATGCCGGCCCGCATCCTCGTAGTCGTCGAGCACCGCATCGTCGCCGAACAGGATGCCGCCGAACGACGCGTACTTGCTGAGATCCTCGTAGATCTGCTCGATCAGCAACCGTGCGTTCGGATCGAACGGGCTCAGGCGGAACATGCGCGTGCCGTTCTCGCGCGCCGGCGCGCCGCTGTACGCGCTGATCGCCTCGAGGCCGCGCAGCTTGTCCGGCGGCGGACGGAACGCCAGCACCGGCATCCATGCATACACCTGCACGTTGGCGCGGGTATTGAGCTGCCACGCGGCGCGCGAGAACAGGTCGGCCCGCATCGGCAGGTGCCGGTTCGGAAAATAGACGGCTTCCGCGACGCCCGTGCCCTTCGGGTCGGCGTATGCCTGCAGGTAGACCGACTTCGGCTGCATCCGGTAGATGCGCTCGACGAGCACGCCGAGGTTCTTTTCCTGCTGCGCCGGGTCGGGGTCGTACACCTGGTCGAGATCGACCTGCACGATCCGCTCGGCGCCTTCGACCTCGCCGCGATTGGTCGCCGGTTCGCGCATCGAGCGCTCGAACCCGCCGACATCGACGTCGTACATCATCAGGATCCGGCGCAGCCGATCGAGCGGCACGTCGGGCGTATTCGGCCCCGCGTCGAGGCTGAACTGGATATCCATGCCGAGCGACGTCGAGATCTTGCGCACCGGCTGGTTCTCCGCGCCGTACGGCCACACCATCGAGCGCGCGACGAGTCCCGTGCGCTGGCGAATCTGCCGGATGCAGGTCTGCAGGTCGCTGCGCACCCGCGCATCGAATTCCGCATCGGTTTCGTAGCGCTTTTCCGCGTTGAGGTAGAGGTGCGACGTGGTCGCCGGCAACTCGTTGCCCTGCGGATTGGCCACCGCGCCGTGATGCAGGTTGTGCGTGTGGCACGCGAGCTCGATCAGGTCCGACGAACCGATCTGCTGCACCTCGTCCCACGACATGAAGTATTCGCGCGGCATCTGGACCCGGTCGCTGATGCGGATCGGCGTGTCGATCGGGGCGTCGATCCATGCGGTGACGATGCCCATCACCGCCGGATACTTGAACCGCTTCAGCAGCGGCAGCACCTTCGTGAAGTGGCTGCGGTAGCCGTCGTCGAACGTGAGGAGCACGGAGCGGGGCGGCAACGGCTTGCCGCCGTGCCGGGACGCCTCGATCTGCTTGACGGTGATCGTGTGGTAGTTGTTGGTCTGCAACCAGGAAAAAATGGCGGTCAGCGTGCCGGTGTCGATCGCATACGGGTCGACCATCGTGGCCGACGCGAACGTCGACAGCAGGTTGTCGCGCACGTCGTGCATGCAGATCACGCGGAAGGTCTTGCCGTCGGCGGGGTCCGACGGCGGAAGCAGGTCGATCATCCTCGCCTGCGTCACGCCCGGAAACAGCGAACACGCGGTGAAGGTGCCGAGGCAGCCACACATGAAGGTCCGTCTGGATTGCATTCGGTGAGCTCCTGGTTCTAGAACGGCACGTTGAGCGCCAGGAAGCCCGTTTCCGAGCGCTCCCGCTGGCCGTCGTATGCATGGCTGCTGACCTCGATGCCGTAGGTCAGCGTGATGTCGTGCTTGAAGGTCCACGCGTGCTCGAGGCGCGCGCTCCACAGCGCGCTGGTGCCGAAGCCGCGCTGGTTGTATGCGCCGCCGGACGCGGAGATGCGCTGCCGCATCGACATGTCGCTCTTCTTCCAGATCATCCATTGATGCATGACCGTTGCCGCGACCGCGTAGTCGCGCGACGGGCTGAAGTAGGCGACGTCCTGCCGCGTGTTGCTGTCGGTGCCGAGATTCAGCGACACGTTGACGAGCTGGTTGGCACCCGTGAACACGCGCTGCGTGCCGGTGGCCGAGATCTCCTGGTGGAAGTTCGAATCGCTGTAGCGGCTCACGCCGTAGTTCAGCCTGACTTCGCGACGATCGTTCTGGCGGTATTTCACCTCGGCATTCGCGGAGCGGCCCCACACGTGCGCGGCATAGGCCTTCCACGGCAGCGAGTTGTCGTTGCTGTCGACCCCGCCCGAGACCGACACGTAATCGTTGAAGTCGTAGCTGACGGTGCCGCGGCCGCCGGTGCGCCCGTCCGTGCCGAACGAGCGCGTGACTTCGCCCAGCACGGTCAGCGGCCCGTGCCGATAGTCGCCGCCGACCCCCGTGCGCGTGCGGCTGATGCTGCCGGCATCGGTTTGCGCGTGCCCGAAGAACGTATGGGAAAACACGCGCCAGTTGTTGCCGAACGGTTGCGAATACAGATACGTATCCGACGTGAAGCTGTTGTCCGCCAGTGCGCTGTTGCCGTGTTCGAAGCTCATTTCCGTGGTCAGCACCGGGCTGCGGTACGCGTTGTAGTCGCGCTTGAACTGGCGCACCGCGCCGTTGTCCGGAAACGTGTTGTCGACGGTCTGGTCGACTTTCTGCGCGGTTTCGTAGTCGTCGGCGGCAAGCGCCGCACGGCCGAGCCCCGCGAGGTTTTCGACGCTGTCGGGGTGGTCGGTGAGCGTCCCGCGATACATCGCAATGGCCTGGCGCGGGTGCGCCTGGTTCGAGATCGCGTCGGCATGGGCGGCGCTGACCTCGGAGTTGAACGGCACTTCCTTCTCGATCTTTTCCAGCTCGGCGATCCCTTCCTCGGTCCGGCCGGTGTTGAGCAGGAGCTGCGCGCGCAGCCGGTAGTAGCGCAGGTAATCGTCGTTGGCCGGGTCCAATGGGCGAATCTGCGCTGCCGGCGGCAGCGACTGGCCGATGTCGTTGACCACGCGCGTCGCATCGTTCGTGCGCCCCTGGTCGATATACGACCAGAACAGGCCTTCGCGCAGCTCGATCGGGCGCGTGCGCGCGCCGTACTGATAACCGCGCGTCGCGCGGTCGGGCGCCGGCGTGCTCGCCTGCTTCAGCGCGCGCTGATACACGGCCTCGGCCTTGCCCGGCTCGCCGAGGTACAGGTAGGCGTCGCCGACGCCGGCCAGCGCATCGATCGACACCTCGGCATCGGGCGGGATCGTTTCGAACGATGCCACCGCCTGCCTCATGTCGCCGCGGGCCGCGTGGGCCACCGTGCGGTCGCCGGCGAGCGCTGTCCTGACCGGCGAATACTCGGGCGTGATCGGCAATCTCGCATTGAGTTCGTCGGCGGCGCGCAGCGCGGCGTCGAGCCCGTCGAAGCGGTCGGCGCTGGTCATCGCGCGCGCCTTGTCGCGCCCGCCGCGCACTTGCTGGCGGATCGACAACTCCTCCAGCTGCGCGAGGTCGAATGCCGAGAAGATGTCGGGCCGGGCTTTCGCCTCGTCGAGCGCCTTGACGGCGCCGCCGCTGGTGGCGAGACCGAACACCTCGTTGCGCACGGCGGTGGCGTCGGCCGGCTGGCCGGCCGCTGGCGCCTGCGTCGCGGCGACTTCGGCCGGCTTGGTCGAATCGGCATCGCCTTCGGCGGCGACGCATGTCCCGGATGCCATCAGCAGCAGCATCAGCGGGGCGTGAAGAAGAATCCGCCGGTTGCGCGGAAGGGCAGTGAGTCTGCAATTATTGATGTTGGCCACGGGGTCCTCACTTCGAACGGTTATGTCGGTTGTGTGCCGATCGTTGTGCTCGATCTGACGTCGAGCTACTGCGTGATGCTGTTTCCCCGAATGCGAATGCACCTCTCAGGAACGGTTCCGGACGGCTCGCTCCAGCAGTGCGCGCGATTCGCTGTTCTGCGGATCGATCGCGAGCGCCCGGCTTGCGTTTTGTTCCACACATCCCCAGTCGTCGAGCTGCGCACACAGGCGTGCCCGTGCGAGCGCCCGCGCGCCGTCCAGCTCCCGGTGCGTGACGCTGGCCGTCTGCATGCGCGCGGCGCCGGCGCCGGATGCATGCGGCTTCGATGCCACGGTCACGTGTTTTCTTGCGTTCGCCACCTCGTGCGCCCGCGGATGCGGATGGGCGCGGTGCGCATCGGCCATTCTTCCCTTGACGGGGCCGGCGGCCGGCGCGGCATGCGCGGCGGGCGCGCGGTTGGCCGCGACCACGGGCGGCGCGGGCAGCGGTGGCGCGGCAGGTGCGGCAGGTGCGGCAGGTGCGGCGGGTGTAGCAGGCGCGGCAGGTGCGGCATGCGCGGCGGATGCGGCAGGTGCGGCCGACGCCCGGCTCTCGCTGCGCGGCGCGGCCTCCGGTTCGATCTGGACCGTCACCGGCGATCTCATGGCGGGCGTCGATGCTGCAAGGGCCGCGGTTCCGGTTGAAACGAGATCCGGCCGGATGCTTGCGGCGGCCGCGTATTTTTCGGCTTTACCGATCGATCGGGCAACGACACCGGACGCTTCGTGCGTCGCGCTCCCGCGCTCGTCCCGGGCATCGCGCTCGAGGTACGCGAATAGTCCGAAGATCACGGCGAATGCGACGAGGCTGAGCGCCGCATTCTTTCCCGGGCCCCAGGTCGGCTTCGGCTGGCTGGTGGCGTGGGTACTCGGTCGATTCACACTGGTCATGCATTGCTCCTCGATTCCGTGCCGTTGCCGTGAATGATCCGGACGCATGCATCCGCGACAGGCCGCCAGGCGGAACGCTCACCACCGTAGCTCGGTATTCAGCGAACCTGTCTCGACGATTCCGTATTTCATCTCGCCCTGATAGGTGCCTTCGATCCGGTAGCTCGCATCCGGGACGCTGAACAGGCACCGCGGCCCCGTGGCGTTGAACTCGACGAGGACGCGGCCGTGGCGTCTCAGCCGTACCTGGACATTCGCGAGCGGGCTCCCGGTTTGAGTAGCAAACGACACGCCCAGGTTATAGGGGCGCCCGTCGGGTGGAAGCGGCGCCGTCCCGTCGATCCGGGCGTCGCCGCAAATGTATGACACCACGTAGCGCGGTGCGGCCGGATCGGACGCAGGGGTTTGGGCGATTGCCGCCGGATTCGTCCAAAGTATCGATGCGGCAATGGCTGTAATGGGGAGAGCATGACTTCGACGTGAAGAATGCATCATGCCCTCCGTTCGTGATTGATAGCAAGCATACATTCAGAATAAAAAAACGCAACGGCTATTCGTAATTTCGCAACACGCTATTCATCCGCAGAGAGTGATTAATAAAAAACCGCGCATGCGGCGGGAGTGAGTGAGGTTATGAAAAATACTATTTAAGTAGGATTGAAGCGGGTTTGTGAGCAGGGTGATCGGCGGGAAAGCGCGGAATTTCCGCCGAGATGCGGTGCCGCAGGGAAATCGGGATACCCCGGGAACATATTATCTAATGAAGGTTGCAGGCGGAAAAATACCGATGTAAATGGCTGATAAAAGCAATTTTTTCCTGCATTCGTGCAGGGCCTTGCATCGCACGACAGGGCGGTAGCGCGGGGTTCGATATTGGGGTTGCAGTTGATTTGCGTAATTCTAAACGGCTGATGAATCGAAAATTTTCCGTCACGTGACAAACGGATTTTCAAATGATTGGGCCGATTGTATTTTGTGCGGCCGGGGTGCCGGATTGAGTGGAGGTGCGTGGTTTCAAAAGGGAAACGTTTTTACAGGCCGGGTGTTTCATGTCTGATATTCGTGGCGTCGGTTATTTATATTTGTGAAGGCGTCGTGAAATGCAGGGCTGAATAAAATGCGCTGTCATTTTTATGAAAATGGAATATTCGCGCCTGAGTCATATTTTCATCGGGCGGAGAATATCGGTGATAACGCCACCCCGGGTATTTACTCACGGGGTGTGAATATCGACTGAATAATGGTCGGGAGCGGCGCCGCGCGCTCCCGTTCCGGACTTATCGCCCGCTGCCGCCCGCCGTCCGTCTCGCGATCCGCATCGCCGGTGCGGCTTGCTCGGCCGTTCCCGCGGCCGCGTTGCGCGGACGGTTCATCAGGTAGGCCCACAGCTGCTCGGCCGCCAGCCCGCGCTTGCGGGCGGACCGATACAGCCGGATTTCGAGCTCGGTGATCCAGTCCGCCGACCCGGCGCACACGAGCGCGCCGTCCGCCAGCTCCTTCGCGATGCAGCTTTCCGGCAGCCAGCCGATGCCGTGCCCGGCCACCACCATTCCCTTGAGCGCTTCGGACATGTGCGTCTCGAAGCAGCGATGCAGCGCATACGGCTCGGCGGCATTCAGCAGCAGCATCTCGACGACGTTGCCGAGGAACGCGCCCGACGAATACGCGAGCAGCGGCAGCGGCGCGCCCTGCGCGCCCGGCAGCCTGAACAGAGGCTTGCCGTTCGCGTCGGGAATCGACACGGGGAGGATCCGTTCGACGCCGAGGCCCACGAACGGGAAGTGGTTCGGATCGAGCACGATCGGCAACTGCGGATGGTGATAGCCGAGCAGCAGGTCGCATTCGCCTTCGACGAGCTGCTGCACGCCTTCCGGCACGTTCACGGCGTTGACGCGGGCGGTCACGTGGCCGACTTCGCCGTTGAGCTGCTTCAGCCATTCCGGGAACAGGGTAAACACGAGCGTATGCGCGACCGCGAAGCGCACGACCTGATCGCTCGCCGCGAACTGGTCGTAGCCGTTCACCAGGTTGCGCGCCGCATACATGCTGCGCAGGATGTCCGCGGCCAGCCCGCGAAACATCTGTCCGGCCGGGGTGAGCACGATCGGGGTGATGCTGCGATCGACCAGCTTCGCGTCCATCCAGGTTTCGAGCGCGGCGATCCGCCTGCTGAATGCCGATTGCGTCAGATGCCGGTTACGCGCCGCCCGGGAAAAGCTCCTGGTATCCGCAAGGCTCAGGAAATCTTCCAGCCACTTTGCTTCCATATCGATCGTCTTCTTTATAGTCGGGCGCCTGGCCGTTGCCGGCGCCGTTTCGTTGCACGAACCTTTTAGCGTACCGCGCCTGGCTTCGAGCATACCGATGTTTTTTTTCGATGGGTATCAGTCGAAATATGCATGAGCGTTGTCGCGAGAAATTCGGCTGCTTAACGTTGTCATGCCGGACAAGGCTAACCGGTTAGTTCACTTCGCGTCTGAACTTTCCCGCCGCCGTGGACGGTACTTCCCCCCGGGCTCGGCCGCGCGCTGCGCGTGTCGGGCCCGCTTCTCCCGCCGGAGGCGGGCGGCCGGCGCGCGCCCGTTCGTTGACGCGCCGCAGCAATCCCGTGTGCGGCGCATCGCGCCGGTGCCGCGGCGCGGGGGACGAGGGCGGCTTGCCGGCCGGTCACGCATGTTGCGGTGCAGCTTGCGCATTCGTGACACGCGGGAGAAGTATGTTCGACAGGTGCGGCACAACATCGGTGCGTGGCGCTGGCGCGCCGATGACGCGAATCGCGCCGCGCAGTGCACCGCCGTGGTGCGGCATGTGGCGCGAGCATGCCGGGGCCGCGTCGGAACGGGGAAAGCGCAAGGCACGTTCCTTGCTCAGCAGTGATTACGCCGGTCCGGCATGCGCAATGCCGGAAAAACGATGGAGAAAAAATCGATGAAGCCATTCGATGAGATGCTGCAATCCGGCGACATGGTCAGGGCGCCTTACGCGCGCCTGAAGCAGTGGCTCGACACGCAGAACCCCGCGAGCCTCGCCCAGAAGGCCTACGACGCGGAGGGCGTATTCCGCAAGACGGGCATCACGTTCGCCGTGTACGGCGACGCGGAGGCCGCCGAGCGGCTCATTCCGTTCGACATCGTGCCGCGCATCCTCTCCGGCCAGGAGTGGAGCCGGCTGTCGCTCGGCATCGAGCAGCGCGTGATGGCGCTCAACGCGTTCCTCGACGACATCTATCACCGCCAGGAAATCGTGCGCGCCGGGATCGTGCCGAAGCACCTGATCGCGCACAACGAAGCGTTCCTGCCGGAGATGATCGACTTCCGGCCGCCCGGGAACGTTTACACGCACATCATCGGCGTCGACATCGTGCGCACCGCCGAGAACCAGTTCTACGTGCTTGAGGACAACGCGCGCACGCCGTCGGGCGTGTCGTACATGCTGGAAAACCGCGAGACGATGATGCAGCTCTTTCCCGAGCTGTTCCAGCAGGTCAAGGTGCGGCCGGTCGAGACCTATCCGCAGATGCTGCGCCAGTCGCTCGCGGCGGTGTGCCCGCCGGGCGGCAATGCCGACAACCCGACCATCGCCGTGCTCACGCCCGGCATCCACAATTCCGCGTACTACGAACATTCGTTCCTCGCCGACCAGATGGGCGTGCACCTCGTCGAGGGCAGCGACCTGCAGGTGCTCGACGATCGCGTCGCGATGCGCACGACCGAAGGCTTCCGGCCGATCGACGTGCTGTACCGCCGCGTCGACGACGCGTTCCTCGATCCGCTCACGTTCCGGCCCGACTCGGTGCTCGGCGTCGCGGGGATCATGGACGTCTACCGCGCGGGCAACATCACGATCGCGAACGCGCCCGGCACCGGCATCGCCGACGACAAGGCGATCTATTCCTATATGCCGGAGATCGTCGAGTTCTACACGGGCCGCAAGGCGCTGCTGGAGAACGTGCCGACCTGGCGCTGCGGCGAGGCCGACAGCCTGAAGTACGTGCTCGACCATCTCGACGAGCTGGTCGTGAAGGAAGTGCACGGCTCGGGCGGCTACGGGATGCTGGTCGGCCCGTGCGCGTCGAAAGCGGAACTCGAGGCGTTCGCGGCGAAGCTGCGCGCGCGCCCCGCGAACTACATCGCGCAGCCCACGCTGGCGCTGTCCACGACGCCGATCCTGACCGAAGCCGGCCTCGCGCCGCGCCACGTCGACCTGCGGCCGTTCGTGCTGGTGTCGGACCGGATCCGCATCACGCCGGGCGGGCTTACGCGCGTCGCGCTGAAGGAGGGTTCGCTCGTCGTCAACTCGAGCCAGGGCGGCGGCACCAAGGACACCTGGGTGCTGGCCGACTGAGCGGAACACGGCGACTGCGCGCGCCGGCCGCAACCGGCGCGCGAACGGAATACTGACGGAGTGGACAGATGCTTCTTGGACGCACTGCGAGCGGTCTCTACTGGATGTACCGCTATATCGAGCGCACGGAGAATACCGCGCGCATCGTCGATGCCGGGCTGCGGATGGCGCTGACGCGCACGTCCGACGCGCCGGCCGAATGGTCGTCGGTGCTCGTCAGCTCGGGCGCG
Organism: Burkholderia stagnalis; assembly: GCF_902830275.1. Taxonomy (GTDB): domain Bacteria; phylum Pseudomonadota; class Gammaproteobacteria; order Burkholderiales; family Burkholderiaceae; genus Burkholderia; species Burkholderia stagnalis. The sequence goes on along the minus strand of NZ_CADESW010000001.1, from coordinate 113,579 downwards.
GACGACGGCTACCGGCAGAAGTACGACGCGTACGCGGCCGATACCGTGACCGACTACCTGCTGCGCGACCGCGACAACCCGTCGAGCGTGCTGTCGTGCATCGAGGCCGCGCGCTCGAACGCGCGGATGGTGCGCACGGCGCTCACGCGGGAGGCGTGGGAGAGCGTGAACGGCGCGTGGCTGTCGCTGCGGCGCGCGCTCGCGCAGCCGGTGCCGGAGAGCGACCTGCCGGCCGTGCTCGACCAGGTCAAGCGCGAAACGGCGCTGATCCTCGGCAGCTTCTACAGCACGATGCTGCGCAACGAAATCTTCGATTTCGCGCAGATCGGCGCGTTCGTCGAGCGCGCGGACAACACCGCGCGCATCCTCGACGTGAAATACCACCTGCTGCTGCCGTCGGTCACGCACGTCGGCACGATCCTCGACAACTACCAGTGGGAGACGATCCTGCGCTGCGTGGCCGCGCACCGTTCGTACCGCTGGGTGTACGACGTGCAGTACAAACCGATGAACATCGCCGACTACCTGATCCTGAACGGCCGCATGCCGCGCTCGCTGCGCTATTGCTACGGCCGCGTCGTGTCGAGCCTGAACCTGCTCGCGAAGGATTACGGCGTCACGCACCCGTGTCACGACACCGCCACGAAGATCCTGCAAATGTTGTCCGACACCAGCGTCGAGCGGATCTTCAAGAGCGGCCTGCACGAATTCCTGACCGACTTCATCGGCCGCAACAACAGCCTGGGGCTCGAAATCGCCCAAGCCTACAACTTCGACTGAGACCTGCCATGCGACTCGCCATCCGACATATCTCGCGTTATCAGTTCGACGACCAGGTCACCCACGTGCTGCACCGCCTGCGGCTGCGCCCGCAGTCGGGGCCCGGGCAGACGGTGCGTGCGTGGCAGGTCACGATCGACGGCGTCGAGCCGACGCTGTCGTACGCCGACGGGCTCGGCAACCGGATCGACCTCGTGCGGCACGACCGCGGCGCGAAGCCCGAAATCGTGATCGTCGCGGCGGGCGTGGTCGAGACGCAGGACCGCGCGGGCATCCTCGGCCAGACCGAAGGCTATGCCCCGCCGTGGATCTTCGAGCGCGAGACCGCGCTCACGAAGGCCGGCGACCGGGTGCGCGCGCTCGCCGACGCGCTGCCGATCGAGCAGCGCAGCCTCGACGCGCTGCACTGGCTGATGACCGAGGTGCACGGCCGCATCGCGTATGCGCCGAATGCGCCGGACGCGCCCGTCGACGCGGAAACCGCGCTGGAGAGCGGCGAGGGCACGAGCCGCGATCACGCGCATGCGTTCATCGCGGCCGCGCGCGTGCTGAAGGTGCCGGCCCGCTATATCTCCGGCTACGTGCTGGCCGACAGCGCGATGCAGCGGATCGCCGATGCGAAGCAGCACGGCGGCGGCGTGCCCGAGGAGGAGGCGCTCGCGCTGCAGAGCGGCGACGGGATGCAGCAGGCGCTCGGCGCGTCGCACGCGTCGCAGGCGCAGGGCATGCCGCAGCTCGCGCCCGGCGCGCAGCACCAGGCGGCCGCGCTGACGCAGCCGCCGGCCGGCCATGCATGGGCCGAGGCATACGTCGAAGGGCTCGGCTGGGTCGGCTTCGACCCGTTCATGAACCGCTGCCCGGACGAGCGCTACGTGCGCATCGCGGTCGGCCTCGACGCCCGCGACGCGCAGCCGGTGACCGGGTTCGGCGCGCAGCCGCTCGGCGTCGACATCAGCGTCGTGCAGACGCCGGAACTGGTCTGACGCGCCTGTTCGCCGACCAAGCCGACCCACCCCGAACCGAGCGGCCCCGCCATGCCCATTCACGTCGCGCTGCATCACACCACCCGTTACCGCTACGACCGGCTGATCAACGTTGGTCCGCAGATCGTGCGGCTGCGCCCCGCGCCGCATTGCCGCACGCCGATCGTCGCGTATTCGATGACCGTCTGGCCCGCGCAGCACTTCATCAACTGGCAGCAGGATCCGTTCTCGAACTACCTCGCGCGGCTCGTGTTTCCGGAGCGCACGCGCCACTTCGAGATCACGATCGACCTCGTCGCCGAGATGTCGGTCTACAACCCGTTCGACTTCTTTCTCGAGGAGAGCGCCGGGCAGTACCCGTTCCAGTACGCCGACGCGCTGCGCACCGAGCTCGCGCCGTATCTCGCGTGCGATCCGCAGACGAGCGCGTCGCCCGCGTTTCGCGCGTATCTCGACCGCGTCGACCGCACGCCGGCCGGAACGGTGGACTTCCTCGTCGCGCTGAACCAGCAGCTGCAGCGCGACATCCGCTACCTCGTGCGCATGGAGCCGGGCGTGCAGACGCCCGCGCAGACGCTCGAACTCGCGTCGGGCTCGTGCCGCGACAGCGGCTGGCTGCTGGTGCAGCTGTGCCGGCATCTCGGCATCGCCGCGCGCTTCGTGTCGGGCTACCTGATCCAGCTCACGCCGGACGTCAAGTCGCTCGACGGCCCGAGCGGCACGGCGGTCGACTTCACCGACCTGCACGCGTGGTGCGAGGTCTACCTGCCGGGCGCGGGCTGGATCGGCCTCGACCCGACGTCGGGCCTGCTCGCCGGCGAAGGGCACATTCCGCTCGCGTGCACGCCGCAGCCGACCAGCGCCGCGCCGGTCGAGGGGCTGATCGACGAGTGCGAAGTCGAGTTCGAGCACGAGATGACGGTCACGCGCGTGTACGAATCGCCGCGCGTGACCAAGCCGTATACCGACGCGCAATGGGGCGCGGTGCGCGCGCTCGGCGCGCGGGTCGACGCCGAACTGCGGGCCGGCGACGTGCGGCTCACGCAGGGCGGCGAGCCGACCTTCGTGTCGATCGACGATCGCGACGGCGCGGAATGGAACACCGATGCGCTCGGGCCGACCAAGCGCGGCTACGCGACCGAACTCGTGCAGCGGCTGCGCGCCGAGTACGGCCGCGGCGGCTTCCTGCATTTCGGGCAGGGCAAGTGGTATCCGGGCGAGCAGTTGCCGCGCTGGGCGCTGTCGATCTTCTGGCGCGCGGACGGGCAGCCGGCGTGGCGCGACCCGTCGCTGTTCGCGGACGAGCGCGAGCCGTCGGCGTACACGACCGACGACGCGAAGCGCTTCATCGACGGGCTGGCCGCGCGGCTGAGCCTGACCGGCGAATTCATCCGGCCCGGTTACGAGGACGTCTGGTACTACCTGTGGCGCGAGCGCCGGCTGCCGGTCAACGTCGATCCGTTCGACTCGCGGCTCGACGACGAGCTGGAACGCGCGCGGCTGCGCAAGGTGTTCGAGCAGAAGCTCGACAGCGTGGTCGGCTACGTGCTGCCGATCAAGCGCGCCGACGGCGGGCCGAACCTCGACGGCCCGCGCTGGACCACCGGCCCGTGGTTCTTCCGCGACGAGCGGATGTATCTCGTGCCGGGCGATTCGCCGATGGGCTATCGGCTGCCGCTCGATTCGCTGCCGTGGGTGAGCCGCGCCGACTATCCGTACCAGGTCGAGCGCGACCCGTTCGCGCCGCCCGAGCCGCTGCCGGACGCCGATGCGCTCCGCGCGCGTTACGCCGGGCCGGGCGATGCGCCGCGCTACCTGGCCGGCGTGCACCGCGAGGCGGCGGCGCGCACCGTGATGCAATGGAGCGACGAAGGCACGGCGGGCGAGGGCCGCGCCGCGCGCGACGCGCAGCGCCAGCCGGACCGCTTCGAATCGGCCGCGTGGATCACGCGCACCGCGCTGTGCGTCGAAGTGCGCAACGGCATCCTGTACCTGTTCATGCCGCCGCTCGCCGCGCTCGACGACTATCTCGACCTGCTGGGCGCGATCGAGCAGACGGCCGGCGCGCTCGGCATGAAGCTCGTGCTCGAAGGCTACGCGCCGCCGCGCGACGCGCGCCTGAAGCTGCTGCAGGTGACGCCGGACCCGGGCGTGATCGAGGTCAACATCCACCCCGCGCACAATTTCGACGAGCTCGTCAGCCACACCGAATTCCTCTACGACGCCGCGTGGCAGTCGCGGCTCAGCAGCGAGAAGTTCATGGTCGACGGCCGCCACGTCGGCACGGGCGGCGGCAACCACTTCGTGCTCGGCGGCGCGACGCCGGCCGACAGCCCGTTCCTGCGGCGTCCCGACCTGCTCGCGAGCCTGATCGCGTACTGGCACAACCATCCGTCGCTGTCGTACCTGTTCTCGGGGCTGTTCATCGGGCCGACGAGCCAGGCGCCGCGCGTCGACGAGGCGCGCAACGACCAGGTCTACGAACTCGACGTCGCGTTCGCGGAGATCCAGCGCAACACGCTGCTGTTCGGGCAGGACATGCCGCCGTGGCTGGTCGACCGCGTGCTGCGCAACCTGCTGGTCGACGTGACGGGCAACACGCACCGCAGCGAGTTCTGCATCGACAAGCTGTATTCGCCGGATTCGCCGACCGGCCGGCTCGGCCTGCTCGAACTGCGCGCGTTCGAGATGCCGCCGCACGCGCGGATGAGCATCGTGCAGCAACTGCTGCTGCGCGCGCTGATCGCGCGCTTCTGGGCCGCGCCGTACACCACGCCGCTCACGCGCTGGGGCACCGCGCTGCATGACCGCTTCATGCTGCCGGCGTTCCTGAAGATGGATTTCGACGACGTGCTGACCGAACTGCGCGACGCGGGCTTCGATTTCGATCCCGCGTGGTTCGCGCCGCACTTCGAGTTCCGCTTCCCGCAGTTCGGGCAGATCGCGGTGAACGGGATGCAGCTCACGCTGCGCGGCGCGCTGGAGCCGTGGCACGTGATGGGCGAGGAGGGCGCGGCCGGCGGCACGGTGCGCTACGTCGATTCGTCGCTCGAGCGGCTCGAGGTGCGCGTCACAGGGCTGAACGACAACCGCCACGTGGTGACCGTCAACGGCCGCGCGCTGCCGCTGCAGCCGACCGGCACCGCCGGCGAATACGTCGCGGGCGTGCGCTACAAGGCGTGGGCGCCGCCGTCCGCGCTGCATCCGACGATCGGCGTGCACGCGCCGCTGACGTTCGACATCGTCGATACGTGGCTGCAGCGTTCGCTCGGCGGCTGCCGGTATCACGTCGCGCATCCGGGCGGGCGCAACTACGCGACGTTCCCGGTCAACGCGTACGAGGCCGAGAGCCGGCGGCTCGCGCGCTTCGTCGCGATGGGCCACACGCCGGGGCGGATGGATGTCGCGGCGGCCGCGCCGAGCCGCGAGTTCCCGTTCACGCTGGATTTGCGGCGGCCGTGAGCGCCGCATGACGGAGGGCGCGATGACGATGCGTGCACGGCCGGGGCGGGCACACGTGCCGGCCGATGGCGGCCCCGCCGGAATGTTAGGATGCCGGCAGTTTGGGGCCGCGTGCCGCCACGCGCCGCCGGCGCGGCGTGTGCGCGCGGCCGCCGCCTGATTCACGACGGACCGACACCGTGCCGCCCATTCACTCCGACGATCTCGCCGCCGACGCGATGCACACGCTCTTCGATACCGGATCGCAGCCGGATGCCGCCGAGCTGGCCGCCGCGCTCGCCGCGCCGGCGGCCGCCGGCCGCTACGACGAACTGCGCGGCAGCGCGGCCGGGCTGCACGCGCCCGCGCTCGCCCCCGCGTGGCGCGATTTCTTCACATCGATCGGCAGCGACGGCGTGGCCGATCTCGACCGCCGCGCGGACGCGCTGCAGCGGCGCATGCGCGAGAACGGCCTGTTCTACCAGCTCCACGAGCAGCGCGCGGGCGACGGCGCGACCGGCCCGTGGTCGCTCGACCTGCTGCCGCTGATCGTCACGCCGCAGGACTGGGTGGCGATCGAGCGCGGCGTGCTGCAGCGCACCCGGCTGCTGAACACGATGATGGCGGACCTGTACGGGCCGCAGACGATCCTGCAGCGCGGGCTGCTGCCGCCCGCGCTCGTCACCGGGCATCCGGGCTACCTGCGCGCGATGCGCGGCGCGCGGGTGCCGGGCAACACCTGGCTGCACGTCGTCGCGTTCGACCTTGCGCGCGGGCCGGACGGCCAGTGGCGGATGATCGCGCATCACACGCAGGGCGCGTCGGGGCTCGGCTATCTGCTGGAGAACCGGCTGATCGTGTCGCGCCTGTTCCCGCGCGCGTTCCGCGGGCTGCGCGTGCAGCGGCTCGCGGCGAGCTACCGCGCGCTGCTGCAGAGCATGCAGGCGCTGAGCCCGGCGCGGAAGAACTCGCGGATCGTGCTGCTGACGCCGGGGCCGCACAGCGCGACCTATTTCGAGCACGCGTATCTCGCGCGCTACCTCGGCCTGACGCTCGTCGAAGGCGGCGACCTGACCGCGCGCGACAGCCGCGTGTTCCTGAAGACGCTGCGCGGGCTCGAACCGGTGCACGGGATCTTGCGGCGCGTCGACGACGCGTGGCTCGATCCGCTGGAGCTGCGGCCCGATTCGATGCTCGGCGTGCCGGGGCTGCTACAGGCCGTGCGCGCGGGCAACGTGCTGCTCGCGAACGCGCCGGGCTCGGGCTTCCTCGAATCGCCGGGCGTGCTCGGCTTCCTGCCGCGTCTCGCGGAGAGCCTGCTCGGCGAGACGCTGACGTTGCCGGCCGTGCATTCGTGGTGGTGCGGCGAGGCCGCCGCCTGCGACGACGCGCTGCCGCAGCTCGCGCGCGGCATCATCAAGCCGGCGTTCCCGCCGGACGTGCAGGCGGGCGGCGGCTTCGAGCCGGTGATCGGCGCGCGGCTCACGCACGCGCAGCTCGCCGAATGGCGCGCGCGGATTCTCGCGCATCCCGAGCACTACACGGTGCAGGCCGACCTGCCGCTGTCGCAGGCGCCGACCTGGCCGGGCGGCGCCGAGCCGAACGGCAACGGCGACGACTATCGCCACGGGCAGGGCGGCGCGCGGATCGTGCCGAAGCCGCTGCTGCTGCGCGTGTTCGCGCTCGCGGACGGCGCGGCGCGCTGGCGCGTGCTGCCCGGCGGGCTGTCGCGGGTCGGCACGCGCGACGCGCTGTTCAACGCGCCGATGCCGCGCGGCGGCAGCACGGTCGATACGTGGGTGATGACGGAGGGCATCGTCGATTCGACGACGCTGCTGCAGACGCATCTCGGCCCGGACGACCTGGCCGCGCCGCGCGCGATCGCGAGCCGCGCGGCCGAGAACCTGTTCTGGCTCGGCCGCTACACCGAGCGCGCGACCAACCTGATGCGCCTGGCGCGCGCGGCGCTCGAACGGCTGCGCGGCGAGGACGACGCGGACAGCCCCGCGCACCTGGAGCTGATCGACACGCTGTGCCGCGACACCGGCCTGCTCGCGCCGGACACGCCGGGCGCGGTCGAGGCGCCGCGCGCGTTCCAGCATGCGCTGGCCGCATCGTTGACGCGCGGCGCGGATCGCGCGACCGGTATCGCGTCGTGCCTGTTCGGCATGCGCGGCGCGGCGGCCGCGATCCGCGAGCGGCTGTCGAGCGAGCAATGGCGGCTGATCGACGACGCGACGCAACTGTTCGCCGACAGCGCCGGCCACCCCGAAGCGGAAGAGCAGCTCGGCAACGAAGCGCTGCAGCTGCTCGACCGGCTCGGCCTGCTGCTCGGCGCGATCACCGGCGCGCAGACCGACAACATGACGCGCGACGACGGCTGGCGGCTGCTGTCGATCGGCCGGCAGATCGACCGGCTGGATTTCCTGTGCAGCGTGCTGCGGTTCGCATTCGAGGAGGGCGCGGTGCTCAAGCAGGACGGCTTCGAGCTGGTGCTCGAGCTGTTCGACAGCGCGATCACGTTCCGTTCGCGCTACCAGCGCGGCTTCGACGTTGCGCCGCTGCTGTCGCTCGTCGTGCTCGACACCGACAATCCGCGCTCGCTCGGGTGGGTCGTGCAGGCGATGCGCGGCCGGTTGACGAAGGTCGAGCGCAGCGAAGGCTATGCGCTGTCCGAACTGGCCGACGCGATTCCGGACGTGCCCGGCTGGTCGCTGCACGCGCTGTGCGAAACCGGCGAGGACGGTCGTTACGACCTGCTGCTCGACAGCCTGGACGCCACCGCGAAAGCCGTGTGGGAGCTGTCGAACCGGATCGGCGAACGCTATTTCAGCCACGTGCGCGAGGCGGGCAGGACGCTATGGTGACGAGAAAGCCCGCGGCGAACCCGCTGCCTGCCGCTGTGCCGTCCGGCGGCCGGCTGCTGCGCGTCACGCACGACACCGAGTACCGCTATGCGGCGCGGGTCGAATCCGCGCAGCACCAGGCACGCCTGACGCCGCTCGCGACGCCGCGCCAGCAGCGGCTGTCGTTCGAGCTCGAGATCGAGCCGGCGCCGCAGGCCGTTTGCACCGAGACCGACGCGTTCGGCAACGCGCGCGCGTCGTTCGCGCTGAACCAGCCGCACGATGCGCTGCTCGTGCGCAGCCGCAGCGTGGTGCGGGTGACGCCGCCGGTCTGGTCGGCTGGCGCGCGCGGCGCGCCGCCGCCCGCGATCGCGCAGCCGGAGCCCGCGCACGCGAGCGCATGGGAAGCGGTGCGCGAGCGTTTCCGTTTTCGTGCGGGGCAGCCGTACGACGCGGCGAGCGAGTTCGTGTTCGCGTCGCCGCACGTCGCATGCGATCCGCAACTGGCCGCGTACGCGGCGGCCAGCTTCACGCCGGGCCGGCCGCTCGTGCAGGCGGCGTGGGAGCTGATGCGGCGCATCCACGCGGAATTCAAGTACGCGCCGAACAGCACCGACGTGACGACGACCGCGCTCGATGCGCTCGCGCTGCGTCAGGGCGTGTGCCAGGATTTCGCGCATGTGATGATCGGTGCGCTGCGCTCGCTGGGGCTCGCGGCGCGTTACGTGAGCGGCTATTTGTTGACGCAGCCGCCGCCGGGGCAGCCGAGGCTGATCGGCGCGGACGCGTCGCACGCATGGGTCGAGGTGTACGACCCGGCGTGGCCCGAGGACGGCGGCTGGCTGCAGCTCGATCCGACCAACGATCGCGCGCCGGGCGACGATTACGTGATGCTGTCGATCGGGCGCGACTACGCGGACGTGACGCCGCTGCGCGGCGTGATCCGCGGCGGTGGGGCGGATCAGGAGCTGAAGGTCGGGGTGACGGTCGAGCCGCTGGAGGGGGAAGGCGACGGGTGACGCGGTGTTGCTTCGCGTCGCCGAATGCCGACTTCCTTTGTGCAAGGCCCTGCGCGCATTGGTATCATGCCGCAATCAATAAAATAGGGCCAAAAAAGAATGGAAGCTATCGCCATGATCTTGGGCTTGGTTAGCCCGCTGTTTATTGTTGTTGCAGTGGTCGGTTTGATCCGGCCGTCGCTATTCAAAAACAAGAAGACGGGCGCAGTTCCGAAGCGCGCGACGCTGTTCGTCGGCGGCATAGCGGCAGCGATGGCGACGGTTACCGTGGGCGCCCTTATTCTTCCGAAAAAGGACGACGCGACGAAGGCCGCCCGCCATGCCACTGCGTCGCCGGTGACGGGCGCGACCGCCCAGGCAGCGCCGCGCGTGTCGCTCGAGATCACGCCGGAAGAGTTTCGCCGCAAGTACAATCGCGGGCTTTCCGGTGCGAACACCGGTTACGCGCTTCCTGAATTCGAGATCGTTCACGATACCGTCTACGACGGTTTTCAACAGTCGGTCGGCCGCGGCATCGAGCTGGCCGGCACGATCAACAAGGCCGACGGATCGCTTCGCGAACTCATGATCCAGATTGGCAATGACGAGCCCGCGGTGATGCTGAAAGCCGTTTCCGCACTCGTCGGGATCGCGGCGGCGGTCAATCCGGACGCTACCGCGTCAAAGGACGATACCGAGACGGTCGTGAACATGATCCAGATCGCCATGGAGAGCCGCAAGGAATCCAAAACGATCGAGCGGAGCGTCGGAAAACTGCATTACTCCGCGGTCGCGAGCGATACCGGCGGCTTGCTGTTCGGGATCAGTCCGCGTTAGGCGAACGTCTCGTCGTCGACTTAAATCCTCGTCGATGCCGCGCACCTGGCATGGTGATGCCGGCGGGCGGGCGATCGTCGAAGCCGCACGCAGCAGTCTTGCCCGGGCGCGGCGGCGGCTTGGTTACGCCGCCGTACCCGCGCGATCCGGCTACCCCGCAAACCGGTCCGTCGCGGCGATCAGCGCCTTCAGGATGCCCGGCTCGTTGTACGCATGGCCCGCATCGTCCACGATCTCGAGCGACGCGTCGGGCCATGCCTTCGACAGATCCCACGCAGTGCGCGCGGGCGTCGCCACGTCATAGCGCCCCTGCACGATCACGCCCGGAATGCCGGCCAGGCGGTGCGCGTCGCGCAGCAGCTGGCCCTCCTCGACGAAACCGCGGTTCACGAAGTAGTGGTTTTCGATGCGCGCGAACGCGAGCGCGAAGTGCCCGTCCGCGAAGTGCTCGGCAAGCGCGGGGTCGGGCAGCAGCCGGATCGTGCGGCCTTCCCACGTGCTCCACGCGCGCGCGGCTTCGAGCTTCGCGGCTTCGTCGTCGCCGGTCAGGCGGCGATGGTACGCGGCGATCAGGTCGTCACGTTCGTCGGCCGGGATCGGCGCGAGGAATTCTTCCCACAGGTCCGGAAACAGCCACGACGCGCCTTCCTGGTAGTACCACAGCAGTTCCGCGCGGCGCAGCGCGAAGATGCCGCGCACGACCAGCGCGCTCACGCGCGCCGGGTGGGTTTCCGCATACGCGAGCGCGAGCGCGCTGCCCCACGAGCCGCCGAACACCAGCCATTGCTCGACGCCGACCATCTCCCGCAGGCGCTCGATGTCGGCGACCAGATCCCAGGTGGTGTTGTTGTCGAGGCTTGCGTACGGCGTCGAGCGGCCGCAGCCGCGCTGGTCGAACAGCAGGATGTTGTAGCGCGACGGGTCGAAGAGCCGGCGATGGTCGGCGTTGCAGCCGCCGCCCGGGCCGCCGTGCAGGAACACGGCCGGCTTGCCGTCGGGGTTGCCGCACAGCTCCCAGTACACCTTGTGGCCGTCGCCGGTGTCGAGGTAGCCGTGTGCGTAGGGTTCGATGGGTGGGTACACGGAAATTCCCTGGAATGATGGTCGATAGGGTTCCGGCCGGCCCGCGCCGGAGGCATCCCGGCATTATGCCGAATCCGCGTCGCCGGCGTCCGGCCGCCGTATGGCGGCCATTGCAACGCCAATGCTGACGGCATTTTTTAAGCAATTTTATTTCGATATTTTTGCGGGACACTAGCGGCGGAATTTCGGCAGCCATTCAGAAACACCAATCAATAAACCGGCTATTCGCCATTGCGACGGAAACCAGTCCATGACACATCGCGTCCAGCAGCTTACCGGGTTGCGCGCCGTCGCGGTGGCGATGGTCGTCATCGGCCATGCGGAGCACGTGCTCCCCGGCGGCTACTCGGGCTGGCTCGCGCCGTTGCGGCTGTTCGCCGACGGCCGGCTCGGCGTGCTGATCTTCTTCGTGCTCAGCGGCTTCCTGATCACCAACGTGCTGACGGGCGAACTGAAGCGCACGGGCAGTATCGCGCTGGGGCCGTTCTACGTGCGGCGCGTGCTGCGGATCTGGCCGGCCTGCTACGCATACCTGGGCGTCGTCGCGCTGCTGGCGGCGGCGGGGTGGATCGATGTCAGCCAGCGCCAGTGGGCGTTTGCCGCGCTGCATCTGTGGAACTACTCGATGGGCCTCGGCCTCACCGCCGACAGCGCGCTGCATCCCGACGGCGCGTGGTATCTCGGCCATTTCTGGTCGCTCGCGCTCGAAGAGCAGTTCTACTGGTTCTGGCCGCTGCTGCTCCTGCTGGTGGCCGCGCGGCGCAACGGCACGCGCTGGCTCGCGGCGCTGATCCTGGTCGTGCCGCTGATCCGCGCGGCCACCTATTTCGCCGCGCCGGAGCTGCGCGGGCAGTTGCGGATGATGCTCCACACCGGCATCGATCCGATCCTGATCGGCTGCTACGCCGCGCTCAACCAGCACCGGCTGGACGCGTGGATCCGGTCGTGGCGCGGTGAGTCCCGCGTGGTGACGGTGATCGTCTGCGTGCTGCTGTTCGCGATGCCGCTGGTCGAAGCGACGCTGCGCGGCGTCTGGAACATCACCTATGGCGTGACGATCGAAGCGGCGCTGATTGCGATCGTGATTGTCGTGCTCAATTTCCGCGACGATTTCTGGTGCGCGCGGTTATTGCGCACGAAACCGATGGTATTCGTCGGCACGATTTCATTCAGCCTGTATCTGTGGCAACAGCCGTTTGCGAATCCGAACCTGCCGATCGCGCATGGTTTCCCGCTCGGCATCCTCGAAGCGTTCGCGGCGGCGTCCGCCAGCTACTTCCTCGTCGAAAAGCCGTTCTTGCGGCTCAAGGATCGCTATTCGGAATGGGCCGCGCGGCGTGCGCCGGGTGGTGGCATCGGGCCGAAAGTGGCGGAGTAGGCGGGGTGCGAACGCACGTCCTCATGACGTAAAAAAGGCCCTTGCGGGCCTTTTTTACACAATGCCGGAGGAGAAACGGCGGCTTACTGCGTGAGCGCCGTAAACCCATCCAGCAACCGCTCGACATCGGCCGCTTCGATCGCGCCCATCGTCGAGATCCGGAACAGCTCCTTCGACAGCCCGCCTTGCCCCGCGTAGATCACGAAGCCGCGCGCCTTCAGCCCGTCGTGCAACTGCTCGTACGTGACGCCCTGCGGCAGCCGGTACGCGCGCAGCACGACCGACGATGCGCCTTCCGGCAGCGCGAGCGGCATCCCGCGCGCGGCCAGGCCGGCCTGCGCCTGGTCGGCGAGCGCCTTGTAACGCGCGTGGCGCGCGCGCCAGCCGCCGGCTTCGTCGAATTCGCGCAGCGCCTCGACCAGCGCGTAATACGCGTGCACCGACGGCGTGAACGGCGTATTGCGCTGGTCCTGCAGCTTCGCGAGGCGGCCGAGGTCGAGGTAGTACGTGCGGCTCGCGGCCTTCGCGAGCGCACTGCGGCGCACGATCACGAACGCCGCGCCCGGCACGCCGTGCAGGCACTTGTTCGCGGTCGCCGCCACCGCGTCGATGTCGCCGCCCGCGAAATCGATCGCTTCCGCGCCGAAGCTGCTGACGCCGTCGACGAGCAGCCTCACGCCGCGCGCGCGGCACACGTCGGCGATCGCGCCGAGATCGTTCAGGCGGCCGGTCGTCGTTTCGTGATGGATCACCGCGACATGCGAGAAGCCGCCCGCGTCGAGCCGCGCGGCGACCTGCGCGGGATCGGGGGCCTGCATCCACTCGTGCTTGAGCACTTCGTGCGGAATCGCGTACTGCGTCGCGATCTGCGCGATCCGCTCGCCGTAGACGCCGTTCTCGATCACGAGCAGCTTGCCGCCCTGCGGCACGAGCGCCGCGATCATGCTTTCGACGGCGGCGGTGCCCGAGCCCGTCATCAGCACGGCCGTCCATTCGGCCGGATCGAGCGCGTACGCGGCGACGAGCCGCGCGCGCGCTTCGTCCTGCAGGTCGAAGAACTCGCTTTCGCGATGGCACAGGTCGGGTTGCAGCAGGCTGCGGCGCACGCGTTCGGACAGCGTGACCGGGCCGGGATTCAGCAACAGCATCATTGGGCTCCTTCGGCTTGGGCTTCGGCCTGCGCGGCGCCGATGTGCCGCATCAGGCGGGTCTTGACCTCGACCGGCGTGACGGTCGGGCGCGGCAGGCCGTCGGGCACGCCGGTGCGGATCGCGAGCCGCACGAACCGTGCTCCGTTCGCGCGCGACGTGTCGGAGAGGGCCGCGTCGAGCACGTCGAGCGTGTCGCCTTCGGCCGCCGATGCATAGCCGCACGCGGCGGCGACACCGGCGAACGACACGTGCTGCGACACGGTCGCCTGGCCGCCCGTCGATTCGTGCGCGCCGTTGTCGAGCAGCACGTGCGTGAGGTTGGACGGGCCATAGGTGCCGAGCGTCGCGAACGCGCCCATGCGCATCAGCGCGGCGCCGTCGCCGTCGACCGCGACCACGCGGAGATCGGGGCGCGCGAGCGCGAGGCCGAGCGCGAGCGGCGTCACGCAGCCCATCGAGCCGACCATGTACAGCTGGTTCGCGCGATCGTCGAGCGCGTACAGCTCGCGGCCGCAGAAGCCGGTGGATGCGAGCACGACGGTCGAATCGACCGGCGTGTGCGCGATCACGCGCTGCAGCGCGTCGTGGCGGGTCGGCCATGCGTCGGCCGATTCAGCACGCGACGACGATTGCGCGGCAACGTGCGCGCGCGGCTGCGCCGCCGGATTCGACTTCAGTTCATACGGCGCGACGCTGCCTTTCTGCATCACGAGCGCGTACGGGCGGCCGGTCGCATCCATGTGCGCGATCGCGCGGTCGAGCGCCGGGCCGACCTGTTCGGGGTCGGTCGGGAACGTCTCCCACGGGATCTCCATCGTGTCGAGCATCGCGGGCGTGATCGGGCCCATCAGCGCATGCTGCGGCTCGTCGGGCACGCCCGGCTGGCCGCGCCACGTGACGATCAGCAGCTGCGGCAGGCGGAACGTCCACGTAAGCGACGTGAGCGGGCTCACCGCGTTGCCGAGCCCCGAGTTCTGCATCATCGCGATGCCGCGCTTGCCGCCGAGCGTCGCGCCGGCGATCAGCGCGACCGCGTCGCCTTCGTTCGCGGCCGACAGGTAATGCAGCGTCGGGTCCTGCAGCACGTAATTGATGAACGGCGTCAGGTACGAGCAGGGCACGCCCGCGTACCAGTCGAAGCCGCGCTCGCGCGCGGCCTCGACGAACTGGGCCGCTTCGATCATTGCGCGCCTCCGATGCCGGCGCCCGGTTCGGACAGCGGCGTCTGGCCGTGCGCGAAGTCGCCCGCGCGACGGAAATCTTCCAGATCGTTGACGCCGCGCCAGTGGCCATGCACGTACTGCACCTCGATCTTCTCGCCGGCGGCGATCAGCTCGTTGAGGAGCGTGGGGATGTCGAGCGTGTCGAAATCAGGGCGCGCCTGCAGCGTCGCGAGCATCGCCTTCAGGCGATCGACGCCTGCGCCGCGCACGTTCAGCAGGCCGATCCAGCGGCCGTGCGGCGTGCCTTCGGCGACGTCGCTCGATACGCGCTGCAAGTAGGTCTTCTGGCCGAACAGACCGCGATCGTCGGCGGCCGAGCAGAGCGCGAAGTCGCGCACGCTCTGGTTGGTCGGCTGCGTCAGCGACGAATCGACGACGACACTGAACTCGGCCTCGCTCTCCGCGAGGTCGCGCAGGATGTAGCTGCGGAACAGCAGGTCGCCGTACGAGATCACGGTGTCGCCGGTCAGGCGCTCGGCCGCGCACGCGAGCGACGTGAGCTCGCCCGTCTGCGCATGGCGCTCGTTGACGACGAGCTTGATGCCCGACGTGTCGATCGCGTCGGCGCGATAGCCGCCCACCACGGTGATGTCGTTCACGCCGTGCTTCTTGAAGCCGTCGACGAGCCAGCGCAAGAGCGGCTTGCCGGCCACCGGCAGCATGACCTTGGGCTTGTCTTCGGTGACGGCTTCCAGCCCCTTGCCGCGGCTCGCGGCGAGCACGATCGCGGCGTTCGACGCGCGCGACGACGACGACAGGTAGATGCGCTCGGCCGCCGAGTATTCGTCGGCGTCCTGCAGGCGGAAGATCTCGTTGACCGACGCGACGCGATCCTCGACGTTGATCAGCGTCTCGTTTTCGTGGATCTCGCGCGCGACGGCCTGCATCGCGGATGCCGACGCGCGGATCAGGTGGTTCGCCCAGATCACGGTGCTGATGCCGGCCTGGCGGAACACGTCGGTCGGCGTGCTGTAGTACTTGGTCGGCACGATCACGAGCGGCGCCTTGCCGCTCCATTCGCGCGCGAACTGCAGGATCTCGTCGGGGCGCGACAGCTTGCTGTGGATCAGGATCGCATCGGCGCCGGCTTCCGCATACGCGTTCGCGCGGCGCAGCGCCTCGTCCATCCCCCAGCCCGCGATCAGCGCCTCGACGCGCGCGACGATCGAGAAGTCGGGGTCGCTCTGCGAATCCTTGCCGGCCTTGATCTTGCCGCAGAACTCGTCGATCTCGGCGAGCGGCTGGCGTTCGCCGTCGATGAAGCTGTTGGTCTTCGGGAACTGCTTGTCCTCGATGCACACGCCGGCGATGCCGCGCTGCTCGAGCTTCTTCACGAGGCGGCGCACGTTGTTGAAGTTGCCGTAGCCCGTATCGCCGTCGAGCAGGATCGGCAGGTCGCTCGCGTCGGCCATGAATTCGAGCACATCGACGACCTGGGTCCAGCTCGCCTCGTTGTTGTCGCGCACGCCGAACTGCGCGGAGATCGCGAGGCCCGACGCCCAGATGCCCTTGAAGCCCGCTTCGCGGACGATCCGCGCGGACAGGCCGTTGTGCGCTTCCATCAGGAATTCGAGGTCGCTGCTGACGAGCATGCGGCGCAGGCGTGCGCTGCGCGATTCGGTGAAGTTGGGTTCGCGTGCGTTCATCGTGCGGCTCCGGCGGTGGTGCGTTGAATCAGGGGGAGGACGTCCTGCGCGGCGCGCGCGACATCGTTCGGGAAATCGATCTCGATCCACGGCGCGCCCGTGACGTCGGCGACGTCGAACGAGTGGCCGCCTTCGAGCAGCAGGTCGCGCACGGCTTCCTCGTGCGGCATGTTCGCGCGGCCGCTGTCGACGTAGCCCGCGACGATCGCCGCGAGGCGGCGCGCGGTGCCTTCGGTGAAGCGGAAGAAGCCGACCGATTCGCCGATCGTGTCGTACGCGAGGTCGACCGCGAGCTGCTTGCGCAGCTCGACCGGCACGCCGTTCTTCAGGCACAGCTTGACGGGCTCGTCGCCCGCCTCGAAATCGCGGTCGATCAGCAGGCGGTCGACCGGCTGGTCGGGGTTGGCCACGAGCGCGTGCAGGATGCTTTCGTCGTACAGCACGTCGGCGTCCATCAGCAGCACGTCGCCGCCGCGCGTCATCGCGTCGGCGACGGTGTGCACGGTCAGCACGCTGCCGAGGTCGTAGCGGTCGTTGATCACGATTTCGGCCTGGCGGCCGAGGCGCTTCAGTTCCTGCTCGACTTTCTCGTGCTGGAAGCCGAGCCCGAGCACGATCTCGTCGACGCCCGCTGCGTCGAGCACGCGCAGATGGCGCTCGAGCAGCGATACGTCGTCAAAGCGCAGCAGGCACTTCGGAAACTGCGCTTCGGGCGGTTGTTGCAGGCGCAAGCCGAGGCCTGCCGCAAGAATGATGGCTCGCATGTGTTCTCCAACCAAAAAAACGACCGATCGACGGGTGTCCGATCAGTCGGCGAGGGGCTGCGGCGCACGGCGCCGCTGCCAGTTTCGTTCACTGAAATGCAGGTAGAGCAGGCCGGGCAGGCCGAGCGCGAGTTCGCGCGCGCGCTTTGCGAGCGACAGCGCGAGCGCGGCCTCGGGCGGCAGGCCGACGAGCGGCGCGAGCAGCAGGTAGCCGCCTTCCTGCGCGCCGAGCGATCCGGGGATCGCGAAGGCGGCACCGCGGATCGCCTGGCCGACGCTTTCGAGCAGCAGCGCGTCGAGCCAGCTTACCGGATGCCCGAGGAAATGGAGCGCGAGCCACACTTCGGCGGTGCCCACGATCCAGCCGACGAGGCTCAGCGCGAAGGTCGACGCCACCTTGCGGCGGTCGCGGTACAGCGTGCCGACCGCCTCGTCGATCGCGTCCGCGCGGGTCGCGAGCGACGACCAGTCGCGCGGGCCGAGCAGCTTCGACGCGACGCGCAGGCCGCGGCCGAACAGCCCGCGCCGCTGCGCGGCATAGAACAGCAGCGCGCAGCCGCCGAGCACGCCGGTGGCGATCAGCGCCGGCGTGCGCAGGTGCGCGGCCGATTCATGCGTCGCGACCATGCTGAACGCGGCGATGCCGAGCAGCGCGAACACCATTTGAGCGAGCGCCTGCATCGTCGTGCTGACGGTGATCGCCGCGGCGGCATCCGCCATCCGGGTGCCGCGCTGCGCGAGATAGCGCACCATCAGCACCGGCCCGCCGATCTGCCCGGCGGGCAGCAGGCTGTTCACCGATTCGCCGACCCAGCGCGCGCGCAGCGCATTGCCGAGCTCGGCGCCGGGGTCGCCCTTGCGGAACATCACCGAGATCGCCACCGCGTCGATCGCGAGCGGCACGACGTGGAACGCCGCGACGAGCGCGAGCCCCCAGCCGGCCGCGAGAAACGTCGACGCGACCGCGCCGACGCCCTGCCATGCGAGCAGGGCTACGAACAGCGCCGTCCCGAGGGACAGCAGGATCATGCCGGCGCGTGTCATGAGCCCGTCGCGCGTCGCGACGCCAGTTGCTTGAACACCTGGCGGAAACCGAAATACGCGATCGCGTCCTTCATGTTCGAGATGAAGCGCTTCCACGGCCGCATGCCGGGGTCGGTCACGTATTCGAACGTGAGCGACACGCGCATTTCGTTCTGGCCCATCGGCGTGACGCGGTGGCGCAGCTTGTCGCCGTCGAACAGCACGATGCCGCCGTCGGCGATCTGCACCGAGCCGGGCTCGTCGGCGACGTCCGGGTTGCGCGTATGCAGTTCGTAATCGAGGCGGCACGACGAATCGTCGATCACGCCGATCAGCAGCGTGTAGCGGCGGCCGTCGTAGTACGACGTGTCGTAGTGCCAGCCGATGTGGTCGCCCGGCTTCGTGTAGTAATACAGCGCGTATGCGTGCGGATCGTCGTCCGGCGACAGCAGCAGCGTGTCGCCCGTGAGCTTCTCGAGGAAGCCGATCAGCGCCTTCGAACGGTACAGCTCGGCGATGTACGGCGCCTTCGCGTCGATCGTGTGGCGGCTCACGCTGCCGCCCTGCTTGTGGCCGGGCAGGTAATTGCGGTTGAGGTCGGCCTGCAGCGTGCGCGCGGCATCCGCGAGCTTCGCGTGCGCGTCGGGCGGCAGGAAGGCGTCGAGGTACAGGAACGACCCCTGGCGCGTGTAGTCGTCGCGCAGGCGGCCGACGTCGAGCCGGCCGACGGCGTCGGCCACGGTGCGGTCGGGGGTGGCCGCCGCGCGCACGGGCGCGGGGCGTGCCGGGGTCAGCACGGAATCGTCGCGCGTGCTAGAAGTCATTTGCTTGCCTGGATTTCGGTTGGGGTCTGCGGCAGGGTGCCGCGCCGGACGATGCGCCACCAGTCGATCACGACCCACGCGGCGAACAGCGGCGCGCCGATCGACGCCGCGAGGAGGAACGGCTCGACGCCGTTCGTGAGCGTCACGAGCGGCAGCAGGTAAAGGACGTCCTCGGTCTCGAAGCCGCCGACGAACGCCTGCTTCGTGCCGGCCTTGCCGGCGAACGATTCGATGCGCATGCGCAGATAGAAGATCAGCGCGACCGCCGCGCCGGCGGCCGTGCCGAGCAGCACCGGCGGCGCGGCCATCTGGCCGCCCTGGGCGACGATGCCCATGCCCATGCTGACGAACAGCGCGATCGTGACGAGCGCGTCCGCCGCGAGGTCGTAAAAATGCCCGATCTTGCTGGACTTGCCGCTGATGCGCGCGAGTTCGCCGTCCGTATGGTCGACGAAGTTGGACAGCACGATCAGGAACGCGCCGGCATTGCTCCACGCGAAGCCGCCCTGCGCAAGGCACCAGGCGCCGGCGAGGCCGATCAGCAGGCGGACGGTGGTGAGGTGATTCGGGGTGACCGGCGTATCGACGAGCGGCCGGACGAGCGAGCGCGCGAGCCGCGCGTCCCATGTGCGGGGTAGCGGTGGCTCGGGGTGTTTGGCGGTTTTTCTTTGGTCCATCGGCGAAATATATACGGATTTGTAAGTTGCTGCTTTTTTCCGTTCAATCTCCTGACATTATCCGGTGTTACCGGGCGTTGCAGAAGGGGCGCGCGGGCATTTCCGGCGCGTAAACAGCGGTTTTGCGCAAGGCACTTGCGCGACACCGTCAAGTGTGGTCGCCGGGGCACGCTTGCGCAAGGCGCGCCGTCCGCGCATATGGGGGGGCGGGCGGCAGGTGGCGGCGCGCGGCCGATGTCGTTTTTCCGATCGCGGATGCCGCAATCCTTGACGCGGATCATGCCGGCGCACCGGTCGCAGGCCGACAATCCGGCGCCTGCGCTGGCGCGCCGCCTGTCACAGAACGGCCGTTCGATATCCGGCAAATTCAGGAAGGGTCTTTTGCATCCGGCAGACATTTCGCGGAGGCCGCCTCTGCGATACTCGACCCGTACCTGTGGTGCCGGCCGCCGATCGCGGCCCCAAGGGTTTCACGCCGCTCAGGAGACACCCCCCGCGGCGTCAACGACAGACCAAAACGCGTTCGAAATCTGCCATGTCCTCATCACGCATTCTTGCCCCCGCCCTGCGTTCGCTCGTCCGCACCGCCGACGAAGCCGCCGCCCTGATCCGTCCCGGCATGACCGTCGCCATGAGCGGCTTCACCGGCTCGGGCTACCCGAAAGCCGTGCCGGCCGCGCTCGCCGCGCACATCGAGGCAACGCAGGCACGCGGCGAAGACTTCCGCATCAACGTGCTGACGGGCGCGTCCACCGCGCCCGAACTCGACGGCGCGCTCGCCCGCACGAACGGCATCTCGATGCGGCTGCCGTACCAGTCGGACCCGACGCTGCGCGACAAGATCAACGCCGGCGAAGTCGACTATCAGGACATCCACCTGAGCCACGTCGCGCAATACGCGTGGTTCGGGCTGTTCGGCGAACTCGACGTCGCGATCATCGAAGTCGCGGGCATTCGCGAGGACGGGCTGCTGATCCCGTCCGCATCGGTCGGCAACAACAAGACGTGGCTCGAGCAGGCGAAGCACGTGATTCTCGAGGTCAATTCGCGCCAGCCGCTCGGCCTCGACGGGATGCACGACATCTATTACGGCACTGCGCTGCCGCCGCACCGCAAGCCGATTCCGCTGACGAAGAGCGACGACCGGATCGGCGAGCCGTACCTGCGCTGCCCGGCCGACAAGATCGTCGCGATCGTCGAGACCGACGCGCCGGATCGCAGCAACGCGTTCTCCGCGCCGGACGAGACGTCGAAGCAGATCGCGGGGCAGCTGATCGATTTCCTGCGCCACGAAGTGAAGCGCGGCCGCCTGCCGGAAAACCTGCTGCCGCTGCAGTCGGGCGTCGGCAACATCACGAACGCGGTGCTCGCGGAGCTCAGCTCGGCCGGCTTCTCGAACCTCGCCGCGTACACCGAAGTGATCCAGGACGGCATGCTCGACCTGCTCGCCGACGGCACGCTGAGCTTCGCGTCGGCCACCGCGCTGTCGCTGAGCCCCGATGCGGTGAAGCGCTTCGCCGATGAAATCGCGATGTTCCGCGAGAAGATCGTGCTGCGTCCGCAGGAGATCAGCAACCACCCGGAACTCGTGCGCCGGCTCGGCTGCATCGCGATGAACGGGATGATCGAGGCCGACATCTACGGCAACGTGAACTCGACGCACGTGATGGGCACGAAGATCCAGAACGGCATCGGCGGCTCGGGCGACTTCGCGCGCAACGGCTACCTGTCGTGCTTCATGTCGGCGAGCACCGCGAAGGGCGGCGCGATCTCGCGGATCGTGCCGATGGCGAGCCACGTCGACCACACCGAGCACGACGTCGCGGTGGTCGTCACCGAGCAGGGCCTTGCCGACCTGCGCGGCCTGTCGCCGAAGCAGCGCGCGCGCAAGATCATCGCGACCTGCGCGCATCCGGATTTCCGGCCGATGCTCGAGGACTACTTCGAGCGCGCGTGCCGCGAGAGCTTCGGCAAGCAGACGCCGCACCTGCTCGGCGAAGCGCTGTCGTGGCACGAGCGGTTCGTGCGGACCGGGTCGATGAAGGGCTGACCCTGCCGCTCCGACGCGCGCCGCGGGCGCGCGTCAATCCATCGCCGCGTGCGCCACGTCCGCGCTGCCGGCCTCGCGCAGGACGAGCGCGACACGCTGATCGGCCTGCTCGGGCGGGTGCGCGGCAACCTGATCGACAGCAGCGGGGCGTGACGGCGGGCACGCCGGCTGCCGATGCGGCGCCGGCGCTGCGCGTCACGGCATGACGTCGACCACCACGCGCGCCGCCACATAGAGCCCCACCCCGTAGGTCAGGTGCGCGACGAGGCTGCGGCGTCGCGCGACGCCCGGCTGCGGCGTGCGCGCGGCGGCGATGCCGAAGCCGAATGCCGGCTGCATCACGAAGAACGGCGCGGCCACGCTGACGAGGCCGGCAGCGAGCGCGGGCAGCAGCGTCGGCGCGCGCAGCCATCCGGTTCCCGCGATCGCGACGGGCAGGGCCGCGAACGCGACGCCGATCGCGTAATGGGCGAACCAGCCGGCCGCGCGCTCGTACGGCACCGGCGCCGCCGCAACGATGGACGCATGCCGGAACCGGCCCGCCGGCATGTGGCCGAGCCAGCGGCCGACCAGCGCGTAATCGAGCGACGGAATGCCGAACACGTGCTGCCGGAACAGCGTCCACAGATCCAGCACGAGCGTGCCGCCCGCGCCGACCAGCAGCAGGCGGAACAGGGCGTCGGCCGTGCCGCTCATCGTGCGCCCCCGGCGTTTGCCGGGTGAAAGGCGCCGGGCAGGCCCGCGCGCCGCAGGGTTCGAATCGATGTCATCGTAATTCCACCTTGTTCCAAAGGGAGCGAGCGGCTATCTTGCAACTTCAAGTTCCCTTGAGGTCAAGCATGAGCAGTCTTGATATCGCCGACGTCACGCAACGCGCGGGGTTGCCTGCGTCGACGCTGCGCTACTACGAGGAAAAAGGGCTGATCGTGTCGAACGGGCGTCGCGGCCTGCGCCGGCAATACGATCAGGGGGTGTTGCAGCGGCTCGCGCTGATCGCGCTCGGCCGCGAGGCCGGCTTCTCGCTCGACGAGATCGGCGCGATGCTCGGCGCGGGCGGCGCACCCGCGATCGACCGCGCGAAGCTCGACGCGAAGGCCGACGAGCTGGACCGCACGATCCACCGGCTCAGCGCGGTGCGCGACGGCCTGCGGCACGCGGCGGCCTGCCCGGCGCCGAGCCATCTGCAATGTCCGACGTTCCAGAAGCTGCTGCGCGTCGTGGAGCATCGCCCGCCCGCGCGCCGCGCGAAGCAGGCCGGCGCGGGCGGCGACTAAGCGAGGCGCGCGGCTTTCGGTCGTGCTGTATCGTCGTTCGATCGCTTTGCGGCCCGAGGAGGCGCCATGAGCTTGCCGATCGCATGGGTGGTGTTCGACATGGAAGGGGTGCTCACGCACTACGATCGCGCGGCGCGGGTCGCGCGCCTGTCGGTGCTCACGGGCCGGCCGCCCGACGCGATCCGCCATGCGATCTGGGAGTCGGGCCTCGAAGCGCGCGCCGATGCCGGCGAGCTCACGCCGGCCGCCTACCTGGACGCGCTCGGCAGCCTGCTCGCATGCCGCGTGAGCCGCGACGCGTGGCTCGATGCCCGTCGCGCGTCGATCACGCCGAACGCCGAGACGCTCGCGCTCGCCGCGCGGGTGGCCGAGCGGCGTCCGATCGCGGTGCTCACGAACAACTGCCGGCTCGTCACCGATCA
Source organism: Burkholderia stagnalis (assembly GCF_902830275.1). Classification (GTDB taxonomy): domain Bacteria; phylum Pseudomonadota; class Gammaproteobacteria; order Burkholderiales; family Burkholderiaceae; genus Burkholderia; species Burkholderia stagnalis. Next base: position 90,179 of record NZ_CADESW010000001.1, on the reverse strand, counting down.
TCTCGACTATCTGAATCCGCCGGTCGCACGGCTGTTCGGCGCGCATGTATTCGCGTCCGCGTCGTTCGGCGCGGCCAAGCCGGCCGCGCAGGCGTATCTCGGCTGCGTCGCGCAGCTCGGCGCGCGGCCTGACACGACGCTGTTCATCGACGATACGGATGCGAACGTCGCCGGCGCGGTCGACGCGGGGCTGCTCGGCTATCGCTTCGTCGATGCCGCGCGGCTCGCCGATGAACTGCGCGGGCGCGGGCTGATCTAGCAGGCCGCTTGCAAATACCGCGGCCGTCAGCCGATTGCCGCGCGCCGCACCCGCCCCAGCGCCGCTTCGAGCGCATCCATCGAGATCGAGCCGAGTGCGATGCGCAGCGCCTGCGGCGTGCTGGCCGTCGTCGCGAACGGCTCGGCGGTCGTCACGCGCACGCCGTCGCGTTCGAGTGCGGCCGCGACGTCGTCCGCGCGCAGATGGTCGGGCAGCATCAGCCACACGTAGTACGACGACGGGTGCGCGAGCAGCGCGCCGCCGCGCAGCATCCGCCGCGCGAGCGCCTGCCTGCTGCGCGCATCGTCGCGCTTTTGCTCCTCGAGCGTATCGACGACGCCTTGCTCGATCCACTGGCACGCGAGCGCGACCGTCAGCGACGGCGTGTTCCACGTCGAGACGCGGATCGCGCGTTCGAGCAGCGGCACCCAGCGCGGCGGCGCGGCAACGAAGCCGAGCCGCAACCCCGATGCCACGCTCTTCGACAGGCCGGACACGTAGACCGTGCGATCCGGCGCGAGCGTGAACAGCGGTGGCGGCGCGGGCTCCGCGAGGAACGCATACGCGCCGTCCTCGACGATCAGCAGGTCGTGCCGCTCGGCCAGCGCCGCCAGGCGCCGGCGGTCCGGCTCGCCCATGACCGCGCCGAGCGGGTTGTGCAGCGTCGGCATCGTGTAGACCGCGCGCACCGGCCGCCTCGCGCACAGCGCCGCGAGCCGTTCGAGATCCATGCCGCCGCCCGGGAGCGCCGGCACCGGCGCCAGTTCGAGCCGATGCGCATGGGCGAGCGCCTTCATGCCGGGGTAGGTGAGCGCGTCGACGGCGATGACGTCGCCCGGCTGCAGCAAGGCCATTGCGACGATCGCGAGACCCTGCTGCGCGCCGTTGACGATCAGCACCTGCTCGCCGGGCACGCGGATGCCGCGGTTGCGCAGATGTTTGGCGACGGTCTGCCGTTCGTGCGGCCGGCCGCCCTGCGGCGCCGAATGCAGCAGCGCGTCGAGGTCGCCCGACGCGGCGAGGCTGCGCAGCCCGCTGCGCAGCAGCTCGACCTGGCCGGGCAGCGACGGATAGTTGAACGTCAGGTCGATCGCGTCCGCGCGGGCAGGGTGCTGTTCGAGGCCGAGGCCGCGCGGCAGCGACGTATCGCGCACGAACGTGCCGCGCCCGGTCTCGCCGACGACGAGGCCGATCGCCTCGAGCTCCGCATAGACGCGCGCGGCGGTTGCGAGCGCGATGCCGTGCTGCTTCATCAGCGCGCGCACGGTCGGCAACTGCGCGCCGGGCGGCAGCCGGCCCGCGTGGATCCGTGCCGCGAAGTCGTCGACGATCGATCGGTATCGGGGTTCGCGCATCGCTTGTATCTGGAACAATTCTTTGTTTGTATCGGATCGGAAGATTACGCTGCCGACGTCGCTCACGCAAACCCTGTTCCCCATGATCGAACTGTCGACCCTCTCGATTTTTTCGGCGGCCGTGCTGCTGTTGCTGCTGTCACCCGGACCGAACATGACGTTCGTGCTTGCGCACGGCGTGACGTATGGCATGCGCGGCGGCGCCGCGGCCGCGCTCGGCATCGGCGTGGCGGACCTGATCCTGACCGCGTTGACCGCCACTGGCGTGACCGCGGCCGTCAACGCGTGGCCGCCTTCGTTCGACGTGATCCGCTACGCGGGCGCCGCGTACCTGCTGTGGATGGCGTTCAAGGCGCTGCGGCAGCCGGGGCGTCTCGGCGCGGCCGGCGCGCCGCAACGGTCGCTGGCGTCGGTGGCCGGCCGGGCGATGCTGAACAGCCTGCTGAACCCGAAGGCGCTGCTGTTCTTCGTGGTGTTCCTGCCGCAGTTCGTCGACCCGCGCCATGGCCCGGTCGCGGCGCAACTGGTCGAACTCGGCTGCGTGCTCACCGCGATCAGCACGGTGTTCCACCTGCTGCTCGGCGCGGCCGGCGGCACGGTGCAGCGCCTGGTATCGCGCCACGCGCGTGCGGCGATGCTGCAATCGCGCGGGCTGGCCGCCGTGCTCGTGCTGCTCGCGGTGCGGCTGGCCGTGATGTCGCGCCCGGCATGAGCGGCGGACGAACCCTGGATGCCTGTTCGAATCGTCAAGGAGACCGAATGTACATTGCAGCCTTCATCTACCAGCCGGGCGACGCCGACGACGCGTTTCGCGCGCTGAGCGCGACGATCGACGCGGTGGCCGCGAGCCTGCCCGGTTTCGCCGGTGCCGAGTCGTGGCGCTCGGCCGACGGCGAGCGGATCAACGCGACGTACTACTGGCACGACGAAGCGTCGCTGCGCGCGTTCGCCGCCGATCCGCGGCATCTCGACGCGAAGCGCCAGTATCGCAAGTGGTATGGCGGCTATCACGTGATCGTGTCGAAGGTCGAGCGCGCGTATGGCGACGCCGCGTTCGCGCATGTCGTCGCCGATACGCGGCGCGCGGCCACCCGGCAGCCGGAACCGGGCGTCGCCGGCTGACGCGCCGTGCGTGCCGCGATGCGCCCGATCACCCGGCGTAGTACACGCGGCACTCCATCTCCCGGCCGCGCACGATCCGCTTGCCGGCCAGCTCGCCGTGCGCCTCGGTGACGACCATCCGCTCGCTTTCGCGCAGCACGTCGTCGTAGAAGAACAGCGCGACCCAGTCGGCCATCGGGCTGTCTTCGTAGACGCGCCCCGTGTTCGAGAACAGCGCCGTGAAGTGCCAGCCGCCTCGCGTGATGTGCAGCACGGGCAGCCAGGCCTTGCCCTCGGGGTTCAGGCGCTTCGGCGCGAGCGTCGGCAACGTGCCGGCGGCGGCCCGCGCGCGATAGAGGCGGTCGATGTGAAGCAGCAGCTCGACCGGCGGCTCGGCACCGAGGCCGCCGTTGCGCGTGTGCGCGTGCCAGCGCCGCCGACGGCTCAGCACCTCGTCGAGCGCGGCGCGGATGCCCGCCGCGCGCCGCGGCCCGACCCCCGACACGGTTTCGAGCCGGCCGGTGCGGGCCGCCGCTTCGAGATCCTCGAGCGTGTCGATGTGCAGCGTGTCGTGGATGCGCATCGCGAGTTCGCGGCCGATGCCCGGCACGGCCTCGAACGCGGATGCGAACGCCGTGTCGCCGCGCAGCCGTTCGAGCTGGCGCCAGCGGCCCGTAAGCAGCAGCTCGGCGATCGCCTGCGCGACGCCGAGGCCGATTTGCGGCAGTGCGTCGAGCGCATCGATGCCGCCGGCGTCGAACAGCGCGCGGACGCTGCGGTCGAGCCCGTCGAGCGTGTCGGCCCCGGCGCGGTAGGCGCCGGCCCGGTACGGGTTCGCGCCCTGGTCGGCCAGACGCTGCGCGGCCTCGCGCAGGCAACTGGCGATTTGCCGGTTTTCCTCGTCGGTTCGGCTGGCGGTCGTCTGCATGGGCGAGGACGCGCGTGGGGTGCGAACGGTGGGGGGCGTGGCGCACGGGGCGCCGGTCAGGCCATCCCCGATTGTCCGGAACACGATGCGCGAAAAATTGATGCGTATCAATGGCAAACGTTGCACACGCGCACGGCCGGTTTCGCGGCGTGATACCCCGGACGGGCCGCGCGGCGCTACGCTGTAGTCAGGACAGCATAGCGGGAGGGCGGCGATGCAACGGGCGCTTCTGGTCTGCGGAATGCTGCTGGTCGCGGCGGGACTCGGCTGGCGCTGGCTCGCGCGGATTCCGTTCGGCCGCCTGCCGGGCGACATCCACATCGTGCGCGACGGCTTCAGCCTTTACCTGCCGCTTGCGACGTGCGCGGTGCTGTCGGCGGCGCTGACGCTGCTGGCGTGGCTGCTGCGGCGATGAACGGCCGGTGCGACGCGACGCCCGCAGGCTGCGCGCGCCTGTTTCTGTGCGGCGACGTGATGACGGGGCGCGGCATCGACCAGATCCTGCCGCACCCGGGCGACCCGCGCTTGTTCGAGCCCGTCTGCCGGTCCGCGCGCGACTACGTGCGGCTCGCGGAGCGGGAAAGCGGGCCGCTGCCGTTCCCGCGCGACGATGCGTATCCATGGGGCGACGCGCTCGCCGTGCTCGAGCGGGTGCAACCCGATGCGCGGATCGTCAATCTCGAGACGGCCGTGACCGCGAGCGACGCCCGCTGGCCCGACAAGACGGTGCTGTACCGGATGCATCCGGACAATGTCGGTTGCCTGCTGCGCGCGCGCATCGACTGCTGCGTGCTCGCGAACAACCATACGATGGACTGGGGGCGCGCGGGCCTCGACGAAACGCTCGCGACGCTCGTGCGCGCGGGCATCCGGCCGGTTGGCGCGGGGCGCGACGCGGCCGAGGCGGCAGCGGCGGCCGTCGTCGAGTGTGCGAGCGGCGTGCGCGTACGCATCGATGCGTACGCGTCGGCGAGCGCGGGCGTGCCCGACGCGTGGGCCGCGCGCGGCACGCACGGCGGCGTGAACGTGCTGCCGGACCTGTCGCCGGCGCGGGCCGATGCGATCGGCCGGCGTCTCGCGCAGGCGCGGCGCGCGACCGGCGACGTCAACGTAGTGTCGCTCCATTGGGGCGGCAACTGGGGCTACGCGGCAAGCGCGGACGAGCGCGCCTTCGTGCACCGGCTGATCGACACCGGCGGCGTCGACATCGTGTACGGGCATTCGTCGCATCACGTGCGCGGAATCGAACGGTATCGCGGCCGGCTGATCCTCTACGGCTGCGGCGATTTCCTGAACGACTACGAAGGCATCGCGGGCTACCGCGCGTATCGGCCCGATCTCGCGCTGATGTATTTCCCGCTGGTCGACACGGCGGGCGGTGCGCTGTGCGACCTGTTCATGGCGCCGATGCAGGTCCGGCGGCTGAGCGTGCGGCATGCGCCGGACGACGGTGTCGCGTGGCTGGCCGACGTGCTGGAACGGGAAAGCGCGGTGTTCGGCACGCATGTGCACGTGACGGCGGCCGGCATGCTGGCGCTGCGGGACTGACGCGGGCCGGCGCATGAAACAAACAGTAACCGATCATACGTCCCGAAATGTGCGGGAGACGTAAGCTAGATACGTGGCGTGCGTCAGGTACCGTGGCGCCGATCTTGCTGGAGCCTGTGATGAACCCGATTTCCGCGATGAAGCCTGCCGTCGTCGCGTTGGCCGTTTTGGCGCTCGGCGGCTGTTACTACTCGAGCCCGTACGGCTATGCGCCTTACTACGCGCCGTACTATGCGCCGGCGACGGTGTCGCAGGTGCCGGTCGCGCCGGACGGCACGGTCGCAACGCCGGATGCGCCAGCGGCGGCTGCGCCCGTCGAGGTCGCGCCGGTTTATCCCGTGCCGGTCTATGCGCCTTACCCGTATTACTACCCGGGCTGGTACGGCTGCTGCTGGCCGCCGGTCGCGATCGGCTTCGGCTTCCGGGGCCACTTCGGCGGCGGTCACCATCACATGGGCGGCGGACACTGGGGCGGCGGACACTGGGGCGGCGGGCACTGGGGCGGCAGGCCCTGGGGTGGCGGCGGGCACCGGCATTGAGCGGCGCGCGGCGACGGCGCGCCATGCAACGAAACGGCGCGGGCCTGCGCCGCGCAGGAGAGCACCATGAGAAACACGATCGTCCGATGCCTGTGCATCGTCTTCCTGGGCCTGCTGGCGATGCCGGGCGCGGCCGATGCGCAGACGGCCGCCTATACGAACGCGCCGGCGAACCTGCGTGCCGGCCCGGCGGAGGACTATCCGCTGGTCGCGCAGATTCCGGAAGGCACGATGGTGTCCGTGATCGGCTGCATCAGCGACTACACGTGGTGCGACGTCGCGCTGCCGGGCGTGCGCGGCTGGCTGTACGCCGGGCTGCTCGACTATCCGTACCAGGGCGGCGCGGCGCCGCTGCTCGACTACGGCGCCGAAATCGGCTTCCCGGTCGTGGTGTTCGCGATCGGGCCGTATTGGGATCGCTACTATCGCAACCGGCCGTGGTTCCACGACCGAGACCGCTTCACGCGCCGCGCCGAGCCGCGCATCGGCCCGGGCGGCATGCCGCCCGGGCGCGGCCATCCGCAGCAGAACGAGCCGCCGCCGGCGGCCGTCATGCCGGGCGCGGGCGGACGGCCGGGCGAGCGCGGCGGGCATGAGGGCGGACACGACACGCGGCCGTCGGCCACGCGCGGCGGCTGGACCGGCGGCATCCGCACGCCCGCTCCGGCGCCCATGCCGATGCCCGCGCCGGTGCCGCAAGGCGGCGGGAACATGCATGCACCGGCGCCTTCGGCCACGATGCATGCGCCGCCGCCTGTACCGGCAGCCCCGATGCACGCTCCGGCGCCGACGATGCAGGCGCCCGCGCCCGCCGTCGCGATGCCGCCGCAAGGCCATCAGGACGGTGGCGGAGGCGGCGGGCAGCGCGGCAGCTTCGGCGGCCGGCAAGGCGGTGGAGGCGGAGGCGGCGGACACGGCGGGGATTTCCGGCACGATTGACGGGATCGGCCTCGCAGCCTGTCTGGGGCGTGAAGCCAAAGAGGCCCGGAAGTCCCGGGCCGGAAGCGGGCGATCCGTCCCGCCACGGCGAGCGCCAGCGGGCCTGACATCGCGTCGCGTGGCGCGCGCCGTGCGTCAGGTCAGAGCATCCGCGAGAGCACGCCGTCCTTCATGACGAAGCGATGCGCGAGCGCCGCGCAGGCATGCAGGCCGATCAGGATCGCCAGCCCGGTGGCCCAGGCGCTGTGCAACTCGCCGATCGACGCGCCGAGCGTGTGCGGCGCGGCGATCGCCGGCAACGAAAACCCGTTCCCAAGCCCGACGTGCCAGGTGCGGCCGTTCGCGTTCAGCCAGCCGAGCACCGGCACCGCGATCAGCGACGCGTAAAGCAGCTTGTGCGTCGCGCTCGCAATGAACGCCAGGGCACGGCGCTGCTCGACCTGCGCGATGGGTTTGCGCGCGCCGGACCACAGCAGGCGCGGCACCGCGATCAACAGCAGCAACACGCCCAGATTCACGTGCAGCAGCACCAGCCCGAGCGGCGGCGCGGTGCCGTGGACGTCGGGCATCGTCCAGCCGACGGCGAACTGGGCGGCGACCAGCAGCGCCATGCTCCAGTGGAACAGGCGCGTGAGCCGGTCGTGGCGAGCGGCCTGGTGCGGGGTATCGGACATCGCGACTCCTTCGGGCGATTCGTTGAACCGGGTCGCGACATGGAAAGCGAAGGGCGGTGCTGCGTTGCGCAGCGCGCCGGGATCGGTGTCGCGGGCTGACGTGATCATCGCCGCGCGTTCCTTATGACCGCCTTAAGGTGAGCGAGCGCGCATCGTCCGCGTGCGTTGCATCCGCGGACGATGCATGCCGTGCGTCAATCGAGCAGCGCCAGGATTTCCTCGTACAGCGGCTTCGGAATCCGCACGCCGTTCGCGACGCTGCGCGCGCGGGCGTCGAAGCGCCGTTGCGACGGCAGCCGCGCGCCCTGCGCGACGATCGATTCGAGCATCCGCTCGCCGCGCGCGAGCCCCGCGTCGAGATCGTCGCCGAGGAACACCTTCGGATCGAACGCGATCACGAGTTCGCCATGGCACGGCGTCGCGCCGACGCCTTCGTCGAACGCCATCGACTCCTGGCTCGTCATGTCGCCGATCAGCGCGCCGCCGAGCAGTTCGACCATCGCCGCGAGCGCCGAGCCCTTGTGGCCGCCGAAGGTGCGCATCGCGCCGTGCAGCGCGGCCTTCGGGTCGGTGGTCGGCTGGCCGTCGGCATCGATCGCCCAGTGCGGCGGAATCGGCTTGCCTTGCTTCGCATGCAGCTCGATGTCGCCGCGCGCGATCGCGCTCGTCGCGAAATCGAACACGAACGGCACGCCGCCCGGCCGCGGCCACGCGAACGCGATCGGATTGGTGCCGAACACGGGCCGGTTGCCGCCTTCCGGCGCGACCCAGCTATGGCTCGGGTTCATTGCAATGCCCGCGAGGCCCTCGGCCGCGATCGCCTCGACCTCCGGCCACAGCGCGGAGAAGTGATAGCAGCGGTTGATCACCATCGCCGCGATGCCGTGCTGCTTCGCCATCTCGACGAGCACCGGCAACCCCGTCTCGAAGCTCAGCAGCGAGAAGCCGCGATGCGCATCGACCGCGACGATCGACGACGACAGCCGGCGCAGCGTCGGCACGGCCTGCGGATCGACCTTGCCTTTCTGCAGCGAGCGCACGCAGACCAGCAGCCGGTAGACTCCGTGCGAATGGCACTCGTCGCGCTGGCCCTGCGTGATCACGTTCGCGATCGCGCGCGCATGCGCGTCCGACATGCCGTGGCGGGTCAGCACGCGCAGCGCGAGCGCGTGCACGTCGTCGAGCGACAGGACGACTTCGTTCGCGTCAGACATCGCGCGCCTCCTTCGGCAGGACCAGCACGCCGTCGATGCGCTGCGCGATGTGCAGCGGATTGCCGTCGCGGAGCGCTTCCGGCAGCAGCGCGGCCGGCAAATCCTGATACGAAACGGGCCGCAGGAAGCGTTCGATCGCGCGTGCGCCGACCGACGTCGTGCGCGTGTCGGACGTCGCCGGGAACGGGCCGCCGTGCACCATCGCATGGCCGACCTCGACGCCGGTGCCGAAGCCGTTCACGAGTATGCGGCCGGCCTTGCGCTCGAGCGTCGGCAGCAGCGTCGCGAACAGCGCCGCGTCGCCGTCGCCGAGATGCGCGGCGATCGTCAGCTGGCCGTCGAGCGACTTCAGCACGCGACGCAGCGCGTCGGCGTCCGGGCAGCGCACGATCAGCGATGCCGGGCCGAACACCTCGTCGCGCAGTTCGGGCAGCGCGATGAACGCGTCCGCCGACGTCGCGAACAGCGCGGCGCGTGCCTGGTAGCGCTCGCCGTCGACGCCTTCGGCGAGCGACTCGACCGCGCCGTGCGCGCGCAGTTTCGCGACCCCCTCGGCATAGCTCGCGTGAATGTGCGGCGTCAGCATCGTCTGCGCCGGGGCGGCGCGCACGGCGCTCGCGGCGGCGGCCTCGAACGCGCGCAGCGCCGGTCCGTCGACGGCGAGCACGAGGCCCGGGTTCGTGCAGAACTGGCCGGCGCCGAGCGTCAGCGATGCGACGAACTGCGGCGCGATCGCATCGTGCCGCGTGGCGAGCGCGTCGGGCAGCAGCAGCACCGGGTTGATCGAGCTCATCTCCGCGTAGACGGGAATCGGCTCATGGCGCGCGGCCGCGATGTGCATCAGCGCGACGCCGCCGCGCCGCGAGCCCGTGAAGCCGACCGCCTTGACGCGCGGATCGGCGACGAGCGCCTGGCCGATCTCGCGCGACGCGTCGAACAGCAGCGAGAACACGCCGGCCGGCAGCCCGCATTCGCGCACGGCCTGCTGGATCGCGCGGCCGACGAGTTCCGACGTGCCCGGATGCGCGGAATGCGCCTTGACGATCACCGGGCAGCCGGCCGCGAGCGCGGACGCCGTGTCGCCGCCCGCGACGGAAAACGCGAGCGGGAAGTTCGACGCGCCGAACACGGCGACCGGGCCGATCGCGACGTTGCGCAGCCGCAGGTCGACGCGCGGCAGCGGCTTACGCTCGGGGCGCGCGGGATCGATGCGCGCATCGAGGAAGCCGCCGTCGCGCACGATCGATGCGAACAGGCCGAGCTGGCCGACGGTGCGCCCGCGCTCGCCCTCGACGCGTGCGCGCGGCAGGCCCGATTCGGCGACGCAGCGCTCGATCAGTTCGTCGCCGAGCGCCATGATGTGGCGGCCGATCGCGTCGAGAAATTCGGCGCGTGCCGCGAGGCTCGTTTCGCGATAGGTGTCGAACGCGTCGTCGGCGAGGGCGCAGGCCGTCTCCAGGTCGCGCAGGCTCGCGCCGCCGAATGCGGGCGCGAGCCGCTCGCCCGTCGCGGCGGCGATGGCATGGAGTTCGCCGTTCTGCCCGGTGACGGCAGATTGGCCGATCAGAAGCTGGCCGGTGAGTCGCATGGTTCTCCTCGAAAAAAGTGCGGGCCGGGCGCGCGGCCCGGCCGATGAAAAAAGGGAAGGAGGCGTCAGCCCTCGTCGTCGTCGAGCTGCAGCTTCGCGGACGGCACGCCGGTGTTCGCCCCCCAGTAGTAGATGACGAGCGCGACGGCCGCGACGACAACCGTGTCGTACGGATGCGCGAGCGCGCCGGTGCCGCCGAAGCCGCCGAAATACGACAGCGCGATCATCGCCGCGTAGAACGCGATCAGCCACGCCGACGAGCGCACCTGTTCGGCGAGGCTCAGGTGCGCGGTCGGCACCCAGCGGCGGCACGCGAGATAGATCGCGAACATCGCGATCTGCAGCCCGAGCAGCCAGGACACGGTGCTCCAGCCCGACCAGTAGACGATCAGCGCGGCGATCACGAACGACGCGGGGCCGGTGATCGCGAACGCGCTCGCGCGGAACGGCCGCGGCAGGTCGGGCGCGGTGCGCCGCAGCGCCGCGACCGACACGGGCGCGACCGCGTAGCTGAGCACCAGCGCGGCCGACACGATGTTGATCAGCGCTTCCCACGACGGGAACGGCAGCGTCCAGAAGATCGAGAGCCCGAAGGTGAGCCACAGGCCCGCGCGCGGAATGCCGGACGCTTCGTCGACGCGCGTGAACACCTTGAAGAAGGTGCCCGTCTTCGCCCAGCCGTACACGACGCGCGGCGTCGCGTTCATGTAGATGTTGCCGCAGCCGCTCGGCGAGATCATCGCGTCGGCGACGACCATCACCGCGAGCCAGCCGACGCCGAGCGCGAGCGCGATGTCGCGGTAGGGCAGCGAGAACGCCTTGCTGACGTCGTGCCAGCCGGCGGCGAGCATGTCCGTCGGAATGCTGCCGATGAACGCGAGCTGGAGCAGCACGTAGATCAGCGTCGACAGCACGATCGACAGGATCAGCGCGATCGGGATCGTGCGCTGCGGATTGCGCACCTCGCTCGCGACCGACACGATCGGCGTGAGCCCGAGGTACGCGAAGATGATGCCGCCCGCCGACACCGCCATCTCGATGCCCGGCATGCCGAACGGCGCGAAGCCGTGCATGGTCAGGTTCGCGGGCTTGAAGAACGTGAACAGCACCGCGATCACCGACAGCGGCACGATGAACTTGAAGATGCTGATGATGTTGTTCGCCTTCGCGAACGTCTTCACGCTCGAATAGTTCAGGTAGAAGAAGAAACCGAGGAGCGCGGCCTGCACGAGCCAGCCGAGCGTCGTCGGGTCGCTCGATCCTTCGGCCGTCAGCCCCGGAAACCACGCGGCCGCATATTGGCGCGCGGCGACGACTTCGATCGCGATCAGGCTCGAAAAGGCGATCAGCGTGATGAAGCCCATCAGGTAGCCGAGCAGCGGGCCGTGCGAGAACACCGGGTAGCGCACCACGCCGCCCGCGCGCGGTAGCGCGGCGCCGAGTTCGCAGTAGACGATGCCGAGCAGCAGCACCGCGAAGCCGCCGAGCAGCCACGAGAAGATGCCGGCCGGGCCCGCGATCGTCGACACGTGACTCGCGGCGAACAGCCACCCCGATCCAAAGATGGCGCCGAGACCGATGAACGTGAGGTCGGTCAGCGACAGCTGTTTCTTGAACTTCCCGTGGCCCGCGTCGGGGTGCGCGGAACGGGAAAGCGGCACGGACGGTCGTGCATTGCCTTGGCCTGGCATGGGCTGTGTCTCCTATGGGAATGTCGGCAACGGCGGAAATCGCGCCGCGCTCCCACGGAGCAGCGGCGCGCGCCTGCCGGCCGGCGGCGCCCGGTTCGATCGACCGGGGCGGGCCGCGGGGCCGGTTCACGCGCGACGCGGGCTGGCGTCGGCGTGAACGGGCCCGCGCGGGCCATGCCGGACGGGAAGCGGCGGCGCGCGAAGGGGAAGCCTGTGCGCCGCCGCCGGGGGGAAGTCGATCAGAGGCCGACGTCCGGCAGTGCGGGACGGTTTTCGAGCGCCTTCGCGACGATCGCCTTCACTTCCGCGAGCGTGTCGCCCTGCAGCGCGAGGCGCGGCGGGCGCGTGACCGCGCTGCCGCGGCCGACCAGCTCTTCGCACAGCTTGATGCACTGCACGAGGTCCGGGCGCGCGTCGAGGTGCAGCAGCGGCATGAACCAGCGATACAGCGCGAGCGCTTCGTCGAAACGCTTCTGCTTCGCGAGGCGGAACAGCGTCTCGCCTTCCTTCGGGAACGCATTCGACATGCCCGACACCCAGCCTTCGGCGCCCACGGCGATGCTCTCGACCACCACGTCGTCGAGGCCCGCGAACAGCACGAAGCGGTCGCCCACCGCGTTGCGCAGGTCGATGAAGCGGCGCGTGTCGCCCGACGAATCCTTGAAGCAGACGATGTTCTCGCAATCCTGCAGCGCGATCAGCACGTCGGGCGTCACGTCGTTCTTGTAGATCGGCGGGTTGTTGTAGACCATCACCGGCAGGTCGGTGCTGGTCGCGACCGCGCGGAAGTGCGCGGCTGTCTCGTGCGGCTTCGCCGAGTAGACCAGCGCGGGCATCACCATCACGCCGTCGACGCCGACGCGCTGCGCTTCACGCACGGTGTTGCGTGCGAACTCGGTGGTGAACTCGGCGATGCCGGCGATCACCGGGATCTTGCCGCCGGCCGCGTCGCGCGCCGCTTCGATCACCTGGAGCTTTTCCGACGTGGACAGCGACGTGTTCTCGCCGACCGTGCCGCAGACCACGAGGCCCGACACGCCGTCGTTCACCAGGTTCTTCACCACGCGGTGCGTGGCGTCGATGTCGAGGGAAAAGTCCGGCTTGAACTGGGTGCTGACGGCCGGGAAAACCCCGGTCCATTGAATGGCTTTGCGGCTCACTGAAATCTCCTACGGTTCGTATCGTTCGGCCGACAGGTGTCGGTGTGGTGACCAGTATCGCCGCGCAAACCCCCGTCGCGCTTGAGTCGTTTCCCGGAGCAAAATGACGAAATCGGCATAGTCGCCGAAAGCGGCGTGGAGGGCGCCCGGCGTTGTGCCGATTTCGTCGTCGTCCTCATCGAAAATCCACAAGCGGGCGGACGCGCGACGGAGGAAGCTGTGCTCCTTTCCCCACTTTCGGACGACGCATGATGAAGCGCATCCAGATCATCGATTCGCACACCGGCGGCGAACCCACGCGGCTCGTCGTGTCCGGTTTTCCCGCGCTCGGCAACGGCTCGATGGCCGAGCGGCGCGACGTGCTCGCGCGCGAGCACGACCGCTATCGCACCGCGTGCATTCTCGAGCCGCGCGGCAGCGACGTGCTGGTCGGCGCGCTGCTGTGCGAGCCGGTGTCGCCCGACGCGGCCGCCGGCGTGATCTTCTTCAACAATTCCGGCTATCTCGGCATGTGCGGGCACGGCACGATCGGCGTCGTGCGCACGCTGCATCACATGGGCCGCATCGCGCCGGGCGTGCACAAGATCGAGACGCCGGTCGGCACCGTCGAGGCGACGCTGCACGACGACCTGTCGGTCAGCGTGCGCAACGTGCTCGCGTATCGCCACGCGAAGGACGTCATCGTCGACGTGCCGGGCCATGGCCCGGTGAAGGGCGACATCGCGTGGGGCGGCAACTGGTTCTTCCTGATCAGCGGCCACGGGCAGCGCGTCGCCGGCGACAACGTCGCGGCGCTGACCGCCTACGCGTCGGCCGTGCGCGCAGGGCTCGAACGCGCGGGCATCACCGGCGCGAACGGCGGCGAGATCGACCACATCGAGCTGTTCGCCGACGATCCCGAGCACGACAGCCGCAGCTTCGTGCTGTGCCCGGGCCTCGCGTACGACCGCTCGCCGTGCGGCACCGGCACGAGCGCGAAGCTCGCGTGCCTCGCCGCGGACGGCAAGCTCGCGCCGGGCGTCGTGTGGCGGCAGGCGAGCGTGATCGGCAGCGTATTCCACGCGAGCTACGCCGCAAGCGACGGCGGCATCGTGCCGACGATCCGCGGCAGCGCGCACCTGAGCGCGGAAGCGACGCTGCTGATCGAGGACGACGATCCGTTCGGCTGGGGCATCGTGTCGTGAGCGACGTGAAGACCGACGTCATCGTGATCGGCGCCGGCATCGTCGGCGCGGCCTGCGCGCACGAGTTCGCATTGCGCGGGCTGCGCGTGCTGGTGCTCGACGACGCGAGCGGCGGCGCGACCGGCGCGGGCATGGGGCACCTCGTCGCGATGGACGACAACGCCGCCGAGCTCGCGCTGAGCCATTACTCGATCGAATTGTGGCGCGCGCTGAGCGCGCAGATGCCCGACGGGTGCGCATATCGCAACTGCGGCACGCTGTGGCTCGCCGCCGATGCGAACGAGATGGACCTCGCGCGCGCGAAGCAGGCGACGCTCGCCGCGCACGGCGTGGCGGGCGAGCTGATCGACGGCGCGGCGCTGGCCGCGCTCGAACCGATGCTGCGCGCCGGCCTCGGCGGCGCGCTGAAGATTCCCGGCGACGGCATCCTCTATGCGCCCGTGGCGGCGAGCTGGCTGCTTCAGCGCGCGCCGGGCGTCACGCTGCGCCGCGAGAAGGTGGTCGAGGCCGACGGGCCGCGCGTAAAGCTCGCGAGCGGCGAGAGGCTGCGCGCGGAGCGCGTGGTTGTGGCGAACGGCGTCGCCGCACGCACGTTGCTGCCCGAACTGCCGCTGCGGCCGAAGAAGGGGCATCTGCTGATCACCGACCGTTATCCGGGCCGGGTGTCGCACCAGCTCGTCGAGCTCGGTTACGCGGCGAGCGCGCATGCGAGCGACGGCACGTCGGTCGCGTTCAACGTGCAGCCGCGCCCGACCGGCCAGTTGCTGATCGGCTCGTCGCGGCAGTTCGACACCGAGGACCCGCGCGTCGAGCCACCCGTGCTCGCGCGCATGCTGCGCCGCGCGGTCGGCTACCTGCCGGCGCTGGCCGACCTGAACGGCATTCGCGCATGGACGGGCTTTCGCGCCGCGAGCCCGGACGGCCTGCCGCTGCTCGGCGAGCACCCCGCACGCCCCGGCGTGTGGCTCGCGGTCGGGCACGAAGGGCTGGGCGTCACGACCGCGCCGGGCAGTGCGCGGCTGCTTGCCGCGCTGATGTTCGGCGAGCGGCCGCCGATCGACGCCGAACCGTATTTGCCGGGACGTTTCCTGTCGACGTCCCCTGTGGCTGGAGCAATTTCATGATCATTCATCTGGATGGCCGCGAGCTGACGGTGGCCGACGGCGTGACCGTCGCCGCCGCCGTCGCGTCGAGCGGCGACGACACGACCCGCACGTCGTGCACGGGCGCGCCGCGCGCGCCGTTTTGCGGAATGGGCATCTGCCAGGAGTGCAGGATGACGATCGACGGCCGCCGCCGGCTCGCGTGCCAGACGCTGTGCCGCGAAGGCATGCAGGTGGAGCGCACGCGATGAGACACGAACATCTGAGCGTCGACGTCGCGATCGTCGGCGCGGGCCCGGCCGGGCTGTCGGCCGCGCAGGCGGCGCTGCGGGGCGGCGCATCGGTCGCGATCGTCGACGACAACCCGCGCGCGGGCGGGCAGATCTGGCGGCAGGGGCCCGGCGTCGCGGCGCCGCCGGCCGCGGCCGAACGTTTCGCGGTATTGCGGCACTCGAACGTGCGGCATCTGGCGGCCACGCGCATCGTCGCCGAATCGGGCCCCGGCACGCTGCTGCTCGAAGACGACGAACGCGGGCTGCTGCTTGAATACCGCGCGCTGATCCTGTGCTGCGGCGCACGCGAGCTGCTGCTGCCGTTCCCCGGCTGGACGCTGCCGGGCGTCACCGGCGCGGGCGGGCTGCAGGCGCTGATCAAGCACGGCCTCGACGTGCGCGGGCAGCGCACGCTGATCGCCGGCAGCGGGCCGCTGCTGCTGGCGAGCGCCGCGACGGCGCGCGAGCGGGGCGCGCAGGTGCTGCACGTGCTCGAACAGGCCGCGTGGGCGGACGTGGCCGGTTTCGGTGCGGGGCTGTGGCGCTGGCCGTCGAAGCTCGCACAGGCTGCGCGGTTGATCACGTCGGTCTATCGCGCCGATGCGCACGTGGTCGAAGCGTTCGGCGGCACGCGGCTCGAAGGCGTGCGGATCCGGCAGGGCGGCCGCGAATTCGAGGTGGCGTGCGACCGGCTCGCGTGCGGCTTCGGGCTGGTGCCGAACACGGCGCTGCCGAGCCATCTCGGCTGCCGGATCGAGAACGGCGCAGTGGCGGTCGATGCGCACCAGCGCACGAGCCGCGCCGGGCATTTTGCGGCGGGCGAGTGCACGGGCGTCGGCGGCAGCGAGCTGGCGATGGTCGAAGGCGAGATCGCCGGCTGCGCGGCGACCGGGCAGACGGCGCGGCTCGCCGAGCTGATTGCCCGCCGCGCCCGCTGGCAGGCGTTCGCGGATGCGGTGCGCGAACGGTTCGCGATCCGCGAGGCGGTTCGCACGCTCGCGCGGCCCGATACGCTCGTCTGCCGCTGCGAGGACGTGCGCTACGACGCGCTCGTGAACGAAGCCGGCTGGACGGCCGCGAAGCTGCAGTCGCGCTGCGGAATGGGCGCGTGCCAGGGCCGTGTATGCGGCGCGGCCGCGCAGGCGCTGTTCGGCTGGACGCCGCCCGCGCCGCGCTCGCCGCTCGTGCCGGCGCGGGTCGGCACGCTGCTGCTGGACGGGCGCTGCGACGACGCCTGACGGGGTGCGAGCGGCGACAAAGACGGCGGATGGGGCGCAGCTCATCGACGCGAGCGCGGACGACGAAGCCTGAGCGCGGGAATGCACGTCGAGCGGGTTGCGTACTGGCAAACATTATATAAATTTATATAATGTCGAGAAGTAGATTGTCCCGAGCCCTCGATGACGCCAGATTCCTCCACTCCCTTTCCTGACCCGGTCCGGATGCGCGCCGCCGCCGAATCGGCCTGTGCGCTGCTGAAGGTGCTGTCGAACCCCGATCGCCTGTTGCTCATGTGCGAGCTGTCGCAGGGCGAACGCTGCGTGAGCGAGCTCGAGGCGCGGCTCGACATCCGCCAGCCGACGCTGTCGCAGCAGCTCGGCGTGCTGCGGGACAACGCGCTGGTGCGCACGCGCCGCGAAGGCAAGAACGTCCATTACTCGCTCGACAGCCCCGCGGCGATCGCGGTGATGGCGGTGCTGTACGCGCAGTTCTGCGGCCCCGCCGCCAAGGAGGCTCGCGATGCAGCTTGACCTGACGCATTTCACGCCGTGGCTGTCGCTGGCGGGCGGCGTGCTGATCGGGCTCGCGGCCGCGTGGCTCGTGATGTTCAACGGGCGCGTGGCCGGGATCAGCGGCATCGTCGGCGGCCTGCTCGCGCCGGGCGGCGGCGAGCGGGGCTGGCGCGTCGCGTTCGTCGCGGGGCTGGTGGTCGCGCCGGTCGTCATGCGGCTGGCGGGGTTCGGCGCGGTGCCGCAGGTGGATGCCGGCTGGCCGGTGGTGCTGGCCGCCGGTTTCCTGGTCGGCATCGGCACGCGCTATGCCGGCGGCTGCACGAGCGGCCACGGCGTGTGCGGGCTGTCGCGCGGCTCGCCGCGCTCGCTCGTCGCGACCGCGACGTTCATGGCCGTCGGCTTCCTGACGGTGTTCGTGCGGCGGCACCTGCTGGGAGGCTGACATGGCAACGTGGTTCGCGTTCATCGCGGGATTGGTGTTCGGCGGCGGGCTCGTCGTGTCGGGCATGGCGAATCCGCGGAAGGTGCTCGGGTTTCTCGATCTCGCTGGAAGCTGGGATCCGTCGCTCGCGTTCGTGATGGCCGGTGCGACCGGCGTCGGCGTGCTCGCGTTCGCGTGGGCGCGGCGCCGCACGCAATCGTGGCTCGGGCTGCCGATGCAGTTGCCGACGGCGCGCGCGGTCACCGTGCGGCTCGTCGCCGGCAGCGCGGCGTTCGGCGCCGGGTGGGGGCTCGCGGGTTTTTGTCCGGGGCCGGCGATCGTGTCGATCGGCTTCGGATCGGCGAAGGGAATCGGCTTCGTCGTCGCGATGCTGGCGGGGATGGCCGCGTTCGAGTGGATCGAGCGGCGCCGGGCTGCGCGGTGACGGCGGGGGAGCCGCGCTGGTCGACGGGTTCGACCTCTTTCATCAGGAAGCCGCCGATCGCCGACGAGCCAACCATGCGCGCCACTCGCTGAGCAGCGCACGCCACCCGGCGCGCGGCTCTGGCTCTGGCTTGATCACCGCCGTGCTGGCCGCCTTCGCGCTGGCCGCCTTCGCGCCGGCGGGCGCCAGCGACGCATAGCCGGCCGCGTCGAACGCGAGGCAGTCGCCGACGTCGAGTATCCGGCGCGATCTTCTCGAACACCGACCGCTTCGCTGCATGCATTCGCCTCCGCTGCACGCGAGTGTTCGATGCGCAGCGCGAGGCGGCGGGTGCCTAGCTAGCGGCCCGCCGAGTGCGCGGCGAGGTGCTGGCGGATCAGCGACAGGTAGCGATCGCCGACCGAGAAGTCGCGCACCGGGCTCGGCCGCCCGACCGGGCGCAGCGTGGCTGGCGCGCTGACGCCGAGGTATCGGCACAGGGCCGACGGATACGGCTTGCGGGTGTGCCCGAGCTGCCGCGCCGCGCGTTCCACGCGGGTATCGCCGACTTGCGTACGGAGCCAGGCCAGCACTTGGCGATCGGTGTCGTTGACGATCCGGACCAGATGTTCCATCGCGCGCCTCACTGTTTATAAATACAGTGCTGTAAATATAACCAGTATTCCGGGCAGCCGCAAGCGAGCCGGGCGGCCGTTGGCCGTCCGGACAGGGTCAGCGTGCAGGGGAGGCGTAGCGCGCGTCGGTCAGCGTGCCGAGGAACGCGACGATGTCGTCGATCTCGGTTTCGGACAGCGCGGGCGGCGTGCCGGGGCGGCGGTTCATCGGCGTCGAGTTCACGTTGATGTTGCCGCGGTAGGCGCCCGGCACGTCGTCGAACGTCGCGGCGCCGTGATACCAGTGGCGCGGATCGGTCGAGCGCGTGTTGTAGAACGCCACCGCGTCGCGCAGCGACGTGAACACGCCGTTGTGCATGAAGGTCTGCTTGAGCGCGACGTTGCGCAGGCCCGGCGTGCGCAGGTAGCCGCACCACTGGCCGGGCTCGGGCCAGCGCAGCCGGCGCGCGGTGTCGCACAGCCCGTTGTCGAAATGGCGCGGGTCGCGATTGGCCGGCAGCGCGCGGTTGCGCGGCACCGCAATCGCGTCGTAGCCGAAATCGGTGAACAGCGACCGCTCCGGGCGGCTCGACGTATCCGACAGCGTGTGGCAGCTCATGCAGTTGCCCTTGTCGGGATTCTTGAACAGCGCGAGGCCGCGCATCTGCTGCGCATCGAGCGGCGTGCGCTGGCGCAGGTAGGCGTCGAAGCGCGACGTGAACGGCGCCATCTCGTCGCTCTGCAGGTACGCCTCGACCGACGCGCCGAGCGCGCGCACGAGCTGCGCCGGGTCGCGCCGCACCCCGTCGCCGAAGCGCGCAGCGAGCGCCGGCGCGAGTTCGGTCGCGTCGACCTTGCGCAGCAGCGCGGCGGGCGACCGGTTGTTCATCTCGTTCGGGTCGAACAGCGGCCCGCGGATCTGCTCGGCGAGCGTGTCCGCGCGGCCATCGCTGAACAGGCCGCCGAACGGCGACGGCGCGGGCGCGTCGTCGTCCTGGTAGAAGTGGCGGCGCGGCACATAGCGCACGTAGAGCAGCGACGGCGCGTTGCGCCGGCTGAAGCGTCCCGGCCGGCTGCCTTCCGGCACGCCGGGGCCCGCGAGCGCGGCCGCGGACAGCGTCGGCGCGAACGCGCGGCCCGGATCGTGGCACCCGGCGCACGACATCCCGCGCGGCTCGGACAGGCGTGTGTCGAAGAAGATGCGGCGGCCGAGCGCGACGAGCGTCGGGTCCGGCGCGAAGCGCGCGGCGGACGCATCGATCTTGGACGTGACCTGCGGCGTGTCGTTGCCGATCGTGTCGACCACGCGCGCGGGCGGTGCGCCGGGCAGCAGCACGGTGGTGCCGGCGGGCGCGGCGTGCGCCGCGAGCGATGCGGCGCCGGAAAGCGCCGCCAGCGCCGCGAGTGCAAGGGCGGTGCCACGGCGCGCACGGCCGGCGCGCGACACCCCGCGCACGCCATGCGCGCGCGGCGCACGGCGGCTGTCGAACGAACCCGTGCTCACGGCGCGATGAACCCCGTCTTGTCGCAGGCGAGCGTCGTGCCGGCCTGCGTGCACGACGCGAGCAGCTTGCCGGCGGCCGAGTACGCGCGGAACACCCAGCCCGTCGCCGGCGCGGGGCGGCGCTCCATCATCAGGAAACCGAAGCTGTTGTTGTGCGACAGCTTGTCGATGACCGCGCCGGGCGCGGGCGTCAGCGCGGCCGGGAACGGGTCGGGCAGCGCGACGTCGAGGTTGTCGCCGCCGTTGCCCGACACGATCGTCGCCGGATGGCCGGACGCGAAGTTGATCGCCTGGAAGTCGTGCACGTGGCCGTGCAGCGCGACGTGTACGCCGGGCGGGTAGTACGCCTGCGCGTTGAGGCTCGACATCACCGATTGCAGCGCGAGGTTGCCCGGCGCGGGCGTGCTGCCCGCGATCGGCGCGAACGCGAGGATCGGGTGATGGTTGGTGAAGATCGTCGTCGTCATGCCGGCCTTCGACGCGAGCGCGGCCACCGTCTGGAATTGCTTCTGGTAGATCTGGAACTGCGTGTCGGTCGTCTTCAGCGCATTGCGCCCGACCTTCGCGGTGTCGAACACGATCACCTGCGAGCCGCTGCCGAGCGATACCGCGTACGGCTCCGAATAGTTCGCGTTGGCGTCGTTGGCCGGGTCGTTGCACGAGCGGGCGTCGCTGTACGGGCGCGGGTCGAGGAAGCGGAACCAGCCCTGGCCCGCCCGCGCGCATTCCTCGTGGTTGCCGCGCACGACGACCCATGGCGCCGCCGCGAACAGCGGCGCGGCCGGGCGGAACAGGTCGGCCTGCCACGTATCCCAGCCGTAGCCCCACGGGCTGTCCTTGCAGCCGGCGATGTCGGGCGGGCACGCGTTCTCGCGGTAGTGATAGTCGCCGACGTGCAGCACGAGATCCGGCGACAGCTTCGCGATGCTCGCGGCAATCGTGTCGAACGGCCAGACCGACGCGTCGTTGCACGCCTGCCAGGCGTTGTCGGCCTTCTTCATCCGGCAGCCGGTGTCGGCGAGGATCGCGATGCGCTGCGGCTGAGCCTTCGGCAGCGGCAGCGTACGGCCCGCGACGCTCGCGCTCTGCGCGTCCGCCGGCAGCGCGGCCTCGCAGACCGACACCGGGAAGCTCGACGGCTTCGAATCCGCCGGATCGCTCGCGGTGGTGCGCTGCGGCGCGGTGGCGGTGCCCGCGCGCAGCGTCATCCGCGACAGCTTGCCGTCGACGACGAGCTGCGGGCACAGCGGATCGCCGGCCGACGCCGGGCTGAAGTTCGTGATCACGCGGGCGATCGCCTGGTTCGCGTCGCCGATCTCGACCCACGCGGCCTGCACGTTGATCGCGGCGCTCGCCGGATCGGCGGGCGTATCGATGTGGTTGGAGCACGCGGACAGCGTCGCGAGAGCCGCGATCGCCGCGAGCGAGGCAAGGCGCGCGGGCGCCGCGCGCAGGAGGAGTCGTCGCATGGAGGTCACCGTTGGAAAGCCGTCAACATACGCAACACGAATGTAAGAATTATGAAAACGATTCGGCGGGCGCGGTGCTGCGGCTCGCCGTCGACGCATTGTGCGCGATTCGGCGAGTGATGTTGCGTCGCGATGAGCGTGACGGGCGGGGCCGCCGCCGCTTGACTTCAAGCCGGCTTGAGGCGGCACACTGCCGATTCGCCTTCCGAGGGCATTCACAGGAAAACGATCATGAACCACACCGAGTCAGCCAACGGCGAGCAGGCCGCACTCTGGAACGGCCCGAGCGGCCGCGCATGGGTCGACACGCAGGCGGTGCTCGACCGGATGTTCGAGCCGCTCGAGCAACTGCTCGTCGAAGCGGCCGTCGCCACGTCGGCGCGGCGGGTGCTCGACGTCGGCTGCGGCACCGGTGCGGTCACGGTCGCCATTGCCCGCCGGCTCGGCGCGCAGGGGCGCTGCACGGGCATCGACGTGTCGGCGCCGATGCTCGACGCGGCCCGCGCGCGCGCCGGGCGCGAACGCGTTCACGCCGACTTCATCCGCGCGGACGCGCAGACGCACGCGTTCGGCGACGCGCGCTTCGACCTGATCGTGTCGCGTCTCGGCGTGATGTTCTTCGACGATCCGGTGCGCGCGTTTGCGAACCTGCGGCACGCGGCGGCCGACGGCGCGCGGCTGTGCGCGATCGCGTGGCGCGGCGCGGCGGATAACCCGTTCATGACGACCGCCGAACGCGCCGCCGCGCCGCTGCTGCCGAACTTGCCGCCGCGCGTGCCCGGCGCGCCGGGGCAGTTCGGGTTCGGCGACCGCGCGCGGGTTGCGTCGATCCTCGAGGCCAGCGGCTGGGCCGATATCGAGATCCGCGCGATCGACGTGCAATGCGTGCTGCCGACGCATGCGCTGACCGACTACGTGTCGCGGCTCGGCCCCGTCGGCATCGCGCTGCGCGACGTGGACGACGCGACGCGCATGCGCGTGGTCGAAACGATGTGCGCCGCGTTCGCGCGTTACGTGCAGGGGGACGAACTGCGTTACGACGCGGCGTGCTGGATGATCGGCGCGCGCCGGCGGGCCGCGTAGCCGGCCCGCCGACACGATCGCGCCGCGAATGCGCACTACAATCGCGCTTTTCAGCTTCGCCGGACAAGAGGAACAACGATGAGCGCGAAGACCGAGGACATCGAGGATGACGATCTCGTCCGGTTCGCCGGGCAGGGCGCCGCGCCGCTGCCGGCGGCCGGCTTCGAGGGCTGGCTGGAACATGACGGCGCGCGCATCTGGCATGCGTCGTACGGCGACGGCCCGCCGGTGATCCTGCTGCACGGCGGCCTCGGCCATGCGGGCAACTGGGGCTACCAGGTGCCGGCCATCGTGTCGGCCGGTTATCGCGCCGTGCTGATCGACAGCCGCGGCCATGGCCGCAGCACACGCGACGGCCGGCCGTATTCCTACGAGCGCATGGCGTCGGACGTGCTCGCGGTGATGGATGCGCTCGGCATCGAGCGCGCGCGCCTCGTCGGCTGGAGCGACGGCGCGTGCATCGCGCTCGTGCTCGCCGCGCGCGTGCCTGCGCGCGTCGAGCGCGTGTTCTTCTTCGCCTGCAACATGGATCCGAGCGGCGCCCGGGAGATGGCGCCGAGCGCGGTGATCGACCGCTGCTTCGCGCGGCACCGGCAGGATTATGCGAGCCTGTCGGCGACGCCGGACGATTTCGAGCCATTCGTGGCCGCCGTCAGCGAGATGATGCGCACGCAGCCGAACTACAGCGCGCGCGAGCTCGGCGCGATCGCGGTGCCCGTCGCGATCGTGCTGGGCGAGCACGACGAATTCATCCTGCCCGAGCATGCGGCGTATCTGGCCCGTTCGATTCCCGGCGCGGTGCTGACGCGCCTGTCGGGCGTGAGCCATTTCGCGCCGCTGCAGCGGCCGGGCCGCTTCAACGCGGCGATGCTGGCCTTCCTGGGCGACGCGTCGGCATAGGGCAGTTCCGTCACGCCTACGGCGCCCGTCGCGCGCGCAGCATCAGCCACGCGCATCCGGCCGCGACCATCGCCAGCCCGGCCAGCACCGCTTCGACGCCGAGCGCGAAGCCGGCCGGCATTTCGCCGACGCCCGCGTCGGGCGGCTGCCCGGCGAACATCGCGCCCGCGCCGCCGAGCAGCAGCGCCGCGCACACGAGCCAGTAGACCTTGCCGCGCCGCGCGGCCGCCCGGATCCGCCACAGCGCGAGCCCGAGCCCGGCGAGATACAGCAGCGCGAGCGTGCCCAGCGCGATGGTGTCGCCGACGAGATCATGCGACACGCCGCTCATCGCGCGCCTCCGCGCCGCCGCCCGGCCGCGACCTGCGGCCTGAACGTCGTACGAGGCAAGGGACGGGAGTCTGACATGGTTGGCATCCGGAAGAAGGGCTACGACACGGAACGCCGCGCGCAGGGGCGCGGCACGCCCGAATGCGGCGGGGCCGTGTGATGTTATACCCGGTGGGAAGGCTGCAACGAAGGGCGATGCAGGAGAAAGAGCCGTGCATTGTAAGCAATTCGCCAGATTGGTCGGCAGGGCGAGGCCAATGAGGAGGCGCACCCCCGCGCCGGCGAAGCGCCGCGCATCGGGGTTTCCCTGAGTCGATGAAAATTTATTTTTTTCCGTCTGTGGCGCGTGTAAATTTACTTTCACTTTCAATCACCCGACTGCCGCCGCGCCCGCATGCCGCCGCTTCATCCGCCCGCCGTATCCGACGCCGAACCTTCGATTGCCGCGCGCATCGCGGCCGCGATGCCGGCGCTCACGCCGATTCACCGGCGCATGGGCGAATACGTGCTCGCGAATCCGTTCCGCGCGGCGACGATGCGGATCGACGAACTCGCGCAGGCGGTGAACGCGTCGATCGCCACCGCGAACCGCTTCGCGAAGGCGCTCGGCTTCGACGGCTATCCGGCGATGCGCGCGGCGCTCGTGCGCGGCTTCGAGGCGACGCTCGGGCCGGTCGAGCGGCTGCGCTCCGCGCAGGAGCAGGAAGCCGGCGTGCGCGGCGCCGCATGGATCGACGCGGTGTTCGACCAGGCGGTCGAGAACCTCGAGCACACGCGCGCGCAACTGAACGCGACGCAGGTCGAGGCGGCGGTCGAGGCGATCGTCGCCGCGCGCCGCGTGCTGATCCTCGGCGCGGGATCGAGCGCGTTTCTCGCGGGGCTGATGGAGCACGGCCTGTCGGTGTGTCACGACAACGTGCAGTCGCTCGCGCTGCTCGGCGGCCCGTCGCACGCGGCGCGGCGCCTGTATTCGGCCGATGCGCGCGACCTGGTGATCGCGATCGCGTTTCCGCGCTACGTCGAGGACACGATGGAACTGGCGCGCCGCGCGGCCGCACGCGGCGCGCAGGTGCTCGCGCTGACCGACGGCCCCGATTCGCCGCTCGCGCCGTGCGCATCGCTGATGCTGTTCGTGACCGCGCAGCGGCGCTTTGCGGCCACGTCGGAAGCGGCCGTGCTCGCGATGATCGAGGCGCTGATCGACGCGGTCGCGCTGCGCACGCACCGTTCCGCGAAGGCCGCGGCCGAGATGACCGAATTCCTGTTGCCCTGGCTCACGCAGCCGCAGGCCGCGCTGCCGGACACACACCCTTCACCTTCATCCTCCCGTTCGAGAAAAGCATGACTTCACCCGCGATCGTGGCGATTCATGGCGGCGCAGGCACGATCCTGCGCAGCGCGATGAGCACCGAAACCGAGCTGCAGTACCGCACCGAGCTGGCGGCGATCCTGCGCGCCGCGCAGGCGGTGCTCGCCGACGGCGGCAGCGCGCTCGACGCCGTCACCGTCGCGGTGCGGATGCTCGAGGACTGCCCGCTGTTCAACGCGGGGCACGGCGCGGTGTATACGGCCGACGGCACGCACGAACTCGACGCCGCGATCATGGACGGCGCGACGCTCGCCGCAGGCGCGGTGTGCTGCGCGACGCGCGTGCGCAATCCGGTGCTCGCCGCGCGGCGCGTGATGGAAGCGAGCGAGCACGTGCTGTTCGCCGGCGCGGGCGCCGACGCGTTCGCGGCCGCGCACGGCCTGGAGCTCGTCGAGCCGGGCTATTTCGGTACCGACGCGCGCCGCGCGCAGTGGCTCAAGGCGCGCGAAGCCGCGGGCATGCTGCTCGATCACGACGCCGCGACGTTCGCGTTCGGCGACGGCGCGCCGCCGCGCCCGCCCGAGCCGCTCGACCCCGACCGCAAGCACGGCACCGTCGGCGCGGTCGCGCGCGATCTGCACGGCCACGTCGCGGCGGCCACGTCCACCGGCGGGATCACCAACAAGCAGCCGGGCCGGGTCGGCGATTCGCCGATCGTCGGCGCGGGCTGCTACGCGGACGACGCGACCTGCGCGGTATCGTCCACCGGCACCGGCGAGATGTTCATCCGCCTCGCCACCGCGCACGACGTCGCCGCGCAGATCGCCTATCGCGGCGCGTCGCTGCAGGACGCCGCGCATGACGTCGTGATGAACAAGCTGCCGCGCATCGCGGGCCGCGGCGGGATCATCGCGGTCGATGCGCACGGCAACGTCGCGATGCCGTTCAACACCGAAGGGATGTATC
Source organism: Burkholderia stagnalis (assembly GCF_902830275.1). Classification (GTDB taxonomy): domain Bacteria; phylum Pseudomonadota; class Gammaproteobacteria; order Burkholderiales; family Burkholderiaceae; genus Burkholderia; species Burkholderia stagnalis. Next base: position 63,871 of record NZ_CADESW010000001.1, on the reverse strand, counting down.
GTGGCTATGCGCGTGTCGGCGATGCGCCCGTGGTCGGGATCTATCGCGATGACGCGGCCTGAGCCCGCGCCGCGCTTGCATCAGGAGAGGCCCGCATGACGACGAAGCGAACCCAGGCCGCGCTTGCCATGCCCGAACGGCGCGTCGTCGCGGTCGACGACCTGTCGGTGACGTTCCGCCGCGAAGGCGCGACGTTCGACGCGGTGCGCGGCGTGTCCTTCCACGTCGACCGCGGCGAGACGCTCGCGATCGTCGGCGAATCCGGCTCGGGCAAGTCGGTCACGTCGCTCGCGCTGATGCGGCTCGTCGAACACGGCGGCGGCACGATCACGCGCGGCCGGATCGCATTCCGGCGGCGCAACGGCACGCAGCTCGACCTCGCGCAGGCAAGCGCCGCGACGATGCGCGGCGTGCGCGGCGCGGACATCGCGATGATCTTCCAGGAGCCGATGACGTCGCTCAATCCGGTGTTCACCGTCGGCGACCAGATCAGCGAGGCGATCGCGCTGCACCAGTCGAAGAGCGCGTCGGACGCGCGCGCCGAGGCGCTGCGCCTGCTCGACCTCGTGCGCATCCCGGAGGCGCGCCGCGTGTTCGCGCGCTATCCGCACCAGCTGTCCGGCGGGATGCGCCAGCGCGTGATGATCGCGATGGCGCTGTCGTGCCGGCCCGCGCTGCTGATCGCCGACGAACCGACCACCGCGCTCGACGTGACGATCCAGGCGCAGATCCTGCAATTGATCCGCGGCCTGCAGGACGAGATGAACATGGGCGTGGTGTTCATCACGCACGACATGGGCGTGGTCGCCGAGGTGGCCGACCGCGTGCTCGTCATGTATCGCGGCGAGAAGGTCGAGGAGGGCGACGCGCCGCGCATCTTCGCCGCGCCCGAGCACCGCTACACGCGCGCGCTGCTCGCGGCCGTGCCGCGCCTCGGCTCGATGCAGGGCACCGACGTGCCGGAGAAATTCCCGCTGCTGAAGGTGGAGGGCGCAGCGGCCGCCGAAGCCGTGCCGCCCGTTGGGGACGACGCTGCCGCGCTTGCCCAGCCGGCGGTCGACGCCGCCGCGCCGCCGGTGCTGCGCGTGCGCGACCTCGTCACGCGCTTTCCGGTCAAGAGCGGGCTGTTCGGCCGCGTGTCGCAATACGTGCATGCCGTCGAGCGCGTCAGCTTCGAGCTGCGCCCGGGCGAGACGCTGGCGCTCGTCGGCGAATCGGGCTGCGGCAAGTCGACCACCGGCCGCTCGCTGCTGCGCCTCGTCGAATCGCAGAGCGGCTCGATCGAATTCGACGGCCGCGACATCAGCGCGATGAAGGGCGCCGACCTGCAGGCGCTGCGCCGCAATATCCAGTTCATCTTCCAGGATCCGTTCGCATCGCTGAACCCGCGGCTCACGGTCGGCTTCTCGATCATGGAGCCGCTGCTCGTGCATGGCGTCGCGAGCGGCCGCGCCGCGCAGGAGCGGGTCGACTGGCTGCTCGACCGGGTCGGGCTGCCGGCCGAGGCCGCGCGCCGCTATCCGCACGAATTCTCGGGCGGGCAGCGCCAGCGGATCGCGATCGCGCGCGCGCTCGCGCTGAACCCGAAGGTCGTGATCGCCGACGAGTCGGTGTCCGCGCTCGACGTGTCGGTGCAGGCGCAGATCGTCAACCTGATGCTCGACCTGCAGCGCGAGCTGGGCGTCGCGTACCTGTTCATCTCGCACGACATGGCGGTGGTCGAGCGCATCAGCCATCGGGTCGCGGTGATGTATCTCGGCCAGATCGTCGAGATCGGCCCGCGCCGCGCGGTGTTCGAGGCGCCGCAGCATCCGTACACGAAGAAGCTGATGAGCGCGGTGCCCGTGGCCGATCCGGCGCGCCGGCACGCGCTGCGCCAGTTGCCGGCGGACGAGGTGCCAAGCCCGATCCGCGCGGCCGGCGACGATCCGGCGGTCGCGCCGCTCGTCGCGGTCGGCCCCGATCATTTCGTCGCGACGCATCGCGTCGGCGGCGCGTACTGACGCACGAGGAGGCCACATGGACCGCAGTTGCGCGCGCGCCAGGCAGAGACGGTTGTTTCCCGAGCGGAGGCAGTCAATCCGCGATTCCCACCACGCGTTACCGAATCACGCACAGGAGCCAGCCCACATGAACAAATCGCTTTCGTTCCCGATGTTCCGTCCGCGCGCGCTGCTCGCCACGGGCGCGAGCGCGTTCGCGCTGGCGGTCGCGCTGCCCGCGTTCGCGCAGCAGACCGCGGTGATCGCGGTCGGCGAGACGTTCACGACGATGGACCCTTACGATTCGAACGACACGGTGTCGCAGGCGGCCGCGAAGTCGTTCTACGAGGGGCTGTTCGGCTTCGACAAGGACATGAAGCTCGTCAACGTGCTCGCGACGAGCTACACGGCGTCGCCCGACGCGAAGGTCTACACGGTCAAGCTGCGCCAGGGCGTGAAGTTCCAGGACGGCACCGATTTCAACGCGGATGCGGTGAAGGTCGTGTTCGACCGCGTGACCGATCCGGCGAACAAGCTGAAGCGCTACAACCTGTTCCGCGTGATCGAGAAGACCGAGGTCGTCGATCCGTATACGGTGAAGTTCACGCTGCGCGAGCCGTTCTCGGCCTTCATCAACACGATCGCGCATCCGTCCGCGGTGATGATCTCGCCGACGGCGCTGAAGAAGTGGGGCCGCGAGATCGGCCTGCATCCGGTCGGCACCGGGCCGTTCGAATTCGTCGAGTGGAAGCAGACCGACGACATGAAGGTGAAGAAATACGCCGGCTATTGGAAAAAGGGCTATCCGAAGATCGACATGATCGACTGGAAGCCCGTGATCGACAACAACACGCGCGCGGCGCTGATGAAGGCGGGCCAGGCCGATCTCGCGTTCCGGATTCCGTACGAGCAGGTCGCCGACCTGAAAACCAACCCGAAGCTCGACGTGGTCGAGCGGCCGTCGATCGTGGTGCGCTACATCTCGCTGAACACGCTGCAGAAGCCGTTCGACAATCCGAAGGTGCGCCAGGCGCTCAACTACGCGATCAACAAGGATGCGCTCGCGAAGGTCGCGTTCTCCGGCTTCGCGATGCCGGTGCCGGGCGTCGTGCCGCCGGGCGTCGAGTACGCGACGAAGACCGGCCCGTGGCCGTACGACCCCGCGAAGGCGCGCGCGCTGCTGAAGGAGGCCGGCTATCCGAACGGTTTCGAGTCGATCCTCTGGTCGGGCTACAACAACACGACGTCGCAGAAGGTGATTCAGTTCGTCCAGCAGCAGCTCGCGCAGGTCGGCGTGAAGGTGCAGGTGCAGGCGCTCGAATCGGGCGAGCGCGTCTCGAAGGTCGAGAGCGCGCAGGACCCGGCGAGCGCGCCGGTGCGGATGTTCTATATCGGCTGGTCGTCGTCGACCGGCGAGGCGAACTGGGCGCTGACGCCGCTGCTCGCGTCCGCGTCGAAGCCGCCGAGGCTGTTCAATACCGCGTACTACCAGAACGGGCTCGTCGACGAGGGGCTGGAGAAGGCGCTGTCGACCACTGACCGCGCGAAGAAAGGCGAGTACTACGCGGGCGTGCAGAAGCAGATCTGGGCCGATGCGCCGTGGATTTTCCTCGTGCAGGAAAAGATCGTCTACGCGCGCAGCAAGCGGTTGCAAGGCATGTACGTGATGCCGGACGGCTCGTTCAATTTCGACGAGATCTCGCTGAAGTAAGCGCATTCAATACGCACGTTCACGCGCGTCACGGCGCGCCGGTTCCGCGATGACGTCGCGCCGGCGCGCCGCCCAGGTTCGGTGCCCTCATGCTGAATTTCATCGTCAAACGTCTGTTCGGCCTCATGCCCACGCTCGCGATCGTCGCGGTGCTGGTGTTCCTGTTCGTGCACCTGCTGCCGGGCGACCCCGCGCGGCTCGCGGCCGGCCCCGAGGCCGACGAGGCGACCGTCGCGCTGGTGCGCGCCGATCTCGGCCTCGACCGGCCGATGCCCGCGCAGTTCGCGAACTTCTTCGTGAAGATCGCGCACGGCGACTTCGGCAAGTCGACGCGCAGCAAGCGCGCCGTGTCCACCGAGATCGGCGAGCGCTTCATGCCCACGCTGCTGCTGACGCTCGTCAGCATGGGCTGGGCGACGCTGTTCGGGATGGCGATCGGCATCGCGTCGGCGGTGTGGCGCAACCAGTGGCCGGACCGCGTCGGCATGACGCTCGCGGTGTCCGGCATCTCGTTTCCCGCGTTCGCGCTCGGCATGCTGCTGATGGAGATCTTCTCGGTGAAGCTCGGCTGGCTGCCGGTCGTGCCGGACGGCACCTGGAAGAGCTACGTGCTGCCGTCGCTGACGCTCGGCGCGGCCGTCGCGGCGGTGATGGCGCGCTTCACGCGCGCGTCGTTCGTCGAGGTGCTGAACGAGGATTTCGTGCGCACCGCGCGCGCGAAGGGCGTGCACGAGCCGATGGTCGTGCTCAAGCACTGCCTGCGCAACGCGATGATTCCGGTCGTCACGATGATGGGGCTGCAGTTCGGCTTCCTGCTCGGCGGCTCGATCGTCGTCGAGGCGGTGTTCAACTGGCCGGGGCTCGGGCGCCTGCTGGTCGATGCGGTGACGATGCGCGACTACCCGGTGATCCAGGCGATCGTGCTGCTGTTCTCGCTCGAGTTCATCCTGATCAACCTGACCGTCGACGTGCTGTACGCGGTCATCAACCCGACCATCCGGTTCAAGTGAGGCCCGCATGAACGCGACTGTCCAGACCGCGGCGCCGGCCGCATCCGCGGCGATCCGCACGCCGTGGCGCGAATTCTGGCGCAAGTTCCGCAAGCAGACCGTCGCGCTCGTCGCCGGCGGCTTCGTGCTGCTGCTCGTCGTGCTGGCGTTCGTCGGCCCGCACGTCGTGCCGTTCGACCCGGAGAACTATTTCGACTACGACGCGCTCAATGCGGCGCCGTCCGCCGCGCACTGGTTCGGCGTCGATTCGCTCGGCCGCGACATCTTCAGCCGGATCGTCGCCGGCACGCACATCTCGCTGGCCGCGGGCTTTTTCTCGGTCGCGCTCGGCGCGTTCATCGGCACCGTGTTCGGCCTGCTCGCCGGCTACTACGAAGGCTGGTGGGACCGCATCACGATGCGCGTCGCCGACGTGCTGTTCGCGTTCCCGGGCATCCTGCTCGCGATCGGCGTCGTCGCGATCCTCGGCAACGGGATGATCAACGTGATCTGCGCGGTGGCGATCTTCAGCATCCCGGCGTTCGCGCGGCTCGTGCGCGGCAACACGCTGATGCTCAAGCACATGACCTATGTCGAGGCCGCGCGCAGCATCGGCGCGTCGGACTGGACGATCATCATGCGGCACATCCTGCCGGGCACGGTGTCGTCGGTCGTCGTCTACTTCACGATGCGGATCGGCACGTCGATCATCACCGCGGCGAGCCTGTCGTTCCTCGGGCTCGGCGCGCAGCCGCCCACGCCGGAGTGGGGCGCGATGCTGAACGAGGCGCGCGCGGACATGGTGAGCGCGCCGCACGTCGCGATCTTTCCGAGCCTCGCGATCTTCCTGACCGTGCTCGCGTTCAACCTGCTCGGCGACGGGCTGCGCGACGCGCTCGATCCGAAGCTGGAGCGGCGCTGATGGCCGGTGCATCGACGGGGATGTCGACGCTGCCCGCGGGGCCGCGCGGCACGATCGCCGACGTGCCGGGCGTGACGGTCGGCCACTGCACGCTCGACGCGGGCGCGGTGCAGACCGGCGTCACCGTCGTGAAGCCGCATGCGGGCGACCTGTATCGCAGCAAGGTGCCGGCCGGCGCGGCGGTGATCAACGGCTTCGGCAAGAGCGTCGGGCTCGTGCAGGTCGACGAGCTCGGCGTGATCGAGACGCCGATCGCGCTGACCAATACGTTCGGCGTCGGCATGGTCGCGCATGCGCAGATCCGCGCGGCGATCGCCGCGAACCCGGCGATCGGCCGCGACTGGCCGACCGTCAACCCGCTCGTGTTCGAATGCAACGACGGCTACCTGAACGACCTGCACGCGTTCGCGGTCGCGCCGTCGCATTACGACGACGCGTGCCGCGCAGCGTCGCGCGATGTCGTGCGCGGCGCGATCGGCGCCGGGCGCGGGATGTCGTGCTTCGACCTGAAGGGCGGGATCGGCTCCGCGTCGCGGCGCGCGGTGGCCGCGCAGCGGCCGTACACGGTCGGCGCGCTGGTGCTCGCGAACTTCGGCCGGCTGCCGATGCTGACGCTCGGCGGCGTGCCGCTCGGGCGCATCGTGAGCGCGCGGCGTGAAGCGGGGCACGGCGGGCAGGCCGCGCTGCCCGAACAAGGCTCGATCATCATGCTGCTCGCGACCGACGCGCCGCTCGACGCGCGGCAACTCACGCGGCTTGCGCGCCGCGCGGCGGCGGGGCTTGCGCGCACGGGGTCGGTCTACGGCCACGGCAGCGGCGACATCGCGCTTGCGTTCTCGACCGCGTATACGGTGCCGCACGACGCGCACCACGTGGCGCTGCCCGCGCTGCTTGCCGACAGCGCGCTCGACCCGCTGTTCCTGGCGGCGGCCGAAAGCGTCGAGCATGCGATCGCCGATGCGCTGCTGCAGGCGGTGACGGTCGCGGGGCGCGACGGTCACGTGCGGCAGTCGCTGCGCGACGCCGTGCCCGACCTCGACCGTCTGCTCAACGAAGGACCACACATCCGGACATGAAGATCCTGATTTCGACCGATATCGAAGGCGTCGCCGGCGTGTTCGCCACCGAGCAGACGCGGCCCGGCAACCCCGAATACGAGCGCGCGCGCCGCTGGATGACCGCCGAGGCGAACGCGGCGATCGAAGGCGCGTTCGCGGGCGGCGCACAGGCCGTCTGGGTCAACGATTCGCACGGCGGCTTTCGCAACCTGCTGCCGGATGCGCTCGATGCGCGGGTGCGGGTCGTGCTCGGCAAGCCGCGGATGCTCGGCATGATGGCCGGGCTCGAACAGCGGCCGGACCTCGTGTTCATGATCGGCTACCACGCGAAGTCGCAGACGCGCGGCGTGCTCGCGCACACGATCAACAGCTTCGCGTTCACGCAGGTCTGGCTGAACGGCATCGAGCTCGGCGAGGCTGGGCTGTATGGCGCGCTCGCACGGGAATACGGTGCGCACGTCGCGCTGGCGTCCGGCGACGACGTGTTCGCCGAAGAGACGCAGCCGCTGTTTCCCGCCGCGCGCTTCGCGACGGTCAAGACGGCCGGCGGCGCGGCGACCGGCGACACGCTGACGCCGGCGGCTGCCTGCGCGCGCATCGAGGCCGCGGCGCGCGAGACCGTCGAGCACGCGCGATCGGCGGGCTGGCACGCCGGCGCTCACCAGCCCGTGCCGGCGGCCTGTACGTTGCGCGTGCAGACGGCCGCGCTCGCGGACCTGTTCGGCGTGCTGCCGTCGCTCGAGCGGGTGGATGCGGTGACGCTGCGGTTCGACGCGCCGTCGGTCGAGCATGCGGTGCGCACGCTGAATAGTTTGTCGGCGATGTCGTTCATGCTGCGGTGACGTGCTGGCATGGCGCACGCACTCTTGGCTGCGAGCGGACAAAAAAATGCGCGACCGCCGTATCACGGGCAGGCGCGCTCAAAGGCACTCGGTGTCGCACGCATGGCGCGACCGGCAATCGACCGGCCATCGTGGCGGGATGAATTATTTCCTGTATCGACGTAATCCAGGCAATCGAATTCGATTGGCACATCATAGGGCGCATAAAGCGCAAGAGCAACGGATTAGATCAATGCAACGGCAGGCCCGCGCATGTTGCATCGCGACAATCCTTCCCGCGCAGCGGCGCCTGCTCCGAACGCGCGCGCGTCGAACCAGCACGAACCGCTTCGTCGCGTCGTCGAACACGATATTTACATCATCGGGCACGAGCGGCACATCGAGCGGATCGGCCGGCACAGCCGGTATCACCATGCCGTTCTGCCCCGACGACAGGAACATCGCCACGTGATCCTGCACGTAGAACGCGGCCTGGGCCTGGCGGAGTCGACGCTGATGTGAAGTGTGGTCGCGGCCGTGACGAGCGACTGGAACGCAATCCATGCAATCGGCAGGCTGCCCTGCGCCGGCGGCTGCGCAACGACGTCTTTCACCAGCGTCACATAATGGCCGCCGCTATAAATGGTATTGAGGCCGACATTATCGATTGTGATGCTGATCTGATCGCTCATTTCCCGCCTGAAAAAGAAATTTAGTGACGAATAATGAAATAAAGCGCTTCCATCAAGCAGCACAGCACCCCCCCGGGATGCGGAACAACGCCATGCACAGTGCGCGAGCGCGATGCTTCCGCACGAAGGGATCCGGTAACGGCAAGCCGGGTGTGATCCGTTGCGTCGCGAGAAAAGGGGCGCGCCGGCCGAGCCACGGTACGGCGCGCAAACGGCACAAGGATCGGTGCGACGGCCGGCGTCAGGGGCCGGTCGGGATGCAGGCGGGTCGAGTGCGTGACATCGGAATTCCCCGTGATTGTTTAATTAATCGCGTATTCGATTTTTTTATTTCTTGTCTGATTTTAATGTCGGCTCGATTCATCATAGATCGCGCATTTGGACATGCAAGGCGAATATGCAGAAGAAATCGAAAACGCATTGATTTATTTTTACGCCCGCGCAAATCGGCCGAAAAGCGGGCGGTGAAGCGCGGGGGAGAGCAACGTTTTGCTCGTGGCGACGCGGCGGCGAGCGAAAAATGCGCGCGGCGGGGCGCGCGATGCGAGCCCCGCCGGTCGGCCGCCGCCGGTGCGCCGGTCAGACGTCGAAGAATACGGTTTCGTCCGGGCCCTGCATGCGGATGTCGAAGCGGTACACGGTCGGGCCGCCCGGCTGCGCGTCGCGTTTCGCGACGAGCGTCGCGCGGCGTTCGGCCGGCACGGCGTTCAGCACCGGATCGGCCGCGTTCGCTGCCGTTTCGTCGTCGAAATACACGCGCGTGAACGCATGCGTGAGGATCCCGCGCATCATCACCGTCACGTTGATGTGCGGCGCATCGTCCGCGGCGATCCGGCCCGGCTTGACGGTCTCGACGACGAAGCGATGCTGCGCGTCGGTGCCGGTGCCGACCCGCGCGAAACCGGTGAAGCCGGTGTTCGCGATGTCGGCGCGCGAGGCCGGGTACCGGCCCGCGCTGTCCGCCTGCGTGAATTCGAGCAGCGCGTCGCTGACGACGTTGCCGTCGCCGTCGAACACCCGGCCGACCAGCAGCACGTGCTCGCCGGCCGCGTGCGGCGCGGCGATCGCCGGCGTGAACAGGCTCTTCAGGTCGTAGTTGTACTGCTGCGGGCTCAGGCCATAGGCGAAGTACGGGCCGACCGTCTGCGAAGGGGTTTGTTTCAGCGTCGTCATGGTTCAGCGCTCCGTCGGGGTGGCGTCACGGCCGCGCAGCACGATGTCGAATTCGTAGCCGAGCGCATAGCCTTCTTCGGTGATGTCCATCGAAAACCGCGAGATCAGCCGGTCGCGCGCCTGCTCGGGCGTGCCCTGGAAGATCGGGTCGTACGCGAGCAGCGGATCGCCGGGGAAATACATCTGCGTGACGAGGCGTTGGCCGAAGTAGTCGCCGAACAGCGAGAAGTGGATGTGGTTCGGGCGCCATGCGTTCGGATGGTTGCCCCACGGATACGCGCCCGGCTTGATCGTCAGGAAGCGGTAGCGGCCTTCGTCGTCGGTCAGGCAGCGGCCGGCGCCGAGGAAGTTCGGGTCGAGCGGCGCGTCGTGCTGGTCGACCTTGTGCACGTAGCGGCCGGCGGCGTTTGCCTGCCAGACCTCGACGAGCGTGTTGCGCACCGGCTTGCCGCCTTCGTCGAGCACGCGGCCCGTGACGACGATGCGCTCGCCGAGCGGCTCGCCGTTCTTCACCGCATTCTTCGTCAGGTCGTGGTCGAGCGCGCCGAGATCTTCGGCGCCGTAGACGGGTGCGTACTGGTCGCGCAGCTTCTCCTTCAGCGGAATCAGCGGGCGGGTGGGGCCGCGCTTCACCGACGAGCGGTATTCGGGGTGGATGTACGCGGGATGCGACGGCCAGTCGCGCGGCGTGAGGATCGTGGGGGAATCCATCGGGCGTCTCCTGATAGGTTTTCGCAGAGGGGATGGCACGACTTTAGCCAAACCGTCAGGTTATGCAAAATGATGATTTTTCGTGGATAGCATAACCAGTTGTTATGTATTGCGCGGCGCCGGCGCCAATAAAGAAGGCGCCGGACAGGGCAGCCTGTCCGGCGGCTAAAGCGATCGGGCTCGCGTGTCGTCGGTGACGAACGTTGCACGGCCCTCCAGCCAGCCCGTCGCTGTTTATTGTTGGTTTTTTATGGTTGTTGCTTGTCTGCGTCGCGCCGCCCGTTACGCGCGGCCCGGATCGAACACGATCCCGTCGAATTCGAGCGTCAGCTTGCTGCTGCGGAGCAGGCTCGCGGGCGTCACCGTCTCGCGCTCCCACGGAATACGCCCGAAGTACCACAGCCGCCAGAAACCGAGCTTCGCGCCGGGGCGGCGTTCGAGCAGCGTCGCGAAGGTCTCGACGTCGCCGGGCTCGATGCCCGTCGCGTCGCCGAGCACTTCGCGCACGTAGCGCGAGCAGAACTGCCGCCGCGAGCGCAGGTTGAAGCCGGTGTCGTACAGCGTGCCGATCCGCCGTTCGGCGGCCGCATGCACGCGGCGCTGCTCGTCCGCGGTGGGCGGCGTCGCGAGCCGCGCCAGCGCGAGGCGGCCGCCCTCGGAGCGCGCGACGAAGCGCGACAGCGGCGTCAGCTTCGCCCACGGGAACGTGCTTTCCGCGACCATCGGCTCCGCGCCCGACGTGTCGACGACGATCCCGACATGGTTGGTCCAGCTGCCCGTCGCGTCCGCCACTGCGCGGAACGGGCGCGCCGTCACGCGGATGAACACGAGATCCCCGATGTGCGCGCTCGCGGCGAGCGTGCGGACAGTGGCCAGCGGCAGCGTGCGCGCGGTGTCGCTGGCGTCGCGCGGTGCGGCGCGGGTCGCGTTGCAGGCGGCGGTTTCGGTTCGGGTGGACATCGCAGCTCCGTCGTTCGGTGGCAGGTCGGAGCGGATTATGCGGACAAGTGCTAAAAAATGTACGAGGGCTTGCGTCGGTAGCCTAATATCTCTCATTTAGTATCTTTTTTCGATACCAGACATGACCGAAATCGCCCAACTCATCGATACGCTGAAGCGCCTGCTGAAGGCGCAGGGCATGACGTACCGCGACGTCGCGCGCGAGCTGGACGTCTCCGAGACGAGCGTGAAGCGGCTGTTCGCGAGCGGCCGCTTCACGCTCGAGCGCGTCGTGCAGATCGGCCAGGTGCTCGGCTACACGCTCGCCGAGCTCGTGCACGAGGCGTCGGCGTCCGCGCCGCGGCTGCACACGCTGAGCGAGCAGCAGGAGGCGCTGCTGGTGTCGGACGAGAAGCTGCTGCTGGTCGCCGTCTGCGCGATCAACTACTGGACCGTGGCCGACATCGTGTCGGCCTATCGGGTGACCAAAGCCGAATGCCTGAAATACCTGCTGATGCTCGACCGGATGAACGTCGTCGCGCTGCTGCCGGGCGACCGGATCCGCGTGCGCGTCGCGCGCGATTTCGACTGGCTGACGGACGGCCCGATCCGCCGCTACTTCCACGCGCACGCGCTCGGCGATTTCCTCGACAGCCGCTTCGACGGCCCGGGCGAGACGATGACGTTCTCGCAGGGGATGCTGACGGCGGCGGCTGCGGCGGAACTCGACCAGGAGCTGCGCCGGCTGCGCAGCAAGGCGGCCGCGCTGCACGCGGAATCGTCCGCGGCGCCGCTCGGGCAGAAGCACGGCACCGGGCTGCTGGTCGCGAAGCGGATCTGGGAGCCGGCCGGCTTCGAGGCGTTGCGGCGCACGCCGTGACGCGCGCGGTGCTTGGGCTTATCCGGAAAGTTATGCAAAATGGCCATTCACCGTCATTCGCATAACCCTTTGTTATGAATAACCGTATTGCCGACGGCCGCGTCAAGTTTCGGCACCTGCAGTGCTTTCTCGCGGTCGCGCAGCTCGGCGGCGTGCAGAAGGCGGCCGAGAGCCTGTCGATCACGCAGCCGGCCGTGTCGAAGACGATCGCCGAGCTGGAGGCGATCCTCGGGGTCCGGCTGTTCGAACGCGGCCGGCAGGGCGCGCGCCCGACCCGCGAGGCGCAGCTGTTCATGCCGCATGCGAACGCCTGCGTGCTCGCGCTGCGGCAAGGCGTCGGGCTGCTGGCGCACGAAGGCGGCGGCGCGGCGGCGACGCTCGAGATCGGCATGCTGCCGACCGTCGCGGCCTCGCTTGCGCCGGCGCTGATGAAGGCGCTGGCCGCGCGCTGGCCGCGCGTCGTCGTGCGGATCGCGACCGCCGCGAATGCCGAGCTGCTCGAGCGCCTGAAGGCGGGCACGATCGAATGCGCGATCGGGCGGCTGTCGGAGCCGGAGCGGATGGTCGGGCTCGCGTTCGAGCAGTTGTACAACGAGCCGCTCGTCGCGGTCGTGCGCGCCGGGCACCCGCTGCTGGCAAGCGCCGCGCCGGCCGCCGAGCTGGCGCGCTACCCGGTCGTGCTGCCGCCGTACGGCACGCTGATCCGGCAGTCGGCCGAGCAGTTGCTGGGCGCGTGCGGCGCGCCGCCGCTGGATGCGTTCATCGAGGTGCTGTCCGTGTCGGTCGCGCGCGCGCTCGCGCTCGAGAACGACGCGGTCTGGTTCGTGCCGCTGTATGCGGCCGAATACGACCTGTCGGCGGGCGCGCTGGCGCGCGTGCCGCTGCCGGTGGCCGGCACCGATGAGCCGGTCGGGCTGGTCCTGCGGACCGACGCGCAGCCGTCGCCGGTCGCGCGCACGCTGATCGACGCGGTGAGGGAAATCGCGCGGGCGCGGCTGGGCGACGGGCGGCCGGGGGAGGCATTGCAACGCGGCCGGCGGCGCACGCGCGGCAGTCATGCGGCAAAGCCGCGCTGACATGCTGCACAACCCGGACGCGGGAGGCTGGCCGAACGGCTGAGATTCGCGTTCGTCGCGCTTGGCCTATCGTATCAATTTTGGTACGATGGGCGGCAAGACGATGTCGAGACAGCAATTGCAGGCGACGCTGGCCGTGCGGTTCTTCTGCACGGCCAGCGGAAACGAACCGGTCCGCGAATGGCTCAAGGGGCTCGGGCCGGCGGAGCGGAAGGCAATCGGGGAGGAGATCACGACGGTTCAATTCGGCTGGCCGCTTGGCATGCCGCTGGTTCGGAAGATGTCGAGGGATCTGTGGGAGATCCGGGTGACGCTTCCGACGCGAATCGCGCGAGTCTTCTTCACCGTCGTCGGCGACGCGATGGTCCTGTTGCACGGGTTCATCAAGAAGTCGCCGACCACACCGCCGGACGATCTCGACGCCGCAAGATCCCGGCTGAAAGCCGTGAGCAACGGCATCTGAATTCCGCGTACACGGCGCCGGTTGGTGCCATCAAGGACGATCGTGCAGCGGGCAACGCAAAGCAATGGAGTACGACATGACGACCCCGAACAACGGCCACATCGGCAGCGACTTCGACGCTTTCCTCGAAGAGGAGGGCCTCCTCGAGGAAGTCACCGCGACCGCTATCAAGCGGGTGATCGCGTGGCAGATCGAACAGGAAATGAAGGCGCAGCACCTCACGAAAACCGCGATGGCCGCGCGCATGAAAACCAGCCGCGCGGCACTCAACCGCCTGCTCGACGAAACCGACACGAGCCTCACGCTGACGACGCTCGCGAGCGCGGCCGCAGCGCTTGGCAAGCGCCTGAGCTTCGAGCTGGTGCCGGCCTGAGTCACCCGCCGCGCGCCGCTGCCCGCAAGTAAAGCAGCGCGCCGCCGGCCAGCAGCGCCGGCCATACGAAATACCACCCGGTCGTCAGGAACAGCCCCGCGACCGCGACCAGCGAAACCCACGCGCAGCGTCGCGCAATACCGCCGCGCGGCAGCAGCTTCAGCGCCGCCGCGGCGCCCAGCCCGTACACCATCACGAAACAGCCCGACGTGGCGAGCACGAGCGGCTTCGGCCCGACGTCGGCGACCGTCGTCGCGACCAGCGCGAGCGCTGCGAGCGCGGCGATCACGCCGAGGCTGCGGCGCGGCACGCCGCCGACCTGGCTGCCCTGCGCGAGCCACGCAGGCAACGCGCCGTCGCGGCCGAGCGCCGCGCCGAGCTTCGCCGCCCCCGCGAAATACGCGTTCATGGTGCCGAGCGTGAGCAGCAAGGCCGCCGCGGCCGCCAGCACCTGCGCGTGGCCGCCGATGCCGCGCGCGATCAGCTCGGCGAGCGGCGCACCGGATGCGCCGGCCGACGGGCCGAGCACCGTCACGCTGGCTGCCGCGACCGCCAGGTACAGCAGCCCGACCACCACGACCGCGATGCCGGCCGAGCGCGGCATGTCATGCGCGGGCCGCCGGAATTCCGCCGCGAGATGGGTGATTGCTTCCCAGCCGGCGAAGCTCCAGACGAGCAGCGCGGCAGCCTGGCCAATCGCGAGCCAGCCGTGCGGCGCGAACGGCCGGAGGTTCGACACCTGCGCGTGCGGTGCGGATGCCAGCACGGCGGCGAGCAGCAGCGACACGAGCAGCGCGGACAGCACGAGCTGCATTCGCCCCGATACGGTCACGCCGAACGCGTTCGCCGCGGACACGCTCGCGATCAGCGCGGCCGCGGTGACGACCACCGTCGCATGGCCGCCGCCCGTCACGGCTGCGACGTAAGCGCCGCCGAACATCGCCGCGGCCGGCGCGCCGGCCGGCACCGCGAAATAGAAGCACCAGCCGACGATCGCCGCGGCCTTCGGCCCGAACGCGCGGCGCGCATAGGTCGACACGCCGCCCGCATCCGGAAAGCGCGCGCCCAGCGCCGCGAAGGTCGCCGCGAGCGGCGCGGACAGCACGACGAGCGCCGCCCATGCGAGCAGCGACGCGGGGCCCGCGACTTCGGCGGCGAGCGCGGGCAGGCCGATGACGCCGGTGCCGAGCACCGCGCCGACATACAGCGCGGCGCCCTGGAAGATGTTCAGCGTGCCGGTGTGGTGAACGGGGGATGACGACGCGGCGCGCGGGTCGGCCGAGGAGGGCATGAGCAGGTGTCTCCGGACAGGTTGATTGCGTGCGCATATCGGCACGCGCAGCGGAAGGCACGATGCTAGCGGAATGCCCGGGTGCGCGCGTGCGGTCGTTCAGTAGTCCGTTCTGCGCAGGCTGTCAGCCGGTGTCAGGAGCGGCGCGCGAGCCGCAGGCGCGCATCCTCGCGTGCGGCCGGAGCCAGGTCGGGCGCGTAGTGGAACGCGCCCGCGACGAGCGACGCCACCGGCACGCCGTCGCGGAACAGCACGCGGTTGCCGGCCAGCGCGGGCACCTTGTCGCCGGGCAGCAGCGTGCCCGCGAGATTCAGCGGATCGGCGCCCGTCACGCAGACGAACTGCCCGTTGCCCGGTTGCCGCCGCAGCTCGCGCAGGATCGGGATCGCCTCGGGCAGCGCAAACTGTTCGCCCGCGAGCCCGGCGACGAAGCGCCCGCCGCGGATCTCGCCGCGCGCTTCCAGGCGCTGCAGCACGCGCACCAGTTCGCGCCAGCTCGGCAGCCAGTCGGCCTCGCGTTCGAGCAGCCGCCAGAACACCACGCCGTAGCGGCGCAGCAGCGTCCACGCGACGTGTTCGAGCGCAGCGGGATCGGTTGCGGCGGGCATGCGCGCCGGTGGCTGTTGCGGCTCGGCGCGCGGCGCGGGCCGCCGCACGAGCGCCCAGCGCCCGGCGTCGTCCATGCCGCCGATCAGCGCGCCGCCGCGCCGCGTGCGCGGTGCATAGGTCGGCCCGCGCTTGACGGTCGGCTTCAGCAGCGCGCGCAGGCCCGCGAAGCTGTCGGCGTTCACGAGGCCCGCCGACACGAGCTCGCCGAGCGCCTGTTCGAGTTCGACCGGCAGCAGGTGCAGGTCGCCGAGCAGTTCGTCGAAGAACATCGCGCCGTGTGCGGCGAGCGCATCGCGCACCTGCGTCGCGCGCGCCGACAGCGCGGGTTGCGCGGCGGGATCGCGCAGCGCCTGCCACGCGGCGAGGTCGCGGCGCGGCAGCAGCACGATCGGTGTCGTCTTCACCGGCGTGCCCGCCGCGCGCGCCGGCGCGCCGATGCGAGCCCACACCAGCTTGCCGGAACGGCACAGTTCGTCGAGCCCGCCCGTCGTGTAGTCGGTGAGCCGGGCGGGGAGCAGCGCGTCTTCCCACGCGCTCGCGGCGGCTTCGTAGCCTTCGAGCTGCTCGACGACGGCGGCCAGTGCATCGCGCCCCGCGCCGCGCGTGTCGGGTGTCAGGTGCTGCCAGTGAAACAGGAAGCGCATGAAATCGGCGCGCTCGACCGGCTCGATCTCGCGGCGCAGGCGCTTCACCGTGTAGCGGTGGATGCGCGCGAGCAGGTGGCGCTCGCACCATTCGTCACCGGCCGCACCGGGGGTGAAGCGTCCGCGCATCACATAGCCTTCCTGCTCGAGTGCGGCCAGCGCGGCCGCGGCCGATGCGGCGGGCAGGCCGAGCGGGCGGGCGATCGCGTCGAGCGTGAGCGGGCCGAAGCCGGTCAGCCGCGCGCGGATCACGTCGACGCGCGCGGCGTCCGCGTCCCACGGTGCGGCGCATGCGGCCGGCACCTTCAGCGCCGGCGCGCAGCGCGCATCCGGATGCAGCGCGCGCAGGCAGACGAGCCGTTCGACCGGCACCCACAGCGCCGCGCCGCCGGGCGTGACGAGCTTCGTCGCGCGGCGGCGCGCGGCGAGCTCGTCGAGCCACGCGGGCCAGCCGTCGTGCGCCTGCGCCTCGTCGTCGGCCATGCACGCAAGCGTGAGCAACGCCTCGTGCATCTCGTCCGCGTCGCGCACCAGCGGCCACGCTTCGTCTCGCACCGCTGCGATCGCGTCGGCGTCGAGCGCGCCGAGATCGTCCGCGGATTCGGGGTCGCTCCAGCGGCGCGCCTGCACGGCCTGCGTGCGGCGCTCCTCGAGCGGTGCGTCGTCGAGGAACGCGTACGGCTTCGCGTTGAGGATCTCGGCCGCGAGCGGCGACGGCGCCGGCAGGTCGCGCGCGACCAGCTCGATCGCGCCGCTCTCGATGCGGCGCAGCAGCGCGAGCCAGCCGTCGCTATCCATCGCGTCGTGCAGGCAGTCGTCGAGCGTCTGGTCGACGAGCGGATGAGACGGAATCTCGCGCTCGCCGACGACGTTCTCGAGGCACGCGACCTGGTCCGGGAACACGGTTGCGAGCAGGTCGTCGCTCTTCATCCGCTGCAGTTGCGGCGCGGTGCGCTTGCCGCCGGTGAAGCGCGGCAGCGCGAGCGCGGTGGTCGCGTTCCAGCGCCAGCGCACGCCGAACATCGGCGCGTCGAGCAGCGCCTGCACCAGCACGTGCTCGGCGCTGGCCGAACGCAGGTAGCGCCATACTTCGTCGAGCGCGAAGCTGTGCGCGAGCGACAGCGACAGCACGATCGCGTCGTCGGTCGCGGCAGCTTGCAGCTCGAAATTGAACGTGCGGCAGAAGCGCTTGCGCAGCGCGAGCCCCCACGCTCGGTTGATGCGGCTGCCGAACGGCGAGTGGATCACGAGCTGGGTGCCGCCCGATTCGTCGAAGAAGCGCTCCATCACGAGCGTGTCCTGCGTCGGCAGCGCGCCGAGCGCCGCGCGGGTGCGCGCGAGGTAGTCGACGATCTGGCGCGCGGCGTCGGGCGACAGCTGCAGGTCGTCGACGAGCCAGCGCAGCGCCGGCGCGAGGCGGCTCGATGCGGCATCGGCATCGGTGCGCTGTGCGCCGCGTGCCGCGGCATCGCGATCGCCCTGCGCGAACAGCGCGTCGAGCCGCGCGCGCAGCCGGCCGACCGCGGCCGACAGCTCGTCGCTGCGGCCCGGCGCCTCGCCGAGCCAGAACGGGATGTTCGGCGACTGGCCCTGCGCATCCTCGACGCGCACCCGGCCCGTCTCGACGCGGATGATCCGGTACGACTGGTTGCCGAGCTGGAACACGTCGCCGGCCAGGCTCTCGATCGCGAAATCCTCGTTGACGGTGCCGACCTGGATGCCCTGCGGCTCGAGCAGCACCGCGTAGTCGGCCATGTCGGGGATCGTGCCGCCCGAGGTCGTCGCGGTCATCATCGCGTTGCGGCGCCCGCGCACCGTGCCGCCGACCACGTCGCGGTGCAGGTACGCGGCGCGCACGCCGCGCCGGCTGCTGAAGCCTGCGGCGAGCATCGCCAGCACCGCGTCGAAGCGTGCGCGCGGCAGGCGCGCATACGGCGCCGCCTGCGTGAAGCTTTGGTACAGCGCGTCTTCGTGCCATTCGGCGCACGCGACCTCGGCGACGATCTGCTGCGCGAGCACGTCGAGCGGCGCGTCGGGAATCCGCAGCGTGTCGAGCTCGCCGCGCCGCACGCAATCGAGCAGCGCCGCGCATTCGACGAGCTCGTCGCGCGACAGCGGAAAGAGGCGCCCCTTCGGCACGCCGCCGACGCGGTGCCCCGAGCGGCCGACGCGCTGCAGGAACGGCGCGATGCCGCGCGGCGAGCCGACCTGGCAGACAAGGTCGACGTCGCCGATGTCGATGCCGAGTTCCAGCGACGCCGTGGCGACCAGCAGCTTCAGCTCGCCGCGCTTCAGGCGCTGTTCGGCGTCGAAGCGGTGCTCTTTCGCGAGGCTGCCGTGATGCGCGGCGATCGCGTCCTTGCCGAGCCGGTCCGCGAGATGGCGCGCCATGCGCTCGGCGGTGCGCCGCGTGTTGACGAACACGAGCGTCGTGCGGTGCGCGGCCGCGAGCCCGGCGATCCGGTCGTACAGCTGTTCCCATACGTCGGTCGCCATCACCGGCTCGAGCGGCACGTTCGGCAGCTCCAGCGCGAGATCGCGCTCGCGCGCATGGCCCGTGTCGACGATCGTGCAGTCGCGCGGCGCGCCGGCATGCCCGCCCACCAGGAAGCGCGCGACCGCATCGATCGGCTTCTGCGTCGCCGACAGGCCGATGCGCGGCAGCGCGCGGCCCGCCAGCGCATCGAGCCGCTCGAGCGACAGCGCGAGATGGCTGCCGCGCTTGCTGTTGGCCAGCGCATGGATTTCGTCGACGATCACCGAGCGCACGGTCGACAGCATCTGGCGGCCGGACGTCGACGACAGCAGCACGTACAGCGATTCCGGCGTCGTCACGAGGATGTGCGGCGCGCGCTTGCGCAACGCCGCGCGTTCGGCCTGCGTGGTGTCGCCGGTGCGCACCGCGGTGCGGATCGCCGGCACCGGCAGGCCGAGCCGCGCGAGCGATTCGGCGATGCCGGCGAGCGGCGCGTCGAGGTTCACGTGGATGTCGTTCGACAGCGCCTTCAGCGGCGACACGTAGACGATCAGCGTGGCGTCCGGCAGCGTGCCGTCGTGCGCGAGCGCGTCGCGCACGAGTTCGTCGATCGCGCACAGGAACGCGGTGAGCGTCTTGCCGGAGCCGGTCGGCGCGGCGACGAGGGTCGAGCGGCCGGCCTTGATGTGCGGCCACGCGAGCGCCTGCGCGCCGGTCGGCGCGGCGAACGTGCGCCGGAACCAGGCCGCGACGGCGGGATGGAACACGTCGAGCACGTCGGTTGCGGGGCGGGTGGCGGCGAGGGCCATCGTGAGCGGCGAACTGGGGTCGGTTGCGGGCGGGCTGCGTGGCGCGAACGGTCAGTGTGCCAGAGAAGGGGCGCATGTGCCGGGCCCCGCGACGGGAGGAATCCGGCCCCGAAGCGGACGGTGCGCCCGGCGCGCGTTCAGGCCGTCAGACCGTGCGCAGCCAGCCGAGCCAGTGATGCAGCGCCGGCGCGCGTGTCCATACCGACTGCGCGAGCCACAGCGCGCCGCCCCATGCCGCGGCGACGACGATCAGGTCGCAGTTTCCGCTGTTCCACAGGTTCAGCGAATGGCGTCGCCAGATCCACGGCACGCCGAGCGGGTTGGGCCAGTCCGCGAGCAGGTGCATCAGGCCGCCGCACGCGAAGCCGAACAGCGGCGCGGCCCACAGCGGATGCGGCGCGTGCGTGAGCGCGTGCCAGGCCAGCGCGAGCAGCGCGATCCAGCCGATGCCCCAGTGCGTGACGGTGCGGTGCGTGATCCACAGGCGGCGCTTGCGGGTCCACCATGCGACCTCGAGCCAGTCGGGCGCGGTGCCGCCCGCGATGCCGGCCGCGAACGCGGCGGGAATGCCTACGTGCCAAGGGCCGGTCGCGCCGGTTTGCGCGACGAGCAGGGCCGCGATGACGCCGGCCGCGAAGCCGGATGCGTGATGAGCGTTGTGTGAAGCCATACGAGACGAAGACGACGATGCGGCGGGAAGGAAGCGCGGGCGCGAAGGGGCGCTATCTTCTCAGATCGGCGCGCGTGGCGGGAGGTTCGTCTGCGGATTTCGCGGCGCGATGCGTCACGACGTTCGACGGTACCCGAAAGTTGCCCGATTCCGGGCGTTTCGTCATCGGATCCGTGTTC
The DNA here is from genome assembly GCF_902830275.1 of Burkholderia stagnalis. Taxonomy (GTDB): domain Bacteria; phylum Pseudomonadota; class Gammaproteobacteria; order Burkholderiales; family Burkholderiaceae; genus Burkholderia; species Burkholderia stagnalis. The sequence goes on along the minus strand of NZ_CADESW010000001.1, from coordinate 43,403 downwards.
GACCCCTTTATGTGCTCCTATACTACGGAACCTGCTTATGGTCGCCGTCGCTGCGGCGGTTATAAGCGGATCAGGTGCTTTTTTCAGCCCGCAGGAGATCCACATGGGAGACGCGCAATGAACACGTTGAATCGCTTCAAATCATCCGCGGTCGTGCTCGCGACGGCGGCCGGCATCGGCTTCCTGCCGACTGCGCCGGCCTATGCGAAGGGGCCGCAGCCCGCGATCCTGACCGGCTCGGCGGTCGCGGTCGCCGACAAGTACAGCGCGGATGCGGCGGAGCGGATCTTCAAGGAAGGCGGCAACGCGATCGATGCGGCGGTGGCGATCGCGTTCACGCTGGCGGTCACGTATCCGGAAGCCGGCAACATCGGCGGCGGCGGCTTCATGACCATCTACAAGGACGGCAAGCCGTACTTCCTCGACTATCGCGAGCGTGCGCCGCTCGCGGCGACGAAGGACATGTACCTCGACAAGGACGGCAACGTGATCAAGGGCATGAGCCTCTACGGCCCGCGCGCGGTTGGCGTGCCCGGCACGGTCGCGGGCATGTGGGAAGCGCAGAAGCGCTTCGGCAAGCTGAAGTGGAAGCAGGTGCTCGCGCCGGCGATCCACTACGCGCGCGACGGCTTCGTCGTCGACGAGCAGCTCGCGCAGCGCGGCGTCGATGCGTCGAAGGAGTTCGAGGGCAAGACCAATTTCGACAAGTACTTCGCCGGGATGAAGGCCGGCGTGAACTTCAAGCAGCCGGATCTCGCCGACGTCCTCACGCGAATCTCGGACGACGGCGCGAAGGGCTTCTACGAGGGCAAGACGGCCGAGCTGATCGCCGCGTCGATGAAGACCGGCGACGGCAACGGGCTGATCACGGCCGAGGATCTCGCGCAATACCGCGCGACCTGGCGCCAGCCGATCGAGGCGAACTGGAACGGCTACCGCGTGATTACCGCGCCGCCGCCGAGCTCGGGCGGGATCGGGCTCGTGCAGCTGCTGAAGATGAAGGCGGACCGCAAGCAGGACTTCGAGGGCGTCGCGCTCAATTCGCCGCAGTACATCCACCTGATCGCCGAGATCGAGAAGCGCGTGTTCGCCGATCGCGCGCAATACCTCGGCGATCCCGACTTCTACAAGGTGCCCGTCGCGCGGCTGACCGCCGACGCCTATATCTCGAAGCGCGCGGCCGAGGTCAACCCGAAGGAGCCGTCCGACACGAAGAGCGTGCAGCCGGGCCTCGGCACGACGATGCCGGAGAAGGCGGAGACGACGCATTTCTCGGTGGTCGACCGGTGGGGCAACGCGGTGTCGAACACCTACACGATCAACGGCTATTTCGGCTCGGGCGTGATCGCCGACGGCACGGGCATCGTGCTCAACGACGAGATGGACGACTTTTCCGCGAAGCCGGGCGTCGCGAACATGTTCGGCGTGGTCGGCAGCGACGCGAATGCGATCGAGCCGAAGAAGCGGCCGCTGTCGTCGATGTCGCCGACGATCCTGACCAAGGACGGCAAGGTGTCGCTCGTGATCGGCACGCCGGGCGGCTCGCGGATCTTCACGTCGATCTTCCAGGTGATCAACAACATCTACGACTTCAAGATGCCGTTGAAGGAAGCGGTGGGCGCGATGCGCTTCCACCACCAGCTGCTGCCGCCGAACACGATCTTCTGGGAGCCGTACCGCCCGATCGAAGGCGAGCTCGCTAAGCAGATCGAGGCGCGCGGCTATACGCTGAAGGGGCAGGACTTCAGCGGCGACATCCAGGTGATCAAGATCAACGGCAAGACGCCGGAGGCGGTTGCCGATCCGCGCGGGCGCGGGGTCACGCGGGTGATTCACTGACCGAAGGCGGGCGGCTGAGTCGAGCGGCCGCCCGTTTGCGGAACGCGTATGCCGATGCCGCCGGGCCGTTGCCGGCGGCATCGGCGCATGTGCGCCGCGTGGCCGCTCAATTGACGCGCGGCTCGCTCGCCGCATTGCTCTCCAGGAACCCGTCCACTGCCACCAGCGACTGCTCGTCGAGCGTCCCCAGCACGCTCTTCAGCTTCAACTGCAGCTTGAGCGCGTCGAGATAGCTGTCGAACAGCTTCTGCCGGATGCCGGAGATGTCGCGCCGCAGGTTCAGCGTTTCGTAGGTCGTGCTGTAGCCGATCTGATGCGCTTTCATCGACGCGTCATACGCGAGCCGTGCCGCCTGCAGCGACTGCTGCAGCGCGCGGATGCGCGTGCCGATCGATTCGAGCGCGGACAGCGCCTCGCGATGATCGGTGCTCAACTGTTCCTCGACCTCGCGCAGGCGGTTGCGATATTGCGTGGCCGTATGCTCGGCCTCGACCTGCCGGTAGTACACGCTGCCGCCGGAGAAGATCGGGATCGTCACCTGCACGCCGACCGCGCTCTGGTGGAAATCGGAGCGATCGCTGAGCCCGCGCAGGTTCGGATTGAGCCCGCGCGAATACGACGCGAACAGGTCGACGGTCGGCAGGTGCTCCGCGCTGATGCGCTTTGCCGCAAGCCGCGCGACCTCGACGTCGCGATACGCCTGCCGGTAGGCCGGGTTGTCCTGCGGCGCATAGTCGCCGGCGGGGATGCGCGGCGACGTGCCGCGCAGCGCGAGGCGCGGCCAGCGCGCGAAATCGATCGTCGCGCCGAGCAGCGTCTCGTAGCGCGCCCTGCGCGCATCGACATCGGTCTGCGCGAGCACCTCGTCAGACTGCGCGAGGCTGCGCCGCGCCTCGATTTCCGCGGTGTCGCCGATGGTCTTCATGCCGAGCTGCGCCATGCGCCGCGTGTCGCTTTCGAGGCGCGTCAGCGCGCTCACTTCGTCGTCGGCCGACTGCAGCTTCTCGCGCGCGCTCAGCAGGTCGAAGCAGGCGTTCGCGACGCGCAGGATCAGGTCCTGCTTCGCGACCTCGAGCTTCTGCTTCGCGGATGCCTCGAATTCGGTCGCGCGGCGCATGTCGTACAGGTACGGCACGTTGAACAGCGCCTGCGTGACCTGCGCGGCGCCGTACGCGGCCTTGCTGGTGCCGCTCACGTCGACGCCGAACAGGTTCGCGTGCGTGCCGTAGCGCCCCCATTCGAGCTGCGCCGTGGCCTGCGGCAGCATCAGCGCGCGCGCCTGCGGAAACTTCTGGCGCGCCGCGTCGTATTCGCTCTGCGCCTGCAGGTAGCGCGGGTCGTGCGCGACCGCATACTGGTACGCGGGATCGAGACAAAACGCCTGCGCGTTGCCGCTGCCTAGCACGATTACAGTGAGCAATGGTAGGGTCGCGCTTCGAATGTTGCGCGTGAATCGAATTCTTGATAGGTAAATACCCCTACCTCCGAAAATCGATGTGCCGCGCCCAACCCGCGTTTCAAACATGGCCGTCTCCGTCCGGTGTCCGCTCCGCAATGAAATTGCGGGCGGATTTAAACGTTTTAAAAATGACATTCAAACAGCGTGAATTGCCGGAATTTCGTGCAATCGGAAAACCGGCGCCGTAAGAGTGTGTCCTCCATTGAATTCGGATGCGCCCGCATGATAGCCTGATTTCGGCTCGTAATCGCGGTGATTATTACATTTAAAGTCGCTCGGTGATTAAAAGCCGTTTTCAAGTCAATGAAGGTTCTTTGCGTCATCTTTATTTTTTACGAGGAGAGAACGATGAAGGTCATGACGATGGAACAGGTTCGGAATGTGCACGGCGGCGGTCCGATCAGCTCGCTGGGCAGCCTTGCGGTGGCGGCTGCGCCGGTGGTGACCGCGCTGGGCCAATTCCTGCCGAGCCTCGGCAATTACCTGCAGAACCCGAAGACGTTCAATAACACCGGCAAGTAATCATTGCCGTGCGCGGGGAGGCGCCCCCCGCGCGATGCGTAGATAAACAGAAGTAAAAATGCGATCGCCGCAGTATATAAAACCGGAAATCACGATGCATGATTTTCAATTCGGCGATTATCAGGAGGAACGAATGCCGGGGTAGGGCTGTAAGAATCAAAACGCGTGAATGTTTTTGATCGACTTGCGGCTTGAAGGCATTCCGAAAACACGAAGGCCATAAAAATGCGAGACATCACGGAAGAGCAGGCCCGCCAGGTTCGCGGCGGCGCGTCGTTGTACTCCAATTCGGCCGACTACACGGTCAACATGGTCAACCAGTCGATCGGTTCCACCGTGCAGGGGCTGATGAACCAATACCAGGCACGCGTCACCGAGCAGTTCCGGATGTCGCTCGGCTCCAGCCGCTGAGCGGCCGGCCGCGCCGTTCAGCCGCCGCAGCCGGCTCGCCCGGTTGCTCCCAGCGTCTTGCGCGCGACGCGCCACGGGCCGCCTTCGGCGGGCCCCGGCGCCGTGTCGCCGCGTTCTGCGATTGCCCGACCCATGCTCTTCAATACGCGTAAAGTCCGTCCGATCCTGCAGGACGAGGTGACGGAATGCGGCCTGGCCTGCCTCGCGATGATCGCGTCGTGGCACGGCCGCGACACGACGCTGCGCACGCTGCGCAACCGCTATCCGGTGCGGATCGATTCCGGCCTGTCGTTCTTCGACCTGATGGAGATTGCGAACGATCTCGGCCTGCGCGCGCGCGGGCTGCAGTTCGACGCGGCCGAGCTCGACGCGCTCAAGACGCCGTGCATCCTGCACTGGGGGATGAACCACTACGTCGTGCTGACGAAGGTCGGCTACGGCAGCGTGCACATCGTCGATCCCGCGCTCGGCGAGACGAAGCTGCCGCTCGCGCAGGCGCTCGCGCACATCACCGGCTACGCGCTCGAGCTGAACCCGCACATCGGCTTCACGCACGCGGGGCCGGCCGACCGCATCCGCCTGCGCGACTATCTCGAAGGGCTGACCGGCATCCGCAAGAGCCTCGCGATCGGCATCGCGGGCGGCGTGGCCGCGCAGCTCCTGCTGCTGCTCGGCCCGTCGTACGTGCAGCTGACGATCGACGAGGCGCTGAAGAAGACCGACGTCGACATCCTCTACCTGCTGACGATCCTGTTCGCGATCGTGTTCCTGTTCGACACGCTGTACGCGAACCTCGTCGGCAACATCAGGAGCTACCTGCGCAACATCGTGTCGCAGCAGCTGTCGTCGAACATGGTCGGCCATCTCGCGCGGCTGCCGATCGGCTACTACCTGTTCCACAACACCGGCGATTCGATCTCGCGCGTGGCGTCGGTGTCGGAGGTCGGCCGCTTTCTCGTCGACGGCCTCGTCGGCGGGCTGCTGAATATCGTCACCTGCGTGCTGACGCTCGTGCTGATGCTGTACTACAGCCCGGTGCTGGCCGGCATCAGCGTCGCCGGCATGGTGCTGTTCGCGCTGAGCCGGCTCGCGATCCAGCCGCAGCTGCAGGACGCGATGTCGCAGATCCTCACGCGCGGCGCGGAAGCCGACGCGCTGCTGATCGAGAACATCCGTTCCGCGCACTCGATCAAGCTGCTGTCGGCCGAGACCGCGCGCAGCAGCCTGTGGATCAACGCGTTCACGCAGAAGCTGCAGGCGATCCGCCAGCAGGAGCGGCTGCAGCTGACGTTCGACGCGATCTCGAAGGGCATCGTGCACGTCGAGCAGCTCGTGATCGTCACCTACGGCGCGTGGCTCGTGATGCACGGCAAGAGCACGATCGGCGTGATCTACGCGTTCATCCAGTACAAGAACCTGTTCGCGGACAAGTTCATCGATTCGATCCAGCTCTACGTGCGCCGCAAGGTGCTGCAGGTGCACATGGACCGCGTCGCCGACGTGCTGCAGACCGAAACCGAGGAGCCGGCGCCGGACGCGGCCGTGCGCCCGGTCGACGGTTTCGACGGTTCGCTGTCGATCCGGGGCCTGTCGTATACGCCGCGCGGCGGCCACCGGCCGATCCTGCGCGGCATCGACCTCGACGTGCCGGCCGGCGGCAAGATCGCGATCGTCGGGCGCACCGGCAGCGGCAAGACGACGCTGCTGAACCTGATCTGCGGGCTGGTCCGGCCCGAGCCCGGCACGGTGTTCGTGAACGGCGTCGATCTCGCGGACGTGAACCTGCGGCAGTACCGCAAGCACCTCGCGGCCGTCACGCAGGCGGACCTGCTGTTTCGCGGCACGATCCGCGACAACATCACGAACTTCGCGCCGGCGCCGCGCATCGGCGCGATGTTCGACGCCGCGAAGCTCGCGTGCATCCACGACGAGATCGAGCAGCTCGACCACCGCTACGACACGCCGCTCGGTGACACGCAGAAATTCCTGTCGGCCGGCCAGATGCAGCGGCTGCTGATCGCGCGGGCGCTGTATTGCGAGCCGCGCCTGCTGATCCTCGACGAGTTCTCGTCGAACCTCGACCAGGCGACGACGCACGAGATCTGCCGCAACGTGCTGACGCTGCCGTGCACGATCGTGCTCGTCACGCACGACGCGTCGATCCTGTCGATGGCCGAGCGCATCTACCAGATGCACGATGGCGCGCTGACCGAGGCGACGGCGGCCTCGCGTGCGTTGCAGGAGACTTCATGATGCTGGCGCGACTGTTCCTGTTCAACGCGTTCTCATACGCGTACCTCGCGCGGCGCACCGTGCGCGCGCTTGCGCTGCGCACGTCGCCCGCGCGCGGCCTGCGGCTGATGCGCTGGTGCTCGGCCGCATGCCTGCGGTGTTTCCCGTCGATCCGCGAGTCGATCGAACGCACGGTCGCGCACATGCTGAGCGGCCACCTGAACGACGATCCGCGGCGCGTGCGCGAGGTCGCGGCGTCGATCGTGCGCGAGCTGTTCGAGGCGGAGTTCGCGGGGCTCGCGCTGCGCACGCGCAGCCTCGCTTCGATGAAGGCGCTGATCGACGCGATGGCGTGCGAAGGCGACCCGGCGCTGCGCACCGCGCTCGCGCGCGGCGGCCCGCTGATGCTCGCCGGGCTGCATTTCGGCAACCTGATGCTGTTCGTCACCAAGCTGCGCTTCCTGATCCCGAACGATCGCAAGCTGATCGTGATCCTGCACAAGGATGCGCCGGGCGCGTTCTTCGACGACGCGTTGCGGCTCGTCGGCGAATACGGCGCGGGGCAGGTGGAGATGATCGACATCGACGAGCGCGTGCAGCTGCGGCGGCTGCTCGCGAGCCTGCGCCGCGAGCAGCCGGTGTTCCTGCTGTTCTCCGACCTGCACGGCAAGTTCGGCCGGACCAATCGCTGCCGGCTCGGCGGCCGCTGGGTGCGGATGGCGGGCGGCGGCGTGAAGCTCGCGGTCGAGCAGGGCATTCCGATGCTCGTCGCGTATGCGACCGGCGTGCCGTTCCGCGACCGCTGCGCGGTGCATTTCGCCGAACTGGAAACGGGCGCGCTCGCGCCGATGCTCGGCGCGGACGACGACGCGTCGCCGGTGCGCGCGACGCACCAGCGGATCGTCGACCGCCTCGAGCAGGCGCTCGTGCGCCAGCCCGAGCAGTGGCATTTCTGGGAACACTTCGCGCCTTACCTGATGCCGTCGCCGCTGCTCGATGCCGGCGCGCGGCGCCGCCCCTGACGAGCCTGCCCCATGCCGACCTGGTATTCCGCCCTCCGAGAACAGAAGCCGTCGCGCAAGCTCGCGCGCGGCACGTCGTTCGGCACCGTGATCAACGGCGTCGTCGACGTGCCGGTGTCGCTGCGCTTCTTCTGCTACCTGTCGCTCGCGATGTTCGCGATGTTCGTGACCGCGCTCGTCGAGCTGAGCTATGCGAACACCGAGAGCGTGGCGGGCATGCTGACGCCGCGCACGGGCCTGATCGGCGTCGGCGCGCCGCAGGGCTGGGCGGTGCGCGACGTATACGTCGGCAAGGACCAGCACGTGAAGGCGGGGCAGCGCCTGCTCGCGGTGACGCGCGACACGAGCTTCGTCAGCCAGGCGAACAACGTGCAGGGGATGCGCGCGGCGCTCGCGCGCCAGCGCGTCGAGGTCACGCAGCAGATCGACGCCGCGCGGCTCGAATACCGCTCGTCGGTGCAGCAGATCAACCGGCAGATCGCCGCGCAGGGCGAGAGCCGCGCGTTGATCGACCGGCAGATCCAGGACCAGAAGCGCATCGTCGACGAGTACGGCGAGCGGCGCAGCCGCGTGAAGCAGCTGCTCGACGAGCAAGTGGTGACGCTCGAGCAGTACAACCAGGTCAACACGCAATTCCTGCAGGCGGGCCAGGCTTACCAGGATCTGATGCTGCGCCGCGCGGAACTCGCGAAGAACGCGCTGAAGCTGCGCGGCGACCTGGAGACGATGCAGAGCAAGTACGACGGCGCGAACGCCGAGCTGAAGATCAAGCAGGAGGAGCTGAACTCGAAGGAATACAACATCGACGAAAGCGTCAACCAGGTGCTGTATGCGCCGGCCGACGGCCAGATCGTGCGGCTCGACGTCGTGCAGGGCGGCGTGATCGACCCGCCCGGCACGCGCGTGGTGGAGATCCTGCCGGCGAAGGCCGACGGGCTGATCGCCGAGGTTTACATCCCGTCGTCGAAGGCCGGCTTCATCAAGCCGGGGCAGGAGGTGAAGGTCGCCTATGCGAGCTACCCGGTCGAGAAGTTCGGCACGTATCGCGGCAAGGTGCTGTCGATCTCGCCGGTCGCGTTCACCGCGAAGGAGCTGAACCTGCCGGGCGACTCGGCCGCGCCGCAGACTTATTTCAAGACCTGGGTCGAGCTCGCGGAACGCACGCCGTCGTTCGAGGGCAACGCGCTCGCGCTGAAGGCGGGGATGATGCTGAAGGCCGACATCGTGCTCGAGAAGCGCAGCCTGCTCGAATGGCTGTTCGAGCCGCTGTACCGGATGCGCCAGCGCATCTTCGGCGCGCCGGCCTGAGCCGATGGCGAAGCGCAACGCGCGCCGCCGCCGGCGGCATGGCCGGGCATGCCTGCTGTCGTGCTGGCTCGGCGCGACGCTGTTCGCGTGCGCCGCCGCCGCGCACGCCGCGCCGCTGCCCGACGATGCGGCCGACGCGCGCTGGCAGGCGGGGGCGGACGGCATCGGCTTCTGGCCGGGCGGCGATGCGGATGGGTTCGACGCGGCCGCGTGGCGCACCGACGGCGTGCCGGCGCGCGCAGCGCGGCGCGCGGGCGCGGACGGTGCGGGCGCGAACGGTGCGCTGCCGCCGCCCGTGCCGCTGAGCGCGGGCAAGATTACGCTCGGCCAGCACCCTGCGGCGTCGGACCGTGGCGCATGCGGCCCGGCATCGCGCAATGGCGCTGGGGAAGGCGCAGACGACGGCGCGGACGGCATCGGCTTCGATGCCGATGGCGCGGATGCCGCCGCATGCGGCCCGGCGGCGCGCGATGTGACGAAGGTGGCGAAGGTGACGAAGGTGACGAAGGTGACGAAGGTGGCGAACGCGACACAAGCGACACAAGCGACACAAGCGACACAAGCGACACAAGCGACACAAGCGACACAAGCGACACAAGCGACACAAGCGACACAAGCGACACAAGCGACACAAGCGACGCAGGCGACGCAGGCGACACAAGCGCCCGCCGTCGTCCACGCGGATCGCATGCCGTACGAACTGCATCCGATCGACCCGTCGCGGCTGCCGGACCTGCCGGCCGCGCAGGCGCCGCCCCTGCTCGAGCAGCTGGCGGGCGACGACCGCAACATGGTCGGCCTCGGCTGGCACTTCGTCGCGACGACGGGCCGCTCGACGCCCGTCACCACGCACACCGACGCGCTCGGCCTGAACAGCTTCGAGAACCGCGGCTCGCAGCTGTCGCTCAGCAACACGAACACGTTCGCGTTCACGCTCACGCATTTCTTCACCGAGAACTGGGCGGCCGAACTCGGCGCAGGCATTCCGCCGGTGCTGACGCTGCGTGGGCACGGCAGCATCGCGCTGCCGCTCGACCGGGTCTTTCCGGGCATCCAGGGCCGGCTGCCGCTGATCGATCTCGCGAACACCGGTAGCAACCCGCTCGCGACGACGCGCGCGTGGCTCGGCTCCGTCGTGTTCAAGTACTACCTCGGCGACCGCGAGGACCGGTTCCGGCCGTTCGTCGGCCTCGGCGTCAGCTATACGCGCTTCACGAACACCAACCTGAACCCGCTGTTCCAGCGCAAGCTCGCGTCGCTCGGCGGGCTGCTCGCCGCGGGCGGGGAGATCGGCAGCCTGCAGGGGCTGCTGCTCGATCCCGCATGGTTCCAGCGGGTGTGGAATGCCGGCGGCGACCTGCTGCTGTCGGGCCGCACCAACGTGTCGGCGAAGGTGAAGAGCGTCTGGGAGCCGGTGTTCACGGTCGGCGCGAGCTACCAGATCACGCGCCGCTTCTGGATCACGGGGATGGTCACCTACATCCCGCTGCGCACGACGATCACGCTGAACATCAGCCAGCCGAACCGCACGCTCGCGTCGAACACGTTCGACATCTCGGCGAACCCGGTACTCGCGAGCGTGCTGCTCAATTTCCGCTTCTGACCCGGCTCAGTGCCCACTGACATATTGCTTTCATCATTCCGCTCAGCCTGCCTGCGATAATGCGAGCGAATTCGCCGCGTCATTGAAGGAGGCCCCATGGGCGACAACGACACCCGTATCGATGTGGAAGCGATGGAGGCGCGCCAGCGCCGGCTCGAGGAAGATCTCGTCGACGCATACGACGAAGAACTCGAGATGGAGCTCGACGACCGTCGCTTCGATGACGATGACCTGCTGTTTTCGCCGGAACGGCGCGAGGCGCGCAAGCAGTATTTCCGCGAGTTGTTCCGGATGCAGGGCGAACTGGTCAAGCTGCAGGACTGGGTCGTGAGCACCGGGCACCGGCTCGTCGTGATCTTCGAGGGGCGCGACGCGGCGGGCAAGGGCGGCGCGATCAAGCGCATCACGCAGCGGCTGAACCCGCGCGTGTGCCGCGTCGCGGCGCTGCCCGCGCCCAGCAACCGCGAGCGAACGCAGTGGTATTTCCAGCGCTACGTCGCGCATCTGCCGGCGGGCGGCGAAATCGTGTTGTTCGACCGCAGCTGGTACAACCGCGCAGGCGTCGAGCGCGTGATGAATTTCTGCACCGACGACGAGTACGAGGAGTTTTTCCGGTCGGTGCCGGAGTTCGAGAAGATGCTGGTGCGCAGCGGCATCCAGATCGTGAAGTACTGGTTCTCGATCACCGACGCCGAGCAGGAGCGGCGCTTCCAGAGCCGCATCGAGGATCCGCTCAAACAGTGGAAGCTGAGCCCGATGGACCTGGAAAGCCGGCGCCGCTGGGAAGCGTATACGGTCGCGAAGGAGGAGATGCTGCAGCGCACGCACATTCCCGAGGCACCGTGGTGGGTCGTGCAGGCGGTCGACAAGAAGCGCGCGCGCCTGAACTGCATGCACCATCTGCTGGGCCAGGTGCCGTATCACGAGATCCCGCGCGCACCGATCGACCTGCCGCAGCGCGAGCATCACGAGGACTACATCCGCCGGCCCGTGCCGGACGACATGATCGTGCCGGACGTCTATTGAGCGACGCCGGGCCGCGCGGGCGCTACTCCCGGATCAGGAACGCGGCGCGGTCGCGCCCGACGATCCACGACGGTGCGCGGCCGCGCCCGCTCCACGTCGCGCCGGTGACGGGGTCGCGGTATTTCGCGCCGACCGTGAACAGTTTCGCGCGATCGCTGTAGCCCTGCCCGAAGACTTCGCGCGCGGTCAGCGCATAGCTCGTGACGAGGTCGCGCACCTTCGTGAGTGCCGCATCGCGCTCGCTGCGGCGCGCCGCCTTGATTCGCTTGTCGAGTTCCGCAAGCTGGGTTTGCAGTTGCTGAATGGTCTGCATGCGTCGTTATTCCGTCGCTGAGATTTGATTATTGATGACGCTTCATGTGGATCCCGCCCGTCGGCATGCCCGGCCAAGGCGCGCCAGCCCTGCAGGCCGGCGAAACGTTTGCGCGACGATGATCCGGAAAACGGGAAGAGATTAAGTATCTGCAAGTAATTTTTCTATGGGACTTTTCCGAAATTTTGGAAAAATCGACCGCGTTGCCAAGGCAATCGCACGAAATGTCACACACGGAGAACAGCGGCGCGGCAGGCGTCACTGGCCTCCGCTCCGAGCCGTCGATTCTTGATGCCGGTCTTCATCGTCGTATCCGCTTTGCGCTGGTTCAGGCCGATGCGACGCAAGATCGCAAAGTTCCGGGCGGCGTCGTTGACGCAAACCCTGCATTGGTCATCCCCGAAGGCCGCGTCCGGCACATAAGTCCGAATCAGGGTCCCGGCACACCAGGACATCGCTAGCGATACATGGGCGCGTGTCGATGCGGTCGTGATCCTTGTCGATTTCCCGGTGCTAGGCGGTATGGTTCCGATAGGCGTCCGGCACACGCTCGATGGCCTCAAGTGCATAGCGGATCCGCTCCAGCAGCGCCGACTGATCGTCCTTGAGCGCCAACACGCAGTTCCTGCCTGTTGTCCCATCGCATCGATCGTGACGATCGCGCCCTTGAGCAGCAATACATCGAGCAGTGCCGCAATGGCCGTGATCTCGTTGCTCTTGTCGGCGGTCCGGGCTTGCCCCAGCGTCACGCCAAGCCGGCTTGCCCCCTCGCATCCGGCAGGCGAAACAGGCTTCGAACTCCGACGGAGCGGGCGCCGCGAATACCCGGCGCGAACATATCGCGCGATGGAATCCCGCGCTCCATCTGCAATGTGGGCTCTCGCATGGGTTTCTCTCAGGGAAAACCGTGACTAGATCCTGATTCTGGCAGGCTTTCAAGAAAACGGAAACTTTATTTAACGATCTATGTATTTCATGCGACTGCTGTGGCTATTTAATAGGAATCCAAATTTGAGATTCGTCCTATTTTTTGATGGATGATTTTTATGTAGAGTCGATGCAACTATTTAACGTCCGGTAAATGGCCGGAAAATTGAAGTCGGATGTTTATATTTGTCGATTTGAGCGTGGGGGTGAGCGGCGCTAGAAACCCCGCCCACGCATCGCGAAATGATGTTCAGCATGAAAATGCGGGCGGGTGCTGCGGAATCCCGACGCATGACGGCTGGCAGGTCGTCGCTCGCCGTTGGCATGAGAGGGGGCTTTGTCGTTCGTCGGCGCCTATTCGCAATCCAGCGGTCGAACGAATGCGCGTCGACCGTCGGCTGCGTCTCTTGTTTCCGTGCTGCGCTTGGGCATTGATTTCGCTGTCGGGAAGCGTCTACGCCGACGCGCAGATCCCGGGGCGCGTCGGCAATTTGCCGCCGAGCCCCGGCCAGGCGATGCGCGACATTGAGACGTCGGGCCCGTCGTTACCGAACATGCCGGTGCCGAGCCTGAGCATTCCGACGCCCCAGTCCGCGACCGAAAAAAACGGCGACAGCGGTGCGCGCGTGTTCGTTCGTCAATTCACTTTTGCGGGCAACACGGCAATCGGCGTTGACAAGTTACTGGCGCTCGTCGCAGACACGTCGAACCGCGAAATGAGCTTCGCCGACCTGCAGCAGGTGGCGGTGCGCGTGACCCATTACTATCGCGAGCACGGTTACGTGCTGGCGCGTGCGTACCTGCCTCATCAGGACATCGAAGGCGGTGTCGTTCGTATCGCGATCGTCGAAGGGAAATACGGAAAGATCGTTCTCGAAAACCATGCTCGCATGCATGACGCCGTCGTGCGCCAACCGCTTGGCAATATTCGGGAAGGCGACCCGATACGTGGCGACGATCTCGAGCGGAGTCTGCTGCTGCTTAACGAACTGCCTGGCGCTGACGCTCATGGCACGCTGCGTGTCGGCGGCATCCCTGGGACGACCGACCTCGTGGTCGACGTCAAGAAGGCGCCTCTCGCGACCGGTGCGCTGGAGTTTGACAATTTCGGGGATCCGTCGACAGGCCGGTATCGCGTGAGCGGAAACGCGAATTTCAATTCCCTGCTCGGGTTGGCCGATCAGTTGAGCGTGCGCGGCCTCGTCAGTAATGAACGGCAGCGGTACTACCGGCTTGGGTATCAGGTGCCAATCGGTCCGGCCTCCACGCGCGTCGGTGTCGCTTATTCGGACATGCGTTATCGCGTTGGCGGTGCTCTCGAGAGCCTTGACTATCATGGCAGCGCGACCGCGCAGAGCGTGTTCGTTTCCCAACCGCTGCTTCGCCGGCTCAACGCCCGCGTGACCGCACAGATCCAGTACGAGACCAGCAGTCTGCAGGAAAACTACGGGAGCTTCATGATCCATGGCGACAAGCGGGTCGGACTGTGGTCGTTCGGTGTCAGCGGCAACGTTCAGGACGACTGGCTGGGCGGCGGCCAGAGCGGCTTCTCGGTGATGTTCGGCATGGGTCGGCTGCGTAGCAATGATGTCCTCGAAACCGATCGCTTTACGCACGCAATGGGTACATTCAGCAAACTGAGCATCAGTGCGCTGCGCGTGCAGTCCATGGGGCGACGATTTCAGCTGTATGCGCAGTTCAGTGCGCAACTCGCGTCGCGCAACCTCGATCCATCCCAGCAGTTCAGTCTCGGAGGGCCGTATGCCGTCAGGGCCTACGCGCTCGGCGCCGGTAGCGGAGACCAGGGCTGGCAGGCCACGGCGGAGCTGCGGTATCTGGCCGCGCCGGGGTGGCAATTGAGTACATTCGTCGATGCCGGGCGAGTGCAGGTGAGAAAGCAGCCATGGGTCTCCGGGGACAATATTCAACAAATCCAGGCGGGTGGCCTGGGGGCAACCTGGATTGGTTCGAATCGGCACATTTCTCTCACCGCTTCGTGGACGTTGGGCGCGACGCTTGATTCCTCCGTGCGCGCACCAAGCATCTGGATGCAGGTCAGTCAATATTTCTAGACATCGACGGCGAAAATTTCATTTCTATATATAAATAGGACGGGGCTGAGAAGGACAAGAAATTTATTGGACTAAATTGAATTTGAAAAAGTTAATAAAATTAGTAATTGTCTGATGGAATTCCGCATGTCGCGTCTATAGAATTTTGCGGCTGGCGACCAATTCGATGGAAGTGTCGCTGGTGTGCCGGCACATGGGGTCGTGAATTTTCTGGGAGCGCAGGAAATTGTTCCGGAAATGATCGATTTTTGATTGACGAAGTTAATTCCATTGGATTAATAAATGAAGAAGAGAGTTTTGGGATATTGTTCCGTTGCCGGTATCGTGAGTGCGGTGCTGTCGCCCACGCTCGCGCATGCCTATGACGGTCAGATCAACTTCTCCGGCAGCATTTCCGACGTGACCTGCAACATCAATGGCAGGGCGCCGGGCGAGGGTAATCAACTGGATGTGAATCTCGGCAACTCGATCGATCCGAGTACTTTCAAGACAATCGGTTCCACTTCCGCTGCCATCCCGTTCCAGTTGCAGGTCGGTGGAAATGCTGCTTGCACGGACGATACGAAGGTCGTGATCGATTTCGATCAGGGCTCGACCAACATCAATCCGGCAACCGGCAACCTGAAGCTCATCGGCACGAAGCCTGCTAAGGGCGTGGAAATCCAGATCAAGGACAACGGCAACGGCAAGAATGGAAAGATCGCGCTCGGCCAGCCGCAGAGCCTCGCGGACGCGCAGGTTGCGACGGTCACGGACAACGTCGCGACGCTCAGCTACACGGCATCGTATGTGTCGACGGTCGCCTCGACCGCGATCACGCCGGGTTCGGGCAATTCATTCATCCGCTATACCCTCGCGTACTATTGATCGCGTTTAGTCTCACCACGCCATGACGTCGACAATACGTAGATTCTATTTTTCCGTGGTGGCCTGCGTCGTCGCGTGGACCGCCTGCGCCGGTCAGGTGCAGGCGGGCCTCGTGCTCAACGGCACGCGGGTGGTTTATCCGGAGAATGCGCGTGAGGTTACGCTTCGCGTCGCGAATATGGGGCGTGAGCCCGTGCTTGCCCAATCGTGGATCGATGACGGCCGGGCGGACGTTCCGCCGGAGCGATTGCATGTTCCGTTCGTTGTTGCACCGGCGGTGGCGCGTGTCGAACCCGGCAAGGGTGCGGTATTGCGGATCAAGTATACGCACGATCCTTTGCCGGTCGATCGCGAGGCGGTATTTTGGCTGAACGTGCTCGAGGTGCCTTCCACCCGTGACGCCGACGCCAATGCCCTCCAATTCGCATTCCGAACGCGTATCAAGCTGTTCTATCGTCCCGATTCGTTGAAGGATGACGCGGCCTCCGCGCCTGATCGCCTGGTGTGGCGCGCCGTCACGCCGGAGCCGCAAGCCGACGCAAGCGCACGCGGCGCGAAAGTCGCGGTCGAGGTCAGCAATCCGACGCCGTACTACGTGTCGTTCGGTCAAGTTGAAAGTGACCTGGGCGGTGCCTATGTTTCGGCGGGCGGCGGCATGGTCGCGCCGTTCTCGAAAGCGCGCTTTCCACTGCCGGGCGTATCGGTGCTGTCGAACCACAAGGCAAACGTGCGCTATCAGTCCATTGACGACTATGGCGGTCGTAGTACGGCGACGAAAGCGTTGACTGACTGATCTTGTCGCAGGCCAGGCGCCGATCTCAACCATCCAGGGATCTGTAGAAATGATTGGCTGATGTAAGTCAGTCATTTCGATATCCAAATTATTTAATTTCGTATGCGAAGTATAGCTGAGACCGCTGCGCCCAACGAATTTCGGGGTTTGCCCCCGTTTCGGCGGCGGGCTGGCCTTCACGCTGTCGTGACGATGCTGGCGCCTGCCGCGATGATGGCGAGCGCAGTTGCTTTCGCCGACGACGGTCGAGGAACGGCAGGCGCATTCGTGCACGACGACGCTCGGGATGAGAATGTCCGGGCCGCGAAGGCGGATGATGCACGGAAGGGCGCCGAAGATGTGCCGGAGCGCGTCCACTTCGACGCGTCGCTGTTGATGAGCGGCGCGGACGGGGCGCCGGTGGACACGACGCAATTCGAGCGTCCGGATACCGTCGCGCCTGGGCGATATCAGGTCGACGTGCTGGTCAACGGACAGTGGCGTGGCGTGGAGGAGATCGAGTTTCGGCGCATTGCCGGCAGCGAGGGCGCGCAACCGTGCTATGACCGCCAATTGTTGACACGCGCCGGCATCGACCTCGACAAGAGCGCGCGGGGGCAGGACGGTGGCACGACGCCCAATCAGTTTCCGGAAGGGCTCGTCTGCGAAGCGCTCGACGGTTTTGTACCAGGCGCCAGTGCGACTTTCGACAACGCCGAGCAGAAGCTCTACCTGACGGTGCCGCAGTATTTCATGCGGCTCAGAATGTCGACGGCCTACGTTGATCCGTCAAGCTGGACGAGCGGCGTGACGGCAGCGATGCTCAACTACAACGCGAACCTGTTCAGCACGCAGACCCAGGGGCAAAACCTCACACGGTTCTATACGGGCCTCAATATGGGGCTGAATGTTGGTGCGCTGCGTGTGCGTCACAACGGCAACTTTACCTGGTCGCCGCATGGGGGCAGCCGGTATCAGCGTGGCTACGTTTACGGCCAAACCGATGTGCCGGCATGGCGCGCCCAGGTGCTCGCAGGCGAGAGCGCGACGAGCGGCGAGTTGTTCGACGCGGTATCGTTCCGCGGCGTCCAGATCGCCAGCGATGACCGCATGCTGCCCGATACTCAGCGCTATTACACGCCGGTCGTGCGCGGCACCGCGAATTCCAACGCGAAGGTGTCGGTCTATCAGCGCGGTTATCTGATTTACGAGACGACCGTCGCGCCGGGCCCGTTCGCGATCGACGATCTGCAGGCAGCCAGCTACGGCGGCGATCTCAACGTGACCGTGACGGAGGCGAGCGGCGAAGTGCGCAGCTTCGTCGTGCCGTTCGCGACGACGGTTCAGTTGTTGCGACCTGGCGTGACGCGTTTCAGCGCGATGGCCGGGCAAGCGATCGATATCGGCCTCGACAGCGGCAGCCAGTATGTCGGGCAATTCACGTTGCAGCGCGGCCTGAACAACGTCGTGACGGGCTACGGCGGCGGCGCGTTCACCGGGAATTACCAGTCCGTGCTGATGGGCGCGGCGCTCAACACCGAGATCGGCGGATTCGCGGCGGACGTCACGTACGCCCGCACGAGCACCATGCGGGGAGACCGGCTGAACGGTTCCAGCATACGTGTCTCTTACAGCCGTAACCTGCCTAACAGCGGCACGAACTTCTCCCTGCTCGCCTACCGGTATTCGACGAAAGGCTATCTTGGCCTGCGCGACGCGCTGCTGCTGAACAGCATGGTGGAACGCGGCATTCCGGCCGATGCGCTCGCACGCATGCGTAACCGGCTCGACGTCAACATCAGCCAGCAACTTGGTCAGACGGGAAGCCTTTACATAAACGGATCCGCGCTCAGCTTCTGGAACCAGGGCGGTCAGACGCTCAGCTTCACGGTCGGCTACAGCACGCAATGGCGGAATATGTCGTTTTCCGCGTCGGTGCAGCGCGTCCGTAACGCGGTACCTGGTACGACGCAATTCGTCGGCGGTGGCAGCAGCACGCTTGCGAGCCTCAACGTGTCGATCCCCCTCGGCCGCGACATGCGGCGCACGCCGATGTTCAATTCGCTTGCGACGCATGACAGCAACGGCGGCACACATGTCACGACGGGCCTGTCCGGACGCTTCGGCGAGTCGGGTAACGGAGGGTACACGCTGTCCGGCACTTACGACGGCAATGGCCGAACGGCATCGGGCAGTGGTGGCCTGAATTATCGCTTGCCGGCCGTGTCGCTGGGCGGGAACGTCGGCTTCGGCCGGGGCTACCAGCAGGCATCGGCCACCGCTATGGGCGGGATCGTGCTGCATCCGGGTGGGGTGACGGCGGGGCCGACACTCGGCGAGACAGTGGGCATCGTCGAGGCGCGCGACGCGCATGGCGCCGCAGTGGTCAACTCCAGCGCGCGCGTGAACCGGTACGGCTATGCCGTTGTTCCGAGCCTCATCCCGTACCAGCTCAATAACGTCGATCTCGATCCCAAAGGCATGCCTGACAACGTTGAATTGAAAACGGCGTCGCGCAGCGTGGCGCCGAGGGCCGGCTCGGTTGTGATGCTGTCCTACGACACGCTCAAGGCGAGGCCATTGCTGATCGACAGTCACACACCCGACGGCGCACCGCTTCCGTTCGCCGCGCGGGCGGTCGATGTCGCGAGCGGTTCCACGATCGGCGCCGTCGGGCAGGGAAGCCGGTTGTTCATCCGCAGTCAGAGTGATGTCGGTCAGGTGCGGGTGGAGTGGGGAGGAAAGCGCAATCAGCAATGCGTCATTGATTACGCGGTGCCGCGCGACAGACTTCTGGACGCGAGCTACGTCACGCTCATCCGCGCTTGCCTGCCGTTGGCGCCGCTTGCGGAAGCTGGCGTTCCGTCGATTGCGCACGAGGAGGCAAGGTAGGCCAATGCTCGAAGTCATCGCACATCTGATCCATGCCGTTCGCGGTGCGCTGCGTGGCATTCATGCTCCGACCGGCGCGCGGCGCGACACGTGTGCCGCGCGCCGGGTGCGAGCGCTGCAGCTCATCGTGTCTTCCGCCGTATGCATTGTGTCGATGCCGTCAAATGCGTCGCTGTCGATTGTCGGGACGCGCTTCGTTTTCCCGGGCGATGCGAAGACGCTCGCAATAGGCGTGCGCAATGTGGGCGATGCACCGGTGCTCGTGCAGACGTGGCTCGATGACGGAAAACCGGACGCGAATCCGGCGACGATCCGGGTTCCGTTCATGCTTGCGCCGCCGATCTTCCGGCTCGATCCGATGCAAAAGCGGGCCATTCGCGTGCAATACCTCGAAGGCGGGTTGGCGACTGATCGCGAGTCGCTGTTCTGGATCAATGTTCTCGAATTGCCGCCCTCGGCCTCGGCCTCGGATGGTGATCGTACGCTTCGCGTCGTGTATCGGGTGCGCATGAAACTGCTGTTTCGACCCGTTGGGCTCGCCAGCGCGCCCGACGGAGCGCCGGACGCGTTGCATTGGGCAATTGATCGTCCTGCCGCCGACGCTGCGCGACTCGTCGCCACGAACCCGTCGCCGTATTACGTCGCGCTCACCCGTGTCGAACTGGGCGGAGCCCCTCCCAAGCCCGTATCTCGCGCGACGGATGTTCCGCCATTTGGCCGGGTCGAATGGCCGGTGCACGGTGACCTGGCCGAATTCGGCACTGTCGTCTACGAGGCGGTGCGCGATGACGGCTCGTTGATCGAGCGCCGCGCGCCGCTCGAGCAGCGTTGAACCGTTGGGTTCGGCACTGTGGACGGAGCGCTGCAAGCGTGCCGACGCATGCGGTGAACGTCGGCCGCATGCATATCGAGGATGAAGCGAATTGCAGGCCCCGTTCTGCCCGGGATATTAGGCAGAGTTTCATTCAATAAGGAAGACCATCGATGAACAAGAACTACGCATTGGTATGGAATGACAGCCAGGGGTGCTGGAACGTCGCCGGCGAGGGCACGCGCCGACGCAAGAAATCCGGTTCGAGCGAGGTAATTCGCGCAGCGTTCGCGGCGTTCGGCATTGCGGCGCTGTCGCCCGCGTACGCATTGCCGACCGGTGAGAACATCGTGTCGGGCAGCGGCGATATCGTTCGCTCCCAGGACGGCCGCAATATGTCGATCAACCAGCATTCCGACAAGTTGGTGACGGAATGGGGTGCGTTCGGCGTCAATGGCGGCGAGCGCTTGACGTTCAACCAGCCGTCGAGCACGTCGATCGCGCTCAACCGTGTGATCGGTACAAGCTCGAGCTCGATCCAGGGCAAGATCGACGCGAACGGCCGCGTGTTTCTCGTGAACCCGAACGGAATCGTGTTCGGCAGTGGTGCGCAAGTCAACGTAGGCGGGCTGGTCGCGTCGACGCGCAACATCACGAACGAGGATTTCGCCGCAGGCAATTACCGCTTTGCGGGTGATTCCGTGTTTTCGGTCATCAACAACGGCTCGATCACGGCAGCGGAAGGCGGCTCGGTCGCGCTGCTCGGCGCGAAGGTTCATAACCAGGGCACCGTAACGGCGCAGATGGGAACGGTTGCGCTCGGCGCGGGCAAGGACGTCACGCTGAATTTTGACGGCAACAAGCTGCTCAGCGTCCAGGTCAACGAGGGCGCGGTCGACGCGCTCGCGGCCAACGCCGGCCTGTTGAAGGCCGACGGCGGCCAGGTGCTGATGAGCGCCAGGTCAGCCAATGCGCTGCTCGACACGATCGTGAACAACCAAGGCAGCATCGAGGCGAAGACGCTGCGTAATATCGCCGGCAAAATCGTGCTCGACGGCGGCGAGGGCGGCACGGTGGAAGTTGCAGGTGCGATGAACGCGAGCGCGCTCACGACGCCGGGCAACGCCGGTACGATCGAAAATCGCGGCGCAAACGTCAAGGTCGCGCTAGGCGCAATCGTGGATACGCGTGCGAGCAACGGGCTGACGGGTGTGTGGCGGATCGAGTCATCTGACGTCGACGTGGCGCCGAATGCAACCATGACCGGCACGATCGCTGCGGACACGCTGTCGCGCAGTCTCGCCTCGACGAATGTCGAACTTGCCGCAATGCAGGGCAAGGTCTCGGTGAACGGTGCGGTGCGCTGGAACAGCGCCAACCGGCTGACGCTGGCTTCTCAGCAGGGCGACGTCGCACTGAACCGCGACGTCGAAGCGAGCGGCGCGAACGCACACCTCGAAGTGAATGCGCGGAAGTCGGCACGTATCGGCGCCAACGTTGCCCTGACGGGCACGAACGCGGGGCTGACGTTGAACTATGACGACGGTTATGAACTCGGGCGTGGCGCTTCGGTCAAGTTGTCCGGCGCGGGCGCCGGTTTCGACTCGAACGGCTTCCGCTACACGGTGATCCAGAATGGCGATCAGTTGCAAAACATTGATCGCAACCTGAATGGGCTGTATGTGCTGGGCAACGACCTCAAGGGCGGATGGTTGTTCAAAGAGGCGCTGACGCCGATCGGCGGTGCGTCGGCATTCAATGGTGTGTTCGATGGCCTCGGCAACACGATCAGCAACGTGAGTATCAGGAGCGACAGTGGCGCCGTCGGTTTGTTTGGCATGAACACCGGCCGCATTGCGAACCTGAATCTGGCGAACATGACGGTATGGGGTTCTTTGTGGGGGAGTGCGATGAAGATCGGCGGCCTCGTCGGCGAAAACCGCGGGCAGGTCTATAACGTCAGCGCGACCGGCATGGACGTCGGCAGCTCGTCGGCGAGCGCGAATGCCGTCGGCGGCCTCATCGGCGTGAACCGCGGCAGCGTCGCGAAGGCATACGTCAGCGGGACGGTGACGGGCAATTCGATGACGAGGGCGCTCGGCGGCCTGATCGGCGAGAACAGCGCCGACCGCCAACTGGCCGACGTCAAAAACAGCACGTCCGCCGCGTCGGTTTACGGCGGGGGGACGAATGCCTTGATCGGCGGCCTGATCGGCGTGAACCGCGGCGGCACAATCACCGCGTCGTCGAACGTCGGCTCGGTGTCCGGCGCATATGTCGAGGCGGACGTTGGCGGGCTGGTCGGCGCCAACCTCGCGGGGAGCATCGACGGATCGTTCTCGACGGGTTCGGTCCAAGGGGGGCGCAGTGGCTCCGCCGGCGGGCTCGTTGGCTACAACGAAGGTGAGATTTTCACGTCCTACGCGACCGGCGCGGTGACCGGGATCGGCGCTGATAGCGTCGGCGGCTTCGTCGGCGCGAACCAGGGCAAGCTCGCGAATGTGCGCGCGACGGGACGCGTAACGGGCACGTCGGCCGCAGCGATCGGCGGCTTTGCTGGCACCAACGGAAGCAGCGGCAGTATCGACACTGCGGAGGCGTATGGCGAGGTCATCGGCGGCGCTGGCCGGATCGGCGGTTTTGTCGGCAGCAACGCCGGCGGCGTGATCGCGCATTCGGTGGCGCGCGGCAAGACGACGGGCGGTGCTCGCAGCGAGACAGGCGGTTTTGCCGGCAACAACATCGGCGTGCTGACCAACGTGGAAGCGAGCGGCAACACTTCCGGCGGCACATCGAGCACGGTAGGTGGCCTCGTCGGTGTCAACGGCGCCGGGGCAACCGGCTCGATTCGGGTTGCATCCGCGACGGGCGATGTTAGCGGCGGCACGTCCAGCACGGTCGGCGGCCTTGTTGGCGTGAATAAGGACACGATCGCTGATGCGCGTGCGTCCGGAACGGTGAGTAGTGGTTGGCAGTCGACGCTCGGCGGTCTGATCGGTATCAACTACGGACCGGTCGACCGCTCGCTCGCGAGCGGCCGGATCATGCCGAGCGGTGTCCTGTTCTGGGAATCGACCTTTGGCGGGCTCGTCGGAGTCAACTACGGCAAGTTCCGTGGTAGCGCCGCCACCGGTGCGGCAGCTGCGGTCCAAATTGCCGGTATCAACAAGGGCTTGATCGAGTAATGCGCTGACGCGGCGGGCGCGCGACGCCGACGCATGATGTGGGCGTCGCCGCGCCCGCCGCTTTTCCAAAGACGAACATGATTCGAATCGAGATATCAAACGCGGCACGGTCGCGCGGTACGCGTGCTCCGGCCGTGCGGTTGCGCGGATGGTTGAGTATCGTCGCCGTGCTGGCAGGCGCGCATGCCTGGAGCAGTGCGCATGCCGAGATGGCCAATGTGCTGGCGGTGAACTGCAGTTTTTCCAATAAGGAGGTGAGTCAGTGGCGGGAGGTCACGCCGCTGACCCAAAGCACGCCGGTCGGATCGATTCTTTACGTGCGTCAGATCAACCTGTTCACCTCGTATCAATTCGGCAGCTTGGTTACCGCCCCGCAAGAGCTGGTTTTGGGCGGCCATTGGTCGTTGCAAGGCGGCGCCGTCACGAACGGTGTGGCACAGACCAACGTGGACGGAATCGGTTTGAAATGGGCTGCCATCGGCAGCGACGGCGTCGAGAGGCCAGTCGCGCAAGGCGGACGCCCGACGGCATTCGCGAAAATTGACGTCAAGCGGGATACCGGGGCGACCGTTCCAGGCGATACCATGGTTACCCAGTATCTTCAATATCTCGTGCTGACCAAGCCAGCCAGTCAGTTGCCGCAAGGTGATCTCGTGGTTAGCGATCTGCCGGCCAATCCGGTCCTTGCGCTGTACGCAGTGGATCTGCCGAAGGGCACCGCGAGCCTTGGGAGCATATTCGACATGCCGACGTCCACCACGCCACCGAATCTGTGCAAGTCGCCAATCAATTACACCGGGGCGGGCAACATAAATATCGATGGCGGGGGGGCGGTAACCGTGCCGAACAAATGCGACGTGGTATCGGACAGCATCGTGCCCGTTGAGCTGGGCAACTTCGCGGTGAGCCAGTTCGGTGCGCTGAACGCGACATCGGCGCCGGTCGATTTCAGCATTTCTCTCAGCAATTGTGCAGCTTCGGCCAAGCCGACCATCAGCTTCCGTGACAAGGCCGCGCAGCCGAATGCGGACAAGACGCTGCTGCAGTTGAGCGCGCCGACGGGCCGCGCGGTCGCGCAGGGTTTCAACATCGTGATGACCAATGCGTCGACGGGCGAGCGGATTGCCTATGGCGATCCGGGCAGCGCGAAGCAGTACTCGATGAAGCGCGTCGGCGACATGGCGACGATTCCGCTGCGCGCGCAATATATCCGTACCGGGATCGACGCCGAGTTGAAGCCGGGCTATGCGGGCGGAGCAGCGGAGTTCACGTTCACCTTTCCATGATCCGAGGGCAAACGCTTGTCACGCTTGATGCGATGGATCGTGCCGCCGTTCTACTGTCGTGACAGTTCATGCGGTCGCCCTGACCGAATTGCCAATCTCATGCAGATTGTTGCAGTGCGGAGAGGAGGATCGACGGGCCGGATGCCGAGCGCAGCGGGCGCACGGCGGCGGCTACGCTCACAGTTCGGGGAAACCCGAGCGGCCTTGCGTGAGATCGAACAGCGCGGTGCGCGCGTCGGCTTCGGCCGTAACCGGCAGGCGGATCACGAGGCGCACGGTCATCGTGTAGGCGCTGTCGGCCAGTTCATAGCCGGCCTGCTCGATCCAGCGGCGCACGCGCGCTTCGTCCGGGTAGCCGATTTCGATCGCGAGCCGCGTGTAATGGATGCGCTCGACGCGTTCGGCGTCGAGCAGCGCCGACGCAATCGCGTCCGTATACGCGCGCACCAGCCCGCCGGCGCCGAGCTTGACGCCGCCGTAGTAGCGCACGACCGCGCCCAGCACACCGTCCAGGTCGTGATGGCGCAGCACCTCGAGGATCGGCCGGCCGGCGGTGCCGGACGGCTCGCCGTCGTCCGACATGCCCGACTGGCCGCCGGCAAGCAGCGCCCAGCAGACGTGCGTCGCGGCAGGGTGTTCGTCGCGCAGGCGCTGCAGCGCCTGCATCGCGGCGTCGCGATCCTCGACGGGCATCGCATACGCGATGAAGCGGCTCTTGCGGATTTCGAGTTCGCGGGTGTAGGTGGTGGCGAGCGAGTAGGTCATGTCCTGTATGCCGGGAAACCGGATGGATTCAGCGGCATCGTTCGTTTCCGTTCAACCGTGGCGAGCGGCGTCCGGTACGGAAGCGGACGGGCAGCGGCTGGCTGCACGCGGTGCGTTGACTGAAAGAGGGTGATTTTACCGTGGTGTGCGTCGTGCGCGTTTCGTGAGCGTTCGACGCGTGGAAGAAGCGGGGGGGAAGTGGAGCAGGGCTTAGGTGTGGACGCTCGGCGCTCGCATATGGCAGCGTTCTCGAACTAGCTCACTTGATGAAACACATGGCCGCGCCCACTGGCCATCGCCGAGCGCCCACGCCTAAGCCGTATCGGAAAGTCGGGTAAAGGAAACTGCCGCCGACACGGAGCCGAGGAAGCATACGGGTTGAAGCCGTCCCGACCAATTGGACAAGACCGAAAATTCAAGCAAAGATTGTCTGTCGAAGCCGACGTTCATCTACGGCCAGTTCGGCTGCGTGAACGGCGATGGCGAGATGAACACCGGACTGTCGACGAATGACGCGTTGCCCGGGGCGGCCCGGCTCGACGCTCGGCGTTGCAGCCGGCATTCGTCACCTGTTCCGACCGATTCAACTCATCCATGAAGGGCACCGGAGATGATCAAGGAAGGCGAACTGTTGTGGGCGCCGAGCGAGGCGCTCGCCCGCGGCTCCAATCTCGCGCGCTATCTCGACTGGCTGGCGGCCGAATGCGATCTGGCGTTCCCGGACTACGATGCACTGTGGAACTGGTCGGTGCGCGAGCCCGATGCGTTCTGGGCGTCGATCTGGCGATGGCATGACGTGCGGTACGACGGCTCGGCGCACCGGGTGACCGACGGCGCGCCGATGCCGCATACGCGCTGGTTTCCGGATGCGCGCGTCAACTATGCGGAGCACGTGTTGCGGCATGCCGCGCACGCGGATGCGAAGCAGCCGGCGTTTCATCACGCAACCGAGACGACGCCGCTGCAAACGATGCCGCTCGCCGATCTCGCGAGCCAGGTGCGGCGCTTTGCGACGCGCCTGCGCGAGCTTGGCGTGCGGCCGGGCGATCGTGTCGTCGCGTACCTGCCGAACGTGCCGGAATGCGCGGTGGCGATGCTCGCGGCCATCAGCATCGGCGCGGTGTGGTCGTCGGCCGCGATCGATTTCGGCGTGCGGACGGTCGTCGATCGCTTCCGGCAGATCGAGCCGACCGTGCTGATCGCGGCCGACGGCTATCGCTTCGGCGGCAAGGCATTCGATCGGCAGCATGAAGCGCTCGGGATCGCGCGTGCGCTGCCGTCGCTGCGCACGCTGATCTGGCTGCCGAACCTCGCCGACGGGGTGCCGGCCGATGCGTCGTCGCTGCCGTGCGCGGTGCAGGCATGGGACGCGATGCTGTCCGGCCCGGACGTGCCGCCCGATGCATTCCGTTTCGAGCGCGTCGGCGCCAGCCATCCGCTGTGGATCGTGTTCTCGTCGGGGACGACGGGCCTGCCGAAGGCGATCGTGCACAGCCATGCCGGCATGCTGGTCGAGCACCTGAAGATACTGCACCTGCACATGGACCTGCGTCCGGGCGACGTGATGTTCTTCTACAGCACGACCGGCTGGATGATGTGGAACATGCTGGTGGCCGCGCTGCTGACCGGCGCGTCCGCGGTGCTCTACGACGGCAGCCCGATGCACGGCGGCCCCGAGTGCCTGTGGCGGCTGGCGGCCGACGCGGGCGCGACCTGCTTCGGCGGCAGCCCGACCTTCGTGCAGATGATGGAGAAGGCCGGCCTCGAGCCGGGCCGCCGGTTCGACCTGTCGGCGCTCAGGAGCGTGCTGCTGAGCGGCGCGCCGAGCACGCCGGAGACGTTCGCGTGGTTCTATCGCAACGTGAAATCCGACCTGTGGGTGACGTCGCAGTCCGGCGGCACGGAGCTGTGCAGCGGGCTGGTCGGTGGCGTGCCGTTGCTGCCGGTGCGCGCCGGCGAGATCCAGGCGCGCGTGCTCGGAATGGCCGTCGACGTATGGAGCGATGACGGCAAACCGCTCGTCGACGAAGTCGGCGAGCTCGTCGTCACGCAGCCGGCGCCGTCGATGCCGATCTTCTTCTGGAACGACGCAGGCGACGCGCGTTATCGCGAGTCCTATTTCGAGCATTTCCCCGGCACCTGGCGGCATGGCGATTTCATGCGCTTGACGGCGCACGGCGGGTGTTACATCTACGGCCGCGCGGATTCGACGCTGAACCGCTACGGCGTGCGGATCGGCTCGGCGGAGATCTACCGCGTCGTCGAGGAAATCGACGCGGTGGCCGACAGCCTGGTCGTCTGCTGCGAGATGCCGAACGGCGGCTTCTTCATGCCGCTGTTCCTGCGCCTGCGTGACGGCGCGGTGCTCGACGACGCGCTGCGTGCGCACATTGCCGAGCGGCTGCGCACGCTGTGCAGCCCGCGTCATGTGCCGGACACGATGGTCACGATGGAGCAGATTCCCTACACCCTGACCGGCAAGAAGATGGAGGTGCCGGTGCGCAAGATCCTGATGGGGCGCCCGGCCGAGCAGGCGGCGAGCCGCGACGCGATGGCGAATCCGGCCGCGCTCGATGCATACGTCGCGTTTGCCGGCACGATGGTGCGATGAAAGCGGTGGCGGCGATGGCGGTGCCTGGCCGCAGGTGCGGCCGAGGCGCGGCATGATGTGCTGGACGCCGTCGTACTGCCAGCCGCATGTGCCGGCGTCGGCCGCCTGCAGCGCCCGCGCGAGGATCGACAGGCCGCCCGGGGGCGCGGCGCCTGCGATACGCGCGTGACCCAGCCCTCGTAGCGCTGCTGGATCACGACGTCGTCGTGCGCGACGAGCGCGAGCGTCGAGAGCGGCGTCCGACCGGCCGCGCGCGAAATCGCCGAGGCGTGCGACGTTCACCAGCCGCGCCCGATGGCGCAACGCGTGATCGGGCGCGATGAGCGCGTAGATCGACGCGAGCCCGTCGAGATCGAAGTGATCGAAGTGATCGAAGTGATCGAAGTGATCGAAGTGATCGAAGTGATCGGTCGTCACGCAGCGCACGTCCGGATCGACGGACGTTTCGGACACGAAGCGCAGCACCCTTTCGGTCGACCGGTTGGCCCGGTAGCGGGCAGTCGTGCGATTCGACGGCCAGTGCGACAGCGTGAGCCGCGTCGCCGCGTTGTGGATCGTGTCGGCCGCGACGTTCGGCGCGTCGCCGGCATGATCGAACGGCAGGAACCCGAGGCGATCGCGCGGCAAGAGACGGCAAGGCGCCGAGCGCGGCGGACTGGCGGCGGTTGTCGACCGGCTGGCGCGACCTGCTGAACGAACGGATCCGGAAGCTCACCCAGTCGCGTGACCAGATGGACGGGTGTATCGGCTGCGGGTGCCTGTCGATAAAGGATTGCCCGCTGAGAAACCCGGGCGATCAGCTGAGCGAACGCGGGCAGGGCGCGGTGCTGCTCGAAGGCGCGCCTGCCCGCAAGCGCAAGGCGACGTGACGCCGGCGTCCATGCCGCCGGCGCGCGCGCGTTACGCGTGCCCCGCGACCGCGTGCGGCACGTACGGCGCTTCGAGCGCCGCGATTTCCTCGGCGGTCAGCTCGAGCGAGAGCGCCGCGACGGCGTCTTCCAGATGCCGCGCTTTCGACGCCCCGATGATCGGCGCGGTCACCCCCGACTTCTGCAGCAGCCACGCGAGCGCGACCTGCGCACGCGGCACGTCGCGCGCATGCGCGATCGTCGCGACGGCTTCGACGATCGCGCGATCGCTGTCGGCATGCGCTGCGTAAAGCGTCTTGCCGAATACGTCGCTCTCGAGCCGCTCGCTCGTCGCATCCCAGTCGCGCGTGAGGCGGCCGCGCGCGAGCGGGCTCCACGGCAGCACCGCGATGCCCTGGTCGTCGCACAGCGGCAGCATCTCGCGCTCTTCCTCGCGATACAGCAGGTTCAGGTGATCCTGCATGCTGACGAACGGCGTCCAGCCGTTCAGCTTCGACGTATACAGCGCCTTGCTGAACTGCCACGCATGCATCGACGATGCGCCGATATAGCGCGCCTTGCCGGCCTTCACGACATCGTGCAGCGCTTCGAGCGTTTCCTCGATCGGCGTGTGATAGTCCCAGCGGTGGATCTGGTAGAGGTCGACGTAATCGGTGCCGAGCCGCTTGAGGCTGTGGTCGATCTCGGTGAGGATGGCCTTGCGCGAGAGGCCCGCGCCGTTCGGGCCGGGGCGCACGCGGTGGAACACCTTGGTCGCGATCACGACGTCGTCGCGCTTCGCGAAGTCGCGCAGCGCGCGGCCGACGATCTCCTCCGACGTGCCTTCCGAGTACATGTTGGCGGTGTCGAAGAAGTTGATGCCGGCGTCGAGTGCCTGGCGGATGAGCGGGCGGCTCGCGTCTTCGTCGAGCGTCCACGGGTGCGTGCCGCGATCGGGTGCGCCGTAAGTCATGCAGCCGAGGCACAGGCGCGACACCTGCAGCCCGGTCGAACCGAGCCTGACGTAGTCCATTGCTGTTGCTCCTTGCGATGATCCGGAGGGATGTGCGCCGCGCGCGCCGGTGCGCGCGCGGCGGACTCGCGCAAGTGTATTACCGTGCGCGGAAACGCGCCGGGCGCCGCCGCGCGCGGGCGCTCAGCCGCCTTGCAGCCGGATGTCGCGCGACGACGCGCCGACGGACACGGTGCCGCCCGGCACGTAGCGCCAGCCGTTGCGTGATGTATCCCATACGCTCTGCAGCCGCACCGGCACGCCGATGTGCACGCGCCGCGCTTCGCCCGGCTTCAGGTCGATCTTGTCCCAGCCGACCAGGCGGCGCGGCGGCTCGTCCTTGTATGGCACGCCGAGATACACCTGCGGCACTTCCGCGCCGGCCACGGGGCCGTCGTTGCGCACGGTGAACGCGACGTCCAGCGAGCCGTCGCGCTGCCGCGACACGGCGAGCCCGGAGTACGAGAAGTGCGTATACGACAGGCCGAAGCCGAACTCGAACATCGGCTTCACGTTCTTCGCGTCGTACCACCGGTAGCCCATGTTCAGCTTTTCCGCATAGACGGGATCGTTGTCGAACGCGCCGTTCTGCCCCCAGGTGGGCGTGTCCTGGTCGCGCGCGGGGAACGTGACGGGCAGCTTGCCGGACGGGTTGACCTTGCCGAACAGCACGTTCGCGATCGCCGCGCCGCCGCGTTCGCCCGGATACCACGCCGCGACGATCGCGGACACGCGGTCCTTCCACGGCATCAGCACCGGATTGCCGCTCTCGACCACGACGACGGTATGCGGATTCGCGCGCGCGACCGCGTCGACGAGCGCGTCCTGGTTCGACGGGTTCGCGAGGGCGAGGCTTTGCAGGTCGCCGAAATCCTCCCCGGCCGGCTGCGCGACCACGACGATCGCGACGTCCGAGCGCGCCGCGAGCGCGGCCGCCTGGTCGATCTCCTGCTGCGTATAGGCGCGGAACGGTGCCTGCTGGTCGCTGTTGCCGGCGAACGTGACCTGCGCGGCGGGCGCGAGCGCGCGGATCGCCGCGACGATCGGCACGTCGACCTTCAGCCACGGGTTGCGCCACCAGCTGCAGCCGGTCGACGTGCCGAACGCGAGGCCGCCGCAGCCCGCGAACGCGCCCGTGACCGGATTGCGCGTGTTGCCGGAGCCGCCGCCGGACAGCACGGCCGCGTCCGCGTGTCCGCCGATCACCGCGATGCGCGCCAGCGCGGGCGCCGCGAGCGGCAGCTGGTTGCCGTCGTTCTTGAGCAGCACGATCGACTGTTCGGCGGCCGCCTGTGCGAAGCGCCCGGCCGACGCGAAGTCGATCGCGCCGCCGCCCTTGGGCGGATCGTCCATCACGCCGATGCGGATCATCGCGGCCAGCTTGCGGCGCACCATGTCGTCGAGCCGCGCGGTCGACACCGAGCCGTTCGCGATCGCCTGCCGCACCGCCGCCGGCGTCAGGTACACGCTCGGCCCGACGTCTTCCTCCTCGTCGAGGCCCGCATTGATCGCCTTCGCGGTGCTGTGCGTCGCGCCCCAGTCGGACTGCACCTGGCCCTCGAAGCCCCATTCGTTCTTCAGCACGTCGTTCAGCAGATGCGCGTTCTCGCACGCATAGTCGCCGTTCAGCCGGTTGTAGCTGCACATCACGCTGCCCGGCCGCGCGCGCTTCGCGGCGATCTCGAACGGCAGCAGGTAGAGCTCGCGCAGCGTGCGCTCGTCGAGCTGGCTGTTGCCGCCCATCCGGCCGTGCTCCTGCTCGTTGGCCGCGTAGTGCTTGATGGTCGCGATCACCTTGTGCCGCTGCGTCGCGAGCGTGCGCTCGGCGAGCAGGTCGCCGGCAAGCAGCGGATCCTCGCCGAGATACTCGAACAGCCGGCCGCCGCGCGGCTCGCGCGCGAGGTTGGTGCCGCCGCCGAGGCCCATGCCGAATCCCTGCGCGCGCAACTGGATCGCGACCTGCCGGCCGTAGTCGTACGACAGGCGGCGATCCCAGCTCGCGGCCACGGCGATCGTCGCGGGGAAGGTCGTGCTGGCCTGCGACGTGCTGCCGGAGCCGGTCGCCGAATCGACCATGTTCAGGTCCGGAATGCCGAGCCGCGGCACGCCCTGGATATAGCCGGCGCCGCCGCCGGGCACTTGCGACATCTCGTATTTCGAGTGGATGAACTGGAGCTTCTCGTCGAGCGTCATCCGGTGGACGAGCGCGTCCGCGCGACGTTGCGCGCCGGCCGATGCGAAGGATTCGACGGCGTCGGTGGGCAAGGTGAAATCGGCCGAGGCTGCTGCGCAGGCGCCCGTGCTGAGGGACGCCAGCAGCACGGCAGCCGGCCAGAGGTTGATCCGCATGTTGCTGTCTCCATGAACGTGATGCGGGTTATTCGATCGGGGTCAGGGACGGCGCACGCCCGATGGGTTCGCACCGGACGCTGCCGGCGGGCGATGCGGGGTGGCTTCAGTGTCGGCATGCCCGGCCGGGCAGAGGATCGCGACGGCGGGTGCGGGTGTAGCGATCCTCTGCAGCGACCAATGGTATGAATGTAGTTTGACTACAGCATCGGTGTTTCTACCGATACGTCCGATCTTTATGCGATAACGCCGCTCGTCGCGTCAGGCGAGCAGTCAACGTTTCCGGCCGCGGGCCGGCGCGGCGTAAGAAGTACCGGGGCGAACGGGCAGCGCGGGCGGCGTGGGCGATGGCTAGCGTGCGTCGCCGGAGGGCCGGGCGGCCGGCTTGCGCGCGCGCGACAGCGGATTGGCGACGTAGCGGATCGCGCGATCGCTGAGCGCGGTCGACGGCAGCAGGCAGACCGTCGTCAGTCCGCACACGGCGAGTTTCTTGACGGGCCGCCAGAACGGGTTGCGCAGCACCGTATGCCAGTAGCGTCCCGACTCGCGTGCGAACCAGCGCCAGCGCCGCGCGAACGGCGCGCGATACAGCGCGCTGGCGAAGCGCGCTTTCTCGATCGAGAAATCGTACGGCGTGCTCGGCAGCGTCTCGTGCAGCCGCGCATGGACGAGCGTGCGCAGCAGGGCCCAGCGCGCCAGGGTCTTGTATGCGCCGGTCGCGCCGTCTTCCGCGTTGGCGAATGCGAGGTCGGCGGCGCCACCCGTCGCGCCGTCGGCGCAGTGGTGCGCGCGGTAGCCGCCGAGCGGCGCATCGATCGTGCGGACCGCGCCCAGCAGCGCGACGCCGTAGATCGCGTAGAAGTCGGCGCCGTGGCGATTGTCGGGCGTGACGGGCACGGGGAAGATGCGCCGCAGCGCCGCAACCCGATACGCGTTGCCCGAGCCCGGCGGCGACGGATAGAGCCAGCCCGCGCGCAGCAGCCGGCCGCAATCGGCGTCGGGCGCCGACTGCGGGACCGTCACGCCGGTTGCCGCGCCGTCGCCGGTCAGCACGTCGAGCCGGAACTGCACCTTCACGCAGTCGCTCGATCCGAACGCCGCGAGCACGCGGCCGGCCGCGTCGCGGTAAAGCAGGTCGTCCGCGTCGAGGAAGATCACGTAGTTGCTCGCGACGTGTTCCAGCGCGCGGTTGTATGCGGCGACCTGGCCGCGATTCTCCTGGAAGATCGCGGTGATGCGCTCGCCGTACGAACGCATGATGTCGCGCGATGCGTCGGTCGAGCCGTCGTCGACGACCAGCACGCGAACGCCGCGGACAGTCTGCGCGAGTGCGGAATCGATCGCGACACGCAGGTACGCGCCGTGGTTGTAGTTGCAGATGGCGATGGTCAGGTCTGCCATGAATTGCTCCTGGGCGGGATTCGGTACGGCAAGCGAAGCGCTCCGGGGCCGCACCGCGGCCGGCGTGGGCGGCGCGCCCGCGCCGCTAGCGGCGCGTGGCGGGACGGCCGATCAGCGGAATGCCGGCGCGATAGACGACGGCCGCGAGCGCGGCGGCAACCGCGGCCTCGGCCAGCAGTACGGCCGCCGCAGCGCCTTGTTCGGCGAAGTACTTCGCGAGCACGGGCAGCAGCGCGACATTGACGATGCCGGACGACACCAGGATGCGCGTGAACGCTTTCTTCATCCCGAGCGGCAGCAGCGTCTGCACGCCGAACAGGTCGGTCATGCCGGCCATGAACGGAATGAAGGCCATCCAGCGCAGCACGTTGACGGTCGGCGCGTACGACGGGCCGTACAGCAGGCGCACCGCGAGCGGCGCGCCGAAAAAGATCGCGAGCGAGATCGCCAGCACCAGCGCGAACTGCACGACGAGCAGCTTGCGCAGGAACGCCATCGCCTCGTTGCGCGCATGCCGCATCAGGTAGCTGATGCGCGGATACGCGGCCGCTTTCAGCGGCTGCAGCATGCTGAGGGCGGCGCGCACGAGCTTGTCGCCGGCCGCGAAGTAGCCGGCGGCGACATTGCCCGACACGAAGCCGAGCAGCACCGTGTTCGTCGACGCGTAGAACGCGACCGACGTCGACGCGAGGAACACCTGCCAGCCGCCTTGCAGCGCTTCGGCGACGTCCGCGATGCGCACGCGCACGAACGCGACCTCGCGGCACGCGAACATGTACGCGACGACCGCGAGGCCCGAGCCGAGCGGCACGGCCGCGTTGACGATCATCGCGGCGGTCAGGTCGGCGGGGCCGCGCACGAGCACGAACATCGCCGGAATGCTCAGCGCGCGGCAGACGAACAGGATCACGCTGAAGACGCGCAGCTTCTGGACGCCCTGGAAGTACCAGCCGGGCGTGAGCGCCGCGCCGACCGGCATCCCGAAGCCGATCAGCAGCAGCGTGCGGTCCGCGCCGAAGCGCGCGACGACGAAGGTCAGCGCGAGCAGCACCGTGAAGCCGAGCGCGGCGATCGCGAGCTGCGCGACGAAGGTCGACCAGAAGATGCGCGAGCGTTCGGCGCGGTCGTCGCGCGCGAGCGCGATGCGCGGCGTCGCGGTCAGGTCGAAGCTGTAGCAGGTCCAGTTGATGAAATACGCGACGACCGCGAGCGAGAACGCGAGCTGGCCGTAGCCCTGCGGGCCGAGCGCGTGCGTGAGCAGCGGCACGATCAGCAGCGGCGCCGCGTACGTCGAGATCTGCAGCGACAGCAGCAGGACGAAATTCTTCTTTACGGTTGACATACGGTCGAGCGGCGCCGCGGGTGAAGGATGACGACACGCGCCGGCCGCCGCGCCGGATTCGCGGCCGGTGGGGCCGGCGCGCGGCCACGTCGTCCCGGCAGCCATGATACGGACGGCGCGCGCGCGCTTTGTTCGCAAGCCAACCGTACGGAGATTCGTTCGTGCCGGGCGATTCGCGCAGGCCCCGGCCCGGGCGTTGCTTCGTCGCCGTGATGAATGGTTTTGTAAGCTGGCGCACCGAAGCACGCTCGGCGCGAGTGATTAAATCGGACGTTATCGCGTCATGCGTCACGGCCGGAGCGACAGATGGGGGCGCCGCGGCGCATCCGGGATGCTTGCCGGCATCCGATAACAATCACCGATCCCGAGGAGTGCCAAGTGAAGCCGATAGCGTTCGACGGCTGCGTGGGCTGGTTGCATGAAGGACATACCGGGCAGGGCGTCGTGCTGTGCGAGCCGCTCGGCCACGAAGCGCTGTGGACCCACAAGCTGACGCGCGCGCTCGCGGAGCGGCTGGCCCGCGACGGCGTCACGGCGCTGCGTTTCAACTACCCGTGCGCGGGGGATTCGGCCGGCGATGATCTCGACGCGGGGCGCTTCGCGGCCTGCGTCGCCAGCATTCGCCACGCGATCGACGCGCTGCGCGCGCAGGCGGACATCGACACGCTGACGCTCGTCGGCATCCGCGCGGGCGCGTTGTTCGCGATGCTCGCGGCGGCGGACACGCACCCGGCTGCGCACGCCGATGCGATCGTCGCGCTGGCGCCGGTCGTCCGCGGCCGGGCGTACCTGCGCGAGCTGTCGCTCGTGCAGCGCCAGTGGCTCGATACGGCGCCGCCGCCGATCCGGCACGCGCAGCAGGACGAACCGTGCCTGAACGTGCTTGGCCATCGCTACCCGGCCGACCTCGTGAACGACCTCAAGCCGCTCGACCTGTGCCGGATCGTGCGCGAGGCCCGCTCGCTGCCCGGCGCGATGCTGCTGGTTCACACCGGTTACGACGATGGCCCGGCGCTGCGCGCCGCGTTGCAGTCGCGCGGCGTGGACGTCGCGACCGAAGCATTCGCGGAATGGCCGAGGGCGTTGCTCGATGGCACGTATTCGCGGTTGCCGCGCGCGGCGCTCGAAACCGTCGCGCACTGGATCGCGGGCCGAGGGCCGCGCCGCGCGGCGTCCGGCCGTGCACGGCCCGACACGCGCGCCGCGTGGGATGCAAACGCCGTCGCGCCGCTCGAGATGGACGGCCTGACCGAACGTGTCGTCGCCGTCGGCGCGGATCGGCTCGTCGGGGTGCTGTGCTGCCCGGCCAGCCCGCCGCCGCCGGGAGGGCCGGCCCTGCTGATCGCGACCACGGCCGCGAATCCGCGCAGCGCCGACGGGCGCGTCGGCGTGCGCATCGCCCGGGCGATGGCGCGCAGCGGTATCACGACGCTGCGGATCGACGTGAACGGGGTCGGCGACAGCGGGCCGCATGCGCCGGACGCGCAGTCGGGCGTCGTCTATTCGAGCGCGACGATCGACGACGTCGCGGCCGCCGCCGCGTGGCTGCGCGAGCGCGGTTACGCGCAGGTCGTCGCGCTCGGCGTCTGTTCGGGCGCGTATGCGTCGCTGCACGCGGCCGCGCGCGACGGTGCGCTGAGCGGCGTGATCGCGATCAACCTGGCCCGCTTCGTGTGGCCGGCCGGCCTGACGCTCGACGCCGCGCAGAAGCAGCGCAACAACTCGGTGCGCGGCTACCGCGCTTCGATGCGCGACTGGCGAAAGTGGCGGCGGCTCGTGCGCGAACGGCGCGACCCGCGGCCGATCCTGCGCGCGCTGGCCGCCAACCTCGTCGCGTGCGTGCGCGTGCCGGCGCTGGCGCTGGCCGCGCGCGCCGGCCGGGCGCCGCGCGCCGACACGCCGCGCGGCGTGATGCACGCGCTCGCGCAGCGCGGCGTGTGGACGCTGCTGGTCTACAGCGTATTCGATCCCGGCATCGACGACGTGCATCGGCATTTCGGCCCGCCGGCGCGCGCGTTCCGGCGCTCGTGTCACGTCCGCCTGAGGACGCTGCCGCAGCTCGACCACGCGCTGTACGGCACGTCGGGCGCGGACGCAGTGATCGATCTCTGCCGCGAGGTATTGGGCGGCGCAGCGGAGTGGCCAGCCCGGAGCCTCGCCGGATCGCCCGTGGCGCGTGCGGCGGGCGCCCCGTTCGCCCCGGTCGCGGTGGCCCGTTCGCGGGCCGGCGCGGCGCGCGGCGGCGGGGCCGCGTGAGCCGATCGCGGGCCGAACATCGGCGTTCGGTGGGCTTGCTCACAGACGCGCCGCGCGATGCGGTGTCCAATCTGCCATTGGAATGCGGCGGCATGCGATGAGTGGGCTGCCGCACGGTTTTGGGAAGGACACGATGTTTTCATCCACGCAAAGGGACGCGACGCGAATGTCGCGATGGCGGCAAACGATGCAGGGCGCGACAGGCGCGCGCCGTTCGACGTGGCGACTGCGCGCGGCGCTCGCGGCGGCCGCGCTCGCGCTGACGGGGTGCGCGCTGGCGCCGGGCATGACGATGCCCGCGCCGGCCGGCAGCGACGCGAACGCGCGCGTGAGCGCGGCCGCGGCCGGCGCGGGCGGCCTGGCCGGCGTCCAGGACGTGTCGGGCGCGGACCTGATCGAGATCACCGGCGCGCTCGTCGACGCGCCGCAGGCCGCGCGGCCCGCGCCGGTCGCGGACGAGGTCCGGCAGTTGTTCGGCGTGGCGAAGCCATACGTGATCGGCCCGGGCGACGTGCTCAACATCGTCGTGTGGGATCACCCCGAACTGAATCTGCCGGTGACGCAGAACGCGGGCGGATCCGACGGCAGCGGCGCGAGTTCGGTCGCGACGGGCTATACGGTCGATGCCGACGGCAACCTGCAGTTCGCGTACGTCGGCACCCTGCACGTCGCGGGGCTGACCGAGGCGCAGGCGCGCGCGCGGCTCGCGAAGCGTCTCGGCGAATACGTGCGCGCGCCGCAGCTGGCGCTGCGCATCCAGGCGTATCGCAGCAAGCGCGTGCATCTCGACGGCGAGATCCGCGCGCCGGGGCTGCAGATCGTGACCGACGTGCCGATGACGCTGACGGAAGCGATCGATCGCGCCGGCGGCTTCACGGCGGGCGCGGACCGTTCGTCGGTGGCCGTGACGCGCGGCGACCGGACCGTGACGGTGAGCCTGCCCGGCCTGCTCGCGGCGGGCGTCAATCCGTCGCGGATCCTGCTGCGCGACGGCGATCTCGTGCGCGTGAACGCCGCGCGCGACAGCAAGGTATTCGTGCTCGGCGAGGTCGCGCGGCCGGCGACGCTGACGCTGACCGACGGGCGGATGAGCCTCGGCGAAGCGCTCGGCGACGCGGGCGGCGTCAGCCAGTACACGGCCGACGCGCGGCAGGTCTACGTCGTGCGCCGCGGGCCCGGCAACCGGCCGCTCGTGTATCACCTCGACGCGCAGTCGCCGGCCGCGCTGGCGCTGGCGGACCGCTTCCCGCTCGAGCGCCGCGACGTGGTGTTCGTCGACGCGTCGTCGCTGGTGCGCTGGAGCCGCGTCGTCAACCTGCTGATTCCGTCGGCCGCGCAGGGCGCGCTGACGGCCAAGGCCATTTCGCCGTGAACCGCGCGTTCCGGATTTCGTCACCGCGCCTTGTCGCGCCACACGGGAATGACGCCGTATGACTGCATCCACTCCGCCTGATTCGCGCGACGAACCCGCGATGCGGCCGCCGCATCCGTATCGCCGCTACTGGGGCATGCTGGCCGGCGGCCGTCGCGTGATCGCCGCGCCGGTGCTCGCCTGCGGGATCGCGGGCGCCGTGTATGCGCTGTGCGCGCAGCCCGTCTACCGCTCCGACATCCTGTTTCAGGTCGAACAAAGCCCGACCGATTCGAAACCCGCGTCGCCGCCCGGTGACCCGTCGTCGGTGTTCGACCTGAAGACCGACGCGTCGACGGAAATCGAGGTGCTGAAGTCGCGCGCGGTGATGGCGCGCGCGGTCGACAGCACGAAGCTCTATATCGACGCGCGGCCGCGCTACCTGCCGCTGCTCGGCTGGCGGCTCGCGAACGGCGCCGACGCGCTGTCGACGCCGCTGCCGGGCGGCTACGTCACCGGCGCGGAAAGCATCGACGTCGCGACCTTCGACGTGCCGAAGCGCTTGCAGGAAAAGCGCTTCGTGCTGACGGCCGGCCGCGACGGCGCGTACACGCTGCAGCGCGCGGGCCTGTTCGGCGCGACGGGGCCGCTCTGGCAGGGCCGGGTCGGGCAGCCGCTGCACGCCGACACGCCGCACGGGCCGATCGACGTGTTCGTGCGCGACCTCGCGGGCGCGCCCGGCGCGCGCTTCGACCTGACCCGCTACGCGGCCGACGACGCGACCGAATGGCTGCAGAAAGCCGTGCTGGTCGCGGAGCGCGGCAAGCAGTCCAACATGATCGGCGCGACGCTCGACGGCACCGATCCGCTGCGCGACAGCCGGATCCTGAACGCGATCGGCGTCGCGTACCTCGCGCAGAACACGCAGCGCAAATCGGAGGCCGCGGATCGGCTGATCCGCTTCATGGACGCGCAGCTGCCGCAGCTCAAGCAGCAGCTCGAACGGGCGGAGAGCCGCTTCAACGCGTTTCGTGCGTCGCACGGCACGGTCAACACGAGCGACGACGGGCTCGCGTTGCGGCAGCAGTCGGTCGATCTCGAAACGCGCGTGCAGACGCTGCAGCAGCGGCGCCAGGAGCTGCTGACCCGCTTCATGCCGAAGCATCCGGCAATGGTGGCCGTCGATGCGCAACGCGCGGACGCGCAGCGCGAACTCGACGCGGTGCGCGCGCAGATCCGGCGCTTGCCGGGCGTCGAGCAGGGCATGCTGCAGCTTCAGCGCGACGTGGCCGTCGATACCGCGCTCTATACGAACCTGCTCAACGCGCGCCAGCAGATGACGCTGGCGCGCGCGAGCAAGAACGGCAACGTGCGGATCGTCGATGCCGCGAAGGCGGCCGACACGCCGATCGGGCCGCATCGCGGCATGGCCGCGATCGGCGCGCTGCTGCTCGGCCTGCTGGCCGGCGGCGCGATCGTCGTCGTGCGGCAGCGGCTCGCGGGCACGGCGGCCGATCCCGACGAGCTCGAATGGGCGACCGGCGTGCCCGTGTTCGCGACGGTGCCGCGCAGCGCGTCGTCCGCGCGGCCGGAACCGCGCGCGCGCGGCGGCCGGCGCGGCGGGGCGGCGCCCGCGCCGCATGACGCGGCGCTCGAGAGCCTGCGCGGTTTGCGCACGTCGCTGCAACTGGCGCTGGCGGATGCGCCGAACCGCGTCGTGCTGATCTCGGGACCGACGACGGGCGTCGGCAAGTCGTTCGTCGCCGCGCATCTGGCGGTGCTCGCCGGCACGTCGGGCCGGCGCGTGCTGCTGATCGACGCCGACCTGCGCAAGGGGTCGCTGCACGAGCGGTTCCGCTACAGCCGCGCGCCGGGCCTCACGGATATCGTCGGCGGCACGCACCGGCTCGACGAGGCGCTGAAGCGCGACGCGATGCCGGGGCTCGATTTCCTGCCGATGGGCAGCGTCGTCGCCGATCCGGGCGAACGGCTGCTGCGGCCCGCGCTCGAGGCGCTGATCGAGCGCGTGGCGTCGCAGTACGACATGGTCGTGATCGACGGGCCGCCGCTGCTGCCGGTGGCCGATTCGCTGGTGCTCGGGCGCATGGCCGGCACCGTGTTCCTGGTTGCCCGCAGCGGCGTGACGACGCTGACCGACATCGACGAGAGCATGCGGCGGCTCGCGCATGCGCAGGTCGGCGTTCGCGGCATGATCCTCAACGACTTCACGCGCGGCCCGGGCCGGTACGACTACGGCTATGCCGGTACGGACACCCATCAGGCAGCGTCCGGCTTCGCGGGCGTGGCGGCGGCGCGCGGGCCCGCGCGCTGACCGGGCGGCGATGCGCGGCATCCGGATGGAGCGACCAGCATGAATGACGTGCATGCGGATCGGCGCGCCGCGCCCCGGTCCGTCCATCGGGCGGTGCGGGCGCCGGTGCGCGCGCGGCGCGTGGCGGGCTACGACGGATACTGGTGGGAAGATCCGGCGCGCCTGATCCTGTTCTTCATCCTGCCGCTCTACGGGCTGCTGTCGCTCAGCCTGCTCGGCGGCCAGAAGGCGATCGCGCGGGTCTACTTCGACGGCTTCCACGCGTTCGCGGGCGCGCTGTTCCTCGCGGTCGCGATGGCAGCCGCGTGGCTCGTGCAGGCGGCGGTGCCGGAGCGCGCGGCAAGCGCCGCGCCGGTCGCGTTGCCGCCGCGCGTGCTCGACCTCGTGTTCGCGCTCGCGTTGACCGGCTATCTCGTGATGTCGAGCGGCGTGCTCGCGCAGCCCGCGCTGCTGCTCGCGTTCGTGCGCGGCGGCGCGAGCGCGTTCGACCTGCTTGAACTGAAAGGGCGCGTCGTCGGCCTGAGCACGCTCACGCAGGCGACGGCCGCGTACGTCGCGCTGTACTTCCACGTGTTCAGCACGCGCGTGAAGGGCTTCAACCGCTACAAGCTGTATCTCGTCGTGCTGGCGGTGCTGACGCTCGTCAGGAGCTTCATCTTCGCCGAGCGGCTCGCCGTGATCGAGATGGCGCTGCCGTGCGTGCTGATGATCGCGCGGTTCCGGCGCGGGCCGCGGCGCTCGGCGTGGGTGGCGCTCGGGCCGTTCGCCGCGGTGCCGCTGCTGGTCGGGTTCTTCATCGCGAACGAATACCACCGTTCGTGGGAAACCTACTACGTGAACCTGTACGACAACATCCTCGATTTCGCGCTCGAACGCCTCGGGCTGTACTACTCGACCGCGCTGAACAATGGCGCGGGGATCCTGAGCGTCCTCGGCTGGGGCAGCGCTCACCCGATGTTCACGTTCGACTGGCTGATCCGCTTCCCGGGCATCGGCAGCCTGTTCCAGCCGCTGCTCGATTCGGGCGACCGCATCGACGTGTTCCTGAACGGCTATGCCGATCCGGAATTCAACAACCCGTCCGGGATTTTCGTGCACTTCTACGAGTGGGGCTGGTTCGGGCTGCTCGTCGCGGCGTTCATCGGCGCGGTGTTCGGCAGAAGCTTCGCGGGCTGGCGTACCGGAAGCGGCTTCTGGTGCTGCGCGCATGCGGTGCTCTACGTGTCGCTGCTCGAGATCCTGCGGATTCCGAACCTGTTCAGCGGGCGCAATTTCGTTCCGCTGATGCTGCTGTTCGTCGTGTTCCGCCGTTTCGGCACGCAACGGTGACGCCCATGTGCCCATCCCGATGCCGTGGCCGCGCTCGTGCAATGGCGCTCGCCATCGGCATGGCCGCCGCGTTGCCGTCGTGGCCGCCGGCAGCCGCGGCGGCGCCCGCCGGCCAACGCGAACACGATGCGGCCGCGCCCGATGCGATCGTGCACTCGTCCGCCGACGGCGCCGACCAGGCCGATGCGCTGCAACGCGCGCTCGACGCGCTGCAGCGCGGCCAGCGGCTCATGCTCGCGCCGGGGCGCTACGTCGTCGGGCACGCGCTGACGGTGAAGCAGGCGAACGTCGCGATCTCGGGCTACGGCGCGACGCTGATCGCGACCGACCCGGAAGACCAGACCATCGAGCTGCGCGGCGATGGGACGACGCTCGCCGGGCTCACGCTGGTCGGCGCCGGCTCGACGCGCCTGACCACGCCCGCC
The DNA here is from genome assembly GCF_902830275.1 of Burkholderia stagnalis. GTDB lineage: Bacteria > Pseudomonadota > Gammaproteobacteria > Burkholderiales > Burkholderiaceae > Burkholderia > Burkholderia stagnalis. The sequence goes on along the minus strand of NZ_CADESW010000001.1, from coordinate 835 downwards.
TCGACGAAGGTGGACGTGACGGGGCGCGGCGTGCAGGTGCTCGACGTCGTGGTCGACGGCGGCGCGAGCGCCGGCATCTTCGTATTCGGCGGCCAGGACGTCGCGATCGTCGGCAACGAGATCCGCGCGACGCTCGCGGACGGCATCCACGTGACGCACGGCGCGCACAACGTGCTCGTGCAGGGCAACGTCGTGCGCGATACGGGCGACGACATGATCGCCGTCGTGAGCTACCGGAACGACGGCGCGCCGAGCGGCAACGTGCTGATTGCCGGCAATTCGCTCGAAGGCAACGAGTGGGGGCGGGGCGTGACGGTGGTCGGCGGCGCGGACGTGACGATCGCGGACAACATCGTGCGCGGCGTGCAGACGGGTGCGGGCATCCTCGTCGCGCAGGAGGACAGCTACCGGACCCATGACACGACCAACGTGCGCGTGACGGGCAACGCGATTTCGGACATCCAGCAGCCGGCGTCGCGGCCGGCGCGCGGGCCGCTGACCGGCCAGGCCGCGATCGACCTGAATGCCGGCTCGGGCAAGGTCACGCGCGTCGAGGTGACGGACAACCGGATCGCCCGCGCGCGCTTCGCGGGCGTTCGCATGCTGGGCAACGTGTGCGGGATTCGAATGTCGGGCAATCGGCTCGACGCGATCGGCGGTGCGCCGATCGCCGGCGAGTCGCGCGGCTGCGCGGCCGGCGAGGTGATGGTCGGCGCCGCGCTGCCGCCGTCGGCGGACGCAGCGTCGCAGGCCGCCGAGGCCGCGAGCGGCGGCGCCGACGCGCGCCTGATGCCGCATGTGCGCGAATGGCTTCGGCAGGCACGGCGCCGCGGCC